>NZ_JAIOAP010000027.1 GCF_021190915.1 Cohnella silvisoli
CCCAATTCGTAAGACCCCTGGAAGAACACCAGGTTGATAGGCTCGGGGTGGAAGCGCGGTAACGTGTGCAGCTGACGAGTACTAATCGGTCGAGGGCTTATCCTAACGAATAGACACGTATGACAATTGATACTCACCTTCTTCCGAAGCAGACCCACACGTAAGTGCGGTGTCGACAAACGCTTTGTTTCGCATCCAGTTTTCAAGGCGCAAGCCCTTTTGCGCGTCTAAACGAAGTATTCTCTGATGAGAGTAGCTTCGTTTTTTTGCGTTCTTGGATTCTTTCGGAGAGAAGTCTCCAATCAACCTGCAAAATATACAGGCGTTTTATCGAAAAAACCGCTAACCGGGGCCCAAAGTGACAAACAAACTGTACATTTTACACTTTGGGTCCTCAAAAGTAACGAAACTGGCCAAAACAACTGTACTATACGCAGGTTAAGTGAAACGTGTGGAGCTGAGCCAGGCATACTATGTACAATTTGGTGTAACATCTAAGGTATAGTTAGAAAAGGTATATTGGATACCAAAAGCTTTTGCTGCCTTCGTGGAATTGATTAAAGTAAACAGACTGTAGTAAGTAATCAGGAGGTTGTTTGTATATACTTTATGTTGTAGTTAACTGAGGAGTTGTCAAAGACACTTTGCATTTTTTTAAAAGCTGCGTATAATAAGATTATAGTCAAAGAAAGTCAAAGTCAGATCCACCCCTTGGAATGCATCGATGAAAGGAGGTTGGACGTTGCCTAACATTACGGATCTTATCGAACATTATTTGAAGCAAATTTTGCAAAGCAGCTCGGAAGGCTCCGTTGAAATTCAGAGAAGCGACTTGGCCGACAAATTTTCCTGTGTCCCATCGCAAATCAATTATGTCATCAGTACGCGGTTTACATTGGAAAAAGGGTATTATGTCGAAAGCAAACGCGGCGGAGGCGGATACATTCGAATCCAGCGTGTCGATCTTCCTTCTCTGGCAACGATTCAGCAGTACATTCAGCAAACGGTCGGATATGAGATCGATCAGACGACCGCTGAAGGAATCATTTATCAATTAGAGGAAGCGCGTTTCATAACGAAACGGGAAGCTCATCTGTTGAGGACAGCCATCTCCCGTGAGTCATTGACTCTTCCGCTCCCGCTAAGAGATCAAATACGCGCAAAGCTGCTTAAAGCGACGCTAATCGCCTTATTGGTTAAATAAGTGGTGGATACTCTAAGGAAGGGGGACTTGTCCGATGCAATGTCAAGAGTGCGGCAAGCGGCCGGCTACGTTGCATTTTACGAAGATCGTCAATAATGAGAAGGCCGAGCTGCACATTTGCGAAACATGCGCTCGAGAGAAGGGAGAGCTCATTCCTGGAACCCCAAGCGGATTTTCCATACACAATCTGCTGTCGGGGCTTCTTGATTTCGATCCTCCCAATGCAAATTCGATGGCAAAGCCGCCCGCCGTCAAATGCGATACCTGCGGAATGACCTATACTCAATTCAGCAAAATCGGTCGTTTCGGCTGCAGCCATTGTTATAAGCAATTCGCGGAGCGGCTTGATCCGCTTCTAAAACGGGTACATGGTAATACGGTCCATGTTGGCAAAGTACCGAAGCGAGCGGGCGGAAGGCTCAAGACGAAACGGGAAATCGACCGGCTCAAGAAGGAAATGCAAGGCCGAATCGAACGCGAGGATTTCGAGACGGCTGCCGAGTTGCGTGACCGTATTCGCGAGCTTGAGAAAGAAATGAGCGGTTGAAGGGTAGGGAGAGAGGCAATGGTCAAACGGAAATTTGTCAAACAAGCGCTAAGTCAATGGATGAACGGCGAAGGTGCGGACTCTGACGTTGTGCTCAGCAGCCGCGTGCGCATTGCCCGCAATGTTCGCAACCTGCCTTTCCCGATGATGGCCGACCCGACACAATCCCTGACGATCATGGAACAATTGCTCGGGGTAGCCGAGAGCGGCAGGTTAAACGGTTTAGGCAAGATTGAGTTGATCCGCTTGTCGGATTTGACCGAGCTTGAGAAGCTCGTGCTGGTGGAGAAGCACCTCATTAGCCCTAGCCTTGCGAACGAATCGCGCAACGGTGCGCTCATTCTTAGCCCGAACGAAGATATCAGCATCATGATTAACGAAGAAGATCATCTGCGTATTCAATGTTTATGCTCAGGTTTCCAGGTTCGCGAAGCATGGGATTTAGCAAGCAAAATCGACGATATTTTCGAAGAACAGGTCGATTACGCTTTTGATGAGAAACATGGTTTTCTAACGAGCTGTCCAACGAACGTTGGAACGGGAATCCGGGCTTCCGTCATGATGCATTTGCCGGCGCTTGTGATGACCGGTCAAATTAACCGGATTTTGTCCGCCGTAACCCAAGTTGGGTTGGCAGTGCGGGGTTTATACGGGGAAGGAAGCGAAGCGACGGGAAACCTGTTTCAAGTGTCCAATCAAATTACGCTGGGACAATCCGAACAAGAGATTATCGAAAATTTATTTCAAGTCGCGCGCCAAATGATCGAACATGAGAAGTCTGCCCGGAGTAAGCTGATAACCGAATCAAGGCCTCGCGTCGAAGATCGGATTCGCAGATCCTACGGTATTCTCACGCAAGCGATCATCATGGACACGAAGGAAGCATCCCAGCGATTATCGGATATACGGTTAGGTGCCCATTTAGGGCTGCTGCCAGAGTTGAACGATCAAATCTTGAATGAATTGCTCGTATCTACGCAACCCGGGTTTCTGCAACAAACTTTCGGGGAAGCGTTAAGCCCGGAGCAGCGGGATATGACAAGAGCGGAATTAATTCGCTCCCGACTGGCAACTACTTCTTAAATGTTTTATTCTTAACCTTATACGGGAGGTGCGTCTCATGATGTTTGGAAGATTTACGGAACGTGCGCAGAAAGTATTGGCTTTGGCTCAGGAAGAAGCTGTACGTTTGGGACACAACAATATCGGTACGGAGCATATTTTGCTCGGATTGATTCGGGAAGGCGAGAGCATCGCCGCCAAAGCCCTTATTGCCCTGGGGCTTGGTTTGGAGAAAATCCAAGACGAAGTGGAATCGCTAATCGGCCGCGGGCAAGAACAGCCTACGAATATTGCGTATACTCCGCGCGCAAAAAAAGTTATTGAACTATCGATGGATGAAGCGCGTAAGCTTGGCCATACCTATGTAGGCACGGAGCACATTCTGCTTGGTCTTATTCGCGAAGGCGAAGGAGTAGCCGCCCGTGTTCTCAACAATCTTGGAATTAGCCTGAATAAAGCGCGCCAGCAAGTGCTTCAGCTGCTCGGCAGCAACGAGAGCGTATCGACGAACCACGGTCCTTCCGCTAACGTAAGCACGCCGACACTGGACGGCCTGGCTCGTGATTTAACGGCTAGCGCGCGGGATGGCAATATCGATCCCGTCATCGGCCGCTCGAAGGAAATCGAACGAGTCATTCAAGTGCTTTCCCGTCGGACGAAGAACAATCCCGTGCTGATCGGGGAACCCGGAGTTGGGAAAACGGCGATTGCCGAAGGACTTGCCCAGAAGATCGTCAACAACGAGATTCCCGAAACTCTTCGCGACAAACGCGTAATGACCTTGGATATGGGGTCCGTGGTCGCCGGCACGAAATACCGCGGTGAATTCGAGGATCGCCTGAAAAAAATCATGGACGAAATTCGCCAAGCGGGCAATGTTATCCTGTTCATCGATGAGCTTCATACGCTAATTGGTGCAGGCGGTGCGGAAGGTGCGATCGACGCTTCCAACATTCTGAAGCCGGCGCTGGCTCGCGGCGAGCTCCAATGCATCGGGGCTACGACGCTTGACGAATATCGCAAATATATCGAGAAGGACGCTGCCTTGGAGCGCCGGTTTCAGCCGATTACGGTTGATCAGCCAACGCCTGAAGAAGCCATTCAAATCTTGCATGGCTTGCGTGATCGTTACGAAGCGCATCACCGGGTGAAAATAACCGATGAAGCGATCGAAGCGGCCGTGAAGTTATCCGACCGTTATATTCCGGACCGTTTCCTGCCGGACAAAGCGATCGATCTTATCGATGAAGCCGGCTCCAAAGTCCGGTTAAACTCCTACACGGTTCCGCCGAATTTGAAGCAGTTGGAAACGCGTCTGGAAGACATTCGCAAAGAGAAGGACGCAGCCGTTCAAAGCCAAGAATTCGAGAAAGCGGCAGCGCTTCGCGATACGGAACAGAAAATCCGCGAAGAGCTTGACCACACTAAAAACCTGTGGAAAGAAAAGCAAGGCCGCACCGACTCCGAGGTTACGCCGGAAGATATCGCCCAGGTTGTCGCTAGCTGGACCGGCATTCCGGTCAGCAAGCTGGCAGAGGAAGAGACGGAGCGTTTGCTCAAGATGGAGAGTATCCTCCACAATCGCGTTATCGGCCAGGAAGAGGCTGTCAGGTCCGTTTCCAGAGCCATTCGCCGCGCTCGCGCAGGATTGAAGGATCCTAAGCGCCCGATGGGTTCCTTTATCTTCCTTGGACCTACAGGCGTCGGTAAGACAGAGCTCGCCCGCGCGATTGCCGAAGCGATGTTCGGCGACGAGAATGCGGTAATCCGGATCGATATGTCGGAGTATATGGAGAAACATTCGACTTCTCGACTTGTCGGTGCGCCTCCGGGATACGTCGGCTACGAAGAGGGCGGCCAGCTGACTGAGAAGGTCCGCCGCAAGCCGTACTCGGTCGTGCTGCTCGATGAAATCGAGAAAGCCCATCCCGAAGTATTTAACGTCTTGCTGCAAGTGCTTGAAGACGGCCGTCTAACCGATTCCAAAGGCCGTTCCGTCGATTTCCGCAATACGCTGATCATCATGACTTCGAACGTCGGAGCGGAGCAAATTAAGAAAAATTCGACGCTCGGCTTCACGGCAGCTCAAGACGCGGGTCGCGATTATCAGAACATGAAGGAAAAAGTGCTTGCCGAGCTCAAGAAATCATTCCGTCCGGAATTCTTGAATCGGATCGATGAGTCGATCGTGTTCCATCCGCTTAATGAGGAGCACATTGCGCAAATCGTAACGCTTATGGCCGATGATTTGCGGAAACGTCTAATCGAGCATAACGTAACCTTCGAACTGACGGATTCGGCGAAGGCATTCCTTGCCAAAGAAGGCTATGACCCGCAATACGGTGCGCGTCCGCTTCGCAGAGCTATTCAGAAGCATATCGAGGACCGTTTGTCCGAAGATCTGCTGATGGGCAAAATTTCCAAAGGCCACAAGCTCCTCATCGATGAGAATGAAGGCGGCCTTGTGGTAACACAGAAGGATGAACTCGAAGAAGTCGAAGTCACTACGAAAGCATAATCCCTTGCGTCACCTCCAGACACTGCTAGCCATACTTTATAGCAGCGTCTTACGGCAAGAAAGACTCTCCGTGCCGCCATTTCGGCGTCAGATGCGGAGAGTCTTTTCTTGTTTATCCAGCAACTTGGGGTGGGATAGGGATGTTTGGAAGAAGAGGCAGGCACGGGTGGAAGGAGCTTTTAACCAATTTGGTGATAGGTATCGGAATTGTTATTTTGCTCATTATATTTTTCAAATTACTGCTTGTTTTGCTGTGGATGTCAGGCGGATTAATCTTGTTTGTTATCATCATTTGGCTAATTTGGAGGTGGCTGAACTAACCATTCCTAACGATATCGAATGGACGAATTCAGATATCGATTTCTCTCAAACCCGAGATCATGGTAAAATTCTAAGCAAGGATCATTTTGATTTTAGAAGGAGCCGTTATCTGGCATGGCCAAGGTAAAAAGTAAATTCGTTTGTACGGAATGCGGCACGGAATCTCCGAAATGGATGGGGAAATGTCCAGGCTGTCAGGAATGGAACACAATGGTCGAAGAAATCGAGACGGAAATTAAAGCGCCCGTTGGCCTTAGCGAATTAACCCGGACGAAAGAAAAAGCGCGCGCCATCATAGATATAGAAAGCGGGCGCGAACCGAGAATTTCGACCGGCCTTTCGGAGCTGAATCGCGTATTAGGAGGGGGACTTGTCCCGGGATCATTGCTGCTGGTCGGCGGCGATCCGGGAATCGGAAAATCGACCTTGCTGCTTCAAGCATCGTATTCCTTGTCTACGCAAGGATTAAAAGTTCTATATGTTTCCGGGGAAGAATCCGTCCGCCAAACGAAGCTTCGAGCGGACCGGCTTGGCGCACTGAACGATAAATTGTACGTTCTGTGCGAAACCAACCTGGAAGTCATTGAAGAAGCGATAACCGAAGTGCAACCTGATTTTCTTGTCATCGACTCGATTCAAACCGTCTATCGTCCCGAGGTGGCATCGGCTCCGGGAAGCGTGGCCCAAGTCAGGGAGTGCACTGCCCATTTTATGAGAATATCCAAAATTAACGGAGTGGCGACCGTACTTGTCGGGCACGTTACCAAAGAAGGGGCTATTGCCGGACCTAGGTTGCTTGAGCATATGGTCGATTGCGTACTGTATTTCGAAGGGGAACGCCATCATACTTACCGAATATTACGGGCAGTGAAAAATCGCTTTGGGTCTACGAATGAAATCGGGATTTTCGATATGACGGAGGATGGGCTGCGGGAAGTGACTAACCCTTCAGAACTGTTCTTATCGGAAAGGCCTCTAGGTGTTTCCGGCTCTACCGTTGTCGCGAGCATGGAAGGGACGAGGCCGGTGCTCGTGGAGTTGCAAGCGCTCGTTTCTCCGACGCATTTCCCGGCGCCGCGCAGGATGGCATCGGGTTTCGACCATCATCGAATGTCGCTCGTTATCGCGGTGCTTGAGAAACGAATGGGAATGTTCCTGCAAAATCAAGATGCATATCTTAACGTGGCGGGCGGCGTCAAGCTTGACGAACCGGCAGCGGATTTGGCTGCAGCCGTTAGCCTTGCTTCCAGCTTTAAGGATTTATCGACGCGGCCCTTCGATGTCATCTTCGGAGAAGTCGGGTTAACGGGTGAAGTCCGCGCTGTTTCCCGGGCCGAGCAACGGGTGAAGGAAGCGCACAAGCTCGGCTTCAAACGCGTGATTATGCCTGAGCAAAGCATGAAAGGCTGGCAGCCTCCGAAAGATATCCAGCTCATTGGCGTGAAGTCGGTCGCAGAAGCTCTAAAAGCCGCATTGGAATAGGGGGTATCGATAACATAATGAAAGAACATAAAGAAAAAGATCATAAGGAAAAAGAACATAAAGAAAAAGAATCTAAGGAAAAAGAGCATAAGGAAAAAGAGCATAAGGAAAAGGAATACACGCAGCAGGAAAAAACGATGAATTTGCTGCTTCAAATGGTGGCCCCCGGTACCCCGTTCCGGGATGGGCTGGAAAATGTGCTGCGTGCCAAAACCGGGGCGCTTATCGTCGTCGGATACAGTCCCGAAGTGATGGAAGTCGTTGACGGCGGATTTTCCATCAATTGCGATTTCAGCCCGAATTATTTGTACGAATTAGCCAAAATGGATGGCGCGATCATTCTGAACGAGGATGTAAAGCGCATATTATATGCGAATACGCAGCTTATTCCCGATTCCTCGATATCTTCGTCGGAAACCGGAATTCGTCATAGAACGGCTGAACGGGTAGCCAAACAGACGGGAAAGCTTGTCGTGTCCATTTCTCAGCGTCGCAATGTCATAACGTTGTATCAAGGGCAACTGCGATACGCGCTTAAAGAAATGGGAGTTATCCTCACGAAGGCGAATCAGGCCATTCAGACGTTGGAAAAATACCGGGCGGTGTTTACTCAGGCGCTTACTAATTTGTCGGCATTGGAATACGAAGAGTTGGTTACGATGCACGAGGTAGCTTACGTTATTCAACGCGCGGAAATGGTGCTGCGTATTAAGAACGAAATCAATCGATACGTGCTTGAACTGGGTAACGAAGGAAGACTCATCAGCATGCAGAAGGAAGAATTAGTCGGCACGGCAGAGGAAGAGGCATGGCTGCTGCTCAGGGATTATGCCAAAGAAGAAGGGGAAAATAAAGTTCGCGAAATTCAATCCGCTATTCGCAAGTTGTCCTCCGAGGAGTTGCTGGATTCCGCTTCGTTGATTCGCCTGCTCGGGTACCCATCCTTAAGCACCGTAGTCGAAGAAGGCTTGCTGCCGCGAGGTTATCGGATGTTAAGTAAAATTCCTCGTCTGCCAAGCGTCATTATTCATAACCTGGTCGACCGGTTTAGCGCTTTGCCACATATTGTAATGGCTTCCATCGAAGAATTAGACGAGGTGGACGGAATCGGAGAGGTCCGGGCGCGAGCGATCAAAGAAGGTTTGAAGCGCATTCAGGAGCAGGTGTTTATTGACAGACAGATATAAGGGGACTACAATTGGAAATGTTCTTCAAATCGTAATCGCTTAGAATTCAGATCGGATCTAGAATGAACGCGCGCGCAGGCGACGCTTAACATTCGGATTAACAGGGTATAGTAAAGTCGAGGTGGCAAACATGATTGCAAAATCCATACCGAATCTTTTTACCATTGGCAACCTTTCCTTGGGCGTGATCTCCATCATTTTGGCGTTCAATGATCAAGCGAACAGCGCGGCGCTCTTGGTTATTATCGCGATGCTTCTCGATGGTTTAGACGGACGAGTAGCGCGAGCCTTGAACGTGCAAAGCGAATTCGGTAAAGAATTAGATTCCCTATCCGACGTCATCTCCTTTGGGGTTGCACCGGCTTTTATTATGTATCAAGCCGCTTTCCAAACGATCAACCCGGCAATGGCTTGGATCGTAACGGCGATTTTCCCGATCTGCGGGGCGCTAAGGCTTGCCCGGTTTAACGTTATTGACGGCATTCCCGGTTATTTTATAGGTTTGCCGATTCCGGCAGCGGGCGGGGTATTGGCCACATTGGCATTATTCCATCACGAATTGCATTATTCGTTATTGCTTATAAGCACAGTGGCATTGTCATTTCTAATGATTAGCAACATGAAGTATCCGAATTTCAAGAAGCTTGGATTGCCGAGGGCGGCGATATGGGCCATTCCGGTTGTCGTCGTGGCAGCCGCCATTCTCGCTTATATGTTCCAAGAAGCCATTCCTAAGGTCATACTGGCGTTACTTCTTATCTATGCGTTATGGGGCCTAAAAAAAAACGTTAAACGACTGTTGCCAAAAAGCGGACGCGCTAAGCGAAGGCAGGCTGCAGAAGAGAAAGAGCAAACCAAACATAGCGCTTAAGATTCGAATGGATATCCGAAAGCATCGGCTGTCTCTCTAATTACCAGAGAGCTTTCGGTGCTTTTTTTGCATATAAATGGTAGAATTTTGTCATATAAAATGAACGGAGGGATTCGCATGTCCGAGGAAAAGCCTAACGACAAGAAGAAGCAGCCGGAAATTATTCGAGAATCGTATGTTACGTATGACGACTACGCAAACATGCCTGACGATGGGAATCGCTATGAGATTGCAGACGGCCGATTGGAGCTGATGTCGGGACCGGGCGGTCTCCACCAGGTCATTAGCAAAACATTGAGTGATACGATTACACAAACATGCTCACAAGACTATATTATTCTCACGGCACCGTTCGACGTTATTTTGTCGCAGATTGAAGTTCGCCAACCGGATCTCATTATCGTGCATAGAAGCCGAAAATCGATAATAACAAGAAGAGGAATCGAGGGTTCTCCGGACGTTGTCGTGGAGATTCTGTCCCCGTCCACCCGCAGGCGGGACAAGCTGGATAAGATTAAATCCTATGCCAAGTACGAGGTTCCCGAATATTGGATCGTCGACCCGGATTCCTATTCGTTGGAATTATATCTGCTGCGGGAGAACGGGGTATACGAGCTGGCTGATCTCTTTAATGCGGACGAACCGGTTATTTCTCCTAGACTTACTTGTCTGTCTTTTACTATGAACGATATTATAGCGGTAGTTAAGGATACTTTGGACTGGGCATGATCTAGACGATAAACAAAAAAGCAGTCTCCCAGTAGATGGGGGACTGCTTTTTTTCGTGAATGATGCCTTGTAAGCCTATTAAGTTAAGTTAAACCAGCCCAACGTGGAGCATTTGTCAGCTTCTTTCGAGACGACGTTCTCAAGGCTGATATCCAGCAGGTTGCACATGGCTGACATGTAAAACAGATTTTTGCCCATCTCGCTAGCGATGATTTCGCGGCAGGGCTCGCACAAGCTGCCTTCCATGTGGGATTTCGATTGTCGATTCGCTTGATCCAGCGGCATCTCCTCAGAAAACCCTTGGTGTCTGGCGGTTAACTCGATACAGCCGCACTCGGTGATCGATTTGGATACGGCCCGATTTACGGATGCGCCAGCTTGACTGAACTTCGTGACAACATCGAGCAGACTGCGATGACGGAGCAACAATTCCGACACCTGACTCTGGAATTCCTGGAGCGTAGGTGCGCTCATCCGTTCCACCTCGGTTACCTTCAATTTAGGACGGCAAAGCCGTTCTCCTTACTATTCCTTTTTATTATAGAGCAAGACTTTCCAGATTTCAAAAGAAGTTGCTTTTTTTGAATAAACTTTAATAAGCTTGCGGACGGAAGATTAGCATTTCGAAAATTGGAACATACTAGTAACGATATTTCTGACTTTGTAAAAGCAAGGGAGTGATTATTTATGATGATGAAAAGAGTAATTCAGACCGTCGGCCTTCTTCTAGGAGCGTTGTTAGGTCAAGAAATGTCTACATGGCAGATGTCGTCCAATGCCTCGTGGATGGGCTCGTTGTTAGGGACATCAACCGGTACGGGAGGGTCATTTACCGCGGTAGTGGGGGCTTGCGCCGGGTTTTTACTGGCGACTGCAATCGCAACCCCGCTTTCTCGTTCCGTGCAGTTCGGAATCGATAGGCTGTCCGGATTTCCTATGTCGGATTTATTGTCCGGCTTAGTCGGTCTGACCTTTGGTCTTGCACTTTCTTCTTTCCTGTATCCTTTTGTGACGGACATTCCGTATGTAGGACAAGTATTGGCAGCCGTTACGGCGCTAACGCTCGGTTATGCGGGACTTAGGATCGGCATGCGCAAGAAGGACGAGATAGGAGATTGGCTGAGGACGCGCAGAACGGTTGAAATTCCGAAAAGCGATGGGCCTCGGTACGAGGAACACAAAATTTTGGACACAAGCGTTATTATTGACGGCCGGATCGCGGACATTTGCAAGACGGGTTTTATCGAAGGAACGCTGGTCATACCCGAATTCGTATTGGAAGAGCTTCAGCACATCGCCGATTCATCGGATTTGCTTAAGCGCAACAGGGGGCGGAGGGGACTGGATATCCTTAATAAAATCCAGAAGGAACTGGACGTTAGGGTACTTATTTACGAGGATGCGAACGAGGAGCCTGGAGAAGTGGACAGCAAGCTCGTCAAGCTCGCTAAGGCTATGCAGGGCAAAGTGGTCACGAACGATTTTAACTTAAACAAAGTGTGCGAGCTGCAGGGGGTTTCCGTGCTTAATATTAACGATTTGGCCAACGCGGTCAAACCTGTGGTGCTTCCGGGCGAAGAAATCGTCGTACAGGTCATCAAGGACGGCAAGGAGCATGGACAAGGCGTCGCCTATTTGGATGACGGCACGATGATCGTGGTGGAAGGCGGCAGGGACTTCATCGGGACGACGATGGAGGTTCTTGTTACTAGCGTATTGCAGACATCCGCAGGCCGAATGATCTTCGCTAAACCGAAGCTATTGGAAAAAGCGCTCTGACAAGGTATGATAATAGAAATACGGGCGGGACGCGCTCTAGTGTCCCGTCTTTCTTTTGTTTTTATACGAAAGCAGATGCTGTATGCCAGAGGGGATCATGTCATGAATTGGGGAGCTGTCGTGGTCGCGGCCGGGCGGGGCACCCGGATGGGAGCCGGGGAGAACAAGCCTTACTTAATGCTTGCTGGGCGAACGGTGCTCGCGCATACGCTTGAGGCTTTCGAGAGATGCGCTGCCGTTACTTCGATCATCCTGGTGGTAACGCCCGGCGAACAGAAGAAAGCAGCTGAGATAATCGGTCATGAAGGATTCGGCAAAGTATCCTTAATTATTCCAGGCGGTGCCGAACGTCAGGATAGCGTCTATGCAGGATTGGCTGCTTTAGACACCGAAGGCGCGCTTGTCCACGATGCGGCGCGGCCGTTAGTAACCTCTAAGCAGATAACGGCTTGTTGCCGGGCTGCCGAAGAGCATGGCGCTTCCGCGCTGGCCGTTCCCGTTAAAGATACGATCAAAGTTTCGGACGGCAACGGGTTCATCGTTGCGACTCCGGAACGCAGGACGCTGTGGAGCGTGCAAACTCCGCAGGCTTTTTTGCGTCTAGAGCTTATGCAGGCGCATCGGCAAGCGCAGGAAGAGGGCGCGTCCGCAACGGACGATGCCATGCTTCTGGAGCGACTGGGACGTAAAGTCGCCATTGTCGAAGGAGACTACGCTAATCTGAAAATAACGACGCCGGAAGATTTGCCGATCGCTGAACTGCTATTGGCACGGCGACTAGGGGAGGAACAGCCGAAATGATCCGGGTTGGACAAGGATTCGACGTACATCAGCTGGTAGAGGGTCGCCCATGCATAATAGGCGGGGTCAACATCCCTTACGAGAAAGGCTTGCTGGGCCACTCCGATGCGGACGTGCTTTTGCATACGATCAGCGACGCAATTCTCGGCGCTCTCGCCTTAGGAGATATCGGCAAACACTTTCCCGATACGGATCCAAGATTTAAGGATGCCGACAGCGTGAAATTGCTGGAGCACGTTTGGGGCTTAGCCAAGGAACGCGGCTACAAGCTAGGCAATGCGGATGCGACCATTATCGCCCAAGCGCCTAAAATGGCACCTTACATCCCGGCGATGGTCGCCGTCATCGCCCGTGCGCTTGAATGCGAGGAATCCCAAGTCAACGTGAAAGCGACAACGACCGAACGCTTAGGATTCCCGGGCCGCGGCGAAGGCATTGCCTCCCAGGCGGTCGTGCTGTTGGTTAAAATTTAGGAGGAGGAACAATAATGTCTACGAAAGTCCGAGTACGTTACGCGCCAAGCCCAACCGGCCATCTCCATATCGGTAACGCGCGCACAGCCATTTTCAACTACTTATTCGCTCGCCACCACGGCGGTGACTTTATCATTCGCATCGAAGATACGGACGTCAAGCGCAACGTAGCCGGCGGCGAAGAAAGCCAACTCACCTACCTCAAATGGTTAGGCGTCGATTGGGACGAAAGCGTTGACCGCCAAGGCGAATACGGTCCTTACCGTCAGACTGAGCGCCTTGATATTTATCGTACCCACACGCGGCAATTGCTCGATAACAAGCTGGCTTACCGTTGTTACTGCAACGAGGAGGAGCTGGAGCGGGAGCGCGAAGAGCAGTCCGAACGCGGGGAAACGCCGAAGTACTCAGGCAAGTGCCGTAACCTTAACGCAGAGGAACAAGCTAAGCTTGAAGCCGAAGGCCGTATTCCAAGCGTTCGTTTTACCGTCCCTCAAGACCGGGTTTATACGTTCCATGATACCGTCAAGGGTGATATTTCCTTTAGCTCCGACGATTTCGGCGATTTCGTTATCGTCAAGAAAGACGGCATTCCGACGTATAACTACGCGGTCGCCGTTGACGATCACCTGATGGTGATTACCCATGTGCTGCGCGGAGAAGACCATATCACGAACACCCCCCGCCAACTTATGATTTATGAAGCTTTCGGCTGGGCGCCGCCTGAGTTCGGACATATGACGCTGATCGTAAACGACCAACGCAAGAAGCTTTCCAAGCGCGACGAGTCCATCGTTCAATTCATTGCGCAATATGATGATCTCGGCTACTTGCCCGAAGCGTTATTTAACTTCATCACCTTGCTCGGCTGGTCGCCTGAAGGGGAAGAGGAGATTTTCACTCGCGAGCAGCTTATCGAGATTTTCAACGCTCACCGCCTATCGAAAAGCCCTGCCGTATTCGATACGGCCAAGTTAAGCTGGCTCAATCAGCATTACATGAAGCAGGCGCCGCTTGAGCGGGTAATCGCGTTATGTATTCCTCATCTGAAGTCGGCGGGTCGACTGCCTGAGCAGCCGAACGAGAATGAGATTGAATGGGCGACCGCATTGGTGACCTTATTCCGCGATCATCTCCGGTTTGGCGCGGAGATCGTGACGTTATCGGATCTTTTCTTCCAAGAGGTGCCGGTACTGAACGACGAGGTCTCGATCGTAATGGCGGAAGAGACGGTGCCAACCGTCCTTAGCGCTTTCCGCAGCCAGATTGAAGCTGCTCCAGAGCAAGAATTCACGATCGACAATATTAAAGGCTGGATTAAAGCGGTGCAAGTCGCGACTGGCATTAAAGGCAAAGGCTTGTTCATGCCGATACGCGTTGCGCTTACCGGACAAACTCACGGACCGGATCTGAACGGTACGATTTGGCTCCTCGGCCGCGAGCGGGTATTGAAGCGGCTTAAGCAGTAATGCAGTAACTTGTTACAAACCGGGCTCGGCGAGCCATCGTCGCCACGCGCCGCTATTTCGCCCAACTATCCTGTGTCTCTTGTCACCCGCTTAGGGTTGGGATATACTTGTGCTATATCGAAAATGTGCGACGAACAGGAAAGTACGTTTCGCTTAAAGAATGTTCAGAGAAGGCGGTCTAGGCTGTGAGCCGCCACATTCCAGCGAAACCGAATTGCGCCTGGGAGCTGCGCCGCCGATTGGACAACCAAAGGTGCCTTGATATTCGTATTGCGAATGAGGCAGGTTGGATCAGGTAGGCAGTGCCGGGAGGACCCCGTTAACAGTCCTAATGAGGAGTTTGCGTCTTACGGGATGCGAGCTCAAGCAGAGTGGGACCACGTCATGACGTCTCTGCAGCGAAAGCTGCAGGGGCTTTTTTATTTTTTCCAGATAATTGTTGCTTAGAAGGTAAGCGTTTGAATTGCAGGGAGTTGCTCGAAATAATCGACTAATTCCTCTGGAAATGGCCCAATTGCAGGGAGTTACTCGAAATAATCGATTAATTCCTCTGGAAAAGGCCCAACTGCAGGAAGTTACTCGAAATAATCGATTAATTTCTCTGGGAAAGACCAAATTGCAGGGAGTTGCTCGAAATAATCGATTAATTCCTCTGCCATACCCACCTAAGCAATAATTGCACGGAACACAGCCTATTTTTATTTATAACATTTTGGGAATAAGAGTTCCTTTTCAGCAACGAAGATCGCCGAAGTATCTAATAAACTATAGTCGGAAAAAGCGACTATGAGCAAGGAAGATGGCCGAAGCACCTCACTATAGTCGGGAAAAGCGACTATGAGCAAGGAAGATGGTCGAACACCTCACTATGATCGGAAAAAGCGACCATGAGCAAGGAAGATGGTCGAAGTACCCCACTATAGTCGGAAAAAGCGACTATGAGCAGCAAAGACGGCGAAGACGATTTACTTGTCATTTTAATTTATAAGTTTCAGTCATTCATATAGACAGACGCAAGGGGGGAACGGGAAATGGGAATGTGGCGAACGGTCAAATCCGATATCGATGCGGTGTTCGAGAACGACCCTGCAGCCCGAAGTTGGTTTGAGGTTGTTTTTACGTATGCCGGCTTACATGCCATCTGGTCTCATCGCATCGCTCATTTCTTTTACCGCCATCGATTGTTTTCCATCGCTCGCCTTATTTCCCAAATTAGCCGGTTTTTCACGGGAATAGAAATTCACCCCGGTGCCCGGATTGGGAGTAAGCTTTTTATAGACCATGGCATGGGAGTCGTCATAGGCGAGACGTGCGAAATCGGCGACGAAGTCGTTATCTATCAAGGGGTAACGCTTGGCGGAACCGGCAAGGAAAAGGGCAAACGCCATCCCACGATCGGCAATCGGGTCGTTATCGCTTCCGGCGCTAAAGTGCTTGGATCGTTCACGGTTGGGGATAACTCTAATATCGGGGCGAATTCCGTCGTGCTTCGCGAGATTCCTCCTTATAGCACCGTAGTCGGCATTCCCGGCCGTGTCGTGAAGCGCAATGGCAAGAAAATCGGCGACCGCCTTGATCACACGAATTTGCCGGATCCGCTCATCGAAACCTTTCGTTTCATGCAGAAGGAAATCAATGAATTAAAAGCGGAAATCGAAAATCTCAAAAAGGAGCTAACGACGCGTGAAACTTAAGATTTACGATAGTATGGCCAGGGAGCCGAAGCTGTTCGTGCCGCGTGAACCGGGAAAAGTGAATATGTACGTGTGCGGACCTACCGTATATGACTACATCCATATCGGCAATGCTCGTCCGGTCATCTTCTTCGACGTAGTCCGTCGGTATTTGGAAGCCGTCGGGCTGCAGGTCAACTACATCGTCAACTATACGGATGTAGATGACAAAATGATCCGCAAAGCCGCGGAGCTGGACATTACGGTGCCGGAGCTGGCCGAGCGTTTCATCGCCGCATTCAAGGAAGATCGGGAGGCGCTTGGTGCGCATGCTCCTTCGATTTCGCCGAGGGTGACGGAAAACATAACGGAAATCGTGGAGTTCATCCAAGGTTTGGTTGATCAAGGCTCTGCTTATGAAAGCGGCGGGGACGTTTATTTCCTTACGGGTTCGTTTCCGGAATACGGTAAATTGTCTCACAAGAACCTGGATGAACTGCAATACGGCATACGGATAGACGTCGATGAGCGCAAACGGAATCCGCAGGATTTCGTGCTGTGGAAGTCCGCGAAGCCGGGAGAAATCCATTGGCCAAGTCCTTGGGGGAATGGCCGTCCGGGCTGGCATATCGAATGCTCCGCGATGGTGCGCAAGTATGCCGGAGACACTTTAGACATTCATGGGGGCGGCCACGATTTGCAATTTCCCCATCACGAGTGCGAGGTTGCCCAGTCCGAATCGTTGACGGGTCAGCCTCTGTCCCGTTATTGGATGCACAACGGGTTCGTGAACATTAACAATGAGAAAATGTCGAAGTCCCTCGGCAACGGCATTAACGTTCGTCAACTGCTCAAGAACACGAGCAAGCACGCCATTCGTTATTTAATGCTGGCTACCCATTACCGCAGTCCGCTTAATTTCAGCGACGAAACGATTCGCCAAGCGTTGAACAGCGTCGAACGGCTGACGATTTGCCGCGACAACGTGAAGCATCGGCTTTCATCGGTGGCAACAGGTTCGCTCGCTCTCGCCGGCGATGAAGCGCTAAAGGAAAGGCTAGAGGAACTCCGCGCGGAATTTCATTCGCGCATGGAGGATGACTTCAGTACTCCGGACGCGATCACGGCATGGTTCGGCCTTGTGTCCGAAGTGAACACCTACTTGCAGAAAGAAGCGGTCAGCGAATCTGATTTATTGTTGATCCTTGCTCAAATCGAGGAAATGGATGCGATTATGGGACTGCTTCCGCAACCGGTCGAAGCGGATTTGTTAGATGAAGAAGTAGACGCGCTGATCGCAGAGCGGACGGAAGCTCGCGCTGGCCGCAACTTTGCCCGGGCGGATGAAATTCGCGATTTATTGGCCGAGCTGGGAATTCTATTGGAAGACACGCCGCAAGGCATTCGTTGGAGGCGTAAATGACGGAAAGGGTAAGCAAGTTTATGGACCCCGTTATTTCTCCCGTCGTACCTTTGGATGTGCCTGTGAACCAATTGTCACCGGTCGTTCTGGCTTATATTGGGGATGCCGTATTCGAAATTTACGTAAGGCAAAGGCTCGTTGCCGGGAATAGCCGCAAGCCCCATGAGCTGCATCGTGCGGCGACAAGTTATGTTTGCGCCGCGGCGCAAGCCAAGCTGCTGCAGAGCTGGATGCCGCTGCTGACGGATGAAGAAGCCGATATCGTGCGCCGCGGACGAAATACCAAATCCGGTCAGCCTCCGAAAAACGCGGATCCCGCCGACTACCGCCATGCGACCGCTTTGGAATGTTTGGTTGGTTACTTGTATTACCACGGACAGAAGGAGCGGTTGGAGCAATTGGTGGAGATCGCTTTCGCCGAGTGATTCAGAAAGCCTAAGTTAGGTTATCCTTATTTGAATCGCCTGATCGCATTAAATGACAAAGGAAGATGGATATGAGCAACCGCACTTCTAAACCGCCGGGCAGCCGTCCCGTGATGCAAAGGCAAACCGCTGCGGGAGACAACAAGTTATGGGAAGAAGAAAGCTCGCTCAAGGGCGAGGAAGAGTACTTAGCGGGTAAACATCCCGTCCTGGAAGCTATGAAGGCAGGGCGTTCGATCAATAAAATATTTATGTCCAATCAGGCTCAGCGCCACCTTGTTCAGCCGATCATGGAGGAAGCCAAAGCCCGCGGCATCGTCGTCCAACAAGTGGACAAGAGCAAGCTGGATCGGCTTGTTCCCGACATCCAGCATCAGGGCGTAGTCGCCCAGGCAGCCGCTGTTGCTTATGCGGAAGTGGACGATTTGCTCGCCCGCGCCGCCGAACGAGGCGAAGCTCCGCTTATTGTCCTCCTCGACGAATTGGAGGATCCGCACAATCTCGGCTCCGTTCTTCGTACCGCTGATTGCACCGGAGTGCACGGCGTTATCGTTCCAAAGCGCAGAAGCGCGGGACTGACCGCCATCGTCGCCAAAACTTCCGCGGGGGCCGTGGAATACGTTCCCGTGGCGCGCGTGGCTAACTTGGTGCAGACGATGGAGAAGCTTAAAGCGGCCGGCTTATGGATTGCCGGTGCTGACGCGGGGGCCAAGGAAGGCTTTTACGATACGAATCTCACCGGTCCGCTTGCGATCGTCATTGGCAACGAAGGCCAGGGGCTATCGAGGCTGGTGCGCGAAAGATGCGATTTCATCCTCTCGCTGCCGATGGCCGGTCAAATCAATTCCTTGAACGCTTCCGTAGCGGCAGGGGTAATCTTGTACGAGGTCGTGCGTCAACGACAGCAAGCTCTAAAGAAAAGCGGTACGTCTAAGGCAGTCCCGATTTCGGCGGATCATGCGGGAGACGTAAATGTTTCAACGTGAAGACGTCTTGTTAGTGGACGGCTACAATATGATCGGGGCTTGGCCGGAGCTCGCTCTTCTTAAGCAAGAGAAACTTGAAAATGCGCGCGATCGTCTATTGGACATGCTCTCCGATTATCAGAGTTACGCGGGCTTGACCGTTATTGTCGTATTCGATGCTTTTCGCGTGCCGGGAGCGGGAGCGGAATATCGGCACCAACGCCTGCAAGTCGTATACACGCGCGAGCGGGAGACTGCCGATGAGTGCATCGAGCGCTTAGTCGGAGATTGGATTTCGGTGCGTCGGAATATTTATGTCGCAACGTCGGACCAGGTCGAGCAGCATGTAGCTTTCGGACGCGGCGCGTTGCGTGTTACGGCGCGTGAACTGAGGCTGGAAGTGCGGCAGAGCCGCACCGATATTCAGAAGGCGATTAGGAAGGACGTTCCTTTAAAAAAGAACCCGCTCGACGGAGTTCTAACGGATGAAGTACACCGCCGATTGGAACAAATGAGAAGAGGGCGCGGAGAGAAATGAACGAATTGTGGTTTTTATTTACAATTTTACCACGGGGGATGAGTGGCTAATAACGGTAAATACATTGACGCTATGGGCTAGATCAAGTATATTGGTTATAGTTTGGTAGACTAAGAGATTCCAGTATACCATGCAGACCGGAGGGATGTTCGTGAGCGTCGACTTGGAGAGGCTGGCAACACGTGAGTACGACTTCAAGGCCGACGAGGACATCGTGGAATTCGTTCGATTGGGCGATAGCGAAGCGTTGGAGTACCTCATTCATAAGTATCGCAATTTCGTGCGGGCGAAAGCACGCTCTTACTTTTTGATAGGTGCAGAACGAGAAGATATCGTGCAAGAAGGAATGATCGGCTTATATAAGGCGATTCGCGACTTCAAGGGCGACAAGTTGGCCTCGTTTAAGGCATTTGCTGAATTGTGCATTACCCGTCAGATCATCACCGCGATTAAGACCGCCACCCGCCAGAAGCATATTCCCCTTAATTCTTATGTCTCGTTGGACAAGCCCATATACGATGAAGATTCAGATCGAACGTTGCTAGATGTCATTTGCGGTTCGAGAGTATGCGATCCCGAGGAAATGATTATTAACCAAGAGGAATTTTACGGCCTCGAGGATAAGATGTCGGAAATCCTTAGTGATTTGGAGCGCAAGGTGCTTATGCTCTATTTGGACGGACGCTCTTATCAGGAAATTGCCGTTGACCTTGATAGGCACGTGAAATCTATCGACAACGCCTTGCAGCGAGTCAAGCGCAAGCTGGAGAGATACCTCGAAGTTCGCGATCTTGGCAATTTGTGAGTTTAGCTATAATAACCATTATGCGAATATATGTTCTATTTTATAACATAGAGAGCAACTTTTCAAGCAAAAGTAAGGAGGGAAGGCGCATTCCTCTCCGTCTGTAGAGATCGGAGTCTCCTGCGCCAACTATGATGAAACAACCCTCGGACGTTATCGTCCGAGGGTTGTTCTGTTTTAAAGCGTCCTCCTTCATCATTGTTCATCTATCTTTATTTTTATTTCAGATGTTGTCGCTATAATTCTACAAAGATGATGGATTTACAATCAATTTGGAGAAAAGGTGAGTGGGCGAAAAAATGAGGATTAGACGATGTATTTCGATTTTTACGATATTGTTTTTGTTGGCGGGAATTATCCCATCTTACACGTTTGCCGGATCTCTCGACCAGTGGCAGATGCGCAGTCCATATCCTACAAGCAGCAATCTTAATAGCATTGCTTATGGCAATGACACCTTCGTTGCCGTTGGAGACAATGGTACGATACTGACTTCGGCGGACGGAGCGTCATGGACCGACCGGACCTCCGGAACCGATAAACGGATCAGCGGTGTAATTTACGCCAACAACATCTTTGTGGCGGTTGGACAAACCGGTACGATTCTCACCTCGCCGGATGGCGTGATGTGGACCCTTCGGACCTCCGGCACCGGAAATTCTCTTAATGCAGTGAGATATGGCAACAACACCTTTATTTCGGTAGGGGACGGCGGAACTGTATTGACCTCACCGGACAGCGAGACGTGGACGGTTCAAGGCTCCGTCACGAGTGTGACGACGAATAGCCTCCATTCAGTAAGTTACGGAAACGGCACTTTTGTAGCCGTGGGATTTTTAGGTGTTTTAATTACCTCGACTGACGGCGTGAATTGGACCCAAAGAACTTCCAATACAGTTTATCAACTCTTCGGAGTCATATATAGCAACGGCACCTTTGTGGCGGTCGGGGATTTTAGCACCATTTTGACCTCAGGTAACGGTACGGATTGGACTGTGCGAAACTCCGGAGGCAATTATTTCACTGAAGTGAACTATATTAACAACAATTTTGTAGCGGTAAACGGGTCCGGTGACATAGTGACCTCGATAGACGGCTCGTTCTGGACCGGCCAAAATACCGGCACTGATAAAACACTTTACGGAATCAGCTATGGAAACGGCACTTATGTGGCGGTGGGAATTAGCGGTGTGATATTGACCTCGACGAACGGTGCGGCTTGGAGCATACGCTCTTCCGGCACTGATAATTCCCTTGCTGGAGTCGGATATGGCAACGATACCTTCGTTGCTGTGGGTTTGAAAGACGTCCTAACATCCGCAGACGGTATGACGTGGAAAAACCTAATACCATCGTTAGAAACAGTGGATGGTCTCAGTAAAGTAAGCTATGTTAACAACTTGTTTATAGCGACTGGCGGTTATGGAGCTTTGCTGACCTCGGCGGACGGAACGAACTGGACAGTTCGAGACACCGGCACCAATAAAAGCCTTCAGGGGGTAAGCTACGGCGAAAGCGTCTTTGTTGTGGTAGGTGAAGAGGGCACCGTATTGACCTCGACTAATGGAGAAACATGGACCGTACAAAGCTCCGTCGCAAATGTAACGACGGACTATCTCGCAGGGGTAAGCTACGGCAACGGCATCTTTGTGGCGGTGGGAGATTTCGGCACCGTGCTTTCTTCGGTTGACGGCGAAACATGGACCGCACAGGAAAGCGGCACCGACCAAATGCTCACCGATGTGAGTTACGCCAACAATACGTTCGTGGCGGTGGGAGGAGCGGGTACGATATTGACCTCTGCGGACGGGGCAACCTGGACCAACCGGAATTCCGGCACCGGAAATTGGCTTAATGGAGTCAGTTATGGCAGCAACACGTTTGTGGCGGTGGGAGAAGCGGGTACAGTAGTCTCCTCCGTTGACGGTACGAAGTGGAGCAGCCGCTCTTATATCACTGAGAATTCACTTTACGGAGTTGTTTATGGCAAAGGCCTCTTCGTGATTGCGGAAGAGAGCGGGAAAATCATAACCGCGAAGGCGGAGCCGACGGTTTCCTCCTATTCGCCAGTTGATGAAGCTTCAGGTATCGCGACAGGAGCCAATCTCCAGCTTATTTTCCGTGAGAACATCTTAGCCGCAGCGGGTAAAAGCATCGTCATCAAGAAAGCGTCGGATGATAGTGTCGTGGAGACGATTGCTGCAGCCGACACAACGAAAGTCATCGTGGAAGGCCTGAAGGTCACGATCAACCCTGCTGCGGATTTGGCCTACAGCACCGCCTACTATGTGCAAATCGACGATGGTGCGTTTAAGGGCGCAGCGAACAATGAGTGGCTGGGGATAACCGACAAGGAAACGTGGAGCTTTACGACAGCGGCAGCACCAGAACCGACGCCATCGCCAGAGCCGACACCTGCGCCGTCACCGTCCGGCACGACGCCGAGCGGAAACACGCAGACCGGCACGGATACGCAAACCGGCTTCCCGGTCATCGTCAATGGCCGATCCCAAGACGGAATCGTCACAGCGAATGTTACGACAAGCGGCGGACAAACGGTGGTCACCGCGAAAGTGAATGCCGGAAAACTGGAGGCTCTTCTTGCCCAAGAAGGGGAGCAGCCGATCATCGTCATTCCTGTGACGCAAAATGCGGATCAAGTATCGGTGGTGCTGACAAGAGACGCAATGAAGGCGATGGAGAACAAGCGGGCCGTGCTTGAAATCCAGACGGCGCTCGGAAGCTACAAGCTGCCGGCTGCGGAAATCATGATTGATCGGCTATTAGCTCAGTTCGGACAATCCTTGGCGCTAGCGGATATTGAAGTACGCATAACTATAGCGAGAGGATCGGCGGAGAAAGCGACTGTGCTGGAGAATGAAGCGAACAAAGGTCAATTCTCTATCGTTGTTCCCCCGGTCGACTTTGAGGTTACGATCTCGGATAAAGGAAAAACGGTGACGGTCGACAAATTCACCACGTATGTGGAACGGGAAATCGCCATACCGGATGGCGTCGATCCGAGCACCATTACAACGGCAGTTGTATTGGATGAAGACGGAACGCTCCGTCATGTCCCGACCTACACGAAGGTACGCGACGGCAAGCACTTTGCTGTAGTCAACAGTTTGACCAACAGTACGTATTCCTTAATCGGGAATCCGAAGAAGCTGGAGGACGTCCAAGGCCATTGGGCCCGAGAAGCGGTGAACGATATGGCGTCGCGTTTGATTGTCCGGGGTGACGACCGCAATCGCTTCCAACCAGACGCCCAGATCAACCGCGCTGAATTTGCGGCGATTGTCGTACGTGCGCTCGGACTGGCCGGGAACGGGAACACCGCCGCTGCGGCCTTTGCCGATGTTAAATCCGGCGATTGGTATGCAGGAGCGGTTGGCCAAGCGAAGGAATACGGGCTCATCGAGGGATACGGAGACGGAACATTCCGTCCGTTCCAGAGCTTAATGCGGCAGGAGGCAATCGTGATTGTGTCCAAAGCGATGAAGCTCGCAGGAATGGGGGATGGGCCAGTCGCGGAAGAGGCGCTGGCCGTGCTGCAGCCGTTTGCCGACAGCGGCGACGTTGCGCCTTGGGCAAAACAAGCTTTCGCGATGGCTATCGCGAAACGCGTGCTGCTCGGCGCAGGCACGAAGCTGAAGCCGCTCAGCGCCGTAACCCGCGCCGAAACGGCGGTCCTCGTACAGCGGTTGCTGTCGCATGCCGGCTTGATTAAAAGCGGCGGCACCGGAGGAGCATGAAGATGCAGCGGCTTATGAAACTGCGATGGGCATTAGCAGTTGTTTGGGTCGTTCTATTCGTTGCAGCTGTTGCATTTAAGCCCGATATGGACGCTTTGATCAGAGAAAAAGGACAACCGAAAATCCCGCAAGAGTATTCCTCCATCCAATCGGTTTCTTTATTGAAACAATTGAATCAAACGCCTTCGGACGTCAAGCCGATGGATATCGTTGTCGTATTTCATGAAGATGAACAACTGTCGTCCGACCAGATGACGCATATTCAACAGCAAATCGCTGACTTGGGGAAGAAATCCAGTGAACTGGGGATTGTCAAATTCACGGACCCGTTTGCGAATGCCCAAGTCAAGTCCCAGCTTATTGCCAAAGACGGGACGACTGTGATGCTTCCGCTTACCCTTAATAAAAATAATAAAACGGTAACGGAATTAACGGAAGGGCTTCAGCAGCAATTGCACGACAGCAAGGTGCAAACCTATGTCACCGGGAACGATCGAATTACCGAAGACCAAATTTTGACGAGTCAAGCCGGAGTCAAGAAAACAGAGATGATCACCGTCATCTTTATTATTGCTATTTTGATCCTGGTGTTTCGCTCTCCAGTCACGCCGATTCTGTCTCTGCTTATCGTGGGCATAACCTATGTGATCTCGCTAAGCGCAGTAACCAGCTTAGTCGATACGCTGGGTTTCCCTTTTGCCACAACGACGCAGACGTTTCTCCTCCTTGTCTTGTTCGGCATCGGAACCGATTATAATATTTTATTGCTAAGCCGGTTCAAAGAGGAGCTGCGCGAGGGGCATGGGGTCTTGGAAGCGATCGCGGCAACTTATCGCACAGCGGGGAAAACCGTATTGTACAGCGGGATTGCCGTGCTGATCGGGTTCAGTATTTTAGGACTGGCCAAGTTCTCGATTTACCAATCCGCCGTAGCGGTAGCCGTTGGCGTTGCCCTATTAATGCTTGTTTTATTTACGCTGCTGCCCGTGTGCATGTTATGGACGGGGAACATTTTATTCTGGCCGGCGAAACGACAAACCGGTCATGGCGATAATAAGCTGTGGAAGCTAACGGGGACTTTCTCTATATCCAGACCGATTGTGTCGCTTGTAATTGTCGGGTTGCTGACGATTCCTTTCCTATTGTCATATAAGGGAGAGCTATCCTTTAACAGTACGAAAGAAGTAGCGGATTCTTATGAATCGATCCAGGGGCTAAACCTTCTATCCGATAAATTTACACCCGGAAAAGCAATGCCTTCTACAGTCGTAATTTCAACAGACGAGCGGATGGATTCCAAGGATCGATTGGCTGTAATCGACCGGGTATCCGAAGCTATCTCCATTATACAAGGTGTGGAAAAGGTTTATGGTCCGACGAGGTCGAAAGGCGATAAAATGAACGGATTTCCCGATTTGAAAGGGAAGGAGTTCCAGGCCGTGCTTAATGCCTACATGTCGGAAGATCGACGGAGCTTCAAGCTGACTGTCGAGCTGGCTGTAGACCCCTACTCTGCGGAAGCCATGGATGTTATCGGACAGATTCAAGCCGAGGCTGAAAAACAATTGCGAACAAGCGGGATCGAATCATTTTCAGCGGGGATTGGCGGAGTATCGTCTACGAATAAAGATTTGCGCCAAATTTCGAATGAGGATTTCCAGCGCTCGGTTTATCTCATGCTTATCGGGATTTTTGCGATTCTCCTATATATCTTAAGATCCTTCTGGATTCCCCTCTACATCATTTTATCGCTTGTTTTGTCTTATTTTACGGCTTTATCCGTTACGGAAACCGTCGCTGTAAATGTGTTCGGCGCCGACGGGCTAAGCTGGACGGCCCCTTTCTTCTCTTTTATCATGATTATGGCCTTGGGAGTCGATTACAGCATATTCTTGATGATGCGGTATAAAGAGTATTCCGCTATGTCACCCGTGGAAGCTGTGCTGCAGGCATTAAAGCGAATAGGAGGCGTGGTCATTTCCGCAGCCGTAATCCTATCCGGAACGTTTGCGGCAATGTATCCGGCAGGCGTCCCTTCATTGATTCAGATTGCAACCATCGTCATTGTCGGCCTTGCATTATTGACTTTCCTGATGCTGCCCCTGTTCATTCCGGCGCTTATGTCTTTACAGGCCAAGTTGATGCGGTCTGGCGATAGGGAGATGACGATACGATGAGAAGCGGCTGGAGAAGAGGAATCGTTGTTTATTTGACAGTAGCGCTGCTGCTTGCGCAACCGGCGGTGTTTCCCCCGGCGGCACAGGCTGCAACGTTCGCCGGAGGCAGCGGAACGGCGGGCGATCCGTATGTCATCGTGACGGTGGACCAACTGCAAGCGATGAATGAAGATTTGAGCGCGCATTACGTGCTAGGCGCGGATATTGACGCCAGCGTCACAAGCACATGGAATAGCGGCGCGGGCTTTGTGCCCATCGGTTCGTTATCGACTAACTTTACGGGCGTGTTCGACGGCGGCGGCAACAGTATTAGCAATCTGTTCATCCATCAGGCCAATGGTTCGGGCGGTGGCGGTCTGTTTGGCGTCAGTAAGGGCACGTTGCGCAATGTCGATCTGCTTGGAGGCAGCGTCTCGACCACGAATGGCTACAGCATCGGTAGCCTTGCCGGTATGATAACGGGCGGGACGGTCGAGAGCGTCAGTTCCAGTATGACAGTGAGCGGAAAAATCTATGTCGGCGGCCTATTCGGTACGGTAGAAGATGCGACCATTTCCAATGCCCACGCTTCCGGCACAGTCACAGCAACAAACAATGCGGGCGGCCTAGCAGGCGAAGTCTACACCAGCACCTTCGACACGGTCTCGGCGCAGGGCAGCGTAACGGCCGGCGCCCAATATGCCGGCGGCTTGATCGGGTATGCCGGGAATGTCAGCATCGATAATGGCTGGGCCGGCGGCGACGTTACGGCTTCCGCACATGTCGGCGGCCTGATTGGCTATATCGAGAACAACGGCGATAATGAGATCACCCATGCTTATGCGACGGGTGATGTGATCGGCAGAGCTTATGTCGGCGGATTGATCGGCGATAACACCGCCACCTCGCTGGATCAAGTTCATGCCACCGGGGCGATCAGCACCCAGACAAACGGCAGTGTGGATCGCACCTATATCGGAGGATTGGTCGGGCGCAATCTCGACGCCGACATCTCCAATAGCTACGCAACGTCTTCGATTACGCTCGATTCACCGGCCAATGTCAGCAATGTTGGCGGTCTCGTGGGGTATAATTACGCCAGTGCCATCTCCGACTCTTATGCCACCGGTGCGGTGAGCATCCATTCGGCCCCCGGAATGACGGTTCTCTACGTCGGCGGACTGGTCGGCTATGCCGATGTCCATACATCTTCGGGCGTGGCAACGACATTGACTCGCGTGCAAGCCGGCGGCGCGATCATGGTGACTTCTGGAGATGATGCCCAATACATCGGCGGACTGGTCGGCTACGCTAACACCGGCACGATGTCCGATGCCCATGCCACTGGAGCCATCACGGTCAGTTCGCCCACAGATGCCGGATATTTGACGCAATATATCGGCGGCCTGATTGGCTACAGCGCAAGCGAGACGGTCTCGAATATTTCAGCCACCGGCACTGTTTCGGTCACAGGCAACCGCGTCACCTCCGCCCCGACCGGGAATATCCGCTATGCTGGCGGCTTGATCGGATACAGCACGGGTGACACGATATCGAACGCGAGGGCCAGCGGCGACGTGACCAGCAATGGTGCCTTTGTTGGTGGGCTCATCGGTTATTTCGATGCAGGCAATCTGACCGACGTCAGCGCATCCGGAACGGTTGCCAGCACTGGTACGACGTTCAGCACAGGTGGCCATGTCGGTGGGCTGTTGGGATACGTTTATTCCAGTGCCACCATCACCAATGCGCAAGCCACGGGCGTGTCCGTCAGCGGCTATTCCCGTGTTGGCGGTTTGATCGGCACCTGGGAAACGAACGGCACGCTGGCCTCCGCCGAGGCCTGGGGCGCTGTCACTGCCAGCAACAGCTATGCTGGCGGCTTGATCGGAGCGTGGGGAGGCACTAGCATCACCAATGCTGCTGCTCACGGTGATGTGAGTGGCGCTGGCGCTGCTGGCAAGATCGGTGGGCTAGTCGGGTGGGCCTTTGGCCCAAACATCGACAATGTCTATGCCGATGGTAATGTCAGTTCGACCAGCGGTGACGATACCGGCGGCCTGATCGGCAGAAATGAAACCAACGTCAGCAATGCCTATGCCATGGGCACTGTGCAGGGTACGGGCAACAATGTCGGCGGGCTGGTCGGCAGCAATTGGGGTGACCTGACCAATGTCTATGCCACCGGCGCCGTCACCGGCAGCAGCAGCGCTACGACCGGGGGGCTGCTGGGATACAACAATGCTGGCGTGGTAAACACCAGCTTCTGGAATACGGATACCACCGGGCTGGCCGCAGGATATGGCTCAGGTTCCGGCACATTCAGTGCTACTGGCCTGACCACGGCTCAGATGATTAATCCCTTCAATTTCATCGATGAGGGCTGGGATTTCATCGGTATCTGGGGCATTCATGCTGGCATCAACAACGGCTATCCCCATTTCATACCACCTTACTCCGTGATATACAGCGGCAATGGAAGCACGGGGGGAACTGCGCCGGTGGACAATCAGGTATATCAGGCTAGCGACACGGCAACCGGGGCGGGCAGCGGGGATTTGGAGAAGACGGGTTATTCGTTTACCGGATGGAATACGAAGGCGGACGGCACCGGGATTTATAGCTATTTCGCAGGCGCGACGATTCCGCTGGGCGCAGCCAATGTGATCTTGTATGCGCAGTGGACGGACACGGCCGCGCCGACGGAAAGCGTCAACGGCGGAGCGATCACGCCTTCGGGGCTGAGCGCCACGGGTGTTAAGCTGAACTGGACGAAGGCAACGGATAACGTTAGCACGCAGAGCGCGTTGCAGTATTTGGTGTATCGCTCCAGCAGCAACAACATAGACACGGTGAGCAATATCGAAGCGAACGGAACGGCGATCGGCAGCTATGCGGCGGATATCGCGACGTTGAACGTGACGGGTTTGACGTCGGGCACGACGTACTACTTCAACGTCATCGTGAAGGATGAGGCGGGCAATAAGAGCGCCTATGCGATGGTATCGGTGACGACCATGGCAGCGCCGGACACGACCGCGCCGACGGAAAGCGTCAACGGCGGTGCGATTACGACATCGGGACTGAGCGCCACGAGCGTTACGCTGAACTGGACGAAAGCGACGGACAATGTCAGCGCGCAGAGCGCTTTGCAGTATCTGGTTTACCAGTCTTCGAGCAACAACATCGACACCGTGAGCAATATCGAAGCGAACGGAACGGCGATCGGCGGCTATGCGGCGGATATCGCGACGTTGAACGTGACGGGTTTGACGTCGGGCACGACGTACTACTTCAACGTTATTGTGAAGGACGGGGCGGGGAACAAGAGCGCCTACACTATGAAATCCGTAACAACCGTGACCGCGCTGGACACGACTGCGCCGACGGAGAGTGTGAACAGTGGAGCGATTACGACATCGGGACTGAACGCCACGGGCGTTACGTTGAACTGGACGAAAGCGACGGACAATGTCAGCGCGCAGAGCGCGTTGCAGTATCGGGTTTACCGGTCTTCGAGCAACAACATCGACACCGTGAGCAATATCGAAGCAAACGGAACGGCGATCGGTAGCTATGCAGCGGATATCGCGACGTTGAACGTGACGGGTTTGACGCCGGGCACAACATACTACTTCAACGTTATCGTGAAGGACGAGGCGGGGAACAAGAGCGCCTACTCGGTGGCATCGGTGACGACCATGGCCGCGCCGGACACGACTGCGCCGACGGAAAGCGTGACCGGCGGAGCGATCACGCCTTCGGGTCTGAGCGACACGGGTGTTACGCTGAACTGGACGAAGGCGACGGATAACGCGAGCGCGCAGAGCGCGTTGCAATATTTGGTGTATCGTGCCAGCAGCAACAACATCGACACCGTGAGCAACATAGAAGCGAACGGCACAGCGATCGGCAGCTTTTCGGCGGACATCGCGACGCTGAATGTGATGGGCCTGACAGCAAGCACGACGTACTACTTCAACGTCATCGTGAAGGACGAGGCGGGGAACAAGAGCGCCTACTCGGTGGCATCGGTGACGACCATGGCCGCGCTGGACACGACTGCGCCGACGGAAAGCGTGAACAGCGGAGCGATTACGACATCGGGACTGAGCGCCACGGGTGTTAAGCTGAACTGGACGAAGGCAACGGATAACGTTAGCGCGCAGAGCGCTTTGCAGTATCTGGTTTACCGGTCTTCGAGCAGCAACATCGACACGGTGAGCAATATCGAAGCGAACGGAACGGCGATCGGCAGCTATGCAGCGGATATCGCGACGTTGAACGTGACGGGTTTGACGTCGGGCACGACATACTACTTCAACGTCATCGTGAAGGATGAGGCGGGCAACAAGAGCGCCTATGCGAAGGTATCGGTGACGACCATGGCCGCGCCGGACACGACTGCGCCGACGGAAAGCGTAAACAGCGGAGCGATTACGACATCGGGACTGAGCGACACGGGCGTTACGCTGAACTGGACGAAAGCGACGGACAATGTCAGCGCGCAGAGCGCTTTGCAGTATCTGGTTTACCGGTCTTCGAGCAACAACATCGACACGGTGAGCAACATCGAAGCGAACGGCACGGCGGTCGGCAGCTTTTCGGCGGACATCGCGACGCTGAATGTGACGGGCCTGACAGCAAGCACGACATACTATTTCAACGTCATCGTGAAGGATGAGGCGGGGAACGAGAGCGCCTATGCGATGGTATCGGTGACGACCATGGCCGCGCTGGACACGACTGCGCCGACGGAAAGCGTCAACGGCGGAGCGATCACGCCTTCGGGTCTGAGCGCCACTGGCGTTACGTTGAACTGGATGAAAGCGACGGACAATGTCAGCGCGCAGAGCGCTTTGCAGTATCGGGTTTACCGGTCTTCGAGCAACAACATCGACACCGTGAGCAATATCGAAGCAAACGGCACGGCGATCGGCAGCTATGCGGCGGATATCGCGACGCTGAACGGGACGGGTTTGACGTCGGGCACAACGTACTACTTCAACGTCATCGTGAAGGACGAGGCGGGCAATAAGAGTGCCTACACGATGAAATCCGTAACGACTAACGCGCCGCCGGTCATAGCCGCGCCGACTCATCTGACAGCAACGGCGGGCAACGCGCAAGTTTCCTTAAACTGGAACAGTGTGACGGGTGCAATGTACTACAACATTTATCGGGGAACAGCGGTCGGTTCTTACGGAACGACTCCGGTTGCGACGCTAAACGGCGCGACCTACACGCACACCGCAACTGGCTTGACAAACGGCACTACCTATTATTTCGCAGTCAAGGCGGGCAACGCAGACGCAGTCAGCGTTTACTCGAATGAAGCGAGCGCAACCCCGTACGCATTGTCCGGCAATGCGAATTTAAGCGGCTTAACTTTATCGCAAGGAACGCTGAGCCCGACATTTGACCCCAACACGTTAAACTACACGGCAACTGTGGACAATAGCGTGAGTGGCGTGAAAGTAACGCCGACGGCGTCAAGCGTGAGCGCTACGGTGAAGGTAAACGGGACCGTAGTCGCGAGCGGATCGGCATCCGGCGACATCGGCTTGAACGTTGACAGCAACACGATCGGCGTGGAAGTAACGGCGCAGGACGGCGTGACGAAGAAGAAGTACACGGTAACGGTGACGCGCCGGAGCGGTTCGACCGGGACAGTCGGTTCGACCGGGACGGGCGATACGGGCAGCGACGGACCCGGCCAGCCGCAGGACGTTCGCTTGATCGTCAACGGCAAAGCGTTCCCGCAAATCGTCGAAATTGCGGCAACGGCAGAAAACGGTGAATCCGTGCTGACGGTGAAGATGGATGCCGGCAAGTTCATGTCGCTGGTCAATCAAGAGCCGGACAAGGCGCTCATTACGATATCGGTCACTTCACATGCCGGAAAAGTGACGGTCGTACTGACCGGCGACATGGCGAAAGCGATGGCGGACAAACAGAACGTGTTGGAAGTGAAGACGCCGAGCGGCATCTACAGGCTGCCAGCGTCGGAAGTCGCGATGGACAAATGGAAAGAGCAGTTCGGAGACGATATGAAATTGTCGGATATCACGATCCAGGTAGAGATCAAGCCAAGCGGCGCCGACAAAGTGCAATTGACCGAAAACGCGGCGAAACAAAAGGGCTTCGTTCTCGTCTCGCCCCCGGTCGCATTCGCGGTGACGGCGACATACAAAGGCCGGACGGTCAGCATCGACAAGTTCCGCTCGTACGTGGAGCGGGAAATTCCGCTGCCGGACGGTGTCGGGCCGGGCGAGGTGACAACCGCCGTCATCGTTGAGGATGACGGAAGCGTCAGGTATGTGCCGACGCGGATCATGGAACGCGGCGGGAAATATTACGCGGTGGCCAGCAGTATGACGAACAGCGATTACGCGCTGATCCGGAAGCCGGCGTCGTTCGCGGATGCGGCCGGGCATTGGGCGGAGAAGGCGGTGAACGAATTGGCGTCGCGGATGGTGATCGGCGGCGTCGACGGGACGCATTTCCGCCCGAACCAACCGATCACGCGGGCAGAGTTTGCGGCGATCGTCGTACGGGCCCTGGGGCTTGACGACAACGGAACAAGCGCCTCCTTCGAAGATGTGGCGTCCGAAGCATGGTATGCGGGAGGGGTGGCGAAAGCGCAGGAGTATGGCATCGTGAGCGGATATCCGGACGGAACGTTTCATCCGGAGAGGACGATCACGCGGGAGGAAGCAATCGCGATGATCGTTCGGATGATGAAGCTGACGGGAATGAACACAAGTGTAAGCGAGCCGGAAGCGGAAGTTACGCTGACCCTGTTTGCCGACGGGAAATCGGTTGACGGCTGGGCGAAGGAGGCGGTCGCGGCCGCCGTGAAGAGCGGACTGGTGCAGGGCTTCGCAGCGGGGCTGCGACCGAAGAGCGACATCACAAGAGCTGAAACGGCTGCGATCGTCCTGCGGCTGCTGGAGAAAGCCGAGCTCATTGGGTAGGACGAGCGGATCGCGCAAAAAACACCCGAGTTCCTCAACAAAACAGTTGGATCGCCCGGGCGGAGTCATCGCCGCGGGCGACTCCTGCTTGCCGGGATGCGGTGCTTTGAGCGTATCAACTCGTTAATAGTCACTGCAGACCGCTGAGTTGCTAAGTGCATACGGAGATGCGAATAAGGTTCCACAAAATAGTGGGCCATTTTCTTATGGATATGATATTTTGGGAAGAGAAAGCGAGCAGCGGGGGGCATCGTTCCAATGAAACATACCATACTAATCGCAGATGACGACCGGGATATTGTAAGGATGATTGAAAAGGAACTGAAGCGCGAAAACTTTGGCGTACTGTGCGCCTACGACGGAAAACAAGCGCTTGAAATGATGGAGAGCGAACCCGTCGATTTTCTTATTCTCGACGTCATGATGCCGGTAATGGATGGACTTGAAGTATGTCGGCGGTTAGGGAGAGAACGAAATATCCCGGTGCTCATTCTGAGCGCCCGCGACCGCGAGATCGACCGAATTGTCGGACTTGAAATCGGAGCCGACGACTACATGACGAAACCGTTCAGCTTAAATGAACTTATCGCCCGGATAAAAGCGCATTTTCGAAAAATGAGCCGTTTAGAAGAACAATTGCTGCATAAACTGCATGCCGCAACTGCCATAAATGAAGTCATTACTTTGAACGAACAGACTTATGAAGCATTTTTAAGAGGGCAGAAACTGGATATTTCATTTAAGGAATTCCAGCTGCTTTCCTATTTTCAGAGAAACCCCAACCGCATCTTATCCCGGGAACAAATTTATTTTCAGGTGTGGGGAAACGAAGAAGGAGATATCAATACAGTTACCGTACATATTAAAAATTTGCGCAAGAAGTTCGGACAAGATCACGATTTCATCCGAACGGTTTGGGGAGTCGGATATCGATACACTCCTAAGGCGGATTCCCAATGAAACTGAGGTATAAAATCCCGCTGCTATTACTCGTTGTCATGTCCAGTATCGTCTTGGTCGCTTTCGTGTGTTTCAGATATTATTTTGTTCCTCATTTCTTTGAGAGCAATCGACATCTCGATCGGTTGGCGGTGCAGAAAGAACAGGACATCGTGAATAAGCTGAGGCAGTCCTATCCCGATGTTTCTCAAATGATCGCCCACTTGAAAAATGAACCCCGGAGCGGCAATATCTCTTTATCTTCCATTCAAGGAGACAAGCGTACCGAGATTTTCTCCTATGAAGCAGCCAAGAAGAATGAAGTTGCATTCCATTTTCATAAGTCGATTGTGATGAACGACCGTTCGGTATATGAGCTGGATATCGATTATCCTCTGTCCTGGCAGGATTTCAACGTGGACAACCTGAGGGGACAAGTGTATTTGGCGTTAATTCTCTTATTGATTGCAGCAGTTCTCTTGCTGGCGCTTTTTTTCCATCTGTTTATTGCTAAATCCCTATACGACTTGAACCGTTTGGTCGAGGGAATATCCATTCGAAGTCCTGCTCTATTACGCAGCCTCCCGCGGCGGCGCGATGAAATCGGCGAGCTGTACGTCGGCTTTTCCAGGATGGCTGTACGGTTGAGACAAGCTCACGAGGAACAGGTCGAGATGATAGCGGCCATTACCCATGATTTGAAAACACCGTTAACCGTTATTCGGGGTTGCAACGAACGGGTACGGACCCAATCTGAAGCAGACAGAGCCGAATCCGATCAGCTTATCCATCGTAAAATTATTGAAATGTCCAGTTTGTTGAACGACTTTTCCGCTTTTGGCAGCAATGAGCTTGAAATGCATACTTCGGAATTCGCACCCGTTCCTATTCGCCCCTTTTTCGAATCCGTAGCCCGTGAATATGAAAACGAACTGGACGGATTCGGCTATCGGCTTGTTTGGTCTCACAATCTCCCTGATATGAGGATATCGATGAATGAAAAAATGATCCGGCGCGTATTCGCAAATCTCATAAGCAACGCCGTGCGTTATCGTAAGGATGATAGTTTGAAAGTAACATTAGAGGCCGTTATCAAAAAAAAGGAAGTGGAGTTTGTTGTTGGCGATAATGGGGAAGGTTTGTCGAAAGAGGAGTGGACTGCTATCTTTAAGAGGTTTTACAGAGTGGAGAAATCCCGGCAGAGACAGCATGGAGGAACGGGGCTGGGATTAGCGATATGCCGCACGATCGTGGAACGGCATGGCGGAACGATCATCGCGAATCGATCCTCTTTGGGAGGGCTTGAGATTCGATTTACCATAGAAATGATTAAATAGGGCAGGAAATTGGAAGAATGGTACGAGGGTCCCTTCCGACTTTCCCTTTCGACTTTTCGTTGACATCGCCTACCCCCTGTGATAAATTATTTTAGTACACTCAACGTGGTTACTTATGCGCAGGTCTGAATCATCGGCGAAACACCAGGAATTGTTGTCTTGATGACCCGTTATCACGACACAGATCCAAGCTCAGCCTTGGTTCGCCAAGCTGGGGTTTCCGCTGAATGGTTGTATTTTTATGAAGTTATGATCCCGGGAGGTGGAAGGGATGCGGGTGATTATCACTCTAGCTTGTACGAACTGCAAGCATCGGAACTATACGTCGAGCAAGAACAAACGGACGCACGCCGATCGCATCGAGTTGAAGAAGTTCTGCAGATTTTGCAATGAACATACTCCTCATCGCGAAACGCGCTAACTCCTAGGAGGTATGAAAGTGACTTTCCTGGCCAAAATGAAACAAAACTTTGGGTCCTTTTTTTCGTTTTTCAGCGATAGTTGGAACGAATTAAAGAAAGTCCGCTGGCCCAGCCGGAAAGAGCTCGTCAGCTACACGATCATCGTTATCGTGACTGTGCTGCTGGTAACGATCTACTTCTGGGGTCTGGACATCGGTATTTCATCCCTCGTCGATCTAATCATCTGACGTAGGAACCAAAGGTGGCTTTTCCATGGAGAAAAGATGGTATGTAGTACACACGTACTCCGGATACGAGAACAAGGTTAAGGCGAACCTGGAGAAACGCGTAGAGTCTATGGGCATGCAAGACAAAATCTTCCGCGTGCTTGTTCCGATGGAAGAAGAAATCGTCAACAAGGACGGCAAGAAAAAGACGGTTATGCGCAAAGTATATCCCGGCTATGTCCTTGTAGAGATGGTACAGACGGACGATTCTTGGTACGTGGTCCGCAATACTCCGGGCGTAACCGGATTTGTTGGTTCCACTGGATCGGGATCGAAACCGACGGCGCTTCTCCCAGATGAAGTAGAAGGAATTCTAAAGCATATGGGGATGGAAGAGCCGAAGCCGGTTATCGATTTCGAACTCAAGGAAAACGTTCGTGTTAAAGTAGGTCCTTTTGCTAACTTCGTCGGTTCCGTAGAAGAGATTCTCGCCGACAAAAGCAAGCTGAAGGTGCACGTGAACATGTTTGGCAGGGAAACCCCGGTTGAGTTGGATTTCACTCAAGTGGAAAAGATATAAGCTAGCTTATTAAGTAGCTAGGGTTTCTTGAACGAGCGGGAGGGACGGAAGTTCCGCTAGACCGCATTATGGGGCAAGGAGGTGTGCATCATGGCAAAAAAAGTCATCAAATTGGTAAAGCTGCAAGTTAACGCGGGTAAAGCTAACCCTGCGCCGCCGATCGGTCCTGCACTTGGTCAAGCTGGCGTAAATATCATGGCATTCTGTAAAGAGTTCAATGCTCGCACGGCAGACCAAGTGGGATTAATTATTCCGGTCGTTATTTCCGTATTCGAGGATCGCTCCTTTACGTTCGAAACTAAGACGCCACCGGCAGCAGTATTGCTACGCGTCGCAGCGGGAATTCCTAAAGGATCCGGCGAACCGAACAAGAAGAAGGTTGCTACGGTTAAACGCGCGAAAGTACGCGATATCGCCGAGCAAAAAATGCAAGATCTTAACGCGGCTTCCGTAGAAGCGGCTATGCGTATGATCGAAGGTACTGCCCGCAGCATGGGCGTTGTCATCGAAGACTAATCGCTGCCAACGACAGTGGGAGGAGATCCCTGTCGCTCCCGACCGGGAGCGCGGATTGAAACCGTTAAAACCACAAAAGGAGGAGAACAACTTGGCTAAACACGGCAAGAAATATGCAGAGTCCGCTAAGCTGATCGATCGCGATGCAACCTACGAATCTTTGGAAGCCATCACGCTCGTGAAGAAAGCGGCAACGGCTAAATTCGACGAAACGGTCGAAGCGGCTGTCCGTCTCGGCGTCGATCCGAGAAAACAAGATCAAGCAGTTCGCGGCGTAGTCGTCCTGCCTCACGGCACCGGCAAAACGCAACGAGTTCTCGTATTCGCGAAGGGCGATAAGCTGAAAGAAGCTGAAGCTGCCGGTGCGGATTATGTAGGAGACGCAGATCTCATCGCTAAAATCCAACAAGGATGGTTCGAGTTTGACGTTTGCGTCGCGACTCCGGACATGATGAGCGAAGTCGGTAAACTGGGCCGTATTCTCGGGGGTAAAGGTTTGATGCCTAACCCTAAAGCGGGCACTGTAACGAACGACGTTGCAAAAGCCATTGCGGAGATCAAAGCCGGTAAAATCGAATACCGTCTGGACAAGCAAGGACAAATTCACGCTCCGATCGGCAAGGTTTCGTTCGATTCCGAGAAACTCGACGAAAACCTGAAAGCTTTGATCGATGCGCTGAGCCGCGCGAAACCCGCATCTTCCAAAGGGATCTACCTGAAGAACATCTCGATTTCTTCGACGATGGGACCAGGCGCCCGAGTTAATGCCTCCGTTTATCGCTAATCCGGCTGGCCTATTAGGTTCAGAGGACGGTAATAACTGTCTTTGACATCGGCTGACCCGAGTGTTAAGCTGATAAAGTTGAAAAATGAATATGGATACCGTAGACCGTAGGTGCCCAACGCAACCGTTACCCAGCAGCGATCGCTGCGAGTCGGTTGTCGGGAAGGCTTAATTTCCTACCGAGGTGTGTGAATAGAGCTTTTCTCTTTTGCAAAGTGCGACGCATTTTGATAATAAGAGCAAGATCACGTCATGCCTCCGCAGTGTCTGCGGGGGCATTTCTTATGCCTCCGTCGAACTCCGCGGGAGAATATACGGTTAAGCCAAGACTTAGGAGGTGTACACAATGGCAAATGCGAAAATCATTCAGGCAAAACAGCAAGAAGTCGAGGTTATTGCGACGAAGCTGCGTGAAAGCAACTGTACGGTTGTGGCTGACTATCGCGGTCTGAACGTGGCGCAAGTAACCCAACTACGCAAGCTGTTGCGTGAAGCTGGCGTTGAATTCCAAGTGTTGAAAAACTCTTTGGTAAGCCGTGCTGCCGCAAACGCAGAGTTGAGCGAGCTTGATGCCGTACTAACGGGTCCAACCGCTATCGCTTTCGGCAAAGACGTCGTTGCTCCAGCGAAAATTCTCAGCGATTTTGCTAAGAAGAACGATGCTTTGAAAGTTAAAGGCGGCGTTGTAGAAGGACGTTTCGTCGATTCTACGCAAATTAAAGCACTTGCGGAACTTCCTTCCCGCGAAGGTTTGCTCTCCATGTTGCTTAGCGTTCTGCAAGCGCCTGTTCGCAACTTCGCGCTCGCGGTCAAAGCGATCGCCGAGAAGAACGAAGCAAGCGCGTAAACCAAAAGATTGTCAAAAAAAGAAGATCATATGATCTCAAATAATGGAGGATATTCAAATGAGCAAAGAGCAAATCTTAGAAGCCATTAAAGTCATGACTGTTCTTGAACTGAACGATCTGGTTAAAGCAATCGAAGAAGAATTTGGTGTTACTGCAGCAGCTCCAGTAGCAGCAGGCGGCGCGGTTGCCGTTGCTGAAGTTGAAGAGCAATCCGAGTTCGATGTTGTACTTGTTGAAGCTGGCGCTTCCAAAATCAACGTTATCAAAGCCGTTCGCGAAATCACGGGTCTTGGCCTGAAAGAAGCGAAAGACCTTGTTGACAACGCACCAAAAGCTATCAAAGAAAAAGTAGCCAAAGAAGAAGCTGACGCTGTTAAAGCTAAGCTTGAAGAAGCTGGCGCTAAAGTCGAAGTTAAGTAAGAAGCGGATCGTCAAACCCCTTGAAGATTTTCTTCGAGGGGTTTGTTCATGTGTAAACTTGATTATGCTTAGAGTAGGCAGACTATGCCGTAACTGTGGAGGGTCCAAGCCGTGAATGATCATTACTATTCGAATAAGCCGCAGTCGGCTAGCGATCGGCAGGCGTTCGAGACGGTGCTTCGGGGTTTCAACTTTCGATTGACGTCGGATGCGGGCGTGTTTTCGCGGGACGGGGTGGACTATGGCAGTCGGGTGCTCATTGAGCATATGGAAATACCGCACGAGGCGCGAATATTAGACATTGGTTGCGGTTACGGTCCGATCGGATTGACTGCTGCCCGCCTTGCGCCGCAAGGACATGTTACGCTAATCGATATCAATGAAAGGGCGGTCGAACTCTCTAAACATAACGCGGCTGCGAATGCGATTCACAATGTTTCTTTTGCGCAAAGTGATCTTTATGCCGCGGTTGCCGGTGAGGTTTACGACGTTATTCTTTCCAATCCACCCATTCGCGCGGGTAAGGTTGTCGTACACAGCCTATTCGCGGAATCGTGGAAACACCTTATGCCCGGTGGGACGATATGGGTTGTCATTCAGAAAAAACAAGGAGCTCCTTCTGCCAAGGCCAAGCTTGAAGAAATATACGGCGAAGATGCAGTTGTCGAAGTCGGCAAGGATAAAGGATACCGGATATACCGTTGCACTAAAAATGGTGAATAATTTTAGTTTGACTTGACATTTCCGCTGTGGTATTATTAAAAAATGTCAGTATTAGGATGGGCTAATTGTCTTCAACACAATATACCTCTAAGCCTGTTCCTTTACCCGAGAATAAATCCACGTTTGTTGGCGTATAATTTGTTTGTTTTGGGGTAAAGGCAGGATGAGTTGCCATTGTGCCGCCAACCGGCGCATAAGGGCTTTTCTTTATTTTTGTGTTGAAGCAGACTTAAGGGGTGAGGTTAAGTTGGCAGGACATCTTGTTCAGTATGGCCGCCGTGCACGGCGCAGCTACGCCCGCATTAATGAAGTGTTGGAAGTTCCGAACCTGATCGAAATCCAACAACAATCGTATCAGAAGTTTTTGGACGAGGGTTTGCGGGAAATTTTTCAGGATATTTCGCCAATTTCGGATTTCACCGGCAATCTAGTGTTGGAGTTTATCGACTACAGCCTGGGTGAACCGAAATATTCGGTTGACGAAGCGAAAGAACGCGACGTTACCTATGCGGCCCCGCTACGCGTTAAAGTGCGGTTGCTTAACAAAGAAACCGGCGAAGTAAAGGAACAGGAAGTATTTATGGGCGATTTCCCGCTCATGACGGAAACGGGTACTTTCATTATCAATGGCGCGGAACGTGTTATCGTCAGCCAGTTGGTACGCTCCCCAAGTGTCTACTTCAGTACTAAGATAGATAAGAACGGCAAGAAGAACTATACGGCTACGGTCATTCCGAATCGCGGAGCATGGCTGGAGCTTGAGACGGATGCTAAAGACATCATTTACGTACGGATCGACCGCACTCGCAAAATCCCCGTAACGGTACTTCTTCGTTCTTTGGGATTTGGAACCGATGCGGAGATCTTGGATTTGCTCGGACAGGATGATTACATCCGTAATACGCTTGAAAAAGACAACACGGATTCTACCGAGAAAGCGCTGATCGAGATTTACGAGCGCCTTCGCCCGGGAGAGCCGCCAACATTGGAGAACGCACGCAGCTTGTTGATCGCGCGTTTCTTCGATCCGAAGCGTTACGATCTTGCGAATGTTGGACGTTACAAAGTTAATAAGAAGCTGCACATCAAAAACCGTCTGTTTAATCAAAGGCTGGCGGAAACCCTTGTGGATCCATCCACAGGCGAAATTATCGCGGAAGCCGGACAAATGATCGACCGTCGGCTGTTGGATCAAATTCTCCCTATGCTGGAGAAAAACGTTGGATTCAAAAACTATCGCGTAACTGGCGGCGTATATGAAGCTGAAGATATCCCGTTACAATCCGTTAGCATTTACTCTCCGATTGAAGACGGTAAAGTGGTAAAGGTCATTTCCAACGGCATCATCGACAAAACGGTGAAAAATATTACGCCTGCGGATATTATCTCCTCCATCAACTACTTCATGAATTTATTGCAAACGGTCGGGAACACGGACGATATCGATCATCTGGGTAACCGTCGTCTTCGCTCGGTTGGCGAATTGCTGCAAAATCAGTTCCGTATCGGCTTGTCCCGGATGGAAAGAGTCGTGCGGGAGAGAATGTCGATTCAAGATCAGAATGCGATCACGCCTCAGGCGCTGATCAACATTCGTCCTGTTATCGCTGCGATCAAAGAATTTTTCGGTTCATCCCAGCTGTCTCAGTTTATGGATCAGACGAACCCGCTTGCGGAACTTACGCATAAGCGTCGTCTGTCCGCACTTGGACCTGGAGGTTTGACTCGGGAACGCGCGGGCTTCGAAGTTCGTGACGTCCATCACTCCCACTATGGCCGGATGTGTCCGATCGAGACGCCGGAGGGACCGAACATCGGGTTGATCAACTCCTTGTCATCCTTCGCGCGGATTAACGAGTACGGTTTTATCGAAGCTCCTTACCGCAAAGTAGATCCTCATACGAATCGCGTGTCTAACGATATTGTTTACATGACCGCTGATGAAGAGGACAACTATATCATCGCGCAAGCGAACGCTCAATTGAACCCGGACGGTTCATTCAAGGAAGAAAATATTATCGTTCGCTATAACAAGCAGACGGATAATATTCTGACCATGCCAAGCGATCGCGTGGATTATATGGATGTATCCCCTAAGCAGGTTGTATCGGTCGCGACCGCGATGATTCCGTTCCTCGAGAACGATGACTCCAACCGCGCGCTCATGGGTTCCAACATGCAGCGTCAAGCCGTCCCATTGCTCATACCTGAAGCGCCATTCGTCGGCACAGGCATGGAGCATAAGTCTGCAAAAGACTCCGGGGTATGTATTGTGTCCAAATATGACGGATTCATCGAACGAGTTTCTGCCAATGAAATCCAATTGCGTCGCGTAGAGATGATCGAAGGCAAAGAAGTCAAAGGCGACATTGTTAAATACAAGCTGCAAAAATTCATGCGTTCCAACCAAGGAACGTGTATTAACCAAAGACCGCTCGTACGCCGCGGAGATATCATCAAGAAAGGCGATATCATGGCTGACGGACCTTCCACGGATACGGGGGAGCTGGCGCTTGGCCGCAACGTCGTCGTTGCTTTCATGACATGGGAAGGTTACAACTACGAGGATGCGATCTTGCTTTCCGAGAAATTGGTGCGGGAAGACGTCTATACTTCGATTCATATTGAAGAATACGAATCAGAAGCTCGCGATACGAAGCTGGGACCTGAAGAGATCACCCGCGATATTCCGAACGTTGGGGAAGACGCGCTTCGCAATCTTGATGAGCGCGGCATCATCCGCGTCGGTGCGGAAATTAGCGCAGGCGATATTCTCGTTGGTAAAGTTACGCCTAAGGGCGTTACAGAGCTTACGGCGGAAGAACGTTTGCTGCACGCGATCTTCGGTGAGAAAGCTCGTGAAGTCCGCGATACTTCCTTGCGCGTACCGCACGGTACGGACGGAATCGTCGTCGACGTTAAAGTGTTTACCCGCGAGAACGGCGATGAGCTGCCTCCTGGCGTAAACCAACTGGTTCGTGCCTATATCGCGCAAAAACGGAAAATTTCCGAAGGCGATAAAATGGCCGGACGCCATGGCAACAAAGGGGTTATCGCCCGTATTTTGCCGGAAGAAGACATGCCGTTCCTACCGGACGGTACTCCCGTGCAAGTCGTGCTTAACCCGCTCGGCGTACCTTCGCGGATGAACATCGGTCAAGTACTGGAAGTTCACTTAGGTATGGCTTGTAAGCTTCTCGGCATTCACTCCGCTACGCCGGTATTCGATGGAGCGCGTGAAACGGATGTCTTCGATGCTATGGAAGAAGCCGGCATGAAACGTAATGGCAAATGGCAGCTGCGTGACGGACGTTCGGGAGAATTGTTCGAACGTGAAGTTACAGTCGGCGTCATGTACATGATCAAACTAGCGCATATGGTCGACGACAAAATCCATGCCCGTTCTACGGGTCCTTACTCTCTCGTTACGCAACAGCCTCTGGGTGGTAAAGCTCAGTTCGGGGGCCAACGTTTCGGGGAGATGGAAGTTTGGGCACTCGAGGCTTATGGTGCTGCCTATACGCTGCAAGAAATCTTAACCGTCAAATCCGATGATGTCGTCGGGCGCGTCAAAACCTACGAATCGATTGTCAAGGGCGAGAATGTTCCTGAGCCTGGCGTTCCTGAGTCGTTCAAGGTATTGATCAAGGAACTCCAAAGTCTCGGAATGGATGTTAAGATCTTGTCCGGTGACGAGCAGGAAATCGAAATGAAGGAAATGGACGACGAAGACGATGCCGCTGGTGATAAGCTGAACCTTAATCTTGAGGGCTCAGAAGTCGGTGTTGAATAATGCGGTTGGAAGAGCGCAGCGCAAGCTGCGGTACTCGGGCGCATGACGCCGGGCCTTCGGGGCCGTCGTTAAGATCTGAAATCTTAGCAACGATGAAGGAGGGCTTGCTCCTTGTTAGACGTCAATAACTTTGAGTTCATGAAAATCGGGTTGGCTTCCCCGGATAAAATCCGGTCTTGGTCGCGAGGCGAAGTTAAAAAGCCGGAAACGATTAATTACCGTACGTTGAAGCCGGAAAAAGAAGGCTTGTTCTGCGAGAAAATTTTCGGTCCAACCAAAGACTGGGAATGTCATTGCGGCAAATACAAACGCGTTCGTTACAAAGGCGTCGTCTGCGATCGTTGCGGCGTTGAAGTTACACGCGCGAAAGTTCGCCGTGAACGGATGGGGCATATCGAATTGGCCGCTCCGGTTTCGCATATTTGGTACTTCAAAGGAATTCCAAGCCGTATGGGCCTTGCGCTCGATATGTCGCCCCGTTCCTTGGAAGAGATTATATATTTCGCTTCCTACGTAGTAACGGATCCAGGCGATACGCCTCTCGAGAAGAAACAATTGCTCTCCGAGAAAGAATACCGCAGCTATCGGGAGAAATACGGTTATGCGTTCCATGCTGGCATGGGCGCGGAAGCCGTCAAACGGTTGCTTCAGGATATTGACCTTGACCGTGAGCTAGAGACGCTTAAGGAAGATCTGCGCACCGCTCAAGGCCAACGCCGCAACCGCGCGATTAAACGTCTCGAGGTTGTAGAATCTTTCCGCAACTCCGGCAACTTGCCGGATTGGATGATTCTTGACGTACTGCCTGTCATTCCTCCGGAGCTTCGTCCGATGGTTCAACTGGATGGCGGCCGGTTTGCAACGAGCGACTTGAATGATTTGTACCGCCGCGTTATTAACCGGAACAATCGTTTGAAACGTTTGCTGGATCTTGGAGCCCCCGATATCATCGTGCAGAACGAGAAACGGATGCTTCAGGAAGCGGTAGATGCTTTGATCGACAACGGCCGCCGCGGTCGTCCGGTTACGGGACCTGGCAATCGTCCTTTGAAATCTTTGAGCCACATGCTCAAAGGTAAGCAAGGTCGTTTCCGTCAGAACTTGCTCGGTAAGCGCGTCGACTATTCCGGACGTTCGGTTATCGTTGTTGGACCAAGCTTGAAAATGTTCCAATGCGGACTTCCTAAAGAAATGGCTTTGGAACTATTCAAGCCATTCGTTATGAAGGAGCTTGTGTTGAAGGGCCTGGCCCACAACATTAAGAGCGCCAAACGCAAAGTCGAGCGTGTCAGCCCGGAAGTTTGGGACGTGCTTGAGGAAGTCATCAAGGAACATCCGGTGCTGCTCAACCGTGCGCCTACGCTTCACAGATTAGGTATCCAAGCGTTCGAACCGATCCTTGTCGAAGGGCGCGCCATCAAGCTTCACCCGCTCGTCTGTACGGCATATAATGCCGACTTTGACGGTGACCAAATGGCGGTTCACGTTCCGTTGTCCGCTGAAGCTCAAGCGGAAGCTCGTTTGCTCATGCTTGCTTCGGGCAACATCTTGAACCCTAAAGACGGTAAGCCGGTTGTTACTCCATCCCAGGATATGGTTCTAGGTTGCTTCTACCTGACAATGGATAACAATCAATCTTATGGTTCCGGTCTTCGCTTTGCGGACGTTAATGAAGCGATTTCTGCATACCAACGCGGAGTAACGGGCATTTCCTTGCATGCTCGCGTTGTCATCCCGGTTAAGGAGCTCAAGAAAAAGACTTTTACACCGGAACAGCAGGAAGCTCTAATCGTCACGACGATCGGCAAGATCATATTCAACGAGATTTTCCCGGATACGTTCCCGTATATCAATGAAGCGACTAAGCAGAACTTGGTTAAAGGAACGCCAGACAAATATTTTATCTACGAGAAGGGCGCGGATATCAGCAAGTTCATTAATGATCCTGCTATACCTGGCGCTGTAGGCAAAGAATATTTGGGGAATATCATCGGAGAATGTTTTAGAATCTACCACACGACCAAAACATCGGTCATTCTCGATAACATTAAGCAGCTAGGATTTACGTATTCGACTCGCGCAGGGATCACGATCGGCGTATCCGACGTTATCGTGCCTCAAGAGAAGGATCAAATCCTGCAAAAGTCCGAGGAGCGCGTTAATGTCGTATCTACGCAATATCGCCGCGGTTTGATTACGAACGAAGAGCGTCGCGACCGCGTTATCGAGATCTGGAGCAAAACGAAGGACGAAATCACGGATATTCTGATGAAATCGATGGATCGATACAACAACATCATGTTGATGGTCGACTCCAAAGCACGGGGTAACAAATCGCAAATCACCCAATTGGGCGGTATGCGCGGTCTAATGGCCAACCCGTCCGGTCGAATCATCGAATTGCCGATCAAATCGAACTTCCGCGAAGGTCTGACTGTTCTAGAGTACTTTATCTCCACTCACGGAGCGCGGAAAGGTCTAGCCGATACAGCGCTTCGTACGGCCGATTCCGGTTACTTGACTCGTCGTCTCGTTGACGTAGCTCAAGACGTAATCGTTCGCGAGGATGATTGCGGAACGGATAAAGGGATTTCCGTTTCCCGGATCGAAGACGGCAAAGAAGTCATCGAGGATCTGTTCGATCGCATCGAAGGCCGTTACGCGTTCGCGACGATTCGCAATCCGGAGGATGGCGAAATCATCGTAAACCGCAATGAGCTCATCGATACGCCTAAAGCGGAAGAAATCGTCCGTGTAGGCATCAAGCAAGTTCAGATTAGATCCGTGCTTAGCTGCCGTGCGCGTCATGGCGTCTGTAAGCTTTGTTATGGACGCAACCTGGCAACCGGCAAAAAAGTCGAAATCGGCGAAGCTGTCGGTATCATTGCCGCTCAGTCCATCGGGGAGCCTGGAACGCAGCTCACGATGCGTACGTTCCATACCGGGGGCGTTGCAGGGGATGATATCACTCAAGGTCTACCGCGGATTCAAGAGCTCTTCGAAGCCCGGAATCCGAAAGGCCAAGCGATTATTTCCGAGCTGGACGGCGTAGTTAAAGAAATTCGCGAAACGAAGGATCGCCGTGAAATCGAATTGCAGGGCGGAGCCGAGTCCAAGATTTATCCTGTAAGCTATGGCTCACGCATTCGCGTCACTCAAGGACAGCAGGTTGAAGCTGGAGATGAATTGACAGACGGTTCCATCGATCCTAAAGAAATGCTTCGCATTAAAGGTATTCGCGGTGTTCAGAACTACATCTTGCAAGAAGTTCAGCGCGTATACCGTAACCAAGGTGTTGAAATCAACGACAAACACATCGAAGTTATGATCAAGCAGATGCTTCGCAAAATCCGCATCGTTGATCCGGGCGACACGATTCTTCTTCCGGGTGCTTTCGTGGATCTTCACGAATATGAAGCAGCCAACCGCGAAGCGATTCTCGCAGATAAAGAACCGGCCGTTGCTCGTCCGGTATTGCTCGGGATTACGAAAGCTTCGCTTGAGACGGATTCGTTCCTCTCGGCGGCGTCTTTCCAAGAGACGACTCGCGTTCTGACCGATGCTGCCATCAAAGGCAAAGTCGACAGATTGCTTGGCCTCAAGGAGAACGTCATTATCGGGAAACTCATTCCGGCAGGTACGGGAATGGCTCGTTACCGCAATATTCGCGTCGTTTCGCCATTTGACGAACCGACAGACGAAGCGGCTGAACTCGAACCGGTAGGCGTAGAATAAGCTTAGTTAACTCTTCAGTTATGCGCAGGCGGGTACCGGCAACGGTACTCGCTTTTTTATACTCGCATATCAAAAACCACGTCGCAAAGTTCTTGACACACCTAAATCGAAGTGATAATATATCCTAGTGTGTGCCAGACGTGCGTCAAACTGACGTACATCGATACCATGCGTAACCTAAGCAAAGCGTGCGACATTGGAGTCGGAACGGCAATTGCCGTGACCGTTGAGGAATAAGATTGTTGGGTTTGATACGGTGTTTCAGCTGAGGAAATGTGATTTTCATGGTTGAGTTAGCCGGTCGGGCCCTTTCTCGTCTCTTAAAATGAACCACCTGGATCTGTGGGCTTCGCAGAAGCGTATCGGTTGAGTCGTTTACTAATTATTTCTTACGTTCATGGGAAGGGGGTGGCAGCATGCCAACAATTAACCAGTTAGTTCGTAAAGGCCGTCAATCGAAGGTCGTTAAATCGAAATCACCTGCACTTCAAAAAGGCTTCAATGCTCTTAAACGCGTTGAAACTGACTTGAGCGCTCCTCAAAAACGTGGAGTTTGCACCCGTGTAGGAACTATGACTCCGAAAAAACCGAACTCAGCACTTCGTAAATACGCGAGGGTCCGTTTGACCAACCGTGTTGAGGTGACCGCCTACATTGGGGGGATCGGCCATAATTTGCAGGAGCATAGCGTTGTGCTCGTGCGCGGAGGCCGGGTTAAAGATCTACCGGGGGTTCGTTACCATATCGTTCGCGGAGCTTTGGATACCGCAGGCGTTAACAACCGGAAGCAAGCTCGTTCCAAATACGGTACGAAAAGACCGAAAGTCAAAAAATCCTAATAAGCGATTTGGCGATTCTATCGCCTAACGCTGCACAACATGAATAAGAAAGGAGGAACTTCGATGCCACGTAAAGGACCAGTTCCGAAACGGGATGTACTCCCGGATCCGCTATACAATAGCAAACTTGTTACTCGTCTTGTAAACCGCATTATGGTTGACGGCAAAAGAGGCGTAGCCCAGCAACTTCTATACGATGCGTTCACCCTGATTCAAGAGCGCTCCGGTAAAGATGCTATGGAGGTCTTTGAAGCCGCAATTAAGAACATCATGCCGGTACTTGAAGTTAAAGCTCGCCGCGTAGGTGGAGCCAACTATCAAGTTCCGATTGAAGTTAAGCCTGAACGCCGCACGACATTAGGACTGCGCTGGCTCGTTAACTACTCCCGCAATCGCGGAGAGAAAACGATGGTAGAGCGTTTAGCAGCTGAAATTCTGGATGCTTCCAATAACACTGGAGCAGCCGTTAAGAAACGTGAGGACACTCACAAAATGGCGGATGCGAACAGAGCGTTTGCTCACTACCGTTGGTAGAATTCGCTTAAGTATGACAAATGAAGGGAGACTGTACCATGGCAAGAGAGTTCTCCTTGCAAAATACGCGTAATATCGGTATCATGGCGCATATTGATGCGGGTAAAACCACGACTACTGAACGGATTTTGTTCTACACCGGCCGTGTTCATAAGATCGGCGAAGTGCACGAAGGCGCCGCTACGATGGACTGGATGGAACAAGAGCAAGAGCGCGGTATCACGATTACGTCTGCCGCTACAACCGCTCAATGGGACGGGCATCGCATCAATATTATCGACACTCCGGGTCACGTTGACTTTACGGTAGAGGTCGAGCGCTCCTTGCGCGTATTGGACGGGGCTGTCGGCGTATTTAGCGCCAAAGAAGGCGTGGAACCGCAATCCGAAACGGTATGGCGTCAAGCTGACCGCTACGGCGTTCCTCGTATTGCTTACGTCAATAAAATGGATATCATCGGTGCAGACTTCCTGAATGTCGTAAGAGACATGAAGTTGCGTTTGAACGCTAATGCTGTAGCGATTCAACTGCCTATGGGCGCTGAAGATGTTTTCGTAGGAATGATCGACCTGATTGAACGGGTTGCTTATAAATACAAAGACGATCTTGGCAAAGACCCAGAGAAAGTTGCAATCCCTGCAGAATACGAAGCGCAAGTGGAAGAACTGCGGGCCATTTTGGTAGAGAAAGTTGCAGAACTGGACGAAGAATTGACGATGAAATTCCTGGAGGGTGAAGAAATCACCGTTCCGGAAATCAAAGCGGCTCTTCGCAAAGGCGTCTGTGAAGTGAAAATCTTCCCGGTCGTATGCGGCTCTTCCTATCGTAACAAAGGCGTTCAACCGATGTTGGATGCGGTAGTCGATTTCCTTCCATCGCCTCTTGATGTTCCGGCTATTAAAGGACTTCTTGATGATGGTACGGAAACGGTTCGCGAATCCTCCGATACTGCTCCGTTCTCAGCATTAGCATTCAAAATCATGACTGACCCTTATGTGGGTCGCTTGACTTTCTTCCGCGTTTACTCCGGCGTATTGAGCGCAGGCTCGTATGTTGTAAATGCGACTAAAGGCAAACGCGAACGCGTTGGTCGGATTTTGCAAATGCATGCGAACAGCCGTCAGGAAATCAGCGAAGTTCACGCCGGTGATATCGCTGCAGCCGTTGGTCTTAAAGATACAACGACGGGCGATACGCTGTGCGATGAGAAACATCCAGTAATTCTTGAATCGATGAACTTCCCAGAGCCGGTTATCCAACTTGCGGTTGAGCCTAAAACGAAAGCCGACCAAGATAAAATGGGTATCGCCCTGCAGAAGCTGTCCGAGGAAGATCCTACGTTCCGTGCACATACGGACGAAGAAACCGGACAAACCATCATCGCGGGTATGGGCGAGCTTCACTTGGAAATTCTCGTTGACCGTATGCTTCGCGAATTCAAAGTCGAGACGAATGTCGGTAAACCGCAAGTTGCTTACCGCGAAACATTCCGTGTCCCTGCGAAGGTCGAAGGTAAATTCGTTCGTCAATCCGGCGGACGCGGTCAATACGGACACTGTTGGATCGAGTTCGAACCGCGTGAACCGGGCGAAGGTTTCCTATTCGAGAACAAAGTCGTCGGTGGCGTAGTTCCTCGTGAATTCATCGCACCGGTTCAAGCGGGTATCGAAGAGTCAATGAAAAACGGCGTTCTCGCAGGCTTCCCGCTTGTGGATATTAAAGCCACTATCGTTGACGGATCGTACCATGATGTCGACTCCTCGGAGATGGCATTTAAGATCGCTGGATCGATGGCGCTTAAAGCAGCTAAGGACAAATGTAGCCCTTGCTTGCTCGAGCCTATCATGAAAGTAGAAGTAACCGTGCCTGAAGAGTACTTCGGCGATGTTATGGGGATGCTGAGCTCCCGCCGCGGACGCATCGAAGGATCGGATATGCGTTTCGGTGCACAAATCGTCCGTGCAAAAGTTCCGTTGGCAGAGATGTTCGGTTACTCCACGACTCTCCGTTCCGGTACGCAAGGTCGTGGCGTGTTCTCGATGGAACTCTCCCACTACGAAGAAGTGCCGAAATCGATCTCCGATGAGATCATTTCCAAGCACAAAGGCGCTTAAGTTACATTAGAAAGCGGACGGGAATGGGATACGCTATGTGCGCTCCCACCCGCCAACAAATATATCCTTTTAATCATTAAGGAGGAACAGAATCATGGCAAAAGCTAAGTTTGAACGTACCAAACCACACGTTAATATCGGAACAATCGGTCACGTCGACCACGGTAAAACAACATTGACGGCTGCTATCACGACCGTTCTTTCCAAACGTTATGGCGGAGCTGCAGTAGCTTTCGACCAAATCGACAAAGCACCAGAAGAGCGCGAGCGCGGAATCACGATCTCCACTGCTCACGTTGAGTACGAAACACCTAACCGTCACTATGCGCACGTTGACTGCCCTGGACATGCTGACTATGTTAAAAACATGATCACTGGTGCTGCTCAAATGGACGGCGCGATCCTGGTTGTATCCGCAGCTGACGGCCCTATGCCGCAAACGCGCGAGCACATCTTGCTTTCCAAGCAAGTAGGCGTACCTTACATCGTCGTATTCTTGAACAAATGCGACATGGTTGACGATGACGAATTGCTTGAACTCGTTGAGATGGAAGTTCGCGACCTTCTTAACGAATATGACTTCCCAGGCGACGACACTCCGATCATTCGCGGTGCAGCTCGTGAAGCTTTGTCAAATCCAGAAGGTCCATGGGCTGACAAAATCATCGAATTGTTCGAAGCGGTAGATAGCTACATCCCGCAACCTGAGCGCGCAACTGACAAGCCTTTCTTGATGCCGGTTGAGGATGTATTCACAATCACAGGTCGCGGTACTGTTGCTACTGGCCGCGTAGAGCGTGGAGTTATCAAAATCGGTGATGAAGTTGAAATCATCGGTCTCGTAGAAGACACTCGCAAATCCGTCGTAACCGGCGTTGAAATGTTCCGTAAATTGCTTGATTCCGCTCAAGCCGGCGACAACGTTGGCGCATTGCTTCGCGGTGTAGACCGTAAAGACATCGAGCGCGGTCAAGTCATCGCGAAACCGGGTTCCGTTAAGCCTCACACGGAATTCACTGCTCAAATCTACGTTCTGACATCTGCTGAGGGTGGCCGTCATAAGCCTTTCTTCACAGGCTACCGTCCGCAGTTCTACTTCCGGACAACAGACGTAACTGGCATCATCAACTTGCCAGAAGGTACTGAAATGGTTATGCCTGGCGATAACATCGAGGTAACTGTTTCCCTAATCGCTCCAATCGCTGTTGAAGACGGTACTCGCTTCGCTATTCGCGAAGGCGGCCGTACTGTAGGCGCTGGCGCAGTTGCTTCCATTCAAAAGTAAGCAATAAATTAAAAGGGTAGTTCTGGCATTGCGCCGGAACTGCCCTTTTTTTTGTTTTTTTGATAACGAACAATACTTTATTAGTAGGAAAAATACTTAATCGTACAAAGGCTCGTTGCTAAACCTCCCGCGGATATCGTAGCTACGGACAGGAAGAACGTATCTACGGAAAAGAGTATCCCGCCTAAAGTAATGACCATTGCATCCATCATCAAAATGATGACGCCGACATTAATTCGCAGCTTAGATGCCAATAGCATGGCAAGAAGATCAACGCCTCCTGTACTTGTATCAAAGCGAAGCAGTAATCCGAAGCCAATGCCGATGCAGACCCCGCCTGCGACTGAAGCAATAAAGGGGTACGAGTTGACTAATGAACCAAGCGGGTTATAGGGATCGAACAAATCAATGAAGTAGGACAGGAATATCATTCCGAATAAGCTGTGAAAGAAAATGGGGCGGTCCTTAAACCAAGTATAAATAAAAACCGGCAAGCTGCAGAAGATGAGAACAAGGCCTACCTTAGCGCCGAACAAATAATTGGTTATTAGCGCAATGCCTATGAAGCCGCCATCAAGCACTTTAATAGGCATGAGAAAGAAATCAATTCCGGAAGCAATCAATAGGCTGCCTATAATGATAACGATAACTTTATGGAGTGAAAGCAAACACAACCAGTCCTTTCATTGAATGCCTGTCTTATCTATATGGCAGAAAGAGGCAGGCCATGAATGGAACTGGAAAATGATTGAAGATGAGAAACGGCTTATCATCATAAGGATCTGGAGAAAAAGGCGGATGAATAAAAATATAAAAATTATGTTGCAATCGCTTGGGCAGGTCGCTATAATAGTGAATGTTGGTCTGTGACTGTGCGTTGATGTGAGAGGTTGCCGACACACCCGGCCCCTTTGCCATAGGGAAGCCAAAGCGGTGATTGTCGGGTTATTCTCGCGGAGTATGTCCGATTCCAAAATTGGGCGAATGAAGGAGGGAATTCTATGGCTAAGCAAAAAATCCGTATCCGTTTGAAAGCCTACGACCACCGTATCCTGGATCAATCCGCGGAGAAAATCGTAGAAACGGCAAAACGTACAGGTGCAGGTGTATCTGGACCGATTCCGTTGCCGACCGAAAAGCAGATCATTACGATCCTGCGTGCGGTGCACAAATACAAGGATTCGCGTGAGCAGTTTGAAATGCGTACGCACAAGCGTTTGATTGATATCGTCAATCCTACGCCGCAAACGGTTGATGCGCTTATGCGCCTTGATCTGCCGTCCGGCGTCGACATCGAAATCAAACTTTAATTGTAGCTTCAAGTAAATTAGATCCATGAAGGAAAAGAGGTGTCAACATGTCAGGAATCTTGGGACGTAAACTCGGAATGACTCAACTATTCGCAGCTGACGGTAGCGTTGTGCCGGTTACTGTAGTAGAAGCAACTCCGAACATCGTACTGCAAAAGAAAAGTGCGGATAACGATGGATACGAAGCAGTACAGCTAGGCTTCGCGGATAAACGCGAGAAGCTAGCAACCAAACCAGCCATTGGCCATGCCAAAAAAGCCAACACGGCACCCAAGCGCTTCATTCGCGAAGTTAGCGGGCTTGCTCCGGCTGACTTGGAAGTTGGTCAAGAACTTAAAGTTGACCAGTTCTCCGCAGGCGATTACGTTGACGTAACGGGTATTTCCAAAGGTAAAGGAACGACTGGCGCAATCAAACGTTGGGGCTTCCAACGCGGTAAGATGACGCACGGTTCCAAATACCACCGCGGTAACGGTTCACTTGCGACGATTCGCGATGCTAACCGCGTACCGAAAGGCAAGAAAATGCACGGCCGGATGGGTAGCGAGACAATCACGGTGCAAAACCTTGAGATCGTTAAAGTCGATCTTGAGCGTAACGTATTGTTGATCAAAGGCTCCGTACCGGGCGCGCGCAACAGTTATCTCAAAATCCGCACATCGGTGAAGAAATAATTCACAATGTATGAGGAAAGGAGGACCACTCATGCCGAAAGTGGCTGTTTATAACGTAGACGGCAATCAAGTTGGAGAACTTGATCTGGCAGAAGGAGTATTCGGTATCGAACCGAACGTTCACGTTCTGCATAGCGCCGTATTGCTGCAACAAGCTTCGCTTCGCTCCGGTACGCACGACACTAAAGGTCGTTCGGAAGTTCGCGGAGGCGGACGCAAGCCTTGGAAACAAAAAGGAACTGGCCGTGCTCGTCAAGGTAGTATCCGTTCGCCGCAATGGAAAGGCGGCGGTATCGTATTCGGACCAACACCGCGCAGCTATGGATTCAAATTACCTCGTAAAGTTCGCCGTTTGGCCATCAAATCAGCTTTGTCCAGCAAAGTTGTGGATAACCAAATTATCGTTCTCGATCAGCTGAGCTTGTCCCAGCCGAAAACGAAGGACATTTCGAAACTTTTGAACAACCTCAAAGTATCCCGCAAAGCGCTAGTCGTAACCGCGGACTTTGATAATAACGTGGCCCTGTCCGCTCGTAACATTCCTGGAGTCAAATTCGTCTCCGCCGAAGGAATTAACGTTCTAGATGTGATCAAGCATGACCAGTTGATCATCACGAAGGATGCAGTCGCTAAAGTTGAGGAGGTGTTCGCGTAATGAGAAACCCCCGCGATCTAATCAAACGGCCGGTTATTACCGAACGCACAAGCGACTTTATGGAACAGCGGAAATACGTGTTCGAAGTTGACTTGAAAGCGAACAAAACAGAAATCAAACAAGCCATCGAACAGATCTTCAAAGTGAAGGTCGTTGGCGTTAACACGCTCAGAATGCCGGCTAAGCCGAAACGCTACGGCAAACACAGCGGCTACACTTCCGAGTGGAAAAAAGCGATCGTGCAGCTTTCCGCGGATAGCAAACCGCTTGAGTATTTCGAATCCTCTGTATAATAAGTCTCTAAAGTAAGGAGGGAATCCAATTGCCAGTCAAAAAGTTTAATCCGACAACGGCAAGCCGTCGTCAAATGACGATTGCAACGTTTGAAGAGATTACGGCAACAGAGCCGGAAAAATCCTTGCTCGCGCCGCTATTCAAACGCGCTGGTCGTAACAACCAAGGTAAAATTACCGTTCGTCATCACGGCGGCGGTCATAAGCGTAAATACCGGATCATTGACTTCAAACGCACGAAGGACGGCATTCCCGGCCGCGTGGCTTCGATTGAATACGATCCGAACCGGACGTCTTACATCGCTCTGATCAACTATGCGGACGGCGAGAAAACTTACATCATCGCACCGAAAGGTCTTAAAGTCGACGATGTGATCACTTCTGGTCCTGACGCAGACATCAAAGTGGGCAATGCTCTTCCGTTGGAGAACATTCCAGTCGGTACAGTTATCCACAACATTGAGTTGAGACCAGGCAAAGGCGGCCAAATGGTTCGCGCAGCTGGTACTAGCGCTCAATTGCTAGGTAAAGAAGAAACCTATGTTACCATTCGTTTGACATCCGGCGAGATTCGCCGCATTCTCAAAACTTGCCGCGCAACAATCGGTACTGTCGGTAACCAGGATCACGAGTTGCTTAACATCGGTAAAGCTGGACGTAATCGTTGGTTAGGCAAACGCCCGACCGTCCGCGGTGTCGTCATGAACCCGAACGATCATCCACACGGTGGTGGCGAAGGCCGCGCGCCAATCGGACGCAAATCCCCGCTTTCTCCATGGGGCAAGCCAACGCTTGGTTACAAAACCCGCAAGAAGAAAAAAGCTTCGAGCAAATACATTGTTCGTCGTCGCAGCAAGTAATGAAATATCGTCTAGCGGCGTGAACGGCAAACTCTCAAGCCGCGTTGAAGGGAGGAGCATTCCATGGGTCGCAGTTTGAAAAAAGGACCTTTCGTGGATGGCTATCTACTGAAAAAAGTGGAAGAACTGTCCGGTACGAATAAGAAAGTAGTCATCAAAACGTGGTCTCGTCGTTCGACGATTTTCCCACAATTCGTGGGTCTGACGTTCGCAGTATATGACGGACGTAAGCATGTGCCGGTATACGTGTCGGAAGACATGGTCGGTCACAAGCTAGGTGAATTTGCGCCGACGCGCACGTTCAAAGGTCATTCCGACGATGATAAGAAAACGGGCAAGAGATAATTAACCCTACGAAGTGGGATCGACATAGTGCGCCTCCGGCGTCACGGATTGATCGTCACGAGACGTAACGTAAGGGAGGAGGTACACCGATGTCTCAGCAAGCCAAAGCTCATGTGAATAACATTCGCATTCCGGCTCGTAAAGTCCGCCTGGTCGTAGACCTGATTCGCGGTAAAAAAGTCGGCGATGCTGTTGCCATTTTGCGTCATACGCCGCGTTCGGCATCTCCGGTATTGGAGAAGCTATTGAACTCTGCTATTGCCAACGCTGAACACAACTACCAGCTCGACGTGAACAAATTGGTCGTGTCCGAAGCCTTCGTTAACGAAGGTCCAACGATGAAACGATTCCAACCTCGTTCACAGGGCCGTGCATTCAGTATTTTCAAGCGATCCAGCCATATTACACTGGTCGTATCCGAAAAATAAGGAGGGACAACGTGTGGGTCAAAAAGTAAATCCCGTCGGTCTTCGCATCGGCATTATCCGTGATTGGGAATCCAAATGGTATGCTGATAAAGATTTCGGCACCCTTCTTATCGAAGATGTCAAAATTCGCGAATTCCTCAAGAAAAAACTTAAAGACGCAGCGGTTTCCAAAGTCGAGATCGAACGTGCGGCGAACCGCGTTAACGTTACGATTCACACTGCCAAGCCGGGTATCGTAATCGGCAAAGGCGGAGCTGAAGTTGAAGTGCTTCGTGGTCAATTGACGAAGATTTCAAACGGCAAGAAAGTACACATTAATATCTCCGAGATCAAGAATCCGGAATTGGACGCTATCCTGGTTGCCGAGAGCATCGCGCAACAATTGGAACGCCGCGTATCCTTCCGTCGCGCGATGAAACAAGCTATGCAACGTACGCAACGCGCTGGCGCTAAGGGAGTCAAAACAGCCGTAAGCGGTCGTCTGGGCGGAGCGGAAATCGCTCGTCAAGAAGGCTACAGCGAAGGAACGGTGCCTTTGCACACACTCCGCGCTGATATCGATTACGGAACGGCAGAAGCTCATACGACATACGGCCGCATCGGCGTAAAAGTATGGATCTACCGTGGCGAAGTCCTTCCGACGAAGAAAAGAGCTGCTGAGGAAGGAGGCAACTGATCATGTTGGTCCCTAAACGCGTAAAACACCGCAAAGAACACCGCGGTAAAATGAAAGGCCGCGCTAAAGGCGGCGCTGAAGTTCATTTCGGTGAATTCGGTCTGCAAGCGATGGAGCCTTCTTGGGTGACGAATCGTCAAATCGAGGCTGCTCGGATTGCCATGACTCGTTATATCAAACGGGGCGGAAAAGTTTGGATCAAAATTTTCCCTTCTAAGCCGATCACCCAAAAACCTCTTGAGGTTCGGATGGGTAGCGGTAAAGGTAACGTAGAAGCATGGGTTGCTGTCGTGAAGCCGGGCAAAGTATTGTTCGAACTCGCGGGAGTATCCGAGGAGATAGCACGTGAAGCGATGCGTCTTGCAGCGCACAAGCTGCCAATCAAGACGAAGTTTGTGAAACGTGAAGAACTGGGTGGTGAAGCAAATGAAAGCCAGTGAATTTCGCAACCTGACATCGGCGGAACTCGAACAGAAGATCGCCGGCTTCAAGGATGAGCTGTTCAACCTCCGCTTCCAACTGGCTACTGGCCAACTGGATAACCCGCACCGCCTTGGCGATCTGCGGAAAGAAATTGCTCGGGCTAAAACCATTTTGCGCGAGCGTGAACTCGGCATCGGCTAATACCCGGGAAAAGGAGGATTACCATGAGCGAACGCAATAACAATCGTAAAGTGCAGATTGGTAAAGTCGTCAGCGACAAAATGGACAAAACGATTGTGGTGGCCGTTGAAACTTACAAAAAACACAGCCTTTACCACAAACGGATTAAATACACGAAGAAATTCAAAGCGCATGACGAAACCAACGATGCAAAAATCGGCGACACCGTGAGAATCATGGAGACCCGCCCGTTGTCGAAAGACAAAACATGGCGCCTGGTCGAAATCGTCGAGAAAGCCGTATTGGCTTAAGCGACTCACCTGTGACTGAAAGGAGGACCTTGCGATGATTCAACCGTTTACGCGTCTACATGTTGCCGACAACTCCGGCGCGAAAGAATTGATGTGTATCCGCGTGCTTGGCGGTACAGGACGCCGCGTAGGACATATCGGTGATATGATCGTATGCTCCGTTAAACAAGCAACACCAGGCGGCGTTGTCAAAAAAGGCGACGTAGTCAAATGCGTTATCGTTCGTACAAAACGTTCGGTACGCCGTAAAGACGGATCCTATATCGCGTTCGATGAGAACGCGGCAGTAATCGTTAAAGAAGATAAGAGCCCGCGCGGTACCCGGATCTTTGGACCTGTTGCTCGTGAGCTTCGCGAACGCGACTTCATGAAAATCATTTCCCTGGCACCGGAAGTTCTATAACCATCCGGAACGCACCGATGGAGAAACACTCAAGGAGGTGTACCCATGCCCCGTCTGAAAAAAGTGCTGCAATCGCACAACAATAAGCTGCACGTGAAAAAGGACGATAACATCATCGTCATCTCGGGCAAAGACAAAGGCAAGAAAGGCCGCATTATCGCTGCATACCCGCGCGAGAATCGTGTGCTTGTCGAGGGCGTCAACATGGTGAAACGCCATACTCGCCCGAACCCAACGAATCAACAAGGCGGTATCATCGAGCGCGAAGCGCCGATTCACGTGTCGAACGTGATGCATATCGATCCTAAAAGCGGCAAACCAACTCGCGTTGGTTCCAAGACGCTGGAAAACGGCACTAAAATTCGGATCGCTAAGCGCTCCGGAGAATCGATCGACTAATCGCAGTAAGAACGGAAAGGAGGTCACTGTGACTCATGGCAGCAAGAATGAAGGAACGATTCCTGAATGAAATTACTCCTGCGCTAATGCAGAAGTTTAGCTACAAATCCGTCATGCAAGTGCCGAAAGTCGAGAAAGTCGTCATCAACATGGGTGTCGGCGAAGCGGTTTCGAACTCCAAAATCATGGATTTCGCGGTTGAGGACATGCAGAAGATTGCTGGTCAAAAACCTGTAATCACCCGTTCGAAGAAATCGATCGCGGGCTTCCGCTTGCGTGAGAACTTGCCGATCGGCGCTAAAGTAACGCTGCGCGGCGAACGGATGTACTACTTCTTGGATAAGCTGTTCAATATCTCTCTCCCACGCGTACGCGATTTCCACGGCGTATCGACGAAATCGTTCGATGGTCGCGGTAACTACACGCTAGGATTGAAGGAACAACTGATTTTCCCGGAAATCGAGTATGACAAGATTGATAAAGTTCGCGGGATGGATATCGTCATCGTAACGACGGCACAATCGGACGAAGAAGCGCGTGAGCTGCTCACCCAATTGGGTATGCCGTTTGCGAAGTGACGCCAACCCGGCCAAATTAGCAAAAGGTACCTAATGGAGGTGTGAAAGCAAGTGGCAAAAACGTCGATGAAAGTCAAGCAACAGCGTACGCCGAAGTTTAAGGTCCAGGCTTACACGCGTTGCGAACGTTGCGGTCGTCCGCATTCCGTTTTGCAAAAATTCAAGATCTGCCGGATCTGTTTCCGTGAATTGGCATACAAAGGCCAGATTCCTGGCGTCAAAAAAGCGAGCTGGTAATCAGCCTAGTTCGGGAAGGAGGTTTACCCCATGGTTATGTCTGATCCAATTGCAGATATGCTGACGCGCATTCGCAACGCGAATCTCGTGCGTCATGAGTCGGTGGAATTGCCTGCGTCTACGGTTAAGAAGCAAATTGCTGAAATCCTGAAACGTGAAGGTTTTATCCGCGACGCTGAATATGTTGAAGATAACAAGCAAGGGTTGATTCGTATTTTCTTGAAATACGGTCCTAACAACGAGCGTGTTATCACGGGTCTTAAACGCATTAGCAAACCAGGTTTGCGCGTTTATACGAAATCCAATGAAGTACCGCGTGTGTTGGGTGGCCTCGGCATCGCGATCATTTCCACATCCAAAGGCATCATCACTGACAAGGAAGCCCGTCAAGGGAAGTCCGGCGGCGAAGTGCTTTGCTACGTTTGGTAATTTAACTGTCACACGATTGGAGGTGTACCTATGTCCCGTATTGGACGCAAACCGATTCAGGTGCCTAACGGCGTGAACGTGAACCTGGACAACAACGTAATTACGGTTAAAGGCCCTAAAGGAACTTTGTCCCGTGCTTTGCACACCGACATGAAAGTTTCCTACGAGTCCGATGTCATTACCGTTGAACGTCCTTCCGATAACAAGCTTCACCGCTCGCTGCACGGCACGACCCGCAGCGTAGTAGCCAACATGGTTAGCGGCGTAACCGATGGTTACATCAAAAACCTTGATCTGGTAGGTGTAGGTTACCGTGCAAGTAAATCCGGCGATAAGCTGGTATTGAACGTGGGTTACTCTCACCCGGTTGAAATCGTACCGGAAAACGGCATTGAATTCGAAGTGCCGGCACAAAACAAAATCATCGTTAAAGGCATCGATAAAGAAGCAGTCGGAGAGATTGCTGCCAAAATCCGCGCCGTTCGTCCTCCTGAGCCTTACAAAGGTAAAGGGATCAAGTACGAAGGCGAACGCATCCTTCGCAAAGAAGGTAAAGCAGGCAAGAAGAAGTAATGAACTAAGTTGCGGGTGGTTAGAAGCTGCCTAGATGCAACAACGAGAAGGGAGAGAACCTTTCGGATGATTACAAAAAGCGACAAAAATAAAGCCCGTCTGAAACGTCACCTTCGGGTACGTAAGAAAATCAGCGGTACCAATGAACGTCCACGTCTTTCCGTGTTCCGTTCTTCCAAACACATCTACGCTCAACTGATCGATGACGTTAAAGGCGTAACGCTGGCTAGCGCTTCGACGGTTGATAAAGAGCTTGCCGACGTCGGCAATGGCGGTAACGTAGAATCCGCACGCAAAGTAGGCGAACTCATCGCTAAACGTGCGAAAGAAAAAGGATACGAGAACGTCGTGTTCGATCGCGGCGGCTACTTGTATCATGGACGTATCCAAGCACTGGCTGACGCAGCGCGCGAAGCCGGATTACAGTTTTAATTCATTTTTGACACAAGGAGGTAAACGACTTGCGTGTAGATCCGAATACATTGGAACTGACCGAAAAAATGGTTCAAATCAATCGTGTCTCCAAAGTCGTCAAAGGCGGACGTCGCTTTAGTTTCAGCGCACTCGTCGTTGTCGGAGACGGCAAAGGCTGGGTTGGCGCGGGAATCGGTAAAGCTTCCGAAGTTCCAGACGCAATCCGTAAGGGCGTCGATGACGCTAAGAAAAACCTAGTCTACGTTCCACTCGTTGGAACCACAATTCCACACGCCGTTACGGGAAGTTTCGGCGCCGGCAAAGTGCTGCTGAAACCAGCATCAGAAGGTACGGGCGTTATCGCGGGCGGTCCTGTCCGCGCAGTGCTCGAACTAGCTGGAGTCGGCGATATTTTGACGAAATCGCTGGGTTCCTCCAACTCCATTAACATGGTCAATGCGACGTTGGAAGGTTTATCCCGCCTCAAACGCGCCGAAGACGTAGCGAAACTGCGCGGTAAAACCGTAGCAGAGCTATTCCGTTAAGGAGGGAAACAGATGGCACAGCTTCAAATTACCCTCGTTCGCAGCTTGATTGGCCGTCCTGAGAATCAACGTCAAACGGTGAAATCTCTTGGACTCGGCAAGCTGCATACGTCCGTTGTAAGAGAAGACAACGTCGCGACTCGCGGCATGATCAACACGGTCAGTCATTTGGTCGAAGTTAAAGAAGTATAAGCATATAAAGCATAACTCTCAAGGAGGTGCGACGTACGATGAAATTGCATGAGCTATCTCCGAACGAAGGCTCGACTTCTTCCCGTAAACGGAGAGGACGCGGAGCTGGTAGCGGACTCGGCAAAACGTCAGGTCGCGGTCACAAAGGGCAAAACGCTCGTTCCGGTGGCGGTGTTCGTCCCGGTTTCGAGGGTGGTCAAAACCCATTGTACCGCCGGGTACCGAAGCGCGGATTTAACAATGATCGTTTTGCTACAGTCTTCGCGATTGTCAATCTGGACCAGTTGAGCCGTTTTGAAGCTGGCACGGAAGTGACTCCGGAATTGCTGCTAAATGAGGGCATTCTCAAAAATCCAAAAGACGGAATTAAAATTCTGGGCAATGGCGATCTGAACGTGCAGCTGACTGTTAAAGCTCATAAGTTCTCTCAGTCTGCAGCAGAAAAAATTCAGGCCGCCGGCGGTAAAACCGAGGTGATCTAATGTTCGCGACCGTCAAAAACATTTGGAAAGTCGAGGATCTTCGCAAAAGGATCCTGTTCACCCTTTTCATCCTGTTGGTTTATCGAATCGGCTCTTTCATCCCGGTTCCGAACATTGACAAGGACGTTCTTACGAGAGCCGGCGAACAGGGCAACGACCTGTTTGGCCTTCTAAACACGTTCTCTGGCGGTGCATTGTTTAACTTCTCCATTTTTGCTCTGGGGATTACGCCGTACATTACGGCTTCGATCATCGTTCAACTCCTTTCCATGGACGTCATTCCGAAGTTCTCGGAATGGCAGAAGGAAGGCGAGAACGGTAAACGCAAGCTGGCGCAGATAACTCGTTACGGAACGATTATTCTGGGGCTTATCCAAGCTTTTGCAACGGCTATCGGCTTTAACCGGATGTATAATCAAGAAATGGTTTTATATCCAAGCACTGCGACTTATCTAATGATTGCCATCGTCTTGACGGCTGGTACAGCGTTCCTTATGTGGCTCGGTGAGCAAATCAATGAAAAGGGTATCGGCAACGGTATCTCGATCTTGATTTTTGCGGCGATTGTCGCTGCTATACCTAAGCATGTTCGCGAAATTTATGTGTCCCAGTTTACGGATTCGAGTCAATTGTTCCTTAATATCGTAAAGATGGTTATTATCCTGCTTGTAATCATATTGATTATTGCAGGGGTAATCTTCATTCAGCAAGGCGTACGGAAGATTCCGGTTCAATACGCTAAACGTGTTGTCGGACAGAAAATGTACGGCGGCCAATCCACTCATATTCCGCTTAAAGTGAATGGGGCGGGCGTAATTCCAGTTATCTTCGCAGTATCGCTCTTGATGTTCCCGATTACGATCGCGCAGTTCTGGGCTAATCATACGTGGGCCAAGTGGGTCATCACTCATATGTACTATGACAAGCCGTTAGGCATGGTGTTGTACATTTTGCTGATCATTGGTTTCACTTTCTTCTACACCTTCGTTCAATTCAATCCGCAGCAATTGGCGGATAATATGAAGAAGAACGGCGGATATATCCCGGGTATTCGTCCTGGCAAACCGACAGCTGGTTTCCTAATGCGTGTAATCACTCGCATTACGCTAGCCGGCGCAGTTTTCTTGGCTCTGATCTCGGTGCTTCCAGTATTCTTCGGTACGCTCGCGGATCTTCCGCGGACGGTTAAATTGGGCGGAACTTCACTCTTGATCGTTATCGGGGTTGCACTTGAAACGATGAAACAAATCGAGAGCCAATTGATCAAGCGTCACTACAAAGGCTTTATCAACAAGTAATGAACGAGACGGACAGGAGGAACAACAATGAACATCTTGTTTATGGGGCCTCCTGGCGCCGGCAAAGGAACGCAGGCAGAACGGATTGTCGAGCAATTCGGCATCCCGCACATCTCAACCGGTGATGCGTTTCGTTTAGCCATGAAGCAGGGCACGCCGCTCGGACAGAAGGCGAAGGAGTACGTTGACCAAGGCCTTCTCGTTCCGGATGAAGTGACGAACGGTATCGTGCGAGATCGTCTCGCGGAAGCAGATTGCGCCAACGGATTTTTATTGGACGGGTTTCCACGGACGCTGGCACAAGCCGAAGCGCTTGACGGCATGCTTGCCGAAATGGGTCGTAAGATTGACCATGTCATCAACTTAAAGGTAGATCGCAGCTTCCTGCTCGCTCGCCTTACAGGTAGACGGATTTGCAAAACTTGCGGCACGACGTATCATATTATTTTCAACCCGCCTAAGCAGGAAGGCATCTGCGATAAAGACGGGGGAGAGCTGTATCAGCGTTCCGACGATACCGAAGAAAAAGTGGGTACCCGTCTTGATGAGTATACTAGCAAAACGGCACCTCTTCTGACGTATTACGGCGACAAAGGATCGCTCCGCGAAGTAGACGGGGAGAAGGACATCGATGCGGTTACGACCGAGATCGCTTCCCTTCTCAGAGGGTAATCGGCCATGATCGTTATCAAGTCTGAACATGAGTTGAACTTGATGCGCGATGCGGGTAGGATTGTAGCGGAGGCTCATCGCCTGATGAAACAGGCGGTCGTGCCCGGCGTTACAACCGCTGAATTGGATCGCATTTGCGATACATTCATCCGAAGCCAAGGTGCTGTTCCCTCTTTCAAGGGTTATAACGGTTTTCCGGCCAGCATATGCGCTTCCACTAACGAGGAGCTCGTTCACGGGTTTCCCGGTCCGAGGAAGCTAATAGAAGGCGACATCATCAGCATCGATATCGGCGCACAGTACCAAGGCTATCACGGCGATTCCGCTTGGACCTACGGTGTCGGGAACATTTCCGAAGAAGCACAGCGCCTTCTGGACGTTACGGAAGCATCGCTATACGCGGGGCTCGAGTTGGTTCGTCCGGACGTGAGGCTGTATACCGTATCCCACGGCATACAGAAAGTGATCGAAGAGGCGAATTTCTCGGTCGTAAGGGAATATGTCGGTCACGGCATAGGATCGGATCTGCACGAGGAACCGCAAATTCCGAATTATGGCATTCCCGATCGCGGTCCGCGATTGAAACCGGGAATGACACTCGCGATCGAACCGATGGTTATCGTGGGAGAACGTTACGTGAAGACTTTGTCCGATAATTGGACGGTCGTCACGGTGGACGGATCGCTGTGCGCGCATTTCGAGCATACGATTGCCGTAACCGAAGACGGGTACGAAATACTTACCCGTGCGTAAAGCTAGGTGAATGTTATGACGGTAAACGTTAAGTTGGAGCCCGGAGACATCGTGAGAAGCCGGCGTGGTAGAGACGAAGGACAACTAGCAATAGTTATCGCCCTCGTTGAAGAGCGATTCGCGCTCGTGGCCGACGGCGATAAACGCCGCTTCGATCGGCCCAAACGCAAAAACGTGCTGCATCTCGAACCGATCGGGACCCGAAGCGAAGAAGTCGCGAATAATCTTCGCGATACCGGACGCGTGACCAACGCGAAACTCCGGCACGCTATCGGTGAAATCGAACAACGGCTCGAAACGCATGCTGTAGAGAAAGGAGAATGACGGTGGCCAAAGAGGACGTCATCGAGGTCGAAGGAACGGTCATTGAACCGCTGCCGAATGCCATGTTCAAGGTGGAGCTCGAGAACGGGCATCAAATCCTGGCACATGTTTCCGGAAAGCTTCGGATGCATTTCATACGGATTCTAACGGGGGACAAAGTGGTTATCCAGTTGTCGCCTTATGATCTGACACGGGGCCGTATCACCTACCGCAAATAAGTTCGTCCGGTCTACCTAGCGCGTGACAATAACCCGCGAACGCAGATTGTTGTTACGTTTGGATGCATACGTGATGACTGAGCCACGGCGACTTAGACGCGTTAGATCAGTCACACTTTAAGGAGGGTATTATCATGAAGGTGAGACCTTCGGTCAAACCGATTTGCGAGAAATGCAAAGTCATTCGCCGCAAAGGCAACGTGATGGTTATCTGTGAGAATCCGAAACATAAACAAAAACAAGGCTAAATAAGAGGAGGTGCCCTAACTATGGCACGTATATCTGGTGTTGACCTCCCGCGCGACAAGCGCGTGGAAATCGCCCTGACGTACATCTTCGGGATTGGCAAGCCAACTTCCCAGAAGATTCTAGCGTCCACGGGGATCAATCCCGATACTCGCGTTCGTGATCTGACGGAGGATGAGTTAGCTCGTCTTCGCGAAACGATCGACAAAGAACAAAAGGTCGAGGGCGACTTGCGTCGCGAAATTGCACTAAACATCAAACGGCTGATTGAAATCGGCTGCTATCGAGGCATCCGTCACCGCCGCGGTCTGCCGGTTCGCGGACAACGTTCGAAAACGAACGCTCGTACACGCAAAGGTCCGCGTCGTACAGTAGCGAACAAGAAGAAGTAATAAGGGGGGATAACAAACATGGCACAGAAAGGCAAGAAAGTCGTTCGTACCAAGCGTCGTGATCGGAAAAACATTGATACGGGCGTGGCACATATCCGTTCCACGTTTAACAATACAATCGTTACGATTACGGATCCGCACGGAAACGCGGTTTCCTGGGCGAGCTCCGGCAACCTTGGCTTTAAAGGCTCCCGTAAAAGCACGCCTTTCGCGGCTCAAATGGCAGCTGAATCTGCAGCTCGCGCTGCGATGGAACACGGAATGCGTCTGGTTGAAGTCTCTGTTAAAGGTCCTGGCGCCGGCCGCGAAGCTGCGATTCGTTCGTTGCAAGCCGCTGGTCTTGAAGTCAGCATGATCAGAGACGTGACTCCGATCCCGCATAACGGATGCCGTCCTCCGAAGCGCCGCCGCGTGTAGCAACGTTGCAATGTGGTATCAAACAAGAACAACTTGAGAATAATGGTTGTAACGGTTAGGCATACTACATGGTTTACCCCATAAACTCTTAACCTTCATAAAGGTTGAACCATTTAGCTTGGGTGAACAAACGGCAACGTCAGCGACGTTCTGAAGGAGGTTTTGGTTATGATAGTGATCGAAAAGCCGAAAATCGATTCCGTGGAAATTCAAGATGATAAGAGATATGGCCGCTTTGTCGTAGAACCGCTGGAACGTGGTTATGGGATGACGCTTGGTAACTCTCTTCGCCGCATTCTGTTGTCGTCCTTGCCGGGCGCTGCCGTAGTATCGGTACAGATTGATGGCGTTCTTCACGAATTTTCCACGATTCCAGGTGTTATTGAGGATGTTACGCAAATCATCCTTAATCTGAAGCGTCTATCGCTGAAGATTCACTCCGATGAGGAGAAAGTGCTCGAGATCGATGCGGAAGGCGATGGCGTTGTTACTGCCGGTGATATCCGTGCGGACAGCGACGTTGAAATCCTTAACCCGGATCTTCATATCGCAACATTAGCATCTGGCGCGCGCCTCCACATGCGCATCTTCGCCAGAGTCGGACGTGGATACGTTCCGTCAGATCGCAACAAGAAGGATGATCAACCGATTGGCGTTATTCCGATCGATTCGATCTATACCCCGATTACCCGCGTTAATTATCAAGTCGAGAATACCCGCGTCGGCCAAGTAACCAACTATGACAAGCTTACGCTTGAAGTTTGGACCGATGGCAGTATCCGACCTGAGGAAGCGGTTAGCTTGGGCGCGAAAATCCTAACAGATCACTTATCTTTGTTCGTGGGTCTTACGGATGAAGCCAAAGATACCGAAACGATGAAAGAAAAGGAAGAAGACAAAAAAGAAAAAGTGCTTGAGATGACCATCGAAGAGCTTGATCTTTCCGTCCGTTCCTACAACTGCCTTAAACGCGCAGGCATCAACACGGTTCAAGAGCTGATCACGAAAACCGAAGAAGACATGATGAAGGTTCGTAACTTGGGCCGCAAGTCTTTGGAGGAAGTACAAGAGAAGCTTGAAGAACTTGGCTTGGGCCTTCGGTTCGAGGAGTAGCATCGTTAAATGTTTGACAGCATCTTGTGACGACCGAACGCAGACGCCATAGGCGCTGCTTCATCGTTCGCACTAGTGAGGGAGGGAAAACAAATGGCCTATCAAAAACTGAGTCGCGATTCCAGCTCGCGGAAAGCTCTTTTCCGTGACTTGTGTACCGACCTGTTCCTGTACGAGCGTATCCAAACGACCGAAGCGAAAGCGAAGGAAGTGCGCTCCATTGCCGAGAGATTGATTACTCTCGCTAAGCGCGGCGACCTGCACGCGCGTCGTCAGGTATCGGCATTCGTGCGTCGCGAGAGCCTTAACGGCGAACAAGACGCCATCCAGAAACTGTTCTCCGAATTGGCTCCGCGTTATGCGGAACGTCCGGGTGGATATACTCGCATCTTGAAATTGGGACCCCGCCGTGGAGATTCTGCTCCGATGGTGTATCTCGAACTCGTTGATCGCGCGTAAGAACGGAGCGAAGAAGGATGGACCGAATCATGCATTCGGATCATCCTTTTTTTGTGGAATGGATTCGATGGAGGTGGGCTTATGCGTAATATAGGTCTCATCGTCAGCTATGACGGCACGGATTATTATGGATTCCAGAGTCAACCTAGCGGGAATACGATTCAGGACAAGCTGGAAGAAGCCATTTACGTCTTAACAGGCGAGCGGATCCATGTCACAGGCTCAGGGCGTACCGACGCCGGCGTTCACGCTAGGGGGCAAGTCGTTAATTTTAGCACCGCCTCAAGCATCCCGATTGAACGATGGATGCTGGCGCTGAATACGAGGCTGCCCAACGACATTGTCGTCCAGAGTGCATTTACCGTGCCTGAACAGTTTAATTCTCGCCGCAAGGCGACGAGTAAGACATACCGGTACACGATTAACTGCAATCGCAATCCAGATCTATTTCGGCGTCGTTATGAGTTTCATCATCCAACGCCGCTTGATTTCGATGCCATGCAAAACGGCCTTACCCATTTGCTGGGGAAACACGACTTTTCCTCATTCACTGCTCCGCAGTCGACTAAGCCGAGTCATATTCGCACGATTCTCGAAGCGAGACTTGAGGTAGAGCCCGATTATCCCGAGAAGATTAAACTTCCTCCGGACCACTTTGGTCATGCATGGGACGACCTTCACTATCCTGGCAAGCAACGCGGAGTATTCCATATCTATATTACCGGAACCGGATTTCTCTACAACATGGTGCGCATCATTGCGGGAACTTTAATTCAGGTCGGTGAGGGCAAACGTGCCTCCTCGGATATGGCGTCCATACTTGCTTCTCGGAATAGAGCTAGGGCAGGTCCAACAGCCGTACCGCACGGTCTTTCCTTATGGGAAGTCAAGTATGAAACCTTATTCGGAAACCAAATGAACGAGGGCAATTCTTGACAAAATTCCGCTTGCATAAAAGCCCGATTTCATGTACAATAAATTTTGTGCTTTCTTCACGGCTACCCACGGCCCCAGTGGAGAAGTGTCACGCTGTTTTGCTGTGTTTGATGGATGGGGTTCTCTCCCGAGACCTGTGTCGCGAACACTTCTTCAATACCTAAACAACTAAGATATGAATGAAAATTGTAATTGTCGTACCACATAAAAGCAGGGAAGTAACCCGAAGGAGGATGTTTCATGCGTACAACCTTTATGGCTAAGCCTCTTGAAGTCGAGCGCAAATGGCACATAATCGACGCCGAAGGCAAAACGCTTGGTCGTTTGGCCAGCGAAGCTGCAGCGCTTATCCGCGGCAAACACAAACCTGAGTTCACTCCACATATCGATACAGGTGATTTCGTCATCGTAATTAATGCGGAGAAGATCGTTCTTACAGGTAAGAAAATGCAACAAAAGAAATACTACACTCACTCTCATTACCCAGGTGGTCTGAAAACGACGACAGCGGCTGAGATGATCAACAAAAAGCCTCACCGCATCATCGAGCTTGCTGTCTACGGCATGCTTCCTAAGAACAAACTGGGACATCAGCTTCATAGCAAACTTAAAGTGTATGCAGGAACTGAACACCCACATCAAGCCCAACAACCTGAAGTTTACGAACTTCGCGGATAATCAAAAAGGAGGACTTACGAATGGCTCAAGTGCAATATTTAGGAACGGGTCGCCGCAAGCACTCCGTTGCGCGAGTTCGACTCGTGCCGGGTGAAGGCCGCATCGTTATCAACAAACGTGAAATCAATGATTATTTCGACCTTGAAACGTTGAAATTGATCGTTAAACAACCGCTTAATCTGACCGAAACGACTAGCAAATACGATATTGTCGTATTAGCGCACGGTGGTGGAACGTCCGGCCAAGCAGGCGCAATCCGTCATGGCATCTCCCGCGCACTTCTTAAAGCGGACCCAGAACTTCGTTCCGCTCTTAAGAAAGCAGGATTCCTGACTCGTGACCCGCGTATGAAAGAACGTAAGAAATACGGATTGAAAGCGGCTCGTCGCGCTCCTCAATTCTCGAAACGTTAATATCATCACAGTACAAACCGTGCCTTTCTCCCATTATATTCGATGGCGGGGAAGGCATTTTTTTGTACGATTAGAAATCATACGTTTTACTTGGATGATTGAACAATCCCGCCCGAGAGCGTATAATAGAAGTAATTCATACTTAAATACTTGGATTTCAAACGGAGGTCAATATTATGAACTTCTTCGAGAAAGAAGCCCTCATTAACCAAAAAGCTGAAGAATTCGAGCATGCATCGCCGGAGACGGTTATCGCCTGGGCGGTGCAAACTTTCCCGAACATTACTTTTGCTTGCAGCTTCGGAGCGGAAGACGTAGTACTCGTGGATATGCTCCAAAAAATCAGTCCGAGCACGGATATTTTCTACCTCGATACTGATTTTCACTTTAAGGAAACCTATGAAACGCGCGACATTATGGCTCAGAAGTACAATCTGAAATTCGTCGAGGTCAAATCAAAGCTAACTCCCGAGCAGCAAGCAGCTGAGTACGGTGAAGAGCTATGGAAGAGCGACCCGACAAGCTGTTGCAACCTTCGTAAAGTCGAGCCGTTAACACGAATTCTTGGCCAATATGAGGCTTGGATTACCGGAATTCGTCGCGACCAGGCGCCGACGCGTGCCAATGCGAAGAAAGTCGAATACGATACGAAGTTCGGGCTCGTGAAATTTAACCCGCTGGCATCGTGGACGTCGGAGGACGTATGGGCTTATATTCGCGCGAACGATGTCGTTTACAACCCCCTTCATGATCGTAACTACCCGAGCATCGGTTGCGAGCACTGCACGAAACCGGTTATGCCGGGAGAAGATCCGCGGGCGGGACGTTGGGCGGGGAACGAGAAGACGGAATGCGGCTTGCATAAATAATAACCGATAACCTATACAGGACCTAGAAGGAGCTACTCAGATCATGAGCGCAATTGAACCGCACGGCGGCAAATTGATTAACCGGGTATTGGAAGGGCAAGAACGTGAAGCATTGCTAGGTAAAGCTGCGAGTCTTGCGGCTATTCCGATTAATACTTGGACGATTTCCGATTTGGACCTCATTGGCGTAGGAGCATTCAGTCCGCTTACAGGCTTCATGAATGAAGCGGATTATCTCTCCGTTGTAAATACAATGCGTCTAGCTAATGGCACCATATGGAGCATTCCGATTACGTTGGCTGTTACGGCCGATCAGGCTGCTAAGCTGTCCGTTGGCCAACAAGCCGCTTTGGTCGGTGAAAATGATGGCATCATTTACGCCGTGATTGACGTTGACAGCCTATATAAAGTTAATAAACATCATGAAGCCGTTCAAGTGTTCAAAACAGATGATATGGAGCATCCCGGTGTCGTGAAGCTTTTTGATCGTCCTGACACATACGTGGGAGGATCGATTCAAATATTGAACCGCCCGAAACCGGAGAAATTCAATGAATTTTACTTCGATCCAGCGGAAACCCGTCGTATTTTTGCGGAAAAGGGTTGGAAAACCGTCGTAGGATTCCAAACCCGGAATCCCGTGCACAGGGCTCATGAATACATTCAGAAAGCAGCGATGGAAATCGTTGACGCTTTGTTCTTGAATCCTCTCGTTGGCGAGACGAAATCGGATGATGTGCCTGCGAATGTTCGGATGAAGAGCTATTTGGCGTTATTGGAAAATTATTATCCTAAAGATCGCGCATTTCTTGGCGTATTCCCGGCGGCTATGCGTTATGCGGGACCGCGCGAGGCGATTTTCCACGCGATGGTTCGGAAAAACTACGGATGTACCCATTTTATCGTCGGTCGTGACCATGCGGGCGTAGGCGATTATTACGGCACATACGAAGCCCAGGATCTTCTTAAAACTTTCGCGGTAGAAGAGCTTGGCATTACGCCTCTCTTTTTCGAACACAGCTTCTATTGCACCAAATGCGGTAACATGGCATCGAGCAAGACGTGTCCGCACGATAAAGAGCATCATCTGACTTTGTCGGGTACGAAAGTACGCGCTTTGTTGCGCGACGGTATTTGCCCGCCTCCTGAATTCTCGCGCCCTGAGGTGGCGGCGATATTGATCGAAGGAATGGCGGAAGCGAGTAAAACATACGCAATCTAAAACATATTTGTCCACCTTGTCCCATATGATGTAGGGAGCTTTCCCGGGACGAGGTGGATTTTTATGTTTAATGATAATGGAAACAGGATTTGGTCTTTGCTAAATCGTCGTCGGCGGTTGGTTATTTGGATGACGCGAAGGGGTATGCTCCGTGTCGGCATCGTTGCCGGTTTATTGATGCTGACCGGCACTATTTTCCTAAGCGAAATTCCTACCTCGAACACTTGGACCCATTGGACGCTGCCTCTATCAGGTAAAGTAATCGCGCTGGACGCCGGGCATGGGGGAGCGGATGGAGGTGCCGTCAGCTCTGAGGGGATCATCGAGAAGGATTTGAATCTCGCCATCGTCCTTTACCTGAGGGATTACTTGCAGCAAGCCGGTGCGCTTGTTCAGCTAACGCGGGAAGGGGATTATGACTTGGCTACCCCTGAGACTAAAGGGTACTCTCGCCGCAAGACGGAGGATCTTCTGCAAAGGGCTGACCGGGTTCACAAGCAACAGGCGAATTTAACGATCAGCATACATATGAACAGCATGCCTTCGCCGCGATGGTCGGGTGCCCAAACCTTCTATTCTCCACGAAATACCGAGAGCAAGAGACTGGCAACGGTTATACAGTCTGAAATTCGCAACATTTTAGGGAATACGCAGCGTATTGCGAAGAGAGCCGATACCATTTATTTACTCAAAACACTGGAAATGCCCACGGCATTAGTCGAAGTCGGATTTTTGTCGCATCCGGAGGAGGCCAATTTGCTTGCAGATGAGCAATATCAAAGAAAAGTAGCGGCAGCGATCTACCGAGGCGTTCTGCGTTATGCCTCCGGTGAAGTCGGGGAGCCTGTGCTATAATAAGAAAAATGCTCATAAGAAGATGGGGGTCGCTATCATGGTCACCAAAGAAGCAATTCTAGAAGTCCTTCAACCCGTAGTTGAACCTACGCTAAAGCATAGTATCGCCGATCTTGGATTGATTCGCGATATACTGGTTAGGGATTCAAGCGTATCATTGACTGTCGTGCTGCATACGGACAGCATGAAATTCACTACTGAATTGGAATTGGAAATTTCACGGCATATTGCTCAAATAAAGGGCGGCAAGCCGCATGTGCGCTTTCGCCTATTGACGGACAATGAAATAACGGATGCTCTTTCCAAGCTGCAGCTCCAACAAACCGAGAGCAAAGCCCCTCCTCAAACGGAGGAACGCAAAGAAGCTCCCATTAAAGGGCATGGCGCGGGATTGGACAAACATCCTATCCTTCACCCGGACAGCGGCGTCGAATTTATCGCCATTGCTAGCGGCAAGGGTGGAGTAGGCAAATCGACCGTAACCGTTAATTTGGCTGTGGCGTTGGCTCGGCAAGGAAAACGGGTCGGACTCATCGACAGCGATATTTACGGCTTTAGCGTGCCGGATATGATGGGAATTGAAGAGCGCCCGGAGCAAATAGGCGATAAAATCAAGCCGGTTGAACGTTTCGGGGTGAAAGTCATCTCCATGGGTTTCTTCGTTGAGGACAATAGTCCGATCGTTTGGCGCGGGCCGATGCTAGGGAAAATGCTCCGCAATTTCTTCGCCGAAATTGAATGGGGCGAGCTCGATTATTTATTGCTGGATCTGCCTCCCGGTACAGGGGATATCGCGCTTGACGTTCACCAGATGATTCCGCAAAGCAAGGAAGTCATCGTAACGACGCCGCATGCTACAGCTGCATTCGTAGCCGCGCGCGCTGGCGCGATGGCCATCAAGACTAACCATGAAATTCTAGGCGTAGTTGAGAACATGTCCTATTTCGAAAGCAAAGAAACCGGAGCGAGGGAATACGTATTCGGCCGCGGAGGCGGTGGACGATTGGCGGAGACGCTAAATACGGAGCTGCTAGCCCAGTTTCCTCTAGGCGCACCGGATAATCACCCGTCGGAACCTGATTATTCGCCTTCCGTGTATAAGGCGGATTCTGATATGGGCAAAGAATACATGTCGTTGGCCCAAGCGATTATAGATCGCTGTGGCAAATAATTAGCTTAATTATTGAACGCGGAACGAAAAGCGGCTAAGCGAGATTGTCTCGTTTAGCCGCTTTTCGAATTTCTATGCCTTAACCGCCGCCGTCACCGCTGCTTTGTCCGCCGCCCTCTCCACCTTCGCTGCTGCCTCCGCCGCCTTCTCCGCTCCCGCCTTTTTTCTCACTCTTTTTCTCAGGTTTGGGAGTTAGCTCTTCCTTCACTACGGTTTGCAGAAGCTTCATAATCTCCAACTTAAAAAGAGGATTCTGCATCGATTCCGAAACTGAGCTCATGATGAGTTTGCGAACATCGGTTGTTTTCATGGAATCGGTCAGGATCTTGAGCATCTCCGGAGTTTTGAACGTATCGACGAGCTCTTTCTGGTAAGCCGGGTCCTTCATCAAATCTTTATGGATTTGCTTGTTATCTTTGCTGATCGCTTTGGCGAACTCGCCGGCAAATTTAGGATCCTTCATGATTTTCTCCAGGACCGTAGAATATTCCGGAGCCGTGAGCACATCTTTAACCGCTATTCTTACTTGAGCTTGGTCCGATGGCGTCATGCTTTTTATCTGCAATGTGCTTTCCCCGTATTGGGCGGTTGAAGCTTTCTCCATCGCCTTCTGAGCTTCTTCGGAACCGAGGATATCGATGACCATGGACTTCACTTCTTTGTAGCTCATCTGTCCTCCGCCGCCGCCACCGCCGGATTCTTGTCCGCATGATACAAGCAACAACGATATACCTAATAAGCACCCATACCTTCGCAATCGATAATGCATACCGATCAGCTCCCTTCTGTAGGGTTATGGCTGTAGTATGCTACGATGACCTTGCGAATATAAGGGGATGTTCATGGCTTTTTGCCTGGTTCATGGTAAAATGAATGTTGATAAAACAGAGGAGGTTTCAGGCTTTGAATTTACGCAAATGGATGAAATTATTCGGGATGACCCTGTTGATCGGCGCTATCGTAACGGTAATCGGCAGCATATGCATCCAATTGTCGAACCCCGATTTTCGCAACGTCGAGGCGAGCGGCTGGGTATCTTATATTCTAATGATGGCATTGATCGGGATGACGTTTGGTGCCTTTTCTCACATGGGCTTTTTTGCGTATTTGATGTTGAATTATATTGCCCGCAGTATTTTCAAACGTCCTTATTCTTGGGTAGCTATCCAAGGTTTTATCGCTTTGTTTGTATTGGCGGAAATCGCTTATTGGACCTACGACACGAATTTCCCGAACTACACTTACTGGGCTATTCCGCTCGGGATTACATTAGCTTCAATATTCGTGGCATGGAGAAAAGTAAACCAGACATCGTCCGGAGCCTGGATTCCAACCATCTTTTTCTTGGTGGCGATCACGGTAATGGAATCCATTCCGGTATTCAAGACGGCGGATATATCTTCTTTGCTTTATCAGATGGTTCCTTTATTTATCTGTAACGCTTATCAAATTATGCAATTGCATCGAATATTGGGCAAAGCTCCATCAGCAACTCCCAGCGCAGCGGCGATTTAATAATTAAGGCAAGGCAAGCTCGTTCCAGGCGGAGCGATCTTCGACGGTTTTGCTTTTCGTTTCGGTTTGATTGATCATTTGGGTAACCGTCACGAAGTCGTAACCTTTGGCGCGAAGCTGGTCAATGATAGCGGGAAGGGCTTCATGCGTTTGTTTGCAAGAGTCGCTAGCGTGCAGCAGAATAATATCTCCAGGATGAGCTTTGCTTACAACTCGGTTAATGATCGTATCCACGCCTGGATTTTTCCAATCCAACGAGTCGGTGTCCCATTGGATGACTTTATAATTAAGGCCTTCGGCAATCCGAAGGACGCGTTTATCGAAATCTCCGTTAGGCATCCGGATCAGATTAGGGTTTTTCCCGGTCATTTCCTTTAAAATATTATCCGCGGTCGTAATTTGTTTGCGAATTTCCTCGTCGCTGTATTGGCTGTAATTATCGTGCTTGTGACCGTGGCTTCCGACTTCGTAACCGGCATCCGTAATTTTCTTGACGATGTCAGGATGAGTTTTGCTCCAAGGCGAAGACAAGAAGAAGGTGACGTTCTTCACGTTCTTGGCTTTCAGAATTTCAAGGATGGGTTCCGCTCTTTTCTCTCCCCAGCTAATATCGAAAGTAAGAGCGACGACATTGCGGTCTGTCGGAACGCTGTATACAGCCGCGGGCGGATGAGGGGCGAATACGCTTAAGTTGTTCTTCTCGACCCAAATGACGGCGATGGAGAGAATAGCTGCTAAGGTTAGGAAAAAGATCTTTTTAATGCGCCGTCCGTTCAATACTAAAAAATAATTCATGGGAATGATCGGCTCCTTTCCAGAGTAAGGTGTTCAATAAAGGCTTGGCTACTATTATCAATGTATGCTTGACCCATTCAGTTATTCATGAGGATCTAGAGTAAATATGAAACTAACAGTCGGTCGCATTGGAGGAAAACGGTATGTTTTCGCGTCGCGGATTATTGCAATCTTGGAATGAGGTTCGCTCGTATTTTATTTTCTCGGTCATATTGTTTTTTGCCGGCATTGTCATTGGGGGATCGCACAGTGCGCCCGTAGAGTTTCTGGAAAGCCAGCTTAAAGGAATTTCGCAAATCGCGGATGCCGCCAGAAAATCGGAAACCCCCGAGCTTACGATGTTCCTTCTTATAGCCGCAAATAACATTTTTAAATCGATAATGGTTATGGGATTGGGCATTGTCGCGGGAATTCTTCCAATTGTTATGTTGGTTGCAAATGGATTGATACTGGGTTATTTGTTAAGCGGAATAGCGGATAACGGGCAGAACGTATGGCTCTTGATCGTTAAAGGTTTGCTCCCGCATGGAGTACTGGAATTATCGGCGCTTTTCTTGGCGTGCGCATTCGGCATACGGTTTGGGATGACATTGATTAAGGGGATAGCGGGATCGGCCCTCGGAAAATCGAATTCATGGCAGCCTTTCGTTCGGACGGCAACCGGTTCGGTTCCGGCGCTCATCGTCGTGACGGTAGTTTTGTTTATAGCGGCCATAGTTGAAAGCACGATTACTTATTGGTTGATGAGTTAAAGTTTTGCGGAAGCGGGAAGATTGACATAAAGGTGGCGAAAAAAGAGCATAACAGTAGAACATGCCGGAGAACTTTCTGCTTTGCGATATTAGGAGAGAGTTTCGGTAAAACGCTGCTTGTTCACAGGAGGAATCGCTACCTATGCTCGGAATGATGTTTACGGATAAGGAATGCAAGGAATTCGACTATTTATTGCGCAAGGAAATGGATGAAATGCTGCTCGACATGAGCGATCGGCGATTAGATGGTCCGGTTAAAGAAGCGATTTCCAAAAGATATAAAATCATTTTCCGCATGTATGCCCGCATTGCGCCCCCTAGAGAGCTTTCCCGATATGCGATGGGCTTGAAATCGCAAAGATAACTTTTCAATATAATGCTTGACCTACTGCCCTTGAATATGTTAAATTATCATTCGCCCCACTTTTTGAGGGGGCGAGCGGACGAAGTAAATGATGGACAACAGGGTGTGTAAGAAATTACCTGTTGCCAACCACTTGTCAGCTGTGGTATATTATAAAAGTCGCCGTTAGCGCGGATGACGAAAAACGAAACACAAAAGCAACACGAATTGTTCTTTGAAAACTGAACATTGAGCGTAAGAAAACGAACAAAACGTCTTGACGCGACTATGTCGCGTTGAGGCAAACCAGTTGTACAGATTGAGCCTCAAAGGCTCTTTAATAAGAAGCTTCGGCTTCAACTATTATGGAGAGTTTGATCCTGGCTCAGGACGAACGCTGGCGGCGTGCCTAATACATGCAAGTCGA
>NZ_JAIOAP010000028.1 GCF_021190915.1 Cohnella silvisoli
GACGACCTACCTTCGCCAGCCCCAGTAACCAGTATGGACAATATTTTCATTCATCAGTGGTGCCGCGTAGCGGCATGTAAGTCTTATATGTTGAAATAGGGTACTGATTTTATACTTTCTTATATGTTAAAGAAGCTGCCCATAAGCTTACTTATGGGACAGCCTCATAAAACTCCCATTCCCCGGACAGCTTAACCGAGCCCTGTTGACGAAAGTCCCACCTCGTCAAATCCAACTCGCCATGCACCGCTGCCGGCAGCGGGCTCGTCTGCGACGGTTTTGGCAGTAGCAGAAGGGCCGATGCTGCCAGCGTGAAAGCCAATACTGCGACGACCCCTATGATTTTGATATATCGGATTCGAATTGGGCTCATGGTATCCTTCTTTATTGGTCGGATATGATGTCCCTCCCATTTTAATGCATCTTTGCTAATTAGGAAAAGATAAAAGTTGACACAATAGGGGTTAATCACCCCCCTCGGCAGTCCACCAAACAACAAAGAACCACGCCAATGGACGTGGTAGTTAATTTCCCTATCCTAATCAACTTGACTTTCTACGGACGTTCGATCAAGAATCGGCACTAGCCTCTATCTCCCATTCTGGATTCCAAACTACTTCCCATAGATGACCATCTGGATCAAGGAAGTGGCCAGAATATCCTCCCCAAAAGGCATCGTGTGCAGGGTCCGTTATAATGGCACCTGCCTTACGAGCTTGTTCCATGATCTTATCCACTTCTTCTTTGCTAGCAACATTGTGACCCATCGTCATTTCAGATGAGCTTGGCGATGCCAATGTAACCTTGGTCTCATGAGCGAGATCCCGACGATTCCAGATGGCGAGCTTTAAACCTGCTTGCAAGTCGAAAAATGCGACCGCTCCATGTTCGAACTCTCTGCCTATTATACCTTGTGTCGGGAAACCCAATCCGTCCCGGTAGAAAGCCAATGATCTTTCCAAATCATCTACTCCAAGTGTGAGTACTGTAATGCGTGGCTTCATCATATCATTTGTCCTCCATGAATCATTTTTTTCATGCTCGCTTATATGATCGCCTATACTATTCTTTAATAATTGTAAAAAACGGACACGTTTATTTGAAAACTTGTTTAGGCGCCAACCCGTAAAAACGTTTGAAATTGTGAATAAAGTGCGGTTGATCGTAATATCCGTATTTGACAGCCATATCCGTGAAAAGAGATGAAGTATCCATATAGAGTTCCTGCAAGAGACTCTGAAATTGAATGATTCCTAAAAGTTCTTTTGGGCCAACCCCTAGTTCCTTCTGAAAGATTCTTCTTACATGTCTTTCACTGTAACTGAGTTCTTCCGCCAGAGCGCGAACGGTCAGCATTCCTTGACTAGCATACATATATTGCATGCTCCATTGTAGTAGTTGATCGGATTGAGACTCACTGCGAAACAACTGCTTTAACAATAGGTGTTCGACCTGTTCAATTATTTCCGATACTTCATTGGCGGTTTGAACTTCCTCCATTATAAACTCTACTTCTTTCCCCCATAGGTCTTCAAGAAACACACGATATCCGATCATCTCTGAAACAGGATATCTTAAAAATCGGCGGGCTTTATCCGAAAAGAAGCGGATGCCGAATAAGGAGTAATTTCGTGTCAAGTTTATCGTTTCAAATGTAGTCATCAACCCCGCCACAAAGGCTCCTTTGGAAAAGGACGAGGCTCTTAGGTCAAAAATAATATCTACGCATCCATCCGGTATAATACGATGCAATTTGCTGTTATCAGACAAATTGAATTCTACGGTCCAATAACAAGCTACATGAGATTCCAACCCCTTGCTTGGTAAAAATTCACGATATCGATAATCGGAATCCTGTAACTCATTTTGTAATAAAGGCGGTTGCAAAGGAAGATAGATCCCCATATTATTCCCCCTTCTTTATACCATCATGAATAATTCTAATATACCGTTAACGTTACCGTAAGGACAATATTCGGTGCAATTTCATGGGCGACCTATAACGACTTGACGAAGCACCCCTTCGACAAGCTCATTTTATTCCATCCAAAAAAGCAATCGGAAAGAAACGTAAAATCCATCCTCGTGTTAAAATAAAAAAAGTGCCCCTTATTATAAAAAAGGAGGAAAATATCATGAGTGATGCGAAAAGAGGTCTTATGCAACCCATCACCCCGCATTTGTGGTTCGACAAGGAGGCGAAAGAAGCCGCGGAGTTCTATTGCTCCATATTCCCGGATTCCAAAATCACAAGCACGACGGCCTTACACGATACGCCCTCGGGTGATTGCGATCTCGTTTCTTTTCTCGTCTGCGGACATCCGTTTATGGCTATCTCTGCGGGGCCGCTCTTTAATTTCAATCCTTCTATCTCGTTTATCGTTAATTTCGATCCATCCCGGGAAATGAACGCTAGAGAAAAGATCGACGAGGTGTGGAGTAAGTTGTCTGAAGGCGGCATCTCGCTTATGGCGCTTGATAAGTACCCGTTCAGCGAACGGTATGGCTGGATTCAGGACAAGTACGGTGTTTCATGGCAGCTCATTTTGACGAATCCAGATGGGGAGCCGCGGCCCACGATTGTCCCCTCTCTAATGTTCGTGGGCAACAACTGCGGCAAGGCGGAAGAGGCACGCGAGTTCTATCTTTCGGTCTTCCGAAATGCCAAACCTGGCACCCTCTTCCGGTATGGCCCCGACCTGGAGCCGGACAAAGAGGGGACGGTTATGTTCACCGACTTCATGCTGGAAAACACCTGGTTTGCGGCAATGGACAGCGCGCAAGAACACAAGTTCCAATTCAACGAGGCGATTTCCCTGTTGGTCGAGTGTCAGACGCAGGAGGAAATTGACTACTACTGGGAAAAGCTTTCCGCCTTATCCAAGGCTGAGCAGTGCGGCTGGCTGAAAGACAAGTACGGCGTTTCGTGGCAGATCTCCCCCGCCGCACTGGACGAGATGATGACCAAGGGCACGCCGGAACAACGCGATCGCGTCACGAAGGCGTTCTTGAAGATGAAAAAGTTTAACATTGCGGAATTACAAAGAGCATTTCTTGGGAATTGACCATCGCTGCCAGCGATGCGCTCTCCCACGTTGATTAGTTTCACACCCATAAAAACCCGCCCAAATGGTTTTACTCCACTCAGGCGGGTTTTGGTTATGAATGTAAATCAATCTATCATTTCTAGCGCTTGCAGCGTCCTTATGAACACGGCTGCCGCCTGTGCGCGAGTTGTTTGGCCCTTCGGGCTGAACGTATCGGCCCCGGTGCCGGTCATGATGTTCAGCTTGACCATCAGGCGAACGTCCTCCAGATAGATCGCGTCCACACTTCCAATATCCTTGTAGCCGTCCAAGCTAACCCATTCCTTGGTGGTCGGCAGCTTATCAAGGGTAGTCACGACTGCCAGCATGCTCGCCATTTCCTCGCGGGTCAGAGGCTGATCTGGCTTGAAGTTAGTGCCGCTCACGAAGTCCAGTAGTCCAAGCTCCTTCGCTTTGGCTACGTCGCCGAAATACCACGCGCCGATCTTAACATCATCATAGGGTGCCGTGCTGCCGGTCGATGTGCCGCGTCCCAGCGCCCGGACTAACATGGCGGCAAACTCCGCTCTGGTGACCGTGCGATTCGGGTCGTACTTGCCATTGCCTACTCCTTCAACAAGCCCTTTCGCCGCCGCAAGCTGAACATCCGTTTTGCCCCAATGCCTCTGTATATCGGTAAAACTTGCTGCATTGTCTGCCACGACGTACACGCTGTTGGAGTATGAGCTGATCATCACATACCACACACCGTCGATCTGTACCTTCTTGGCGGGGACAAACTCAAAGTTCATGCTCGTTTCGTTATAGCGGAACGCGCCCCATTGCGCGGGCATGTTCACCGTGTTCTTCGACATCGGAATAACCCGAGTTAACGCCTTGCTGAATTGATCGGCCGTTCCTATGGGTTGCCCTGTCTTGGTATTAATGATATCAATGTGAAAATCCACAATCGCGCCAAGCACTTTTCCTTTAGGCAGGCCGGTTGCAACCGCCGCTTGTATATCCTTATCGCCGGACTTGTCGGTTAAAGCGATCTTGAAGCTAATGTCCTCGGCTTTGAGATTGTTTGCCGAAAGCAAGTCCTTCAGCCCCGGAATGATCGACGCCAGATTGACCGGCACTTGGTAGCTTCCGTAAGGGGTCTTAATCTCGATGAAAAAGGTAGCGTTCTTGCCCTCAAAGCTCGTTAAAATGCTTGCCGGTATTTTCACATAGGCCACGCCGTCCTTAGGCGTCACTTCAAGCGTGACGGACGGCTTCGTTGTGTCGATTTTATCCGGGTCAAGCGTTATTCCATTTTGGTCGATGATCGGCGGCATGACGATAGGTGTGGGGCTGCCTCCGTCGTAGATGATGCCAGAGCTACCGCTTACTTTGACCGTTGCAGATTGGCCTGCAACTACTATGCCGTTCAGATCAACCGTCAAGTTATGAATTTTCGTGCTTGTACTCGCGTTCTGCGGAATCGTGACGGTTGCTGCTGAGCTTGTAGCACTGTTGATGATGGCTGTGGAGGCTTCCGCTCCGTCAATGTATACCTTTACCGTCTGCCCGGTAAGATTAACACCTGTTATTGTCGCAGTGGTGCTCCCCCCGGAGCTAGTAAAGCTTGTTGGATTAACGGAAATCCCCGTAATCTTAGGCGCAGCTACGGTGAAGCTTGCATTAGCTGCATCAAGTGTATTTCCATTCACGTTTTCTACCACGTCTCCGGCAACTTTAACCTCGTATGTGCCATCGGCTAACGTGCCGTTAAACGTCAGCGTATAGGTTCGAGCAGGCTCGTCATAACTAGCCGTGTAGGTTGAAAATGCCACGCTGTCCTTCTCCATACTGACGAGTGGTAGCGCATTGGAAGAAGTCAACTGTGCTCCACCTGCCACCCAATACACCGCTTCACTGACTGAAACGGTGACCGAGGTTGGCGGAGCAATGAATGTCTGATTGGCTGTGAAGCCTCCGAATGTTACCACGGGCTTGGTGGTGTCGTACATGAAACTTATTGTGTTTGACGCTGTATTGCGGTTTCCAGCTGCGTCAGTTGCCGCATTCGCCGTGACAGTTACCGTCACTGCCTGACCGCTCGTAGTCGGATTGATCGTGGCGGTGTATGTAGTTGTATTGGTAGCAACAAGATTTGAAACCGTACCGTTTCCAACAATAATATTGCCAGAAGCAAAACCACTTACGGCTTCGCTAAAAGTGATGGAAATCAGAAAAGCAGCGTTTACCGTGCCGCTGGCTGTGCTTGATAGGACAACAGTCGGCGCTATGGCATCGATTTTCACTCCCACTGTACTGCCTGCGTTGTTAAGCGTTAATATCGCATCGTTGCCTGCTGCATCCTTAATCGAACCGCCATTCAGCGACAAGGCTCCAATGGCAATTCCGTTACTATCAAATTGTCCGGTTTGTACGGTGTATCTGAATAGCAACGCGTTTGTCCCCGAACCGCTTATATAGTCAGCTTGAACAACACTTGCTCCTATAACCAAATCGATATACGGCGTTCCAAAAACGACTACGGGCTCGTCCGTGTTTATGGTAAACAATAGTGTATCACCGGCTTTATAAGTAGCAGCGTTCGGTACCCCTACACCATTTATCTCCGGAGGTTTTCCATCGATTGATGAATTGATGTTCACTCCCGCTGTACTTCCTACTGAATTTAGCGTTAATATCGCATCGACGCCTATTGCATCCTGTATCATACCGCCATTCAACGACAAGGCTCCTATGGTAATTCCGTTACTATCGGATTGTGGGGTTTGTACGGTGTATCTGAATGTCAATGCGTTTGTCCCCGAACCGCTTACATAGGTAGCATAAACAGTTTGTGTTCCTACAACCAATGCGATACTTGGAAAGCCCCCATTGGTGTCAACGACTACGGGTTCGTCCATGTTCACTATAAAATCCAAGTTCGCTCCTGCACCATAAGTGCCACCGGCAGGAACCGATACGCTAATCACAGACGGCGCAATGGTGTCGACAAAGTAATTGTTAGATACTGTGGTTCCGCTTCCCGCAACGCCTGCGATATTCACACTCGCATAATTGAGCATGATATTGAAGGGACCACTGAGTTTACTGTGAGGCGGCGTGAGGGTTGCTGTATAGTTGATATTGTTACTAGTATAGAGCCCGTTAAGAGTGCAACTGCCGCCAACCGCTAAATCACTAAGGTCAAATCCAGTCACCGCTTCTGAGAAGGTGATCGTTACCAGTGACGTTTGACCGGGAGTCAGAATATCGTCAGAGACTACAATGGTGGCCGTTAGAGGGGTGGCAAACGCTTTGTTGGTTAGGCACAAAGGCAGCAACCCTAAGATTATTAAACCTAAAAATAACTTCGACAGTTTACTTCTCACTTGATACATACCCTACTACCCACTCTCTAAGTTAGCGATTCACCGTGATATTCAAACCAAAACATACTGTTCTAACCAAATACTAACCCAACAATAAACGGCTCACACCGTCGAAATATCGCCGGCAAGAAGACGCTCATCCAGTTATTTTCTATTATATAACAGAATGAGTTCTCATAGATTAATTGGTTTTGAAACTGATTGCAGACTAATGTCATAGGCGCCACATTTGCCTGCTGCCACTTATAAATAATCGAATGGCCGTGCTTGCCGTGCTCATCCGCTTTGCTCTGTCTGTGGGGAACGCACCATTTTAGTTCGATCAGCTTAAGTCCAACCAAACGAAGAAAGGGAAATCCTGCGGCTTGCTTTCCGTTTACGTCTAGTAAAGCCTATGCGTCCGAAAGATGTCGCAGAGCTGCTTCAAGTTGAAGGACAGAAAGCGAGAAAATGGCTTCACGGTTTAATCGATAAGGAATATCTTCTGCCAGCGGGAAAAGGGACCTATCGAATAAACGCTTTCTTGCTGTCACCTAAGGCCAAATGGGACAATCTGGCTCCATAAGAACGAGGCGGCGACTATTTTATCATCGTATCAGTCCGAGTTTCGTGCATTCGGTTAGACGATAAGATATAAAATATCGTATCGGCGTCGTTTTGAGCTTAAAATACTGAATTTACTCCCCCATACGATGAAAATCATCATTAGAAACAAAAAATGACCTGACAACTCGTGCAATACGATGAAAAGCATCGTAAGCACTCAGACGAAATAGGTCAGCCCTATATCACAGATCATTAATACTTTCCTAATTTAATGAAATAGGACTGCCCTTGCCCCGAATTTTATACTTTCTGATAGTTCAAAAAAGTCGAAAAAGCAATCCCCGAGCATCTTAAAGCTCCGGTTGAGTGCTTAGCTGTACATCTATCTGAGGACAAGATCGTATTACTCCATTAATTGCAGTTCTCTTGCCCGTGCGATCGCCTGCCCTCGCCGTTTCACCTGGAGTTTTCCGTATAGACGAAACACATGGCTTTTGACCGTTGCTTCTGTGATCCCGAAACGAAAGGCGATTTCCTTAATAGATAAGCCTTCCGACAACGTATACAATATCTCCGTTTCACGGCTCGTCAGCCCAAACGCGATATTCGTTAATCGTGTGCCGGCCGCGGAACGTGGAAATGCAAAGGTAAGCATCAAGCCGTATGCGCCAAGCATGAATGTAAACGTTTCGTTGTTTCCATGCTTCAGGCCATAACGGACAAACCTGCAGCACAACAAGCCATTCAATTCAGGATTTGTTACGAATGCCGAAGTTCGGTTCCCATAAATAAAAGCATGTACCTCATGAACAAACCCGACCGCTACCCGGTCGGGTTTGTTCTTTCACTCTACTGACTTACGTATCCGTGATAATATTCGTACACCTCGCTGTCCGTCAACGCATGTTTGTAGATCGCCGCTTCATCGATCAGGCCGTCGAAGTAATTAACGCCCGATGCCGGATACCCGAATCCGCCGTATGTCGTAGCGCTGTCGAGTACATTTCCGGATATCGTTTGCGAGCCCATGCCTTCGTAAAGCCCGTCGACATACACCCGCACCCGGCTGCCGTCGTAGGTTCCCACGATCTGATGCCACTCGTTCACGGACAACTGCGTGGTAAAGTTCGCGATCGTTCCTGCCGTGTACCAGCCGTTATTCGCCGTCGCGATTTGCACGTGTCCCGCACCGGTCGAATCGATGACAATCCGCCAACGGTTTTCTTTTCCCATCACAATGTAGTTATTGGCGGGCAATTGATCCATCTTGAACCACACCGCCAGGGTAAACGTAGACAAAGCCGGATTGACGGCGTCGAAAGGGAACAAGTCGCCCATGGCTTCAGCGTAGTCGTTCACCCCATCCAGACTCAGCGCGGGTCCTCTCACTCCTCCGGGTACAAAATCCGCTCCGTTATAAATGCGGGTGGATTCGAAGTTAAAGGGTAGATAATAGATCGGATGGATAAACAAACCGTTATAGGAGTCGTATAGTGTCCGAATTTGACTGTCGGTCAAAGCTTCATTGTAGAGCTTCACATCGTCCGTAACGCCATGCGCATATTGAGTCGTATTCAAATCGGGACGATCCGAGAACCTGAGCGGAGAAGCGTTGTTCACGACGGCTCCCGAGATGGCCTGCGTGCCGGTTCCCTGCAGCTCGCCGTTGACGTATACCCTTACGCGGTTTCCATCGTATGTGCCGACAATGTGGTACCATTTCCCTGGCGTAATGGAAGTTGTGAAAGCGGCCGTCGTTCCTGTGCTGTACCAGCTATTATTCGTAGTCGCGATTTGCACATGCCCGGTACCGGAAGAGTTGACGACAACGCGATACGCCCCTTCCTTGCCTATAATTACGTAGTTGGTGGACGGAAGCTGATTCAATTTGACCCACGTGGAGACGGTCATGCGGTTCATCCCGTCCAACCCTGCCCCGTCGGGGATATTGACATAATCGTTGCTGCCGTCTGTCACGATCCCTTGATCTTTCTTGCTGACAACAAACGACGCTCCATTCTCGGCAGTTCCGTTGTTGCTCCCCGCCGAATCGTTGGCATTGCCGTCCAGCCGCCACTCGCCGATTGTCGACGGGAATTTGAGGTAAGACCGGTACAGCGCCTTGACGGAGTCTGCTCCCAGTGCGGCGTTATACAGGTTCAATTCGTCCACTGTGCCGTTGAAGAACGCGATGTTGGGATAAGTTTGGTGACCTATCGTAAGCGAGTTCGCGAAATCGGCGACATTCCCGGAGATGTTCTGTGAACCCGTTCCCGCCAGCTCGCCGTCGATATAAACTTTGACCCGGGTACCGTCATACGTGCCCGTAATATGATACCACTTCCCGGCGGTCAACGTCTGCGCGAAGCTCGCTGTCGTGCCCGCCGTATAAGCGGCGTTATTGCCGGTTGCGATCAAGACATGTCCGGTACCATTCGCATTGACGACAATCCGATACGATCCTTCTTTCCCTATCACGATATACGTATTCGGGGCCGGCAGTTGGTTCAACCGGATCCAGGCGGACAAAGTCATCTCGCTCATCCCGTCCAAACCGCCGCCGTCCGTAATTTCGACGTAGTCGTTCACACCGTCCAGTACGACGCCTTGCTGCCACCATCCGGTCCCGCTTGAGGCGCCGTTAACGAACGTGCCGTCATGGTTGCCCGCCGAATCGTTCGCATTGCCTTCGAAGCGCCACTGCCCGACAAGATTGGGAACCGAATAACCGTAAGAGGAGTAAAGGGCCGACATCTCCGTTCCGGTTAACGCCCGGTGGTACAGCCGGAACTCGTCCACCATCCCTCTCAGGTTGTCGATCGTAGTCGCCGTTCTGTTGCCGAGCGCCAAAGGAGCCATCGACTTCGAAATCGCGCCCGAAATCGTTTGCGTTCCCGTTCCTTCGAGCCGACCGTTGACGTATACCTTAACGCTGCTTCCATTGTAGGTACCGGCAATATGATACCACCGTCCCGGCTGCAAAGCCGTCGTAAAGTCGGCTTTCGTCCCTGCCGTATACCAGTAGTTATTTGCCGTCGAAACGACAAAGTGTCCTTTCCCGTCCGGCCCGATGGCGATCCGGTAAGAGGATCCGCCGTTGGCGTCCGATTTGTCCAGCAATGCATAGTTCTGCAAAGGGAGCTCCGACAATTTGACCCAAGCGGACACGGTCAGCTCGCTCATGCCTTCCAGCGGCTTCGAATCGTTCAGATAAATATGATTGCTGCCGTTGAGCACTGCCGCTTGGTTGCTGACGCCGCTCCCGTATGAGCCCCCATTCCTCATAACTGCATTCACAATCCCAACCGAATTGAGCGTATTCCCGTTAAAGTTCCATTCTCCCGCCAACGTGCTGTCCGACGGCTGCGGCAGCGCTGCGGGCGGATTCCATTCCGGAAGCGGCCCTTTCCCGAGCACGGAGGCGATGCCGTTGAGCAGCTTGGCCCCATTGTACAGTGTCGGGGTAATCCCCATTCCCTCGTCGAATTCGTTCCAGGAATAGATGAGGGCCGTATTCGCTTCCGTGGAAGCCGCGTTCGTATTGTTCCAATTCAGCGCGGCTTGCAGCTGATTGCCGATTTCCGTCGGCGTGCCGATGTGCCCCCATCCGTTCGGGTCCAAATCGCCTCCCCATTGTCCGGGATTGTCGATGCGCGGTCGGACATCCGAACCTATGGTGACCCAGGGAACGACCTGTTTGCCCGTCGCTTTCCAACTATCCCAACTTCCTCTTTCCCATTCGGACCAAACGCTGTACGCAGCCCCATTCCAACCGGTGCTGAAATAGGCGCTGACGGCATCCGCTCCGATGAGATTGGCGTAATCGTTCACGCCCGCAGCGGTCCATCCCATTGCTACGATATACGGGTTGGGCAGCCCTGCTGCGATCACTTTATCCCGAAAGCCTTGCACGTGCGAAGCCGTGACGGATTCGGTGTAAAAGAAGTAAACAAGCGGCCTCCCGTTAAGAACCGTCATGTAATTGGGTTCCTTCAATAAACTGACGACATGATCCTTGTCGAAGCTGGAGACGATTAACGAAAATTTGACGTCGTTCTGGTTAGCGCTGGCCAGGTGAAGCTGAAGGGCCGAATCCAATCCGCCGCCGTCGTTGTAATACACATAAGCCCAATAATCGATTCCCGCGTCTTTCGCATACGCAATTTGCTGATCCATAACCGTTTGCGACAGCTCATCGATTCGAACCGTGTTGTACGAAACTTCTTGGGCATAGAAAGGCAAACGATAATGGTACTGGTTCGGGCCGAGGCTTCTTTCCACCTGGAGACCGATATAGGGGCCGATGGGATCCGTGTTCAGTTCACCGGTCCACCCGTCCCAACGTATGGCGCCAATCTTGCTGTTCCGCGGGTTTGAAGCTTCTGCCGTATGCGACGAAACAACAAACCATCCAAAAGCGGCAATCGTCATGCCTAACGATACGATGATCATGCGAATCCAGGTCCTTGTTACAAATCCCATGGAAACCCCTCCAGATGATAGATTTGAGAAGCGTCTTACGCCTTCCACGATCACTTTCCTATAATCACAGCCCCCCCCTCTTTCTCCGATAATCACCGGCCCAGCCTCACAAAACCTCGGCGTGAACGGCGAGAATTCCGATCGCCGGGTCGACCCCGCAAAGCGACAGCCGCATCCGATCCCAACGAATGCCTTGCCCGAAATCGACTTCGATCACGCTAAATACGCCATGCACCGTTTTATAGCAAAGCGATCGCGACCAGTATTCGGGCTGCGGAAACCCGAACGCTTCCTCACGCTTGAGCAAGTCGAAGCCATGCCGCAGCGGACGGCCTTCCCGCCAGTCGCTTTCATCCGCCCGCAGCAGCGGCAGCAGCCCATGGCGATTCGGGCGTTCCCGTCCGGATGTCGCAAGGAGCCCGACCAACTCTTCCGGCCAAAACCAGTCCAAATCTCCGGGCATCCGAAACGTACTTCCCATCATGCGGCCGTCGTCGCGCTCGAAGTGAAGGCGGAAGACAGGAGAAAACATGTCGTGATTCGTTAGCAGCGGAACGAGCAGCAAATAAAATTTCTTGTATAAGCGATCTTCTAACGTAACAGACAGTTCTGGCTGGCCGATTTTGCTGGAAAGCGGGATCCAATTGTGCGGTTTTACTCGAAAATCGAACGGGAGTCCCGGGACCCGGACAACTTCCGAATCCAGTCCTTTCAGCGGCGACTTCACATTGGTCCACGGCATATGATTGACAATTAGATAGCGGCGAAGGTCCTGCCAATTGTCGTCCGTCGTCCATCGTTCTTCCGGAAGCGGGACCGCCACCGTACGGCTGCGAATCGCTTCGGCGATGGCCGGATTGTCCGCCGTCTTCCCCGCTGTTAACGTCAAATCGATCCATTGCCCAGACGGCATCCGGATGTGCGCGGCATTGCCGCCGGCCGACACAAGATCCATCTGCCCCGCCGGAATCGGCACGTTCAAGACAGCTTCGGATCTTGGCGGCAAATCGACCGCGAACGTTTCCATCTGCTGCAGAAATACGAACGTCGCATTCCCACTAACGGCCGAAAAAGTATTGTTGCGAATGTTCAAAGGGATCGTTAGCCCGGTCCATTCGCCCGTTTGTTCCGCCTCGGCGGCGGCAAGCAGCGTCAGGTCGACCGGGTGCCAGAACGGGATGCCTTCCGGCGTTTCGCAGGAAAGAAAGAAGGTGCGCCTTGCGAAATTCAGCGTGCCCAAATTCCCGAAACCCGAATATGGCGCCAGCAGGCCGTCCCGAATGACGGCTTCTACCCGACTGTTATTCGTAATTACAGTCGACATCAGAACTCCGCACCGGTCGTCGATTCCCCGAATGAATGCCCCGTCCGCCTCAATGGCAATCTTGTCGCCCTCCGCGACGGAAAGCGGATGCCCGATCCGGTAGTCGGACGCGGAGAAACCGATGCCGATGCGGCTTGCGGCAAGAGGCGGCGTATCGAAAACCAGCTCAATGCAGCCGACGCCCGGACGCGTTTCGAAGCCTACGGCCGTTTCGTTGACCGTTACTTCCGTGACACGCCCGACCGGAAGCAGCCAGCGGAAGGCGTGGACCATCGGTTCGCCGGTATGGACTTCGAACGCGATCAAGCCGTCTTCCTTGCGATAGGTCACTTTATACTCGGGCAACCGCAGCTCCGCGCCGGGCCAATGGTCGGGGAACGACGGCGATATATGCAAAATGCTTGCGGCTTTGTCGACTTGCAGTCCGAACAGCGATTCCGCGATCGCCTGAATATACATGGCCGCGGGCGGAGAAAAGTAGGATGTCACATGTTCGTCGGTATTTTCCGGCCAAGCACCCTTGAGTGGATCGCCCGTCACCCAATCGGCCATGAGCTTCAACGGTTTATAGGCTTCATTGCGCAAACCGGCCGCCGCCAATCCCATCGCCCCCCAAGGCTGCTGGGCTACGGCTGCCTGGCATCCCAACGTCAAAGTAGCGTGAGTCGGAAAATGGTTCGAGGCGAACAGTTCCCCATTCGGTCCCGTCAATCGGTCGCGCAAATGCCGGATCCCCGTCCAGGCGTCCAGCCGGTCTTTGGCCATATCGTGAATGGCAGGATACACATAGGCTTGGTAAGCCGCGTCCAAGCGCTCCATTCCATGCGGATCTTTATAGAACATATAGCGGCCAAGATCGGGACGCCACAATTCTCTGCGCAACGCTGCCGAAGAACGGGCAATCAACGCTTCGCAGCGCACCCGAGCCGGTTCATCGGCTAGCGCTTCGGCGATTTCCATTCGCGTGCGCAGCATGCTGATGAATTCCATGGTGGGAATGGCGCTGCCATGGAGATGGCTTAAATAATCTTCCTGATTGCCGATCTGCTCTCCCCAGGCAAGCAGCCCATCGCCTTCGGGATCGTATTCCTCCAACGTCTGCGCGATGACCCGGTCCATGACGGGAGCGATCGAACGGGCGAATTCCAAATCGGCGGTAAACTTCCAATAATGACGAACTTGCCAAGCGTAAAACTGATTCGTGCCGCCCCAATCGCGGTACAACTCTCCATTCGGATACATCATCGCGACGGCGCCGTTCTCGTAGAGCCGCTCTGCCCGCGTCAGGATGCACGATTTCGAACGATCCGTCTGGCCGAGCCAATCGGCGGCCGCCGTATTCTGCATGTGCCACATGGCGAACCAATGGTGAATGGCTTCCAGCCATCCGTAAGGAGCGAACCAGTTGTACTCCTGATTGCGGATCGCGCTTGCGAACGCTTCGTCCATAGACGGTTCGGGCGTGACGATACGACTGGAGAGCAGTTCGTCGTAGTAAGCCTCCAGCTTCTTCAGTTCGGCGTCCGCATCCATCTCCCGGACGATCCGAAGCGCGCGCTCCGGCGAAGGAGCGAAACCGATCAGCACGTCTCCGCCGCCCGTCCCGGAGGGAAAACAAATTTCAAGCGCGGGCGTGTCCCCGGCGGAAAGCCCGAACGCCAAGTCTCCCTGCGATGTTACGGCAACCGGAAGCGGCTGCTTCTCGCTTCTGATAATGGCTGCTTGACGATCGATGAATACTTCGTCGCGTTCCGAGCGCATGCTCGTATCCGCCAGCCAATCCCGCGGACAAACTTTCATGATGCCGATATTTTCCCCGCTTCGCTCGTTCCACTGCCACCCCACCATATCTACCCGGCTTGAACCGCCGCAGCGAACGAGTACCGGAACCGCAGGTTCCGCTGAAACACGAAACAAGGCCGCGCCCATTTTCTCGGGGTCTTCCCGCCCGAACATAAGCGGGGCGATCAATAGCCGGACCGTCACGTCTCCAATGGCGTATTCCGCCTTCACTCCGCCGGGAACGTCTTCAACCCGTAAGTCTTCGGCGGACTCTGGACCGATCCATCTAAGATCCGATTCGATATAAACCATGAGTTTCGCAAGCAAAATTTGCGTAAGCGCAGTAGCATTTTCCGTATCATAGGTGGAGATTGCAGCATTAGGGCTCCTGTCTCCAATGACGACGGACGTCTCCTGCCATGCCGCCATCCGCTCTATAATTTCATTCCAATTTCGATTGTTGTCCATCTCGATCTATCCTTTCATCGAACCGACTACCATTCCTTTGATCATGTATTTTTGCGTAAAGACGAACAGCACGATCAACGGCAGCGTGGCCATCGCGCTAAGCGCGAAAATTGGACCGTAATCGACCGATTGATTGTTCGCCTTGAATTGCAGAATTTGAGGCATCAGCGTCATTTTGTCCGGATCCTTCAAGTACAAGAGAGGGGTGAACAGGTCGTTCCAATACGACAAAATATTGATGATAATAACCGTACCCGTAGCCGGCAGCAGAAGCGGAAATATAATCGACCAAAACGTCCGAAAACGGCCGCACCCGTCGATATCCGCCGCCTCCTCGAGCTCGCGCGGAATCGTTTTGGTGAACCCCGCATATAAGAAGGTGGCAAACGGAATCGTACCCGCCGTGTACAGCAGAACAAGGAACGTACGGGTATCGATCAAATGCACGTCCACTCCGAGCTGGAATAAAGGAATCATGTTGGTCTGAATCGGGATGACCATTCCCGAGAGCAGAAAATAAAGGATGAACTGAAACGTTTTTTGCGGCCTCCGGCCAATGGCATATCCCGCCATGGAAGTCAACCCGATCGTCAGCGCAAGCGCACCGCAGCTGATGAAGGCCGTATTTAGGAAACCCGCCCACACATCCACTTTGTCGAAAGCCTTGGCATAATGTCCCCAATAAAAGGAATCGGGCAGTTTAAGCGGATTGTAGAAGTCTTCCGGTTTTTTGAAGCTCGCCGCGAACAGATAGAAGACCGGGTACAAAAATAAGAGTGCCACCACGATCATAGCGAGCTCCGTCAGCAAGCCGGCCCGGTTGTCCGGCCGCGCAGCAATCCGGCGCATTATAATTCCACCTCCCGTGATCTGGTGAGACGAAGCTGCGCGAAAGTGACGATCATAATGATGATCATCAGCACAACCCCCGCGGCCGTTGCATACCCGTAGGTGAATTCCTTGAAAGCGGCATTGTAAATCGCGAGCGTAAGCGTGTAGGAGGCGGTTCCCGGTCCGCCGTTCGTCAACACGTAAGGCAAATCGAACAACCGCAAACCGCCGACGATCGTAATAAAAACGACTACCGTAACGGCAGGCATGAGCAGCGGAAACGTAATGTATCTGAACTTCATAAACGGCCCCGCCCCATCGATCGTGGACGCTTCGTACAAATCCGCAGGAATGCTCTGCAGGCCGGCCAAATAAATAACGGCACAGTATCCGAGCGCTTGCCACTGGGTCAGCAGCACGATTACGGGGAATACGGTCCGAATGTTGCCGAGCCAGTCACGCGCCGCTTGTTCCTGTCCGATATGGGTCAAAATGTAGTTCAACACCCCGTCGAACTGCAGAATGCTGTTCCACACTACGGACGCGACCACGAGGCTGACGATAACCGGCAAATAGAAGGCGGTTCGCAGAAATGCCTTTGTTCGGAACGACCGGTTGAGCAATACGGCGAGCAGCAGGGCGAGCGGATTTTGGATGAGCAGGCCGAACAATGTCATCCATATCGTATTTTTCGCCCCTTGCATCATCTTGGAATCCTGAAAAAAATAAATATAGTTATCGAACCCTATGAATTTGGGATCCCTGATGGAATCCCACTCCGTAAACGAATAATATAAGCTTTGGATAAAGGGATAGTAGATGAAGAGAGTAAACACAGCCATTGCGGGCAGCACGAGCAACAGGCCGAACCCATAATTTTTTGCTGACGATTTCAAGCTTGCATCCCCTGCCATTCATAATAAGGGGCCCGGCCGGCATAGTATTCGGACGGGCCCGGTTATGTTACTCCGGAGGCAAAATGACAGTGCCTTTGTCTTTCTCCAGTTTATTTTGCGCTTCTTTCAAGTCATTCGGATTGAAATTGACGCCCGACACAATTTTCGTAACCGTTTCCTGCGTTACCGTCGCAGCCGAGACCGGAATGAAAGACGAATATCCCGGAGAAGTTTGGCCATTGTTGACCGCCGCCAGCATCTCGTTCAAGGCCGGGGTCGGGTAGGTCGCTTCCACCCCGTCCAATGCCGGAATCGAGCCGTTGCCCTCGCTGAAAGGTCCGAGCACCTCAGGACTTACGATAATGGATACCAGGTCTTTGGCAGCTTGTTGATGCTTCGTGTTCACGTTGATCGAAAGCGATTCTCCCGCGCTAATATTCAAATTGTAATAACCGCTTTCCGTCGGGATCGGCATGTATCCGACTTCGAAAGCCTCAAAACCGTATTTGGCGAAATTGTCGGCAGCTACGCCGGGCATCCAAGGACCTTGGACGATCATCGCGGCTTTGCCGGAGGAGAACAATTCGGCCGATTGCGGCCAGTCAAGCGACAAAGCCGTTTTGTTGAAAAACTCCCGCTTCGTCATATCTTCAAATTTCCGCATCGCCGACTGCATTTCCTCGCCATTCAGCTTCTTCGTCCCATCATATAAATCTTTGCCGTAAGTCGGGCTGCTCTCGTAACCGATCGATTGCACCACAAGTTCAAGGAATAAGTTTGCGGTCCACAAATCTTTGAATCCGAGCGCAATGGGCGTAATGCCCCCCGCCTTGATTTTTTCCGCCATATCGATGAATTCCGCCCAGGTTTTGGGTACGGACAAACCCAAGTCGCTGAAAATTTTCTTGTTATACCATACCCCGACGGCATTCAGCGCCATGGACGCGCCATACACCTTCCCTTTGTAGTGGGTCGCTATTTTCGAACCGGGCCGCAGTTTGCCCGCCCAAGGCTCGCCCGATAAATCCATCAAATAGCCAGCTTCGGCGTACTGTCCCAACGTGTTTTGGTGAAAGAAGACGTCCGGCGCCGTTTCGGAAGCAAGCTCGGCTTTCAGTTTATCCATGTAGGTGGCAGACAGCAGAATATCCCATTGGATCGTGCCGTTCGGATATTTCTCTTTGAACGCCTTCTCGACATTCGCCTTGAAATCGGTCATATGCTGCCGGTCATCGATAAACCATGAGCCAAGCCGAATGACGAAAGGCTCTCCGCTCGCAGCAGTTTCCTCATTCTTTTCCCCCGTGCTGCCGGCGTTCGTCGAAGTGCCGCTTTCCGCGCTTGCGCTTTGCGTCTCGCCGTTTCCGGAGGATCCGGAGCCGCCGCACGCCGCCAGCATGACGGCGAATACGAGCAGCACAGCGGTCAAACTTAATGTTCGCTTCATCGTTAAAGCCCCCTGATCGTTTATGTCGGCTCTTCGCCTGACTGACTCCATCTTAAACCGGAGCCGCCCTTCGGCTGAATACGCTGTTTTGTCTATCCCTAGGGCAATTTTGATTATTTGAACTCAGTGGGGCTAACACCGACCACTTTCTTGAACCATTGGCTGAAGTAGGCGGGATCTTTGAAACCGACGGCGTACGCCACCTCATACGATTTCATCGGAGAAGTGCGCAGCAGCCGTTTGGCCATCTCGATCCGGTATTCGAGCACCAAGTCGCGAAAGTTTTTGCCCGATTCTTTCTTAATGCATTTGCTCAAGTAAAAATAATTCATATACAGCTGGTCGGCCAATTGATGCAGCGTAATATCGTCCTTGTAATGCTGTGCGATATATTGCCGGACCTGATCGATTACCCCATCCTGCGCGTGCGCACGCGATCGGGAAACGACGTCGGCGACCTGTTTCAAGTAGCTGTCCAGGAAAGCGATCAGATCGGATAAAATATCGTAAGACAGCATCTTTCTACGCGTTTCGAACCGTTCTTCGGCCTGTTCGAACGTCGGATCGAATTCCTTCAGCAGCTCCTCGGCTGTTTGGATCATCTCCATGGCGAATTGTTGAACCTGCTTTTTGCTCAGCCCGGTCGAGATAATTTCTTTGTAGGCGCCGGACAGGAATTCGCTTATGTTCGCTCCATCGGCTCTGCGCAGCAATTGTTCCAAATCTCTTTTGGTCAACTCTTTGCGATCGCGCAAATCTTCCTTCATCGCCGCGACCGCGCGATAGGACACGATCGATTTCTCGCCGAGCAACATGCGGTAATCGGCGCATTGCCTGATTTCTTCGATCCCTCTGGGCAAGTCCAATAAGGAATCCAGCAGGCTGCTAATGCCAATGGAAACGCTATGGGGAAACGTCTCGTTGCAAGCGGCCAGGATGGAGCGGGAAAGACGAAACGTTTCTCCCGCCATCGGTTCTTCTTCGATATCGGGTTGAAACAATAACACATAGATGCCGCTCTGGGACAACGTCGTCCAGTAATCGAACGGCTCGTTATCCAGTACATAAGTAATCCGCTCCCGCAACGACAGTTTGGAGAACGGCTTGCCCATATGATGCAGCATCTCCACATTGTCAATCTCGACGGACAGCACGATCAGCTTGCCCTCCGGCACTTCCGAACCGGTTAACCGCTCCCTTTTGTCATCCTGCGCAATTTCCGGATCCAGTACGAGCTGCAGCCATTCTTCCTTGCGGGTTTGCGCACTATTGGAAGGTTCAAGCCCCAGGCTCCTGATGCAGCGCACGCTGTCCACCAGTTCTTCCTCGGTGAACGGCTTCGTGATAAAATCGGAAACGCCCAGCTTTACGGCCTGTTTCGCGTATTCGAACTCGCTGTGGGCCGTCAGGAAAATAATATGCGTCTGCGGATAATCCCTTCTGACTTGTTCGGCAAGCCGTATTCCGTCCATATGTGGCATGCGGATATCTGTCACCATCACTTCCGGCGCATGTCCCGTACGGATGATGTTTTCCAGCGCCTCCGTTCCGTTGCCTGCTTGCTCGACGATCGAGAACCCGAGCCGGGTCCAACCGGGAATGGAGATGACGAAGTCCCGGACGGACTGCTCGTCGTCGACAATCAAAAGTTTTCTGGATTCATGCTTCATTTTGTTCGGCCTCGCTTTCGGAATCTGGAAGCAGGATCGGCAGCTGCAATCGGACAAGAGTTCCCCGTGCCAAGTGAATCAGTTCGAGGGCTGACGACGCTCCGTAGTGATGGGCAAGACGGGCGCGCACCATGTTCAATCCGGTACCGAACCCTTTCGGCTCCGTCTTCAGCTGCGGGTTTTCTCCGCTGTTTTCCACTTCAAGGATCATATTGAAATTTTTTTCGTAAACACGAACCTCCACCCATCCGCCTTCCTGATTTCCGTCGATGCCATGCACAAACGCGTTCTCGATAATGGGTTGAAGAATGAGTTTGGGCACCGTTACTTTGCGCAAATGCGGTTCCAAATCGATCCTGTACTGCAATCGGTCGCCATAACGGTACTGGTGGATCAAAATATAAAGGCGGGAAAATTCGATTTCTGTTTCCAGTGTCACCATAGGAGCGCTCGGCGAGATGGAAATGCGCAGAATGGTCGCAATCTGTTTGACGACTTCCGGGATGTGCGCCACACGTACCGGATCTTTGGATAAAATGCTGATATGTTCGAGCGTGTTGTATAGAAAATGCGGGTTGATGTATGTCCGGATCGCCTTCAATTCCGCTTCTTTCTGGAGAATTTCCGTTTTGTACACCTTCTGGATCAAATCGCGCGTCTCCGAAATCAGACCGTTGAAGCTATGGCACAAAATCGCGATCTCATCCGACGACTTAATGTCCTTAACCAGTTGGTATTGCTCCCTTTCCGCGCTGCGCATCAACCGGGTCAGCGTGCGGATCGGATTCGTTATTTTTCGTAAAATGGCATAGGTGATGATGACTACGATGATCCAGGAAACGATCGTTACGACTGCCGCAAACAATGCTTGGCCTCGAATGGCCTTGCTGATATCGGATGTCTGGATCAAACTCACATATTTGTAGTTCGCCTCATTGGAGGCTTGTATTTTCGTAATCCACTGCGACTTCGCATAGGGACTGATAAAAATGTCCTTTATTTTTTTCGGATCGTCAGCGGAAAGGATCATATTGCTCCCATTCAAAATATAAAATGAATCCTTCGGGTAGGAGGCGTACAGCTTCCGTATTTTTTCGGAATGAAGCATCAGGGAGAGAATGCCCACTTCTTGTCCGGTCTGCGGGTCGACCATTTTCATGGCGCATACCATCCGGCCCCGGTCGAGATAAAAGGCCCACTCCGGCGTCCCTAAACGCTCGAACGGCATCAAATGCAGCGCTTCAAAATACTGCACGGTCGACAGGCCGTCGGAAGTGTAAATCCGATTTTTGCTGTTGATTAAATAAATGGCATCCGCATAATCGCCGATCTCCTTGTTCATGTTCGTCAATTCGACATGCAGCGTCTCGGAAATGCCCTTTTCGATAAAGGCGCGTTCGGCAGGCTGGAGAGGAAACTGATCCGGAAAAGCGTCGTGTCTCAAAATCGTGACGAGGGGGCGTTGCGACGAAAGGTTCAACAACTTTTCTGAAAACGCTTTCAAAATTGTATCTATTTTGTTTTTTGTTTCCTCGAGCGTTTGGGCGTTCGACTCGACAATCCGCTCTTTCAAAATCGTGCTCGATCGATAGTAAAAGGTGCCGCTTACCAGCGTTAACGGAATAAGTGTCAGCAAGGAGTAAATCAGCACCATTTTGTAAAGCAATCTGGAACGAATCAACCGGAATAAACGCAGTATAAACATGCCCCCGCGTGACATTTTGCGAATGCGCCCCCCTTCAAAGGTTTTGCGAGATGATATAGTAATTATAGATTCTATGCTCCCGATCCCAACCTGTCAACGAATCCGAGGGCAGATGCAGATGTTCCGGTATCCGTCTTTACCAGACGAACAGGCGCCATTATCGGCTCATTGTATTAATTCACATCCGCCTCAAGCGGACCGGCAAGCTCCTGCAAATAAAACAGCTTTCCGGGCAAAGTCGGCATAAACGTGGACGGAAGCCATCTGTTCGGGCCATGGCGCTGCGTCGTCTAGAGCCTCCCAGCTGAGCTAAGCCCTCAAAATCTTACCTTAAGCCCGTATCTTCCATAAGGCCAGCTTCTTTATTGCAGCTACTGCGGCTTTCGCCTATGCCGGAATGTCCTTGTCATCTATGTAGCCAGTTGCGGCATTCGCTTCAATAGACACATCCAATGCGTTCGCTATCATCGCAGCAGAAACGTACAGGAAGTCAACGAGTTTCTCCATTCCTTGGCGCCTCACTTTTCGTTTAAGATGAAGGAAAGTAAGCCATTCCAATCGGAAACTGTGAAGGAGGAGAGCATCTTTGGAAGAATCGAAAGATAGGCTAAGCGAGGAGCAAATAAGGCAATTTCACCAAGAGGGATACGTTGTGCTGAAGGGGCTGTTTACGGACGGGGAAGTGACGGAAATCAAGGACAATTTCATGAAGATGCATGCGAACGGACCGATACCGGGCTGCTTCGAGCCGGTGTCGGCCGAGGAGGCGAACGGCGACGTCCTTAAGCAATATCCGCGTATGCTCCACCCGCAGAAGGTCAACGAGGTCGCTTTCCGTTACATGCTGAATCCGAAGGTCATGGCAGTGCTGCAAGATTTGCTCGAAGAGGAGCCGTTGGCCCTTCAGAGCATGTTTTACTTCAAACCGCCGGGAGCGAAGGGCCAGGCGCTGCACCAGGACAACTACTATCTCGGCATTCGGCCAGGCACTTGCGTTGCGGCGTGGACCGCCGTCGATCCGACTAACGAGGAGAACGGATGCATCATGGTCGTGCCTGGCTCGAATCGGGAGGATATTCAGTGCCCCAAGCTGGCGGATCCGGAGTTATCCTTCACGAAGGATTTGGTGGAGCTGCCGGAAGGAATGCAGCCGGTACCGGTACTGATGGATGCCGGGGATGTGCTGTTCTTCAACGGGAGCGTCATCCACGGCTCTTATCCGAACCGGTCCGCGGACCGATTCCGCAGGGCGTTCATCGCCCACTACGCCGGAATTTCTCTTACCCATGCCAACGCCTATTACACCCCGCTGTACCGGGCGGATCATACCCCGTTCGAGGTGGACGATTCTGAAATTTCCGGACCCTGCGGAACCGAATTCGATACCACTCTGGAAATTCACTAGGGCGGCCATGTTCAAAAGCGGCGAAAAGAAGCCCGGTATTCGGACGGACTGACGCCGTATCGGGCTTTGAAACGTTTGGCGAAATAAAATGGATCGGGAATTCCGACCTCCCGGGCGATGTGGCCGACGGATTCGTCGTTTCCCCGAAGATACCGCGCGGCTAACCGCAAGCGGATATGGTTCAACGCCTCCACCACCGACTCCCCTGTTTGCTCCTTGAAGAGATGCGTCAAGCGGGACGGAGATAGATTGACTGATGCCGCCAGCTCCCGGATGGAGTGCCGCCGACGGATGTCCGCGGTCAGCCGCTCCAGCACGGATTGAACGCGCGGATCCTGAAGCCCTTTCTCATCTACCGCCAACTGGCGGTGGACAAGCAGCAAAATTTCCTCCAGGGCGGACAAGCAGAGTTCTTCCCAATTCGTCTCCATATCCAATGAATCGCCGATGATTCGTTCGAACGTCCCGCGGATTCGCTCGTGAATGGCTGGTGTTTCGATCCGAACGGTCATCAGGCCATTCAAACGCACGGGCAGCCTGAGCAGGTGGGACCAGTAGGGCTTAGGTTTGAAATGGGCCCAAACGAACTCCCACTCGGCGCCTTGCGGCGTATAGTAATGGTGCCGAAGTCTGGGGGGAACGAGCGCGAGGTCACCCGAGGCGCACCGGAACATATCCCCGCCGTCTTCGAAGACTCCTTCGCCCGACAAGGTAAACGCGATCAGCCAATCGTCCGTTCCGTTCGACCGGAACGTCGTATAGCCGAAACCTTTGCGGTAATGTTCGGAAATAAAGACTCCGGGATTATCCCTCGGAGTCTCTTCTTCCAGCCCTCGCCCGTTCAAAAGGTCAACTCGATCATCTGATGCCCGTCCAGCCGGGGCAGAATAAATTCCGCCCGTCCGTCCCGTTCGGCGAAGACGATCTCTGTCCCTTGAGGCACAAGCCTTATGCTCTTTAAGGGCAACTCCGTCGTACGGACGGACAAGCCCACCTCGTGCAGCGGAATGACGTTCTCGATCGTGTCGATCGTGCCCGAACGCCGCTCCGGAATATAATGAAGCAAGTGCAGCACCCAGCGGTTGCGCTCCTTCTGGCTGTTCAGCGTCGTGAGCATCGAGCTGGGACCGTCGTGCCGGACAAGAGGCTCGGGCAGCAACAGCTTCAAGGCGTTCAGGAACAGTTTCTTGCACCAAGCCGGCGCATTGTCCTGATATTGCCGAAAGATCGGATGCATAAAATAAATGACGCTGCCGTGCTTAACAATGCCGGGATAACCGTATTTGCCGGAAGACGGCGTATGCCTGTGGGAGCTGAAATGCTCCCACGTCCGATTGAAATACGGCACGTTCACCGGAGCCAGCACCTCGCTGTCCGCTCCCGCCTCCACCTCCAAACCGCCTATATACATGACATGCTCCGTCAGCGGGAGCCCTTCTCCGATCGCGCCCGAAGGAACGAGATAATCCGGGCTGAACGGCGCAACGCCCTTGAACGACACGCCCATGAATGGCGCGAAGCTCGAACGGTCCGGCGACAAGCCGGATTCGAATGAAGCGATGACCGAGCCCCCACCCCGAACGTATGCTTCCAGCTTCGCGGCGAAAGCCTCGTCCGCGGGGACCCGGTCGGGCAGCACGAGTACTTTGTACGGCGATAAATCGCTGCGCGTATCGAGGATATTGAACTGATGCCCGGCTTCCAGCAGCATCCGGGTCACGCCGAACATCTCCTCCGGAATCGAACGCGAATCCGAGAACTCCTCGGTCGTGAACACCCCGATATCCGCCAAGCCGACGGCGTTCTCGCACCACGCTTCCTTCTGCCGAACCTGGGCGTACACGGAGCCGATCAACTCATACACGGACTCGGACAACTTGCCGCCCGGCTCCAATTGATCTCCGATCATGCACTTGGCGTTAAAAGCGAGCATGCGGTAAATTTCGTATTGCAGCGCCTCGGGGTTTTTGAAGGAATGGAAATCGCCCCATTCCGTATGAAACTTCCCGGTTTGGCCGAGGCAGTCGAGGCCCAGATTACGTCCGTACAGCGCGGCAATCGGAAAATGCGCATACCCCCAGCCGCCGCTCGGCAGCGATTCCAACTCAAAATGGGAGAAGGCGTCCCGAACGGGAGCGTGCATCGGTCCGATATGCGAGTTGTTGTAGAACAGACTTTGCCCATCGCGAATGCCCCGGACGAATGCGGACATATCGAACATGAACTCGTTCATCATCCGCTTGGCGAAAGCCATCCGGTTATGTCGGACGGATGGGTCGATTCCCGCCTTGATCATATCCTCACGGCACCAGCGGCAGGAACAATCAACGGGCTGCACGATATCGAAGAACACTCCGTCTCCGTCGATCATCTCCAACTGGTCCGCCGTCAACTCCTTGAGCAGCTGACGGTAAGGCGTGTTGACGCATAAATACCGGTAGAAGCCGGCCTCGTAAGGCTGGGTGCCGTGAGGCGCGCCGGTCTCTTCAGCCACTAACCATTCCGGATGCTCCTTGGCCGTATAATCGTCCCATTGAACCGTCGTATATATCGGCGTGCGAATGCCGCGCTTCCGGCAAGCGGCGATCTGATCCGGAAGCAGGTTCTTGTTCGTCAAATGAGGATGGACCCGCTCGGGGAACCGGGCGGAATCGTAGTACAGCATGCCGTGATGGCAGCGCGCGAACAACGTGACCGAGTCGACGTCGGCCTTGACGAGCGTATCCGCGAATCGCTCCGAATCGAAGTCCGCTCCGATGCCCGGGATGTCGGGACTCGTATGGAAATCCAAATGCACTTGCCTGAAACGAAGCTTAAGCGGGTTCATAGTTGACCTCCATTAATGAATTCGTCGTCCCGTGTTCCACGGGTCGCAAGACAAGCACTCTCGCGTAATGAGGCCGCAGCTTCAAGGGAAGCATGCCGGCGAATACGCCTAACTCCTCGTCCGTCCAGAAGTCGAACACCCGGTATTTCCCCTCGAGGCTGACGGCCAATTCCTTCTCTTCCTCTTCCCGATTGAACAAACATAGCAGCAGCCGGTCACCGAGATCGATTCGTCCGATCGTATGGCTGCGATCGTCGAATCGAGCGGCGACGCCGATCGGCGGCAGCAGCTTCTTCAGCATTCGCATGCGCTCTTCCGGCATCGTCGTCAGCGGGTCGCCGCTCAGGATCATGCCTCCTGAAGCGACGATGAACGCCTTGTGATACTCGAACTCGTCCTCCGTCAACGTCGCGTAATCCCATTGCCCGTTGTCGTCGTTGATCAGATCCAGCTTTTCCATGACCAGGACGTCGGGATCGTTGATCCACAAGGCGTTGTTCTGCCAGTTTCGGCCGAACAATTCTTGCGCGTTGCCGTCCACGACCTTCCATGTGCGGAACGTATCATTCGTCACCCGGTTGCCATGGAACAGACCGAGACTCGGCCAGAACGCTGCATTGCAGCCCAGGATGAAGCAGTCGTTTCCGACCCCTTCCACGATCGCCTTGACTCCGAGCCGATAAGCTTCGACCCGCGTCAACTCGGGGTTGTATCGGCGGCCGCCCGGAAGCGCCCCGTAGGAGAGGAAATCCAGCTTGATATAGCGAACGCCCCATTCGTCGTGCATGACCCGGGCGATATTTTTCAAATACCGTTGCACCTCCGGATGGGAGCCGTCCAGCATAAACCAGTCCGGATTCGCCCCTACTTCGGCATTGGGGTTGCCGGCTTCATCGCGGACAAGCCAATCCGGGTGAAGCTTGAACACTTCGGAATTTCTGCCCACGATGAAGGGAGAAAAGTAGCCGGCAGGCTCTGCGCCCGCTTCCCGGATCGTGTCGCAAACCGTCTTCATGTCATCGGCCCCGAACGCAGCCTTCGTGATCAGTACATCTCCGTTCTCCCCTTCATAACCGGCGTCGATCTGAATCCGTCCGAGCTGTGGAACCCGTTCCGCTAACGCACGCGCATTCTCGTACAGCATATTTGCGGTCAACGGCCGCAAGCAATAGAACGAACACCAGCCGGTCGGAATTTCTTTGTACCGCGGCGTCGGATGGCTCGCTTGAATCGTGGCCGCCAATTCCTCATACAAAGCGTCGCGATCCGTTCCGCTAGCCGCCAAGAAAGACTCCAGTTCCCAACATTCGCCCGGCCCGAGGAGCAAGCCTTCCGTGTCCATGACCGCTTCCACGTAATCGCTGCAAAACCGGAATTCGCCGGAAAACCGCCAGCACGATGCGAAACCCATCAACACCGATCCCGCACCCTCCGGGAACAATTCCAGCAAATTGTACGTTGTCCATAGGCCGCGCTCCCCCCCGGTCCGAGGCAACCGGAAAAAGTCCCAGTCCGCACCGTATTCGCCAATTGAGTAAGGCGACTCCAATGTACCCGCATATTGCGTAAGCATCTGATAACCTTCGCCATAGAAGGGAGTGTCGGGCGAATACGGCCATTCCCCGGCGAAAAGTACCACTTCCTTGATGCTGAGAGGTTCGCCGGATATGTTCGTTACCGTCGTCTGCAGCAGGTTTCCATTCCAATTTTTCTCGATGCGCACCGCTTCTTCCGAAGCGGCCGTTTCATCCGTCAATCTCGCGATCGAGGCCATCCGTTTCAGCCATTCCATCTCGCTTATCCAACTCCTTACAGAAACCGCATGCAGCAGTCCGCTGCATGCGGCTTCCTCTCTTATTTAGGCTGTGTTCCGCGCAATTGTTGCTTAGGTGGGTATAGCATAGGAATTAATCGATTATTTCGAGTAATTCCCTGCAATTGGGCCTTCTCCTGAGGAATTAATCGATTATTTCGAGTAATTCCCTGCAATTGGGCCTTTTCCAGAGAAATTAATCGATTATTTCGAGCAACTCCCTGCAATTGGAACTCAGCCATTATTTAAGTTTCTGATCGTAGATCTGCTGGGCTTCGTCGAGTACTTTCTGGCCGCCCATCGCCTTCCACTCTTCGACGAACTTGTCGAATTCGCTAACCGGTCTCTTGCCTCCGATGAAATCGTAGAAGCTCTTCAACGTGAACGTCTTCAACCGATCCTTGTATTCGTTATTGACGGGAGTCAGCATCGGGCCCATCAGGTCGACTTTGCCGACGCCCACGCTTTCTGCCGCTTCCCTGACTTTCAAATACTTCTTCGGCGTCATGAACGGCTTCTGGAAATCATAGTCGTTGAAGGCGCCCGGGAATGCGTACGTTCCGCCTAAGCCGAATTCCGTTTGCTTCTCTTCCGTGTCGTAAGGCGGAATCCAGGCGTAGTCGCCGTCGGCAGTCATCTCGTACGTCTTCCCCTTCACGCCGCGGTTTACGTTAACGTACGTTTCCAGATCGAAGGAGTACGCTTCGAACATATCCATGTATTTGATCATTTTCGCGCGGTCGTCCGCCAGCTGCTTCCCGAAGAACATGCCCGCGTCGCCGATCGGATTGGTTTGGAATGTACCGTAATCGCCGTTCGGTCCTTTAGGGCCTGGCATAGTCACCCAATTGACTTTCGGGTTATTTTTCTTCATCGCGTCGTATTTGCCTTCCCAGAACGCTTCGCCCGGAATGAAGCAGCCCCATTCGCATTGGGCGACGCCCGCCTTCTCGGCGATGATCGCCTTCTCCACTTCCTCCCAGTCGTTGAGCAGGAACTCGCGGTCGATCACGCCGTCCTTGTACCACTTCGCCAGCTTCTCCAGCGCCGTTTTCGCACCGGGTTCCACTTCGCCCCGCACGACTTTGCCGCTCCCGTCCAGTGTGAAGATGCCAGGGTAGACGCCGTAAGCGCCGAAGATCGGGGCGAAAATATCCCAAATTTCCAGTTTGCCTCTGGAAGTCATGCCGTACGTATCCTTCTTGCCGTTCTGATCGGGGTCGTTGTTCGTAAATTTGTATAGCATATCTTCGAACTCGTCGATCGTCTCCGGCGTTTTTTCGATGCCTACGTTTTTCAGCCAATCCTGGCGAATGCCGACGACGTTGATGTTTTTCCCGATCGACCAAGGGCCGGGGAGCGCGTAATTTTTGCCGTCTACCGCGAAAGCCTTTAACGGTTCCGGTCCGATCGACCGTTCGAGATATTGATAGTACTTCGGCATATGCTCCTTGATCAGATCCTCGGGAATTTCCGCAAGCACGCCCTGATCGACCAGCTTATAGAAGTCCGAGATCGGCAGGTTCCCCATGTAGTCCGGAATGTCGCCGGACGCGACGGACAGCATCAGCTTCTCCCGGTAGTCGCCGCCGTTGCTTGTCACCATGTGGATGTTCACGTTGAATTTGTCCTGCATGTACTTCAGCGCGTAAGCGTCCGGCTTGACTTTGTCGATGTTATGCGTCGTGAACGTTACGTCCATTCTCGGCTCGCCGGAAGCGCTCTCCGTCTGGCCATTCGTCGGTTCGTTAGTCGAATCTCCGCCGTTATTTTTGGAGCAGCTTGCGATAATCGCGGCAACCAGTACGAGAATTAAGCTCATGAATACGATTTTTCTGACCCTCATGCTTGTACACCCTTCCCTCTTCTTGTGTGGTGTGAAGCTTTTATCCTTTAATAGCCCCCATCATAATGCCGCGCACAAAATATTTTTGCACGAACGGGTACGCGAGGAGCAACGGGATAACGGAGAACATGATCATCGTCGCTTGCAGCTGCGGACCCGAGAACTTGCCCCCGATGCCCATCGTCGTCATCATTTGCTTTAACGTTTGTACGTTGTTGTCGTAGATGATTTTCCGAAGCACGATTTGCAGCACCTGTTTGTTCGGGTCGTTGATATAGATCATCGCGTCGAACCAGCCGTTCCAATGGACTTGAACCCCGATCCACAGAGCGACTGTCGCCAGTACCGGCTTAGACAGCGGCAGAACGACCGCGCGGAATATCGTCCCGTACCCCGCCCCGTCGATCCGGGCCGATTCCTCCAGGCTTTCGGGCAGCGACCGAAAGAAATTGCGCATAATCAGCACGTTGAAAGCTTCGACCATCCCCGGGAGCACGAGCGCCCAGATCGAATTCATCAGGTGCAGCTCCTTTACGAGCATGTAGCTCGGAATGAGTCCGCCGCCGAACATCATCGTGAATAGAATGATGAACGTGAACGTTCGATTGAACGGAAGCTCCGCCTTGGACAGCGGGTAAGCGACAAGCGCGGTGAATATCAAGCTGAGCGTCACTCCGAGCGCCGTCCGAAGGATGGTGTTGGCATATCCGACCCATACGGACTTGTATTGGAAAATAAGCAGGTAGCCGTCGAATGAAATACGTTGCGGAATCTTCAGCGCGTTGAACACGGGAGGCGCATCCTTAGGCGTCAAGGAAATCATGATTTGCGTCCAAAAAGGATACAAGGTAACGACGATGACGCCAATCATGAACAGGTAGAGAAAGAAGTTGAATACGTGTCCGCCGTTGATCTTAAACATGAGCTTTCCGTCACCCGCCTTTCGCGTTTACCATAAGGTGTTTTCTTTCCCGCCGGCCGATTTGGCGATGCGGTTCACGCCGACCACGAGGACAAGCGCGATGACGGACTTGAACAAATTGACGGCGGTAGAATAGCTGTATTCGGACTCGACCAGCCCTTTGCGGTAGACGAAGGTGTCGATGACGTCCGCGACATTGTACACGCTTACGCTGTACAGGTTAAAAATTTGGTCGAAGCCGGCATCGAGAACGGAAGTCATCCGCAGGATGAACAAGATGGAGATGACCGGCAGCAGCGAAGGCAGCGTAATGCGGATCGCTCTCTGGAACCGATTGGCGCCATCCATGACGGCCGCTTCGTACAATTGCGGATCGATGCCGGCGATGGCGGCGAAGTAAATGACCGATTCCCAGCCGAACGTTTGAAAAATATGGGTGGATACGAGAATGGTGCGGAAATACGCATCGTCGGCGAGAAACAGGATCGGTTCGTGGCCGAACAGTTGGACGATCTGATTGATCAGGCCGTCGAGCGAGAAGATCGACAGGAACATACCGCCGAGCACGATCCACGAAATGAAGTAAGGCAAGTAGGAAACCGTTTGCACCCATTTTTTGAAAACGGCCCTTCTGACTTCGTTGAGCAGAATGGCGAACAGGATCGGCACCGGGAACCCGAAGAGCAGCTTATACAGGCTGATGATGACCGTGTTTTTGACGACGACGTAGAAGTACGGATCCGAGAAAGCCATGTCGAAATATTTGAACCCGGCCCACGGGCTGTTCCAAATTCCTTGCGTGATTTTGAAATCCTTGAAGGCCAAGACGATGCCGTACATCGGTCCGTACCTGAACAACAGGAAGTAAATCATCGCAGGGACCATCATCAGCAGCAGCGTGCGATATTTTCTTATTTCTTTCAGTACAGCCAATTTTTTGTAACCCCCTTCTTTACACCCCCGTATTGCTTTGGTACAGTTAGGATAACACGGGGGACGTCCTCCCGGATTGAGGTCATTTTGTAGAAAAGCACAACATTCTTATGTTTTCGATGCAATCCATGGGTGACAAACGTAAGCGCTTACCATCGAGGAGGCTTGTCGCAATGAACATCCTGGTCGTCGACGATCAAAAGCTGGAACGGGACGGCATTATACGGCTGATCGAAAATAACAACTTCCGCCTGAACGTGGCGGAAGCCGAGAACGGCGTCAAAGCGCTGAATCATATCCGGGAGAACCCCGTAGACATCTTAATTACGGATATTCGCATGCCCTTTATGGACGGCTTGGAGCTATCGCAGAAGGCAAAGGAAATTTATCCCAATGTAACGATTATTATTTATAGTGCCTATGGCGAGTTTGAATATGCGCGGAAGGCGATCGATATCCACGTAGAGAGCTACTTGCTCAAACCGCTGAAGGTCAAGGAGTTCGTCAATGTCATGACCAAGGCGGTATCCCGCCTCGAAAGCGAGTCCCCCAGCCCGCGACATGACGCAGAAGCCGAAGCTCTCCCGCTCGAAGCGAGCCGCAAGGTAACCCAGGAAGTGATCAAGTTGATTCGCAAGCATTACATGCAGGACATTCATCTGGATATGCTCGCTAAGCAGGTTTATTTGACCCCGAGCTATCTGAGCCAGTTGTTCAAGAAGGAAACCGGCTCCGGCATCGCCAAATTCATCAAAACCGTTCGCCTGGAAGAAGCCCGGAAGAAGCTGCTCGGCACGAATATGCGCGTTTCCGAAATTTGCACCTCTGTCGGCTACACGGACTTGTCCTACTTCTGTTCCCTTTTCCGCAACATGTACGGCGCCACGCCCGCCCAATACCGGGAGGATCATCATGCATGAACAGGCTCTGGCTGGCCAAGATTGCTCTCCGTTTTAAAACGAAAGTCGTCCTTTCCTTCCTAATCGGCGCACTCGTGCCCGTGCTCGTACTCGGCATATACTCGTACCAGCAATCTCAGACATTCATTCACAACCAAGCGATCGCGGGGCTGAACAATACCGTCGGAACGGTCGCAGGCAACATCGACAACCGCTTCTCGCAGTATAATGGCATCGTCGACTCTATCATTCTCAATACCGGAATCCAACAAATCTTCGACCACGATTACGTGGATTATATCAATTTCGCCTGGGATAACCGCAACTATTTGGAGCCTTATTTCAAAACCATTCTCACGGTTCACAAAGAGATCGCGAAAATCATGATCTACCATTCCAGCAACTTGCCGGACAAAGGCTTATTCTATAAGTCCGCGACTGGCGTCAAGGATCAGATTTGGTATACGCAGGCATCAAAACAAACACAAGATTACTCCACGGTATGGATGCTCGATCACGATAAGTTGTACGCGGCCAGGAAATTTCCCGACATTCTCATGAACGGCAAAGACACCGTCTTATATCTCGAACTGGACGCCTCCAAGGTGTTCGATCTGTTTAACGACAAGACCACGACGGACGATTATGAAATGTTCGTATATGATGACCGGCTTCAGCCATTATTCGTCAAGCGGGGGGAGCACAGCGCTCGCGCGGAATTGAATGCCGGCCAGCTATCGTCTATGGAAAACGAGCTGACGGAGATCGACGGCGTAAACTATATTCTGGTCAAAAAAACGATTCCATCCGTCCATTGGCGGCTCTATTATCTCGTTCCGCTTCAATCGATCTCGCTGGATGCCGGCAATATCGCTAGGGCCACGCTCCTGATCATCGCTTTCTGCGTCGTCGTGCTGATTGTTCTCATCTGGCTGATCACGAAGACGCTGCTGCGAAGAATCAATGAGCTGAACAAAAAGATGAAGCTGGTTGAAAACGGGAATCTTCAGATCGAGGTGACCAGCCACGTTGGAGACGAAATCGGGGAACTGACCAACCGGTTCGGGAGAATGATCCGGCACGTCAACGAGCTGATTCAGGAAAATTACCAAAATAAAATCGTGCAGAAAGATGCGGAATTGAAGGCGCTGCAGGCGCAGATCAACCCGCACTTCCTGTACAATACCCTCTCGATCATCAACTGGAGCGCACTCGAGATCGAGGCGGAGAACATCAGCCACCTAGTGACGACCTTGTCCAATTACTACCGCACAGCTCTGAATAAGGGCAACAACGTGATCGCGATCCGAGACGAGATGGAGAACACGAAAGCGTATCTCACCATCCAGCTCGCCATGCACGACCACAAATTCGACGTCGCGCTGGAACTGGACGAGGAGATATATGAGTACAAGACGATCAATCTGATGCTCCAGCCGATCGTGGAGAACGCGCTGCAGCACGGTATCGACTGCAAGGAAGACGGAAGAGGATGGGTATCGATCTCCGTTGCTTTCGCGGGAGACGATATCGAATTCGTCGTATCCGACAACGGCCCGGGAATGGACCCGTCGCTGATCGACGAAATATTGGTCGCGGGCTCTCGAGGCTACGGGATCAAAAACGTGAACGACCGGATTCAGCTTCTGTTCGGGGAGGCGTACGGCCTTCGCATTGAAAGCGTACCGGGATCGGGCACCACGGTTGTCATTCGGATACCGAAATATCGCGGTCCTCCGTCTGATTAGACGAGCATAATCCCCTACTGAAGTCAAAAAAAGGGGCATTTTGCCGTGACCTGCCTAAACTGGCCTTTATATACTGATCCATGGATATCACCACTTCATCCGGAAAAGACGAGGAGTGAGCCTGATGAAATGGAAAGACTGCGCGGGTGCCTATATGGCTTACATCAGCTTAGGTTCGACTTGTCAAACCGCTTATCAGTTACAGAGGCTTAATCTTAGGAAATTTGCCGGTCCGTTAGATTGGTTTATCTCGCGCTCGGTTACCGATGTGGCCCGTCTGATCCGGAATCGTTTTAATGGGTTTATGGAATTGAATCATCTCCAGGTTCTTGGTACTGAACCCGCCCACTTCATAGTAAGAGATAACAGCTATGATATTGTCTCTTATCACGATTTTCCGTTGATGCGGAGATGGACGGATGCTTATCCCGATTTTAAACAAAAATTGAATCGACGCGTGAACGCAATGATAACGGCCGCTAAGAACAGCCCTCTCTGCTTGGTCAGAATCGATACGTCCATGATGGAGGCGCAGCAACTGTATGCAGCGCTAACAACGATCATACCTGGCGAATTCCAACTGTTAATCGTTAACAATAGCGATAGAGTCCAAGAGGTGAGACACGAAGATTGGGGACTTCGTCATATTGGTTCCGTAACGGTGCCTAACGGAGCGGATTGGAGAGGGTCCAACTTTGCCTGGGATCAAGTCATGTATGGTTTCCAGCTGAAATGAAGGGCGAACCTATTTAGGCTCGCCCCTCATTCTTTACTTTACTCTTTGGTTGCCAACACTTTCAGTAGAACGGTTACGGCCTCTGCTCTTGTCATTTGGGCATGCGGGTCGAATTTGTTTGATCCTTTACCTTCGATATAGCCAATCTTCTTAATAGCTGCGACTGCACCTTTCGCCCACGCCGGAATATCCCTATCATCCGCGAAGCCGGTCGGTACATTCGCTTCCAAAGACAGACCAGAGGCTTTTGCAACCATCATCGCCATCTCGGCGCGAGTAATGACCGCTTCCGGACGGAAAGTCCCGTCCTCGTAGCCTTTAATGCAGCCGGCTTGCACCGCCTGCGCCACCGCGCTCTTCGCCCATGCCCCGATCTTCGCCTCATCGGTGAAAGTCAGTGCCGTTCCCGCTCCTTTCGGCTTTAACGCATTCATCAGCATAACCGTAAATTCCGCGCGCGTCACGGTACGATTCGGCTTAAACGTTTTATCGGGATAGCCCGTGACGATTCCGTTGCTAACTGCTTGCTTGATCGAGGCTTCAGCCCAATGTCCGACAATGTCGCTTAATTGATTCGTAGGCTCCTCTGTCGATTCGCCGATTACGAATACGGCGTATTTCGTAAAATGATTGACCTTTACGGTGATTTGATTACCGCTTATCACGCTTCCAGTCACTTCTACCCAGCTTTTCTTCACCTCGTCATAGTAGAAGACCGCTACCGATTGGTTGGCTTTCAAGCTAGCAGGATCAAACTTGAAGGTAAGCGTAACCGAATTAATGAAGTTCTCCGGGAAATTTTTCAGAATTTCATATACCGCTGTTTTCAGAATTTCATTATTCAAGAGAAGCTTTGCCGCGTCCGTCACTTTGTCGATCGTTACTTTTAATTGTTTATCCGTAGCATTGGCCGGAATCGAAACGACGACCTCATTGTTCAAACTGACCTCGCCCGCCATACCTGCAGGAAGCGTCAGCCTGCCATCCGTCGAGTTTACTTTCGTGTCAGTTGGAGGCGTTGATCCGCCGCCGTTAGAAGGTGCAGCATTCACCGACAACGTATACGTAACCTTGCTAGTTCCATTCTGAGCGGTGACAATCACTTTCATGCCCGTCGCTAATGTGAACGCGCCGGTTACTCCACTGGCATCGTAAATCTCGAACGTTGCGTTAGCCGCTGGCGTGATCGCCGCTCTTAATGACGCTACCGTTGTTCCGTAGGGAATGTTCGTAATGCTCTCATTCGCAGTTCCGTTTATGCTCACTGTCCCAATCGTTGAGGTTAGCGTTGCTGCGTTGCTTAAAGCCGGAGCAACGGTCACCGTTACCGTCCAGTTCTGCGTGCTAACGCCATTTGCTGCTGTTACTACATACGTTACTAGGTTCGTGAAATTGTTAGGGGTCGTTCCGCTCGCTTGGTTGATGCTACCGACCTTCGCCGTCGCTCCTGCGGATAAGGCGAACGTAGCTATCAAGTTACTCAAGTTCGTGCCATGCGCCACTTCAATCGCCACCGTGTGTGCGGTCGCGTCGATCGTCGCGGCTCCGGTTTGCGCCGCCAAGCTGAAAGCCGTAATGTCTTTCGCACTGCTCGCCGCAACGGTCACAGTAACTTTCCAATCCTGTGTCGTTCCGTTCGCCGCTGTCACCGTGTACGTAACCGGGCTCGAGAAATCGTTAGGGGTCGTACCACTCGTTTGGTTGATGCTACCGACCTTCGCCGAGGCTCCCGCGGATAAAACAAACGTAGCTATCAAGTTACTCAAGTTCGTGCCATGCGCCACTTCAATCGCCACCGTGTGCGCGGTCGCGTCGATCGTCGCGGCTCTGGTTTGCGCAGCCAAGCTGAAAGCCTTGATGTCTTTCGCGTTGCCTGTCGAAACTGTGACGGTGACCGTCCAATTTTGCACCGTCGATCCTTCTTCCGATCTCACAACGTAAGTGACAGGGGTCGTGAAATTGTTGGCGGTCGTGTTGCTCGTTTGCGTCCTTCTACCCACCTTCACTATTGCATTTGGTGATGTCGTAAATGTGGCGATCAAGCTGCTTACGTTAGTCCCATACGCGACTTCGATGGCAATTTCATGCGTAGTTGCGTCGATGATGGCCGGTCCAGTCTGCGCGGCAAGGCTAAAGGACTTGATGTCCGTCTCGGTGTTCGGCGCGGTGATGATGACCATCCAGTCCTGCGTCGTTCCGTTAGCCGCTTTTACCGTATACGTAACACTCGGCGCAAAATTATTAGGAGTCGTTCCGCTCGTTTGATTGGCGCTGCCCACCTTCGCCGTTGCCCCCGGGGATAAAGCGAATGTGGCGATCATACCGTTCCGGTTTGTACCGTAAACAACTTCTATAACCACCAGGTGTGAGTTCGAATCAATAACGGCCGGTTTCGTTTGATTAGGCACGCTGAAAGACGTGATGTCTTTCGCGCTCATCAACACGGTAACGGTAACCGTCCAATTCTGCGTGCTGCCGTCTTCCGCTTTGACCGTGTACACGACCGGCCCCGTAAAATCGTTAGCGGTCGTGCCGCTCGTCTGACTGACTCCACCGACTCCGCCGACTTTCGCCGTAGCTCCAGCGGATAATGAAAATGCGGCATTTAAGCCCGTCAAGTTCGTCCCATATGCGACTTCGATGGTGACCGTATGAGCGGTCCCGTCGATCGTAGCCGCATTCGTTTCCTCCGCCAGGCTGAACAACGTAATCGCTTTTTCACTGTTCTTGATGACCGACACCGTATAAGTTACTTTCGTCGTGCCATCTTGCGCGGTTACGATCACCTTTTTCCCCGTTGCCAATCGGGTTGCGACTGTTGTCCCGTCCGCGTCATAGACTTCGAAAGTCGCATCCGCCGCGGGCGTGATCACTGCCTTCAGCGCGGATAACTTCGTGCCGTAAGGGATATTTGCGATCGTTTCAATAGGCGATGCGCCCGGGCTCACGTCCCCGATCGCGGAAGTCAAAGTCGCATCCGCGCTTGGAACGATCCATCTCGCATATAGCTTCGTCTCGGACGAAAGCTTGATGGCATCCCCCGGTTTGTAAGCAACCCCGCTTCCGTTCACGCTCGTGCTCCACCCGTAAAATTCGTACCCGGATTTGACTAAATTCGCCGTAGGGAGAAGAACCGGCGCTCCCGGCGGATAAGATCCGCTATCGGGTACGGTGCCGCCGTCGTTGCCGTTACCGTCATAATCCAAGTAAACCTGGGCATTGTTCAAATAGGGATATCCGCTATTACGCGTCGCATCCAGCACCCAGATGTTTGTAAAGTCCCAACTATTGTAAGTACTTTGCGTCTTCATCTGTACCATGGATCGGCTAGTTCCACCCGCCGACGCGGACCGCCCGGTCGTATCGGCGTCGTAGAAACTATCCAGCGTCGTCGCGGACATGTTGTATCCGATTAGACCGCCTACTTCTTGGCTTCCGCTAACGACGGCTATGCTGCCGGAAGCATAACTGTTGCCAATGACGACGTCATGGTTGTAACCGACCAAGCCGCCGACGTAATATTTGCCGGTCACGCCGCCGGAAGCGTAACTATCGGATACGTTCCCCGCATTTTCGCCCGCTAAACCCCCGACATAAGAGCTTTCATAGTTTCCGATGACATTCCCAGAGGCATAGCTTTCGCTAACCGAACCTCCGTTCATGTTTCCGATCAAGCCACCGATGGCTTGAACACTGTCGCCGCTCACGTCCCCCGAGGCGAATGTCGCCACGATCGCACCGGAGGTGTTATTCCCGATCAAGCCGCCGATGGCGTTGCTTCCGTCGCTTCCGCTCACGCTTCCTACGGCATAGCTATACGAGATTTCTGCAGAATAGTTCTGACCGGCGAGCCCCCCGATGCTGCCGCCTCCGCTTACATTGCCCGAAGCGAAGCTTCTGCTGATTTTCCCTAAAAGATTGTTGCCGACCAAACCGCCTACCGAAAAACGCCCGGCTTCCCCGCTGACATCCCCCGAAGCGTAGCTGTCGGCGATCTGGGCGTCTTTGTTCCAACCGACTAGTCCACCCACGTTTTCCTTCCCTCCGACTTTGCCTAAAGCGTAACTCGATCGGATCTCTCCGGCTCCCGAATTGTTGCCGATCAAGCCGCCGATCTCCATATCCCCGTCGACTTGCCCGGAAGCGAAGCTTTTATCGATGATCATATCGGACTCTTCACCTATCAAGCCGCCTACTTCACGCTCTCCGCCGACTTTGCCCGAAGCATGGCTATCGACGACCGTACCCGAGTAGCCGCTGCCGATTAGTCCGCCAACGCTATTCTTTCCGCTGACTTCCCCCGACGCGGAACTATCGCTGATGATCGCGTTATTGCCACCAGATAAGCCGACCAGACCGCCGATCGCGGAGCTCCCGCTTCCGCCGACGACGCGCGCTGACGATCGGCTGTTGCGAATCTCTCCGTCGGCGTTATAGCCGACCAAGCCGCCGATATTATCGAAACCGCTAACGTCTCCCGAAACGTAGCTGTCGCTGATCGTGCCTCCGTCGTTGTACCCGGCTAAAACGCCCGCTTGTTGATTACCGTTTAGGTTCGCATTCTTGATATTCATGCTCATTAAGGAACTCCCCGATCCCAAATACCCGAACAAACCCATATAGTCGATGTCGGTATCGTTTATCGTCAGCCCCGTGATCTTGAACTCGTTGCCGTCCATCTGACCATAAAATGGGGTGTCGAAGTCTCCGATCGGAACCCAACTTGTGTAACCGCTCAGATCGATATCATCCGTCAACTTAAAATAAGTGTTCGGATCTAAATAAGCTCCCCTAACCAAATTAAGTTGGCTAGCCGTCCCGATAAGATAAGGGTTAACGGACGTACCGTCTCCCGGAAAAGCAGGTCCTGCCGCAAAGGCTTTCCCGCTTCCGAAAGCCCCTCCGGATATGGCACTGAACACCATTATCATCGTCAATATCATTTTCATCGCTTTATTTCCCAATTTGCGCATTTCTTTTTCTCCTCCCGGCCTATCCCTTTTCTTAAAAAAGGCAGAATTACGACTCAATAATGTAAGTCTACTGAAGCCGAATAAAAGAATAATGAAAAATCGACAACAGAAAACACAAAAAACCGCATGATATCAAGCCTTTTCAGCTCTTATCCACTGGTATAATTTTATTTTTCGACAAGACATTTACCGACAGCCGAAGCGGCAATAAATAGACAAAAACCGCGTAGCATCAAGCCTTCGCGGTTTTTGTTAACTGACGTAATATTTAATTCATCCATGCGGGGTCCGTAGAGAGCAATTCTCTTAACTTCACTACACCGAACGCAGGGTGTGAGCCAGTCAATTCAAGATGCAATTCAGGTTCGATTAGAACCTTAAGTTTGGTTGTGTTTAGTGATCTAATCGTTTTAAATTCTAGCAACTTTTGTTCAATCGATCTCTCAGAGCCTTCATTTTCTCCCCTTCAATAAGGTGCTCTATCACTTCAGAGACGTTCCATGTTCCATCGCCTTCATTGCATTGCAACCATCCATAAGATAATCCGGATAAAAATACTCCAATGTTTGCGGTGTACGCTCCAGAACCTCAATGGCTTCTTGCATATTAAAATTCATCAAAAATCGCGCAGGATACTCCGATCTTCTATAAGTCGGGGAGGAATGAGTGTCAGGCGTGAGCCTGAATGCCTTTTTCGGATGCTTCCTTCTCCTCTGAAATGTGCTATAATCAGCATGTGAGGAGGCGAACATATGATCGTAACGGTGACAGCGAAAATAAAAATCAAGCCAACGCAAGCTCAAGCAGAAGCGCTTCTGAAAACCGTCTTCGCTTATCGTAAAGGCTGCAACCTCGTATCTTCGGTGGTGTTTACCACCAGACAATTCAGGCAGCCTACCCTGCATCAAATCACTTACAATACGCTTCGCAGCACCATTGGCCTTCGATCCCAGATGTCTCAATCGGCCATGAAGACCGTCATCGCCAGATACAAGACCAATCAAAGCAATGGCCACGATTGGACACAAGTACAGTTTAAGCAGCCGGAGTACGATCTCGTATGGAATCGCGACTATTCGTTAACCTCCGGTTTGTTTTCAGTGAACACCTTGCAAGGGAGAATCAAGGTGCCCTTTGAGAGGAAAGCGATGGAGTTCTACTTTGATGGTTCCTGGATGTTCGGAACCGCGAAGCTTGTCCGCAAGCATCACAAGTGGTTTCTGCATATTCCAATGTCCAAGCAGATGCCCGAGCCGCAATTGGAAGAGATGACACAGATTGTAGGCATCGATCTGGGGATTAACTTTCTCGCGACAGCTTATGACACGCAGGGCAAAACCACCTTTTTTCCGGGTAGAGCGATTAAACGCAAGCGGGCGAAATACAAACAAATGCGCCAGCAGTTGCAGAAGAAGCAAACCCCATCCGCCCGCCGTAAGCTTAAACAAATGGGGCAACGAGAAACCCGTTGGATGACCGATGTAAACCACGCGGTCAGTAAGGCACTCGTTAGCCGATTTGGTGCGAAAACGCTGTTTGTGCTAGAGGATTTGACGGGTGTGCGCAACGCGACAGAAAAGGTCAAGCTCAAAGACCGTTATGTATCGGTATCGTGGGCGTTCCACCAACTGCGCAAGATGGTAGAGTATAAGGCACAACTTGCAGGATCTAGGATAATTGCAGTGGACCCGAAATATACCTCTCAACAATGTCCACTATGCAACCACAAGGAGAAAACCAATCGGGACAAGAAAAAGCATCACTTTTGTTGCCGAAATTGCGGCTATCAGAGCAACGATGACCGGATAGCGGCGATGAACCTTTTAGCCAAAGGAAGAAATACCTTGAAGAAGGTGCAAGCATAGCATGACTATGCTTGTAGGGCAGCTGTCAATCTGCCCGTCGGTAAGCGTAAGCTTGCCGTAGATGTGACACCAAGTTCTTAATGAACAGCCAAAGATCGGAGTCGAAAGACGTTTGCACGATTGGGTTGTCACAAGCCGCCACTTCAAAAGTTAGTTAAGTGGGGGTTATTGACAGAACTGCTCCTTTTTTGGGTACGTCTTTTGTTATCAGTTAATGATTCCAGATTGAATGATAATATAGCTGGCAGAATAATTCTCGGCGTAGAAATAATATTCCCCTGCTTCATCTGCCGTAATGGTGTAGGAAAACTCCTTTTCCTTTTTAACAAAGCCAGTGATCAATACACCATTTTTTATATAGCCGATTTCCATCCTTTCTCCCGTGCGATCTGAGTATTTGTTGGTTTTTATATCAAGCGCGAACCGGATGGACAGCTTATCACCTTTATTCAAATGCCAACCGGATTCGTCAACTTTTGTGAAAACAACTAGATCACCGTTATTAGTCAGCAACTCTGGTATCGCATATTTTCCGTTATTTTCCGCTGCGGCAATATTCGTTACCGAACCGGCATTGAGCGTGTGGAGTTTATCTTTATTAATAATATCACTGATGAGAACCCGCCTTTCAGATGTTTCGATTACAGTTCCGGCAGGGACTTCTTCCATGGATGCATAATTGGGCTCTTTAGCAATATGCCTGTTTTCGTTATTTAAGAGCATCGCGCCAAATAGCTTGCCTCCAGAAGCAGCATTAACGGCTACTGCAGACATTAACAAGGCGATAATAGCTGCGGCAATTAGAGTGATCTTCGCAGAGATTCTCTTTGTTTTGGGGGGAAGCTTATCCGTTCCCGCTTGCTGGCAATTGATTTTAGACATGACCAGTTGCCGAACCCTGTCTTTGTCGATGCTTAAATCCTCTTTCAGTTGAATGGCATCCGTATTTACAAAAGCATCCTCAAACATTTCGGAAATTTTTATTTTCAAGTAGGTACCCTCCTTCTGTTAATACTTGTCTCAAGTAGTCGCGTCCGCGTAAAAGCCTTGTTCTCACAGTGGATTCATTCATTTCCAGCCGACCTGCTATAACAATAGTTGTCTCCATGAAGAAATAATGCCTAATGAAGATTTCCCGGTCTACCTCTTTCATTGATGACAGTGCCCATTCGAGCATATTCTTTAGCTCCGATTGTTCGATGGGATCACTGGAATCATCCAATATTAAAATATCATCGTCTAACGAACAAATCTGGGGGTAATAGCTTCGCAACTTTTTGAGAGCCTGATTTCTTGCGATTGCAGCAAGGTATGATTTCAATGTACCGTTTTCATGAATCTTTGCCGCATTATGCCAAAGCAAGACAAATGCATCGGATACGACTTCCTCAATATCTTCGACTTTCATGTATGTACCGATCACGTTTCTCACAACCGTACTTACGTAGGCAGCATAAATATCAATAATCCTTTCCAAAGCGGAATGATGCCCTTGTTTTAACTGTTGAATTAGAGTCGTTTCCTCCAACTTCCCACCTCCTAAAGGCTTTCGTATATATATATCCAGTTTAGCGTTATAATGTTGCATTCGCCGATGGATGAAGACCTGAAAAAAGAAGCAGAATCCCTTTTTTCTGATCTGGGGTTAAACATGTCCACAGCGGTTAATATCTTTGTTCGTCAGTCTTTGCGGCAAGGTGGAATCCCTTTTGAAGTGCTGCCGGTAAAACCACAACAAAAAAACGGCATCTCTGCCGTTTTAAAGGTTAAGAATGGCGGGCCATAACGGGATCGAACCACTGCCCCTCCATTAATCAATCCATCCATTCGAGCGTTTGCAGCGTCCTGATGAACACGACCGCCGCTTGAGCGCGTGTTGTTGCACCCTTCGGATCGAACGATTTGGCATTAGTACCTGTCATGATTTTAAGCTTGATCATGAGGCGTATGTTCTCCAGATCGGCCGGGTCCAGGCTTCCGACATCCTTGTAGCCGTCCAAGCTTACGTACTCGCCAGTTATCGGCAGCTTATCGAGTTTAATGACCGCCGCCAGCATACTGGCCATCTCCGCGCGGGTCAGCGGCTGATCTGGATTGAAGCGCTTGCCGCTCACAAATCCAAGCAGACTAAGTTCCCTCGCTTGGGCCACCGCGCTGAAATACCACGCATCAGGTTGTACATCGTCATAGGCCGCTGAGCTGCCTGTCGATATTCTGCGTCCCATCGCTCGGACTAACATGGCGGTAAATTCTGCTCTCGTTACCGTTTTACCAGGGTCATACTTCCCTCCGCCCACTCCGTCAACTAGCCCTTTCGCTGCGGCAAGCTCGACATAGGACTGGCTCCAATGCTTCTGCACATCGGTGAATCTCACGGAATTTTGGGCTACTACGTATACACTGTTTGAATAAGAGCTGATCATTGCGTACCATGAACCGTCGACCTGTATCGTTCGAGCAGGGACAAACTCGAACATCTTCATCTTTTCGTTATAACGGAACGCGCCCCATTGCTCCGGCAACCGGGTCATATTTTTCGGCATGGGGATGATTCTAGTAAGCGGCTTACTGAATTGGTCAGCCGTTCCGATCGATTGTCCAGTCTTGGCGCTTATGATCTCGACGTGAAAATCCACGATTGCGCCCAGAATTTCGCCATGCGGCAAGCCGCTTGCAAACGCCGTCTGGATATTTTTGTCGCCGGATTTGTCCGTCAGGTTAATCTTGAAGCTGACATCCTCGGCTTTAAGGTTGTTGGCAGCCAGCAAATCATTAAGTCCAGGAATGAGCGACGCCAGATTGACCGGCACTTGATAACTGCCGTAAGGGGTCTTGATCTCGATCAGGAAATTAGCGTTTCGGGCTGCTAAGCCGGTTAACACAGACGCCGGCAGGCTCGCATAGGCAGTGCCGTTCTTCGGTGTCAATTCAAGCGTAACGGACGGCTTCGAGGTGTCGATTGCAGCCGGATCTAAGGGCGCGCCGTTCTGGTCGATGATTGGTTTTGCAATTGGAGGCGTAAAGCCGCCGCCGATGCTATGCACAGGCTCCACCGTTACCGTACGCGTAACTTCCGCGGCAGCGTTACCGGCCGGGTCCTGAACGTTATAACGAAGCGTATAGTCGCCCGCTTGTAGTGTATTCACAGTTCCCGTTACGACAATGCGGTCGGATACATCGCCGGAATAAGCATCCGTCGCTTGCGCTCCCGGATCGCTGAACATCGCGCCATAAGGTAGTCTCATCGCAGGATTGCCGCGCAAGACGAGAACTGGAGGCTGCGTATCTTTCACGTAGACGGCGCGCGACACGGACAAAGCTGCGTTGCCTGCCGAATCGAGAACATTATAGTCGAGCTTATAGTTTCCGATTGTATTCGTATCTACAGTTCCGGTCACCGTTATCGAGGCAGTTATGTTGCCGTCCTGCTTGTCATACGCCGTTGCGCCTGGGTCGGTAAACACGCTTCCCACTTCTACCGTCATCGGACTCGACCCATTCAAATAAATCGCCGGCGCGTCTCCATCGTAGATGTTCACGCTTCGAGTTGCCACACCGCGATTCCCCGCATGATCATAAACAACATATTGAACCGAATAAGTTCCCAGTGTTGCGGTATCGACCGTGCCCGAAATCACGATGGACGATGTCGGGATCACGCCGTCTATCGCATCCATTGCGATTGCCCCCGGTTCCGTATAGGTCCCGTCTTGCGGGATATTCATCGGATTGCTGCCGTTAAACGCAATCGTCGGCGCCGTGTTGTCAAGCACAAAAGCATTCGAAACGGCGTCAAGGACATTCCCGACTTGATCTGTCGCGCGAACGTGCAAATACCAGTTGCCGTCGCCGCTTATCTGCTTAAGCGTATCTCCGCTAGCAAAAGACAACCATCCACCGGTAGGAACGGCCGTGCTTTGCGTCCACGCGTATTGCAGCGAATCGGCATCGACGCCGCTTTCTGTGTCCGTTACGGTCACTATGCTTGCCGCCGTTTTCGACGATGACGCATTACCGTTCACATTAAATTGAACATTGGGAGGCGTCGAATCTCTAAGCACGGTAATCGTATACGTTTTGCCCGGTTTCAAGTACGGCTCGACCCGCACGGGGATTACGGTCGACGCTCCCGAGACGGCTACCGTCGCGGCGCTACCGCTTGCTTGCAACTGATTGTTGACAAATAATACAGCGTTGGTTGTGTCTGTCAGCGTAGCCGTTACATGCACGTTCGATACCGAAGGTCCGAAATAGGAATACGTATAAGACGTGACGGAGGGTAAAAATGTTGTGTCAAAGGACCCTTCTTGCATCGTTAGATTGTTCAGGTTATCGTTGCCTGGCACGTTCGTTTGACCACTTTCATTATTTCCCCAAGCGACGACAGTACCGTCCGCTTTCAGCGCAAGCGAATGCCTCCATCCCGCACTGATCGCCATGACTCCAGAGAGCCCCGTCGGCACGGTCGTTTGACCTCTATCATTTGCTCCCCAGGCGACAACGGTGCCATCCGCTTTCAGCGCAAGCGAATAGTACCCTGCCGCGGCGATCGACACGACTCCAGAGAGCCCCGCCGGCGCGTTCGATTGACCCCAATCATTATTGCCCCAACCGACGACAGTGCCGTCCGCTTTCAGCGCCAGTGAGTGGTAATATCCCGCAGCAATCGATACGACCCCATTCAGACCCGATGGCACATTCGTTTGACCATCAACATTAAATCCCCAAGCGACGACGGTGCCGTCCGCTTTTAGCGCCAACGAATGGAACCCTCCCGCGGCGATCGACCCCACCCCATTCAGACCTGGCGGCACGGTCGTTTGACCACTACTATTATCTCCCCAAGCGACAACGGTGCCGTCCGCTTTCAGCGCAAGCGAATGTGAGTATCCCGCGGCGATCGACACCACACTGAAGAGCCCGCCTGGCACGTTCGTTTGACGGGAATCATTACGACCCCAAGCGACGACGGTGCCGTCCGCTTTCAGCGCCAGTGTGTGGAATTCTCCCGCGGCGATCGACCCCACCCCATTCAGACCTGGCGGCACGTACGGATCACTTATGAGCTCTCTATGTCCCCAACCAACGACGGTGCCGTCCGTTTTCAGCACCATCGAATGGTTCCCTCCCGCGGCGATCTTACTTCCTTTGATCGATGAGACAAGATCAGCCGGCACGTTCGTTTGACCTCGACTATTATCTCCCCACGCGACGACGGTGCCGTCTGCTTTCAGCGCCATCGAATATAAGTATCCTGCGGCGATCGACACCACTCCATTCAGTCCTGCCGGCACGGTCGTCTGACCCAAACTATTATCGCCCCAGGCGACGACGGTACCGTCCGTTTTCAGTGCCAGCGAATATTCTAATCCCGCAGCAATCGACACGACCCCGTTCAGTCCTGCCGGCACAGTCGTTTGACCTTTATTATTTTGTCCCCATGCTACGACTGTGCCATCCGATTTCAGCGCCAGCGAGTGGTACCCTCCCGCGGCGATCGATACTACCCCGGAGAGCCCACCCGGTACGGTTGTTTGACCGTCACTATTATATCCCCAAGCGACGACGGCACCGTCCGTTTTCAGCGCCATCGAATGCGCGTATCCCGCAGCAATCGACTTTACTCCAGAGAGCCCACCCGGTACGGTCGTTTGACCGTCACTATTATATCCCCAAGCGACGACGGCACCGTCTGTTTTCAGCGCCATCGAATGGAACCCTCCCGCGGCGATCGATACTACCTCAGAGAGCCCTACCGGCACAATCGTTTGACTAGTACTATTATTCCCCGAGGCGACGACAGTGCCGTCCGCTTTCAACGCCAACGAATGGTTCCCTCCCCCAGCGATCGACAGCACCCCAGAGAGCCCTACCGGCACATTCGTTTGACGATTACTATTCCCCCAGGTGACGACAGTGCCGTCCGCTTTCAACGCCAACAAATGGTATGCTCCCGCGGCGATTTTCACAACTCGGCTTCCGATTCCCGTTTGCGCTGCATCCGCCAATTGGGGACCGTATGGCACCGCCACGCTCAGCAGCAGCACGAAGGATAAAGCAAGATGAACGATCTTTCGCCATTTAATCGATAACATGAATCTTTCACACTCCATTTTGTACAGAAAGATAGGCCCGCGAAAACGACACACTTTGATACGCTTTCATGTTAGCAAAGCGAACGCTGGAATCATCTTAAAACATTCTTAAAACACTACATTTTTCGACTCTATATGCGTTATACTTTTCACAAAAATACTAATCGAGCGGGTGTTTTCTGTTGGACAAACATATTCTTGTCGTAGACAACGAACCGGAATTGCTGGATCTTGTCGAGTTTCATCTCATACAATCCAATCTACGCGTTACCACAGTGGATTCCGGTCTTGCCGCATTAAAGCGTCTTGACGAAACTTCGTTCGACCTTGTCATTCTGGACATCATGATGGACGGATTGGACGGCTTCGCGGTGCTAGAGCGAATCCGCGGCAATGCAATGGAGATGCCCGTCATCCTGCTAAGCGCTAAACACGAGCTGGACAGTAAAATATTCGGTCTCGGCATTGGAGCGGACGATTACGTCACGAAGCCGTTCAGCCCCTCCGAACTGGTCGCCCGCGTGCTGGCCCATCTTCGCCGCGCCAATAAAACGGTGCCAATCGAGAAGATGATATCGTATTCGTATAGGAATCTGACGCTCGACCCTGCTGGGCAAATTTTATACAAAGAGAACCAGGCCATTTCGCTCTCCGCCACGGAAACGAAAATTTTGCTCGCCCTGATGAAGCGTCCCAATCAAACGATCGCGAAAATCCAACTGTTCGAAGAAGTCTGGGGGCATACGAATTATGATGAGAATTCTATTAATGTCTATATGAACTTTTTGCGAAAAAAAATTGAGGAAGATCCCCGCCAACCCCGTTACATCCAGACAGTGTGGGGAGTCGGCTATCTATTGGTTGGTGATCCCGTATGAAGCTGAAGACTAAGATGGTGTGGATTATCACGTCATCCGTTCTGCTCACAGTCATTTTGTTGGTGGTGATGATCTTCGTCTTCACCAGCTTGTTTGTATCCGGATATAATCACGCCAAACTTCAGGAAATGAGCGTGCAGTTATCCGAACAGCTAGAACGTGCGAAAGTGCGGAATGAGACGCAACTAACCCAAGAAATGCAAAAGTTCAAAGCCAACTACGAAGGGGTGGACATGGAATTGTTAGGAAGCGATGGGACTCTGCTGTATTCATCCGCGAACCGGACAGAACCCTACTCCCTCCAAGAAATGACCGCTCGTTTCACCAATCAGCCCGCCCGTATGTTCCAAGGACAGGACGTTACATTGGCTTACGATATCGCGGCTGACGGTAAACAGTATTTTGTCGTATTTGATGTGAAAGGAGAGGCGTTCCAGCAAGTCCAGCTATTTATTTATTTAAATCAATATTCTGCTTACCCTTTTTTATTTGTTCCATTGCTCTTGATTATCGTTCTGCCCGCGACGATTGCGTTCGTCTTCATCCTGTTCGTCACACGCAGGATTGGTAAGTTGAATCGCGCGATGCGGCATGTCGATTTGCAGGAAAAGCCAGTTCGCTTGCAGGATAATTCAGGCGATGAAATCGGAGCGCTAACCCGTCTATTCAACGAGATGTCCGATAAACTGTATCGGCAGTATGTTCACACCCGTCAAATCGAACAAGCTCGCACCAAACTGGTCGGGAGCTTGTCCCACGATTTGCGGACGCCGCTTTCGATCATTCAAGGCTATGCGGAAACGTTGCAGCGGGGCTCGGCACATGATTCTGAGACGAGGCTCAGGCATTCGACGATCATCCTGCAAAAGTCGGAATATATGAACGAATTGCTGCACCAGCTGTTCCGGCTTGCCGAACTCGACGATCCTTCGAAGGCATTCCGCATGGAACGCGGCTCCATCCATTTTCTCTTACAGTCGATCATTGCGGAATATGTGCTCCTCTTGAAAGATCGGGGCATTGAATGGCAAGCGGAATTGCCGGAACCCTTCGTTCAATTGGAATACGACCGCGATTCTTTGGCGCAAGTGTTTCGAAATTTGATCGACAACGCCATCCTTCATGGGGGTGACGGCAAATTTCTAGGTATAAGGTTAAACGTGGGGAACGAATCGGTACAAATTGAAATCGAGGATAGAGGGAAAGGAATTCCGCAGGAGGAGCTGGAGCATGTTTTTGACCGGTTTTATCGGGTGGATAAAGGTCGGCAAAGCAATGGATTAGGCATCGGTCTGTCGCTGTCAAACGAAATTGTAAATCGGCACGGCGGGAGGATCACCATCCGTAGCGTTCCGAATAAGAGCACAATATTTACGGTTAGCTTGCCGTTAAATTCCTCAGGAAAAACCCCAATCGCAGGGAGTTACTCTAAATAATCGACTAATTCATTTGCCATAGATCACGTCACGAATAGCCTCAAGGTAGGCCATGCCATGCACAGTGTCCGGTTCAATATAACTCCCCTCCGTCCATTCGTTCCAAGAATTGATCGTGACGATCGGGGGCGTCGTTGCGTCTTCCTGCAGGAACTTTTTGACCGCTTCCAAGGAAGCTTTGAAATGTTCCGGCGTATTGTCGACCAATACGGACGTGAAAGGATAGCCAAGGGGTTCGTGAATGTCGGATTGCACCGTTCTTGGCGTCGAGATTCAAACAATCGTTTGATGCAGCCGAGCAAGCCGTCATGCAGCGAATGGTCAAAGGCATTAACCGCGTGATTATGATCGACGACTCCGCTATGGAGCCGCAAAGTTTCAACGCTATCAGCCTGAAGAAGGAGCAAGCCTTAGTCCGTTACTTCGAACAGTGCGACGAAACGGCAGCCCTGCAATTCATCGAACAACTTTTTGCCCCCTTCAAGAGTGCGGCCGTCATTGACGTCAGTCAGCTGATGAAACTTCACTTCCAGCTCATTATGCTGATGTTTAAAATTATGAACCATCTGGGCGTTAATCCCGTAGAAACGTTAGGCGATGAGTTTAAGCTGTACAGCCAAGTCAATTCCTATAGCAATATCGATTCCGTCATCAGTTGGTTCGCTTTGAAAATGGGCGTTTGCTTTGAGCTCATTCGATCCAAACAAGAAAACGGCCATACGAATTTGTTCGAAAAAGCAAAGGAGTATATTCAACGAAACTTCAACAAAGAGATTACGCTGGAGGGTTTAGCGGATCATGTCCATTTAAGCCCGCCCTACTTAAGCAAGCTGTTCAAAGAGGAGGTGGGCGAGAACTTCTTCGCTTATCTATTGAACTATCGGATGAATATAGCCCGCGGGCTGTTGAAGGAAGGGATTTACAAAGCGCATCAGGTTGCCGAAATGGTCGGCTTTCAGAATGAAAAATATTTTTTCAAAGTATTCAAGAGGGAAATCGGGCTTACGCCGAGCGCGTATAAGAATTTGTGATTTGCTCTATCAACAATTCCACATCGGTACATTTGACTGTTCCTTGAAAAAAGGGTTATTCCTTAAGCAGCTCGTTGGAGCGCTCGCCGAATAACCCTTGGTCCAAAAACAAATTACTTTCCGTCTTGCTCCAACATGTTCAGCAAAACGGTGACAGCTTCTGCTCTCGTTGTTTTGCCATCAGGAACGAAATCATTCGCGCCTTTACCGCTTATGATGCCCAGCTTCTTCAGCGCAGCCACTGGGCCTTTCGCCCACGACGAAATCTTCTTATCATCCGCGAAACCGGTTACGGGATTCGACTCTGCGGTTAGATTGAGCGCGCTCGCGATCATCACAGCCATCTCCGCGCGCGTAATTTCCGCATCCGGTCTGAACGAGCCGTCCTGATAACCGTGAATAATGCCTGCTTGCACCGCTTGCGCGACCGCTTTCTGTGCCCAGGCTCCGATTTTCGCCGTATCCGCGAAAGTCAGCGCCGCCCCTTCTGCTTGCGGATTCAACGCATTCATCAGCATAACCGCAAATTCCGCACGTGTAACGGTTTTGCCCGGTTTAAACGTTCCGTCGGCGTATCCCTTGGCGATTCCGATGTTCACTGCTTGCTTGATATTTGCTTCCGCCCAGTGTCCGGAGATATCGCTTAAGACGATCGGTTGCCCTGTCGGCGCCTCTTCCATCGGTCCTATGGCAAGCACGGCATACTTCGTAAAGTGATTGACGTCTACGGTAATATAATTGCCGTTTACTTTGCCTCCGACTTCGACCCATACCTTCTTCACTTCGTCGAAATAGAATACGGCTGCCTTTTGGTTTCTCTTCAAGCTTGCCGGATCGAAAGCGAAGGTCAGCGTTACCGGCTTGCTGAAGTTTTCCGAGAAGTTTTTCAGAATCTCATAGACCGGGCTGGCCAGAACGACTTTATCCGTTAGAGAGCTTTTCGTGTCCAATACTTTTTCGATCGTTAATTTCAATTCTTTGGCAGAAGCACCTACTGGAATAGAGATCATGACGGCATTATCCATGCTAACCTCGCCCTCTTTCCCTACGGGAAGCGTTAGTTGACCGTTAGTGGATATTGCTTTGCCGCTATTTGTTGCCCCACCGCCATTACCGCCGCTGCCGCTTCCGTCGTCGCCATTGTTTCCACTGCTGATGGATGCGCGCTTAACGATTACCGTGTACCTCTTCATTGTGCCGTCCCGCGCCTTCACTTCGACGTTAATGGGGTTATCGCCTACCGCAAGGTCTATGGCATCGCTTGCTTGTCCGCTGATAACAGGCTGGCCGTTTATGGTTATCGTTGCACGAAGATCGGATACTGCCGCCGTTACGGTAAGGCTGGATACGCCATTCGCCACATTGGAAACGTAGGCCGTTCTCCCGGGCGCGAAGACGGGACTTAACGTGCCGCTCGACAGGATGAATCCGTTCAAGTCCGCGTTGCTGCCGGATACGCGATTCACGGTTACCGTATATACGTTCTCCGTTCCATCTTCAGCCTTTACCCCAATCCGAATGGAGTTCGGTCCCACGATCAAGTCGGATGCCCGATAGGAATATACCGCGTCCGTTACCGACAGGTATACGGCCCCCGTAACCGAAACAATTTGGCTTGCATCCGCCTTGGCGAGGTTTAGGTTTAGACTGGACACGTCAAAATCCACGTCCACGTTGTAATTCAGATCCGATAACGAGAATGCTGGGGCTAATGTTCCCTTGTCTACGGATAAACTGGACAACAGAGCATTACTGCTCAACCATTGCGCATATAACGTGAGATTGACTGCCCCCATGGAGAACGCGTCTCCCGCGCGGTAACTCGTGCCGCTCCCGTCCGCCGCCGTATTCCACCCCGCGAACGAGTAACCTGTCTTCACCAGATTTCCGATGTTGCCCGGCACGGTGACGATCGTGTCGTAGTCGTGGCTGCTGCCGCTGGGCGCGCTGCCTCCCATGCTGCCATTCCCGTCATAGGCGATCATATAGCTGTTCGCTTTCCACTTCGCGTACAGCGTCAAACCCTCCGCACCGATCGCAAAAGTGTCGGCACCGGCGTAGTTCGTTCCGGTTCCGTCCGCCTTCGTATTCCATCCGGAGAACGTATAGCCTGTCTTCTCCAGACTTCCGGTATTGCCCGACACGGTGACAATGTTGTTGTAGTCGTAACTGCTGCCGCTTGGCGCGGTACCTTCCGCGTTGCCGTTGCCGTCGTAGGCAACCGTGTAGCTGTTGATCGTCCACTTCGCGTATAACGTTACGTCTGCCGCACCAATGGTAAACGTGTCTCCCGAGCCAGAGTTCGTTCCGCTGCCGTCCGCTTTCGTATTCCATCCCGCGAACGTATAACCCGTCTTCTCTAGTCTTCCGATGTTGTCCAACACCGTGACGCTTGTGTTGTAGTCGTGGCTGCTGCCCGTTGGCTCACTGCCGCCCGTGCTGCCATTGCCGTCGTAGGTAACCGTATAGATATTGACCGTCCACTTCGCATACAACGTCACATCTGCCGCACCTATGGTAAACGCGGCTGCAGCGGCGTAGTTCGTTCCGCTTCCGTCCACCTTCGTATTCCACCCTGCGAATGTATAGCCTGTCCTTACCAGATTACCGGTATTGTCCTGCACCGTGACATTCGTGTTGTAAACGTGAGTTCTGTCCGTTGGCGCGCTGCCGCCCGTGCTCCCGTTGCTGTCGTAAGTGACCGTGTAGCTGTTGATCGCCCACTTCGCGTAGAGAGTCACGTCTGCCGCACCGATGGCAAAAAGATTTCCTGCGGCGTAATTCGTTCCGGTTCCGTTAGCTTTCGAATTCCACCCCGCGAACGTATAACCCGTCTTCTCCAGACTTCCGATGTTGTCCAACACCGTCACGCTTGTGTTGTAGTCGTGGCTGCCGCCCGTTGGCTCACTGCCGCCCGTACTGCCGTTGCCGTCGTAGGCGACCGTGTAGCTGTTCGGTGTCCACTTCGCGTACAGCGTTACGTCTGCCGCACCGATGGTGAACGCGTCTGCAGCGGCGTAGTTCGTTCCGGTTCCGTCCACCTTCGTACTCCATCCCGCGAACGAGTAGCCTGTTCTTACTAGGTTTCCGGTATTATCCTGCACCGTGACGCTTGTATTATAGATGTGGCTGCCGCCCGCAGGCGCGCTGCCGCTCTCGCTTCCGTTGCCGTCGTACGCAACCGTATAACTGTTGATCGTCCATTTCGCGTACAGCGTTACGTTAGCCGCACCGATCATAAATGTATTTCCAGCCGTATAACTCGTTCCGGTTCCGTCCACCTTCGTATTCCATCCTGCGAACGTATGACCGGTCTTGTCCAGGCTTCCGCTGCCTTGCACGGTAACGCTCGTATTGTAATTGTGGCTGCTGACCGTTGGCGCACTGCCTCCCGTACTGCCATTGCCATCGTAGGAGACGGTGTAGCTGTTCGGTGTCCACTTCGCGTACAGCGTCACGTCTGCCGCACCGATGGTGAACGAGGCTGCAGCGACGTAGTTCGTTCCGGTTCCGTCCGCCTTCGTATTCCATCCCGCGAACGAGTAGCCTGTTCTTACCAGGTTCCCGGTGTTGCCCTGCACCGTGACGCTCGTATTATAGACGTGGCTGCCGCCCCCCGGCGCGCTGCCGCTCTCGCTTCCATTGCCGTCGTATGCAACCGTATAATTGTTGATCGTCCATTTCGCATACAGCGTTACGTTAGCCGCACCGATCATAAACGTATTTCCAGCTGTATAACTCGTTCCGGTTCCGTCCGCCTTCGTATTCCATCCCGTGAACGTATGACCGGTCTTGGCCAAGCTTCCGCTGCCTTGCACGGTAACGCTCGTATTGTAATTGTGGCTGTTGACCGTTGGCACGCTGCCGGACGTAGCGCTGTTGCCATCATAGGAGACCGTGTAACTGTTGATCGTCCACTTCGCGTACAGAGTGATGTCCTCCGCACCCATCGCAAAAGTATTTCCTGCAGCGTAGTTCGTTCCGGTTCCGTCTGGTTTCGTGTTCCACCCCGCAAACGAATAGCCCGTCTTCGTCAGATTCCCGGTATTGCCCGGCACCGTGACGCCCGAATTATAGAGACGGCTGCCTCCCGCTGGTGTACTGCCGCTCTCGCTGGCGTTGCCATCGTAAGAAACCATGTAGCTGTTGATGTTCCATTTCGCATACAGAATGACGCCATCCGTACCGATGGTCAACGTATTTCCTGCCGCGTAGTCCGTGCCGGTTCCATCCACTTTCGTGTTCCACCCCGCGAACGTATGGCCGGTCCTGGTCAGACCGCCCGTGTTGCCCAGAACCGTCGCGCTTGTGTTGTTATCGTAGCCGTTGGGGTCCTCCGGCACTGTCCCGCCCGTACTGCCGTTGCCGTCGTAAAGGACGGCGTTTTTCAGCGTCATTACGGTAGCCTTGTAGCCATTTGCATAATCCATATAGGCGGCATAAGGAATGCCGTTATAGACGAAAAGTGACATATATCCAGACCCGCCCGCGGAAAATCCGCGATTGCCTACGAACTCCCAATTGCTTCCATTATATTTCATCACCGTGGCCTTGCCGCCTGCAGCTACATCCCAGAAGCCGACGTAAGGAGTGTTGCCGTCCAGATAAAGCGACGTATTGGTGGAAGTGGTGGATATGGGCCAGTCACCCCCGACCATCACCCAGTTGCTTCCGTTATATTTCATCACTGTGGTTCTACGAGGTGCGTCATATTCGTAATAGGACAAATAAGGGGTCCCGTCATCCGCCACTTTCACCGATATATTCAGGGCATCTACCGTGAATTCGGCAGCGCCTACCAGTTCCCAAGCGCTTCCGTTATACTTCTTTACGCTAGCTCTCTCTATACCTCCGTAGTTTGTATAAGCAACATAAGGCGTGCCGTTATACACATACAGTGACGGGTTATATGACATCCCTTCGGAAACTGCGCTGCCTACCGTCACCCAATTGCTCCCATCGTACTTCGCCACCATAACTTTATAGATACTTTGCGTATCCCGATAGGCGACATAGGGAGTGCCCTGATATACATACAACGAGGTTTGGATGGCTTCGCCGGGAGAAGCCCCGCCGCTGCCTACCATTATCCAACTGCTCCCATCAAATTTCATCACCATAACCTTTCCACTTTGTGTCCAATCGTTAAAAGAGACATAAAGGGTACCCTCGTAGATATACAGTTGCACATAGGAAACGGTGCCCGGCGAAAATCCGGCGTTGCCTACCGTCACCCAGTTGCTCCCGTCGAACTTCTTCACCGTGAGCTTGTTGGGATTCCCGCCATCCGCATATGCAACATACGGGGTGCCATTATAGATAAACAGCGAAGTATTATCGGCTTGGCCATCCGAAAATCCGGCGTTGCCTACCGTCACCCATTTACTTATCGATGCATGGGCATAGCTTCCTCCAAGAACGAGCAGTCCAAGCATACAGCCAATCGCCATCAGCATCGCAAGATTTGCTTTTCTCCAACTAAATCTCATCATTTTCCCCTCCAGATTGATCAACTTAAATTGGCATACAAAAGGAATCCGCCCAAAGACACGATCCAGACGATAAATGAGCCATGTTTGCGTATCGCCGAACGCGTCGGAGAAGAGAACCCACCCTTGCGATACGATAAGCGTCCACAACGCTGCTTTACGGTTCATTCGGTTTAACCTCGTTTTAAATAGGCAGCTAAAATTGTCGAATCTACCTCCAGCATAGCGCGGCCATCTTGGTTTAAACTGAAAAGAAAGCGCTTCATGTCAGGTATTTGCGAAAATGATCATGAAAACGGAAAAAAAACAAAAAAAACGGCCCTTACCGGGTTTTATCGATTGACGAATATTTTGTCGAAAGTAGTGGACGAGAGGTTGGGGAGAATACATGGGGTTATGAAGTTGCATAAAAAAAAGCCCAAGCGTTGTGTCTGCTTGAGCTTAGATAGATTTAACGATTCATAGCGTAGTAAGTCATCGCCTTCCTGAAGGCGAATCTGGAGACCGACTGGAATGTGGTTAGATTTTCCGCCAATATTCTTATTGACTCAAGAAGTAGTTCATCATCGCCTTTCTTAAAGCGGCCCTCGTGACGGTCTGGAATAGGGTTAAATTATCGGCCAAGCCAAGCGACGCGAGCGGCGCGACGGCGGACATGATGTTCAAAACCTGGAAGCCAAGCTCGTTATGGTACACGTCCCACAGCGTGCCCCACGTATCGCCGGCGCTATATCCCGCCTGCACCAATTGGATGCACGCCGGTATCCAGTCCCAGCCGAGCTTCCTCATGACACGAGCGGCGTCATTGGAGCTGAGTCCCGCTTCGCGCATAATCGCAAACGGTATGCCCTCGGAGAGATCCGTCAGCATCGCGCTGATCGCGCTGTCCAGATCCGCTTGGATGAAGCTCACGCCGATATTCGAGACCGACTTAAGCGCCTCGTACACTTGCATATCCGTAAAATATCTACTATTGTCATAGGACTGCATCAAGGATTGTCCCAGTTGTACGAGCGTCAGCGTCGAGTTTCTTGCGATCGCTTGAGCGATCGTCCCCAAAGTCCATGGGCCGTACGGGCCGAACCACAAGCTAATGGCGTAGTCGTATGGATTGCAATTCACAATCTTAAGCGCCTTGACCAGATCGTCGATATTCTTATATCCGTTATTGTACAAGTATTGGACCAGCATGCTCGGGCGCGGGTCCGCTCCATAAACGACCTTGACGACCGTCTCCAGCGGATAATTCAAGGCACGCAAATGCTTGACAAGTTTATCGGGCTCCCCTAATATCCGTCCGATATCGGCGAGCGGATAGCCAACCTCTATCAAATAGCGAATGGTGTCGCGCAGACTGTACTGCCATAGGGCCAGTAAATAGTTGGCATTCGACAAGCTCAAGCCAAGGTTGCGGAGCTGCATGATCGCCGTCGAATCTCCGTTGCTTATACTATAACGAATGGCATCAAACAGATCTGTGAAACCCGCTTGCTTCATCACAACGAGAATATCGCCTTGCGACTTGTTCGGAAACGCCCCCTTGAGCGCGGGATAAACGAGCAGTCCCTTGTAGCCCCATTGGAGCAGTTCCGTCGCAACACTCTGCATGTCGCTGCTGCCGAACAATTGCACCATAACAAGCGCCATCTCATTGACATAGTCTCCGTGAAAGTTATAGTCATACGCAAATAGGATGCTCTCTTTCGTATAACCGGCTTGATTCAGCAATCGTGCGATCGTTACGCCATCGAGATTACGGTAGGTTTGTTGTATGACTGCCAGCACGTCATAAGCTTTGTAATGATGGGCCGCCATCCAACCGACATACAGTGTGGCGGGATCGAGGCGGTAATACGCGCCGACTTTACTCACAATCCCGTCCTCACCCAAGCCGAAAAGACGATTAGCCATCATGACTTCCAGCACGGCAGATGAGTCCAACCCATACACGCGCTCGAGCACGCCTATCGTTTCTTCGAACGATTTGCCGAGCGACTTCATGACGCTAATCGCATATTTCGCAGTACGAACATCCGATGCCTTAAGCGTAGCGTCAAGTCGGTTGGTCACTTCCGGATACACGGTCGCGATGACGTTGTCCATCGTCGACAGCGCGCCTTCTTTATAAATGTAACCGTCGCAATACGCCTGGAATATCGCCACCAGCACGCTGTCCCGCGAATACCCGGCAGCCGCGAGCCCTCGAGCCATCGCTACGGAATCCGTGCTTGTAAACTGATCTTTAAGCGCCACCGCCGCCTGCGTTGCCGAGTAGCTGCCCCGGAACAATGACTGGGCCATCAAGGCGAACGGATCGACGTTAAAAACGGCAGTCACTGTTGCTGTTATTTCTTCGGAGCTGTAACCAGGGAGCGCGTTCAGCCAAGTCGTCACCGCTGGTACGGCCTGTTCCGCGTTGCCCGCGTACAGATTGCGAAGGGCTGTCGCGATCTCATTCAAATTGTAGCCGAGGGTGTGCAGCGCCATCGCCATATCGCTCATCTGCGTAGACTGCTTGTGAACTAAATATTTAGCAATTTCCGTCGCGCTATAGTTCGCGGTCTTGAAGGCGGCGCCGTTTAGGACCAATCCATCGCCAATTTGATTCATCGTGAAGCCGCTGGCCGCCAGATCGCCGATGAGAACAGTCGTATCCGTATGTCCGTATCCCCGGCGCAACACGTCAACGATCGTAACGAAATCGTACATGACAGGAACAGACGAACCTTTTAATGCGCGAACGGCTTCTTCTGATGATAATCCGTATATTTCCTTGAGCACCTGTCCTAGGAACAGAACGTCGGTCGAGCCCTGGAACATCCGGGTCTGGCCCATGAAATTGAGCATGTCGAAGACCGAGTAGCCGCTGGCTTCCGCGATCGCGCGCGCCGTATCGAGCTTGCTGAACACAAGCTGCAAGTCGGCAACGAGAGAGCTATAATTCGAAAATCCTGCGCCGACGACATACTTGGCGATTTCCGATGCGGAATACCCCGGAATCGGCTCGCTTGTCGACGTGTTGAGACCGCTCGCCGAAAGCAGCTTGATCTGGTTCGGGCTGGACGAGTTGCTATACACCTTCACCGCCAAAGACTTCAGCACGTTACTCATACTGGACAACGGATAGCCCGCATTGCGCAGCTCGAGTACAATGTTGGTCGCTTGCGTCTGCGTAAGCGTGTTCGAAGGCGCAAGCCACTGCACGATATCGCCCGCGTTAAATCCAGCTCGGACAAGACCGGCGACAACGGTCACTTGGCCCGGTCGCATCGTCGTGACCGTAGTCGCGCCGAACTGGGTCAGCAACGCCGCCAACGCGGCAAGGGTGCCGCCATACTTCTTGCGGACCGCATCCACCGCTTCAACTGCATCGTAGCGATAAGTCGCGGCAGACAAAGGGTCCGTCTGCATCAATTGCGCCATCAAGTCCGCCCTCGTGCGGATGTCCGGGTTCGTCTCCATTAGCGCGCCGGCCGTCTCTATGGCCGAGTAGCCGCCATATTTCAAAGAGGAGACGACGGTATCCACCCGATGGTCGAGGGAGTACAAGAATTTATAAACTTCCAGCGCCGTAAACGAACCTCTTAATGCGGCTAATGCGTCGGCCTGGGTATTTGCATATGCGAGGCCACCCCAGATTTCGCCGATCGTAAATCCGACGGCGCTCATCACTTTTACCGTATCCAGAGGTGTCACTGCGAAATCCAGCAGGAACATCTTCCCGATGTCCGCTGCGGCGTATCCGCTATCCTTCAGCAAACCTGCAATGCGGTCAGTAGTCGCTCCGTAAATGTCTTTCAACACCATGCCCGCCTTGCTTGCGTTGATGCCAGCGGCTTTCAAAGCCGAGACGGCTTGCCAATCATCGTTTCCGTACACTTCCTTCAACACACGTCCAACATCGTTGCTGAAGCTGCCGTAATTATGCATTGCAAACAATTTCGCAGCGCGTTCATTGCTCGTACCATAATGGGTACGCATCGACGCCGCCAGCTTGACATTGGGGAAAAACCAGCTGTAGGACGTGACCTGTTCGTCGGTATAACCCGCCTCTTTCAGCGCTCTTACCCAGTCGTCGGACTGGCCGTCCAGGAAACTGAAGTTTTTGCCCAAGTTCTGCACGTCCAGGATGCCCGCTTCTTTCATGCCGATCAACAGATGATAGACGCTAATGCCTTGCGGCAAAAGCAGACCGGGCATATTCTCGTTGGTAACGCGATAGACGGTGTTCAGCGCTTTAATGAGCGCATTCGTATTGTAGCCGCCTTCGATTAACGCTTTGGCGGCGACGCTGGCATTCACGCTCGCGTTGTTCTTCAAGTCATCCGCCGTCTGCTCGGCGGTTTTCCCGAGCATACGATTGTACGCCGCTCTGCCGCCAGGCGTGCCGCCGTTTGTAAATGACCGCCAGGTTAAAGCGGGCAGCGCCTTGTTGTCCGTGGAATGAATCGTGCCCGGTACATATTTCAGTTCCAGCGTATTCGGATTGACGGACGCACCGAGCGCAAGTTCAAGCCGGGTGGCCGATTCCGACAGCGTCGCGCCCGTAATCGCAACCGGCGCGCCGGAGTCCGTAAGCGTGAAGCCCGCAGGCGCTGAGGGCAAGCTGGCAAGCGGTTTGCTGAACAGCAACGTGAGCTTCGTCAGCTCGGGACTGACCAGTGCGCCGGTGACAGCCGGCACGTCGGGAATCGACACCGTCTTGCTCGCGCCGAACGTATATCCCGGCTTTGCAAGCGATAACGTGTATGCCTCCCCGCCTGTCAGGAAACCTTCCGCTCTGTAGCTCACGCCGGCTTGATCCGTACTTCTGAGCTTCGATACGAGCGCGGGCATCCCGTCGGCGTTCACCATGATGAGATTCGTACTCGTCATATTCGGAACCGCAGGCGTCAGCAGCAGATCGAATCCGCCGGCCGACGGATTGCCGACCGTAACCGTAACCCCGACAACTGTCGGTCCGCCGCCCGATCCCGATCCGCTCGATCCCGATCCGCTCGATCCCGATCCGCTCGATCCCGATCCTTGCGTCACCGTTCCGCCGACATTGGCCGAAATGCCGTCCGCGACGACCGTCTGCGTCGGCTTTTGCGCAATCGTAACCCCGGGCGCCGTGACCGACGCCGTATCGATTTTCCCGTCTCCCTTGATGGTCGCGGCTGCTCCTGCATTCACGTTGGTTACCTGCGAGTTTTTATGCAAGGTGACGTCGGCTCCCGCCGCTTGCTCCGTTAACGTTAAATTGCCGACTTTGCCGCTCGTTACGGTCAATTGCGCGGGCGCAACGACCACGACGTCCGGGAAGTCGCCGTCCAGCGTCACTTCGCCGGTCGTCGACACTTTCACGGTGCCGTAACTGGCCCCGCTTCCGCCGGCGACTTGCAGCGTGGCGCCCGATTCGACCGACACTTGGTCCACGGCCGTAGAACCTTCGATGACGACCCGGACCTGGCCGCCTACTTTCGTAATGACTACCCGGCTTAATGCCGAATCCAGAACGTGAACGCTGTTTTTACCGCCGCCTTTGACCGTTGTCGTCCCTTCGACGACGACGCGGTCGAGCGTGACGTCGCCCTCTCCGATCCCTTCACCGAGCAGCAGATTTCCCTTAATCGTCACGTTCCTCAACACAACATTCGGCACGTTAATCGCCAAATCGCCCTCATGCGTTTCCTTACCGGAAACCGGGCCGTAAGTTCCCGCTTTGTCTATTGAGAATGAAAGCGCGGAAGGGTTCGTATGTAAATCGGCTTGCTTGCGGACACGGTCCAGGATGACGACCGCCTCGGCTCGCGTCAGCGGTTGTCTGGCTTTAAACACATTCCCGCCATAACCCTTCATGATCCCAGCCGCTACGACCGCGCTAATGGCGCCGCGGCTCCAATTCGCAATGCTCTTCGCATCTGCGAATTTCCCGGATTCGGTTTGACTTCCCGTATCCAGCTTAAGCAATCGCGCGATAATGACAGCTGCCTCTTCCCTCGTAACGGATGCTTCCGGGCGGAACAAATCTTTCCCGTCCCCCTGCATGTACCCTGCCTCTTTCGCCCGCGCAACGTCCAGAGCGTACCACTTCGCGGAAGATATGTCCGCAAACGAGCTTGATGCCGCCTTCGTATATTGAAAAGCACGGTTAATCATCGCTACCAGTTCTGCCCGGATCACCTTGTTGTCGGGATGAAAACTACCATTCGGCAAGCCGCTTACCAAACCTTCTTGCAGCCAAACCCGGATTGTGTTTTCCGCCCAATGGCCAGAGATATCCGTACTTGCGGGCAACGAGCTTGCAGATTTATCCGATGCCGCGAATAACTCTGCCGCCGCCATTGCCGCATTCGACTGACCAGGTACCGGTATGAGCTGTGCAAGCAATGTGAGGACGAGCAAACAGACCACAACTCGTTTCCCCCACCCTTTCATTTTCCTATCCATATCCCCTTCCACCTTTCGATCCAAATAAATTGTCAGTCCTTAAATGCGACAATGAACGGTTGATTTCTGCATGAGACGACGTGTTTCTCTATAGGATACAAGCTATCGGTAAAATAGCGGTAAAATAGGTCAAAAAAATTAAAAATGGATTACGACTAAATACTAAACGCCCTAGGTTACATTGGGGTAAACTGCAACATTTTTCAACAAAAAAAACCGAAGGTCCTAAGGACCCTCGGAGTTCGTACAAATCTATTCCCCTGAGCCAACGAGCGGCAGCGTGAAATAAAACCGACTTCCTTTCCCGAGCTCGCTCTCTGCCCAAATTTCACCGCCATGCTGTTCGACAATTTCCTTGGCAATCGCAAGGCCAAGTCCGCTGCCCTGAGCTTCACCTTCCCTATAGTGCCGCCGGAAAATGCGCGTCATCTGCTCCTCTCCAATCCCCTGACCGGTATCACCTATCATGATGCAGACCGATTTGTTCCTTAACGACGCCTGCAACGTTATCGTGCCATCCGGCGGTGTAAACTTGCAAGCATTGTGAACCAGATTGGAAAGCACCCGCTTGATTAGATAAGGGTCAATCCGCACATCCGCATCCGTACCGAATGGCGAAATCATGAGCCTGCAGCGCCGTCCGGCATATTCGATGTCTGCCGCCAGTTCCTTGCCTATCTCCTCAAACCATTCATAGAAAATGACCAGCTGCAAATCAGCGCTTCCCGAAGCAACCTCACTGCGGCTTAAAGCCAATAAGTCGTCAATAAACCGATTGACATCGAGAACCTTATCGTGAACATTCCGCATGATTCGTTCCTGATGCTCTGGCCTCGTTTCGAACTTATGGATCAGCGCCTCAACGCCGCTCTGTACATAGGAGAGTGGACTGCGAACATCATGCGAAATGTTTTGCAGCATTTTCGTGCGGAATGTTTCCGATACGATAAGCTCATCGTTAGTGCGCTTTAAGCTTTCCGTCTGCTCTTCAACCGTTTTCTTCAAGTTTACGTTCCAATCCGAGAGCGTTTGTACCAGCTCTTGCTGCGCGTTTTCCTCTTTTTTGCGCATTTGATTCATGAGTGCATACATCAAGATCGCGATAAAGACAAAATCGCCGAGCAAACCGAACTGCGAAGCGTAACGGGTGAACATATTGTTGGGAAGCACGCCGTAAAGCAGCAGCGCTTTAGGAACGATAGCAAAGATAACGATCGGTATTTTGGGAATGGCTAAATAGATGGCGATACGGTCTCCTTTTCTCGCACACAGAATGACAACGACTACCGCCAACAATAAAGTGACATACTTGAACCAAAACAAAAATTGTGCCATACCAAGCGGATAGAAAAATAGGATGCCTATACAAATAAACGGGCAGATTACGTTCAAAAGACGGCAAATCCACTTAGCCGTAGGCGAATCAACGCGGGGAAACAATATTTTTTCTATAAAAAGGAATCCAAACCAGCGGCCGAGCACGTAAAAGAAATCATATACAGCGGACGGACTATACCATATTCCCGCTCCCATCGCCTCGCCTGTTAATCGACTCGTTCCGAACAAGGGCAGTGTAAACCCGTTCCAGATTAACAACGCCGTACAAAAACACATAACATTAAGCATGTAATACAAATAGGCTCTATTGCGAGTATACAAGTAGAGCACGATCTGGAACACAGCAATAACCAGAATCATCCCGTAATAGATCCCGTTAAACAGCAATTCATTAAACATATTGTTGTACAAAGTCGATTGCGCCGTTAAACGCAGAGGAATGATCATCGAACCATACGTCTCAAAGCGTATGTAAATCGTTGTTTTTTGTCCTTGCGGCAAAGTAATCTGATAGGAAGGATACAGTCGGTGTTTAGTGATCAGCGTTTCCGGCGGATATATATCGATTTTATCCATCAGCGAATTGATTACAGTGAGTTCCCATTTATCGTTGGATGATTCATTGTTAAGGGTGACGCGGACCCAATATGCGGATAACGTATATCCAAAAGAGGATTTACCTCTCGCCGGTTGAAACTGCTGCTGCAACGCCGGTGATTGCAAATCCTGCATGGACCATTGTCGCTGCGTGTCCTCCAATACTTCCATCTGAGCGTTGATCGAATAACTGCGTTCGTTATCTGCTATTGAAAGTTCGGCTCCTCCTGTGGTTCCCATAGCGCTAACAGCGGGAGAGAGCGCTATCGCGCAGAAAATATACATCATGATCATGAGACTCAGGATCCGCATGACAATTTCCTCTCTGATAGCGCTATAATTACTATGAATTCTAGCAATAATTTATATATTTACAACCCCCTAAAATAGGAGGCTACATCCATGACAGCAACCATTTTAACTGTAGACGACGATATTCAATTACAAGAAATTCTGCATTTATTTCTGACGGCTGCAGGATTCCATGTGCTGCAAGCTTTTAACGGCGAACAATGCTTGGCTCACCTTGAACGTAAACAACCGGATCTTATCCTGCTGGACATTCAAATGCCGGATACGGATGGCATCACGTTATGCCGCCGCATCAGAAGTCTGTTTCAACGTCCGATCTTGTTTTTGACGGGAAATACGCAAATGGAAGATAAATTGAACTCCCTGCAGTCCGGGGGCGACGATTATATTACAAAACCGTTCGATTCACTAGAATTGATCGCAAGGGTCAAAGCCCATTTGCGCTGGGGAATGCTTCTGGCAGAAACGAGGGAACCCCGCCGGAAATTGTCCGTTCCCGGACTCGAAATCGATTTGGAGCGATTGACGGTTATAGCAAACGGGCAACCCGTCACTTTACTAGCTAAAGAGATGCATCTGCTGCTGACGCTCGCGCAAAACCAGCAAAGAGTTTATCATCCGAGACAACTCTATGAGCTAATTTGGATCGATCCGGTTGGCTACTCGTCCGATATTATCAAAGTACACATTCATAGGCTTCGCAAAAAAATTGAAGTCGATCCGATGAAACCGAAATTCATCCATACCGTCAACGGTTTTGGTTACAAATTCGAACCGAGCGAATAGTAAGAGACACTCTCCACCTACCCCGCTAGTAGCTTCCGGCACTGCTGCCACAACCGATGTAGACTCCGTTCAAAAAGGCTTCATTAAACACCTCGTCGTCGTTTTTAAGAAAAACCGTCAGGGTATATCTCCCTGACGGTCTTTTTGGGTTTGGAGGATATTTGAGACTTTGTATTCGTAGCCATGTACGCCTATGTAATGCTCAGGGTACATTTCTCCCCCACAATGCTCG
>NZ_JAIOAP010000029.1 GCF_021190915.1 Cohnella silvisoli
CCTACCGTTAGATTTCCGCTGCCAGCAGCGAAAGCAAGTAGCCAACCTATTTGCTTGCAGAAAGTACCGGTATGGCTGGTAAGAAACCCCTACTTCTTAGCGAAGCGTAAGTAGGGGAGGTTCATTCGGTGACAATTATGAGATCAAAGGGGAACAAGTAACATGGTCGATTTCGAATGGTACAGAAGTTATTGTACGATATATAAGCATAACTCGGTTTCCGAAGCCGCAAAAACACGTATGATGACACAGCCGGCAATGAGTCAACACTTAGCCTCCTTAGAAGCCGAGGTTGGAGAAGCTTTGTTTATCAGAACTTCAAGAAAAATGGTTCCAACTGAACGGGGGAAGGAATTATATTCTCAGTTGGCTCCTCTGATTGAGTCATTAGAGGAAACAACAATGGGTTTTAGATCCGCTTCTTTACCCACGCATACAGTAATAAAAATTGGAGCCGCACATGAATTTTATAGCGAAAAAATACTTCCTCAGCTTCAAAAGTACAATACATGCACAATTTCGCATTTTGGAACAGCCGATCAATTGTTAGAGCTGCTGAAGGAGGATAAATTAGATATCATCATTACATCCAAAAAGTTTCAAACTCCAGGAATTGAGTATTTGAAATTAATGGATGAACAATTCGTTATTGTTGCCCCTAACCATTACGAAATATTCGATACAGACAACCCTATGTTAAAGGAACAATGGCTCTCTTCTCAAAATTGGATTAGTTACGGGCTGGATTTACCGATTATAAGAAGAATTTGGAGAGAACACTTTAAGAATCGCCCTCAAATTCGACCTATCCATATCATTCCTAATTTACATATGATTCTAAAGGCTATCGAAAACGGTGGGGGTTTAAGCGTAATCCCCACATACATATTAGATAAATCGGCGAATAAGGCCAAATCAAAAGTTATTTTCGAGGAATTAAAAGTGAAAAACGAGATATTTATCGCATTTAAGCTAAAGCATAGACACCTGCCTAAAATGAATGAGGTAATTAAACTAATTCGCGAGCAAAATGTATAAAAATATTTATGAATAGTTCATTATTTCATAATTTGTTTTATGACTCCTTTAGACTTAGAATAACGATGAAGCAAAACAAATCATCCAGGAGGCTAAACAAATGACGAAAAAAGTGTTGATCGTTGTCACTACTCATACAGAAATTCATGAAGGCAAAACAACGGGTACTTGGTTATCGGAATTTGCCGAAGCATACACGGGATTCATAAATAAAGGGTACGAGGTTACGGTAGCAAGCCCGCTTGGAGGACAAGGTCCGGTCGATCCAGGAAGTGTAGATGCAAACACGCAAGAAGAAATTTTGGAAACGAAAAAATATTTGGAAAACACTGTGAAACTAGATGAAGTTTCTGTCGAAGGTTTTGATGCGATTTTCTTGCCAGGCGGTCATGGAACCATGTACGACCTTCCCAAAAGCCAAAAGCTTCAAGAGCTGCTACGCGATTTCTATGAAGGAAACAAAATCGTTGCCGCTGTTTGTCACGGTCCGGCGGGATTAATCGGTGCTACTTTATCGAATGGGCAACCGCTTGTAGCTGGCAAACGCGTCAATGCCTTTACGGACAGAGAAGAGGAGGAAACAACGTTGGCTCAACATCTTCCGTTTTTACTGGAAAGCAAACTTCGTGATTTAGGAGCGATTTTCGTTGCAGCTCCGAATTGGTCCGTTCATTATGAGGTAGATGGCAACCTTATTACGGGACAGAATCCCCAGTCAACTCTAGCGGTAACGAAAGCTGTTATTGAAAAACTTGGTTGATCAAAGGACAGATATGCAAAAGATACGTAAAGGCTCGACAATCGCTTTATACGCCCTTACTTTAGGGGCATTTGCCATCGGGATGACTGAGTTCATCATTATGGGGTTGCTTCCGGACGTGGCTTCGAACCTCAATGTCTCTATCCCATCTGCTGGATTGCTCATAACCGGATATGCGCTCGCAGTCGCCTTCGGTGCTCCGATCATTACGATTGCCTTGCACAAAATGCAACGCAAAGCGCTTTTAATCTTGCTCATGATCATTTTTATTGTAGGTAATGCACTTGCCGCTCTCGCACCGAACTACGAGATTTTGATGGTCGCTCGCGTCGTGGCTGCATTGACGCACGGCTCCTTCTTCGGTGTCGGTTCCATCGTGGCCGCAGAGCTGGTTCCCAAGGAAAAACGTGCCGGCGCAATTGCCCTCATGTTTACCGGGTTGACATTGGCGAACATTTTGGGTGTTCCTATTGGGACGTTCTTGGGTCAAGCTTATGGTTGGCGGTTTACGTTCTGGGTGATTACGGTGGTGGGTCTCGCGGCACTGCTCGGTGTTGTTATGCTTGTACCCAAGGTCAAAACTACCCAGTCCAGCCTGCGCCAGGAGCTTGGCGTGTTACGCCACCCTGCCGTTCATGTTGCGCTGTTAATGACGGTGTTTGGCTTTGGAGGTGTTTTCACAGCCTTCACTTACATTACGCCAATTTTGGTCGATATAACAGGTTTCACGCCGAGTTCGGTCTCCTACATCCTCGTGTTATTCGGCGTCGGTATTACGATAGGCAATATCTACGGGGGGAAGCTGGCAGATCGGAAATTGTTGTCCTCGCTCACCTGGATTCTCGTCTTGCTTGCAGTCGTGCTGGCTATGCTCAGTATTACAGATCAGAACAAGCTCCTTGCCCTGATAACCGTATTTATTCTGGGCATAGCCGCATTCGGGATCGTGCCGGGGCTGCAGCTTCACATGTTGAATACAGCCAAGGAAGCGCCAAACTTAGCTTCTTCGCTGAACATCGCCGCCTTTAACCTCGGAAATGCCTTTGGCGCATATTTAGGAGGCGTAGTGATCGATCTGGAAATCGGCGGCGGACTCCAAGCCGTTCCTTGGACTGCTTCATTGGTGACGGTTGTCGGAATACTGTTTACCCTTTGGGGGATCCGGCAAAATAACAAGGATTCTAGTCGGAAAAAACTACCCTAAAAAGTTACAGATTAAATATCCCGTCCCTTTAGCTCAGCTGGGAGAGTGCAAGAGAGAGTAAAGCTGCCGGCGGTTTTTGTAAAAAGCGAACCAGTACCGCTCTGGTACTGGTTTCGTTGCATGCTGAAAAAACTACGAATAACCAATGCAACGGATCAAAATTAGCGGTTTCACTTCGGAAAGGTAATGTGTTCCTCTCTCTCCCCTCAGTTCTGAGGGGAGTTTTTTTTGTCGATTCCATGGAACAACGATTTGGCTGGAATCGTTTCGCCTCCTGAAAGAGGAGAGGTTCGATCGGTTCGACCAATACCTTCAGGGGCTGCAGCGCAAGGATCGGAAACCGCAGGACAATGACCAACTGGAATAGAGTAACAAGCGAACGCAAATGGGAGGAATTAACTTGGCCGACAACAACTATAATCAAGACGTCACAGATTACATCCAAAAGTTGGATCAGGAATGGCAAATCGAGATTTGCAAACTAATTCGCAAGATCATCCATCAATCCGTTCCGGAAGTTAAAGAACAGATAAAAATGACAACGCCTAATTACACAAAGAACGGTAAAGTAGTCTGTACTTTTTTCGCTGCGAAAACCTGGGTCACGTTAACGATTTTCAATACCGGAAATTTAGAAATACCGGAAAGCTTGCATAATGTTTCGGATTACCCCGACCGTATGCAACTCAAAATCAAAAAGGGGCATGCATGGGATGAACATGCTTTAGCTAGGTTCATGCAGCAAGCGGCTAATGCTATTTAATGGCATTAGCGATAGGGAGATGGATAGCCGTTCTTGCAAAGCCAACGATATAGCAGTCGCGGCGTCACCTGGCGTTCGATCGGAATTTGCGGTCGTTCGCTATTTTTTTGCGTGTTTTCTCACCATTTTCTAATCCAAATTTAATCTTCACTTACAAGACGATAATTCTAATTATCTATAACATAGTCTGTAGATCCTATAAATTATCAAAAAGGGAGCGGGTTTCATGATAAAAACAGAAAATCTAAAGAAGATTTATAACCATGATTTCGAAGCGGTTAAACAGATGAACCTGAATGTGGGGAAGGGAGACATTTATGGTTTTCTAGGTCCTAACGGAGCGGGTAAAACGACAACGATAAGGATGCTCACCGGGCTGATTGAACCAACGGAAGGCAGAGTTATCTTGAATGGTCTGGATGTTCGGAGCGAAAAACAGGAAGTCAAAAAACATATCGGCGTACTGCCGGAATCAAATGGTTACTATGAGTGGATGACCGGGAAAGAATACCTGCTATTCTTCTCCTCCCTTTACGGCATAACGAAGAAGAAAAGGGCCGAAAGGACGGATGAATTGCTTGAAATGGTGGATTTGCAAGAAAAAGCGAACATTCGCATCCATCAATATTCAAGAGGAATGAGGCAAAGATTGGGAATTGCAAGAACGCTGATCCATGAACCCCGAATTATATTCTTGGATGAACCTACATTGGGTCTGGACCCTCAGGGACAAAAAGACATTGAAAAAATATTGCTTCATCTGAACAAAGAAAAAGGCGTAACCATCTTTATTACGTCCCATTTATTAAAAGACATTGAGAGAATATGCATCGCGTAGCCATAGTGCAAAGAGGCAGATTGCTTGATGAGGATACAATCGAAAACCTAATATGGAAATACAAAACGGCATTGAATAAAGAGAACACGAGCTTGGAAGATATCTTTTTCCATCTGACGAACGAGAAGAAAGGTGGACAATAAAATGATATTTGAATTAGTGAAAAAGGAATCGAAAGAACACATATTTTCGAGAAAAGGGTTAGGTTTTTTATTTGTCGTGTCTCTTCTGCTAAGCGTCATGTCGTTCGGTTTTATTTCCGTCAAGGAACTTAGCCTGCTAGATCAGCCAACCGTCGTTATGACGGCTTTTCGATTGCTTCTGGGCATTAATATTCTTATCTCAATGGTGTTTGCTTCGACGATGGTAGCTGGGGAAAAAGAAAAAGGAACGTTGGAAAGCTTGCTGCTGACTCCGCTGACCAAGAGAAAAATAATCATTGGCAAACTGACGGCTATTTTGGTTTTCTGGTTTGTGGTTACCCTTATTTCTTTGCCTTATTTCTTTGTACTATCGTTCGGCACGAACATGTTTCCGACTATCTTATTTTTCTTATACATTGTAGGCACTGCTTTGGTTATAGCCTTTTCTTCAATAGCGTTAATATTCTCGACGATACTGGCATCCACCAAAAATGCGATGATTTTAGGAATTTTGATTTTCCTGATCACCCTCATTCCGATGTTTTTATCCACAACGATGAAAAAATCCGGTTTTGCCAAACGGATCAATGATTATAGTCCGGTTTCGGCAAGCATGAAATCGATGAAAGACATTTTCATCAATAAATTGGGTTCCTCCGATATTTTGGTCGGATTGATTCCGGTTATCGTATTTTTGCTGCTAACCGTGTTGCTGGCGTTAATGATTTCGAAAAAAGTTGATTTCTTAAGGGGGGAATAGAATGAGAAAGAGTATGCTTTTACTGTTGCTTATCGGATTATTATTTGTCACAAATGCCGGATTTGCCCAAGCTCAAGGGAATCCAAACTTCGAAATCAATATTGTTTTTCCTCAGAAAATCGAACAACTCCCGGGAATCGACACGTTGATCAAAGTGAGTATTATTAATAAAACAGATAAAGAAATGCATGACGTATTTACCTATATCACAATGGCGAACCTTACTAAAACATGGACGGTAAATTTAGAGGATTACAGCGCCGACCAGCCCACTGCTATCGGTACGATGAAACCGAATGAAGAGAAAATCGTTGAGCTCCCTATTAAACTTGTGTATTCAGCCGATTATTATTTATATGCGACAGTGGTTTCCAAGGAAAGCAAGATCATAACTTCCAGCGACGCGATTCCTGTAAAGATTCTAGGAAATACGAAGATCGTTCCGCTGCAAGTGCAGATTGTATCCATACTCATCCCATTATTGCTGTTAATCGCTTTGATCTATGTCATTAAACGAAAGAAATAAAACCGAATAAAACCAAAAAGAAGCCCGTGGTTCCTGTCGGAATCACGGGCTTCTGGCGTGAAATCTCATTGATCGGCTGAAAGCAGCCTTACTTAAACGTTACCCGACTTCACATCCAACACGGCTTGGTGAATTCGGTCGAATAGGTCTTCCAGGTTCGATTCCTCGATGCAAGAGAAGGCGACGCGCAAATCGGTTGATCCGAGCGCAATCGTGCCTACGCCATAGGCGTTCAGCAGACGTTGGCGAACGGCTTCCGCTTCTACATAGAGCAGCTTGAGACACATGAAGTAGCCGGAGTTGAACGGATAGTAGGTCCATTCTTCGCCATACTTGCCGCTGTCGAGCAACTGCTTCACCTTGTTGGCGCGGCCTTTCATGATATGGAACTTCTGTTCCTTCTGGTCATGGAATTTCGGCGATTTCAGAGCGCGCAGAATGAACGTCTGCGACGGATGCGGTCCGCTTGAGATGGTAGCGCGGATAATGCCGAGCGTCTTCTGCTCAAGAGCGGACAGGCTTGCTTCCGCAAGTCCGCCGAATGTGATGAAGCCGACGCGGAATCCCCACACGTATTCTTCTTTTGTTGCGCCGTCGACTTTAACGGCGAGCACCCGTTCATGCAGTCCGCATAGCTGTCCGAACAATGATTCCTGCAAGGAATCCTCGAAGAACAATCCGAAGTATGCATCGTCTGTAACGGCGATAACGTTAATGCCAGCTTCTGCGGCATCCCGAATGGCGGCGATGATTTCACGACCTTCTTCGATTCCCGGGGTGTAACCGGTCGGGTTAATCGGGAAGTTGAGCAGCACGATCGCTTTGCCGCGATCTTTCTGAGCGAGCAGGGCATCGCGAAGGCCGGCCGAATTAAACCGGTTGTCTGCGTCGTACAGCGGGTAATGGACCATTTCCGCGCCGCGGCGAATGTTGAAAGTCAACTCGTAGTTTTCCCAGTTTTTATCGGGAACGATTACGGCATCGCCGACATCGGCAAACAGGTCGGAAACGATGCTGAGGCCGTGGGTCAAGGCGTTCGTAACGACAGGCAGGCTAAGCTTCTTCCCTGCAAGTGAAGGGTTCTCTACAAGCATCTTATCGCGCCATACGGTGCGAAGCTCAGGTTTGCCTCCCGGCGGGGCATATTCATAAATGTCCTTCGGCTCATAGGCGGACAAAGTTTCTTGAATGACGTCCAAGTGCATAGGCTGACCGTTCTCGGTAGCAATACCGATGGTCGCATTATACACATTAGCCTTCTGCTTGGCTTCCGCGGATTGACTCAATATGCCGACCTTCGGCATATAAATAGCTTTTCCTAAACCGGAAAGCATTCGGGCAACGGGCGGATTTTCTCGGGCAATCGTTTCGTTCAACTGCTGTGCGAGGGGATTCATGACGTCCATCCTTCCAATCTTTATTAGGTGATATTATACACTATTGGATGAGGAGCGTCATTGAAATCAGCGTAATCTTTAAGAAGAAACTGTTGTAATTTGGATTTTACCGAGCTCCATTCGTCTTCAATGATGCTATACACGCACGCGTCGCGAATATATCCATCTTCTAAGATCCTATTTTTGCGCAATACGCCTTCTTGAATAGCACCGATTCTTTTAATCGCTTTATTGGATCTGTCGTTACGCGCATCCGCAGTGAATTGAACTCTAACGGTGTGGAGGTTTTCAAAGCAATATTGAAGCAATAGATACTTGCATTCCGTATTTACCTTTGTCCGCCACACAGAAGGATTGTACCAGGTCCAACCGATTTCCAGTTGCCTATTCGGAATCGAGATATTTAGAAGCCGTGTTGAACCGACGATTCGGCCAGTTGTTTGATCAACAACGACGAGAGGCAATTCCTTTCCTGTTTCTTGTTGCTGCAAAGCATCGATAATCCACCTTTCGGCGCTTATTAAACTCGTTATTTTCTGTGGCAAATAGGTCCAGATTTCCGGGTGTTTCGACGCCTCATATAGCCCCTCCGCGTGCTCCGGTCGAAGAGGCACCAGCTTAACAGACGAGCCGGTTAGCTCTGTGAATGAGATGTTCATTATCGTTCAGTCCTCCTTGGCGTAAAGGTTGTTTTCTTCCATCAGCCTGGCGATTTGCTGCGAGTTCTCGTCATTTTTACTCAATAGCTGCTCGATGGTCTTTCTCTGCTTCTCCTCCGAATGGTGCTGATTTAACTTCCAGGCGCCTTCCATACGATCGATTGTAATCTCAAAAGGTACGATATGATCGAGTAAAGCATGGTTGTAACTGTCCGTTAAGTCGGTTGTCCATAGCTCTTGCTGGTTGGATTCGAAAAATGTGATGGAGTCCTTTAAGATTTGTTCGGCTTCTTCACGATTTTGGATGATTTTCATTTCCCCATATACATGGACAGCTACATAATTCCAAGTTGGCACGCTGTTCTTTTCCTCATACCAGGTCGGAGAGATGTAGGCATGCGGGCCTGGGAATACAACGAGCGCTTGCTGCGGCTCCGACTTGGCTGCCTGCGGATTTTGTTTAGCTAAATGCCCTGCTAACCGGTGCGATTTCTCATCATAGACAAACGGAATGTGGGTAGCGACAGGGATACCATCTTTAGTGGAGAAAAGGATGCCAAAGCTATTGCTCTTAATAAAGGAAATCAATTTATCGGAATCTTCAACCTTAAACTGCTTGGGTACATACATGCTCTCACCTCATCTCAAAACCGAATAGAAAAAAATCGATTGAGATGATTGTAAAGCTTGCATTGACAACCGAAAAGATCCAATTTACATTAAAATGACTAGTCCATTGCAAGGGCGTGAACAAGATGATTTTTCCCGTTGCTTATTCAGCGAAGTTGGCGGAATCTGGAAGCAAACATCTGGCGCTGTATCAGGCGATTCGCGAAGCGATTATGGAGGGCAAACTATCCCCGCAAGAGAAACTGCCATCAACGCGTCAGTTAGCCGCATTGTTCGGTTTATCCCGTGGGAGCGTCAGCTTGGCATATGAAATGCTTGCCGCGGAAGGGTTCGTTCAAGCGGGAGTAGGGCAAGGCACTTTCGTAGCGGGATGGGAAGACGAAGAACATACGGCGAACAAAATCCATTCGGGAGACGAACAAGCGAATGTGTCTTTGGCAGCCCCGGCTCTAACGGCTTGGGGTCGGCGGTTGATGGAACTGCAAGCAGCAGTGACGCCGTTATCGGCCGTTAACATTATTGCACGAAATCAGCAGTCGTCTCGCCCAGAACCTATTTCTTTTGTTCCCAATGGGGTAGGGATGAAATGGTTTCCTTGGATGGAATGGAAAGCCGAGGTCGGCGCGCAATGGAAACGGTTCGGCGAGTCGTGGGAAATCGAGTCCGATTCGACGGAAGGAAGCTTGCAGCTGCGCCAAGCAATCGCAAACCGTTTGCGTCGTGAACGAGGAATTACGTGCGATGCGGAAGATATCGTTATTACCGCTGGCTCCATGCAAGCCATTACATTGCTCACGCAATTACTGCTTGAAGAAGGAAAAACGGCCGTCATAGAGAACCCCTGTTATACGGGGATTAAGCGGGCCATTCAAGCGACGGGTGCGAGCTTTATCGCGCAAGGGGTAGATGGCCAAGGAATTGTGCCGCAAGATTGGGATGCGCAGCTGCTTTTCGTTACCCCGACGCGTCAGTTTCCGACAGGCGCGGTGCTAAGCTACGAGCGGCGGCGCGCGCTGCTGTCATGGGCTTCGAGGCGCAACGGTTGGATCGTGGAAGACGATTTCGATAGCGATTTTCGCTGGGGAGGCCGCCCGATCGAACCATTGAAAGCTCTCGACAGGGAAGGTAGAGTCGTATATGTAGGAACCTTCTCCCGCTCGATGTGCACGGGGGTTCGGATCGGATACGCAGTCGCTCCCAAAGAGCTAGTTCAACCTTTAATCCTCGCTAAGAAACTGTATGATCCCTTTCCATCAGGGATCGCGGAGCAGCAAGCATTGGCATCATGGATGTCGGAAGGCGGCTATGACCGGCACATGCGCAGAATGCGCAGAGTTTATGGCAAGCTCGAAGGCAAGCTTCGAACGGGCCTTGAACGGGACTTAGCCGGTTTGTTCGAGGTAAATGCTTCGGACGCGGGGCTTCATCTATATGCTAAGTGGAAAAAAAGCAACGATGAATATCGCCAGTTAGTCGAAGAATGCGGCCGAAGAGGCGTTTTATGGAAAGATGGCGAAGGATATACCGTATATGAACGGCATGATTCTAATCCGCACGTGCCTTCGGCGCTGTTCAGTTTTGCCCACTTGGATGAGGGCGAGATCGACGTAGGGTTAAATCTCATTCGCGAGGCCGCGGAATCAATTAGTTTGATCGACTCTAGTCGGGGTCAGGGAGGAACTGTCCATGCTTGATTTGCTGCCGTCGTCTTTCGTGCTGAAGCCGTCATTTGCCAAAATCGTGTGCGAACCCGGATGGAAATGGCAGAAACGCGAAAAAGCGCTGGCTAATTACGATTTGTTCTACGTATGGAGCGGTGAAGGCGAGTTGTATCTTAATGGCAAACCTTATCAAGTCGGCAAAGGGAGCTGTTTTTTATTCCGGCCGGGAGATCATACGAGCGCAACTCACAATCCGCAAAAGCCTCTGGTGCTTACCTATATCCATTTTGACGTGACCGAGTCGGTTGTATTAATTCCTGAGCCTTATCGGCAATTAGAGGACACCTTTGATTTCGAGCACATGCTGGCAAGGTATGTGCGATTGTTCTTAGTCCGTACTTTTGCCGCTGAGGAAGAAGCTAGACTGATCTTAAAACAGCTTGTCATCCACCTGCTGCGCCACGATCGGGAAGAGCCAGTGGAGCGCAAAGCGAGCAACCAACTGACGGAAAGCATTCACGAGGTGGCCAATTACATTCAGCAGCATCCGGGAACTGCTCACCGCGTGGACGATCTGGCGGCGCGCGCGGGATTATCGTCCAGATACTTTTCCATTAAATTCAAGGATCTAATCGGAATGTCGGTCCAAACATATATGATTCGGACACGCATCGAGCGGGCGCAGCATCTTCTCATGCATGCGGGAATGAACGTGACAGAGGTCGCGGATGCGCTCGGCTACCGGGATATTTTCTTCTTCAGCCGGCAATTCAAGCAGTATACGGGGAAAAGTCCGTCGGAAATTCGCTAATAAGATATAGGGGGCGCGCGTTGCCGCTAAGAGCTGATAGTAAAGTTATAGAGGACCGTCAGGAAAAACCTGGCGGTTTTTCTTTTATATTCGATAAAATTCGACATAAACCAACATTTTCTTCTATTTCGCAATTTATTCTAATATGAGAGGATAGGGAAAGATGTCGATCACATTTTTCCACTGGAGGACTATATTAACGTGCTGTCTATTAATCGTCGGTTGGGCAAAAAAGTAATTTACGGTTTTTTATCTATTGTGATCGTAGTTTCAACGGTATTTAGTAGTGTTGCAATGGCGAACGAAATAACGCTCACAGAGGATGATTTGGTTACAGCGTTGCCACAGCAATCTATGAAGGGAATTCTATCAGCTCCATTAACGTCTGATCAAGCTGTTGATCAATATTTGTCAGCCAATAAGTCAATGCTCGGATTTAATAATCCGAATGAACAATTAGAGTTGCAAAGTAAAACGATTGACACGGCTGGACAAGCACATTATTTGTACCTACTACAGCATGATGGTATCCCCGTCTATGGTAAATATATGCGAGTTCATTTGAACAAAGGCAAACGGATTTCCGAAATTCGTAATGAAATGACCTCTGAGCCTCTTCCCTTGATGCCGAAGTCTACGACTCCTAGCCGTTCACCCGAAGAAGCGATTCAGCTATTACAAGCTAATCTTGAAGAACAATTGGGTGTAAATATTCAATTAGAAACGGTTATCGGCGACGATCACATTACGCCTGCCCCCACGGCCTCATTAATAATTTATCCTTTCCAAGGCAAAAGTTATTTGGCATATGAAACGAAGCTTAATTTTATAGACCCCATTCCAGGTAATTGGGTCGCATATGTCGATGCGCAAACTGGGAAGATTCTTGATAAATATAGTCAAAGCGAGCATGCTGTAAATCCCACAACTCACAATGGCTCCGGTCACGGCGGAGTGACTCGTGAGCTTCAAGTTCTACTTGATACTGTAACCGGTAAGTATAGTATGGAAGACATCTCTAGAGGTATGTATCAAACTCATCTAGGTGAAATAGTTACCGTTGATGCGAATACTCCTAGCATACCAATTAATACCACAGCTACCGTCTTTTCAGATAATGATGCCGTAGATGCCCACTTTTATAGTGGTGTCGTTTATGAATATTATCTTGATAAGTTTAATCGCAACAGTATCGATGACAAAGGAATGGACATCGTCTCTCTCGTTAACTATACCAATGGCGGAAATAATATCGGCTATGACAATGCATTCTGGAATGGCAGTGTCATGGTTTATGGTAATGGAAAAGGTACTGCGAATGGCGGTTCCAATTGCTTTTCGTGCGCATTGGATGTTGTCGGTCACGAAATGACACACGGCGTAATCGAACGAACAGCGAATTTAGAATACCGGCATCAATCCGGAGCTTTGAATGAATCCTTCGCCGATATATTCGGGGCATTAATCCAGATGGATTTTGAAAATACCAATAACGATTGGCAAATCGGTGAAGCGACGGGGAAAGTTATTCGTGATTTGTCTAACCCGAGTGCCTATGGGCAGCCTGCAACAATGAATAATTTTGCATATCTATCACGTAATCCCGTAAGCGGAGATAGTGGCGGCGTGCATATCAATAGCAGTATTCCTAGCCGCGCAGCCTATTTGACTGCTGCGGGTATTGATTTGCTTGGCTTAGACGGCAAAGAAATTCTTGGACAGCTAAGCTATGACGTATTAGTTAATCGCTTGACGCCGACCTCTGATTTCGAGGATGCAAGAGATGCCTTTGTATCAGCTGGGGAAGATCAATATGGCGCAAATTCTCCTGTCGTACAGAAGGTGAAGGAAGCATGGGCTGCGGTAGGTTTGCCCTATGGACAAAAGTATGATATTACCTCCTTTGCGATTGGAGGTGTCGAATCTACCTGGATTGATAAGAATTCAATGGAAGTATACGTAAGCGTATTGCCAGGTACAAACATTGGCAATATTCAACCTGTTATTCAGGTGTCGCCAGGAGCTGTGCTTGGTCAAGACGTAACGGACAATTTCAGTGATGGGATTAAGAAATATACGGTATCTTCTCAAGGTACAACCGTGGAGTGGTATGTAATCATTGCAGAAGGATTACCTTCATTGAAGTATACTTGGAGTTGGCCAACTTCCTATTCTAATGATGCTTTTTTCGAAGTGAACGATGATAATGGGACAATTACGAATGAAATATCGGTAAGCTTCAATGATATATTCAATGCGAATCCGGGCGATGATCTGTTAGACTCCGGTAAGATTTTGATATCGCCGGTTCCAGAAGGATTGGTCGCGCACACTTTGTTGGCTAATCGGCATAAATTACTCATATTTTTCTATGGCCAAGCAAAGCATCATTCAAATCAAGACGACATTCACAATTTGTCCATTCGGTTCACGGACAATGCTTTCGTAAACTATTATGAGTATCAAGTTGCTAACTATTATTTAGAAAATCTAAGGATCGATTTTAAGCATTCTTTGAAACTTACTTCTATTTCGAATACAACTGCTACGCTTGAATGGCTTATGGCCAGCAATGCGACAAAAATTGAGATTCTTCAATCTACTGATAATGGATTGTCTTGGAGTCCGGCAATGACATCCACTCCGATTCAACCCGGTAATATGACAGCCACCGTCACAAATTTAACACAAGGTCAGATCTATTACTTTAAATTAGTAATTACGGGCGGTGAAGATGCCGGCGAGTCGGTTCATGTCGTAGAATACGCTTCAAGCACGAATAATAAGACGCCAAAGGTTGAGAATCCGATTCAGGATCAACCAGCGACTATTGGCGGAGCGGATATCTCTATCCCTCTCGCTACCGTTTTTACCGATCCCGAGGGAGATAATATGACATATACGGCAACTTCCAACGCGCAGGATGTTGCGACAGCGAGTCTATCTGAAAGTAGTCTAAAGGTTCACCCAGTTGGAGCGGGTATTGCAACGATCACCGTTACTGTTCATGATGGCCATGGGCATTATGTTAAGAATAATTTTATCGTTACGGTAAGAGATCCTCTTAACAGAGCTCCTACGGTCACTAATCCAATTGCGGCTCAGTCCGCGAATGTCGGAGGAGCTAATGTTTTAGTGCCTCTGAATGGAGTTTTTAGTGATGCAGATGGGGATATCTTAAGTTACTCGGTGAGTTCAAGTGCAACTAATGTAGCTGCCGCACAAATATCGGGAAGAAGAGTTGTTATACAACCTCTGTCAATGGGTAATGCATACGTCAGTGTAATGGCCAATGATGGACATGGACATTACGAAACGAACACTTTCGTCGTTACTGTTTCATCGACTAACCGTGCGCCAATCGTTTCAAATCCAATTAGCAGTAAAACAGCAACCGTTGGAGGATTGGACGTAAGTGTACCGCTTTCTGGGGTGTTTACCGACCAAGATGCAGATCCGCTGACGTACACTGCAACCTCTAATGCAACGAGTATAGCGACAGTCAGCGTAGCAGGTAGTACACTCACCGTGCATCCGATATCCAATGGAACCGCATCGATTACCGTAACTGCGGATGATGGTCACGGCCATACAATGAATACTACATTTACTGTAACTGTAAGTTTAGCCAGTAGTGGCGGCGGTAGCGGCGGTACTCCACCAGTGGATCCACCAGTTGGTGGCGGCGGTGGCACTCCGCCAGTAAATCCGCCGGCCGGTGGTGGCGGTGGTCCGCCGCCAGTGGGACCTCCACCGGCCGGTGGTCCTCCGGTCGTTCCCCCGGTAATTCCGTCAGCCGCATCTGAACTAAAATTAGATGATAACGGAGTAACTCTAGGTAAGGGTTCCTTAAAATCAGAACCAGGCAGCACCGATAATGGGACTCCAACGACTATATATAAAGTCGACGAAAAGGCTTTGGGGCAAGCGATTGAGAAACTAGCAGACAGTAAACAGAAATCGATCAACATAGATTTAGGCAGCAACACAGGACCTGTGGAAGTCAAAATTCCGGTTGCTTCATTAGCCAATGCATCAAAGCAAGCACCAAACTCGATTGTTTCCGTTAAAACGGATAATGCCAGTTACGATTTACCTCTCAGCGTTCTGAAACTCGAGGGATTGGCGAGTAATCTTGGCACTTCAGCGGATAAAATGCAATTGAACATTTCTTTACACCCACTGGCCGGCACGGCGTCCGATCAATTGAAGAAAGCCGCAGAAAGCAAAGGGGTTACCGTCATTGGCATGCCAATCGAATATATTGTTACGGTTGAAGCCAACGGTAAAAAGCAAGAATTGAACAACTTCGGCAATACGTATATTTCAAGGACAATTACATTGACCGGGGTAGTAACGAACGAAGGTCTAACGGCTGTGTTATATGATCCCGTATCCGGTGAAATGACGTTCGTTCCCGCCGTATTTGAGGTCATTGACGGGAAAACCATCGTCACAATCAAGAGAAACGGCAATAGCATCTATACGATTATTGAAAATAAGAAATCTTTCGCCGATATTCCCAAAAACTTCTGGGCCAGCGCTGATATCGAGCTCTTGGCATCCAAATCCATAATGAAGGGTGTTACCGCATCCGAGTTTAAGCCAAACGGTATTGTTACGAGAGCTGAAATGGCAAGCCTGCTTACACGTGCATTGGGGCTGTCTCCTGACAAAAAGGCTGCAGCATTTAGTGACGTGAAACCGGATGATTGGTTTGCAGGAGCAGTTGGAGCTGCGGCTAAAGCTCATATTATGGACGGCTTCTCCAATCATACATTTAAACCGCAACAAACGATCACTCGTGAACAGATGTGTATGATGATTCAGAATGCATTGAAGTTTGTGGACAAAGAAAAGCAGATCTCCAAGGAAAAACAAAAGCAGATATTGTCCCCTTTCATGGACAATGGAACTATCTCCTCTGATGCTCAGGCTTCCGTAGCATCCGTAGTAGAAGCGGGGATCATGAAGGGATATTCGGCGGACAAATTCGCTCCAACCCAAACAATAACAAGGGCTCAAGCTGCCGCAATAATCAAACGTATGCTGCTAAATATCAATTTTATCGACTAAACTCACCGCAAAGGATCAAATAAAAACTCGGCGAACACGCTCACACAAGCGGTCGCCGAGTTTTTATATGTAGGGCAAACTCCGATTAATTCTTCAACGTTAACGTTCCGAGCTTCTCGCCCATGCGGACTTTGTCTCCGGTGTTCAAGTCTTTGCGCGGCTGCAAGGTTCCGTCTTGCGTCAGCAGCACGATAGTGGAGCCGAATTCGAAGTACGCGAGCTCTTGGCCGCGTTCCAGGGTAGTAGGCTGCGGATCCACGTATTTAATGCTGCTTACGTTCAGAGCGCCGACCTTAACGACGGCAACTTCTCCAATGTCGTGCCTGATATAAGTAACCAGGCGCTCATTGCGGGATAGCACCCGACGCATGGAGGTTAGACCGAATTCATTGACCGGATATACCCGGCCGGGTATATGCTCGGATTCCACGATCTCGCCTTCGCATGGAGAGTGAATGCGGTGATAATCCGTTGGACTCAAATAAAGCACCCAAAAATAGCCATTCCTATATTGCGATAGACGAGGCGATCCGTTCAACAATTCTTCTATCGTATAATCTTGTCCTTTAACTTGTAGCAGCATTCCTTCTTTAATGACACCGCATGCGGTTATTTTAGCATCTACGGGACTAACCAAGGAACCTGCAGACAGATCGATAGGCCGCTTCCCAGCCTTTAATCTACGGGTGAAAAATTCATTAAGGGAGCCGTATTCCTCCAGCTTTTTCTCCGCTTCTTCCACCGGGATTTTGTACATCGCGGCAAAGCGGGATATCCACCGTCGGCTTAAAGAAGATTTAGCGAAACGCCCCGTCATGCGGGACACGAATTTGCGTGAGGACAGCTCCGTCATCATGCGCAGCAGCCAACGATTCATGCGGCCGAGCACTCCTTTACCATAGAATACATTCCCGAGAATTGTGACACATCATCTGGGAAAGTGCAATAGTCGACAATTCTACGACTAATGCCGTGCCTTTTTCCGCGCTGTTCGTATATGCTGTCACGTATGGCATTTGTACGTGGGGAGACATGGACAATGTTAAAAGCGGCTTTCATTACTCCGGGGGCATATCCAATCCCTTCTTCTATGGGCGGTTCGGTGGAACGCGTGGTTGAGAAGGTTGTCCCCAATCTGCTGCCGAATGTCGATGCCACGATCTATGGGCGAACAGCCAAACGGCTTGCCGCAAGAGGGAAACTAAATGGAGTTACCGTTGAAAGATACCCTGGTGACAATAAAGAACGTTATTTCAAACAAGTATGCACGAGGCTCGCCAAAACTAAACCGAACGTCATTCAAGTGGAAAATCGTCCTCTGTGGATTCCGCGGTTTAAGCGAGCTTTTCCCAAAAGCAGGATCGGGTTGAGTTTGCATTCCACTACCTTTATTTCTTTGCCGTTTCTGAACAAGCGACAGAGGAAAAGATGTTTGCAGGCAGCCGACTATATACAGGTTAACAGTGAGTTTCTCAGCTCATACGTGAAAAAGCTTGTTCCTCAGGTCGCCGATAAAATCAGAGTTAACCACCTGGGAGTGGACACGTCGGGATTCCCCGGGAGGTCGACTCCGGAAGGAAGGAGCTTGCGCGAGAAGGGGAGAGCGGAACAAGGATGGGGAGACCGGCGTATTGTCCTTTATGTGGGCCGTCTTGTTCCGCAGAAAGGCGTTCACCATCTGCTGACGACGCTGCCTGCGCTCATATCCAGGGCTCCCGACGTGTTGGTGGTCATCGTCGGAAGCGCCTTGTATGGTTCCCATCGCCGGACAGAATATGTGAAGCAGCTTTATAAACTGGCAGCACGGTGGAAAAAGCATGTTCATTTCGTGCCGTATGTTCCGCACAATGAGATACCGAAATGGTTCGCAATGGCAGATATTGCGGTCGTACCTTCCGTCGGCACAGAGGCGTTCGGGCTCGTGAACCTCGAGGCAATGGCGGCGGAGCTGCCAGTTGTGGCGACTAGAGCAGGAGGCATGAAGGAAGTGGTGGTTGACGGGTTAACCGGTTTTTTAGTTAACAAGGCGTACCCAACCATCATTCTCGAGCTTGCCTCACGTATCAGTTATTTGTTGGAGAATGAAGAAGTACGTAAGAAGATAGGCATTAAGGGGCGGGAACGGGTAATGAATCAGTTTCTATGGCAGCATACCGCCGAGAGGTGGCTAGCATTCCAACAAGAAGAGTAAGGGTTGCCCGGGAGCGGATGTTAAAAAGCCTTCACACACGTTATCAGCGTGGTGAAGGCTTCTTTTGTCGATTATCCCGCGAAAGTGCGGATCAGCAAGTATATATTCAGACCCATAATGATAATGGCAATAAGCCACGCCAAGATGTTGAGCCACATCGGATTAACGAATTGTCCCATCTTCTGCTTGTTGCCCGTAAATTGGACGAGCGGAACTACCGCGAACGATAATTGCAGGGATAAGATGACTTGGCTGAGAATAAGCAGGTCCATCGTACCTTTTTCACCGTACATAGCCGTTACGATAACGGCAGGAATAATGGCGATCATGCGAGTAATCAAACGGCGAAGCCAAGGAGCCAGGCGGATGTTCAGAAACCCTTCCATTACGATTTGCCCTGCCAAAGTTCCCGTTAAGGTGGAGTTTTGACCGGAAGCCAGCAGCGCCACTCCGAATAAAATGGCAGCCATGGACGTCCCTAGCATCGGAGCCAGCAAGTGATAAGCTTGCCCGATTTCGGCCACGTCGGTTCGGCCCGCGGTATGGAACACGGCCGCCGCGATGATGAGAATTGCCGCGTTGATGAATAAGGCGAAGAACAAGGCGATCGTCGAATCCCATGTGGAGAAGCGGATCGCTTGTCTTTTGCCGAGTGCCGTCTGTTCATATTGGCGCGTCTGCACGATGGATGAGTGCAAGTATAGATTGTGGGGCATGACCGTTGCGCCTAATATGCCGATGGCGATATACAGCATTTCCGGGTTTTTTATGATTTCCGTCGTCGGGATAAACCCTTTCATCACGCCGCCGATATCCGGAGAAGACCAGAAGAGCTCGAACGCGAAGCATAATCCGATGGTCACAATTAATGCGATGACTAGAGCCTCGAGATATCGGAACCCTTTATTTTGCAGAAAAAGAATAATGAGTACGTCTAAGGCGGTTAATATGACGCCGTAAAGTATCGGAATATTAAATAGCAGATTTAACGCGATGGCAGCACCGATCACTTCCGCCAAGTCGCAAGCCGCAATGGCAAGTTCGCATAAAATCCATAAGCCGAAATTAACCGGTTTACTATAGTGATCCCGGCATGCCTGCGCTAAATCGCGTCCGGTTACGATACCTAATTTTCCAGATAAGGCTTGCAGGACGATTGCCATTAAATTAGATAACATGATGACGGAAAGCAAAGTATATCCAAACTGCGAACCGCCGGCTAAATCCGTTGCCCAGTTGCCCGGATCCATATATCCGACCGCAACCATATATCCAGGGCCGGCAAAGGCTAGAAATTTACGGAAGGTGGAGCCGTTCTTCGGAATCCGTACGGAACGGAAAACTTCGGGAAGCGAAGCTTGGTCCCTTTCTCTTCTCCAGCCCTTGTTAGGTTTGGACTCAGCTGCCGGGGGCGTTATTTGCGGTTCTGATACCGCTAAATCATTAGGCATTTCATTCAACTCCTTACTCGTGTTGTATAGGGTAACAAGTGTAGCGCTTGGGACATTAATTTTCCTTAGGGCAAAACTAATAATGCTTATAATATACGCTCGAAGCACGAAAAAGTAAACCGTCAAACGAAAATATTTGATTGGAAGTCGACGAAAGGAACGGATGCTATTCGGAGCGTTGGTATTGGACAGCAGAGATATTCAAGATGCCATGTACTCATTATCTCCCGCGCCTAACGCGTGGAAGGCCGTGGAGCAAGAGAATGGACTTCACTTTATTCTGGATTCTCATCGATGCTCGAAGAAGCTGGTTTATATCCAAAAGCTCGAACCTCGTGTTCCCTAAGCGTCAGGCAAAATAATAAAAGGCCCTAAGCCGGTGACTGGCTGAGGGCCTTTTATTATTTTGCAGTGTGTCATTCTTTCGAAGCTTTAAATGTCTTCATCAGTTGAACGAAATCATCTACCGCCGTCGTCATTTTTTCATTTGCATAATTCGTTCCGACTTTTACGGCGTCCACCAATTTCTTCGCATCGACCGGAGCCGGTTTAACGGCTTCCTCCAGCGCAGTTATCATTTTATCGCCGACAATATTCGCTCCGTCTTTTACAGCGTCTGCCAATTTATGGACGAAAACGGATGAGGGTTGAATCAAGCTCTCCAAAGCTTCCAGGATTTGTTTATTTTCCCCCTCTTTAACGGCAGTCGACAATTTCTGGACAAGAACGGAGGACGGTTCAACAAATTCGTCTACCGCTGACACTATTTTTCCGCTGGAACGATTCGCACCGTCTTTAACGGCATCTGCGAATTTTACGGATAAGGTTGTGAACTCCTGCAGCAATTGCCCCGTGAATTTGTGATACTCATTTTTAAAATTCGTCATACGCTTCACCTCCTCTTAATGTTGGGGTGTATATATGAACTCCAGGCAGCAGAGATTGGACGGTTACGAGTCGTTGCTTGATTCCCCGTTTGCAGTGCTCATCTTCTGCTTGATGAGATGTTGGTATTTCGAGTCCGCCGTTTGCTTTAACAGCCTGCTCCAGCAAAACTCGGCTTCCTGAAGCCGGCTAATGCGGTGGTATGCCTCGCCAAGCTCATAGATCAGCTTCTCATACGTATGATTGGGAATGCTGCCCGGGTTGCGAAGTTCCTTATCGATGAGGAAGAGGTAATCTCCGATTGCCGTTTCCGTCCGGTGGAAAAACTGCTCCGGCAGCCGATAAGCGATGTTGCCGCGCAGCATTCGGATCCTGTTGTCCGACGGTGTGGAAGCGACCGCCCCGTCAAGGAGCTTTAATCCGCGTCTCACCCATTGAAAACGTATCATCGGGTTCGATTCATCGCGTGCGATCAACGACATGATGCTGCCGTGAAATGCATCTGCGATCGGTTGTCCGGGATAATCCGTACGCAACTTCTCGAATACGCGATGGGCTTCCCAAACAGCTTTCGTGCTCCCGCCGAGGCCTTCATTATGAAGATCGACCGCTGCGGCCAACCGCTGCTCGAAGACGGCCTGATCCGACTCATTTGGGACCCGTTCCGATACTTTGTTCACTTGCTCCGACGATTTATTTGTCAAGCTGAAGCACCTTCCTTTGCCTTTGTTTTTACCAAGTTAGTGCAGTTCTCTGCCTGCAGGTACGTGCTTTGCTGCCTGAGGGGCAGCCGAGATGGCTTGCATGCCTTCTTCGTTCAGTTGGATCGATTTAACAGACCACACCTCGAATGAAGGAGGATTTTTCGCGTCGGTCTCCTCAGCCGGCTCCGATCTTAGCAGTGAAAGAAATGATCCGCTTTTTCTGTATGCTTTCACGATCGAGATAACCGTAAAGATAATAACAAACAACAAAATAAACACTGCAAAAGAAATACCAAAAACGAATAATAACGTTTCAGTTTTACTCGTCGTTTTTGTCTTCATGTTCACCTCTCCCATAAATTCTACAGTCGGAATGCCCATCACTACCAAATAATTCTATTGTGCATTTCCTATTATATGGTGAACAGTCTTTCGAAGTGTTGGGCAACTATAATGAACTGCTAGGGATGTATCCATAAACGCTGCAATTCGATGAACGCCTTATATGGGCTGCAGCACAATACACCGAATTCGGACAGAAGTTCCGCTTCTGCTTATTTCGAAGAAGCATTTGCTGGAGTAACATAAACAAGGATAATACACGGCAGGGAGGTACACCATTATGGAGTCATCGCGGGATGAAGAAGAATCGATATGGAATCAATTCATTCAACATGAACTAGACAAAGTACAGTTGGAAGAAGATTCGGATAAATCATTGGGTCACGCAATCGCACCGCAGGCACTTCAAATCGCGTTTCATCATGCGGCGTCCTATCTGATTTCACGATTGAAGAAAGATCAGGAACAGGAAGATTCTGACGGTATGCCTTTGATAGAGCCAGTAACGGACCAGCCGCTGAACGTTTCCGAACAATATGTTGATGTCGAGGAAGAGAAGTCTACCGCATCGCAAACAGCTCTGAATACGGAGTCGTTAACGGATGTGGATGACATAAAATGGCGGGAATTTATCCAGCATGAACTGAACAAAATACAGCCTCAAGACGAGGGAAAATCACCGATCAATACGATCGCTCCGGAACTGGTCCAATTCGCTTTTCGTCATCTAGCTTCGTACTTGCTCGCTCGTTTGAGGAAAACGATAGAACCTTTGAAAGGCAAGGGCTCGGGTGACGATGCTGATCGTAGGAAGAGAACCGCTGATCACGCCGTCAAGTTGGAGCGAGTACCTTCGATTAATGTTCCTCTAACGTATATGTCGAAAAGAAGCAAGAAAAGATCCGTATCCGGAAGGCATCTAAAGAGGCGTCGTCGGAGGAAAGCCGAGGCGAAAAAGAGTTTCAAGCGGAGACCAAAACCTATTGTCAGACGTTTTAACCAAGACTTGAAGAAATCCGCGGTGAAGGCAAGCCAAAAGAAGAAAATGGTTCGGAGCAAGCTCAGCCGGAGAAGACAGAAATCCTTTACGGCGAAGGATATCAACAAGAAGCTCGTCAAGCAGAGAGGTTCCTCTATTTCTCGCCCAGCATTAGCGTTATCTATAGGGTTTGATTCTCGAGTCAAGAAGGCAGGAAAAGTCATTAGCTTAAAAAAAGATCGGGTGTCGGTCGTGAAGTCGAATAATAGGTCAAGGTCCTTACTGCCGAAGGTGAATGGAAGTATATGAGGAGACTAGTTCGGAGCAGGCAGAATAATTTCCCTCAGAAGGGAGCCTATTTCCATGAATACCGGAAAGAATCACAAAATCGTTGACTGCACGGTACGCGACGGCGGCCTTGTAAACAATTGGGACTTCAGTGTCGATTTCGTCCAATACCTCTATAAATGCCTGAATGAAGCCGGCATAGATTATATGGAGATCGGCTACAAAAACTCGCCCAAGCTGCTCAAAGGCTCCGAATCCTCCGGCCCTTGGCGTTCCCTGAAAGATGATTTTCTGCATGACGTGATCGGAGAGAAGCAGACCACCAAGCTTTCGGCATTGGTTGATATCGGCCGGGTTGAAGTAAACGATATCCTTCCCCGCGAGAAAAGCCTGCTTGATCTGATTCGCGTCGCCTGCTATATCCAGGATGTCGATGAAGCGCTTAAACTGGTTCGGCAATTCCATGACCGCGGCTATGAAACAACGCTGAACATTATGGCGCTTTCCAACGTCAAGAAGAGCCATCTCGTCGAAGCGTTCAAATTGATTTCGCACAGCGTCGTAGACGTTGTATATATCGTGGATTCTTACGGCAGTTTAATGCCGAAAGACATCCGTAATTTGGTGAAGAGGTTTCAAAAGCACCTTCCGAATAAGCGTCTGGGTGCACATATGCACAACAACATGCAGCTCGGTTTTGCCAACACGTTGGCTGCCGCCGACAACGGTGTTGAACTGCTGGATTGCTCCGTATACGGGATGGGTCGTGCCGCGGGGAACTGCCCGACGGAATTACTGGTAGCACAGTTGAAGAATACAAACTACAGCCTTCGCCCCGTCCTTGACATGATAGAGAAATACATGATTCCTCTTCGCGACATAGAAGAGTGGGGCTACCTCATTCCGTATATGATCACTGGAATGCTTGACGAGCATCCGCGATCCGCTATGGCGTTTCGAAATTCCTCTGACAAGAATATGGCTCTGCAATTCTATGATATGCTGACCGTGCCCAACGTTAATTCGTAATCGGACTTCGGTCAGGTTCCGGTGGGGGCATTTATATAGCTCATCAGGCCTGAGACGCAAAAAAAGATGACTTTTGATAAAACCAAAAGTCATCTTATATCAAAGTTGAAGGACAGGAGATCATCATCGGTATGCTGTTGCTGTCCGATAGTTTCCAATCATATCATAACCCGCGCATCCGGATTTGCTTTTATGGAGGGGATCGAGTGACGAGAAAGGAAATCAAGGACATCGACTCCGGGTTCGATTTCTTGCACAGGCTGGTATTTAATATATTGCTTATAACGGATGGACGGACAACCGATATTCTCGAAACCTTGATGGACGAAACAATGTCTCTTCAGGTAGTCCGGCAGGAACAAATAAATGATGAACAAACCGCTCAACTTGGCGAAGATTTAGATGCTCCTTATTATGTAAGAGAATCCATTCTGATCGGTGCAAAGAGTCAACTCGTTATATCTCACAATATTGCGCTTGTATGTTCGAAATACTTACCGTCCCTCATGTTTGAAGCGATTGCCGCCAAACAAGAAGGGATTGGGAAGACCATTAGCACATTTGGGCTGCAAACCTCGCGCAAGGTGGTCGATTCGGGATGGAGAAAAGATACGGAAACCGTCGATTTATTTTACAAGCCGCTGAAGCTTCGTTTTTCACCAACTAAAAGCAAGGTACCATACAAAAAGTACTCGATTGATTTCGGCACACATCCAGGTATCTATTTGCTCGAATATTTTAATCCGAACATCGTTCTCCTTCGGTTGAAACAACTGCGTAACGAAAGCCATGGCGCAGATGATCAAATACCTCTAAATTGATTCTTGTGCAATAAATGGCATCCACGATCATATCGATATTGTAAACACCGTATATCTCACCGATAGACGGGATTTTTATAGTCCGGTTGTCGTCTCATGATGAACGACAGCAAGATGGGAGACCATCCGGGGGCATGATTGAATGAAGCGTTCCAGAGCGGCCAGGTTGATGGCCGCCTCAAGAGCACTTCTTTTCCCTCGGACATATATCCGGCACCACCTGGGCGAATTTCATGCTGTCCGTCGTTGTCGCGGGTCCGGGGTTGAGTAGATTAAATTGTGTACATAATTCGACAAACCTGAATTTTGCATGAGAACGACCGGCTTTTTTTCAGTGATTATTAGCTACCTCGATTACCGGAAGGGAGATACTTTTGTTCCGCTTCTTGAAGCTCTTCGGCCCTTTGCAACCGAAAAACTTCTTCTAGGGAAGCAATTTCGGACTCTGCATTCGCGATTCTCTCTTCTTGAAAAATTTGCTTTGATATTTTCTGCATTGCAGCAATAGAAGTCCTAAGATTATGATTTGCCCAGATGGCAACACTGATCCCCATATCGACAAAGCGCTTTGTCGGAGTTGCATAATATTTGGTAGGTACAATGACGACGGGAAGCCTGCCTTGCCATTCTTTCATGAACGATTCAATTTCCGATATATCCGATCGATGGCTGTGAATAAGGACAGCATCCACACCCGCTTGATGGTAAGCTTCGGCGCGCCGCAGCGTTTCTTCTAAGCCCCAGCCTGCTATGAAAGATTCGACTCTCGCTACGACCATGAAATCTTCGTCGGTTTGCGTGTCTTTCATGGCTTTGATTTTGCCGCAAAACTCGTCGATATCGGCAAGAGGCTGCGCCTGGCCGTTAATAAAGGAGTTGGTTTTCGGGAACAGCTTATCTTCGATACATACCCCTGCGATATTACGTTGTTCCAGTTTTGCAACCAATCGCCTGGCATTATTGAAATTTCCGTATCCCGTATCTCCATCGAGCAAAATCGGAATGGACGTTGCATCGCTCATAAACTCCAAAACGTCCAAAATTTGTGTCCAAGAAGCTTCGTTGTTGTCCCTGACGCCGAGGCCAGCGGATATGGATAATCCGCTGGCCCAAATCCCTTTAAAACCGGTCTCTTCGACGATTTTTGACGACAAACCGTTGTGGGCCTCCATTAGAAATTCCAAATTTCGAGAGTTAATTAGATGTTTTAATCGGGATGTTTTTCTCATAGACTAGTTCTTCCTTTTCCTGTTCTTATTTGCTAACCTTTTTGCGTATTGAAGGGGGATCAAGTAAATTTGTCTACGCGTCTTTGGTCCGTATGCCTTTCCAATAGAAACCTTTGCGGATTGAGCGTTGCATTCAATTAGCCAAATTTTCCCTTTTGAATCAACGGCGAAATCGATCCCCAGTTCTCCGAACTTCCCGTAACATCTTTCAACGCCTTTATAGACCGTGATTACAAAATCTCTGATTTTTTTGTTCAAATCTTCTATTTCATCCTTCGAGTATTCGGGAAACAAGTCTTGTAATTGATCGTCCATTTTATAAGCGCTGGCATGGGTCGTTATGGGAGAATGACTTTGACCGACCCGAACAGATATACCGGAAATATTAAGTTTTCCTTTGCCGTCTCTTTGCAATTCGGCGCGGAAATCCACAGGTTGATCTTGGCCTACCCGAATGAGATCGATAGCCTCTTGAACGATAAACTCTCGATTGCCGAAAAAGCTTTTCATTACTTTTTTCAGGTCCTTAAAATGGTCAACCTTGTTTCTGACCAAATGGTGGATAACTGCATAGCTGTATCCATAACCGCCCTCAGGTATTTTTATCGCACGCATAACCTGAGTGCCTTTTCTGCCGTAATTCGCTTTGATATATACGGTACCCAGTTTTCGTACATATTTTCTTACGTTGCTAAATCGATGAATGCTTTTGGTATAAGGTAAATACGGGCGTATATTCTCATCCTGTTTTAATTTTTGAAACAACTCGCTTTTACTAAAACGAACTAATGGATTGATTCGTGGAATACCCATTCTATCGAAACGATCTACAGTACGCCGAACGATTGCACTTGAACCGCCGCGTACATACAGGACGTCTGGCCTTCGAATCGAGCTTCTTTCCCAACGTCTTTTACGACTATTGAAGCGGATTCCGCTTATTTTTCTGCGCCTGAAATCCACATTTCTTGCGGAAAAAAAGTGGAGCGTCGTATTTGCAACTTGATTCGCTTCGGCAAGCTCCCGCATACCTTCTGTTCTTACAAGTCGTCTGCCTACGATAACACCGACAATCGGTCTCCTGCGACCGGAGGAGGATGCCATGGTTGTTACACCCCGTTTAATTTATTTGGTTCATTGACATTGGAACACTTGACGACTTTGTCACGATTTTCCGCGGCTGATCCGGCAATTCATTGACGGAGATGACGTCCGTCGTCTTTTTGTCCGGTTTATTCCAGTGCTTCTCGTTTTCCGGCAAATCATCGAACCAGGCGGCCTCTTTGGGACAATCAAGAATCATGAGTTTGCCGAACTCGCCGTCGCGCGACTGGTGGTACTTCAGATACGCTTTTCCGTTTTCAACGGCTAAAATCTCGATTTTTCCCGAAGTGTGGCTCATGCACAGCTTTACGCGTTTACCGAGGCCCGAAGTTATCGCCTTCGCTTCTTCCGCGATGCGATACACTTCTTCAAGCGAAAGGACGAATCCGCGATTACCTGCTACAGGCCGATTAACGAAAAAGTAGTAGGGTGTGACTCCAGCCCACGACAATTTATCCAATAACTCACCAAGTACGGCTGGGTCATCATTGATTCCTTTGAGAATCGGGGTTTGATTCACCACAATCGCTCCGGCATCGTATAATGCCTTAAAACATTTTTGGGCTTCAGGAGTGATTTCTCTCGGATGATTTACATGGGCCATGATGTAAATTCGCTTCTCTTTCGTGGAGTAGGTCCGGAACATATGAAGAAGTTGTTCGTCTTCGTAAATTCGCATGGGGTTGAAAACAGGCATTTTCGATCCGATTCGAATGATCTTCACATGCTCCATTGCCCGTAGGCTTTCAATAATATGACTCAGCTTTTTCGTCGATAAGATTAACGGGTCGCCGCCCGTCAGCAGCACGTTGTTAATCTCGGTATGGTTCGAAATGTAATCGAGGCCTTCCTGAATATCCGGCATGGCTTCTTTTACGTCTTCGCGAAACAGCCTTTTGCGAAAACAGAATCGGCAGTAGGAGCCGCATACCTCCGATACGAGCAGTAAGGCTGTTGTCTTGTACTTATGCTGGCATCCCTTCACGACATAGTTCGTGTCTTCATCGGAAGCATCCCAACGGCCGTATTCCTGAAGCTCATCGTTACTTGGAATCACCAGCCGTCTTATAGGATCGTTCGGATCGGACCAATTGATCAGCTTCACATAAAAATCGTTAAGCCGAAAAACGAATTTATCGATGACCTGCCGTAAGGCTCGCCTCTCATCTTCGGTTAGTTCGGGTAGGCTTCCAATGTCCGTGATATATTTTACCGGCATGGCCCTTTGACCCTCCAATCCATTAGTATCAAGACGTGCAATCCCATCATCCTTTCGAGCTTTATATCTTAGAGAATGCACCATATGTCCAATAAGTGTTGGCAAATGCGGAGTAGTCTAAAAAAAATGCGTTCTGTACGTTCGTCAGCTGCCGATACACATCACGAACTTTAGTCATGTTTCGGATCGCCAGAGGAAAGGTTGCCTCCATGTGATCGGCCACCGTCAATTCCGGTCACCTCCTCTTCCGGGATGGAAGGCGGATCATTAATCGGGGCATACGGCTGCTGGCTTGCCCATTCATCCAACCAACGAATCGCTTCGATACGCTTGGGCCAGGTTTCCTTCAACACGTTAAACATGTCCGTGTGTATGCCTGACCGAATTTGATCGGCGACAATCCATGCTTCGCGCGGCAAACGACACAGGGAGGCTATGATAAGACGTTCTTCCCGCATTAACGGGTAATGTTTTTCGTAACCGTCAAGGAGCGCCTTCATGTATGGCACCGAAAAAGCCGCAGCATTATTTAATGTTTTGGCGACTTCATAATAAGCCGAGCCGCGTCTTGCGCGCTCCCAGTCCACTAAGTAAACACCGTCCTTATGCACGATGACATTCGGACTTGTTACATCGCCATGGATGATCGAAGGTTTTTCCTTCCGTAATATCCGCTTAACGTCATGCTGCTTTAAGGTGTTCCACGCCTCTTCGGCCATAGAAAGGCATTGATCTCCACGCTCCCTAAACCACCTGCCGCTCCCGTTCCTTTTCTTTTGTATAGCCCGCAAATGGCGCGCAAACGACCGATGCCGCTTCCGAAAGCGATGGATTTCCATCTTCGAGTAGGAAGGGCGGACAGACGACCGCCGGCGAGAGATTAGATGAAGCCGTGCCAGCACTTCACCCAGCCTTTCATAATCCTTCACGCCTTCTCCCAATTGGGTACCGTCTATCCACTCCGTTACATAATAAAGCCGTCCGTTTTTTGTAATCCAATACTTTCCATTAACCGTTATAAGCCACTGAGGCATACTATCGAAATTGTGTTTTTTTAACCATGCAAGCCGGGAACAAACCCGTTTGAGGAGCCTTTGCTGGCCTTTATAGGGTTTTAGCAAAAATGAGCCCTTATCGGTAAACGCACGGTATGCAGCTTTTTTTTTATAAAGGGAGCGGCAAACATGGATTTTATTAGTATGCAGACCATAGTGCAGCACAATCGAGTTCAATCGTTGTACCAGCTGTGGATGGGCCATTGCTGGAACACCTCCAAGTCATTATCAAAAGTAAAATCCGATTGTCCCCTCTTCAGATGCTTATAAACAAAGCTGGGTTGTACAAGCCAATTCGCCATCCTATTTCAATGAGAAAAGAGACCGTGTTCGTGCGGTCTCTTCATGTTGCATCGAATAATAGCAGTATATGAACTAGCACTAGGAAAAGTTTGGACTTTGTTAAAGTGATTAGTACTATTTTTGCCGATAGGAGACTAAAAAATGTTTGGAACGCGAAGTGGCAACATTGTGCGGACGAAGTCATATGCTGTAAGACTTATCGCTCCTGTAATGGAGGTAGCCGCTTGATGAACATTTTGTTTGCTTACTACCGCTACGCCCCTCACTCTAATGGCCCGTCCATCTATATCGAGCTGACACGCTGGGAGCTGGAGCGGGAAGGGCATGTCGTGGACCTATTCACCCACGACAAGGGGTGGACGCTCCTGCAAATAGATGGCAAAGCGTCGATCGATAAGATGGATGTCAAAAAAGAAGCGATCGAACGAGCCCGCAGCCGTTACGACGCCAGCTATTCCTCGTGGATCTATTGGCGCGAGATGGAGAGGTATAGCATAGAGTTAGCTTCGATGAAAATGGATTTAGCCGGTTACGACCTCATTCACTGCCATGATTTCATGACAGCCCGAGCGTTGTCCAGGGTTAAGCCTCCGCATATTCCGTTGGTCGTCTCTATACACAATTGCAAATACAGGGAAGCTGTGTTGTCCGGCGATTACGGTACCCGGAGCTTGCAAGAGCAATTGTTTATTCAGAAAGAGGAATACATAGGGGCGGAATCGGCGGATGCCGTTATAGTCGCCTGCGATTGGCTGAAGGATGAATTGATAGGTATCGGTGTGAATCAGAAACGAATTCATAAGATTCCATATGCTGTATCCGAAGACAGATTCTCGAATAGGCAAGCAGTACCGCCGGTAACGTCGAAACCTCTTATTCTGCTATGTCCCGCAAGGCTCGTAACAATCAAAGGCCATAGCTATTTGCTTGAAGCTCTCCATGAGATTCGGCTGGAGAGGGACGACTTCGTTTGCGTTATGGCCGGGGAAGGCCCGCTATTGGATGAATTGTTGAGAATGACCGTCGCGTTAGGGCTCGAATCGGTAGTGGCCTTCCTTGGCAAACGTGGCGATATGCCAGACTTAATGAACAATAGCGATATTATCGTCCTACCGTCCCTTCACGACACCTTCCCTCTTGTCTTAATGGAAGGGCAATGGTCCGTAAGGCCCGTAGTGGCGACCGATGTCGGCGGCGTACGCGAAATCGTGACGGATGGACTGGACGGATTGATCGTCCCCCCGGGAAATTCCGCCGCTCTTGCCGTTAAGCTGCGCGAACTTCTCGACGACAAGGAGTTGCGACAACGACTCGGAGAGTACGGAAGATTGAAGGCGGAGCAGAGCTGGCGTGTCGATCATCACATACAAGGGATTAAACGGATTTACGAAAATACCACCGCGGGGGCGGCGGACACTATCGAGCGATTGCCGAACAACCTGTGGCAACTGGATGAGCCATTGCTGAATCTGATCGGTATTAGTGATTCTCCAATCCGAGAAGTTTCGCTGAAGGGAGTCCTCCCACCCGAACTCCTGTCCGAGCTCGTTTCCGAGTTTCGAGACAAGCCGCATTACATTCATTTGTTGGACGCTTCGGGAGTCGTGCTGCAAACGAGTCCGGTCGGTATGGACGGTGCGTATTCCTTTCGTCCCATTCCCATAGGAAAGTACGTCCTTAGAAGCACTCTCTTGAATTTCGGGACGAAAGCAATAACGTTGAGCTGACCCTAGGACAGAAAACCTCCGCGAGCAAGCATTTTCCGAATTTCCTCTTTGGGTATCAACTGCTCGTGAGAGCTGTAAGTTCGAACGGCTGCGGAAGGACAACCGGCATAATGGCCCTTTAGATCGGGAAACTCAATGGGCGGGAAGATAACGATGTACTTGTCATCGAAGTAATAAGCATGCTCACTCTCGTATTCGGACATCAAGATTTCGTGCAGCTTCTCTCCCGGCCGGATGCCAAGCTCGTTCCAGGCGAGCGGGCTCCCTTCGCCGAATTCTTCGTGCAATATTTCAGCGAGATCCATGATCCGGCAGGCGGGCATGGCCATGACGAACGTTTCCCCGCCGACGCCTATGGCGGCGGCTTGGAGCAACAATTCCGTTGCTTCTTGCACGGTCATAAAGAAGCGGGTCATCTTCTTGTCGGTGATGCCTAACGGCTTCCTCTCTCGCAGCTGTCGAACGAACAGTTGCAGCACGCTGCCGTTAGAGCCCAGAACGTTGCCTCCGCGGACACAGATGAACCGTGTTTGAGCATAGCGAAGGTTGGCGTACACCATCAGCTTCTCGCCGATTGCCTTCGTCATCCCGTAGAAGTTGCTCGGATCCGCCGCTTTGTCCGTCGAGACGTTGATAACCATCTTGACGTTGTTCTCGACTGCGGCTTCAATAACGTTCTGGGTACCGATAACATTCGTCTTCAGCGCTTCGTTCGGCTGATCCTCGCAAATAGTCACGTGTTTCAGTGCAGCCAAATGAAACACGTAATCGATGTTCTCGCATACTTCCATGATCGCTTGGCTGTCCCTAATGTCCCCGATCCGGAATTCGACTCTTCCGTCGCTAAGCTCGCGGTTCATTTCCACCTGGGCTTTCTCATTGCGGGAAAATACGATGATTCGTCTCGGCTCGTGAGTGAGCAATTGACGCACTAACTCGTATCCCCATGACCCGGTGCCCCCGGTGATCAATACGTTCGTATTGTGAAACAAGTTAAACCCTCCTATCATTCTTCTGAGTCGGAATCGCGCAGTTGGATTCCTTCAAACATGGCGGTCCAGAGGGAGTCGTTGCCAAGCCAGATTTCCGCATTGGGCAGCTTTACAGCGCACACTTTCTCGAGCGGCCAGTTCAGTTCCACGATTCCTCCGACGTTGTCGTGAATAACGTGCAAAATTCGGAAATCGTGTTTGACGATTCCGGAGAGCGCTTGTTGAAGAGCCGCGACGTCCTCGAAATCACCTTCCGTTCTTACATACAGGATTTTCTTGCATGTCTGCGCCTTGTCAAGAAAGCGTGCAATGCGCCGGTTGTATTTCTCCATGACTTTGCTATATCCGGACAGGTTGGAAATCGTATTGTCATTGAGGCGGAAATCGTGATTGGATACGAGGTTGTACCCATTGTCTTTGACGCAAATAAAATCTTCATAGGCCATCCCGAGCACCGTCAAGTTCTCGTAATCGAAAAAGCCGATGAACCGGTTGCGAAGGAGCAGGTTCACATCCGACAAGTTAGAGGAGCTCATCCAGTCTAGTACGCCCGAGAATGGACGAAGCCCATTTTTCTTAAGCTGCAAGGAGCTTAGGCATAGGTCGCCTAAACTAAACGTGGCGTCATACTCTCCTTTGAGATCGTCAAGTCTCATACTCTATCACCTCTTCGGGTTGCTTTCGTTGTTCTCGTACTCGCGGAGCAAATGTTGAAGGCCGTCGTAAAGTTCGATTTGAGGTTTCCATCGGAGCAATCGGAAAGCTTTCATATTGTCCAGGCAGCTGTTCCGGATGTCGCCGATTTTCGCGGAAGTGTGAATGGCGGGGATAGGCACACCTCTCAGATGGAGTAGAATACGGACCAAATCGTTGACGGACGTTCGCGTTCCCGTACTCACGTGGATCGTCTCTTGATGACCAAGGCCTACGGCCGCTGCGTTGGCGCGCACGACATCCGTTACGTGCACGAAGTCGCGCGTCTGCGCACCGTCCCCATGAATGCGGAGAGGAGATCCATTGAAGATCCGGCTGGTGAAGACGGAGACGACGCCCCCTTCTCCCTTGGGGGTTTGGCGGGGCCCGTACACGTTACCAAATCTTAGAATGGTGTACGGAAGACCATAGAGTGAATGAAACGTTCGGATATAGGATTCGGCCGTAAGCTTGGAGATGCCGTAGTAACTGATGGGAGCCGCCGGATCTTCCTCGGTGAGCAGTTCCTTCTCCATGGCGCCGTATACGGCGCAGGTGGAAGCGAAGATGAATTTACTTACGGAGCCGTCGCGGCAAGCTTCCAGAACGTTAAGTGTTCCTGCTATATTGACGTCTGCATCGAACCCCGGCTCCTGCAACGAGCGTTGGACATCGGCCTGCGCGGCTAAATGGAAGACGACGTCGGGCTTCTCTAGGGTGATCAGTTGGCGGCACTTCTCGCTTCGGATATCAAGGATATGAAGAGCAGCATCCGAGTGGACATAGCTGTGCGATCCGGAAGACATGTCGTCGATGACATGAACCGCATAGCCGTCCGTCAGCAGCCGTTCGACCAAGTGAGAGCCGATGAACCCGGCGCCGCCTGTCACCAAAGCTTTCACTGCGCATCATCCTCGCCTTTTCTTGGTTTGGCGGGATGAGCAGTTTCCTTATTCAGCAACCGAATCGTCTCCGGATCCGGAATAACGTATCTTAGATTTAAGGAAGCTACGATCCGTTGCCATACTTCCTGATCCACAAACACGCCTGGAGCGGGGCTGCGGTTGCCGAACAGGGAAGCATAGTGGTCCGCGGACATCGGTTCAAACACTTTGATCGTATCCGGATGGGGCAGCACGTAATCGGATGGCAGGGCAGACTGAATCCGACCCCACACTTGTCCATCCACGGTTACTCCGGAATCGGGCGCCGAGACTGCGAATAAAGAGTTGAACGAGTCGCCCTCCACCTCTACGGAAACGGAGGGCTCAACCGGCCCCGGTGAAGGCTCCGTACGTTTTTTACTGAGCTTGGTTATCAGCCATCCGAATCCCGCCGATACGAGCTTGTTAATCCACACCCAAAACCAATTGACCCACGGTTTCACTCGATTCATCTTCGTCCACGCTTCCTTTCCTCTTGGCGATGGCTTCCTCGTATAGGAAAACCATTCGGCGCACCATCTTATCCAGATTCCAATGGGAGGCTGCCCAGAATTTGGCATTTCTACCGAGTTCCCGTCTCAATTCTTCGTTCTCCAGCAGTTTGTGGAGGTAACGGCTTAGCTTTCCGGAATCGGCAGGGGGAAAGAGAAGTCCCGTTTTATAATGCTTCACCATCTCGGGAAGTCCGCCAGCTTCGCTCACGACGCAAGCTAACCCGGTGTGCTGAGCTTCGATAAGAGAGAGAGGCTGATTGTCGATAAGGCTTGGCATGACGAATATATCTGCGAGAGTGAGCATGTACGGGATACCGTCCTGTTTGCCCCAAAAAACGACGTCGTCTCCTAGTCCGAGCGCTTTCGCCTGCACCCGGAGAGGCGCTTCTTTCATGCCGTGCCCGACAATCCAGCACACCCAATCGTTACGCTTCTTCTTCAACTCGCCGAGCGCGTCGATCAAGAAGTTGACTCCTTTGACGTCAACGAGCCGACCGGTATAAATAATGACTTTTTTGTTCTTAGGCTTGACGATCGGAAGCTCATCTTTCATTTTCCGTTCGAAGGATTCGGAGTCGAACCCATATTGAAAGACACGAATTTGATGGGGGTCAACATTGAATTCCGAAGGGAGGATGTCTCTTAGCCATTTATTGGCGACGTTCGTAATTTCCGCGGAGACGGCGCCCGTGTGCTCTAGAGCGTCATAGTAAGCACGCGCCATGTACTCGGTGTCGGATTTGTGAATCGTCTTCAACTGCAGCCGGATCTCATGGGCGACGCAGCCGTGAAGAGTGGCGACCATCGCGGTATGCTTGGGTCGAACGCGGCTGATGCAGGCCGTCGAGATGACGTCCTGGGTATGAATGACGTCGTATTTGTCCAGACCGAGGTACGCGGCCGACAATTCGTATACGTAACGTTGGAACTCGGCGTAATTGACCAGTTTGTTCACGTGCAGCGCCGGATAAGCCCCTGAGTTAAGCTTAGCGTTAAGTAGCGGCATCAGCTTGTTCTTGGGCAGTCTCCGATTTTCGTTGACAATATAGACGTACGATTTCTCCTCGTCATCGCCATTGCCGAGCATGTCGACTTCATGACCGAGAGATTCTAGCTTTGCTTTCAGTTGGGTCATGTACCCCCACACGCCTCCAACATGAGGGACCGGCCAATAAGTCGCCAGCAAGATTTTCATACGAGCCTCATCTCCCTTTTTCTTACAGAATATTAGAGGCGGCTCCAATTGGTGTAGATTCATATCTTGCAAACTGCGTCCATTTTCGAAAGTCTAGACATTTTCATAGACGAAAGCGTCTCCGTTTAAAAGGAAGAGACATGATATAAAGAGACTTTGATTTTTAAAAAGTTAATCTGATAGAAGAAAAGGGAAAACAATAAAATGACCATTCAAAATTTAGTCATAAATTGAGGTTTTCTTTATGGGACGTCGCCGGGGATGGAATGAATCGGATGCAACAGAAATAGTATTAACTATTCCGGTAAAGAGATGAGGCTTGATATGTCTGGTTTTGCAGCGAGGTTCATCGATAATCCATATGCCTTCTTCAGGGAGGCCAGGCAGCGGCACCCAGTGCTGTGGCAGGAATTTTTCGGCGTACCGATGTGGCTGGTGACCGGTTATAAAGAGGCGGAGGCGCTCCTGAAAGACGCGCGCTTTATTCGCGAAGTCAGGAAAGCCGACACGTCCGGTCACCAGCCGGTTCATTTGGAGAGCAGCCCGCCTGAAGTCGGGCTCATGCGTAATATGATGCTGTTCCGCGACGCGCCGGATCACACGAGACTCCGCAATCTGGTGAACAAAGCGTTCACACCGCGAATGGTACAGAAGCAGAGCTCCATCATCGAGAGCATTGCAGACCATTTGCTGGATGAGTGCCGCGCAAGGCCGCAGCACGAACTGATCCGTGATTTTTCGCATCTGCTTCCGGCATTCGTAATCGCTGAGCTGCTCGGTGTGCCGAAGGAAGACCAGAGCTTCTTCCGGAAATGGTCGAACGTGTTCTTCCAATTTATCGATTTTAATCCGTCTATGGAAAGACTGGAGAGCATGACCAGAGATATCGAGGATGCAAAACGATACTTCGAGACGCTGATAGAAACCAGACGAGAGCATCCCCGGGACGACCTGATCAGCGGGCTAATTGTGGCCAAAGAAAAGTATGATCAGTTAAATACGGAAGAGATGGTCGCCACCTGTCTGCTGCTTGTGTTCGCCGGGTATGAAACAACGGGCAATCTGATTACGAACGGATATAAACTGCTCCTTGATCATCCCAGCATGTACGATATGCTGCGCGGTAACGCTGCTTTGTTTCCCGCTGCCGTGGAAGAAACGCTGCGCTATGAACCGCCCATTCTGATGGTCTACCGGGTCGTGAGCGATGATCTCGTCTTTGCCGGTCAATCGATGCAGCAAGGTCAGGTCGTCATGATCGCGCTTGCCGGCGCGAACCGTGACCCCTCTGTCATGAATCAGCCTGAGGATTTCAATATCGTTCGTTCCGATTGCAAGCATTTGTCATTCGCATCAGGCCCGCATTACTGTCTGGGAGCTCCGCTGGCTAGGCTCGAAGGCGAGATTGCCCTCCGGAAGCTGGTGACACGCTTGGAAAAACCGGAAATTATCGGTCAGCCCCAAAGGAAACAATCTGTCATTTTTCGCGGTTATGAATCGCTTCATATCCGTGCTGAGGTCGTATAACGTCAAAGGATTCAGACCATTGGTCCGAATCCTGATATCGCCGCCGGAGAAAATCGGCGCGGCGGAGCAGATAGGAAGGCATGACGAGTATACGGGATCCGTATGCCCTCAGCCTTCTTTTTTTGCTGCCAAAAACGAGGAGGAAGTAAAATTAACGACCGCCCCCAGTGAAGTACCGGGAAACGGTCTCTGAATGCCGCGAAACGAGCCATGTTGATTAGGGAGATACCGAGTGGTCGTTTGGATTGATACCGTAATACGTGAGGACAATTGCACCCTTTTTATAGTAAGTTCTTGCTGATCTCTGAGATTTGGACACTTTTAACTACATGCCGCGCGGACTGGATGAATATGGGATGTAGTCCATACAGACGTTAAACCCGCTTCTGCCTAATTTCCTTAATCGATTATTTTACCCTGACCAAAAAGAGAAAACTCCCATATTGTGTAGAAGATCATTTGGTGAAAAGGGATTAGGATGAGCCTTAGCAACACGGATCCTGCTCATACAAACACATCTATGATCTCGATCACTTCTCCCGAAGTTGTGGAACTGTCCAAGCTTTTGGAAAACACCTATCGGCTTGTAAATATCTCGTTTATGAATGAATTCGCGTAGTTGAGCGACAGTCTGAACATCGATGTGTGGGAAGTCATCGAAGCAGCCGATACCTAGCCTTACGGGTTTCACGCTTGCGCATTTTGGGCGGGGGGACTCATTAGTTATTGCGTATTAGAATGAAGAGGAGGATATGCATGAGAACCCAGTCTCACAAGATGACGGTGTCGATCGACGAGCATACATCGCATTTGGAGCAATTAAGAACGTTCTTCGATCAATTGGACGAAGAAGGAAAAACAATCGAAAAGCTTCCGCGCGAGTTGCGCGAACAATATCAACTGAAAGCAATAAACGTGACGCTAGAGCATATCTGGAACCATAACGCATTTTATCGGCAAGCGCTGGAAGAAGCTGGATTCAAGCAGCCTTCGATCGATAATCTCTCGCAGTTGGCTTCCGTCCCGCAGTTAAATAAAGAAGTCATTCGCGGCGACAAATTGAAGCTGCTATGCGTCGAACCGAAGGAGATCGGCCAGGTTCACCTCACAAGCGGAACATCCGGTAAGCCGATTTATACGTCGTACACGCTGGCCGACCAGTACGTTTACGATTTATTGCCCAAATATTTGGAGTTATTTCCGGAGTCGGACAGCGATATAACTGCGATCGCCCTTCCATACGAGTTCGCGCTCCCCGGTCTCGGTTTTCAACGATTATTCCAATTCGCTTTCGGAACCGCGATTCTATCGCTCGGCAAAGGCGGATACATGGCACCGATCGATAAATCGCTGGAGCTCATGAAGGAATTTCAAGCGACTGTGCTTGTCACTACGCCTTCATATGCTGCGCTGTTGGCGGAAGAAAGCGAGCGCTTCGGCATTGAGCTTGGCCGTGATATTCCTCTGCGGAGAATACTGCTTACCGGGGAAGGGTGTTCCAACACCTTTCGCAATCGGTTGGAAAAATGGTGGGGATGCGAAGTATCGTTCTTTTACGGATCGACAGAGTGCGGCGTAATAGCCGTCGAGTGCAAGGAGCATAAAGGTTATCACGTCATGGATGGACATGTGAAAGTGGAAATTATCAATTCCCAAACAGGCGAACCGCTCAAATATAATGATACCGGCGAAATCACCGTAACGACCCTTCTGCGCGAAGGAATGCCGATGGTGCGTTACCGGAGCGGAGACGTCGGTTATTTGCAAAAATCGAAGTGCAGGTGTGGAATTACAATGGACGTATTGCACCTTCGAGGAAGAATGGAAAATATGTTAACCCTGGATGGCAACGAATACTCGCCGTTTTTCCTGGAGCATTTTCTGATGGAAATTCCCGAAGTGAGCTTATGGTATCACTTCATTGTGGATAATGAACGCTTGACGATCGAAGCTGAGCCGTTTCGTACGGCATTAACAGATGAGCAATTGGCGGCCAAAATTCACAAGCATATGTTAGATCACATAGGAATCGATTGCAATGTTGAAATTAAGCGCTCTTTGCCCCGTACTTTCGGCAAAGCCACCCGCATTTACATGCAATGACGAAACCTCCCGCAGGCTCACCGGCCAAGATTGGGAACTTCATGCTGCTAATTGGGGAGGAGTTCCGTTATGGATGAAGTTTCAACCTCGGTAGCCCGATGGGCTGCAAAGGATCCGGAGCGAGCCGCAGTTATAGATGAATATGTAACCCTTTCGTATGGAGTTCTGAACGAACGCGCCAACCGTTGGGTTGGCGCTTTTCAAGAGGCTGGGGTTACGCCGGGCGATGGGGTTCTGCTGATGCTTCCCAACCGCGTCGAGTTTATCGAAGTGTTGGTCGCAACTATACGGGCGGATGTCGTGCCGTATTTCATGAATTCCAATGTTGCCTATTATTCGGCCAAAGACATTATCGATTTGGCGGCTTCCACGAATGCACGATTGTTGATTACGACTCGTTCATTCATGAGGGAGCTGGCACTTCATAAGGAGGGTCCTTTCTGGGTTTGGTGTGTAGAAGAGGTTGACGTCTCCAAGTATCCGAATACCAGAGCGCCATTGACCGGGCTAGGTACTGACATCGTGTTCTTCACATCGGGAACGACTGGAACACCGAAAGGAATTTTCGTCAACAAATCCGTCTTTAATTTAAGGCTGCCGGCAAACAGTCACGTAATTGAACCGCGTCATCATTTGTTGATAAAACCGCTCACTTTCCGCGGAAGCATGACAACAGCGTGCAACATTCTTCAAGAGGGCAATACGGTAGTCGTAGCCAGGCAATCCAATCCCGCTAAATGGATGGAATTGATTGAACGGCATAACATTTTTTTCATTAATTTAGGTCCTAGCGACTTCATGAGATGGTTGGATGATCTGGAAAGTATCGGAGCCAAGTTTCCGTCATCGGTGAAGCATATCATGACGATCGGCGAGCCGTTAACGAGCGCATTGAAATCGAGAATAAAGGGTCTGCCGGCGCACCTGCAGGTCACCGATTTATACGGTACCAGCGAGGCAGGGGCGATTACGATGATCAATGACCACGAATGGGCCGGTAAGGACGGTTCATGCGGGCGACCCGTCTTTTTCATTACCATTAGGATTGTGGACGAGAATGACAGGGAACTGCCCGCCGGAGAGGTCGGAGAAGTATGGGTCAAGACGCGTTACCGGATGAGGGAGTATTATGGCGATCCGGCGGCGACAAGCGAAACGTGCGTAGGCGATTTTGTCAGGACCGGGGATATGGGCTTCCTCGACGAACAAGGTTATTTGTACTTGTGCGGTCGCAAGCACGATATGATCAAGCGCAGCGGATTTCGGATATTCCCCGTAGAAGTGGAGAACGTGCTTCGGGAAGCGCGCGGAGTCGAGGATGCCGTTGTCATTGGCATCCATCATCCCGAACGAATGCAGGAACCGATCGCTTTTATCCGTTTAAGCGAACCGTTGAATGCAGAATCGGAAGCGAAGAAGAGGCGTGAAATCCTTGCGTTCTGTGAAAGTCGTCTCGCTCGCTATAAAGTCCCAGCTTGGGTTTGGTTTGTTAAGGAAATTCCGCTGAATGCCGCGGGTAAGGCCGACCGCCGTCAGTTGGCGCAAAGGTTGGTACGGACTAACGAAAGCGGCTGACGCCGTGCATATTGAGAGGAGCGTATCCTGAATGTCTGAGACCCATATGGAGCGGGATCTGAGATTTCGTGATTTGCTTCTGCGTATCTCGAAATCACCTCTGTATAAAGAAAAATTGGCGGGGTACGACATGGAAAGCATCCGATTGGACCAGATGCTGTCGCTACCCTTAACTTCGAAAGAGGATCTTCGAATGGCCGGCGCCTTCGGCCATCTAGCCGTCGATATGAAGGAAGTGGCGCAATACCACGAATCGTTCGGAACGACGGGAGAGCCCTCCGCTTCTTGGTATACCAAGGAAGACTTGGAAACCGGCGGAAGGCAGATGAGAGACTGCGGAGTACGATTAACCCCTGACGACATCGTACTGATTCGGTTCCCTTATGCGATGTCGCTTCCCGCGTTCCTAATGCAGCATGCTTCAAGGCAAGCCGGCTCAACTACCGTTCCGGCCAGCAGCCGTACACCGGTTACGCCTTACCCCCGGGTGCTAGAGCTTATGAGGCGCCTTGACGTCACCGTTATGGCGGGGCTTCCCCGGGAGATGGAACTGTTAGCCGAGACGGCAAGGCTGCTTGGATCGGATGCGAAATCGGATTTTCCCGCTTTGCGGTCGATTTGCGCTGCCGGTGAATTGATGAGCGAGCCTCGTCGGAAACATATCGAGAAGTTATGGGGCGTCCCGGTATTCAACCTATACGGTTCCACCGAAACCGGTAATATCGCTGCGATGTGCGAGTATGGTGTCATGCACATCGTGGAACAAGATTACGTGGTTGAAGTGTTGAACGAAAATGGTTCCGTACCCGCGGCCCAAGGGAAAAGGGGATTCGCATCGGTGACGACGCTGTCTCATCAAGCATCCCCGTTGCTTCGCTATTTTAACGAGGACATTATCACCATCGAACCCTGCCAATGTAATTGCGGCCGCAGCGGAGGCAGTCTGGTTCATTTCGGCCGGCGCAAGGAACGGATCTCATTCGGAGCGTTGGTATTGGACAGTAAGGATATTCAAGATGCAGTATACTCATTATCTCCCGCGCCGGATGCTTGGAAGGTCATGGAGCAAGAGAACGGACTTCACTTTATTCTGGATTCTCATCGATCTTCGGAGTGGTCGGAAGAGAATGTTCGGGTTCATTTGACAAATCTATTGGGCGTGCCCGTTACCGTAGAGTTCGCTGACGATGGCGTGCTGTTGGACCGCGGCGAGCTTGTACGCAATACCCCTTCGAAGAAGCCGGTTTATATCCAAAAGCTAGGACTCCACATTTCCGGAATTGCTTTCGTCGACCCGGTGCGTGATTTGCTTGACCAGGGACGCCGAAAGCTGGCAGGCCGCGATTTTCATGAAGCCCGGGCATTGTTTGAGAAAGCAGTGGCTTTAGATGCCAACAGCGCGGATGCGCATGCTTGGCTCGCTGCGGCATATGGCCGCTTGATTGAAGCGGGTATCATGCTGGAGAAGATGAGACTGCTTCCGTTTCTGGAAAACGAGATCACGGCGGCTCTTGCAATCGATTCGACGCATCCTTTCGCAAGAAGAATCAACGGAGCAAGACTATTAAACACGCCCGAAACGCTTGGAGGGGATCCGGCTGCGGCCGCGAAGGAATTTCAATATTGCATAGAACGAGGGATGGACGAAGCTGATATATGGGCATCGCTTGGCGAGTGTCTTATCAAGATGGGGGAGCCGGAAAAGGCTAAGGCTGCATTGAAGGAAGCATTGGCTCGTGAGCCGAAGCATGAACAGGCAAAAGATTTAATGGAGCAGGTTTCTTAGACTTTCAAAGCGGCTTGATATTCGGCTATTGAATCCTATACTTTCCGCTAGCAAGTAAAAGGCCCTAAGCCGGTGACCGGTTTAGGGCGTTCAATGCTTTGCCATGCGTCATTCTTTAGATGCTTTATATGTCTTGATCAGGTGAACGAAATCATCTACCGTCGTCATCATTTTGCCTCCAACGAAATTCGCCCCGTCTTTTACGGCATCTGTAAATTTATGGACCAATGCGGAGGAAGGTTGAATCAATCCCTTCACAGCCTCCAGGATTCGTTTATTCTCACCCTCCTTTACGGCAGTCGACAATTTCTCGACAAGAACAGAGGAAGGTTCTACGAATTCATCTACCGCTTCTAGTATTTTTTCGCTGGAACGATTAGCGCCTTCTTTAACGGCTACTGCGAATTTTTCGGATAAGGTTGCGAACTCCTGCACCATAAACCCCGCAAGTCTGGAAAACTCTTTTTTATACCCCATGCGCTTCACCTCCTCCCAATGTTGAGGGGTATATCAGGCATTAGGCGGGTACGAGCCGGTGCTTTAACATCTTTCCGAAAGAAGTCCCCTTTCCTCTGCAGGGAGGGGATGAATTTCGGTTAGGCGAAGCCTAAATGCTCTTGTCTGTTCCGTCATTTAAATTTGGTGAAGGATGTATTGACGGATGTTTTTGTAGTATAATGGGAATGTACGTTCCTATTAGGTGGTGAGGCTTTGTGCAAATGACTTTTCAGTTTCGCCTTTATCCGACTCCCGAGCAGGAAAAACAACTGGGTATAACGCTTGATTTGTGTCGAAAGTTGTACAATAGCGCAAAGGAACAACGCGAAACCGACTACAAGCAAGAAGGCAAAACAATCACCTACGCCATGCAGCAAAATGAATTGCCTGCCCTTAAGCAGCAGTTTCCCGCCTACAAGGAAGTTCATTCGCAAGTGTTGCAGGATTGCCTGCGCCGTTTGGACGATGCTTATCAGCGTTTCTTCCGCGGTGAAGCCGGCTATCCCCATTACAAGTCGGCGGATCGGTACGTCTCCTTTACATACCCGCAGCCGGGTGCAGTACTGCGGACATTTGCCAAAGCGGGATCTATCTATCTTCCCAAAATCGGTGTGGTCAAAATGAATGCGCACCGCCCGTTCGATCAAGCGGGCGTGACGCAAATCAATGTAAAGCGATATGCGGATCATTGGATGGTCAATATCAGCGTGAAAGCACCGGATGTAGAAGCTGGGGCAGCGGTAGAATCCACCGTCGGCATTGACGTCGGGCTGAGTTCGTTTGCGGCGCTGTCCGATGAGACGAAGGTGGACAACCCGCGGTATTTGCGTAAAGCGGAAAAGCGGCTCAAACGTGAACAGCGGCGGCTATCCCGCAAACAACGAGGTTCCCGCAACCGGCAGAAGGCGAGGCGCAAGGTCGCCAAAACCCATCAAAAAGTCGCCCGCCAGCGGAAAGATTTTCTGCACAAACAATCATGCCGTATTGTACGCGACCATGATCTGATCGCGGTGGAGCAATTGAAGGTCAGGAACATGGTGCGAAACCGCCGCCTGGCCAAAAGCATCTCCGATGCCGGATGGAGACAGTTCATCACGTACTTATCCTATAAAGCCAAGCGACAGGGAAAGCGACTCGTCCAAGTACCAGCCCACGGCACATCGCAGACCTGTGTATGCGGCGCGGATGTGCCGAAAACGTTGGCCATCCGGATCCACAACTGTAAAGTATGCGGACTGATTCAAGACCGGGACGTCGTCTCGGCCAAGATCATATTGCAGCGTGCCTTGAAAATAGCGGCATGATGACCGAAAACCGTAGGGAGGGTTTGCCCCGAACGGGATGCGAGCAGCATCGAACGCTTGTGGAGATCATGTAAGACCTTTCTCTTACGGAAAGGCAGCGATCGTTGAAGCGAGAAGCCCCCGCCTCTGCAGGCGGTGGGAGCATTCACTCTTCGTTTGCCGTTCCCATCTTCTGTTCGATGTGATTGGGGTATTTCGGGTCCGTCGTTTGTAAGAAATACCAAGTACGAATAATAACGTTTCTGTTTTGCTCGTCGCTTTCTTCTTCATGTTCATCTTTTCTTTTAGCGTCAAGCTGCGTCACCTCCCGAAAATTCGATTGCATTTCCTATCGTATGGTGAACAGCCATTTGAAGTGTTAGGCATCTGTAACGAACTGATAGAGGTGAAACGGCACAATGCGATAAACGTTTATATGGGTTGTGGCACAATGTACCGGTTTGGACCGAAGTTCCGCTCCTGTTTATGTCAAAAACACATGCCTTGTAGTAACATGAACAAGGAAAATACCTAAACGGCATGGAGGTACACCTCGATGAAGCGCTTGAACTGGTTCGGCTGTTCCATGACCGCGGCTACGAAACGACGCTGAACATTATGGCGCTTTCCAACGTCAAGGAGAACCAGCTCGTCGAAGCGTTCGAAATGATTTCGCGCAGCGTCGTAGTCGTAGACGTTGTATTTATCGTGGGCAAAAAAAGATGACTTTTGATAATACCAAAAGTCATCTTTTAGCGAAATTGAAAGACAGGGGAGTCATCGGCTAGGCCGATTTGCCTTTGGCTTTCTTACCCTTCTTCTCGGTCTCTTTGGTAGCCTTCTCGGCCTTTTTGGCTGCATTCTCGACGGTCTTCTCAGCCTTCCTGTTCTCCTTTTGGGCAGCCTTCCCGGCCTTCTCGGCCTCCTTCTCCGCTTTCTTGGCCGCCTTCTGGGCATCCTTCTCGGACTGCTTTTCGTTATCCGTCGTATGTTTTACATCACCCATTGTATCACCTCCTCAAATCTCGGAGCCTCCGACCGCTGTGCAACTTACCCGCAGGGAAGCATTCCTTTTTAATATATGCTTATCAAAATAAAATGTTATGGGTTTACTAGAAATCCACTGAATACCTACATCTGCAGCTCTATCATCGCGAACCGCTATGCCCGGCGAAAGTTTATTTTTTTCTTTGTTTGTGACTAATGGGTGTATGCTGTTGCTGTCCGATAGTTTCAATTCATATCATAACTCGAGCATCCGGATTTGCTTCTACGGAGGGGATCGAGTGACAAAGGAAATCAAGGACATCGGCTCAGGGTTCGACTTCTTGCACGTGCTGTTATTTAAAATATTGCTGATAACGGATGGACGGACAACCGATATTCTCGAAACCTTGATGGACGAAACAATGTCTCTTCAAGTCGTTCGGCAGGAACAAATAAATGAAGAACAATCCACTCATCTTGGCGAAAGTTTAGACGCTCCTTATTATGTGAGAGAATCTATTCTGGTAGGCGCAAAGAGTCATCTTGTCGTATCCCACAATATTGCGCTTGTATGTTCGAAATACTTACCGTCCCTCATGTTTGAAGCGATTGCCGCCAAAAAAGAGGGAATTGGGAAGACCATTAGCACATTTGGGCTGCAAACCTCGCGCAAATTGATCGATTCTGGATGGAGAAACGATACGGAAACCGTCGACTTATTTCAACAACCGCTGAAGCTCCGTTTTTCTCCGACTAAAAGCAGGGTACCGTACAAAAAATACTCGATAGATTTTGGCTCGCATCCAGGCATCTATTTACTCGAATATTTTAATCCGAACATGGTTCACCTCCGGTTAAAGCAAGTACGTAACGAAACGATCGCCGGAAAGCAGCAGTAGACTGCGGAACTACAGACCGGCCTTATGCACAGGAGGTATTCCATGACACGTATAGGTATGGCTTGCACCAAATGCGGCAACAATCAAGCCTTTTCCTATGATCACGTTACATGCGCATGCGGGGGTTCCCTTCTTGTGCAATACGATATGGAGCTTGCTGCAAAAACAATGACGAAGCAGGCCATTCAAAGCCGCCCATCTTCCATGTGGCGTTACAAGGAACTCTTGCCGGTTTCTTCGCCTGAAGACGTTGTCTCGTTAGGAGAAGGATGGACACCTCTTTCTTACATGAATATTCAAGGGATTGGCCTGCCCGTCGATCATGTATGGATCAAAAGAGAGGAATTGAATCCGACCGGCAGTTTTAAGGCGAGGGGAATGTCCGTTGCCGTTTCCCTACTTAAGGAACGTAAGGCGCGGTATGCAGCCGTTTCATCCAACGGGAACGCTGCGAGCGCCTTGGCCGCTTATGCTGGATGTGCAGGCATCGAAGCCATCGTTTTCTTGCCTGAAGATTGCCCCCCGTTGATCGTGCAAGAGTGCTTGTCCTATGGCGCACGTACATTCCGCGTACAAGGACTGATTCAGGATGCAGGCCAGTGGGTAGAAGCCGGAAAACATTTGTTTGGGTGGTCCACCGTTGCGACGCTGAAGGAGCCCGGTAGAGTCGAAGGTAAAAAAACAATGGGGTTTGAACTTGCCGAGCAATTAGGTTGGAAGCTGCCTAGCGTAATTATTTATCCAACAGGCGGCGGTTCAGGGCTTATCGGGATGTGGAAAGCATTTCATGAACTGAAGCAAATGGGAATGATAGCCGATCCGTTGCCGCGGATGGTGAGCGTTCAGGATGCAGGGTGTTCTCCCCTGGTTTCCGCCATGGGCAATCATGCAACCGTTCTGGATGCTCCGGCTGCTACAGGTATGCGTGTTCCCCGACCGCCGGATATTGACCTTCTTTTGCACATCTTGAAAGAAACCGGGGGAAAGGCTGTAGCCGTCAATCAAGTTGAAATAGACGGAGCACAGCGTTATTTAGGTTATAGGGGTGTTTCCTCCTCTCCGGAAGGAGCCGCAACGTGGGCGGGACTTCTGAAGCTTTGTGAGGAAGGGTGGATCCGGCGGGATGATAGCGTGGTGCTTTTCAATACATGTCACGGGCTTAAGTACGGAAAAAGTCTGGGATTAGAGAGCGTTCCTTTACTCGCGAATTTGAAGGAGCTTTTCTATCATACTTCTTAAGCGTTGGTTTTAATGATCCCGGGACGGATTGTATGTAAATTATATCTGTTGGTCAAGCGTCTTCTCTTGAAGGCGCTTTTGTTTTTATTTATGTTCAAGGCGCATAGGTTTGCACGAAAATTTGTTCGATAAACGTACATGAGCCCATCCTCGTGACGTGCCTATGGGTGAATGCATATGATACTGAAGATTTCGATGCATAGGAAGGAGATGGACATGAAAAAGAACAATTCGACGAAGAAGACACCCATAACGCGCCGGCCGCTTTATTATGTCGACAATCCACACAAACTCGAGCTGAACTGGCTGGATGACATACAACAATCGGATGCCAAACCGATTTCCGTTCACGGAGCTGTTGCAGCAGTTGAACAATCGGCACAAAGTCAGGCAGGGAGCAGACAAGGACGCGTTAACGGAAAAGCAAAAGGAAAAGGAAAAGGAAAAGAACTATTGAAAAATGCACCGGCAGTACCATTAAAAAAAGACTCGGTTTTACCCGTGAAGGTGACATCGGAAATCTTATCGACAGCTCAAGAGACCGAAGAAATCGTTACGGTCGCAACTTCAGCATCCGAAGACACTGCTCAGTCGCTGGAGAACATTACAGCGGTCGTTGAATCCTTGGAGAATGAAACACTGGAATCCACCGATGCTTTAGCAGCGCTGTTATGTGAGGAAACGGTGTCGGAGGCTGAAATGGAACAGACCGACGTTATGGAAGTGACGGAGACACGTGAGCTTCGCCATTCCAAGCTGGAAGAGAAACGGATGCCCTTCCGTCCAACGCCGATCGTTTATACGGATGACTTGGTCGACGAAGCGGTAACAAGCGCGAAGATTGCACCGTTTGCGGTTGGAGCGGCGCATATGGCAGCCGATTCGATTCATTCGGCTTCTCTGGCCGATTTTGCGGTGACGGCCATTAAACTAGCGGATGGATCAGTGACTTCGTCGAAGCTGGCTCCAGAATCCATAGTGGGCGACCATCTCACCAAAAATGCGATTTCCGGGCAAAAAATTCGCGACCGCTCCATCACCGGCGAGAAATTGCGCGACGGAAGCGTTTCTTCGGAGAAGCTGGCAGACCGAACGATCAGCTCCGACAAAATCGCGGAAGGCTCTATTCAAGCGAAGCATTTAAGCTTGGCTGTCATTACTTCCGAATTGTTGCAGGATCAAATTATTACGTCCGAGAAAATCCGGAGCGGTGCGATTCGAAGCGAAAATTTAGCCAATGAGAGCATCGATACTTCCAAATTAGCGGACGGATCCGTTACATCCTCCAAGCTGCGGGACGGTGCCGTGTCCAATGAGAAAATTGTTGCGGGAGCCGTAGAATCCCGCCATCTAACGAACGGACTCATTCTTGCCGATCATGTGGCCGCCGGGGTGCTGCAGGGAAAGCATTTGGCACCGCAAGCCGTGACGGCGGAGCATCTCGCGGAAGGAACAGTCGGTAAACGCGAACTGGCCGACCGGTCCGTATCGGGAAGCAAGCTGGCTTACGGATCGGTTCAGGCCGAGCATCTGCAAGCCGGATCGGTGAAAGGCGTTCATATCGCGGAGGAAGCCGTTGAAACCCGCCACCTAGCGAATGAATCGGTGACGGCTTCCAAGCTGACCGAGCAGTCCGTTACGACCATCAAACTTGTCGATCAAGCGGTTACCTCCACCAAAATCGCCGATCAAAGCATCGTTTCGGGTAAGCTGGCGGACGAAGCGGTTCAATCCCGCCATTTGTCCAAAGGAAGCATTGTGTCCGATAAGCTGGCGGACGGGGTTGTGGAGACGCGCCATCTCATGAATCTGTCCGTGGAAGACCGGCATTTGGCAATAAAAGCAGTCGGGCGGGGACATTTGCAGGAAGGAGCGGTCGGCGGTGAGCAACTTGCTGCTGGTGCTATTAATTCCCGTCATGTGGCCGATGGAGCCATCGGAACTCCGAAGCTTGCGAATGGATCGGTTATTGGTGTGAAGCTGGGGGACCATTCCGTCGGATCTCGGCATCTATTGTCCGGATCGGTAAAGACGGAGCATCTTTCATCGGAATGCATAACTTCGGAGCAGTTGGCTTCCGGTTTGTTAAAACCGTACCATTTTGGCACGGAAACGGTTATGGCCGGGGCGTTGGCTCCAGAATCGGTGGAAAACCGTCATATCCGGAAAGGTTCGGTGGAAACAACCCATTTGGCAAATGGAGCCGTAGGCACGGCTGCTCTCCAGACGGAGTCCGTAACGGACAAAATCCTGGCTCCGGGAGCAGTCGGCGAGCGACAGTTGGGCATTCGTTCGGTGTACTCCCACCATTTGACAGACCATTTGATCACCTCGTTAAAACTTTCTCCTGAATGCGTATCTACGGATAAGTTGGCGGATTTAGCAGTGACGACCGGGAAGCTGGCTGACGGAAGCATCACTTCCGCCAAGCTGGATGAAGATGCCGTCTACGAAGAAGCTTTGCAGGATGGAGCGGTTACCGGACGTGTGCTGGCAGATGCTTCAGTATCCTCCCAACATCTTCAGTCGAACGCCATCAAACGGAATCATTTGAGCGACGGGATCGTAACGTCGGCAATATTGGCGGATGGAGCGGTCACGTCCGAGCGTCTTGCCGAAGGATCGGTAACGGCGCTTCATCTGGCCTCCGAAGCAGTGGAAAGCCACCATCTGGCGGAGGAGGCCATACTGGGATTTCACCTGGCAGAAAAAAGTATCCGGGGAGTTCATTTAAACGACTACGTCATTACGTCGGATAAACTGGCAGCCGACAGCGTGGAAAGCAGGCACCTTCAACCGGGATCGGTGAAAGGACCGCATCTTGAGGAGAAGGCGGTAACGTCCGTGCATTTGCAAGCCGGGTCCATTGATTCGATCCATCTGCGGGAAGGCATTGTGGGCACCGCTCATTTGGCAGCCGATAGCGTGTGCGAGCTAAGCATTGCAAAAGGCGCGGTAACTTCAGAGAAGCTGGCGGAGGAAAGCGTGAGCTCCCTTCACCTATCCGCCGGAAGCGTCGGCAGTGCGCATTTGCAGCTGGAAAGCATCAGCGGCAAACATCTGAAGCCGGAATCGGTGCACGGTTTTCATCTTCGTAAAGGGGCGGTTTCAATATCGCATCTGGCGCCCGATTTGTTCGATTTGGCCAAGATGGGAGAACGCCGGATCGATGCGGAGCGGCTGGAACCGAATGCAGTTAATTCGTTTCATCTGCAGGATGGAGTTGTAACGGAAGAAAAGCTGGCGGATGGGAGCGTAACGACGTCGAAGCTTCTGGACGGTTCGGTCACGATGCAGAAGCTGGCCGAGGGATCAGTCGGAGGGCAGCAGCTTGTAGAAGGTTCGGTAACGCTCGAGAAGCTGGTGGATGGGAACATTACGACGCGGAAGCTTGCGGACGGTTCGGTCACGATGGAGAAGCTGGCCGAGGGTTCAGTCGGAGAGCAGCAGCTTACGGAAGGTTCGGTTACGCTCGAGAAGTTGGCGGATGGGAGCGTAACGACGTCGAAGCTTCTGGACGGTTCGGTCACGATGTATAAGCTGGTCGAGGGTTCAGTCGGAGAGCAGCAGCTTACGGAAGGTTCGGTAACGCTCGATAAGCTGGCGGATGGAAACGTAACGACGCCGAAGCTTGCGGAAGGTTCGGTCACGATGGAGAAGCTGGCCGAGGGATCAGTCGGAGGAAAGCAGCTTGCGGAAGGTTCGGTAACGTTCGAAAAGCTGGCGGATGGAAACGTAACGACGCCGAAGCTTCAGGATGGTTCGGTCACGATGCGGAAGCTGGCAGAGGGATCAGTCGGAGGGCAGCAGCTTGTAGACGGTTCGGTAACGTTCAATAAGCTGGCGGATGGAAACGTAACGACGCCGAAGCTTGCGGAAGGTTCGGTCACGATGAAGAAGCTGGCCGAGGGTTCAGTCGGAGGGCAGCAGCTTGTAGACGGTTCAGTAACGTTCGATAAGCTGGCCGACGAGAGTGTAACGTCTGAGAAACTTGCAGACGGTTCGGTCACGATGCAGAAGCTGGCCGAGGGTTCAGTCGGAGGACAGCAGCTTGCGGAAGGTTCAGTAACGTTCGATAAGCTGGCGGATGGCAGCGTAGCGTCTTTGCATTTGCAAGCCGGGTCTATTGATTCGATCCATCTGCGGGAAGGCATTGTGGGCACCGCTCATTTGGCAGCCGGTAGCGTGAGCGAACATAGCATTGCAAAAGGCTCGGTAACCTCAGAGAAGCTGGCAGAGGAAAGCGTGACCTCCCTCCACCTATCCGCCGGAAGCGTCGGCAGTGCGCATTTGCAACTGGAAAGCATCAGCGGCAATCATCTGAAGTCAGAATCTGTGCATGGTTTCCATCTTCGTAAAGGGGCGGTTTCAATATCGCATCTGGCGCCCGATTTGTTCGATTTGGCCAAGATGGGAGAACGCCGGATCGATGCGGAGCGGCTGGAACCGAATGCGGTCAGTTCAGTTCATCTGAGAGACGGAGCTGTAACGGAAGAAAAGCTGGCGAAAGGCTTGGTTTCAGCTGATAAGCTGGCCGACGAGAGTGTAACGTCCGAGAAGCTTGCGGACGGTTCGGTCACGATAGAGAAGCTGGCCGAGAGTTCAGTTGGAGGACGGCAGATTGCTAAAGGTTCAGTAACGTCCGAGAAGCTGGCGGATGGCAGCGTAAAGTCCGTGCATTTGCAAGCCGAGTCTATTGATTCGATCCACCTGCGGGAAGGCATTGTGGGCACTGCTCATTTGGCAGCCGATAGCGTGGGCGAACATAGCATTGCAAAAGGCTCGGTAACTTCAGAAAAGCTGGCGGAGGAAAGCGTGACCTCCCTTCACCTGTCCGTCGGAAGCGTCGGCAGTGCGCATTTGCAGTTGGAAAGCATCAGCAGCAATCATCTGATGCCGGAATCGGTGAATGGTTTCCATCTTCGTAAAGGGGCGGTTTCAATATCGCATCTGGCGCCCGATTTGTTCGATTTGGCCAAGATGGGAGAACGCCGGATCGATGCGGAGCGGCTGGAACCGAATGCGGTCAGTTCGTTTCATCTGCAGAATGGAGCTGTAACGGAAGAAAAGCTTGCGGATGGGAGCGTAACGACGTCGAAGCTTCAGGACGGTTCGGTCGCGATGCAGAAGCTGGCCGAGGGTTCAGTCGGAGGACAGCAGCTTGCGGACGGTTCAGTAACGTTCGATAAGCTAGCGGTTGGCAGCATAACGTCTTTGCATTTGCAAGCCGGGTCCATTGATTCGATCCATCTGCGGGAAGGTATTGTGGGCACCGCTCATTTGGCAGCCGATAGCGTAGGCGAGCTTAGCATTGCAAAAGGCTCGGTAACTTCAGAGAAGCTGGCGGAGGGAAGTGTGACCTCCCTTCACCTATCCGCCGGAAGCGTCGGCAGTGCACATTTGCATCTGGAAAGCATCAGCGGCAATCATCTAAAGCCGGAATCGGTGCACGGTTTCCATCTTCGTAAAGAGGCGGTTTCAATATCGCATCTGGCGCCCGATTTGTTCGATTTGGCCAAGATGGGAGAACGCCGGATCGATGCGGAGCGGCTGGAACCGAATGCGGTTAATTCGTTTCATCTGCAGGATGGAGTTGTAACGGAAGAAAAGCTTGCGGATGGAAACGTAACGACGTCGAAGCTTGCGGACGGTTCGGTCACGATGGAGAAGCTGGCAGAGGGATCAGTCGGAGGGCAGCAGCTTGTAGAAGGTTCGGTAACGTTCGATAAGCTGGCGGATGGAAACGTAACGACGCCGAAGCTTGCGGACGGTTCGGTCACGATGGAGAAGCTGGCCGAGGGATCAGTCGGAGGGCAGCAGCTTGTAGACGGTTCAGTAACGTTCAATAAGCTGGCGGATGGAAACGTAACGACGCCGAAGCTTCAGGATGGTTCGGTCACGATGCGGAAGCTGGCAGAGGGATCAGTCGGAGGGCAGCAGCTTGTAGACGGTTCGGTAACGTTCGATAAGCTGGCGGATGGAAACGTAACGACGCCGAAGCTTCAGGATGGTTCGGTCACGATGGAGAAGCTGGCCGGGAGTTCAGTCGGAGGGCAGCAGCTTGTAGACGGTTCAGTAACGTTCAATAAGCTGGCCGACGAGAGTGTAACGTCTGAGAAACTTGCAGACGGTTCGGTCACGATGGAGAAGCTGGCCGGGAGTTCAGTCGGAGGAAAGCAGCTTGCGGAAGGTTCAGTAACGTTCGATAAGCTGGCGGATGGCAGCGTAGCGTCTTTGCATTTGCAAGTCGGGTCTATTGATTCGATCCATCTGCGGGAAGGCATTGTGGGCACCGCTCATTTGGCAGCCGATAGCGTGGGCGAACATAGCATTGCAAATGGCTCGGTAACCTCAGAGAAGCTGGCAGAGGAAAGCGTGACCTCCCTTCACCTATCCGCCGGAAGCGTCGGCAGTGTGCATTTGCAACTGGAAAGCATCAGCGGCAATCATCTGAAGTCAGAATCGGTGCATGGTTTCCATCTTCGTAAAGGGGCGGTTTCAATATCGCATCTGGCGCCCGATTTGTTCGATTTGGCCAAGATGGGAGAACGCCAGATCGATGCGGAGCGGCTGGAACCGAATGCGGTCAGTTCAGTTCATCTGAGAGACGGAGCTGTAACGGAAGAAAAGCTGGCGAAAGGCTTGGTTTCAGCTGATAAGCTGGCCGACGAGAGTGTAACGTCCGAGAAGCTTGCGGACGGTTCGGTCACGATAGAGAAGTTAGCCGAGAGTTCAGTCGGAGAGTTCCAGCTTGCGGACGGTTCGGTTACGACATTTAAGCTGGCAACGGGCGCTGTTACCCCCGATAATCTTTCTTATTCTCTCCTCGAGTTTATCTCGTTAGCCGGAAGCACGATTACCGAAGATCGATTGCAGGATGGTTCTGTTACTGCCGAGAAGCTTGCTCTAGGTGCTGTTGGAACCGAGCAAATTGCCAACGATTCTATTTCCGGAGAGAAGTTGCAGAAGGGGAGCATAGGATCGGATCAATTAGCTGCGGGATCAGTTGACGCGGAGAAGATTTCTGTAAGGAGCGTCAGTTCCTCCCACATCATCCCGCGCTCCATTCAGGGGTATCACCTAGGAGAACAAATCATTACCTCCGGACATCTTGAAAATCAGGTTGTGACGGAGTCGCACCTTGCTGACGGCAGTGTGAGCAGTGTGAAGCTCTCTACAGAGGTGCAACAATTGTTGACACAATTACAGCAAACAAAGCAAGATTCCGTAGTATTGCCTTCACCCAGCGACAATGCACCTCATCTCGGAGCAGGCAGCGTGATGGCAGAGCATCTGGCCGACGGAAGCGTCAACGGGGCGAAGCTGGGAGCAGGCAGCGTGATGGCAGAGCATCTGGCCGACGGAAGCGTCAACGGGGCGAAGCTGGGAGCAGGCAGCGTGATGGCAGAGCATCTGGCCGACGGAAGCGTCAGCGGGGCGAAGCTGGGAGCAGGCAGCGTGACGACTGAGCATCTGGCCGACGGAAGCGTCAGCGGGGCGAAGCTGGGAGCAGGCAGCGTGATGGCAGAGCATCTGGCCGACGGAAGCGTCAACGGGGCGAAGCTGGGAGCAGGCAGCGTGACGACTGAGCATCTGGCCGACGGAAGCGTCAGCGGGGCGAAGCTGGGAACAGGCAGCGTGACGACTGAGCATCTGGCCGACGGAAGCGTCAGCGGGGCGAAGCTGGGAGCAGGCAGCGTGATGGCAGAGCATCTGGCCGACGGAAGCGTCATCGGGGCGAAGCTGGGAGCAGGCAGCGTGACGACTGAGCATCTGGCCGACGGAAGCGTCAGCGGGGCGAAGCTGGGAACAGGCAGCGTGACGACTGAGCATCTGGCCGACG
>NZ_JAIOAP010000002.1 GCF_021190915.1 Cohnella silvisoli
ATTATAGCGATGCCAAGCAGCCGCTGTTGATCGGCGGATCCCTCGACGAGCAAGACGAGCCTAAGCAAATCAAAATCAAACAACCGGATCCCAGCCATGTGAATAACGCGTTGAGGTGGATTGAAAAGCCTGGCGTCCAAGCGTTCGTAGACAATCATATAGATAAAAAAGCCGTGACCGTTTTGGGGCGCGGCAAACTTCACCCTGCTTTGAACCAAATCAAGTGGAATGTGACCGCGTGGCTGAACTTTACGTTTAATGGCATCGGGGCCAAACATTTGCAGGCTTATTTAGACGAGTTTTGTTTCCGGTTGAACTTAAAACTCCGCCATACCCCGGTCTTCAGCCAACTGCTCCATTGGTGCGCTGCGACGCCAACCTTGACTTACAAAGATCTGACCCACAGCAAACCGGTTCTCACCGTTCCTTGGGTGGTCTGGGGAAGTAAAGCGAAGTGGAAAGGAAAGTATCTCACCCTATGGAATGCTTGATGCTTGGGATGACTGTTTTTTAAGTTGCCGATAATCCGTTCCATTCCAATTCAATTCACGAAACGGCAAACTTATGCGTGATATTCGGGAATCCGTTGATTGCAACTCCTTCTCAAATCATGGCATTCGAATATCCGCTGATTGGCAAATGCCCACTCAAGTCATGGCATTCGAATATCCACTGATTGGCAACTCACTTCTGAGACAAAGGGATAATGGTACCATTTCTCCGAAATGGCACGGAAATTAGGCGCCGATTTTTCCCTACATTTTCCAGGTGATTAGATGGCCATTAACTTGGATGATTATAAGGAACCCAAAACTTATACTTGCTGATAGTCAAGAAAGACCCGCCAACAATTTGGCGGGTCTTTCGCAGCAAAATCCATATTCAAGGCTCAATTCCATTCACATTCTGGTCAGAAATAATTTCTTTCGGCAATTGTTTTGACGCACTGGGGACGTCACGAGGCTTGTAATTAACCATATCTGAGGAATAGATCATAATAGTTACTTGCCCCCCATGAGCGCTAGCCCTAATAAGTACCGGCTGGTTGTACTTGTTCCGAAAAACAAAATCAGGACCGTACCAGCTCACCGTCGCATCGCGTCCTGGAGGCACATATGGAACGCTTCTGCTATGAGAATAGCGCTGGACGATCTGCAGCCCGGCTCGGTCTGCAGCATTATACAGCGTCGACGATATTTGGCAAATCCCTCCACCGATTCCTTCCGACACTTCTCCTTTCACGATTATTTTGGCACGTAAATACCCCTTCTTCTCTGATCGCTCCCCAACAATCTCATTAAACGAGAACGTCTCGCCAGGAAAAACAAATTGATTGTTAATCGCTTTGGCGGCAAGGTCGATATTCTTCGCACGATTTCTATTGTTGGAATTGAAGTAGGTCGTATATTGACCGATCATTTTTTCCCGAACGGACGCAAGCAGTTCACTGTCTACTTTCGGATAAGTCGTCAGCAGCGGCACTTCTATGCTGGACGAGGTTCCCTCGACAATAAAACCATATAACATATTCGCGAATGAAAGGCGATCGAGTTCCGTTCCTGTTTTCTCGGGGATGATTCTTCCCCCTTCGTCAAGTGCGGCATTTACGGGTGAGCGATGTGCTAACTTGCCCATTTTGTCCATTAGCTTGGTGAATTTAATGTCATTAACTAATGGCAAGCCGGGTAATGGAAACGCGTATTCCGAACGTTTAACAATGGCAATGGGATGCCCTTGTCGAGAAATTTGCAAGGTGTCAGGCAGAGAAGCTAGTTGAAATAACAGGATAACGCCGGCAATCCATTGCAGCCCCAAACCCAGAAACCTCCCATACGCGTACTCATCGAAATTTATTGTTCAAATAACCTATTTACGGATACGTCCTGTTCTTGCTCCGGGTTATCGAGGGCATAGATTCTGGCTGTCTCATTTTGTTCGTCGACATGTTGAATGTAAACGGGTTTCTCTTGAAAGGTCACATTTTTCATATCCGGCGATGCGGCAATCTCAGCTGCTCTTTGCGTATTCATTCAGGAGAACCTCCAATTCGATTTATCATAATGGTTCATACGCTCAATAATGTACCCCGGATCATTACATAATTATTTGTAAGTTGGCTGAGAATAAAATGACAGAAGGGGGGAAAATGGAATGAAGCGATTGGGTCGGGGAATGACGGCGGTACTTGCGGTTGCGGTAACCTGTATGCTTCTGGAACATCGCTTTACGGTTTATGCTGCAGAGAAGCCCCAGAAATCCAAAATGACGATAACCGTTCGTTCAAGCCGGAATGCGACTTCGTTCAGCAGGCTTGAGATTGACAGCCCCAACATTGCGAAAGCATTGATCCATGCTAAAAAGGAAAATGATTATTATCCTCCCTATTTGACTGATATAGATGTTGCTTTACTGCAAGGAGAACACGAACAGCATTATCGTTTGGAGCGTTCGGGCAATTTGTGGGACGAGCCGGCGATGACAAGTCTGCTATTGCCGGCCGCAGTAGCGGGTAGATTGCTAAGTTACGCGGAAGGTTTGAGACATACCCATTATGGGAAATTGACTCGGTGGGATGAAGCAAGAAATATCATAACCCGCAAAAGCATTTTCTCCGTTACGGATTTGGAGTCCGGACTTACTTTCAAAGTGCAGCGCCGAGCGGGAAGCGCTCATGCGGATGTCCAGCCGCTCACTAAGGAAGACTCGAAAATCATGAAGAGCATTTACAATGGACGTTGGAGTTGGAAACGCAAAGCGATTGTCGTCCAATCGGGCCATGGTCGGTTAGCCGCATCCATGAACGGCATGCCTCATGGCGGGGACGGGATTCCGGGCAACGGTTTCTCCGGCCATTTCTGCATCCATTTCCTTGGCAGCACAACCCATCGATCCGACGTTCCCGATCCGGTCCATCAAATGATGGTGTATAAAGCGTCGGGAAATCTAAGAGCGTATTTCGATTCCGCTGCCCCGGAAGTGTTGGCAGAAAGCTTTATTGAAGCGATGTATCAACAGGACCCGGACATGCTGCGGCAAGTTTCGGAAGGAGCGCCGAGAGAGAAGCTCGCGTATTTCCTTCAGGAAATGGAGTCGCTAAAGTCAATCAGAATCCATGTACAACGCACCAAGCTTAAGGCAAAGAAAGCAAAACACCTTGCCTCAGAAGAGAGATTATCCGCAGAAATCAAACTGCCGGTTTTCATTCAAAAGAAAGGAAAGCCATTCGAACGAAGCTCCGTTTATTCCTTTTTTTTCAGAAGGGAATTCCCACAATCGCCTTGGCGTATTGAAGACGTACAATTCCGTTACTCAAGTTTCAAACCATAGATCTTCCCTCCTCGGGAAGCAACGACAACGTAATCGTTAAAGACGGCGGGCGAAGATTCGATGTTCGTTCCGATATTCAAGCTCCCTGTCACTTTACCGCTGCTTGCGGCAATGACGGTGACGGTGCCAACCGAATCCGCCTGTATGATATAGGCTTTACCCGTGTTATCATACACGTCAACGGGGGATGACCAGGCATAATTTTTCATCGGAAGTTTCCATACTTCGTGCCCGGTGGCTTTATCAAGCGCTACCATAAGACCGCCGCTAAAGGTTCCGTATCGGGCTATCGTGAAAATAACCAAATTGCCGATCTCTTTCTTGCCCAGTATTGGCGTAGCCAAGAGTCCTCCGTTAACCGGATGAGGTCCGAGCAGCGAGAAACACGGATATTTATTTTGCCAAACCGTCTTCCCGGTTAAACCGTTGATTTTCCGAATAAACGAGCTGCCGGATTTCCCCTGCTTATCGACTTCTGTTCCGGTATATAAATAAGGTACGCCCCCCTCTTGCTCCAAGACGATCGTAGCGTCCGTATCATCGATTGCGGGAAGAGACCATAGAGGCGTGAACGTCTTGAGATTCATGGCCTGCAGGGTACCGCCGTTATCGGCAAAATAAGCGATGTCCCCGAATGCGGCCACGGAGTTCTCAATGCCTTGATATTTGTTGTCCGCAGCTTTATAGCGATATTTGCTGATGACCGGGCTTATCGAGATGGATTTATTGCTCGGATTAAACACCGTATTCAGCTTCAGGTGGTAGAACAATCCGTTCTCCCCTCCGACAAGAAGGGTATCATCCAGCCGATTAAATATCGCGGAACTGTCAAAAGCACCCCATGTGCGATAAGCGAACTGGTCTTTGCCATTGACGCGAAGCAGCCTCTTCTGATCCGTTAAACTATAGAGGTTAAATCCGATCGTACCGTTCTCCGGAATACCTTCACCCACATACAGCAGCGGGTAGCCGCGGGCATCTACCGAGACGCTCCCCTTGATCGGATTGCCCACCTTAATCGGATTGCGCGTCTCCTCACCCGACTCCAGGTCGATGAAATAGACAAATCCGTCCAGCGAGGCATAGATCACTTCCGTAAAATTAGGCTTGGCAAGAAACTTCGCTTTCACATTCATCGTTTGAAGCACTTCCGGAGCCCACCTTACAATGGCGGGTTGTCCTGTCCAACCGGCTCCGCCACCCCATGAGCTAGACTTCGTCTTCTTCTCCCATGCTAGGGTTGGGCGCAACAGCTTCATGTCCGTTGTTCCGTAAGCGGGAGCGCTGCGTTCATTCGATCCCCGGAACATAAGCACCCCTTCTACTTCGCTATATTTCTCGGGGAACACCTGCGACTGCGGCGGCTTCTGACTCCATTGGTAAGAAAAAAGACTTTCGGCTTGGGCGTTTCCTTGGAATAAACTGATGAGAACGAGTAGTAGGATAAAAGTCTTTTTTCCGTGAAACATCTCTATTTATTCACTCCCGGCTTTAGGATAAATAGATTGTACATAGAAGTCGCCGAGAAGCTTGTCAAACGGTCTGGGTGGATAACGGGATTATTTGTCGCTTTAACATAGAAACAATCGGAATAGCTTTTATCGGCATAAAAATACCACCCTAAAGGTGGCTTCTCGAGGTTGTTCTTTGCATTCAAATTCAGGTAAAATATGGGGTAGTCACTAAGGGGGAAGAAACATGCAGCTTACGCGCAAATGGTCGGATAGCATTAAATGGATGCTGCTTAATCACAAAGTCATCTTGTTTCTTGTAGTCGTTCTGTTAATTAGCCTGAATATATGGCTGCTAGCCAAAATCTCATACATCTTCCATCCCTTCATCGTCATCCTGGAAACCGTCTTCCTCCCGTTCCTGCTTACGGGGGTTGCTTTCTACCTTCTGAATCCGATCGTGGATTATTTGGAACGTCAGAAAGTGCGTCGCGTGTATTCCATCGTAGCCTTATATTTGGTCATAATTACGGTCATTACGCTGGTCGTCATGAAAGTCGTTCCTCTGCTTAGCGAGCAGATCAGCAGCTTAATCGTAGAGTTTCCTAACTATAGCAAAGGGGCTCAACTGAAATTCGAAGAGCTCATCGGCAGCGAGTTCTTCAATCAACTTCAAAGCACGTTGGGCTTCGATACGACGAAGCTCGTCGATGATTTCTCTGGCCGCGTTTCCTCTATCTTGAGCAATACTTGGTCCGGACTCGGAAGTCTGGTCGGCAGAATCACGGAAACCGTACTCGCGATCATCACGGTCCCATTCGTTCTCTTCTATTTGCTTAAAGACCGGAGGAAGCTGACGCCTTTCGTGCTGGGCTTCTTCCCTAGTACCTTTCGGGCCCGAATGATTCGCGTCATGCTGGAAATGAACCATCAGATCAGCTCCTATATTCGAGGACAGATCGTCATCAGCTTCTGCATTGGATGTCTACTGTATGTCGGCTACCTCATCATCGGATTGGACTATTCCTTGGTTCTTGCTGTCATCGCAGCTTGCACGAGTATTGTTCCCTACTTGGGGCCAGCCATTGCTATTACGCCCGCATTGGTCGTGGCCATGGTTACGTCTCCGGTTATGCTCTTAAAAATGCTGATCATCTGGACGATCGTGCAACTGATCGAAGGTAAATTCATATCACCGCAAATTATGGGCAAATCGATGCACGTTCACCCGATAACGATTATTTTCGTCATCATCTCCGCGGGCAACTTATTCGGCATTGTCGGTATTATACTGGCCGTTCCCGGTTACGCCATCCTTAAGGTTATCGCCACGCACTTGTTCCGTTGGTTCAAATCGCGAACGGGACTATACGAGGAACCAACGGAAACGCAGAAGCCGGCAGTAGATGCGGATTAATCATTAACAGGTTTCTTTTATTCGCTCAATGGTCATTCGTTGAATAAACCGGGCATATTTTTCCTTTTTCTTTCCGAGAGCTTGGAATTGGGAAATCAGATGTTGAACAATCGGAAGCAAGCGGCTTTCAGGGACATTCTCAAATAGCAATTGTGCGACTGCAGCTTTGATGGATTTCCCTTCTCCGCCGACATAGACATTGAACCCGTCCTTCATTTTGACGATCCCAATATCTTTGAACAGCGGCTCGCTTGTCGCATTGGCACACCCTGCATATCCAACCTTGAGCGGACTTGGAACCGCATGCCCGGCAACGATTTCGTTTAGTTGAATAGCGATCGATAACCCGGCTTCTTCCGCTCCTCTGCAGAAATTGCATGCGATTAAATTTTTCGAGAAGAAGCCGGTCGGATAAACCTCTAAACCTGACTCCTCGAGTTTGTGCTTTGTATCTTCATATTGAGCTTCATTAATCTCGATATATAGCTGTTTAAAGGTTGTAAATTCAACTTTAACGTCCTCGGCGAGCACATCACCGATCGACTTCCACTGATCAATCGTAAACAAGCTTCCCCCAACGCCTAATCGGGGTGTAACCGCGATTTTCATTTTCTCTCCTCCAGAGCGCGTGCTAATTTCAAACTTAAGGCACCTTTACGACAAACGGCACGATAAAAGTTTCGTCATTGCGTTGAAATTGGCCCCATATTTTATAAACACCGCTTTGCGGAAACTTCGTCATAAACTGGGCATTCGGTCCCTTTGCATCTTCTTTCGTAGGATGAACGTGCAAATACTGCTCGGCATCCGCGCTTAGGATGACGACATGGCCAACCGCTCCGAGATACGGCTGCAGATCCGTGATCGGCTCTTTCGTCTTGGCATCGACCATGTTAAAAGTTAAATTCAAATCCATGTCGGCCATCAAGTGATCAAAGGTGAGTGTCACTTCGATGTCATTGATCGTTTTCACTAAGCTTTCTTCCGGAGTAATCTCTGCCAGTGCTGGAACAGTCCCCTCTACCTTAACCCACTTGCTTTGGGAAGTCGCGGAACCCCCTGTCGGGATATAGTCGGCAATCAGCTTGTAGTCTCCAGAGTTCGGGAACTTAGTGGTGATCTCAAATGTGCCATCGTCCTTATACTCAGGGTGAATATGATTAAAGTAAGATAAATCTTTGCTAACGACAATTAAATGCAGTTTCTTCTCATGGTTGATATCGAACTTGTTAATCGCGTTTCCATCTTTATCTTTAATTTGAATCGTAATCGCAGTGTCCGTGTTAGGCTTCGGCTTTTCAGTTGCAAAATGCCACGAGGCGCTTGTTGGTACACCCTTTTCTTCCGATGAGTTCATTCCAGCGTGTGATCCATGCTCTGCCGTTCCATTGCTGCTCTGCGCCATCTTGTCATGATCGGTTTTCTTGCCGCAGGCAGTCAATAAAGCCACCGCGATAATTAACATCATTAATAATATTCGTTTCATCCCATTTTCCTCCATCATTTAGAGCTTTGCTCTTTGTAATCGCAACGCGTTAAGCACAACCGAAACCGAGCTAAGCGCCATAGCTGCACCCGCAAGCCAAGGAGCAAGGTAACCGCTCGCCGCAATCGGGATGCCAATGACATTATAGGCTAACGCCCAGAATAAATTTTGTTTGATGTTCAGCATCGTTTTGCGGCTCATGGAGATGGCATCCGGGATACTGTTCAAATCTCCGCGCATTAGAGTTACGTCTGCGGCTTCCATCGCCACATCCGTCCCCGTACCGATAGCCATCCCGATATCTGCCGTGGCCAACGCCGGAGCGTCATTAATGCCATCCCCAACCATTGCGACCTTCTTCCCGGCAGCTTGAAGTTTTTTCACTTCGTTGGCTTTACCTTCCGGCAAAACCTCCGCAAGCACCTCCTGAATTCCAGCTTGATTTGCGATCGCTTGGGCGGTTCGTTCATTATCGCCCGTAATCATAATGACCTGAATGCCTAAGCTTTGAAGTCTAGTAACAGCTTGTTGCGAAGTTTCCTTAATCGTATCCGCAACAGCAACAAGCGCAGCGTAGGATCCATTAACCGCGACGAGCATCGCTGTTTTTCCTTCTTCTTCAAGGCCGACCATCTTGGTTAGAGCAGACTCTATATTGACACCATATTTATCCATTAACTTTCGGGTTCCAATGAGCAGCTCTTGCCCTTCAACGACAGCTTTAACGCCGTATCCGGGAATGGCCTCGAACGATTCAGATTCAAGTAAATCGATCCCTCTTCCTTGAATCCCAGCTACAATGGCTTCCGCGAGCGGGTGTTCGGAGTGCCTTTCAGCGGATCCTATCCATGCAAGCAGCCGTTTGTCGTTATCCAGTCCGGCAGCAACCTCGATATCCGTCAGTTCCGGTTTCCCTTTTGTAACGGTTCCCGTCTTATCGAGCAGGATCGCATCAATCCGGTGCGTTGCTTCAAGATGTTCCCCGCCTTTGAACAATATCCCCAATTCAGCCGCACGCCCGGAACCGGCCATTATAGAAGTTGGGGTTGCGAGACCGAGCGCACAAGGACATGCGATGACAAGTACGGCGATCGCTTTCTCCAAGGCGCCGGAGAAATTTCCACTATCCACTCCGAAGTACCAGACTAAGAACGTAACTGCAGCTATACCAACGACAATCGGGACGAAAATACCGGAGATAACGTCCGCTACGCGCTGGATGGGAGCTTTAGAGCCTTGCGCTTCTTCGACGACTTTAATAATTTGGGACAGTGCCGTCTCTTTGCCGACTTTCGTTGCCCGAACTTTTAATACCCCGTTTTTATTTAAGGTAGCCCCGATAACCGGGTCTCCTCCGCGCTTGTCGACGGGGATGCTCTCGCCGGTAAGCATCGACTCGTCTACGGCCGATATGCCCTCAATAACTTCTCCATCCACCGGAATTTTTTCCCCGGGCTTCACGAGAATAACATCTCCAACAACAACTTCTTCCACCGGTATGCTGATTTCTTGCCCCTCTCTAATGACTAGGGCGGTCTTAGCCCGCAATCCCATAAGGGTTTTGATCGCTTCCGATGAGCGCCCTTTAGCCATAGCTTCGAACAGCTTACCCATGAGAATTAAAGTAATCAACACTGAACTTGTTTCATAGTACATATCGACTTGGTGATGCATGTTGCCGATGGATTGCATCGTTAAGTAAAGGCTATAGAAATAAGCTGCGGATGTACCTAGAGCAACGAGAACATCCATATTGGCACTGCCGTTGCGCAACGCTTTATAGGCGCTCACGTAGAATTGCCAACCGATAACCAACTGGACGGGTGTCGCTACAATTAGCTGAAACCAAGGATTCATGAAGAGCTCCGGTACCCAAATCCACGATGTAAAAGAGAAATGGCCAACCATTGCCCACAAGAGAGGCAAGGACAAGATGGCGGAAATCAGCAGCTTGCGACTCTGCTTGCGGATTTCTTGCCGTTTGCTGTCGCGGGGATCTTTTACCTCTTCTTTAGGCTTCGCTCCATATCCAAGCTGCTCCACCTTCTTGATCATATCGGGTATCGAAACACTGGCGGGAGCGAATTCTATACGCGCCGTTTCCAAGGCCAAATTAACGGTAGCTTGGGATACGCCCTCCAGTTTGTTAAGCCCCTTCTCGATCCGATTGGCGCATGCGGCGCAGGTCATTCCGGTAATTTGCAACGAAGCCTGTTCGTTATGTGAAGACTCAACCGTACTCATTGTGATCACCTTCGTTCGATTGATTATACCCATATAGGGTATATTTTGCGGTAAAAAAAGGGAGCCATCGCCGATGACTCCGGATGTCGTTAGACAACATCGTAGCCTTGGTCTTCTATCGCTTCTTTAATCGCTTCAAGCGAAACCTTAGTCTCGTCATAATCTATAGTTACTGATCCGTTTGGAAGATCCACTTTAGCTGCAGCTCCCAAATTTTGCACAGCACCTTCCACCGAATTCACGCAGTGCCCGCACGTCATTCCTTGCACGTTTAAAGTAATATTAGACATCTATAATCGCTCCTCTATATTTATTTCATTAGTTTGTTTACGGTTATAAGCAACTCGTCGATGACTTCATGTTCACCAGATTGAATTCTTTCGATGACACAGCTTTTCATATGTCCTTCGAGCAGCAGCCTGCCTACACTGTTTAACGCAGACTGGGCGGCCGCAATTTGATTCAAAACATCGTCACAGTATGTGTCTTTCTCGATAAGTCCCTTGATTCCGCGAATTTGTCCTTCGATCCGGTTTAAGCGGGAAATTAAATTCGACTTCATTTTATCCGAATGGTGGCTTTTTCTTGCGCCGTCATCCGTACAACAGTGTTCATCTTGAGTATCCATTGGGTTTTCCATTTGTGCGTCACCTCTTGAATCCATCATACAATACCCCCGGAGGGTATGCAAGCAAGTTTTGTAATTTACGATTTGGATTGTTGTCTCAATGCGATTAAAGCAATGACCGATGCCGCGAAAGCAACGATTCCCGCTGTAAGAAACGCACTGTGAAACCCGCCATTTAGAGCGAGGATATTATCTGTGCCATTAGAAAGCAATGACTTTGTTTGAGCTCCAGAAATCGCAACCATAGCTGCTAATCCCAGCGCCGATCCGACTTGATAACTCGTATTCACGATTCCCGATGCGAGCCCGGCCTCTTCTGGCTGTGCACCCGATATAGAGGACACGGTTGAAGGAATATAAGACAGCGCCATCCCAACAGCAGCCAATAACGAAGCGGGTAAAATATTCGCTACAAACGAGCCATCAACGGGTGTCTGAGCAAACATTAGCAGTGAGCCGCCAAGTGCAGCTAACCCGACTACGAGGTTGGGCTTAAAACCAAACCTCGCCATTAGCTTACCCGTAACGCCGACCATTAGTAACATAATTGCCCCCGTCATCGGTAATAAGGCTAACCCGCTGGATATTGCCGAGTAATTCAATACTTGCTGCAAATACAAATTCAGGAAAAACCAGAGAGGAATCCATGATCCCGCAAGCATGGCCGTTACGATGTTTCCGAAGGCTAAATTGTGTCTCTTGAGTATGCCCAAGGGAACTAAGGGCTCTTTCTTCATTTTCTGGACAATTAGAAATGCAATTAGCAGTACAGCCGCTCCGATCAGACGCCAAACCGTTTGCGCTGTCCCCCATCCTGCTTGCTCCGCTTGCACGATCGCATATACGGACAATACGATTGACGCTGTTACCAGGAGGGATCCGAGAAGATCTACTTTACCTTTATGCACAACACCCGCACGAAGCAGTTTCATACTAAATACAAGTACGATCAAACCGATTGGGACGTAAACATAGAATACCCATCGCCAATCCAACCATTGCGTAATGACTCCTCCGAAGAAAACACCGGCCGAACCTCCCGCGGCAGCTGAGGCTCCCCAAAACCCAAATGCTTTATTCAGTTCCTTCGGGCTATGCATGAATAACGTCGTAAGCATGGTCATCGCGGATGGTGCGATTAACGCTGAACCAAATCCTTGAATCGCCCTGCTTATATTCAGGACTTCTTCCGACTGCGCAACACCGGCCAACAATGAACTTAGCGTAAGAATAACGAACCCCATCATGAACAGTTTTCGGGCCCCGAATAAATCCGAGAGCCTCCCCCCAAGCAACAAGAAACCGCCGAAAAAGATGACATAAGCGTTGAACACCCATTGTAATCCGGATTGAGAGTAATCTAATGCTTGCTGGATTGCGGGTAAGGCTACACCGATGATAGAAGTATCCAAGATGACGATAAATTGCGCGGCACATAGTAAGACTAGAGCCCACCAGCGTTTGGGATCCGGAATAGCTGATGATAACGAATGGTTTGACACTTGATCGATCTCCTCTTCAACACATAATTATACCCCCATAGGGTATGTGTATGATGAGAATATACCCCCACTAGGTATATTGTGTCAATGTATTTTTAAAAATAAAATATAGCTCCGCCCCAAGAATGATACACAAATCAAACCCGCGCCTGCTTCTTCTTACCGCTCAATCATGTAAGCTAATATTCAGATCATGTTTGTTTGGAGGAGAGCGATTGGAGATGATGGGACTAGTCAGAAGCGTTTATCTCGGTAAGGATGAATGGAATTTAATCACATTAAATATCTCGCATCTTATCGGTGATACCGTTATCGATCTGACAAAAGCGTGGATTCCCACTGGTGAAACCACCATCTATATTTCTCAATGGATCGGTGACGTGAAGGTATACGTTCCGAATGATCTTGGGTTGGAAGTTAAAGTGATTGCCCATACTTTCTACGGCACCAATCAAGCTTTTGAAAGGACAAATCGGGGAATTAATTGTCGTATCGTAAGAGAACAGCGCGGTTATTAAGATGCGGACAAAAGGATCCTGTTAATTATCAGGGTGGGTTTCGGCGACGCGATAGTCATTCAGATGGGCTGAGGCTCGCTCCTCTACCTTCTCTTTATGCAGCACTTTGACCATGATTGCGATCGAAACGATAATTAGGCTAGCGGGTATGTAGAAAATTTTCGGCGTAATCCCTTCGATTAACAGCGGTAGAACGAAGCCGATTAACGAAGCCGTCTGCGTAATAAACAAATATAAGCTAGCGCCGAATCCTGTTCGATGGAGAAACATTCTTTGCACATAACCCATGGCAACCCCATAGAGGACGGAGACGAAGAAGGAGTAAATCGGTTGTACGATAAAAAATAGAGGAAGCGAGTCGAACGTCGCATAGGTCAAATAGGCGGTTAAGGCGAACATGGCGCTTAGAACAATTATTTTTTTGCTGCCGTATTTAGCCGCCCAGTAGCCGGCCAGCGTCATGAACAGGAGCTCGAATACCGCTTGCGCACTCCAAATATAAGACGCAAGCCTCGGATCGCCGAACCTCTCGTTTACGACGAGCGGCAAGTACAGGCCGCGGATCGCATCCGCGCACGACAACAATAGCAACGCGATCAGCATCATAAGCGAGAATGGTTCCCCGCCTTTGACGGTTCGGACTCCGGGCTCCGCAAGCACCTCCCGATAAAACAACAAAAGCGCGAACAACGCGACATAGCCGAACAAATTCCCCCACAACACTCCTTGAAACGAAGCAACCAAGTAAATATTCGCTCCGAGCAGCAGTCCGCTAAAAAAACCGACGCTGAACGTTGCGCGAAGCCATAATTGTGACATTTCGACAACGTGCGGAGCCAAACGGGAGAAATGGTTGCGCGCCATAGCGAACATTTGCCCCATTATCATTCCGGAAGGGGCTGTGGCTAACGCCATACCGAGAAGCGCAAAGGCAAAGCTGTCAGCACGCATATAGAGAAACAGGCCGCTGACGCATAATACGGCTGCGAGCATTGGAATTGTTTTTCTTCTTTGCAGCTTGTCACTTACGAAACCGACACTGATCGTAAGCGCCATATTCAGCAGCAAAGAGGTAGAAAATACGATTGCGATTTCGGTTTTCGACAAGCCGATGCCTTCCTGCATATAAACCGCGTTCATCGGTGCTAGAATGCCGACTCCTATGCCATAGAGAAACATAGCAGCGATAAGCATCCAGGCCCAACGAACGCGGATAAAAGTTCGAAAATCAGAGGCGATACTCAAGATGATAACTCCTTCGATAGCTTCAGTTATTCTTAGAGTATCATATTGCAGACGTCGTTACCTTTATTTTATACTTTGCGGCTGCTTCTGTGCCAAGCAGCACTTCCTTGCGCTGAATGCGGTAGGTCAAGACTACGACGTGAAGCGCGAAGTGTTTCCGACAGTACGATGCTAAGCACTTGGTTACCTAGGATTTTCTCGATGACCAAGATGAACTCAATGTGAATCGAAGTACTTAGCAGCCAATAACCGTATTTCCACGCATGTCCCTTCCCCTAGCTTGCTGGTAATGTTCATCGTTCCCTTGTGGTTGGCAATGATGCGTTGGCTGACCATGAGACCGAGTCCGTTACCCGATTGTTTGTTCGAGAAGAACGGTTCGCCGAGCCGCGGCATATCCTCTTCGGAAATACCGTGACCTTGATCGATAATACGAACGACAACAATCTCCTCAGAGACCATATACTGTAGCTCAATCGTAATCGTTCCGCCTTCCGGCATCGCTTCGATACTGTTCTTGAGCACATTGATAAAGACCTGCTTAAGCTGGTTCGCTTCGCAAACGAGCAGCGGAATTTCGGGTCCAAACCGAGTTTCGAAGCAAATGTTAACGGAGTTAGCATGCAAATCGAGCAGCGCTATAATGTCATTCAACAATTTTCGAATGTCAGTTAGTTGGAAGTGAGTCAGCTGCGGTTTAGCTAATACGAGAAATTCGCTGACGATAAGATTAATTCGGTCGAGCTCGGATAACATGATATCGAGATAAGAAGCGGATAGCGCTCCTTGCTCCCTGCTTAATTGCACGAACCCTCTTATCGTCGTTAGCGGGTTCCGGATTTCGTGAGCAACGCCCGCTGCCAGCTGACCGACGACGGACAGCTTCTCGGAACGGCGGATAACCTCCTCGCTTTGTTTGCGCGCGGTAATATTCCGGGATATTTCGGCCACCGCCACGATCTCTCCTCTTTCATTGCGAATCGGAGATACCGTGATGCTGACGTCAATTGATTGGCCGTCTTTCTTGTATCGTACGGTCTCGTAATCGGCGACGGATTCTCCGAGCCGGATGCGCTCACGGATAGCCATGTATTCGTTCTGCAACTCCTCCGGGATGTGATGAAGCAACTTGTGCAATACTTCCTCTTCGCTCCATCCGTACATTTTCTCGAACGCTTTATTCACTTGTACGATGAACCCCTGCATATCCGTGACGTGAATCGCGTCGGAAGTATGATTAACGAATGATTCCAAGTATTCCTTCGTGCTTCTAAGCTCTTCGGCCGATATTTGAAGTTTGGTCATATACGTCTGCAAGTTATGTGCCATCGTATTAACGCGTTCCGATAATAATCCGAGTTCGTCTTTGCTGCGGATAACGATTTTGCTGCCGAATTTCCCGTCGGCAATCTCATTAACGTTATTCAGAATATGGCGCAGCGGGCGGATCAAGAAACCAGCTATGAAATAACTCGCCAGCCATGCCATGACAATAAGCCCGATGGCAATGGATATATGGATGATTAACTGATGATTCAAGATGCGCTCGATTACCCCATAGTTGAAGCTCACGCTAATCACATAGGGTGTTTCTTTATTCGAAGGCGTCATTTGGCTTAGCGGAATAAAGCTTTTGATCACCTTTTTGCCATTCAGCGTTTTGGTAATCGTCTGTATCTCACCGGTTCGGGCGGTAAGTTGAACGTTGGCGACGTCGTTCTTCCCATCCTTAAACGTATAATCGCCAAATAGAACGTCGCGTACGTCCAAGTTTTGAACGACTTTGCCCTTTTTTATTTTAATGATCGGCGGCTTGCCGAAAAACTTCGGATCGAACCCGGTAATCTCTACGATGTCCACATTGTCTTTCATTAAGTTGCGGATGAGCGCATTCGTCCCGATATTGTTCTCGAAGTCCAACAACACCTGCGCATTAATATAAGGATTGATTATATAGTCGGTTGTCCCATCATAATAATAGCCCCATTTGTACACCTTCGTGGGATCGGATGTAGCAATCTGGAAAGGACCCGACCAGAAATTGTCGCGCTTCTGGCCTTGAGGAATGGTGACTTTATATTGGTCGAACAATTGGTTCAAAGCCGTATACCAGTAATCCCACGTCTTCGAACTGATATTGATCTCGTTTGGATCGGAAGATCTAACGGCGACAATATCGTTTGCGGTTCTCTTCCATAACGAAATGTGGTTTACCCCGAGCTTACGGCTTAAGAGAACGAGTTGTTCGTTTCGAACGCGATCAATATGGGGATCGAGTTCATTCTGAGCGTCGATGGCAACGGCTCGCAGCTTCTCCCCGATCGTATCTTCGATGAATTTCTTGGATTTCTCGGCAGCATCCAGGCCGGTCCCGATTTGCTTCACGATGGTAATCATTTGCTGCTCGGCGTTCGTCTGAAGCTCGGATTTGGAGGAGATGTAGAAGATCGATATGTTAAGCGAAAGTAGGATCGTTACGATAAGAGAAATCAGCAGCGATAGCTTGGCTTTGATGGACACGAGATGGCCTCCGTAATCTGGATTGATCTCTATTCAATTAGACAGAATCCGACAAAACCCTCTCTGGGAGCTTGTATATATTTTTTCCATATGACATTTGTCATGTGGGATTGCTGACACTTATGACTAACGATAAACTCCTCTTCTTATTACAATGGATATAAGTTGCAATCCTGTAGACATTCCTGCAATTGCGCATAACTCGAGGAGGAAACTATGAATAATCCTAAACTATCCCAATTGAAAAAGAGCGTCGCTCCTTATGAGAAATCCAATACGAAATCGAGCGTAAGACAGCTTCTAAATACTTTTCCTCCGTTTTTCCTTCTATGGACAGCGGCTTACTTGAGCTTGTCCGTATCCTATTGGCTCACCCTTTTGTTTGCCGTTCTCGCTTCGGGCTTTGTCATCCGTATTTTCATCGTATTCCACGATTGCTGTCATCAATCTTTTTTCAAAAGCCGCAAAGCGAATGAAATTCTCGGAACCATTTCCGGAATCCTTACTTTATTCCCTTACCACCAATGGAAACACAGCCATTCCATCCACCATGCGTCAAGCAGCAACCTAGATAAACGCGGCATAGGCGATATGTGGCTGTTTACCGTAGATGAATACGTTGCCGCTTCCCCTATGAAACGTTTGGCTTACCGGCTCTATCGCAGTCCGTTCGTCATGTTCGGAATCGGCCCCATCGTAACTTTTCTTGTGCAATATCGCTTTAACGTCAAAGGCGCCAAACGTTCGGAACGGATTAATACTTGGGTAACCAACCTATCCCTTATTGCCTTGTATGGCTTGCTCTGTTGGGCGCTTGGCTGGCAAAATTTCGTTATGGTCCAAGCTCCCGTGTTCTGGGTTTCAGGTGCGCTCGGGATCTGGTTGTTCTATGTGCAGCACCAGTTCGAGGATTCTTACTTCGAGAACGAAGAAGATTGGAGTTACGTGAAAGCGGCTGTCGACGGCAGCTCTTATTACAAGCTTCCTAAAGTATTGCAATGGATTACCGGCAATATCGGATTTCATCATGTTCATCATCTAAGCCCAAGAGTGCCTAACTACCATCTGGAAGAAGCCCATAACGCGGTTCCTCCCTTGCAGCACGCTACGACGATCACATTGGCCACAAGCATTAAATCCCTTCGTTACCGTCTATGGGATGAAGAGAACAAAACTTTCGTAAGCTTCAAGCAAATCAATCATCTTCTCGTTAAGCCTGGGTCCTTGCCTATTGTAGAACCGTTAAAGAAACCTATTCCTCGTTTAATGAAGGAGTAGCGTACAGCGCGTGCAACCCTAGTTATGCAACTTCCGTTTTCTTTTATGCTAAAATAGGGATAAAACCAACCTGTACCCCAACGAGGAGCGCCATAGATGTTCAAGAAGGTGCAAATTTTTCCCAAAAGCTCAGGAATAAGTCCTTATGTGTGGCTGATGTTCTGCATTTTGCCGTTCTACTTCATATTCCGTTCTTCATCCGATATCGAGATCGTTACCGGCATACTCTTGATCATACTGTTCTTCTTCTGCTACCGGCTCACCTTGAACGCTAAAGGTTGGCCGGTTTATGTCGGAATAAGCATTCAAATCGCGATATCCATCGCGATGACGCTGCTATTCAGCTATGCTTACTTCGCCTTCTTCCTTGCTTTCTTTATCGGGAACATACAGAACAAAGCCGGATTTATTACTTTGTACACCGTTCATATCGTCACAAGCTTCGTCACCGTTAATTTAGGCTTTATTTTGCAGGACAAATTTTTTATTACGCAAACCCCGTTTATCTTGATCAGTCTGATTGCGGTTATTTTGCTCCCGCTTGGCAGCTATAACCGGAATAAACAAGGCGAGCTGCAAGAACAGCTTAAAGACGCCAACATTCGAATCGCCGAGCTGGTGAAGCTGGAAGAACGTCAGCGCATCGCCCGCGACTTGCACGATACGCTAGGCCAGAAGCTTTCTCTTATCGGTCTTAAGAGTGATCTCGCCAGCAAGCTTATCGTCAAAAATCCGGATCGAGCCCGGTCCGAGATCAAAGACGTGCAGCAAACTGCCAGAACCGCCTTAAAGGAAGTTCGTCTTCTCGTCTCTCGGATGCGGGGAGCAAGACTCGAAGACGAAATCGCGAGCGCAAGTCAAATATTGAAAGCCGCTCAAATTAAGTTTAACGTAGAAGGAAACGAGACGTTGCCCAGCATCACCCTCCTGTCCGAGAGCGTGCTTAGCATGTGCCTGAAGGAGGCGGTAACTAACGTTGTCAAACACAGCGGAGCGACTGCCTGCTCCCTCGTTCTCGAACAAACGCAAACCGAAGTGGTCATGAAAGTACATGACAACGGAAAGGGCGGCGCGGATGCACTGAACTTCAAGCAAGGGCACGGGCTGCAGGGCATGAAAGAACGACTCGAATTCGTCAACGGAACGCTGGAGATATCGATGTCTGAAGGAACTACCTTGATCACAAGAATCCCCCAAATCATTAAACGTCCGGACAAGGAGGATAATGTATGATTCGAATCGTAATTGCGGAAGATCAAAGAATGTTGCTTGGCGCTCTCGGATCTTTGCTTGATTTGGAAGACGATATGGAAGTTGTCGGCAAAGCCTCGGACGGCGAGAAAGCCATTGAGCTCGTATGTCTTCATAAACCCGACATTTGCATCATGGACATTGAAATGCCGGTAAAGACCGGCCTTGAAGCCGCCGAAGAATTGAAGGATCATCCTTGCAAAGTGATTATTCTGACGACCTTCGCCCGTGCCGGGTATTTCGAACGTGCGATCAAAGCCGGGGTAAGCGGCTATCTGCTCAAAGATAGTCCGAGCGATGAGCTTGCCAGCACGATACGCAGCGTTCTTGCCGGAAAGCGCATATATGCTACGGAATTGGTCGATGAAGCTTACAGCAGCACCGATAACCCGTTAACCGATCGCGAGAAGGAAGTGCTGGAGCTCATCGCCGACGGGAAAAACACGAAAGAAATCGCTTCTGAGCTTTACCTGACGACCGGCACAATCCGTAATTATATCTCGATCATCCTGGACAAGCTAAACGTGAGTAACCGTGTAGAAGCCATTAAGCGGTTTAACGAAAAAGGCTGGTTCAAATAACGTTTAGTTTCCCATAATCCTTCTTCATAATATTTTTAACCAAGCCGGACCATTTGGAATTAGCCGGACAGTATTTCGTGGCGATTTTCTCTACGGTCGTATACCCTTTGCCAACATAGTTCTTGGATAGGAGTTGTCCGAATTTTCGGACGCTGTCCCCTTTCGTTTCGAAGCTAAAGGCTTTGTTATTCTTGTCTCCGCTTGTCGCGTTAAGGCCAAAAAGATTGTTTTTGCTCCTCGCAAGCCTGCTGCTGCCGTTGCCGCTCTCCAGCTTCATGACGGCGATCGTGAAGAAGGCATTGATGCCATACTTCTCTTCCACGTCCAGAATGGTTTCCTCCAGCCCATGACCCGCTAGAGCCGTCCCGTCAAAGATGAGGGCAATATCCTCTTCCGATAAACCGGAATCCGTTCCTACCGCTGACGTAGGCTTATCGGGATCTCCGTTATCTTGTACCTCTCCCGAATTCCCGCTTTCATTTGGAATAACTTGATTTTTTTCTGGTGTTTGATCGGTAATCTCGGCTTGTTGCGCATTTACGCCGACTGCCTTGGCATACATTCCATGCACGTATCCCCCGCCTTTGATTTTCAGCCAACCGTTTTCCGTAGTACCGACAATATCAAGCAAGGTTCCTTTCTTAACGACATTAAGTATTTTCGATTTCCCATAAGCATTCGCCCGTAGGTTGAGGTAGAAGGCAGTCACTTCATATGTAGTTGATGATGGTCCAGTCTTAATTTCCTGCAGTTCTGCTGACTGCTGCTCTGTGTCCTGTTCCTTCACAGTAGTTTCGATAAGACTTTGCGACTTCTCGGTCTTATTTTCTGGAGGGATTTGAGGAGTGTTTATCGGTGAAAATAGGTATAGCGGTAAGGGGAATTTAGACGTCGTGTCTGCGGAATAAGTGATCGGGGATTGAAATTTCATGCCCAACGTAAAGAGCAAAGCCGCGCCTAGCGCATAAACGAACAAATGCTGAATGATTTTCCTACGCATGACTACACCTCTTTCTTGGTATGGTGAAGGCTATTCGCAGTAATATAGGTTAGATTGTACATATATGCGGATGAAAAGCTTGTCATTCTTTCAGTGAATAAAAAATGTTAATTTGTCGATCTTGGACAGAATAAGCGTTTGAATGTCTCTTGACTCGGAAAAATAGCTTTGTTACCATGAAAAGGAAAACCAAAGGCAATGACGGATAAAAGTATATGGAATGGTTTGATTCAGCGATCGGGGACAGTGTAAGCCCGGGCAAACCGCCATGGAAAAGGCAATCCTGAGCCGTTAAACAATAAGGTGGGCATAAATAGGATTATGCCAACTGGGGTGGAACCGCGGGAGTTAAGCTCTCGTCCCCAGGCAAGCCATTGGCTTGCCTGGGGACGAGAGCTTTTTATTTTCCCGGGCATTGCTAAATCACATTCCAAGAGGAGTAGATGAGCGATGAGTAAGGTTACCATGGAGCAAATTGTTAGTATCGCGAAGCAGAGGGGATTTGTTTTCGGGGGCTCGGAAATATACGGCGGCCTAGCGAACACATGGGATTATGGTCCGCTTGGCGTTGAGCTCAAGAACAATGTAAAACGTGTTTGGTGGAAAAGTTTTATCCAACAGTCGCCTTATAATGTCGGTCTCGATGCAGCCATTCTGATGAATCCTAAAGCGTGGGTCGCTTCGGGGCATGTAGGCAATTTTAACGATCCTATGGTGGATTGCAGATCGTGCAAATCCCGTCACCGCGCGGATAAAATAATCGAGAATGCACTCGCCGATAAGGACATTGAGAGGGTCGTTGACGGATTATCGTTTGATCAGATGATGGATCTTATTCGTGAACACCATATTGTTTGTCCGGATTGCGGAGCTTTCGACTATACGGAAATTCGTCAGTTCAATCTCATGTTTAAGACGCACCAAGGGGTAACCGTCTCGAATTCAAATGAAATCTACCTTCGCCCTGAAACGGCGCAAGGTATTTTCGTCAACTTCAAGAACGTTCAGCGTACGATGCGCAAAAAACTGCCCTTCGGCATCGGACAGATCGGCAAAAGCTTCAGAAATGAAATTACTCCGGGGAACTTCACGTTTCGTACGCGTGAATTCGAGCAAATGGAGCTTGAATTTTTCTGTAAACCGGGCGAAGACATGAAGTGGTTTACGTATTGGCGCAACTATTGCCATGAATGGCTGATCAGCCTCGGTATGAACAGTGAATCTATACGACTCAGAGATCATTCTGACGATGAACTGTCTCATTACAGCAATGCAACAACGGATATTGAATATAAATTCCCGTTCGGCTGGGGAGAATTATGGGGCATTGCGGATAGGACGGATTATGATCTCAAGCAGCATATGGAGCATTCTGGCGAAGACTTCAACTATTTAGATTCAGAAACGAATGAACGATATATTCCATACTGTATCGAGCCCTCATTGGGAGCGGATCGGGTTACGCTCGCATTCCTAATCGATGCCTATGAGGAACAGGAACTTGAAGGCGGAGACATACGTAACGTTTTTCATTTCCATCCTACTCTGGCACCATTTAAGGCAGCAGTATTTCCGCTTTCTAAGAAACTTTCAGAAGGTGCTCAAACCATCTTTAATGATTTATCTCGACATTTTATGGTCGATTATGACGACACAGGATCAATTGGCAAACGTTACCGTCGTCATGATGAAATAGGTACTCCCTTCTGTATCACGTATGACTTCGAATCCGAAACGGATGGTCAGGTTACGGTACGCAACAGGGATACAATGGAGCAGCAACGCATGAAGATCAGCGAGTTAAGTAGATTCCTGAATGAACAGTTGGGGATCAATAGTTAAAACACAAAGCAGCTGTCTACAAAAGTAGCTAAGTTCACTTATGGTATAGCTCACTTTCATCAAAAACATGCTCCTAACGCAAAAGTGTTGGTTTAGGGAGTTATTCCTGTACCAACACTTTTCGATTTTGGTCAATTGCTGCTTTTTTGAGCAGATTATGGGCAAGCGAAAGCCACCTGACCTCTAAGCTTACCTTTGGCAAGCCGCGAAGCAGAAAGCGCAAGAATCCCCGGGAATTCTTTATTTGTCCAAATACACTTTACTTTTACTTCTCTATTTCCTTCTGCTTTTGTACAGGAAGGCTTTAATGGACACCCTTCACAGCTCGTACTGTGATAATGGTGATACTCAATCTCGTAGCCGCTTTCGTTCTTCTCTTTGCTTTTACGGTAAAAGGCTAGCTTCTGTCCAGCCTTACATGTCCAGGTATCTTCATCCGTATTGTAATCCCAATTGTCTATTTTACTGATATCCCTTTGCCAAGACTTTGATTTTTCTTTGTGGTAGGTGCCGTACTTTACCAGCGCCTCGACTTTTTCGTCCTCTAGGTAAGCGTAGTTTTCTTCCCCGCCATAGCCCGCGTTGGCAATGATGGTGCCTGGTAGTTTGCCAAGATCTGACTTTAGTTAACATCTTTGGATGGTAGCTGTCTCGGCCACCACCGGGGTATGCTTAAGCGAAGATTTTGTCGTCCAGTCGATTTACAGCAACATTGACGACTCGAACGAGGTGGTTTTTCTGGGACATCCTCTTCTAAATCCATTGGCAGGTAAAGTTGGTCCTGGTATATTGAATGTACAAAGAAATCGCTCCTTTAGAATGGTTGGGTGGTACCTCCATTTACCAAAAAGCGGTTTCCTTTTGTGATTTTATGGGCTTATTATTCTTACTTTAATCGATAAAGAAAAGAGGGGATGTATCTCCTGTAGGAGCGACAGCGTTTGCCTTTGGAATCGTGAAATCTCCTTGTTACGAGTTTACCAATTCAGATTTCACGATTCCAACAGCAACCGGAAGGAGATACATCCCCGCAAAAACCATAATCGATAGAAACAATAAAGAAGCTGCCCATATGTCACTTATGGGACAGCCCCTTCTTACAATCATCCCTTTATAACGTGGAGGATCTCATAGCTTCCACAATCGCCCGGTTGATTCTTTCCCTCGTCCCAAGCACCCAACTCGCCTCGATCGGGTAGTCTTTGAAGGTCAATGTACTTTCGAGATCCTGTTCCAGCAGTTTCAAGGTTTCGTCTCTGCCCACATATGACTCCAGCAGTTCCAAGGCTCGCAGGTCTTGAAGCGCCTCCCGGAATACTTCCCAACGGATCGAGTCGACCGGCCCTTCGGGACCGGGGTAGACGGCAAAAGCGTCACCCGACGGAAAGGCGTGGACGGCATCGGTGACCAAGTAAGGATCGATCGGCCTGATCGAATGCTGCGAGTACCAGAAGTTATAACCCCAGTGCAGAAATCCCTGGATCTTGAATTTGTACAGTTGGGTAGCCAGCACCCGATTACGCGCCGATGGCATGCTGAAGAAGCGGTTAGAGACGTCCTGGTGCTGCCCGCAGCAATAATACGTCCATAATGGCTCGACGCCCTCTTCCAAGAAGTGATCGATGTGATCGTTGGACGGAATCGGAATTGGCACGAGTCCATGTTCGTAGAAGGCATAATCGGATAACGCCTCGATAAATTGAAAGTCGCTCAGATGCTGCTTTAATATACCGCTAGCCTGCCGATAGGACTCCAAATGATCCATGGACGGTTCATCCGAAACGTGGAAATAACTGATTTTCTCCAATCCGTGCTTATGGATAAACTGCACGAGTTCGGGAAGGAATTGATCGAGAAACCGCCGGTACGATTCGGAGCCCGCATCCGTTTCCCATCCGAAAATTCGCTTCTCCCCGTCACTGGTCCGGGCTACGATTTTCGGCGCATGCTTCGCTCCCCACTGCGTGAACAGATGGGAGAATTCGAAATATTGAATCCCGGTATCCCGGCACATCCCGATCCATCGTTCCAGCAGGCTGAAATCGAACCTATAGCTATCCTCCCTCGTCTGTTCCACACCGATAAGCTGAACTGTCGGCCGTTCCCCGCCGATCTCGGTATCCAGAGGCGGTGTAAAAAGAGGCGTAAGAAGCATATTGACGCCATGATCTACCGCGTTCCGTACATATCGCTGAATAATTTGCCAATGCTCCTCGCTAAATACCGGGACCCGATACTGCGTTGCCAGACAATCGCTGTGGAACCATTCCGTATGAAGCAGCTTCTGCTCCGGAAGCTCTGCTGGGAGAACCTCTAAAATAAACCGTTCGCCGCCCAACCGATTGCCGGCTTCGTCCGTAAAGAACAGATTTATAGGATAGATGATGCTTTCTTTTTCTCCGGTCGGCGTACCGGAGTCGGTTTCCGGTGCGGGCGGCAACGAGACGGTTGCCCAGACCGAGCGCCACTGGTGAGCAACCGATGGCAGCGCGTACTGCGTCGGGTACAGCGGATCGGGAAACAAGCCCGGCGTCGTGCGTAAATACCGGGAATCCGGATTCTCGTAAGCGGGCATCTCCGATGGCGAGAGCCCCACCGTACGAATCGTTATGAAAGGTTCGAGCGAAGATTCGGTTTCGACTTGCATTTTCGGAATTCGGGAAGAGGAGCGGTAAGCGACTTGAAAAGAAAATACTTCTTTCCACAGCGCCGTTCCCGCAAGTATGGGTTCGTCCGGTAAAATGGCGTCCGGGAACACTTTGGACAATGAGCTTAAACAGCGAGTTTCAAATGTATGATTAGACAGTGTCATGACGAATTCTCCTTTATCCGGTTATATCCATCTCATCATAACCGGAGAAGACGGGCTAGTCTTTAGCCAAAAACCATCAACATTTACGCAAAAAGCAACTCCCGATTACCGAGAATGGTCGATCCTCTGCTGCTTTCTCCACTCGGACGGCGTAAACCGTTCCTGCTTCTTGAACCATGCCGAGAACGAGTGCTGCTGCGAGAAACCGATCGCCATCGCGATGGTATGCATATCTTTATCCGTGGAACTAAGCAACCACTTGGCTTCGGAAAGTCGGCACCTATGATGAAACTCTTTGGGCGTCATCCCATAGATGCGATAGAATCGCTTGCGCAACCCTTCTTCCGACAACCCAGCAAGCGTGGCCATATCCGCAATATGTACGCCCGAAGTCAGATGTTCGCGCAAATAGTCGGCAACAAGATGGATAGACAACGCCTGTTGGTCGTTCCTCGAGTTTTCGATTAGGTATAACAGCAACACCTGGATCCAAGCCAGATGGGTTCGCCCCGGTTCCTTCAAGGGCGTGGAGAAAACACGGAGCCATTGTCGGAATAGCTGCTCAAACTGCTCCTTATCCATTGGAGACAACGCGATAACTGTCGGTGAATGACCTTGCAGAAGCGAATAAAAAAGAGAACGCAAATCAAGGGGGATATGATTCATGAGCAACACGCCGAATCTTATGGCGGTAACGGCGTGAAAGGAATGCGGAACGCCGGGAGGGATGAGGACGGCTTGCCCTGCCTCCATCGGGTAGTCGGATTCCGGGCAACGGAACATTCCCCGTCCTTCCAGAACGACGGAAAGCTCAAGTGCTTCGTGCTGATAGAACCCGTCGTCTTCCCAGTCCTTGTCATGCGTGCCGATGAAACTCCGGATATGTATAGGATTATGCATAATGCGACTCCGCACCTCTTAGCCCAATTGATGGAGTTCTTGATTTCCACGCGAATCGTCAAGAAATCGCTCTTTTTTAATTATACTGTTTTTCGATAGATTGGCGAAAGCTAACCTTACCTGCTTCCAAGGAATACATAAAAATGAAAAATATGCGCATCTTATTGTCGTTACAAACTTTACCAACTGCACAGGTGGTCATGAATTGACGGAATCGAGCGGTAAAATCAGCGTCTTGCAAGCCTGTATGATTCTCTTATTGATGAACGGCTTAACTAACCATGTCATTGTCAATCCGATGCTTCTCGACGCGTCCGGGAGAGATGCGTGGATATCCGTAATAGGCGCTGGCATTATTTTCATACCCTGGTGCCTCCTCCTGTTTGTTTTCATGAAAAAATCGCAGCAACAGAAATTACAGCCTTGGCTCGCGGAGCATACCCATCCCGCAATCTCGTGGCTTCTCACCATTCCCCTATGCGTTCAGCTTTATCTCATCGGCGGAATGACCATCGTTCATACCGCGACTTGGACGATCTCGAACTATTTGCCCGCGACACCCAAGCTGGTTCTGGTCATAACGCTATCAATCCTATGCGCGCTATGCGCAAGCTGGGGCATTCGTGCGATCGCAATCACGTCGGGAATATTGCTTCCCATCGTAATGCTTCTTGGCATATTTGCAAGCGTATCGAATTATTCCGAGAAAAACCTTCACCTGCTTAAGCCCTTTATCGAGTATGGATGGAATCCCGTCTTTACCGGGATGATCTATGCAGGCGGAGGTTTCGTGGAACTTATCGTACTGATCGCGATGCAGCACCGGCTGCAATCGAAGATTCGCGCCTGGCCATTGATCATCTATGGTTTGATTTCGATTTACATCATGTTAGGGCCGCTTATTGGGGCCATTACGGAATTCGGCCCCTATGAAGCGGCCAAACAGATGGTGTCCCCTTACGAGCAATGGCGTTTGGTCAAATTAGGTTCTTACGTCGAGCACCTCGACTTTTTTTCCGTCTATCAATGGCTGGCAGGCGCGAGTATTCGAATAAGCTTGTCCATATTTCTGTTAATTGAATTATTACCCTTAAGCGAAACGCGCTTAAGAAACCGATTTATTATGATGATTACGGTTAGCTATATTCTGTTGTCTATGCTGCCCATTAACGAGTACTCCTTCTATTCATGGATGTATCGTTTGTATTTCCCGGTTTCTCTTGCCGTAGCCTTTGCTGTGTCGGTCGCGTGGGTGTTCATATCTTTGTTTGCCAAGCCGTCCAAAGGGGGGAAGAGTATTACATGACAAAGCGCGAACACTCCAACGAAGGGAGTTGGAACGAGTCCAAATTACGCAGCTTATTCCCCAACTCCGCTGACGTGCAAATTCAGTCTTGCCGATTCGATGAACATCGTACTTCCGAAGTTATTCTGATGTATGGCGAAGGCTTATGCGACACATCCCAGATCGGCAAAGTCGTACTCCCCGAGCTCAGCGAGCTTTACAGGAGCAAAGGATCCATCGAGTGGCAATCGGGAATTCTATCCGGAACGTTGCCTTTGATACCGATTGCTAACACAGACTCTGCCGAAAAGATTGCGGAATATGTGTTTCAAGGAGATCTCATGCTTCTGTTTACCGAAACAGGACGCTTATTCAAGATGAATATATGCAACCGGCCGCAACGGACTCCGCAAGATTCCAGTACGGAAATCTCCATTAAAGGTCCAAGAGACGGTTTCACCGAGGACATCGTTACGAATGTGGCCTTAATTCGCAAACGGATTCGCAGCTCAAGCTTATGCTACGAGACGTTCACGCTAGGAACGAGGACAAAAACGAGAATCGGATTGCTGTACGTTCAGGACATCCTATCGCCGACAATTCTCAAAGAGGTTCAAACCCGGTTAAACCATATCGATGTCGATGGCATCTATAGCATCAACCAGCTTGAAGAAATGCTCGCTGACTCCAAATATCCGATTCTTCCCTTGTTTGCCGTAACCGGAAGGCCGGACTACGTGGTGTCCAGCTTATTAGCCGGAAGATTCGTCCTTATCATGGATGGAATACCGATGGTGCTCGTCGGGCCGGCAACGTTATCTTTGCTAATGAAATCGCCCGAGGATATCCACTTTAATTACCTCTATATTTCCTTCGCGCGCATCATTCGTAACGTAAGCTTGTTTCTCTCCATTACGTTGCCCGGTTTCTGGGTTTCTCTTACAGCGTTCCACCAGGACCAGATCCCATTCCGAATGATGGCCACAATAGCAGGCGCGCGCCTCGGCCTTCCTCTTTCCGCGCAGATGGAAATGTTCATCCTGTTAATGTTGCTCGAAATTTTCCGAGAAGCCGGAGTTCGCCTCCCCAGCTCCATAGGTCAAACCTTAACCGTCGTCGGAGGACTGATTATCGGAGACGCTTCGATACGGGCGGGACTGGTGTCTCCTTCCGTAGTAGTCGTAGGCGCAATTACTGCCGTAACGTCAGTCACATTAGTGAATCAATCACTCAGCACCGTCCTAAGCGTTATACGTCTCGGAATCTTTCTCGCTGCCTGCTTCATTGGAATGTTTGGCGTCATTATAGGGTTAATCCTGTTCTTGGCTTACCTGTCCAGGCTTCAATCGTTCGGAGTTCCGTATCTGGCTCCCTTATCCCCGCTTCATCTTAAGGACATAGCCAAATCTTACTTAAGGCTGCCTTGGAGCAAAATGAGAAATAAACCGGAAATCCTCAAGCCTACCGATCCCGACCATCAAGGGGAAAACGCGGAATGAGGAAGCTAAAGCTTATCGTCGTTGGCTTATTCGCGAGCTTCGCCCTGTCCGGCTGCTGGAACGCCAAGGATATTCAGAATTTGGCATACGTGACTGCGATCGGACTGGATTACGTCAATGGACAATATATCACTTACGTTCAGATTCTTAATTTTGCGAACGTGGGCAAGACGGAGAATATGGAAATCGGCAAGATTATCCCGATATGGATTGGCAAAGGGGAAGGAAAGACGATCAGTCAATCGATTACTTCCATCTACTCCACTTCGCAAATGCGCCTCTTCTGGGGCCACGTTAAAGCGATCGTTTGCACGGAAAATATACTTAAAAGAGGAGTCGATGAAGCCTTTGACGCATTAAATCGGTACCGGGAAATCCGCTACAATGTTCTGATCTACGGGACGAGAGAAAACCTGTCCGATATTTTTACGCAGAAATCGATCTTTAACTTATCTCCGCTGGATACGATCATGTTCACTCCCGAACAGATTTACTTACAGCGCTCCTCTATCCTTCCGATTAACGGCAACCTGCTTGCCGCGAAATTGAACGAGCCTGGGGAACCTGCCATGCTTCCTTCTCTGTCCATTAATAAGACGGTTTGGAAGGAAGACATCAAAAACAAGCCGATGCTCCAAATAAACGGGGCTTATTTTTTCACGGAAACAAAAATGACCGCATGGCTATCGGAAGAAGACCTCGCGGGTGCTAGATGGACACAACCGGAATTAAAGCGCTCCCTAATCAATGTCCCCGCGGATGGGACTCCGCAAGCCTCTTTGGTTCTGATTAAACCGCATTATAAAGTAAAATTGGACGTACGAAACGGGGAAGTTCGATATGATGTCCATTTGAAGATCAGCGCTAACTTAGATGAGTTGTTAAAAGATATTCCCATAAAATCGCTCGAGGAGAAGGCTGAGAAAGTCGTCAGGGATCAGATCGTGAGCAGCTACGTTAAAGGACTTGAGAAGAAAGTGGATGTACTCAAATTAGATGAAATACTGTATCGCGATCATCCTAAGATTTGGCATAAGATGCATCGTTCCCAATCTTTTACTTTAATAAGGGAAAGTCTCAGACGGGTCGATGTTAAGATCAATCTAGTCAATACCGGTAAATACAAAGCGAGAAAGGATTAAATGATGCATAATAAAACCCGCGACTGAGCGGGCTCTTGTTCGTTTAATACCGTTTCAGGCGTGTTTAAGATGCTGCAATGTGAGCAAAAATATTTCTTCAATGTGGGAATCATCCAACGAGTAAAATACGGTTTTGCCTGATTTGCGGCGTTTGACGATTCGCATGTTGCGCAAGTATCTGAGCTGATGGGATATGGCCGATTGCCCCATGCCAAGCAATACGGACAGATCATGGACGCATAATTCCTGCTGCAGCATCGCGCTAATGAGTTTAACCCTTGTCGGATCGCTTAAGGCCTTGAACAGCTCGGCTAAATCCGCAGCGGACGACTCGTCCACCATTTTTTGTTTGACCATGGATAGGTTGACATCGGACCCCACGCATAAGTCGTCGCATATTTCCACAGCTTGCTCTTCCATCCGCCATCACCTTTCAACTTGACCTATCGATACCTGTCATTATAACAAAGGTGAAGTCCCTTCGAAAATGGTTAAGCTAAACCCGCAAATTCACAAAAATAATATATGAATGATTGTTCATATGTTATTGACAATAATCTTGCAACGGAATAATATATGAGCAAGTATTCATTTGTTTATTAGGAGCGAGCATATGGAAAATATCAGCCATGAATCTAAACAAAACCATAATCACAAGGATCAAGATCACTGCTGTCACGATAACAGCACGCATCACTCTAACGGACATGAACATGAAGGTCATTCCCATGAACAAGGAAACAAGAAGATGATCGGCATTCTCGTCGTTTCCGCTTTGATCTATGGAACGGCGATGATTATGGATGGCCGGATAGCTGATTCAATTGTAATTATCCTTTACCTTATGGCAACGGCATTAAGCGGTTACTCCACTTTCCTTCGAGGCATCCGAAATTTATTCAAGCTTAAATTCAACATCGACACCTTAATGACGATTGCGCTAGTCGGCGCGATATCGATCGGGGAATGGAAAGAAGCGACTTTAGTAGCTATCCTGTTCGGTTTGAACGAGCTGCTTGAAGGTCTTGGAATGGAGAAAGCAAAGCGTTCAATGGAGACGCTCTTGAAGATCGCGCCGAAAGAAGCGACCAAAGTGGACGATATTGGCCAAGAAATCGTCGTTCCGATCGCAAGCTTGCAAATCGGAGATAGGGTAATCGTCAAACCAGGGGAGCAGATCCCTTCCGACGGCATAGTCGTATCCGGCAGAAGCTCGGTTAACGAAGCAGCCATAACCGGTGAATCGCTTCCTGTCGAGAAAAAAGAAGGGGAATCCGTGTTAGGCGGAAGCCTCAATAACGACGGCTTGCTGCATATCCGAATCGACAAAGCTTACAAGAATTCGTCTTTGGCCAAAATTCTGCATTTGGTCCAAGAAGCTCAAGCGACGAAGACGCCAACCGAGCTTTTCATTAACAAATTCGCTAAGTATTATACGCCGTTCATTATGGCTGTTGCGGGGCTTGTCATTTTAATTCCTCCACTGTTATTGCAAGGAAGTTGGAATGAATGGTTGTATCAAGGTCTTGCCGTACTTATCGTCGGTTGCCCATGCGCATTGATTCTCTCCTCGCCTATCGCAATCGTGGCTGGAATTACAAGGAGCGCTCGAAACGGCATTCTGATCAAAGGCGGAGCTTACTTAGAGCTGCTTGGCAAGATCGACACTCTCGCCTTTGATAAAACCGGTACGCTAACTAAGGGCGAGCCTCATGTGGAGCAAACGATCGTCTATGACGAGCAACGATTGTATGCCGTTGCCGGCGCTATCGAGAAATCATCTACGCACCCGCTAGCTAAAGCCATCATGAAAGAAATTTCGCGAATTGGGGCTTCTATCAAAGATGCGGATGACGTTAAAGCTATATCTGGACGAGGAATTGTTGCCACGGTCGAAGGTATTAAATATTGGGTAGGCAATGAGCAAAGCATGTCCCATCTTACCCTCTCCGACCCCGTCCTCTCCGCCATTAATGAACTAAAAGATGCCGGACTTACTCTCGTGCTTGTTGCGGATGAGAAAGAAGTGCTCGGAATGTTCGGCATAACGGATGAAATCCGCGCAGAGAGCAAAGCGGTTATCGCCGAGCTTCATCGTACCGGGATCCGTCACACCGTTATGCTGACCGGTGATCATCGGCTTACGGCCGAGAAGGTCGCCAAGGCAGTCGGCGTTAGCGATTATTACGGCGGTTTGCTGCCGGAAGACAAGGTCGCCAAAATCAAAGAGCTGGCCAAGCAAGGCGTCGTAGGCATGATCGGCGACGGAATCAACGACGCTCCCGCGCTCGCCTCCGCGCAGCTTGGGATCGCGATGGGCAAAGGAACGGACAGCGCCATAGAAACCGCGGACATCGTGCTCATGCAGGACCATTTAGGCAAGCTGCCTTCTGCCGTTAAGGTCGCGCGGCAAGTAAATCGTATCATCCGGTTTAACATCGGAGTTGCAATGGGGCTGAAGCTGCTCGCCCTTCTTCTCACAATTCCCGGATGGTTAACTTTATGGGTCGCCATTCTGTCCGACATGGGTGCAACGATTTTCGTTACCTTGGTCAGCCTAACGATCCTGATACAGAAGAAGCCTTAAAAATAAGCCATCGGAACGAATGAGTTAATATCGTTCCGATGGCTTTATTTTTTAGGCTTCTGGTAGGATGTTTGCGTCAACCGATCCCTGTATAATAGCCAAGCAAACATATGTTTGCCTATTCAACTACACAGTCAGCGGAGGGAATTATGAAAGGATCAACTCATCTTGCTATCGGCGGCGTCATTGGAGCGGCTGCTTGCTTGTATTACCCCTTTCAATGGGAGAATGCACTTATGTATGTATCTGTCGCAGGGGTTTCCGCATTAAGCGCCGACTTGGACGGTCAGAACCTGCTAAGCGGTAAATTGAGCAAGTTGTCCCATTGGCTGCGAGAGCTTGCGATATGGACAGGTCTTCTGACCATTGCATTCGTTGCTTATATGTATTTTGCTCAGGAGAAGCTCTACCCCGTTATCACGGCAATCGCCGTTGCGCTTTCCTTGCTTGGGTTCGTTACTAAAGAAGGCACCATTCGCAACGTCCTCGTAAGCCTGATCGGTTGCGTCCTGCTCTATAGCGGTTGGACCTCGAAGCAAAATTGGCTTATGGGATTCGGATTGTTCGTCGTTTGGGTTCCTTGGTTGGATCATCGCGGGATGACGCATACCGTATGGGCTCTCTTCTTGTGGGGAGCAATCGGCATGGGACTGGAGAAACAACTTGGAATCGACGGAATTACGATCGTATCGGTCGCCGGTTATGCTTCCCACCTGCTTGCGGACACTTTAACCCCGAACGGCGTCAAGTGGCTTTATCCTCTCTATAAGAAGTCCATTAAGATTCCTTTAGCATAAGCTCCAATTTCCCCTTGTCCATGATGGCAACCCGATCGGAAAGCACGTTAACTGCCAAGAGGTCATGAGATATAAAAAGATAAGAAAGACCGTACTTTTCCTTAAGCTCCTTCAGATGATAGAGGATTTGCTTCTGCACGATCATATCCAGGCTGCTGACCGGCTCGTCTAGAACGATTAATTTCGGCTTCAATGCGATTGCCCTGGCGATGTTGACGCGTTGAAGCTGTCCTCCGGACATCTGTTGCGGATGTTTGTGCATATCATCGGTTACGAGTCCAACGGTTTCAAGCAATCCGGCAACGACTCGTCTTTCTTCTTGCGCAGACAAGCGTTCGAAGTTGCGAAGAGGCTCCCCGATAATCTGCAGCACCGACATACGCGGATTAACCGCAGAATAACTATCTTGAAAAACAACCTGCAAATCGCGTCGCAGCCGCTTTCTCTCCCGTCGGGTCGCGCGATACAGATCGACTCCGTTAAAGCTTATTCTTCCGCTGTCGGGAGGCAATAATCCGAGCACGATTCGGCCCAAAGTACTTTTCCCTGCCCCGCTCTCGCCGAGGATGCCCATGCACATTCCCGGTTCCACGACGAAAGAAACCCCGGATAACGCCGCTTCCTCCTCTTTTCTTTTCGCGCGAAACCAATGAGAGGACGTATAAGTTTTCGTGACATGGTCCACGATCAACAAACTCATGACGCCACCGTCTTTCGTCCGCGATAAAGGAGAGTTAGCAACCATGTCGCCCCGCCGATAGCCGCCGCGGTTCCTAACATGGCCGGATAAGAAAATCGATCCGCAACCCAGCCCATGATGAACGCTCCCGACGAGGTGCCAAGATCCGCCGCAGCGATGAACCAACCGATAGAATACCCTCTCACGCTCTCGGGTACGACAAAAGAAACATACGTCATAAGTGTTGGATACAACAAGGAAAGCGCCAGTCCGTTAAACACCGCGGATGTTAGCAATACGGGCGTGGAAAGCGATAAGGTTAGCAGCAAAGGCGATAACGCGAAGCAAGCGATCAGAATTACGAGCAGCCATTTCGGGAAAGTCCCCGACGAAGGAATATGTTTGCGCCCGAAAAACCGGATGAAGATCAGCACGGCGGTTTCGGTCAGAAAATAGAGCGGTGCCGAGTGCATTCCTTGGCTATCCAAGTACAGCGGCAAAAACGTAGGCGCAACGCTAAACACAATCGAAGCCAGCAGCATGATGATAGATGGAATGAATATCGCTTGAAGGGACCTCTTCTTAATGCCGTTTTGCGAGGAGGCCTCATTCGATTGTTGCTTTGCAGGCGATTGGTTTTTTATTTTCTGGTACAGCCGGCTCCCGAACAGAATATTGCATAAACCGAATACCGCGAACATCAGCAGCATTTGGGTCATAGATACTTGATCTTTCATAGTTAGAACAAGCGCAGGCACGAATGTATACGGGAGCATCGAGGCAAGGGACAACAAGGATAGCCCCTGCCCTCTTGCCTTGTCGGTTAATAGATCCATGATCAGCAGGTGCACGGTCATCGAGAAGAACGCCATAATGGCGCCTTGCAGCGCTCTCATCGCCGCGAACGCCCATAGATTCTCGAGGGTATAAGAAGCCAGGACAACCGCATTCAAGACAAGCGCGATCATGAAGATGTTTCTTGGTCCGAAGCGATCGACGACCGAGCCGGCAACCGGTCGAAGGAACATGGATACGAACATATAGGATCCCATGATGATCCCGATTTCCGAACGCTCCGCCCCTAACTCCTGAGAGAAAAAGGGCAGCGCGATGATAAGCATATGGTTAGTGCCGTAGAAGACAAGGGCAACCGCATACAGCCATATCGCTTTGTTCGAGAAAGGGTTTTCTTTGAAGGAAGCATTCAACAAAGTTATTCTACTCCTATTCCTTGCTGCTATTAGCCACAAGTCTGGCGTCTAGCAGCAGCTTCGTATATTCGTGCTTCGGCATGGAGAACAATTGCTCGGCAGGCGCGATCTCTACGATCTGCCCGTCCTTCATAACCGCCACGTCATCGGCGAGTTCTCCGATAACATCAAGATCGTGGGAGACAAGCAGGATAGCTGTTTTCCCTTCCCTTTTGACTGTTCTTAACGCCTCGATCACATTGCTCTTGTTCCCGGGATCGAGTGCGGTTGTCGGCTCGTCGGCGATTAAGAGGGACGGATTCATCGCGAGCGACAGAGCGATCATGACGCGTTGAAGCATGCCGCCGCTGAGCTCGAACGGATATTGTCCGAGCACCTTCTCCGGATCGTGCAACGCCATTTGCTTCAGGCATTCGATCGCTCGTTGATTCGCTTGTTGGCGAGATATAGATTGGTGCGCCCGCAAAGTTTCCGTGAATTGTTTGCCGATCGTAAGCACCGGATTAAAGGCGGTCATCGGATTTTGCAAGATCAACGCGATCTCCCGACCTCGTATTCGAGTGAGCTGGCGCTGCGACAGCTTCGATAGAGGCTGCCCTTTCAAGCTAATGCTGCCTTTCGTTATCCGGGCCGATGGATGCAGCAGCCCCAGGATGGCTAAACAGGTCATCGATTTGCCGCAACCGCTCTCACCGACGATGCCGAGCACTTTGCCCGACTGTATGCGAAACGATACATTGCGTACGGCTTGCACCTGTTCCCTGTCCGCATGAATATTAACGTGCAATTCGTTGACGTCTAGCACTATGCTATCGTTCATAATGAACCACCTAACTTCCCCTAGCTTCCTTCGCCATTTTCCGAATCGATTTCGTGAATCCTTTTCTCTCCCCGAGGAACTCGCCCAATAAATTAAGCAAAGCAACCATGCAGAAAATCATCAGGCCCGGTACGATCATGAGCCTAGGATGGCTTCGCAGCAGCGATTTGCCGTCATTGATCATCGCTCCCCATTCGGGGGTCGGGGATTGCACGCCAAGCCCGATGAAGGACAAGGCCGATATGTCCATGATCACCCAACCGATCTCCAGCGTCACGACGATGAACAACGGAGGAAGCAAATTCGGAATAATATGGCGCGTCATCATGCGCAAAGGCGAAGTACCGGCTATTCGGGCCGCGGTGACGTAATTTTGCTGCTTGATGTTTCTTACCATACCGCGGATGAAGCGAGCGTAGTAAACGGACTGAACGATGATAAGGGCTATCGCCATCTGCTTCCATCCCGCACCCCATACGGCAATCAAACTAATAGCTAGAATGAGAGAAGGAATCGCTAGAATCGCATCGCATATTCTCATAATCAAGCTATCGATCTTCCCTCCGATATATCCCGCCGCAGAACCGATAACAAGCCCAACTGCCAAGCACGAGGTTACGATGAGCAATGCCAAGCTTAACGATATTCGCGTTCCATATAACAATCGGGAGAACAAGCATCGTCCTAATTGGTCGGTGCCTAGCGGAAACTGCGTCGACGGTCCTTCCAGTTTGTGTATTAAATCAACGAAATTCGGATCATTCGGCGCAAGCTGGGGAGCGAATAGGCCGGATAATACGATCATAGACAATAACACGATGCACAGGGAAATGAGCCGATGACGACGAATTCCCCACCCTAAACGCCGTAAGCCTTCCAAGCGCTATTCCCCCTTCCTTGCCGTCTGCGTCAAACGCGGATCCAAATAAGCTTGGACGACGTCCGCAGCCAAATTTCCGATGACGAAAGCAATCGCCATAATCAGCACGTAGCTCTGGATGACCGGGTAGTCCCGATGATAGACGGATTCCAGGAAAAACCCGCCCATGCCCGGCATCGAGAAGATTTGCTCCACGATGACCGCCCCGGCAAACAGCTTCCCCAAATTCATCCCCGCGGCCGTAATGACCGGGCGAATCGCATGCCGGAGCACATGTCTGCCCACTACGGCGAAAGTCCCAAGACCTCTCGCTCTGGCGTATAACACGAACGGTTCCTGCAGACCTTCAATGAGTCCCGCTCTAAGCAGCCGGGAGTATGTAGCGATGAGGGCAAACGCTAATGTACAGGAAGGAAGCACATAATGCAGCCAAGTATCCGCGCCTTGCAGCGGAAACCAATCCAGCTTCACCGACAGGAAGTATAGAAACAAGTAAGCAAGCCAGAACTGAGGTATCGACGCCCCCAGAAACGCCAGCAAGCGGGACATGTGATCGATCAACCGGTTTCTGCGCAACGCTGAAGCGATGCCAAGCGGAATGCTGACAATAAAGGCGATGGCTAGGCTGGACAAGGCCAACGTCGCGGTAATCGGAAGCCTTGCCGCAAGTTCGCGGGCTACCGGTAATTTGCTGAAGAAGGAGGTTCCGAAGTCTAGCTGACACAGTTGCCATAACCAATGGCCGTATTGCGACCAGAAGGATCGGTCGAGTCCCAACTGCGCACGAACCGCGGCGATCGTCTCCTCCGTCGGCACGATATTGGAGACGGATAAATAAGCTCTAGCGGGGTCAACCGGCGAAAGCCTTAAAAGCAAAAAACAAACGAATGAGGCCCCCACAATTACGGGGACCATCATCGCAAGCCTCTTAATTACATAGAAGAACAGATTCATTGAAAAAACACCTTTGTTATTTTTGAAAGTCGATCGAATCGAACGGCGTTTCATCGCGGTGGGCCGGGAACTTAAAGTCTTTAACATAGCTCGGATATACCGCGATGTTGGTCAAATACGAGATCGGCAGATATACCGCCTGCTCATGTAAAGTCGTGAAGATCGACGTATACAGCTTCTGACGCTCTTCTTCGTTAACCGTGAGAAGTACGTCTTTCATCTGCTGATGGAGCTCGTCTTTCATCGACAATCCCTGCTGCGATTCGAAAATACCGTAGCCCGGCTCATAGTTGGTCGATACGAAAGAATGCGGATCGTAAGGCGCACCGTACGTTCCCCAGAACAAGAGGTCGAAATCGGCGGTTTCCATCCGTTTGTTGCGCAGCTCCCTCTCCACCCCGGTCGTTTTCAAAGAAACGCCGATTTGTTTGAGGTCGGACTGGATCGCAGCCGCCATCGGTTTCTCGATCTGATCGGGTCCCATGTACACGAGTTCGATTTCAAGCGGCTTGCCGTCTTTCTCGCGTATCGTTTTACCGTCAGGAAGCTTCCATCCCGCTTGATCCAACAAGGACTTGGCTGTCTCCAGATTATAATCATAAGGCTTCAGACCGACATTCGCGTAAGGAAAATTACTGGAGATGATCGTATCGGCAGCTTTCTCCACGTTATTGGTTACACCTTGGACTAGCGCTTGCTTGTTCACCGCATGCTGCAAGGCGAGTCGAACATTCAGATCGGCGAAAGGTCCTTTTGCTGTGTTAACGATTAATGCGCGGCTTGCAACGGGATCGGAAATGGAAGTCTCGAATTTGCCCGAATCCCTTAAGCTTACGAATGAATCGAGGCTAATGACGCCTTCTCCCCAGATGAGGTCGATATCCCCTTTCTCTAAGGCAAGCACTCTCGCTTCTCCGTCCGGTATGACTTTGATGATGATCGTATTGATTTTGGGCTTTGTTCCCCAGTAGTTATCGTTACGGGTAAACACGGCGATATCGTCTTTCTTGTACTCCGAAAGAACCCATGGCCCTGTCGTAATCGGGCTCTTGATTCCTTTGGCCGTATTTCCGTCATCCGGGAACCCTGCCGCCCCAAGAAAACGAAGCGGGCGCACGACGGCGAACTCTTGAAGCGCCGGGTAATAACGGTTTTTCAGCGTAATCTTGAACGTATGCGCATCGACGGCTTCCGTTTTCTCGATTTGGCTGATCAAACCGAGCCAACTGTGCATATCGCGATTCGCTAGAATCGTGTCGAAGTTCTTCTGCACGACACTTGAATCGAAGTCCGATCCGTCGGAGAACTTCACGTTCTGGCGCAAATGGAAAGTATATTGTTTGCCATCTTCCGAAATATCCCAAGACTCAGCCAGCTTTGGCACCAGCTTGCCTCCCTCGCCGTAATCGATCAGCGGTTCATAGTACATACCCTGGGCAAAAAATTCGTTTGGCGTATATTCATGCGGGTTGAGCGGTCCGATGTCCTTAGGCCATGATAACCTCAGTGTTTTGATGTCACCGACAGTTGTGCTCGGGTTTCCAACGGTGGAAGGCTCCGGCGTGTTCTCGCTCGCTTTAGAATTGCATCCTGCAAGGAAAATGGAAATCATAAGAACGAGTAAGATGGAAATATGTATCTGTTTGACTTTGCGAAACACGAATGGCCAGCTCCCTGTGTACAATCCTCGAAGGATTGTTTTGTCTAGTGATAATGATTATCAACGTCACCAACCTAGAATAGTACATTGAGCCGAATAATTCAACCTATATTGAGAAATATTCTCATAAACATTTTGGATTTCGTTGATTAATCGTTCCCAAACGTATACATTTAGGAAAAATGGGGACGAGAAGGAGCTCGGGCATGCATTGGATCGACGACTTTCGAACGGAGTTGGCATACGTATTTGCGGAGGCGGGGACAGAGATCGCTCGTTTCCCCTATCCGCTTAGTGAACAAGGCTTGTTCATGCTTGCCCGATTTAACCCTCTTAATGAAGGCGGAAGCACGAATTACATTAGCTACCTCCTTCCTTACTGGGTACGGGAGCAAACCGAAGTAAGCCCTGAACTGTGTCACGACCTGGCGATTGGCAATATATTTGCGATGCTTCACTACTTCATTCTGGATGATGCGATCGATAAGAGCGCGGAAGCAAGCGGCGAGAATATCCGCTCCTCCCTTGTCCTAGGCCAGCTTCTTCACAACTTATTTTATCAAAGGTATTACCGTCATTACCCAGCTGAATCTCCGATCTGGCAATATTACGATAAATACATCGCGGACTGGGCGGCAGCCGTTTACCATGAAGGCAGAGCACCGGCAAATCCATTTGCAGCGCGATTGCTTGCCCGCAAATCCAGTCCCGTGAAGTTATGTGCGGTAGGCGTTCTTATCTCAGCGAACCGACAAGATCAAATTGAAAGACATGAAGAAGCCGTTGATCTCGCACTTGCCACGCTGCAATTGGCAGACGATTGGGCGGATTGGGTTGATGATTTGGTTGAACAAAATAGCAACGCGTTCCTCAGCTTAGTTAAGCAGCAGCTTTCCCTTGACCCGGAAGCGCAGCTTGACGAACGGACCGTAAAGCAAGCGATCTACCAATCTGGCTGTCTGGATCGATTAGCGGAAATCGCTGCGTCTAACGGCAGCCGTTTGGAAGAGATTCCGTATGTTCCACAGAGGCTCGTAGATTTCCATAACAGTTTGGCGAAAGGAATTCGCAGGGATGCGCAGTTGGCCGAGGAAACGACTAGGCAAATAGCATTAGGAGGATTTTCTTATTTTTTGTCAAATATTCCAAATAAATAACGACTTTTGACGCATGGACATGATATGATGAGAATGTTAATATGCCCAACATTTGAAAGGGAGTGCATTTATCACATGTCATTGGAATCATTGAAAGTTCAAATCATTAAGAAAGCTTGGGCTGAGCCAGCCTTCAAGCAAAGTCTGCTCGCAGACCCAAAGGGCGCGATCACGGCTGCATTCGGTATTGAACTCCCTGGGGACATCGAATTGAAAGTCGTAGAAGAAACGCCTGCCCTCTATTACTTAACGATCCCACCGAATCCTGAGGACATAGGTACAGGGACCCCAAGCCCGAATGCAGTCTGGTAATTACGCAATCAAATCTACAAGAGGGAACCGGATTATCGCTTCGGTTCCTTTTCCTTTCACGCTGTGGAACTCAATCGTCCCATGCATGACGTCGATAATTCGGAAGGTCACCATGAGTCCGAGGCCGGTCCCTTTCGTTTTCGTCGAGAAGTAAGGCACCCCTAGCTTTGAAATCTCCTCATCTTCCATTCCCTCGCCATTGTCTTTAATATGAATGACGGCCATTCTGTTATCCGAGTATGCACTGATTTCTATCAACCCAGCCCCATCACCGTCGATGGCTTCGATACTGTTCTTGATTATGTTAATAAACGCTTGCTTGAATTTCGATGCGTTGCCGAGTATAGGAAGCTTCTCATGAATGGAGATTTGCAGCGTTCCCCCTTTCATAGTAGCCAACGGCGTCATCATAGCCTCGATCTTTCTCATTTCTTCGTTTAAATCCAGCAGCATAACTTCTTCCATCTCGGGTTTGGCAAAAGTGAGGAAATCGGTAATGATAGCTGATGCCCTATCCAATTCATTGATGGCCATCCCGAAATAGGATTTATTCTGCTCTTCCGCTTTATGTGCGAGCAATTGCAGAAACCCGCGAGTAACCTGAAGGGGATTTCGAACTTCATGCGCTACGGAAGCGGCAAGATCGCTGATGATCTTCAACTTCTCTGTACGCTCCAGCTTATGGTTGTATAGTTCAAGTTCCTTCGAATACGTTAAGAGCATCGCATGATCCGCCGAAATTCTTCTCGCCAGAATAATAACAAGTGCCATAATCATGCCGATAACGCCGAATTTCCACAAGAACAGCTCGTACCTCTTGGCATTCAAATAATAAATCGTCAAGTCGGTCACGCCGGACAACGCCAGCCCGGAAATTCCAAGGGACAGAATGATGGCAACCTTGCTTCCCTTCATCGCGTTACGAATAGAAATATAGATAATAAGCAGCAGCTGCAACAAAATGATAAATCCCAGTATCATATTCGTGAACAACACGTATAAATCGTAATAGCGCTCACCCGTAAACTTGTAGGTGATGAGGACAGCAAAACAGAAACCGGAATAATACAATTGCAGACGCCTGAATTTACTGAAAAAGCTGTACTGCCCTTCGAATACTTGATCGATATAATAACTGAGCGAGGGGAAAAGAACAAATAGAGACACATCGAACAGCAGCAATATGACGTTGCCGTATTCCTTGAAATAAATATAAGTAAGCGGGGAATAGGCAACGATTAGCGTACCGGTCGTTAGGGCAATCAAACATAAAGAAACCCAAATGCTGCGCTGCTTACGGTTCAAATAACCGGAGCAAATAAGCATAATTAGAGCTAGGAAGGCGATGGATGTTCCGAGCAGCATATCCGGCAAATCTTTACGGACAAACCGATTGGATAGCTGTTCGAAATCTCCGATTTGGATACCGCTGATCAAGCCCGCCCGTTCGCTAAGCGTGACGATTCGAATATAAAAGTCCGTATCTTCGGTGTATTTCCCTAAAGGAATTAACAGTTTATTCGAATCAAAAACAAAATCGCGTTCTGATTGATAGATGAGCTGATTTCCTTTATAAACATAAAGCTTGTGACCAAATAAACGTTCCACGAGCATTCCCGGTTGTTGCCATGCAGCTGTTGACGGAACGGAAAATCGAACCCACATTCCCTGAGCCCCCGAAGGAACTTCGGTTACCGGGTGATCTACGCTAGCCTTATCCCAATGCCCGTTCGTATTCGTCCGAGGGCTTTCGTCGGCACGTACGTCCTTACCGATCCACTGTACCTGCCATTTGCGGATGATGTCATCCGCGTCTGCATCCGCTGCATATGCTTGTCCGGAATCGGTTACGAAAAGTGAAATTAATACGGCAAGAAATTGGATCATTGTCAATAAGCGCACCGTCTTCATCTCACACCTCGTGCTAATTGAATGGAATACACCAATATAGAATAACAATATCATTCATAGAAATTCGACAATATTCTTCCTTTTCCTTGTATTTTTTATAAAATAGTAAGAAAAAAAGGACAGCTCGCAGCACTCCCGCGGCCGTCCTTTGTTCGATTAACCCTGAACTTCCGTAAGCTCAAGGGCCTTGTTCTTGATTCGGGAATTTTCCGAAGCCTGGCCTAAGAGGTCCGTTACTTTGATGCTGTCCCTGATATTCCTTAACGTATAGGAAGGCGAGCTAGTGTCCGTAGAAAGGATCGTTATATCCCCGAAATTCAATATTCTCTCGATCAAGTTCCGCTTTAATGAGATGTCCCTGATGCGGTACAATTGAATTTCCTCGCGTTTCTTGGTGAAGATGCCTCTCTCGACAATTAACCTTCGATCCGTAATCCGATAATGGGTGAAAGTCGGAATTCCGTAATTAAAAGGTTTGCCCTCCCAAAGAACGGTCTCGTTCAATCTCAACAACTCCCTAGAAATGGATGATTTCTTATCTTATTGTACACTAGAAATGCTTATTTCGACCAGAACACGAGCGATCGGAGATCGCGCTCGGCCCCCAGCTTCATTAGCAGTTTACCCGCGTCGGTCTCAATGACGGGCAACCCGTTCCATTGGTCTACCGAAATTTTAACCAACTTCCGTCTGCGAATGATCGCCTGAAATGCGGATTGAAGAAAAATAACTTGCCGTTCTAAAGGCAACGAAGCAGATTCGGAATCCGGCATGGAGAACACCCTTTTTCCGTTGTTTTCTATCCAGAATAACCATCTCTCTCCCTTTAGCAGCATGAAATTCCCTGGCTTGCGCGAAAAAGAGATGCCCTGCGAAGCTTGCGGCCAATCCATCATCAAGCCGAATGGATTCGCCGGATCAGCGGAAGACAATAGGGTCGACGAGGAACTCGATAAATCGGGAAGCGATTGGCGCATCGCATCGCTTAGCTCATGAGTCGTGAACTGAAGCGTCGACAATCCTCGGATGAACGTCCCTCTTGTAAGCACGCCCCATTCTTCCAATCTTTTTAACACCGGATAGAAAACGTCCCATGAGAAAGGAGCCGTTCTCGCCACCAGTTCCCTGTTAATTAACCCGTACACTTGCAGTAAATGGCGGGCCCACATCAGCACCGGAGATTGTTCGTCGGGGGATGCCCCATCCTTGTTCTGTTCGGCGGGATTATCCTGCAACGTATTTGTCGCATACCAACGTCCAAGGCCAGAGCCCGTCTTAGCCCAATTCGCATTTTTGGCGTTCGTCTGCAGGCGAAGCGGCGCGAATTGATCGTTGGAAACGCGTCCCTCCCATACAAGGTCTAGTAAATCCGTCAGCAGCTCCGAAGGCGATTTGCCCTCTTCCCGGCTAAGACGGGTAAGGAAGCTTGCGCCTCCGTCTTCGAGAAGCTTTAGAAGCCGAGGATGCTTGGTTGGACTCTGCATCGCGATATCGACGAATGGCATATACAACGATTTGGAGCCGGTCAGGAAAAAGGCGATTTTTCCTTCCTTGTCTCCTTCGTCTTTCCGCCCCATCCAAAGTACTTCGCCGGAAGCGCATAACAAATCGAGATGATCCTTGCGGTACGGAGTCAATCGAGACGGAAAAATAATCGTCTCCCAGTGAGACAACGGCAGGAATAAGCCTTGCAGTCTTTCTATGACGGATAGAAGCCCTTCGCTTCCCTGCTGTTCGGTACCTTCTAGCGCATGCTGCATCAAGGCGATTTGACTGCACCATCTTGCCGGCTCGACAGGCTCCGCTCGGTTACGCGCTTGGCGAATCGTTAACCTAACGATGCGGGAAGCGACTTTGACGCTCGTCCATAACCGTTCCTCTTCATTGGCCGCATAGGGAGCCCGCTCGACGATTCCATTGTCGATTAATTGTTCGACCGCTTCCGTCGCCTTCTTCAAAGTCATTGCGGGGTATCTATCGCAAAGATCGGCTTCCGTAAACGATATTAAATGATCGACATACCTTCCGAGTATAAATGTAACGGATGTGGCCGTATCCGGAAATTCAGTGTACATCTGGCTCTCTTCGGAAAGTATCCAGCGAAATTCGCCGTCTCCGGCTAGGTCGAGAGGTTTGATTCGTCCCTGCTCGTGAAGAAGCTGAACCCATGTAAGCGCTGACTCCCCTGCAAGTTTCGTTATTTCTTTTGCGGTCAAGTCTCCTCGGCTTTTAAGAAAAGCGGCCAGCTCGTCCGAATTACGCGGTGCTTGATCAGGTTCGTTTAACCGTCGGAGCTCTTCCTGGATTACTTCCTGGCTGATCGATTGTCCATGTGCCTGGGAATCGAACAATTGGCTTGCGAGTTCCTTGCTTACGTTCATTAACTGGAGCTGGATCGTCTCGTCCAATCCATCCCCCTCGTAAATTCTCATGTTCACGTAATCGGCTAGAAACTGAGCGGCGAACGGCGACGGGAAAGACGTCTCGCGCACGACCCATGTCATCTCTCCCGTTACAAGCTCCTCCAGCTGACGTTTCAGATCGTCATAACCCAAATATTCATGAAGGCACTCGGACATCGCTTCACGCAAATACGGAAAATGTTCCGCATACGGCAGCGCCCCTCTTAGAAGCTCCTCGCTGCGAAGCCGTTTCTGCCACATCGGCGTGCGGGTGAAGCTTCTCGACAGCAGAAGCGACGTCTCCGCAATTCTTCGGAATGCGATGCCAAGGAGCGGTGAACCTGTAATTGCCTCCGTAAGCAATTGTTCGAGATTAGCCGGCGTCACTTGATGAATGACCTGGAGCCAAGAAGCGTCCCATTCGGGAAGGACGAATTCAATCCCATTGTCTTTTGCGTTTCCATAAAGTTTATAAGGCAGAAGCTGCTCGAATTGTCTTTCGATAGCTAGCAGCCAAGCCCGGTTTACCGTTCGACCGCAATGATTGTGCATGATAACATGCGTTTGGTTCATAACGTCGCGATAATGCTCGATGACGATCTGTCGATCCGTCGGCAAAGCGCACGCTTTAATCTGCGAACGGACAAGTGACAGCAGTTCTTCCGACGTCATTACATCCATTCCATAGCTTTGCTTCAGCCACTCGTAAATGGGTTCATCGCCTTCAGCATCAACATCCAATCGCTCGGCGACTTCGCGCAGGAACACGCCGATCTTCCTGCCTAGTTCATAAGAACGGCTGCCTGCTTCATTGCGCCAGAACGGAATTTCGCTAAACCGATTGCCTGCTTCGGACACGTATACCCGGTCGTTGCGAATGTCCCGGATCATCCAAGAGCTTGTACCTAGCTGGAAAACGTCGCCCACGCGGCTCTCCTGGATGAACTCCTCGTCCAATTCACCGAGATGCGCGCGGCTTTCCATATGATGAACCGGATACGCACTGCTCTGCGGGATGGTGCCCGCTCCCGTTACGGAAGCCATCATCGTATTTGTTCTTTTGGTCAGCAGGTTGGTTTCGCGATTCCATTCGAGTAGCGGCTTCGCGAATGGATAGAAACCGGCTAGTACCTGAAGCATGCTCTGCAGTCGATCAATCGGGTAATCATGATAACTATCGCTACGCGTGATTAACCGATGCAAAGAGACGACATCCCAATCGTCCATCGCCGCCATCGCGACGACCTGCTGGGATAAGACGTCCATTGGACCTTGAGGAATGCGGATTTCTTCGATTTCCCGGCGCGAGATTTGCCTACTAAGCACGGCAAGCTCGGGCAACGTTGCTTTCTGGCGGGCTAGTAAGATGCCGCTGCTCGCTTCCCCAACGGCATGACCGGCGCGTCCTATGCGCTGAATGCCCCGGGCGGCCTCCTGCGGCGAATCGATCTGGATGACCAGATCGATATGGCCTACGTCGATGCCGAGCTCAAGCGAGGAAGTGGCGACTATGCAGCGCAAATTCCCTTCCTTCAGCATACGCTCCACCTCAAGACGGCGCTCGCGGGAAATGCTGCCGTGATGAGAACGGGCCATCTCATATCCGACGTGATCGTTAAGGCGCAAACACAATCTTTCGCATAGACGCCGACTGTTCACGAATAACAGGACGGATCTGCAGCCTTCCATCGCTTGCACGATCCGGTCCAGCAGCGGCAGCCAGACCGCCTCGCGCGTCGCGGCCGCTTTACTCTGATCGGGCATCGTGACGAGCACCCGAATGCTCTTGCTCATCGCGCTTTCCACGATGGTTACCGGACGGGGCTGCATGACTGGGTTTTCTGAGTTTTGGTCGCTTTCGTCCGATTGTTCCCATCCCCCAAGAAAACGCGCGACTCTCTCAAGCGGCTTCTGAGTTGCCGAAACTCCAATACGCTGCGGTTGTTGGATACAGCGATGAGTCAATCTCTCTATCGTAAGCGACAGGTGCGATCCGCGTTTGTCCGCTGCCAAATCGTGAATCTCGTCTACGATGATTTGCTCGACGGTTTCCAGAATCGCGCGCCCCTTGGCCGATGTGAGCATAATAAATAACGATTCAGGCGTTGTAATAAGCAAGTCGGGAGGATTCCGCAGGATCGACGCGCGTTTGCTCTGACTCGTATCGCCCGTCCGTACTTCGCAGCGAATGCCAGGCCATTCCAGTCCATTTTCAACGGCACGGGTTTCCAACTGTTCGACGAACTGAAGCGCATGGTGATGAATGTCGTTGTTGAGCGCTTTAAGAGGGGTGAGATAGAGAATTCGTATGCCGGCTTGGCTGGTTGCAAGATGGCCGGATCGTGGCTGGACGAGCTTGTCCAGACAGGGCAGCAACGCGGCTAACGTTTTGCCCGAGCCTGTAGGAGCCGCGATTAAAGTATGCCGGCCTGCACGAATCGCCTCCCAAGCTTGCATCTGTACGTCGGTGGGCTCCCCGAACGACTCTGTAAACCATGCGGATATGACCGGATGAAACGGCAAATTGTTCGTGTTCGTCACTTATTAACGCCTCCTTCCAACCTCGTTCAACACACATCATGCGATTCATCACCCAATGCGATTCAACGCCCATGCGCCATCCCTGTCGACCGTGTACTACCTGTCGGCCTTTTACAAATTTTGAACGTTATATAGTCTTGCGTAGGCTCCGTTAAGCTCCATCAAATACTCGTGCGTGCCTCGCTCCACGATAGCTCCCCGCTCGATTACGATAATTTGATTCGCATGCGTGATGGTCGAGAGCCGGTGCGCGACGACGAGTGTCGTACGGTTATCCGATAAAGCCTGCAACGACTCCTGAATAAGGTGCTCGGATTCCAGGTCAAGCGCCGAGGTCGCTTCGTCAAGCACCAATATCGCCGGATCTTTAAGGAAAACACGGGCTATCGCGATCCGTTGCTTCTGTCCGCCGGACAGCTTGACACCCCGCTCCCCGATTTCCGTGTCGTATCCTTGCGGCAAGCTCATGATAAACTCATGGGCATTCGCCCGCATGGCCGCATCCAGCATGTTCTGCTCCGTCTCCTCCGGATTGCCTAGCATAATATTTTCGCGCACGCTTCCGCTGAACAAAATATTGTCCTGCAGCACCATGCCGATCTGAGAACGCAAGCTGTGCAAAGTCACTTTGGAAATATCTTGCCCGTCTATGCGAATGCTTCCTTGCTGAATATCGTAAAATCTCGGCAACAAACTAATGAGCGATGATTTGCCGCCCCCGCTCATGCCTACGAATGCCACCGTTTGCCCCGGCTCGATGGCCAAGTTGACATCGCGCAAAACGAATTCCGCTTCTTCCCTGTACCGGAAAGAAACATCGTGGAACTCGATACGCCCTTCGACCTTCGCGAGCGGCTTGGCTTCTTCAGCGTCTTTGACATCTGGGGGTTCGTTCAGCAGTTCCATCACTCTCTCAAGCGATGCGGAAGCCTGCGTCAACTCAGTCGATGCGCCGACAAGACGGCGAAGCGGAGCATACAAGCGGTCGAGATAACCATAAAAAGCGACGAACCCGCCCACAGTCATATGCTCCATGATGACTAGGTACCCGCCTCCTAATAGAATAAGCAACGGCGCGATTTCGGTAAGTGTATTAATAATTGCGTTCGTAAGCGCGTTCCACCTCGTTAAGGCGAGCGCGCGCTCGAGGAACTTGCCGTTTTTGATGCCGAATTGCTTCTGTTCATATTGCTCCAACGTAAAGCTTTTCACGACCGGAATTCCAATGACGTGCTCATTGAGATATCCTTGCATGTCCGCAAGCGCTGCAGACCGGGACCTTGCATATGATCTTAATCTCTTATACAGCTTTATGACCGCGATTCCATAGAAGGGCAAAATTAGAATAGCGACCAAGGTCAGCGTTGCATTCATATTTAACATGATGGCTAACGCAATCGTGAGCGTAAACAAATCGAGCCATATGTTCATCATTCCCGTCTCGACGATCGCTTTTGTTTGTTCCGCGTCGTTCATCATTCGGGATATGATTTCACCGGATTTACGTTCTTGGTAAAATCGTAACGACAATCGCTGCAAATGACCGTACAGCTTATTTCGAAGATCGAATAAAATACGGCTGGTAGTCAACTGGGCAAAATATTGACGGAAATACTCTACGGGATATCGAACAATGACGAAAAGGACGAAAGAAAGACCGATTAGCTCCACAAGCCTTGTAATTTTATCGTCCTTGGGCAGATCGGCAAGCAGAATATCGTCAACGGCGTATTGGAGGAAAAGCGGTACCGCAAGCGGGATAGCAAACTTCACCATTCCGATCAAGAGCGTAATCGCCACGAGCCACCGATAAGGCTTCACGAACCTGAAATACATTTTGAATTCTTTCATTGTGTGTCTCCCACTAAGGAATTAACGATATGTTTAATGTGATTCCCTTGCGCAACGCTGTATGTGAACATAGACTCTCCCTCCTAATGTCTTTATCATATTACCAATAAGTGATGTGAAATCAAAGAATGGAGATGTCCACATAGGGTTAACGGCAAAAGTACGGCTAGAGCGGTCCAATGCAGCTCGAGGTCCTTTTACTTTTTGCAGATATAATAAAGCAATCGTACCCATGAACTCTCTTGTACTTCTGGGGGTCGACCAGTCCCACATTCCTGTTCATGCCTGCGGCTGTTCGCGAAAACGTACCATTATCCCTTAGCATCAGAAGCAGAATAGGACCACCGCAAATCCTCCTACCTCTTTTCCGCGAAAGGTACCATTATCCCTTCCGATCATGAGGAAAATAGGACCACCGCAGCCTCCCCCACCTCTTTTCCGCGAAGGGTACCATTATCCCTTCGCATCAGAAGGAGAATAGGACCACCGCAGCCTCCCCTACCTCCTTTTCGCGAAAACGTACCATTATCCCATCCAATAAGGGGGAAAACCCTTGTTCATGCTTCTGAAAACAAACCCGGAACGTTGAAATTTTACCCGATATCTCTTGAAAATAGAACGTATGTTTGGTATGATGGAAATAAGAACAAACGTTCTATTTCGGGAGGGAAGTCTATGTTTACAGATCATCTGACCTTTGAGGCATTTTGCCAGCAGTTCAACTCCGAGCAAGCTTGCGCCGAGGCGCTGTTCGAAGCCAGATGGCCGGACGGCTTCCGTTGCCCAACTTGTCGTCATTCCCACTTTTATCTTATCCAAACGCGCAGACTGCCTCTCTACGAATGCCGCTCCTGTCGCCATCAGACGTCTGTCATCGCCGGCACCATCATGGAAGGCAGCTCCACTTTGTTGACCCGTTGGTTCCAAGCGATGTTTCTCATCTCCCGGCCTTCCGGCATCAGCGCCTCCCGCCTGTCCCAAGTGATTCAGGTCACCTATAAGACCGCGTGGCTCATCGCAAGAAAAATCCGCCATGCCCTGCAACAAGCCGATGAAGCCGATCCGCTCACGGGTGTTGTGCGAGTTGACCCTATCTCTTACGGTTATACGTATTATAGCGAGGCCCAGCAGCCGCTGTTGATCGGCGGATCCCTCGACGAGCGAGACGAGCCTCAGCAGGTCAAAATCAAACAACCGGATCCCAGCCATGTGAATAACGCGTTGAGGTGGATTGAAAAGCCTGGCGTCCAAGCGTTCGTAGACAATCATATAGATAAACAGGCCGTGACCGTTTTGGGGCGCGGCAAACTTCACCCCGCTTTGAACCCCATCAAGTGGAAGGTGACCGCGTGGCTGAACTTTACGTTTAATGGCATCGGGGCCAAACATTTGCAGGCTTATTTAGACGAGTTTTGTTTCCGGTTGAACTTAAAGCTCCGCCATGCCCCGGTCTTCAGCCAACTGCTCCATTGGTGCGCCGTGACACCAACTTTGACTTACAAATATCTGACCCGCAGCAAACCGGTTCTCACCGTTCCCTGGGTGGTCTGGGGGAGCAAAGCGAAGTGGAAAGGAAAATATCTCACCCTATGGAATGCTTGATGCTTGAGATACCTGCTTTTTGAGTTGTCGATAACCCGTTCCATTCTAATTCACGAAACGGCAACTTGTGCGTGATATCCGGGAATCCGTTGATTGCAACTCCCACTCAAGTCATGACATTCGAATATTCGCTGATTGCAACTCCCCGCTCAACCATGGCATTCGAATATCCGTTGATTGCAACTCCTTCTCAAGTCATGGCATTCGAATATCTGCTGATTGGCATTTCTCTTCTGAAGCAAGGGGATAATGGTACGATTTCTCCGAAATGGCACGGAAATTAGGTGGCTTTTTTCCCTACATTTCCTAGATGAGTAGTTGGCTTTAAACTCCCTGATCGTATAAAAAAACGGTCGAACAGGAATGATACCCTGCTCGACCGCGAATTCATTATTTCGTTTGTACCTTTTCAGCTATCAATAACCCGTCTCGATAGGCTACGACCCTAAGTGGATCGTTGCGAAGCTTCACGTTGGCCATTTTCATCTCATGTTCGGTGAGCTGCAGTGGTTCCCAATCCTCGATTCGACCCGCCGGATCGTCCGGTTCGATTGCCGCTTCCGCCAATGCCTCCGACATTTGCGCCGGGCTCGGCGCTAGATCCCAGATCATGATGCCATAATAGGCCAGTTTATAACCATTGCGTTGAACGCATGCCAGCAAAGTACCCGTAGCTGCGTGTTTCATAATATATGGCATGGCTCACCAAACCCCAATCTTATAAATAAGGATTCTCGTGCTTCGCCTTAAGCATATTCCAGCGGCGCTCGATCTCGTTCTCGAACTCCCTGAGCGTCTCCGCGTATTCCGGCTTGGACAAATGCTTCGTTTTGCCCATCATCTTAAGCCAGTCGCCGACAGGCACCCGTTTACCCTTCTCTTCCGGGTTGTAGGTGATCGTCGTTACCCCTTTCTCCACTTCATAGAGCGGGAAGAAACAGGTATTGACCGCATAATCGATGATATCGGCTCCATCCTTATCCTCGGACAGCCAGTTAAGCGGACAGGTGATCAAGATTTTACCGTATACCATCCCTACGTTCTGGGCGTACCATTGGGCTTTGGCGCCTTTCCTGACAAGATCCACCGGACTGGCTTCGCTGCCCGTGAATACGTAAGGAATATTCGTCGCCGCCATAATCTGCGCCGTGTCCTTGTGATGGAATACCTTGCCTCCCTGATGCTTGCCGACGTTGGACGTCGAAGTCCGGTGACCCATCGGCGTGGAGTAGGAAAGCTGAGCTCCCGTGTTCATATATCCTTCGTTATCGTATTCCAGGATGATCATCCGGTGGTTGCGAAGCGCAGCTCCGATCGCGGGTCCCATTCCGATATCCATGCCGCCATCGCCCGTAATCATCACGAAAGTGAAATCGTCTTTCAAGCCGTATTGATCCAGCTCACCCCGACGTTTGCGCTCGTGGAACATTTCGACGACGCCGGACATTGTGGCCGCCCCATTCTGGAATAGGTTATGGATGTACGTCGCTTTGTGAGCGGAATACGGATACCCCGTCGTAACGACCATCGCGCAACCGGTATGGAATAAGGCGACGATATCGCCTTCGATCCCTTTGAAGAACAGCTCCAACCCGGAGAAAATACCGCATCCCGGGCACGCGCCGTGTCCTGGAGCAATCCGTTTAGGCTTCTTCGTCAGAGAGCGAAGCGGCGGTACGCGTACGTTGATTTTACCGGTTGTTTCGTCCGGAGTGACGGTGATGAGTCCTGTTTTCAAATCCTCGTATTTCATAGGCTCGAGCACTCTTTGCGGTGCTTTGGAAGGATCGCCCGCCGTAATCCCGTGATAGTCGAACGGTTTCTCGACGAAACCTTTCTGCATCGCGTCGATCGCGAACTCGAACATTTTGAGGCCGTCTTCCGCGTAGAAGTCTTTGCCGCCCAACCCATAAATCCGGCTAATGACCAACGTCGTGGAGTTTCCGTATTGCTGCAACGCTGCACGGACCTCCATAACCATATTCCCTCCATGACCGCCATACGAATCGGAACGGTCGCCCACCGTAACCGCCTTAACGTTCTTTAACGCTTCCGTGATCGCCTTGGCAGGGAAAGGCCGTATGATATTCGGCGAAATCGCTCCCGCCTTGATCCCTTGCGAACGAAGCTGATCGACGACGTCCTTGATGATTTCCGACGATGAGTTGAGCAAGAACACGGCAACCTCTGCGTCTTCCATGCGGTACAGCTCGAGAATCGGATATTCCCTGCCCGTAAGAACGGCATACTCCTTCTGAATTCTGTCGAACACCGCTTCTGCGCGATACATGGCAAGGCTTTGCTGATAGCAGTTGTTGATATAATCCGGCTCGTTCATGTAAGGACCGACCGTGATTGGATTATTACGATCTAACACGTGCTTAAACCCTTCGGGAGGGTGTTCCCCTACGAACTTCTGCACGTCCTCCCGATGCGCGAACGTATTAACGCGGCGCTTCTGATGGCTCGTGAAGTAACCGTCGGAAGCGACGAGAACAGGCAGCCGCACCTCCGGATCCTCGGCGAGCTTAAGCGCGATGATGTTCATGTCATAGACCGCTTGCGGATCGCGGCAGAGCACGATCGGCCAACCGGTATTGAGCGCGAAGTACAAATCCGAGTGGTCGCCGTGAATATCGAGCGGACCCGATACGGAACGGCATACGAGATTCATGACCATCGGGAAACGCGTTCCCGATTGGACGGGCATCTGCTCCAACATGTACAAGTAACCGTTTGCAGAAGTCGCATTAAACACGCGGCCGCCTGCCGTAGAAGCCCCGTAACATACCCCAGCAGAGCCATGCTCTCCATCGGCCGGGATCAAGACGATATCATGCTGCCCGTTCGCTTTCATTAAATCGAGAAACTGAGCGACTTCCGTCGACGGGGATATCGGAAAATACCCCATGATATGATAGTTGATCTGGTGTGCGGCGTATGCTGCCATCTCGTTGCCTGATTCATAGACGATTCGTTGTTCTACGGTACCGGACTGGCCCATTTCCTTGCGAATGTCAATCGACACTTCGAACTCCACCTTTCCTATCTGTTTCTCGATGAACAAACTCATGACGTTCTGTCTCTTAAATAGCTAAAGTAAACTTGTGCGGAATACGATGCTCTTCGGCGTAGCCGTCTTGCTCCAGTTCGCTTGACAAGGCTTCCGTAGGACAAGCTTGGACGCATTTCAGGCAGCCTTTGCAATATTGATAATCGATCCCTTGCAGAAACATCTGCGGACGCCCCTTCTTGTCTTCCTGCTCTTCCCACACGAAGCAGAAATCCGGGCATACGTTGTCGCATGCCGCGCAATGAATGCATTTGTCATCGGCGAAATGCGGCATCATTCCCGCACGGGAAATGCTTAAATCTTTCAGAATGCTATTGCCTGGGTTCGTGATTATTCCGCCTATCGGCTGGGTCTCGTAACCTAGAACCGGCGTATCCATGCGGACGAAGGAAGGCATCGCGTCACCCTCGTCCAAAACGTATGTTTGGAACTTCACTTCATCGTAACCGCGTTGGAACGTATTTAATGCCGGCTGAACGGCTGCCGGGTACTTCTTCTCAAGCGACTTGCGGATTACGCTCTTCATGAACTCTGCGTCAAGGAATTCACATAGGCGGAACAACCCGCCTAGCATCGCCATGTTCACGCGATTGTTCTCATCCATCGATATTCCCGTAGCGTCAACTACCGCTATGATGCCGCCCTTCAGTTTAAGCTGATTTTTGAGTTGTTCAGGCGATTTCTTAGAGTTGACTAGCACGATGCTGTCTTCATACATCCCGGAAATGACATTGATCGTCTTGGACAGGTTTTCATGGAAAATGCCGATGACATGCGGTCTTTCTACCGGCGACGTATCACGAATTCGCGTATTGATGTCGCAAAACCGAATATGCGCTTTAACGGGAGAGCCTTTCTTCTCCGATCCATAGGAGCTAAAGCTGACTCCATTTAAACCGACACCCATAACACCCGCTTCCGCCAACATTTTACCTGCCAGATTGGCTCCTAGCCCGCCGATGGACTCCAGACGAATTTCAAAAAAACCGAGCTCGTTTACCTTAGGCAGCATAACCATAAGTCTGTGTAATCCCCTTTCGCGCTTGAGTGGAGGATAGTTCAGAAAATTTGCAATATACAAACATTAATTATTTCGCGATTGACTGCCAAATTCCTTCCTGCAACTCGAAAAAACAGCAAACTTAGCGATAAAACTCATACGGACAAACTCGACTGCAGCCGTTGCAAGTCTTTCCAGCCAATGAATCTGACTTGTTCCTCCGTTAAAGCAGCCATTACGTCCTTGTCGTTCCAGAAGCGCTGCTCCATCCCCCGTTTCTCCGGTTCACCGTGAAAGGAACGAAGCTCATCCGTCAAACGCGAGGGGTGAGAAATCCACTCCGTAACGCCTGGCAGCAAATTACGGATTAGATCTATTCCTTCCGCCTTCACGGACTCATACGTATCTCCGAAATTGAGCTGATAATCGGGCCCTATCACATAGTCGGGAAGAATGATTCCACGGTCATCCGCTTGCCGCACTCTGATTTTGGCACGCTCTTGCAGTTCCGTCGGAATCATTCTCCCTCCAACTGGCATCAATCGACGAGGCAATCGGATCGGCAATCCGAATCGGGTGCAAATGTCGAAGGCGATAGGAAGTAAATCTTTCCCTGAATGAAAGCCATACAGACTGCCCATATGGCTATCGGCATGCGTCAACGCCAAACCCGCTTTAAGCGCGGCTTCCGTCTGGGCAAGCAGCTCGTAACGCACCTCTTCCGGATCCGCTCGCCGCTCCACTTCGGCTGTCGTTTCGGGAAACCATCCATCCGCATAAGTCAAAGAGAGCAAGGATCGGCTTCGGCATAAGGGACCCCATTTATATTCGGGCCATTCGCTCGTTAGCGTCCAGTGAACTCCGATATCCGCATCCGGGAGCGTTTCTTTAATGAATGTTACGGCATCGGCAGACCAGGAACAGGTCATCATGATCGTCGTCGAGCAGATCGCATTGTCCGACAGCAAGCGGGCAATACTCTCGTTCACGCTCCGGCAAAGTCCGAAGTCATCGGCGTTAACGATCAACAATCGCTCCTCTTTCCCATAACCAAGCCGCTGCGCCGTGTTCACATCCATCGCCTCCCTGCTTCTATTGTATGATCGTTGTCAGAATGCATTGCTTTTACTTGACTAGCTGGGAAGGAATCTTTCAGAAATAAAAGCGACATCCGAACGGATAACCGTCGAATGCCGCTTTTTGGGTGAACCTATGTCACCCAACCGTAATCCGTTTAGGCGCAGCAATTCGGTCAACTCTCCCTTGTCGATGCCGTTCAGCAACAATCGCTCATGATCTGTCAGCATCTTCAGGTTCATTCCCATCAATCGCTCTCTGGAACCAGTCCCATCCAAACCCGACTTGCTCGGGCTTGTGAGAGTCGGATCCGTATACGAGCTCGATTCCTTGCGCTTGGCACATTCGGATAAACCATGCAGGTGCGTACGCTTTCCCGCAGCTCGGCACTCGTAATCCGGCCGTATTGACATCGACGCCGACTCCGGAGGTTTTCAGCAAACCGACGATGCCTTCCAAACGCCGCCGGATGAGGGACTCACTGATTGTCGGCAGATCTCGAGAGAACTTCTCGATCAGAAGCGGATGTCCGAGCCGTTTGCGCATCGGAAGCGTTGCCGCCCACGTGATCGCCTTTTCGACATGATCAAAGTAGGCTTCTGCTACACTGTCCATGGAACCGTAGGATGCAAGAAGGTTTTGTCTAAAATTATCGGCCGTATAATCGATACAGTACATCCCTCCATCGGCGGGGAGGTAGTGAACGGATACGACCGCATCTTCGACAACTTCCTTATATGGCTCGAGCAGGTTGTTCGAAAAAGATTCCATCTCATACAAATAATCCATCTCGAGACCGACTGTCAGTTCAATCTGTCCCTCATAGCGCAGTTTCATTTGCTGTACATAGGAAATATAATCCGGAAGCTGGTTGACCGGCATTGCTAACTCTGCCATCAACTTCTCGTCTTTGATCCATCCGTCCGGCAGCGGCGGGTGCTCCGTAACCGAATAACGGGTAAATCCTAAACCGATAGCCCGATTTACATAATCGGTCAGCTCCGCATCGTTTCCATGGTAACAAAAACGTGTGTGCGTGTGACCATCCCATTTGAGCGTCATTTACTTCTCTCCCTTACTTCGAACACTCTTTTGCCAACCAAATTAACAGCAGCCGCAATGGCAAACGCAACGACGAATCCCGTCGACATAGCGGCCAAGAAGCCCCATGCATTATTGCTGAATAACAACGCCATATAAGATGGAGCAAAAGCAGTCGACTTTAAGTTTAACACCCCGATGACCGCCCCGGCTAGGCCTGACGCGACAATCGCCCCGGCATAAACGAACTTGCTTTTCCGCATGTATAGATAAGAAGCTTCGATAAAGGTGCCAAAGCCTACATTCTTAAGAAAGGACAGCCAATGGCTGCCCTCCCCTTAACTGCTCAACGAATAATTTTACGCAAGAAAACATTACCTTCCAAGGTTTGACCATATACGTCTGGAAGAGTGGCTACCGGGATAAAACCATTTTTTCCATAAAACGCAATGACATCATAATCCTCGGCATAAGTCATCATGAACAAACAATAAGCTCCTCTCTCCTTCGCAAATTCCTCAGCATGCTTAAGGAGAATCGAGCCGATGCCTCTTCGCCTAGCCTGTTTGCTCACGCCAATAATAAGCACTTCCGCTCTAGCCACTAGAGCATCGCTTCCTTCGGGCGCTTCTTCATGGAGAACTGCAATGATTCCAAACTGTTTAACGTATAGTGGGTCATGATAAGCGAAAAAACGAGCACCCCTGTCAAGCCCTATTCCGTTCGAGGACATAATAGTTGTAATTTGAATTATCTGAGAGACCCAAGAGTTGAACATGCTTGAAGCCTGTTTTCTCAATCACTCTTGTCGAAGCCAAGTTAAATGGCTTAACGATCGCAACAATCTGCATCAACAAGGAATGATTAAACACATAAGATACCATCCCCGTTGTTGCCTCCGTAGTATACCCGTGATTTCGATAGTCCTTGGATATGGCATAGGCGATTTCCCTATCTGCAGGGTCTAACCTATCATTCGGAAATACTCCGCACCACCCGATAAGCCTTCTATCCTGCTTGTGCTCGATTGCCAGCAGTATTCTGACATCCTCAGGATTAAAGTCTTCGTATGAAGCAATAACAAAGTCGAGGAAGCCTTCTAGTTGTTGCTCCGACATATTCCAATCGGGGAGGAAGTCTGTAATCTCTGTTTGTCTAGTTAGCTCATATAGAGCGGCAGTATCTTCTATTGTGAATTGTCTGATAGTTAGTGCATTCGTTTCAAATCCATGGGATGTACTCATTATTTAAAAAGTTCACTCCTAATAAGTTTTATTTTATTAAGGCCAAATAAACAAAAAGCAGAGTGCCCCAAATAGGCACTCCGCAGGTATGATCTAAGCCTGCTAAGCACTTGTAATGGGTCAAAAAGACGCACAAATCCCGTTGTTATTAACAGGTTTTTCGTGCAACTTCGGAAACTCCATTACAAGATAGCTGGCATAAAGGTTAAATTCTCCTTCCAAGAAAAACTAATTTTACTTTAGCATCATAAAGGATATATTGTAAACTGGTTAGACATATATGTCTGAAAGTTGGCCCGGACGATAAAAAGGGTAATCCATTTTCTCCTGTACTTGTTGAACGAAATCGCTGCTTGTGAGCAATTCAATCAGATATAAACCTACATCGATAGATGCAGAAGCTCCACCACTTGTAATGATGTTACCATCACGAACAATACGGGCTTTAACGACTTCCGTGCAATAAGGTTCTAACAATTCGTAAGCTGAAGGATTCGTTGTAGCCTTTTTCCCTTCCAACAAACCGGCTGCTCCCCACATCAATGCCCCCGTACAAACCGATACCTTATACTCCGCATTCCGCGCGCTTTGGATCCATGAAATAAACTCGATATCGAATCTCAGTTTCCTAGTCGATAGTCCGCCTGGGATAAACACGATGTTAAATTGAGATAGATCAGGATAAACTTGTTTCACTTTAATTGTCATACCCCGGTCGTCAGTGATTTCTTCTTTGTTCGAGCATAACTCCCACGATACCTCTTCCTTAGCTTTTAAGATCAGCATCCAAGGAATCGCCTCATAAAAGCCAGCAAAATCTAACGTTGTCATTTGGTCAAACACGATAATTGCAATTCTCATTTCGGATACCTAGCCTTTCCCGGAATTTTCAAAAAATAAAAAGCACTTGATCAATGATCAAATACTTTTGCCCAGGCGTACGGCTCTTATCTGTGTGCTCCCTCATGGTTACCCATGTTCCGCCAGTTACACACAGTTCAATTTCTATTATTTTACAATCAACTCAAGGAACGATCAAGAATTTCTTGTAAACTGCGAGAGAGTTTAGCGAGTTTTATCCCACAACTCCCCGCCATTAAAAAGGACAGCCCCATGGCCGTCCTTCCTATTTGCTATGTACTTTGAAGCCTCAGAAGCCTGTTCGTCAGCGTATTTACCCAACTGGCCGAAAGGGCATCGACCGCGAGGAGCCGACGTATGCCTTCGAGATCGCCCTTGTCCTTGTGCATGACCCGATTAGCCTCGGCAACCGTAATGCGAGCAGGATGAGTCACTTTGAGCAGCAGCTCGTCGCCGGCTTTCACTTCTCCTGCCTCGAGCACGCGGAAATAGAACCCGGTAGCCCCGCTCTCCGTGATGAGCAGCGGCAGTTCATCCAGCCCCCATTTCATGGCGAGTTTCCAGCAAGGCTGGCGGGGCTGGGACACCTGAACGACGGCGGAGCCGACATGGAAAATATCGCCGATACGAACATCGCTTTCGTTCATATTACGGACCGTAAAATTTTCCCCGAATGAACCGAACTCAAGCGAACGACGAAGTACCTCTTCCCAGTGGGGGTAGTGATCCAAGCTGTATAAGCATATTGCTTTGTCAGGTCCGCCATGGTTCACCAAATCTGCCTGTTCGTCACCCTCTACGCCAAGCACGCTTACGTGCACCGATCGATGAACCGTGCTTTTGCCAATGCCTGACTGAGCTTCCTTACCTTTATAAACTCCGGTTTGAACACGACCGATATTTACGGATAATAAAGGGAATACAGCTAAAGTTGCACATTCTGCCATATTCCACCCTCCTCTCGCGCTTATCCTCCACGTTACGAATAAGGAACGGGAGATAACGCAACGATAATCCATGCAACGATTACAAATAGAAAGGCGGAAACACTAATGCCCCCATCCAAGCGAAGAAGAGAAAGCGCATGGAAAAGCCGAAAGCAAAACCAGCAGCCCCATGGGAAAATCCCTTCCCTGCACGGTCTTGCCAACGATGCCGATCCGGAAGGCAAACCCGATCCTACGAACGAATAATTGCCGTTAACGCTTAATCAAAGCCTGACGTTAAAGATGGAGCTTCTAAAGAAGCCCTATCCAGCGTCAGGTTGTTCCTTTCCCTAACTCAATCGCATCTTCTCCGCGGCCGTTAATCTTCTGCCTCTAACGTTAATGATGAGACGTCCGTCCTGCATGCCCCATATTTCATCGGCGAACTTCTCGGCCAGTTCGACACGATGCAATGCGGCTACGATTGTCGTTCCTTTCTCATGACAGAGCTTCTTTAACGTTTGCATCATTTCTTCCGCCGTGTGAGGATCCAAGCCGGATACAGGCTCATCGGCAAGCACAAGCCTTGCTCCATGCACCAATGCACGAGCGATGGCTATCCGTTGGCGTTCTCCGCCGCTCATCTTCTCCACGACCTGCTTGGCCCTCTCCAGCAGTCCTACGTGCTCGAGCATGTCCATTCCGCCCATATAGTCGTCGCTGCGAACCATGCCGGTTAATCTGCGCCATATCGGAGTCTGTTCGGCACCGCCGATCAAGACGTTCTTAAGCGCTGACTTCTTCTCGTACAAAATCGGCTTCTGTTCTAAAAATGCGACTTGCCTGCGAAATTTCATTTTTGCGAAAAAGCCAGCTTCCATCAAATCTTTGCCATCCACCCTATATTCGCCCGACGACCATACTTCCTTGAGCGCCAATGCCTTTAATAGAGCGGATTTTCCGCTTCCGCTCGGGCCTACGACCGCAATGAAAGTGCCGGGCTCGAGCCTTGTATTCACATGATCCAGTATCGTTTTCCCTTCGGGAATCTTACGAGTCAAACCAGAAATTACGATCATAGTTGCCCTTCCCCTTCAATCCGATATTTATCCAGTGTAAGGCATTACGGAATACCTTTCCATACGAACAAATGTTTGCTATAATAAGAACAAGAACGTACGTTCTAATTTTGTTAAATAGGTGGGATAATGGATGGTGAACTGTGAACATCTCCGTTACTTGGAACCTCCAAGAGGACCAAGGCCGTCTCGAGACTTAACTTTCAAATTTTTCACCGACGGGAAGCTAGTTATCATTGACAACGACACAGGGAATACAATGAACCCCCGCGAGTTAAGCGGGGGCAGCTACGACTTCTATGTTCGTCAACGCATCCATTTCATCAAGCGAACCCTCACGGAGAAGATTAATAAATATGCTTGACGGAACGGCTCTTTAGAAGACGGCTGAGCGGCAACGATCTGCATTAGCACGGAGAGAGCATGCTTAATCAGGGTAAGTTTTTGTTGATCCCATTTAAGCTGGGCGGGTATCGCACCATTTTTTTAACCTGTATTTCATGCTCTCTCTCTTTGAACTTCGTGCTGCCCCGGTCCGTCTTCTGACCCTTATTATTAGTCATCGTTTCACCCCCTGCCCTTCGGTCATAGAAGGGTTTCTTTGTAGTTTTCCTATTTCCTCTGGTTTACAAACCTAATGACTCCCGCCATAATGAAAAGGACAAGAAAATAATATTCGGCAGCCGACACATTAATCTCAATAAAAGGATAATCTAATTGAGGTCGGACATTGCAATAAAGTAAGGAGCACAATAGAGATATGAAACAAAAAATTATGTTTGATCTGGACGACACGTTAATATACTGCAATAAATATTTTCATTTTATCCTTGATCAATTCTCGGATGAAATGACGACTTGGTATTCTTCCGCGGGAGTTACACGAGCTAACATCTTGGAGAAACAGTCCGAGATCGATGTTGAACGCATTCAAGTCCAAGGCTTCAAAAGCGAACATTTCCCTCAATCGTTCGTGGATACGTATCGCTACTTTAAGAACATAACCGGTCGGGCTGGCTCTTCGTTGGAAGAAGAAAAGCTCTGGAAGCTTGGCCAAAGCGTCTACGAGTTGGAAGTGGAGCCTTACCCCTTGATGGAGGAAACGCTGGATTCGCTTGCAAGAGGCGGTCACGAGCTGCATCTCTATACTGGGGGCGACTCGCTCATACAACACAAGAAAATCGCGCATATGAAGCTTGAACGTTATTTCCAAGACCGGATTTACGTCAGACAGCATAAGAACACGGCTGCGTTGGAAGAAATATTGACCGATGGCCGATTTGAGCGCGGCAATACTTGGATGATCGGCAATTCCGTGAGAACGGATGTCCTCCCCGCCCTGCAATGCGGCATTAACGCTGTATACCTAAAGCAGGAAGCCGAATGGACCTACAATGTGATTCCTATTGATGCCAAGCCCATTGGCGCTTTTTTTACGCTTAATGCCTTGCCGCAGATTCCTCCGGCAATTAACGACTACCTGTACAAACAAGCCTGACCTTCTGTCTTCACAAAAACCAGTTACGGAGAGATCTCTTATCTCCAGAACTGGTTTTTTGTTCTACTCCGTTCAGACGGTAATGGCGTCGCCGCGGAAAGCCTTCACTTTGTCCATCAGAGCTTTGACTCGGTTGACGTCTACGTGGTTCTCGAACACGCCTTCATATTTGAACGTTGTTCCCACCACTGCACCATCGGCAATCGCAAGCTGTCTTTCCACGTTTTCCATGCGAATTCCCGTATTGGCCAGCACCACGGTATTGTTGGCGGTTTTCTTAACCCGGATCAATATTTGGTCGTCCGTTTCGGCTCCTGCCGTCAGCCCCGACACGCACAAGGCATCCGGACGGTTATTGAATACGGTTGATTTAACAATGCTTTCTATTTCGCGGTCAGCTAAATATTTTGCCGCTTCGGGCACAATATTGAATAGCAGCTTCACGTCTTTGGCTCCAATTCGATGCTGGTGGCGAATCGTTTCTCCGACATTGGTGTTCCATATGCCAAAGTCGCTCGCATAGGCGCCGGTGAATATTTCACGGACGAATTTGGCACCCGTTGCCATGGCCAAGTCCAATGATTTCTTAGCGTCCCAAAGCACGTTCACGCCGAAAGGAATTTGAATCAATGGCATCAATTCGCCAATAATTCGAGCCATAGCCGCTACCGTTTCCGTCTTGACATCGGTCAGGTAAGGCAAGCTGAATTCGTTGGAGAACATAACGGCGTCGACTCCGCCCTCTTGCAGCGCCAAGAAGTCTTTCCTCGCCATTTCAATGACGTAGTCCATTCCTTTTTCATGATCGTATAGAGGATCTCCCGGCAAAGGGAGCAGATGGCACATAGCAATGATCGCTTTTTCAGTTCCGATGACTTCTTTTAACCATGTCATTTCACTCAACTCCTATATAATAAGTTCCGATTTAATTAATGAGATTAAGCTTTTCCTCTGCTGACTTTTACGAATACGGCGCTCAACATAAGCACGACCAGCAGCAAGACGTAGGATAAGGCGGATGCATAACCTGTATCCAAGAAAGTGTAAGCTTGTTTGTAGATGTGATAGCTGATGACCTCAGTCGTTGTGCCCGGTCCACCTTTGGTCAACACATAGATGAGATCGTAAGTTTTGAATGCGGTAATGACCCTGAACAACACAGCCACTACAATCGTTGCCTTCATCAGTGGCAAAGTAACGTTCCAGAAGGTTTGCAAGCGATTGGCCCCATCGATTTCGGCGGCTTCATAAGGCTCAACGGGCAAGGATACTAGTCCCGCTAATAGCAGCAAAATCATGAATGGAACTTGATGCCAAATATCCACCAAAACAACCGTTATCATCGCCCATTTTGCATCGCCCAACCAAGCCTGCCCTTCAATTCCGACAAGACTCAGCATGTAGTTGATAATCCCCAAGTCCGGATGCAGCAGCAGTCGCCAAATCAATCCAACGGCAACCGGGGTAATCAGCATCGGGACGATAATTATGGTGAAAAATACTTTCTTTCCGTAAGTTATCCGATTTAACAAAATAGCGACGATAAGTCCGAACAGAAACTCCAGAGTGACGACAATTACCGTGAATATGACCGTTGTCCACGCCGATTTCAAGAAATAGGCGTCTTTGAACACTCTGATATAATTGTCGAACCCGATAAAGCTCCCCATGCCCTTAATCTTAAGGGAAGACGAGGTGAAGCTCATGACCAGCGAATACAGCAAAGGATATACAACGGTAAGAAGCAGCAGCAGCACGGATGGGACAAAGAAAATCAAGAACTGCTTTCTTTTTTGGGACAGCATCGACCAATCCTCCTTCCCCTAAGACGTTCCGAATGGATTATTTTCCGTTATTTCAAATCTTGTACTTCTTTAGCGACGGTATCCAGCGCGTCCTTCGAGGTTTTGCCGCCGGATACAGCTTCTGAAAGCTCGCGTCCCAGTATTTCTATCAACTGCGGCGCTTCAGAAATAATCGGGATCATACGGGATTCATCGATGACTTTTTGAACTTTCACATAATATTGATACTGACCAAGCACATCGTCATCCGCGAAGACGTCCTTGCGGGTTGGAGAACCTCCCTGCAGCGCGCGGTCTTTGGCAATGTCGAATGATTCGATCCATTTCAAGAATTTCCATGAAGCCTCTTTGTCCTCGGCGTTCTTCGGAATCGCCCAGCCCCAGCCGCCGTTAAGGGAAGTCCCTCCGGGTACGCTGGCAATATCGACTTTGCCGGCTACTTTCGATTCGCTCTCATTATTCAATTTGGCAAGCATCCAGTTGTACGTAATGAAGGACGCCGCGTTACCTTGCGCGAACACGTTAAACGCTTCATCGAACCCGAATCCGGCAGAGCCTTTAGGCGCGGCATTGTTCATATTGTCGATGTATAAATCCAATGCTTTGATACCGCTCTCGTTGTTGATGACGGGTTTTCCGTCTTTTCCGTAGATATCTCCGCCCGAGCTATACAAATAATTGAGCCATTCGACGGAAATCGGATCGGGGCGCAGTCCCATCATGACGGAACCATACATCTTATCGCCTTTTTGCTTCGTGATGAATTTACTGATGTTTACGTATTCCTCCAAGGTGTCCGGAATCTTCATTTCCCTTCCGAATTCCGCCTGGTACTTGCTTTTCAGATCGGCATCTTCAAATACGTCTTTGCGGTAAATCAGAGACATCGCATAATTATAGAAGGGCAGCATGTACGTAGTGCCGTCGACTTGACCTACCATATCGAACATCGATTTCAAATAGACGCTCGTATCGAACTTGTCTCTTTGGATAAAGGTATCGAGCGGTTCCAGCCATCCGGCGCTCGTGAATTCTCCAACCCAGTAATTATCCACAACAATCAGATCGTAGCTGCTTGATGAGTTTACCAACTGAGGAACGAGTTTCTCATGCATAGCGGAATAATTAACGGCTTCGATATTTACCGCGATACCGGTTTCTTTCGTAAATTTAGCAATCTCTTTCTTAACGATATCCGTATCCGGGACGGATTCCATGAGGATGTTCAACTGTTTCTTACCTGAACCGGATGAAGCGGACCCGCCTGCCTCTTCCTTGTTTCCGGAACCGCAAGCGGACAACAATGTCACTGTCATAACAATCGCCACTACACTGCACAACCACTTTTTCATCTGGAAGTCCCCTCTCATTTGACCGAGCCCATAGTCATTCCATTCACCAAATACTTTTGAATAAACAATGAAAGTACAATAACCGGAAGAATGATAATAACGGTTGCTGCGCAAAGCTGGGCAATCATGACTCCTTGTTGTGTTTCCATGTTGGCGATGGCCACTGGCAAAGTACGCGATCCGGTTCCCGTTAAAACAAGCGCAAAAAGAAATTCGTTCCACGCCATCAAAAAGCTCAAAATTCCTGCAGCCATAATACCGGGCGCCGCCAACGGCAGCACAACCCTTGTAAAGGCTTGCATTTTCGTGCATCCATCCATCTCGCAAGCTTCATCCAGATCTTTAGGTATCGTCTCGAAAAAACCGATCAGCAGCCAGATCATATACGGAAGGCTGAAGGACAAATACGTTACGATCAATGAAAACCACGAATCCATCAGTCCCAGTTTCTTGATGACCATGAAGATCGGGATAACCATGACGATCGGCGGAAGCATTTGGGTACCTAGAATCGCGATTCTGAGAAAGTTGCCGCCTGCCGTTCGACGTGCAATCCAGAAAGCCGCCATAGCTCCGATGAACACCGCGATAAGCGTCGAAATGAGCGATATGCCAAAGCTATTCAGAAAATAACGGCCAAACGGATTGTCGGAAAATATAGCTTTGTAGTTGTCCATCGTTGGCCGCACAAACCATTGCGGAGGAATCTGATAAGCAACTACTTTAGTCGTAAATGACGTGCGGATGATCCATAGAATGGGTAGCAAAAAGATTAAAGCGCATACAACCAATGCAGCATACGTAAAGCCATCCAGCAGTTTGTTTTGCAGTTTTGCGCTCATTCTAATCGGTTCACCTCCCCCGCAAAACTTCGATTTCCTCTAATGAAGATAGGATACAGCTCGCATAAGGCTCCATCTTCTTGCTCATATCCTCGTCGTCCGGTATCCCGATTCCAATACACCCCGCCTGCTTTGCCATGAGAACGTCGACAAAAGAATCGCCGATCATCAACATTTTCTCCAACGGGGTCTGACAACACTCGGAAGCCAGCCAAAGCATATCCGGATTCGGCTTGCCCCGCTTCACATCGGCAGGCGTGATGATAAATTTCAAAGAGTCGATATCGGCAAACTTCTTGATTGAAGCGCGAGTTCTCTCCTCATCGTCCGAAGTCGCAATTCCGTAAGGAATGCCGGCATCCGCCAGCTTTTGAAATATTGCAGGAAAACCAGGCTTGGGCAGAAGAGCTTCCGACAGTTCGAAAGCATGATCGGAATCCCGAAACGCTTCGACCGCCCATTGTCTGCATTGTCCCCAATCGGCTGCTGTCGCGGTTCTAATCATGGAAGCCGTCACGACGATCTCTTCCTGAGGAGAAGCCAATGCGAATATGCCGTTGGGGTCAATCCAAATAGGCTGTTCCTGTTGACATTGGACACCAAACACCTCGCACCATTGTTCCCCTGGGAAGTTCTCATGCAGCATCAGACGGTCCAAGCGCACCTTGGCCAAACATTTCCAGAAATGCTGCGAATCGAAAAGCAACCCGTCCTTATCAAAAACAACGGCTTCCACTTCATACCGCTTCGTACCCACCCGCACAATCGTCACACCAAATCCGCTCCGCCGGTTACATCCAAAGCTTCTCCAGTTATGAAGTCCGCTTCCGGAGAAACTAGAAATCCGACAGCCTTCGCCACGTCGTCAGCCGTACAAAGCCTTCCGAGCGGCGTATTGCGAATATACTCGTCTTTTACTTCCTGTTGCGTCATCTGACGCAGTTCAGCTTCCCATTCCAGCTCTCTTTCTTGCATGCTTGTCTTAACGTAACCCGGACACACGCAGTTAACCGTAATTCCATGCGGAGCCAATTCCATTGCCGCGCTTTTGGTGAAGCCGATAACTCCCCACTTCGAAGCCGCATAGTGGGCAAGGAGCGGAACTCCTCTTTTACCTGCCATCGAAGCCGTATTGACGATTTTCCCGGAGCCCTGATTTTTCATGTAAGGGATCGCTGCCTGTGTGCAGAAAAATACTCCTTTAAGATTGACATCGAAGTTGAAATCCCATTCCTTCTCCGTCAAGTTTTCAATCGTATTCATCGTGGAAACCCCGGCATTATTGATCAAAATATCAAGAGTGCCATAGGTTGAGACAATCTCTTTAAAGACCTGCTCGACATTCTGCCGATTGGTCACATCCAAAGCTATGGCACGATGTGGCTTTCCATTGACGGGTAATTCTCTTACCGTGTCCTCCGCCGCCTCTAATCGAACATCCGAGACGACGACCGTCGCTCCGAATGACGCCAGCTTCAATGCGATACTTTTGCCGATTCCTGCTCCTGCTCCCGTTACCAAGGCGATGGTGTTGTTCTTGAAAATCTGCATGTTGGATTCTCTCCCCTAGTAAATTTGATTAACATCGTGAAATGACGGCAGCAACTGCCGATACAAATCACGGTATATCTGATAGGTTTTATCGTAAACGTCCATATGGGACGGGATTGGCTTGAAATCTCTGTATTGATTCAGAAAACCGTGAATTTGCGACCAATCCGAGAATAAACCCGTTGAGATTCCCGCCAAGAAGGCAACTCCCAATGCTGAACCCGGATGAGAAGGGAACGACCTGATTTCGGATTTCAGGACATCCGCAGCGATCTGGCACCAAAATTTACTTTTGGCTCCGCCGTTGGTGGCAAAAATCCTTTTGGGATGATAGCCCTGCTGCGCAAGCACTTCGACGTGATGCCTGAATCCATAAATGACGGCTTCCAATATCGCCCTGAAAATATGCCCGCGGCCATGAGACAGCGTGAGACCAAACAGCACCCCTCGAGCTTCGGGATCGAATAAGGGCGTCTTTTCACCTAGAAAATACGGTAGAATGATAAGCCCGTCCGAGCCCGGCCTTGTTTTTTCCGCAGCAGCGTCAAGCTCCTTGAAAATATCGTCCGACTGCTCGTTCAGAATGTCCTTGATATACCATTTCACCAATGAACCGCTTGACGACATGCAGCCGTTCATCAAATGTTTATCGGGAACCACATGCCGATCGTAAAACAATTCCGGAGTCGTTCTAACCTCGTTGGTACAATAGAGAATATCTCCCGCGCCGCCGAATTTGATCAACAAATCACCTTCATCGACGATTCCTGCAGCCAGCGTGGAAGCCACATGATCCGCGCTACCAGCAACGATGGGGATATCCTTTGCCAACCCGGTCAATGTTGCCGCTTCCTTTGTTAGAGTTCCCACGATATCCCCCGATAGACGTACCTTAGGAAACATGGACGGATTGATTCCGTAGCTTTTCATTTGTTCGGTTAACCAAGCTTGGCTATAAATATCATAGAGTCCGCTTTCAACCGCCCAGTTCACTTCGATCGAAGGGGTGTCCGTCAATTTGTAAGTGATATAGTCATAAGAGCCCATAATCGTAACGCTCTTATTCCACGTCTCAGGTTCATTGGCTTTGAGCCACAATAACCTCGGCAATACATGCTGCTGGTTCGTATATCCTCCGGTCGCTTGGAACAATTGCTGTTGATCGATTCTTTGTTTCAACCATTCTATTTCTTTGACGGAACGCGCATCGTTTTGCTGAATGGAATTACGCACCGGCCGTCCGTTCTTGTCTAACAATACGATGGCCGGAACCATGCCGCTAACTCCAATGACATCAATTCGACTAGCTGCGTCAGGTACTTCTTCTACGATCCGTCGGATAACGGTAATCGTGTTGTTCCACCAATCCTCCGTCCGTTCTTCCGCCCACCCGATGTGTTCCGAAATCAAATCGTGCGCAGCGCTCGTTTCATACACGATTTCCTGGCGGTCAGAGATCAGAATCGCCTTTACGGACGTTGTTCCGATATCGATTCCCAGAGCGTAACGATTCAAATCGTTCACCTCAATTGTTAAAATCAAGTTATTATCGCTATTTCTAATCAATCACATATCATGTCACTTTTTGTAACACTTTATTGATTTCTGATTAAAATATATCATTCATGTTCGTTTTGGTCAATATATTTATTGTTATGATCGTTGAATAATCAAGTTACGATCATTTAACGATCATTCGCGAATTTAATTGTGAGATCTAACGAAAAAAAGACGGGTTTCCCCCGCCTCTCTCCAGCTACTATTCAATTGTTCTCATTATTTCGTATTCCTATTATACAAAAACCCACTTACCGTTATATGGATACTCCTCGAAAAAGGAGGGATCGGAATCGTTATTGGTAATCATTTCATCGATCTCTTCGAATTCACACACTTTAACTAACGATGTGACGCCGAACTTCGTCTTGTCGACAAGCGCCACGACCTGCTTCGAGCGCTCGATTATAGCTCTCTTGATCTCCACTTCCTCGAGATTAAAGTCGGTCGGACCGTTCTCCTTGGATACTCCTGCCAATCCCAAATAGTAGCGGTCGAAATGAAACTTCATAATCGTATCGCGCGTAATAGAGCCGACCATGGACATTTCCGTTTTTCTTAAATTGCCCCCAAGTAAATAAACGTTGTGATTGCTTTGCGCTAACAAAGCAGCTACTTGAATCGAGAAAGTAAAGACCGTAAGGTTTTTCTTCTTTAGCAGTTCTTTCGCGAATTCGGCAACCGTTGTACCGACATCTAATGCAATGACATCCCCTTCGCTAACTTGATCCGCCGCGTAAGCCGCGATCGTCTGCTTCAAATCGGAGTTCTGCTTCATCCTTTGGTTGTACATCGGTTCGATTCCTAGTCCTGGAAGCGAAGCTCCACCCCGCTTACGAACGATGAGTCCCTTTTGCTCCAATTCCACCAAGTCCCGGCGCACCGTAACTTCGGATACGGCCAACAAGACAGCAAGCTGTTCAACCGACAAGGGAGAGCTTTTATTGAGATGATTAATAATTTCCTTTTCTCTCGGATTATTCAAGATCAAAACCTCCTTAAGTTTTTGATTATTCAATCAACGTATGCGCATAATTGTGATCATTATATGATCAAAGCTATTCTAAACGAAAATCACAAATATAACAATCCCAAAAGCAAAAAGGCCGGAGGCTTTGCCTGCGGCCATCAGAAGGAAAATAGGACCACCACAACCTACCTTACCTCCTTTTCGCGATAGGTACCAATATCCCTTTCGAACAGGAGGAAAACCCTTGTTCAGGCTTCTGAAAACAAACCCGAAACGTTGAATTTTTGCCCGCAGTAAACCGGTTCTCACTGTTCCCTGGGTGGTCTGGGGAAGCAAAGCGAAGTGGAAAGGACAATATCTCAGCCTATGGAACGCTTGATGCTTGGGATGCCCGCTTTTTTAGCTGCCAATAACCCGTTCTGTCCCATTCGATTCCAATTCACGAAACGGAAAACTCGTGTGTGATATCCGGAAATCCGTTGATTGCAGCTACCAACTCAAGTGATGGCATTCGGAAATCCGCTGATTGGCAACTCACTTTTGTCATGACATTTGGAAATCCGCGAATTGAAACTCTTCTGAGACAAGGGTATAATGGTACGTTTTCTCCGAAATGGCACGGAAATTAGGTGCCGGTTTAATAAAGCCTACATGAGTAGATGACCATTAGCTTTCTTATCGCGCAAGTAAAACGGCTTCGCCGTCATTGGGACGGCGAAGCCGTTTGCTTCATGAAAATTACCGAGCCTTCGAGACCGAGACTGCGGATAAATCGTTCAGCTTTAGGAAGATACTTCTGACGCCGTCAGACCAAGCCGGGTCCTCCGCGTAAGTCTTGTTGAACCACACGAACGGTTCATGTCCCTCAGGGCGGCTTTTCCCAAGCTTCGCAATCAACTTGGCCGCAACTTGAGAGGAATCGCGAATGTTCGTATTGTAATCTTCCCAACTATGAAACACGTTAAAAGGGTTGTTGGCAATTTCCTCCGCGTTTTTTTTGGACTTCGGAACAAACCCCTGCTCTTGGCCCGTGATGGCGAACAATAATAACGGATGGATATCATATTCGCGAGCGCTATTGACAATCGCATCGAAATAAGGCTCCTCTGCCAACAACGCATCTCGATTTCTCAAATATTGTTTCAAAGCTTTCGTATCAATGTCGGTATACCGCAGTTGCTGCGGCATTCCCAGATCCATTTGCCGAGGCGCCGCAGCAATCTGAGGAGTTGTAGAAGAAACCTCTTGTTGCAGTTGCTGTTGCGGCTGCGGTTTAGATAGGGATATATAAAGTCCCACAACGGTTGCGCAGATGATCACTGCAGAAATCCATGCCCCTACGTGCCGTATCCTCAGCCGGAACAATGGGAAGGGGCGGCCAGAAGCCACACTCAAATCGCCTTCGAGATCCCACTCAAGCTTCTGTACATTTCTGCGCGTCAGTCGAGAACTTAACTGCTCCGGGCTCCATCTGCCTGGAGAACGTTCGTTCACCCAACTCAGAATCGGCTCCAATAGCCGTTCGCTGTGATCCGCTCCGTCATAATCAAATTCAGCGCACAGATCCAGCACGTCACCCGGTTTGACTTCTCTCTGTTCGCCAAGCAAACAATCGGATATAAGCTTATCCGTCATCCGGTTTTTCAAATCTGCCGGGATGTTGGGCAGCCTTTGCTGCAAGGTCCGGCGGATGGCATCCGCCACGATCTCGGCTCGGCGGTCTCCTGGAAGCGGAGCGTATTTCGTATGCACGTAACGGCGGATGACGTTAATATCCGTCGGCGAGAGCAATGCCGCTCTTTCCATAACCACACCTCCCCCGATGACCTGTTCAATCCCCCATAGTTTAACATAGAGGAAAGATTTGGGGGAAGCCTGTCCAACGGCCCATATGCGGACGCTAATCGCTCAATATCGAGCTTTTTCTTTATTATTCGATTGCCGATGCAGCGAGAATGATGGCTTCCCTAACCTCTTCGCTTCGGATAAACTCGTTAACTTGATCCTTCTCCCACTCCGTAAGCTGATATTCGCAATCGCAGCCTTCATCCAAAGTGACAAGCTGAATCGGATGCCCTTCGTGCGTGCAAATCGCCATGATCGCAAAATCGATCAAATCAAGCGGAAGCGGGGTTTCGTCCGACGTTTCAACCTTTAGCATGACGTCTACCCACTGATCGTCCCGCCTCTCCGCTTTGTAATGAAAACCTGCAAATTTGAGCTCTGTCCACAGCTCATCTCCATAACGAATCATTAATGCTCCCCCTTCCCTTCTCGCAATTCAAGTAAAACGGCTTCGCCGTCCGAAGGACGGGGATATACGTTTGTATCGAGCGATTAGATGAGTATAGGGACATAGAAACTTATACTTTCTAATCGTTTCAAAAAGAGGCTGTTCCCAGTCGATCGGAACAACCTCTCTCATCCTGTTACTCATCCGTTAAGGCAGCATCGTGCTTCCCATCAAGTATTTATCGACTTCGCGAGCCGCTTCGCGACCTTCGTTGATCGCCCAGACGATCAAGCTTTGTCCGCGTCTCATATCGCCCGCTGCGAATACTTTGTCGACGTTCGTCTTATATTTGCCGTACGCCGCTTTCACGTTCGTCCGGCGATCCGTTTCCAAGCTCAGTTGATCGATGATGGTGCGCTCAGGCCCTTCGAAGCCAACGGCTACGAGAACAAGATCTGCAGGCCATACTTTCTCGGTGCCTGGAATCTCTTCGTAAATCTTGCACCCCTGCTCGTCCACATAACGGCGAATTTGTACCGTGTGCAGCTCTTTAACGTTGCCGTTCTCGTCGCCGACGAATTTCTTCGTGAGCACGGAGAATGCGCGCGGATCTTCGCCATACAATGCCTTCGCTTCCTCATGCGCATAGTCGAGCGTATAGACGTTCGGGAATTCCGGCCAAGGATTGTTAATCGAATCGCGTTCCAAAGGAGCTTTGGAATGGGTACCGAATTGTGTCACGCTCTCGCAACCATGACGAAGCGCTGTAGCTACGCAATCCGTTCCCGTATCACCGCCGCCGATAACGATAACATGCTTCTTATTACCGGAAATATAAGTGCCTTCTTGCAATCCGTTATCCAAGTAGCTCTTGATCGTGCTGTTCAAGTAATCCATCGCCTGATAGATCCCTTTCAGCTCGTGCCCTTCCACGTTGCCGATCGGACGGGCTTTCGTTGCGCCGCCGCAAAGGACGACGGAATCGAATTGCTCAAGCAGCTCTTGAGAGGAGATGTCCTTGCCGATTTCCGTATTCACGACGAACTTCACGCCTTCTGCAGCCAGAAGATCGACGCGGCGCTGTACGATATCCTTCTCCAGCTTCATCGAAGGAATGCCGTAAGTCAGAAGGCCGCCAATGCGATCCGCTCTCTCGTATACCGTAACGGTATGGCCGGCTTTGTTAAGTTGAGCCGCAGCTGCTAGTCCCGCAGGACCGGAGCCAACAACAGCCACTTTCTTGCCCGTGCGCGTTTTCGGCGGTTCGGCTACGACCCAGCCTTCCTCGAAAGCACGGTCGATAATCGCTTGCTCGATCGTCTTGATCGTTACCGATTCGCCGATGAGACCGACCGTACATGAGCCTTCGCAAGGCGCCGGACATACACGTCCCGTAAATTCGGGGAAGTTATTCGTTTTCATCAGACGATCGTAAGCTTCTTTCCAGAGCCCTCTGTAAATAAGGCTGTTCCACTCCGGAATCAAGTTATTAATGGGACAGCCGGAGACGCTTCCTCCAAGCTCGATCCCGGTATGACAGTAGGGGGTTCCGCAATCCATGCAGCGCGCGCCTTGCGTGCGAAGCTGCTCTTCGGAGAACATCCGGTGGAATTCATTCCAGTCCTTGATGCGCTCCAACGGATCGCGGTCGCTCGGAAGCTCCCGTTTATATTCCATGAATCCCGTAGGTGTCGACATCTTCTTTTCCTCCATCTGTCGGTATTTCGCTTATGCGCCGCTTAATTTATACCTCATTCACTATATCCGTTGGTGCCCTATCTTGCAAGCCTGTTCGTTGCAATATTTGATAGTCGATAATAGACCATCCTAACATAAGAATCCTTATGCCAGAATGGATTTTCAGTTAAATTGTTTGCACTATTCAGACACAACACGTTCGTAGACGCAAAAGGTAAAGGGTACCGTATTTTTCTCGTCTTGCGTTCCGGGTACGCGCGAGATCAGATTCCATTCCTTAAGATCGAAATGCGGAAAATAAGCGTCCCCATCGAACGCCTGTCCAATCTCGGTTATGAGCATGCGATCCGCAACATCAATCATTTGGTTGAAAATCTCTGCGCCGCCAATAACCATTAATTCATCATGCCCGTATTTCACTAGTGCTTCTTGAACGGTACGAACAAGCTCGCAACCCTCCGGAGCTTCTTCCAAAGTTCGGGACAGTATGACATTCGTTCGGTCTCTCAAAGGTTTGAGCAGCGATTCAAACGTCTTCCTACCCATAAGAACCGGTTTTCCGAGCGTGTTCTGCGTAAAATATTTCATTTCCGCGGGCAACCGCCAAGGCAAATCGTTATCGGTTCCGATGATGCCATTAGAGGCAACGGCGGCAATAAAAGTAACGGTCATGGTTGTATTCCTTTTCCGATTATTAATCAGCTTTTTTCTCATCATACCATACCCGCATGCCGCTGCCTACCCGAGCGAATGTGAAGGATTTGTTGCCAAATTCAAGCGTCTCCGGACGTTGCCGGTTGCGAGGAACCGAACATCTTAGGTCCGCGTGGCGAAGAAGAATGGCTGTCGGGTTCAAGCGTTACGCCGACCGCATCGATATCGGATATTCCTTCGGTCAACGGAAGGGTCATAATGCCGATCCCCGATGCTCCGACCGTAAAAGTACCTGCGCTAGTCCGCTTGCCGTCTTTCAGCAGCCACACTTGATAGGCTTCGCCGCCTCGTGTCTGCGGAGAGCCGAACACATAGACGACAAACTGTTCCTTGTTATCGGATCGTACCAAACAAGCGACGCCGTAAGCGTGCGTACTGTCATCGAACTTACCGCTCTCTCTCACTGCGCTTAAACGAAACAGCGTTTCGATGTTGGCCGGCGTTTGGACGGATGTTTCCTGCCCCGATATTCCGGATTGCGCATCCCTGAACAGCCATCCGGATAAGAACGCCGCCAGTACGATCGCAGTCCCGATTGCCCATCTCAAATAAATTCGATTGCGCAGTGTTGACGTTTTCTTTATTTGCTTATCATTTGTCGATTCCATAAGCGGCCCCAACACGTATTCTTTTAAGTCTGCTGGCGGTTCTATCAGTTCTACGTCGTCAGCCAGCCGGTCCCACACCTCGCCCCACAGGGCCGCATCTTCTTTGCAAGAGGAGCAGGTCGCCAAGTGCCGTTCAACTCTTTTGCGCTGCATATCGGATCCTTCGCCAGATAAATATTCAAACAAAACTTCGCATGTAGACGTTTCCCGGTTGTTCATCCTTAACTTTCCTCCCTCAAGCCCTGAAGATGTCGACGCAGCGTTTTGAGCGCCTGATGGAGCCGGCTTTTGACCGTGCCTACCGGTTCTCCGCCCATCTCCGCAATTTCATTCAGCGTATAGCCTTTCCAATACAGCAATTCGATGACTCTCCGCTGAGGCTGGCTTAACCGCCTAGACGCCGTGGCAATGACCGATTGCTGATCACTGCGAATAAAAACGGATTCGGGATTGTCGGAATTAAGGCTGCCATACGATTCGTTAATGTCATCTATAGGAACCATAGCTTGATGTCTTCGCTCGCGCCTTAAGACATCGATGGAAATATGCCTTGTCATCGTAATCAACCAGCTTGTATATGCCCCTTTGCTTGAATCGTACTCCGCTTTCGTTGCCCATAGACGGGTGAAAACAAGCTGCACGATTTCACGCGCCAACGACTCGCTGCCGGCAACGCGGACGGCAAACGAATAGACGAGGCGGACGTGGCGATCGTACAACTCGGCAAGCGCATCTCTGCGTCCTTCACGGAGTTGACGCATTAATTCCCCATCGGAATGATTAGGCATCTGGTTCTGCTCCTTGTCGTCAAACAGGCGGATGGGAGAATACTCCCACCCGCCCTCCTTTGTCTCAATTGTCTTCTACTACGATCGTTCCCGTCATTCCCGGATGCGGCGAGCAAAAGTAAGAAAATGTTCCCGTTTCGTCGAACTTCACTTCGCCGGCGACGTCTTTCCCGATGAGACCGGTATCGAATTCCCCGCCATCCGCGGTTGCCGTATGCTTGACCTTGTCACGATTAATAAACTTAACCGTGCCGCCTTTGCGAATAGTCACCTTATCCGGCGAAAAAGTGAAATCCTTGATTTCGACGATCGTCGTTTTATCGGCAGCTTCCGCTTCCCCCTGTTCCGGCTTCTTCGAAGGTTCCGGTGATGGCTTCGGAGCAGACGGCTCAGGGGATGGCTTGGAAGCGGACGGCTTCGGCGTCGCTTCATGCTCGTGCGACTCCTCTGCCGACGGGCTTGGCGATGCCGATTCTTTTGTTCCCCCTTCCTTGGAAGGCTGCGCGCTAGGCTCCGTCGAAGCGGACTCAGAAGGAGACGAAGACGCGGAAGCTGACGGAGTGGCCGGTGAAGCGGACGCGGATTCTGATGACGGCGCGACTGATTCGGAAGGCGCTTGGGACGTTTCGTTATAAGGTGTATTCGACGCAGTCGCCTGATCTTCCTTCGTGGAAGAAGAACAAGCGGCTAGAGCGATGATCATGATGGCTAACATCAACGCATATAAGCAGTTCTTAAGCTGAATCCTCATTGGACGATAATCTTTCCTTTCATGAAATTCTTGTGCGGCTCGCAATAATACTCGTAGGTGCCGAGTTTATCCAGCTTGATCGTCGCCGACTGTCCTTTGTCCAGCAAATCGATCTTAAACGAACCGTCTACCGCTACGGCATTATGCTTCATATCGTCGCGGTTGATGAACTCAATCGTCGTTCCCGCTTTAACCGTAAGTTCCGTAGGCGTGAACGAGTAGTCCTTCATTTCGATTATAACCTTCGTTGGAGCCGGAACCGGAGGAGCGGCTTTGCCAACGGTTGTCCCCGTGAAAGTAGTCGGGTTAACGACAAACCATACATCTCCGAGCGATTGTCCTTTCAAGTCGCCGCGTTTAGCATCCTGGAAAAAGTAGTAAAGCGGATATCCCTTAAACGTCGTTTGCTCGGAGCCGTCGCTTCTCTTGATTTCCCCGAAGTCCTCCGCTTTCAAACCCTTAGGGATCACGATTGAATCCGCATAGAATGCAGGCCACTTAACCAAGCAATCCCCTGTGCAAACGCTCGAACCCGTCGGATCCTTGTCAAAATAATACAGAGTAACACCCTTGCTGTCGACCAAATAATTGCCTAATTTCGCATCGGTTCCAAGTCCGACCGTGTAGAACGGCTGCTTAATAAGGAACCAGACATTGTTTGCCCCTTCTCCGTTTATGTCGCCGGCTTTCGTGTCCTTGAGGAAGTAATAGAGCGGCCAACCTTCATAAGTCAGTTGTTTCGCCCCGTCCGAGCGAATGGATACCCCGAATTCTTTGTCATCCAGATTATCCGGAAGCAATAACCGATCCGAGTAAAATACCGGCCAATTCGTCAAGCAAGCGCCTTGGCAAGTGCTTAAATCGGCCATGTCTTTCGTGAATAAGTAGAGTGCCATGCCTTTGCCATCCGTTAAATACGTCGTGCCGTCCGCAGCCTTCTGGATGTCGATTCGCTGACCTTCCAGCAGCATCGCTTTATCGGCGGAAACCGCCTTTTGTTCAACGAGCTCGTGAAGCAGCGTATGCGTCGCTTCTTTAGGCATCGCTTGGAGCGTTTCGGTTAAAGCGACAGCCAAGTCGCGGTTCGTAAATGGCGTTACGGCAGCCGCCCGGGATAAACCTTGAGTCGCAGCGAACTGCAAAGTATCCTTGTAGGCGAAATCGCTGCCGGAATGGTAACGCAGCGACTCCAGCATGACTTTGTAAAGCTGTTGGGATGTGATCGGCGCGTTCGGATCGAATCCACCGGTCACCGTTCCGTTCCAGCCGTATTCGGGATGACTCTTGAGGTAGGCAAGTATAGGGCGGTTTGCTTTGCCTGCCTTATCGGAATCCGCGAAACTCTCCATCCCCGTATAACTTTGCGCTTCTTGTTCTTTGCCAATGAGCCTCAATTGCAAAATGGCGGCTTGAAGCCTTGTCGTTGTTTTACTCAAATACGCATCCGTTACTCCTTGACCGTCACCCCGCAGTACTCCCAGCTCAGTTATAGCGCCCGCAGAGGTCGTTGTTTGCACTGTGGCTGTTGTACCCGTAGTTGTCGGCTGGGTTCCCTCCGCAAACGCTGTCAGAGGCATCAGGGCCAATCCTAGTACCAGACCAATCGATAACATCCTTCGGCTTCCCTTGATCATTCGCAATCTTTCCCCTTCCGTAATAGGATCATATAAGCTAACGGAAGAAATTGAATTACGGTTTGAATTATTTTTGGATAAAAAAAGACCCTCTTACCTGTCCATCAGCGGACGTGCAAGACGGTCACTTCATTGTTGGTTATACGGCAACGGGAGCTTTAATGGCCGGGTGGTGCTCATACCCCGTGAATTCGAAGTCCTCGAACGTGTAATCGAATATGGAATCGGGCTTATTATGAATAATTAATTTCGGCAACGGAAGTGGCTCTCTGCTCAATTGCAGCTTAACCTGCTCCAGATGGTTGCTGTAAATATGAACATCGCCGCCCGACCAAATAAACTCGCCAACCTCAAGCCCGCATTGCTGTGCGATCATTTGGGTCAACAAGGCGTAGGATGCGATATTAAACGGCAACCCCAAGAAAGTATCGACGGAACGCATCGTCAGCATGCACGACAACTTCCCTTCGGCAACGTAAAATTGGAAAACAAAATGGCAAGGCGGCAGCTTCATCTCGTCGATCACTGCGACGTTCCAGGCGCTCACAAGGTGTCTGCGCGAATTAGGATTATTCTTAATGCCGTTAACTACCTGCTGGATTTGGTCGATCGTCCGGCCGTCAGGCGTTTCCCACGCGCGCCATTGGGAGCCGTATACGGGACCAAGATCGCCATTCTCGTCGGCCCACTCGTCCCAGATTTTCACTCCGTGTTCTTTCAAATAAGTAATATTCGTATCGCCTCTTAGAAACCACAGAAGCTCGTGTACGATCGATTTTAAATGCAGCCGCTTCGTAGTCACCAAGGGAAAACCCTTGGATAGATCATATCTCAGCTGTCTGCCAAACACGGACAACGTTCCGGTGCCGGTCCGATCTTCCTTCACGACACCGTTATCTAGTACATCTTGAAGCAAATCTAAATAATTACGCAAGGAAAACACCCCGGGCGATAGATTTTTGTTGTTAATTGTATCATTCCGCTTAACGGTCTGTCGATGAGAACCGTTGGGCGCGGCGTTTCATACGGAGCTCGTGGCGCTCCGGGGCGCTGTCGAACAATTTCCGCTCCGCATCGGTTTCCGGTAGCACAGACGGTACCGGGGTCGGTTTCCCCTGCTCATCGACAGCCACGAAAGTGGAAAAAGCCGTGACCGTTATTCTCCGTTCGCCAGTGAATAAATTTTCCGCTCGGACGACAACGTACACTTCCATGGAGCTTCTGCGGGTCCATGTGACGAACGCCTCAAGCTCTACCGCCTCACCCATGCGGATGGGGGACAGAAAGTCGAGACTATCCGTAGAGGCCGTTACAACAGGTTTCCCGGAATGCCTCATGGCCGAGATCGCGGAAATTTTGTCGATGTATTTCATGAGCGTTCCGCCGAACATCGTGCCATGATGATTCGTATCCGTTGGGAATACAAGCTCTGTCATGATGGAGCGGGATCGGCTTACCGGTCTGATTTCTTCGTTCATGCCTTTAATCCCCTTTGTCCATTTTTTCTAGTCTACATGTTATAATCGGAAAAAGAAAACGTTTATTCTGGAGGTTATTAAATGAGTGATTCGAAGAAAAAAGATCCTCAAGATCCACAAATCAAAGAATCTCCGGTGACTTACGAAATTTATGCAGAAATGCCTGATGACGGTAACCGTTATGAAATTGCCGACGGACAATTGGAATTAATGAGTCCCGGCCCTAATCCGTATCATCAGATTTTATTATCCGAGCTTAATCGGAAAATCATTGACGATTGCAGCAATGATTATATGATATTCTTCGCGCCGTTAGACGTTATATTATCCGATATCGAAGTGCGTCAGCCTGACTTGATTATGGTCCACCGCAGCCGTTTGCATATCATTAGCAATCGCGGAATCGAGGGGGCTCCCGATCTTGTCGTGGAAATCAGCTCCGAGTTTTCCCTCAGACGGGACAAAGTCCAGAAAACGAAAGCTTACGCCAAGTACGGAATTCCTGAATATTGGGTCATTGATATGACGAACTACACGCTAGAGCAATATATTCTACACGATCGCGCATATGAACTCGTCGAGCTTTACTCAGGTGACGAGCGCATTACCTCGGAGAAGCTGCAGTGCGTATCGTTCACGATGAACGATCTCATGAAGGATCTCTCGAAGCTTTCCAACTAATTAGATGTGAAAATAAACCTTTATGAAGGCCGACCACGATTTGTCGTGTGACCCTCATAAAGGTTTATTTGTATTCTACTTATGATTTTGGAGCAATTGTGTGGATCGGATGACCCATCGCGAGTTCAGCGGCGTCCATCGTGATCTCTGCCAACGTTGGATGAGCATGAATCGTCAGTGCGATATCCTCGATCGTAGCGCCCATCTCGATCGCGAGACCGATCTCCGCAATCATATTAGATGCTTCTACGCCCGCAATCTGCGCGCCGAGTACTAGACCGCTGTCCACGTCATGAATAAGCTTCAGGAAACCGTCGGAACCGTTCAGCGTGACCGCGCGGCCATTCCCGCCGAACGGGAACTTGCTGGACTTCACGTTGTGGCCTTTTTCCTTCGCTTCTTTTTCCGTATATCCGACGCTAGCGCATTCGGGATCGGAGAAAGCGACGGCAGGAATACATTTATAATCTACTTTAGATGGCAGTCCGGCGATGGCTTCAGCCGCGACCTTCGCTTCGTAAGAAGCTTTATGCGCTAGCGCAGCACCAGGAACGATGTCGCCGATAGCGAAAATATGCTTGATGTTCGTACGGCATTGATCATCGACTTCGATCAAGCCGCGCTCGCCGACTTTAACGCCAATTAGATCAAGACCGAGCTCTCCATCCGTATTCGGACGGCGACCGACAGTAACAAGAAGATAATCCGCCGTAACCGACTTCGACTCTCCGCCGACTTCATACGTCACGGTGACTTCCTTGTCGGTTTGCTCAGCGCCTTTAGCAAGTGCGCCATTCACGATATCGACGTTTGATTTCTTAAGCTTCTTCACGACAAGCTGGCTCATGTCTTTGTCGAAGCCCGGAAGAATCGTGTCCGCGCCTTCCAGCACGGTGACTTTCGTTCCGAATTTCGCGTACATTTGGCCAAGCTCGATGCCGATGTATCCGCCGCCGATGACGATAAGGCTCTTCGGCAATTCAGGCAACGATAGCGCTTCGGTAGAGGACAGAATACGTCCGCCGAACGGGAACGGCTTCAGTTCGATCGGACGGGAACCCGTCGCGATGATACAGTTCTTGAAACGGTAACGGGGAGCTTCTTGATCGTTGAACAAACGAGCTTCATTTTCATTGATGAACATCACTTCGCCGTTGAACATTTGAACCTTGTTTGCTTTAAGGAGCATTTCCACGCCGCCTGTCATTTTGTTGACGACGGACGTTTTATATTCTTGTACTTTACCGAAATTTACGCCAATGTTCTCTGCAGACAATCCGTAATCCGCTGCATGCTGCATGGCTTCGTAGTGATGCGCTGCGTTAATTAACGCTTTTGAAGGGATACAGCCTACGTTCAAGCAGACGCCGCCGAACTTCGCTTTATCCGCGATAATTACTTTCTGGCCCAATTGAGCAGCACGAATAGCGGCAACGTAACCGCCGGGACCGGCACCTACGATTAGCAAATCGATATCTAGAGAAGCGTCTCCTACTACCATTGGATTACACCTCCATCACAAGCAACTCAGGATCGCTGAGCAGCTGTTTAATGTAATTTAAGAAATTTTGAGCCGTTGCGCCATCGATAATACGGTGGTCGAAGCTGAGCGAAAGTGCCATAACCGGAGCAATTACGATCTCGCCGTTCTTGACGACGGCTTTCTCGGTAATCCGGCCCGTTCCCAGAATCGCAACCTCAGGGAAGTTGATGACCGGCGTGAAGAACATGCCGCCCGCTGAACCGATGTTCGTGATCGAGATCGTGCTGCCTTTCATATCGTTCGACGCCAACTTGCCGTCGCGCGCACGGGAGGCGAGATCGCGAATTTCGTTCGCGACGGACCACACGTTCTTACGATCTGCATCAAAAATTACCGGAACGACCAATCCGTTATCCGTATCCGTTGCGATACCGATATTGTAGTATTTCTTGTAGACGATTTCGTTAGCTGTCTCGTCGATCATCGCATTCAAAGCCGGGAATTCACGGCAAGCCGCAACGAGCGCTTTAACGATAAACGGCAGGTAAGTCAGCTTGACGCCCTTCTTCTCGGCAATCGGTTTCGCCCGCGTACGCAAAGCAACCAAACCCGTAACGTCTACTTCATCCATCAACGTAACATGAGGTGCCGTATAAACGGATTTAACCATAGCGTTGGCAATCGCTTTGCGAATCCCTTTGAACGGAACTCTCTCTTCGACTCCAGGTCCGCTTACCGTCGCCTTCGGCGCAGCTGCATCCTTTGATACTGCCGGTGCTGCCGCACTTGCAGACGCTTCAGCAGCAGCCTCGGCTGCCTTCGGCGCACCGCCGGCTATAAACCCTAGCACGTCTTCACGGGTAATACGTCCGTTCTTGCCGCTGCCGGATACTTCGGCGATGGTTACGCCTTTCTCGCGTGCGAACTTACGAACGCTAGGCGTGGCAAGAATTAATCCGCCGGAAGCAGGTTTTGCCGCTTCCGGTGCCGTTGCAGCTGCCGGAGCAGAGGCTTCAGGCGCTGGAACCGTCTCGGTTGCAGGCTGTTGAGCGGGTTGGCCTTTCGTATCCGCTCCGCCGGTTGCGCTGTCGCCGGAAGCACCGCTTGCCGCTTGAGCATGACTGTCTTCGGAAGGCTCCTGATGAGGAACTTCGCCTTCCGCTTCAATAATCGCAACGACTTCGCCGACATGCATAACTTGTCCGTCTTTGGCGAGCACTTCAACCACTTTGCCGTTAACCGGGCAAGGCACTTCTACGATCGCTTTATCGTTCTGTACTTCCATAATGATATCATCGTCCGTTACCGTCTGGCCCGGCGCGATATGCATTTTGACGATTTCGCCTTCATGCAGTCCTTCGCCCAGCTCCGGGAACCGATATTCAAATCTCGTCACCTGGAAACCTCCTCAATTAGAACTGAAGCACCTGATTCACGGATTTCACGATACGTGCAACGGAAGGAAGCCATGCATCCTCCACTTGCGCGAACGGATATACCGTATCTGGACCTGCGACGCGGAGCACCGGCGCTTCCAAGTGCAGGATTGCCTTTTCGTTAATTTGGGCAATGACTTCGGCTGCCGCACCGGAAGTTTTCTGAGCTTCCTGAACGACGATTGCCCGATTTGTCTTCTGAATCGATGCCACAATCGTGTCGATATCCAAAGGCATGAGCGTACGCAAGTCGATCACTTCGGCGGAAATGCCGTTTTTCTCGAGCTCGTCCGCCGCTTTCACGGACGTATGCACCATTAAACCATAAGTGATGATCGTAACGTCTTTACCTTCGCGAACGACTTTGGCTTTGCCGATCGGTACGGTGTAATCGTCTTCCGGAACTTCATCCCGGAATGCATGATACAAATTCAAATGCTCCATGAAGAACACCGGATCATTGTCGCGAATTGCCGAAATCAGAAGACCTTTAGCATCGTAAGGATTTGAAGGGATAACGACTTTAATTCCCGGTGTTTGAATGGCCAGCCCTTCCAAAGAATCCGTATGCAATTCCGCCGCTTTTACGCCGCCGCCGAAAGGGGTGCGAAATACGATCGGAGCGTTGTAACGACCGCCGGACCGGTAGCGCATCCGAGCCGCTTGAACGAACATTTGATCCAATGCTTCATAGATAAAACCAACGAACTGGATTTCGGCAATCGGACGGAACCCCTGGGTTCCAAGTCCGACAGCAAGGCCGCCGATAGCGGATTCCGCCAGAGGCGTGTCGAAAACCCGCGTCTCGCCGAACTCTCCTTGCAAGCCTTCCGTCGCGCGGAACACGCCGCCCACTTTGCCGACGTCTTCGCCGAATAGAATCACGTTAGGATCGCGTTTCAACTCAACGCGCATTGCGTCGCGAATCGCTTCCTTCATATTCATTTGAGCCATTCTGCTAAACTCTCCCCGCCAAGAGCGATCTGATGCGTCAGCGATGGAACATCGCCCGCCAGTCGTCTCGCAAAATTTATTGGAAATCGGCTTTTTGCTCTTCAAGATGCGGCGGAGTCGTTTCGAACATCGAATCGATCAGTCCGGCCACGGTCATTTTCTCCGTTTGCTCCGCTTTCTTGATTTGCTCGTTTACCGCATTTTTCGCTTCTTCTTTCACGCGGTTCGTATCTTCTTCGGACCAAAGGCCTTTTTTCTCCAAAAACTTGCCGAAGCGCACAAGCGGATCCCTCAAGCTCCACTCCTGCTCTTCTTCTTTCGTACGGTATTTGGTTGTGTCATCTGCCATGGAATGCGGACGGAACCGATAAGTCAAAGCTTCGATCAAAGTAGCGCCGCCGCCGTTACGGCCGATTTCAGCCGCTTCTTGGACCGCGGAAATAACCGCCAATACGTCCATGCCGTCGATTTGCTGACCGCGAATACCTGCGGCTAACGCTTTATGGGCAATGGATTGGGCAGCCGTTTGCTTAGCGAATGGCGTCGTAATCGCATATCCGTTATTTTGCACGAAATAGATGACCGGCAATTTAAACGAGCCTGCGAAGTTCATGCCTTCGTAGAAATCGCCTTCGGAAGAACCGCCGTCCCCCGTATACGTAATCGCAACGCGTTTCTCGCCCTTCAGCTTGAAGCCCATCGCGATTCCGGTAGCGTGCAGGATTTGCGCGCCGATTATGATTTGCGGCATAAGGACATTAACGCCCTCGGGAATTTGACCGCCATGCTGGTGACCGCGAGAATACAAGAATGCTTGGTACAGAGGCAATCCGTGCCACACTAGCTGCGGCATATCGCGATACCCCGGGCAAATGAAATCTTCCTTCACCAGAGCGTACTCGCTTCCGACCATTGTCGCTTCTTGCCCGGATACCGGCGCATAGAAACCGAGACGTCCTTGACGACCCAAGTTAATAGCCCGATCATCCCATGTACGCGTGAACACCATGCGATACATGATTTCTTTCAATTGATCATCCGACAGCTTCGGCATGCGCTCCGGATTGACGACTTCACCTTCCGGAGACAATACTTGTAATGGGGTAACGTCTTCGGACCTGACTTCATGCGATTGAGCGCCGGATTTCTTCACCGGAGCTTCCGTGGATACTTTGCTCATAAGGTTCACCTCATCTTTAATTGTGGAAGAGGGCTTTCTGTTATAGAATTATTATATCCCTGTTTAAGTGATTTGGTCAAAGAAAAACTCTAAAAATCCTTTGTTTATATAGCTTTTATCCATTTCATGTTTATATAACAGGATCGATAGAATTATGTAACAATATAATACACTCCTTTGTTTTTGACCTTCATTTGGTTTTCCCTTGCCCGTGATTTCCCATACCTGCTAAGGAGGTTTGTCCATTGAGCGACAGCCATTTATTTAAAAGAACGATCCATAAGCACGAGGTTCCTAGCGAATATCTACCTGAAGGTAACCGCACGATTCGCGTTTATTTACCACCGGGTTTTCAAGATTGGATTAGCTATCCCGTCGTTTATTGCCAGGATGGAGAAGACTTTTTTAACTTCGGTCGGATCGCTACTCATGCCCAAAGACTGATTATCGAAGAAGGCTGGGATCCTTTTATCATTGTCGGAGTTGATGTCGATAAAAAAATTCGCACCTCGGAGTACGCCCCGGACGGGGAGCGATACGCAATATATACCCGTTTTTTCACCGAGGAACTCATTCCGTGGGTGGAATCTCATTATCCCGTTCGCAATGTACCCGAGCAGAGAATACTGATTGGCGATTCGTTGGGCGGTGCCGTGTCCTTATCTCTTGCCATAGCTTACCCTAACTTATTCAACCGCGTAATCTCTCTTTCGGGTGCTTTTTACGATGCGTATTTCGCGCAGATAGAGCTAGCCCCGACTTTAGAGCAAATTAGGATTTGGATGTTGATTGGACTTCAGGAAAATGAATTTACGACTGACCGCGGAACATTCGACTTCGTGGAGTTGAACCGGAGAGCCTTTCAATTGTTGAAGGATAAAGGCGCCAAATCGCACTACGTGGAAAAAGACGGGGAACACAAATGGGGTTTCTGGCAAAATGAGCTGCCCGAGGCGCTTGGAGCATTCCTTGGGCCGGCTCCAATGGAATTTACTTTGTAAAACGCGATAATTTCGATGCGGGTGCGATCTTCGGTAGGGGCTGTAGCATTACTTTAGCAGTTATAGCTTTGTGAGTTTTCAATACGATGGTTAGTCCTTTTCTGTTCGAGGGGGAAGGTGTTTGTCCATTTCTTCAAGCAGGCGCTTCACTTCTTCCTCCCCATGGGCGCCGCTCTTGCGGAAAGCGAGCAATTGCTCGCGGATGTAGGCTTCCGTTTCGGCGTACTTCAATTCATTGTCCGATACGCCGCTCGGATCGTACCAGACGAATCCTCCGTCCGGACCGTTGCGTAAATACGCACAATTCCACTCCCCGGGATATTGGAACAAAGGAGCTCCAAGCGCCAAGGCAATCACGTCATCATGCTCGAGGGGGAGCAGATGATGGTACTCCTCCTCGGCTCCGCCGCCTGCCACATTCAGATGGAAAACCGCGTAATGCAAATAATGCTCGCCTGTTTCCGTATCCTTCACCAATCTATAAAGCTCATTTACATCTTCCTTAAGCGCTTTAATCGGCTCCATGCGACGGGTTAGCTCGTCCTGAGACACGATACGAAGCTGTGTGAAGGATACAGGCAGCGGAGCGGAAATTATTTTTTCTGATTGATCCGGCTTATCCATCAAGCTCCAACTCTCCCTTTGACCTTCTCCAACAGTTTCGCGCAACCTTCTGCAACTAGCTCATAGACCTCATCGAAATTACCGGAGTAGTAAGGATCCGGGACATCCGTAATCCCCTTCTCAGGCATTAAAGACAAAAACCGGACGATTTCCGCTCGAGCCGAAAGACCGAGCATTTTCCTAATATCGCGTTCGTTCTTCGTATCCATCGCAACGATCAAGTCAAAGCTGCCGCCATCTTCGGCCGCAAGCTGTCTCGCTTTCATTCCATCGTAGGAAATCGCGAAACGGTCCAGCACCCCGCGCGTACCTTCGTGCGGAGGGTGGCCGATATGCCAATCCCCGGTTCCGGCGGAATCGACCGTAATCTCTTTTTCGAGACCTTCGCGTTTAACCAAATCGCGGAATATTGCCTCCGCCATAGGCGAACGGCAAATGTTGCCCAAGCATACGAACAGTACGGAATAACTCATTGCGAACCTCCGGCATTTTTCCGCGCAGCCGCTGCAGTTAAGGAACGGCGGGGAAGTTTCCATTTATAATAGACGGATAACATCCTGAACAATACGACGAATAAGAAAAGGGCAAATAGCTCCCAGGGTTTCTGAATATTCGTTACCCCGATAACCAAACCCGCCGCTATCGCCCACATCGCATAAATCTCGTCTCTAAGCACAAGAGGCTTACGACCGGCCATAATGTCCCGAATCATCCCGCCTCCGATACCTGTCAGCATCGCCGCAACCATAACCGCGGTTAAGGGCAAATTAGCTTTAACGGCATATAAGGCGCCTTGAATCGCGAACGCAGCCAGTCCTATCGCATCGAAAAAGGCTTCGCTTCTTTTCCAATGATGGATCCAGTTAAGCGGAAGCACGAATACGATCAGAATGGCTATGCCCGCAGTCCTAAGAAACAGGCCTTGGCTCCACAAAGTCGTAACGGGCACCCCGATGAGCAGGTTCCGAACGACACCGCCTCCGAAAGCGGTAACCAAACCCAAGACGAACACGCCCAAAATATCATATTCTTCTTCCATCGCCACGATCGCTCCACTGACCGCGAAGGCGATCGTACCGATCAAGCTAAATACATGAAATACGTCCCATTCCAACTTAAGCTCTCCTTAGTGCGCTCCGTTAAAACCTTGTACAGCCGCTTGATATGTCAATTCGCATGATTTCTTACTCATTGTAGCGGCTAGCCTGGCAGTTCCGCAACGGTCATTTTCCCGGTATACTGGAATGACATTGGGTTCGTCCTACACCTCAGGAGGTTTCATCCATGACCGATCATTCCCATACGCGAGCGCTTATCTTTACGGGCGGAAATCTAGGACAATGGGCATTTGACTACATGTCTTCGCATGACTATATTATTGGCGCCGACCGCGGGGCTTATTTTCTTATTCATCATGGGCATACGCCTCACCTGGCGCTCGGAGACTTCGATTCCGTCCTTCCCGAACAAATGGAGCTCATCTCAAGCCGTTCAGGCGAATTGCTTTCATGTGACGCCGTAAATAAAGATTGGACGGACACCGAGCTTGCTTTCAGAGAAGCCGTGAAGAGAGGTTTCAAGGAAATCCTCCTATTAGGCGCGCTGGGCACTCGTTTCGATCATGGCCTAGGCAACGTCCATTTGCTTAGACAAGCTTATGAACAGCATTGTTCGCTAACTTTAATCGATGAAAATAACGAAATCAGCCTATGCACCGACTCGATTCAACTGAACGCGAGCGCTAGATTTCCTTATACTTCCCTGTTGCCGTTATCTCTAGAAGTGACGGGAGTTACGCTGCATGGCTTCCGTTACCCGCTGAACGATGCCACCCTGAAACTCGGCTGGTCTCTTGGAATTAGCAATATCATCGAAGAACCGCAAGGAACGATTACAATATCCTCCGGACTGCTTCTTGTTATTCGCAGCCGCGATTAAAGCGTGATCGTCAACCCGGTAGAAGCGAGCCGAATATGTGCCGGGAACCGGTAATCCTTATGAACATCTACATCGTGCGAGAGATGAGTGAAGATGACCGAATCCGGCTTTACTTCCTCCGAAATCTGTAATCCCTCCCGGATATCGTAAACAGAACGAGTGTCCATCGGGAATTGTTCCTCCACGTAGCTTGTGCCTAATACGAGCAGCGAAAGTCCCCTTAACGGAGCTTTCTGCTGATCGGTCATGTTGATCGCATCCGAACAATAAGCCCACTTCTTGCCGTTCGTTGTGTTCTCGAAATGGTACGCGTAAGAGAATCCGTTTTTCCCGTGATTCACTTTCCAAGGGGTAATACGCCACTCCCCGTAGGTCATGCCGCCGTCGTTATCTACCATCTTCAATTGCGTTTCGATCCAAGGAAATCGGGTTCGAATTTCATGCAGCACTTCATGAGGAGCGAAAATTCTAGCGGTTTCATTCGTCCACCGACAGGCGTCGGCCCAGTCCGCCAATCCACCGATATGATCGAAATGGGCATGCGTGAGCAAGGCTTGACTTAACCGCCGGATTCCCATGTCCTCCATTTGGGATCGCCAGTCCGGTCCACAATCCAGCAATAGCGGCGGCTGCTCTTCCAGTTCCATCAAGAGGGCCGACCGAAGCCTTCGGTTAGCCCCCGTCGTGCGGGCTTCTTCGCAAACCGCACAATCGCAATATACTCTTGGCGTTCCCATCGAGTCCCCATTACCGAGAAACGTAATACGCATCTTTGATCTCCTTTATTACCTGTATATTTCCAAATTGATCGGTAAACAGTACCTGGACAGAAATAAGCACCGGGTACTGCTTACCATCTTATGAAGGATAGATCACGGCATAGTTAATTATTACCCACTCATTTATAAAGGCAACAAATTGATTTCAGCACGGGTTTCAAGCTCCGCAATCATCTCCAGCCATTCTTTCGGCTTATTCGGCAGCGCGGAGTAATATTGAGTTAGAAACTGTACGATTAATGCTCCAGGAATCTGATGTAAATCTTCATCAGCCGGGAGAAAACCCAAATCTAGCTCCGTTACGGCTTTGCCTTCGTGATCCCAAGAGGGATGAACGTAAGTGATATCCAGCTTGCGATAACCTAAATGCGACAGCACTTCTCTTCTTACGACGGGATGCATAGGGAGCACGCTGCCGAATTTGAACGAGGAAACCGCGTGCGGCCTATAGACTTCCGCGAACATGCCGATGGAATCCGTTCCGCTTTGTTGCTGCATCCGCCGCAAATCTTGGGATCGTCTTACGTACAAGAACCGTCCTATGCCCTCCCCCATCATTCCAATGATCGTAAAATCAGTCATTGCGACGCGCAACTGCGGATAATAGCGATATTCCGTCGCCCCGACGACTTCCCCGTTTTTTACGGCTACATAGACATGAATATCCGGATCCTCTATCGGCTCCTTCCATAATTCGAACGCAAGCACTTCCTCGGGAGGAAAGATTAAGCTCATTAATTGATGCATCGCCGCAAAATAAGGATCCTCGATTGATGTTACCCGAATATATTCCATTTCTCTCTCTCCTTCTTGAATGGGTTGCGCCATTCCATCAATACCGCATAGTTTGCAGATTGTTCATCATCGATATAATTCGGCACGATACCGACCGGCAACCTGCCGCAGCGCAGCAAAAATGTAATTACAGGATCGATGATCTCTCCTATTGCAACCTGTTCTACATATTGCTCCGGCGTTAACCGGCCTATTGAATGCACATATCCAGGCATACGCCCGCCTCCGAGCAGCCTTAGGCAATCCAGATGAACGACAGTCTCGTACATCGACTGCAATAACCACTTGCCTAACCCGAATTTACGGAAAGCGGGCGCAACGCAAATATCGACAACATAAATCGTATCCCCTTCGGGCTCATGATTACGGATGTATCCGTCGTCGGTTACTGTCGCCCAGTCATGCTTTTCCGTACGATGTAACGTTCTGCGCAGAGCCGTCATAGAGCCGACGATCGTACCGTCGATTTCCGCGCAGAGCGCTCCCTCGGGGAATCTTGTTACATGTTCGGCCAATTGTCGTTCGTTCCACCAAAGCTCGGAAGGAAATGGCGGAGGAAAGCACAAGGCTTGCAAAGAAATTAAATCCGTAAAGTCCCTCCTCGCGTAATTTCTAATCGTAACAGGGAGCATTCTCGCCCCGTCCGTTACCCTTAGTTGCTTAAACACGTATCCGCCTCCCAAGTGACCCCGCTTCTCTTCAGATCGTTCGAGTACAGGCGACAAAACAAAATACGCACCGTTTCCGCCGCGTTCGAAACCTCATATGTAAGTTGCTGATTAGGCTGAAACTCGGCAACGGATACCCGCATTTTCATCGAAATCCCCCTCATGGCCTCTTTCTCTATTATAGGAGGAATTTGTTTTGGGGCAAGCTTGTTTCTCTCGTACGTGTTCTGAGAGAATTATCATTATTTTCTAAGAAAGCGCTCTAAACCGTTCCAACGCCAACTTTTTCTCTCTCCTTGGTAATAATTTGAAAAAGAGAGTCTGCTATACTGATGAGCGTGACAACTGAATACATGTACGATGGAGGGAACAACAGCATGAGTTTCAAAAACACACTCGTCCGAAAAGTAGTCAGCGTCAGCCTTTGCGCTGTCATCGGTTTCACCGGTTTTACTTTGGGGTATGCCCCAAAGGCTTCTGCGGCAACTAGCAAAGCGGACAAAATCATAACGTTAGGTAAGAAATACTTAGGCGTGAAATACCGGTTCGGCGCACCATCCGGTTCAACCTCCGCATTCGATTGCTCCAGCTTCACGCAATATATTTATGGTAAATACGGCGTGAAGTTGCCGCGTGTATCGAGCACGCAAGCAACGAAAGGCGTTAAGGTCGCCAAAGGAAGTTTGAAAAAGGGCGATCTTGTTTTCTTCAAGGTTAAGCGTACTGGCAGCAAAATCGGTCATGTCGGCGTTTATGTCGGCAACAATAAGATGTTGCATACATACGGTTCTCCTGGTGTTACATACTCTACGATTAGCTCCGGCTATTGGAAGTCTCATTACGTGACCGCCCGTCGCGTCCTTTAGTTCCGCTCTCCTTACAGTTATAAACGTCCGCCAATCGGACAAGGTTGCATAGAGAAAACCGGCAAATTTCGGGAAATTCCGAAATGCCGGTTTTTCTTGTTGTTGGCGATTATATTTTGCGAGGCAATTGAATGGAAATCGTCGTTCCGTTACCTGGTTTGCTATACACTTCCACGTTGCCTTCATGGATGTCGACGATTTTCTTGGCTATGGAAAGGCCAAGGCCGCTTCCTCCCGTCGAACGATTGCGAGCTTCATCCACTCGATAAAACCGTTCAAACATATAAGGAATTTCGCTTTCGGGTACGCCAATGCCGTAATCCGTCACTTCAAGCTTGATTCCGTTCTTATGCGGACGTATGCGCACGTCGATAGGCTCCTTGCTGTACTTTATCGCATTATCGATCAAGATAAGCAGCAACTGCCGGATTTTATCCTTGTCGCCTTTCATTTGAACCGAATGACCGTCCGTGTGCACGCGTATTTCGCGCTGGAAGGTTTTTCCCAACACTTCCGATAGCTCCCGCACGACGCTTGCAACGTCAAAGCGTGTAACGTTAAGCCAGTCATCCTGCTCGGCCTCGGCAAGCGTCAGCATCGAACGGATGAGGTTTTGCAGACGCTCCGTTTCCCTGGAGATCGCTTCAATAGCCTCATCCCGCACCTCAACGTTATCCCTGCCCCATCGTTTCAGCATATCCGCGTAACTGGAAATAACCGTTAGCGGAGTTTTTAATTCATGCGAGGCGTCCGCTACGAAATGCTTCTGGTGCTCAATCGTCCGATCTAAGCGATCGATCATCTGATTAAAAGCTCTGACCATCTGCTGAAGTTCCACGGATTCCTCGCGGCCGTTCAACCTAACCCGGTAGAGTTTGCCGCTTCGGTCGATTTCCCTCATCGTCTGCACCATCTGCCCGATCGGCCCGGTCAACCGCGAAGTGAACCAGTAAGTACCGAAGATCGCGAATACGATGGCGCCGATACTGGTCACGCTTAATGCCCCGACCAATATTTGCAAATAGCTGTCGAGCACCGTTAAGCGGCGGGCCGCCTCTACCGTTCCGATCAGATGTCCCTGGTCAAAAAAAGGCACGGACAAATAAAGAACCCTTTGTCCGTTAATTTGCCTCGTTTCAGATTGGACGAAAGCTTGCATCTGAGGCGGGATCGACAGCAGTTCCTCGTCCGTTCCGACTTTGTTGACGACCCGGACGTCCCCGGTCACGATTCTCATCATCTCGTTGTAATTATACAAATCGGCGAGAAGCTTAGGATCCTCGTATCCCCGCATGCCTTGCTTACGCAAACTCTCGATGACGAGATCTGCTTTGTTCGCAAGCAATTGCAGCTCTCCGCGCGTCGTGACGCGAATAACGAAGAAGTAAACAAAGATATTGTATAGAATCAGTATAAAAATAAGCCAAAATACGGTAAATAATGTGAATCTAGATCGCAGGGTCATGCATCCGGCTCCTTCAACATGTAACCGACCCCGCGTACGGTGTGAAGAAGCTTATGGCGGTAGCCTTTGTCCATCTTCTGCCGCAAGTACCGGATGTACACGTCTACAACGTTCGTATCCCCGATGTATTCGTATCCCCAAACATCCGACAAGATCTCGTCGCGAGTTTTTTCTCCGTTCTTATGCTTGGCCAAATAGAGCAGCAGCTCGAATTCGCGCGGAGTCAGATCGATGGAATGGTCTTTCCGATACACTTTGCGCGTCAATAGCTCGATCGATAAATCCCCGATACGAATGACGTCTTCGGTCTCCCCTTCACGGGACGCCTTGAATATGCGGAGTAAATTCCGCACCCTGGCAAGCAATTCTTCCATCGCGAACGGTTTCGTGATATAGTCGTTTGCCCCGTGCTCGAATCCGCTGACTTTGTCCGGAACGGTGTCCCTAGCCGTGAGCAGGATAACGGGAACAGCCCCGTCGTTCTGCCTTAGGCGGCGCAACACTTCAATCCCGTTAAGCTCCGGCAGCATGACGTCGAGCAGGATGAGATCCCATTCCCCGGATACGGCCATCTCCAGTCCTTTGCGGCCATCGGCGGCTCTGCCGACCCCGTATCCTTCATGTTCGAGCTCCAATTGCAATATCCTTGCAATGGCGTCCTCGTCTTCGATGATCAATATATTTTCATTGTTCATTACGGTCACCTCACAATGATAAGATCCAACCAAAAACAGCAGCCAAGGTGACTAGAAGCCAAGGCGGGCATTTCCATATAACGAGTAATAAAAATCCGATTCCTACAAAGATTAAATCCACTTTGTCATGTACCGTGCTTGTCCATACGGGGTTATACAACGCCGCGAACAAAATGCCGACAACCGATGCATTCACGCCATTCAACACAGCCCTTGTCCGCCTTTGAGTCCGCAATCGGGACCAAAACGGCATGACTCCTGCCACTAGCAAGAAAGAAGGTAGAAAAATAAAGATAACAATCACTGCTGCCCTTATCACGCCTTCTATCCCGGAAGCGGACACAGCGCCAAGGTACGCAGCGAATGTAAACAATGGGCCGGGAACCGCCTGCGCGGCTCCATATCCCGCCATGAACTGTTGTTCGTTCACAAGTCCAGTGGAAAGGATATTGTCATGAAGCATAGGCAGAACGACGTGCCCTCCGCCAAACACGAGAGCGCCCGCACGATAACCGATATCGGCTAGCTCCAGTAAAGGATTATGATTTAATGTAGCCATTATAGGTAAAAGAATTAGCAATGTTATGAACAACAAGAGAAACAGACCCGCCGTTATGCCTTTCCCAGTCAATTGCCGTTCATTCTGTGAAATAACCGCCTGCGGCTTCAAAATAAATGCTCCGGCAATTCCGCATAGCGCGATAGGAACAATTTGCCCGACGGTACCTGGAACAAGAATTGCAAAGCTTGCGGTGAATGCGGCTAATAGGATTCGCGGTCGATCGGGGGTGAGCGATTTGGCCATGCTCCATACCGCTTGCGCAACAACGGCAACGGCAGCCAGCTTTAACCCTTGCAGCCATCCAGCGTCCGCGAAGCCGCTTCCCTGCATACCGAAAGCGAATGCCATGAGCAATAATGCGGAAGGAAGCGTAAAGCCTAGCCACGCCATGATTCCGCCAAGGAATCCGGCACGCCCTATGCCGATCGCGATACCAAGCTGACTGCTTGCAGGTCCCGGCAGAAATTGACATAACGCCGTCAAATCTCCGAAGGCTTCGTCCGATAACCATTTCTTGCGCTCGACGTACTGCTCGCGGAAATATCCGATGTGAGCAACCGGACCTCCGAAGGAGGTTAAACCGAGCTTTAACGCTGTAATACCCACTTCCAGCCATCTTAATCGGCTGCTTTCCATACCCAATTCTCCCCTGTCAAACCCAGTTCTCCCTTACCCATTGTAACACGACTTTCTCAGCCGTGGAAAATCAGTCGAAGGATGAGATTATTTTCCTAATTAGACTATGAAATGCTTCATCCAAAGCCCTAAGCGTACATGGATCCGAGGGCAGTCCTTCGCCGCGCCATAAGGAGTTAAGCATTAGTTTTCCTGAGAAATCCGGAAGGTAAGCATCCGGATTGGTCGGAAATAAGGAGAGCCATTGCTTTCGTTCTGGAAACGATTGATCCCGATTGGCAATCCAACCGGACCGAATGTTTCGTTGCCTTGCCGACTGCAGCAATTCCTCGCAAGCAACCTGTCTGCGCGAGGACCATTTTACCGGATAACAATCCGCGACGATTCCGATTCTATCAACGGATCTAATAATCCAATCCGTAAGCTCGGATTTCTCCCAGCCGCTTGACACGTCCAAGAGCACGACAGGCACTCCTAGTCTTCGCAACCATTGAGCAAATGCGGCATCAGGCCCATTGCGAGCATACGCTTTCGGATTTAAGGGATAATAGGCCGCCTTGCCATCGCGCCAAGCCGGCACCGAGGCTTGCAGCCCGTCCGACTCTGCATATACAGCGCCTCTCGGCATCTTTCGGTCTCCATGAAGCAAAGCGTATAGTTCAGGCTCGCCGCCCGGACATTCGACCAGGGCATGCGAGATGCCCGAACGCGACAAAGACGAGGATAAGGCTAGGGAAGCGAATGTGGCGCCTGCGCCCGGATAAGCGGAAGCGATGGCGATTACGATAACCCCTTCTCTATTTGCGATTTGATGAACATGATTTGAATCATTCGATCGTTCGTTTCCGTGCTGCATGATCTTTAATTCAGAGTAAAGTTCGTTCGCCGATTGCGGCCGGTTTTGCGGGTCGATTGCCAGAATACGTTCCAATAGCAATGCGAACTCGGTAGGAACATCGTCTTGAAGAGCTTTCCTATAGACACCGCGGTGCCTGATCGCGAATTGACCGCCCGACAGCAGATGATAGGCCAGCGCTCCTAAGCCGTATATATCCGTCCTGGTATCAGACTGCTCCCCTCTTAGTTGTTCCGGAGCCGCGAAACCTGGCGTCCCAAGCTGCAGCGTATCTTTCTGACTCTCCTCCCTGTACCTCCTGGCAATTCCGAAATCGACTAGAATTGCATTATTGTGTCGATCCAATAACACGTTAGAGGGTTTCAGATCCCGAAAAACGATTGCAGGACTCTGCGCATGCAAGTAGATCAACACTTCGCACAATTGAATCAATATTTTTAACACCAAATTAAAAGGGAGATTTCGGCCATAACGATCAAACCTTTCGGTTAGCGTATCTCCCGCGATGTAATCCATGACTATACCGGCGACACCCGTTTCATTAGGTGGAAAATAATCTACGATATCAGGCAGATGGGGGTGATCCAACTCGCTCAACAGCTGCGCCTCCAGCAGGAAGGATCGCGCTTCATCAGGCAGCGGACACATCAGTTTAAGCGCCCTCGTTTTACCTCCAAGCCTTGTGTCTTCCGCTAAATAGACACGTCCCATACCGCCTTTGCCGATAGGCATAACGATTCGATAACGATCTCCGTAAAGCTCCCCTGCTCTCAGTTCCAACCCTGCAAGCCGCTCGTTATTCAATGGATTCTCCTGCCCTTCCGCGTATCTATTAGTGGTACAAAAAAACCGCACCACGAAGCGAAGCCATATGGCTTTGCCCGGATGCGAGATGCTTTCCCGTTTTATTTAATGTTTAACGACTTACCGAGAAATCTTATAAGGTTTCAACTCCAAAGCAATATCCGAAGCTAAGAACACAGTTTTGGCTTCCTCTTCAAGGGCTTCTAAGTCCTCATCCTTGTAACGGGTGCTGAAGTGGGTGATTAGCAGCCGTTTAACCCCCGCGGCAGATGCGGTTTCCGCAGCTTGCACAGCTGTGGAATGACCGTACTCGCCGGCCTTATCCGCCAAATGATGGCTGAACGTCGCCTCATGAAGCAGCAAGTCCGCGCCCTTTGCAAGCTCAACGGCGCTATTGCAAGGCTTCGTATCCCCCAATACGACAATGACACGACCCGGTATGGGACTGCTGACTACATCTAAAGAACGGATGATTCGTCCATCTTCCAGCGTAATGTCCTCTCCTGCTTTCAATTTGCCGTATAAGGGCCCGGATGGAACACCTATCTCGCCGAGCAGCTTTACATTTAGCGCACCGGTGCGAGGCCGTTCGGTTATCCGATATCCGAAACTAATGATTCGATGGTCGAGCTTGGCGGCTTCCACCGAGAAGGCGTCATCCTCGAATACGACCCCTTCTCCAACCTCATAAATTCGGAGCGCAAAACCCAAATGCGTTTCAGTAATCCGCAATGTGGTCTCGATAAGTTCACGTAATCCCGGCGGACCATATAACGCGATCGGTTCGGTTCCGCCAAGCGATGAACGGCTGCTTAACAATCCTGCAAGTCCAAATACATGATCCCCGTGCAAATGGGTGATGAACAGCTTCTCCAGCCGACTTAATCTAAAAGGCGTACGCAGCAATTGGTGCTGGGTACCCTCGCCGCAATCGATCATCCAGAACGTTCCCCGGTTTTGCGGCATTTGAAGCGCGACCGAGGTGACGTTCCTGCCCAGTATCGGCCTGCCGGCGCTCGTGCCCAACACCCAAAGTTCCACTGCCTACACCTCCTCTGGTAGCTTGTACCGCTTACAGTCTCTTTAATCCTGTCAAACAGATCGCATACACAAACAAAAACCGCATCTAAGGTCGGATCCTTGAAGGTCAAGGGTCCGACCGGATGCGGGATGCTTTCCCGTTACGAACGCTCTTATTTGCGTTTCACCCACATTGTAACTTCTTCTCGGTTATGAAACAACTGTTTCACCTTGCGAATATCGAATTCATGCCCGTAATCCTCCATAAGATCCTGAATGCTTTGGAAAGGTTTACGGTACATAAGCTTTAACGTAATGATGCCCGAACCTCCGGCGGATAGGACCGGAGCCAACTCCGATACGATCCGACACGTATGATGAGGGTCCCAGCTCATATCGCATACCAATAGATCGAACGAACCGGGGGAAAAGGAGACATCCGCGGCATTTTTCCGCAAATGGCGTAATCTTGGATGAGTTTCCAACGAAGGGTCCATTTCGGCTGGATCGACCGCGGTCACCTTTAAGCCTCTTTCCAGGAGAACGGACGTCCATCCACCGGGGGCGGCGCCTAAATCCAGAGCATTCGAGAACCGATCGAGCGGCAAATTAAACGCCCTCTCCGCTTCCAACAGCTTAAAGGCCGCCCGTGAAATCAGCCCTTCGTCCTTGCGGAAACGAACGGCTCCGCCCGGCCAGTCGGATAAGTTGTCGCGGGGCAGGGAGCAGCCCATATATAGCGTTTTTTTCGTCGCGTAGATGGAAATAATCCAATCTGCTTCCCGGGCTACCGTTTCCCCGCCGAGCTCTTGAATAACCGGTACGATGACGTCCCTGCCCTCTGCAGACGTATACGGAAAAGGACTATTCTGCTCCTTGCGAACTTGAATGGCCACTTTGCGGCCTTTAACGCGATCCCCCAAAGTTAAAGCGTATTCCTTCAATACTTCCGCGGTTTTCACCGGACTGTTCATAACGTCTTTCTCTGCTTCAATTGGAAAAATATGCCGGAGAAAAATCGGTTCCTTGCGGCGCAGCTCCGTTAGAATCTGTTCAGCGTCGTTATCTCCGGTCGTAAACGCAAAGGTTTCTCCAGGCGCAAGTCCAGATACCTTAGTGCCTTTAATGCGCCTCCGCAGTTCTTCCATCGCATAAGGCGCGAATCCGGGATTCGCCGTTCCGACAAACGTAATCATCGTTAGTCCACCTTCCCAACCTGAATCCACGGCCGGTCATCGCGCCATTGAATGTCCAAAGGGAGATCGTAAGCCTCTTCGAGCCTCTCTGGCGTCAATACGTCTCGCTTCAGTCCGGATGCGACCAGCTTCCCTTGAGACATAAGCGCCACATGAGTGAATAAAGGAACGATCTCTTCGATATGATGCGTTACGTACAGCATGGACAGTTTTTGCGCAGACAACTCCGATAGAACTTGAAGAAACTTCTCCCGTTCGAATAAATCGAGCCCTGCGCAAGGCTCGTCCAAGATGAGAAGCTCCGGCGACGCCATCATCGTGCGCGCGAGCAGCGCTTTCTTGCGCTCTCCCTGCGATAGAGTGCCGAACGGCTGCTCCGCCAAAGCTCGTAAGCCTACCCGTTCCAATTCTATGTAAGCCCGTTCGCGAACCTCTTCTTCGATTTCTTCGTAAAACCGCAAAAAAGCGAAGGCGCCGCTTGCTACGATTTCCCATACCGGATCCCGAAGCGTCATTTTCTCGATTAACGATGGACTGATGTATCCGATTTTCCTGCGTACTTCCCTTACGTCCACTTGCCCGAACCGGTTTCCAAGCACGTCGATCGTACCGGATGTCGGAAATAAGTAACCTGTTACCATCTCTAGAATGGTGGATTTGCCGCAGCCGTTACGGCCAAGCAATGTCCAGTGCTCTCCCGGTTGTACCTTCAAATCGACGCCGCGAAGGATATCCCGTTCTCCCCTGCGAAAAGTCAAGCCTTGTAAATGGATCATTTCGTTTCCCTCTCGATTCTTAAACGTTCCACCAACTCCGTAACGGAGGGGAAACGGTAATGTTTGTTCCAGGTTCCGTCCTTGCGTTTAATGAGCAAGCAAGGCACGCTTTCGATTTGAAATTGCTGCGCCATATCCGGCATAATGTTCACGTTCGCCGATAGGATCGGAAGATCAGGCACAAGCTCCGTTGCTACTCTCAGCATTTTCCGCGCAGCGAGGCAAGTCCCGCATAATGGCGTATGGACGAAGATCGCGAAAGGCGCAGGCGTAAACGTCCATTCTCGTTTCCATTGCGCAGGCTCCAATTCACGCATTGCGGCTATCTCCGATTGCAGCGGCTTCAAGAATATGCGGCGGCATCGGGCCGTCATGAATGACCACGCCTTGCGGGTTAGCCGCTCGCAACGAATGCACCATCTGCGCTCTCCCCATTAGACTGGAAGAGTGTACGAATATTTCTCGCGGGTATTTTCCTTTGGCAATGATTCCGTGCACAACCGAAAGACCGTTCGGTTCGCCTAAGCCAAGCTCGAAATCAAGCGAGAGGAAGTTTACTTCGCTCGCCTCAAGCAACAACAAACATTCCTCCGCCGATCTTGCAGCGACGAACCCCCGCGGACAAGGCCGCACATCGTCCAAGTATACGTTTATCATTCAAGCGCCTCCCCCGACAATTGATGCACAAGCATAAGCTGATCCCGATGCGTCCCGTCTTCTCCGACCGGCGTTTCCAATATTAGCGGAATTCCTTGAAGCTCCGGAGTCGATAAAAGTTCATGAAAACCCTCTTTACCAATCCATCCTTCGGTTATCCGAGCGTGCCGGTCTTTGCGAGCGCCTGACGGATAACGGGAATCGTTCAAATGGACGGCGCGAACGTTTGCCCAGAAGCCTAGGCGCCTGGCCCGCTCCGCGAACGTTAGCCACTCCCCTTGCCGCCACTCTCCGCTAGCGTACAGGTGACAAGTGTCTAAGCAAAATCCGACCTTATCCGGCTCTTGGACTAGCGACCGGATTTGTATTAATTCCTCTGGCGTCGTCCCCATCGGACCGTGATCGCCCGCTTGATTCTCGAGCAGGATTTGCGCTTTACCATTCCAGAGAGAAGTAACGCTATTGATCCATTGTATTACATTTCGATAGCCCTGTAACGGATCTTGTCCTTTGAACTTGCCGAAATGCACAACGACGCCAATGGATCCGCAAGCTTCGGCGATTTCCAAATCGTTAAGCGTGCATAACGCCATTCGTTGCGCCGTCTCGCCGACCGCCGCAGGATTTACCGGATAAGGTCCGTGAGCGATGGACTTGACGCCAATGTCTTTGCACCATGAGGCGCACTTCAATGCATCGTCTCTATTGAACGTTTTGGTCTCCAGCGTTCGGGGATTTTTCGGAAAATATTGAAAGGCACTGCCCCCGATTGCAACCGCGTATTCCGCCGCCTTGCGATATCCGTTTCTCGTGCTGACATGACTGCCGACCTCTCTCATTTATGAACCCTTTTGACAATCCGGGCAGTAGAACATTTTACGACCTGTCAGCGTCTCGAACTTAATTGGAGTACCGCATACGAAGCATGGCTCGTCTTTGCGATCGTATACCCGGCATTGATCGTTGTAACCGCCGGTCAACGTATCGTCCGGAGTTAGCGGATGCTCCATGTAACCTCCCGCATCCTTCGCCTCCAGAAGCACCTTGCGGATCGAATGATAAAGGCGTTCAGCCGCCGTCGGATCAAGATCGCTTACCGCTAGCGCGGGGTGAATCTTCGCATCGAAACAAATTTCATCGCTGTAGCAATTGCCGATTCCCGCCAGAAAACGTTGATCCGTGAGCGTCGTCTTCAGTCTGCCTTTTTTCCCGGAAATCCGTTTCTGGAACGCCTCTACCGTTAGCCTCGAATCGAATGGATCCGGCCCGAGCTCCTTCATCTGCTCAATGGCGGCTTTCGCCGTTATCCGGTGCAAATACCCGAGGCGCAATCCGCCGAAGTAAAGCGAGTTACCGTCGCCGAAAGTCAGGATCACTTGGAAATGGCTATCCTTCTTCGGCCCTTGTTCGCCGTAAGCAAGCCAGCCGCCGAGCATCAGATGCAGATGGAGCCGGTGCCCGTCATCCAGATGGAATAATAAATGTTTGCCGCGTCGTTCGACGAACAGGATGTTTCGGCCGATTAACGCGGATGTGAATACGTCCACGGGTTCGTTAATCGTAGCAGGGCGGTTGACGATTACCCCCGTAATTCTTTGACCGCATAGCAGCGGTGATAATTGTGTGCGGTAATGCTCCATTTCCGGTAATTCCGGCATTTATTGATCATCCCTTCTCCTCAGGTTTGCATCGCTGCTCTTGCTGAAAGCTCTTTTAACTTTTAAGTAAGGCCAGCAACTGTTCAGGACCTTCACATACGGCATCGGGGGTTACTCCCGCCGCCGTGCAATGATCTTGCCAATTGTCCCTCGTACACAGTCCCGTTAATACAAGAATAGACGGACAGCCCGCATTGCGCGCCGCAGCTAAATCCGTATAGGGATTGTCGCCGATTACCCAGGAATGGGCCACAGCAGTACCGGCTAACTTCAGTGAATAATCCATCAATATTTTGGAAGGTTTGCCGATGACAATCGGCTCCGTCCCGGATGCCGCTTGCAAAGCAGCCCCGATGCTTCCCGCACCCGGAAGAAATCCCCCGTCCACCGGGAGGAGCCGATCAGGATTCGTCTGAACGTAAACGGCGCCGTTCAAAAGATGCTTGACCGCAAGCGTTAACCGTTCATAAGTCAGCTTGCGATCAAGCCCTTGCACGACAAGATCGGCAAACCGATCATTGCTCTCCTTTTCGTCGATCAAACGAATTCCGGCACCCCGAAGAGCTTCGTGCAGCCCATGCTCTCCGATAACGTAAGCTGCCGCGCCGGGATGCTGTTCCCGTACATAATAGGCTGCCGCCAAAGCGGATGTGACAATCGATTGTTCGGCGGCCTGAATCCCCATGGCCATTAGATGTCGTGAAACTTCCAATGCGGTTCTGGTCGAATTATTCGTAACAAACCAACAGGGTATTCCCTTGTCCTGAAGTTCGGTTATTAACTGATCCGCACCCGGAATCCGTTCGTTGCCGCGATATAACGTACCGTCAAGGTCGAACAACAACGCCTCGGGAGCCGGATGTTGAGTAAGATTGTTTCGTATCAACTTCAATTCGTGCCTACATCCTTTCCCGCGAAACTTTATCGCGCAACCTCGTCACCCTGCGCAGCAAAGCTTCCTTCTCTTCGTTGCGGCTAGCGGAATCACGACTTAATCGTGCGCGCATATGTGCAAGTTCCAACGCCTTCTCCGCATAGGTTAATGCCGTTAACAATTGTTTATCGCGATGCTCGTAATAAATAGCTAGCTCGACATGGGCGTCCAGCTTAGGCAGCGCGGAATTTTCCGCTTTCTCCGCGGATTTCCTCCATAGAGGAAGTGCCCGTTCATGCTGACCCGCGCGCTTATATCTTGCGGCTAAAGCCAAGCTCCAACCGCTGCCGTCGCCTAATTCTTCCCGATCGCCGAGCAGGTCAAACAATCGTTCGGCGGATTCCGTGTTCCCGTGCTTCTCGAGCCAGCAAGCGGTGCGGAACAGTTCTTCGCCTTCGGGTCCCTCGTCTTCCGCATCTCTCGAGATCCCGCCCAAAAGCTTTCCGAAATGAACGGCCAATGAAGCTAAAGTGAGCACGTCTTTCTCGTTGTGGGCATAAACTCCGTGCAAATGAATCGGATTATGATCGCTTAGATATTGAAAATACAATGCCGGAGCCATCGATCCAGGAACATCATGTTCTCGCTGGATGCCTAATCGCTCTTCCTCAACGATGCTGAGCCGGCATGACGGCAACGTATTGCGCCATAACGCGCGGGATGGATGCAGAAAATCGAGATGTCCCGGCTCCGGTCCGCTTCTGCGCCAGCCGTTAAGGATGAATCGGTTAACGAGCACCGGCCAATCGAACGTACGACCATTATAAGTGACCAGATGGCTTTTGTCCTTCATATGACCGAGTAAATAGGACAGCATCGCCTTCTCTTCGCCGGGATGACGAATGAGCGTCTGCTCCACGACAAAAGCTCGTTCGGTGTAATAGCCGAAGCCGACCATGAACGGAACGTTGCCCGTTCCAACCCCGAGCCCCGTCGTTTCCGTATCAAGGAACAGCAGCTTATTAGCATCTATCGGCTCGCTATTCTGGTTTTGCCGCATGGCTATAGGACTTAAATGGGAAGCTCCTTCACGAAGCTCTGCTAATTCGTAACGTCCGTGCCGGTAAGGAAAAGGATAAACGATACGTCTCAGCAGAAATTGACCATTCTCGTTGCTCTTGAGCTCGACACCGATATGACGGAAATCGGCATGCAACAAGTGCTCTTCCGATTTAGCCGAAACGGTCGTCTCCGCTTGTATGCTCTCCGCGGCAACCTCAGGCGATTGAGCGCGAAGTCTTTCCAACCTCTCCCTTAACCCGCTCATGAGCTTTCCCTCGTCCCTTGCAACAGGGAAAGAGCCAAATTCTTGCCCAGCAGCCCGACCTCTTCGATTGGCCCGACGCAAGCCGGACAGCCGCTTAAACAACCGCAGCCCATAATGAGCCGTCCTGCTTCCTCAAGCAATTCCTCGTGTTTCTCATACAAGCGTTGGCTAAGGCCAATTCCGCCTGGATAACGGTCGTAAAAATAAATCGTCGGCCTCTTCGTATGTACCGCCTTCACCTGCGGCACGACGCGGATATCGAGCGGATCGCACATCAGGTGCAGAGGCGCTAGATGGATGAGAACGTTAGCTAACCCAAGCAAAGCCATTTGCATGTCGTTAGCGCTTCTCTTGCCCGATTCTTCTTCGGAAAAAGAAAACCAATACCCGCTCGTATGTAGAATTTCCTCAGGCAAATAGATAGGTCCCGAGCCGATATTCTCGTGGGTGCGGAGTCTGATTTTTTTGAAAATCGTCGGTTTGGCCATAACCGTCACTTCTCCGTATTGGCGTTGCAGCGCACCGGAAGTCGATTCGAGGTCAACGTGCAGCACCTTCAACTCCACGGCCAGATTAGCGTCCGTGAAGTAATCCACGTTCACTTCCCGAACATAAGCTTTCTTCTCGGGATAATCAAGCTTCTCCACTTGGTATTGTACCCCTTCATGGAGGTAAATCGCCTCTTCGTGAATAAGCGTCGGCGCGCTGAAACGGTCAACCTCGCCGATGACGCGATGGCCGTCCGTTTGATCGATGATGACGAAGTTTTCTTGAGCCGCCGAACGCAGTGAAATGCTATGTGCGGGAAATGCCTGTTCCATCCAGTACCAGCGGTTCCCGACCCTGTGCAGCACCTTCTCCTCCGCCAGAAACTCCAGCAGGTCCGTCAGTTTTTCCCCTCCGAACGTATCTCCTTCTTCAAAAGGCAGCTCGTAAGCGGCGCATTTCAGATGGTCGAGCAGAATAAGCAGGTTGTCCGGATGAATGCGCGCTTCCTCCGGCGGGCGTCCTAGGAAGTAATCCGGGTTCTGAATCAAATATTGATCGAGCGGATTGCTGCTCGCCACCAGGAAGGTGACGGAGCTCCCTTGTCTGCGCCCCGCCCGGCCGGATTGCTGCCAAGTGCTCGCTATCGTTCCCGGATACCCGTTCAACACGCATGCCTGCAACTGCCCGATATCGATGCCGAGCTCAAGCGCGTTCGTGCTGACGACTCCGCGGATTTCGCCGTTTCGCAAACCTCGTTCGATTTCCCTGCGCAGTTTGGGCAAATACCCGCCCCTGTAGCCGCGGATCGATTTCTTGCCCAACTCGTGCTTGATGTTCTCTTGCAAATAGGTAAGCAGAATTTCCACCCGGACTCGGCTGCGGGCGAACACGATCGTCTGGATTCCGCTCTTCAGCAGCATCGCCGCGAGCTTCTGCGATTCCAGTACGCTGCTGCGGCGAATGCCGAGCTGCTTGTTCACGACAGGCGGGTTGTAGAACACCATATGTTTCTCCCCCGCCGGAGAGCCGTTGTCGTCGATGAGCGCGACGTCTTCACCGATCAAACGCTCCGCATGCTCCTGCGGATTGCGTATGGTAGCCGATGCGCATAGAAACTGCGGTTCGCTGCCGTAAAACCGGCAAATCCGCTTCAGCCTGCGGATCACGTTGGCCACGTGGCTTCCGAATACGCCGCGGTAAGCGTGCAACTCATCTATGATGATGTATTTAATATTTTCGAACAGCTTAACCCATTTCGTATGGTGCGGTAAAATCGCCGAATGCAGCATATCCGGATTCGTGACGACGATATGCCCAGCATTGCGGATCGCCTGCCGTACCGTAGGAGGTGTGTCCCCGTCATAGGTATGCGTCTTAATATCGGCTTCCATTAAGTTCGCAAGCTCCTGCAGCTCCGCAACCTGGTCCTGTGCCAGCGCTTTCGTCGGAAATAAATAGAGCGCCCTGGCGCTATCGTCATGGAGCAGCGTATGAATAACCGGCAAGTTATAGCAAAGCGTCTTGCCCGATGCGGTCGGCGTTACGGTAACGACGTGTTTGCCCGCGGCAACGGCCTGAAAGGAAGCCGCTTGATGCGTATATAAATCGGCGATGCCCTTATGCCTTAGCGCTTCGACCAGCTTCGGATGCACATTGGCCGGGATGCTGACCGTGCGCGCGGGACGAGCGGGCTGGGTATGCCAGAACGTTACGTTCTCCATAATTTCCGGTCGGCTTCGCAGCAGCCCTAGCCACTCCTCCACCGACTCCGTCTTTTCCGTCCACGGATTCATGGCTATTCTCCTAAAATCAAATTACTATTATTGTACAGAATATATGTTCGCCCAGCAACGGGAGGTTGAATCCGTTTTTCGACATTTGCGCTTATTTCAGCTTATTTATGCCATAAACTGTCCCTTCAATCGGAAAAATCAAGCCTAATGCGACAATTCGTGTCGGCTCCTGCGCTTTCCCGGGAAACTATTTTTATTGCCCCAAGTAAAACGGCTTCGCCGTCCTTGGGACGGCGGTATACGTTTGTATCGAGCTATCAGATGAGTATAAGGAACCCAAAACTTATACTGTCTGATAGTCGAACAAAGAAAAAACGCCCCAACGCCGCCCCTTGTAGGGAGCAAATGCGCGGGACGATTTAATACGCGGCTGAGTCGATACCGTAGTATGAGATTAAACGTAAGGCGCTTCCCAAGCTTTTTTATACCAGCCGATTTGCTCGCCGATAACGTTATAATGGTCATCCAACCGAACTTCCGCACGGTATGGCCAGTCCTTTTCTCTCCAAAATCTTAAATCCGTCCAGGTCACCAAATACCCGCCGCCCGGTTCGACCGTCCAACTTACGTATTCACGCTTCGCGAAATCTTGCAACGTTCTAACCGCGGATACGTTTCGGGTCGCCTCAATGCAATGATGCGGCTCGCTAAAAGGCAGATGACGGGAAGGCAACAGCCTTCTGCCATCGATTACCCCCATTTCAAATCCTGTATCCGTCTGAACGACATATTGCCATTTGAACCACCACAGCCCCGGCAGAACATGGATTGCCCTCCAGCGGCGATATCTTCTTCTAACCCTTTTAACCACGACCTCATGATGAACGACTCTCCATATGATATAAACGATGGTCAGTCCCCAAGCACCGGCGCATATCCATTGCGGGTATGGCCATAATCCGATAATCGCCCCTATCGCAGCTGAAGCGTGAACGACACCTAGAAAAGGATCCGTCAAGCAAAGGGCATCCAGATGGTACCATTCCCGGCGAAATGGGAGCAAACATTGCACTCCGTACGCATTTGTCCAATCGAATATGACGTGCAAAGCAACGGCGGCGAACGCAAAGCTGCATAACAAGAGAAGATGTTCGCTAAACCCCCATCCCCATGCCGCTAACCCTCCAATCAAAGCTGACCACACCAACCACGCAGGAAAGGAATGGCTTAACCCGCGATGGTGTTTCAAATAGGCGTCTTGTCCCTTAATTCGAACGACTGAATCGAGATCCGGTGCGTGTGAACCTACAAGTGTAACGGATAATACGGCTGCGGCAAGATGAGGTTGAGCTGCGACATCCGGATGAAAGAAAGCCAAACCTGCCAAAGTGACCCCGAACAGCAAATGGGAGCCCGTATCCATCAGTTATGATTCCCCTCTCGAGTATCCGTTTTCCTTCATGTTAACGGAGCACTGTTAGAGCGATATCATCTTTACGTAAGCTTTTTATTATTTTTTTCCGCAAATCCGAATATTGGCAAGCCGTTTTAACCATACTATTCGATGGGCAAATGACCTGAATACATAAACCAAGGAGAGATTTCGAATGGCAAACCCGGACGACCGCTCGGATAACGTGGAAAAGCTGCAGGAAGCCGTACAAAATACGATAGATAATTTAGAGGAATCGGAAGATTACCTCGAAGAGTACTCCGAAGAGCTTGATCCTCAGGAAGCTGAGGCTATCTCCGAAAAAAACGAAAACAGACGCGATGCGATTTCGGGCTTTAGAAACGAGATTAAAGACGAAGCCAGCGACAATGAAGACGAAACCAGCAACAATGAAGACGAAGCCAGCGCCAATGAGTAACTAAAAATCCCGGAGCGAACTAACCTTAACGGTCGGTTCATTCCGGGATTTTTAGTATTTCTTATGCTTTTTCTACGTTGAAATATTGCGCCTCGGGATGGGCGAACACCATTGCGGACACGGAAGCCTCAGGCTCCATCATAAAGCCTTCCGTCAGATGCACGCCGATATCCTCGGGTTTCATGAGCTCGAACAAAGGCCCTTGGTCCTCCAAATCCGGACAAGCCGGATAGCCGAACGATACGCGGATACCTTGATAACGCGCGCCAAACCGTTTCTTCATCGTCATGTCGGCCGGATCCGGGAATCCCCAGCTGTCCCGCATAATTTGGTGTACGCGCTCGGCCAAGCCCTCGGCCACTTCCAACGCTGTTGCCAGCAACGCATGGGAACGAAGATAATCTCCGCTTTCCTTCCATTTCTCACCCTGCTCGCGCGCCCCTTGCCCCGCTGTGACGACAAGGAAACCAACGCTATCCATGATGCCGCTGTCGACCGATTTCAGAAAATCGGCAAGACATAGGAACGGCTCCACCTGCTGACGAGGAAACGAGAATCGCTTCAGAACGCGGGTGCGATCATCCGGGTCATAAATGATAATATCGTTGCCATCGGATTGCGCAGGGAAAAACCGATACATCGCCTGCGGGTTCAGCCAGCCTTGAGACTGCGACTGCCTCATAATATCGTCGACCGTTTCTTTAAGATTAACAGTCCTTTCGTCTCCTGCGGCGAGCAGCTCTTCCACGTTGCCCTTTAGTCCGAGATGATGACCGAGCAGCATCTGCAGGTTCACGTAAGGAAGAACGTGGGACATCGGGTAATCGCGCAGCACGTGCCGGTCATAATCCGGCGGCGTAAACAAAGGCGCATCCGGCGAAATATGGGAACGGCGTGCCCGGGTCAGTTCCGGCAACTCTTGCGCCGGCTTTTCGGCTTCCTCCGCCAAAGCGGCTTGCGCAGCCCAGTGCTCTTCAATGATGCGGGCCCGATGGCCCGGGTCGCTTAATTTATTCGCGATATCTAGGCCGTCCATCGCGTCCTTCGCATATAACACGACACCGTCATACTCCGGCGCGATCCGGTTTTTGGTGAATTTGCGGGTTAGCGCCGCACCGCCCACAAGAATCGGAGCGTCGATTCCCGCGCTGCGCAAATCCTGCGCCGTGAGGACCATTTGCTGAGCCGATTTAACGAGCAGTCCGGATAATCCGATCGCGTCCGGGCTTTCCCTGCGAGCCGCTTCGATAATTTGGTCCGGCGGCACTTTAATGCCTAGGTTTATGATTTTGTAGCCATTGTTCGATAGAATGATCTCGACCAGATTTTTGCCGATATCGTGCACATCGCCTTTAACTGTTGCCAACAAAATTTTACCTTTCACCGCCGATTCGTTTTTCTCCATATGCGGCTCGAGCTGGGCTACCGAGGCTTTCATGACTTCGGCGCTCTGCAGCACTTCCGCTACGATCAGCTCGTTATTATTGAATAGCCGTCCTACCTCTTCCATCCCGGCCATTAATGGACCGTTGATGATATCAAGCGGCGCGTATTTGCCAAGCGCTTCGTCCAAATCGGCTCCGAGACCTTCCTTCGTTCCCTCTACCACGTATCCCGCCAGCCGCTCTTCCAGCGTCTGATTTGACACCTTTTCTTTTTTCTGCAATTTTTTGTCCCGGAAAGCGGCAACGAAGGCAGCAAGAGTGTCGTCATTCGTATCGTAGATCAATTGCTCGGCGAGATGACGTTCCTCTTCGGGGATGGATGCGTACCTCTCCAGCTTTTCGGTATTCACGATGGCATAATCGAGTCCCGCCTTCGTGCAATGGTACAAGTACACCGAGTTCAATACTTCACGACCGGCGTCGGGAAGACCGAATGAAATGTTGCTGAGCCCGAGTATCGTCTTCGCTTTCGGATACTTTTCCTTGATCATCCGGATGCCTTCGATCGTCTCGACGGCAGAACCGATATATTGCGGATCTCCGGAGCCGACAGGAAACATGTTCGGGTCGAAAATAATATCCTCGGGGTTCATCCCGTATTTATTGACTAACAGCTCGTATGAACAGGTTGCCACTTCCATCTTGGCTTGCCTCGACACGGCTTGCCCGCGCTCGTCGATCAGAATGCAGACGACCGCCGCGCCGTATTGGTGGATAAGCGGCAAAATTTTCTCGAATTTGGATTCTCCGTCTTCAAGATTAATGGAGTTAATAATCGCTTTTCCTTGCGAATATTTAAGTCCTAGCTCGATAATGTGGTCATAGGTCGAATCCAGCATCAATGGAACTTTGATCTTCTTCGTGACCATCGGCAGAAACTGATTAACCGCGTAGGCTTCATCGATATCCGTATCCTGAAGGTTGATATCGATAATATGAGCGCCGCCTTTAACTTGAGAGCGCGCGATTTCGGAAGCTTCGTCGAACTTCCCTTCCTGGATCAGGCGCTTGAACTTCCGGGAGCCCGATATATTCGTTCTCTCTCCGATCATGATCGGACGGTTATCTTCTTCGATGTATACCGTTTCGATACCGGATACGGCTGGCGGATGTTCACCGTTCATTTTCCTCGGGGCGATATCTTTCATCGCATTTGCCATTGCCGCGATATGTGCGGGAGTCGTACCGCAGCAGCCGCCGGCAATGTTGATCCACCCTTGCTCGGCGAAACCCTTAAGCTTCTTGGCCAACGATTCCGGCGATTCATGATAATGACCGTTCTCGTCCGGGAGGCCGGCATTCGGATAACAGCTTACCGCCGAACTCGAAAGACCGGATAACGTCCGGATATGATCGCGCATGAATTCCGGTCCTGTCGCGCAATTGAGACCCATCGATATCGGTTTAAGATGCTCAAGCGAGATGTAAAACGATTCGATATTCTGGCCGGCAAGCGTCGTCCCCATCGGTTCGATGGTTCCGCTGATCATAATGGGAAGCTCATAACCCATCTTGTTGAAGGCTTGGCGGACTCCGATACTAGCGGCCTTCACGTTCAGCGTATCTTGGCAGGTTTCAATCAAGATGCAATCGACATCGCCTTCCATTAGCGCAATGACTTGTTCCTCGTAATCTTTAATCAATTGGTCAAAAGTGACGCCGCCGGTAACCGAAAGCGTCTTTGTCGTAGGGCCAAGAGCTCCAGCGACAAAACGGGGCTTTTCCGGCGTTGAATATTTATCGCACGCTTCTCTTGCGAGTTTGGCAGCCGCCAAGTTGATTTCTCTGGCTTTCTCCGGAATGTCGTACTCCGCTAACACGATCGCGGTTGCTCCGAAAGTGTTCGTTTCGATAATATCGGAACCGGCTTCTAAATAAGCTTCGTGTATGCCAGAAATGACATCCGGCCGCGTCAAAACAAGGATTTCATTGCAGCCGTCCATATCATCGCTGCCGAAATCGTCTGCAGTCAGATTAGCTTGCTGAATCATCGTGCCCATTGCTCCGTCAAGAATAAGAATTCTAGCTTTTAATGCCTCTTGCAGAGACGGTTTAGTATGCGTTAAAGTCATAGTAGGATTCTTCCCCTGTCTGTCAAATCATTAAACTCTATAGTACCAGAATCATCACAGGACGAAAAGATGCATAGTCGACAGTGGTTTGGAATTGGAATATAATAAAGGCATTAATTCACATTGGGAAAAGAGGAATTAACGATGGCACAAATTCGTATTCGCAATACTAACGAACGCATCGAAAGTGAAGATCAAGTGCTGGAGTTTCTGACAAAACAAAACGTTTTGTACGAACATTGGGACGCTTCCAAGCTTCCAGAGCACCTAAATAATAAGTTTTCCCTTACGGACGAAGACAAAAACACGATTCTTTCCACTTACGACGAAGAGATTCGGGAAGTCGCCGAAAGACGCGGTTACAAGGTTTGGGATATCGTTGCCCTCTCCGAAGCTACGCCGAATTTGCCCGAAATTCTGAAAAAGTTCGAGCAAGTGCATACCCACACCGAGGATGAAGTACGCGCCATTACTGCCGGTCGCGGAATCTTCATCATCAAGGGCGATGAGGAGACCGGATATTTCGACGTTGAGCTTACGGTCGGAGACGTCATCTCGGTGCCGGAAGGCCAGCCTCACTTCTTTACGCTTATGGATAATAAGGCTATTGTTGCTGTTCGTCTGTTTATTGAGCCGGCCGGTTGGGTCGCTGATCCTTATGACGATCCTGCTTTTGTTAAGTAAGAGCGTTAAAGTGCGATTGATGATGAGGTTTAGGGGACGGAGGGTATTCCTTCCAGCCGCTTGTTCTCGACCCTTTGCCTGAATTGGTAAACTCGTTAAGATGTGGCAAAGGTTCTCAAAAGGCGGACGTTACACTCTTCCAGGAACACCCTCCTTACCCCTCTACTCTCTCTTCATCACATTTAATGCAATCCCTGAGTTCAAACAGACTCGACAACGGAAACGCGCCCCAACCGGGGCGCGTTTTTTGTTATTTATTGATATGTTTGAGTAGTTCGGGAAGTTCCGACAGGCTCTTGATCTCGTATGATGGGATGATGTCGTCGTTGCGGATGGCGTTGTGGCGGTTGATCCATACGGATGTCATGCCTACGCGGTTGGCGCCGAGGATGTCTGTCGTAAGCTTGTCCCCGACCATGATACCTTCATCTGGGGTGATACCGATTTGCTCCATCGCGTGGTTGAATAGTTTAGAAGAAGGCTTACCTTCACCGAAGTTCCCGGAAATTACGATGGAATCGAAATAAGGGATAAGATCCGGCATGCCGTCTAACTTTTCTTGTTGGAGATCCGGTGAACCGTTAGTCAAGAGCAAGAGCTTGTAAGAATCTTGTAGTTCGTCTAAAACCGCAAAGGTTTCGTCGTATACATACTTCAAGCTGCGACGTTGAGCCGGAAACCATTCGGCGAGCTGCTTTCCAAGCTCTGGATGATCCACGCCAAGCGCGGCAAGCCCTCTAGTCCAAGCATTAACGCGGTATTCAGGTGCCAACTGCTGTAGCTTGCGAAACATCGGATGATCTCCGCGTTCGAATTTTCCCCATAGCGCTTCAAAAGGGTTGATGCCAATTATCTGCGTGAAGCTATAGGTTTCAAAAGTTTCGTATAACGCTCTAGCTTCACGTCGTACGGCAGCTTCAAGCTCCGCTTCATTGATGCCCGCAGCTTCAGCGGCCAACCGGCAAGTGTCCTTGAAAGCTTCGCTCACACTACGGTCATCCCATAGCAATGTATCATCTAGATCGAATAAAACCGCCTTGACCGACATTGTGCTTTCTCCTCACTTTGCTTTTACTTCCCATTCGATATGATGCAAATCCGAGAACGACTTTAATCTTTCACTCATAAGATCCAGCGGATAACGATTCATCAATCGCGAGAACACCCAGTTTGCGCCTTTTACAGATTCCACGATGATATAACCCGGTTGCATGGTGATTTTGCGAATTTCGGTCGGGCGTAAGGTTTTGTATCCTGAGAATTTGCGTGTCTCAAGAGTATCGCGAGTAACCGCTAAATAGGGCCGTCTCATGTAGTAGAACAATCCAAGCACAATATAACAGCCGATCGTGACCCAGAACATCGTCGGATCTTGCATGAAGCTATTCGACCAAGGTTGCGCCAAAGTGATGTATAACAAAATCAGCATGAACAACAAAATCGGTACGATATAATTTCTTCCTTTGAACCGGTCAACCTGTGGCGCATTGGGACTAATTGATTTCTTTCCGTCCTTCTTGCGTCGTTTGTTTATTTGTTTTGAATTTTTCAGTACCATTCGTTCCCAAGACCGGGACATGTCGTTCCTCCTCATATTCAACAAAAATCAATGTTTGATCGTTGGCTCATCCACGATTTCGATACGTTCCAGTTCCTGACGGAAATTTTGCTTGAATATTTCAATATATTGCCGACGGAGAATCTCACGCTCTGCAAGCTCGTTTTCATTCAAACCTTCGGTTTTATTTTTACGGGAAAGTTCATTTATTCTGCTAAGCAATTTATCCATGTACATTCACTCTCCTTTCTTTACCTCCTCTACTTTGCCATTTCCGTAGATAGGTTGTCAAGGAGCACAGAACGCAAAAAAAGACCGGAAAACTCCGGTCTGGAAACATTGTCACAAATAGGTTAGGAAAGAATACGGGCAGGGATAATGATCGTCTGTCCTACCTTAACCTCTGAAGTAGATAAGCCATTACGTTTCAAAATGTAATCGATAGCCTGGCGCGTATCAATAGCATCCTTCTTGTACGTCTTGGCAAGTTGCCACAGCGTATCTCCGCTATCGATCGAGACAACTAATTCCCCGCTCGAAGCAGGCGAAACTTCACCTGTCGAAGCGAATGTATGCATAAGCGTTAAGCCGCTGAAGAGGACAAGAAAGGCGAAAAGGAAGAACAAGCTTCTAGCCATCTTCCAGCTAGACGTAACCGAAGCGCGAGGCTGTGCTGCACGTCCCGACTTAATAGAAGCCGAACGGTTATGTATTGAAGAAGCAGGAGTCGAGCCAGCCGTTACCCATGAATGCACCATTAAGATCACCCCAAACGTTTGTTCTGGTGTTATCGTAACACGAACATATGTTTCAAGTCAACAATTTTCGGAACATTTGTTCTGTAGAACGAATGTTTGTGCGAACTCGAGTTCTGTGTTATAATTTGTCATCATGAACTGATACTTAGGGGAGGGCTTGGCGTGTCCAAAATGTCCAATCGCCAAAATTCCATTTTAGAATTCATCAAAAACGAAGTGCGAGACAAGGGATATCCCCCTTCCGTCCGCGAAATCGGCGAAGCCGTCGGCCTTGCCTCAAGCTCCACCGTCCACGGTCACCTTGATCGCTTGGAGAAGAAAGGGTTAATCCGTCGCGACCCGACGAAACCCCGTGCTATTGAAATTCTCGGCGACGATGACGACACCATCTACAGCATCTCGTCCGCTATCCGCCAAGTTCCGCTTCTGGGAAAGGTAACGGCTGGCTTACCGATTACCGCTACGGAAAACATCGAAGACTACTACCCTCTCCCCGTCAACATGGTGGGTGACCAACCCGTATTCATGTTATCCGTTATGGGCGACAGCATGGTTGAAGCCGGGATCCATGATGGAGACTATGTTATCGTTCGTCAGCAGCCTACAGCCGTTAACGGAGACATCGTCGTCGCAATGACGGATGAGAATGAGGCAACGGTCAAGACGTTCTATAAGGAACGCGACCACATCAGGCTCCAGCCGGAAAACTCAAGTATGCAACCCATTCGGCTTCCGAACGTTAGCATCCTTGGCAAAGTCATCGGTTTAATCCGCTCTTTCATGTAAATCGTTGTTTTAGTTCAAAGAGGCGGCCCGCTCAGACTAATGTCTGAGCGGGCCGCCTCCTCGTTCTACAAGGAAATTGGAGTGAACACCTGCTTCCTGACGGTAACCCCTTCTGCACAGGAATTAATCGAATATTTCGAGCAACTACCTCCCGTTGACCCCTTCAACACAGGAATTGATCGAATTTTTCGAACAACTACCTCCCGATGACCCCTGATGCACAGGAATTAATCGAATTTTTCGAGCAACTCACTCCCGTTGACCCCACTAAACAGGAATGATCGAATTTTTCGTGTAACTCCTTGCAGAATACACCACATCACATAAATTTACTTACCTACCTAACAAGAAAAAACCGACCCAGTGCCGCCGTAAAAGCGGACAAAGAATCGGTTTTGAGTGATTCGATAGTATGGACTAGCTTTAATACATAGTCAAGTACTGATCGCGTTCCCATTGGTGAACTTGGGTGCGGTACATATCCCACTCGATTTCTTTAAGCTCGTAGAAGTGGCTTAAAGCATGATCGCCAAGAACGTCGCAAATGACGTCATCGCGCAACAACTCCGAAATAGCTTCCTTGAGATTGATCGGCAAGCTTGGGATTCCCGCGTCTTGACGTTCTTCCTCGCTCATAACGTAAATATTGCGATCAACCGGCGCTGGTATGGACAACTTGTTAGCGATACCGTCCAAGCCGGCTTTCAGCATGACTGCAAGCGCCAGATAAGGATTAGCCGCCGGGTCCGGATTACGAACCTCTATGCGAGTGCTAAGACCGCGAGAAGCCGGGATCCGAATCATCGGACTGCGGTTGCTTGCGGACCAAGCCACATAAACAGGGGCTTCGTATCCGGGAACGAGACGCTTATAGGAATTGACCGTAGGGTTCGTAATAGCTGCGATTCCGCGAGCATGCTTCAGAACGCCTGCCATGTAATGCCGAGCGACATTGCTGAGTCCTATCTTGTCATTGTTATCGAAGAACGCATTCTCGTTGCCCCGGAACAACGACTGGTGACAGTGCATACCGGAACCGTTCATTCCGAACAATGGCTTCGGCATGAACGTAGCATGTAAGCCATGCTGACGGGCGATCGTCTTAACGACTAGCTTAAACGTCTGAATTTGGTCAGCCGCTTTAATGGCAGGCGCGTATTTAAAGTCGATCTCATGTTGACCTGGCGCGACTTCGTGGTGAGAAGCTTCGATCTCGAAGCCCATCTCTTCCAGCATCAAAACGATATCGCGACGGCAGTTTTCACCTAAATCCGTAGGAGCCAGATCGAAGTAACCGCCCTGATCGTTAAGCTCCATCGTAGGGTTGCCTTTATCATCGGTTTGGAAAAGGAAAAATTCCGGCTCCGGTCCAACGTTCATCGTGGAGAAACCCATTTCTTCGGCTTCTTGCAACGTCCGCTTCAAGATTCCGCGAGGATCGCCAGCGAATGGCGTGCCATCCGGCATGTAAATGTCGCAGATGAGTCGGGCGACTCTATTTTCCGTAACCCAAGGGAATACGACCCAAGTACTCAGATCCGGGTACAAATACATATCCGATTCTTCGATCCGCACATAACCTTCGATTGAAGAGCCGTCGAACATCATTTTATTGTCCAACGCTTTTTCCAATTGGCTTACGGGAATTTCGACATTTTTAATCGAACCAAGCAAATCGGTAAACTGCAATCGGATGAAACGAACATTCTGTTCTTTAGCAATCCGGGTAATATCTTCGCGAGTATAGTTCAAGTTCATGACAGCCTCCTAGAATGCTTCATTATTGTCTTATTTGTTCTTGAAGAAACGAGAAAGCTCACCTTGGATGAGGGATACTTGACCTGGCCGCTTGCCGGTCATCAGCTGCTGCTTAAGCATCCTGTGAAGCTGGGAATCGGTCATCTCCCGACGTTTCACTTCGGACATTTCGTTGATAATCGTCCCATCGTTCTCGTCTTGTCCTACCGGATTCATAACCTGCTTAATTCCGGCAATATTTACGCCCTTCTCGATCAATGATTTGATTTCCATCAAACGCTCAACGTCATTAAAGGAAAACAAGCGTTGGTTGCCGTCTGTGCGAGCAGGCTGAATCAGTTCATGCTGTTCATAATAGCGGATTTGGCGGGCGGTCAGGTCGGTCAGCTTCATTACGATGCCGATCGGAAACAACGCCATATTCCTGCGAATCTCGTCGCCCATGTCATACCAACCTTCCAACTTAACTTGTTGTTATTGAAATCATATACATTGTACCCTCGCAGCAAAAACATGTCAAGGAATGTAAGGTTTTTATGTAAGGTTTATGGAGGCGAAACTCACAGATATCCGCGTTTCCGAAACTCTATTAACGCTTGTTTAACGGCATACTTCACATGAGCGTAAGTCAGCCCTCCCTGCATGTAAGCAATGTAGGGTTCACGAACCGGAGCGTCGGCCGACAATTCCAAGCTGCCGCCTTGAATAAACGTTCCGGCCGCCATAATAACGGGATGCTCATAACCAGGCATGTCCCATGGCTCCGGCACGACATGGGCATCCACCGCGGCTGCCTTCTGGATAGATTGCACGAAATGGATCAAGGGCTCCGCCCCGGTGAACCGGATCGCTTGTATGAGATCGGTTCTAGGTCCGTTCCAGCTCGGATGTGTTTCGAAGCCGAGCTTTGCGAACACGGACGCCGCGAAGACGCTCCCTTTGACTGCCTGTCCGACAAGCAGCGGCGCTAGAAATAAGCCTTGATAGATGGAACGCGTCGTTCCCAGCATGGCGCCGACTTCCCCGCCGATGCCCGGCGCAGTCATGCGGAAAGCCGCAAGCTCTACTAGCTTACTTTTACCGGCGATATAACCTCCGCTAGTTGCAAGGCCTCCACCGGGATTTTTGATCAAAGATCCCGCGATTAGATCGACGCCAACCTCCGTCGGCTCCCGATATTCCGTAAATTCGCCATAACAATTGTCCACGAACACGATTCCGTTAGGTTTCATCGCTTTTAAGCGAGGAACCATGTCCCCAATTTGATCCACGGTGAACGAAGGTCTCCAGTCGTACCCTCTCGAGCGCTGAATCGCGAAAACCTTCGTGCGTTCCGTCACCGCCGCCGCTACGCCATCCCAATCCACATTGCCGTCCGCAAGCAGCGGAACGATTTTCGTATGGACGCCCCAATCCGCCAACGAACCCTGCCCATCCCCCGGTTTGCCAATCACTTTATGTAACGTATCGTACGGTTTGCCGGTTACGAACAGAAGCTCGTCGCCCGGGCGCAAGCATCCGAATAAAGCGGCTGATATCGTATGTGTACCCGAAACCAGGTGCGGCCTAACAATGGCTGCCTCTGCGCCGAACACATCCGCGTATACTAAGTCCAATACTTCTCTTCCACGGTCGTTATATCCGTAACCCGTCGACGCGGCGAAGTGAAAATCGCTGACCTTATGCTTCTGAAAAGCTTGTATGACCTTCCATTGATTCCGTTCTACGATTCGGTCGATTAAGCGAAATTGCTGCGAAACCTGTTCCTCCGCCTCTTCCGACCATCGTTCCCATTGCTCCTCAAACTCCGTCATTTCAGTTGCCTGCATGCTGTTCTCCCCATTGCGATAAAAATTTACTCCGTCACGCGGAAATCTTCCAATGAGCGCCCATTTTTGGCCATATCGGCTGCATTCAGTCTGACGGTCAGAAGGAGCCAGTCATCCTCAGTCTCCTGCTCGGTCACTTCGCCGACGCGATAAGCTAATGCTGCCAAATCGCCACGGGATGCCGGAATGCGAAACTGCGCGACATCGCCGAGTATTCTGTCTTCGATAGCTTCGCGCAAACGTTCCATGTCTCGTTCGACGAATGAATTCACTCTGATCGTATCCGATCCGCCGGATAGCATAGATAAGGCTGACGCTGAGCTTAGATCGATTTTATTGTATACGATTAACGTTGGCTTGCCGCCTGCTCCAAGCTCTTGAAGCACCTCTTCAACGACTTTCTGCTGTCTCTCCCGCATCGGCGACGAGGTGTCGACGACATGCAGCAACAGATCCGCTTCGCCCGCTTCCTCTAACGTAGCTCGGAACGCGGCAACCAAATCATGCGGAAGGTTCTGGATGAAGCCTACCGTATCCGTCAAAATAATTTCCTTGCCGCTTGGCAAAATCAAATTACGCGACGTCGGATCCAATGTAGCGAACAGCTTGTCCTCCGCCAGCACGTCCGCCGCGGTTAGTTGCCGGAGCAGCGTAGACTTGCCGGCGTTCGTATAACCGACAAGCGCAACCTGCACGGCGCCGGCTTTACGCCGGCGTTCGCGATGCAGATTGCGGTGAGCCGTAACCGTGTCCAATTGACGCTTGAGCTCCGAGATCCGGTCGCGAATGTGGCGACGATCCGTCTCCAGCTTCGTTTCGCCTGGACCTCGCGTCCCGATGCCGCCGCCGAGACGCGACAAATTTTTCCCATGACCGGACAACCTCGGCAGCAAATAAGATAGCTGGGCCAATTCCACCTGCAGTATGCCTTCGCGGGTTTTGGCGCGGCCGGCGAAAATATCCAAAATAAGCTGCGTCCTATCGATGATTTTCATATCCAACGTTTCTTCGAGATTGCGTACTTGCGCGCCGGAGAGCTCCTGATCGAAAATCGCGGTCGTCGCGCCGGTTTCCTCGGCTAATGCGCGAATTTCCTGCGCTTTCCCTTTACCGACGAAATACTTCTTATCCGGGACGTCTAGATTTTGCATCAGCGAATCGATCACTTCAACGCCGGCCGTATCCGCCAACGACGCGAGTTCATCCAATGAATGCTCCGGGTCTGCGCCCGATCGTTTGACTTTATCGGTCACAAGGCTGACCAGCAACGCTTTCTCCCGTTCTCCGGCCCCTGTTTCGTATGTGCTCTGTCTCAATCGACACTACCTTTCTCTACTTCCGCTTATAGGCTGCGTATGTCTTCCGGACGAAGCGCCATCAGCTCCTGCCGTCCCGGAGAACTAGTCGGATGCTGGGAAAGCAAACGAACCGCTTGATAACGAATAGCTCTCTCCAATACATTACGTACATATCTTGCGTTGCTGAAATCGTAAATCGATTCCGCTTTCTCCTGGGCAAGCAACTGCCGCAGCTTAAACAAAGTTTGCGGAAGCAACGTATAATCCCGTTCCTTCGTCATCCCTTCGGCGATTTGAACGAGTTGATCGACCGTATAGTCGGGAAATTCCATCTGGATCGGGAAACGCGAAGGAAGCCCCGGGTTGGTCAGCAGGAAAGTTTCGATTTCAAGCGTATACCCGGCTAATATGAGCACGAATTGGTTTTTGTAATCTTCCATCGCCTTCACTAAGGTGTCGATCGCTTCTTTCCCGAAATCCTTTTCCCCGCCGCGCGCCAAGCTGTAAGCTTCGTCTACGAACAATACGCCGCCAAGCGATTTCTTGACCAGTTCCCTCGTCTTCTGCGCCGTATGGCCGATATATTCACCGACGAGATCCGCTCGCTCGACCTCTACCAGATGCCCCTTGGCAAGCAATCCCATCCCTTGGAACAGCTTTGCAAGCAGCCGGGCCACCGTCGTTTTCCCCGTACCGGGATTCCCTTTAAAAATCATATGATATACATGGGCCTGCGCCTGCAAGCTGGCTTCGCTGCGATACTGCATAATTTGGAGCAGGGCGTAAATTTCGTATACGAGCTCTTTCACATTGTCTAATCCGACCATCCGGTCCAGTTCCTTCTGCCATTCGATCCAAGGTCCGCTTTGGGGCAATACCCGCGCGCCCCCTACCGGTTCGGTCGTATTCGCGGCACCTGCTGCGGAATAATCCGCATTGCGGAGAACAACATTAATTTGCCGGGACGGCCTCTTCTGCGCTGCCGAAGCTTCCCTAACGTCCGATGTGCTCGCTTTAGCGTTCATCGCGCTTCACCCCATATGGCTTGTGTCGACGAATTTGCCGCAATACCAATGTATTCCGTTCGTCCGATCCCTAGTCATAGGAACAGTTTCGTAACCAACCATTTCGTATAAGCCAATACTTCACGGGTTTCATGATAGGACATCTTAAGTACTTTGGAGTCCGTCACGCTAACTTGAACGGGGCTGTATCCCAGCCTTCTCGCTATATCAGCCGATCTTGAACCATGATAATTATGCGTGATGATCACGGCGGTCTTCCAACCGTTTCGATCCATGATATCCTTGGCAAAAGACAAGTTTTCGTAAGTGCTCCGAGAGAGCCGGTCCATCACGACAGCCTCATCGGGAACTCCTAGTTCAAGCAAATAATTGCGCATCCCTTCCGCTTCGGTTAACGTCGCGCCGTTGTTGTCCAAGCCGCCGGTCACGATGAAGTGACTGAACGCTCCGGCGCGGTACAGTTCCAAACCGCGGTCAAGCCGCTCGCGCAAGCCCGGGCTTGGTTTATTGTCCCACAGCGTAGCGCCCAGCACGATTCCGACGTCGGAATTTTTAAGATTCCCCGACTTAGGGACTCCATTGAAATGCGTAATGAGGTAATAAAGCGACGCGCACCAAACCAAGACCGCCAACAAACCGATGCCTGCAAGCCAAGTGAATACCCTAAGCCACTTCGAACGCCTAGTCCGCACATATGTAGGCGGAGAGGAAGGAATCCTCCCTTTGGTAATGCCGCTCATTAAACGGTTCCTTTCTCCCAACCCAGCTTATCGAGCAACAAGCGCCTATGATTCAAACTCAGGTCAAAGTACGGGAATTTATTTTGGTTGATCAGATCCATGAGACGTCCGGCCGTTTTCTGCGCCATTGCGGAATCGCGCGGGGTGATCTGGCCTTCGTCCAACGCTTCTTCCAGCTCATCCTCGTCTAGCAGCAGTTTCTCGCCCGTCGGCAGCACGACGATGTCCAAGAACAGATCGTCGAACCACGGCACCTGTTGATCCGTCAGCCCTTGGATTTTGCAAATATCGATGTACCACTGAACGACTTGGCCTTTATCATCGAACATCGTCGTCACTACGAAATGCTCTCCTCTTGGAAAATGCTGCATCCAAAGGTACCCGCGATCCGCTAAACACATCCGCCGTCCATTGTATTCCTTCCATAGCGGATCCCGAAGCTCATGAATGCGATATAGGGTCACGAACCCCCTGAAATGCGGCTCATCCATCGGGATGCATGCGTAGCTCTTTTTCAATATGCGCCGCCAATTGGCGCGATCCGAAAATTTACGTTTCATGCCGACTTTCCTTTCCGTCCGTCCAACGTTAGAGTAGAAAACACGTTGCCTGCAAGGCAACTCCATATATTCAAAGCTTACCACAAGTTGCCTTCCCGAACCAGTTGGCACCTTCCCTAACAACGACAAAAAAGCAGCTGATCCTTTATTCCGGATCAGCTGCTTTTATCGCCCGTTCACCTCAAAACCTTAAGGCGAAGGGGAATTGCTCGGTGTTGGACTATCGGTAGGCGACGGGCTCGGAGACGGGCTTGTCGACGGATCCGGGCTTGTCGACGGGTCCGGCGATGGCGATTCGCCCGGAATGATAATATCTATCGGCGGTTCCGATGATTGTTCAGGCGGCGGACTTTCCCCGCCTTCTTCGGTTCCGGGAGACGGTGTCGCCTCCAAGCCGGTCGATACCGTGACCACGATTTGCTCCGACGGCTCGCTTTCCAATTTATTCTTCGCTTGGAACGCCGTTACGTAATAACTAAACGTCTGATCCGGCAATATCGCAAGATCGTCGTAAGCAGGGTCCGCCGTTTCCGCAAGCAACTTGAATTCGGCTTCTCCTTCACCTTTGCGGTACACTTTGTAGGTGATGCCTTCGCCTTCGACCGGCGCCCAGCTCAGTTCGATCGATACGAGTTCAGGCGAGTACACGCCGGTAAATCCGCTGACCCCCTTAAGCTTCTGCACATCCTGAACTCCCTCAGGTTTAGGGAAGTTCTTGCGATCCACCCCTTCGAGAGCTTTTGACATAACCGCTGAGAACATCGCGGCAGCCTGGCCGCTGCTTTTCTTCAAGTAGTGGTCTCTGTCGGTTTTGTCATAGCCGAACCATATCGCGGCTGTCCACTCAGGAGTGTAGCCGACGAACCATACATCGCGGTTTCCGCTTGTTTTGAAGCCCGGGATGCCGGCTTGCGTCGTTCCGGTTTTCCCCGCGATCGGACGGCTGCCGAATTTGGCTCTAACGCCGGTTCCCCCTTGCTGAACGACCCCTTGAAGAATGTCCGTTACGTAATAGGCCGTAAACGGGTTCATTACCTGTTTGGCTTTTGGCGAGTCATATTCATACACCGTATCGCCATTGCTATTCTTGATCGATAAAATGCTATGCGGGTCTTCAAGCTTTCCGCCATTGGCGAACGCACCGTATGCTCTAACCATTTGCAACGGGGTAACTCCATTCGTCAGGCCGCCAAGAGCAACGGACAGGTTGCGGTCGTCTTTGCCGAGCTTGATCCCCAGCTTTTCCGCGAAGGAGAGCCCTTTGCTTATGCCGATCTGATTGAGCAACCATACGGCCGATACGTTTCGCGACTCCTTAATCGCTTGCCTCATCGGAATGGCGCCCAAATATTGATTTTTATTGGAATTCGACGGGCAGTACTTGCCGTTATCGAAGCACTGTTTAACGTCCTGCACGGTCGTCCACGGGAAGAAGTCCCCCGTCTCGATAGCCGGACCGTAATCGATTATGGGCTTGAAGGAAGAACCGGGCTGGCGCTGCTGCGTCACGCGGTTCAATCCTTGCTTCTCGTAATCGCGTCCGCCGACCATTGCGATAAGAGATCCGTCATGCTGATCCATGATAACCATGGAGCCCTGCACTTGCCTTTCGTCTTTGCTTTTCTCGAACCTGTCGTCCTTGGCGAATTCAGCTTCCATTACGGATTGGGCTTTAGTATTGATCGTAGTTTTAATCGTATAGCCTGCGCTAAGCAACTCTTCCTCGCTTAGGCCGGTTTTTTCTTTCGCTTCGTCCACGACATAATCAACATACGTCAAATATTTGCCTTTCTGCCCAGATGATGCTACCGGTTTATACACCGCTGCAGCCGCCTTATCCTTCTCTTCCTGAGTAATGAGTCCTTGATCGAGCATAAGGCTAAGCACGACGCCCCGGCGCTCCATCGATTTCTCGGGATTAGCAATTGGGTTATACACCCCCGGTGCCTTCGGAATACCAGCCAACGTGGCGATCTGCCACAACTCTAATTTGTGAAGATCGGACACTCCGAAATAAAATTTAGCCGCCGTCTTCACGCCATATTGCCCTTTGCCGAAGTAAATCCGGTTCAAGTACAGCTCGAGAATCTCTTGCTTGCTTTTCTTCTGCTCCAAAGCCAGGGCAATGGATGCTTCCGTCCCTTTGCGGAAAACGGTTTTGTCCGCGTTCAAGAACAGGTTCTTCGCCAGTTGCTGCGTAATGGTGCTTGCGCCTTCCACGGCGCTTCTGGCGATAACATCTTTCACTAGCGCCCGTCCGATCCCGAGCAGGTCAACACCGTTATGCTCATAGAACCGCTTGTCTTCGGTGGCTATGAAAGCATCCTGTACCAGCTTCGGAATCTCGCCGAAAGGAACGAACTCCCGATTTCCTTCCGCTACGTACAGCTTAGCGACTTGATTGTCGTTCCGGTCCACGATAACGGATGCTTGATCCAAATTCAATTTATTGATATTCGCGCTCAGTATTCGTTCCCCATTTAGAATAACTAGCAAGTATCCCACGACCGCGCATACGATTGCGAACAACGCTACGAAAAATAACCAGATGAGTGCGGCTTTTTTTCTCCCTTTGCGGGGACCTTTGCCTTTGCCGTTCCCATTTCCCTTAGCTTTACTGGCCTGCTTAACCCGCCCGCCTGTCATACCTGCATTGCCTTGAACTTCAGGTTGGTTCATCTTGTTCTCCCCTTCTATCTAATACTCTCTCTAGTTTATAATTTACCCAAGTCCCGCGGCTTCACCCTGTTGCAGCCGGATATCCCATAAAGAAAGAACAACCCGGTGAAGGGTTGCTCAAGTTCCGGCCTATTCTGTTAGACGTTTGTTGCGATGGAAAAGTTTCGCGTTTCAATCCACGCCCCCACACGGGGAACGACACGACGCCGAATCAGTTGTCAGTTCCGTTGTCTTGCTGCATGAGGGACACATTGCGCTGTGGCATGAACGTGCTTATCGCATGTTTGTATACCATTTGCTGACGGCCCTCGCTGTCGATTACGATGGTGAAGTTGTCAAAGGCGCGAACGACGCCGCGGATTTGAAACCCGTTGGTCAAATAAACAGTGACCGGAATGCTGTCTTTGCGAAGTTGATTGAGAAATGTATCCTGGATGTTAATGGACTTGTTCATTGGCCGTAAACCCCCATCGCCACAAAAAATATTTATGAACAAATATATTCAAGATCAAGCGGAAACTTTCCTGCTATTATAGCACATATCTTCGCGAAAAGTTCGCTGTTTTTTGTTTCGCCTCCGATATCGACCCATTCCAAGGCTTTCATATGGCGAAACCACGACAATTGTCTTTTGGCAAAATGCCTCGTATCCCGCTTGAGAACTTCAACCGCGGAGTCATAATCTGTCTCCCCTGCCAAATATGCGGCGATCTCCTTATACCCGAGCCCTCGCATGGAAACCGCGTCCCGCGGAACGCCTTGTTTAAGCAGAGAACTCACCTCTTCTACCAAGCCATTAGCAAGCATATGATCCACGCGCTCTTCGATTCGGCGATACAAATCCGCGCGATCCATCGTCAACCCGATGATGCAAAGCCGATAAGGAGATGTTTTGTCGTCTCCGCGGGATTGTTCCTGCAAGGAGGATAACGGCTTACCCGTCAGGTGGTACACTTCGAGCGCACGGATAACTCTCCCTTCATCGTTGTAATGGATTTTCGCAGCTGCTACGGGGTCGATGGCGAACAATCGGTCGTGCAAAGCCTGCGGCCCCTGTTCAAGCGCATACGCCCTCATTTCCGCCCGGAACGGTTCGCTGGCGCCTATGTCCTGGAATTGAAACCCGTAGCAGACGGATTCCACATATAATCCTGTACCCCCTACGATGAAGGGTAAACGGCCCCGATTATGGATTTCTTGAATTTTTTGTGTACAAACGCTTTGGAACTCCGAAACGGAAAAAGGGTGCTCCGGCTCGCAAATGTCGATAAGATGATGGGGAACGCCTTCCCTGTCTTCCTGCATCAGCTTCGCTGTCCCTATGTCCATGCGACGATACACCTGCATGGAATCCCCGCTGATGATTTCCGCGTTTAGCGATTTGGCGATTTGCAGGCTGAGCGCGGTTTTGCCTACAGCGGTAGGCCCCACCAATACGAGCAGCGGTGGACGGTTATCCGTCTCGTCAGTCAATGTCTATCACCCCGTAAGCGACCGCTGAAGCTGACACCCGGACAAGGCGAAAGCCAAGCCGCTCGAATTGTCCGCTGTCGCGATGATCTTTAAGCACAACCTTCTTGCGCGCGATTCGAATCGCGTCTTTCACGGCCTCCGCGGACAGCGGTTCTCTTATTGCTTGAGACCTTAGCGGAACAATGGAACTGGACGTCGTTACCGGCTTCTCGAACATCGGATCGAAATAGACGACATCGGCGCTCTTATCTTCCATGCGTTGCAGGATTGACCGATGTTCGCCATGGACGGTCCGAATCGCGCGCATCGCTTCATCGATATCGGCCAAGCCCGTCTCATACGTTTGCAGCCCTTCCCTCACGATCGCGTGAAGAACCCTTGATGCTTCGATGGCGATGACCTTCCCCTGCGTGCCTGCCGCATAACTGAACACGAGCGCATCGGAGCATAGTCCCGCCGTGCAATCCAGCACCGTGTCTCCCTCCGCAACGCCAGATACCGTTAATAACGTATCGTTCCCGCCGGTTCTTAGTCTCTTCAGCCGAACAAGCGCCATACTCGGATGAAAATAAAACGGATGCTGCCCCTCCTGCAAAAGCCGGACTTCTCGTGGGCTCACGACTACGATTTCATCTACGGCCCACATCGCATACAGGGCTCGGATCGTCTTGTTGGAGCGTGGAACATAGGACGCATGCAGCTCATCCGCCAGCCGTTTGGCTCGTTCGACGGTATCCGCTTCAGGGCGTTCCGATGTCGTGACGATCAAGACATCACCCGCTTAAACATTTTTTCGAGCTCGTACGTGCTGAAGCTGACGACGATCGGCCGGCCATGCGGACAAGTATAAGGCTGACGACAAGCGCCTAGCCGCTCTAACAGCTTATCTCCCGATTCTCTCGTCAATGCTTGATTGGCTTTAATGGAAGCTTTGCACGAACACATAATCGCCGCTTTCTCCCTCAGTACGTGCAGATCCACGCTCCGTTCTTGAATGACCCATTCCGCCATCTCCCGAACGACGGCCGCCTCGTCTCCGCCCGGAAACCAATGAGGGACGGCACGTATAATAAAGGTATTTCCACCGAAGTCCTCCATGTATACGCCCGCGCTCTGAAATGCCGCTAAACGCCCTCGAAGGACCGAGCTTTCATCCGGAGCAAACTCTAGAGTTACGGGGAGGAGCAACTCCTGGCTCGCCTCGTCCGGTCGACCAAATTTGTCGTAGTAATACTCGTAATGGATTCGTTCGTGCGCCGCATGCTGATCGATTAAATACAAGCCGTTCGCGTTCTGGGCGACTATGTACGTGCCGTGAAGTTGGCCGATCCAACTGAGCTCCGGAAAATCGGGTACTAGCGGCTTTACTTCCGGTGCGGCAAAAGCGGATTTCCAAATGTCCTCCGGAATCCGATCGGGAGCAATTTCAGGAGCAGGACGCGCAAATCCCCTATCGGTTGAAAATGCGCTTTTTTCGCTCGAGTAGAATGTTTTATCAGGTGTACGTTCATTCCTATCGTTCGAATAACTTGTTGGTGACGTGCCCCAATCGTTGGAGCGTGCTGGCAGATCTGCTTTTGATTCATAGCCCGCTACAGCTTCCCTAACTTGAGCCTCGTCCAATTGAACGGTAGCAGCAGACTCTGCTTGAGCAGGAAGAGAGGCGGGAACCTGAAACCGGATTTGATCCTGAACCCAAGCATTCGGCTTCGCCGTGCGAACGGCCGCTCCTGACGGAATGTAAGCTTGGCTGCTCAACGCTTTCTTGATCGCATCCTCGACAAATGTCCTCAGCTCGTTCTCCTTGCTGAACCGCACCTCCAACTTAGCCGGATGTACGTTCACGTCCACCAGCGTCGGATGCATCTTCAGGTCCAGCACCGATAGTGGATAACGGTGCAGCGGCAACAGCGTATGGTAGGCCTGCATGAGCGGTTGTACGATCGCTTGGCTGCGAACGTATCTTCCGTTAACCAAGACGGTAACCGCGTTACGATTCGCCCGTGTTTCGATAGGAAGCGCCGTTAAGCCTACGATCGAGTAATCAGGGTTCTCTTCTTTTATATCCAGCATGGCTTTCGCCGAGGAGGTACCGTAAATGGCCGCAACCACCTGCCGTAAATCCCCGTTGCCGGGCGTACGGAGCAAATTATTCCCGTTATGGGCGAAAGTAAACGCGATGTCCGGCCTTGCGAGCGATTGGCGGTAAACAACATCGGATAGATGTCCCAGCTCCGTCTGTATCGTCTTCATATACTTGAGTCGGGCAGGCGTATTATAGAACAAATCCCTCACGACCATCTCGGTGCCTTTTGGGGCGTTCGTTTCCCTATTCGCAAGAATAGTGCCGCCTTCGATTTCGACGAATTGGCCTAGCCCGCTATCGTCCGTTGCACTCACGCATTTCACCTTGGCAACGGCGGCTATGCTGGGCAGAGCTTCTCCCCGAAACCCGAGCGTAGCAATCTGGAATAGATCCTTGCTTGTCGCAATCTTGCTGGTCGCATGGCGCTGGAAAGCCAGAAGCACGTCGTCGGCCTGAATACCCGTGCCATTGTCGGCGACGCGGAGCAGGTTGAGGCCGCCCTCTTCCGCGGCCACGTCGATACGGGTAGCACCTGCGTCCACCGCATTTTCTATTAACTCCTTCAGTACGGAAGCCGGTCGTTCGACCACCTCTCCGGCCGCGATCTGATTCGCCAAATGTTCATCGAGGGGGCGGATAATACCCATGCCGACTCACTCCTTCAGGACGACTGCGTCCCTAATCTATAAACTGTTATTTCGCCGCCGAAAGCTTTAACGTTTCTCCCGAACTCGAAAATGTCAAACCCGAATACCACTTGGCTAATAACCTTACGTCTATATTCGATTTACCTTCATTGATCTTCAGGTGATAGTCATTTGTCTTAATTGTATGTGTCTGAGTGCCTTTGACAAGTGAATAAGCATGATTTTTCGTATCGTAAGTCAGCTTCGCGCCAGCTATTGATGCGGCCAGCTTCAGATTGACGTACCATACCGTTTTGTCTTGCCAAGCCACGCCAGTCTGAGCGATCCGTACTCCGTTAACCGTAAGAACGCCTTTGCCGGAAGTTAACGTAACCCTTTGACCGCCCGCTAAACGATAAGCACCGATTAATTGTTCCGCCACGCCTTCTAATACGACGTCTGGCATTAAGCCGATTTTATTGACCTTATGGTCTAGAGGCGTGAAGTACTCTTGAATGGTTACCTTGAGCATTCCGCCGCTCTGTACGGGAATAATGGATTGCACGACGCCTTTGCCGAAAGTCTTGGTGCCAACCAGCTTTGCAACGCCGTAATCTTGCAATGCGCCCGCGAGCAATTCCGAAGCGCTAGCCGAATTGCCGTTCACGAGAATGACGACCGGATAAGATTTGGTATCGCCTTTAACCTCGAGCGGGTGATCGTTGCCATCGCGATCGCGCATATGGGCCAACACGCCGTCCTTGACGAACAAGCTGGCGATTTCTTGGGCCGTGTTCACGTAACCCCCGCCGTTATTGCGAAGATCGAGCACCAGGGAGGTGAGTCCGCTTTGCTCCAGCTCGGCCAATTGGCGTTTAACCTGACTGCCCGCATCGGAAGTGAAGCCGGACAAAGCCAAATAGCCGACGCCGTTTCCGAGCAAGCGAGTCGTCACAATGGGGATTTGCAACGATTTGCGCGGAATGTTGAATGTTAATGTTTTACCGCTGCGGAAAACGCTAAGGGCAACGATAGAGCCCGCTTCTCCGCGAATCGCGTTCTGAATGTCGGCAATGGACTTTCCCTTGAACGACTTGGCGTCCGCGGATACAAGAGCGTCCCCGGGCTGTACGCCTGCCGTTTCCGCCGGACTGCCGGGGATGACGTCCTCTACATAAACGGTTCCCTTCTCTTCGCTCATCACGATGCCGACGCCTACGAACGTTTGCTCAAGCGCCGAATTAAACGTTTTCCACTGTTCTTCGTCGAAATATTCCGTATAAGGGTCATGAAGCGACTCAACCATTTTATCGATTTCCGTAGCGCTAAGATCATCATCGTTAGGCTTACTTAGGTGATACTGTTCAAGGAGCTGGCGAACTTCCTTTATTTGTTCGGCGCTTTCCCCGAATACGGCAGGCGTCCAAATCGTGAATAGGGCAACCGATAACAGCAGCGCGAGCGATAGTCGTAGTTTCCTTAGAGTCTTCATAGATTGTCCCCGCTTTCCGTTAGTTGGTTCCTTGCGTCGTTTAACCACTCAAGCGCTTGCATCGGAGTCATCCTCATGACGTCAAGCTTGCGAAGCTTGTCTAACAGCTTATCGCTGGAAGTCGGCCTCGACGGTTTAGCAGGCTGGGCAGGTTCAGCGAACATCGATAATTGAATGACGTCGGTCGGCGCGGCTGTCGTTACAGACTGGCTGTAAGCTGCAGCCGTTTCCTTCACGGCAAAAAGATTGTTATTCCCGATCTGGAATGCGCCATTATCGTTAAGCAGCGTGTAAGCACGAGACACAATGGTTTCCGGCAATCCCGCTAACTGCGCGCAGTATATCCCGTAGCTGGAATCCGCCGCTCCCGGCACGAGCTTGCGCAGGAAAGTAACGCCGTCGGCGCCTTCCTTGACCGCCATGCACCCGTTCCGTAAGCCGGACAAAGAGCTTTCCAAGTGCGCCAATTCGTGAAAATGAGTCGATACGAGCGCTTTGCAGCCAATGTGGTCGTGTACGTATTCAATAACCGATTGGGCAATAGCCATTCCCTCATCGGTCGACGTTCCCCTGCCAAGCTCGTCGATAATGATCAAGCTTCTTGCCGTTGCCTGCTCCGTCATGACCTGGATGTCCTTCATCTCGACCATGAACGTGCTTTGCCCGCCGACTAGGTCATCAGCCGCTCCGATTCGGGTAAATATGCGGTCGACGAAAGGCAATACCGCGCGGCGAGCAGGAACGAAGCAGCCGATCTGAGCCATCATGCAGATCATGGCCACTTGCCGCATGTATGTGCTTTTCCCCGCCATATTCGGTCCCGTGATCAGCAATATCGAACCTTCCGACGCCGTTAAAGAAGTATCGTTGGAGATGAAGACGCCGTTCTCGTTAACCGACTCGACGACAGGGTGCCTGCCTTCTGCAATCGTCAGGTCATACCCGTCGCCATCGGTCCATTGAGGCCGGCAATATCTTCGTTCCGCGCTCGCTTCCGCGAAAGCTTGCAGGACATCCAAAGCGGCGACGCTTTCCGCTAAACGCTGCAGTCTGGCCATCTGCTCGGCAATTTCATTGCGCAAGGCGACAAAACGCTCATATTCCAAATCAAACATACGGTCTTCGGCTTCTAAGATAAGTGCTTCTTTTTCCTTGAGCTCGGGCGTAACGTATCTCTCCGCATTGGCTAACGTTTGCTTTCGTTCATAACGCCCTTCAGGCAAATTGGTCAGGTTGGCGCGGGTCACTTCCAGGTAGTAGCCAAACACTTTGTTGAAGCCGATCTTGAGCGATTTAATCCCTGTCGCTTCGCGTTCTTGCCGTTCTAATTCGGCGATCCATTGTTTTCCGTTCTGGCTCGCTTCACGAAGCTCGTCCAGCTTCGCATCGTATCCGGGGCGGATGATTCCTCCGTCCTTGAGAGATACGGGAGGCTCATCCGCTATCGCCCGCTCGATGGAATCGGCGATATCCATGCAAGCATCCATGCGGTCCGCAAGTATAGCCAATGGCGCCGAATCGAAACTTTGGCACAGCATTTGGATCGAAGGTATACGTTTGAGAGAATTTTTGAGCGCATTCAAGTCTCTGCCGTTCGCCGTACCATACGCGATTCTCCCCGCAAGACGCTCTAGATCGTAAACTTCGCCAAGCTCGTCGCGAAGCTCCTTGCGTTTAATCCAATCCTGGTTAAGCGCTTCTACCGCGTCCAATCTGCGCTCGGCCTCTTCTCGGTTAAGCAAAGGCTGGTCGATCCAACGCTTTAACAAGCGGGCTCCCATCGCTGTGCGCGTCCGATCTAGGAGGGATAATAAAGAACCTTTGCGCGAACGATCGCGAACGGTTTCCGTTAGCTCCAGATTGCGCCTAGTGAAAGCATCCAGAGACATATAGGATTCCGAGTCGTAAGCTTTAACGGAGCGCAGGTGGGCGAGCGATCGCTTCTGCGTCTCGTCCAAATAAGAGATTAGGCTCGCTACCGCTTTCTGCCGCACAATCTCGTGAACGCTCCAAGACTCGTCCGGAAATTGTTCAGCCAGCTTGGAGAGGTCCGCCGCTTCGCGAACGGTAGTCACTAGACTCCGAGTCGTAAGATTGATTTCGGCGATAATAGCGTTGATCGCTTTTTCATCCCCTACCGCTTCCGAAGGACGATACACGTTAAGAATATTCGTTATCGTATCCCGCGATTCGGCAAACGATGTCACGTAAAGCTCTCCGGTCGTCAAATCGCAGGCAGCGATTCCGAACCGACCGTTAAGCTGCGAGGCTCCCACGATAAAATTGTTGGATGCGTCTCCGAGCATTTTCGAATCCATGACCGTCCCCGGCGTGACGATACGCACGATTTCCCGCCTAACGACGCCTTTCGTGCTTGCCGGATCTTCCACTTGCTCGCAAACGGCCACTTTATATCCTTTGTCGATAAGTTTAGCTATGTATCCTTCCGCGGCATGGTGAGGAACCCCGCACATCGGAATCCGTTCCTCTTGGCCGGCCCCGCGACCCGTTAACGTAATCTCAAGCTCCCGCGAGGCGGTTATCGCATCCTCGAAAAACATTTCATAGAAATCGCCAAGGCGGAAAAACAACAGGGCGTCCGTCGCTTGCGCTTTAACCGATAAATATTGCTCCATCATGGGGGTATATCCAGCCATGTTTGCCTCCTGATATCGTAAGCGGTACATAATAAGTTCAATATCTCATTATAGCAAAATGAATGGAGCCCTGACAGGTTCCGACAAAAAGAAACGGAGTCTCGCTAGGAAAACCCGAACTGCCTACTATCACCACGCTTAAGGAATCGGTATGCGCCACTTTAATCGAATGTCGGCCGACTCATCCCAGCTTTGGCCTTTCGAAATCGACTCGAACAAGAAATCGATCGGCTCCCGATAGTTAATGTAACCCCTCGTTTGTTTGATAGCTTCGTAAATCGTATCCGCTGCCGAAAGAAGCAGTGTTCGATCGCCGATATAGAAAGCATCCCGATTTCGGTCATCATCCAACGGCCGATGGGAAGACAGCTCGCGCGAGTGCTCGGCTGCGACTTTCGCCAGCGCTAACGCTCCCAGAGCGAGGCGCGGGGATACGAGCCAGCTGGGCGGCGTCCGATATTCAAAGCCGCCGTGAGGCTGGCGGCGCACGTCCCCGAGCGAACCATACCGCGGACGTCTCATCGCGGCCATTGGCGGCTCTAGCAAACGAAGCGGGAGTCCTACGGCGCTGTCCAGCGCCCTAAGCCGCTCCCCCGTTAACGCTGCGCCGCTCAAGTGTACGTGACCGCCAAGCGGTAATCCGGGAACGGGCAACGCTCCGGCTCGCCACGATAGCTTTGCCCCGACTGTGCGCTTGGCAGCAACGCGAAGTAGCCGCCGCACATCCGCCGTTACTTGTGCGGGCTCGAATGACGGTCTCGGTCTGAGCTCGACTAGCGGCCAACGCTTCTCGCCGCGAATCCTTATCGAATCGCAGCCCGCATCGCCTTCCGGGGAGAAGTAGCGGGAAGCCGGAACGATACGCCCTTCCGGCGACAATAAAACAAACTCCGGATCTGCTCCAAGCGCGGCTTCTACGCCGTTTGCCGACTCTCTCGACCAATCCGCCGCGAACGATGATATCGAATCCGCAAGTTTGCGTTTCCCCTCCTGCCCGGCAATTTTCATAATCGGAGAGATTCCCGTTACCGTTAACTTCCCCTTATCGTTTAATAAGACATCCACTTGGCCGAAATCGAGGCCGAGCACGTACAATGCACGAACGGACAAGGTTGCCGCCGGCTTCCAGATCGCTTGATCTGCGGAATAAATAGTACGATCAGCGGCTATGCCGCCAATAGATTTAACCCCACTAAATATTTGTCCGCCTCCGGATTTTACTCGCCTTACTTCAACGGCATCCAATCCCCATACGGCTACCGTTATCGGCGTTGCGCTACCGCTTAGCTCGACTGCTCCGACACGCGCCGGCACGCCTTCCCTGCGAAGCCGCCTCTCCACTTCGGCCGTCGTCAAGTTGGACACTTCCGCCGCCCTATCGTTCAATAACCATGGAGACGCGCCAAACTTTGAACCTTGAAACTTTTTCGAAATTCTATCGACAGTTGGCGTCGGTGAATCCGCCAACATAACACAATCATTTGGCATCACATTCGACCAATCGCGTAGCACGGGAATTCCCGCCTGCTCGAACCCGGGAAACTGCCGCTTGCTGCCTTCAACGTACATCCACATCTTCCCTGAGTCACCGTTCATGTGCATTCCTCCTGCATAACAAGGGAAGGGCCGTCCCGCAGGCGGCGCGTAAACGCCGAAGCCGAATGACCCTTCCCTATGTTCGCCTCTGCTACAATCAGGCTTATCCCGCTGCTCCGACAGGGCATTCGCCCTCGACTTTTGTTCCGCTTCTGCATAGACTTAAGTACCGGCCGATGACCGAACCGATTACAAATCGTCTTCCAGTAAATCGGAATCAAGATCTTCAAAATCACCATCATCACCAAGGCCGAAGTCAACGTCTTTCCCATCGTCGCCGAATCCGTCGGGATCGACTACGACAACCACTTTTGTTTCAGCCACCATCTCCACGGCGAATTCCCGTTCGACGCGGATGATTACGGACGAACCATTGGCACTGATCGTTGCTTCCACGCAATTGGGTTCCTGCGTTGCATCCGCGGATACCTCTTCCGTGGAAGAGCGATGTTTCGGGTCTACGTACGATAAGGGAACGAGCTCAACATAGGAGACCGTCTCTTTCGCCACATCGGTTTGCGAGTTTTTGTTGTACGAATACCAGATGTTAATATCGTAAGACCCGATTACCTCAATGCCGTTGCCCGATTTCACCGATTCATACTGGTGATTGATAATCCACGCTCCCAATATACTGGTAGGGTGGTGCGGCGGCGTTACGGTGTGGGTAATCGTCGAGAACTTACGGCCTTTGCCGCAAACCGCCTTCGTGATGATTTCCCTGCGCTGCAGCCGTTTATCCGCAATAGCCATTTCGGTAGACCTCCTCCATACGATCAAGTCACTTAAAGTCTATGCAGGACATTCGTCTAGAGTGACAAAAATGTATTGTTGCATAGAGCCTTTACGTTTCATTGTATGATCGCGGGAGCAGAAATTGACTTCCGTTTTTTCTCGCGGCTTGCGATAGCCAAATATCGGCGTAATTCTCTTGATAGATGAAAGAGCGCGGAGCGAGTTTCGAACTCGTCCCTCGTTGCCGGCAAAGGCATCGAGCGGAAGCTCTTTTCCAATTCGGTCAGCATCCGTTCTGTTTCTCCCTCGTAATACTCGGATTTGACGTCTTCCGTCAGACGGTCGAACAGAACGGCAATAAGCTCGGCCTGCGGAACGTGCCTGGACACGAACGCAACGGATTCCATCATGAGCTGGATCGATTCCAACTGCTGCCTGCGCATTTGAAAATAAAGCTGCCACGGCTCGTCCTGAGGGATGAGCCGATTTTCGCGCGCGCGCTGCGACACCTCGATCCCTTCCTCGATAGCCGATTCCGTCCGCAGCACTTCCTCTCCATCCCACACCAGATCGGGATTTCGCAGATGCATGGCGAGATGCCGGAAAATTTCGGAGAATCCCTCTTCCGTTTTGTTGCGTAACGCAATCAATGCATTGCTTTCCTTAGGCATGTATATCAAGTTAAACACCGTCGCCCAACCAAGGCCGATGACGAGCAGCTCAAGCTCGGTAACAATGGCGTGCAAAGTAACTTCCCCGCGCGCGAATAAATGAAAGACGATGACCGAGCCTGTGATAATACCGTCCTTTAGCCCGGTACGGGCAAGCAAAGGATAAGCCAGTAAAATATAAACGGCAAGCACCCAAATATAGAAGCCGATGAATTCGAATAACGAAGAAGCCAGCAGCAATCCGAATATAGAAGCCATGAATCGCGCGAACACCGCATTGATTCCTCGCCAACGCGTCGTCTCCACGCCCAGGATAGCCAGTAAGCCGGCGGAAAGCGGGTTATCGACGCCGATGAGAAAAGCGGTGTAAATCGCCGTCAGCGCTGCAATTGCCGTTTTTATGACGCGAAAGCCCATGTAGAATCCCCCCGGCAGCAATCGCTCGCGGAAAAAAGGACGAAAAAGAGTTTCCCCTCCTTCGCCCCGCCCCACGAGCTATTCCAAACTATAGATGTCGCAATATTTGTTTTCCAAATAATCGCATAAATAGGACGACTGCAACGGTTGACCGCTAATGCGCTCGATAATTTCCGCCGGCTGCAGCAGCTTTCCGTATTGATACACCTGCTCCGTCAACCATTCCTTTAAGGGCAACAGCTGCCCAGCGGCCACCTGTTGGTCCAAATCCGGAAGCTTCCGACGGGCAATGTCCATCATTTGCGCTCCGTACATATTCCCAAGTGAATAAGAAGGGAAATACCCGAATGCCCCGCCGGACCAGTGAACGTCCTGCAAGACACCTTCCGCCTCGTTCGGGGGAGTGATGCCGAGCGCTTCCGTATACTTCTTATTCCATACCTCAGGCAAGTCCCGAGGCGACAAGTTTTCATTAAACAACATCTTCTCGATTTCGTAACGGATCATGATATGTAGGTTATACGTCAATTCATCCGCTTCGATCCGAATTAACGAAGGCTCAACGACGTTAATTCCCTTATAAAACTGTTCCGCAGTAACTCCATCCAGCTGTCCCGGGAAATGGGCTTGCAAGTCGGGCAAATACCGTTGCCAGAATCCAAGGCTGCGTCCGATCATATTTTCCCACAGACGCGACTGCGATTCATGAATGCCCATCGACGTCCCCGTGCACAGCGTCGTACCCGCAAGTTCCGGTTTGATGTTCTGTTCGTACAAGGCGTGACCGCCTTCGTGAATCGTTCCGAACAGCGCGCTCGTAATATCGTGGGGCAAGTAACGCGTCGTAATCCGCACGTCGCCCGGGCTTAAGCCCGTCGCGAATGGATGAACGCTTTCGTCCAGTCGACCGGCTTCGAAGTCGTAGCCCATATCATTAAGAATATGTTTGCTGAATTTCTTCTGGGCTTCCTTATCGAACGTACCTTCCAGGAAGGAAGTATCCGGCTTAAACGCCGAATTCGCGATTTGCTCGGCTAACGGGACTAACCGTGCTCTTAGCTCACCGAATAATCGATCCAACTCCACCGTCGTAAGACCCGGCTCATACATGTCGAGCAACGTATCGTAAGGGGTTGTTTTTACGCCCCATAGCTCGATAAACTGGCGGTTAAAGGCAATGATTTTCTCCAGATAAGGTACGAACCCCGCAAAATCATTGTTTTCCTTCGCTTCTTCCCAAGCGGACTCCGATTGGGAAGTAAGTACGACGTATTCCCGGTACATCTCCGGCGGTATTTTCCGATTCCGGTCATAGTCCTTGGACGTTTCCTCGACTAATCGGCGGTCTATCTCGTTAAGCAACGCCTTCTGATCCGGCTCATTCAATTTCGCTAGCAGCTCACCCATCTCTGTGGATGTCGACAGCTTAAACGTTTCGGCGGACAAAGCGCCTACCGCTTCGGAACGAAGCTCGATGCCTTTGCGGGGAGCGCCGGTTCTCATGTCCCAATAGACAAGGCCCAATATTTCCTCGTATTGTTTAATTTGACCCGTCAATTCCCTAAATCGCTTTAAGGGGGACGTTTGATCTTGCTCAAGGGTACTCATAGGGGGCACAACCTTTCCACGCTGGATATTGTCTCCTTGATCATACTCTCCGCAATATTTATAATCAACTTACTTGGTTTATTTACGGGCGCTTTTTCCCGGGGTTTAACGAGAGGAGAATCGACCAGATGATCATACAATGGACAGAGGAAGCCGTTAAGGAAGTACAAGCACGTTTCGGAGCGGATGCTAGAATGTGGAAGCTCGTTTCCGATTCGGAAGGCTGCGGTTGTTCCGTTGACGGAGTCGCAACGTTCTGGGCAATCAATGCCCCTGCGAACGGTGATTTGCAGGCGGGGAGCAATTCCTTCGAGGTATGGTACGAGCAACGTCATGAAGTTTTCTTCGACGACTTGATGCGAGTAAGTTATGATTCGGGCAATCGCGCCTTCAAATTGGCAAGCGACGGACAAATTTACAGCAACCGATTGAAATTAGAGGATAAGCGTGCGGAGAACGCCGCTGTGTAAGAAGATTGGAGGAGAAACCTGTGCGTAAAATCGATGAAATCATGGCCTATAACAAAGAGTTCGTTCAAAATAAAGGGTATGAAGAATACTTGACCAATAAATTTCCGGAGAAGCGGATGGTTATCGTAACCTGCATGGATACCCGACTGACGGAGCTTCTTCCCAAGGCGATGAATTTGAAAAACGGCGACGCCAAAATCATCAAAAACGCCGGAGCCATCATAACCGCTCCGTTCGGCAATATTATGAGAAGTATATTGATTGCCTTGTACGAGCTTAACACGAAAGAAGTGTTTATCGTCGGCCACCATGAATGCGGCATGACAGGGATCGATCCGAACAATGTCGTCTCGCACATGAAAGCAAGAGGAGTGGAGGATCACGTTATTCATACCCTGCGCCATTCGGGTATTAACTTGAATCGCTGGCTGACGGGTTTCGACAGCGTTCGGGAGAGCGTCGAGAACAGCGTCGACATCGTTCGCAATCACCCTCTGCTTCCGCCTCGCACTCCCGTTCACGGACTTATTATACATCCGGAGACAGGCGCGCTCGAAGTCGTCATTGACGGGGATCGTTACTTGGAATCTCACGGCTAAGCGCTTTGCGCTTAGCTGATTCCGCTCTGGCCAGCACGACCTCGCTCCGATCTCTCGTCCGGTGCCTGTGAATGACGCTATCCCCAGCCTCCATGCCACGAATTCCCCATGTGTAGCCCAATTCCCGGCAACGCTTCTGTGCGGCTTCAAGCAGTCCTGCGTCTTTGATCGGCAATTCTATATCCGAATAGGCGGCGTCTGGACTGTGCCATTCGCGGCTCGCTCGTTTGATCCTTTCAACCAATAGCGACCCGTCCAAGCCGAGCTTATCGAACAACTGCGCATCTGCTTCCTCCGCCGCTTTTCCCATAAGCTTAACCGCTCCCGTCCAATTGCCACGACGCGCATGGTACAAGCATACCGGGATTCGGATGAGTACCAGCCAACACGTCTTATAAGCGGAATACGGATGCTCTTTCCAATATTCCTCCATAATCTCATGGCATTCGAAATAATCGCGCGATCCATTATATTCCGCTAAATAATGTATATATTCCTCAGGATAGTCGAAGATTAGCATAAGCAACACTCCTTACCATGAACTTTCTAATATTCATTCAGCATACCTCAAAATAGATCAATGAGCATCCCCATTCGAAGTTTCGAGAAAAAATGAAACCGTAACCTCAGTCATACGTACTAAATAATCGTAAGCTATTACAACCCTTTCAGGAGGAATATAATCACCATGTGGAAAAAAGCATTGCTAGTGCTCAGCTTATTCGCTTTCACGATTGCCGTAACGGTACCGGTCGATAGCGCGGACGCAAGACCCCGTTCTTTCAGCGGCGGCAAAAAATCGTTCAGCAATACCCCATCCAAATCCCAAAGCGGTGTGAGCAACTCCACTACGAATAAATCTTCGACTTCGTCAACCGGGACATCGACAAACCGTGGATTGTTCGGCGGCGGCAGCTTCATGAAAGGCATGATGATCGGCGGCTTGGCCGGCATGCTGTTCGGAGGAATGTTCGGAGCCGGCGCATTCGGCAACATGATGGGTTTCCTTATTAACGCTATTGCTTTGGTCGTATTGTTTATGGTCATCAGAGGGATCTACGAAGCGATTAAACGCCGTCGCCAGCCCCAACAACAAGACCCTAATAACAATCGTCGCTGGTAATCGGCAATGCGGTTAAGTATGGATGAAATCGTCAACGCCGTTTGCCTTAACATGGCCGAGCGCCATGAGGTACCCGTAACTTCGGTTGAAGTAGAACTCCTATACGAAGAAGAACAAGGCTTCAGCGCCGAGGTTTGGATTCAAGGACGCAGTCGCTTTATTATTGAAGCTAACATTAAAGAAGCGATTATGCGCTACATGCTCACCGAGTACAACCAGCGAGTTTACCCTTCCCAGATTACGCTTGATGTCGAAGACGAAATGTGGGCGGATATATCGGAATAAAACAAAACCCCGTATCGGCAGAAACCGATACGGGGTTTTAAGTATTATCTCTGCGAAATCAGTTGAACAATTCGTTCCCACCTAGCTGGATGGCTCTCGTCTTTGTATACGGGCTGAAAACCCAACTTCAAATATATTCGGATAGCCGGAAGCCTGAAATCGTCCGTTTCCAGAAATGCAAGCTCGCAGCCCACTTCTCTCATCTTATGCAATGCCGCAATGGTAATGGCGAAGCCAAGTCCTTTGCCCGAATATTCGGGAAGTACGCCTACCATATGCAAATACCAACCCGAATCGTCCGCTTTATCCGTTTGCCAAGCCGTTGCCGTTGCTACAGGCTGCTCGCCTCTACATAGGAATAGAATTCGATCGGGGAATAATAGCGAGTAAGTTCCGATTTTCTGACCGAAGTCCACTTCCCTTGTGTAAGAAAGCCGTATAAGGTCTTCCCAGTTTCGTTCGTCTCCCGGCTCGAAATGCCGAATCCGGTATCCCGTCGGACAATGAAACGCAGGCAAATCGAATAACGTTTCCTTCTTCATGATCAATTTGGATAATGGCCCATCCACGTTCATCTCCATCCCTTCGACTTGAAATCAGGGATCGAGATCGTTTGCCCGCCTCTTTCGACCGACTCCATCGATAAGAAGAAAACAGAACTCCAAGTGACCGCGTCATAGACGTCCACCGCCGGAACACGATCCTCCTGGATAGCCGAAATGAATTCCTCCAGTACGAGAAAATCGCCTCCGCCGTGTTTGGTCTCGGCAGCGAATTTGCCCCACTGCTTCCACCTCGGATGATCGAATTCCGGCTGATAATTGCGCAGCGGTTCCCATAGTTCCGATCCGTCTTCTTCCAACTTCGGCGAACGGTTTTTGAACCAGATAAGATCGTCTTCCTGCGGGTGGCGTCCTGATACATAAGCGCCTTCCGTTCCTTGAAGCACGTAATGCGTCTTATTGTGCGGCCGAACGGACGTCCAATCGACCCGGAGGGAAATAAGCACTTCCTGTTCGGTTTGCAGCATCACGGTCGCGGAATCTCCTTGACGCCAGAATCCCGTCCGCGCCGCCGGATGATCTTTGCCGTAATGCTCGCCGAAATATTGCTGCAGAGATCTCGATTTGGAGACGAAGGCGGTAAGGCTCTTCAAAAGGTCTCCATCGGGCTTATTAAGATCGATCCATTGAGCGATGGGACCTATCGAGTGCGTAGGATAATTCATGCCGTTAAATTGTTGGTGAAGCTTGCCCCGTCAAGTCAGGGAGCCGTCCGGATAATGAATAAGATGCCGCAAATCGTGAATATATCCGCCTTCCAAATACGTAATTTCACCAAACAGCTTTTGTTCCGCCATATGTTTAACCGTCAGATTTGAACGCGAGAAACAATAATTTTCCGACATCATATATTTCATGCCTGATTGCTCTACCGTCTCGATGAGCTCCCATGCTTCCTCCAGCGATTGGATCGCGATGACTTCACTAAGAACATGTTTGCCCGCCTTTAGAGCATCGATGGACTGTCTGGCATGCAAATGCATCGGGCTTAAAATAAATACCGCATCGATAGACGAGTCCTTAAGCATCTCATGATAGTCCCGATAGGTGCGAATTTCCGGAAATTTGTCTTTCCATTGATTCAGCACCCACTCGTTCAAATCGCAGGTCGCGGTAAGATGAATTCGATCCGAGAGGGAAAATAAGGCATTCACGAAACTTGCCCCTCTATTCCCGCCCACGATGGCTAACTTCACAGGTTGACGCCTCACTTCTGGGCCACCCGCTTTCCGACGGTATGAGGACGGATGACGGTAAGCTGAATAGCATCCGCATCTCCTTCCGCATTCGGGAATGGTTCATAATCATATAGGCTTCCGGCAAAAACGGACGTCCAATTTGTTATCTCATCGTTTGCCAAGCTGACGGTTTCTACATTCACTTCGTTGTCATTGACGGTAACGATCCGCACCGCCGGAACATCCGGAATGGCCGCCGTTTGGATGAAATGCCAACGCTCTTTCCTAACAATCGAATGGATGTGGTTATGTCCGTTGAAGTAGAATCCGATACCCGGCCAATTTGCGAGTATCGGCCAAATATCCAATTCAGGGTCCATCGACATCATCTCCTCGGTTGACCTCGCCGTCGTTCCATGCAGCGGATGATGGCCGAATACGAGAAGCGGCTTGTCCGTCTCCCGATTCAGCTGCGATTTCAACCAAACGAGCTGTTCCTCGTCGATCGTTCCGCTCCAGTCCTCCCGGATTTCGCGCGCGGTATCCAGCAATAGGATAATGGCATCCGAATCCTCGATGATTCCGTAACGTTGCTGGCCCGTTAGCGCAATAATGTCCGTTTTCGGATGCGTATACGTATCGTGATTGCCAAGCACATGCAGGAAACGTCGGCGGGGACTGCTGCTTTCGACTTTATTGATTATATATTCGAATTCCGCAAACTCTCCCGCATGAGTCAAATCGCCGATCGAAATGTGATAGTCCGCATCGATGGCTAAAAATAAATCGATAAAACGTTCGAAAAAGGCATCCCGTGCTTCAGCGACCGTTTGATCGAGGTCCGTCAGTTGTTGCGGGTAGTGCAAATCCCCAATGATGGCAAGCTTCATGCTAATGATCCCCCTATCCTTTAATTCCGGAATTCATAAAACTACCGATAACCTGCCGCTGAAAAAGCAAGAAGCCGATCATGATCGGCGCCGATACGATAAGCGTCGCCGCGCTCACGTCGGACCACTGCGCGCCCGATTCGGTCGATTTCGCGAACATCGCCAAACCGACGGTCAGAAGGCGATTTTCCTCGGAGTTGGTCACGATCAGCGGCCATAAAAAATCATTCCAATGAAAACTGACGGATACGATAGCAAACGATACGTAAATCGGGCGAGACAAGGGCACATAAATGGTCGACAAAATGCGCAGCCGCGAAGCTCCCTCTACGCGTGCGGCCTCTTCCAGTTCATAAGGCAACTGCTTAAAGGACTGCCGCAGCAGGAAAACGCCGAAAGCGGAAGCAAAGTAAGGCAGCATGATCCCAACCTTCGTATCGAGCAGCCCCATCTCGTTCAGCACCTGGTAATTGGAAAAAATGAGAGCGTCGGGCGGCACCATAATTTGCACTAAAAACAACATAAACAAGAGGTTGCGGCCAACAAATCGAATCCGTGCGAACGCATACGCAGCCATCGTCAACGTAATGAGTTGGACGACGAGCACCCCTCCGGTTACGAATACGGTGTTCAGCATAAATTGACCGAACGGCGCGCCGTTCCATACATGGACGATATTGTTGAACGTCCATTCCGATGTCCATCCGGATCCGATGGCAGCCTCCTTCGGTAAAAAAGCGGTACGGATGACCCAGACAAAGGGAATTAGCCATATGGCGGCAAAGCCGAATCCGATTCCATACAGAGACAACTTTAACGAATTGTGCATGAACTCTGTCCTATTCGTAATGGATTTTGCGATCCCAACCAAAAAACTGCATGGACGAGACAATAAGCAGCAGCGCAATCATGACTACGGTCATCGCGGCAGCCATTCCCTGGTCGTAGTAATTAAAAGTCGTGTCGTAGATGTAGTACAGCAGCAAGTTGCTCGCGTTATTCGGCCCGCCTTTGGTCATGATCCAAAGATGATCTACAAGCTTAAAAGAATTCGTGATGGCTATGACCGCCACGAACAATGTCGTCGGCATCGTCAACGGAATCGTAATTCGCCGTATGGCCGCCATCGCGCCGACTCCGTTTACAGCAGCCGCTTCGTATAAATCTTTCGAAATTTGCTGCATTCCCGCCAAATAGAAGATCATGAAGTAACCGGCTTCCTTCCAGATCGTCATGACGATCAATGCACCCATCACCGTATCCGGCGTACCGAGTAAATTGACCGGCTGCTCTGAAATCCAAGAAGCGAACCTCGCAAACAATCCAAAATGAGGAGTGTACAAAAACAACCAAATGTTCGCCACGGCGATCATCGGGATCATATTCGGATAGAAAAACGCAATTCTCACAAGCGCCCGGCCTTTCAATGCCTTGTCGGCAAACAGCGCCATAACGAAAGCCAACACGATCGAAGCCGGTACGGTTCCAAGCGCAAATACGATATTGTTGTTGAATACTTTCATGAAGACGTGATCCTTCAACAGGCCCGCATAATTGCCGAATCCGACGAACAACGGTTCCGGCGTAGCTAGATTTTTCTCGTATAAGCTAAGCCAAACGGATTTCAGCATGGGATAATACGTGAACATACCTAGAAACAGAAGCGACGGCAGAACTAACCCCCATCCGAACCCGTTCCGTTTGAGCTTCTCGCTCCATATGGCATTCATTCCTTTCAGTCCTTCCCGATCAGACTCAATAGATTCGGGTACTTAGTGTACACCGTACGAAACGGAATACGTCAGGACAACCGGACAATGGTCATCCTGACGTACGTTCATCGTTTCGACCCGACCCGTATTACTTGTTGAATGGAGCGAGCGCCTGATCGGCTTCTTCCTGAGCTTTCTTGAGCGCGCCCGCCGCATCGATTTGACCGGCTAACGCAGCTTGAACCTGATTAGTAATGGCCGTCGACACCTTGCCATGATTATGGGTCGACAGTTCACGGAAAGCGTACTGCAGTTGATCTCTGGCTACAAGCGCCTGCGGGAAATCCGCCGTATACTTCTTCATCGCTTCCGTATCGTACGCGGATTTCCGGACCCCTACGTATCCCGACGAGCTGCTGAACAGCGCAGCCTGCTCCGGCGCCGTCATGTACTTCACGAATTCCCATGCCGCCGCTTGTTTCTCGGCGGACGTATCCTTGAAGATGTAGAGATTTCCGCCGCCTGTCGGAGAGCCGAACTGCTTCCTGGCTGGCGGGAACGCGGTGCCGAAGTCGAATTTGGCGTTATTTCTTACGTTCGTCAAGTTGCCGCTCGTATGCACCATCATCGCCGTTTTGCCTTGGATGAAATCGGTCGGCACGGTCGCCCAATCGATAACGCCTTCCGGCATCGCCTTGTATTTATGCGACAAATCTAACCAGAACTGCAAAGCTTCGATGTTCTCCGGAGTATTGAACGTCGCTTTTTTGCCGTCTGAGGACATCAGGTTTTGCTTCGGATCGGACGCGTTCTGACGAGCGAACATTTGCAGCATCCAATAGGAGTCGTCGTTGCCTGGAATCTCCAATCCGTTATGGCCGTCTTTGTTCAGCAGCTTCGCATCCTGGACAAGCTCGTCCCACGTCGCAGGCGGCTTCTCCGGATCAATCCCGGCAGCCTTAAACATTTCTTTGTTGTAGTACAGGATGATCGTACTCCGTTGGAACGGGATGCTGTAGGTTTTGCCTTCCGACTGAGTATCTTCCACAAAAGCGGGATAGAAATCCATCATGTTGATATCCGGATCTTTCGCGATAAAATCATCAAGCGGAACGATCGCGTTCGTATCCAGCATGCTGTACAACTCCGTCGACATCATGACAGCCACATCCGGCGGCTGCTTCGCTTGAACGCCCGCCTGAATTTTAACGGTATTGTCGCCGTAGTTGCCCGTGTACACGGGATTCACTTTGATTTCCGGATGCTTTTCCATGAACGTTTTGGCCATCCCGTCGATTACTTTCGTTAACGGACCGCCAACGTTGACCGGATAATAAAACGTTATTTCAACTTGACCTTTCGGCGATGCTGCCGCTTCTGACGAGGGCGGCTCGGATTCGCTGGCACTGGCGGAAGGTTGCGCGGAATTGATGTCCGTTTCCGATGCCGACGAATTTTCGTTCGACTTGCCGCAGCCTGCCAGCGCGATTAAACATACGAGCAACAGCAGCATCGATTTCGATTGCTTTAACATTTGGTTGATCCCCTTTTTCGGCAGCGACTTGGATTAAAGCGCGTAGTGGCGAAAATTCATACTGATGCGATTAGAGCCTACGTCGAGGATATGGAGAATCGCGCCATTAGAAGTAGGCAGAACGGCGATTCCTTGCGCTTCGGTGCCGCTCGGCAAATTGCGATCGAAAGCAACGGTCACGTTCCCGTTGTCCGGATCGATGCGATAGACGGTCTGGGTGCTATTATCCGAAGAAGCGTACAGGAAACCGTTATAGATCTCGGCGCCTTGAATGCGATCGATAGTTTGGGTTAGAGGGACTGTCTTGATCAGGTGCATATCGTCGAGGCTGAATACGTTCAGTACGGCGGCGTTGCTCCATTGGGCCGTATAGACTTGTCCACGCCCGGCATCAACCGCTACCCAAGGAACGCCTCCAATGTGAAGGTTGAGCGGCAGAGCGAATGAAGTTCCCGTGTATTCCAATGTATTCGCATCATAAAGGGCGATATAAGGATGCTCATAATGAGCTCCGTCTTCGATTGGAGCATAGATTTTACCGTCGTAGTAGGAAATATCTCCGATGTGATCTCCTCCTTGGGCGGATATCGCCGCAGGGATCGCCATCGCATTGCGCGCCTTCACGGTTTTGCCGTCAAGCTCCGTACGCAGAAGGCCGTAGGGGGAATTAAAGATCCATGAATTTCCGTCTGTAGCTACGCCTTGGCCTCTATCGAGGGCATCGAGCAACCAAAATGTTTGCTTGGATACTTGATGCCAAGACTCGGTGGCTGCAGTTGCAATTACGGCTGTGCTTCCCGTTCCCGTTGGCGACGCGGATGCTGCAACAGACAAGGAACCGACCGCAACAACTCCAGCGCAAAGCAAACTCAATGTTCTCCCTAATCTCATGTTTCTCTCCTCCAAATAGGTTTATAGCTTGGCATCTCACCGCCTAGCTTCAACCTTATTGTAGGGCTTGCCCTCTACTCTCCTATTGAACAAAATGCCTCTTTCATTGAACAAAACTATCATTCTAACCGAAAGCCTGCATCGCTTGTTTTCGATGAAACCTGATAAGCGTAAAGCTTCGGGGTAAGGCCGGTTTCGCGTTTGAACAATCTCGTGAAGTGTCCTTGATCGGCAAACCCGGCAAGAGCCGCGATTTCCTTTAGGCCGACTTTACCCGAACGGATGAGAAATTTAGAGCGCTCGATTCTTAAACGAATCAAATAAGTATGCGGCGTATACCCGGTCTGTTGTTTGAAAATACGGATAAAATGGGACAAGCTCATATTGGCCATAGAAGCCAGTTCGGTCAGCGGGATTTCCGCATCCAAGCTCTCTCGCATGTATTGAATGACTTGGAAGATTTCCTGATTGGCCAATGTTTTGGAGTTCGAATCCAGTGGAGTAACGACGGAATAATGCTGCAGCAGATGAATCATCAGCATATTCGACAAGGAATCGCTGTATATTTTTCCTTTGCGGCCGCCATTCTGCAGTTCCTCAAGCATCCAAAGCCCAAGCTGCAGCAGCTTGGAGTCTTTCAGATGAAATTTGCGTTCCAATTGAATATGCCCTTCCGCCATGAAGCCGGATTCGAGCGCGACTTGCTCGAGTACGGAAGGAGGAATTTCAATTTTCAGAAAATAAAGCGACGTTCTCCCCCACGGACAAAGGATGTTATCGTTGCACGGAATAATATGTATGGTGTAGTAGTTTTCATAGTATGCCGTGCAATGAATTCCGATTAAATGAGTAGTCGCCGGATTGGCACCGAATGCTTCATATGGACTATACCATTGCGATACTTGAAGCTTATCCCACCCGAACCTATCGCTGCCAAGTACGGGCTCTGTTGTCGTGTAGGACATTTCATCCTTTTCATACATAGCCATCACCCCTTATTTTCCAATTTAACAGTCTTCTATACGCTCCATATCAATAAGCTGTTAAAGCTATGTTAATATGCACTCCGTATTGTTCGATGCAACAAAAAACTTCCGATCTCAGAGTGATCGGAAGTTCAGTTGACTAACCGCTATGGAATTCAGCTACTGCCCTATCCACCGAAAATGGTAAACCCGACCAAGCTTTGCGGGATGTCCAGTCCGTTGCCGGATCAAGCCAGAAAGGATGTTCTGCGGGTAAGCCTAAGGGCAAAAATACAGTTGTACATAAATACAAGCTTCCGGTCGAAATGTAGCTCTCTCCAATGTCCGGTTGGTGACCGCAAAATCCGATCGTTAACCATCCATCATCCGTAAACGTCCCGGGCATCTCAATCATGTTCCGGATGACGGCGGTTAATGCTGAGCGGACTTGAGAAGGTGAAATCGCCTGTGGCAGTTCATTGCGCAACGCTGACATAGCCAAATGTTGAAAGGCGCCAAAGCGGTAAGCAAGCGATCTCCCGATAGCCGGAAACGTCCCTTCCGGGGAAATCAATCGCTCTTGAACTTCTGCATACCGCCGCGCTCTATGGTGAATCGTGCTTCGCAGCTTTTCCCAATCCTCGTATTTGTCCCCTACCCTGTCCACAATCTCAAGCAGCATCGGTTGGATGACGTAACTATTGTAGTAGTCCCAATGAAACTGAGGACCATCGCCGTAAATCCCATCTCCCAAGTACCACTGTTCATGCTGCCGGATCGCATAATCCACCCGCATGGAATCCCAGTCGGATTCTCCAATGGAGAATAGAGCCGTCTCGATGACGGCCGAGAAAAGCAGCCAATTCATGAAAAATGGCTTTCGCGTTCTCGTCTGCTTCAAGGCGGCAATGATATTACTCTTCACTCGTTGATCTAACTTCCCCCATAGCTCCGTGGGTGCTCTCATTATCGCATGCGCCAAGAAAGCGGCGTCTACAATCGGCTGAAAGCCTTCTTTGAAGTTCATATAATCGGGAGAAGCAGGATCCGTTCCGGCATCGATAGCAGAGCGGGCCCATGCAGCACATTGCTCTCTAAGCACACCCTCCTCTCCATCCCGGCTTCCCGTTTCAAGCCACGAAGCGATTTCCGCAAGCGTTCTCCCTAACGCTTCCAAATAAGCGAAGTCGGAACGAACCTCGCCTGATCCATTCATCGACGGCATTTTGATCTTGAGCTCACGATGATGAAGCGCTTCTAGAACAGGCCTTGCGATCCTAAGCATCGTCTGAAGCCAATAAGCGCGATCCGACACATCGTGACCTCCCCGAATCGGGCAATAAATTGCCCCCTTTGCACTCAAAATAAATCACGCCTCGTTCCGACCGTCGACACCGGAAAGGTAGAACTCAAATTCCATCTCCTTGTCCGCCGGAATCAAGTATTCATCATGCACGGGCGCACCCCAGCTGTCATCTCCGCCTACTCCCATCTGCCGGCCAGCCACGGTGACGACCGTGTAATGAACGTTCGGAAGCTCCCATGCATGATCCGCATGCTCCAGCTCGAACGCGGTATAAGGAGACAGATTCAGCTCTAAAGGCGCCGATGGATTAGCTTTAATCTCCAGACCAACACCCCTGCCGTTCGTCAGGCTCACTCGCCGGACACCGGTGCGGTTTCCGGATTCCTGCGGAACCAGATAACGGGATGGCAGGTCGATCACCTGACGCTGGAAAATTCCCAGACGGGCTCCGTGCGCGCGATCGATGTAGTTCTCCTCAGGACCCATGGCATACCATTCCGAATCGTTATAATCGGCTGGCAGCTTGAATGATACGGCCAAAATCGGAAGATTCGGCAGATCCGCAACTCCCTTGTAATGCGTCCGAACCCGGATGCTTCCATCCGAAAATACCGTATACGCGATGTTTACCGCTACCTCCGTACTTATGCTAAACCTGTAATCGAAGGCAACGGTTACACGGTCAGCCTCTTCCTTTAGTTGCAATCCAACGCATTTACGCGTCAAACTGGCGGAATACCAAGCTCCTGACTTGAAGCCTAAGCCTGCTCCCTTGTCGTTATCGGTCGTCGCACGCCAAAACAGCGGCGCCGGCGGGGCGGCAATCATCTCGCGGCTGCCATAGCGCAGCGAAACTAGAGTTCCCGCCTGTTTCGAGAACAGGACGGAGAATCCTTCTCCCGTAACGCCGATATTGACATCTCCTTCAACAAGCTTCAGCTTGCCTGAAGGCTGTTCCCGCGCTGATTTCTCTTCGATCATGAATACAAACTGGCCAAAAGCGACTTCGAATCCCGCTTCAGCCCACAAAGCGGCTTCCTTCAGCGTGAGCGAGGCATGAATGCAGTACTCTCCGCTTTGTCCGTTCACATCCGGCAGTTCGATGGGAACGAGCGCTTCGCTTTGCGGAGCTGCGGCTACATTCGTCTGCCCCGTGTAAACTTCCTTGCCTTCACGGTAAAGCCGGTACTCCAGAAGAAGCCCGTCCGTTCCTACGAACAAATTTTCGTTCATCACTTTAATCGCTGTGAGGGTAGGTTCGAGTTTAATGTTTTGATACAAAAATTTCACTTCCTGCATCTTGGGTGTCGCTTCCCGATCCGCATATACGATGCCATTGCCGCAGAAAGTGTAATCGGTCGGACGATCGTCATAGTCGCCGCCGTAAGCCAAATATTCCTGGCCATATCTGTTTTTCTTAAGCAAAGCCTGATCGATATAATCCCAAATGAAGCCGCCTTGGTACATCGGATATTTTCGTTCCAGCTCCGTGTATTTGTGAAGGCCGCCAACCGAATTGCCCATCGCATGCATGTATTCGCAACTGATATACGGTTTGTCCGGATTGCGCTCCAGGTACAATTCAATATCGGCTGGCTTCGCGTACATGCGGCTCTCCATATCGCTCGTATCATTGAATTTACGGTTATGGAATACGCCTTCGTAATGAACTAGCCGTCCCGGATCCGCTTCACGGAAATAATTCGAGACATTCAAGATGACCTCACCGGCGTAGGATTCGTTGCCGCATGACCAGATCAGAATCGAAGGATGATTTTTGTCCCGCTCCAACATGGAGCGTGCCCGATCCATCACGATCTCCTGCCATTCCGGCTTATCCCCCGGAATGTTCCAGGAAGGCTCAACGGCGCCCATCTTCTGCCATGAGCCATGCGACTCCAGATTCATTTCGTCAATGACGTAAATCCCATATTCGTCGCACAGCTCGTACCATAACGTCTGATTGGGATAGTGCGACGTGCGTACCGCATTGATGTTGTTTCGTTTCAGTGCCGCAATGTCCCACAGCATGTCTTGTTTCGTAATGGCGCGTCCCCGCCGGCAGTTGAATTCGTGACGGTTGACGCCCTTGAAGACGATCCGCTTGCCGTTCAGGTGCATCAGCTTGTCCTTCATCTCAAAACGTCGGAAACCCGCTTTCTGTACGATAGCCTCTACAAGATCGCCCTTATCGTTGCGGATGGAAAGGCAAACCGCATACAAATACGGATGCTCCGCGCTCCACGGTTTGACCTCTCCCGCTTCGAGGGACACGCTGAGTTTGCCTCCACGGAATTCACTTGTTTCCGATAATAACGTCCGGCCTTCGGCGTCTTTCAATTCCAACTTCGCGGTAACGGCCGCCGTTTGGTCCCCAATCAGCTCGAGCTCCGCCTTCAACATTCCTAGCGTGTAAGTATCGTCCAACTCGGCGCGGATGCGCAAATCCCGGACATGCAGCTCCGGAACCGTATACAGGTATACATCGCGGAAAATGCCCGAAAACCGCCAGAAATCCTGATCCTCCAGCCAACTGCCGGTGCTGCGCTGGTACACCTCGACGGCCATCTTATTCGCCCCTTCCCGGATGTGAGGGCTAAGGTCGAATTCGGAAGGCGTGAAGCTGTCCTCGCCGTAACCGACAAATTCGCCGTTCAGCCAGACGTAAAAAGCCGACTCTACTCCCTGGAACGATATATAGACTGGCCGGTTCTTCATGTTCTCAGGCAACTCGAATGTCTTGACATAACTGCCCACCGGATTATGTTCCTGAGGTATTGCCGGAGGCCGAACTCCGTCAAGTCCGTCCCAGGGATACATCGTGTTGACGTATTGCGGCGTTCCCCAGCCCTGAAGCTGAATATGGCCCGGCACCTGAATGTCGTCCCATCCGGCACAGTTATAATCGAGACGGTAGAACGGCTCGATCCGGCTTGCCGGATTCACGGCGTAACTGAACTTCCAGCTGCCGTTCAGCCCATGCCGCATAGGCATCGGCAGTCCGGCCTCCGCTTCTTCCATTGTCGTATAATACCGGTGATCCGAATGCGGATCCAACCGATTTACCTTGAACACGCTCAAGTTGCTAAGCCATTCAAGACTTGGTTTCATTGTTGTCATGGCATGATCCTCCTCTGTTCAACCCATTTAGAAGTTTAACGCAATGAAAACGACAGCTTGATAAAATCCGTCAAAGACGGCGACTTAACAGAAAAATCCAAAGCGAAGCAGTTCACCCGATTTCCAAAATGGTCGACGTGAAGCAGAGATTCAGTCACCCAATCCAACTGTTCCGGATCGAATGCGATCGATAACAAGGAAGGGCCGTCGCGAATGACGAGAATACCTTCACTTGCAAGCTCCGGTGGTTGGAGAACGATGAAACGTTCGGTGATGGACCGGGGACTTTCCGCAAACGTATAACGATCCGCCAACTCCAACCGCAATTCTGTTTTAACCCAAGTGAACGTTCTCACAAGCTGCAGCAGTTGTTCCGTATCATAAGCACTGGACATTTCAATCGCGAACACGTCGTATTCCTCCGATATCGACGCTTCACGTATCGTTGCCATGGCATCCCGCCCCGGTTTTTGACAGGCACCATTGATGATCGGAACGGAATGGCCCTGAGATCCGTTGCAAAGGATATCGTACCTTGCCGGACCGAAATAATCCCGTGAATACTGGCCGCTTCCCAAATCAAGCATGATCGGGTTCCCGTTGACGGCCAATATGAACTGACCGATATCATTATGATTGTGCGGTTCGGCGTTATGGCCGCCTTTGGCGGCAAACGCATACCTGCCGTCACCTAATACGCTTCTTGAAACAAACCATTGCGTATTTTCCATGTAATAGGACATTGCCGGCCAAGGCGATCCCGCCTCGTTGCGAAGCCAAAGCAAATTCCGGATCGCGGGGACCCATCTGCTGCAATGGTCGTCGTTAAAAACGGCACGCAACGAGGCATCCGGCACGTGGACTTCGTCATATAAAGTTTTTAAATAATGGGTGAGACCTAAGTACACCCCGGACTCGGGTACCGAATCGGAGAAGTTGACCACTTTCCGGTCGTCCAAAAAGCATTTCTGCTGGAACAAAGCGATTTGACCGACCTTATCCAGAACGAAAAGGTTAATTCCCCCGGACGTACGTTGCTTCAACAAATCTGCAAAATAGACGAAAAAACCGAAACCATACTGCCAGTAAGAATAACCTTCGGCGCAAGCACCGTCTGTCTCGAAGCCCTGCAAATAGAAGTCCATTGCGCAGATGACCCGCTCCAAGAAGGCGGCTAACCTGTCCGTTTCCGTCAGCAAGTAAATGGCTGCCGCACCGATCGATCCCGCACATACGGAAGCCCAATTGTGCGTTGCCGTTTCCCAGTCATAGGGACCTTTCTTCTCGAAAGGCTCAAACACGCGATTCTCGATTTCCAGTATGACTCGCTCTCGAAGCAACTCCGGCAATCCGTCACCGTATAGCGCCAATATTTCGCTTAGCGCGAATGCCGTTTCGGCGACGAACAAATCGATGGACCACTCGTCTCGATAGTGCGCCGGAAGACACCATGTGGATTCGTCGCATATCGACCGGATGATCTCGCATAGGGCCTCGCGATAAAGGACATGGTCCGGCTCTAGCAAGGACAGGATTCCGAATACGGTCAACCTTTTCCTTCTACGGAAATAGAGCCGCTCATATTCGCTTCTCGATCCCGTTTCCTGAAATAATTTAAACACATGATAATGAAGCTCCGGTATCGTCTCTTGAAGCAGCGATGCGGCTTCTCTCCGGATTTCCCCTATCAAGGATTCATAATCATCCAATTGGGACAACCGTGTAAGCGTGTCTTGAAGAGAGACATTTTGAAGCAAATACCGGCAAGGATCCGGTGTTGCGGCGGACAGTTTGCTTAAAATAAAGTTCTTCTTCATTTCATCCCTCGCGAATGACAAGATTGCCCTCTTGCCGCAAGACAGGAATAGAATCGCCGAATCCAACGGACCATGGGGTATCCAAGGCTTTAAACAAAAAGACCGGTTCAGAATCTGTCCCTTGGAGATCGGGCTGAAGACGTACGGCATACATTTCCCCGTCTTTCACCTCTACCCATTCGCGGCAAAAGATCATCCAAGGCGTGCCGGAGTAATCCTGATATAATGTACCGTCAAGACATTCCCATTCGGAAGGGGTCAGCGGCGCTCCCAACGGCTCAAAAGGATCGGTCGGTCCATCGGCGACAAGAATGCCCGTTCCCCGGCACCGGCCTTCCGCTTTAAAGCTTGCGAACATGTAATAGCGTCCATTCAAAGCATGCACTTCAGGCGCCCAGTAATGTCTATCCGACCAAAAATCGGGAGATGGACGGAACGCCGGTATCGGCCCTTCCCATTGCTTCAAATGGATATCCTTTAAGGGATTAAGGGACATCTAATGTTTCCTCCTCCTTCATTTCTTATCGCCAATGCTTTTGCGATAATCGGTTGGCGTTAACCCGAAATGTCTCTTGAACATTCGGTAATAGTAAGAAGGGTTAGTAAATCCGGTTTTATCCGCGATTTCGGCAATCGGCTTATCCGTACTCTGCAACATCTCGGCGGACTTCTCGATTCTGACCCTGTTGATGACATCCAGCAAAGCGTGCATGGTGACTTGCTTATAAACTCTGCCCAGATAGCTTGGAGAGATGTCCATTTCCCCGGCTATCCCATTTAGGGAAAGATTGGGATCCGCATAATTTTTCTCGATAATATCGTTGATTCTGCGAATTAGATCTTCATATTTCATGCTGCGTTTGCTATCTAACTTCTCGTGAATCTCATCGAACATTTTATCGAAGAGCTTCTCGAGCTCCCATATCGTTTCGAAATGCTCAATTGGCGGTATCGTTAAATCTTTGCCGGCATCGGATTCGATTAACCGATTTTTCAAAAACGCGTGAATGACGCTATTAATCGTGATCGTTAATCGGGATACCGTAGATTGAGCGACGCGAAGAGGAAAAGCGCTAGTCTCGCTCATAATGTTACGACAAACTGCATTGGCCTCTTCCATCCTGCCAGCCATCATGAAGTCAACTAATTTCTTCTCCTTGTCTACCGGAAAAACATAATTTTCCACTCTCACTAATTCGAAATCTTTAGCGCGTATGATCGCTCCATGACCGGCAAAGAATCGGTGATCGGAAGCCTCGTTCGTTTGTTTGAAAGCCGTATGCAATTGAAGCACCTGATCCTGAACGGGCGAGTAGGACAATGAAATGCCGATCTTCAAATGCTCCAGCACCGCTTGGCGGATTTGGAGGAGCAACGAATTAAGATAACCGTCATTGTCGAATTCAACGTCCGACGATTCGCCGACGATAAGCAGTACGCGGTCGCCTTCCAACTCGACGGTCTCGACGGAATAAGCTTGCATGGCAATCTCGGAACCGATATTCATCATGGCATACTTAAAAACCCGGAGATCCGAGCCCTTTTCTTCCGAAAATTCACGAAAGCCGTCTATCCGTAATAAAATAAGCCTGTACCTTTTTTGAAAATCGATGGATACGCCCCACTCGGCCATCTTGGAGCGCAATGATTTCATATTGATGGCTTCGGTCCCCAGAACCAAGCTTCGCAGAAACTGCTGGCGAATCGTATATAAGTTGTTCCTCTTCTCGCTCTCGAGCATATTCATCCGGTTGGCCATGTGGCCAAAAGGGACGTAAAGCTTGCGGGAAAGGAACCACGATAGGAATAAGCCTGCCACGATAATCCCGCCGGCAATCCAGATCGTCGTCCATAATATCGTGCTAACATTTTTCGTAATTAATTGGTAAGGGGTCACGCGAATGTATCGCCATTCCAGTGAATCCGGCCCGGTATAGGAAATAAACGACTTTACCCCTCCGACCTTCGCGATTCGGAAACCTGCGTCATCCGTTTCCAGAACCGGTTGGAGTATGGATTCGGAAATGCCGGGCTGAAGCTCCTGCTCCTCCCCGCCAAGGAGAACTCCGCGGTTGTCGATAATAAAGGATTGTCCCGCATTATTGGTCTTGCGATTTCCGATATCCTTGTTAATCCAATCGGCCGATATGTTCACGATAATGGCGGAGTTGACGCTCCCCTTGGCGCCGATCGCATCGTAGCATAAATAGGTGTAAACGCTTTTTTTCGCATTGTTGGCGTCCCCCGTTTTGTAAGTGCGCGGGATGGGGGTAAAAGGCTTATACTGTTTATAATTATTGATTAAACTTAATATAGCTTTGTCGGTTAGTTCATTTTTGGTGAGCAGGCCGTTTTGTCCGGAATTAGAGGCAATGTAGACGTTCGATGATTTGGGATTATATACATAAATCGACTCGATATAGGGCATGGAGTTCAAATAATTGGACAATTCGCCCATCGCCCCAATCGTATCGTAAATATTCGGATCCGAATAAAACAACAGCTTAGTAACGTTAATATTCCGGTAAATCTGAAACGTAAGCGATTGGGCGCTTTCCGTCATATTAAGAACTTCGCGGCTTGTTTGGGTTAAATTGTTCAAATCGGATTGGTAAACCTGATTAAGAACGATCCGGTTAAAAAACACAATTAAGACGGTGGAGGATACAGTTAGTGTCAAAGCGGTACACAAAACGATGCTAAGCAGTAGCTTGCTGTAGAAATTGCGACTTACACTTTCTTTTATTGGACGCAATCCGTTCACCACCTTACTAGAGGGTCGCATTCAGAATAAGAAAAGACCGGGTCCTAAGTCGCCATTAGGAGCCCGGCATTCCTATATTAAACCATAACTTCGCGAATTATTTAATGCCTTTGCTTGCGGTATACGCTGCCCACTGTTCTTTGTAAGAATTTTGCACTTTCTCGAGTCCGGCATTGTTCGCTTTGTCCATCGCCGTTTTAATTCCTTCGTCGATATTTTTAACAAGACCGGCGTACAGCGGGTAGAAATATTGCTTCTCCACTTGCTCCAGAGCTGCCCTTTCCGGTTGATAAGTAGAATAATCCTCAACAAATCCAGTAAACAAATCCGGTTTTGCAACCGCATCAAGCCTATCGAAGATTTCTTTTACGCCATCATAACTCTTATCGAACAACATGTATTCCGGATTTCTCCAAGCCCAACCTTGCATGCCTTCACGCGGGAAGCCGTTGGACGTGCTGTCGCCGACCATTTTGTAGTAACCGTCTTCCACCGTATAGTTTTTGCCTTCGATTCCGTATTCCGTCAATTGATTGTAACGTTTATCGGTAACAAGCTTCTCATAGAAAGCAAGCGCTCGCTCCGGGTTTTTGCTGCTTTGAGGAATGGCAAAGCCGTTATGAATCGGATGCACCGGCGTTGCGAAACCTCTTGTTTCGGCGTAAGGCGTGTAGCCGAGCTTCCACTCCGGGTGCGTGGACAGCATTTTAATCATCGTATCGTTATAGCGATTTGGATTGTCGCCGAGAATGGCAGCAGCTTTACCGCTCGTAATCGGATCTTGCAGCGTGTCTTTAACATTCAGAACGTTTTTCGGGAAGTATCCTTTTTGCTGCCAGCGTTGAATCGTTTCCAGATCCTTCTTCTGTTCATCGGAACCCCAGTAGGAATAAACTTCCGCCGGTTTGCCGTATTTAATGCCGATTCCGTAAGGAAGAGGTCCGCCAATCGTATCGTCGTTGATCTCCCGGAAAACATCCATAAAGTTCGTCTTGACATCGGAGTTCAGCGACAACGGTTGAATATTGGGTTCATTTTTCTTGATACCGTCTAGATACTGTTCAAAGCTAGCAATGTCTTTGGGCACCGGAAGATTGTACTTCTCGCGAAGATCTTCGCGATAGACGAATCCATTGTTTACGTATTCTTTATATGTTGCAGGAACCGTGTAAATTTTGCCGTCAATCTTAACCGCTTCCCACATATCTTGAGGAACGAATTGTTGCAGCTTCGGAGCGGCTGCGGGAAGAAGCTCGTCAAGCGGCAGGAATGCTCCGCTCTTGGCGTAGGATTGATATTGCGTCCAGTCCGCAGTAAAGATTAGATCCACCGGCTGACCGGAGGAAAGGAGCAGCTTATACTTCTGATCCCAGTCGGTCCATGAAGTGAAGTTGAATTGAACCGTTGCATTGAGCTCGGCTTCCGCCATTTTGTTGATCTCGGCTTGAATGGCCGGCAAATCTTTAGGAGCATCGCCAAGCATATAGAATTGAAGCTCAACCTTTTTTGAAGTGTCTAATCCCGTGCTGGATGACTCCGCAGGCGCCGATGCGGACGCAGATGGGGATTTCGATGTTTCATCGGACGGAGAAGCGCTGGAACTGGCGTTATTGCCGCTATTAGCGCACCCTGCTAAAACCGATACGAACATAATACTTGCCAAGATAGAAGTTAAGATCTTTCCTTTCTTTTTCATGTGAATCCTCCCTTTTAATTAGTATTTCATATATGTCAGCCGTTGTGGAGTAGTTTGCCCACAAAGGTACTAACCTTTAACCGCGCCTATCGTTAAACCCTTGACGAAATAACGCTGAACGAACGGGTAGAGAAATACGATAGGTCCTGTTGCGATAATGGCCATCGCCATCTTGGTCGATTCCGTCGGGATATCGCCGCCAAGCGAGACTCCTGTGCCCGCACCCATCTGGGTAATGAACTGAATCGTATTGATGACGTTATATAAATAAAACTGGAGCTGGTACATATCTTGTTTGTTAATGAACAGCGACGATAGAAACCAATCGTTCCAATAGGCTAGCGCGAGAAACAAACCGACGGTAGCGATGCCGGGCATCGACAATTGGAGCACGATTCGATAGTAGATCTTAAAGTCGTTCGCACCGTCGATTTTCGCCGATTCGATGATCTCGTCAGGCACTGCGGATCGGATAAAATTTTTCATCAATATGATAAGGAACGGAGTCATTAATCCTGGGAAAATCAAAACCGTATACGTATCCATCAGATTGAGGTACTTCGTCATCATGATGTACCAGGGCACCAAGCCGCCGCCGAATAAGGTCGTAAAGTAGATAAAAAAGGAGAAAGCATTGCGATATTGAAAGTCTTTGCGCTGCAGAACGTAGCCGGCCATCGTAATGAACAGCAATCCCAGCAACGTACCCACGACGGTTGTGAGCACCGTCACCCCGTAAGCATTCAAGATATGCTCGGGAAAACGAAAGACGAGCCGGTATCCCTCAAGGGAGAACACTTTGGGGATAAGATGAAATCCGTCCTTGACTATGGAATCGTTCTGGGTGAAGGAAGCGGAAATGACCAGTATGAACGGAAATAGACAGGCGATGGTTGCCAATAGGATTACGGTATACGCAATTGAATGAAATAATCCCGTATATTTTTCGTCTTTGATTTTCAATGTCGTCCCTCCTTAGAACAGCGCATAATCTTCATTGACTTTACGAATGATGTAATTAACGGTAACTACAAGCACGAAACCGAACAACGATTGGTACAAGCCGGCCGAACTCGCCATACCGATATCGAAGGTCACCTTGAGAGAACGATAGACATAGGTGTCGAGTATATCGGTTGCATTGTAGAGGACGCCGTTGTTCCCGATTAATTGGTAGAAAAGATCGAACTGGCCCTTCATGATGCTTCCTAACGCAAACAGCAGAAGTACGACGAAAGTCGGTTTCAACATCGGAACCGTAATGTACCAAGTCCGTTGAAAAATATTAGCTCCATCGATCTTCGCAGCTTCATAGTACTCGTCGCTGATTCCCGTAATCGCCGCTAAATAAATGATCATGCTATAGCCTAGGTTCTTCCATATATAGAAGAGAACGATGAGGATGACCCAAGCCCAAGGCGTGTTGTACACGTCGACGGGTTCGATGCTTAAAGATTTCAACAGCGTATTGAGAAAACCGTTCTCGTAACTGAACACGTTATATACAATGACACTAAGTATGACGAAAGAGATGAAATAGGGTAAGAACATGATGGATTGCGTTAATTTCTTGAACCATTTGATTCTCAGTTCACTTAATAGAATGGCAGTAACAATTGCCAGCACGTTGCCGATAATAATGAATGCAAGATTATAACCGAGCGTATTCAGGGTCAACTTAGTTAAGATGCCTGACTTCCATAGAAATTCGAAATTTTGTAACCCTACAAATTCGCTATTAAAAAGGCTTCTCTTAAAATCGAATTTAGTAAAGGCGTAATAGACTCCAACCATCGGAACATAAGAGTTAATCAGAAAAAAGGCGATCGTGGGCAACAGCATAATGAACAAAATGCGGTTGGTGATGATTTCTTTCAGTAAAGTTCGTTTGGTCGCCATAGGACGTTATTTCCTCCTCAATCGGTCAACTGTGATCCATGACCCTAGTCTAATGTCGATCCAGATTGTCGGGGTAGAGCAACATTACGAAAAAGATGAACAAATACACGAATTTCACAGTGAACAATTTCGTTATTTATGACAAAAGAACAAAAAACGGCGACCTCTTACCGATTGAATACCGGTAATGAGGTCGCCGTAGCGTAAATTATTAATTATATTACCAAGCGTATGCTTTAGGAGCGGATCCGCCCGGACCCGGGAAAATTTCATCCAGTCGAATGAGGACGGGCTCGTCAAGAACGATATCTACGACTCGCAATGCCGTTTGAAGCTGCTCAAGCGTTCTTGGCCCAATGATCGGAGCGGTCATGGATGGCTGAACCAATGTCCAAGCCAGTGCGACGTTCGCTTCGCTCTCGTCGAGCTCTCGGCATAACGCTTCGAATGCGTGCAATTGATCGCGATGCTTCTCCACGCGCTCCGGATTGTTCGCTCTCTTGGAGCCTTCGATCGGTTTGAGGGCATGCCCGCTTAGCAATCCGCCATCAAGCGGACTCCACGCAATTACGCCGATGCCGAGCTCTTCCGCCGCTGGCAATACTTCCAGTTCGGGCAAACGACACAGCAGGCTGTACTTGTGCTGCTCGCTTACCAATCCAAACATGCGGTTCGACTTCGCCTCGTATTGGGCTTTGACCAGATCTCGTCCCGCGAAATTGCTGGAACCGACATATCCGATCTTCCCTTGATGCAGAACGACGCTGAACGCTTCCCAAAGTTCGTCCCAAGAAACATTGCGGTCGACGTGGTGCATCTGGTAGAGCTCGATATGATCGGTTTGCAGCCGTTTAAGGGATCCTTCCAAGTGACGGCGGAGTTTGTATGCCGACAATCCGGACTTATCGTTAGGACCGTCGAATTCCCCATTCATCTCGCCATAGAATTTTGTCGCGAGAACGACTTTCTCCCTGCGTCCTCCGCCTTGAGCGAACCATCTGCCGATAATTTCCTCGGTTCTTCCGGCATTTTTCCCCCATCCGTAAACGTTCGCGGTATCGAAGAAGTTAATGCCGGCATCCAAGGCAGCATCCATGATACGGAACGATTCTTTCTCATCCGTATCGACGCCGAAATTCATCGTTCCGAGACATAACTTGCTTACTTTAAGACCGGATCTTCCTAATGGGCTGAATTTCACTCCATCACACACCTTTGTCATAAATTCCCCCTACCCTATTAATTGTAACGGAATACCCGGTCAAAACAAAATCAGGCGCAGGGTAATGACCCCGCGCCTGCGCTAATCTACAAAGTAAATTTCCGGACGATATTCTGCAAATCTTTAGCGATCCCGGATAATACTTGAGAGGAATTCGTGATTTCTTCGCTCGAAGCCAATTGTTCTTCCGTCGTTGCCGCCACTTGCTGTGCCATCCCTGCGGTTTGCTTGGCAATATTGCCCATGTTGGCGATCGACGCCGCCACTTCTTCGGAGCTTGCGGCAAGCTGCTCCGCGGCTGCGGCCGCTTCTTGGACCCTGCTCGACACTTCGCTCGTGGAGATCACGATTTCCTTAAACGCTTGTTCGGCATGCTCGACCGCTAGTACGCCTTCTTGAACGTCCGCCAAGCTTTTCTTCATCGTGGCCGCTGCCGAAACCGTGTCCTGCTGGATCGAAGCAATCAAATCCATAATGCCTTGGGAGGATTCATCGCTCTGCGAAGCCAATTTGCGTACTTCGCCCGCCACGACCGCGAAGCCTTTGCCATGCTCCCCGGCTCTGGCGGCTTCGATTGCGGCATTAAGCGCAAGCAAGTTCGTACGCGCGGCGATATCGCCGATAAGAGCGGAAATTTCACTGATTTTTACCGACTGCTCTTCGAGCTTGCGAATCGTATGACTTGCATCCTCTACGGATTCATACAGCTTCTGCATTCTATCTGATACTTCTACTATTTTCTCGGAACCGTTGTTTGCGCGAATTGCGGCTTGCTGGGACAGTTCGGACACCTCGCCGGTCGTCTCTGCGATGCGCTGAACGCCTTCTGCCATTTCATCGATGACACGTCCGCATTCTGCAGCGGTATTGGCTTGATCGTCCGATCCGACGGCTACGTGTTGAATGGATTCAGACACATGTCTCGCCGCTTCGGAATTTTGTTCGGAACTGGCATACAACTGCGCAGAAGCGGTTGCCACCGAGTTCGAAGCCGTCTGCATTTGTTTAACCGATAACTGCAAATTGGACACGGTTTTGTTGACTGAATCCATCATCACGCCGAATTCATCCTTGCGGTTAATAACCATCGGTTCTACCTTGAGGTCACCTGCGGAAATGCGGTTCATAATCGCGGTCGTTGCTTTTAAAGGCCTTGTCAGGTTAACGATAAGCGCCCAAGCCAGAAGACCGACAACCAATAAAATCACGATGCCGATATAGAAGAGATCTGCGGAAGTACTGCGATAGATATCATCGCTATCCGTCTGGCTTTGTGTGGCCCCCTCGTGGTTGTATGTAATTAACGAGTCTACGGAAGCTCTTAAATCCGTAAATGCTTTAACGATCTCCTCCGTTGCTTTCGCCACTTCATCTTTGCTGGCTTTTCCCGAAGAGGTAATCGCTAGTCCGGATTGGAATCGTCCCCAAGCGTCCGTAAGCGCTGCATAGTTCTTCTTGTCTTTCTCGCTGGAAACCGTCTCGCTGTATTTCTTAATGCCTTTATCAATGGAAAGTACAAGGGATTTACTTGTCTCGTTCAGCTTTTTCAATTGTTCGGGGTCTTTGGTAGTCAGCGTTTGATAATAATTGCTCAAGTACTGTTCGATGTTCATGTTCACTTGGTTAATCGTCTCGATACCGAACATCCAATTGGAAGTGATCTCCTTAGCGAAATTATCCATTTTCTTGATTTGCGTTAATCCGTTTAACCCAAGCACCGTCACAAATACCAATACGATGAAAAACGATCCTAGAAGTTTTGTCCTAACCGATCTCATGATAATCCCCCTGATGTTTGTCGAATTCACACGATTGCCATTAGTTCACCCATATCTTGAACACTCCCGCCACCTGCATTGTTGCGCTGAAGTGGGGGATTCTTGGGTAATCGTACCTATCGGTCCGAACTTGACCAAGCGATCCCTGCCGTCCCGGCAGTTCAGGCAGTCATCGCTGCCAACTGCAATCCTTCTTTCTCAATGTTCAGGCTGGCGTTCTTATCCCGATCGTGGTGGCTTCCGCATACCGGGCAATCCCACTCCCGCAGCGACAATTCCTTCACTTCCGGATTGCGATGCCCACAGCTAGAGCACAATTGGCTGGACGGGTAATCTTTCGCCACCACGCTGATCGTGCGTCCGTACCATTTTGCTTTGTATTCCAGCATCTTCCTGCACATTGACCACGATACCTCGGATATCGCCTTGGCTAATCTTCCGTTTTGCAACATGTCCGATACTTGCAAATCCTCCAGACAGATCGTTTGGTTTTCGCGTATCCATCGGGTGGTGATTTGATGCAGGAAATCATTTCGGCTGTTCGCGATTTTCTCATGGATCATGGCTACTTTCCGCTTGGCACGGTGCCAGTTGGCTCCTCCTGGTATGCGGCGCGACAGGATCCGCTGCCAGTGGGCCAGCCGTCTCTCCCGCTTTCGCAAATGTTTGGGATTAATCTCATCTTCCCCGCGGCTGCAAACGGCAAATTTCTTCAGCCCAAAGTCGATTCCAATGGCAGTGTCCAGCTTGGGCAGTGGCGCGATGTCCATCTCGCAGACGATGGACACGAAGTACTTGCCCGTTGCGCTCCGTCTTACGGTAGCCGACAAGATACGTCCTTCCACTTCGCGCGATTTCGCAAAACGGACCCATCCGAGTTTGGGCAGTTTCAACTCTGCATCCCGGATCGCAATATTGTCGTTCGTGTATCTCGTGGTGTAGGATTGAACCGGATTTTTGCGGCTTTTGAAACGGGGAGCCTCGTTTTGTTTGCGGAAGAAGCGGTCGAACGAATCCGCCAAATGGCGGACGGAAGATTGAAGAGCAATACTGTCTACTTCCTTGAGCCAGTCAAAGGATTGTTTGAGCGCAGGGATACCTGTCGCACATTTGTGATAGGACAAACCTGTTCCCGTATCGTTGTAAGATTCATTCCATTTGGCGAGAAAGTGATTGTACACAAAGCGGGAACACCCGAACATCTTGTGAATGAGGGTCATTTGCTCGGGCGTCGGATAGAGGCGAAAGCGAATAGCTTTAGGGTGCAACATAAGAGCTTTGTTCACCTCTTCCTACGTAGATATTTCACCTCTCTATTATAGCACGTATGTTCCCATATAAATGCAAATAGCAAAGCTTAACACCGCCGATTCATCCCCCTCTTACTTCGTAGAAGAGGGAGTCTTCTCGGCCATATCATAATAAAAGCTGGGCCAAAAAACTATAATAAATAATAGACTTTCTGTTAAATAAAGGGTTTTCATAAATGGTTATTTATTTCTATTTGCTTATTATCATAAAAAATTCTGAAGTCAGATTGATTGCCTATGTCACTTGGCTAAAGGAATCTATTTCTTAAGACCTACAAACATAGTAAAATAGACATAATAATCAGATCTAGGAAGTGGTTACCTCATGTTTCGATATATGATTGCCAACTTCGCGTTGTTGACAGCATTCCTCTTTCTCTTCAACCAGCTATTCCGCCGTTATTTGAAAGACGGTCCTCGTTCCCTTAGAATTAGGCTGCTTATTGGAGCCATGCATGGGGTCTGCGCCCTTCTCCTCCTGTTATTTAGTTTCAGGGTTAACGAGACTGCCGTTATCGACTTTCGGCATATTATCGTGATCTGCTCCGCTTACTTCGGAGGTTTCCCTGCCTCTTTGGTGACGGCTCTCTTCGTAGTGATCGGCCGAGTATCTTTCTTCGGCGGACTTACCCCTTCGGCCACAACGGCAAGCGTCACTATTATATTGGTGGGCATCGGAAGCGGATTGATTATGCAGTATGTCGGACAATATTGGCGACGCTGGCTTCTCTCTTTGCTGCTTAGCATGACTCTCATTACCATAATGTCATTGCTCGTGTGGGGAATCAATGTGGACATGACTCTCTATTTGACTCTCATCGGTTCGGGCGGACTGCTCTCGGCAGCGCTCATTGCGTTTTTCTCCACTTCCAATCGGCTGGCACAAGAACTGGAAAACAGCGAGAACAGGTATCGCTCCCTGCATACGCTTCAGGAGGCGATTTTTCAATCTGCTGTAGGCACGGCGATTACGGTCTGCGATTCCGAAGGACGGATCACTCATATCAATAAAGCGGCAGAAAAAATGTTCGGGTATCAGGCCGACGAACTGGTCGGCCGGGAAACACCGCTGATCTTCACTGACCCCAAGGAAGTAAGCGCCTATGCCGAGGAATTATCCAGAATAAAGGGTAAACCGTTTAGCGAATCAGACGTGTTTGTTTACTGCGCGATGGAAGAACCCTCGGAGGGGCGGGAATGGTCGCATATTCGGAAGGATGGTTCCCGCTTGACCGTATTGCTTACCGTGTCACAGCTTGTACTAGACGGGGAACCCATCGGTTTTATAGGCACGGCAACAGACATTACGGAGCGGAAAAAGATGGAGGAGACGCTGCATCAGTTGTCATTGCTAGACGGACTTACGGAAATCGCCAACCGCCGCTATTTTGACGAAACGTTGATGAAGGAATGGAAAAGGGCAGAACGGAGCGACAAGCCGTGCGAATTGTCGCTCATCTTGTTCGACATCGATTGTTTCAAGGCTTACAACGATGTCTACGGACACCTTGTCGGAGACGATTGCTTGCGGAAGGTCGCGGCGCTTGCAAAAGGCATTGTCGGACGTCCATCGGATACGGTGGCCCGTTACGGAGGCGAGGAGTTCGTCGTTATCCTGCCGGAGACGAATGTCATAGGGGCGTTGAGGATTGCGGAAAAATTGCGGTTTGCTATCGAAAGAGAAAGCACTCCCCATGTAGGATCGACAGTCAGCGCTGTCGTCACGATCAGCGTCGGTGTCGCTACGTTACAGCCGAATGGAAGCTTTTTACCGGAGCGCTTAATCGCGGAAGCGGATCGGGCGCTCTACTATTCCAAAGCGAACGGCCGTAACAGGGTGACGGATTACCATACGATGGTGAAGAAAAATGCAGACGAATACCGGTCGAGTTAAAAAAGTGGAACAATACGTCCTCGGTGCGGGAAATAAACCCTATAACTAAATACTACCCATTATCACCGTGCGTTGGCAAATGGCCTCGATGTCCTTGATATCATGGCTCACAAGCAGGCACGTCATCCCGGCTTTGCGTAATATATCGTGCAGCTCGCTTCGAATTGTCGCTCTGAGGTCCGCGTCCAAATTGCTGAAAGGTTCGTCCATTAACAATAGAGTTGGCCTTGGGGCAAGCGCCCGGGCCAAGGCGACGCGCTGCTGCTGCCCTCCGCTCAGTTCATGAGGATACCGCCTCTCATACCTGGTCAGTTGCACCAGCTCCAGCATCTCCCGCGATCTGGCATCACGTTCCTTCCTGAACAACCGGTGCAGGCCGAAACCGATATTGTCCGAAACCGTCAGATGCGGGAATAAAGCGTAATCCTGAAACACCATCCCTACGCCGCGGGTTTCAGGCGGTACGAACGTCGCATCGTCGACCACCGTTCTCTCCGAGATGGTAATGGAGCCGCCTGAAGGTGACTCCAGCCCGGCTATGAGCCGCAGCAAAGTGCTTTTTCCGCTTCCGCTCGGACCCAGAACGCCTACAATTTCTCCTTTCCTCATCGAAAAAGAAAATCGCTCGATCACTGACTTCTGATTGGAAGAATATGTGAATGAAAGATTAGTGATCTCGACGATATTCATAGCTCCAACTTCTTCCCTATTTGATGAAATAAAATGACGGAGATCATGCTCACACTTATAATGAACAAGGCAGGCACCGATGCTTCATAAATGCGTTCGTCGCTGGCATACTGGTACGTCTTGGTGGCCAGAGTCTCAAAATTAAAGGGGCGGAGCAGCAGAGCAAGCGGCAATTCTTTCATGATCTCCACAAATGTCAAAATGATGGCGCTAAGCAGCGATCCTTTGATCAGAGGAAGCTCCGCCTTGAAAAACGTTCGGGTCATGCCAAGACCGAGTAGGCGGGATGCCTCCGTATATTTCATTCCGATTTTCTCGTAGCCGGCTTCTATGGCATTATAACCCGTCGCCATGAATCGAACGACATAAGCAGCAATCAACATTACAATCGACATGCTGAGCACAAGCGGAGCTTGTCCACGACCCAACATCGCATATATCGGCGCCAATAGGCGATCCAGCCCGATGAACAAAGAGAGCACACCGATGGCGATAATCGTCCCTGGAACGGAATATCCGGCCGTCACCGATCGGGCAAGGACATAAGCAAACGTACCCTTCATACGGTTAACGTTCGCTGTGATAATGGACAATAACAGGATAAAAAACGTTGCAGTGAAGCCTACTCTAACCGTGTTAAAAGTCAACGTATAGAAAGCCGGCGTAAGTACATCACGATAGCTCCATGTCGCCCAAACGATCAATTGCAGGACAGGGATCAAGAACGATATGGAAAAAAAGAATCCGCAAAATAAACACGCTGCCGCTGCACGTATTCCGCGAAGCTTCATTGGCGCCAGCTGTCTGGTTTTGCTTGTGGAAGCGGCATAGTTGCGTCGGTGGCGCAGCATCCGTTCGAAGACGAATAAACCTATCACGCCAGTCATCAGCCAAGCAGCCAGCCGGACCGCGGAATCAACGTCATACATCCCGAACCAGGTTTGGAATATCGCCACCGAAACCGATTGAATGCCGTAATAACTCGATACGCCGTAGTCGCTCAGCACCTCGAATACGACTAGCATAACCCCGCCGACAATTGCCGGCCGCGAGATCGGAAGAACGATTCTAAAAAAAACGGCGGCCGGCCTGCGGCCGAGCAGCCTTGCATTCTCGATATAGGATCCACTCTGGCGTTCTAAAAACGATTTTGCAATTAAATAAACGTATGGAAACAAAAACAGGGTAAAAATGAAAATCGCACCCCGCATGGACATGATTCCAAACCACTTTGGGTCGGGCGTCCACCCGAACTCGTTGCGCAGCGTCGTCTGTACGAAACCGGTATAACTCGTCATCGTGCTGTAGGTATACGCAGCAATGTAGGGCGGAACGGCCAAAGGTAGAGCAAGCGCAAAGCTGAAAAAACGTTTGAACGGAAAATCGAAAGCCGCGACAAGCCAAGCGAGCGTAACACCGAGCAGCATCGTGAACAAGCTTGAAAATAGCACAAGCCAAATGGACTGGATTACATAGTCCCGCAGCAAAAACTGCTTGATTTGCAACCAATTTTCATTTGGCGGTTGAAACAAGGAGATGAATAAAATAATCAGGGGCAGCAAAATAGCTGCGGCCCCGAGAAGGCTGGCGTAAAGCCAGCCGTTTGCATATTGCCGGATGCCTCTAAGCACTTTAACCAAACGCATTCTTATTTCCAACCTACTTTGTTTGCAATCTCGATCGCCTGTTTGTTATGTTCTCCAAGCTTGGCGAAGTCCAACTTTTGTGGCTTAAATTTGCCCCATGATTTCAGCAACTCCGGATTTTCCGTTAAGGGGTTGACCGGGAACTCGAAGTTTTCTTTAGACATCAGCGCCTGCGCTTCCTCGCCCGTCAAATACTCGACAAGCTTTACGGCATTGTCTTTGTTTTTGCTGTTTTTGACCAGCCCGGCTCCGCTGATGTTGATGTGTGTACCTGATGTTTGCTGGTTCGGGAAAAAGACGCCTAACTGCTGTGCGACTTTCACTTCTTCCTGATCCTTGGAGTTCAGCATTTGTCCAAAATAATAAGTATTCATGATCGCTACGTCGCCAGATCCGGCCACGATGGCTTTGGCCTGGTCGCGGTCGCCGCCTTCCGGCGCACGTCCCAGGTTGGCTGCGATGCCCCTTGCCCACTCTTCCGCTTTTTGCTCGCCGTTCAATTCTATTAAAGAAGCGAGCAATGATTGGTTATATAGGCTCGTGGAAGAACGGACAAGCACTTTGCCTTTCCATTTGTCAGCAGCCAAATCTTCATACGTTGAGAGCTGCTCCGGTCTGACACGGTCTTTGGAATAGACGATCACGCGTGCACGGGTGGACAAGCCGATCCACTGGTTGTCTGTATCCCGAAACTGCTTCGGCACATTGTTATCGATCGTCTCTGATTGAAAAGGTTGCAGCACGCCGTTCAGTTTGGCGTTGTTGAGCACGCCTCCGTCCACCGTGATAAATAAATCCGCAGGCGTATTTTGACCTTCCCGCTTCAGCCGTTCGATCAATTCTTCAGCTTTGCCTTTGATAACATTTACTTTAATGCCCGTTTTTTCAGTAAATTTACCGTACAGCACGTCATCTACTTCATAATGCCGTGCTGTGTAGATGTTGACAACCTGTTCTTTCTTCGCTTCCATAGCCCCCGTCTTGGAATCCTGCGGCTTTCCTTGCTCCCCATTTTGCGGTGTCGAGCCGCAGCCTATAAGCAGTCCCAGACCCAAAACAGCCGCCAATACAGATAAAACTTTACGGTGGTGTTGCATTTTTCTATATTCCCCCTTTTTATATGATAATGATAATCATTATCATATATTACGATTTTCATCTTATCATCCGCTCTGGTCATCTGTCAACCATAGGAGGAATGGGGCGAGGGAATAACTTTGAAGCTTGTTGGACCTCTCGAATACCGGACATTAGTTTCTCAAAATCTCCAAGGTCAAGCCAAACTCCTTTACATTCCGGACAAATGTCTATCATTACACCTATAAAAATACGAGTTGGAAACCAAAGCGTTTCATAGGGATCGGCACGTTCTTTGCTTTATCCATACCGTTTGAACATTTTGTCGCGGAAATGTTCTTTAAAAGCCTATAGTTGGGCGGTATTCCGGTACAAACTGCTGAATCTTCCATTTGCGAATCTGCGTCATACAACTTATGCCCAGTTGACACGATTGTTGAGCCCATAAAAAAGAATCATTCCTCATCCATCGAATAAACCCTTAATGTACAAGGGCAAATCGGCTAGCCATTCTTGGAGTTGGGTGGTCGGATCGGTTAAAGGATAAATCAAAAAAAGCAATGGAGCCGTCCGTTCCGACGGCTCCATTGCTTTTTTTGCTCCTAACCGGCTATAGCGGTCGGCTAACTTGTAATCGGATTAAGCCAGCTTGGGAAACAGAGGCCCTTCAATGCGGTCGCCCTTCTGCAGCCCCTGACCATCGGTCGCCACATGAGCTTCCCCGCTGTAGAGCGTGCCGTCCTCAAAGAAGATGATCGCAAGGGCGCGCCGCGGCTTATCCGTGATGTTCGCATGCGCATAGTGAAAAGTCATCCCGTCGTGAAAGGTGCAGCTGCCCGCTTTCATTCGGACGATTGCCGCCGTGTTCCGATCGAGCTCTTCCGCGCCTTTTTGGGAAAAAATATCTTCCGGCGTGACCAGGTCGACCGCCTTCAGATTTTTAATCTTCTGCGATTTCGGAACGAACTTCATACAGCCGTTATTCTCGTCCACGTCGTCAAGCGCGATCCAGATCGAGAACGCGTTTAACGCTTTCGTTTCATCGTTCATTGGCCAATAAGGCTTATCCTGATGCCAAGGCGTCGGCTTGGAGTCTCCCGGCATTTTCAAGAGCGCGTGGTCATGAAACAAACGAACTCCATCGAATCCGGTCAACTGCTTGCCCAAATCGGCGAACCGGTCGCCCAGGACGAACTTTGCCATGCCGCCGTGATCTCTCCATGTGTTCACGCGTTGGTTAAGCACTTTGAAGTAATTGCCCCCGCTTGTGTCCGTTTGCAAAGAGTTGCCTCCCTTGTTACCCATCGTCTCATCCAAGTAACCCCGCAGCTCTTCAAGTTCCCCCGGCGACAAAACGTCGTTGATCTGCACGAAGCCGTTCTCGCGGTAAAATAGGATTTGTTCGTCGGTTGCCTTCATTTTCGTATTCAACATTTTCAGCAGCTCCTTGTAGTCGATTATGTCTTTACTTTACACCCGATACCGACTACAATCTTGGGGGATATGAGGAATAAATAAGACGATCTGCCAAAATTGGAGGAAGCTAAAATGACTGTCTACGAAGGCCGGCATTTTTTCGACGATCCGCAGTTTCCCTTCTATATAGACCGTTATACGATCAGACGGACAGAGAACATCTTGCCGCACGCCCATGATTTCGTCGAATTCGTCTATGTCGAAAGCGGCTGCGCCGTACACGAATGGTCGGGCAAAAGCCACCCGCTGGCTCCCGGTGACGTGTTCGCAATCGAACCGAATACCTATCACAGCTATATCGGCGCGGAGGACAAGGATACCGTCGTGTACAATATTCTGTTCGAGCGTAGGCTGCTTCAGAACGAAATGGAAGCCTTGCTTCGTTTTCCCGCCTTCATCGACTTCTTCTATCTGGCTCCTTTCTTGCGCAACAACGCATCGTTCGTCCCTTACACCCCGCTTAAGGATTACCAGCGGATTCAAATGGATATCCATCTGCGTACGATCTACGAGGAATACCGCGAACGGCGGGAAGGGTATCAGCTTATTATCAAAAACCGCTGGATCGAGTGCATGGTTTTGTTAAGCCGTTTTCATGGAGAAAACCGTGAGGAAAGCCCTCGTCCAAAGGAGTTGACCAAAGACGATTGGATTGCCTCCATCCGCAGCTTCGTGGAGCAAAACTGCGACCGCGAGCTCTCGCTTACGCAGTTGGCTCGAACGTGCGGTATGAGCGTCTCCTCGTTTACTTCCAAGTTCAAGCAGGCTGCCGGACTCAGCCTGCTGGACTACAAGCATGCCGCCCAGATCCGCCGTGCCTGCCGTCTGCTCGAGGATCGCGACCATAAAATCGCGAGCATCGCTTACGAGACCGGATTCAACGATGTCAGCTTCTTCAATCGCATCTTCCGCAAGCATATGGGCATGACGCCCAAGGATTACCGGAAATCGTGAAGAATCCCAATGCTGACTTACTCGAAAAAAGGATTTAGGATTTCTAATGTAAAAAATGGTTGAGCGGAGGCCTGCATCTGCTCAACCATTTTTCGTGTTTGATCGACTGCTGCTTTTTCAGCCTCAGGCTGAAGCACGACAAATCCCATTTCATGTAACGTTCGCAAATGTTTAGAAGTTTGCGGCTCATTCCGAGGGTTGATAGGATAGAAGGGCTACTCCCGTTGTCGTCGTCTTGACTCCTACAAGCTTCAAGCTTCTTTGACCCTGTTCCGTAAAGAGTCTTTTTCCCTTGCCCAATACGACCGGATGGACCATAAAGCGATACTCGTCGATCAGATTGTGCTCCATCAAGGTGCGAATCAATTGACCGCTGCCATAGATCAGAAATTGTTGATCCGTTTCCTGCTTAAGCTTGGTCACTTCTTGTGCAATGTTGTTCTTGATGAAACTGGCGTTCCATTGGGGCTCTACCAGCGTGGTGGTAGCCACATACTTGGGCATAGCATTCATCTCGTCGGCCCCCTCCCCCTTCATCTTGGGCCACGCTGCGGCAAAACCTTCGTAAGTCACTCGCCCCAGAAGAAGCGCGTCGGTTCCGTAAAACACATCGCGTTGGAAATTAGCCATTTCATCATCCCAATAAGGCATGTGCCAAAGCCCCGGCTCTTCCATGATTCCGTCCAGAGATAGATAGATCGATGCTGTGATTTTTCCCACTTCTCATTCCCTCTTTCCTATTATAGTTTTCTTATGATTTTAATATACTACATAGAGAATATTCCTGTAAAGGAATATTCTGATTTTCATCAACCTACGTCAAACTACCTTTTTGACGCCGGGGATCCGCCGAATGAGCGAGGCTGCCGTGTAGCAGAGAATGACCGCGGAACTGCCGACCAATGCGAACTTGACGATAGGATGCCAATCCAGGTCACGAAGCGTATAGGACACATAGGTCACAAACAGCGCATGAATGATATAAACGAGAAACGCGTTGGCGGACAGCCATCCGGTAGACTTGGTTGCCGAGCCGTTCCAACGCTTGCGAAACCATACGAGCAGTACGTAGGAGATCCCCAGACCCATTAGGGGATCGATTATCGCATAAAAGACCGATTGCCAGCTCATTCCCCCCATGAACGCGGAAATATCGCCTTCCATTGCTCCTCCGAGCGCCATCCCGGCAGACATTATGACGATTAGCAATATGACCGTCGACTTCCACTTTCGGGCCGCGTTATCGGTAAGTTGCTGAAGCCAATTCCCGCGATAAGCCGCAATGCCCGCCATGAACAGGCCGATATAGGCCGGAAAATAGCCCAATTGTAAATTCAGCAATTCGGTTCCGACGGGGTATGCCAAACGCACGATGAAATTCGCTGCCGCGACGATTACGACGTAACCTGCCATCAGGCGCGGCGTCAGTTCGAGAGGTTTACTACGGGATTTGCCTGCGGTCAACAGACGGAATCCGGCATACCCGGCGAAGAACAGCAGCAGCGCTTCCAAATACCATAACGGCCCTACCGCAAATTCGGTTACTCCTTGGAGCGGATGAGAGAATACCTCCTCCTTGATGAAGACGCCTAGCGAACCTTTATACCAGGAGGCTACATACCAGAGTAGAGGAGCGATGAACAGCATGTAGAACAACAGCGGAATTCCGAACCGGAACAGACGTGCCTTCAGGAAATTGAAGCCCCCATGGCGATCATAGGAAGCAGGTGTTACAAAACCGGAGACGAAAAAAAACAATCCCATAAAAAACGATTGGTTGACAGCCGTAAACGTCGACAGCAACGCGTTAACCGCAACATTGTCCTGATGCTCATAATAAAACCATCCACCCGCTCCGCCATAAGTAATCGCTGTATGATGGAGTACTACCAGCACTGTCAAAAATACTTTTAACCGATCAAGATAGATCAACCGCTTCTCCATTTTTCCACCCCCTTTCGATCTCATGCTCCTACGGTAACATCTCATCCCAAAAATCTCACCGAAAGAACGAGGAGAAACCGCGCAAAACTTTTTTCGGTACCGAAGAGGTTTCTTTCTGTCTCGCTGCTTACAGTTGCGGTGCATTAAAGCGGCCGATATAGTAAGGTAAGGTTAGGTTATTCTTAATGGAGAGTTATGGGGGAATCCGATGTGAAACATATTTTATTGGTCGACGATCACCGTACTTTTTTGGTTGGAACTGCCCTCATACTCGAAAAACATGGCTTCTGCGTAACGACTGCGTCTAACGGAGCGGACGCGCTGGAGCGGATGGAACAAACCATTTTCGATCTGTTCGTGTTTGATCTGAAACTGCCGGAGATGAACGGCTTCGAATTGACGGAAGCAACCCTGCAGCGTTATCCGGAAGCCACTATCGTCATATTGACCGGCGAGGACATCTCGGAGCACTACGACAGGCTGATTGATATCGGGGTAACCGGCTTTCTGGAGAAATCTCTCGGCGAACAGGAATTTATCGGCAGTCTTCGATTGGCCTTGCAGCAATTAACGGTTCTTCCCATTCATCTAGCCAGAAAACTAAGAACCAAAGAAAGCCGCTACGTCGGCCAAGTCTTGGAGGCTGGGGGAGCGAACCGGACGTTATCGGATAAAGAAGTGGCCGTCTTGAAGCTGATCGCTCAGGGGCATAAAAATAAAGACATTGCGGATCGGCTTTACATGAGTCAACGCAATGTCGAATATTTAATTTCTCATTTATTCGAGAAATTGGGTGCGGCCTCCCGCCAAGAGGCCGTCATGAAGGGAATTGAGTTAAAGTGGCTTAACCTCAACGTGTAGCCAGTTAGGGTGAGCTCTGAATACTAATCGCGTTTCATCCGCTAGACCGGCACAGAACACCGGACTTTGACCCCTTGACCGGGCTCTGATTGCACAAGAACTTCCCCGCCCATTATGCGAATCCGCTCTGAAATGCCTCTTAATCCGAGTCTATTTGCGGAAGAAAAAACAATGTCGGTTTCCATGCCTTTTCCGTCATCCGAATATCCGATATGTAAAGCCCTTTCCTGCTGCCCGATCTCCAATGTCACCCGGCTCGCTTCCGAATGCTTAACCGCATTGTTGATGAGTTCCTGCACGACCCTATAGATCGCCGTAACTTGCTCGTCGTTGAGTGAAGCGTTTAAAGGCAAAGCATGGAAATCCAGCTGAAAATCAACTCGCAGCCGGGTTTTCTCCACAAGCCTTGAAATCGCGTGCAGGACTCCATGATCGGACAGAAACGACGGCATCAGTTCGCGGCATGTTTCCCTGATCATAAACTCGGCGTTATCCAATCCAAGTCTTATGTGCTCATTGTCTTCATGCAACCATTGTCCGGCTGGCGTCCGATCCAATATGCGACGGATATGAAGCAGTTCCTGCAAAACTTCATCATGAAGATCGGAAGCCAACCGTTTCCGTTCTTTCTCCGCGATCTGCATGAACAACTTGGACAGCCAAGGTGTATTGTCCGCTTGCCTATACTCCATTTCCTTTAATCGACTCTCAAGCAAATGAAAGTATTCATAAAATATCGATACATATTTCGACATGAGCAATAAAGCGAACTTGTCCCTTTCTTCAACTATGATCGAACCGCCATCTACGGCATATACCGCCAAAAAAAGCCTTATCTCGCCCGCGCCCCCCGCAGACCCCAATACCATCGTGGAGGTAATAATCGCTTCTCCGGATGAAAGTCGATTCCCTCTTAATCGCAAAGCTTCTCTTATGTCCTCCTCGTGAGACGAAAGACCATCGGCTCCTTCGAAACGAACAGAACCGTTCGCTTCATCAACCTTCACCAATACAAAGGTGTACGGCTGGAAATATCGCCGTCCTTCCCGGATAACGCTTTGCTCCAGATCGGCAACCCGATAGGTTCGCAGCAGCACGGACAACAGTTGATCCAACCGCTGCCGGGTATCCACTTCCTGCTCCAAGGCGTCGTTCTTCGATTGAAGCTCCTTGGTAACGGCCCGATTGTCATTAATCGTCTGGACGAACCGGCGGAAAAAAACGACCCCAAACACCGTCAATAGCGAGAGCAGAGCCCACGGGAACGTATCCTCCAGGCATTGCTCCCAATACACCATACGGTAACCGAGACTTCGCCCCTGGATATCTTCCAACATATCTTTCAATGGATCAGGCAACAGGACGAGTGCAAACAAGAAGAACCCTGCCGTAATCCACCGGAGTTCCGCTTGACGCTCCTTACGGCGTAATAAAGATAAAAATTGCCATATGCAGAGCGTCATGTTTAAGAATACGTGAACCAAGAACAGTCGGTTTAGGACGATAAGCGTAGAATCGTCGACCGACAGTAACAAAGCCGCAAAAATCATCGCCCAAAGTAATCCACCCGCCCAGAGAAGCACGCTAGTGATTCGGTTATTTACGGTTTTCAGCAGGTAAGCAACAAATAAGAAGGACAGGAAAGTAATTCCGCTTTTGACGACCAGCGAGCCGTATGGAATTTCCGGAAAAGGTCCGAACAATAACACTTTGCCATCCCAATCCCAAAACAGCTGCAGCGATGTCAGAAACGAGATCGTCCCAAGATAAAGATAACCGCGCTCCCGGGGGAGAACGGCAAACATCGCCCAAAAGACGACCGCTACAAAAACAAACAGCAGAATGAATACGGCATCGTCCAAGTGATGGCGCAAACGGTTGAACGCGTCCGATCCGCCTTCAAGCGGTTTCATCAACGCATAGTTGATCAGACCGTTCATCCCGAAGAGTACGAACGCTGCCCCTGCCACTTTCGCCATAGATTTCAACATCGTCATGTGTTTCACCCTATGTGGCTGGATTCTATTTACAAACATATCCTACCATATATTCGTTAATGATTTATTGCTTGAATACGATACAATTTGGGAAGTATATTTGATTCTATAATTGTGAATGGTACAATGAAGTGGGCTTCCAATCATTAACCATTAAAAACAAGGAGTGAATGAATTGGCTATTGACGTTTATCTTAATTTTAATGGAAATTGTCGTGAGGCAGTAGAGTTTTACGAACAGGTATTTGGAACGCAAAAAACAATCTTTATGACCTTTGGAGAAACGCCGCCGAACCCGGATTACCCTCTTCCGGAAGAAGCTAAAAATTTAGTCATGCACACGCGACTTAACATTAGCGGAAGCAATGTTATGTTTTCCGATGTTTTCCCCGGTATGCCTTTTATTCAAGGAAACAACGTAAGCCTGTCGTTAGTCAGCAAGAACGAGGATGAAGTTAAATCCGCATTCAATCAGCTGAAAGTAGGCGGCAAAGTAGTCATGGAGCTTCAAGAAACATTCTGGAGCAAATGCTACGGTAGTTTGACGGATAAATTCGGAATCGAATGGCAATTTAACTACGACAACGGCGAAATGGCCATGTAATTCGTTGAAAAATATATAAAATAAAAGGATGTGGAACTTTTCTGCTAAAGAAAAGGTTCTATATCCTTTTTTGTATCCTGAATTTTCAAAAGAGCTGAACGTTTCGCCTTTGGGCCTTGCAGCTCTTTAGCCAAAATCTCCTCAACCTGAGCTTTCGTCAGCCGAGTTACATTTTCCTGAAGGTGCGACAATTCGTCCATGAACTAAATATTACTTTGACACGCAGAGTAATGTATGATAAATTTACTCCATCAGATAGAGCTATGTGTGATAGAGTACTGTCAGGTAGAGCAATTCTGCAACAAGGAGGATCATGAATGATTCGAAGCGATATTATACGCGGGCATTTAGACGCCATTATTTTGCGGCTCATATACGAAGAAGATCGTTATGGCTACGAAATATCCAAAGAAATCGGATTACGGACGAACGATCGTTTTCAAATTAAAGAAGCTACTTTGTATGCCGTCTTCCAGAGGCTCGAACGTAAAGAGTTGATCGAATCTTATTTGGGCGATATTTCGCATGGCGGAAAACGTCGGTATTACAAAATCACGAAGCTCGGCAAGGCTTATCTGAAGGAAACGGTTGAAGAATGGAATGAAATCAAAGACATTATGAACATTTTCATGGAGGGATTAGGATGAAGAAGATTACAAAACACGTTGAGGAATGGTTTCGCGATATACCGGAGAACGAGCACAACCAGAGAATCAAAGAAGATATTATTCAGAATCTGGAGGAAAAAGTTCAAGATTTAATGCACGAAGGTAAAAGCGAGGAAGATGCGATCAATAAGGCTATCGTAGATTTCGGCGATATCGGAGATATCAAAGCGGAGCTCGGAGTGAATACGGAAAAACCTAGAAATCGGTTTAATTTGCATCTAGGATTTTCCCTCTGGGGGAGCGGTCTTATCATAGCTTTAGTTTTGTTCGCTAACTTCTATTATACGCCTCATATCATTTGGTTTGTTTACCCGACGTTCGCCGTTGTCTGGTGGCCTCTTGCCATGTTCTACAAATGGCTCGGGATGAAGTAAGGAGGCAGCGAAATGACAAATAAGCAATTTGCGTTTGCCGTAACGGGAAGCCTGATTAGCATCTTGTTCTTTATTATCGTTAATTACCTCACGACTCCAGGTACGATTTGGTTCATCTATCCTACATTGGCGCTCATTCAATGGCCGATCAGCATTTACTGTTTCTCTCGCGGGAAAGTAAAAGAGTACTCGCTTGTAACCAGCCTGTTATTGATCTTATATTTGAACTGGGAAAATCAGATGCACTCGCCCGAACACCTTTGGTTCTTGTATCCGGCTTTTGCGATCATATGGTGGCCTATTCTCATGTTTGCGGGCCACTATGCAAGAACGTTATCCATGGCATTGATTGGAAGCCTAGGCGTCATCGTCTCCTACGGACTGCTTAACGCATTGGTCTCTCCACAGTTCCCTTGGGCGATATTTCCCGCTTACGCCGTTCTTTGGTGGCCGCTTGCGATTTATTTCAGCAGTAAAAAAAAGTGGTTTAACTTTTCCGTTTGGGCTGCCATAATGAGCGCCGTTTTCTTCATTACCGCAAATACGATAACTACGACCGACATCTGGGCAATCTATCCCATCTTCGCGCTGACATGGTGGCCGCTCAGCATGCACTATTACCGCAGGGCGCGTTAGAGATGCCCTTCAATGAAAAGGTGAGGTTACGTAACGAACCATCACCTCCGCGCTTTGTTTAAGCTCCTCGTCGCTCAACTGCGGGACGTGATATACGATAAACGGAGGCAAATAACGCATTTCAGTCAACAAGATGGTAGCTTGGAGAGGCAAGAGCAACTGTTCCATCGTATACAAGCTGTCTCCTTCGGGGCTGTAGGATTGTTTCGCTCTTCCCACCGAGACAGCTAGCATGTATTCTTTCTCCCGCAGCTTATTGCCTGTCCCATACCCGAAGCCATACGTATAAACTTCATCCTGCCATTTCTTAAGCAGGGATGGCGTACTGTACCAGTAGAACGGGAACTGAAGCACGATACGATCGTGCTCCAGCAGAAGATTCTGTTCCAGTTCCACATCTATCCTATCGTTCGGACAGCATTGATACAAATCATGCACCGTCACGCTTTTTTCCTGCTCCAATCTCTCTTTCCACGTTCGGTTAGCGCGAGACTCCTGTAAATTCGGATGCGCAACAATGACAAGCGTTTTCATTACAGGTCCCCTTTGACATCATTCCCACGGCATTCTGGCCGGTGATCCGATTTTTTCCATTCGGAATGCTTTCTTCCCTTTTTCCGATAGCTGCTCGTAGGTGTCTCCGGGAATCTGAATGTAGGAACCGCCGCCGTACCAGCTCTTGCTGAAAATCATCGCGAGATTCGTTCTGCGATCACCGGAATGGTTCGGCGTCCCACGGTGCCACATCCGGATATCGCGGATGACGATGGAACCGGCGGTCATGATCACCTTCTCGGAATGCATGTGCTGCGCAGCACGCACAATGTGCAAATAAGGATTAATACTGCCGTCCAGCGTGTCGTGATTGGAACGGTCCGGATTGTGATGCGTTCCGCCGGGCCAAACTTCAAGCGGTCCGTTATCTTCTGTAACATTGACGAGCGGAATGTTGACGACCAGGCTGAATATGGGCAGCGGCACCGATAAATCAGGAAACAGCGGCATGACGTCGGAGTGCACGTTCTGATAGGCAGAACCTGGCATTGCCGTATCCGAAGCGAAATAGGTGCAGCGATTGTCGTCTCCAAGAATACGATCCAGCACCGCCGCAGCGATCGGATTACAAATAACATCCTCATCGATAAACGGCTGAGTGAAGGGAAGAAACATCTGGGCGCGATTCGTTCCTGTATTGTACCCCTTCCGGCTTACGTATTCGTCGAACAGCGGGTCGAACGATCGGCGAATTGTCGCGATCTTCTCATCGCTGAGCACTTTGTCGAAGAGGATGTAACCATTGGCCTTAACTTGTTCCACGGCTATTTCCAACGTTTCCGGGTGCAATTGTTGCGTTGCCAACTCTTGCTCGGTCAACTTGATTTTCACTGTAAGTTCCTCCATTTTGTTGATGATTGAGATTTAGCGCCGTTCAAACCGTTAAAGCTTGGGGAAATACTCATTGTTATAAGGCTGTCCTTCTGCCGGTCTCGGTCCGAGCAGCCGAATGTTATCGACATTGTGTCCCCGGTTCTGATAAACCGTATCCCCAGGCATCAGGTGGGCAACGACTGACAGCCTGGGTAAATCGGAGTGGTTCGGTCCGGAAGCATGAAACGTATAGGCATGATGAAAGCTGGCTTGGCCCGCTTTCAGAATCATCGGCGCTTCATTCCATTCCCGCCCTTCCTGAGCAAACTGCTCCTTCAACGATTCCAAATCCGGATTAAAGAAAGAATCGCTGGTCGGGACGAGTCCCCACTTATGCGAGCCGGGAACGGCCAGCATGCAGCCGTTTGACAGATCTGTATCCTGTAAGGCAACCCATGCCGTCACCAGATTGGTTTTGTCCGTGCATTGCCAATAAGCGTAATCCTGGTGCCAGCCCACATTTCCGGATTTCACGGACTGCTGCTCACCGATACCCGGTTTATAAATAACTTGGTCATACCACAATCGCACCTCGTTCGTTCCCATCAACTGGGCTGCAATTTGCCCGAGCAAAGGATGGGTGACCGCAGCTCTTATTTCATCGTTGGCCCACCAGGCATTATCCATTTTGCGGAGCTGATTGGGATTGCCGTTCGAATGCCATTCCGACAGCGGGAACCCGTCCCCGTCATATTCGCGAGCCCAAATGCGATCATGCGCCTTGCGAAGCTTGTCGATCTGCTCATCGTCAAAAATCCGATCGCTGATCCAATACCCGTTTTCCTCGTAGAACAAGATATCCTCGTCCCGCAATTTGTATCGTTCGTTCATCTCTCATCCTCCGTAATGACTTATGAATGGCATATCGGTTCGCTGAGGCCGCTCTTGTCTATTCCTTGACGGATCCGAGCATGATCCCATGAATAAAAAATCGCTGCAGGAACGGATAAACAAGGAAAATAGGCACCATGGCGATAACCATCTTCGCCGCGTTTAAAGTTTGATTGGACAACCTTTTCAATAGCTCGATTTGTTCGCTGGAAGATACGTTTTGCGTACTCGTCTCGACGACAAACTGTTGAATGTACGTCTGAAGCGGATAGTTCTCCATGTTGCGCATGAAAATCAGCCCGTCGAAAAAGGTATTCCAATGCGTGACTATACTAAATAGCGTAACTGTAGCCAGCGCCGGAGCAGACAACGGAATGTATATCTTCACCAGCATGTACCACGGACCGGCGCCATCCATATAGCCTGCTTCCGGCAGCTCCTTGGGGATACTCCGGAAAAAGTTGATCAGCAAGATGACGTTAAATACGGGTACTGCAGTTGGGAGCACCAATGCCCATAGGGAGTCGAACAATCCCAGAAACTTTATCAAAATGTACAGCGGAATAACGCCCGCGCTGAACAGCATCATCGCAATAAGAAACCACATGTACATGTTCCGGCAACGGAACTCCGACGCCTGTCGTGACAGCGGATAAGCCATCAACACGGTCAGCAGAAAATTGATAACGCCTCCCAGCAGCACCCGATTCACCGATACGATAAAAGAGCCGAGAAAATTCCGGTCATACATGATCGTTTCATACGCAAGGGTGTTGAAGCCTACAGGCCACAACGTTACTTTGCCGGCCGCTGCCACCGCCTTGTCGCTGAATGATACGGCAATGGCATGTAAAATCGGCGCCAATGAAGCAATAGCAATAAGCGCCATGAGGACATACAAAGCGATGATCCATGTGCGTGATGTCCATGTCTTATTCCGAACCATGGATCTCCCCCCTTTTATCCGGTTAAAAAATGCGATAATTTGCAAATCTGCCGGCTAATTGATAGGAGATCACAATCAACACCATGGCGATAACCGATTTCATCAAGCCTACTGCGGTAGCCAAACCAAATTGCGCTTGTACGATTCCGACGCGATACACATACGTATCGATAATGTCTCCCGACTCGTAAACGAGGGGGTTGTACATATTGAATATCTGGTCAAAACCGGCATTCAGTATATTTCCGATGCTTAATGTCGCGAGCAAAACAATCGTAGGCGTAATTCCGGGCAAAGTTACATGCCTTACCTTCTGCAGCCAGGATGCGCCGTCGATATCAGCAGCTTCATACAATGGCGAACTTATTCCCGTCAGCGCCGCGAGGAAAATAATCGTATTAAACCCGAACTCCTTCCATACGTCGCTCGAAATCACAATGAACGGGAAGTAGGCGTTACTGCCAAGAAACATCACAGGATCCATGCCCAGTTGCTGAAGCGTCTTATTGACAACGCCTCCGAGCGACAGAAGGTCGATAATGATTCCAGAGAGTATAACCCATGACAAGAAGTGGGGTAAATACACGATCGACTGCACCCAACGCTTGAAAAGCACATATCGTACTTCATTCAGCAATACGGCAAACACAAGCGGGATCAGGAGATTGGCGACTATTTTCCAGAAAGCTATATTCACCGTATTGAAGAAAATAGATCTGCTGTCCCGCATATCAAACAAGTATTTGAAGTTTTCCAAACCGATCCATGGCGATCTGGAAAATCCAAGCCCAATCTTAAAGTCCTGAAAGGCGACCGCTATACCCGCCATTGGGATGAAGCTGAACACGATAAGCAGGATGATTCCCGGTAACAGCATCAGATGGTAGTGCTTCTGGAAAGTGCCGTGATTCATCGGACTTTACTCCTCTTCAGCGCATGGGCTTATTTCTTGAGCTCTTCGCCGATTTCATTCAGAATCGTATTTCCGCCTTCGGCTTTCCAGTCCTCTACGAACTTGTCGAAAGCGTCCACGTCCAGGCTTCCCATCACGATTTTGAAGAACGTTTCATTCTCAAGTTTGAGCAGGTTCGCCCAACGGCGTTCCATCGTTGGAGTCGTCCCGAAGTATACGGGCTCAATCTTATTCATTTCCTGCTTCAGCACGCCCGCGCCTACCAAATACGCCTGCGGAGCCGCCCAATCATCGGGATTTGCCCTCGGGTTTTCCTTATCCCTAAGCGCCTGCTCGTAAACCAGCTTCATCTCTCCGTCAAGCTTATCCGGTTCGATCTTTCCTGCCAGCGCATCAAGCAGAAGAAGATGTTTGTTCGTTGCGGCTTCCGGATAATCCGTTATCAATTGCAATGGCCATAAGGCGTCGCCCACAATCAGTTTCTTGCCTGCTTCATCCGGAGTGTGCGACACTTCATCATACATGTTGGCATACACCACGGCAGCTTCCGGATGTTTGTAGCCTTTCTTGACGACAACATAAGACTGGGCTGCAGGCAAAGAAGAAATGTTGATCTTGCCTTTTTCGTCAGCAATCATGTAAGCCTGCCAATCTGCGTTTTTATCGTTTTTCACCGAGCCGGTAAGCACCCACGGCGTCCACCATGGGCCGAACATGGTTCCGGATTTGCCGGCTGCTATCAGTTCGTCCGGATTTTTGCGCAAGGCGAATTCCTTGTCGATCAGACCCTCGGCATACATCTCGCGAAGCGTACCGAGCGCCTGCTTCGTTCCCGGCGTAGTGGATCCGTATACGGTATTGCCGGACTCATCCTGCACCCAATACAGCGGGTACGAGTTGAACGCATTAAAGATGCCCTTAAAATCGTGCAATCCGTTAACCTCGGCAGAGAGAGTTGTGCTGTTGCCGGTTAAGCCGACGGTGTCAGGCTTGCCGTTTCCATCCGGATCTTTATCAATAAACGCTCTTAACACCGTTTTCAATTCCTCGATGTTCTTGGGCGGCTGAAGTCCGAGCTTGTTCAACCAGTCCTGGCGAATCCAAAGCATCGAAGGGGCATCCGCCTGAATCCCAACGCTTGGCAGCGCCAGCAGTTTCCCGCCGTAGGTGGACATTTCCAATACTTTGTTGTCGGTTGACTCGTAAAATTTTCGGATTTCCGGCGACACATACTGCTCGTATACTTTCGTCAAATCCTCAAGCTGATCCGCCGCAGCCATCGCCCTGAACGTTTTGTAGTTGACCACCATCATGTCCGGGATATCATTGCTGGCAATGGATAGCTGCATCTTCTGATCGTAGTCCGTATTGGATGCGTACCACAGCACTTTGGTTTGAATATTGGTTTTATCGAATACGTAACGCGTATACTCGTTTTTCTCGATCGTATCGCCTTCCTTAAACGTCATACCCGGGTACACGGACTTGATTACGTTGATTTCAACGGGCTCCGGCATACGGAAGCGATCCACCTGTACGCTTTCCGTCGACTGCTGTCCCGGTGACGGCTCGCCGTCTGCAGTCGTGCTGTTATTGCTCTTATTGCTGCTGCAGCCTGCGAATACAACAGAGGCAATAAGCACCACACCGACGATTTTCCGAATATTCATTTTCAACACCCTTTTTGGATTTATTATTTTGTTTACGCTTTCAATTATAAAAAAAATAACTCCCCATCGGGAGTATCCAGCGTCCTCAGTATAACGCACGATCGTACTTTTCTAGCTCTCATTAATCATAATAGATAACAATTGCATCATGCGTAGCGGATGATTGTGCGCTAAGTAATGGACAATTGTGCACCATTTTGCCGCTCCAGGCGGTATTCGGTCGGCGTCAAACCGGTTTGCTCGCGAAACAGCCTGCTGAAGTATTTCTCGTTGGGATACCCGGTTTTCACTGCGATCCGGTTAATCGGCATGTTTGTCTGCGTGAGCAAATGCTCTGCTGCGGCTATGCGTTGATCGCGGACATATTCGTTATAAGGCTTTCCGATAATGTCCTTGAAACACTGGCTGAAATAACTGCGGCTCATATTCACGGTTCGGGCCATTTCAATGAGGCTGATTTGCTGCGTAATATCTTGCGTTATCAAGTTGGCCGCCTTTAAGATGCTGTCTACGATGGGCCTGGAATACATCGATCTGTTCGTTATTTCATTTATTCTGCTTCTCATTTGTTGCAGCCACTCTATCCACTCATACCAATAGGACAAACTGCCGACGGGCTTGCTGCCTGAGAGCAATTCGGCGGACAGCGTTCGTTCCCATTCCCGTCCGGCGGAGTAGAACAGGCTCTCTAGCTTGGCTTTGGAAAGGCGAAGCCGCTTTAATTCCGTTAACCACTCGTGAAAGACAAGGTTATTATTCACCCAACTGAGTGACGACCACCGGTTATACATGTCATGCACATCGTTATCGAATACCAGCGGCCAGCTTTGCTGCTCTGCAACGATGGATACTTCATATATCCGCTTTCCCGGTTCAAGCTCGTACAGCAACCCCCGGTTCCGGAACTCTCGCAGCCATCTGATGACATCGGCCTTGTCAATGCCTTTGATATCGCATAACCTCACGATAACGATACGGGAATCAATCTTCAGACGTTCATGCAGATCATCGCCAAGTAGCCAGACGGTGTCTCCGAAATCGCGAACCCACAGCCATCCCCCTTGATCCGCTTCAGTTAAGTAATCTCCCGGCTTTACAGCCAGTCGACCAGCCCATTGACTCTCTATCTCCGGCTGCAAGGCTATTAACGCCAACCCGCAGTCGCTTTGAAATTGAATCTCCTCCTTCTCCTCCACTACTCTCCCGTTCATATGCGAACGATTCCCGCTCATCTCGGTTATCCGCCCCATAATACGTTGAAGGATATCTTCCATACTTTCTTTATCGAGTTGTGTCTTCACAATATAATCGATTGCTCCGAGCCTGAGCGACTCCTGGATGTATTCGAAATCCTGATGAAACGTCAGGACAACGAGCCATATCTGAGGGTAGTGAATGCGAACGGTCCTCATCAATTCAATGCCCGACATGACCGGCATCGCCAGATCGGTAATGAGCAGATCGACCGGATTGTCTTTCAGAAGTTGGAGCGCCGCCTCGCCATTGGCCGCTTCGCCGATTACCTTCAAGCCAAACTGCTCCCAGGGCATAAGCACCATAAGCCCTTTGCGAACTAATTTGTCATCATCGACTATGAGCACGTTCAAATGAAGTCAACCCCTTTCGAGATCGGAAGCCTCAGGATCACGCTTGTTCCTCCGCCGACCTTGCTTTCCATTTGCAACGTGGCTTCCGAACCGTATCGCGAGAAGAGAATCCGTTTGACATAATTGATTCCGATTCCGAAGCCCATTTTTTTATATTCTCCTCGTTCATTGTGCAGCAGCATATGAATGGTTTCCTCCGTGAGCCCGTTTCCATTATCCGTTACGGTTAGGACAACATGAGACTGTCCTTCAAGGCCGACCTGCACTTTGATCATCCCGTCATCGCCCAGCCCATGATATAAGGCATTCTCGACAAGCGGCTGAAGGATAAACCTGGGGATTTCCAGATCCCGGACCGTAACGTCGGCTTCTATCTCTACTCCGAATTGGAAATCGTAACGAATTTGCTGCAGGGTCAAATATTCTTTTAAGGCGCCAATCTCTTGTTGAATGGTCGTCTCCTGACCTTGCTTGTCCAGATTGTAATGAAGAAGCTTGTTGAGAGAAGTGGCCAGACGGTCGATTTCATCTTGACCGTTAAGGCGGGCCAGCCAGCACATGGTATCGAGCGTATTGTACAGAAAATGGGGGTTAATCTGGTACATAAGCTTCTCGACCTCAAGATCGGCCCTTCGTTTCTCTTTCTGCTCGACTTCAACAAGCAGCTCCCATATTCGTGTGCGCATTTGCCAAAATTGGTGCAACAAATGATCGAATTCGGGGATGTGCATGCTCTTGATCGGGGAATGAAAGTTGTTGTTCGCAAGCTGTTTAATTTCCTTGTTAAAGTTGGTGAGCGGCACGTATACCATACGCCAAAGCAGCCAAGCGAGCAGCAAACTGCCCAGTATGGAAAGCGCCGAGAAGCCAAGGAATTGCCTGACCCAACCCGATATTTCCTTGTTGTATTCACTCTCCCGAATGACCGAAACCACGCTCCAGCCCTGATTGCTTATATTGCGGAACAAGTAGTAACCCTTATGCTTCAGTGATTTCCCCGGTATATTCCCATCGGGATACGCCATGCCGACCGGATAATCCGTTTTATTCTCGCTGTAGCTGACCATCCCTTTGTCGTTCACGATCAGATGATCGACGCGCATGCCGTATTGATTGTTTTGCAATATTTTCTCGGCTAATTTAAATCCCGTCTCCACGTACACATATACGTCATCCCTGTCCGCGATATTTGCTTTGCGCAATACGGATATGACATTGTTATCATCGAATCGATTGCTTGCTTTATGAGGGCCGTAATAAGTGATGCCGCCATATTGCTGCATAACCGGCAAGCTTTGCAGATCGAAATTTTCTTTGACTTGAAAGTTCTGAAATAAAATTCGATGGTCATTCTTAAAATAATAAAAAGTGAGCCCGATCGAAGGATTAGCAAAATTAATGATGTTCAATTCATTGGTGAGCGCCTTCTCCAATCGCGACTTCTCATAGACGCTCTTGCTGTTCAAGTATTGCTGCAGATCGTTTACGATGCTGCTATTAAACGCGACTTGCTGCGTCACATGGTTCAAATTGGATAACATATTATCCAATGTGAGAGAAACCTGCTGCAAATTATTTTGAACGCCGGACTCGATCTTGTTCTCTAGAATGGAATAAATCGTATAGTACGAGAGAATACCTACCATAGACAAAGGAATCAGCGAGCTTGTGAGAATGACGATAAGGAGCCGGTTCCTCAGCGACAGCATGTTCAATAGTTTGCGACCAGACAATACATTCCTGCCCCCTCACCGGAACACGTATATCGACCCCATCGCTTCAGAAAGCAGCCCCTTCCACGGCGGCTCGTGAATCCGCGTCCGTTGCTCTATTATTTTCACCAGTATACCATCTCGGACATGAAGTCACATCAGGCAGAAATGACTTCAACCCAAGAAAAATTAGGTTTTGCGATTAATCCATTATTCTCCGTTGATCATGTCACACGCACTAGAATCTGCATGTACAAACATTCCTCTCTTCAAATCCAAATACAATGTTAAACATCGTTGTTTCGTTCAAAAATGGCAAACGGACACAGATTAACAATGAGAAACATCTCTATTGCATCGATGGAGAGTCTTTTAGGCTACAAAAAGTATGAATAGGGATATTATTCATTCTACTTGCGATTCCAGATCAGTTTAGCTAGATACCACCCTAACCTAACGGTCCAAAAGGCCGTTTCGCGAGCGGAAATGTATTGTTCATACGTCGAAAAGGTGTAAAAGGCCGTTTCAGTGGACAATCGACTATCGAATGAGGCAAATGGAGCATTGAAACGATCAATTTGGCCTTTACGGCACAACGTAGCTTTGTAAACAGTACTGTAACGGCTTATTTGATCGTTACAGAGGCTGTTGAGTCACTGCTCACCAACGCTCGGTACTCTAAAGATAATATCGAGTTTTCGGATGCCATAATAAACTGGAATACTTTGCTCATGCGTTCTCGGTTTAAATGGCAGGCGCTTAAGGCAGCTTCGTCATACATTTGATCCTATAAACAACAAGGGCTGTCCCGAGAAGATCAATCATGATCTCCTTGGAACAGCCCTTCTTAGGTCATAAGCAAATATGAGACGTATCTACCCTCAATCTTTTTTGTTCGCCGCGATGACGAACATTTCGAAGAAAGAATCATCCTCTTCCATCCGTTCATCTACCGCCTGAATTTCCTCTTCACTCCCGGGCTGGCTCAAGAAATTCAAGGCATAGCTCCAATTGTTTCTTCCATTATTGCTTTGCAGAGTAACTTCATAAGGCTGCTTGTGCCCTTCGACTTCAAAATGGACGTTGCCCACAAAACCTTCTTCTTCGCTTTCGGTCATTTTCGCGCTAAGTATATTCACATTCATACGCTCACCTCCTCAAAAAGATACAATATGTATCCACTATTTACAATTTATATTTATTTTCCAGTATAAAACAACAACAAAATAAAGAAAACGTTTCCTAACTACTTGACACGATACATTTTGTATCATAAATTACTTATAGATACGTTATCTGGTGTCAAGGAGATACTTATTATGAATATGGGAGAACGTCTGCGAGAATTGCGACTTCGCCGTAAAATCTCACAGGAAGAAGTCGCCCGCCATATCGGAATTACCCGTTCGGCTTATAGTCATTATGAGATAAACAACAGACAACCCGTTTACGAAACATTGATCAAACTGGCTGCTTATTTCGACGTGTCGTTAGATTATATTATCGGCGGCACGCAAACGAAAGCCAAATCTGAGCTCCCCGTCACATCGGACGCTAAAGAAATTTTATCATTGCTGCAGCACATGAGCCAGGAACAAAGAAAAAAATCGATTAATTTGATTACCGACTTGATTCGCCAAGAACACAGAGTCGACGGCAGCGGTTAGCTGGACATAGGCAAAATCATTTCAAACACGCTGCCGCCCTCCTGTGCGTTGTAAGCCCTGATTTCTCCTCCGTGAAGCTCCACGATTTCTTTGGCGATCGACAGTCCTAATCCGCTGCCGCCCGTAGAAGAATGCCGCGATTTGTCTTTCTTATAGAACCTATCGAATAGGTAAGGCAAATCTTCGGGATCCAGCCCCGCCCCGCTATCCTCAACGACAATCTCCACAGCACGTTGATCCGGTAACGTCGTCATCGTTATGGCGATGCTTCCGCCTTGCGGCGTAAACCTGACCGCGTTATAGAGAAGGTTCGCGAATACCCGATCCATCCGGCGAATATCAATCGATACCGTCGTGCCCTGACTATAATCGCCTGCAAGCTCGCAATGAAACGAAATCTGTTTGGCCTGCATTTCCAATTCGTATTGTTCCATTAATCTTTCTTTCCAATCGGTCAGCGGAATATCCTCGAGTGTAAGCTCAACCTTGCGGGCTTCGAGAACCGAAAGATCGAACAAATCCTGTATGAGCGAATTAAGGCCTTCCACCTTCGTCAGCATAAGACGGATCGTATTATCTCGCTGCTCGGGCTCGGAAATGACTTGATCTCTCAACGCTTCCAAATAACCTTGCAGCAACGTAATCGGCGTCCTAAGATCGTGGGAGATGTTGCTGACCAATTGCGTGCGGGACTTCTCCATCCGTTCCAACTCGATCGTCGCGTTTTCCAAAGTCACATTGGATCGTTGCAGTTCGTCCGTACGTTCCGCAATCCGCTCCTCCAAGGAGTTGTTCCATTCGGTTAATTCCGCCGACATGAGTTCCGCACGTTCGTAGGTGAGAGAAAATCTTAAAGAAATAATGAATGAGTTCATGACAATGAGAAACAGCAATCCGAATGGAACGAGATCAGTAGATCGCCACCAGCCGTTATAGAACAGCATGTCGTTCACTATGGTCAAAACCAAACCCGCCACGCCGATTAACGCAAGTTTTGCTCCCTCCCGATGCCTAAGCCCCGATAAGACTAACCCCGCCAATACTCTCACGCTGAACAATATAATGTACAATTGAAACGCCAATATCCATGATGTAAAAATCAAAGGCGGGACAGTTAGAACGCATAAGATTAACAATGCAGCGATTGCGCTTGAAATCTTAAACCAGATCCGCTTGATTTCGAGCGGGTACATCGCTTGAAAATAACCAAACCCTGCCCAGCCGCTCATAACGAAAGCGATATATTCAAATCGGGTTGCCAGGTCCCAATTAAACGCTTGTATCCACTGTACGATATATCCTTCTCCGATAAGTCCCATCCGAAGCCCGACGAACAAGCACAGCAAGGCGAACATCATGTTCGCAACCTCTTTGCGCCTGAGTATATACAAGCCCAAGTGATAAAATCCGATCATGATCAAGCAACCGAGTATGATTAATTCTTGCGCGGCATGGCGGATTTGCAGCTTCTGAATGTGATCGGCATTACCCATGACAAGCGCCGTTCGGATTCCTCCGCGTCTATGATCGAAGTTGGCAACGACGAGCTTAAGATCGGTTTGGCTATTTTGCGCTTTGAAGTATACGGTAGCCGGAAGCTGGAAGGGCAACGTTTCACTAGCGCTTTGACTAATATGCCCACGGGTAATTACGATTTGATTATCAATATACAGCTCATATGCCGTAGAGATATTAGGCAGCCGAATGGCCATCATGTCTCTTTGGCTCTCATGCAGGATGCTTAAACGATAAATTCCGTACCCCTGATCTTGCAGCGGGAAGCCGTTTCCCGTCTTCATACTGCCCCACGTCCCTGGGACCTCCAGAGTGGAAAGCACCGAGCTTGATTTCGGATTATCATTCCCCGAGGGCGGAAACCATTCGAATTTCCACTGGCCGTCCAGCGGAACGATGCCGTCTTCATTCCAAGACCACTCTCTTAAGTCGATGACTCCCTGCTCCGCTTTAGGCATTGGACGAACGTTGGAAGAAGCCATGCAGCCGCTGGTGACGGCCAATAGGCTCAGCGTAACAATCATCCATTTACTCCATCTCCACAACGGTGCTAACGCGAAACGGGACTTCACATTTTCCTCTCCCCTGATAACTCTGAATCAACCTGTCGCAATAAGCATTCGAACGTCATTGTAACGGTGCATTGATTACTCGTCAACGCTTTCGTTATAATAAGTCATCAAGACTCTTCAATATGGGGGGAAAATAATGAAGAGTTCGGAAGCCGCTATACTCGTCGTAGACGACGAACGGGAAATAACGGGGTTGATAACCCTCTATCTGCAAAGGGAAGGATTCACCGTTCATACATCGGATAATGGGGAAGATGCCCTGCGAATAGCGGAGACGCTCATTCCCGATTTAATCTTGCTGGACGTTTCTCTAGGCAGAACTGACGGAATCGAAGTATGCCGAACGCTGCGCCAAGGCGTATGCGCGAATGTCCCTATTTTGTTTCTGAGCTGCAAATCGGAGGATCGGGATATCGTCCGCGGATTGTCCGAGGGCGGCGACGATTATATTACGAAGCCATTCAGCCCAAGCCAGCTTGTGGCAAGAGTGCAAGCGCATATTCGCAGGCGCAGAACACGCGAAAGAGTTAACGAGGAACAAATCGTAAACATAAACTTTCCCGGGCTTGACATTGATTTTCGAAGCATGGAGGTACGTCTGGAAGGCGAACTAATCTCTCTTTCGGCCAAAGAATTCGAGCTCTTATGCGTGCTTGCCCGACAGCCGAACCGGGTTTTTCCTTTGGAAGAGCTTTACCAACGCGTATGGCATTCCGATAGTATGGGAGATACGCGTACCCTTATGGTTCACATCAGCAATTTGAGAAAGAAGATGGAAATCGATCCTTCCCGCCCGCGATGGGTACAAACGGTCCGCGGCTTCGGCTACCGCTTTTGTCCCGACAACAACTGCGAAGAACGATCCTCTATCCCCAATTGACGACAAAAGGACGAATTCACACTTATGGAAATGGCACGCGATTGGCAAGATTACGAACTATTGGACACCGGCAATGGAGAAAAGCTCGAGCGATGGGGAGATGTAATCCTGCGACGCCCCGACCCGCAAATTATATGGCCTCTTAAGTCGGAGAACGCGGAATGGAAGCAAGCGGACGGTCATTATCATCGCAGCGGCAGCGGCGGCGGACAATGGAGCTATAAACGCACTCTTCCGGATAGATGGAGCATCTCTTACGGCCCCTTGAAGTTCCACATTAAACCGACCAGCTTCAAGCACACGGGCTTATTCCCGGAACAAGCGGTTAACTGGAGCTGGATGATGGATAAAATACGCACGGCAGGACGCCCTATCCGGGTGCTTAATCTGTTTGCCTACACTGGCGGGGCAACCGTTGCCGCTGCTTCTGCAGGCGCTGACGTATGCCATGTAGACGCTGCCAAGGGCATGGTTCAATGGGCCAAGGAGAATGCCGAGTTATCCGGCCTTGGATCGGCGCCAATCCGCTACATTACGGATGACGTATTCAAATTCGTGCAGCGCGAAGAACGGCGCGGCCGTCAGTACGAAGCCATCATTATGGATCCGCCTTCCTATGGCCGGGGACCGAACGGCGAGATGTGGAAATTGGAGGAAAACCTATTCCCCTTTCTTGAATCGTGTATGTCGATTTTATCGGACAAGCCGCTATTCGTCCTTGTAAACTCCTATACGACGGGACTCTCCCCAACCGTGCTTAACAATTTGCTCCACCTTTCGTTCCGTCGCAAGTTCGGCGGGAAGCTGGACTGCGGAGAAATCGGTATACCTATTACCCGAAGCGGCATGACGCTGCCTTGCGGAATTTACGGACGCTGGGAAAGCGAAACTTGATTGGCAAGCAGCATGCTGAGGGATGTGTGATGAAAGTATGAAACGGTTATTTTCTTTGATAAGCATTGGGCTGTCAGCGATGTTGCTGACAGCCTGTTTGAACGTCCCGCCTTCCGACACGTCTTTATCTCCGTCGCCCGTACATTCCGAAACCCTCATCGCAGCAAGTCCTTCCCCTTCTTTGGAGCCGATTAACGAACCTGAACAAAGCGAAGCGACTTTACTGGCCGTTGGAGACGTTATGGCTCATATGCCGCAGCTGCCGGCTTATTATAATAGCGCCAGCAAACGGTACAGTCTTTCATCCTGGTTCACTCAAGTAAAACCGATCCTTCGGCAAGGAGACTGGGTCATCGGCAACTTAGAGACGCCCATTGCCGGCCGGGATTTGAAATATTCCGGTTTTCCGCGCTTTAATGCGCCTATTGAATTAGCCGAAGCGGTTGCCGATGTCGGCATTCAACTGGTGTCCACCGCCAATAATCATGCCATGGATCGGGGGTTCCCTGGTGTAGCGCGCACGCTGACCAATGTAAGGAAAGCCGGTCTGATCCCCGTAGGAACGTCGGCTTCCGCACAAGAACAGCAGCGGATCGTGATCGAGGAAAGAAACGGAATTCGCATGGGTTTCTTAGCTTATACGTACGGCACTAATGGGATACCCGTCCCGGCAAACAAAGCTTTCGCAGTTAATATGATCGATGTGGATGTCATTAAAGAAGATATCGCGCGACTGCGGCAGGCCGAGGCTGATATCGTGACCGTATCCTTGCACTTCGGCGTAGAGTACCAGCGGCTTCCCAATAAAATTCAAACCGGAGTTGTTCGCGAATTATTTAAATCCGGAGCCGATATCGTTCTTGGTTCGCATCCCCATGTCGTTCAGCCGTACGAAGAAATCGACATACCGGCTTCCGAGAGCCATGACGGATTGGCGCACCGAGGCATCGTTATTTACTCATTAGGCAACTTCATATCCAACCAAAAGGGCAATTGGAAAGACGTCGGACTCATTTTCGGCGTTCACTTGATCAAAACCCACCATTCCGACGGTACCTCCTCTACCAGGTGGGACAAAGTGACGACAGAGCCAACCTGGGTGCATATTTTATGGAAAAATCAAAAACGCTATTATACGGTCATCCCTCTAAGAAGCGCATTGGCGAATAAAAATATTCCGAATCTGACCGCCAAAGACTATGACAAGATGAAAACTCTATTGAAGGGCATCGACAGACATCTTCTTAAGTTTCACGGTTAATGATTGGATTTAAGGAACGCAACATTACCATCAGTTGTTAACCGCACAGAGTGCCGCTATCATGAAATCGACATCTCGCAACCCAAGGTCTTTAGCCGAACACCAAAAACGCCCCTGACGGCTGCCTAGTCAGGGGTGTTGCTGCTTATTTAGATCGCTGAAGTTTCAACACTGTTATCCTGTGACTCCTTGGATGGCTCCGATGTCGATGGTTTGGTCTCTCTTGTGCCGGCGACCTTGCTGATCAAGTAAACGAGCAGCTGCCGATTGTGGCTGGATACGTTGTCGAGTGACCGATTAACGATTGCGCTTCGTACGGCTAACCCTCGTTCTACTTCCGATCGTCCTAAATCCGTCATCGTGACCCACACGATGCGGCGATCTCCCTCGTCCCTGTTCCTCTCGACAAGTCCGCCCCGTTCCATGCGGTCAAGCAGCGTCGTAATCGCCGCCGGCGTCGTTTCCAAGTGCGGAAGCAGCTCGGAAGGTTTCATAGGCTCATGCTCCAGCATCAACTCGAGTACCTCCAGCTGTCCAGCCGTAAGCTGCGGAGCTAATTCCGCTTCCATCTGCGCGTTCCATTCCTTCGTGAGTTTCGTCCAGCTTTTCACAAATTCCGCCGCATTATCCATAGGTATGCCCCTTTCTTCCCGAACATTGCCTTCTCTTTTATTATACTCAGGGGCTATGTCGAAAGATAGATTAATGCAATTAAATATTTACGACATAAATCCGCACGATAGTGAACCTGACGACATTTCGTGACATATACTAGTTACGAAATATGGGTAAATGCGGAGAAACATGCTTGGCTAGGAGGCGAGGGCTATATCCTCTACAGAACAAAAAATTAAAATGATCGGCCAAATGGCGCAGGATGCCGGACTAATAGAAGACCCTCAGTGGCTGGAACGGCTCAATGAGCCGGCGCCTCTGTGGGTCGTGTTGGATCTTTTGTTAAGATGGATGGATCGAACGGAGCCCAACGGCGGCCCTTACGACTGAAAGGTAAGGGTTGTTTACGTGGATAGCGGCTTTTTGAAAGCTTCCGCGAGAACGTCTCCGCGTTCCACGGCCGTCATCAGCTTGCCCTGCCCTTTGCGGTCATCGATCGGAGCACCCTCCGAGGTAAATTCCGAAACGGACCCGCTTGCAGTCAAAGCAAGCAAATTGACGGCTTCTTTGACATGGAATGCGGCGATCAGCTTTGTTCCGTTCGGGCGTACCCGTTTGCCTTCTTTGAACTCGAACGTCTGAATTCCTTTGCCGCCTCTTCCTTGCTGCGGGTAATCCAGCAGCAACGAACGTTTGGCATAGCCATAGTCGGATAGAACGAGAACTTCCCCTTCGTCTCCCGCAACCGGGACAGCATCGGCCAACTGGTCGCCTTCTTTAAGAGTAATGCCTCTAACCCCGCCGGCGACCCTTCCTTGGGGGCTAACTTCGCCCTGGTTAAAGCGGATGCTCATGCCCTGCTCGGTGACAAGAAGAAGATCATCCGGATGGTCTGATCGAAGCACCTTGATGATCTCATCGCCGTCAGCTACTTTGCAGGCGGCGATAGCCGTGCTCCGGCTCGTCGTGTATTCGAACAATGGCGTTCGTTTCACTTGACCGCGTCTCGTGACGAAGACGAGCATAGGTCCGCTCTCACCCGCTCCTCCATCGCCTGAAGGCGGCGTAAGCTCAGCCGTCTTTGCCGTTATGATTCCGACTATCCGATCATCCTTGGCAAGCGGCAGAAGATTTACGATAGCCGTACCGGTTTCCTTCCATTTGAATTCCGGAATTTGATGGACGGGAAGCAGGAAGAAAAAGCCTTTCTGAGTGAAGAGCAGAAGCGGATCCAACGTATTAAGGCCCATGCTCCATCGGATGACGTCGCCTTCTTTCACGCCGGCGCTGCCCAATTCCCCGCCAGACCGCGTGAACGACAGCAAGCTGGTCCGCTTAACGTATCCATCCCTGCTAAGCGTAACGAGAACCTCTTCGGCGGGTACGGTTACTTCGAGATTCACTTTAATCTCTTCTACTTCACCCTGGATGAGTGAGCGGCGGTCGATTCCGAACTTGTCGCGGATTTCCGTCAATTCGTCTTTGATGACGTTAATAAGCTTACGCGGATTTTCCAGTATCGCCCGAAGCTGGGCGATTTTCTTCATCGTTTCGGCATGTTCCTTCTCAAGCGAGTTAATTTCCAAGTTGGTCAAGCGATACAATTGCAACGTTAAGATCGCATCCGCTTGCCGTTCGGAAAATCCGAATTTGGCAATCAGATTGTTCTGCGCGTCCAGACGGTTTTTCGATGCCTTGATCGTTTCGATGATCTGGTCCAGCAGATTAAGCGCTTTGACGAGCCCTTCCAAGACGTGCGCGCGGTCTTCCGCCTTCTCCAGGTCGTATTGGGTGCGGAAAGTAACAACTTCCTTCTGGTGGGCAATGTAGGCTTCCAGAATCTGTTTGATTCCCAGTTGACGCGGCGCCTTGTTGACGATAGCGACCATGTTGAAATTATATGCCGTCTGCAGATCGGTTTTCTTAAGCAAGTAAGCGAGAATGCCTTCGGCGTCGACATCCTTCTTCAGTTCGACGACAATGCGTAGTCCGTTCCTTCCGCTCTCGTCGCGAACTTCGGCAATGCCTTCTACTTTTTTCTCCATGCGAAGGTTATCAATCGCGTTTACGAGCTTGGATTTGACGATCTGATAAGGAATTTCAGTAATAATGATTTGCTGCTTGCCGCCGCGTAAATCTTCGATGGCAGTTTTGGAGCGAATATAGATTTTACCTTTGCCGGTCTCGTAAGCTTCTCGGATACCGTCTCCGCCCATGATCGTTCCGCCGGTAGGAAAATCTGGGCCCTTAACGATTTCCATCAGATCGAGAACGGTCATATCCGGTTTGTTCATAATGGCCACGCAAGCATCGATAATCTCGCGTAAGTTATGCGTCGGAATTTCCGTGGCGAATCCGGCGGAAATGCCCGAAACCCCGTTCACGAGCAAATTGGGATACCGAGAAGGAAGAACGACGGGTTCTTTGGTCGAGTTATCGAAATTGTCTTTGAACAGAACGGTTCTTTTCTCGATGTCGCGCAATAGCTCCATTGCGATGGAAGACAACCGCGCCTCCGTGTAACGCATCGCCGCCGGCGGATCATCGTCCATCGAACCCCAGTTGCCATGTCCGTCGACGAGCATGTGCGCCATCTTCCAAGGCTGGGCCATACGGACCATGCCCTCATATATCGAGGCATCGCCGTGCGGATGATAATTTCCCATGACGTCCCCGACCGTCTTCGCAGACTTCCGGTAAGGCTTGTCGGGAGTGTTGCCCGAGTCGTACATCGCATACAGAATCCGCCGTTGGACGGGTTTTAGTCCGTCGCGAACGTCGGGAATCGCGCGGTCTTGGATAATATATTTAGAATATCGTCCGAAGCGGTCGCCTACGACCTCCTCCAGAAATGCCGGTAAAAACTGCTCTAGCATGCCCACTTAAATACCCCTCCAAATTTTACGAGTAGGAACATTAATCATTTATTCCTCATACTCCGTAAAATCAACATTCTCGATAATCCAGCGTTTACGCGGGTCAACCTTGTCGCCCATAAGCGTAGACACGCGGCGTTCCGCTTTGGCGGCGTCTTCGATCTGGACTTGCAGGAATGTACGAGTCTCGTAGTTCATCGTCGTTTCCCACAGCTGATCGGGATTCATCTCGCCAAGACCTTTATAACGCTGAAGTTCCGCGCCTTTGCCGATTTCTTTCATGTAATTGTTCAGTTGGTCGTCGGTCCAGGCGTACCGAACCGTCTCCAGCTTGCCGGATTTCCTAGTTAGCTTGTACAGTGGCGGCTGTGCGATAAACACTTTGCCCGCATCGATCAAAGGCTTCATATAGCGATAGAAGAACGTGAGCAATAGCACTTGAATATGCGCGCCGTCCGTGTCCGCATCGGTCATGATAATAATCTTCGAGTAATTGCATTCCTCTACGTCGAACTCCGATCCGATGCCCGCACCGATAGCGGAGATGATAGCTTTGTACTCGTCGTTCTTCAAGATATCGACCAGCTTCGATTTCTCCGGATTCATCGGCTTGCCCTTTAGCGGCAGGATCGCTTGGTACTTCGAATCCCGCCCTTGCTTGGCGGAGCCGCCCGCGGAATCGCCCTCTACGATAAACAGTTCGTTGCGCGTGCTGTCTTTGGATTGCGCCGGCGACAGCTTCCCGCCAAGGCTTGCGCTCTCGCTTCTCTTCTTGCCGCTGCGGATTTCCTCGCGCGCTTTGCGTGCCGCTTCGCGCGCTTTGGAAGCCTGCACGGACTTCTTGATCAACAATTGCCCGACCTGAGGATTTTCCTCCAAGAACACGGTCATCTTGTCCGTAACGATCGCATCGACCACGCTGCGCGCGGAGGCGCTGCCAAGCTGATCCTTCGTCTGGCCGACGAATTCCACTTCCGACATTTTAATATTGATGACGGCCATTAAACCTTCGCGAAGATCATTGCCCTCGAGATTTTTCTCTTTTTCCTTAAGCTGTCCCGTCTTGCGGGCATATTCGTTCATTACGCGGGTATACGCGGTTTTGAATCCCGTTTCGTGCGTACCGCCGCCTCGGGTAGGAATCGAGTTGACGAAAGAGGCTAACGTTTCCGTATAGCCGTCGTTATACTGCAAAGCCACTTCTACCTCGATATCGTCTTTCTCCGCGGCAAAATGGATGACGTCATGCAAAACGGACTTTTCCTCATTCAGGAACTGAACGAATTGACGCGCTCCGCCCTCGTAATGGAAAGTATCGGTTTTGGCGTTTCTCTCATCCTTGATATTCACCTTTAATCCCGAATTCAGGAACGCGATTTCCTGCAGCCGCTCCGATAACGTATCGTAGTTCATGCTCACATGGCCGTGGAATACTTTCGGATCCGGCTTAAACGTCACTTTGGTGCCGGTTCTATTCGTATTTCCGATAACCTGCAATCCGCCGACGGGTTCCCCGACATGCTCGACGCCTTTCGCATCAACCCATGTCTCGAACCTTTGCTTATGTATTTTACCTTCCCGGTAAATCTCGACCTCCAGCCACTCCGACAGAGCATTCGTTACGGAAGCGCCGACTCCATGGAGACCGCCGGATTTCTTGTATCCTCCGCCGCCGAATTTTCCGCCCGCATGGAGAATCGTATACACGACGACAGGTGTAGGAATACCCGATTTATGCATGCCCGTCGGAATACCCCGCCCGTTGTCGACAACCGTCACGGAATTGTCGCTATGCACCGTGACGTCGATACGCGTGCAGAATTTAGCCAGATGCTCGTCCACGGCGTTGTCGACGATTTCCCACAATAGATGATGAAGCCCCGAAGCCGTCGTGCTCCCGATGTACATACCCGGTCTTTTGCGAACCGCCGTTAGGCCTTCGAGTATTTGAATGTCGTCCGCGCCGTACTCGCTGCCCGCGATTACCGCGCTTTCAGTGAACAGATCTATTTGTTCGGTCACGAATGGACCCCCTTGCTTGTCTCTTGCGCCTGCGCTTGCAAACGCACTACGCTATATTCTAATTCAAGATGTCTTGCTTCGTAAAGACGGTGAATGAAACGATTAATGCGGCGACTCCCCAAATGCCAAGAATCGCAAGGGAAAAACCGAGCGTCATTCCTTCGATCGGCGGGGGAGTTCCTCTTAAATAAGAGGATAATTCCAAGTTCACGTTAAACAAATATTTGGCGCTATGCCACGAGGAGGCCATGTTGGCGAGTATCGTACCCGCTATAATCGTGGCCATCATCGTCACGAAGCTCGCTGCCGTGCTTCGAACGAGAACCGACACCATCAAGGCGATTATCGCTACGACCATCGCGGAAAACCAGATGAGACCGGACTGCATGAGCAAATAAATCCCTTGCGTAACCGCATGCACGCTCGTCGTGTCCACGTCCGCTCCCTTCACTTGAAAACCGACGAAAACCGGCTCGCTCCAGCCCGAATATCCAAACACAAGCCCGGAGATCAAATAACAGAGTAATGTCGTCGTAATAATAATTAAGGAGACATATAAGGTCAGGGTTGCCAACTTAGCGAATAAAATGCGCCATCGCCTGACCGGACGGGTAAGCAGCATCTTAATAGTACCCGTGGAACGCTCCGACGAAACGAGATCCGATGCGATTGCAAGCACCATTAAAGGGATGAATAGAGAAACCGCATTATCCAGAAAAGTACGCGTAAACGTTACGGCATTGGGAGTTTGCGGATTGATGTCATGATCGAGATAATATTGCAGCTGTTGCACGAGCGCGCGGCGCCACTTCTTCCATTCCTCCGGAATTCGTTCGCTGCTGAGGGCATTGGTGTTGTCGGTTATCCGGCTTTGCAACTCTGATCGCCAATCCGTATTAAATTTCTCCCGGCTGTTCTGCGCGATTTTCATTTGAGCATATACGAATACGGGGATGAGAATAAGCAGAATAAGCACGATGACGGCAAACCGCTTCTTTTTCCAAACCTTTAAGGTTTCATTCTGTAAAAGAGCCAGCAAATTAGCCAATCGTTTCACCCTCCGTCAGCTTCAAAAATAATTCCTCAAGCGAGGGAGCTACGCGTTGAACGGAGTGTATCCCGATGCCGACAGCGACGAATTTATTCACCCAGCCGCTAATTTGATCTTCGTTCATGATCGTAATGATCGGATCCTGAAGCGTCGACAGCAGCGATTCATCTATCCGGTGTTCATTGCTTCCGATCATTTGAACATCAGGCTGATCCAACAGCATCGCCCTCGCATCAATTGGACGATCCACTTGCCAAACTGTATAAGTGCCTGCTTGCGATACTAACACGTCCACTTCTCCGACCGCAATGACTTCACCATGCGCGATAATAGCGACGCGATCGCACATCAACTGAATTTCGCTCAACAAGTGGCTGGAAATAAACAAGCTCATTCCGCTCTCCGCCAGCTTGCGAATAAATTCGCGCAACTCCTTGATGCCTTTAGGATCTAATCCGTTCGTCGGTTCATCGAGGATAAGCAGCTTTGGACTGCCAAGAAGCGCCTGTGCTATGCCAAGACGCTGACGCATGCCCAAGGAATAGGTTTTGACCTTGTCGTGAATTCTCTGATCTAGCCCTACGATATCTACCACTTCGGAAATTCTCGTAGTTGTGATGCCGGCTTGCATGCGGGCAAAGTGCTCTAAATTTTCCCACCCGGTCATAAAAGCGTACATTTCCGGATTTTCGACGATACAGCCCACGTGCGCAAGAGCACGTTCGGGATGCCGATCGATATCTTCTCCGCACACGATAATTTTACCCTCTGTCGGCTTGATCAGATCGACGAGCATGCGGATCGTCGTCGTTTTGCCGGAACCATTAGGTCCCAAGAAACCGAATATTTCTCCCGCGAACACGTCGAACGATACGTTATGAATAATCGGCTTGCGGCCGATGTTTTTCTTCAGTCCTTGAACTGACAATACGATTTCTTTAGCCATAGTCTGCATCTGCATAGATGCTTCAACCTCCCTCCGTACTAGTGCAGCGCCTGAACGATTCTCTCCGATATCCGGTCATAACCTAGTGCATTAGGGTGAAAATGATCCGAAGAAAGGTACTGCTTCAGGTTAAACTCAAACAAATCGTAGGTAGGGACAACCGTCGCGTTGCCATCCGCCTCAGCGAGGTCGTGAGCGAATTCATTCCACTTCGCCACCACCTCGCTGGCCGGCCTCATAGCCGGTAAATCATAAAAAGCGTTATACAATCCAACATAGATAATCCGTGCCGTCGGATTTAACTTCCTAACTTTGTGAAATACGGTTTCTAGACTTGGTTTCGCCTCCGGCATCCGCTCTAATAGCAGCTTCGGCGATAAATCCCCGCCCTCGGCCATCGAACCGCCGTTCTGGGCGATCCGGAACAGGTCGTTGCCGCCGATTGTCATAAGAATAATATCAGCCTTGCCTATGGAATTCTTATAACCGCTTTCATCCAGACGTTTCACCAGTAGATCCGCTCTCAGCCCGTTAATCGCCAAGTTATTAACTAAGTAGACAGGCTTGTCCATTTCTTTGGATAAACGGTCGACCACACGCGCGACGTAACCTTCTCCCGTTGAATCGCCTGTTCCTTTGGTCAGCGAGTCCCCAAGCGATGTGACGTATAATTCCGCTTTATCGCTCCAGTTCCCTCCGGTTGCCACCTCAGGCTTGGAAGCTTCCGGCAGGGAAAGCCCATCCTTTGGAAACCAAGTGTCCTTCAAAGCCCAAGCAAACCCCGTAACCATAATAAGCAAACATATAAATGTCGTTAATCCTAATATTCGCCACAGCCAGGAAGACGATTTCATGCGATTCCCCCTATTCCCGATTACTCCGGCAGCCAAGCCGGATTTTTCCTGCTGTGTTCCACGATAACGGTTCTGACGACAATTTTCAAATCGGTTGGCTAAGAAAAACCGGAAGCTTTGCCAGCTTCGCCTCCAGTCCTTTTACTTTTGGCGGATATCCGCAATAAAGCAATCGTACCCCTGAACTCCTTTATAATCTAAGGGGATCGACCGTTCTGACATTATTCCTGCCTGCAGTTGTTCGCGAAAGGTACCATTATCCCTTCGTGTCAGAAGGAGAATAGGACCACCGCAGCCTTCCCTACCTCCTTTCCGCGAAACATACCAGTATCCCTGCCGATCAGGCGGAGAACCCTTGTTCATGCTCTTGAAAACAAACCCGGAACGTCGAAATTTTATCGAGCTAATTGCGATGTTCAAGAAGCCCAGCAGCCGCTGTTGGTCGGCGGATCCCTCGACGAGCGAGATGAACCTAAGCAGGTCAAAATCAAACAACCGGATCTCAGCCATGTGAATAACGCGTCGAGAGTGCTTTGAACCTAATAAAGCGGAATGTGACCGGGTGGCTGAACTTTACGTTTCATGGCATCGGAGTCAAACATCTGCAGGCCTAATTAGACGAGTTTTGTTTCCGGTTGAACTTAAAACTCCCCCATGCCCCGGTCTTCAGCCACCTGCTCCATCGGTGTGCTGCGACGCTAACTTTGACTTACAAAAAACTAACCAGCAGCAGACCGGTTCTCACCGTTCCTTGGGTTGTCTGGGAAAGCAAACGAAGTGGAAAAGAAAATATCTCAGCCGTGCGTGGTATCACGGAATCCGTTGATTGCAACTCAATTCTGAAGTAAGGGGATAATGGTACGATTTCTCCGAAATGGCACGGAAATGAGGGGTCGATTTTTCTATTTCTCTGACGCTTCGGGATAATGGTACATATGAAGAAAAAACCTACAACGCCTAGATGTCCATAAAACTTAACCTTTCTCAAAAGAAAACCGTCCGGTCAGCTTAATCGCAGCTGACCGGACGGTTTCATCATCTTAAATCCCTTATAAGTTAAGCGGATAAAAACCGGTACTGCGCATCGACCAAATTCCGATAATGGCCGGGGCGTTTCATCAATTCCTCGTGACTGCCCTGATCGACGATCTCCCCATGATCTAGAACGACAATACAATCTGCGTGACGGATCGTTGACAATCGATGGGCAACGATGAAGGAGGTACGACCCTGAAGTAAAGTAGCGAGTGCTTCTTGGATGCGCAGCTCCGTTTCCGTATCGATGCTGGCAGTCGCTTCATCAAGCACCAGAATACGCGGATTGGCGAGCAACGCTCGGGCGAAGGACAAAAGCTGACGTTGGCCGACCGAGAGCGCATTTCCCCGTTCTTCGACTTCCGTATCGTATCCGTTAGGCAAATCCACGATAAAATCGTGCGCCCTTACCGACCGCGCGGCAGCTTCGATTTCCGCATCGGAGGCGCCGGGACGTCCATATCGGATATTTTCCCTGATCGTACCCGAGAAAATAAACGTATCCTGCAACACGATGCCGATTTGGGAACGCAGGCTTTCGATCGTTACGTCTCTTACGTCGATACCGTCCAGAAGCACACGCCCTTCTACCGTGTCGTAAAACCGGCAAAGCAGGCTAACGATGGTGCTTTTGCCCGAGCCGGTGTGGCCGACCAATGCAACCGACAAACCCGCTTTCACGTCGAGATTGATGCCGCGAAGCGCTTGGCGGTCCGTTTCGTAGCCGAAGGAGACGCCTTCCAGTTTTACGTGCCCTTGCAGTTCGGGCATTTCGATGGCGTTGTCTTTCTCAGGAACGGCCGGCTTCTCATCCATGAATTCGAATATCCGCTCCGAAGAGGACATGGAGATCAACAGCTGCGAATACATGTTTCCAAGCCTCGTAATCGGCTCCCAGAAGCTTCCTACGTAAGTAATAAACGCAACTAGAGTACCGACGGTCATCGCATCTGATTTAATCAGATAAGCCCCGTATAAAAGCAGGATCAGCGTCCCGACGGCGGAAGTGATTTCAATGACGGGGCCGAACAATTGGTTAAGCGCCGAAGCCCTGTTCCAAGAACGGATATTGCTTTTATTCATTCCGTCGAAATATCCGATATTTTCCTTCTCTTGCGCGAATGCCTGCGTCACCCTAATACCCTGTATGCTTTCGTTAAGATGGGCGTTAATCCGGGATTGCTTAATCCGGACGGTTTGCCATGCGAAACGAATTTTTTTGCGCAGCGCGGAAGAGACAAAGAACATTAAAGGCACCGTAATCATAATCGCGAGGCCTAGCTTAGGCTCCATGACTAAGAGAATAATCGTAATCCCGAACAATTGAACGATGTCGATAACCGCGTTGATGACCCCGTTCGTGAACATATCCTGCAAGGAGTTAACGTCATTCGTTACCCTTACAAGCACGGATCCTGCCGGACGTTTGTCGAAAAACCGAAACGACAGCGATTGGATGTGGCGAAATAACGCCGCCCTTAAGTCGAAGATGACCTTCTGGCCGATTTCGTTCGTTTTTTGAATCGTATACTGCTGGGCCCACCATCGCATACCGTACATAAGCAGCATCGCGACGACCAAACCGGTCAGCAAGGATACGCTGCTATTGCCATTCTCCGGATGAATGGCACGGTCAATGGCCATGCTCATCAGGAAAGGAATGGCCAGCCGGGATAACATCCCGAACACCGTCATGACGAACATGACCCGGGTGACGCTCGCCTTATACGGCTTAATGTACGCGAACAGCCGTCCGATCTGCTTCCAGTTAAAAGGCTTTTCAATCAATTCGTCATCTTGATAGACAAAATTGCGGCTCATCCCGTCACCCGTCTTTCTGCTGCGCTTGCCGACTCGCTTACGGCATCATCCAATTCGTCTGGACGGTCCGCATACTGAATGCGGTACGTTTCGCGGTACAAGCCTGGCTGTCGAACGAGCTTCTCATGAGTACCCCGCTGGATCGTATGTCCCCGATCGAGAACGATGATCTCATCGGCGTGCCGTAAAGTCGATATTCGATGGGCGATCATGAATACGGTGCGTCCCGCCATAACCGACCGGATGGCGGTTTGGATTTCGTGCTCCGTCTCCATGTCCAGCGCGCTGGTCGCATCATCGAGAATCAGGATTTTCGGTTTGCTAAGCAAGGCGCGCGCAATCGCTATCCGCTGCTTCTGACCGCCGGAGAGCCCCATTCCCCGCTCGCCTACTATCGTCTCATAGCCGAGCGGAAGTTCGCGGATAAATCCATCCGCCTGCGCTAATCGCGCGGCCTCTTCGATGTCCTCCGCGCTTGCGTCCGGACAACCGTAGCTTATGTTCTCTTTAATCGTCGTAGAGAACAGGAACGACTCCTGGAAGACGATAGCCGTTTGGCGTCGCAGGCTTGCTAATTCGATATGACGAACATCTACGCCGTCCAGCGTGAGCGATCCCTCGCCCACATCATACGCTCGCATCAGCAACCCTATTGCCGTCGATTTCCCGGATCCCGTACCTCCCAGCAAGCCGATAACCGAGCCTGCCGGCGCATCCAGATTGAATCCTAGAAGCGCGGAAGGCAGATCGTCCCGGTTCGTATATCGAAAGCTGATGTCTTCGAAACGAATATGGCCTTTCACGGCCTCTTCATCCAGGACAAGGCTGTCCTTTGTATTTTTCACCGAAATCGGTTGATTAAGGAGCTCCAATAGACGCTCGCCCGATGCTTTGGATTGCGTATAGTTATTGATTTGAAACCCCAACGTCCATAGGGGGGCGACGATCAAGCCAAGCATACCCGAAAGCGCGACCAAATCTCCCAAAGACAATGATCCGTTGATGACGCGCCAACCGCCGGCAAACAGCAATGCGGCAACGCTCAAATTCGCGATAAATTCGATCATCGGGAAGTATTTGGCCCAGACGCCTGCCAGTTGAAGATGATTATCGCGATAATCCACGTTTTCCTTAACGAATTTCTTGATCTCGAAAGGCTCGCGGGCAAACGATTTAACCGTTCTCACGCCCGTTATGTTCTCTTGCACTCGCACGGTCAATCGACCGACCGCAGAGCGGATGGAACGGAATACGGGATGGATATTTTGCTCGAAACGGATCGCGATGTAACCGAGTACAGGGATAATCGCCAATGTCATCAGCGTAAGCTTCCAATCGATGAAAAACATCATCGTAAATCCGAACACGAGCAAAAATGCGGTGTTAAGCAATTGGGCGAATCCAAAGCCGATAAAATTGCGGATACCCTCGATATCGGCGGTTAGCCGCGACATTAGGTCGCCAGTTCGAGCCGTGTCATAATAGGAGAAGGATAATTGCTGGAGCTTCTCGTAGCATCCATTACGCAGCCGATAGGCAAGACGATTGCCCAATCGACTCCCGCTAAAACCGTGAACGTACTGAAAAGCCGCTTTTACGAAAATAATACCGACCGCGGCTAACGACAATCCGAGCACGCCTCCGAATTCACCTGGAATAATCATGTCGTCGATCAACGTCTTGAGAAGCAGCGGGTACACCAATCCAAGCGCTGTCGCGACCGCGAGTCCAGCCACGGAGCCCCAAAGAAAACCTTTGTCTTGCCAATAATACGCCTTCAATGCCCGAAAAATATCCAAAAATGGTCCTCCCTTTCTCTGCTTTCTACGGCAGTGTAGCGCAATAGAAAGTACCCGGCAACAACGCTATACGGTCCAAATCGACCCTCCAACGGAAGCTACGGACTTGAAGATGACTCATTCAACGTATTTCTCCGATATCGTCGCAAATCGTGCCATATATCCCCTGGTTTGCGTGTTTATTAAAGGGATTCAAAGACAAATAAAGAAAAGGCCTTCTCCCGCCCGTAAGACGATGGGAAAAAGCCTTTTTTGAATGTTATTGCTTGATTTTCCGCCATTGCTCTTGCAAATCCGTCAATAATCGTTCTTCCCCGGGCTCACTTAACGATTGGCTCATGCTGAGAGCAAATGCAGCGAGCTGTTCCGACCAGACGAGGGAAGCAGAACGGATCTTATCCAGAAGTGCTGTCTCCGTTGTCTCTTCCCACTGTTGCTGCAATGTCGCCAGCTCGCTGTCCATCTCCCGGAACAGCATGCCGTTAAGCTCTTCCCTAAGCGCCGTCGCTCCTTCTTTCTCGAAGAAATGTTTCGGAGAGCGGAACGCGCTCCAAAGCTGCTTAGAATCGAAGCGAGGTCCGTTTGCGAACATTTCAGGCAAGGGCAGCTCCACGACAACTCGTTCGGTTGGCTCCGGCGTAAACCCTTCGCGCTCCATCTCGGACAAGCCGGATAAGGATTGAAGAGCTTTCTCCGCCATCTGGTAGATCGTGCCTTCCAAGCGCAAGCCGGCAGCGCGAAGCTCCTGTAGCAAATCCTCGCTGAGCGAGCGTTTTAGATCTTCTCCGCAAGCTTGCAGCAATTTTTTCAGATCGCGACCGTCGTCTTGCAGCACGGATGGATGAAATGCAGCTTGAAAATGGTCCTTGAATCTGAATTTAAGCCTTTGACGCAAATGATAGAGCTGCTCGCCGATTTCCTGATGGAGAGGTTGCAAAGCCGCTGCAGGCGCATTCTCGGCGCTTTCGGCTCTCCACCGTTGCGCTTGCTCGCTCAGCCTCCGGGCTTTCGCATCTCTTGTTGCCGCATCCGCGTTAGCCGATTGCAGCCAGCTGTCGAGCAGCTTGTCGACCCGATCTAATTCCTTATGAGCGGCTGCTAGCGCGAGTCCCCCGAGCTCTTCTTCGGAGAAGGAACGAAAACGATTCTCGAACTCGGCAATGCCGGACGCCTGAAGCGATTCAGAGCTGTGTCTGAGCTTCGCCTCAAGACCAAGCAGGCTAGATACCGCGAACAGCCTTGGCTTTCGGATGCCGTGCTTGAGCAATTGCGCGCCAACGTGTTCCCGGACCGATTCCAATTCGGCATCGGAGGCAGCGAGATCGGCGGCGTTAATGACGAAAAACATTTTATCCAGCTCGAATACGTCCTTCACGCTTCCTAGCTGATTCAAAAACTCCCGATCGGCTTCCGTAAACGCGTGATTGTAATAGGTCACGAACAGGACGGCGTCGGCGTTCTTAATATATTGGAAAGCAACGCCCGTATGGCGGGCATTGATGGAGTCGGCTCCCGGCGTATCCACGAGCACGGCACCGCTGCGGGTAATCGGGGAATCAACGAACAAATCGATTTCCGCGACAAAACAAGAGGCTTGTTCCTCTGCAGCGAATCGGCGGTACTCCTCTTCCCCCACCGTCAACCGTTTTCCCAGCATAGCCCCGTATTCGTTCCACCCTTTCGCTGCCGCCGTCAGGAAAGCGAGATGCGGCCTTCCGCGCGGATGCAGATCATTTGCGGATATGGGATTCTTAAGCGATAGCAGCAGCGAAATGTCCGATCCGGCTTCCGCCATTGACTCCTTGCTGACGCCGATGCGTTTAAGAGAATGACGGATATCATCCGCAAAATCGCTCGGCGATTTCATCGTTACGAATGCGGTACCGTCAACTTGATCTCCGGAAGGCGCAACGATCCGGTTAATCGTTGCCGTTGTCGGGTTGGGAGATACCGGCAATACGGGCTTGCCAACGAGTGCGTTGGCGAAGGAGGATTTACCCGCGCTGAACGCTCCGAATAACGCGATCGTAAAGCTTCTTTTCTTGAAACGCTCCGCTTTCGCTTGCAAGCTCTCCGCCACGGTCCGCAATGCCGGTACCTTCGACAATAGAGCTGCAGAACGCTCCAGCATGTCTGCAGCCCCTCGAGGAGCGCCAAGGAGGTGCGGCTGCTCTTCGCTTGACGGGATCGTTTGCTGGGATAACTTCTCTAAGGATTGTTCCGATAAGGCTTGTTGCTGTTGATGTCGTTGTTGCAATAATGCTTCTGCCGAAATGTTATTGATCTGATTCTCGGTTAAATTTTCGGCGGAAGGGAGTTCGAATCCGGAATGATTGGTTTTGGGGAGCAGCGAGAGCAGCCTTTGCTCTTCGGCTTGCTCTTCCTCTTCAAGCTTCGCAATTGCCTTTGCAGCTTCGTCCTTCTTCGATAGCTCTGCTAACTGTGCTTGCAGAGCTTCGGCCTGCCCTTCAAGCTCAGGCTGACTTCTTTGTTGAAGCTCGTCTATCCAATGGAGCGCAGACTTACGGTACAAAGACTTCAGCTCCGCGCTAATCTCGGTCGAATAGTTTAACGTCGCCTGGCCGTCGGCACCGGCACCTGGTTTAACTAGCTTCTGCAGCCAATCCGCTGTTACCGGCTTAAATGCGGCAGTCATAGACAATTCCAACTGCTCGTCATCCCACCCGGTTTCTTCGGCTTCTTCGCGAAGCAGCTCCTTCAGATGACCGGTCACATGCGTGGACACTTGCCGGTTAAAGTCGTCCGCGAGCCGTTCGAGCCGTGCCATTCTCTCCGCTTCCGTCTTAGACGCACTAGCTAACCAGCCCACCTTGAAGCTCGTCTGAAGCGCCGCCAATACTGCGCTCGCTTTATCACGTGTTTCCGCGGGCGTCAGATTGGCATTTTGCAGCAATTTGTCCAGATCCGATCTTACGCGTTGCCTGCGCTTGTCGCCGGCCGATTGGACGTCGGAAAGACTTTGTTCTAATGAGCTTCTCAAGGATGCCCGTTGATCGGCTTCACCGTTCTCGCCAAGCTTATTAATAAGCAACTCTCTTTGCTCTTGATTCCGGGCATGCAAAGTATCGCGATATTGCTCGGCCAGGTGAATGGCGGAACGCTCCGCGCTTCTTAGCATTAAAGGTGCAGCTAACGGTTGAAGTGCTCGGAACAGATGAATCAATGACTCCCACTGGGATAACGGGTGGTTCGGATCCCTGAGAGATAAAAAAAGGGTTCCCGCAGGTTGGATATCCCAATTGCCCAAAGCTTGCGCAAGGCTTTCCCGGAAAGCCGTAAAAGCGATCTGGTCCTCACGGTGCTTATCGATTTGGTTTACGATAAGATAGGTCGGCTTGCCCCATCTCGCCATGCTGCGCAGAAAACGGAAGTTCACCTCGGATTGCACGTGGTTATAATCCGTAACGTAGAAGACGACGTCCGCTAGATGAAGCGCGGATTCCGTAGCCGCTCGGTGGGCACCGTCGGTTGAATCGACGCCGGGCGTATCTACGATGGCCATCCGATCTCCGAGCAGCGGAATGGGATAGGACACTTGGATCGAAGTGACGCCTTCTCCGTCGACCGCAAACTCATGAAGCTGTTCGACCGGAATATGGCGGGCCGGATGGATCGTTCCGTTGGAATCTCGGAAAATCGTTACCGCCGAAGGCTCTCCATTAATGATGGTCACCACGTTGGCGCTGGTCGGGATCGGAGATGCCGGCAGCAGCGTTGTCCCGCATATCGCATTCACCAAGGTCGATTTACCCGCCGAGAAATGACCGCAGAACGCGACTGTCAAGCGGCCTGTAGCGAGCTTGTCGTACAGCTCCCGGAGTTTCTCGGATTGGATGACGTCTCCCTGATCGGAAGCTCTGGCGGACATCTGTTCAAGAGAAAATCTGAAATCGGAAATATCGGATGATAGCTGGGCAAGGTTTGGATCAATTGTGTTAATTTGACTCACGAGGTAACGCTCCTTTTCTTCAATGCCGCTTTCATGCGGGTTTTGCCTTCTTTACAATGCTCCAGTAACGGACATACCTCGCACTTGGGATTTTGCGCTTTGCAATGATATCGCCCGAAAAAAATAAGCCGATGGTGCGTCATCGTCCACTCTTCCCGCGGAACTTTGCGCATCAGCTTCTTTTCGACTTCTAGAACGGAATCGTCGGCTTTCGCTATGCCAAGTCTCTTGGATACGCGTTCCACATGGGTGTCAACGGCAATCGCAGGCACGTCGAAAGCGTTGGATACGACGACGTTCGCCGTCTTTCGTCCGACTCCGGGCAGCTCCGTCAACTGCTCGTGTTCGCGAGGTATTTCTCCGCCATACTTATCGATGATCATTCGGCACAGCTTCTGAATGTTCGCCGCTTTGTTGCGAAATAGTCCGATTCGGCGAATGTCATTTTCCAGTTCTTCCTGCGGTACGTTTAAATAGTCCTGCGGCGTGCGATATTTATCGAATAAAGAAGCCGTTACCTTATTGACGGTTTCATCCGTGCATTGCGCGGACAGCAGGACGGCTATAGTTAGTTCAAATGGGTTGCGGTGGTTCAGCTCGCATCTGGCGTCGGGAAACATCTCGGCCATCGTGTCGAGGACGTGTCTTATCGTGGCAGCGTTCATGGGATCTCCTTCTTAAAAAGAAATTCATAACAAGTTTACCGGAAGAATGGTTTTGCGGCAACAAGGGGCGTTTGAGGGGGAGTTCTAAGTGCCGGTAGAGTGAATTGAAAAGTTAGCAGGGACGAGGGTATCTCCTTCCAGCCGCATCCTGTCCGCCCATTGCCTTGATGAGATTATAAGGTGGCAATGGGCTCCCAGAGGCGGACGTAAACTCTTACAGGAGATACCCTCTTACCCTCTTTTTCTTTTCTATTCCCTCCATTTAAACGAACGTCCCACCTCGCTTTCGCGTGCGGTAAAACATAACAAAATCGAGATTTACAGTTTAACCTTGTCCTATCCGATTAAACATCCCATAACAAACACAAATCCCATACTCGCTTCTACTCGTTAATTTCGAGCTACAACGCCTTGTCAAGTTCCTACATTAGTCTCCATCGATATAAACGAGCAAACAACTACCCTTCCATGCTCTCAGTAACTAAATACCTCTATTTGCCAACGTGCTTTGTACATCAGCGCGATTTGTTCAGCCGGTAACACCCATCAAATCGCTTCAAATCACGAAAGATGACCACACGGTGACGTTTCACCGAACGACACTGTGGCGTGCCCAGTTGACAGGTCAGAACCCGGAGGGCAGATGAATCATGGACGACTTGGCGGCGTAGCGAGCGCGGCTTTTCTAGATGAATATTGTCACGAAGTCTTATGACAAAGGATTGTCCCTCTGTTTTGTAACGATCCAAACGTTCTATTTTGCCGTAAGCCCGATCCATGACCATAATAAAGAAATTTTCGAGCCCTATCCTCATAACCAATCGTTTGGACAACGAGCGCGACTTCTTCAGGCGTTAATACGGATTGAAGGATAGATGGAACCGTGATAGACTTTTTCATGGAGTTGTCACCTTTCGGTTGATTTGTAGGGGTACAAACGATTTTACCGAGTTGACGACTCTTTTTCTACCATTTAGTGGTTAATCGACAGGCCTGGTAGAATGGTTTTACACGTTAGGTCGGCTTATAGTCAAAGCCGTTACGAATTTATAAACTGAACGTCAGAGAATAGGCGGGAAGAAATGAAAAATGGAAGTATTATGAATAAACAAGAGAGAATTGAAACAGTCTTTTTATATGGAGTTTTCATTTGTTACCTACTTTTTTTATTTAAATTATTGTTCTTATCAAGAGTTTCACTTTTGGATTTGTTAAATAATCAAAGGACTTTAGATAGGTCAATCAATCTCATTCCTTTTAATAGTATAAAGGAATATATATTTAGCAACTCTGCCACTATAAAAAATTTCGCTTTTGCTAATGTGGTTGGCAATATAGTTATCTTTATTCCTCTTGGCACATATTTGTCATTATTCAAAAACGATAAAAGAGTAATAACCAATCTGCAATTTATATTCATAGTGAGTTTATTTATTGAAATCATTCAGGGGCTTTTAGGCGTTGGAGCATCAGACATTGATGACATAATTTTAAATTGTTTGGGTGGATTAGTTGGTATTTTAGGGTATAAGTTTTTATTGTTTATATTACGAGATGAGAAAAAAGTACGTACTGCAATCACAATACTATCAGCAATAGGATTACTTGTTTTATTATATTTATTATTTGTGGTGAGATTGCGCCTCTGAATATCTTTATTGCATATGCAAGATGATACCCTACATAAAAGGAACGGTCTTATGACAAAGGATTGTCCATCTGCTAATATTCTTACTTTAATCGATAAAGGAAAGAGGGGATACATCCCCGCAAAAACCATAATCGATAGAAACAGTAAAGAAGCTGCCCATATGTCACTTATGGGACAGCTCCGTTCGTGTAGGATTACTTTTACTTGTCGATTACTTAGCGATTTCGACTACTTTGCCGCGGAGGACGTACAACGTAATGGCGTCGTCATTCTGCAAGTTCGTTAGGTTAATCGCAGTCGTTCCTTTGTGGATGTATACGTTTGAGCTCAAAGAGTAATAATTATTCGTTTCTCCCAGCGTCTCGATCTTCACATACAATAGCTGAGCCGAGTTGTCGTAACGCCAGAATATTTTGCTTAACGCAGGAATAATCGTAATGACCACGCGATCGTTCTCATCATTGCGGATTTCGACGCGATCGTCGGACTTTACGGATGACAGCGAACCTAGAACGGTACCGTCACGAACAACGAGCGGAGTAGCGCCAACCGCTTTCGTTTCGACCGCTCCCGACGAGGTGACGATATCGAGCGAAGCACTTGCCGTATTGACGGATGATACTTTACCGAATGTAGTAGAGACTGCCTTAACCTTGGTAGGCGAATTTCCTTGGAATGTGACATTAATGATGATGCCCGCGCTGAGCGCATTCAAGGTAATCGTCGAGCCGTTTTCATTTTGCAGGCTTATAGACGGGGCAATTGTCCACTCTTCAAAAACTCCGTCGGCGCGTTTGGCGCGAAGCTTGTTAGTGGCCGTATCTACGGATGCGACTTCGAATTGGGCGTTTTTCTGTACGAGTATGGAAGCCGCCTGATCTTGGTTTGCACTCAAGATTACGGTTACTACATTCCCGACCAGGATGTCGGAATAGGTTTTGCCGGTCTGTCCATAGATTTCAACAGACGGATTATTGTAAGTAATCGGAATGGTGTTCGTTGCGTCCAAAGCTAATTTGAGCGTTTTGGTAGTTACATTGTTCTCGGTAACCGTACCCGAGTATTTGGAAACGATGGAGATGACAAACGCGTTCTCGCCGCTATAGCCAACGTTTAACTTTTTGCCAGTTGCCGTGATGAGCGGAAGCGCCGCTTCCGGCGTCAACTTGGCACCATTCAAGTCGTATCGAACGTTACTGCCAAGGAAGAGGTTGCGTGCTTTTCCCGTGGCATCAATTAGGGAAAGGGTTTTAGTACCCGCAACGTAACCCGCAACTATTGCACCATTCAGCATTTGAACCGAACGGGCTGTAACCGTAATTAGAGTTACGTTCTCGTTCTCGTCAAGCGATAAAGTAACGGCATCGTCCTTGTAGAGATCATCGAAAGTAGCGTCGGGTAGCCCGGTGATGCTCACTTTCGTATTATCTAAAAAGTAAGCGACTTTGGGTTTATTGTCTTGTTTATACAGAATCGTTTTTTCCGTTTTACTGATCGACATGAACAATCCGGTCACTGACGGCTTTTCTGTCTTGGTAATAACGATGCTCGACACCGAACCCGTTTTAACCTCATAGGAGATCGTATCGCCAACCTTCAATTGGTCAAGCGCCAGGTTAGCTCCGTTTTGTTTGATTGTTGCATTGGCAGCCACAATGAAACTATCCGTCTTGCCGGTAACCGAGTCTTTGACCTGAAGGGACCGAGTTGCCGTGTCCCACGCAGCCACAGCGCCGCTTCCGGTCTTATTGATTACGGATTGTTTGACCGATACGGCCACGATCTTCCCATCCGCCCTTACGGTGTCCACGGTCAGCTTGACATCTACGTTTACGGGGAGATTAGCCAATGTGATCGTTTGACCATTCGTGTCCGTAATCGAAGGAAGATGCGCCGGGTCGTAGGTAAATGTCTTGTATTCATCATCAATTAGCACGGTTAATCTATTCTTCGATTCTGAAACGAGCGTTAAAGTACCTTCGTAAGTTTTTACTTTAGGCGTATCGCTCGTTTGTTCGACATAGAGAATGCTGCCATCGCTTTTGTTGATCAGATTAACTTCGCCAAATAGTCTTAAGTTAGCCAATGACGACACTTTTTCGGAATCAAATCGATAGATGGATGATGTCGGAGTAAACGTATAATCCTTCATGACACCGTCCGAGTGGAGCAAAGTGAGCTTATCTGCCGTAATAGCCAACAGAACTCCGGATACTTGACCAGAGTAAGCCACGGGAAGGTTGACTTCCGCACGGCTGAACAATGTAGAGGCCGTGGCGCGTGTTACTACGCTCTGCGGCTCGAATTTCTTATCCGTAACGCCTTTCATAAGTCCAGAAGATATTGCTACGTTCACATATCCTCTTAGTTTGGCATCGATTTGTGAGTCATCGCTAAAGGAAGTAGCTTGCGAGGCCGATTGCTTGGCATCGGCGTCTTTACCGATCGCACGAACGAGAAGTCGCGTCATCCATTCCCGCGTAGCCGGGCTGCTCCCCCATTGCTTGCCCGTTTCTTTGTTGGCGAGCGCTACTTCCTCGTCTACGACCAACAATTTCTTCTTAAGCGCTAAATTCAAATAATGCTTGTAATCATTCTTGATAACAAGCACGGAAGGAATAACGATAACGTCGGTAGGGCTGGCTTCAGTGTCGATGCCCATAAACCGGAGGGCGATAATGACCGCTTCCTGTCGGCTAACGGAGTTGTTCGGATTAAACTTCCCATCCGTTCCTCCTTTCAAAATTCCTTGCAGAGCCAGCTTATTTATATGCTTCTCTGCCCAATGTCCCGCAACGACGTCACTGAATCGCGTTGATGCGGCGGACACGGATGTGGTTGTCCATGATACCCCCGTCCAAATAAGTGATACTGCCATCATTCCGGAAATCCATTTCGATAAACGCGTCTTCATCGCCGCACTGTCCCCTCTCCCTAAATACACACATACCGGCCCCCCAGAGAGGGCCGGATTTCTTAAAATAATTTCAACTGCTGCTTAATGCCAGTTGCAATAGCTTGGGCGACCCGATTCTGAAAATCGTCCGTCCATAATTTAGGATCATCGATCTTGCTCGACAAGTATCCTGATTCAAGCAATACCGCGGGCATCTTTGTTTCCCTGGTGACTGCGAGGCTCTTCTGGCGTACGCCGTTATCCTTAAGCCCTGTCGCTTGAATAAGCAGAGAATGCATTAGGGTAGCGAACTCTTTGCTATCGGCGCGAGTGTAATAGGTTTCCGTTCCGTTGGTCGCCGACGTATAGCTATTGGCGTGTACCGATACGAACAAATCCGCAGCAAGAGAATTCGCTAGATTATATCGATCGGCAAGGGTCGGATAAGTATCCCCTTGACGGGTAAGCACGAGCTTTATCCGCTCATCCGTAGCTAGCAAGGCTTGTACCTTCAGTACGACGGAGATATTGTAATCCTTCTCCCACTTGCCGCTTATGCTCGGGGCTCCCGGATCCGAACCTCCATGTCCAGCATCCAGAACGACCGTAAATAACGACTTATCGGGCGTTGGCTGTTTTAACGCGATTCTCAGTTCACCCGTGCCCGGATCGTTCAGTAGCTCATATCCCCACGTTTGATTCAAGTCGAGCACAACGCGCGGCGATTTCGTTACGTCTCCGAAAAGCGAATACCGAATCGACTGCAATGCGGGATGACCTGTTACTTCCAGCTTCCCTTGCGTCCCTTTGACGAAATCGGTTACCGGCGTGAAATCCGTGGCATATTGCGCATTCGGCAAATCAATGACGAGACGTTTCGGATTGTCCAGTGGGGTGACCGTAGGTACCGTCAAGCCATCGTACTTTACGACAACCGTATCCGTCTCATAACGAACCTCATGAATATTGCCCGTTATTACGGGAGTTACAGGTGGTGTAACCGGATCCGTAGGAGTTGTCGGTTCAGGAGGCACAACCGTGCCGGGATCCTTCCCGCCTCCGTCGGTATTGTTCGGATCATCGACATTGCCGATCGGGCCTTCTGTCGGAGGTTCGGTATCCGTCGTATCATCCGGGTTCGGACTGCTGGAAGAATAAAGAAAGGCCGATTTGCTTTGGTTATCCCAGAATACTTGTACATCGAGGGATTCACTGAGAAATCTGAGCGGTATAAGTATGTTGTTGGATATTGATGTTGGCGGCATAATCATCTTCTTAGGTTCGTTATCGAGGTACGCAGTCGGTTTATTTAACGTCATGACAAGCTGCTTAGAACCACTCGATACTTTAACCTGTTTTTTCTTATTGTCGTAATCGACCTTGTATCCCAGACTTGCTGTCGCGATCCGAACGGGAATCATGACAGTCTTGTCCATGACGATCGGGGCAACTTGAGGCTGCAAGGTTTTGCCGTCCAAGATGAGCTTAGGCGTTAATACTTCCGACTTAGCGGCGTGAACGATGCCCGCGCTCAGGAACAGCATGACGGAGACGACGAACAACAAGGACAACCACTTCTTCATGCTTCACCTCGATGTAAAAAAGATTTTGCCGACAACGCCGGATTATGTAATTTGCTAGCGGCTTGTCCACGTATCATTAGACGGGATTTTACATGAAAAGTTGCGAAATAGAGGAAAAAAAGACCCATAGTCCCGAATTTTGCCGATTCGGGGACAATGGGTCCTTATTTCTGCCTTTTTCAACTATGCAATAGACTCGTTATTACGCACTAACTCCAGCAGCAGCACGTTTCGCTTCATAGGCGGTAATCGCGGCTTCATGCTTAAGCGTGAGTCCGATATCGTCCAACCCTTGAAGCAAAAACTGACGGCGATGCTCGTCTAACTCGAACGGAATGCTTAAGCCAGCATCATCGGAAAGAACTTTATTTTCCAAATCGACCTTAAGCGTATATCCTTCTTTCGCATTCGTGCGTTCAAATAAGTCGTCCACTTGCTCTTCGCTGAGCTTGATCGGCAAAATGCCGTTCTTAAAGCAGTTGTTGTAGAAAATATCCGCGAACGAAGGAGCGATAATGCAACGGAAGCCGTAGTCCAGAATTGCCCAAGGAGCATGCTCGCGTGAGGAGCCACAGCCGAAGTTCGCGCGGGAAAGCAAGACGGAAGCGCCTTGATAACGCGGCTTGTTCAGGTTGAAGTCGGGAATAACGTTCCCTTGCTCGTCCCATCTCCATTCGAAGAATAGATACTGGCCGAACCCGCTCCGCTCGATTCTTTTCAGAAATTGCTTAGGAATAATAGCATCCGTATCTACGTTAACCCGGTCAACCGGGGCGACAAGACCATTTAACTGTACAAAAGGTTCCATTGATTTTCCTCCTCTTACGCCTTCACTTCGGACTTGAATTCCCATGTGCGAACATCGACGAAACGGCCTTGAACCGCCGCTGCCGCTGCCATTTCCGGCGACACGAGATGCGTGCGTCCACCGCGGCCTTGACGGCCTTCAAAGTTGCGGTTCGATGTGGATGCGCAGCGTTGGCCCGGCTTAAGAACGTCGGGGTTCATCGCCAAACACATGCTGCAGCCTGCGTCGCGCCATTCGAATCCCGCTTCCGTAAACACTTTGTCTAGGCCTTCTTTTTCCGCCTGGATTTTAACGCGTCCGGAGCCCGGAACGACGATAGCCGTAACGTTAGGGCTGACTTTATGACCGCGGGCAACGGAAGCCGCCGCTCTCAAATCCTCGATGCGGCCATTCGTACACGAACCGATAAATACATAGTCGATCGTAATGTCCGTCATTGGCGTGCCTGGTTTAAGATCCATATACTCTAGCGCGCTGGCCGCCGCTTTGCGCTCGTTTTCCGTAGGAAGATTTTCCGGTACGGGGACGGATGAAGTAATGCCTGTTCCCATTCCCGGGCTTGTGCCCCAAGTGACTTGCGGGATGAGGGAATCCACGTCGAAGTCGATAACCGAATCGTATTCGGCGCCTTCGTCCGTGCACAATGCTTTCCACTGCTCAACGGCTGCGTCGAACGCAGCACCCTGAGGAGCATACTCGCGGCCGCGCAAGTAATCGAAGGTCGTCAGGTCCGGCGCGATCAATCCCGCGCGAGCGCCCGCTTCGATGGACATGTTGCAGACGGTCATCCGCTCTTCCATCGTGAGCGCGCGAATCGCTTCTCCCGTGTACTCCATAACGTAACCTGTTCCGAAATCCGTGCCGTACTTAGCGATCAAACCGAGAATCATGTCTTTAGCCGTAATGCCCGGTTGGCGTTTGCCGTTGAAGCGAATAACCATCGTCTTCGCTTTCGATTGCTGCAAGCATTGCGTCGCGAGCACGTGCTCGACCTCGCTCGTTCCGATTCCGAAAGCCAAAGCTCCGAAAGCGCCGTGCGTGGAAGTGTGGCTGTCGCCGCAAACGATCGTTTTGCCCGGGTGCGTTAAGCCTAGCTCCGGTCCCATGACGTGTACGACGCCTTGGTCGATCGTGTTCAAATCGTACAGCTTCACGCCGAATTCCTGGCAGTTGGTCGTTAGCGTATCAACCTGCTGCTTGGAGATCGGATCGGAAATGTTGAAGCGGTCTTTCGTAGGAACGTTGTGATCCATCGTTGCGAATGTCAGGTCGGGACGTCTTACTTTACGTCCGGACAAGCGCAAGCCTTCGAATGCTTGCGGTGAAGTTACTTCATGCACCAGGTGCAGGTCGATGTAAAGGATGCTTGGCTTTCCCTCTTCAGCGACGATGACGTGGTTGTTCCAAATTTTCTCGAACATCGTTTGTTTACTCATGTCTCTGTTCACCTCGATAGGTCTTCTTTTAGCTGTCCCTATCTTAACATTTATTCTTTCATTGTTCCAAGATATAATATCTATAAGGTTAATAGTTCCAGACTATGAGGAAGAGGTGTAAAACTTATGGAATTTCGCCAGCTTCTATATACGATTCAAATCGCAACGGAACGCAATTTCTCCCGTGCCGCCGAGAAACTGCACATTGCTCAGCCGTCGCTCAGCCAACAATTATCCAAACTTGAGAAGGAATTAGGCGTACTCCTGTTCAAGAGAAGCACGAATTCGGTAGAGCTCACTTACGCAGGATCCGTCTTCGTAGAAAAAGCGCAGCAGATCGTCGATATGACGGATCAATTGCGGCGCGAGATGGAGGATATCGCAGATATGCGCAAAGGCCGTCTGGTCGTCGGCAGCTTGCCGATGACGGGATCCCATGTGTTGCCGCACGTACTGCCCGCCTTTCGCGAAGCTTATCCGAATATTGAAATCGTCCTCATCGAAGAATCGACTAAGCGATTGGAGCAGTTGACCGCAAGCGGCGGAACGGACGTCAGCTTGCTGTCGCTGCCGCTCGTCGAGCCAACGCTCGCTTATTTGCCGGTGATCGAAGAAGAAATATGCCTAGCCGTTCCTCCCGATCACCCGCTCGCCGCACCCGAATATAAAAATGCGGTCATCCCCATCTCTGGACTGAAAGATGAACCGTTCGTGATGTTGAAGAAAGGACAGGGCTTTAGAGCCATCGCGCATGATCTGTGCCAATCCGCCGGGTTCGAGCCGCGGGTCGTATTCGAGAGCGGGAATATTGAGACGGTCCAATCGCTTGTCGCCGCCGGTATGGGCATTGCCTTCTTGCCGAAGATGGTAACCCGCAACGATTGGCAAGTTCGCGCCCCCGTTTATTTGACGCTTGAAGGGAAGCCGACCCGAACGCTCGTTATCGCCTATCGTAAAGGACGTTATCTGTCTAACGCAGCAGAAGCTTTTATTTCTACTTTCCGTGAAACCGTCGCCCATTTAAGCAAATAATCGCAATTTATTCGTATATCGTCGGCCTGCGATCCGCGAAGACGGGAATGCGGCCTCTCACTTCGTCGACTAAAGCAAGGTCGATTTCGGCAGAGAGGATCGCTTCCTCTTCCCCTGCTTCGGCCACAACCTCTCCCCACGGGTTAATTACCATCGAATGGCCGAAGAAGCTGGTTCCTCCGCTGTCGCCGACCGTGTTGCACGAGACGACGAACATTTGGTTCTCGATCGCGCGGGCTTGCAGCAGCGTCCGCCAATGATGGAGACGGGGATGCGGCCATTCGGCGGGCACGAACAAAATTTTGGCGCCATCAAGCGCCAGCTTGCGGGCTAGCTCCGGGAAACGGATGTCATAGCAGATCATGACTGCCGCCGGTATTCCATTGAGGTCAAACGATCCGAGTCGATCGCCCGCTTGCAAGTGCAAATGCTCGTTCATAAGCTGAAAAAGATGGATTTTGCTGTATTCGCTGACTTCGGCGCCGTCCCGATCAAAGACGTGAACGGTATTCGTTACCGTTTCTCCGCGCAGCTGCGCGATTGAGCCCGCTAACACGCCAATGCCGTGTTTCCTGCAAAAGGCAGAAATCACTTCCTTAGTTCGCAATCCGTCCGGATCGGCTAAGGAATGGATTTCCGGTAAGGCGTATCCCGTGTTCCACATTTCCGGAAAAACGATTAAATCGGGTTTAGGCGATTGAGCCGCAGCTTCCTCCAAACGCGCTTCGATTTTCGCGAAATTGGCTTCAGGTTTGCCCGCCTCTATATTCATCTGTATCAGTGCGAGACGCAAAGGGGTTGCCATAACAATCCACTCCTACGATTTATGTGTTTCTATGGTAATCATGGTACTCCATCAACCGCTGCACATCAACATTAGCCTTATTTTTCACAATTCCGACCCAATAACCCCGAATTTTCGTGAATCGTCCGTTTCATCCGTTGCCGAGTCCGATTCAATATGCTACATTCATCCTATCCTACGTATGACGGAGCGTGACGATTTAGCATGTCCTTTACCATTACTCCCGCCAAACGGCTTCAAACGTTACCCGAACAATTTTTCGCCGCATTAGTCGCCAAAGCGAACGCTCGCGCCGCTACAGGCCGCGATGTCATTAACTTAGGCCAAGGAAATCCCGATTTGCCGACGCCTTCCTCGATTGTCGAGCGGATGAAGAGTGCCGCTGAAAACCCTAAATACCACAAATATCCGCCTTTTCGCGGATTTCCTTTCTTGAAAGAAGCCGCCGCCCGGCGTTATAAGGAAGATTACGGCGTAGATCTGAACCCGGAAACGGAGGTAGCCGTCCTGTTCGGCGGCAAGTCCGGGCTAATCGAAATTAGCCAATGCTTGCTGAACCCCGGCGATGTATGTCTTGTTCCGAATCCGGGCTATCCCGATTATTGGTCCGGCGTCGCGCTTGCCGGAGCGGAAATGGCGTTCATGCCGCTTAAGGAAAAGAACGATTTTCTTCCGGATTACGCGTCTTTGACGCCGGAAGAGCTCAATCGGGCTAAGCTTATGTTTCTCAACTACCCGAACAATCCCACTTCCGCAACGGCGACACCGGAATTCTATGAACAGACGGTTGCTTTGGCGAAGAAAAACGGAATTGTCGTCGCCAGCGATTTCGCTTACGGAGCCATCGGTTTTGACGGCAAACGTCCGATCAGCTTTCTGGAAACCCCGGGCGCCAAAGAAGTAGGCGTCGAGTTCTATACGCTGTCCAAAACCTACAATATGGCCGGATGGCGCGTCGGATTCGCGTTAGGAAACCCTGAGATTATCGAGTTGATCAATCTGATTCAAGATCATATGTACTGCAGCTTGTTCGGGGGCATACAGGAAGCGGCCGCGGAAGCCTTAACCGGTTCCCAGGCCTCTGTCCGCGAACTCGTTGCCATATACGAAAGCAGAAGGAATGCGCTTTACGACGCATTGGCCGAGATCGGTTGGAAAGCGAAGAAACCATCAGGATCCTTTTTCTGCTGGTTGCCTGTACCCGCGGGATACACCTCCATGTCCTTTGCCGATTTACTGCTCGAGCAGGCGGACGTCGTCGTAGCTCCCGGATCCGGTTTCGGCGCCAACGGAGAAGGTTACGTTAGACTCGGCTTGCTAACGACAGAGGATCGATTGCGGGAAGTCGCCGCAAGAATAGGAAGATTAGGACTGTTCTAAGCGTGCCCCGACACGCCGTTCGTTCCTTTACAAGCCTTATAGCGCATGGTATTCTTAGGATAATTCGTCGCCGATCGGAATTCGGCGCAGCCATATGAACGCATTGAAGGGAAACGAAGCGGATCCGGACACGACCAGAGAGTAAATTTCCAGGCTGAGAAAATTTACCTTGTCCCCCGTCTCCCCCATCCCCGAGCGGACGGCGATGAGCCGTACAGTGCCTGCTGTTATCAGGCTCTTAAGAGGACGGATGCCTCTACCATTAAGGCGCCGTCAATGAAGGTGGTACCGCGGAAGTTATACTTTCGTCCTTTGCGAGGGCGAAAGTTTTTTTTATGGCTTGATAAGGGGTTGAGTTCTATGGGTAAACGCATCGTAGTTAAGATTGGAAGCAGCTCTATCGCTTCGGAAGAAGGAGGCCTTAACCGGCAAAACGTTCGTTTTTTCGCCGATGAAATCGCCTCGTTGCACGCCTTGGGTTATCAGGTGCTTCTCGTTACTTCGGGAGCGATCGCAACCGGCTTTCGCCGCCTTGGCTACACGACTAGGCCAAAGCTCGTGCATGAGAAACAAGCAGCGGCTGCCGTCGGTCAGGCCTTATTAATGGAAGCCTACCAGGAAGCTTTTGCGAACCATGAAGTCGCGATCGCACAGCTATTGCTGACTCGTCCAGATTTCAGCAATCGCAGCCGAGCGCAAAATGCGCAACGTACGATTGATGAGTTGCTGAAGCAGCGCGCGGTTCCAATTATTAACGAGAACGATACCGTCGCCGTCGACGAGATCAAATTCGGCGACAATGACTCCTTATCCGCGTTAGTCGCCAACCTGGTTAAAGCGGACGGTCTGTATATTCTGACCGACATGGACGGCGTCTACACCGGCGATCCGCGCAAAGTGCCTGACGCCGTTCGCATCGAACGCGTGGAAATTCTGTCCGACGAGTTATACCGAGTTGCGGGCGGTGCCGGTTCTTCCGTCGGTACCGGGGGTATGCGATCCAAGATCGAAGCGGCGCGCATCGCCATGCAAGGCGGAGTTCCCTTATTCGTCGGCAGAGTTTCGAAAGCCGGTGATCTTCGGTCCGCTGTCGACGGAACTGGCAAAGGCACTTATTTCGCTTCCTCCCTTCATTCGATATCAGCGAAGAAGCATTGGGTCGGTTTTCTGTCCGTCCCGCAGGGTCGAATCGTTGTTGACGCAGGAGCTGAAGAAGCTTTATTAAACAAAGGACGCAGCTTGCTGCCCGCGGGCATTACAGCTGCCGAAGGCGAGTTTCACCCGGGTGACGTGGTGGAGGTCGTGAATAAGGAAGGTCGAGTATTAGGCCGCGGCGTAACTCATTACGCGGCTTGGCAAATTACGGCGGTAGCCGGTTTATCCAGCGAAGAAGCGCTGCGACGGGTGGAAGTTATCCGAGTTGAAGTCATTCATCGGGATGAATGGGTTCCATCATCCATAGTCAAGGAGGCGAGTTCACATGAGTGAGGTTGTGACTAAAGCGAGCGCGGCCAAGGAAGCTGCCGCGGTACTGAACAGATTAACGACTGAAGAGAAGAACGAGGCGCTGCTTCTAATGGCCGATGCCCTTATCGTCGAGCAAGATCGGATCTTGGCCGCCAATGAAGAGGATCTCGTCCGCGGACGAGAGTTAGGAACCTCCTCTTCCCTTTTGGATCGTTTAAAGCTAACTCCTGCGCGCCTAGCGGATATTGCGGATGCGGTTAAACAAATCGTTGATTTGCCTGACCCTGTGGGCGATGTGCTTGAAACGATTCATCGGCCCAACGGCCTGTTTATCGAGAAAAAACGCGTACCGCTCGGAGTTATCGGCATGATCTACGAAGCAAGGCCTAACGTGACGGTCGATGCCGCGACATTGTGCTTAAAGACGGGCAACTCCGTTGTTCTGCGCGGAGGTTCTGCCGCTATCTCATCCAATCGAAGCATCGTATCCGTCTTGCGGGAAGCATTATCCCGTTCAGCCATTCCCGCGGATGCCCTGCAGTTGATCGAAGATTCGAACCGCAGCTCCGTCGATGAAATGCTCAAGCTCAATGGTTTGCTAGACGTCATCATTCCTAGAGGCGGCGCCTCTCTTATTCAAAATGTCGTGCAGAACGCGACCGTACCCGTCATCGAGACGGGCGCAGGCATTTGCCATACTTATGTTGATGATTCGGCCGATTATTCGATGGCTGAATCCATTGCTTTGAACGCCAAGGTACAGCGTCCTTCCGTTTGCAACTCCATGGAAACGCTGCTGCTTCACGAAACGTTCGCTCGGAAATACCTTAACGCAATCGCCGATAAATTCCAGGAAGCCCAAGTCGAGCTTAGAGGCAGCGGTATCGCTCGGGATATCGTCCCATGGATGAACACGGTGAGCGATGAAGATTACGCCACGGAATACAATGACTATATTTTGAACATTAAAGTAGTGAAGGATTTAGATGAAGCATTGAACCACATCCATCGTTTCGGTACGAAGCATTCGGAATGCATAGTGACGGAAACGGACGCGCATGCCGAACGTTTCCTTCAAGAAGTCGATGCGGCGGCCGTTTACCACAACGCCTCTACCCGCTTCACGGACGGATTCGAATTCGGCTTCGGCGCAGAAATCGGCATCAGCACGCAGAAGCTGCATGCGCGGGGTCCAATGGGGCTTCCCGCTTTAACTTCGACGAAATACCGGGTTGTCGGCTCGGGTCAAATCAGATCATAGGAGCGTGCAACGCATGGTCGGTACCACAACCTCTTCCCTTGGGGAAGTTACTCTTTGTTTCTACGGCGCAGGATCAATTGCGGAAGCGATATTGCGCGGCCTAGTTGAAGCTAAACTTAAGGATCCTAAGCATATTACCGTCGTGAATCGGCAAAATGCAGAAAGGCTGCTGCAGCTTGAGCAGCAATACGGGGTTGTCCCGGCGACGACGGATGAGTTGAAGAACTCTGCTTTATCCAATGCCGATATCGTAATTCTAGGTATGAAGCCAAAGGATTCCGCAAACGCGATTAAAGCATTAAAACCTTTATTGCGTCCGGAACAGCTCATAATTTCCGTTATCGCAGGCTTATCCATTTCCACGATTCATCAATTGCTCGACCGCCGGCAGCCGGTTGTCCGTACGATGCCGAATACATCCAGCACGATTGGCCTAGGCGCAACCGGCATCAGCTATTCCGAATCGGTAACTTCAGAACAACGCGAGCTTGCCCTCGTTATGTTCAACGCCGTCGGGCTGACAGCGGTCGTTGACGAACCGCTAATCGAAGCCGTGAACGGTGTGTCCGGCAGCGGCCCTGCCTATGTCTATTATTTAATGGAAGCGATGATCGATGCTGGCGTTCAGTTAGGGTTGACCCCTGAAGCAGCCAAAGACCTGACCGTCCAAACCGTGCGCGGTGCCGCCGAAATGGTATTCTCTACGGGCGAGAATCCAGGCGACCTTCGTCGCAAGGTCACTTCTCCTAACGGAACGACCCAAGCCGCGATTGAGACGCTCGACCAATTCGCGTTTCAAGAAGGCATGAACAAAGCGATTGTCCGCTGTGCGGAAAGAGCCCGGGAAATGGGCGAAGCGATTCGCGCCGAAGCGATTAATTAACGGTTAATAGAAAGAAGGTAGCATCCGAGTGAACAATTATTATAGCAGCGCTACTTACCGCTTATACGACGATAAAGCCGATTTTCACAAAAAAGCGCAAGGAATCGCGGTCGGCCTAACGGTCGGCAGTTGGACCGATTTGCCCGAAGCGGCCAAAGAGCAAATGCAGAAGCATCTGGGACAGGTCATTTCGGTAGAAACGTACGAGCCCGAAGGCGTCCAACCCGGCGAGCGCTATGCCGACATTACAATCGCTTATCCGGACGTCAATTTCAGCCGTGACATTCCCGCTTTCCTAGTGACCGCATTCGGCAAGCTATCGATGGACGGTAAAATCAAATTGATCGATATCGCCCCGTCGGCAGACTTCTTAAGCGCGTTCCCAGGTCCGAAGTTCGGAATACAAGGCGTACGTAATCTTCTTGGCGTGCATGATCGGCCGCTCGTCATGAGCATCTTCAAATCGGTCATCGGACATGATCTGGACAATTTGCGGGAACAGTTCCTGCAGCAGGCGCTAGGCGGAGTCGATCTCATCAAAGACGACGAAATCCTGTTCGAGAACCCGCTCACCCCTTTGGAGAAACGGGTTGAGGTTTGCATGAGCGCCGCACGCGAGGCCGAACGGGCAACCGGACAGAAGCTGCTTTATTTCACCAATCTAACCGGATCGACGTTTCAACTGAAAGCGAACGCCAAACGTGCGATTGCGGCGGGTGCGAACGGTTTGTTGTTTAACGTGCTCGCCTACGGATTCGATGCATTGGCGGAGCTGGCTGCCGATCCGGAGATCAACGTGCCGATTGCCGCTCATCCGGCAATGGCCGGGGCGTTTTACCCTTCGCTGCATCACGGAATATCCGCACCTCTATTACTGGGTAAGCTTATGCGAATCGCCGGGGCCGATCTTTCCCTGTTCCCTTCTCCTTATGGCTCAGTCGTTATGCCTAAGGCGGAAAATCTAGCGGTAATGGAAGCCTTGTTAACCCCTTCTCTCCCGCAGGCGCCAGCTTTTCCAGTGCCATCAGCGGGAATTCATCCCGGACTCGTTCCTTTGATCATGGGTGACTTCGGACCGGAGGTTGTCGTGAATGCCGGAGGCGGCGTGCACGGACATCCTCTAGGCTCCGCAGCTGGAGGACGCGCATTCCGGCAAGCGGTTGACGCCGTAAGAAGCGGCTCCACCCTCGAAGCATACGCAGTCGATCATGAAGAATTGCGCATCGCCATCGAACGCTGGGGGGTACGCACATCTTGAGCTTTTCTACACCCAAGTTCCCGCGTCCACCCGTATTGTTCTGTGATTTTGATGGCACGATCACGCTTAACGACAATATCGTCGCCGTCATGAAACACTTCAATCCGCCAGGCTGGGAAAGTATCGTCAAAGATATTCTCAGCGAGAGCAAATCCATACAGCAAGGCGTCGGAGAAATGTTCGCGCTTCTCCCTTCCTCGATGAAGGATGACGTCCAAGCCTATATTCTGAACAACGCAGGCATTCGCGATGGATTTCCCGAGCTGCTGGAATGGTGCAAAATCCATAACGTGCCTTTCTATGTAACAAGTGGAGGAATCGATTTCTTCGTCTATCCTCTGCTTAAACCTTTCGGTATTCCTGCCGACCATATTTACTGCAACGGCAGCGACTTTAGCGGTGACAACATCGAGATCACTTGGCCGCACTCCTGCGACGACAACTGCGATAACGGCTGCGGGATGTGCAAAACAACGGTCATCCGCCGGTTCCCCGAGGATGAATACTACCGGATTCTTATCGGAGACAGCGTGACAGATTTTGCCGGCGCCAAGCTAGTTGATCTGGTGTTCTCCCGCTCCCACTTAACGGTCAAATGCCGGGAGCTTGGCCTTCCGCATATTCCGTTCGAAACGTTCCACGATATTATCCATCACCTGAACGAAGGAGGTCGATCGTCATGAGCTTTGCTAACATCACTACGGAACAGAAACAGCAGGTGCTAAGCGAGTTATCCGCGATCAAAGCGGATTTCGCCACCCGCGGCTTTTTCCCCGGCACAAGCGGCAACCTATCCATGCGCGTCGGCCCTTACTCGCCCGATGAATTTTTCTTCGCCGTGACGGCAAGCGGCAAGGACAAATCCAAATCGACGCCCGAGGATTTCCTTTTCGTCGATCAGAACGGTAAACCTTGCGAGTCCACTACTCTGAAACCTTCAGCGGAAACGGTCATCCATAACGAGATCTATCGATTGACTGGCTGCGGCGCTATTTTTCATATCCACTCTATCTTTAACGGTCTCGTATCGGAATTGTTCTGGGAACGCCGCGCGGTACCCGTAGAAGGCGTAGAGCTGATTAAAGGCTTAGGCATTTGGGAAGAGGAAGCGGTCATCGACATTCCGATCTTATCCAACTTCGCGGAAGTTCCTCGCATCGTTCCCGAGATTTCGGAGCGTTTAGCGAGCCGCATTCCCGGCATCCTTCTTCGCAAGCACGGAATTTACGCTTGGGGACGGGACGCCTTCGAAGCCAAGCGCCATCTGGAAGCATTTGAATTTCTATTCGAGTATGTTTATCGCTGGCAATTGCTAATGAACCGTAAGTAGTCTCTCTATATATGAACATGAAGTCCACTCTGCAACCTGCCCCCACAGCAGGATTTAGAGTGGACTTTTCGTTAGATATGAACATACTTCGCAATCCAACTTACCCAATAATACAAAACGATAAGCGTAAAAATAACAGCACAAAGTGAAGCGGATGCTGTCGATGTTTATTCCGATTACTTTGCGGGGGCCCCGGGAGCTACTCCATTGCCTGATGAGATTACAAGGTGGCAATGGGCTCCCAGAGGCGGACGTAAACTCTTACGGGAGGTACCCTCTTACCCAATTTACAATAATCACAATAAATGCAGATCGCACCCCAAAGAAAAAAAGCGGGTTTCTTTTGTCATGGTTGTGGGGTGGATATGGGTTATTGAACCGGATGCGTTTTGAGATACTCTTCCAATTGCTTCTTGATTTCCGCGCGGATTTTCTCCAGGCCAAGTTTTTTCGCCTTTTCGATCATTTTCTTATAGGCGCCTTCATAGTCGTCCGTCAGACCAAGCCCGGCGATCGTTCTCGCTTTCTTGTATTCCTGACCAACCTTCGTTAACTCGTTCTTGATCGGTTCAGCGTTAAGCGAGAACTCGGAGGTTGGAGATTTGATGAAGTTATTCGTGTCTCCCAAATATTGATTAATATGAACGATATTCTCGGGAAGATTGGCGTTGGTTCGAATATAGGTCGGATTCCAAGTCATCATATAACCCGGGAAGTCGTATACCTTACCGATATCTACGCCATCCGGTACTTTGTATTGGGAATCCCCGACCGGCTCCCAATCCTTGCCCTTGATACCGAGCTCGAACAGATCGTGATTGTCTTGGCTGGCATTCAGCCAATCGAAGAACTTCATGACCCTGTCCGCGTTCTTGGAATTCGCGGGAATGCAAGCGAAGTTCCAAGCTTTGAAGTCGGACAGCAAGCTCTTCGGAGTGCCTTCCATGACTCCCGGAACCAGAAATACGAGCTCTCCCTCCGCTCCCGGCACTTTACTCTTCAATTCGTTGTTCGTGGCGACGAATCCGGCGGTATCCCCGGCGATCGCCGCGAATTTGCCGGCTTTGAAGAAGCCGATAGGGTCCTTCTGGCTAATGACGTCTTTTTCCAGATACCCTTTCGTGTACCACTCGCGCGCCTTGATCTCGCCTTGATAGAAGTTTTCCTTCTTGTTCATGCCTTCCGCAAGGGCTGATATGTCCTCCCCATGGAACACCACATTGACGGTACCGTCAGCATTAATCGAATAAGTCGGCAGCACTTCCCCAGCAAGCATCGCCAATCGGCTTTGCGGCGGAACGTTCGGAACGAGCCAGTTGCCCAGGCTCGGAATGCCTCCGTTTAAGCCGAACGGAACGACTCCTTTTTCGTTTTTCAGAACGGCGTCGAAGTAGGCCTCCAATTCGGCCACGGATTTAATTTCAGGCAAACCGTATTTCTCGCGCAAATCTTTGCGGATCATGACACCCTGCAGGAAACCGAAAGTCTGAGTGAATGGGATGCCGTAAATATGTTTTTCGCCGGAGCCGTCCACGAATTTGTTGTTGTCGATATAATCCGGCCCGAACGCCTTCTTAAGACCCGGATACTCGTCGTTATTGAAGTATTTATCCAAGTTCAAATAGATGCCCTTCGAAATGTTAGGGGACATCGTCTGCCACTGCGCATCGAATACGACGTCGACCTGATCGCCAGAGGCGAGCTTTAACGCAAGCTTTTCTTTGGCCGTTGCCCATGGAACAAAGTTGATGGCGATTTTCGTGTTCAGCGTGTCTTTCGTCTCGTTGTAGAATTCGTCTAGAACGGCCTGCATGTTGTTCGGAACTTTGTCGTGAATTAAGTAAAATTGCAATGTGACTTCCTCCGGCGGTGCTGCTTTCGTGTCCGTTGCAGAAGCAGATGCCGATTCTGATGCGGTCGCGGTTGTCGACGGTTCCACCGACGACGAAGCCTCATTTCCTTTGTTCGAGCCATTGCAGCCCGTTAGCGCGATAATGACTGCAAGTGCGAGTGCGAGCCCTGTTCTTACTTTCCATTGTTTAATCCGTCGTTTCATGCAATCTTCCCCTTTTACTTTTTATTATGTGATCCGACAGAGGTCGGGATCAACCCTTTACGGCGCCAACCATAAGTCCTTTAACGAAATATTTCTGGATAAAAGGATACAGGAATACGATCGGACCGATCGTGATGATGACCGTAGCCATCCGAATCGTATAAGCAGGTACGCTTACCGTTGCTGTCATATACATCTGCTGGGTGAAGCTCAAGCTGCTGAGCGTACGGATAATAACCGTCTGCAGAGGGTATTTGCTTTCGTCATCAATAAAGAGAATCGCGCGGAACCATTCGTTCCAATAGTCGAGCGCGTAGAACAAGCTGATCGTAGCCAGAGCCGGAAGCGACAATGGCAAGATGATGCGGATGAGAATATAAATGTCGTTCGCTCCGTCAATCTTCGCCGATTCCGCCAGCGATTCGGGAATCGTCATGAAAAAGTTGCGCAGCAGGAACATGAACCACGGATTGACGAGCGCCGGAATGATCATGACCCAAATGCTGTTTCCTAAATGCAAGTAATTCGAAATGAGAATATACCAGGGAACGAGTCCCCCGTTAAAGAGCATGGTCAAATAAACGAAGAACAAAATTTTGTTGCGGTACTTTAATGTTCTTACCGAGACCGCGTAGGAAATCGCGCTTGTGATCAAGATGCTTAGCACCGTTCCGACGATCGTAACGAATAAAGTTATTCCGTATGATCGGTACAGCGAATCATTATCGAATAACACTTTATAAGCATCGAACGACCATTGCTTTGGAAAAAGCCGGTACCCTTCCTGCAGCAGCGTCGTTTCATCCGACAGAGAGCTTGTTAATACGAGCACGAAGGGGAGCAGGCAAACGACCGCGAATAACGCATTCATGACGTAGAAGCTGCCGATTAGAATGCGGTCCCCCGCCATTCCTTTTTTCATCGAGAATTCCTCCAATATCTGATTCAGGTACATATCCGCTAGAAAAGGGATGCGTCTTTGTTCCATTTCCGGACGAGACCGTTCGTGATCACAACGAGTATGAACCCGACTACCGACTGATAAAGACCGATTGCCGATGACATCGACATATCGCCGTAGCTGCGCAAAGCCCGATAGACATACGTATCAATGACATCGGTTGTCGGATAGAGCAGCGTATTGTCTCCGATCAGCGCGTAGATCATGCCGAAATCGCCGAAGAATATACGTCCGACAGCAAGGATGAACAGCAGGATCGTCGTATTCGTAAGCATTGGCAGCGTAATATGGCGAATAGCCTGATATCGGTTCGCCCCATCCATTCTTGCGGACTCGTAGATTTCTTGGTCGATGGATGCGATGGTAGCCAAGTAGATGACAATCCCATACCCGGTTCCTTTCCATATTTTCAGCATAACGAGAAGCGCCGGCCATACGGACGGATCTTGATAGAAGTTGATAGCCTCCGCACCGAACGACTTTAGAACATAATTGATTAATCCTTCGTCCGTCGAGAAAAAAGCGATGGAGAACATCGAGACGACGGGCCATGAGATGAAATAAGGCAACAGGGTTAGAGACTGTATCGCTTTTTTGAACGTTTTGTTGAACATTTCGGATATCATGACCGCGAATGCGATTTGCGCGATTAATCCCAAAACGATAAACAGCGCGTTTAGGTAGATCGTATTGAAGGTGACCGTCAACCAATCGCTGCTCGTGAAGAAGAAGTCGAAATTCCGCCATCCGACGAATTCGCTTCCGGCGATCCCCTTAATCGGACTGAAATCTTGGAACGCGATGACGATGCCGAACATGGGTAAATAGGAAAACACGATAAAATAGAGCAATGCCGGCAGCGTAAGCAAATATAAATACTTGTTTTTCACAAGTTCATTCCAAAACGACTGCATGTTGAATCCCCTCTTTCTGTTTCTCTTACGAAGACACGCCTTCGTTGTGAATCCAGCATACTTGCTCCATCGACAGGCTAGAAAGTCGGAAAAACACTCAATCGGGCAAATTGTTAAATATGAGGGCAACCCACTTTTTTACGAGAACGGCTAAATGTTAAAAATATGACTCTAGGATGTTCATCTAGAGATTGAATCCTTCTACTGATTCGGAGTGTTAAAAATAAGGCATGAGCATACACGAAAAAAACGCTCCCGAATGGGAGCGCAATGGAGGATTGCCTATTAGGTAAAACCTTCCTTATGAACCGGTACGAAACGTTCTGCGGAACTCGTCGGGAGTATGTCCGGTTTGTTTCTTGAACGAGGCGTAGAAATACTTTCCGCTTGAGAAGCCGACATGGCCGGCGATTTTATTGGCGTGTTCATTCGTTTCCAGCAGCAGCTTCTTCGCTTCCTGAAAACGCAATTCGCTTATGAATGCCGATAACGATTGGTCCGTATGACTTTTGAATATCGTACGAACATAATTCGAGGAAAGTCCGACCACCTCCGCAATATTCTCGACGGTAAGATTCGGATTACGAAAATTGTCGCTCGTGTATCGGACGACCATATCGACGACATCTTTGTTTTTCAATTCTTTGCGTTCTCGAATACCGCTTATCACTTGCGAATAGAGCATGTCGAAACGCTGGCGAATATCATCGAAATCATCGCAGGCGCTAAGCTCGCGGATAATCGTTTTATAAGAACCGTCGGCCGGGAACACGGATCGATCGGATGGCTCCGGAAGCACCTCGAAGTGGGATATCGCGAGTTGAGTCAGAGACAGCATGATTTCATCGTTAGAAAACTGGCATACCTCATCCAAGAAGGACTCGAATCCTTCTATGGCCTTGTCGCGTTCTCCCGAGCGTAATGCATCGTTTATTTTTTTCTCCAACTCAAAAGGATACTGATAAGGAACCTTCGGAAATTGGACGAGTTCCTCATACCGTATAATAGAGCTTTTTCCATACACAAGGCGATGTACCGTCGCTTGGAGTGCCTGCAAATAGGAGGAATGGAGCTCGTCGAGTTTGTCGACTTGACCGCCTATCGCCGCCGTCACCGTCAGTTTGACATACGTCTCGATATTATCCTGAGTCGCGGACAACAACCGGAGCAGTTCGGATTCCGAAGAGTTACTCCACTGATCTACGTTCACCACGACCGCAACGTGATCGGCCCCCCCTATGACGGCTTCCGCCGCAAACGACACGGACAGCGTCTCCTCGGCGATGTTGGCCAGCGCGTATCGAAGCAGGGACATATCGCGTTCCGACAGCTTCGCCGTCCACTCGGCAAACGCGCATAAGCGGAAAATACATACCCGGTATGAAGGCCCGTCCAATCTCAATTTGAGCTTGGCAGCCTGCTCTGTTGTCGCTTCTCCGCCTGCCACAGTACCCAGAACGAGCTGACGCAAGAAATCGTGGCGAAGCGCCGGCATCCCCTCGCGAACCGATTGCTCAAGCTCAACCACATTGCTGACCAACCGTTCGATCGTTCGGTCGATATATTCATATTCGTTGTACGTCTCTCCCGAGCGATTGTCGTCATTCCCGTTGGAACGGATTTTTCGAATCAACTGACGGACGGGCTTATACATTTGTTTCGCAAACAGGATGCCTATTGTCAAACTGATCAGGATAAAGATTCCCGCCAATAGGAGCACCGTTTCATTGATCTTCGTAAAATTCCATAGCAGCTTCTGATAGTCGCCCACTCCGACGAATATCCATTTGAAAACATGATCGGATTTCTCATAGTTGATGAGCATTTTCCGTTGATCTATTTCCGTGGTGAAATGGCCGGAGTTTCCTCCAGAAGCCAAAATTTCCCGAATATAATTTTGGTCGGATATGTTTTTGTTGAGCAAGTCGTCCCGGGGATGGGAAATGACGTTGCCTTCCCGATCCAAGATGAAAAACTGCATCGATCCGTCGCCTGCTTGCCGGTTAACCATTTGCTGCAAAGCGCTTTGCTTCAGATTGAATACGAGAACGGATGCAGGTTTGCCGTTCTCTTCATCCTCTACGAACTGAATGGTAATCGCCTGGTATTCCTCTCTATTGCTGCCAAGCTGATAGGAAACCTTGCGCGGCATCACGTTCATGTCCTTCTCATATCGAGTCGTTTCAATAGACTGGATGGCGTCCCGATCGTAAAAGTCATCGATGGATGAAGCAACGGATAAGTTAGAAAACACGAGGTTTGACCGTTTGTTATAGACGTAAATAGAATGGATAATCGGGTTCGAGGATGCGATCTCGGATAATTTCTTCGAAATATCGCCCATCTCCAACGCTTCGAACGTGTCTCCGTACAATGCTTTGAATACGGATCCCGAATTAAGGGACATGTCGTTTAGATTGCTGGATATGTTGGGCAAAACGTGGAATTGGAGCAAGTACTCCAGTGTCGAGTTCCAGTACGTTTCCACGACCGACTGTGACTGGGCAAGCACTTTCTCCGAATTCGTCTCGATCTCCTTGTGGATTGCCCGGCTATAGCTGTTATACATGAGGATCGAAAGCCCGCACAGAAGCAATGTACCCACGATGATATAGGAAAAAAGAACCTTGATCATAAACGCGTTCTTACGGACAAAGAGGGAAACGCTGAACAACCTTCTCATCTCCTGTCAACTATCGTCCGGCACGAAACTTCTGGGCATGCAGCCGTGCTTCCTCCACGTTGGTGACCCGGTTACGACTCCATTCCAGCAAAATCCGATCGATGTAGCGGAAGTGAAGCTTGCCGGCAAACACCGATTCTTTCAGCGCGAAACGGATTAGCTCATCCGCGTATTGGTCCTGGTCAAGCCATCCATTGATCGTCTCGTATTCCATCGGCGTAAGAGGACGCCCGAATTCTTGTTCGAACAGAACAAATAAATTATGAGTTCCCGCATTTGCAATCAGCGTAACACTGGCAGACTCGGATTGATCCCGATATGGACTAACGTCTCCCGTGCTCCCGCTGCGAAGAGGAAGCTCTCCGGCAGCGAGCAATACGCCTATTTTCTGAAACAGTCCGGACAAATTATACTTCTCGGATTGAACTCCCGACTGGGGATCAAACTGTTCGTCAATCGTGATGAATCCTTGTTTCATCAGCTTCTGCACGGCTTGCCCGACGATTGCCGGCGATGCACCGATTCTCTCCTGCAGCTGCTCGATGGTCGGAAATTCATTCTGCTCCAGCTGCCGGAACGCGAGCAAATGAAGCAGCAGCATACCTTCCGTGTCGCTGAGCTTAAGCGCGCGATAGGTACGCAGCAACGCGTAGGGAATACTGACGGAGCCATCCATGAAAGCCTCCGCCATCCCTTTTGCTAGAGAATTACGATCATTCATCTTTAGGTTTCACCAACCTTCAAGGATTTTATCTCAAGTCAATTCAACTATGGATATAACCGATATAGCGTACGCGGAAAAGCAATCGTCTCCCGTACATGATCGAGCCCGCAAATCCAGGAGACAGCTCTCTCGAGACCTAAGCCGAAGCCTGAGTGAGGAACCGTCCCATACCGCCGCAGATCCATGTACCAGCCGTAGGCTTCTTCGGACAACTCATGCTCCGCAAACCGTTTCTCCAGCAATTCCGGATCATCAATCCGCTGCGATCCGCCAATGATTTCCCCGTAGCCTTCAGGCGCAATCATATCCGCGCATAATACAACCTCGGGGCGGCTCGGATCCGGTTTCATATAGAACGCCTTAAAGCTCGCAGGATAGTGAGTGATAAATACCGGGCGGTCGAACTTCTCGGCGATCGCCGTCTCATGCGGTGCGCCGAAATCCTCTCCCCACGGCAGATCCATCCCGATTTCCTTGAGCAAATCCAGAGCTTCGTCATAGGTAATACGCGGAAACGGCGGCAAAACCCGTTCCAAAGCCGTCGTATCCCGCTCCAGAACCATAAGCTCCGCTTTGCATTTACTCAGCACTTGCCCTACGATATGAGCGATAAACTGCTCCTGTACCCTCAGGTTTTCTTCGTGATCGACGAAAGCCATCTCCGGCTCGATCATCCAGAATTCGATCAAATGGCGGCGGGTTTTCGACTTCTCCGCACGGAACGTCGGACCGAAGGAATATACTTTACCGAGCGCCATCGCGGCGGCTTCCATATATAACTGGCCGCTCTGCGTCAAATAAGCGTCTTCCTCGAAATACTTCGTATGGAACAAATTCGTCGTTCCCTCGCAAGAGGAAGGCGTTAGGATCGGCGGATCGACAAGCGTGAAGCCTCGTTCATCAAAAAAACCTTGTATAGCCGATATGATCTCCGCGCGAATACGTAAAATCGCCCGTTGTCGTGGCGCGCGCAACCATAGATGCCGATGGTCCATCAAGAAATCAACGCCGTGCTCCTTCGGCGTGATCGGATAATCCTTCGCGATTTGAATAATCTCTATTCCGGTTACGGACAACTCGAACCCGGAAGGGCTGCGAGGCTCCTCGCGCACGATTCCCGTTATGTAGAATGAGCTTTCCTGCGTCAACTGGCCTGCTTTCTCCCACACGGATTCATCGACTTCCGCTTTGACGAGCACGCCTTGGATGAAACCCATCCCATCCCGAATTTGCAGAAACTGAATTTTCCCGCTTGACCGCTTACGCGTGAGCCACCCTCCGAATGTAACCGTCTGCCCGACAAAGTTGCCGATCGTGGCCAGATCTACCCGTCCCATACTCATGCCCCTCTCCTATTGCGAAATGGATGCCGCTTCCGGTTGTTCAATGACCAGCCGATAAGTGTCCCGCGCGATCAGCAATTCCTCGTTCGTAGGAACAACCAATACGCTGACCTGCGAGTCGTCCGTCGTAATCCTCCGCGACTCGGAAGAACGTATGGCGTTCCTCGCTTCCTCTAGGCGGATCCCTAGGAAGGTCAACCCTTTGCATACTTCTTTACGCAAAACGTCCGAATTTTCTCCGACGCCCGCCGTGAAAACAATAGCATCTAGCCCGTTCATCGCAGCTGCGTAAGCACCGATGTATTTACGGATGCGATAAGCATACATCTCGAAAGCAAGCTTCGCGTTTGCATTGCCCTCGTTCATCGCCTCCACAACTTCCCGCATATCGCTGCTTATTCCTGATATGGCGAGCAAACCGCTATGTTTGTTAAGCATCGAGTTGGCTTCGTTTAACGTTAAATCCTCTTTGTTGATCGTGAAAGGAACGATCGCGGGATCCAAGTCGCCGCTGCGCGTCCCCATCATTAACCCTTCTAGCGGAGTCATTCCCATGCTCGTATCGAACGATTTACCGTTTAAGATAGCTGCGCAGCTCGCCCCGTTGCCAATGTGGCATATGACAAGCTTCAACTCGCTCAGCGAACGTCCGAGAAACTCGGCGGATCGCTTGCTGACATAGTCGTAAGAGGTGCCGTGGAAGCCGTAGCGGCGAATTTTGTGTTTACGGTAAAGCACGGTCGGGATGGCATACAAATAGGAGCTCGGAGGCATCGTCTGGTGAAAAGCGGTATCGAATACGACAGCTTGGGGAACGTCCGGCAGATTGTCTTCCACCGCGGAAATTCCCATCATGTGCGCGGGGTTATGCAGAGGAGCCAAATCGAACAGCTTGCGGATTTCCAGCTTTACGCTCTGGTCGATGAGCACCGATTCGCTGAACGATTCTCCGCCGTGCACAACCCGATGACCGACGGCCTTAATGTCTTGGATGCTGCCGAGCACCCCGAATTTACGGTGCGTAAGCATATCCAGCACCTTCTTGATCGCCGTCGTGTGATCCAGAATTTCGCTAACCTCGCGAACTTCAGGCTGCCGATCGACTTCATGGGTGAGAATGGACGAATCCATTCCGATTCTCTCTACCCTTCCCTTGGCGAGCACGTTTTCGGTTGTCATGTCGTAAAGCTGGTATTTAAGCGACGAGCTCCCCGCGTTAATCACGAGTACGTTCATGAGAGCCTTTCACCGTCCTTGTCGTATTTGAAGAAGCCGATGCCGCTCTTGATGCCGAGTTGACCCGCGCGGACTTTTTTCTTCAGTAGAAAAGATGGCCTGTATTTAAGCTCCCCGTATTCGCGGAACATTCGGTCAAGCGCCGCAAGCACGGAATCGAGACCGAACCGGTCAGCCATCTCAAGCGGGCCGCGCTCGAACTTGTATCCAATGCTCATGGCGGCGTCGATATCTTCCGGTGTGGCCACGCCTTCCTCCAGCAAATGGAGCGCTTCGTTAATCAGCAAGCAGATAAGCCGGGTAGTAACGAAGCCGGGCGATTCGTAGACCATGACGCCTTTTTTGGCGAGCACGTCGTCGATGAAGCTTCTCGTTTTATTGAACGTTTCGTCAGACGTTTGCAGCCCCCGGATAATCTCGACGACATCGATTCGGAAAGCCGGATAGACGAAATGCATGCCGATGACGCGCTCGGGATAACGGCTGGCACCCGCCAGCTCGGTTACGCTAAGGGTGGAAGTATTGCTTGCCATCACCGCGTCATTCGACAGTATGTCGTCTAATTGCCGGAATACATCCAGCTTGCTTTCCAAGTCTTCGCTGATCGTCTCGATCACTAGCTCGCAATCCGCTAAATGCTGCAACGACGTTTCCATATGTATGCGGTTTAACGTTAATTTTTTCTCGGCGGCCGTAATCGCCCACCGCTCCATTTGGCGGTCGAGACTAAGCTCGAGCATTTGCTTCGCGTGCTGCAGTCTCTCGGGCGTCTTCTCCACCAGATGAACGTCCAATCCTTTGACCGCGAGCATTTCCGCGATACTCTGCCCCATTGTTCCCGCGCCAACGACTCCAATCACTCTAAACATGCTGACAATCCCTCCAACCTAACTGAAACGACTATTCCTCCGTTTGGCGGCATTCGTCGTAAAAAAATAATAAGATGATTATACCCCACTCAATGTTACACCAACTCCCTGCGCGGAAGTTAAGCGAATAATCGCGGGGTACTCTCATCTTATCATAATCAAGAAGGGTTTGCCGTGGTCGTAAACCATGGGCGCAGCATCTGGGGCCAATTATCGACGTATTTTTGTTGCGTTGCCCATTGAACCATGACGACGGATTCATTAGAATTGATTGGTATGGTTACAGGCTTGGCGTCAGGTAATTTGTACGGATACAGCTTAATGCTATCGTTAGTGACTATAGCTACGATATCCTCGTCTTGCGATGTAAAAGCATCCGTGGCTGTTGTCTCCAATTTTAAGACTTCACCCCACGTCAGTGCCAGAGGCTCATCTTTAACAATGTCCGATGTAAGCTGTACGGGAATCGTTTGCCATTTCTGTATGTCGGCTGCGCTTACGATTCTCGGTGAATCAATTGACTTTTTGGCTACCCAGGCGGCGGATTCGCGGACGATCGCCCATTGGTCGATATCCGTTCCGGCCTCGTTCGTGCCAAGCGCTTTGGAGAGCGGAAAATGACTTTCCTCTAAAATATTTTTGCTTTTCACGCGCATTGCAGGCTCCAATACCGCGACCTCGTTAACCCATGCCTGGCTTTGATCTACCGCGACGCCTTCTTGATTGACGTTGGTCGTTTGTAAGATCGATACGAAACGGTTGCCGGCGTATAGCAGCTTCTCCGTTCTTCTCAGCGATGGCAACTTCTCCTCCGACACTGCCGCTTTCATCAACCGAGCCGCAGGGGATGCCTCCAGCGTTTGCGTACCTTTGCCCAACGAATCCGGAACGGCATCGATTTTCCAAAATTTCGTCTTATAGGGCATCCAAATTCCCGGTCCGCTTCCGATTAATGCAAGCTCATTATCCTGTGGCGCGACGAGTACCGTTCGATAGGTACTGCCAGACGCTCCTTGATCTCCGTCATCCCTCAAGCCGATCACGACCGCGGAATGCGGCATTACATCCTTTATATCCCCAGTGACCGTTTCATGAAGGGCGGACGATTGCTCCGGATTCAGTCCCTTATTCCCATCGCCATCGAAGGGATACTCTCGCCAACTCCACACGCCCACGAGCAATACGATAACAAGCAGGAATGCTGCGCTCACGCGATTCCATCGCAAGAACCACGCCCGGTTAGTGCGCTGCTTCGGATTATCGAGACGTTCGTTGATTTTCCGGCGCAACGATTCGTCGAATCCGTTCCGAGTCAGCGGACCGCGCGCCAGTTGCTCGAATAGCTCTTTGTCATCCACTAGCGGTTCGCCTCCTTCATCTTGGACAATTTCTGCCGGGCGTGGAACATTCGCGATTTCACCGTTCCCTCCGTAACATCCAGCACCTGAGCGATCTCTTTCAAAGACAATTGGTTATGAGCGTATAGAATGATAACTTCTCTGTACTTCTTCGGCAGGTCCAAAACCATTTTCCACATCTCGTTGACCGCCCATTGCTCCGCGACATCATGCTCGACGGAATGGCGCTCCCCGTAATCCTCAACTACGTCCGACAAAGTCACCTTGCGGAAGAAAGCCGACCTTTGATAATCGATTGCGGTATTGCGCGTAATGGTCAGCAGCCAGGTTTTGACGGAAGCATCTCTGCGAAAAGCATGCATATTACGGAAAACCTTAATGAAAACCTCTTGCGTAATATCGTCGGCCAAATCCCATTTGCGTGTTATACTGTAAGCGTAATTCCATACTTCCTTACCGTAAGCCGTCATCAATTCGTTCAACAAATCCTTATTGTCATCGCATTCAACCATATATTTAAGGAAATCGAAATTACGCTGGGAATCCAATCTTGCCACCTCTATTCCGTTAGACGATTCAAATATACAATAAGTTCAATGCTATCATATTTTTCGATGGATTACCTTCTTCTGAATTCATTCCCTATCTAAAATTCATATAAAAAACCGGAGGCTTTGCCTTGGCTTTGCCCCCGGCCCTTTTACTTTTGCGGACATCCGTAATAAAGCAATCGTACCCGGTCCGACATTCCTGTTCATGCCTGCAGCTGTTCGCGAAAACGTACCTTTATCCCTATGCATCAGAATGAGAATAGGACCAACGCAGCCCCCTACTTCCTTTCCGCGAAAACGTACCATTATCCCTACCGATCAGAAGGAAAATCCTTGTTCATGCTTTTGAAAATAAACCCGGAACGTTGAAATTTTACCCGATAACTCTTGAAAATAGAACACATGTTTGGTATTATGAAAATAAGAACAAATGTTCTATTTTTTATAAAAGGGGGAGACGTCTATGTTTCCGGATCATCTAACCTTCGAGGCATTTAGCCAGCAGTTTAACTCCGAGCAGGCTTGCGCCGAGGCGCTGTTCGAAGCCAGATGGCCGGACGGCTTCCGTTGCCTGACTTGTCGTCATCCTCACTTTTATCTCATCCTTACGCGCAGACTGCCTCTCTATGAATGCTGTTCCTGTCGCCATCAGACGTCTGTCATCGCCGGCACTATCATGGAAGGCAGCTCCACGTTGTTGACCCGCTGGTTCCAAGCGATGTTTCTCATCTCCCGGCCTTCCGGCATCAGCGCTTCCCGCCTGTCCCAAGTGATTCAGGTCACCTATAAGACTGCGTGGCTCATCGCAAGAAAAATCCGCCATGCCTTGCAACAAGCCGATGAAGCCGACCCGCTCACGGGTGTTGTGCGAGTAGACCCTATCTCTTACGGTTACACGTATTATAGCGAGGCCCAGCAGCCGCTGTTGATCGGCGGATCCCTCGACGAGCGAGACGAGCCTCAGCAGGTCAAAATCAAACAACCGGATCCCAGCCATGTGAATAACGCGTTGAGGTGGATTGAAAAGTCTGGCGTCCAAGCGTTCGTAAACGATCATACGGATGGAGAGGCCGTGACAGTTTCGCGCGGCAAACTTCACCCTGCTTTGAACCCAATCAAGTGGAAGGTGACCGCGTGGCTTAACAATACGTTTCAAGGCATCGGAGCCAAACATTTGCAGGCTTATTTAGACGAGTTTTGTTTCCGATTGAACTTAAAGCTCCGCCATGCCCCGGTTTTCAGCCAACTGCTCCATTGGTGCGCTGTGACGCCAACCTTAACTTACAAAGATCTGACCCGCAGCAAACCGGTTCTCACCGTTCCCTGGGTGGTCTGGGGAAGCAAAGCGAAGTGGAAAGGAAAATATCTCACCCTATGGAATGCTTGATGCTTGGGATGACTGCTTTTTAAGTTGCCGATAATCCGTTCCCAATCCAATTCACGAAACGGCAAATTTGTGCGTGGTATCCGGGAATCCGTTGATTGCAACTCCCACTCGAATCAGCATTCGAATATCCGTTCATTGGCAACATACTTCCGTCATGGCATTCAAATATCCGCTGATTGGCAACTCACTTCTGAAGCAAGGGGATAATGGTACCATTTCTCCGAAATAGCACGGAAATTAGGTGTCGGTTTTTCCCTATATTTCCCATATGAGTAGATGTCTATAAACTAAACTTTCTTACCGTACAAGTAAAACGTCTTCGCCGTCCGTGGGACGGCGAAGACGTTTGTATCGAGCTATCAGATGAGTATAAATAGAGAACTCACCCATCCAGCCTTATATTTTGCGGGACGTTAATTTAGCTTGCGTAAAGAGCAACAGATAGTCATAACCGCCTGCTTTGGAATCCGTACCTGACATATTGAATCCGCCAAAGGGATGCACGCCGACTAACGCACCCGTACATTTACGATTGATGTACAGGTTTCCGCAATGCACGGTGTCCAGCGCTTCGGCGATCCGCTCCTCATTCGTAGAGAAATAAGCGCCCGTCAAGCCGAACTCCGTGTCGTTGTACATGGCGATCGCTTCTTGCCAATCTTTCGCTTTCGCAATAGCGAGAACAGGCCCGAAGATCTCTTCTTGCATAATGCGCGCTTTGCCGCTCACATCGCCGAATACGGTCGGTTGAATGTAATAACCGTTCCCTTCGGCCTTCTCGCCGCCGGCAAGCAAGGTCCCCTCTTGTTTTCCGATTTCGATGTAAGCCAATATCTTATCGTACGAGGTCTTGTCGATAACCGGACCTGCAGCGAAATTGTTTTCCGGCAAACCGATTTGCAGCTGCTTAGTCAACGCGACCACTTTTTCTACAACTTGATCATACACCGATTCAACGATAATCGCTCTGGAACCAGCCGAACATTTCTGGCCTTGGAATCCGAATGCGGACGCGACGATCGCGGCAGCCGCAACATCCAAATCCGCCGTTTCATCGACGATAACGCCATCTTTGCCGCCCATTTCGGCAATAACGCGTTTGATCCATATTTGACCTGGAGCCGTTTCCGCGGCCAATTTGTTAATGCGTAATCCAACCTCTTTAGAACCTGTAAAGCTAATGAACCGAGTTTTCGGATGTGTCGTTAAATAGTCGCCAACTTCAGCGCCGCTTCCCGGGATGAAATTGATGACACCGGCAGGAAGCCCCGCTTCTTCCATTAAAGCAACAAACTTATGTGCAATGACGGGCGTTGTGGAAGCCGGCTTAAGCAAAACCGTATTCCCTGATACGATTGCGGCAGCCGTCATGCCGACGCAAATCGCCAGCGGGAAGTTCCAAGGCGGAATAATAACGCCAACGCCAAGCGGAATATAGGAAATGTTATTGTCTTCGCCAGAAATTCTGGATAACGGCTGCGTCTCGTTGATTTCGCTCAAACGAATGATTTCCCTAGCATAGAACTCGATGAAATCAATCGCTTCCGCTGTATCGACGTCGGCTTCCACATAGTTCTTTCCCGATTCCAAAATCATAAGAGCAGAAAATTCATGTTTGCGCTCGCGCATGAGCGCTGCCGCTTTAAACAAATATTGTGCACGTTTTTTTGCAGAAACCCGTTTCCAGGATTCAAAAGTTTCCAAAGCGGCCTGCATTGCTTTTTCCGCCAATGCCTGATCCGCTTTGCTAACATAACCAATGACTTCATCCGTATTTCCCGGGTTAATGGATATAATTTTAGCATCGGTTACCACTTTCTGTGAACCAATATATAGCGGGTATTCTTGGCCTAATTCCGTTTTCACATTCGCAATAGCGGCTTCCATCGCTTTCTTATTTTCATCCAAAGCGAAATTAGTGAAGGGTTCGTTTGCATAAGGGCTTACTTTTGTAAATGTACTCATCTTGTTTCTCCTCTCCCTTTGCGGGCTTATTTGAACATATTTTTAAGAACGAACCAAACATTAGCCGGACGTTCGGCTAAACGTCTCATAAAGTAACCAAACCAATCGACACCGTAAGGAACGTACACGCGTACCCGGTATCCTTCTTTAATCAATCGCTTTTGCAGTTCTTCGCAAATGCCGTAAAGCATTTGAAATTCAAATTGCACTCTGGGAATCCCATGGGTTTGTGCTAATTGTTTGGCGAAGTCGATGATCGTTTCATCATGGCTGGCAATTGCCGTATAATGGCCATTTTTCAGGTGCATTTGAATGATTTTCTTATAATTTTCATCGACGTCTTTTTTTTCCGGAAAAGCAACTTGAGGCGATTCCTTATAGGCCCCTTTGACAAGACGCAAGTTGGCTCCAAGCTCATTCAAATCCTGGATATCTTGCACCGTGCGAAACAAATAAGCTTGAATAACAATCCCTACATTATCGTACTGTTCTCGAAGCTCCCGATAGATATCAAGCGACACTTGGCAATGCGCGTAATCCTCCATATCGATCCGAACAAAGTTGCCATGCTCACGAGCTCGATCCAAAATCCTCTTCATGTTGCTAACGCATAACTCTCTGTTAATATCCAAGCCGAGTGAAGTCATTTTCAATGAAAGATTAGATTGAACGCCCGAGTTGGCTATCGCATCTAATGTTTGTATGCACATGTCAGCGGATTGCGTTGCCTCGTCTTCACTGAACACGAATTCTCCGAGATGATCCAAAGTCGCGATTCGGCCGTCCTGATTGAGCCTTCGCACAGCATCAATCGATTGTTTGATCGTTTCGCCAGCTACAAATCGGGCGGCTCCAAAACGAAGACCGTACTTTTTGGCCAGTCGATTTGCTGAGCGGCTTTTCCCCAATGCTTGAAATAGGTTTCTCAACATCACTTCCATGAATTTTCCCCCATTTAAATTGAACAACATTGTTCAATTATATAATTATATTATACATATAAAACAATATTTTGAACAGTATGTGTTTAAATTATTTGTTATTGAACAAATTTATAAAAATCCGATCGGGTTGATTTGGACAACCTAAAAAACCCGAAACCCATTGCATTCCCCTTAAGAATGCTCGGTCTCGAGTGTCATCGTGTTGAATTAACGCCGTCTTCATGGTAAATTTAATCAAAACAAATGATAAATACACGAGGTAAAATATGTTCAAAAATGAACAATTCCCGTTGAACAACGATTTCCATCAACTCTCCGTAGATTCAACGATAGAAGAGCTCTCTTCTTATTTGCACAAAGGGCAAGCCGTGTTTGTCGCAATTGGCAGCGAGGCATGTTTATTTATACCAGAGGATCTCGGTTTTATAAACATTTGCTCGAATGACCTGAACATTAAAACCTATTTGGATGGAAACAAGCGCTTTATTTCTCCCATCCTTTCTTATGATGAAACTGACTTTTTCGATGCGTTGCTGCTTCATCTTCCTCTGAGCTCCAACCGGCCGCTGCTTTTCAAGGATGCTGAAGGGACGATCAAAGGATACTCCAACCTTTCTTCGTTGCTGCAGTTCTCCATTAAAGAGCAGCAAAGATGGTCCTCTTATTTCTCCACATTGTCCGAAAGCGTTACGGATGCAGTTACCGTCATCGATCAGAATGGAACGGTCATCTGCTGGAACACGGTTGCCGAAGAAATTTACGATCTCCCTCAAGCCGATATTTTGGGAAGAGGAATTGAAGATCTATTCGACACGGAAAATCTCATGGTGCTGAAAATTCTCGACGAAGGACGAATGATTCGAAATACATACCATCGTCCCCGACCGGACACGCACGTGCTCATCAATGCCTCTCCGATCCGGAATGCGCAAGGCCAAATTATTGGCGGCATTGCGGCCGAACAGGACATTACCCAATTGGTGCGTTTGAATGATCAACTAACGACTTCTCACACTTTCGAGCTTCATCCTAAAGCGAACGCCGAAGATCTATTTTCATTGATCAAAGGTAAAGGACCCGCAATAGGCAAAGTCGTGCAATGGGCCAAAAAGGTCGCCGTTACGGAAACCCCCGTGCTGCTAATAGGTGAAACCGGTGTTGGGAAAGAGCAGTTTGCTCAAATCATTCACAATGCAAGCCCTCGCTCGAATCAACCCTTCCTAACGATCCATTGCGGCATCGTTCCCGCGGGATTTCTCGAAACCGAGTTATTCGGTTTCCAGGGCGGAGCCTTCACAGGAAGCGATACCGGACAAGCAGGCAAATTGGAACAGGCCAAAGGGGGTACCTTGCTAATTAACGAAATTGACCGGCTTCCTATGGATCTTCAAGCCAAGCTTTATCATTACATGAATCAACAAACGATCGTTCGCACGGGTGGAAGCACCCCGATTGCCGTACGTACGCGGATTATCGCCGCCTCTACGCAGGATTTGGCAACGAAGGTGGACAATCGCGAATTCCGATCCGATTTGTACTATGCGCTGAATGTCATTTCCATTCGCATTCCGCCATTAAGCGAAAGAATCGAAGACATCCCTGCCATGCTCCAAATGTATCTCAAACAATATTCCCTGTTTTATCAAAAGCCCGTTCCAATGATTTCCCCTGAGGTCATCTTGGCATTGACCCAATACAATTGGCCAGGCAACCTGCAGGAACTTAGAAATGTCGTCGAGCGTTTCGTCATTATTAGCGATGATGAAATGATCACGCTTGACCACTTACCGCCATCTTTACAAGAGCAGCTGCCGAGATTCGGTTATCCGGAAACGGACTCGTTGCTCCCGAATGACAAAATATTAAAGTCCAAAATGACCAAACGCGAGGAAATCGATCTCATTGAAGAAGCTTTAAAGAAAACGGCCGGAAACAAAAGCGCTGCAGCCCAACTTCTCGGCATCTCCCGCGGGACGCTTTACAATAAAATGAAGGACTACCAGTTGGAATAATCTTTACTCCTTTACGGCGCCGATCGTAATGCCGCTCATAAAATACTTTTGCATGAACGGGTACGATAAGATGATCGGCAGCGTAACGATTACTGTTGTGGCCGCTCTTATGGACGCAGACGTCAGCTTCCGCATTCCCTCTATTTGCCTCTGTTCGTCCATCAGCTTGCTCATTTGTTCAACGTCCAGCAATATTTTACGCAAATACACCTGCAACGTGTCCCATTTCCCGGATGAATTGTACAGCATGACATCAAACCAGGAATTCCAATGACTGACGGCACTGAACACCGCAACTGCAGCAAATACGGGAATACACATCGGAGCAATAATTTGCACATAAATCCTCAGCTCACCGGCCCCGTCAATCCTTGCGGACTCCGACAATGCCTCCGGCAGGTTGTACATGTAGGAGGAGATAAGCAGCATGTAGTATGCGCTGAACAAGCCGGGAAGCCAGTACACCGTAAAGGTTTCCATTAAGTGCAGCTGGTTAAACAACAAATAAGTGGGAATAAGCCCGCCGCTGAAATACAAGGTGATCAAAAACAGCACCCGCGTAAATCTTCTGCCGGAATACCATTTAACGGTTGTTATATAGGCTAATAACCCCGAACAAAACAACGTCGTGACCGTCCCTACAACAACTCTTAAGACAGAGATGATCGCCCCTTTGCCCAAGTTGCCTTTGTTGAACATATAGGTATAGTTGTCCCATGTAAAAGCCCTCGGCCAGAAGTATAACCCTCCTCTTGTCGCGTCCTTGCCTTCGTTTAACGAGAGGATGAATTGGTTCCAGAAGGGATACAACATCACAAACGCTAAGATGATCATAAAGGCAATATTAAAGAAATCAAATATGCGTCCGGCTGTCGTGTTTTTTACGTATACCGCTCTCATTGCCGCTTCCCCCTATCGTTAAATGATCGACATGCCGGTTAACTTCTTCGAAAATTTGTTCGTTATTAAGACGAGCACCAAGCCGAGTACAGAGCTCATAAAACCAACGGCTGTTGCAAACGAATAACGGCCTTGCTGAATGCCATACCGATATACATAGGTGTCGATAACCTCATGGTAATCTCTCGTTGTCGGTGTACCAAGCAGCAGTTGCTGTTCGAAGCCGGCGTTCAACAGAGTTCCGATGCCTAAAATAAACAATAAAAGCACGGTCGAGCGAATGCCGGGAAGTGTAATGTGCCATGCCATACCGAATCTTCCGAGTCCGTCGACGGCCCCAGCCTGATACAATTCTTGATCGACTCCGGCGATTGCCGCTATATAGATGATGGACGCCCAACCGATTCCTTTCCATAGGTTAGCGGAAGTCAGCAACGCCCAGAAATATTCCCCTTCGCCAAGAATCTTTAACGGCTCATGAATAATTCCCATTTTCATCAGCGCGTCGTTAATTGCTCCTTCACTGCCGAGCAGCGTAAAGATGATGCTCGCAACGACGATCCACGATACGAAATGCGGCAAATACGTAATCGTTTGAATAAGCCTCTTGAATTTGATATTTCTGATCTCATTCATAAGCAACGCCAATATAATGGGCGCGATAAAACCGATTGTCAAGCCGAGCGAGCTGATGACAAGTGTATTGCGGATAATAAGCCATACGTCCGGAAGCGTGAAAAACTCGATATAGTATTTTAATCCGACAAATTTGGAATGGCTCAAGCTTCTCCCCGGAATATAATTATAAAAACTGTAAATGATGCCGTACATCGGCCCATAAGCAAAAATGAGCACCCATGCGAGGGCAAAAAAGTTAATGGTCCAAAGCTCTCTTTCCCGGTAAAACCGTTTTCCGATTCGACTCAGTCGACCTTTAAACCCGCTTTGCTTAATGCCCGTTTTTGCCTGTATCTCCATAGGTTCTCCTCTTTCGATTGAAAGGTATAATCATCTTTGAAATAGAATGCGCTTGGATCGAATTGAATTTCAATCCGATCCAAGCCGTTATGAGGATTGCTATTGAATGAATGATTTATTGTTGGAATTTCTCTACATTGGCTTTATACGAATCGGCATTGTACTTCTCAAGATCATGCAATCCGAGCTTGTTCAGCTTTTCCTGAGCGGAGTTGAATTTGCTTACGAGATCTTCTTCGGTTTTACTCGTGATCATTTTAGCCCACTCGGAGATGAGCGTATCCTTAATCGTCGCATTCGTGTTCGAAATTGGATCTTCGGCTTTATAAGTTACCGTATAGAGCGTCGAATCCCAGCTTTCGCCTTTTACATTTTGCCAGCTCAGATTGACGCCTGGATCAAGGAATGAACCATCTTCCTTAATTGGCCACATATCGTACACGCTGACACGCGTCACTCTTGGATCGAGGCGCTCGTCTTTAATCCAGCCTGCAGGAGCGATCATCATAAAGGACATAGCGCCGAATTTCTTATCGCGGACATCGTGGAAATTTGTATTTTTATTCGCATATTCCATCGCGCTGTCCTTGAAAATCCATTTGCCGTCTTTAATATCCCATACGTTCTCTGGATCCGGCTTACCGAAACCGGTTATCATTGTCCCAAGCGTGCTCACTTCCCAGTTGAACCATTCCATAATTTTTTCCGGATCTTTAGCTTTATCTGTAATAATGACTCTGTAATTTCCGATAAAGTTGGAACCAAGCTCGGTCGATTTTTCAACGCCCGGAGCTTTGACGGTGACGTTCATAAATCGTTTTTCGATATTGTACTTGTCTTTTTCTTGTTCAGCCCAAGCCTCTTGACCGCCTACCCACAATTGCCACCAAGCTCCGATGTTGCCGATAATTCTTTCGTTCGTAACCTTCGTCTGCCAATCTTCAAACTTGTTCGTTAGGAAGTCCGGATCGATCATGCCTTCGCGATAGAAGCGGTTAATGTATTTGGCGATTTCCAAGCCTTCAGGCGTATTCATCCAATGCGTGAATTCACCGGTGCTCTCGTTTACTTTATAGCCATTTTTGAAACCGTAAGCAGCCAGCATTCCATTGTACAGGTTTGCGCCTTGCGTGTTCGTGCCCGCCGGCGCATTGTCCGACAGCGCATAAACCTTTTGACCTGCTGCGTTTGTCGGATGTTTAGCCATAATTTGTTTTAACGCTTGGTAGTACTCCTCCGGTGTTTGATAGACAGGGGAACCCAATTCTTTCCACCAGTCGTAACGAATACCGAAGTCCATACCCGCTACATTCGGATTTTCTCCCCAGAGCGCCGGCAGCTTGTAAATTTTACCTTCATCATCTTTCATCAGATTTAGGTATTTGCCAAGCTTCTCTTTAATATTCGGAGCCGATTTTTCAATCAGATCCGTCAGGTCGACGGCCCGGCCTTGCGCGATAAACTTCTCGGCCATGGCATCGTCCATATTGGTAATCACTTCCGGATAATCGCCGGTAGCGAGCATCAGGTTGAGCTTTTCGTTCATATCGATGCTGTAGACGATTTTTTTAATCTCGACGTTAAACTTATCTTTATAAAATTGAGCCATAGGAGGGGATTTCTTGTCTACCTCGGCCTGATCGTCATAACCGGCATAGAAACTGAATTTCAGCGTATCCTTTGGAACATCCCAGCCGTACTCGTTGACGCCGTTTGTAGCCGGTTCCGCCGAATTGCCGGAGCTTGAGCTTGCTTCTTCCTTATTGGCCGATTTCCCGTTGTTTCCGCCGCTGCAGCCTGCCGCAGTCAAAACGATCGTGAGCGCTAACATCAACATTAATATTTTTTTCATCGAATCGTTACCCCCATATGCGTTTTTTGGTTAATCGAATACGGTAAACCGATGTTGCCTAATGTGCTGTCAGCCTCTCGAAGATGTTCATTCCTTCATTACGCGGATGGTCGCTCCTTGCGTGTCCACGATCAAAGGCACAACCGCTTCAACACCACCTTTCACAGACAAAATTTTCGATTTATCCACATAAATGCCATATTCGCCTATTGGCAGGCAGGATACGGTTAATGTGACGATGTGTTGCACCTCGGCATGGCTTTCGATCCGGAAACGGATTTCGGAACGATCCTCTTGTACAAAAATCGGTGTCGTCGCCGAGATGTGATCCGTATCGATATGCAGGGACGCTTTGAATTCCCCCAGTAATACGTGGAACCTTCTTCGAACGCCGTCCTTCATCGTAATTTCATATCCGCCGTCGACTTGGCTGTAATCGCCGCCGTAGCAAAATAATCCGAATATCGGATCGTCGGCAAGGATCGTTGCCGCCCCTCGCAGTGCCCCGCAAAACCCTAGGTCGATTTCGCAGGAGTAATACCATGAACCGCGATGATGGTCCTGTTCAAGCCACGTTTGACCGAACGGAGAAGGCTCGAAGCCTCCGCCTGCGCTGCCGTCGTTGGCTTGTCCGGGATACCAGTAGCCATAATTGCTTTCCGGCGTTCCCGTATTCATGAGCGCCCATGAGCTTAACATCGAGGCGTAGCCTAACCGCAAATATTCATGCGGATTCGAGCTGTAATCAAGAGCGTAATCGAGCAGCGCCCAGCCTCCCATTTGAGACATATAGCTTAACGTGTACGCCCCGTTCGACTCGCCTCTATAATCGCTGCCATACAAGTAATAAGCCGGTGAAAGCCAACCGCGGCAAAAGATATTCGCTTCGATTTGAGCTTCCATGAATTTCACCGCGTTGCTCTGGGTGATAACTTCTTCGGCGTTCCGATCCGGTTGTTCACCGACTGATTTAACCGCGTGCTTCATCGCATATTTAGCTAGCGCATGCGTGCTTTCAAAGCCGGTCGAATCAAACGGGTATTCCGAGCCGAACATATCGGCATTTTCATTCACGAAATGGATCGTTTTCTTCTTCCAGTGCTTTTCGAGCCGATACGCTTTCTCTAGCGACCCGACAGCTTTTAGCTCGCAGATCAAGTCTTCAATAATCAATTCGTTGTACAGCCCGGTCTTATAGGCCGACCACTCGCCCGTTTCCTGCGGAATCGTAAACATGGCGACCGCCGTTCTGTAAGCGCGCTCAAGATACGTTTCCTTCGAGAGCCTCGTTCGGAGATGCGGATAATTTTTCGTTACCCTGTACATGCTCCAATACATTAATGCAATGTGCGGATAGTCGTAAATTCGCCATATGTGCGTTTTCCCTTTAGGCCCTTCGTCTTCGCTTGAACGGAGAACGTTCCAGTCCGGAATGCCGTAAATGCCGTATGGATATTCCTCTTGCTCCGTCCGCTGGAGGCCTCCCCAGACAAAGTGCTCGATATAATATTCGAGCGCTTCGATTTCCTGCTCGACCGGGAATTCGGCATTTTTGGCGGCCAAATAGGCCGGTTTGCAAAGTCCGGGATCATCGCAGGTGACCTCGTAAATGCGCCATCCTTTGATTCGATCGTAATTGTCGGGACCAAGCAGCACTTCGGTTTCCATGTTCCACTCGGCAAGGAGTCCGTTATACCATTTGGATGGATCGCGATACTGGGTTTTCGCGATAAAAGCTGCCCGTTTGTGGATCAGCGTTTCAACCGGCTCGGTAGCGAAAAATTCCAAATACGTTTGTTTCCCGCCGCCGTACCGCACCGTCACGAGGTTTTCGCCCAGCTTCCCGAACTTCACCTTATATACGTGCAAGTCGTCGCCTCGTTTGCCGACATAAGTCAACTCCGTGTCATCCGGAAACTCCGGCGTCACCGATTCGATCGGCTGTTTCGTCCGCAAATAGAACATCGCAAACAAATCGTTCGGCACGGTCATGCCGGGAATGACTTGAATGTCGATCAGCCCTTCGTCCACAATCGTATTGCGCACGTCGTCATAATCTTTCGCCCAATAGAACTTGAATGGATACGTCACCGAATCCCCTTGTGCCCCTTTAGGTGTGAGGAGCGCACCTGTATGCGGCTGGCGCCATTTGGTACCTTTCTCCGTTGCGATTTGCCCTTGAGCCTTCGAATGAATATAAGCTCTGAGCTCTCGGTTTCCCTTTGGGCTCTCCTCTTCGGAGTAAAGATCAAAGTATTCCAGCTTCGTGTCGTTCGCCGTTGTCATGGTGAGGTACGGTCCGACACTATTGCAGCGCATCCAGAACATATAAGAATTGTGGCCCGATACGAAGGCATGTCTCAGCACGCTTTCGTGCGGCTTCGTCCCCCATTCGTATGCCGAGTTCATCGGAAACGGGATGGACAAGTCGCCGATTTCGATCGCTTGGTCGCTTTGATTCGTAATATGAACGGTGTAGTTCAAGCAATCCTGATCGATTTCAAACGAAATATCGAGTCCGATAGCCAGCTTCCCGTCGTCGTCGGAGTCGTAGCACGTGTCGTATTTCGAACCGTCGGCGGAGACGGCGATGTCGACAAGCCCTTTTTGCGCTAACGCTAACGTACTAAGCGACGTCCAATCCTCATTCGGCTTCCGGTAGGCGACAAATACGTCCCCAAACCGTTTATCGCGCAAAATATATTGCGTATCAAATGCATCCCGCAAAAATTTAAGGCTTGTCACCGCCCCGTCTTTGAGCCGAATGTCAAAATTGCTTTTAGCGATCATATCGATCTTGCTTTTTTCGACCGTCATCGTTGATCTGCCCTCCTGTTCGTCGTGAGGTTGCCGTCTTCGCTTATTCCCTTACCCAAACGGCCATTTCGCCGCGCCCTCGATTGGCCCACGCGAAATAGGGGATGAATTTCACGGCAATCGGCACGTTTTGAACGCGTTCATCCGCTTTATAAAGCTGGTTTCCCCACTCGTCGGATAACCTCTTAACGCCTTTCGCGGTGATCGTCTGTAGTCCTCCGAGCAGTTCAGGCTCATAGGCGACAATAAATTCAGACGCCTCATCCAAAGCAATGTGGTGCAAGTTCGGGCCGTTGTCCGCTTCCTCCACGCAATATACGATCGGACCGCGCTGCAACGCCGTCTTGCCAGCCGTTTCGCGAACTAAGGGGTGAGATTTCATCCGTTTAACCGGCATCGGAAGCGACAGTTCGATGATATCGCCTGGGCGCCATGTTCTAGTAAAATGCGCATATCCGTCAACGACGGTTTGTTCGAATGAAACAAAATTGCCGTTGATCCGGATTTTCGCCCCGGGGCACCAGTCCGGAATTCTTAATGCCATTGTAAAATTAGCTTCTTGCTCTCCCCCAAATTCGAAACGGACGTCGCCTTCCCACGGGAAGTTCGATTGCTGCGTGAAATGGATGGCTTGGCCATCCAACTCGCACTCCAACTCGCCGCCGATATATAAATGCGTATAGATCGTCCGATCTTTGACCGATACGATATACCGATTAAGCGATGCAAGCAATCGGGCGATGTTCGGCGGACAGCATGCACAGCCGAACCATTCCTGCCGCTGCGGCTTCACATGGCTGAACGTGTGGTTTTTACCGCACGCGTCTGGCCAAACCTCCAGCGGATTGACGTAGAAGAACCGTTTGCCGTCGCGAGACATGCCGCTAATGACGGTGTTGTACAGCGCTTTCTCCAGCACGTCGGCATATTCGCTTCGAGGCTCTATCAAGAGCATGCGCTGCGCGAACAGGATTAATCCGATCGATGCGCAAGTTTCAGCGTAAGCGGTATCATTTGGTAAATCGTAGTCGAGAGAAAACGATTCTCCGTGAGCCATCGAACCGATTGCCCCGGTAATATACATTCGTTTTTCTACAATATTGCTCCATAGTCTCCTGCAAGCTTCAAGCAGCTGTTCATCGCCCGTTTCCGCTGCTACGTCTGCCATGCCGGTGCACATATACACCGCACGGACGGCATGTCCTTCCGCCGTTGTCTGCAAACGTACCGGCAAATGCGCCTGGCTGTAAGAACGATCCGAAGCGATATCGAGAAACGGAAAATGCACTTTGCCTTTGCGCTGTTTCAATTCCTTCTCATAAAAGCTCGGTTCTTGTCCGCGTTCATCGAGGAAAAACTTGCTTAGCTGCAAGTACTTTTCATTGCCTGTTGCTTTATAAAGCTTAACAAGAGCCAGCTCCACCTCTTGATGGCCGTCGTAGCCTTGAATTTGACCGGGTTCCGGACCAAAAACCGAATCGATGCAATCCGCCAGCCGACAGCATACGTCCAACAGCTTTCTTTTTCCCGTCGCTTGATAATACGCAACGCCCGCTTCGATCATATGACCGGCGCAGTACAACTCATGGCATTCTGCCAAATTCGACCATCGTTCATTCGGTTCTTTTATCGTAAAATAAGTATTGAGGTAGCCGTCCTTCTGTTGGGCTTTGGCTACGATGTCAATCAGATCGTCTGTCACGCGCTCCAGCTCCGGATCGGACTCCGATTCAAGCAAATAGCTGACCGCTTCCAGCCACTTGGCGATGTCGCTGTCTTGAAACACCATGCCCTGGAAGCTTCCTTGCTCCAATCCGGCGGCAATTTTCATATTCCGTATGGCATAGCTAGGCTCAGCGCCCTCAATCCGGTCATTCAGCGCTTCCCATTGATAGGGCACAACCACGTCGCGAACAAGACGAATATAAGAAGACCAGAATGAATCCCGGATATGCAGTTTTTTTAATTGAAGCGATTTCATAAATGTTGTAGGATTCATTACATCCTCCCTTTTCAATATTATTTCTACCTAGATGAAAATGATATATTTCATATGTTAACTAATGTATCATTGAAATTACATCCTTAATTCCAACCGTATTTTTTAAAATCTCAACCTAATTTGAGGAGGATAATCATGTCTTATCCCATACTGCATTTTATATCTCCGCCAGTCCCTTACTTTATCGATAGCGGCAAGCGCACCTATGTTCCCGGCGAACGGCATATAAGCCGAAATTTCATCAGCGTATTTGATTTGATTGTCGTCACGAAAGGAACTTTATTTATTGGGGAAAATTCGAATGAATGGACCGTTCGCCAAGGCGAAGCACTCATTTTGCGGCCTGACGGGTACCATTATGGGACAGCGCCATGCCAAGAGGAAACGGAAATCACGTGGATTCACTTTCATACGTTCGGAGCATGGGAAGAAAATAAAGAGATGAGCGAATGCCTGGAAAATCAATCCGCCCTCGTCGAAAAGCATAAGCAAAACGCCTATTTGAACCATTGCGAGGTTTGCTCTATCTTTATCCCGAAACATATGAAGCTTTCCGAAAAATCGCTCGGCGATTTGGCGCAGTTTTATGAATTGGATCATGACCCGCGTTCGTTGCGAAATTGGAAAAAGCAAACCGCGTTCCAGGTTTTCATGCAGCATCTGGACCGCGAATCGGCCTCGTCATCCGATGCGGCGGCCATCCGGCTAGCGGAAAAGGTGGAGATGTTCATCCGCCAAAACTATGCCGAAAAAATAACGAATTCGATGCTGCAAAATGAATTGAACTATCATCCGAATTATTTAGCCAAATGCATGCTGAAGATTTACGGCTTGACTCCGATCGATTATTTGCAGCAATACCGCATCGAACAAGCCAAAAAGCTGCTGCTCCAGACGAATTGGCCGATCGCGCGCATCGCCGAGGAGGTCGGCTTTAATAACACCCCTTATTTTTCTACCTTCTTCACGAATAAAGAAGGCATTTCGCCGTCAAATTTTCGCATTAAAGTGATTGGGGCACATAGGCGAGTGTAGGAACGGACCTTTCCGAGATGTTTGAACACTCAACTAAAACGTGTACCGCCATCCATAGGACGGCGGTACACGTTTGATAATATCAAGCTTAACCACGGAAAATAACCATAAGAAAACCGGAGGCTTGCCTTCGGCACTTTACTTTTGGCGGATATCCGTAATAAAGCAATCGTACCCGTCCGACACCCCTGTTCATGCCTACGGCTGTTCGCGAAGACGTACCTTTATCCCCTCGCATCAGAAGGAGAATAGGACCACCTCAGCGGCCCCTTACATCCTTTCCGCGAAAACGTACCTTTATCCCTTCCGATCAGAGGGAAAACCCTTGTCATGCATTTAAAAACAAACCCGGAACGTTGAAATTTAACCCGATATCTCTTGAAAATAGAACGCATGTTTGGTATGATATAAATAAGAACAAGTGTTCTATTTTATAAAGATTGGGGGGACGTCTATGTTTCCAGATCATCTGACCTTTGAGGCATTTTGCCAGCAGTTCAACTCAGAGCAGGCTTGCGCCGAGGCGCTGTTCGAAGCCAGATGGCCGGACGGCTTCCGTTGCCCGACTTGTCGTCATCCTCACTTTTATCTCATCCAAACGCGCAGACTGCCTCTCTACGAATGCCGCTCCTGTCGCCATCAGACTTCTGTCATCGCCGGCACCATCATGGAAGGCAGCTCCACTTTGTTGACCCGCTGGTTCCAAGCGATGTTTCTCATCTCCCGGCCTTCCGGCATCAGCGCCTCCCGCCTGTCCCAAGTGATTCAGGTCACCTATAAGACCGCGTGGCTCATCGCAAGAAAAATCCGCCATGCCCTGCAACAAGCCGATGAAGCCGATCCGCTCACGGGTGTTGTGCGAGTAGACCCTATCTCTTACGGTTACACGTATTATAGCGAGGCCCAGCAGCCCCTGTTGATCGGCGGATCCCTCGACGAGCGAGACGAGCCTCAGCAGGTCAAAATCAAACAACCGGATCCCAGCCATGTGAATAACGCGTTGAGGTGGATTGAAAAGCCTGGCGTCCAAGCGTTCGTAAACGATCATACGGATGGAGAGGCCGTGACAGTTTCGCGTGGCAAACTTCACCCTGCTTTGAACCCCATCAAGTGGAAGGTGACCGCGTGGCTGAACTTTACGTTTAATGGCATCGGGGCCAAACATTTGCAGGTTTATTTAGACGAGTTTTGTTTCCGGTTGAACTTAAAACTCCGCCATGCCCCGGTCTTCAGCCAACTGCTCCATTGGTGCGCTGCGACGCCAACCCATACCTACAAAGAACTGACCCGCAGCAAACCGGTTCTCACCGTTCCCTGGGTAGTCTGGGGAAGCAAAGCGAAGTGGAAAGGAAAATATCTCACCCTATGGAACGCTTGATGCTTAGGATACCTGCTTTTTGAGTTGCCGATAACCCGTTCCGTTCCAATTCATTAAACGGCAAATTTGTGCGTGGTATCCGGGAATCCGCTGATTGCAATCTCCCTCTCAAATCATGGCATTTGAATATACGCTGGTTGCTACTCCCTCTCAATCATGGCATTCGTAAATCTACTGATTGGCAACTCACTACTGAGGCAAGGGGATAATGGTACGATTTCTCCGAAATGGCACGGAAATTAGGCGCCGGTTATTATTAAGCCAAGATGAGTAGATGTCCATAAACTGATAGTTTAAAAAAGGAGAACAAAGTCCCCCTTAATTGCGGTAGATGGAATCAAGCGATGCGGTAATTACTAGCTTTGGGCCGAGCAAAACACCGACAAATAGCGCACTTCATCGGTAATCGGCGTAAACAAATGATCTTCAACAGAGTCGAAATAGAGGCTGTCTCCGGGGCTCAGCGAATATTCGACATTTCCTACCTTGTATGTCATGCTGCCTTCCAGTACGTAAATAAACTCTTCGCCGACGTGGGATACGGTTCGCTTTGGCGTCTCGCCTTTTTTCGCGACAAAATAAAACGGCTGCATAAGCTTATCCTGCCGTTCGACGGCCAAAGCCGCAAACGAGTAGCCCTTTTGCGTCTTGACCAGCTTCTGCATCGCCGCTTCCTTCGTCGTAAAGACGGTTCCGCCTTGTTCATGATCATCCAGCAATACCGATATTTTCGTGCCTAGAGCATCGGCAATTTTAATAAGCGTGCCGATCGGCGGAACGGTTTTACCGTTTTCGATTTTAGATAGCAGGCTTTTTGTAAATCCGCAAATATTGGCGATTTCGTCCAAATTGCGGTGCTGCTCTTTTCTGATTTTACGAATTTTCGTTCCTAAATCCATTCGGCTCGTTCCTCTTCCGTATCATCGCATTCAACTGGGTTTATTGTATTGCAATTCGGTCGAAGCGTCAATTGAAGCGCTTTGACATCAAAGCCCTTTTGATTTATCCGATTACGGTAAGCTGCTTAGGAAATGTCGTTAACGTTTCCGAGCCGGTCGAAGTGACGAGGACATCGTCCTCGATACGGACGCCGCCGATGCCCGGCAAATAAATGCCCGGTTCAATCGTTATGACCATCCCTTCGCGCAGCAGGTCGCGATTGTCCCCGTGCACCGAAGGATACTCGTGCACCTCAATGCCAAGGCCATGGCCTACCCGATGCGTAAAATACGCGCCGTAACCCCGACCCGCGATGCATTGCCGTGCTGCATAATCCACATCGGCCAAAACGGCATCCGGTCGAAGGGCAGCGATCCCTCGAAGATTCGCCTCAAGCACCGTTTCGTAAATTTCCTTCATCTTATCGCTGATATCTCCGATAGCAAATGTCCGCGTAATGTCGGAAAGGTAACCTTCGGCGGCAACCCCCATATCGAATAATAACATGTCACCTGTTTGAATTTGACGATTGCCTGTAGCTCCATGCGGCAGCGCCGATTTTTCGCCGGACAGCACCGTCGTCGCAAACGCTGGGCCGACTCCCGCTTTTTTCATCGCATATTCCAATTCAGCGGCGATTTCCATCTCTGTGACGCCTGCCTTAACATGCTTTAATCCATCGCGAAGCACCTGTTCGACAAGACGTGCGGCATTTTTGAGCCGGGCGATTTCATCGGTGGATTTGATCGCGCGCATGTTCGTTAATGGCGTTTCCACATCCACATATTGTTCGGCTTTCAGCGTCTCCGACAGCGCTTCGTAGCGCTGCATCGTCAGATGACTTTTTTCGACGCCCAATCGGGTTACCGTGCCTTGCAAGCATCGTTTCAGCACCTCGTACGGATTTTCCGTATCGGTATGCGTATAGATCCGCGATACGGTAGATTCCGCTTTGGCCGCTTCTGTATCCAATGCCGGCACAAGTAAAAACGGTTCGTCCCCTTTCGGCAATATTAATCCAAGAAAACGTTCGTGCGGCTCCGAGGAAAATCCGGTCAAATAATAAACGTGCTTCGGCAGTGTAATCAATACGGCATCCAAATTGAACTGGTCCATATAGGCGTAAAGCTTTTGCAAACGTTCGTTCATCGGCTTTAACCGTTCCTTTCTCTATTAAGCTTCTTGCGGCGTCGAATGGTGCGCCATAGGATTACAGCTGTTGATCATCAATGCCGTCAAGCCAATTCTCGATGTCGCCGAGTACGCTTTCTACGCACCCGTCGGAAAATGGCGAAATCAGATTGCCGAGCTCAAGCAGCTCAAGGAACGATCGGCTGCCTCCCGCTTTGCACAAGGCCATGTAATCAGACCACGCGGCTGCCTTGTTCGCACTCGCTTTTTTCCAAAGCTGAAAGGAGCAAATGCGGGCCATCGTGTAATCAACATAATAGAATGGCAGACAGAACACGTGACCGTTTTGCAGCCAAATACCGCCTCTTTCCAAAAAGTCGTTGCCTTCGTAATTGCGATAAGGAACGTACTTTTTCTCAATCTCGCGCCAAGCACGCTTTCTGTCCGCAGGTAACGCTTCCGGGTTTTCATAAACAAAATGCTGAAACTCGTCGTAAGCGACCCCGTTGGGAATAAACAGCAGCGAGTCGTTCATATGAGTGAATTTGTACTTATCCGTGTCTTCGCGGAAAAACAAGTCCATCCAAGGCCAAGCGAAAAACTCCATGCTCATTGAGTGAATTTCTGCGGCCTCTGCAGTCGGGAACTCATATTCCGGCACCTTGTAATCCAAGCTGCAATAGGATTGGAACGCGTGTCCCGCCTCATGCGTCAGCACATCGATATCGCCCGACGTTCCATTAAAGTTGGTAAATATAAACGGGGCATTGTACTGGCTAATCATCGCACAATAACCGCCGCCAGCCTTCCCTTTTGTACTGAGCAGATCCATGAGTCCGTTGTCGATCATCATAGCGAAAAACTCGCCAGTCTCGGGAGACAGCTCTGAATACATCGTTTTGCCGTTTACCACAATCCGATCCGGGTCGCCTTTCGGCTTCGCATTCCCGGTTTTGAAGCTGAATGAATCGTCGTAATACCGGAGACAATCGATCCCGATTCGTTTACGCTGACGTTCCTTCAATTTCATTGTTACCGGAACGATAGATTTCCGCACTTGCTCGCGGAACTTCGCCACATCCGCCGCATTGTAGTCGGACCGATTTAATCGGGCATAACCGAGCTCCACGAAATTGCGATAACCCAGCTTGCGGGCAATCTCAGTCCTTACCTTCACCAATTGATCAAATATTTCGTCCAGTTTGGTCTCATGTTCTACAAAGAAGGTCGTTCTCGTTTCAAGAGCCCTTCTCCTTGTATCCCGGTTAGTGGAAAGGGCGAAGGGAGCCAGTTGCGGCAAGTTCCTCTCTTCTCCCTCAAACATGAATTTCGCCGATGCAAGCAGCTTAGTGAATTCGCTGCATAACTTGTTTTCCCGCTGCAAATGTTCCACGATTTCAGGCGAGAACGTTTTGAGCGACATTTCCGCAATACGGAACAGCTGCTTGCCCCATTGCCGCTCCAGTTCGTCTCTGAACCTGGAATCGACTAGAGCCTTATAATAACGGGTTATCATGCCTTGGTAGATCGGACTGGATTCGTCGTTGAAGTCCTGTTCGTCCTTATAAAAAGGATCGGTTGTATCCATAGTGTAGCGGATATACGCAATTCCGCACGTCGATTCGTATTCGCGGCGTTGCGCATTGATTTCTTTCATGATTGAAACTTGGTCTTCAGAGCTTTCCGCCGCTTCGAACTTGCGAATGAGTTCATCCAACATTTTTTCCAAATCTTGAATATCGGGTCTTTGATAAACGAAATCCTGAAATTTCATTGGCCTCCTCCCGCTATGATGCGCAAGCCGAACACTTTGCGTATTCTGCGCTTCGCATGGGCTTGGAAGGTAACGGTCGCTACGTCTACCCCGCCAATGCTTGCCGCCGGGATTGTGTAGTTCACATTATAAAGCTTCTCTGTTTCCTTAATGCCCTCGACCGAATCTGTTAACAGTGTACCGTTCACGAGAACATCAAACTCGCAGCCCGGCATTTCCGTCGCCGACGTATACGTGACGACTAGCATTATGTCGACTTGGGGATCAATCTTCAAATCGAAGGAAAACCATCCATCCATTCCTGCGGAACGATAAGCCCGGTTATGCAAGGTGCCGACTCCGGTAATGTCGCCTTGGAAATTGTGGTCGCGCTCCGGCTGCATTTCCCCCGGCTGTGCAAAATCGATCGTGTTTTGCTCTAGTAAACGTATATTTTCACGAGCGATCACGTACTCATTTTCAGCCTTTTCCCACGTTTCTTCCGTGAACAAATCCCAGTATACCGTGTACATTTTATCATGCATCCGGTAAAAAGGATAAAGCTCGACGTTGCGCGGGTATCCGGCATTCACTGTGCGAAACGTCGCGAATTTCCCGGCAACCGGCTCAAGCCATTCGTTTAACGGCATATCGTTTGTGATCATAACCGGCGTATAGAGATGGTTTGCGGCTTCCGGATCCTCCAGCGGACCCAATTCGCCTGCGAGCACCAACGGCCCGTACATGACGGCAGCCCGGTTCGGGTTGTCCGGCATGCTTTCCAGACGCAGCGTCATCGGGATCTTCACTTCAACAATATCGCCATCGTTCCATACGCGGTCGATTTCGATAAAGCTTCCGGGAGCGGCATCCGCAAACGTCTGAGGTTGACCGTTTACTTTGATCTCAATGCCTTGCTCCGCCCAATAGGGATAACGAATGCTGAGCGTAAACGGTGCGGCTTGCTTGCAGGATACCCTCATCACGATGCGATCGTCTTCCGGGTACAGGGTTTCCTGCTTCAACGCAATACCTTTTTCCTCCCATCGGAGCAAGGATGGGATATATTGGTTGATGTATAGCTTATCGCCGCTATGGAAATAAATGCTGTTGCCATAACTCGCGTGATTTTCCATGCCCGTTCCGATGCAGCAGGTAAAATCCTCGAACCGTTTGTTGTAATCTTTAAAGCCGCCCATATCCAACGATACGCAATAACACATATCCCCGTTATCCGGATTTTGCGACGACAGAATGTGATTGAACAACGCTCGCTCGTAATAATCGGCTTCTGTTGCATTTCCGTTCCATTGAAACAGATGACGCGTCAGCTTCAGCATGTTGTAGGTGTTGCAAGTTTCGGTCGTTGTGCGCCCGATGCGGTCGGACAGCTCGCCCGGCTCGCCGAAATATTCATTAAAGCTATGGCCGCCAATGACATACGAATGATGGTGCACGACGCGGTCCCAAAAATATTCGGAAGTCGACTTGTACTTGTCGTCATTCGTCAATTCGTACTGCTTGGCGAGCCCGATCAATTTCGGAATTTGCGTATTGGCGTGTTTTCCCGGCAAACAATCATCGTGAGCGGCCAACGGATCAAGCACGACCTTGTGCCAGAAACGATCCGCGAGTTTCATATATTTCTCCTCGCCAGTGTCGGCATACAAATCGGCCAACACCTCGTTCATGCCGCCGTATTCGCAAATCATCATCTCTTCCATCTGCTCTACCGTCAAGTTGGCGAATATGCCGTCCAGCCAATCGGCCAGCTTCACGGATACTTGAAGCGCTTTTTCATTCCCGGCCAGATGGAGAGCGTCACGCAAGCCGGCAAACAATTTGTGCATTGTATATAATGGCGCCCATCCGCCGTTTAAATCAAACCCTTTGGAACGAATGTCGCCGGCGGCGACTTCCAGGAACAGCTCTTTGCCGTTCGGTATGCCGGACACGTAGCCGTCTCCATGCGCGTTTTGGCAAACTTCCAGCTCGTTCACGATGTAGTCGACGCGCTCCTTGAACGTGTTATCCCCCAATGAAGCATAGAGCATCGCTATGGCGGACAAATAATGCCCGAGCGAATGGCCCGACAAGCTCATCGCTTCCCAGCCGTCGTATTGAGGCGCTTTCGGCTCCAACCCGGCGTATTCTCTGAATCGGGCCAGAAGGCGATCCGGCTCGAGCTCAAGCAAATAGGTTTTGTTCAGCTCCATCGCATGCTTGAACGGGCTGTCCAGCAGCGTTACGTCCCGCAGCTCGAACGGTTCGGCAACGCGCTCGACTTTGGTTTTCACTTTAGGGTAAGCTTTCATTCGTTCTCCTCCTTGGGCGCCGCCGGATTAACGCTCCCTGATCCAGACCTGCATTTCACCCGCTCCTCGGTTAGCCCAGGCGAAATACGGTATGGCTTTGATTGAGACGGAACGCTCGCTCCGTTTCTTGGCTGCATACAACGTCGCATCCCAGCCGAACAACTCGCCGCGGACCGCTTCGCCGGTAATGACGGCAACGCCTCCGAGTACTTCCGGTTCGAATCGTACGTCAAGCGCCGCATGCTCCGGCAACGAAATATCCGGCAAAATCGCGCCGTTATCGGCCTGTTCCAGACAATACACGACTGGACCGCGCTGCAGTGCCACCTTGCCTGCATTCACGCGTACGTTCGGGTTCGCATAAATGCGCTCAACCGGCATCGGGAGGACAATCCGTACGATATCACCGGCTTTCCATTCGCGCTTGATCGCGAAATAGCCTTTATGCAGCGTAGCTTCCACCGAAACCGCTTGCCCGTTCACATGGACGGATGCGCCTTCGCACCAGCCCGGAATCCGAACGGCTACCGTAAATTCACCCGGACGATCCGGGGAAACGGCAAGCTCGATCGTTTCATCCCAAGGGTAATTCGTTTGTTGCGATAATTGGACGGATCTTCCGGCAACCTCAAGCTTCGTTTCACTGCCGATGTATTGATGAACATACGCCGTTTGCTCGCTTTGCGAATAAATGTACTGGCCGAGCGAGGCGATAAGCCTGGCGATATTCGGCGGGCAGCAGGCGCAGCCGAACCATTTTTGCCGAACGGGCTCCACGTGCATCTTATCCGGCCGCTTGCACGCATCCGGCCACACTTCCAGCGGATTGACGTAAAAGAAGCTTTTGCCGTCCAGCGACATGCCGCTGATCGTGCCGTTATACAGCGCGCGTTCGATGACGTCGGCATATTTGCCGTGCGGATCGAGGTGCAGCATCCGGTGCGCCCAAAATACGAGCCCGATCGCCGCGCACGTTTCCGTATACGCCGTATCGTTCGGCAAATCGTAATCGAACGAGAACGCTTCGCCGTCGTGGTTCGAACCGATGCCGCCGGTAATGTACATTTGCCGCTGCGTGACGTTATCCCACAGCCGTTTGCAGGAATCGATCAGCGTTTGATCCTGCGTCGCTGCCGCCACGTCGGTCATCCCGGCGTACATGTACACGGCGCGCACGGCGTGGCCTACCGCATGATGCTGCTCGCGCACGGGCAAATGCGATTGATTGTATTCGTAGTTATGTTTGTATAAATGATAATAGCCTTCTTTAAGCAGCGATTCCCGACCGAACCGTTCCGCCCGTTGCTCCGCTTCCAGCTTGAAATAATGCGGCTCCTGTCCGCGCTCATCGATAAAAAACAGGCTAAGCTTCAAATACCGCTCGACGCCTGTCGCTTCGTACAGCCGCATCAAGGCAAGCTCGATTTCCTGATGGCCCGGATAACCGCGCTGCTTCCCTTCTTCTGCGCCGTATATGGAATCGATATGATCCGCGAGCTTGCACGCAATGTCGAGCAGCTTGATTTTGCCCGTCGTTTCGTAATAGGCAACCGCCGCTTCGATTAAATGACCGGCGCAATACGTTTCATGATTATCTCGTTCGTTCACCCAGCGCCGATCAGGATATTTGATCGAGAAATGCGTATTCAAATAGCCGTCGGCCTGCTGCGCTTTGCCCAGCAAATCGATCGTTTCGTCGGCTAGTTTCTCCAACTCCAGATCAGGTGACGTTGCCAGGCTGTATGCGACGGCTTCCAGCCATTTGGCAACATCGCTATCCTGAAAAATATACCCGTAAAATTCCCCTTCCGCTTCGCCGGCGGCGATACGGAAATTTTGGATCGCATGGCTCGGCGCAGCGTCCTCGATACGGTCATTCAGCGCACCCCATTGATAAGGAATGACTTCGTCCCGTACTAGATTCATATATTTGGTCCAAAATGGATCGCGAATTTGAACGGCCTTGTACGATACATTCGTCAGCTTTTCCGATTTGACCATGTCCTTTTCCCTCCCGCGAATAACCGTTCTTTAATCTTCGTTCGAAAATTCCTCGTTACGGATGTCCCTACGCCTTGCCACCTTCGATTCGTATGCGGCTTCGATCACGGCATTCCGCACTTTTTCGACGACATGCTGATTAAAGATGCTTGGAATAATATAATTTTCGTTCAGCTCTTCATCGGAGACGACCGAAGCGATCGCTTTCGCCGCCGCCAGCTTCATCGACTCGGTCACTCGCGACGCGCGACAGTCAAGAACGCCCCGGAACAAGCCGGGAAAGCATAACACGTTGTTGATCTGGTTCGGATAATCCGATCTGCCGGTCGCCATGACGCGTACGATATCTTCCACTTCCTCCGGAAGAATTTCCGGATTCGGGTTCGCCATCGCAAAGACGATCGGATCGGCAGCCATCTTCTTTACATCTTCTACCTTCAGAATACCAGGGCCGGATACGCCGATAAAAATGTCCGCGCCTTGAATGACGTCGGATAACGATCCCGTTTCCCTATTCGGATTCGTATTCTCTGCATACCATGACCACGCTTCGTTATCGTACGACTGCCCCCGCACCAACGCGCCGCAGCGGTCGACGCCGATCATGTCGGTGACGCCCGCGGTCAGCAATATTTTCGTGCAGGCATTTCCCGCCGCTCCTACGCCGCACAATACGACTTTGCAATCTTGCAGCCGTTTGCCAACCAGCTTGACCGCATTGTATAAGCCAGCTAACAGGACAACGGCCGTTCCGTGCTGATCGTCGTGAAACACCGGAATGTCGAGCTCCTCGATCAATCTGCGTTCGATTTCAAAGCAGCGCGGCGACGATATATCCTCCAGATTGATGCCGCCGAAAGCGGGTGCGATCCGTTTGATCGTTTCAATAATTTCTTCGGTATCCTGCGTATCGAGACATATCGGAAACGCATCGACGTCAGCCAGCTGTTTGAACAGCATCGCTTTGCCTTCCATGACCGGCATCGCTGCAAGCGGCCCGATATTACCGAGCCCTAGAACGGCTGTGCCGTCGGAAATGACGGCGACCGTATTTCTTTTGATCGTCAACGAATAGGCGCGCGACGGATCGTCATGAATCGCCATGCTGACCCTTGCGACGCCCGGCGTATAAACGCGCGACAGGTCGTCGCGGTTTTTAATCCGCAATTTGGAGGTTACTTCGATTTTGCCGCCAAGATGCAACAGCATCGTCTGATCCGAAACGTTGATGACATTAACGCCGTCCAACTCGCCGAGACGCGAAACGATCCGTGCGGATAACGCCGGATCGATCGTCACCGTAATATCGTGGATCGTCTTTTGTTTGCCGGCGCGGCTTACGTCGACGGCGACGATATCGCCGCCCGCGTCGCCGATCGCCGTGACGACTTGCCCGAACGTTATTTTTTTCTTATCTGTTTCAAGGCGCATGATGATGTTCGTGCTGCTACCCGCTTGAACTGCCATTTCACCATCACACTCCAGCTTCAAAGGTTTCCTGCCACATCCGGTAAATTTGGCGCCGCGCCTCCGGAATGCCCGGGTGGAACTGAATCAAAGCCGAGGCGCGAACGCGGTGCACCTCGTCGACGGCATCGGCCACTTTACTATCGCCTTCATGTCCGAAAACGCCCGCATCGCTGCAAATCGATGCCGCCGCCAAGCGGCCTTGCGCCATCGCCACGAGCGCGCTTTCCACGCCGGTAATGTTGCCGGCTACATAAAGCCCTTGAACCGGCGTCTGCATGCGCTCGCTATGGAGCGGTAAATGGCCGCCAAGCTCCGGCGTGTAAATAAACGGACAGCCGGCAACCGATGCCAGCTCAGCCAACGGATACAAGCCGCCCGCCAATGCGACGAAATCGACGGCTTCTTCCCGTTCGCTGCCGGTAATGATTTCGCCTTGCCCGTTCACATCGGCCAGCGTTACCGATTCGACGCGGTCGGTACCGTTAATCGACACCGCCGTCGTACGAAGCTTCAACGGTATATCCCACAATTTAATGCCTCCGCGCGGAAACAAGCTGGACACAATGCCCGCCATGCCAAGCTTTTTGGCGATTTTACCGCCCAAGCGAAGGAACGGCGATGGAGCAAGGTGCGACAAGCCCATCAGCAGCTGCAAATTTTCTTTCGGCAAAGCCGCTTTGCCAGCGAACGGGCCGGCCGGCGGCAGCACAATGCCGGCGAGCGACACGCCGCTGACCGACAGTTCGCGCGCGATCGCCATGGCCAGTACGTTCACGCCGATAATGAGCCCGCGTTTGCCCGGTTTGACATAATGGACGTTCGTCATCACCTGCGCAGCCCCGATCGACATGACCCCGGGCAGCGTCCAACCGTTTGTCGGCATCGGAATTTCCGCCGCGCCGGTAGCGAGCAGCACGCGCGGCGCCAACATCGCACCGTGCGAGGTGGACACCTCCCACATATCGTCGACCTTCAGCATGCCATAAACCGAAACGCCGCAGCGTATCGACACGCCTTGCGCCCGGTTTTTCTCGATCAGCTCATCGGCGATCTGCTTGCCGACCCACCAATGCCCGCGCTCCTCGTGGAACTGTCCGAGCATACGGCCGCCCGGCTCCGGAAATTCGTCGATGACCGTTACGCTCAAGCCGTAGTCGGCGGCAATGGTTGCCGCCGATAAACCCGCCGGGCCGGCACCCACAATAATCAGATCCGACAACTGCCGTTTCGGCTTCATGGCAGTTTCCTCCCTGTGATTTCGTTAGCCAGCTGCTGCCCTTCGAATACGTTCATGCCCTCTTCAATCGGCGTCAGGCAGGAGCGGACGATGCCTTTGCCCTGCACGCTCAGTCGGCATTCCATGCAATGTCCTATGGCGCAATACAACCCGCGCGGGTTGCCCGACTCCTCTTGCTTTCGCAGCGTCCGAATCCCTGCCGCCAATAACGCGGCGGCAATGGGCTCTCCGGGATAGCCGGTCATCGGCTTCCCGTTAAATGTGAAGGAAACGGGTTCCCGCTGCGGTTTCCTGCCTAATATGGGATGGTCTTGTATCCGTTCCATTTACGCTTCACCCTTTGCTAATTGGCCGAACGTAATCGGCCGAATTGGCGGACGGTACGATAACAATTCCGCGTCGCGCGGCGAATCCGGATTTTGGCCGTGAACCCATGCTTCCACCAGTTGCCTGCACACTCGGCCTTGGCAGGCGCCCATCGACGCCCGCGTTTTCATTTTTAATTGACGCGAAGTACAGCTTCCTGTCTGATAGGCTTGCTCCAATTGTTCGATCGTCACTTCTTCGCAACGGCAAATGATCAAGGATGACGGTTTCATTGTCTGGCCCTTCTTAAGCGTAGCTGACTGCGCAAGTTTTAATTTCCGTATAAAAATCCAACGCCGCTTGCCCTTGCTCGCGCGTATGCGAGCTAGACAGCTTCATCCCGCCGAACGGCGCCTGGTATTCGACGCCGGCCGTTTCCTGATTGACGCGAACCATGCCCGCTTGCGCCTCGTCGAGAAAACGATGCGCATGAATGAAATTTTGCGTAAATAGAGAAGCGCTTAAGCCGAATATCGTCCGATTGCATAAGGCGATCGTTTCGTCAAAATCGCTTGCCTTCAGCAACGCGGCTACCGGTCCGAAAATTTCTTCCTGGATAAGCGGGTGATCCGCATCGATGCCCGCTGCGACAAGCGGACGAATATAGTGGCCCTCGGTCGCTTCCGGAGTAGGCGGCCCTTCAACGATGATTTCCGCTTGCTCGCGCGCCATCGTCACATAGTTCATAACCGTTTTATGCTGGCTCGCAGACGCAACCGGCCCGAGATACGCCGATGGATCGAGCGACGGCGCAAGCTTGATCTCCGAAACGGCTTTTTTCAGTGCCTCGACGAAAGGCTCGTAAATGCCGCTTTCGACGATAATCCGGCTCGTCGCCGTACATTTCTGACCTGCGGAACGGAACGCGCCGCTGATGATCATCGGTATCGTTTTATCGAGATTGGCGTCGTTCAGCACGATGGCCGCATTTTTGCCGCCCATCTCGGTTTGGTATTTGATGTTGCGACGCGCGCAAATTTCCGCGACATGCGTTCCTGTTGAAGTTGAGCCGGTAAAGCTGACGGCATTTAACGGAATTTGCTCAAGCAAGACATCGCCGATTTTGCTGCCTTTGCCGATAACAAGGTTCAGTACGCCGGCAGGCAATTCAATCGTAGAGAAAATTTCAACGAGCCGGCTCGCCGTCAGCGAAGCGAACTCCGCCGGCTTCCAGATGACGGTGTTGCCGCATATGAGCGCAGGCGCGATTTTCCAGATCGGAATGGCCACCGGGAAATTCCACGGCGTGATGATGCCGACTACGCCTAACGGCACTCTCTTCGTGTACTGCAGGACGTTTGCTTCGTTTGACGGGATGACGCTGCCGTTCGCACGGACGCCTTCGGCCGCGTAATAACGGAGCAAGTTCACGCCGCGCATCACTTCGCCGCGCATTTCCATAATCGGCTTGCCCATTTCCATGCTCGCCAATATAGCGACCTCAACTAGGCGCGCTTCCAAAGCCGCTGCCATTTTGTACAAATATTCCCCTCTTGCCGCTCCGGTCAAGCGGGACCAGGAGGCGAACGCTATGCGCGCCGCCTGCTCCGCTTGGATGACGTGGGATGCGTCGGACAAATGCAGCACGCCGACGTCCTCCTGCACGTTCGAAGGGTTTTTGATTACAATTTCACCTGCATTCGGAGTAATCCATTGTCCTCCGATCCAGTTTTGACTGTTCACCATATTGCGTACCTCCCCATTTGCTGCCGATATCGTTCATTTCGTCTTATTTACGGTTGACGGCATACTCGAAAGCTTTTTTGATCGCTTGGTAATCGGCTTCAGGCAGCGGCAATCTTGGCGGACGCGTAGGGCCAACCGGGAAATCGGCAAGCTCCATCATATATTTGATCGATTGGACAAGCTGCGGGATCGCGTCGTAGTGGAACAACGGCAGCAGGTGACGGTACAGCTCGGAAGCTTCCTTCACTTTGCCTTCTCGTGCCAAGTTGAACAGCTCGACGCCTTCCTTCGGCAACGCGTTCGGTACGCCGGAAATCCAGCCCGTTGCGCCGAACAGCGGTCCTTCCAATGCCAAATCGTCAACGCCGATCATCACTTCAAGATCCGTTTTGGCTAAAATATCGTGTACGCGGCGGATATCGCCGGAAAACTCTTTCACGGCGACGACGTTTTCGAATTTTGACAGCGTGGCGAGCAAGTCCGGCGTCAAATCGATTTTGTAATCGTGCGGATTGTTGTAAGCAATAATTGGCAGTCCCACCGTATTCAGCGCTTCGTAATGAGCGATGACTTCATGCTCTAGCGGCCTGTAATTGATTGGCGGCAGCGCCATAACGCCTGCGGCGCCCGATTCTTTCGCATGGCGAACCCAAGCGACCGCTTGCTGCGTCGATGGGGAGGCGGAACCGACAACAACCGGCACACGGCCTGCAGCTGCAGCGATAACCGTTTCGACTACTTTCGCGCGCTCTTCGTTCGACATCGTCGCATATTCTCCAAGGGAGCCTGTCGGAACTAGACCGTGCACGCCTTGCGTGATCAGCCAATCGCAAAGCTCGGTCAAACGTTTGTAATCTACCTCGTAAGATGCTGTAAAAGGTGTAACGATTGCCACATAAACGCCTTCAAATCGTGCCATTGAAAATTTCCCCTCTCAAAAGTTAGTGTTATCGTAAAACAAAACCATCGGACAGCGGATCGCTCGGGTCGACCACAAAATTCATCAGCCCCAGAATAAAGGCGTTCCCGGTCAACCGGGGAACGATCGCCTTGTAGCTGCCATACGTCAATTCCGCCATCACTTTGCATTGCGCTTGCGAGCCTGCAATCCCTTCGTATACGATTTCTTCGCCGAGTCGAAGTTCCCCGCGCCGCTTCAGCACCGCCATATGAGCGCATGCGCCCGCCCCGCCCGGCGACCGATCAAACTGCTCGCCGGCGAATACCGTCACATTGCGGTAATCTGAGCTGGGCTGAGACACGTCATCCACATCGCAAATGACGGTGCCATGAATACCTGCTATATCAGCTAGCTCCGGATGAACGACGGCAAGCTGCGATTCGACAGCCCGCTTTATCGCTCCGCCCCATGCCTGCAAATCCGGCAAGGCGCTTTCCGTAAGCTTGATGCCACCCAGCGCCTTTGCGTCGACGATGGCATAAAATGCGCCGCTGAAAGCGACATCCACCGTAAACTCAAGGCCATGCAGCGAAACCGGGACATCCAGCGCGTAGACGAAGCTCGGCACATTGTCGAACGAAACCGACTTCACTTCCGACCTATCGCAATCGGCGTAAGCCGTAATGCGTCCGGCCGGACAGTCGATGCGAATAGCTTGTGCGGCATAGTCCAACTGCAGCTGCCCGGTTTCGATCCACGCGGTGACGGCGGCGATAACGCCGTGTCCGCTAATGGGGGCAAGCCCTTCATTGTTCATGAACAATAAGCCGAAATGGGCGTCCTCGCTCGCGGGAGGTGTAACAATTGCGCCGGTCATGCCGTGGTGCCCGCGAGGCTCGGCCATCAGAACCCGGCGAACCGAATCGAAGCTTCGGCTAAAGCTGGCCGCTCTTGCTTGCTGCGTAGCGCCTTCCATTTGCGGCAATCCGCCGGTGACGATGCGGAGCGGCTCGCCTCCGGAATGCGTGTCGATTGCCGAGAACCATTTGTTGAATTCCATCGTTTCAAGCCTCCCAAGGTAAAGGTAACGTTGTCAGCGTCAGAGCAGGAAAAACCCGTTATTTAGCGCGTCCCTTTCCCGAAAGACGAACTGATGGAACCCGGTAACCCAAGCGGAGCCGGATATTTGCGGAACGACGGCCGACAAGCCGCCTACCTCGGTTTCCTCCACCACCTTCGCATGGAACATCGAACCGACGATGCTTTCGTGGACGAATTCCTCGTTCATCGTCAGCTCCCCTTTCGCGAAAAGGGTGGCAACTTTGGCCGAGGTGCCGGTGCCGCAGGGTGAACGGTCGATCCCACCCGGAGGCACGACAACAGCGTTACGGCAGTGCGCCAGCGGAGAAACCGGATCGCTGTAGAACTCTACATGCGTCAAGCCGCGGATCGCCGGAATTTCAGGATGCACGACTTCGACTTGGGCATTTACTGCGTCACGAATTTTGATCGCGAGACGGATAATGTCCGAAGCGCGGTTCGGCATCAACGGCAAATTCAGCGGACGAGCGTCGATCAAGCCGTAAAAATTGCCGCCATAGGCAATGTCGAGAGTTAACTCGCCTAAATCGTCAACTTGAACCGTTACGCCTTTCCGGTAAAGGAACGAAGGAATATTCGTAAACGTAACCAGCTTCACTTTGCCGTTCTCGATGTCCAGCTTCGCCTCTACGAGACCGGCCGGCGTATCGAGCCGCAGCACGTTTTTATCCTCCGGATACAATCCGCCTTCGATCAATGCGGTGCAAACACCTATCGTATCGTGTCCGCACATCGGCAAGTAACCGCCGGTTTCGATGAACACAACGCCGATATCGGCCGTCGGATCGCATGGATCGGTCAGGATGCAGCCGGACATGACCTCGTGCCCGCGCGGCTCGAACATTAAAGCCCGCCGGAAATCGTCGTGGTGCTCCGACATGTACACCATCTTTTCCGTCATCGTGTTGCCGAACAACGTTGGTGCGCCGCTCGTTACCGTTCGGGTAGGATTGCCGCCCGTATGCGTATCGATCGTCGTCACAATTTTGGAAAGCTTCATATGACTACCTCCTGATGGACGTGCCCGTTGCGGAAGCGATCGTATCGTAACGGCTCGGTAGGGATGCACGTCGACGTACCGCTCAGCATTTCGCTGATCACTTTGCCCGTGACGGCCGCCAGGCTGATCCCGTCGCCTTCATGACCCGCCGCCACGTACAACCCGGGAATTTCGTCGATCTGCGAAACAATCGGTAAATGATCCGGCGTCCAAGGGCGCAAGCCGGCATAGGCGCGCAGCATCGAAATATGCTCGATGACCGGGAAAAAGCGAATTGCCCGTTCGGCGATCAGCCGGATAACCTGCTGGTCGACGCGCGTATCCATGCCGACAAATTGGCGGCTGGAGCCAATCAGGAAATTTTGCGAAGCAGTCGGTTCGAACACAAGCGCGATTCCGTATTTCTCGAATTCCGGATCTACTTTTCGTTTGCCGCCGAACTTGCTGATCAAATAACCGAACTCCATCACTTTCCGCTGCCCGATATTAGCCGTTCGCGACGCCACGAGAATGTGGCCTTTGCGCGGCTCAATCGGTATATCGATGCCGACCATTTGCCCGAGCAGCTTCGACCAAACGCCTGCCGCGTTAATGACGGTGTTCGTCATAATCGTGCCATTTGAGGTTTCCACGCCCCGCACTTTGCGCTGCTCATCCAGCAAAATAGTCGTGACCGCCGTATTCGTCACAATGCGGGCGCCGAGCCTGCGCGCCGTAGACGCAAGCGAATACGTAAGCAATACCGGATTCACCGTCGAATCGGTGGCGCATTCCAAACCGCCAAGCAAATCGTCGGCCATATACGGCCACTCGTCGCGCAAATCTTGGCGATCGAGCATGCGGAACGGAAGTCCCGCTTCCTTCTGACGGGCGACCCATCGTTCCGCGGCAATCATCTCTTCATCGCTTTCGCAGACGAGAATGCTGCCCGGCGCCCGATATTCGAATTCCTCGTCGAGTTCATGCACCAATTCGGCGATCAGCTCCTGCGACTTCAAAGACATTTGACTGTCGAAGCCGGGATCTTTATCGATCGCCAAAATGTTGCCGTCACACTTCGACGAAGTCCCTCCGGCGACTTCTCCCCGTTCCACAACGACGACGTCCATCCCAAGCTTTGCCGCGTAATAAGCGATTGCCATCCCTATGATGCCTCCGCCAATAATGACAACTTCTGCCGAATCGGATTTCATCGCTTAGATCACTTCTTTCCCGTTAAGAGGTCGTTCAAAAAGTCCGATTTTGATCACGAAGTTTATCAGGGAGCCTTTTCGACATCGAATCTTGAATTCAGCCGGGACTTCCGGTTCTCACGTAGGTTTGCCTACGCTCCGATCCTCATTCCCTAGCTTCTTTCAACCTTCTCGGTGCTGAAAACCGGACTTTTCGAACCTGCACTTAAAGAACGATAAGTTCTTTGTTCGACTTCGTCAGCACTTCAATGCCCGTTTCGGTAACGACAATGTCGTCTTCGATTCGAACGCCGCCGAAACCCGGAATATAAATACCCGGTTCAACGGTGATAACCATACCCGGCTGCAAAATATCTTTGCTTTGCTGCGACAGCCGCGCCGGCTCGTGAATTTCGAGACCGAACGCATGTCCGAGCCCATGACCGAAATTTTCCCCGTAGCCGTAACCTGCGATAATATCTCTGGCCAGCGAATCGCCGTCTTTGCCCGACATGCCGGGCTTGAGCCCGGAGAGCGTAGCGCGGTTCGCTTCCAGCACGATGCTGTAAAGCTCTTTGTGCTTTTCTGTCGGCGTGCCGATAAAGACGGTACGCGTCAAGTCGGAGCAATATCCTTCATAGTTCGCGCCAAAGTCGAGCGTAACGAATTCATTTGCAGCCAACAGCTTGTCGCTTGCCAAGCCGTGCGGCAATGCCGACCGTTCGCCGGATGCTACGATCGAAGCATAAGCCGAAGAAGCTGCTCCATTTTTGCGCATAAAATATTCAAGCTCCGCGGAAACGTCTCGCTCGGAAACGCCCGGCTTCATAAAACCCAAAATATGTTCGAATGCCGCTTCGGTAATTTCAACGGCTTTACGGATATAGCCCAATTCCTTCTCGTCCTTGATCCCGCGCAGCTTTTCGACGATATTCTCGGTTGGAACGAGCTCGATGCCGGGAAACTGTTCTTGGTAGGCCGTATAAGCTCCAAATGTGACGCCGTTCTTCTCGAATCCGAGCTTTTTCACGCCAAGCGATTGCATAGCTTCTAAAATCGATTCGGTCGGCTTGATCGCATGTTGAACGATTTCGTACGCTTTTGCTTGCTCGGCCGCTTGCTTGGTATAGCGGAAATCGGTGAACAGCAGCGCTTTTTCCTTCGTAATAAGAACATATCCCGCCGTACCCGTGAACCCGGTTAAATACCTGCGGTTATAAGCGTTTGTAATAAATAAACCATCCAGTCCCGAACCATCAAGCTGCTCCCGAACACGTTTAAGACGTAAAGCTTCCAACGAAATCAGCCACCCTCTCTTGTGTTGAACTCAATTAAACAATATCGTCATGCGTTTCCTTTAAGTAAACATGATTAATTTTAATTCAACTTAGTTGAATTGTCAATTGATGTTTAACCGTTGTTTACCCCTTAATTCCCGTAAGCGTAATCCCCTCAATAAAATACCGCTGCGCGAAAAAAAACAATAACAGGATCGGAGCCACGATCGCCGCCGAAGCAGCCATCAAGTATCCCCACTGCGCATTGTACAAGCCTTTGAAGGTTGCAAGTCCCAGCGCAAGCGTAAATTTGTCATCGCTGTTCAAATAAATGATCGGTCCGAGAAAATCGTTCCACACATCGATAAAAGAGAAAATCACGACAACGATTAATGCCGGCTTGGCCAACGGTACGATGATTTTCCACAAAACGGTAAACGGCCTGGCGCCGTCCATATAAGCCGCTTCGTCCAACTCTTTCGGAATACTCATAAAAAATTGTCGCAGCAAGAAGATATTAAATGCGCCGCCGCCAAACCAAGCCGGAACGGTCAAAGGCAAAAACGAGTTTAATGCGCCGAGACTTTTCCATAACATAAACGTCGGAATTAGCGTAACCGCATATGGCAGCATCATCGAACCCAAGAGCAGGGCAAAGATGAAGTCTCTTCCCGGCCACTTCAACCGGGCAAAGCTATAAGCCGACATGATGCTTGTAATCAGCACGCCGCTAACGGCAAACAATTCAATCGTCATCGTATTTTTGAAATATAACGCGAATGGAACGGTCGTCAGCGCTTCGGAAAAATTGCTCCACATAAACGGCGCCGGAATCCATTGCGGCGGAAAAATGAATATTTGACCGTTCTCCATTAAAGAGCTGCGCATCAACCATAAAAACGGAAAAATCATGACGACGCTGCCTAAAATCAAAATCAAATATACGAGCATTCGGGCCGGTGATATCGCCATCATCTTCCCCCCTCTTCATAATGAACCCATCTCTTCGATGATTTGAATACGATCAGCGTCAAGGCCATAATGATGATGAACAACACCCAGGCCAACGCCGAGGCGTACCCGATTTTCGATTCCGTAAAGGCTTTTCGGTACAAGTAGTACACATAAAATAAAGTCGAGTTGTTCGGCCCGCCCTCCGTCATGACGTACGCCTGATTAAACGCTTGGAATGTACCGATCAGCGCCATGACCAAGTTGAAGAAAATCGTAGGCGTCATGCACGGAATCGTAATATGCCAAAACTTATGCCAGCGATTTCCGCCGTCAACCTCCACCGCCTCATACAAGTGAGCGGGAACCCCTTGCAAGCCGGCCAGAAAAATGAGAATCGTATTTCCTACACCCCAGGAGCTCATCATAATAAGCGACGGGATGGCCGTAGATTCGTTGTATACCCATTGCGAGGTTGGCAGCCCGACCGATTTCAGCATCGAGTTCAACAACCCGAAGTCCGGGTTGAAAATCCATAACCATAAGATCGTGTTGGCAATGCTCGGAACGATCGTCGGCAAATAAAAGATCGTCCTGAATATCGACAAGCCTTTCACCTTCTGGTTCAACAGCATCGCTACCGCAAAGGCGACGACCAGCCCTATCGGAACGCTGCCCAATGCATAATAGGTCGTGGCATACAACGCCTTCCGAAACAAGGGGTCTCCGGTAAAAATCGTCTTGTAGTTGTCCATACCCACCATCTGCCAGTCGTTCCCGATGCTCCAATCCGTAAGGCTGTAAAAAAACGAAGCGGCAACAGGATACAATGTAAAACATAGGAGCCCCAATATCGGCGGCAACGCGAAAATAATGCCCCATTTCCGTTCCATCCGGGAAATGCCCGATGATTTCGTGCGCATGCGTGATGTCCCCTTTCTATCTTGTTGTATGTTTAGTCGCTTAGTACTTACTCTAATTATTGCTTGAAGGGCTATCCGGAACAATCGAATGAGTCCACGGTTTCTTTGTTTTGGTACGATTTTTTTGCTCGTTTGGCCGACAAAAAAAAACATGAAGCCCCCCTTTTAGAAGGCTTCATGTTTCTACTTTATGCGTTTATTTACTTATCCGCGTATTTCCCCTGCAGCAACGGCTGGACTTCTTTCTCCAACCCGTCAAGCACTTCTTTCGCCGGTTTTTTGTTCGTCCAAATCATCTCTAGCGCCGGCGTAATTTTCGTGTTCATTTCCGGCCAGTTTTTCAGGCTGGACGTAGGCGCTTTAACCGAATATTTCAGCGCGTAATCCATCGCGGCCGTTTTCCATTCCGGCGGATGCACGTCATTTTTCGTCCACAAATCGATCGCAGTTGGATCGGTATAATATTTCGTTTCTACCGGCATCCACAATCCGATTTTATACAAATCGACTTGCTCCGGGTTGTTGTGGAACTTGTAAAATTCCATTGCTTCCTTCGGATGTTTCGTGTTCGCGAACACGACGCTCGCACCGGCAATATACGTCGTTTTGGGCTCTTTGAATTTCGGCAGAACACCGATGCCGTAGTTCAGCTTTGCTTTGGATATATCGAGCTGAGCCCATGTTCCGTCAATAACCATCGCGACTTTGCGGGTTTGCAGACGGACATAGTTATCCGGCATATTTTTTTGCTGGATCAAATCCGGTGCGACATGATACTTGAACAACAAATCTTGCAGCGCTTGGAATACCTCGACGGATTCCGGACTGTTCATCGTATATTTCATACCCGTTTCATCGGTAATTCCTGCGCCGTTGCTCGCCATGAGCGGTCCCCATGTGCCACGATCGGCGCCAAAAGAGAAACCGTATTGGTCGATGTTGTTGGGATCGAAACCCGGGTCGGCCGCCGTCTTGCCGTTTTTATCCTTCGTCAGCTTTTTTGCGACTTCCAGAAATTGATCCCAAGTCCATGCTTTTTCCGCTTCGGCCGGCGGCAGCTCGATGCCTGCTTCGGTGAACAAATCTTTGTTGAAATAAATAACCATGACTTCCGCTGCGGTCGCGTAACCGACAACTTTGCCCGGTTCGCTATAATAGAACGACATCGGCAGCCGGTTTTGCAGCTCCTCAGACTCCCCTACATAAGGAGTGAAGTCGAGCAATTTCCCTTCGGAGCCCCACTTCGATGCGAGCGAATCCGGCAAATAGGCGACGTCGGGAAGCTCATTGGATGCCATCAGCGTATTGATTTTTGTATTATAATCGCCAGGCACGTGTTCTGCGGATACTTGAATGTTCGGGTGCGAATCGTTAAAAGACTTGACCATGCCTTCAACCGCTTTTTTCTCTTCGTTGCTGCCCCAGAACATAAATTTCAATTTTACGGTTTCTTGCGGGTCGGTCGATTTTCCTGCGTCCGCCGACTCGGTGCTTGTTGCTCCGTTAGACTTGCTGCCTTTGTTGCCGCTGCAAGCCGCGAGCGTAAAGGTCAATACGAGCGTCATGACGATGATACACCATTTTTTCGTGTTCATGAAAATGCTCCCCTCTTATACGTTTGTAAGTACACTTTAATTATGCTAGGAAGCATTTCATCGAACAATTGAATCTGTCCACATGCTCTTTGTTTTGGTAAGATGATTTCTTCGTTCTAGAAAAATCGTTTTCGGTATTCGGTAGGCGTAATGCCGATATATTTTTTAAACGCCATGCTGAAATAGTTCGTGTCCGTGAAGCCTACCTTAGCGGCGACATCCAGTATTTTGAGCGATGAATCGGCGAGCAGTTCCTTGGCGCGGTCGAAGCGAACTTGCGTGGTAAAATCGGCGAACGTCTCGCTCGTCGCTTGCTTAAACCGGCTGCTGAGATATTTAGGGCTCATGTTCAAGTATTCAGCCAAGTTAACCAAGCTCAGATCCTCCGACAAATGCTCGCGGATCCACTCCTTCGCTTGTTCGATCATTCGGTGCGACGGAACTTCCTTCGACAAGCGAATAGCCCGTCCGACTTCGGTGAAATAACTTGTCAAAAAACGAATCAGTTCGTCGGTCGTACGGCAATTCGACATATCGACGAGCGGATTGGCGTGCAGCAACGGTTTGTTTTTCAAATCGACTTCCTTGAACAGACGAATGACGAACATCACGAGTTGGGATGCGACCAGCTTCACATCGCTCCAAGCCATCGACCGCAAATTTTCCGACCATTCCCGTAAGATGTTAATGACGTTCGCTTCGTTGCCGGCGCGCATTTCGCTCAGCATATACAGTTCTTTATCGAGCAGCCGGTTGTTCTGCGTCATCGTCACGGCCGTTGACGAATAAGGAATAATTTGGCCGCCGCCGACGATAGCCTTATATTCCATAGCACGTATCGCCTCATGATACGCATCGGATATATGCTCTAGGCCTTGGATCGGATTGCTGATGCCAATGCTGATCGATAGCTTCAAATATTGCGAAATCACGGATCGCAGCCGGATGGCGATATCAAGCAGAACGCTTTGCTCCGTGACGTTGCCAATCAATAATACGACCCTGCTGGGCGTTTCGCCGAGCGTATAAACTTGCTCATACGATTCCACCGCCTCTTCCGCAAGCTTGCGATAGGCATATTGATTCAACTGACGGTCACAGACCGAATACCCTTCGCTCAACGAAGCAAAATCATCAATGTCGCTGCACAGCACGGCGTAATGACCGGAAAGATCGAGATGGATGCCGCTGGATGCCAGCAGGTCGAGACTTTCCGCAAGCGGACGTCGCTGCTGCACAAGATCGACCAGCCATTGTTCATGGGCGGCCTTGCTGTAATTGTGCACCTGCCGCTGCAATTGATCCACGTGCTGATTGCGATCCTCCCTTTTTTTCACCCGTTCATTCGCTTTGTTCAACGCTTTTTGCAACTCTTCGCGAACGACCGGCTTCAGCAAATAATCGGAAGCCTGCAATGCAATCGCTTCTTTCACCCATTGAAATTCGTCGTACCCGGTTAAAAAAATGATTTGTGCTTCCTCGTTGACGTTGCGAATCGATCTGGCCAATTCGATCCCGTTCATCTCCGGAATATTAATGTCAAGCAGCAAAATTTCCGGCTGTAATAACTGATACATAGCCCATGCCGCAGCGCCGTCCTCTGCTTCGCCCACTACTTCAATGGCCAACTCTTTCCACAAATCCGATTTTTTCAAACCTTCCCGAATATAATATTCGTCATCGACAATCATCGCCTTCATCATTGGTTTCGTGCCCCCCGGAAGAGATTTAAGCCGTATTTTCGATCATCTGTCCGTTGCTGTCAAGAAGCGGAATCGTAATGGAAACGGTTGTATACTTTCCCGCTTCACTCTTTATTTCAAGGCCATACCCTACGCCGAAACGCAAGAAAATGCGGTCATGCACATTTTTTAAACCGTAAATTTCTCCCTGTTCGTTCAGGGACAACGCATCGACGATTTTCTGCAACCGTTCCTCCGATATTCCTGGCCCGTCATCGCTAACGCTGAACTTGATTGCTTGTTCGGACAATTCGCCGGAGAGCATAATCATGCCCGGGCTCGTCCGCCCTTTTAAGCCGTGATAGATCGCATTTTCTACAAGCGGCTGCAATAGAAGCTTAGGCACCCTATATTGAGCGATTTTCTCATCCACTTCGCAAATCCAATCGAATTTATCTTTGAAACGGAACTGCTGCACCTTCACATAGGAGGAAACGTGCTCAACTTCATCGGCCACCGTAATCAAATCGTTTCCCCGGCTCAACGTAATGCGGAAAAACTTGCCCAACGCGCCGATAACCTCGCTCATTTCCGGCTGATTGTTGGAAACGGCGAAGCCGTTCAACGATTCCAGCGTGTTGTATAAAAAGTGCGGATTGATTTGCGCTTGCAGCACTTGAATTTCCGCTTCTTTACGTTTGAGCAGCGCGTCGTAAACTTGATCGTTCAGTTCGCGGTTTTCCTCCATCATCCGTAAAAACTTCTCGCCGATTTGACTGACCTCGTCATTTGCCTTAAATTGATAAGTTGGCAACGATTGCACGTATGGATTGAGAACCATCATCGAACGCAGCTTGCTGAGCGGGAGCCTGATCGAATTGCCGAACAACAATGCGAACATCCAGCCGATAATAAGCACAAACAAAAACGTTTGAATCGTAAAGGCGCCGATCTTGTTTGCATCCTCAAGCAGTTTCGAACCCTCGATCATCGTAATCATGCTCCAGCCGGTTCGTTCATTGTCGACCGATGCGCCGAAATACTTTTTGCCGTCCCATAATACTTGCTGCTTGGATAAAGACGCCGTGAGCTTTTGATTGCGAATCTTATACACGACTTCTTGCTCCCGAATCGGTTCATCCGTCTGGGGCATATGATACAACAATTCGCCTCGGTCGCCCCATACGAATAATTGCGATTGCTCAGTCGGGTTTAAAAATTGCAATCCTTTAAAGAAGGCATCCTTATCTATTTCCAACATAATAAATCCGAGATCGTCGTAATTGCCTCCGGTTTTTTTGAGCAGCTTGCCGACAACCATCCGCTGAGAATTAACGATTTCATTGTCATTGCCGAAAGGATCCTTGTTAATCCACAAGGTCGTATTGTTGACCGACAGTTCCTTATAATAATTGTTCGCTTTCTCGGGACTCATGATGTTTCGGGAGCCAAATGTAATCGAGTCGGTTCCACGGTAAAAATGTTTTTTATCGCTGCCGTTTTTTGCATAAATTAAATACGAAGTGATAAACGGTTTCGATTGCGTATAAACGTTCATCATTTTGGAAATTTTATCAACGTTCCGAAGATAAGCGTAATCGTCCATTTCTTTGTCGGCCAAAATGGCTTGCAGCTCTTGGTTGCCCAAAATAACGTTCATTAGATCATTGACGTCCTTAATGACTTGATCCATATAGAGATTCGCCATATTCAATGAAGATAAGGCATGGTCTTTAGCGTTTGAGCCGAATTTATCTGCCGTGATATTGTAAAATATTGTGCTTAATATGATCATCGGAATGACGACAAGCGTGGTCGTTAACCAAAAAAACTTGCCGCGGATCGTGCTGATACTAATATATTCCCTAAACTTGCGGATCACAAAAAGCACCTCCGGAACGTGTTAGCAGCTCTTCTTGTGATCTAGCATATCACGAACTTGAACGAACTAGGGTCATCCATATGATGGTAGAGAAATGCCCCAGAAGATGGATAGACCATCCGCTGGGGAATGAATGCGAGCTGGTTAAACGTGGTGCTCATGCAGCCAAACGAGCATTTCGCCCGGCTCCCGGTTTGCCCATGCATAATACGGGATTGCCTTTACACGAACATGTTTACGGGCATAAGGAAAGGTTGCGTATAAACTATCCTCGTCGTAAGAGGCTTCATCGGTGCGCCATGCACCGCCATTCAGAACAACAACGCCTTCGAGGAGCACCTCCTCGTAACTCTGCGTAAATTCGGTAGAGTCCGAAACGCGAATGTCGCGCAAGTTGTCGCCGTTATCCGCTTCTTCCAGGCAAAATACGATCGGGCCGCGCTGCAATGCCAGCTTGCCTACATTTTCGCGCACCTTTGGATTGGAACGCACCTTCTCCACCGCCATCGGCAATACGAGCTCAATCCGGTCGCCGCTCCCCCATACGCGTTTTACTTTGGCATACCCTTTGTGCGTGTTTGAGGCTAATTCGACAGCTTCGCCGTTGACCTTCAGTGTTGCGCCCTTGCACCATCCCGGCAAACGAAGGGCGATCGTAAATTCGGCCGGTTGCTCCGCATAGACCGTAAAAGCGATATTTCCATCCCATGGATAGTTGGATTGCTGAGTCAATTCAACCTGTTGTCCGCCGATTGATTGATGTGCTTTGCCGCCGATGTACAAATGGACGAACCATTCCTGTTCACGTTCGTTATACGAATAAATGTATTGTCCGAGAGACGCGATCAAGCGGGCGATGTTCGGCGGGCAGCAAGCACAGCCGAACCAGGCTTGCCGAGTTCTGGCCACCGACCGCAAATCTTCGCGAATATCGCAAGCGGATGGCCATACTTCCAGCGGGTTAACGTAAAAATAGCTTTTTCCGTCCAGCGATATGCCGCTCAATATTCCGTTGTACAGCACGCGCTCCATCACATCCGCGTATTCCCGATCCGCTTCGATTTGCAGCATACGGCTTGCCCAGAACATGAGACTGATCGATGCGCACGTTTCCGTATATGCCCGGTCGTTCGGCAAATCGTAATCAATGGTGAACGATTCCCAATATTCGTTGGAACCGACGCCGCCGGTAATGTACATTCTTTTACGGGTCACATTTTTCCAAAGCTCTTTGCATACGTCCAGCAGCTCGCGGTCGTTGTATTCCGCGGCGAGATCGGTCGCCCCGCTGAATAAATACAACGCACGGACGGAATGGCCTTCGGCCGTCTTCTGCTCTCGCACCGGCAAGTGCGCTTGAAAATAGTCCGCTTTCCTTCTGGCTACCCGATGCTCCGTCCGTCCGGATTCCTCGATATCGAAAAAGTGCGGCTCTTGGCCGCGTTCCTCGACAAAATAACGGCTCAGCTCCAAGTAGTTGTTATTGCCGGTTACATGGTACAGCCTGACGAGCGCAAGCTCGATTTCCGGATGCCCGTCATAACCGCGGATTTGCCCAGGCTTCGTTCCGAACACATCCACCATATGGTCGGCGTAACGGCTCATGATGTCGATGATTTTCCGTTTACCCGTAGCTTCATAATAAGCGACTGCTGCTTCGATCAGGTGCCCTGCGCAATACAGCTCATGATCATCACGCAGATTTGTCCACTTTTTCCCCGGTTTCGCTACCGTAAAATACGTATTCAAATAGCCGTCATCCTGCTGTGCCCGCTCCAGCAAATCGATCACGCCGTCGGCAATCGACTCGAGCTTCTCGTCGCGTTTGACGGACAAGGCATATCCGACGGCTTCCAGCCATTTGGCCAGATCACTGTCCTGGAACACCTGCCCGTAATAATCGGCCTTCAGCTCGCCGGACGCGATACGGAAATTTTCTACGGTGTGGCTCGGCTCGGCGCCGGGAATCGCGTCGTTCATTGCTTCCCATTGGTAAGGAATGACCGTTTCACGGACGAGCTTTTGCCGTTTGGCCCAAAAAGAATCGTCGATCGTTACATTTTTTATAGGTATTTCATTCATTACTTTCGTCATCTTAGGGTCCTCCTTTAGTAAAATCGCTTGGATTGTCTATTATGATAGCATCGCCTTATCTGCTTTGTCGGTAGTCCAATAACAACATTAGGTGGACAAAACTGACTTTACCGATTACTGTTGACTCGAATGATGATTATAGAGGATAAGGAGGGACATACAACATGCAATTGTTGAAAACAAACATTACCGTGCCGCTTGAATTCGTCTCGGCGGGGCAATTCATGACTGATGTGCCGTGGACGCATTCGCAACGGACGATCGACAGCTTTGAACTGATCATTGGCGTGAAAGGAACGTTGTACATGCAGCAGGAAGAAGAGAAATTCGAAGTTCGTCCCGGCGATGTTCTTCTGCTGCTCCCGAACCGCATTCATCAAGGATTTGCCGCAAGCGGCAAAGACAGCTCGTTTTATTGGCTCCACTTTTTATGCCCGGACGTTTTCCAACTTACCGACGATCAAGGAGTCCGCGAAGAAGTGCATATGCTGCAAACCAATCCGGAATCGCACCGGATCAACACGGCCATCTATATCCCTTTATTCTCAACGCCATCGGGCATCGAAAGGTTGAATATTCTATTTCATCAGTTGCTTCACATCGCGTCTTCGGATTATTCGACCCGTTTAGCAGCCGGATATATGGCAACGTCGCTACTTCTCGAGTTATCGGAACAGACGATATCAGGCCTCCGTACGACCATAGAGCAGACGCCTTCGGACAATAACTTGGCGAACATTCTGGAATGGGTGCGCATCCATGCCATAGAACCGATCGGCGTATCGGCGCTTGCAGACAGGTTTAATTACAACAAAGATTATTTGTCGAGGTTTTTCAAACGGAAAACGGGGATGAATTTACAGGAGTACATCCACGCCTTAAAGCTGTCCATTGCGAAGGATTTACTTGCGCATACTCGCCAAAGCGTTAAAGAAATCGCCTATGCGGTAGGCATCGGAGATGAGAAGTATTTTATGCGTCTTTTCAAGAAATACGAAAAAATAACGCCCACGGAATTCCGCAAGGCGTATTATATGACACATATGAACAAACAGTAGGGAGTGCTTACGCAGACTAAGCCTATCACTAGCTAACTTGCTTATCCGGTCTTAACCTCTTCGAAAATCTCAAAAATAGAAAACCGGCGCGAACGGCAACATCAATGGCAATCGATAACCAGACGCCGGCAATTCCCATGCCTAAAGCAACGGACAGAACGTATACGCCGACAACCCGAATCAACCACATGCCTACGGCAGTACTGTACATCGGACTTTTCGTATCTCCCGCACCTTGCAAAGCCCCGGCCAGAACTAATCCGATAGCCAGAAAAGGCATGGCGAATGCATCAATTCGCAATGCGGTCGTCACCATCTCGATGACCTCATTCCGATCGGTAAACCAAGCAGCTGCGAATGGTGAAAATACAAATAACAAAATCCCTACGAACGACATAAAAGCAACTGCAATTCCCGTTGTCAGCATTCCAAAGCGGTATGCGTCTTCCCGTCGATTCGCCCCTAAATATTGCCCGACTAAAGCCGTTGCGGCGATAGCCAATCCATAACCCGGCATGTAGGAAAATATCTCAATGTTGCCAGCAATCGTATGAGCGGCATAAACATCGGTGCCAAGTCGAACGATCAAGCCAAAGTATAACACTTGACCAAATCGCATGATTAATCTTTCTATTGCGGCTGGGATCGAAAGCTGCAACAAAGGGAGCGAAACCCCGACCGCTCCTCTCTTTCGGAATGAAAACGAGAGCTTCGACCTTCGAATGCAAACGTAAAGAGCAATCGTTCCGATCGCTCTCGCAATGACGGTAGCCCATGCTGCTCCGGCGATGCCAAAGCCAGGAGAAACAGACAATCCGAAAATAAGTATATAGTCCAATGCAATGTGAATGACATTAATCCACATGCCTACTTTCATCGGCGTTTTCGTATCTCCCGCCGCCCGAAGTATGCTGCCGAAGACCATCATTAAGGAAATGAATATGGAAGGAACCGCAACAATGCGAAAATAAACGACCCCATCGGCCAACACCTTTGGTTCTGCTCCCATCAGCCGCAACAACGGCTCGGCAAAGAAAAAGGTAACGACTCCGAATAAAATTCCTAATGTACCCGAAATCCAGGTCGATAGTTTGGCAATAGCCTTCGCCTTATCCAAATCGCCGGCTCCGACGCTTATAGCAATCAAGGCCGATGTTCCGGTGCCCATAGCCATAAAAATAGCAAGATAAATCGCTATAATCGCATTTGTGACGCCGACGGCGGTAACCTCCGCAAGACCGAGCTTAGAAACAAACAAAGTATCCACGAAACCGACAACTGTCTGCAAAATATTTTCGATCATGGCCGGTACGGCTAATGCAAGAATGATTTTTATTTTTTGTTTATCGGTGGTTTTCCCTTCAGTCAGTAAAGACAGGATGTCCACTTCCTCAACGAATATAATTGTCCAGAGCTTTATTAAGATCCGCGATAACCTGATCCTGATTTCCGTGGTGTACGGCGTCTACGACGCAACTTTCCAGGTGGTCTTTAAGAAGCAGCTTGGCTGCGTTATCCAGCGCTTTTTGCACGGCGGCGATTTGTAATAATACTTCGGAACAATCTCGTCCTTTGGCTGTCATTTCTTTCACCGATCGTAGATGTCCTTCAATTCGGGCCAATCGATTAACAATTTGTTTTCTATGCTTGTGATTATGATCATGAGAATGCTGATCGCTCATCGTTCTCCACCTCGTTTTTGTACTTTTCGAATATCATACAACCCCCCAGGGGGGTTATTTTTGATTTTCTTAATCATATCCCCCCGGAGGGGTTATGTAAAGGCAATAATCATGAAACGACAAAAATAGCCACACTTCCCTAACCTATCGGTCGTGGAAATGCGGCTAATCGTTAAGATTCCCTTGTAGATCACGCCGCCTGCTTAAGCAATATTTCGCGTAATTGCTTGCCCGACAACGTTTCTTCACTCACCAATATATCCAAAAGTCCACGGAAGGTTTCCAATTTGCTGCCCAGCAGTTCACGCGTCTTACCGGTCAGCTCATTCAGAATTTTCTCGTTTTCCCGCGACCATTGCTCTTGGGTCAACGCTTGCGGATGAATGATTCCAAGATCGGACATCCCGGATTCGATTAAGGTTCTCACAATACTCGTCGCTTGTTCAAAATCCCCGCGTGAGCCAGTGCTTCGCCCACCATAGTTTAACTCCTCCGCAACGGCACCGCCAAGCGCGATCATAATTTGCTCCTCAAGCACCGTCTGAGTGTACAAATAACGATCTTGCTGCGGATGATGGCGGACGTACCCAAGCGCCTGACCGCGCGGTGTCAAAGATACTTGCGCCACGCTCCCGGGACGCACATGCTCTGCGACGATGGCGTGACCGAGCTCATGGATGGCCACTCTCTCGCGTTCTTCGCGAGTCGTTTCTCGATCCATTCGCTCTCCCATCATCACCTTATCGATAGCCTGCGTCAGATGAGCGGTTTGCACTTTCTCCGATTGTTCGCGCATCGCATAGATCGCCGCTTCGTTCATGACGCTTTCCAATTGCGCACCGGAAAATCCGAAGGTTTCCTCCGCTACCTTGCCAAGAGATACCCCTTCATCGATCGGTTTATTTCGCGCATGCAGCCTAAGGATATGCTCTCTTCCCGATTTATCCGGAAGATCGACCTGAATTTGCCTGTCGAACCGACCCGGACGAAGCAACGCAGGGTCAAGCAACTCTTTACGGTTGGTCGCGGCGATCAGGAGCACCCGAACGCTCTCGTCCCCTTGCACGCCGTCCATTTCCGTCAACAGCTGGTTGAGCGTTTGATCATATTCCCTATGCTGTCCGCCGTCTCTCTTGCCGCCAATCCCGTCGATTTCATCGATGAACACGATCGCGCTATCCCGTTTAAGCTTTACTGCCTGCTGGCGAGCTTCCTTGAACAGGTCGCGGATTCTGCCAGCACCGACACCGACATACATTTCTACGAACTCGCTGCCTGAAGCCGCGATGAAAGCGGAATGCGTATGATGGGCCGCCGCTTTGGCAAGCAAAGTTTTACCGGTCCCCGGAGGGCCTGTAAGTAGGATGCCCTTAAGCGGACGAATTCCCAGCTTCAAAATTTTATCGCGGTGCACGAGAAAATCCAATGCTTCCGTTAATTCGCGTTTCGGTTGATCCTGTCCGCCGATATCCTCGAAGGTTAAATACGCTGGCTTCCTTGCAGCCGCCTTTTTTCCGGCCGTGCCCATCGCAAGTCCCCCTCTTTGACGTGCGAATAGGAACAGCGCGCCGAACATCAATAACCCCATAACCATGAATGCCGGCGGAAAACCGACGTACAACAAAAATATAAACAATACGATGGCCGCGCCAATCGCTATTTCTTTACCGAATGAACTTATTTTACGCATTAGGCCACGCCCCTAACGTTGCAGGCTGGCGAGGAAGAACGACATATTTAGCCGCATCGCCATCCCGCATTGAAATATATACGTTGTTCTCGTCCATATCCGTTGTTACCGTAACGCCGGGAAATTGCTCCGACAGTTTGCCCATCGCATCTCTGATCCCGGAATATTTACGGTTTTCCATCGCTTCGGCCACATCGAACAAAGCATAGCTCCACGCTTTCTCCAACCGCGCGCTATCTTTCGCGGTAGCCGCCAATTCCAGCTGATTGCCGCCGATCTGGCCCGAGCCATCGCGTTTAATCAAGCGATATATTTCTCCCAGATTTGCATCAGGCGCAAGCTTAACGCTTATTTTAACGTGTCCGGATGACGTCTCAACCTTCGCGGATTCAACGCCCGCTATGGAGTTTGCCACTCGGTCTAAAGGTTGTTCAACGCCGTAATGGCGATATGCGAACCATCCGCCGAACAAAATCGCGGCTGACAATGCCGCCGTTATCATTATCGGAAGTAATTTCAATTTCATGCCGCAATGCCCCCTTATATATGAATAATTTGTGTGTGTAGGAATGAACCATTCAACTCGGTACATCTATCAGTATATCAGGAATTGATAGACGATTCGTTAGATGATCGTTGGTAAAATAACAAAAAAACGCCTAAGCGGCGTTTTTTATGGTTATGTTATTTACTGGACAACACAAAGGTTCTTAGTTTCGTTCCATCTTGGAAAGAGTAGAAATCGATCGATTGATGCAGGTGATCCTTCTCGTTCCAATAGCGGATTTCCCATACGGGCTGATTTTCAAACCATCCGGGGATCGTTCTGATCGGTGCCGCCCCCCCATGCTCCAGAGCGAATTTCGCGGTTATTTGTTTCTCGGACATATTTTCGCTTACTTTTCGTTTGACGAGCTCTGTTTTGCGTTCCCAGATCATCCAGGCTTGGCCTTCGGAATCCGTGCCGGTTACAACCCACACCGTCTCATCCCATGTATGGATGACCGCATCGGTAACCTTCGCTAAACCGCCGCTGTCGAGAGCGATTCGCGTTGCCTTAGTCTCTCCATTGCGATAGTCGGAATCCGCCGAACGGACATATAAGACAAAGGAAACGATGACGAATACGATAAATCCGATCAAGACAACAAGCCATCTGACGAGCGAAAGGGACGGTAGCTTCCGTTTTCCTTCACTGCGGCTCAGATTCATCCGCGCAACCTCCGGAAACTGCGTTCCGCTTCCGCTAAAATCTTCTCTTCGTCAAGCGTGAGCAGTTGGCCGTTCCTCAGCAATTGCTTGCCATCCACCCAAACGTGAACGACGTCGGAGCCTCTTGCGGCATAGGCCAAATGCGAAATATAGTCCGTCCGCGGGACAAAATGAGGCTTATGGATCGATAGAGCGATGAAATCCGCTTTCATCCCGGCTTTTAATTGACCCGTTATTCCGTCCAGGCCGATTGAACGGGCTCCATAGACAGTGCCCATCCGCAGCGCCTCGGCTGCCGGTATGACCGTCGGATCGCCGGAAACGCCTTTATGAATCAAAGCTGCCATCGCTATTTCCTGGAACAAGTCCAAATTGTTGTTGCTTGCCGCGCTATCCGTACCTAAGGACACCGTAACTCCGGCTTTGAGCAAGTCAGGAACTCTAGCCACGCCGCTCGCAAGCTTCAGGTTGCTTACCGGGTTATGCGATACGGCGACTTTCCGTTCACCGAGCAGGGCAACTTCCTCGTCCGTTAAATGAACGGCATGCGCCAATAATGTAGGACGGCTGAACATCCCCAGACGATCGAGATGCTCAACGGGACGACACCCATAATCCCTAACGTTCTGCTCCACTTCCGCTAACGTTTCGGACATATGGGTATGCATAGGCAAGTCAAGCTCATGAGCGGCTTCCACGAATTTAACGATAAAATCCGGCGGGCAAGTATAAGGAGCATGAGGAGAAATCATGACGCTAATGCGACCGTCTGCACCCCCATGCCAATCTTTGGCGAATTGGATCGCATCGGCTAGCTTGGCCTTCTGCACGTCCTCCGGACATAATCCGATAACCCCTCTCGTCAAGCTCGCGCGCAATCCGGACTTTTCCACGACTTCGGCAACCCGGTCCATATGATCGTACATATCTACGAACGTCGTCGTACCGCTCTTGATCATCTCCGCTGCAGCCAAGGAAGAACCCCAATACACATCGTCGCCGGTGAATTTAGCTTCCGTAGGCCACATATGGTTTTGCAGCCAATCTTGCAAAGCCAGATCATCCGCCAGTCCACGGAGCAGCGACATAGCCGCGTGGCCGTGCGTATTCGTAAGCCCAGGCATGAACAGCAGGCCGGTGCCATCCATAGTTTCAGTAGCGAGAGCAACTTCTTGTTCCGGTGCGTTCCCTTCGCCTAAAGCTGCAATAAGGCTGCCTTCGATCGCCATCCAGCCTTGATATTGAGCAAGCCGTTCATCCATCGTAACGAAAGTTCCGTTCTTAATAAGCAAGCGCGTCATAGGTCCCCGTCTCCATCCTTCGATCCTTTAATGTTGTCCATGTAATAGGCCAAGCTGAGAAGCTCAGCGGTGAAATCCGCATGGTGAATGCGCACCCCGGGCGTAGCCTTAAGCACGACAGGCGCGAAATTCAATATCCCGCGAATACCCGCAGCTACGAATTGATCGGCAACGTTCTGGGCTTCCGGAGCCGGTACCGTAATAATACCGACCGTTATGCCTAATTCCCGTACCGATGCCGATAATTCCTGCATAGGGCGTACCGTCAGGTGATTGATAAGCGTCCCCTTCTTGCTCTGGTCCGCATCGAATACCGCGACGATTTTCATATTATCTTTAATGTACATGTTGTAATTGCATAAAGCGCGGCCCAAATTTCCCGTTCCTACCAGGGCTACATTCATCATCTTATCCAGCTTCAGAATTTGCCGAATTTTCTCAATGAGATAGTCTACGTTATAGCCGACGCCTTTCCGTCCGAACTCGCCGAAATAAGCTAAGTCTTTACGAATTTGCGCCGGATTCAGGTCCAGCTTCTCGCCGAGGTCCTGGGAGGATACCGTCAATATGTTGCTCAAGCTTAATTCGTTAAGAAAACGCAGGTAGATCGGCAGCCTTCTGACGACCGCTTCGGATATTTTCAGTGGCTTCATAACGTCTCTCCCTCTTCGCCGGCGATGACCGGGTTTAACCAGGAGCTCACGCGGGCAGCCATGGCCGCCGTCGGCAAATGCTCCATCTTCGGACCGGGCAACGAATATAAGAAATATTTGCCATAGTTCGTGTCGATGACTCTTGTGTCATAGAGGATGACGATTCCTTTATCCGTCGCCGTCCGTACGAGTCGGCCGAATCCTTGCTTAAACTTAATAACCGCTTGAGGAAGCGAAAGCTTCATGAACGGACTTTTGTTCTCGGCTTGAAGCTTCTCCGACTTGGCTTCCGCGACGGGATGATTCGGCGGTTGGAAGGGCAGGCGGACGATAGCCAGACAGGTAAGCACGTCTCCGGGCAAATCGATCCCTTCCCAGAAACTGCTTGTCCCGAGCAATACGGAAGCTGGCTGCTTAATGAACTGCTGGGTTAAGCGACTGCGGCTGCCGCCGTCGATTCCTTGCCCTAACACTTGAATATCGGACGACTGCAATCGCTCTTTAAGCGGTTCGTAGACGGTTTTGAGCATGCGATGGGAGGTGAACAGGACGAGCATTCGACCGCCGACCGTTTGCGCAACTTCCTGCAGCGAATGAATGAGCGCATTCAGGAAACCAGCCTCGCCATCCTTGCCCTTGATCGCGGGAAAATCCCTAGGGATGAGCACTAAAGCTTGCTCGCGATACCGGAAGGGCGATGGCAGCAGCGCCGTTTTCAACCGTCCATCCTTCTCTGCAGAGTCTAAACCAAGCTGATCGGTCACGTAACGGAAAGATTTATCGATCGTTAGAGTCGCCGAAGTCATGATTACGCTCGCTTTTCGATCAAACACGCCTTCCTTAAGCAAGCCGCTCACATCAGCGGGAACGCCGTAAACATAAACGGATCTCCCGCGGTACTGCGAGTGTCCTTCGACCCAATAGACAAATTCCGGTTTGCCAAGGGTAACGAACGATTGCGTATCCGCGCGAACGGAAGCCAAATCTTTCAGAACTCCGCTAAGATCCGTTAGCATTCCTTGCATGCTCAATTCATCGGCTTCTTCTCGGATGTCGACCGTCAACTTCTCCAAGGGCCGTATGAAATCGGATAAAAGTTGGATCACGTTGTTTCCGTCAACGGATAAGCTATCCCATTGCGTTGGCAGCTCGGAGGGTTTAATCCGCAAAGTAAAATTCCCCGTCTCATCGGTCGAAGCTTGCGAGGCAAGCAAATTAAACAGGGCTTCCATCCATCGTTCCCAGGCATCGCGAATTTCGTGGATTTTGGGAAGAAGCACTTCCAGCTTTTCGGCCCAAACCGCAGATTCCCCTGTACCCATCGAAGAAACCGAGCTAATGAGCTGCGGCAACAGTCCCGTCCTCGCATCTTTCCATACGCGCAGGAGAGGTATCGTTAATGAGGAATGTCCCGTCTTTTGTCCGAGATGCTGACTAGCCACTTCTTCAAGATGATGCGCTTCATCCACGATCAGACGATCGTAAGCCGGTAATAACCGATGGTCCGCGCGCATGTCTGTAAACACCAAAGCATGATTCGTAATGACAAGATCGGCCTTACCTGCTTCTTGTCTAGCACGGTGATAGAAACATCTGCGGAACCAAGGGCATGCCCGATTTAAGCAGGAAGCCGCATCGCTAGAAACCGCATCCCACTCTTCCTTATTACGACCCCCGATATTCAGTTCTTCCGATTCTCCCCGTTCGGTTTCCCCAAGCCATACCGTCATTCCTCCGCGGGTCACCGCGTCTTCGCGGCTTATCGCGTGCTCGGGCATTTGCTGCCTATTCTCGAACTTCCTCAAGCACAAGTAGTTGCTGCGGCCCTTGAACACCGCCGCGCGAAAAGGCATCGGAAGAACTTTGTGCAGCAAAGGCAAATCCCTCTCCCGCAGCTGTTCCTGAAGCTGTATCGTGTGGGTGGTAACGACGATTTTTTTGTCTTCTTTTAGCCCATAATATAAAGAAGGCAGCAAATAACCAAGCGATTTTCCCGTTCCTGTTCCCGCTTCCACCAGAAGATGGGAATCTTCTTGGAGCGCACCGAATACTTCCTGGAACATGATGTCCTGGCCTTCCCTAGATTCGTACGTAGGGAAAAGCTGCTTCAGGTTATCCTGCACCGTTTCCATATATTGTTCGAACGATACGTCCTTTAATATTTCCGATGCTTCCGATGCCTCGCCGTTCCGGATCGAAGCGGTTTCGTCCCCCCAATCGCCGACGTTCATGGCGAATTGACGGAAGTGATGAATTCCCTCTTCCATCATCGGGGGTTGCGTTTCCCGCCAAGCTGCGATATCGGCGATGAGCCATCCTAAGTCGTGACGGTCCGGATCGAACATGACGTTTAAGCGTTGCAGCGTGAATAGGGGCAGCGTGCGCAGCTTGTTCAGGCATAACAAGAACAGGTCGGCGGTCGCCAACGCGTCGCTATCCGCTTGATGGGGCCGGTCATGCTCGATTCCGAGCGTTTGCGTGAGCGAAGACAGCGAATAGGACGGCTGCGTAGGAAAAAGCAAACGCGTAAGTTCCACCGTATCCAGCATTCTTCCCGTAAACGGCAAATAACCGCTCCTGTCGAGGGCGGTTTGCAAGAAATGCGCATCGAAATCCACGTTGTGCCCGACCAATATAACGTCTTGGAGCAAGGGGACGATGTCGCTTAACATTTCGTCAAGCTCCGGAGCGGATCTGACATCCTCATCCGTAATCCCGGTCAATCGGGTAATTTCAGAAGGTACCGTTGCGTTCGGACGGACAAAACTGGCATACGAGGAACAAACGGTACCCGCCTCATCGATTAGCGCGAGTCCCGTTTGTATGATTTCATCTCTATCGGACGACATGCCCGTTGTTTCGAAATCGAGCACGGCAAATTTCATTGCGGACTTCCTTTCCTTCCGGCAAGCAGAACTATAGATAACGGCGATTGTTATTAAACGTGAACCATGGTTTGCAATTCCGCGCTTCCGAATTGAAGCTGCAGCTGTCCATTACCCTGTCGGATGGATTCTAAGTTGGCCTTGGCATCGCCGAAAGCAGGATCCGACTCTAATGCCTTATGGAAATAACTTTGTGCCTGCTCAAGATGCGCATAGACTGCCGAGATGCAGCCAAGTGCATTATAAGCGATAGCCTGCATTCGAGCTTCATCCGTTATTGCGGTAATGAATTGAAAATGCCGTTGGGCTTCATTCCATTGTTTCATATGCATGCGTGACATGGCAAGAAACATTCTTGCGCCAATAAAATCCGGATATACGGCGATCGCTTCCTCGAATTGCTCCGAAGAATGCTTGAACATTTGAAGCTTGAAATATCCTTGCCCTTTGACATAACAATCCAGTTGCTTCTGTTGTTCGGTTACTTGCGCCGTTTGTTGCTGGAGTTCCCGGAACAAACCCATTTTGTCTTCAAACTGAAGCCATGATTCAATAATATCATCACTTACCGTTTTGAGCATATCCCATTGTTGCTGCAGAACTTTTTTTTCTTCGCTGGCTGCTTGCGGATAACGCAATATAAGATCGTCGAGCACGTCGTTCATTGTCGCGAACCATTGCCGAATCATGTTCGTCCCCCCTTGTCGCAAGTAAAACTGTACTGCTCATTCTGCGTTCCAAGGAGGTGTTTCATACGCGTTACAAAACGGTCGAATGAGGCTCTTCCGCCAACAATTTGACAACCCGATTATGTTCGTCCATGATCGCCACCCTTGGATGATGGTTGCGCGCTTCTTCATCGGTCATAAATCCATAATTAATAATGATGACTTGATCCCCCGGCTGCACGAGCCTTGCGGCCGCACCGTTCAAGCAAATGACACCCGAGCCCCTTGGCCCGGGGATTGCGTACGTCTCGAAACGAGCGCCATTGTTATTGTTCACGATTTGAACTTTTTCATCAGGCAATATGTCGACCAGTTCCAGCAAATCTTGGTCAATCGTTACGCTGCCTACATAGTTCAAGTTTGCTTCCGTTACCGTCGCGCGATGTATTTTGGATTTCATCATTTGGCGAAACATAGTCCATCACCAACCTTCAAAGGATTAAGGATCGTATTATCGATAAGCCGCGTTTTACCGAATTTTACCGCTAATGCGATTAATAAAGTACAATCCGTTTCTATAAGAGGCTTTTGTCCATCAGGCGTACTTAAATCTGGATACGATAAAATATCTACGTAATCGATAACCGCCAGCGGTTCTTTGCGAATTTCTTCCTTCAAGCGGTTAATTAGTTGAGCAGCGTTCAGACCTTCATGAAGCCATTCCGGTACTTTCGGGAGCGACTTTGATAAAATAAGGGCTTGATCTCGCTCCGCCGGCTTTAAGTATACATTGCGCGAGCTGAGTGCCAATCCGTCCGCCTCGCGCTGGATCGGGCAAGGAACGATTTCAACCGGTATGTTAAGGTCTTGCGTCATTCGCGTAATTACGGCGATCTGTTGGGCATCCTTCATGCCGAAGTAGGCGCGATCCGGCTGTACGATGTTGAACAGCTTCGTCACAACCGTTGCGACGCCGTCGAAATGTCCGGGGCGGCTCGATCCGCATAATCGATCCGTGATTTCCGCAACCGTTACCCCTGTTAAGGTTTTCTGGGGATACATTTCGTTAACATCCGGAATAAATACGATTTGCGTGCCGGAAGCCGCGGCAACCCGAATATCCCTCTCTTCGTCCCTTGGATATTTATCCAAATCTTCGTTAGGCCCGAATTGCAAAGGGTTGACGAAGATGCTAAGGACGGTCAACCCGTTATCGGATGCGGACTTGCGCAGCAAGCTTGCATGGCCTTCATGTAAATACCCCATCGTCGGGACGAAACCGACCGTTGAATGCTCCGGATTCCGTCGTCTATAGGCTGCGATCTCTTGCCGCAATTCGGCAATCGTGCGAATAATTTTCGGCGTCATTTCCCTTCGCCTCCGTACAGCTTGGATGAAAGGCTTTGAACGGAAGATTGATCTAATGGAAAAGAATGCTTCTCCTCCGGAAAAGCTTTTGTTTTCACTTCGTCCACGTACTCCGTAATGGCGCTGCGAATCGTATCGCCGATATTCGCGTAGCTTTTCACCATTTTTTTGTCCCGAATGCCGGATCCGTAACGAAGCAAATCATGATAAACAAGAACTTGCCCATCGCATCCGCGTCCTGCTCCAATACCGATCGTCGGTATTCCAATCGAATGCGTCACAGCCGCCGCCAGCTCCTCCGTAACGAGCTCCAGCACCACGCCGAATGCTCCGGCTTGCTCCAATGCTTTCGCGTCTTGCAGAAGCTTCTCGGCCTCCTCGTTGCTTTTCCCTTGTACCCTGTATCCGCCGATCTGATGAACGGATTGCGGTGTAAGGCCGATATGTCCAAGTACGGGAATACCTGCTGACGTCAACAAACGAATCTCATCAGTCAACTCTGCGCCGCCTTCGAGCTTCACGGCATGAGCGCCGCCTTCCTGCATGATTCTGGCCGCGTTGCGCAGGGTCGCTTCCGGTCCTAACCGATAAGTCGCGAAAGGCATATCCGTCACGACCATCGTTCCCGGGGCTCCTCGTACGACCGCGCGGGTATGATAGACCATATCGTCCAACGTGACCGGAACCGTCGTATCGTAACCGAGCACTACGTTACCTAGAGAATCGCCGACAAGGATAATGTCCACGCCCGCTTCTTCCGACAGCATCGCCGAAGGATAGTCATAAGCTGTCAGCATAGCGATCGGTTTATTCTGGCTCTTCATTGCTTTAAGACGCGGAAGGGTCAAAGCTTGTTTCATGGGATATCCTCCTAATGATTACAGGATATAACAACAAAAAAACCCATTTTGCCCATGAGCAAAAAAGGTCGCCATTCAACATAGAACGTCCTTCACGTCCTTCTGTCTCGGTCCTTTCGGCTCAGAGCAGAATCCGCCGCGAATCATTGACGGTATTGGATAATTGTTGCTTCATTCATTCAATCTACTTAATCCATCTTGCTTCACAAGTGCGGTTCACTGCGACAGCGATACCACCTTGTGCGGCAATTATAACAGATTTCGTGTTCGACGTCTATGAACCGACTTCTCCCGAATAAACCGTGCGGTAACTTCCGTCGGCAAGCTCCACCTTCAGGCCGCCCATGTCATCCAAGCCGCGCGGCACTCCATGAACGGGACCTTGCGGTGTATTTAACGTCGTCTGATTATTCAATGTGACAGCATGCGCTTCCCACAAAGATCGGATAGGCGCAAACCCCTGCTCTAGGTACAACCCGTACAACCGCTCGAATTCCTCGAGAATGATCGCGATAAGATCGCTTCGGTTAACGGCTTCTCCTGAAGCCATTTTCAACGATACGGCTTTGGGCAGCAGCTCTTCGGGGTAATCCTCGGCATCCAAATTAACCGATATTCCCATTCCGACGACGACATAACGCAATCTTTCGTCTTCCGCTGCCGACTCCAGTAAAATGCCGCTGATTTTTTTGCCGTTCACGAGCAAATCATTCGGCCATTTAATCCCGATTGTTACCGGAACGACGCGGGAAATCGCGCGGCTCAAGGCGACCGCCGCAAGCAATGTCAATTGCGGCGTTAGCGGCAAAGGTACGGGCGGACGAAGCAGAAGGCTCATCCATACGCCCTTACCTGCCGGCGATACCCACGAGCGGCCCATTCGTCCGCGTCCGCTCGTCTGTTGTTCGGCGATGACGAGAGTGCCTTCGGAAGCGCCCTCTTCGGCAAGGCGGCGCAACTCGTCTTGCGTGGAAGCTACCACATCAAGCAATCGCAGATTGCGTCCGAAATTCCGCGTATTTATTTTGGGAAGCAGTTCATGCACAGATAACCGCGAAGGTTTACCCGTCAAGCGGTAACCAAGGCGCGGAACAGCCTCGATCGTATAGCCGTTTGACTCCAGCTTGCGTACCTGCTTCCAGACGGCAGTGCGGCTTACGTTAAGCTTGCGGCTGATTTCTTCGCCCGATACGTACTCCCCGGCCTCTGCTTCCAATAGACTCAGCAATGAATCCTTGCTCATCGTTATTCCCCTTTCGATAAGGACCAGAGCTACGATTCCCTATTTCCAATTGTTGATTTCGCAGTTGCTAGAAGCGATCCCTTATCGTTGGGAAGACATCCTAACGCTACCTCTTCCAGCAATCGCTCAAGCAGCTCCGCAATCCAGGGTCCCGGAGATTTGTCAAGCAAACGACTGAGCTCGTCCCCGCGTACGTCAAGCTCCGATATAGAAGCAGCCGGCATCTCTTCAAGCCAGCTGCTTTCTTCTAACCGCGTCGCTTTGCAAGATTCGTTCAGCTCCAGCCAATCTTCAGCTATCGTCCGCCCGTAAGCCAGCACGAGCCGAATCCATTGTTCTTTATACTCTAACGAATGCTCTTCGAATGCAGTCAACTGTTCGCTCATGCCTACGACACCAGCTATTCGCGTCGTACGTCTACCGCTTATGCGGAATATACCGCATATTTCCATGCTGTCCTTTTCGCTAAGTCCCATACCGGCAAATAAAGCGGCCCAGCGCAAATCGGGATCTGCAATCAAGGGAAGATACAGCAAATCGTTCTCTAACGAACCTATACCGGAAAAAGTAATATCCCATTCCCAAGGAAGCTCATTAAAGCGATATTGCTCGGCGACGGTCTGAAAACCAGCGGGCAACGGTTCTTTTAAGTTCGTAAGCAATCCGCTCTTAAGCAGATAGTGACAGGCTTGCTCCGGTCCGCTGCCCGCCATCATCTTGTCCCACTCGACGCTGACGCGTTCGATAGCGACTTGCCGGAGCTTGGAGCGATGCTTGATGATAGCTTGTTTTACTTCCGGCAGCAGCGTGAAATCGAATTCCGCGGCAAACCGAATCGCCCGAAGCATTCTCAAGGCGTCTTCACTGAAACGTTCGAACGCCTCTCCAACGCAGCGGACGACTCCTGCTTGCATGTCCTCCCTGCCCCCGAACGGATCGACGACTTCGCCGTCAAGACCGACAGCCATCGCGTTCATCGTAAAGTCCCGCCTTGCTAAATCTTCCCGCACGTCAAGCACGAACGCGACCTCATCCGGCCGCCGCGAGTCCGAATAACCAAACTCTTGCCGGAACGTTGTCACCTCGAACGATCGACCGTTTTCCAATACCGTCACCGTTCCATGCTTCACTCCGGTCGGCACAGTCCTTGCGAACAAATCCACAACTTCATCGGGTTTAGCCGATGTGGCGATATCAATATCGTTAAGTCTCCGCCCCATGAACTTGTCCCTCACGCATCCCCCGACCAAATAAGCCTGATGTCCGCTTAGCACAAGTTTGCGTATGACTTCCAACCCTTCCGCCCACAGAATCTCGTCCTGCTCATCCATAAGACGCCAATCCCCTCCAGTCGTACTCCCGTCGTGAGCCTATACGTTACAAGCCGGAACGGGAATCTTGAGCGGCATCCCCAACACGCGATAGTAAATTTCCTCATATTGCGCCGTAATTAGCTCGTTGCAGAACACATGATGAGCACGCTGCAAGCAAGCTTCGCGGAAATCGGCGTATAATTTAACATTCGTTAATAATTTCAAGGCATTTTCCGCCATATCGTCCGTATCCCCTATTGGTGACAGGTACCCGGTCGTTCCATGCTGAACGAGTTCCGGGATACCGCCGGCGACTGAGCCGATCGTCGGCACTCCGCACGCCATCGCCTCCAAAGCGACCAATCCGAAACTTTCTTTCTCCGATGGAAGCAGCATTAAATCCGCTATAGATATAACTTGAGCCACGTCGTCTTGTTTCCCCAGAAAGTGGACGCGGTGCGATAAACCCATGGCATTGATTTTCGTCTGTATTTTCGGCAAATCCGGCCCTTCTCCCACAAGCACGAGTTTGGTCGGGATTTTGGCGTTGACCTTGGCGAAAATGTCGATTACGTCGACCGTCCGTTTCACTGGCCTGAAGTTGGAAATATGCATTAATACTTTCTCGTGCGGTTCGGCATAATCCCGGCGAAGGTCGGTGCATTCACGAGGATAATAAATCCGCTTGTCCACGAAATTATAAGTTAAATCAATGGGCTCTTGAATGTCTAAGAGCTCACGCGTTTCCTTGATTAGATCGCGGCTAACCGCGGTGACGGCATCGCTCTTGCGAATGCCGAGCCGAATAATGTCCTTAAGCGTCTCATCCTGCGCAAGCACGGTAATATCCGTCCCATGCAGCGTCGTGACGACCTTCAAGTCATCCCCGGCCATCTGTTTGGCCAAAATCGCACAAATCGCATGAGGTACCGCATAATGGACGTGCAGCAGGTCCAGTTTCTGCAGCCTTGCGACTTGGTTCATTTTGCTGGCTAAAGATAAATCGTACGGAGGATATCGAAACACGTAATAATCCGAAACCTCTACTTCGTGGTAGAAAATGTTGCGGTGAAACTTGCCTAGGCGAAACGGCATGCTATGAGTAATAAAATGAATTTCGTGCCCCTTCTCCGCCAGCAGCTTGCCAAGTTCAGTCGCAACGACGCCGGAGCCTCCAAGCGATGGGTAACAAGTAATCCCGATTCTGAGCGGTCGATTCATGTCGACTCCTCCATTCCACGATACGAACCGATATTGCGTGCCTAGCACCGCATATCGATTGTCATTATCTATTGTATTCCCTCAATATTCGTCAATAGAATCGATTTAGCGCAATCGGTCCTTTGGAAATAAATCCTTCGGCGAATTCGATTTTTTTGGCTTGTCCGAGCAAGCGGTCTCTAGCTATGATCAGATCCAGATAAGCCCCCGTCAGCGGCGTTTCCACCCAATCGGCTTGATTGCCGTCCGGCAGAAACTGCGACTTGTACGCTTTCAGGGCTGTCATCTTAATATCGTGGACGTCGCTTACATCGATTAGGAGTTGCGGCGGGTGCGCGTCATTGATGAAATAAAAATACAACTGCTCTACCGTCCAAGCGGGCAATTCGGGCATATACCTTCTCAACTTCGCGTTAAACACCGCTTCTTCCGCCATTTTGCTGCAAGCAATATGATCGGGATGACGATCTACGACATAGGGTGCGAATACCAGCCGAGGACGATAACGGCGAATGGCGTCCACCATAAGATCGGTTTGCTGGGCAATCGCGGCGAGCCGGCGATCGGGCAAACCCAAATTTTCGCGCACGGTCAAGCCAAGCGCCGCGCTTGCTGCTGCCGCTTCCTTCTGACGGATTTCTACGTTACCGTTCGAAGACATTTCGGCGTAAGTCAAATCGATAATGCCGACCGATAATCCGTCTCTAATATGTTTAGCGATCGTCCCGCCCATGCCAATCTCCGCGTCATCCGGATGTGCGGCAAATACGAGCATGTCCAGCTGTTTATACGAATTAAGACTCATTCTTCTAACCCCGGCTTATATTTATGTACGAGTTCGCGCCATGCGAAATCGCCGCGCTCCAACGCTTTAATGAGCAGTTCCCCCGTTGCGACGTTCGTCGCGAGCGGAATGCCTTGAACGTCGCACAGCCGGAGCAACGCGATAATGTCCGGTTCATGCGGCTGCGCCATTAAGGGATCCCGGAAAAATAAAATGAGATCCATCGTATTTTCCGCGACTCTCGCACCGATTTGCTGATCGCCGCCGAGCGGCCCGGACATAAATCGATGCACGGACAAAGATGTATTTTCCATGATGCGGGTGCCCGTCGTTCCCGTAGCGTAAAGGCGATGATGCTTCAATACATGCTCATAAGCGATAGCGAAATTAACCATCTCTTCTTTTTTTCGGTCATGAGCGATAAGTGCGATGTCTATCATAGACGTGAATCTCCTCTTCGGCTATTCTAGAAAGTGTTCGAATCCGTAAACCATGCCGGTAACGGACATAATTCTTTTGATTGCCGTGTTGACGCCCGGCATATATCCTGCGCGATCATAGGAATCGTGACGGATTTTGAGGGTTTGTCCGAACGCGCCGAATACGACTTCCTGCTGCGCGAACACACCCGGCAAACGAACGCTATGTATGCGGAATCCGTTATAATAGCCGCCTCTTGCGCCCTCGAGAATTTCTTCTTCTTTCGGATTGCCTTGGCGCAGCTCTTGCCGGGCTTCCGATATCCATTCCGCCGTCTTGATCGACGTTCCGGACGGGGCATCTAATTTTTGGTCGCCATGGTATTCAATGATTTCCACATGGGGAAAATACTTGGCAGCCATAGCGGAAAATTTCATCATTAGAATCGCTCCGATGGAGAAGTTAGGCGCGATCAGTCCGCCGATCCCCTTGTCCCGGCACTGCTTGTCCAATTCGGCAATTTGCTCCGGCGTAAAGCCGGTAGTTCCGACAATGGGACGTACGCCGAAGGAAATGGCCGTTTCCGTATTAGGCATTGCGGATTGGGGAGTCGTAAAATCGACTAGCACGTCAGGACGACTCGATGATAACGCTTCGGCCAAATCGGAGAAAACGATGACGCCGGTATCGGGTTTCCCGACAAGCGTCCCGGCATCAACAGGGCCAGCTGAGGTAGCGATGGCAGCCGCAAGCTGCAATTCGGGATCTTCCAACACCATTTTGACAACTTCACGACCCATGCGACCGCTTGCCCCAGCTACGGCTACGGTAATTTTGTCTGACATGCTATCACCTGTTCCTTCTAGAATTGAAATGCGAATACTGTTGTTTAAGAACGCGGCGCCTTTCCGCCCGCACCTCGTGAAGCAAACGCTTGGCTTCATCGAGCCCAGGTTCAAGCTGCAGCGCATCCCGCAAATTGTCCAGCGCCATCCTGTAATCCTTCTTCATTCGGAACAGGATGCCGAGCAGCAATCGGGCTTCCGCCGACAGCGGGTCGAATTGGGCGGCTTCCTTCAGAAGCGCCATACTTTTCTCCATATCCGGAGAAGGCAGAGAAAGCAAATTTCTTGCTTCTACAATTTTTTGTCTGGCCGTTATCATCCGCAGATTCAATTGATACGTCGAATCTTCCGGATTCAGCTCAACGGCTTTCAAGGCATATGCCATGGCCAGCGTAAGCTTGCCGCTTCGCGCGCAAGTGATCGAGCCTTTGTAGTGGTAAGCCGCATTCTCGGGTTCGATCGCAATCGCCTGACCAAACCAGAAGATAGCCGATTCGAAATCACCCTGTAAGATGGCTTCATACGCCTGCCGGAGGCACGTTTCCCCGTCCATGCCGACCATCCTCCCTTCAAAGCGGGGATAGTACAGCATATGACATTCAACCGTTATCGGTGTGCTTCTTCGTCCATCGGTCCGCATCGCGGGTATTGAATTTGTCCATCACTTTCCTGTGGACTTCGGTCATATCAATACCCAAAGAATTCGCGAAGCAAGTGACGATAAATAAAATATCGCCTAGTTCCATTTCAATGGAACTATCCGCTTCATCCCTTTTTTTCGGCTTCTCGCCGAACTGGTGGTTAACTTCCCGGGCCAATTCCCCTACTTCCTCCGTCATTCGAGCAAGCATGGCCAGCGGGGAGAAATAACCTTCTTTAAACTGCGAAATGTAAGCATCGACATCTCGTTGTATGTCAGCTAGCGTGCGCTCTGTCAGCGTTAAATCGACGATACGGGATTCTCCCATCGGCCGCATCCTTTCCTGAAGGTGTCTATCTTATGTTAGCGTAAGACGTATACGAAAACAAATGCATTTTTGGAGGAACAAACCTATGAAACCTACCTTGTCTTGGAGTTCCGTCAGATCGTGGAGCTTACTTATCATCGGAACGGCGTTGTACGCATTCGGCCTGCAATACTTCATCATCCCTAATCTACTTATGGAAGGCGGAGTGACGGGAGTTGCCGTTCTTTTTAACTACGCATTGGATCTCCCTGTTTCCCTTACGTCGCTTATTATCAACTTGCCTTTATTTTTCTTAGGATGGCGCCAATTGGGCAAACATGCGATGATCTACACATTCGCCGGGACTCTGCTGCTTTCTTTATTTTTATGGATCGCGGAAGTGCTTGTTGATCGGGGATGGCTAACGCCGTTTACGTCCGAGCACGATTTTATTCTCGTCGTTCTGTATGCCGGAGTTACGCTTGGAACGGGTTTAGGCCTTGTCTTTCGAGCCGGGGGGACAACGGGCGGCGTGGACATCATAGCGCGAATTCTGCACCGGTTGCGGGGCTGGAGCATGGGTCAGATTATACTGACGATGGACGTGATGATCCTTGGCATCTCGCTCTTGTTTATTCCGAAGGAGAAGGTTCTGTACACTTTGGTTAGCGTGTTCATAGCCTCCAAAGTCATCGACTTTATCCAAGAAGGCGCTTATGCGGCCAAAGCGTTTACGATTGTATGCCAAAGTCCGGAGAAGCTCGCCAAAGACATTACGAGAGAGCTCGATCGAGGCGTGACGCTTATGCCTGCCATTGGAGCCTATTCAGGGGAAAATAAAACCGTCGTCTATTGCGTCGTCAGCCGGTTCGAAATTCGCAAATTAAAAAGCCTCGTCCGTCTTCACGACCGGAGGGCTTTTATCGTTATAAACGACGTGCACGATGTGTTAGGAGAAGGCTTTCGCGAGGAATAACGGTTCACCCCTATTTTTTCCACCGGTTGAGCAATCTTTGCGCCGCATCCTCAGGCTCTTCTTGTTTCGATGGCTTGTGCACTCCATCATATCCGTCAATTCGATATCGCTTCCAGCCTACCCATGTGAGAATCGTAACGATAAAGGAACCCATCATCGCCGACCAAACCCAAGGGGGGGAAGACACAGGAGGAACGATGGCGGAAGTTGCTTCTTTATTAGCGGGGAACAACCCGTCCATTGCCTCCTGCAAAGGCGGTATGAACCCTTTCAGCAATTCCAAGTTCGGAGGGTCCGCGTTAAAAATGCGGTTCACATAACGAACGACCGAGTCGCTTCGTTCGACTTTCCACGGCTCCGACTTCAGCAGCGCGGCCGTCCGAATCAATTGGTAATGCTCCGATAATTGCTGCAAAGCTTGCCGTGCGGATTGCGGCACTGGAGCGGCGACGGAAGATTCCTGCTGCATGGATTTGCCGATCCTAGCGATATCCTCGTTTAATACGTTCCTATATTGGTGCCAGATCGGCTTATCGGGATGGGCTAAAGCATCCGCAGCCAGCCTTAAAGCCGCGGCCCCCGATTTCCATTTCCGCTCATCGGGAGATGACGCAGCAACGGCTCGTTTCAGCTCCGTTAAAGTATGCGACAGCGCATGAATGCCGTCAGCCGTCGCGATATCCTTCATCGGCAAAGAACGGAAATTACGCTCCGTCTCCACTAAGATGCGCCTTAACTCTTCTATCTTCCCCTGGTTAACCGCCGCATATAGCGTCTCCGTCGACGACAAGAACCGTTCAGCGGCTGCATGAGAAGAGGAGACGTCCGTTGATGGAGCATCGTTGTTCATCGTTACCTGGCGGCTTGTACCATAGGGGCTCCCCCAAGCCGCCGCCGGTACGGCTATGAGCAGACCCATAAAAGCTAGAATGCCCGCCAGCGTTAACCGCAGACGATATCGCCGCCTAACCTGCTTAATAAACAAAAACACGGACATCCCCTCCTACCCTATGGATATGAGGGGATGTCCGTGTTTAGAACGACTTGTCCGGCTCTGCTCTGCCGAATGCAAATTTAGCAAGCGCAGTCGCTAATACGCTAAATGCAGTTAGCAGGAAAGTAAATAGTCCAACGTAAAACAAATCATCGTACAATTGCGTCGGCAAATAGGGAAAAATGTCATAGCGATAATCGACCGTGTCATTCAGGAAAGTCCATGCCGCAGCAGCAAGCAGCGCCATGCCGCCAAACGTGAAAAACCGGGCGTAGAGAAGCGCGGTAACCGCCATTGCCGAGTGGCCGATGATAAGCATCCAATGTTCCCATTCCAAGATGTCTCCCTGAGCCTGTCCCGCGAATATAATAGCCGTCGCCCAAACTCCGTATTTCACCGACGTAACGACGCCAAGCGCCTCCACCACGCCGCGAATCGCGTTTACCCATCCATGCCGCGACCGACGAGGCACAGCCCACAGCCATATGACCGCAATCGCGAAAAACAACGATGCCGTCGGGCTATCCGGTACGAACGGGATTTGCCAATGCGGATTCGTACTCCAGACGCTCTCTAGCTGATCCTTGTACCAATAGTATCCGTAGATCGTCCCGGGAACGTAAACAATCAACAGCATCAGCAAAGTCGTTGGATGAAGCAATACGCTTCGGGAAAGAAGCCATTTCAACCCGCTCAACCTAACTCCTCCCTTTCATTCAAAAAACCTGACCAGTTACGGTCAGGTTTGGTGCAGGAAGGAAAGTTATTTCGCTTCCGCTTTTTGCGTGGAAAGCCAAGTTGCGATTTGATCGATTTTCTCGGCGCTTAAAGTGTCCTTAAACGGAGGCATGCCATCGCCTTTCCCGTTTGTAATCGTCGCGACTAGTTCATCTTTGTTCAAGATGTCGCCAACGCCGCGAAGGGTCGGTCCGTTAGCGCCTTCAAGCTCCGCGCCGTGACAAGCGATACATTGCGCTTGTTTCATCGTTTCAAAAGCCGGATCATCCGCATTAACCATCGCGGCGATTTTCTCTCTGCCCGGGATCGGACGCGGCAAGCCTTTCTTAACGGCTTCCTCCGCTTTGATCTTGCGCTCGATATGTTCCGGCGTGACACCATTCACTTCCAGCTCGTATTGATAGTGATCCCACGAAACCCAAGTCAGATACGTAACGGCAACCAACGATACGATCATCAGGGAAGAGGCGATCGGACGGCGATAGAAGCGACGCTCCTTGCCCGTATCCAGGAATGGAGCGAGCAGAAGCGAGATGAACGGAAGACCCGAAAGACCAAGTACCCCAAGCACCAAGTAATCACCGGATGTATAAGGATATTTCAGCATCTGATACAAGAATAAGAAATACCAGTCCGGCATCGGAATGAACGAGCTGTTAAGCGGATTGGCTGGGTAACCGAGCGGAGCCGGTTCCGCGATAACCAGAACCAGGAACCCGACCAGAACGACAACGCCAACCATCCATTCCTTAAGCAGGAAGTTCGGGATGAACGCTTCCGATTTACCGGGATATGCGGAATAATCGGGCGGTGCTACATTCGAGTAGTCACGTTTGCGAACGCGCGAATCCCCAATAAATACGACTTTTTCGTTTGGATCTTGTTTATGTGCCAACGTTAGCCACTCCCCTCTCTTACAGCGGCCCGGAAATGCCCTGTTTTCGAATCATAAAGAAGTGTCCGGCAAGCAATGCAAGCAGCACACCGGGCAGGAAGAAAACGTGGATAGCGAAAAATCTGGTCAGCGTCTGCGCGCCGACGATCGTTCCGCCGTTCGCCAATTCCTTGATGTACTCTCCCAAGAAAGGTACGGCACCCGCGATTTCGAGGCCGACTTTCGTAGCGTAGTAAGCTTTATCATCCCAAGGAAGCAGGTAACCCGTAAACCCTAGGCCCAACATGACGAAGAAAATCAACATTCCGACTACCCAGTTCATCTCGCGGGGCGCTTTGTAAGAGCCCGTGAAGAAAACGCGAAGAGTATGTAGGAACATCATTACGATAACAAGACTCGCGCCCCAGTGATGCATCCCCCGCACAATCGCTCCGAAAGCGACCTGATGCTGGAGATAGTCAACGCTGTAATAAGCATTGATAATATCCGGGACGTAATACATCGTCAGGAACATCCCCGAGAGGATCTGTATGACGGTAATAAAGAACGTCAATCCGCCGAAGCAATAAACAAAAGCGGAGAAGTGATGCGCCGGGTTAACGTGCTCAGGAACCTCATGATCGGCGATATCTCTCCACATCGGCGTAATATCGAGACGTTCGTCGATCCAGTTGTACATATTTTTGAACATGGGTCGGGACGCCCTCCTTCTATACGCGACTATTCGGTTCTAGCGGTCCAAGATAAACCCAGCCGTTCTCTATCTTGACTTCGAACTCGTCTAGCGGCTTCGGCGCAACCTTCAGGTTTTTGCCGTCTTTGTTATAACGCGCTCCGTGACAAGGACAATGGTACAGGTTTGGCGCTTCCTCTCCGCTCCACCCTATCGTGCAACCCAGATGCTTGCACACAGGCGACAATGCGAAGATTTTACCGTCATCGCCTTTCGTTATCCATGCCGATAACTTCGGATCGCTTTCGTACCAACCGTCGATTTGATGGATCTTGAAATCCACCTGCTGAGGCTCCTTCGTCACTTTGCTCTCTTCGATCGCTTTGACGAAGTTACCTTTTTGTTTCTTTTGCAATATGGGATCGACGGCAAAGCGGATCATCGGTAAAATGGCCCCGCCGGCCATGAAGGCTCCTGCTCCGCCAAGCGTGTAAGACAGAAATTGACGTCTTGACATCTCTTTGCGCTTAACCGGTTTATGCGTTGTTTCTTGCTGCGTATTGTGGTCCATTCATTCTACCCCCTTTGCCACACCAATCTCGCGTCCATTACGGACTTCACATATTCTTCACAAGGACATAACTATAATAGCCCACGCGCTATGGAGCGTCAAGAATCGGGGCCGGAGTTTCCCGCCCCGGCGGGAATCGCACAACTAAAATGTTCTCAAATTGTCACATTTCCCCGTGAGGCTCGTCTGCCTATTGTTTACCCTTCATCCCCAACCTTATGCGTGGTTCCCGTTTGTTACCGCACACATACATTTTCGTTACTCCGCTGTTGTCCGCCACAAGCTCGCTACTGCCTTGCCAATGAGCTGGGAATCCGGCTGATCTTCTTCCGTGGCAGGCTGGATAATTAAATCCGCGTCAAGCTTCCCGGACCCTTCCAAAAGGTGTCCGCTTATTACAATGACGTAACGGAATCCGTTTTTCTTCCATTGGCCGATCAAATGATTAAGCTGTTCCGCATCACCATCGCCTCCGATATCATAATGGATTGCCGGCATCGTGACCGTTCGACCGCGGAAATCCTGCTCTATGGGGGCTAACCATTGTCCCGTGCGGGCAACCTTATCCGTCGCCTCCCACGGGGATTCTTTACCCGTTAATCCCGACAGGGGAATCAAGCATGTATCCAGATAGGGCTGCAGCTCCGGCCAACTATCCCCGTCGATCTCACTGAATTTCATATGTATTGTCCACTCCTTTTCTTCCTAATCGTACTCCAAAAGCGCGGACAATAAAAGCGCCTTTTCCGTTGATCAGCCGGAAAAGGCGCCCTCGTTCTATCTTAATTAAACCGTTCGATTAGTTGAGCGATAACGTCATCGGCTTTCTCGTAAGAGACCTGGCATGTTCCGGCCGCTTCGTGCCCGCCGCCGCCGAACTCCCTCATTAAGTAGCCAACAGGAACTTCGCACGTGCGATTAACGATGCTATGACCGCAAGCGATGGCGCAATTTTGTTTCTGGAAACCGTCCACGATCCATAGTGATACGTTCTGCTCGGGGTGGAGCGCATAAATAAGAAACCGGTTGCCAGGGTAAATTTGCTCCACGTTGCGCAGGTCCGTAACAATGACATTGCCTTCGATGCGCGTGTGGGCGGCCAACATTTCACGGAAAGGCACATCCAGCTCGAAATAGCGATCGACCCGCTCTTTCACGTCTTCGTCAAGCATAATTTGATCAATATTTTTATGTAAACATAATTCCACAAGCTTCTCCATGAGTTGGTAGTTGCTAATTCGGAAATCTCGGAAACGTCCTAAGCCCGTTCTGGAATCCATGACGAAGGATAATAAGTCCCAGCCTTCGGGATTTAAGATGTCGCTGTCGGAAAACTTCGCGGCATCGGCTTTGTCGACGCCTTCCATAATGTTATCGAAAAAAGGGCCGAACTTCTCTTTTCCGCCGTAATATTCATAGACAACCCTTGCAGCGCTATCGGCTATGCGCACTTCGCCTTTATAATCGAACTTCTCTTCTTGCGCACGCTTGACCTCGCTGGCATGATGGTCAAACCATAACCCGCAGCCTGCGACGAAGGGAACGTTCGTCAAAATATCATTGTTCGTTATCGCTACCGTTCCATCCTGCATGTCTTTCGGATGCACAAACTTGATTTCTTCAATCATCTCCAGCTTTTTCAACAGCACTGCCGTAACCAATCCGTCGAAATCCGAACGCGTCACGAGTCTCATCTCTAACACTCCCCTATGATATGGTGCAAATTCCCTAAATAATAGGTATATCATACCAGATATTTATTAGATTCGACACGTTTTTTCATTATCACAGAGTAAATCGTGCAGGTAAAAGACCCAACCGCTAAAGTTGGGTCTCGCTATACGAACCGTATAGATAGCTTAAACCGATCTAACGTTGAATAGCTTTTAATTCATCGGTTAAGCGCCGAAACGATTCTACGTCTCCTTGCGCAAGCGCATTATCGATCGCATTGTAGATTTTCTCCGTCCGGTAATTGCGCAGCGCTTCGTCCAGGACCATTTCTGCCGCCAATCCCAGCATCGTCTCGTAGGCGACTTTCATGTTGTCCATTCGTTGCACCTCCGAAATCCGGCGTTAGGGTTCCTATTACGGATTCCCGTATTGCTTACCTTTGCTCACGTAGCTGTCAGCCGTATTTTTCATTCGCAGCAAATCTTGCTCGGTTAATATCCGAACAACCTTTGCCGGCGACCCCAAACATAAAGTATTGGGCGGAATGACCTGATTTTCAGTTACGAGCGCACCGGCTCCCACTAAAGCATATTCACCGATGTCTGCCCCGTTCAAGACGATAGCCCCCATGCCGATCAATGTACCTTTGCCTATAGTGCAGCCGTGTATAATTGCCGCATGTCCGACAGAAACGCCATCGCCTACGATAAGCGGCTGATTCGTATTCACATGGCCGACAACTCCGTCTTGAATATTACAATGTTTTCCGATGACAATCGGTGCAAGATCTCCGCGCAGAACGGCATTAAACCAAACCGAGCTCTTGTCGCCGATCGTGACATCCCCGACGATCTTCGCTCCTTCCGCCACATAAACGTCAGCAGCGAGCCGCGGGAGCTTTCCTTCAAAAGGCAATAGCATTGTTAATCTCCTTTGTCCCGCTTTGGGCGGGAGCCCGTTTTCAGGAGATTGTAGCAACCTGGGCTAAAAACTGTCAAATCGGCGGTTTGCCAAGCATCAACGTATCCTCGAAAGCAAGCGAATTTCCCGAAATGAGCATGACCCCTTGCGGAGTTATCCGGATGACGCTGACTCCGTCGGTCATTTCACCCCAGCGGACGATACCCAGGTGCATAAGCATGACTAGCACTCGCCGCTCTAAGATGTCTCTCTGGGTGTCGTAATAATAGGAACGGACGAGCGGCTGAAGAATTTGATATAAGGAGTCTACCGTCACCCAATCAGAGGACAGGCGCATCACCCATTGGGTGAGAGTCGTCAGGTTAGGAATCGGCCCTTTGTACAGTCGGAGCCAGAATCTGTACAGTTTTGTAGGGTCGGGATTCTCCAGACCGTCCGCTAGCCTCCTGCCTTCTACCGTTAGCGTAAGCCTCTCCGGTTCTTCTACGATATAGCCTTGGTGACAAGCGAAATCGTATAGCAGCGAAAAGCGATCCGGATAGTCGCGGAAATGCCGCCCGTAACCAAACCTCCAGCCTCCTCGGTTCGGAATGGTCTCGTTAACGGAGAATAGCTCTAACGCTTGTGCGATTTGCCGCTTGTACATTACGCCATCGGCGGTTACCGCAATTTCGTTGTCGCGCACATATCGTAGAAAGTGGACAATATCGTCCATGATCAAACTTCTTTCGTCCCGATAAGCCGGCGGTTCTTCCGTGAAGACGAGCGATGAACGATATCGCTTCTCCAGCACTTCGCGCAACCGGGTTTTCACATCTTCAGGGACTTGATACAAATAACGCGTTTGTTGCGAGAAACCGTTGAATAGCCATCCGAATTTCTTGAGCCTTGAAATCGCAAGGCGTGCCGATTCGTCAGGCCCTGGCGGCGGTGGAGGCGCCGTATTTTTCCCCTTGCGAGAACGGCTTCCGGCGGTTTTAAGCGCGGGGATTTCCGCTTTGGAAATAGCCGTTTGCTCGACTTTGATCGGCTCTCCGCCAAGCGCTCTCGCCTTTAACTCTTCCAGGCTGTAAGCCGACCTGTTCTCGAACATGAGAGAATTCAAGAAACGCAAGTCGTTTCCCGTCATCTCTCCTACTCTCGATTCCATGACTTCCCGTCTTTGCACGGTCGTTAAAATCGTTTGGATCAAATCGTTCTTGGAATTGCTGCTGCATGTGCAATCGTAAGTTTCCGCGATTCTTGTCAGCTCCGCGATATCCGCGTAACAAAGCATGTCGGCCAAGTTCATCGGCATTCCCCGCTTTTTATGGAGGATTTACTTTCCAGTATCGGCGCGGAAAACCCGTCTTAAACGTTATATATACGCAAAAAATCCGGTCGAATACCCGGATTTTCAATGAGAGGACTCTATAGTCGCATCATTCAGATGGTTCGTGCAATTGTGAAGCAGCGGCTTCCAGCCTTCTTGCCGCTCTTCGAGTATGGTAAGAGACATATTCAGCAGATGCGAATCATCTAAATCCGCGCATAACGATTGAAGCATTCTCGCCAGAAAACTGCCGTGCGTGACGACTAGCCACGATTCACCGGAATGTTTCTCGGAAAGCTCGTTTACGAATTCATGACCGCGTGCCTTGATGATTTCATCGCTTTCCTGATCGGGTACCAAGCGCCGCCATCCTGCGCCCCATCTAGAAAGACGCTCCGGCTCCGTCGTTCCTTCCGCTTCCCCGAATGAGCGCTCCCGAAGACGAGTGTCCTTAATAAGCGGTATGCCTAGACGTTCGGCCAGTATTTTGCCGGTTTGCAGCGCTCTCTGTAAATCGCTGCTGTAAACCCCGTGCCAAGTTTCCCCTTCGCGCGCCAATCGCTCGGCGAGCAAATGGGCTTGCTTAATCCCTCCAAGACTAAGGGGAATATCCGTTACGCCTTGTATTTTGCCCAATTGATTCCATTCCGTGATGCCATGACGCACCCAGCCGATTCGAGTTGCTAACGTCATGTACGAACACGGGAAAACCAATTCAAGATAAGCAATGTCATGATCATACCAAGCATCGAGAGGGCAACCCAATATTCTGGCATGGCTGGCGTTACATTTAACATGATCGGATCGCTTAAGCTGGCTACCGGAACTTCGAGATGAACGCTGTCGCCCACCTGCTGGCTGGTCGCGAATACGTTTGCCGTATCCATTACTCCCGTTCCGTCACCGTTTACTCCGCGTACGTGTCCGAATGCGGTGTACAGAAATCCGCAAACGAAGAGAGCGAGCAAAGCGGCCAATATGCCGGCAACTTTTCTCCGGAACGCAAAGGAGAAAGAATAGGTGCGGCGAACCGTCGGCATATACCAGCTTTGTTCGGCATAAATTCGGCTCATTACGTTCTGATTAACCCACTCGGATGCAATGGGCTCTTCTTGCTGTTCATCGTTCATGGGCAGCTCTTGAATCAAGAGCGCGCTTTCTTCCCACATGCTGAACTCTTCCGCGCATTCGCTGCATTCCTGCACATGCAAATCGACAGCGATTCGTTCGGCGGAATCCTCCGGCAGATCTTGGTAAATTCCAAACCATTCTCCGGCTTCTTCGCATTTCATCGCAGCTTCATCTCCTCGTACTCCTTCATCATGGCCGGTTCGGCAAAGTACGATTCCAATTGCGTCTTCACACTGGCCCTAGCCCGGAATAACAACGATTTGACAGAACTGACCGTCTGACCCAAAATGTTGGCGATTTCCTGATAATCCAATCCATCATATTCCCTTAGAATCAACGCGGATCGCTGCTTCTCGGGCAAGCTATTGATGGCCTCTCTTACCATGGAAACCTTCTCGTTGCGCAGCAACCGCTGCTCAGGCGCCTCTTCTGGAGGTGCGGCTGGTATGTATGTGGAATCGTCAAGTGATAGATGCGCCGTCTTCTGCTTGCGCAATTCACTGAGAACCGTATTGCGTGCAATCGTATATAACCAAGTTGAAAAAGACGCATCTACTTCCCTGAAGGATTGCAGGCTTCGATACGCTTTGTAAAAAGTTTCCGAGCAAAGATCTTCCGCTAATAATTCTAGCTTTGCGCTTTTGAGCATGTGGTATACAAAAGATAAAATCTTCTTCTGATATCGCCCCATAAGCGATGAATACAACTCTACGTTACCGTCTTTAATTTCCCGTATTAATTGGGAATCGGTCATCATTTCCGCGACCCTCCCCCATGTCAGGGTTAACGTTCGCAGCCGGTGATTCTACATATTGTACCGGCCAAAAACGAAAAAGTTGCGCTCTATGGCGCATAGATTTTTTGTGAACCAGTATTTTACAAATTCTATATGCTATTGTAACACAGGAATAGGCACTCTGAGCTTAAAAATTTCTCAAATTTTCGAGGTAAATGTGTCCTATTATACGATTAATGTCTGATTTAATTTGGACAAAAAAAATCCACCCCGGAGGGTGGCTGCACACAGTGCTAGGATTGGATAGGAGTGGAGAGAAACCATACTGTACTTTTATTATATGTATACGGTTACATTTTGTCAATAAGCGTTTACATTTTATTTTGAAGCGTTTACAAGCGGCATTAACAGCAAAAAAGAGATTTTGCGGCTCAACCGCGAAATCCCTCTCCGCTCACATATGAACATCGTATTGCAATGATTTCAATAAGTCCGTTGCTTTGTCCAGATCGTCGGACTGTTGAAAAGACAACCGAAGAACCCCCGGCACATCTTCCCGGCTTTCGATAATTTGCAGGTTGCTCAGGTTGATCTTGGCTTGGCCGAGCTCGGTGGCGATCTTGCCGATAATGCCGGGGTGATCCGGAACATCCACGTAACATTCGTATATGGAGGTGATCATCCCTTTGCGCCGTTCGGGAAGCTGACTGCGGAATTGTCCGGCGCGGCGGAACTGCTCCGCCACCCCTTCCCCATCCCCTTCCTCCAACAAAACGGCGAACCGCTCCATCTCGCTTTGCCAGTCGCGAATCAGCTTCAACATCACTTCCCGGTTGTTGAGCAGAATATCCCGCCAGATCAACGGATCGCTGGAAGCAATACGGGTAATATCCCGGAACCCGCCTGCCGCTAACCTCCGATAAAGTTCATTGGAATCGTTGTAGCCGGCGATTTGATTCACGAGAGCTACCGCGATCATATGCGGCAAATGGCTGATTGCCCCAACGATATCATCGTGCTGGACCGCGTCCGTCTTCACGATGTGGGCGCGAGTCCATTTCAGCAACCGCTCCAGCTTGTCCACGGACTCGGGAGGCGTGTCTTCCGTAGGCGTTAAGACGTAAAATGCATTTTCAAGCAAATGAAGACTAGCGGCTTCCACACCTGAGCGCTCAGACCCTGCCATCGGATGTCCTCCGATGAATACAGCGCCACGAGCGGAAAGTTTGGCTGCATGTTTCACGACGGAGGCTTTGGTGCTCCCTACATCGGTTACGATACAACCTCGCTTTAACGGAAGCTTGGCAAGCTCGTCCACGTAGTCCTCTAAGCGGCCGACAGGAACGCACAGAAATAAGAAATCCGCATCCTTCGCCGCTTCCTCTACCGAGGTTGTTGCCGAGTCCACGACGCCGCGGGCTACGTACTTCTCCGTCGACGACGGGTTAACCGAGTGACCGACGACATGTACGCCCGGTTTCCCTTTGAAACAAAGCGCCAATGAGCCTCCGATTAGACCGACTCCGAAAATGGCGATTTTGATGCGAGAATCATTCGTTAAAGCCGTAAAATCGCTAAACTCCCCGCTCATGCCTTCACACCTTTACCGCGATTTCTTGCAGCACGGCAGTCAGTGCGGCGATAACTTTCTCGTTCTGTTCTTGGCTTCCGACGGTAATGCGGATATGAGTCGGGTACAGCTTGTGGCCCGCTCTTACGATTATCCCCTTGCGCAGCAAGGCGTCAAACACTTCCTGCCCCGATCTCTTCACGTCGACCATAATGAAATTGCCGTACGCCGGGAAAGCATCAAGGCCAAGCTCGGCAAAGGAGTTGTTAAAGTAAGCCAAGCCGATTTTATTCGCTTCGCGGCATTTCGCGATGAATTCTTCGTCATTAAGCGCGGCTAGTGCCGCTGCTTGTGCGAAACGCGACGTATTAAACGGTTCTCTAACCTGATTGATGCTGCGAATGACGTCGGGACGGCCGATCCCGTAGCCGATCCGCAGGGAGGCGAGTCCGTATATTTTCGAAAAAGTTCTCAGCAGTACAACATTCGGATACTTTTGCAGCAGCTTAATCCCATCCGGAAAGGACGTGTCATCGATATATTCGCAGTACGCTTCATCCAACACGACGAGAACATGGCCCGGCACCTTGGATAGGAACCATTCCACTTCGTCCGCGTTATTGATCGTTCCCGTCGGGTTGTTCGGATTGCACACCCAAACGACTTTGGTTTTGTCCGTAACGCGCTCCAGCATGGAAAACAGATCATGGGTACCTTCTTTGAGAGGCACCTCTAAAATAACCGCATTCTCGATCTGGGCGTTATGCTTGTATTGCGGGAATGTTTGGTCTGCCATTATCGTTTCATCCCCCGGAACGAGGAACGCGCGCGCGATCATGAGGATGATTTCGTCCGATCCCGCACCGAAAATAATCTGATCCGGATTGACCCCATGATAGGAAGACAAGGCAGAAGTTAATTCGACTGCTGCGCCATCGGGATAAATGCTAATATTCTCCACTTCGCGAGCGATCGCTTCCATCGCTTTCGGGGAGCTGCCGAACGGATTTTCGTTGGAAGCCAGCTTAATGACTTCCGTTAAACCAAGCTCTCGTTTCACGTCATCTACGGGTTTGCCGGGTTGGTATACGGGCAAGTGAACAATATTCGCTTTCGGTTGCATGAGTTTCCCTCCTGAGATACGACGAACGGAGCGTTATGAGCTCCGCCAACGGCGGAACGTATGGCGCTCCGTATGGAAATGTGTATTCTATTTTGACACAACAACGCGGCACTGTACAGATAGGTTTAATAATTTCGGTTTGCTTTGCTTGCTTATGAGACGGATGTCCTTGGCTTCAAACCCGCAATGAAATCCTGGATGGCTTGAAGGCCTTGCTTGCGTTCCGCCTCGTCCGAGGAAGTGAGAAGCGGCAACGCATCTTCAACTTGGCGCACGATGGCGCTTCCGACGATGACGCCGTCCGCTTGGCCCGCGAACCGCTCCGCGTGCTCGCGGGAAGAAATTCCGAAGCCGACGCAGATCGGAACGGACGCCGCTTTGCGTACCGTGCTGAGGAAGCTGTCGATCCCATCGTGAAAGGTAGAGCGGACGCCGGTTACGCCAAGCGAGGAGACACAATAAACGAAGCCTTTAGCTTGGGCTGCGATCCGTTCTACGCGCGCTTGGGATGTCGGCGCTACGAGCGGGATCAGATGAATGCCGCTCGACTCTGCTAGGGCGCGTGTTTCCGCATCTTCCTCAAGCGGCAAATCGGGAATGATAACCCCGCTGAAGCCATGCTCCTTTAAGAGGTCGAAGAAACGCTCCAACCCTAGCTGCAAAGCTGGATTAAAGTAAGTAAATAAGATAAAAGGCATCTTAACGCCCAAAACTTTAGCCTTGGATGCGACGGCCATGCAATCTCTCAAGTCAATCCGGTTCTTGAGCGCGCGCTCGGAAGCACGCTGAATAACGGGACCGTCGGCTAGCGGATCGGAATAAGGAACGCCGAGCTCGATCATATGAGCTCCGGCCGCCTCGGCCGCCTGTACGAGCGCAACCGACGTCTCAAGGTCGGGGTCGCCCATCGTCATGAACGGAATAAGCGCCGTTTCTCCTTTCGCTTTCAATTCAGCGAATACGGTATCGATCGCATTAGAACCTGTCGTGATACTCATGATTGCTGTCCCTCCTCTACCGCTAGATAAGACATAATAGACTCCACGTCTTTATCTCCGCGTCCGGAAAGGTTAACGACGATAATTTCGTCTTTGCTCATCGTCGGCGCTATTTTTAGCACTTGAGCGATCGCGTGAGCGGATTCAAGCGCCGGGATGATACCTTCCATGCGAGATAAAATACCCAGCGCGTCCAGTGCTTCCTTGTCCGTGATCGGAACGTATTCCGCGCGTTTGATGTCTTTCAAATACGAGTGTTCAGGTCCGATGCCCGGATAATCAAGCCCCGCGGAGATGGAATGCGCCGGCAGCACCTGTCCGCCTTCATCTTGGAGGACGTAACTCATCGAGCCTTGGAATACGCCCGGGCGGCCTTTGGTCATCGTGGCGGCATGCTCCTCCGTGTCCACACCTCGTCCTGCGGCTTCCACGCCGACAAGACGAACGTCTTTATCCTCGATGAACGGGTGGAAAATACCGATCGCATTACTGCCGCCGCCGACTGCAGCCACGACAACGTCCGGCAAGCGACCTTCGGCTTCGAGAATTTGCTCCCTCGACTCCACGCCGATAATACGTTGGAAATCACGCACCATCATCGGATAGGGGTGCGGACCGGTCACCGATCCGAGAATGTAGTAAGTATCGTCTACATGACTAACCCAGTAACGCAGCGTTTCGTTGCACGCGTCTTTCAGCGTGCGGGTTCCCGACATGACGGGGATAACTTCGGATCCGAGCAGCTTCATGCGAAACACGTTCAGTTGTTGGCGCTTCGTGTCTTCTTCGCCCATGAACACCTTGCACTCAAGCCCCATCAATGCCGCCACGGTTGCGGATGCTACGCCGTGCTGACCGGCTCCGGTTTCGGCGATTACTTTTTTCTTGCCCATTCGTTTGGCGAGAACCGCTTGTCCGATCGTATTGTTGATTTTGTGCGCGCCGGTGTGGTTAAGATCCTCGCGCTTCAGATAGATTTTAGCGCCGCCCAAATGCTCTGACAGCCTTTCCGCGTAATAAAGCGGGGTCGGACGCCCGGAATATTGCTTGAGCAGATAACGAACTTCCTCCAGGAAGTCGGGATCGTCCTTATATTTCAGGTACGCTTCCTCCAGCTCGATTAACGCGTTCATTAACGTCTCCGGCACGTATTTTCCGCCGAAAGGACCAAAGCGTCCGTGTTGATCAGGCACTTGACTCATGAGCTTCTCACCCTTTCTACGAATGCGGTGATTTTATAGTTATCCTTTACCCCGTCTGTTTCCACACCGCTGGAAATATCGACGCCGTCTGGATGGTAGGATGTGATTAACTCATCTGCATTATCGGGATTTAAACCGCCGGCGATGAACAATTGCAAGCCATTGCTGCGGGCAGCTTGTTGGTAGGATGGGATTACATCCCAGCGATAAGTTTTGCCCGTCCCGCCGCCCGCCGTATCGAGCAAAATAGCGCTGACCGCGCCCCGGTATGCTGCAAGCCGGTTTGCGCCGCCGGTTTGCGGATCCTCGAGCGACTCCGTACCTTCGGTGAAAGGCAATGCGCGCCACACCTCAACCTTAAATCGCTCTTGAACCTCACGGCAAAATTCCGGGGACTCTTCTCCGTGAAGCTGGACGATATCCAGCGGAACAACGGACAATACATCAGCCAATTGCTCGATCGTAGGATTAACGAACACGCCGACCGTTAACGGAGGTTTTCCATCAGCCATCGGAATCGTCCGGGAAACCGCATGCAGTTTTCCTGCCTGCTCCGCAGTCAATTGCCTGCGGCTCTTGGCGAACATGAATCCGATGTATTCAACCGGAAGTCCGCTCATCCCCTGCAAAGTCGCCTCTTCTTTGATTCCGCAAATTTTCACTTTGGCCGAACGATGGCTCGTCATCTTGCGGCTCCTTCTTTCGTAACGGGACCCAGCAGCTCGTTGACCGCTTCCTGAATGTTGGCCTGGCGCATGAAGTGCTCGCCTACGAGAACGGCTTGCGCGCCCGCTCCGCGAACAAACGCAACATCGTCAACGGACGATATGGCGCTTTCGCTGACCGCCACTATCCCTTTCGGCATTAGTCCGATTAGCTGCTCGGTTACATTCAAGTCCGTAAAGAACGTTTTCAAATCCCGGTTGTTAACACCGATAAGCGTCGCCTTCCCGATATCCAATACGGTCTCCAGCTCCGGACGGTTGTGGACTTCGACAAGCACGTCCATACCCAGGTCACGGGCAAGCGTATAAAACGAAGACAACTCGCTTTTGGTCAAGATCGCGGCGATGAGAAGAATTGCATCCGCGCCGATAATCCGGGCTTCGTAAATTTGCCGCTCGTCAATGGTGAAGTCTTTGCGCAAGAGCGGAACCTTCACTTGCTCGCGAATTTGCTTTAAGTACTCGTTGCTGCCTTGAAAATAATCGGTATCCGTCAGCACGGAAATGCAATCCGTTCCGGCTAGCTCATAGTCTTGCGCCAATGAAACCGGATGAAAATCCTGACGGATCAAACCTTTCGACGGGCTTGCTTTCTTTACTTCGGCTATGAGTCCAACCGGACGATTGCGCCCGATCAACGCCTGCTCGAATCCGCGGCATGGCGGGAGCTCCGATATTGTTCTTTCGACTTCGCTTATCGATAACGTTCGTTTAAGCGCCTCTACCTCTTCACGTTTGGTAGCGACGATGCGATCAAGAAACATGGCTCACTTCTCCCGTCGTAGCAATCCATTGCTGCAATTTGTTCGCGGCTTGCCCGGAATCGATCGTTTCCCCCGCTATTCTTACTCCCTCAGGCAAAGTATCTGCGCGTCCAGCCACATAGATACACGCTCCGGCATTCGCGAGGACAACGTCACGATAAGCGCTTTGCTCGCCGCCAAGTATTCTGCGGATGATCTGCGCATTTTCCTGAGCGTCCCCGCCTTGAACGGCACCTAGCGGAACCGTAGACAATCCGAGCAACTCAGGTGTGATATCGTAGGTGATGACTTCTCCGTCACGCAGCTCCGATACTTGCGTCGGCGCGGAGATGCTGATTTCGTCCAAGCCGTCGTGGCTGCCCACAACCATCGCTTTCTTTAATCCTAATCTGGACAACACTTCCGCAACCGTAGCGGTGCGCGTCCGATCATATAAACCAATCAGCTGGCGATCCGCATTGGCCGGGTTGGCTAGCGGGCCGAGCATATTAAATATTGTACGGACTCCTAGTTCGCGTCTCGGCGCGGCGGCATACTTCAACGCGGGATGGTACAGCTGTGCGAACATAAAACATATTCCGGTTCTCTCGAGGCAAATTGCGGCTTGCTCGGCCGTTAGATTAATATTGACGCCGAGAGCTTCAAGAACGTCGGCGCTGCCTGCTTTGCCGGACATCGCTCGGTTACCATGCTTGGCTACGCGAGCGCCTGCGGCGGCGGCTATAACTGCGGATATCGTCGAAATGTTGAATTTATGAATGCCGGAGCCGCCCGTTCCGCACGTGTCGAGCAAATCTTTGTTTTCCGTCGCAACGTGATTGGAGAAAGCTCTCATCGCTTCCGCAAAACCGGTAATTTCGTCGACCGTTTCGCCTTTCATACGGAGCGCGATCACGGTTCCGCCGATTTGCGCGGGCGTCGCTTCTCCCCGCATGATCGTCGTCATCGCTCCGAAAGCTTCGTCGCGCGTTAAATGATCGCCGTTCATTAGTTTAGCCAGAGCTTGAGGTAGACTTGTCGTGAGAGTTTCGCTCATATCGCCTGATTCCCCTTTCTCTTAATCATAATCCCAATTCGTACGGCGATCGCCCGCAACAACTACAGGAAATTCATTGCCGCTGCGCTTGCCTGAGCCGGAAAGAGGGAAGGCCGCTTCCGCAGATCGGATCGCTTTAAGCATTCCTTTAGCTTTATTGACCGTTTCCTCATATTCGTTTTCCGGAACGGAGTCCCATACGATTCCCGCTCCCGCTTGCACATAGGCTTTACCGTGCTTGAAAATAATCGTCCGTATCGTAATGCAAGTGTTCAGGTTCCCCGAAAATCCGAGATAGCCGATAGCTCCCGCATACGCGCCTCTAGCTTCATTTTCCAATTCGGCTATGATTTCCATCGCCCGAAGCTTCGGAGCACCCGACACCGTGCCTGCCGGAAGGCAAGACAGGAACGCATCATAGAAATCTTTGTCCGGCCGCAGCTGACCGGTGACGTTCGATACGATGTGCATGACGTGGGAATAGCGTTCGACTTCCATGTAGCTGTCGCACTTGACCGTTCCGAAAGTAGATACTCTGCCTAGATCGTTACGACCGAGATCCACGAGCATCACATGCTCCGCGCGTTCTTTCTCGTCCGCCAGCAGTTCTTTTTCAAGAGCGATGTCCTCTTCGGGAGTTTTGCCGCGCGGCCTCGTCCCCGCTATCGGCCTTGTTTCCACTTTGCCGTTGTCCACTTTCACGAGCAGCTCCGGGGATGTGCCGACGACAACCTCATCATCCATCTTCAGCACATACATGTACGGCGACGGATTCATCGTTCTAAGCACGCGGTACACATGGAGCGGATCGACTTCGGTTTCGATATGGAAACGTTGCGAGAGCACCACTTGGAAAATATCGCCCGCCCGAATGTATTCTTTCGCTTGATTGACGTTGTCAAGAAACTGTTGTTTCGTCAGATTGGAGGCAATCTCTCCAAGCTCCGGATCCATTGGCGGAGTGCCTTTGGACGGTTGTATAGGAAGCGGCTGCTGAATTCTGCGAATCGTCTCGTCGATGGCGTTACAGGTGTCTGCATAGGCTCTTTCGATTTCTAGGTCAGTAGCTCTCTCGGCGATATGGACGTTACCGATGACTAGCACTTGCTGTTTGAAGTGGTCGAATACGATGACGCGATCGCAGAACATAAATTGCATATCGTCCATGTTCAGATCATCCGTCTTGTGCGGCGGCAGTTTTTTCTCGTAATATTGCAGCAGATCGTACCCGAAAAATCCGATAGCGCCGCCCGTAAACGGAGGTAGCTCAGGCAGAGCCGGACTCCGATAGGAGCGAAGCTTCTCCCGTAGAAGCTGCAAAGGTTCCGTCGTATGGTGCGATTCCGTCTTCCCGTTCTGCTCTAGAGTAAGGTGGTTCTTCTTTAGCTTCAATACGAGGAACGGATCCGTGCCGATAAAAGAATATCGAGCCCACTTAACGCCGCCCTCCACGCTCTCTAGGAGAAAGGCGTACTTGTCCTTGCTTAAATGCTGAAACACCCGAATTGGCGTTTCCGTATCGGCCAGCAGACGGCGGACGACCGGAATGACGTTATATTGCCCTGCCATTGCTTTAATTCCCTGCAGCTCCTGCTGATCCATGATTGATCTCTCCTTTGTTCACGATCGATAGATAGCACACAAGTTGCGCCTATTCGATCAAATCTGGTTCGCCTCGCTGAGATAAGAACCGGCTTTTTCCCATTAAAAAAGCACCCCTGCTCCGCAGAGATGCGCATAATCGATAAGTTGATCGCACTTCATCGGCGCACATAGCCATGCTGCGCAAATGAAACGGCTTCTCCGCTCATCTCTTCTCATCTCTACTCGGCTCGCATCCTGCGTAAGTTGTCGTCCCTGTGGCCGACCGTTCCGCATTGCGTAATATGTATCTTAATATAGCATTCTGCTGCGATGGACGTCAACTAATAATGAACTAGATCGGTTAAAGCAGGCACTGACTCATATCCCTCCGCATTACACCTTGTCATCTAACACCACTATTCCCACTCGCAGTGACTCTTCCCTGATCTAAAGCGGATAATCCGCTCTAATCCTATCCGCGGTACCTCTTCGGCAGATTTAAAGCGGATAATCCGCTCTAATCTTACCCGCGGAGCCTCTTCCGTCGATTTAAAGCGGATAATCAGCTCTATTCCTACCCACGGAGCCTCTTTAGCCGATTTAAAGCGGATAATCCGCTCTATTCAACTGATGCTTCTTCCGGAGATTTATTACGGGTGTTTTTATTATCTACCATAAGTGTTTGCTTGCATCCTCCTCTAAAACATACTCATGGTTCCGCATCAGCCCATCATGCAGCGGCTTTAGCAGTCTTTTGTCCACCATCTCACGAAGAACGCCTCGACAAGTTTCCGGCCCCTTCTGCAAGCACTCGCGGACATCACTCATCCGTATTGGCCGGTCCAGCCACAATGCATACCTGATAACTTCGCGCTCATAGAGTGAAACTTCCCGATATGAAACCCCCATGTTACCTGAGAACCTTCCGAGTAATTCAAACACGGTTCGTCGGCACATATCCGGTTTTTTGTCCATATCGTCCCAAGAGAATGGAACATATTTAATCCCAAGTGCAACCATTGAGCGTATCTTCTGACGTTCAAAGTCAAATCGAGGACGGGTAATATTCTCCGCATGGGCAACAAATCCCTCACCTTCGAATCCAAATCTCAACGGCTCATAGTAAGCATCAATATAAGCTTTGACGCCGGTAAGAGTAATTATTTCTTTTTCAAGAACTATACCCTTAAGAGTTTTAAGCGTCGGAGTTAATATCTCCTCACATAATTTCCTCTCTCCTTCACCTTGCTTAAGCAACATTTCTAAACGCATACCGGTAGCTTGTCTCTTCTGCTCCTCCAATAACTTGGTGTATTCCGATTTATACATGGACTAACCTCCCACAAACTAATTATCTTGAAAAACAAAAAAACGCCGCCCTCTCCGAAGAGAGAAACGGCGTGTGCTTCACGCGCTGAAAAGATACTGCAACATGATTATAGAATAAATTCCAAAAATTTTCAATGATTAGTCTCGGTGTCTCGGTGTCTCGGTGTCTCGGTGTCTCGGTGTCTCCGTGACCTTACTTCCCCAGCAAATCCGGCCGAAGCGCCTGAGCGCGGTTCAGGTATACGTGACGGATGTCCTTCTGTGGGATGTCCGTGTTGACCAGCACCATGAGGCGGATACATTTCTCCAAGCTGCCCTTGACGGGTACTTCTAGGGAACACATCAGCGGCACAAGCTCCCACCCTGCCATCTGACGGATCGCGCGAGCCGGGAAGGTGGCGTCCAAGTCCTGAGTAACCGTAACGAACACGCTGGCAATATCTTCTGGATTAAAATGATTAACCTCAATGATGCCATCTAACAGCTCAATGGTTGCATCCAATATCGGGCTCTCTTCATTTAGTTCGACCGTAATGGCACCGCGGATTCCCCTAATGCTCATGGTTGCTAATTCCCCTCTCTTAATCCGTCCACAATTTCTCTTACCCACGAGGACGGCACATCGTTACGAATTTCCACGCTGCCGATAGCGGTCGGAACGACGAATACCATTTGCCCCTCGGAAAATTTTTTATCGTGCAGCATGGCGCTCATGATTGCATCGGTCTCGCAGCTAGCTGGAATCCGAACTGGAAGTCCGAATTTGCGGAAAATCCGCTCTGTCTCTGCCGCGATATGAGCGGAATACCCGAACCTCGCTGCTAATCTAGCCGAGCCAACCATCCCGATCGCAATCGCTTCTCCGTGCAGTAATTCTCCGTAGCCCGCGACTGCTTCGAGCGCATGGCCAATCGTGTGACCCAGATTGAGGATCGCGCGCAAATCGTTCTCCCGTTCATCGCGGGATACGACGATCGATTTCACTTTGCAGCCTTCATACAACGCATAGCCAAGCGCTTCCGGCTCCAAAGCCAGCAGCCCCTCCGCATTAGCATCGCACCATGCGACGAACTCTTCGTTCCAGATGAGGCCGTGTTTAATGACTTCCGAAAGCCCAGCTCGAACTTCACGAAGCGGAAGACTTGCCAGCGTATCCAAATCATACAGAACGAATTCAGGCTGATGAAAAGCTCCGATAATATTTTTCGCCAAGCGATGGTTAACCGCCACTTTGCCTCCGACGCTGCTATCATGCGCCAGGATTGTGGTCGGAATCTGTACGAACCGAACTCCCCGCATATAGGAAGCAGCGACGAACCCGGCAAGATCGCCGACAACTCCGCCGCCGAGCGCAATAATCGTTGATTTGCGGTCCAATCCCGCTTCCAAAGCCGCACCGACCAACTCATCCAGCATCTCTAAAGACTTGGAGGTTTCGCCTGAAGGTACAACAACCGTCGTCACCGCGTATCCTGCTGTAGCAAGAGCCTCTTCCACTTTAGCCGCATACAAATCAACGACCGAAGAATCCGTTACTAGCAAGATCGGCGACTTAACCGGAAATCCTCTTTCCGAGAAAATCTCTCCAGTCCGAGCAATTAAACCGGAGCCAATATAGATGGGATAGGAACGTTCCCCCAGATCAACCGTCAGTTCCCTCGTCCCGCCCGCCATCAGTACGCCTCTACCTGGCTTAAGTAGCTATCTAAGTTCGCTTGAATTTCCTCTACGGAATCTCCGCCGAATTTCTCCAAGAACGCTTTAGCCACTTCCCAAGCCACTACGTGCTCCATAACGACGCTAGCCGCCGGTACAGCGCAAGCATCGGAACGCTCAACCTGAGCCGTAAAAGGCTCCTTCGTGTCGATATCTACGCTTGCAAGCGGTTTGTACAGCGTTGGAATCGGCTTCATGACCCCGCGAACGACAATCGGCTCGCCAGTCGTCATTCCGCCTTCGAATCCGCCTGCGCGGTTGGATGCACGGTGGAAACCTTTATCAGCGGTATGCAAAATTTCATCATGTACTTTAGAACCGGGAATGCGAGCCGCTTCGAACCCGATTCCAACTTCCACGCCCTTGAAAGCGTTGATGGAAACGACCGCTTGGGCGATACGTCCATCCAGCTTGCGATCCCATTGGACATGGCTTCCAAGTCCGACAGGCAATCCGGTGACGATGCATTCAACAACTCCGCCAATCGTATCGCCTTCCGCTTTCATGCGATCGATTAGCTCTATCATTTTTTGCTCCGCATCTTTGTCGGCGACTCTGACGGGAGATTCTTCGGTTACCGCGATCAACTCGTCGATTGGAAGATTAGGCGTTGCAGCCACAACTTCGCCGATCGATACAACATGTCCCGCAACTTTGACTCCGAAATGGCCTAATAATTGACGGGCTACAGCTCCAACTGCAACGCGTGCAGCAGTTTCTCGCGCGCTGGACCGCTCAAGCACGTTGCGCAAATCTTTTAAGTTATACTTCAAGCCGCCGTTAAGGTCCGCATGTCCCGGACGCGGGCGGAATACCCGGCGTTTCGCTTCGTCATTTCCCTCAATCGGTTCAACGTTCATGACTGAGGACCAATGCTTCCAGTCTTTATTCTCGACCACAAGCGCCACCGGCGCACCGGTCGTACGGCCGTGACGAACACCGCCGACGATTTGCGCCGTATCCGTCTCGATTTGCATGCGGCGGCCGCGGCCATGACCTTTCTGGCGACGTTGCAATTGAAAATTCAAAGCTTCGAAATCAAGCTCCAGGTTGCTTGGTAAACCTTCGATAATAGCCGTAAGCTGCGGTCCATGCGTTTCCCCCGCGGTTAAATAACGTAAACTCAAGCTCGGTTCCTCCCTTTTGCCACTAAAACCGTGAACATCTTTGACCATTATAGTACAGCGTTAAAGCGTTTGACAAGAAAACAGCCCGTCAAGTGCGGACGGACTGTTTCTTATTCGCTTTAGGTCGAGGAACTCTTGAGTCCCTCATATATTCGAGCAAATCCGTGTTGTCCAACCCTAGAATTTGCGCGCATTCCTGCACGGATATTAACCCCCGCTTGTAGGCGGCTATAACTTTGCGCTTGTCCATGCATGGCTCCTTCCGCCTGGCCTGATTAGACTTATTATCGGTTGGGAGCCTATTTAACATACGTTTAAATCGTTCTTCGGTAAAAAAATGTATCCGCCGTTTCCAATCCGTATTGCGCCGGGGAAAATATTTGCTCCGTGCTGCCGACGAACAGAAGACCCCCGGGCTTGAGCGCACGGGCGAATTTGCCGTACAGCACATGCTTTGCTTCCTCGGTGAAATAGATCATGACATTACGGCAAACGATTAGATCGTATTTATCTCCGAAATTATCCAGGAGCAAATTCTGCTTCTGATATTTGACAGCCTTCTTCAAACGCTCGGATATTTTGAAAGCACCCTCCGCGCTGGTGAAATACTTGGATTTATACTCTGCCGGCACATCGCGCAAAGAACGCTCCAAGTAAACGCCTTCCTTCGCTTTCGCGAGAACGCCTTCGTCGATATCCGTTGCAATCAAAGCGGTCCGGTCCAATACGTCCAGCGAATCCAATATCATTCCAAGCGTGTAGGGTTCTTCCCCCGTAGAGCATGCAGCGCTCCAAATGTTAAGCCGGGGCGATTCTTTGATCATTTGAGGCAGAAATTTATCCTTCAGCACTTGCCAGCGGTTCGGGTTGCGCCAAAACTCCGAGACGTTGATCGTCATACGATCTAAAAATTCGTTACGTAACCTAGCTTCGCTTGTTATGGCATTGAAATACTCGGCAAATGTGGCATAGCCGTATTTCGAGCGCAACGTGGTCAAACGACGCCGCATTTGATTTTCCTTGTACTGCGACAAGTCAATGGACGTCGCGCGTTTAATATTAACGATAAACCGAGCAAAATCTTCATCCTCGGAACCATTCAAGTTGGCATTGATCATATCCACACCTGTATCGCCTTGTCATAAGAGACCAGTTCCTCTTCGGAAAAGAAGATGCCGATCTCGCGCTCGGCGTTGTCGTGGGAATCCGAGCCGTGAATCAAATTGTAGTTCGTATGTATGGCAAAGTCGCTTCGGATCGTTCCAGGTGCCGCCTCTAGAGCATTGGTTTTGCCGATTAGGGCACGGGACAATCCAACCGCTTGATCGCCTTCCCAAACCATTGCGAACACGGGGCCTGCGGTAATGAAATTCAAAAGCATCTCGTAGAAATCTTTGCCTTTGTGTTCGGCATAATGGCGCTCTGCCCGCTCCATGGAAACGTTCATTAGCTTAGCTCCGATTAGCTTAAGCCCTTTGCGCTCAAATCGGCTGACGATTTCTCCGATCAAACCGCGTTGCACGCCGTCAGGTTTAATCATTAAGTACGTTCTTTCCATAATACCGCTCCTTCCAAGTAAAACCGATAGTACCCATCATTTTACCATAAAAATGGTGTTTTAATAACTTCGTTTCGCTATAAATCGAGCAATATCGGCTAAATTCCGTTTAGCGGGGATATTGGGTAACCGATCCAGAGCTTTCAAAGCCTTCGCTATGTATCTGTCCGCCAACTCCTCGGCGATCTTAATGCCTCGACTGGAGCGCACAAGCTTCACCGCAGCCGCAGAATTAACGGGTCCCTCGTTATCGCGTATGAGACCGATCTCCTTAAGAAGTTGTTCGCGCAGGCCTTCTTCCTGAAGAGCATAAAGTACAGGCAAAGTAATGTTCCCTTGCCTCAGATCGTTGCCCGGCGGCTTGCCGATCGCTTTCTCCGTTCCGCATAAGTCTAGCAGATCATCGCCAATCTGAAACGCCATCCCCACGTTATAACCGAACCTGTAGAGTGCATGGGTTATTCTAGCAGGCGCATCCGTCGCCATCGCTCCAAGCTGACAACTGATCGCGATGAGTAAAGCCGTCTTCCGCCTGATCCTTCGCAAGTAATTGCGCACGCTCTGTTCAACGTTAAAGAAATCGCGAATCTGCTCCATTTCACCGATACACATTTGAACGATTGAACCGGACAAAATTTGATGAATACGAGGTTTGTCCAGCTCCGTTATGACCGTCAATGCTTTAGCGTAAATATAATCGCCTGTAAACATGGCAATCCGGTTGTCCCACTTCGACTTCACGGTTAACTGTCCGCGCCTTGTGTCGGCATCGTCGATCACGTCGTCATGCACCAAAGTTGCCATATGAATTAATTCGAGAGGAACGGCCACTCGTTTAAGCGTATCCATCGAATAGGTTCCGAACTTGCCGGATAAAAGCACAAATACAGGCCTGATCCGCTTGCCTCCCGCCTTCAGCAAATGCAAGGACGTTTCGCTGAGAATCGGCAAGTCTGAGGTTACGGTTTGGGCCATTTGGTCTTCGATAGCTTGTAGATCCGATTTCATTGCGGCATAAAGCTGCATTAATTTCATAAATTCACCTGCGGTTGGGTAGGTTATCGGGAAACGCGTAAGCTTGGCAATTCCGAGAGTTGCACCTCGTCGGACATTAGACCTAACTCGCGAGCGTACTGAAAGTATAGCTGTAATCCGGCCTTTTGCTCCGCACCGAAATCATGACACAAATGTTGAAAATAATTATGCCAATAAGGAGATGTGCCGCCAATTTGGTGCAAGGCTTTGGAAACGATGGGCTCGAGGTCGTCCGTAGATTTTCTCTTGCTCTCCAGCAATCCATTGTAAATACTTTGGAGCGCTTCGGGATAGCGATGAGCGGTTTCCCTATGGACTGCCCATAACGCGTAAGTCATCCATTGGCCCGTCCATAAGTTCCATACTTCTCCCAAATCCAAAACACGATACCCATGCTTCAACCAAGAAGCGCGAATCGCATGATCTCCGATAAGCAAAGCCGCATCCGCATTTTCAAGCATACTTTCCAGAGAAGGCTCGGCATCCTCATACGTCGGTTTGCCTCCGTAGAACTTCTCCATAATGATTTTCAGTAAATTCACGGACGTTGCCGACGTTGTCGTTAGAGCGATTTTGCCATGGATGACTTTCTCCAAAGGAGATTTCAAAAACAATAATATCGATTGAACGCGGCCAAAAGAGCTGACCGATAAGTTGGGAAGCAAATAATAAGATGCCGAAGATATGCCATAAGCATATGAAGAAATCGCAGCTATATCAATCTCGCCTGCTCTAAGCTTACGATTGAGAGTCGCGGGCATATCCGAATGAAGCTCCGTTTGAAAGGGAAGTTCCGCAGGATCGAAATGATGAAATACGGGCCATGCATTCGTGTATGAAATACGACCGAGTTTGATCGGCCGCGGGAGGCCATTACCCATTGGATTGTCCCCATCTTTTATATAGATTGTGTTCGATACCCATGCTGTCCATGACTTTGCCGACTAAGAAGGAAACGATATCCTCGATCGACTGGGGTCCATTATAAAAAGCGGGCATCGCCGGAATCATCCGAACGCCCAAGCGAGCCAGCTTTAGCATATTTTCCAGATGGATCGCATGAAGCGGCGTCTCTCTAGGAACCAGCAGCAAAGGCCGCCCTTCCTTAAGCATGACATCCGCCGCGCGAGTCAGTAAATTCGTTGATGCCCCATTGGCAATAGCCGATAGCGAACCCATGGAGCAGGGAATAATAACCATGCCGGCGCATCGGAAGGAGCCGCTGGCGATGCTTGCCCCGATATCGTTAAGAGGATGATAAGTCATCCGATTCTCCGATAACGCGGAATCAAATGCCGTGTTTAGACATTCAACACGACGAGCGGCATCCCAACCTAATTCTTCTTTAAGCACCCGCCAGCCTGCGTCCGTGATAACTAGATGCAGATGAAAGCCGGCAGCGAGCAGTTGCCGGCATAATGTGATTCCGTATATGGCGCCGCTCGCCCCCGTGATACCGACAACCCATCTAGCAGGTTCCGCCGACTTCGGCGCCTGTTCCGTTACCCTCGCCACGTCTTCATCACCACCAGGTCAATGAACGTGAAAATGAATATGACTGCGCTTAACACGCCGTTCATCGTGAAAAAAGCCGCATTCAGCTTGCTTAGATCATTGGGTTTAACCAATCGATGCTCGTACAGCAACAAGGCAGCGGCAACGATCATTCCGGCAAAATACCACCAGCTGAGATCCGTCATGATGAGCAATAACGCAAAGCCCGCAGCCGTTAATGCGTGAAACATCCGAGCAATTCCGAGTGCACGCGCGATCCCGAACTTTGCAGGAATGGAATGAAGACCTTCCTTACGGTCGAAATCGACGTCCTGGCAAGCATAAATAACGTCAAAGCCTGCTGTCCATAAAGCTACTGTAACGTAAAGAATGACGGATGTCCACGTCACGCTCCCCGTTACCGCAACCCATCCCCCTAGAGGGGCTAAACCAAGCGTCATGCCAAGAATAATATGACATGCCCAAGTAAATCGTTTGGTATAAGAATAGAAAACAAGGAAAAATACTGCCAGAGGCAGCAACTTCACGGATAAGCTGTTTAACTGAGAGGCTGCCCAGAATAACAAGATTAAAGAAACGACAATAAAGATGAGTACGTCTTTGGATTTCAGCAGTCCTGCAGGAATCGCTCTCATGGCCGTTCTTGGGTTGCGGGCATCGATCGCTTTATCGATAACCCGATTTAACCCCATCGCGGCTGTGCGCGCCCCAACCATTGCGAGCAGAATCCATCCGCATTCGCTCCAGTCCGGCAGCCGTTTCTCCACCGTCACCGCGCCTAGAATGGCGCCGACGAAAGCAAACGGAAGAGCGAACAGCGTATGTTCGAACTTGATCATTTCTAGAAAAACGCGAAGCTTGGAAATCATAGGACGTCATTCCCCTTCGTTCCGATGTGCAGAGCCGCTACGCCGCCCGTAAGCGGATAGGCTTTCACGTTGCGCATTCCGACGTCGCGGAACAGCTCGGCAAGCGCCTGCAAGTCAGGAAACGATTCCAATGATTCCGGCAGCCAGCGATATTGTTCAAATCTCTTGACGAACCATTTGCCCATCAAGGGCAGCAGCTTCTCGAAATAGAAATAATAAATGCCTTTGAAGGGCTGCCAATCCGGCTTCGATAGTTCCAGGCAAACGATTTTCCCGCCCGGTTTAACGACCCTTTTCATTTCCTTAAGCGTCTTGATGATATCCGGTACGTTACGAAGCCCGAACCCAATCGTGACGAAGTCAAAAGAGTTATCGGGAAACGGAAGCTCCATCGCATTGCCATGGACGATCGTAATCTGATCGCCGAGGCCGAGCTTATCGATCTTGGCTTGACCGATGTCCAGCATATTGCGGCTGAAATCAAGGCCGACCGTGCGACCGTTGCCGCTTGCCTTGGCGAGCGCGATCGTCCAATCGCACGTTCCGCAGCAGAGATCGAGCGAGGACTGGCCAGGCTTGACTTCCATCTTGCGCATCGTGAAACGTCGCCAAGCTTTGTGGCGCCTGAAGCTGAGAATGTCATTCATCATGTCGTATTTAGGCGCGATGCTTTCGAACACCGCATGAACGTGCGTTTGTTTAGAATCCGTGTCCATCATGATAGCTTATCCCAGCTCCTTCAAAGCAGTTACCCGTTGCGGACCCGTTGCTTGAAGAAACGGTTCGATCAATGGCTGTAATTCGCGCAATAACTTGTCCGATTGAAGCCGTTGGAGCAGCGTTTGGAGTTGTCCCGTGGATTGGCGAAGCAAAGCTCCAAGCTTATCCGCAACCTCGTATTTGTGCAGTAGCGATTTAATGAGGCTCAGGTCTTCTCCCCGATTTCCTAGAGCCTGACGGTCTTCTTCCGTACCTTCCTGAAGGACGTGCCACACGCCCCAGCTGCCCTCTAGCGCCGAGAGCTTCTCGACTCTCCGCAGTTCCTGGAGCAGCATCTCGCAACGGCTAAACCGTTCAACAAGCTCAGGCCAAAGACGTTCGTACAGTCCGCTCATAAAACCGGTAAACGAAAGGAACAAGCCTGATTTAAGCGCCACGCCGTAATGAAGATACTCCTCCGCGTTCAGCTTCATTTGCTTCATCTTGGCATAGAAATTCATTTTAATCCGGTTAATATCGCACACCGCTTCGCTGATATGGCGAATGGACTCAATTTGTCCGGCCTGCGATAATAAGTGATAAAATCGGCTGCTGAAGTAGTCTCCCGCGAGCACTTTCAATTGCTGCGCCCGCATGCCCAACATTCCGCCCTTCGCGGTATTTGGTTCGTTATCGACCATATCGTGCGTGTCGAGTCCCATCTGTACGAGGGATGTAACGAGCGACAGCAGTTCCTTCTGCGATGCCGCGGCAGGCTGGTGGCTTAATACGGCGTATAACAAAGAAATCCTGCCATCCGGAAATTCTGGCAACTCCGTATGCAGGCTAATCATTTCATGATTCATATACTTATTGGCCATCTGGTTAATACGCATTCTAGTCATTTCTTCGCCTCCGAACATGCTGCCAGGCACCTTTAACTTTCTCGGGTTTCATTTCGTTTATTATAGCATATCCGAGGTGGGCTAGCATAAGCCGCGGACTTTGTTCATCAATTCGCAAAATTTGCGAGCCATCTACGACCCGAAGGGGATACAGATAGCCTAATTTTGGAATTCGAGTTGACATCCACCATTAAATCCGATAGCCGCAATTCGGTCAATTCCTTGTCCGTCCATTCGTTCTTGCGGGTTTCCGCCGCCATCAACAACGTGCGTTGTTCTCCCTTATCCTTAAATACCCGAATAAGCAACTGCCTGACATTATGCATTTCCGCATACGAGAAAATAATGAGCTGCCCCATATCCTCCCACACTTCATCCGGCACCGTGCCCAGCAAGTCGATTGTCAGAATCGCATGATCCCATCCGACCTTCGTCAACTGGTCTTGCAGAGGAAGCTTAGAGAGCGCATCCACCAAATTATCATCCGTCAGCCATTTTACTTTAGCAGGCTGAAATACGGCAACCGCTTGACGGCGTTGCTGCAGCCCATGCTCCATAGCAGGCAATTGACTGAGCAAGAGTAAGACCATTATTCCGACTGCCAGCAATACGCTCCAATGTCTCCACTGGACAATGGGCATGGCGATTCCCCCTTCCTGAGAGACCCCTCCTTACCCATTGTACAAATAAAAAGGGCAGGCTATGCCTGCACTTCTTAAGGTAAATTCTGCTTACGCATCCGTTTCCAAGTTTCCGTGTTTCGTCAGCACGGTCGCTTTGCCCCTGATTTTCATCGCGGACGTATGATCGGTGAACTGGACGATTAATACTTCGCCCTTATCGAGCTTCTCCGTATGGTGAAACTTCGTATCCTGCCCCCGAGTCAATCCGATGACTTGCACGCCGTTGTCCTTGGCTTTGATTACGATATATTCTTGTTGTCCCGCATCTACCATAGTCATAGAACCTCCTTCTTTGAATTCCATGATGAAGGAAAAGGTAGAGTGCTGTCAAACAAAAACTGCTTCCCCGCTTAAAGAATGCGAGAAAGCAGTCTACTGTTATGTAATGGTCGGAACGGAGAGATTCGAACTCTCGACCTCACCCACCCCAAGGGTGCGCGCTACCGGGCTGCGCCACGTCCCGAATAATTTACGAGAGTGATTATAGCACAGCCTAATCTAGCGTTGCAACCCACTTTGCAAGATTGACCATGCAAAGCCCATTACTTATTTAATGCCTTCTTTAAGCGCTTTACCCGGCTTGAATGCGGGGATTTTCCCGGCCGGAATTTCGATTTCCACACCGGTTTGCGGGTTACGTCCTTTACGGGCGGAACGTTCGCGCACCTCAAAGTTACCAAACCCAACGAGTTGTACTTTGTCTCCGCCTTGCAAAGCTTCGGAGATAACGTCGAAGACGGCGTCAACCGCTTGCGTTGCGTCTTTCTTGGACAAGTCGGCCAGTTCGGCCACTTTGGCGATCAATTCGGTTTTGTTCATAGCATTCACCTCCCACTACGATACGATGGCATGTTATCTGTTTATCCGTTTCAACAGAAATTATACACCCCGACAGCGGGAAGTTTCAAGCGGGGCGCGAATTTCAACGTTTCGGGTCATGTTTTTCTGCGATTCAGGTGGATGAACGTGACCGCAAGCGCAAGAACCAATACGGAGCCTTTGATGATATCGGTTCTATAATAATCCACATTCATCATCGTCAATCCATTGACGAGAACCCCCATGAGCACAGCCCCGAAAAAGGTCCCGATAATATTAGGGCGGCCGGCCGCGAATACCGAATAGCCTACGAATACGGCCGCTACGGATTCCATGAGCATTGGCGCTCCAGCATCGATTTGACCCGATCCGATACGCGACGCGAACAGAATTCCGCCGATCGATGCGAATATTCCCGAAGCAACGTAAGCCAATGTCCGAACTCGTTTTACTTTTAATCCGGATAGCCTTGCAGCCTCTTCGTTGCCGCCGGTCATAATCATTTGCCGCCCCCATCTCGTATATTTAAAGAAAACGTGGGCGGCAATAACGGCGAGCAACATGAGAATGACCGGGAACGGAACGCCTAACAGCTTGCCTTGCCCTATCCACAAGAAGCCCTTGTCCATGACGCCTGGCGCGGTCGTTCCATCCGGCAAAGGCATATTGTTGTAAATCGAATACCCTTTGGTGTAGGTTTTGTGAATCCCGTTAACGATGTACATTACCGCCAAAGTCGCCAACAAGTCCGGTATTCGTATTTTCACGATCAATAAGGCATTTAATAGACCAACCACCGCTCCTACGGCAATAGGCACGATCAGAACAACGACTAACGGCATTTCGTACCAAACCATCAAGGTTGCCGTTAATACCGTGGATAACGATACGGTCGCGCCGACGGAAAGATCGAATCCATCTACCATTAAAGATATCGAGACTCCTATGGCAACGAAAGTCACAATGGAAATGGAACGAAGAATGTCGGTTAAGTTGCTATAGGTGAAAAAATACTCGTTTCTCATCGAAAAAAACAAAATAACTAACCCTATGAAGATTAAAGCTCCATATTTGAACGTAAACGGCAGCAAATGGTTTTTCAAGCTAATACCTCCCGGCCCGCGCTCGCGTAATACAATAAATCTTCTTGCGTGGCTTCTCCGCGCGCGAACGATTTTACGATAACGCCGTCGCACATAATTAGGATGCGGTCTGCCAATCCAAGCGCTTCCGCAAATTCGCAGGTTAAATATAGAATCCCTTTGCCCTGCTGCGCAAGCTTGCCAATGATTTGGAATATATCTCTTTTGGCGCCTACGTCTACGCCTTTAGTAGGCTCGTCGAATAGATACACTTCCGTATCCGTGCCAAGCCATTTGCCGATCGCCACTTTCTGTTGATTCCCCCCGCTTAAATAGGCGGTTAGCTGGGAGACGGTCGGCGTTTTGATTCCGAGGCCTACGATTTGCGTATTGGCAAAATGGCGCTCCGCCGTACCTGAGAGAAACCCAAGCCTGCTGATCGACTTTAATATCGGCAAGCTTAGGTTGTGCAGGACGGACTCTCTTACGAGTATTCCTTCCTTGCGCCGCTCTTCCGGAATAAGCGCGATGCCTGCTTGCACCGCATCCGAGGGGCTGTCCAACCGCACTGGCTGCCCTTTAATAGATATCGTTCCCCGATCGGCGGGATCGGCACCGAATAATACGCGGGACAGCTCTGTTTTCCCTGCACCGACCAAACCGACGACCGCAACGATCTCGCCGCGCCTGACCTCAAGATCGACTCCACGAACTCGGCGACCGGACTCTAGGCCTTTTACGGTCAGAACAGGCTCTCCTATTGCGGCAGGAAGCTTCGGGAACTCTTCTTCGAAGCTCCGTCCAAGCATAGCTTGTACTACGCCTGTCGCATCCATGTCCTCCGTACGTTCCGTCAGTACCCGTCCGCCGTCGCGCATAACCGTAATCCGATCGCAAATACGAAACACTTCAGGCAACCGGTGAGAGATGAAAATAACCCCGATCCCCGCTTCCTTCAAGCCCTTCATAATACCGAACAGCTTGTCCGTTTCCTCAAGGCTAAGCGGAGCGGTCGGCTCGTCGAGAATGACGAACTTGGCTTCTTCAGCAAGCAATCTGGCGATAAGCACTAATTGCTTCTCCGACAAGGTTAAATCTCTTATTAAAGCACGCGGAGAAACGGTTAATCCAATTCGGCTGAGCACCGCTTCGGCTTCTTCGTGCAGCTTCCCCCATGTGAGCCAAGCTTTTGTTTTCGAGGTTGCCAGCCTATCGAGAAAAATATTCTCGGTCACGCTTAGGTGGGGAACAAGACTCGTATCGACTTCCTGATAGACGCAATGGATACCCGCGTCTTTCGAGTCGGCCGGTGAACGGAATGAGTAAGAAGTGCCCGCCATTTCAATGATGCCTTCGTCCGCTTCGTAAGCCCCCGATAATATTTTCATTAACGTGCTCTTGCCGGCTCCGTTCGCTCCAAGCAATGCGTGGATTTCTCCGCTGCGTACGTTGAAATCGACGTTATTTAATGCCGGAACCCCCGCGAACGATTTCGAGATATTCCTCATATTCAGTTCCGTCACCGTTGTTAGCCGCGTCATTGTTAACCCGTCCCCTTTCCCAACCGCTAGCCGATGAAATCGGGTTTTGACAGCAGGAAACGGCGCGGTTAATATCCGCGCCGCGCCATGCCATGCCTGCCTTACCCTGCTTCTATCTGATTATTTCGCGCCAACCGAGGCTTCCAGCTCTTTCAAGTAATCCGTGTTGCCGAGATCGCTGCTGCCCCAGCCTTTAACATACTGGGAAAGCTCGGCGGTCGTAATCACTTTATCTTTCGGAAGAGCATCGCGGTGAACGAATACCGGTTCTAGTTGTACAACCGGGTCCGTCGTATCGCCGTGGAACTTCTGATATAAGTATCTCACTTGTACGGTGCCAATGGAAGTAGGATCAACCGCAGCCGATGCTACCCATGGGCTGGTCGGATCTTGAATGAGTTTCAGATCCTCGTCGCTCAAGTCGATGCCGTATACTTTGATCTCATCGCGTCCGGCTTGTTTGATCGCGTTAGCCGCGCCTTTGGCGAATTCATCCCATGATGCCCAGACTGCCGTGATGTCGCCTTTTTTCGGATGCTGCTTCAATACGGCTTCCAATTTATTTTGCGTATCGAGCTGCGGGTTGCTTGCATCACCGAAAGCTGCGATTTCTTTAATGTCCGGATATTTCTCGATGAAAGCTTTGTACGAAATTTGACGGCTCTCCATCGGAGGGAAACCGGCAACCCATACTTTAACGATGTTGCCTTTGCCGCCAGCCTCTTCGGCAAGCTTCTCCAGCGTGAATTCAGCAAGCTGCTGATCGTTCTGGGCAAGGTTCGTAATGCCTTCGAAAGCATTCAGCCCGGAGTCAAACGCCACGATCGGAATACCTGCCGCTTTGGCGTTATTTAGTCCATTGGTCAGAGCTGACGCGTCGCCGTGGTCAACCAGAATCCCATCGAACTTCTGATTGATCGCAGAATCGAGATTGGCAGCCAGCTTAGCCAGGTCGTTATCGGAAGACAATACGGTAACTTCTCCGCCGAATTTTGCAACTTGCTTTTTAACCCCATCCACGTACTGTGCGGAAAATGTACCTGTGTTAAAACGCATAACGAGTGCGATTTTTTTGCCTTTTAAGGAATCTACCGCCGAAGCGCTTTCCGATGGTTCCGAAGATGCGGAAGCTGTTGCGGATGTCGTCTCCGATGGCGATTCGGAAGCCGGTGCGGAGCTCTCGGCGTTATTCTTTTCTTTGTTGCCGCAAGCCGCAAGCACCAATACCAGTACCAACGTCAGTGCGAGCCATGTTCCTTTGAAACTTCTTTTTGTCATCTCTCTCTGCCTCCCAATTATTGCACGCTTAATTTGATATCGTTACTATAAGCATTTATTCCGAGTATGTCAATCGGTTTTTAATGAATTTATAGGATTTATAGAATTTACTTTGAACCGGCACCCATCAGGGTCTGGGCCATCCATCATTTTAGGGCATTTCCTGTCGAATGACAATATCCATGTCGTTTTGTTTCTTTTTTCGACATTGCGGTAATGGGGAGTTAATCGATAAAATCGAGTAATTCGTTCGTAATAGGGGCAACGGCGGGGAGTTAATCGATAAAATCGAGTAATTCGTACGAAACAGGGGCAACGGCGGGGAGTTAGTCGATAAAATCGAGTAATTCGTGTGAAATAGGGGCAACGGGGGGGAGTTAATCGATAAAATCGAGTAATTCGTGCGTAATAGGGGCAACGGCGGGGAGTTAGTCGATAAAATCGAGTAATTCGTGCGAGGCGAAGTCCACGGCGCAGCAGTGTTTACTCGTCGAAAAGTGGCTCCATTTGACGGTATTCTACGCAAAAAACACAAAGCGCTTGGAGGCTGTATCATCCACCTGAGCGCTTTGTGTTTTTATAAAACATTACAAGATAATCGCGATCAACCCGCCTGAGCCTTCGTTAATGATGCGTCCAAGCGTTTCCTGCAGTTTGTAACGGGCATTGTCGGGCATCATCGCTATTTTACCTTGGATACCTTCTCTGACGATCGAATGCAACGAGCGGCCGAAGATGTCGGACTCCCAAATTTTGATCGGATCCTTCTCGAAATCCTGCATCAGATAACGGACGAGCTCTTCGCTTTGCTTCTCCGTTCCGATGATAGGCGCGAATTCGGATTCGACGTCCACGCGAATCATATGGATAGACGGTGCCGTCGCTTTCAGCCTGACGCCGAAGCGCGACCCTTGCCGAATGAGCTCGGGCTCGTCGAGCACCATCTCGGCAAGCGAAGGAGCAGCGATTCCGTAACCGGTTGTCTTAACCATCTCAAGCGCCTCAGCGAAGCGATCGTATTCACGCTTCGCGTGCGAGAATTCCTGCATGAGTTGAAGGAGATGGTCCTTGCCGCGAATCTCGGTTCCGACCACTTCCATGAGGATTTTATCGTACAGTTCGTCTGGTGCGTACAGATCGATTTCCGCCACGCCCTGCCCCATGTTCATGCCGCTCAGTCCGGCACGCGCGACAAAGTCGTATTCCATGAACTGTGCAACGACACGCTCTACGTCCCTTAAACGGCGAATATCCTTGACCGTTTCGCGTACCGAATTCTCATAACTCGTGCGCAGCCAATGCCCTTCGCTGAGCACCATGACCCAACTCGGCAGATTGACGTTCACTTCGTGTACCGGGAACTCGTACAACACTTCCCGCAGCACGCCCATGACCTCTTCTTCCCCCATCGACGCGGCGCTAACCGCCATGACGGGGATATCGTATTTAGCGGCCAATTCATTGCGGAGATTCTGAGCTTCTTCGCTCTTTGGCCGCGTGGAATTTACGATTAATACGAACGGCTTGCCGACTTCCTTCAGTTCATTAATGACGCGCTCCTCCGCATCGATGTAAGCGCTGCGTGGAATTTCCGCGATCGTACCGTCCGTCGTAACGACGACGCCGAGAGTAGAGTGCTCTTGAATGACCTTACGCGTTCCAATCTCTGCCGCTTCCTGGAATGGAATCGGCTCTTCGAACCAAGGCGTTGTAATCATACGCGGTCCGCCTTCGTCCTCGAAGCCTTTCGCTCCCTCTACGGTGTACCCGACGCAATCCACGAGGCGGACGTTTACTTCCAAGCCTTCCGCCACTTTAAGCTGTACCGCGTTGTTCGGTACGAATTTCGGTTCGGTCGTCATGATCGTACGCCCTGCAGCGCTTTGCGGCAGCTCGTCGATCGCGCGAACCCGATCCGCTTCATGCGCAATATTAGGTAAAACGACGGTTTCCATAAACCGTTTGATAAAGGTCGATTTGCCCGTACGGACGGCACCAACGACCCCGAGGTAGATATCACCGCCGGTGCGTTCGGCGATATCTTTGAAAATGTCCACTTTTTCCACTGAGATTCCCTCCCATCGTAATCGCGAAACTTTCGTGATCCGCCAGTTGGGCGGAACTCGTACATTAACTTGGACTGGTAACATTGTATGTGCGAACGCCCCGATTATGACGCTGCCCGTACAAAATGTTTGCCATGCCGACTTACGCCCGCCGGCGCTCCTATTGTTTCCCCCATGATCATATGAAAAAAGAGAGACACGTATGTCTCCTCTCTTCAACTTTTTTATTTAACAAAGAAACCGAAATTAATTGATGAAAAAAATAGAAATATAGGTTATTGTGGGACTAAAGATACCTAATTTTTCCTACATGAAAGGATGAACCCCTTGAAGAAACGTTCTAAATCCATTTCCGCGATGCTAGCCCTAAGTTTGTTTCTAGCGTGTGCAGTACCGGTACAAGCAGCTTCAGTCACAGGCCAAGTGTACTCCGAGATCGAAATCTCCAATATTGCCGTGAAAGTAACCCCGGGCGATAAACAATTGACCGTAGCTTTCCCGAAAAAGTTTTCCGAGGACGTTGAAGCCGATTCCTTCGAAATCACGATTCAAAAAGCAAACGAGAATACACTGTCTGCTCCCGTTAAATTATCTGCAAGTGCGATAACGACTGCGACCGCATCTTACACCTTTAAGAATTTAACGAATAAAACGTCCTATTCGATTCAAGTAACTGCTTTTGCAGACGGCGATACGGTTGCTGAAGGCAGCGGTTCCGGTATTCCGGTAGGCAAACCGCCAGCACTGAATGGAGTAACGGCAAAGGCTGGGGATGGTTCGGTAACGATATCCTTTAATAAAATTAACGGAGCAGCACCTACCACATACCAGATTCATTACTGGATCAAAAAGGATGCAGCCGGAAATCCTATTTTCGAAAAACCGATCATTATCAAAGCTGCAACTGTCAAAAACGCAACTTTCACTTACGTTTTAAGCAAACTTAAAAACGGCACAACCTACCATTTTAACGTTTTCGCCGAGAAAAATAATGAAGTTGTCGCCATCACTTCCGATGTAACTGCTACGCCGAAAGCTCCGATTAAGAAGAAATAATCAAATAACGACAACGATCACGAAAAAGGCTGCTACCCCTCATTCAAGGGTGTTAGCAGCCTTTTTCCTATAGTTTATTTAGCTTTAACTGCCTGCGGTTCTCCATTCACCCAATGATAGACGGGCGAACGAACAGGAACGAAGTAGGAGGCTTCGATGAGGACGCGACGCAAGTCTGCGGTCTGCAGCGGCTTGGCATCTGCTTTCTTAACGGCAGTAGCCATATCGATTCCGTAGTCCACGAGAACTTGTCCACTATCGTTAACGAGTAAATTAAGCGACTGATGAGAATACATGCTGCGGATATCTGGAGCGCTCATGACCAGTTTATCGAAATCAACCTCACGGAAACCCGGATATATCTCATTCCCGGCCGGATTTTGATTGGAATGGTTACGGCGATACTCATCTACCTTCTTCTGCACATCGCCAACAGCCTGGAACACCGTTATGTCGAGCAGTTTCACTACCGGCTTGGTTTCTTCGTCAATAATAAGAAATTGATAAGAGCCCCCGTTCTCGAAAGCGGCCGAAGGAACTTGAGCGATGAAGCTCATTCGTTTTAACTTGCCGAAATCGACTTTATATTTCTCATAAAGAGGTACGGTCTCTTCGGAGTTCTGAATCGGAAGGAGTCCGGTTTGTTCCTTGTAGCGGTCAACCGCATCCTGTACCGTCAACACCGCTTCCCTTGCCGACACCTGACTTCCCGGCGACTGATCCTCTGGGTAAAGGCAGCCTGTCATTGACATGATTATTAGGGTTAGCAAACTTAAAGTCATAATCCTCATAAGTTTGCGTTTCTTCGAATTCATGATTCGTCCTCCTGAGGGTTTCATTTAAACCAGTCGTCGTCTTCTTGCTGTTGTTCAGCCAGCTTCTTGCGGATTGCCGCTTTAAGAGGATCCTCGGGAATGGACACGGTGACATTTCCCTTTACTCGCGCTTGGCAGGAAAGACGTACCCCTTCCTCTAGCAATGTCCCCAGCTTATGACGTTCAGCTTCCGTCGGCGGTTGCAGGAACGCCGCCTGTTCGGCAGTCACGTTCACTTTGCACATCAGACAGCCAGCCACTCCTCCGCACCGCGTACGGATATTTACCTTGGCACGCCACGAAGCATCGAGTAGCGTCGTTCCCGGTCTGACGGAAACCGAGCGATTATCCGGTTGAAAAGTGACCAAATGCTGGCTAGTCATAGCGGTTCCTCCTGCATTTTATTCGAATCTTCGGAACCCGCACGTGTCATTCTGAGCGCCTCAGCCGCCACATCCGAAGACAAATGGTTTCTCTGCAGCAGGATTTGCAATAAGGGTAAATGCTTTACCGGGTCCCGTAAAATAAGCTCGCCAACTACCGAAGCCCGGTCCATCCGTTCGCGAAGCAAATTAAATATAAGCTCGTGGCCTAGCGGAACTAATGGCACTTTGTACCCTTCTACCTGGATCATGTCGCTGTTTGGGAAAAGAAATTCGCTCACTTCCGTTGTGTATAAGGATTGCAGAGCCGATACGCGGAAATCTCCGACTAGTTCGACTACCGAGCCTGCCAGATGATAATGGGACAAAATCGAATGGTAACGTTCCGTTTCATTATTTTCCGGGCCATCCATCGCATATTGACTCAATTTGTCATGGATAATAGAAACGGATTCCTTGTCTACGTAGATGTCTAAGTCTCGTGGAGCTCGTTCTAAGCGTGCTCCTCTTAGCGCTAACGCCGTACTGCCTCCGAGAACCCAGCGCGCTTCGCAGCTTTCCAGCGTTTCCGCCAGAAGCGCAAGCGCAGAAACCGGAATATCGCTTTGCATTCGGATCACTTCCATTCCTTAATCAGAAATAAGTCCGATTAATCGCTTTAATATTCCCTGCTTTAACGACAATGGCTTGGCAGCCAAGCCGATAACCCGCATCAAGTTCTTCCTCGCCAAGCCGATCCCATTCGGCATCGCTTGATTCCGCAAGCAAGTCCGCTCCTTCGACAATGAAACACCTGCACTTGGCGCAAGTTCCTCGCGAGCAATTAAACTGCCAATCTACGGAAGCTTCCTGAGCGAGTTGCAACAAGCTTTGTCCGATTTGGGGCTCAACGGTTTTCGTGAGGGTTCGTCCGGTTAAAGTGATCAAGTTCATACCCTCCGTACTAGTTTATGTAATAGCCAGCAGCCCGCATACGAATCCATAAATGAGAAGAACAATGGCAACAATCGTAAGAATAAGGCGAATCCCGCCCTTGGTCTTTGTTCGTGCAAATGTGATAATAAGCGCGGCTATCACCATTAAGCCTATGCCTATGAAGGACACCCACATTTTGCTCATCGGGTCCAGCTTGGCGGCAGCAAAGGTTTGTAACATCGTGTACATCTATGTCTTCCTCCGTCTCGTAAACGCCTCAAATGCACAATATTATACCATTACGAGGGAAGGAAGACAAAGATCAACAACGGTTATATAATGTTAACACTACGATTATTTCGTCGAAAGGACCAATTATGACAACAATGAATACTCAATGGATGAGAGCGGCGGAACAAGGGGATTTGGAAACGATGCGCGATGTTTTGCTGGGAGGCGTCGATCTGAATATGCAAGATGCAAACGGAAGAACCGCTATGATGGCAGCAGCGTACAACAATCAAATTGCAGCGTTTGAATGGCTAGTCAACGAAGGAGCGGATGTAAATATCCGAGACAATAGATTGGACAACCCTTTTCTCTATGCGGGGGCGGAAGGTTTGATTGAAATACTGAAGCTGTCTATTAAAGCCGGCGCCGACACACGCATGACTAATCGCTTCGGCGGCACGGCGCTAATCCCCGCTGCGGACCGAGGTCACGTTGAAATCGCCAAACTATTGCTGACAACGACCGACGTTAATGTTAACCACGTTAACAATCTAGGTTGGACAGCTTTAATAGAAGCCGTAATTCTTGGAGACGGCGGCCCTAAACACCAGCAAATCGTCAAGCTCTTGCTTGAGCATGGCGCGGATCCGAATATTACTGATAATGATGGAGTAACTCCTCTTTCGCATGCGGCTTTGCGTGGATATGGGGAAATGATTGCTATGCTGTCGTAACGGCATTGATTTCTGAGAAAGTTCAGGTCGAACAAAGAAGGATATTGCCGAATGATGTAGAATACCTATTTTGGAAAGTTCTTACTAAACCGAAATGGGTGATCCTTTGGACAATCAGGCAGAGTTGGAACCATCCGCTAGCCCCGTGCAAATGCAATCGCAACAACAGCCTATTGAGCCTGTAATCGATCAACAACAGCAAATCGAGCCCGTTTCGCTCGGCAAAATCATTATCGGCGCATTAGTGTCGGCAGCAGCCGGTGCTATCGTCTGGGCTCTGATCGCTTATTACGGCGATTACGAGCTAGGCATCCTCGCCTCGGGTATCGGAGCGCTCGTTGGGATAACCGTTGCCTACTTGGCCAAGAAAAACGTCGAACAGCAGCACCAAACCATCGCCGTAATTTTTGGTTTATTAGGCGTCATTGCCGGCAAATACTTATCCTTCTACTTAATCGTCAAAAAAGCAGAAAACGAGTTAGGCCAGGATTTGTTCGGATACGTCAAGTTCACCGACACGTTCCAAGCTATCGATATTTTATGGATTGTTCTCGCTGCTGCAGCCGCGTGGTCTATTCCTAAGAAATACGCCGAACGCCAATAGAAATGAAAAAAAGCAGTCCCTTTTGCAGATCATTCCGCGAAAGGGACTGCTTTTTTTCATTTCTTAATCATCATCTTAACGAGAGACTCCAGACTGTTCAGGTTCATCCCGCTTTTCTTAACGGCATTAACGATCTCCTTCACCGTGTCCTCGGATACCGGTACGTTTGCCATCGTCGACACCTGCTTGATCAGCTGCCTAATTTGCGTTTCGCTTTGCAGCGTGCTCGGCGTTACGCCGCTCGCGATCTTCTTAATGGAACTCTCGGAAATGTTTTTTCCGGCTTTTTTGTTGACGGCACCGAGCAGATCTTTAGGAAATTTATTATCCATGCTTCCCCTCCTCCGGGTGTTTGCACTGTATCCTATGAGGAGGGGGATTAAAAAGTTCGGGTTACAAGCCCGGTTTAGGGTTTAGCCATTTATCCCGCGATGCGGAAGCGATTTCCTCGATCTCATGCGTCCGAACGCGGCCCATAAGCGCTCCTACTGCCTGTTCCGGAGAAAGCCCTTCGAACAGCACCTCGTACAATTGGTCGGTTATCGGCATCTCGACGCCATGTTTACTCGCTAACACATGAGCGGCTTTCGTCGTTCGTACGCCCTCGACGACCATTCCCATGCGCTCAAGGACCTCTTCTAGCGGAAGCCCTTGCGCGAGCATAGAACCTGCCCGCCAGTTGCGGCTGTGTTTGCTCGTGCACGTTACGATCAAATCCCCAACGCCGGCGAGCCCGGCAAATGTCAGCGGATTAGCCCCCATCGCCGCACCCAAACGGGCAATTTCCGCCAGTCCTCGCGTGATGAGCGCCGCTTTGGCATTATCGCCGAATCCTAGGCCATCGGACAATCCGGCACCGAGGGCAATGATATTTTTGATCGCACCCGCCGTCTCCACCCCTATGACATCCGGATTCGTATAGACGCGAAAATACGCATCGTTCATGAACAAATCCTGCGCGGCTTCCGCGCAAGCCATATCTTTGGAAGCGACGACAATCGTTGTCGGGTGGCGATTAATGACTTCTTCGGCATGGCTCGGGCCTGACAAAACGACGATACCGTCCTCCGGACGGCCGAGTTCCTCCGCAAGTACGGTGGACATACGCTTAAGTGTTTCAATTTCGAAGCCTTTAGTCGCATGAATAACCAATGTATTTTTATGTAAGTATGGTGCTGCTTGACGAGCGACATCCCTCATGGCAGAGGACGGCGCGACGAACAACACGGCTTCGGCATCCGAAACGGCATCGGCTATATCCGTTGTGGCTGTAATCCCTTCGGGCAATATTGCCCCGGGTAGAAACTTCTCGTTGCGACGCTCGCGATTGATTTGCTCCGCTTGTACGGGATTTCGTGTCCATAACTTCACCGAATTACCGTTGTCCGCCAATACGCGAGCCAAAGCTGTTCCCCAACTGCCTGCGACAAGAACGGCTACCTTCTTATGCGCCATGCGGTTCACCCTTTTTGCTGCCGCCAAGTTTATTCTCGGTCCCGTTCATGAGCTTCACGATATTGTTGCGGTGCCTTGCGATCGCCAATATCGCTACCGCTAATGCCCCCCAAATATAGGCTGCTTCAAGATCGAAAACATAGAATAGAATCGGCAAGCAAACAGCGAATATCATCGAGCCTAACGAAACGTATCGGGTAAATACGATAACAAGAATAGCGAGAATACCCGCGATTAACGTAGGGACAAAAGCCCAAACGACTAAAGCTCCTACCGTCGTAGCAATTCCTTTACCGCCTTTGAACCGGAAATAAACCGGCCAATTGTGGCCCGCGATGGCTGCCAATCCGCACAGAACCGGAATCCAATCCTTGCCATCTCCTAGCCATAATCCAACGAGCACGGCAACCGAGCCTTTGGCGATATCAAGCAGGAAAACCGCAATCGCGGGCCCTTTGCCCAAAACCCTTAAAGTGTTCGTAGCTCCGGCATTGCCGCTTCCGTGCTCTCGGATGTCGATTTTGCGCAACCAACGGGCAAACAAAATACTGAACGATATCGATCCTAATAAATAACTGACTGCTATCGCGATGATAGAGTTAAGCACCACGGTCTCCCCTATTCCTGATCCGACTTCTTACGCGTAAATAAACGTAGAGGAGTCCCTTCAAATTCGAACGCCGCACGAATTTTGTTCTCCAAGTAACGCTCATAAGAGAAATGCATCAATTCAGGATCGTTAACGAAAATAAGAATCGTAGGCGGTTTAACCGCGACTTGAGTAACGTAATTAATGCGCAGCCTGCGGCCTTTATCCGTCGGCGGAGGTGTGATTGCGACCGCATCGGAAATAATGTCGTTCAGCACATTCGTAGGTACCCGCAGAGCGTGCTGCTCGGCAACGCGATTGACGATCGGGAACAGCTTAGGCAAACGGGACTTCGTGAGCGCTGACAAAAATACGACGGGCGCATACGACATGAACAGGAAGTGATCGCGGATCGTATTCGTAAAATGCTGCATCGTTTTGTCGTGTTTCTCGACGACGTCCCATTTGTTCACGACGAAGATCGCGGCTTTTCCGTTCTCATGCGCATAACCCGCAATATGTTTATCCTGCTCGATAATGCCTTCTTCGCCGTTGATGACGACTAGCACGACGTCTGCGCGCTCGATGGCCTGCATCGCTCTCATGACGCTGTACTTCTCGGTCGTTTCATACACTTTGCCGCGTTTGCGCATTCCCGCCGTGTCAATGAGGACGTACTTCTGACCGTCCTTCTCGAAAGGCGTATCGATGGCATCGCGGGTCGTGCCGGCAACGCTGCTGACGATTACACGTTCCTCGCCTAGAATAGCGTTTACCAACGATGATTTGCCAACATTCGGACGTCCGATCAGAGCGACTTTAATGACATCGTCGTTATACTCTTGATCTTCCTTCTCGGGCAGCTTCTTCACCGCGGCATCGAGCAAATCGCCGATTCCCATGCCGTGCGCGCCGGAAAGAGCCACGGGATCCCCAAATCCTAGCGAATAGAACTCATAGATGTCGTCCATGCGTTGCAGATTGTCCACTTTGTTAACCGCAAGGACGATTGGCTTCTGCGAACGGAACAGCATTTGCGCGACTTCCTCGTCCGCATTCGTGACTCCGGCTTTGGCATCAACCATGAATATAATGACATCGGCCTCTTCGATGGCCAGCTCCGCTTGCATTCTTACCGAACGAAGCAAGCTGTCTTCTCCCTCGACTTCAATGCCTCCGGTATCTATTACGCTGAAAGAAATTCCAATCCATTCGCCAGTGCCGTAGATACGGTCGCGGGTAATTCCCGGCTTATCTTCGACAATAGCAAGCCGGTCGCCGATAATCCGGTTAAATATCGTGGATTTACCCACATTGGGTCTTCCGACGATGGCGATTACGGGTCGTGCCATATTTTCCACTCCTCAATTAAAAAAAACACTCGCATCTTTCATCATAACAAAAATCGCTCGGCTTGGCTAACGGTTATTGTGCCGATCAACGACGATGAATAAATCCTCATGCACTTCATGCGCCGCGCAATCCAATACTTTTTCGAGTAAATGGGCCACTTTCTGCAAGTCGTCGCGGTCTCTCGCATAGAAGATCGGAGATCCGCCGCCTACACTCCCATGATCCGTCGTAATAATGCCTACGATTTTAGCCAATCGGTTTCCCCTCCGTGCTTTTGCGGTTCGCTTCCGTCGGCTTCCTCACGGCTGCTTCCAGAAGAGGTACATTGCACACCGCCTGATACGATTTGTCCCTATCCTTTTCTCGAGGCAATACGAGCAGTCCCAGTTTCCCCGTTCGTAATCCAAGCTTAGCGATGGGTAATAACGCGGGGTCTCCATCGTCTCGGTACACGCCCAATCGGGTGGACACATCGTGCAATATCGCCTGCCGCTGTCCCATATTGGCAATCGTAACCCTTGCATCATCGTTCTTGGGCGTGAGAATAAAACCGATTCCTTGCTGCTTAATAATTTCTCTGTTTTCTTCGAGCCCCACATTCATCATATAAACGTCTCCGACATACAAATTCGGTCCCTCCAGCTTAATTTCAACCCTCTCAACGTCGGCGATATGGGTTATACTTTTCCCTCGCATGAATCGGTGAACGACGAAAAGCGATACAATGCCTACTAACAATCCGCTCCACCAGCCCACAATAATGACGAACAAGCTAGTTAAGAAAGCCGTTAAGATCGCCAAGTAATTGCGCCCTTCGAATACGACTGCTATTCCTTCAATATAAGCTGCCCCTCTAGGCACCAACTCCAAATGGTCAATCGCCGTTAGCGTGCTGCGCTCCATATTGCGAACTTCACGAAATTGCTGGGCCGCCAGCGCGAGAAAAGTAATCGCCGTATAATCCTTGTTATACAGCGCTGGAACGGCAACCGACCCCAAAGCTCCCGCAATTAGACCTAGCGCCAAATGAATAAGTTTGCCATGGGGATAGGCCGGGTATTGCCTATAGTCACTGCGGAGCATGAACAATCTGGCACCCATCCCGAATGTCGTCCCCATAACGACACCCGTCAAATCCTTATGGGCATGAAGCCAATCCAACATCATGAACTGTGCCGCCCCCTTTTCCAGCCCATTTTGAATGCCCATCTCCTTGCCTGTATGGCTGCCGACTTAACGGATATCGACCATAATCTTGAAACCAGCACCGAGATCCACCAGACCTCTAACCATTCGGACGCTTTAACGATAGGGAAAGTATCCGACGTAGACTGTACGAAGACTGTAATACCTTCACTTAAATAAAGAGCAGTCGATATGGCCAGCAGTTGCTCGGTGGAATTGCGAAGAAGCAACGCCGATAAACAACCGACCAAGATTGCCGTACCCCACGGCGCGATAAAATGGGAAAACCCTGAAGGATAATACGCAAGTCGGCATAGAAGAAGGTAAATGGAACCTAATAATACTCCCGCCGAGATCGACGTCCATCTCCGGTTCGGATTGGTTCGCCAAGCCATAGTTATGAGCGCGAATAAGGTCCATAACCATGCCCCGTTAACTTGCAGTGAAGGAGTGATTGCCACGTTCGCAAGCAGAGCCAATGGCCATATGGCCAAGAAACTCCCTACCATCCAATGAGGGAAACCTTCCCCAGCTTCTTCACGCCAACCACTCCACCAAAGAATGGTTGCCATGAGCCATAGAAACACTGCGCTAAACACCGGCGACATCCTCCCACCTCCTAAGCGTTAGTATGCGCCGGAAGGAATGGAAACCATGCCCTGAGCGTAGATAAATAAAAATCAATCGTTTAACGCGCTAAGAAAATTGAAGGCTTTGCCTCCAATAATTTTACTTTTGGCGGATATCCGTAATAATACAATCGAACCTATGAACTCCCTGTACCTCTGGGGGTCGACCGCTCCGACATTCCTGTTCATGCCTGCAGCTGTTCGCGAAAACGTACCTTTATCCCCTCGCATCAGAAGGAAAAAAGGCCCCCACAGCTCCCCCTACCTCCTTTCCGCGAAAACGTACCACTATCCCATCCGATAAGGGGGAAAACCCTTGTTCATGTTTTTGAAAATAAACCCGGAACGCTGAAATTTTACCCGATATCTCTTGAAAATAGAACGTATGTTTGGTATGATGGAGATAAGAACAAATGTTCTATTTGAGGAGGGCGTGTATGTTTCAGGATCATCTGACCTTCGAGGCATTTTGCCAGCAGTTCAACTCCGAGCAGGCTTGCGCCGAGGCGCTGTTCGAAGCCAGATGGCCGGACGGCTTCCGTTGCCCGACTTGTCGTCATCCTCACTTTTATCTCATCCAAACGCGCAGACTGCCTCTCTACGAATGCCGCTCCTGTCGCCATCAGACGTCTGTCATCGCCGGCACCATCATGGAAGGCAGCTCCACTTTGTTGACCCGCTGGTTCCAAGCGATGTTTCTCATCTCCCGGCCTTCCGGCATCAGCGCCTCCCGCCTGTCCCAAGTGATTCAGGTCACCTATAAGACCGCGTGGCTTATCGCAAGAAAAATCCGCCATGCCCTGCAACAAGCCGATGAAGGCGAACCGCTCACGGGTGTTGTGCGAGTTGACCCTATCTCTTACGGTTATACGTATTATAGCGAGGCCCAGCAGCCGCTGTTGATCGGCGGATCCCTCAATGAGCGAGACGAGCCTCAGCAGGTCAAAATCAAACAACCGGATCCCAGCCATGTGAATAACGCGTTGAGGTGGATTGAAAAACCTGGCGTCCAAGCGTTCGTAGACAATCATATAGATGGACAGGCTGTGACCGTTTTGGGGCGCGGCAAACTTCACCCCGCTTTGAACCCCATCAAGTGGAAGGTGACCGCGTGGCTGAACTTTACGTTTCAGGGCATCGGAGCCAAACATTTGCAGGCTTATTTAGACGAGTTTTGTTTCCGGTTGAACTTAAAACTCCGCCATGCCCCGGTCTTCAACCAGCTGTTCCATTGGTGCGCAGCGACGCCAACCTTGACTTACAAAGAACTGACCCGCAGCAAACCGGTTCTCACCGTTCCCTGGGTGGTCTGGGGAAGCAAGGCGAAGTGGAAAGGAAAATATCTCACCCTATGGAATACTTGATGCTTAGGATACCTGCTTTTTAAGTTGCCGATAATCCGTTCCATTCCAATTCATTAAACGGCAAATTTGTGCGTGGTATCCGGGAATCCGTGGATTGCAACTTCATCTCAAATCATGGCGTCGAGTATCCACTTATTGGCAACTCACTTCTGTTATGGCATTCGAATATCCGCTGATTTGCAACTTATTTCTGAGGAAAGGGGATAATGGTACCATTTCTCCGAAATGGCGCGGAAATTAGGCACCAGTATTTACCTGAAATTCCCATATAAATATATATCTGTAAATTTTCTGATCGTTACAAGTAAAACGTATACCATCGTCATTGGGACGACGGTATACGTTTGTATCGAGCTGTCAGATGAGTATAAGAAACCCAAAGCTTATGCTTTCTAGTTCAAAAAAACCGCCCCCAAGTCGTTAGACTTAGAAGGCGGCTCCTATCAATAATTTGAACTTATTTGAATTTGCTAAGCTTGTCGCCGAATTTCTCGCCGAGGTTAAAACTCATGCTTTCCGCTGGCGGCAAATTCGTTTCTTCCTTCGACGCACGCGGTCCGCGAGGCTCACGGTATTCGCGCTCCGGACGAGCAGGCGCTTCTTCCGTTTCCTTGATGGAAAGGGACACGCGCTTCTCGGCAGGGTTGAAGTCAAGCACTTTGGCTTGAACTTCTTGACCTTCCTTCAGCACTTCGAAAGGCGTCGCAATGTGACGATGCGCGATTTGCGAAATGTGAACGAGACCTTCGACGCCTGGAGCGATCTCAACGAAAGCTCCGAAGCTGACTAGACGTTTAACAACGCCGGTAACGATATCGCCGATGTTGAATTGTCCGTTGGCCGAATCCCAAGGACCCGGTTGCGCCGCTTTGATGCTGAGCGAGATTTTGCCAAGGGAAGGATCGATTTTCAGAACCTTCACCTTCACGCTTTGACCTTCGGCAACGACGTCCGCTGGATGGGCAACATGCTGCCAAGCCATTTCGGATACGTGTACAAGACCATCGATGCCGCCGATATCCACGAACGCGCCGAACGGCGTCAAACGTTGAATCGTGCCTTCCAGCACTTGGCCAGGCTGCAAGGTGCTCATGATTTGTTGTTTTTGGTTTTCGTATTCGGCATCAAGCACGTCTTTGGCGGAAAGAATGACCTTGTTGTTCTCACGGTCGATTTCTTTCACTTTTACCTTCAAAGTACGGCCTTTGTACGAACTGAAATCTTCAACGAAATGACGTTCGACCATAGAAGCCGGAATAAATCCGCGAACGCCCACGTCAGCTACCAGACCGCCCTTAACGACGTCGGTGATAGCCACTTCGAACGCTTCGCCGCTTTCGAACTTCGCTTGAAGCTCATCCCATGCGCGAGGGCTGTCAATCTGGCGCTTGGACAGCACGAGCGATTCCTTAGCATCGTTGATGCTGACGATCTTCGCTTCGACTTCCTGGCCGATTTGTACGGCATCCGCAGCGCTCTCCAAGTTAACAGAAGAAAGCTCGCGCAGAGGAATGACTCCGTCGTATTTATATCCAAGGCTAACGTACGCTTGGTTATCCTCGATTTTGACTACCGTACCTTTCACGGTGTCCCCTTTCTTCAAGGTCACGAGATTTTCTAGTGCATCCTGGCTAACCGTTTCAGCTGCCGGCTCATTAACGGGTTCAACCGCCGCTTCAGCTGTTGCTTCAGCAGCTTGTTCAGTTCCCGTTTCGTTAACCGGTTCGGCGGCCGCCGTTTCCTGAACGTTGATTTCTTCAGACATGAAAATTACCTCCTCAGTTCTACCCCAACTTTATTTAAACCCGCTTCAAGCGGCGCTTAAATCTCTTTTACCCAAAATCATGAGAACCAAGACACAAAATCATTACCTTTTTGAGAAGGCAATATATGTATGTGTCCAGCGATCGGATGATCGCCCAAATAATGCCTATAGTATTAGAGTATCTCAGTGGAAACATGCATCCCCTATTCAGGATGCGGGTTTACCCGTCTTGAGCATTTCCCGAATACGCGACATGATGAGCTCCGTCGCCTCTTCCATGCTTTCGGTCGTTCCTAGCTCAGCATATGGAGTTAGATCTATAGGTGCTCCATAGACGGCTAACATCTTACGAAACGGACGATAATTACCGACAAGCGCGACTGGGACGACTAACGCCTTAGAACGAATGGCCATCGTCACTGCCCCTCGTTTGCCCATCCCAACCGTTTCATTGCGGGTACCTTCCGGAAAAATCCCCATCACATGACCTTCTTGCAACAACGAGATGGCCGTTCGAATCGCTTCCTTGCTCACTCCGCCCCGTTTAACCGGAAATGCGCCGACTGCTTTAATCAGTGATCCAAAGAGAGGTATACGGAACAATTCGGCTTTCGCCATATAATGAACTTTGCGGGGTACCCATACCCCCAAAGTGATGGGATCTTGTAAACTTTTATGATTGCTGCATAAAATGAGCGGACCTTCCAGCGGAATATTGGATATTCCTCTAGCTTCCAAACGATAAAGACCCCAAAATAAAATCCGGAGAATAAGCCTACAAAAACGGTATAACATAATTTACTTCTCCTCCGCCAAAATGGTTCTTGCAGCGGCAAGTCCCCATTGTACGATTTCTTCAACCACTTCGTCCACCGTTCGACCCGTGGAGTCGATCAGACGAGCGTCGGAAGCTTGGAGGAGGGGCGCGATTTCCCGCTCTTGGTCTAATCTGTCGCGTTCGGAGATTTCTTTCTCAAGCTGACCCAGCGTGATCCCTGCTTCCGGACCGAGTTCACGAAATCTACGGCTGGCTCTTTCCCTTGGCGAAGCGGTAAGGAACACCTTGAGCTCGGCATTCGGCAACACATGGGTACCGATATCCCGGCCATCCATGACAACGCCTTTCTCGAGCGCCATGCGACGCTGAAGATCGGCCATTCTTGCGCGAACGGTTTCCAATCGGGCAACGTATGAAACGCTGCGATTGATTTCCAGCGACCTTAACCGCAAGCTGACGTCTTCTCCGTTAACGAGAACGCGCTGCGAGTCAACGCCTGGTAACAGGACGATGTCCAATTCATTAGCCAAGCGGCCTACGCGGTCGTTGTCTTCTATCGGCAATCCGGATTCCAGAGCTTTAAGCGTAACCGCTCTGTACATAGCACCCGTATCCACATAAATATATTGCAGAGCCTTGGCAACCATTCGGGCGACCGTACTTTTACCCGCGCCTGCCGGCCCGTCGATAGCGATATTAATTCGATGCAATGGGGGAACATTCATGAGAGAACAACTGGCCTCCTACATGCCAACACCAAGATGAGACTAGAAAAAATAAGGCAGGCATAGCCTGCTAGGTTGAGAAAATTATACCACACGGCACCCGGGGATGCAAAAAAAGCGACATCGGCAACTAGCGCGCAACGTAATGAAAAGGAACTCCTTCGGAGTCGTCCGTCGTCGTTAATAAATGTCTTGCTAACGGAAATTGCAACGCTAGCTGGAACAAACAGAGCAATATCGCGAGCACCATAATTCCCCTCGCCAATACCCTCTCTATCCGATCCGACCACGCGGCATACTCAGACTTTTTTCTACTTTCTTCGTCCCGATCCATCGTTTACCTCCCTTCGAGCACCCGGACATCGGATGCCGCAGAGAGTTACTCCTTGCGTTTGTCCAATTGGCGCTCAAAGCAATATCGTATGATTTTTTGTTGGTCGGAATCGGCAATTTCCTGGAACCGCATCATAATAAGATGCTTATCCGGTTCGACGGGAAGCACTCTAACGACTTCGCCTTCAAACCTTGCATGGGCGACAGAGCCGCCCTTATAGCTTAATAATAGCCAACAGGAGAGCACCGCATTCGGAACGATCGGCCATTTGCGCTCGCAGGTGAAAGAAATGCCGCCACCGCCGACATCTTCGGTGATTGCCACGAACCTGAGCTTGTCTCCGATTTTCACCGCTAATTCCAAATTGGCTTCCACCCTTAGGAAGCTTCGGCGTTGATCCTTCGTAATTTCCTCGAGCTCCGGTTTCCGGATCGATACGAGAGGTACCGAATCCTTGCGGAATCCCGTGACCGAACTCGCAAACAGATGCTTTACCCCTTCTTGGGTAAAGAAGAACAGCTGAAATTTCTCTCCGAGCTCCGAGCGGTACAATTTACGGCTTTTCTCATCGAGCGGAATTTCGATGTATATGTTTTTGTCATCTAAATCGGCTACGCGAGAGCGCAGCGTTAGAGGTGGGGTATCTGCCTCTTTATTAACGATTTCCGGGATAATCTGTATGTATAGCGTTTGATTGATTTTCGGCAGCACCCATAACCCTCCACATTAGGCATGATCGGCAAACTTTCCCTTTCGTTACGCCTCATTATAACATGGGTGAAGAAGTTTGGGGAATGAGATAAGCGCTTCGCATGCGGCCGAAGCGCTTATCTGTTTATTTATAGATCGGTTTTGCCGAATCCGGGATTTCCTCGATGCTTTCTTCCTCGCCCGTTTCCGCGCTCATAAAGATCCGATAGCGATGGTCGTTGATTTTGCCGATGAATTCGTGACACAGGACAGGCTGCCGCATGTCATTCTCGATGACGGCCAGCGAATAATCCTCTACTCTAAATTCGGGGTTAAGCCCGGTTTGCGCCTGTGCCTTGCTCAGCTTCGGCTTCCCTGGAGCGAGCAGCTTCATCGCGAAAACATGGTCCTTCGCTTGCAACCCGACGATCTCGCCGTTGTCCAGCGCCACGCGAACCGTTACTTTATCCGGATATATCCTCACGTTGTCGATCGTATGGGCAAAAGTGAATACCGCTACGTGATCATACTCGTCATAGGTGATCGGACTCATATCTTTGTAATCATGCCGAACAAGAAATTCCGATGCCTTGTTGCGTGCCGTATCGAAATTCAACTTGCGGCTTTTCACGTCCCGCGGGTTCATGAACCAGAGCAGATAACCGCCCTTCCGGGTATAATCCATTTGGATATTCACGCCGTTTGACGCTTTCAAGGAAACTGCATAAGCCGGAAGGTCCGTTTTGGCGCCGGCTTCGGATACCTTCACGTCAGTCGCATTCACATGGTGACCTAGAAAATCCATCGCCTTCTTCTTGACTTCGTCCGCCGTCACATCTTTTCCGGTTAATTGCGCCGATGATAACTTCCGGTCCGTTGACATTGCGGATGGTCCCCATTCATTCTCGGGATACGCACCCATTTGCTTGTCGACCGTTTTGAAGCCGTCGATAATCGAATTGTCGTTCGGACCGTTCTCGCTTGCGATCGCGACCTCCACGTCCATCCAGCGCAGATGATTGGCAATAACCTTATCCTGTACCTTGCCCAACTCTTGATTAACGGAAGTAGCTGTTTTGTACAAGGATTTCATCGTCTTGAGCTCTTCCGGCGTCAACGGTTTCTTAGTCAGGTCTCGAACGGATGTCCGGTAAGCAAAGCTTGAAATCCGGCTCAGGAATTGCTCTGCTTTGTTGAAGGGCAGCATAGCCAACGGCAATTGGTTAATCTCGTTCTGCGCCTGGCTGGTCAATCTCCATACGTTAACCAAGCCTTTGCGTTGCATGCCTTGCGATGCGGAAGACACCGCTAATGTCTGGCCAAGCTCGTCGTGCAGCCGCCCCATGTGATGGCTTAAATCATGGAACGCGCGTTGGTATTGGTTCTCCGCCTTGATAAGTACGGAGTTTTTCTCCTGATGCTCCTGGTACCCCCAAACGATGGCGCCAATAAACAGAATAGTGACAATCGGAAACATAATGGAACTTAATCGAGCATACATGAAAAGCCGACCCCTTTCATTCCCATACGGTATGGCGTTAGTGTGGGATGAAGGTTCCAACTTTATGCGCGCAAGTTAACCCTTTCTAAAAACAACAAAGAGGAAGGCTCCCCCCCCCCTTGTTCAGAAGAGCGCTTCCTCCTCGATTTCGAAATCGTCCGCGTTGCTGCATATGCATTGCTTGAAACCGGTAGCTACGCGGTCTCGTTCCTTGCGTCCGCGCAGTACAAACTTCTCATTGCACCGGTTACACCGTATCGTTACTTTAAGCCGATGCGATAACAGGCAAGTCCCCTCCCTTACCGATATTCCTACACCAGTATGGACGGAACGATCAGGATTTAACCTCTTCTTCGCGTTTTAACAGGCGGAAAGGGGATACCGCGTTCGCGCGATTTACTTTACGCATGCCTCTGAACCAGAGCACGAACATAAAGGGGACTACCAGCCAGAACCAGTTGGGCGATACGGTTAGCAGCATGAAATCGTATAACCCGTGCCAAGCAAGCGGCAACAATAAGGCAAGCCATAGATGAAACTTAACTTTCTTGCCGACGGAAAACTTCGCGCGGCCTAAAGAGTAACCCATGAATACGCCGAACAAGGCATGGCCCGACACGGGAAGGAGCGCCCGCATCATAAGCGAGCCGAAGGTTGCGGGCTGCAGAAAAGCGTAAAGAACATTCTCCAAAGTGGCAAACCCCAAAGACACCGCGACAGCGTAGACGATACCGTCATAAGGCTCATCGAATTCCGTGTGGTTGTATATGATGTGATAGAGGACGAACCATTTGAAAAATTCCTCGACCCCCGCCGAAATAACGAAAGAAAAAGTGAGCGGCGAATCCCCCCACAGCAACGTTAATCCCCGTTGAACGATCATTATGGGTATGACGATCAATACTCCGGTCAGGAACATCTTGAGTACCATCGGAAGCGGCTCGGCGTCGTAGCGATCTTTCCAGTAAAAATAAGCCAACAATGATATTCCAGGCACGATCGCGGCAGCCAATACCGATAACAGCATCTTCCGTTCCCTCCCCTCACTACTACCCATTATAACAGCAAAACAGTGCCCATAAAAAAAGAACATTTTGCGAAAAATGTTCTTTTTCGCAAAATGTTCTTTGGGTGAAGGAGCAAATCCGTTAATCCGCGAAATTCTCGGCCAATACTTTAACCGCATTCGAGGCTATGATCAGCTTTCCATACTCCTCCAACACGGCAGGCGTAACGGATGTGGCATCGCCATATTCGGCCAAAACCGCGATTAGAGCATGATAACCGGAGCTTTCCAACCCTGCAGGGTCAAAGCAAAGAATCCATTGATTCTGATAACGGTACATTCTTCCGTCTTCAGTCAAATGTCCAGCCAACGTCTTGGCAGCGCCGATAGCGTCTTCAATATCCCTGAATCGATATATGATGGCTTCGCTTTGTTCAAGCGTAACTTCCAATTCGTAAACTTCTTCTTCGTCTTCGGTAGCCGATTCCGCATCCCTCTCGAGCTTCCCTCTCGTGACGATGACAACCATTCCTTGCGCAGGCATGGCGAAGACTTCGACGGCTAACGGCCCGGAGGCATCGAATCCGAGCTCGTTGTAAGCTTGATCCATCATTTCGCTGAATAGCTCATGTACCTTGGGAATTTCTCGCCACATGTCTTCTTTCTGGATCCCGCGCTCAGTCAAATCATCGAACGTGAGGAAAATCCGAATTTTGTCTTGGCTAAGCCGCTCCATCCTCATGACAGGATCCTCCTTCTGTGGGTGATAACAGCTTATGATTAAGCATATAATGCGTGAATGAAACTTTCTTGAGAACATGTTATCACTTCTCCAATTGAAATGCACTAGGGAAAACCCTCGAAAAACAAAAAAACGGCACCGTTTCTCCCCTTGACAGGGAGGACGATGCCCTCTTTATTCAACAAATATGACTTAAATTCGATGTTGACCGTTTTGTTCCAAAATAGAATTGACTTCATGCGAAACATCCTCATCCTGAGCGATCAATTTCTCTACATCGCCCAACCCGACTTCATTCATGGAGGACGATTTACTCGTTTTACGTCCGATATCCGCCGATCGTCTGAAGCTGCTGGCGAACTTCATATTCAACGCCTTCTCGATGGCATCGTCTTTCATCATGTTCATTCGATGCTTTAGATTTTGTCCGACTCCAGCCGTAACCGCGGACATCATCTGATTGCGCTGAATCATCAATACGACGGCAGCGCCCGCCAATCCGCCTATCACGAAAGTCCCGATTTTCATTTGTCCACCTCCTTATTAGCTTTATTGTGACCGAGTATGCCAAGGACATGCCCCATCAAAATAAGGAAGCGCGTCTTATGTCGAATCGTTGGGGAAATATGATACAATCCAAGTGAGCAAACGCAACACAAGTTAACGGAGGGAATCCCACCATGAATCGACGGCTAATCGTTATTTGTTCCATTCTATTGTTAGCGGCCCTTGTAGGATGCAGCAAAAGCTCTCCAACAAGCAACTCAGCCACTCCAACCTCCTCGCAGGCTGAGACGACACCGGCATCGCAGGCAGCAACACCTTCCGCTACATCATCTTCCAGTCCTACTGCACCTGAAGAGACCGAGCCCAGCGCCCCGTCCGAACCTTCGGAAGCGGCGAAAACTTACCGGATGAACAAAATTTATTCTATCGTACCCATCGATAAAGAGAAGTCCGAAAGTAAGGTGGTGCTCCTTACTTTCGACGACGGTCCGAAGGATCCCGCGACATTGGACCCACTCCTAGATGCGCTGGATAAACATCATGCGAAAGCGATCTTCTTCGTTAACGGATACCGTGTGAAAGCACATCCGGAACTGCTTAAGAAAATTGACGAACGCAACCAAGTTATCGGCAACCACTCTTGGGATCACATTGAATTAAAGAAGGAAAAGGCGCCCAAAATTAAAGAACAGATCGAAAAAGTCCAAGCTATCGTCAAGGAAGTGACGGGCAAGACACCTGTATTTTTCCGTCCGCCTTTTGCGTCAGCCAATGACGACGTTCACCGAATCGCCAAGGACAACGGCTTGCTGTTCATGACTTGGTCTAACGGATCCTTGGATTGGGATATGAAGAAGGTACCGGAGGAAAAAAGACCGCAAGCTGTCATCGATAACGTACTGGAGCAACTGCACCCTGGCAGCAACATTTTGATGCACGAGCTTCCTTGGACTGCCGCTACGCTAGATAACCTGCTTACACAGTTGGAGAAGAAGGGTTATTCTTTCGTAGATCCTAATTCGATCGATACCGAGCTGTAATTTAGTCGCAACGATTAAGAAGGCTGCTTCCCATCCGCGAGGACATGGAAGCAGCCTTCTTGTTAGTTTACCGCGCTATGATGCTCCCGTCCCCACCAGACCAGCCCTACGACGAGCCCGGAGAAAATAACGACAAGAGTTAAATAAAACCAACGCGACAGCTGACTGCGCTTCACCGGATGCACGATCGAACGCGGCGGCAAACCGATTTCCGGCAATCCGGAGCTCGCTGCAGTCTGAGCTATGGCCGCTTCCAGCTGCTCCAAGGTAAGGGGCTCCTCGTCTGTTTCCGCAACGCCGGAAGCAAACTTCTTAGCCGCAACGTACCTGCTCCATACCGATGAAGATCCGCTGTCCTCTTTCATTTCTCTTCCCTCCGCAAGCGAATGATGCAGCCCATCACTAAATCCACCAAGAAATGCGCTAATATCGGAGCCCATAAGGTTCCCGTATGAATCATGATCCAGCCGAGTCCATAGCTAATCGAGAAAACAAGGCCTGTCGGTATCCAATGACGCAAGTAACGAACATGAATGGCAGCGAAGATAATACTCGTCCAATAAGGCCCGATAGCGTATTGAATGGCCCCGCGGAACAATATTTCTTCGCATAGGCTGACGACCAAGGAAATAACTGCGATATGCCAAATGGCTCTTGTGCTAAAAATTCTGTCGTTCACGCCGCCGTCATCCGACGCTTCTTCGGGAACGAACCGGGAAATCCCCAGATCGAAGAGCAATACGACAATCGCTAATCCCGCGCCCCATAGCGCAAAATCGTTGCTCTGAGGCAACTTTAGCAAACTAAACGGGTTTCTGCCCTGAAATAAAACCCACGCGATACCGATAATAAGTGTAAGCGCCTGCGTCACGTACAAATTGGCGAGCAGCATCTTATCATTCAATTGGTCCACGTTTACTTTACGAATTTTGATGTTACGAATGTCGAATTTTCTCATGTTCCCTCGGATTATGCGAATTTTTGTATGTTCAAGCGCTAGGTTTTTTTCTATACTAGGACTACCAACTAACTACTAATGACCGTTTAAAGGAGCAACCGATGGAAAAGCGTCTGAACCGATCCGATCTCATGTTTTCCCTAGCATTCCTACTCATGCTTGTCATCGCGGTAGGAGCTTTTTTTTACGGAGTCAAAGTGGGCTCATCGCGAGTCGAAGCCCAGTACGCAGCGGAACAAGTGCCGGAGTCATCCGCTTCCGCCCCGCCCAGCGCCTATCAACAGCAAGATCTGGTATCGTTCTATCATACCGTATTTTTGTCTTACCGTGAATTTCAAAACGACTGGTTCGCAGCCCAAGATAAATGGCTTTCCGATCCGACAGCCGATCGCTCCGCTTCCATGAAGGAGTTATCAAAGTCTGCCCAAAAGAAGTATGACGCGATCAAAGGCGTTTACGTGCCTCCGATTTCACCGCAGCTTAAGAACGCGCAAACGAGTTACCTAAAGAGCTTAAAGCTTTTCAAAGAAAGTTTCTCTTCCCTCGCCGATAAAGCTAACGAAGGTACCGCCGAGATCGTTATGAACAGGTTGTACGGCGATTCGTTCTTCAAGGAAGGACGCGTTCAGTCGCTTGTCGCACAAAGGGAATATTACAGTTCCATGCTGAAATGGGCGGAATCTGTTAATTCCGATGTACCTGGAGATTACGTAAGTCCGGAAATTCTGCCAATCGCGAAATGGAAAACACTGCCGCTTATCGTTAAAATAAAAGTGGCGTCCGACTACATGTCCAATCAAATGATTATGTCCTCGTTTTTACCTCATGATCTGACTGCCCGGGTTGATCAATTTATTAGTTCCGGCCAGGCGGACAAGAGGAAAGTGAAAAGCTTCAACGCTATCGCCGAACTGCTAACGAGTACGGAAGCCGTTCGAAATGGCGACTTTATCGAGATGAAATCGCGTTTTTACGAGAACGCGCAGCTGCCTCAACTGCCTTTCTTCTTCCCTGATAAATAAAGCCTACATAGTCATACGTAACTATCCGCCATATTGTCGCACTTTCGCCATTGCAATTATAAGTCCCATTGCTATAAAATAGGAAAGGCAATTGGAACCGAACGAACTCGTGCGCGAAGCGATACAAGCAAAGCAGTGACCTTGCGGAGTCACCCTCTACGCACCGTTCGTCCGCTTGATGCGGAGAGCGGCGGTTGAGGGTGTTTTCTATATATCGAAGGAGGGTTCCTCATGTTTAAGGTATTGGTATCGGATCCGATTAGTGATTTGGGCATTTCGCTTCTGGCCGAAGCATCCGACATCGCTATCGACAAGAAAACGGGTTTGAGCGAAGACGAGCTCGTCGCCATCATCGGCGAATACGATGCATTGCTCGTACGCAGCCAAACTCGCGTAACGGAAAGAATCATGAACGCAGGCAAGCAGCTTAAAGTAATCGGCCGCGCTGGCGTCGGCGTCGACAACATCGACTTAGATGCGGCAACGAAACGCGGTATCATCGTAATTAATGCACCAGACGGAAATACGATTACGACTTGCGAGCACACTTTTGCCATGATGATGGCGGTTGCCCGTCATATTCCGCAAGCGTATTTGAAAACGGTCGGCGGCGTATGGGATCGCAAATCGTTCGTCGGCGTCGAGCTTCGCAACAAAGTGCTCGGAGTACTCGGCATGGGCCGAATCGGAAGCGAAGTTGCCGCTCGGGCTAAAGCATTCGGAATGGAAGTGTTCGGTTACGATCCGTTCCTGACGGAAGAACGCGCGGAGAAAATGGGTGTCCGTAAAGCATCCGTAGAAGATATTATCCGTGAAGCCGATTTTATTACCGTGCATACCCCGCTAACGCCAGAAACCCGCCACATGATCGGTAAAGATCAATTCGCGGTCATTAAGAAAGGCGTTCGGATTGTCAACTGCGCACGCGGCGGCATTATCGATGAGTTAGCGCTTGTCGCAGCAATCGACGCCGGCCAAGTCGCCGGAGCCGCGTTCGACGTATTCGAGGAGGAGCCTCCCGCTCCCGATCATCCGTTCCTGTCGCATCCGAAGATCATCGTCACCCCTCACTTGGGCGCATCCACGATAGAGGCGCAGGAGAACGTCGCTATCGACGTTTCCGAGCAATTGCTTCATATCTTGCGCGGCGAGCCGTTCAAGAATGCGGTTAACATGCCTCCTGTCGCTGCTGAAGTGCTCTCCAAGCTTGAGCCGTACTTCTCGCTCGGCAAGAAGCTAGGAAGCTTCGCAGCGCAAATCGCGGAAGGTCCCGTGAAGGAAATTGCCGTCACTTATGCCGGAGACTTAGCCGAAGTGGATACGCAGCCGTTAACTCGTCATATCGTAGAGGGCGTGCTGGCACACCATCTCGGTTCGGACCAAGTCAACGTCGTTAACGCGATGCACCTTGCCAAAAATCGCGACGTGAATATCGTCGTTACGAAATCCCATGCTTCCAAAGGATTCACGAACCAAATTAGCGTAACGCTGCGTACGGACAAGGAAGAGCGTCTCGTAGCCGGTACTTTGCTGAACGGGTTCGGTCCGCGGATCACCCAAGTGGATAAGTTCCCTGTCGATGTCGAGCCTCACGGCCATATTCTGCTTATCTCGCATCACGACAAACCGGGGATCATCGGCCGCGTCGGTACGCTTCTCGGCACCAACGACATCAACATCGCAACGATGCAGGTCGGCCGGAAAATCGTCGGCGGCGCTGCGATCATGATGCTCGGTGTAGACAAAGGCGTAACCAAGCAAGTGTTGGGCGAGCTCACCGCTCTGTCGGATCTGAACAACGCTAAGGAAGTTCATTTGTATTAAGTTATGCGAATGGCAAAAAAGGTGGTGCGGGGCTTATCCCTGCACCACCTTTTTTCGTTTTGGTCCCTTGAGTAGATTATCTTGTTTCTAGTTTTATTTTGATACAAGATCCCAATTAGCTTCTTTATTTTATTTTTACTGTACAAACTGTAAAAAGCGCAGGTTGTTTCGACAAAAACTGTTTTTAGAACCGTAGAGATGTAAAAACTGCAGGTGTTTGTGGGTAGTTCGAGTCATTATAGCCGATTTGGGCTGAACACCTGTAGGAAATGCAGGTTGATTGGCGAATATCTCGTTTTTAGCCAATATTAACTGTAGCAGATACAGGTTCAACTAATAAACAGGGGCTATCTCTCAGGTCATTAAAGACTTTCTGAGACAACCCTTCTTTATTTGTCCATGCACACTTTCCGTATGTATCATTCATTGATCGGTAATTGCGTATTCTTTTGCATTTTGGGGCTTTTCCAGAGCTCGGTTCTAGCCGATTTACGGCAGTATTGACGATGTAAACTTTTATTGATTTTATGGGCTTACTCTTATCTGAATCGATAAAGAAAAGAGGGGATGTATCTCCTGTAGGAGCGACAGCGTTTGCCTTTGAAATCGTGAAATCTCCTTGCTACGGGCTTACCCATTCAGATTTCACGATTTCAACAAGCAACCGGAAGGAGATACATCCCCACAAAAACCATAATCGATAGAAACAGCCCCATCATCTTGTTGTAATGCAGTTTATCAAACCCTATTCCGAACCAACAAAACGATACCAAGCTGCGTGAACGCCATAAGGATTAATACGACCGGCAGCGCGGGAGAATCTAGATTGCTGGCAAATAAAACTTGCATGAAGATGGACAGCACCCTGCCAGTGTTCAAGAAAAATTCGCGAACGACTACGGATTCGATCCGGAATAATCCCCTTAGAGGCAGTCCGTCCATGATTCGGTAATAATATGAGGTTAAAATGTTAATGATCAGCGGCGCCATCAAGGAATAGACCGATATGAACAAGATAACAGTCCATAGCCGGATATCGATAAGCAGTACGGCGGCTCCCATCACGATAAGAAGCGATGCGACGAACAGATCCCGGCGGATATTGTTCTGTTGCTTCCTGCGCGAGATGAAGAAGCCGGTAGCGATCGTAAGCAGTGCAAAGAACACCGTCAAGTAACCAACCTGATCCTCTCGTCCGACAGTTTGGAACATAAGGATGTTCGGAAGGAAAAGCATCATACCCTGAAATAAACCGAGGACGAAAAACCCGAGCAGCGACAGCAACCATAATCGATTTTTCCTCATCATCAGCCCGGAGAACTTAAGATAATATGTGCGGTGATGGGACTCTATTCTAGGGATTCTTAAGCTGAAAAATGAAGCCAATCCGAATAAACAGGACGCTGCGGCAAAAGTAAACAAGTAACCCCGTAAGCCTTCGAATAAGCTGATCAGAAACCCGGATAAGGCCGGTCCGGCCAGCCCCGCCGAATTGAATACGATCATGTTGATACCCAAAAACCTTGAACGGTTACGGCTTTCCGTGACGTCGTACATCAATACGAGGTACCCCGTCCAATACAACCCTAATGCCAGCCCGTTAAACGCGGCAAATACGGGATAATAGGCCACGACTTGCTCTTGCGCGAAAATAACGACAAGAAAAAAGACCGTGATCAACGCGATGCCGAGGCGATACGTGACCATCCGATCCTTCTTCTTGGCAATCCATCCCCCGATCGCGAACGCAAACGGTGTCATGCCGTACACAATAATATTGAATATTCCGTTAATAACCAAATCCTCTGTCAATCGCCACAAATATAAATTCAAGAATAGCCCGGACATGGAAGCGCCAAACTGAAAACAACCGTGAATGAATAAAGCGACACGGGCTTCCCGCGACAGCTGTTGATCAGATGCGATCTTCGTACGATTCAGTGAAAACCACCGCAACCGGAATATCATGCTGTTCCCTCTCTTCAGCGGCGAGAAGCTTTAGCCGTTTTCTTGCGACCCGCGGCAACGGGAAGCTTGATCGTGAAGGTCGTCCCTTTTCCCGGAGCGCTAACGGCTTTAATCGTGCCCCCGTGAGCTTCAATGAGGTTCTTCACGATGGCAAGGCCAAGTCCCGTTCCGCTGGTCGACTCCCGTTTACGGGCTTTGTCCGCTTTATAGAAGCGCTCGAAAATGTAGGGCAAGTCTTCGCGCGGTATACCCTGCCCTTCGTCCGCCACTTTGATCTCCAGCCAATCCCCTTTGGCTCCTTCGACTCTAACGGCTTCTAGAGCTATGGAAGCACCCGGAGAAGTGTGGCGAAGCGCGTTATCCATCAGGTTGGTTAACACCTGCTCAAGACGATCGCCGTCTGCCGCTTCCAGCAGCAAAGTCGGATCATCCTTGGATTTCGTAAGTATGATGCTGCGTTCTTTGGCCAGAGCCGCGAATTTACGATACACCCGCGACATCAGGCTGTTAATATCAAGCGGTTGGAAATTCATTTCCAAGTGGCCTGCTTCCATGCGCGCCAAATCAAGCAAATCCTTGACGAGCCGTCCCATCCTGAGCGATTCGTCATGGATGACTTGCACAAGCTCCCTGCGTTCTTCCGGAGAAGCCGCTATATCATCCATTAACGCTTCGCTATAGCCTTGAACCATTGACAAAGGCGTACGAATTTCATGCGACACGTTGGCGACGAAATCCTTGCGCATCTTATCGACGCGGAACTCCTCCGTCACATCCCGCAAAACGGCGACGGCGCCTCGTACGGAATCCGTAGAAGCAAGCGGTGTCATAACTACGGACCAAACGCCGCTTTTGACATGGATCTTGACCGTAAGCTCTTTGCCGCTTGTAATGACGTTGCGGAAAGTTTCCCGTAATGGCCCTGGTACGCGAGCATCTTGTTCCGTAGCTTCATCCTCGGACCAGTCCACGGAGCTCCAATCCTCCAGCAAATGCTGCCCCTGGGGATTCGTCAGAATGACTTCTCCCTCGGCATCGAAGGAAATGACGGAATCCGTCATGCTTCGTAGAACGCTGCTCAGATGATCCCTTTCGTGCTGAAGATCCCGAATGAGCGTATGCAGCTCGGAAGCCATTTGGTTAAACGTATTCGCTAATTCGCCGATCTCATCCGAGGATCGTATGGCTACTCGCGTCGAATAATCGCCCTGAGCGACTCGGTTCGCGGCATCCTTCATTTCCCGTAAAGGTTGAGTAATCTTGGTGAGCAGGAAAAAAGCGAAGAAAGTCGTCAGCAAAAAACCGATTAATCCGGTATAAATAAACAAATGCTTGATTTTGACCGGATCGGCGAACGTCTGTTCATCGATATATTTCAACAAGAACAGTCCCAATGTTAAAATGACAACGGCGACCAAGCCTATGATCGTCAGCCACATCTTGCCGACGACCGATCTCCATATCGCCATAACCTACTTCGCCGCCTCTAGCTTGTAGCCGACGCCCCACACCGTCGTAATCATCGATGCCGCCTCGGCGGAAACGCGGTTAAGCTTCTCGCGAAGCCGTTTCACATGGGTATCCACCGTACGCAGGTCCCCAAAAAAGTCGTAGTTCCATACGTCCTTAAGCAGCTCCTCGCGGGAAAATACCTTATCGGGCGTACTGGCCAAATAATGCAGCAACTCATATTCCTTGGGCGTTAAATTAACCTCTTGACCGCTTGCGGTTACGCGGTGCGCATCATGCTCTATAATCAAATATGGAAACACGATATTGTTGCTCGTATTTAATTCCTTGGACAAGAAAGCGGTCGCTGAAGAACGGCGCAAAATCGCTTTAATCCGGAAAATAACTTCCCGCGGACTAAACGGCTTCACAACGTAATCGTCCGCCCCGACTTCAAAACCTTGGACGCGGTTTACTTCCTCGCCTTTAGCCGTCAGCATGAGCACGGGAGTCGCTTTCTGCTGGCGCAGGCGGGCGCATACTTCGATCCCGTCGATGCCGGGCAGCATTAAATCGAGTACGATCAGATCGAAATCTTCCTCTTGGGCTTTGCGTAGCGCAGACTCTCCGTCTTCCGCCTCTTCGATGACATAACCTTCTTTTTCCAAATACATTCTTAGCAAGCGGCGAATTCTTTCTTCGTCGTCCACGACCAAAATCCGATTCCCTGTGTTCATGCGCAAGCGCTCCTCTCGGCTATTGACCCTTTATGCTCTTGCTCTCCCGTCATACCCCTGCGTAGGAGTGCAGTCCGGCAATGACAAGATTAACACCGACCAATGTAAACATGACGACGAGGAAGCCGATAACCGCCAGCCACGCCGAACGCGTACCTTGCCACCCGCGGGACAACCGAAGATGCAAATACACGCTGTAAAATAAAAACGTAACGAGCGCCCAAACTTCCTTCGGATCCCAGCCCCAGAAACGGGACCAGGCGATCTGTGCCCATATCATCGCAAAGATGAGCGCGCCTAGCGTAAAGATCGGAAATCCGATCGCGATCGCTCGGTAACTGATTTCCTCCAAGTCCTCCGGATCGATATCCGTTAGATGGGGATGAATGACAGCGGCGAGCGGTTTACGGGCGATTAATCGAAGCAGACCATATAGAATAAATCCAGAGATAACCGACCAAATAATCGTATTCAGCTTGCGACCCGCATTTACCCCGTTCAACCAGGAAGGGGATTCGAACAAAGGCTTATCTATTCCAAGAAACGGTTGGAACGAAATCGTATCGCTGTTATAAGGAGCCACGATCGGCGGCAAGCTGTATTTCACTTCTTTAACTTCGGAATTTTCTATCCCGTTATCATCGATCGTAACCTTCTCCTGGCGGAATGAAGACTCGTAACCCGCACCGCGGAACGTAAACACGGCAGCCAAAAATCCGATAAGCACGATGATGACGACAAGCGAAAATTCCGTCCAGAATTGCGCGCGTTTGCCGGCTTTGTCCGTGCGGGTAAAGTCGACGACGCGGATGAGTTGCATGAGGGCGGCGGCAAATCCAACGGCGAAGAAAGCTTCGCCCGTAGCTGCGGTCGTCACGTGAATTTTCAGCCAGTAGTTGTTGAGTGCGGGTATGAGCGGCTGAACCTCGGAAGGGAATACCGAAGCGTAAGCAATTAAAATAATGACGAGCGGAAGCGCGAAAGCTCCCAGCAGCATGTTACGATAGATGAGATGAACGACGATAAACGCGAACATGATCGCCATGCCGAGAAACGTCATGAACTCGTACATGTTGCTCGTCGGAATATGTCCGCCTCCGTACCAGCGGGTAAAGAAGAACGTCAGGTGAGCGAGCCAGCCGAGCACCGCTCCCGCGAAACCTATTTTGCCCCAACGGGCGGTATGCGCTTCAGGCTCGCGATTGCTCCAGCGTTTGCCCGCCACCGCGATGGCGTAGCTTATAAACGATGCGCAGTATAAATAAAAAGCGACGATAAAAGCGTTACTGCTGAAATCCAGCCACCAGTTCAACTTAAATTCCTCCTGTTATCAAGCGATTTGGGCGGTACCTCGATACCCGTCCGACCCAAAGCCCAAGCGACGTCAGCCCTTAGTCCAAAGCTGTTCTTGTTCGTATGCGCGCCGAGCGACAGCTTATCCTCATCGATCCGAAGCCAAATCCGCCTATGCTGCCAATAGAAACCCATAATAAGGCCGATCATAGAAATAGCGGCTCCCACCCAAATGTACGGCATTGCCTTGTCCACCCGGATATTCAGATAAGTCGTGTACTCGGAATACTTGATATTATTCATTTTACCATCGACGATCGGATTTTCCACCTTAATGGTGAATCGCCCCGTATTGTCTCCTCTTTGCTTAAAGCTCTCGTTGAGGATTTTCTCGTAATACTTGCTCTTCTCGCTCGGCATCGGAAAATAAATATATACATCTCCCTTTGCTTGGATGTCCGGTCCCTTGATCCTGAAGACGAAAGCCGGATTGTTCGGCTCGCGCGTCTTCGTCATCGGCCGGCTCTGATCGTCCAGGCTGAAATCCGGATAGTAGTCGTTTAGCGTCAACGTGTACGGACCGACCTCATAGGATTCCGCCGGATCGTCCATCAACAGGTCAAATGAGCCTAAAGCCTTGCCTGTTGTTGCATCCATCAAAGAAGGGTGAACGGAAATAAAGCGTACCCGCTCTTGAAAGCTGTTCTGATACAAGCTCATTCCCTTGTACGATAACGCGCTATTCACATGGATGTCATGCTTCTCGACCTCGGTAAGCACAGGTTTCCTAATGGGATCATCGCAAAAGTCCGTACATTCGTAAAGCCGCGCTTTGGTTTCATACAGCTTAACTACCTTCGTGCCCTTCTGGTTGCTGGCAAGCTCATCGTCCTTGTAATATTCCACGGTGAATTTGTCGTTCTTCACGTAATAATTCGTATCGGGTATTTGTCTCGTTTCCCCTTCGTACAGGGACAAATACTGATCCATATGCCACGCCGGTATGCCTCGCCCCAGTACCGCAAGCAGAAAAATAATAAGTCCGATATGATTGATGTACGGACCCCAGCGGCTAAACCTGTTTTTCTCCGCCAACAGTCCCCCGTCTTCCTGCCATACGCGATACCGTTTACGCTTCATTTGCTTCGCGAACTCGGTAAGCCAAACATCTTTATCCCCCTGCAAAGCCCCGTTGTAAACAACCTGCTGACGAGTAATGAACTGCAGATGTTTGCGAATTTGCTGCTTGGTGAGCGCCCGATAGAGCGGGAGAACCCGGTCCAAGCTGCACACGACTAGCGAAGTACCGATCATGACAAGCAGTCCGACGAACCACCAAGACTCGTAAGTTCTGGACAAGCCGAGCGCATGGTAGATTACGCCGAGAGTCCCGTACTTTTCTTTATAGAAATCCCGAAACTCGGAATACCCGCTCATGTTGATCAACGTGCTTTCCTGTTGGAAAATCGTACCGAGCGACGCGCCCACAAGAGTGATCGCGATTAAGTAAACCGCAATTTTAACTGATGAGAAAAAGTTCCAAATTCTGTCGATGACCTGAGGATTCGCTTTCTGAGATCTGCGGGCGACCCCGTCATACCTCATCTCCAGCGTGCCTTCATCCGTCAACAAATTCTCGACCAGCGGCTTGCCGCACGATTCGCATAATACGGTGCCTACAGGATTCTGGTGTCCGCATTCGCACTTGGTGTTCTGAAACAACTGCTAGGCCTCCTTGACGTCACGACTTCGTCTTCATTAGCCGTTCCACGCGCGTTTGTATCTCTTCCTCGCTAAGTAAACCGCCGATGACGACCTCTTGAATCGTTCCGTCCGCGGTAATAAAAAATGTCGTCGGATATTGCTTAAGTCCGTATCGCTTCTCCGTCTTCTTATCCTTGTCCAGCAAGATCGGAAAGTTTACGCCGACCTGGCGAATGAAGCTTTCCACGGTCAGCCGGTCTTCGCTTAAATTGATGCCGACCAATTCCAGCCCTTGCCCCTTCCACTTCTCATACTGCTTCTGGAGAGCGGGCATTTCATTGCGGCAAGGCGGGCAGAAGGTGCCCCAGAAATTCAGGATGAGCGGTTTGCCCTCGTAATCCTTCCATTCGTGAACCTCGTTATCCAATCCGGCAAGACGGAAGCCCGGAGGCTTGTCTCCCTTGGCAAGCACCGTGCTTTTCGTAAACAAGGCATTGCCGATCGCGTAACCTCCAACAAGGAGTACAACGGTCAGTATCACATATTGAATCCATTTTCGGCGATTTCCCATATCAATTCCACACCACCCAACAATCCGATATTCTCATTATAACGAAAACACCGGGGTCAAGGGCAAGGGCCCGACCTCCGGTTTTGAACATTGTGTGACGCAATATGCGGCTATTGTTCGACGGCTGCAGCGACCTCTTGCAGCTTGCCGAGCTCTTCTGCCGTAAGCCTGCGATGTTTGCCCCTCTGAAGATTATTAAGGAACAACCCTCCGAATGAAATCCGTTTCAGACGGGTGACCGGATGATGAATGGCATCGAACATCCGGCGGACTTGACGATTGCGACCCTCGTGAATGGTGATGGCGATCGTCGCGAATTTACCCTCCGGATCGATATCGTGATATTCGACTTCGGCCGGCGCTGTCATGCCGTCCTCAAGCTTAATGCCCTTCTGCAATTTCTCCAGCGCATTGCCGTGAGGAACCCTTTCCACGGTGGCATGATAAGTTTTCGGTACGTGATGGCTCGGGTGCGTAAGCTTGTGAGCCAAATCGCCGTCATTGGTCAGGAGGAGCAATCCTTCGGAGTCATAATCCAGACGCCCGACCGGATACAGCCGTTCCTTGATTTCCTTCAAGTAGTCGGTTACGACGCTGCGGCCTTGGGGATCGGATACGCTCGTAATAACTCCCTTGGGCTTATTAAACATAATATAAATCTTCGTTTCCTTCTTGATCGGCTTGCCGGATACCGTAATGACATCTACGGTTGGATCCGCTTTAATGCCGAGTTCGGTCACGACTTCGCCATTTACCGTAACTTTGCCCGCTGTTATAAGTTCTTCGCATTTCCGCCTCGATGCGACTCCGGCGTTAGCAAGAACCTTCTGCAATCTTTCTTCCACGGTCTTTCACCTCATCCCCCATCATACCAAGCCGAACATCAACCAGCAAGCGGCAACGGCGGCGAAGAACCCGATGAAGTCGGAGAGGAGGCCTACTTTGAGCGCGTATCGCGAATTCCGGATGCCGATTGCGCCGAAATAAACGGTTAACACATAGAGAGTCGTATCGGTGCTGCCCTGTATCGTCGAGGCGATCCGGGCTACGAAAGAATCCGGCCCGTGCTCCTTGATGAGATCGGTCACGAAAGCCAGCGAGCCGGCTCCGGTAATGGGGCGCAATAAAGCTAGCGGCAGTACTTCACCGGGTATGCCTATGCCTTCAAGGAAAGGACGAATGAGCCCTATCATCGCATCCATGGCACCCGAAGCTCTAAACATGCTAATGGCCGTCATCATGCCGACCAAGTGCGGAATGATGCCAACGGCGGTTTGGAAACCATCCTTGGCACCATCGATGAAGGATTCGTATACAGGTACTTTACGGAAAGAAGCATATAGAGGAATAAAGGCAATAAGCACAGGTATCGTCCAAGTAGATAGGATCTGGATCCATGAGATCAAAGGAATCAGCCTCCTCCTGTCGGAGCGGAAGGATTGTAAAGCGTAGTGCTGTGCGAAGCTGCTCCATCTTTATGAATTAAAGTCGAGGTCGGGGGAAATCGGTTTCTCTTGCGGTACCATCTGTCGATGATTACCGCCGCCCCGGTTGATATCAGGGTAGCCAGCAAGGTCGGGGCAACGATGTCCGCCGGATGCAGCGAGCCGAAATTCATCCGAATCGCGATCATCGTCGTCGGCACGAGCGTGATGCTTGCCGTATTCAAGGCAAGCAGCGTGCACATCGCCGGCGTCGCTATAGTCGGATTCGAATTTAACTTTTGAAGCTCTTGCATCGCTTTAATGCCCATAGGAGTGGCGGCATTGCCTAACCCAAGTAGGTTGGCGCTCATATTAGACAAAATATAGCCCATCGCGGGATGCTCGGCGGGAACGTCAGGAAACAGCCTTTTCACGACCGGGGCTAACAGCCTGGATATTTTGCGCACTAAGCCCGCGTCCTCCGCAATGCGCATAAGTCCCATCCAGAACACGAGAATGCTTACTAACCCCAAGCATACGGTTACGCCCGTTTGAGCGCCTCCAAAGGCCGCTTCGGCTACCTTTTCCATTTTACCGTTTGCCGCTCCGAACAAGACGCTGACTACGATCATGCCCATCCATATCCAATTCACCATCCCTACAGCCCTCCCTGCAGAAATAGTGCCTTTAAGGCGGTGCCGATAGATGCGACAAAGGATCGATGCGATGAAACCCTTGTGCTTGACGGCTCATCAGTCTGCTTATTATCGATGAACGGCACGGTACCGATTAGCTGATTGTTCAAGACGAATTTGAGCTGCCCGCGGTAACCTAATTTATATTCCACCGTCCCTGCCCGCAGGGGAGCCAAACGCACTTCAAGGTGCTCCCGTTCCCCTTCGATCAATGGATACGCGAAATCGCTAGCTACTTGATAAGGAAAGCCGGCTATCGGATCTCCGGTTTTCGTGACGGTCGTCAGGGGGAAGTTGGCGAAGCCGAAATCCAGCAATTTTCGATGATCTAGCCAGTCGTCCCCGTCGTTAAGGGTTACCGCTACCAGTTGCTGTCCGTTGCGGGTTGCGGAACTGACCAGACAGCGAAGCGCTTGTTTGGTATAGCCTGTTTTCACGCCGTCCGCGCCGTCGTACATCGTAAGCATTTTGTTTTTGTTCACCCATTTGTAATCCCAGTTATCATTCGGGTTTGGCGCCGATTTCACGCGAGTTTTGACTATAGCTTTGAATTCCGGGTTATGTAAGGCATATGCGGTCAGCTTGGCCAAATCGTTGGCAGTTGAATAATGCCCCTCCTGATCCAAGCCGTGAGGATTCATAAAATGGCTGTGAGTAAGTCCGATTTCATCCGCTTTCTTATTCATTAGGTAGGCGAACCCTTCAACGGAACCTCCTACGTGTTCCGCGATAGCCATCGCCGCATCATTGCCGGAACGCAGCATAAGTCCGTAAAGCACGTTTCGCAGCGTAATTTGTTGTCCGGCTTTCAAATAAAGCGACGAACCCTCTTTGCCCGCAGCTCTAACGCTCACCTTTACCTTGCTATCCAAATCGCCGTGTTCAATCGCGACGATCGCGGTCATGATTTTCGTTAGGCTGGCGATTTTCATCGGTTCGTTCCCGCGTTGGCTAAAGAGAATACGCCCTGATATGACATCCACGAGCGCAGCCGAGCGCGCATGATTTCCAGGCGGCTTCGGATATTTCAAATCCCCGGTTGCTGGAGCTTTCGAGGCAAATGCATCCCCATGAATGCTTAATAAGAGAAAAGGGATTACGATTAATCCTACCCACAGCAAGCGAGAGTATCGATTATTGATCATGGTAAACATGCGTTTCCTCCTCAATCCGCCATAGCTTGAGAAGCTGCCCAAGCTCTTTTTAACAATTTTATGTATGCATGTCCAAAAGTATGTGGGTGCCTTCAATGAGCAGCAAAAATGGTTGTACAGGTATTAAGCACCTGCACAACCATTTTCACGGTTTCCCTACATAATATTGTTATTCGTTGAAGTGGGCACAACTGGAACATTAGCGGCAGGCGTGAACGTTTCCGTCGTATTCCTCGGATCCGTTCCATTCTGGAACATGCTTCTCATTTTGTCTACCCATTGCGGGGCGGCATCGATCAAGCGTTCCAGAATGTGGGTCTGATTGTCGAGCGGCACGACCTTTACTCCTTGCGTACCGACGACCAGGAAAGCGATCGGCGTAATCGATACACCGCCGCCGCTGCCTCCTCCGAACGGAAGCGAGACGGAGGCATTGTGGGCGTCTTGTCCATTCGATTTATGGCTTATGCCGCCGGATTCCTCCATCCCGGCAAACTCGCTGCCGCCGGCAGCGAAGCCGAAACCCACTTTCGAAATCGGCAGAATGACGCTGCCGTCAGGGGTTTGCACGGGCTCGCCGACAATCGTGTTGACATCCACCATATCCTTGATATTTTCCATGGCGGTTTGCATAAGGCCGTTAATAGGGTGTTGAGTCATCTTAAACTCCTCCTTTCGTGTACCTAATTTGCCCCTTATACCCGTTCGTTTATGCGTTCCAGTTCCTACTGGCCGGAAGTCCCGATTCATCCAATCTCAGGCTTGTTTAGGACTGGAAAGCATATTGCGCCATGCTCCCATGGCAAGTGCAATGTGAATGGTTTTGGTTCCAAGTTTAATAAAGGATCCCATGGCGGTTCCTAAACGAATCCTGAAATCCGCTTCCCACACGACCGTAAATTCGGTTGCCGAATAATTTGGGGCGATTTCACTTTGCGGAGATGTTTTTAACGTTATGTACTGTCCAGCCACCCCAGAAGCGCAGCCCGAAACAGCCCATAGCAACCCGGTTACGACGGCAGTAGAAGCCGCGTCACCGGTGCCTACCCGGAAATCCAGACGCCAACGGGTGCACTCCACTTTCTTCAAAGTGCGTCTCGCCCATCGCTTGAATTGACGGGTAGACTTCAGAACCGTCCGGTAAGCTCTGATATAACGAAGAATCGTCCTTTTGCCGATCCACCGGCTATTCTGCTTATGATTAACATCCCCCGCAATGCCGCCTGTTCTTTTCTCATGGTAGACCACGCTCCACCCGCGTATAAGGATGGAAGGCAATATAACCTGATAATGAAACAATCCGTTTAAAGCTTGAATCACGACGACGAGTTGATCCAATTGCCCGCTACGCGAGTACCGGACACGAATACGGATATGGGAAAACAACATGATTACAATCAACGCAACGACGATTGCCAATGCTATCCAAAGCCAAAAGGCCATCCCACCCCCGCCTTTCCTAGGGGTAGTATGACCTTCTGGAAATTCTTCATTCCATTAACAGCATTTCATTCCGTATCCAAATCCGTATCCAGTTCCTTATCCATATCTTCCATGGAAAGTTGGCGGCCTTCGATGCGATCAAATAACATTTTCGTCCGCTCTTCCAGCTCGTCGTCTCCATCCGTAATCGAAGGCTCGGGCAGGCTTGCGATACTCGCGAGACCGAAATAATCAAGAAATGATTTCGTCGTTCCGTACAGGATAGGCCGGCCGAGCGCATCAGCTCTTCCCTTCTCCTCGATTAAATCTTTATTAACTAAGGAATGCAGGGCCCGATCCGCCTTCACCCCGCGAATTTCTTCGATTTCCACGCGCGTAATCGGTTGACGGTACGCAATGATCGACAACGTCTCAAGCGCGGATTGCGACAGCGCGGAACGGGTAGGAGAATACGCCAGTTTCTCGAAATAAGGAGCATGCTCGATAACGGTAGTCAACCGATAGCTGCCGGCAACTTCCGCGATCCGAATTCCACGGTTTTTCTTGACGAGTTCTTTCTGAAGGTCCTTGAGGACGTCCTTCACGACTTCTAGGTCCGTCTCGACGACTTCGGCAGCCGTCTTGGCGCTTATTCCTTCGTCGCCGGAAACGAACAGCAATCCCTCAAGTACTGATTTCAATGTCGAGTAATCCATGGTTATCCTCTCTCCCCGTCCACGACAACACAATTTCATCGAATAAAGCGCTTTGGTGGCAGGAAACCCACTTCCGCTTCATCAATTCAAGGATGGCCAGAAAAGTAACCACGATTTCCTGACGATCATCCTCATCCCCAAGCAATTGGGAAAATAATATTTTTCCTTCATGGGATCGGCTCTTCAACGTTTCGATGATATCGCGTATGCGATCTTTAACGGAAATTTCGTCCTTGCGAATGGAAGAAACCCGATGGCGTCCGGCTAGTCGTCTCATCGCTTTCTGGAAGGCGTTCACGAGATCGTCTACGTGCAAACCTTCAACGGGGTTCGTCTGAACCACTTTCTCGAAAGGCGACAAATCCGTCGGTTCGCGCGTGTACACTTGACTGCGATCCCATTCCTTCTCCCGAAGCTGTCCTGCGACCGATTTGAATTTGCGATATTCAAGCAGTTTGCGGATCAATTCTTCGCGCGGATCCAAATAATCATCATCGTCAACGGTTAACCAAGGCTCTTCCGTCACCGGAGGTTTCGGAAGCAGCCCTCGGCTCTTCATGGAAAGCAACGTAGCGGCCATGACGAGAAACTCGCTGGTAATGTCAAGTTCCAGCTCCTGCATAGCCCCCAGGTAAGTCATATATTGATCCGTAATGTCATTGATCGAAATATCCTGAATATCGATCTCCGCTTTATCGATAAGATGAAGCAGCAAATCGAGAGGCCCTTCGAACGTTTCCAGCTTGTACAGCATCGCCACGCGGGTTTCTCCTCCTGCCTAGAGCTTAACCTAATATCGTGCGGGTCAAATTCGCCATCTCAATAGCCGTAGCGGCAGCTTCCCAGCCTTTGTTGCCGGCTTTCGTGCCCGCGCGTTCAACGGCTTGTTCAATGTTATCCGTAGTCAACACGCCGAAAATGGTCGGAACTCCCGTCTTCAACGAAATCGCGGCTACGCCTTTAGCCACCTCGCTGCATACGTAATCGAAATGCGGGGTTGAGCCGCGTATAACCGCGCCGAGCGTAATAACCGCATCGTATTTACCGCTTTCCGCCATCTTCTGGGCAATGAACGGAATTTCGAATGCGCCGGGAACCCAGGCGATCTCGATCTCGTTTTCTTCTACGCCATGGCGTTTAAGGGCGTCCAAAGCTCCGCCTAGCAGCTTGGAAGTAATAAACTCGTTAAATCTGCCTACGACAACCCCGTATTTTAACCCTTTGGATACTAAATGACCTTCATATACGATTGACATTTCATTCATCCTCTCATTATCTCATATCGTTTAGATTTCGTATTCCTTTTCGCCCTTAAAGGACAATAAATGGCCTAGTTTCGCTTTCTTCGTGTGCAAATATCCGGTATTGTCTTCGTTCTCGATCATCTGAATGGGAACGCGTTCAACGACGTTTAATCCGTAGCCCTCTAATCCTTTGATCTTGCGCGGATTGTTAGTGAGCAGGCGAATGTCCCTTATCCCGATATCTTTTAAAATTTGAGCGCCTATGCCATAATCCCGTAAATCGGGAGCAAACCCCAGTTTGATATTCGCGTCAACGGTATCTAATCCCTGCTCCTGCAGGTTATAAGCGCGTAATTTGTTGATCAAGCCAATGCCTCGGCCTTCCTGCCGCATGTAGAGCAATACCCCGCTACCGGCCTCATCGATCTGTTTAAGCGCAGCTTCCAATTGAGGTCCGCAATCGCAGCGATGGGAGTGGAACACATCTCCGGTCAAGCACTCCGAATGAACCCGGACAAGCACAGGCTGCGAGCCGTCTATCTTGCCTTTGACAAAAGCCACATGCTCTTTATTGTCAACCTCATTCGTATAGGCGATCGCTTGAAACGTGCCAAAATCGGTAGGCATTCTCACTTCGACTTCCCTCTTGACCAGTTGTTCCTTTTCGTTGCGGTAATGAATCAAATCCTTGATCGTAATCAGCTTCAAGGAATGCTGTTCCGCGAATATTTCCAGATCGGGCAATCTTGCCATCGTGCCGTCTTCTTTGATGATTTCGCAGATAACAGCCGCTGGAAAGGAGCCGCACATTCTAGCCAAGTCAACAGCCGCTTCGGTATGACCGGCGCGTCTGAGCACTCCGCCCTTCTTGGCGATCAGCGGAAAAATGTGACCCGGTCTGCGGAAGTCGCCGGGTTTCGCTGCGGGGTCGATCAGACTTTTGACGGTCATAGAACGTTCCGGCGCAGAAATTCCCGTCGTCGTCGAAATGTGGTCGACGGAAACGGTAAACGCCGTACCATGATAATCCGTATTGTGACTGACCATCGGCGGAAGGTCAAGAGCTTCCGCTCTTTCCTGCGTAATAGGAGCGCATAGAAGTCCCCGCGCTTCTTTAATCATAAAATTAATGACTTCAGGCGTCGCTTTATCCGCTAAAGCGATCAAATCTCCTTCATTCTCGCGATCCTCGTCATCGACGACAATGATGACCTTGCCTCTCATTAAATCGTAAATCGCATCTTCAATAGGATCAAACCGATTTTGTACCATATCCTCGCCCCTCTCACATAAATCCATTATCGCGCAAAACCGATTCCGTTAATCGTCCTTGCTTGCTAACGGGCTGGCCTTCGCGCATGCTCAATAAATGATCCACGTATTTGCCGAGAATATCGCATTCGATATTTATCGTTTCCCCGGCATCCTTATACTGAAGCACCGTCTCCCGCAGCGTGTGCGGAATGATGGAGACGGTGAATTTCCCGCCCTCCCCGTCGATCGAAACGACGGTAAGACTAATCCCGTCTAAGGTTACGGAGCCTTGCTCTACAACATGCCTGAGCAGTCGCGGATTGTTCGGCTCAATCGTATATACGACGGCGTTCGCTTCCGAGGTTTTCCCCCTAATCGTTCCCGTTCCATCCACATGCCCTTGAACGAGATGACCTCCGAATCTCCCTCCGGCCATCATCGCCCGCTCCAAGTTCAAAGGACTTCCCGGCTGGATCGAATTAAGATTCGTTAGGCGGTACGTTTCCGGCATGATATCAACGGAAAACGTGTTCCGATCGAAAGCCACGACGGTAAGGCAAACGCCGTTCACGGAAATACTATCGCCCATCTTGACGTCCGTAAGCACTTTCGCGGCGGAGATGCTAAGAATCATCGCTTCTCCCTGCCGTTGAACCGATCGGAGTACACCCATTTCTTCAATGAGTCCAGTAAACATCTTCTAATTCTCCTCCTTATAGGCAGTCGCACCGGTATAATCAGCAGCGTCTTTGCCCGGAGGATAACCTGTCATACACCAATCTTCGCCGAAAGCCTGCATGGATACGCGGTTTAATCTCAGCGCAGAAGACATTTCCTCCGGTCCCGTAAAAGCGAAAGCAGAAGGCGCGCCGACCCCGCCTACGATAATGGGGGCATAGAACAACATGAGCTTATCGACCAATCCCGCTTCAAGCATTGCGCCGTTAAGAACGCCGCCGCCTTCGAGGAGAATTGAGCTTATGGAACGCTCGCCAATCAAGGTCATAGCTGCAGCGAGATCTACGCGAGCTCCGGAACCGCACAACAGCACTTCGGCTCCAAGCCCCCGCAATCGATCGATCTTGGTTGCATCGGCTTGTTCCGTCGTCAATACAAGCTTGGGTGCCGCATCATTCAGAACGCGCGCCGTTTCGGGCACTCTCAGCTTGGAATCTACGATGATTCTCGCAGGGTGCAATCCCGGAACGCTCAATCGCGTTGTCAGCTCAGGATCGTCCGCAAGTACCGTATCGACGCCTACCATTATCGCATTATGGCGATGGCGCAGCGTATGCACGGCTTCCCTCGATTCGGCGCCCGTTATCCATCGGCTGTGTCCGGTTCGAGTTGCGATACGTCCGTCCAGCGACAGCGCGGTTTTCAACGTTACGAAAGGTTTTCCCGTTATAATGAATTTATTGAAAACTTCATTCAACGCGGTCGCTTCCGCTTCCAGAACTCCAACGTCTACTTGAATCCCCGTCTCCCGCAGTCTTTGAATTCCCCGGCCCGCGACTAACGGATTCGGGTCGACGGCTCCCACGACCACTCGCGAAACGCCTTCCGCGATAAGCCTTTCACAGCATGGCGGCGTAACCCCGAAATGGCTGCATGGCTCTAAAGTCACGTAAGCCGTAGCTCCGCGGGCTTCTTCCCCAGCCATATTCAAGGCAAGCACTTCCGCGTGGCCTTCGCCCCGCTTCAGGTGAGCGCCCATCCCGACTATTCTGCCGCTCTGAACGACGACACAGCCGACAACGGGGTTCACGCCGGTTTGACCGGATGCTCCACCCGCAAGTTTCAATGCCAATTGCATATAAAATTCGTCGTTAAGCAACTCCATGAGCACCATCCTCTCCCGCAGACAGACAAACAAACAAAAACAAACAGAAAACCCCCGAGGAAAACGCCCCGGGGGTAGTAGATGCACAGCGAAATAGACCTACATTTCATGTCCAGAAAGCATGCTGAAACAGCCCGTCGCAGTCGCAGGATTGTGAAAAAAAGAACAAACAATTTCGATGTTCATCATAGTCTCTGCGGCTAACGATGCTTTTATGGACACGGCATGGCCGCGCTGCGCTTCCTTCTCCCATCCAGACTTTAACTGTCGGTCCCGGAATTTCACCAGGTCCACCGCACCATGCCCGCCGGTTATTCCGGAAGCAGCGATGACGGGTCACGGACTGACGGCCGCAAGCCCCATCGTATGCGAACATACTTAGGTTTCTGCTGCCGATCACCGCCGGTGGGGAATTACGCCCCGCCCCGAAGGTAAGCAACTTATTGAGTGACAGTTTACCATCCTCCCAGTCAATTTGCAAGTTAAACGCTTGGAATTGATTACGTCACGCTGCAACTGCAAAATATAAACCCGCATCCCATTCGCCCAAGGCGACTGAAATGCGGGTTTGATTACAATTTCTTGTTCTCCGTCTTAGCTAACTCGGATCGATTCCATTTTGTCTTGCCCTTTAAGCGCATCGACATGGTCCATGCCGGAAGTTACTTTACCGAAAACGGTATGAACGCCATCCAGATGCGGTTGCGGTTTAAAGCAAATGTAAAACTGGCTTCCGCCGGTATTCGGGCCACGGTGGGCCATTGCCAAGCTCCCGCGTTCGTGTTTATTCACATTATGCTCGCAATTGATGGAATACCCCGGACCGCCGGTACCGTTACCGTTAGGGCAACCGCCTTGCGCGACGAAACCCGGAATAACGCGATGGAATGGAATTCCGTCGTAAAATCCTTCGTTCGCCAGTTTCTCGAAGTTGGCAACCGTGTTCGGAGCATCCGCCTCGAACAACTCCAATACGATCTCGTTTCCATCAGCTAATTTCACTACTGCTTGCTTAGACAATGTATGTGCCTCCTAAAAATGAACGATTATTTCGATACCGCTTGCTTCTGCAAACGCTGCGGGATGATGTCGTTGCCGACGATGTTCTGATACGTTTCCCGAGCGACGACGAGATCCGCTTTGCCGTCTTTCACGAAAACAACTGCCGGACGACGAATTCGGTTGTAGTTGCTCGCCATTGCATAGTTATAAGCGCCTGTGCAGAATACCGCTAACAGGTCTCCGGACTGTACGGCCGGCAGCTTCAAATCCCAAATGAGCATATCTCCGCTCTCGCAACATTTGCCAGCAACGGATACGATTTCATCAATCCGATCGTTCGCGCGATTCGCCAATACTGCCTCGTACTTGGACTCGTACAAAGCCGGACGCGGATTATCCGTCATACCGCCATCGACGGCGATATATTTACGCACGCCAGGGATGTCCTTGCTTGTCCCTACAGTGTACAGCGTCGTACCTGCATCGCCGATAATGCTGCGGCCCGGTTCGATCCATACTTCAGGCAACGCAAAGTTAGCGTTCTCGCACGTCGTACGGACGGCATCGGCAATCGCCTGTACGTATACGCCTACCGGAAGCGGCTCATCCCCTTCAACGTAGCGGATCCCGAAGCCGCCGCCCAGATTAAGGACAGTAAACGTGTGGTTCAGTTTGTCGCGGATTTCGACCGCGAAAGCGGCTACCTTCTCAACAGCCATGCGGAAGCCTTCGACTTCGAAAATCTGCGAGCCGATGTGGGAGTGTACCCCAAGTACTTTCAAGCTTGGCAATCCAATCGCGGTTTCAATAGCTTTGAACGCAGTCCCGTTACCAAGGTCGAAGCCGAATTTGGAGTCCTGTTGTCCCGTCGAGATGTAATCGTGCGTATGTGCTTCCACTCCGGGAGTAATGCGGAGCAATACGTTTACGCGTTTGCCTTTGTCGGCGGCCAGAGCGTTCAACAGCTGAAGTTCATTGAAGTTGTCCACTACGAAACAGCCGATTCCCGCTTCGAGCGCCATGATGATCTCTTCGGGCGTCTTGTTGTTGCCATGGAAGTGAATTCTCTCCGCAGGGAATCCTGCTTGAAGAGCTGTATACAATTCCCCGTCCGATACGACGTCAAGGCTCATGCCTTCTTCTTCCGCTACTCGGCACATGGCCATTACGCAGAATGCTTTAGACGCGTAAGCGACCTGATGACGAAGGCCCGTCGAACGAAAAGCGTCCATGAATTCCCGCGCACGTTGGCGCACAAGAGCTTCATCCACAATGTATAGAGGCGTTCCAAACTCCTGCGCCAAGTCCGTAACGTCGCAGCCTCCGATTTCAAGATGACCTTTGCCGTTGATTTTGCTTGTACCATGCAAGAACATATCTAATTCCCCTTTGGCGAAATTACCGGATAAAAATCCAATTTGACCTTCATCCAGCGTTTGCACTATTTATCCTGAGTATAGCGGAAAATAACGTTCGGGGAAATGGAGGATTTGCCACAACATTTGCATTCGTTCGCTTTAGACCGGCTGCTTGCGGTTTTTCTTCGTCCTGTATAAGGACAAACGTTTCTTGTTGGACGAAAGCGGTCTGCGGAAAATAATGTTTCGAATCGCCGTAGCGTTAAACGGTATGAACGGCCACAAGTAAGGGGTGTTAAAAGATCTTTCCAATGCCAGATAGAGGAGCACGATCGTAGAAACGACGACGAATCCGATTTCCTGGAAAAAGAAAACGGTCAGGAGCAGCCCCAGCCTAATCATCCGATTGGCCAAACCTAATTCATAACTAGGCGTAGCGAACATCCCGATCGCCGATACTGCCATGTATAGGATGACCTCGTTGATGAACAAGCCCGTTTTCACCGCTATGTCGCCGATCAATATCGCGGACAGCAAAGTCATGGCGGTGACGAGCGGAGCGGGAGTATGTACGGCTGCGAGCCTGAGCAAATCGACTCCGACTTCCGCGATAATAAACTGAAGAATTAACGGGAGCTGTCCCGCTTTTTCCGCGCCTACGAACCAAAGCCATTCGGGACGCAATGCCTGTCTTTCGTTAAACAAAAACCAAAGCGGCATCAGAAATAACGAAACCATTATTCCCATGTACCTTACCCAACGCATATACGTTCCCATGAATGGATTTTGCCGATTTTCCTCTGCATGCTGAACGAGATCAAAGTAAGTCGTCGGCAATAGAATCGCGCTGGGAGATGTATCGACGATGACCGTAACGCTCCCGTCAAGCAGCTGCGCCGCAACGACATCCGGCCTTTCGGTATATCGGACGAGCGGAAAAGGGCTCCAGCCGCCGTTGACCGTCATCTCTTCGAGTTGCTTATCCGCAAGTGGAATTCCGTCGATATCGATGGCTTTGATTTTATCGCGTATCGCTTCCACAAGCTCGTTGTTCGCGATGTCGTCGATGTAACCGATACACACGTCCGTTTGCGTTCTCCGACCTACTTTTAGGATCTCGAACCGCAAATTCGGGTCCCGCAATCTTCTGCGAATGAGCCCTACGTTAACGAGCAGCGTTTCCGTAAATCCATCCTGGCTTCCTCTTACGACTTTCTCTAGCGAAGGCTGCTCGGGGTTGCGGGAAGGGTATGACTTGGCATCGATAATCAGAGCGGCGGATTGGCCATCGACGTAGAACGCCGTGTTTCCCATCAGAACTTCATCAATCATCTGGGGAAAAGACGTCGTTTTCTTGATCTGTATCGCCGGAACGTAACATTCTAGGAACGTCTGTATGGCATCATGATCCATGATGCTATCCGGATCAAGATAGGTGAGACGTTTAATGATTTCGGTTAACGAAGTATCTTTGGCGAACACGCTGAGAAACAGGAGCGCAACATGATGATTACCGAAATTCATCTCGCGCACCTGAACTTCGAAGCTCTTATCCAGACCGATTGTTTTCTTCAGCAGCTCTTTCCAATGCTCTATATTGTCCGGTATCCATCGTTGAGGTTTACGCGCCTGTTCAGAGGCGGAAGGACTTTCGGGAGCTGGTTGTTTTTCCTTCTCCTCGCCGTTTGGAAAGATGTCCGGGAGTCCCGCATGTTCCAAATCCATACTGCCGTGTTCGGTCGTTTCCATCTTCTTCACTCTCCTTAAGGGTGCACCCACAACCAATCAGCCAGCGAACCCGTCACTTTCCCTAAAACCATAGCCATCAGCAACGAGAATAAATAAGGCTTCAGCTTAAGCCTCTTGGATAAAATGGGAATCACGTTAAGTACTTCAGTCAAAGCGGCGGCAAACATCCCTACGAACAATCCTTGGAAAACAGCGGGAAACAGCAGCAAGATTGTCGGAAGCCTAATCGACCAATCGAATAAATCCGCGCAGCTCCAATATAATGCCCCCGCCAGTATGCCGGACTCGAAAATCGCGGAGCGTCGGTATGCTCTCGTTAACTGCACGAGCCGCGGGATGAGGTCGAGCACGATTAACAGTGCGACAAAAGCGCTCCCGACCGCAAAGCCGCCAGCCAAGCCGATCAAGCCGAGCATTATCCCCTGCAGCCACTCAACCACTGTCTCCTCCCACCTGATCCTCGTGTTTTTTACGATACTCTTCGGTAATGACGTAATGGTTCACATTCTCTTGGTACATGAACATTTCCACCTCGAGGGGATTCGGCTCGTCGTTCAGCCGTTTGCTGAATATCCGGTTGAAAAATAACAGCATTCCCATTCCGATGCCAATCGAATAAGGAATTTGAAACAGCCAGGGGTGAGGTCCGGAACGTCCCGTTATTAATTCGGTAATTCTTCGCTGCACCGCCGGCATGTTTACATCCGCATGAAAATTCATCATGGCCATCCCGGAGCCGAAAAAAAGCAGCAGCCACGCCAGCACAAGAAGAAGTTTCCGCGGCTTGAGCTTTTTTGCAGGCGATATTTCGAGCAGGACATGCGGTTCGCCGAAAGTTTCGATGATCATGCCCGGCTCGGCTTCGCGAATGGCTTTGACGACTTGCAGCATATCGATAAGCAGCAGGTTGCCGTCTTTGTCCGTGATCCGATGCAGCGGAAGCTTCTTTAGCCGCTCCTCCGAAATATCGTCCGAAATCAACCGGGCGACGTCTCCCAAAGTAACGACGGATCTGGGAACAACGACGGCTCTTCGACGCATTCGAACATAGACGACATTGTTATCCGTTTCCCGAAACTGCTTCATCCGCCTTCACCTCCCCCGCTTGCATTTCGCTTAGTATGGGGAAGAGTCGTCCAGTATAGTCGGAAAACGGAAAAAAGCCGACATCATCGCTGCTGTCGGGCCATATATCCCGGACTGACCGGGTTAAAAGCAAAAAGCACCCCTCTCCCGGAAGAGAAGAATGCTCTTAATTTTAATTCATTGCGCGATTTGATCCTTAATGTTTTGAAGGATTTTTTTCTCCAGCCGGCTGACTTGCACTTGGGAAATACCTAGCCGGCCGGCGACCTCGGACTGGGTCTGGTCGCGGTAGTAGCGAAGATAGACAATTAGCCGCTCGCGATCGCTTAAGCCTTGAATCGCTTCCGTCAATGCAAGCTTATCGAACCATCGTTCCTGTGACTCATCGGCAATTTGGTCCATAAGCGTAATTGGATCGCCGTCGTTCTCGAACACCGTTTCGTGAATCGAAGCCGGCGGTTTATTCGCTTCTTGGGCAAACACGATCTCTTCCGGCGTAACGCCGATTTCTTCGGCTACTTCGCTGATCGTCGGCGCACGTCCATGTCTTTTCGACAACTCATCTTTAACTTTGCGCACCCGGTTCGCCATTTCCTTGAGCGAACGGCTTACCTTCAATGTGCCGTCATCCCGCAGAAATCTTTGAATTTCTCCAATGATCATCGGAACCGCGTACGTGGAAAATTTGACGTCATAAGAGAGGTCGAATTTATCGACCGACTTAAGCAAACCGATGCAACCGATTTGAAACAGGTCGTCGCTGTCATATCCCCGGTTCGAGAACCGTTGCACGACCGACCATACCAATCGAATATTGCTATTCACGAGAGTATCGCGCGCGATCATATCTCCGGATTGACTCAGCGCAATTAGGCGCTTCACTTCGCTGTCATCCAAATAGGCCGGCGGAGACGATCGTTTCCATTCTGAGTCCATGCCTCCAACCCCTGCCGCACGGTTTTTAATTGAATAAAGCTTTTTTCGATTCGATCCGTTTTTTCATTTTGAGAGAAGTTCCGCCCGTTGGACTGCTGACCACGTCGAATTCATCCATGAAATTTTCCATAATGGTGAAGCCCATGCCCGAACGTTCCAGCTCTGGACGGGACGTAAATAGCGGCTGGCGCGCCAGTTCCAAATCTTCGATGCCGCGTCCTTGATCGCTAATGGAAATCAACACGGTATCGCCATCGATTTCGGCTTCAACGTTAACTACGCCATCAGTAGCCCCGTTGTAGCCGTGAATAATCGCATTGGTAACCGCTTCTGAAACAACGGTTTTAATCTCATCCAATTGCTCCATCGTCGGGTCTAACTGTGTGACGAAAGCGGCAACCGTAATTCTAGCAAACGCTTCGTTCTCGGAACGGCTGGCAAACGACAGTTTCATATGATTGTGTCCGCTCATGATACGACCTCCAGACTGGCTAGTGCCGATCGCTCGGTCTCGTAGAAGGATAAAATCTTGAAGAGCCCCGACAATTCGAACAATCTTTTAACGCTGGCTTGCGTGTCGCATACGACCATTTTGCCGCCACGGCTTTTCACAAGCTTGTACCGTCCTAGAATAACGCCAAGCCCCGAGCTGTCCATGAAAATCAATTCTTTCAGGCTTAGTACGACGTGGTCGCATCTCCCTCGCAGAATGGCATCTTCCATCTTAAACCGGACGATGTCCGCGGTATGATGATCCAGCTCTCCTCTCAGACGGACGACCAATACGTTGCGGTGCTGCTCCAGCTCGACCTGTAAGCTCATACCTAATTTCCCCTTCCCCTTAAGTGCGTGCACTGCTTGCTGCGCTGGATTGACCGATAAGAGACTCTCTGCGCTCACAGTAGTTGTATCGTCACCAATTCTACGGATGGCGCTCCCATTCCTGCCCTCCGACAAAACTAGAAGTAACGTTGTCTGGATCGACATAATACGGCAAAGAGGCGGCGACGAAAACCTCGTCAAACCGCCTTAATCCTCCCTTTAATCGGAAAGGAACAGTTGCCCGGTTGCTCTTCGAAGCAAAGTCCACCAGCCTGCGCGACTGACCGCGAGCGGCGATTCCACCGGAAATTCCGTTAAGATATCGGCTCCGCGATAGACGACAAGCTTACCAATAGGCTGGCCGATTTCTACTGGGGCTTTGACCGCAGGATCCAATACAAGCTCGTGGCGAATGCCCTTGCCTGCATCGCCCTTCTTAAGCAGTACGCTGTAAGAATGTTTCGCCGTGAGTGGAATTTTATCGATCTTTCCTTTTTCCACGGAGAGGGTGCCGATTGAATCGCCTTTCTTGTAAATCGGAATATTCGTATATTGCGCGAAAGCATAGTCGAACAGATGTGAAACCTCTGCATTACGGGTTTTCGTATTCGGTTCGCCCATGACGACGGCAATTAACCGCATATTGTTCCTGCGAGCCGTAGCCGACAAGCAGAACTTCGCTTCGCTCGTAAAACCCGTTTTCAAACCGTCAGCGCCATTATAGAAACGGACAAGCTTATTCGTATTAACGAGCCAGAACGGTTTGGGACTGCTCTTACGCAGGTAGTCCTGATAAAGCCCCGTATACTTAGTAATCCCTTCGTATTTAAGCAATTCCCGCGACATAATGGCAATATCGCGTGCCGATGAGACGTGCCCTTCCGCTGGCAAACCGTTGCAATTGGCGAATTTCGTGTTTTTCATGCCGAGCTGCTCGGCCTTCTCGTTCATCATAGCCACGAATTGCTGCTCGCTGCCGCCGAGCTTCTCAGCAAGCGCGACAGACGCATCATTGCCGGAAGCAAGCGCGACGCCCTTGAGCATTTCCTCAACGGTCATTTCCTCGCCCGGCTCCAAAAAAATCTGCGAACCGCCCATCGAGGCGGCATATTCACTCGTCTGGACTTTGTCGGTCAGCTTAAGCCGACCTTCATCGATCGCTTCCATTACAAGCAGCATCGTCATAATTTTCGTAATGCTCGCAGGCGGTAAAGCAGCATTGCTATTCTTCTCATAAATGACAGTTCCGCTATCCGCATCCATCAGAATCGCGGATTTTGCGCTAGCGGCCATGTCGGTAACCGATTTGCTTGGCGTCGGTTCTTTCGCCCAAGCAACCGTCGGAACCATTAAAACTGCCGAGATCACCCAAGCAAGCATTAGAGCAAACGATCGTAAACCTGTTCTACGCTTATCCTTAAAGCCCAACAGTGATTCCCCCTCCTGCGGCCGAATATCGGCCAAGGTTTATTCTTCCCATTAGTTTGTCCTTCCGGGATGAAAAATATTCCAAGCGGTCAAGGATGGATAGGCAAAAAAAAGAAGCATGCAGCGTGTGCAGCTCCGTTTATATTTTCAAAACGCGGGTTTTGAGAACATGAATGTCGTGGTCATGCTGTGCAATCTTGTCTAGAACGTAGGAGTGGGATTCATGATACTTGATCTGTTCCGTCTCGATTCGTTCCAGCCTTTCATTCATTGTACTCATGTCTTGCTTCATTGCGTTCATGTCTTGCTTCATGTCCTGCTGCTCGCCAAGAACTTTACCAACCATGCCAATCAATTGTCCCATCATATCCTCTAACCTTGATAAGCGCTCTTCAGACATATGTACCTCCTTGAATGGTATGTATCGATAATAGCAAACAAATGTTCGTATGTAAACTTAAATCTTCAATCAACTTTATTGTATTACATTTGAACCTTCTTCAATAGAGTTTTTTTCTAATTGGGCGGTTTTCCCCATCGCCTAGGTACATCGGTCTACTTTTCAAAAATTGTATAGTTCTATTGATTATCATAAGTGGGATGATTCCGAGTATTTCGACAAGAGGAGCGTGTAAATGCGGATTAAAGCAAAAAGAAAAAAAACGGTGGCAAGCCGTATCACGGGCATTGCGTTATGGCTCATGCTGTTCACCGGAATAGCGCTAATCGTATACCCGCGAATTGATTCCCAGATTCAACAACATAAGCAAGACGTCCTCCTCGCACAATGGGATCAAGAAATCCGATCACAGTCGCCGCCATCAAAAACACCAAATGAGCCGCCGGAAAACACCATCCGCCCCGCTTCCATAAAGCTTCCCCAATGGAACCAAGTAGATGGCTTTCAACTGCTAGGTTCACTGAGCATTGAGGCGATCGATCTGAAGGAGCCCATCGTTCGAGGCGCAGATGCGGAATCTCTAAAACATGGTGCAGGCTCGGTAGTGGAGAATCGAATGCCCGGACAAGCAGGCAACTTCGTCCTTGCCGGGCACCGGAGTTGGACTTTCGGCCGGCATTTCAACCGACTGGCTGAACTGAAGCCCGGCGACGCCATCGACATCGATACCTCAGCAGGTCCTTACCGCTACACCGTGACCGAAATCACGCTCGTCACTCCCGATGACCTGACCGTATTGAACAACAATGGCGCCGAAGCGGATTTAACCCTCATCACCTGTCACCCTAAGCGCAACCCGACCCACCGTTTAATTGTAAAAGCCAAGCTCCAACAACAATCGAACTAGATAGGAGAAATGCTGCAATGAAAATTTTGAAATCATTATTTGTAATCCTGTTAGCTGTAACCCTCATGTGGAATAATTCGTGGCTTCCTAAGCCTACCGCAAACGCGGATCCTGCTGATCCCTTGACTGTCGTGCTAGGAACTAGCGTGACTACCGTCGCTACCGGAGCGACATTCACTTATACTATTAACTACTCGTACCCAACACTTATTGGCAGTCCGATTCCTGCAGAAATCAAACTGCCATTGCCTCAATATGTTGAATTAGCAGGCGGTTTGCCAACTAGCAGCGTTGCGGCATTAAGCCTTGACAATTCCGACCCTGCTCATCCTTTCGTTTCGATCGTATTTAACGGAACCGGCGTAGCTCCCGGCGCTTCGGGTCAGTTCAACATCAACGTCCGATTCAAAAACTATGAAACGCCAGACGGAACAATCGCAACCGCCGTGTGCGAACATACGGTCAACGGCGATCCACTAACGGTTTATACTTCCTTACCGGTTAACGTGACCGCCCAAGCTTCCTCCGATTGGGAAGTCATTAAACAGAAGATCCGCCCTATTCCCCAACCGATTAAGGGCGACGAAGTCGAATATGAGATCACGATTAGGGATAAGGCTACATCCTCAAATGGTCGACTTGATATTTCCGGTGTCGTTGTGACGGATACGCTTCCTCCTGGCGCAACACTCGTATCCGCGGATACACCTCCAAACAGCGTCAGAGATATTACAGATCCGACGAAAGTTGTCTGGACATTCCTTAATCCTGGCGATCCAGGTTATGTTCCCGTAAGAGGAAGCGTCAAGATGAAAATCAAGCTGCTATTCCCGCCTAGCTTTGTCGGTCCGGATGCCACCAACACGGCTGACCTGCTTTACACACCTGTAGGACAGGCTCAGAAAACCGCAACTCATTCGGTGACCGTTACTTTTGCATCCGGACCGCAAGATAATGGCTCCGGCTTAAATAAAAACCATATTCAGTCGAATAGTGAAGTTTCTCCTGGTCAGACGGTCACTTTCAATATTGGGGGCTTTGACAACAACGCCAACCAAGCCTTGGCAGCGGGAGCCACCATCCGAGATATGACCCCTGTTCAGACGAACCAAGGAGACGTTATCAACTTCTTGCTGGAAGAAATCAAAACGGCAACCTTTGCAGGAATTGCCGATTACGAGGTATGGTATACCGAACTGGAGAATCCGGGCCCCCTGAATTGGGTCAAATGGGGAGCCAATGTGCCAGCTGGAACAAGCACGACTTTAACGGTAGCTTCTCTTGGAGGAGCGGTTGTCAAGGGAATCGAATACCGCTTTCCTACTACGCTTCCAATCAATTTTATCCAGACTCGTAACTTCGACATGACTTACCGGGTAGATAGCAGCTTCAATCCGGGAACATTTAGAAAAACATTAACCAATAAAGCCGTTTTGAACTACACGTTTAATGGCATTGCCCACTCTCCTGTTCAACCTGCTTCTACAATAGCAATCGTTGGCAACCGGCCGATTATTTCATTGGTGAAAACTCGCCCGGGATCGGAAGCAAACCGTAAGCCAGGCGAGACGATAACCTATACGATTAAAGCGTCAAATGTCGGTCATAGTACCGCAGCTCTATATAACCCGTTTATAACGGATAGTTTGCCGAATGAACTGGAATACGGCGACGGAGATTCAGCCACTCTCGTAGATTGGCAGCTCGTACATGCGCCGGGAGGATTTGCCGCTCCAACGTTTACCCTTGTCGACTCTTTGGATCCGCTAAATCCGACGGGGAAAACTTTGCTGAAATGGGAGTGGAGCAACTCGCTTCCTATCGGCGAAAACGTTGAAATCAAGTTCACCGCTCGGGTTAAACCGGGGACGCCAATAACGAACAACGTCCAGAATCTCGTTACCCTTCAAGCAGGTGATGGCACTTATCTCAACGATACGAACTTCAACAATGCCGGTTGCCCGGGTTGTACAGCTCCAGGAGGCATCTGGACAATCGGTCAAGGCGTTAATATCAACGTCGTAGAATCCGTGGATTTGCTATCCGTCATGTGGGTTAAAGGCGAATTGGATGCCGCTTGGAAAAAGATGGGACATACGATTCCGGGTGGAGCGGCCAATTATAAGCTGGAAATCTCCAATGTCGGCAATGTCAACATGGACAGACTCGTTATCGTTAACAAGCTACCTTTGATTGGAGATACAGGGGTCGTTTCGTCCGGCACGAGAGGAAGTCAATGGGGTCCGATTCTAACCAGTCCGGTGACGGTCCCTGCTGCAATTAGCAATGAAGTAACGGTGCTGTATTCCACGGATGGGAACGTTAAGATGGACAATCTGACCGGCGCGATCACGGGTACTTTCTCGTCTACGCCTCCATCGGATTTGACAAGCGTTACCGCCATCCAGTTGAAGTTCGCTCCAAGCTTCGTATTCTTGCCTTCAAGCACATTCGAATTGGAATGGACGATGCGAGCACCCGTAGGAGCTCCGACGGGCGGAGAAATCGCATATAATTCATTTGGTTATCAAGTTTCGAAAGTCGGCGCTTCCACGTCGTTGCTGCCAGCCGAACCGAATAAAGTAGGTATCGACATCGCTCCGGACAATAAAGGTTCGATCGGCAACTATGTTTGGCTTGATCGAAACGAGAACGGGGTCCAAGACGTCGGCGAGCTTGGCGTAAACGGCATGACCGTTGAATTGTACGATGCCGGAACAAATACTAAGTTAGCAGGAACGTTAACGGGTAACGATCAAAACGGCCAACCTGGCTATTATCTTTTCCCTAATTTAGATCCTGGTACTTATTACGTTAAGTTCGTAACTAGCCCGCAATACCAAAAACTGACTAGCAACTTGCAAGGGGGAAATACGGCTAAAGATTCCAATGCTGATCCTATTACCGGAAAAACCGCTAACATTCCTATCATCGCGACCGAAACAATTGATACGATTGATGCCGGTCTCTTGCCGGCAGCCTTAGGAGATTACGTATGGGATGATAAAAATAATGATGGCATTCAAGATGTTGGGGAACCGGGAGTTAGCGGCGTAACCGTTCATCTGCGCGATATGAATGGAGTAGATATAACTACTACGACTACTAACGCCACCGGGTTTTATGAGTTTAAGCAATTGCTTCCAGGAGTTTATTCCGTTAAATTCGATCTTCCAACGCCAACAGCTTCGTTGAGCTACATGTTCGCAAAGCAGAACGCAGCGGGCAGCACAACCGCTAACGATTCCAATGCGAACATCACAGACGGAACGACTGTTAACGTAACTTTAGTTCCCGGGGAGACGAACAGTTCGATCGACACCGGATTGGTAAGGTTGGCTTCCATCGGCAACTTCGTTTGGATGGATCGGAACTTAGACGGCAAACAGGATCCGAGTGAGCTTGGCGTGAACAATGTGACCGTAACCTTGTACGATGGGGCTGGCGTTCAAGTTGGCGTTCCTACTGTAACCGCACCACTCAGTGGAGTCGACGGATTCTATCAGTTCAACAACCTTGTTCCCGGCGATTATAAAGTGAAATTCACTCTTCCGGCAGGTTACATTTTTACGACAAACAATTCTTCTGCACTTGGAATTACCACACTTAACGATTCCAACGCGGACCCTGCAGTAGGCGTTAATCAGGGTTTTACGGCTGTTACCACTCTCGATCCGGACGAGCATGATAACAGTTTCGACGCTGGACTTATCAAACTGGTCAAGCTCGGAGATACCTTATGGGTTGATACCGGAGTAATCGGTCACCAAGAAGGAGAACCCGTTCTGCCCGTACAAAACGGAATCGTCGTCCATCTTCTCGACGAGAATGGCGATCCGATTCAGAACTCGGGTGTAGATGTTACGACTACGACTGACGCTCTCGGCAAATATGTGTTTAACGATCTATTGCCAGGAAAATACCGCGTTAAATTTGATTTGCCTGCAGGCTATTTATTCACAAGAAAACTCTTAACAGGCACAGGTGTAACGACGGCAACAGATTCGAACGTCGATAGTAATGGATTAACTGACGTTATTACCCTCGTCGCAGGCGAAGACGATCTTACAATCGATGCCGGCATCGTACTCCCTGCTGCTCTTGGGGACTATGTATGGAACGATAATAACAGCAACGGAGTACAAGAAGCGGGAGAAACCGGTAGAAACGGTGTAACCGTTGAATTGTACAACGACAGCAATGCGCTTGTTGGAACAACGACGACAGCCGCTAATAGCGGAAACGATGGGTATTACTCGTTTACTAACTTAATTCCCGGCAGCTACAAGGTTAAATTCATTGCGCCCAGTGGATACATGTTCAGCGCTAAAAATTCCGGCAGCGATGTAACGAAAGATTCCGATGCATTCGCTTCAGGTTTTACCGATACGGTCACATTAACGCCAGGACAGAATAATATCGATATTGACGCAGGAGTCCATGTCATACCTGCAAGTCCTGTTATACCTACAGCGTCTCTTGGTAATTATGTGTGGGTCGACAGCAATGGCAACGGCATTCAAGATACGGGTGAAAAGGGGCTGGATGGAGTTACAGTCGAGCTTTACGATAGCTCAAATACCCGAATCGATCTCACCATCACATCAGGCAACGGATCCTATTTATTCCAAAATCTAAATGCAGGCAATTATACTGTAAAATTTATTTTACCTTCCGGCTACCGATTCTCGCCATCATTGTCAGGAACGAACCGTGCGGTTGATTCCAATGCATCGGATGATGGTAGAACAGCGCAAGTTAAACTTATGCCTGGAGACAATAACATGACGATCGATGCGGGTGTTGTTCCTCTTACAACATCACTCGGCGATTACGTCTGGATCGACAAAAACAAAAACGGAATTCAAGATGCTTCCGAGGTCGGCCAGAATGGAATTACAGTAACATTGTATAACGAAGCAGGGGTGCAGATTGCTACCACCCTAACAGATAACGGAAGCGATGGAAAACCCGGATATTATGAATTCAAAGATTTAATACCGGGCAAATACTCCGTGAAATTCGACCTCCCGGTAGGTTATGTGTTCACGAAGAAGCAAGCTGGGAGTTCCGTCGCGGTGGATTCTAACGCTGACGCGAACGGCTCTACGGAACTGATCGTGCTACAACCTGGTGAACGCAATCTAACGGTGGATGCCGGCTTATACCTCGACGTGAAGCCCGATCCGGACAAAGAACCGAATAAACCCGGAGATAAGGGGAACTCTGGCACCGGCAATGGCAGTACTCCTGGCAAAGGCGGCGTACCTGGTAAAGACAAGCCTAAGGGCGGCGGTAAATCCGGAACTACCGGAGGAAAAGACTCCTCGGGTAAAGGTTCCAACAACGGCAAAGACGGTAAAAGCGCCCTTCCTAAAACAGGCGAGCAAATGCCCGTTCTACCGATTGTCGGTTATGCCCTAATCTCGGCGGCAATCCTTCTACTTTCCGTTCGTTGGATTGTAAGGAAGAAACAAATGAAATCGTAATAAGGCTTAACAACGAAAAACCTTCAATTCCACCTCGGCGGAATTGAAGGTTTTTCGTTGTTTCGGCGTTAGGTTACATTTTCGGAATAACCGTAAGTACGAGCGATAAGAATTGTTCTTTCACCAGTTCCGTCGTCTCCATGACTTCCGCGTGGGAAAGGGGTTGATCCAGAATACCCGCTGCCATGTTGCTGATGCAAGAAATTCCGAGCACCTCTATGCCCGAATGTCTCGCTACGATGACCTCGGATACCGTCGACATACCGACCGCGTCCACGCCAAGCGTACGGAGCATGCGAATTTCGGCCGGAGTCTCGTAATTGGGTCCGAGCAATCCGACGTAGACGCCTTCCTGAATGGAGAATCCCAGATCCGCAGCCGTTTCCTTGGCTATCGTGCGCAGCCTGCGGCTATACGCTTCGGACATATCCGGGAAACGAACGCCTAAAGCGTTATCGTTCGGCCCGATTAGAGGATTACGACCGGTCAGATTGATATGGTCGGAGATAAGCATCAAGTTACCGGGTTTGTAATCGAGATTGACGCCGCCAGCAGCGTTCGTTACGAGCAACGTCGTTACGCCGAGCGCCTTCATGACGCGAACCGGCAAAGCCGTCCGCTCAGGCTCATACCCTTCGTACATATGGAACCGTCCGCGCATGAGCACCACGCTGCGACCTTGCAGTTTTCCAATCAATAACTCCCCGGCGTGGCCTTCCACCGTCGACACCGGGAAATGGGGAATATCTTCATACGGAATCGTTACCGCATCCTCCAATTCGTCTCCCAGTACTCCAAGCCCGGAACCAAGAATAAGACCGATTTCCGGCCGTACGTCCGTGGTAGATCGAATAAATGCCGCTGCCTCGTCAATAATCGCTTTCGAAGATACAAATGCCATGCGTACCTCTCCTCTATCCCTCTATTTAAGTAACTTCAGAAAACTTTTCCCGTGTGTCGCAAAATCAACGCCAAAGTTATCGGCGATTGTAGCGGCGAGATCCGCAAAGCTTACCCTATCCTCGATACCGCCAGCTCCGGTCAGACCGGGACTCCAAGCGAGCAAAGGCACATACTCTCGAGTATGATCGGTGCCCGGGTGAATCGGGTCGTTGCCATGATCGGCGGTAATAATCAGCAGGTCCTCGTCACCCAATGCGTCCATCAGTTCGGGAAGCGACCGGTCGAATTCCTCCAACGCCCGGCCGTAACCTTCCGGATCGCGCCTATGGCCGTAAAGGGAATCGAAGTCGACCAGATTCGTAAACACGAGCCCATGGAAACCAGACTGCATCTCCTTTAACGTAACCGCTAGGCCATCCGCATTGCTCTTCGTCGAAGTCGTCCGAGTGATCCCTTCCCCGCTGAAAATATCATTGATCTTCCCGACGGCGACCACATCTAGACCCTTTGCCTTTAAGGCATTCAGCAAAGTCGGCTGCGGAGGCTTAACGGCATAGTCATGACGATTCGATGTACGTTTGAACGCGCCGGGCTGTCCAAGATAAGGCCGGGCGATCACTCTGCCCACGGAAAACTTCTCTTTCATCGTCAGCCTGCGCGCGATACGGCAAGCGTTATAGAGCTCCTCCAGCGGAATGACGTCCTCATGCGCGGCTAATTGAAATACGCTGTCCGCCGACGTGTAGACGATCCAAGCCCCGCTTTTCATCTGCTCCTCTCCGAGCTCGTCCAATATTTCCGTACCGGAAGCGGGCTTGTTGCCGATGACGGCTCTGCCCGTCTGTTCTTCGAACTCCCTCAGCAGCTCAGCGGGAAATCCGTCCGGGAAAGTCCGAAACGGCGTATCGATCCGCAAGCCCATCAGCTCCCAATGGCCTGTCATCGTGTCCTTCCCGACGGATACCTCAGCCATTTTTCCATGATAGCCGACTGGTAAAGACTCCGGCTCCCAATCGGCGAGCGGCGCGATATTGCCGAGCCCCAACCGCCGTAAATTAGGTAAAGCAAGCCCTTGAACCTTCTGGGCGATATGTCCCAGCGTGTGCGAGCCCTTGTCGCCGTATTGTTCCGCATCCGGCAGTTCGCCGATGCCTACGCTATCTAACACGATAACCGTTATCCGTTGATAAGCCATCATTATGGTCCCTTCTGTGATCAAGTTTTGGCTCTAGGGTGACTGCGCTCGTACACCTCTTTGATCTTAAGCTTCGCAGAGGACTGATACATCTGAGTCGTAGAGGGATCCGCATGTCCTAGCATTTCCTGTACCGCGCGAATATCCGCCCCGTTGTCGAGCAGGTGCGTCGCGAAGGAATGACGCATCGTATGCGGGGTAATATCCAAACCTAACTTAAATGCGTATTTCTTCATCATTTTCCAGAACCCCTGACGGGTTAACCTCGTGCCCAGATGATTCACGAACAGCGCTTCATCGGATTTGTCCTCGTTGATTAGCCGCGGACGGGCTTCCTCCAAGTACTTCGATACCCAAGCCGTTCCATGGGAGCCGACCGGAACCATTCGTTCCCGCCCCCCTGTTCCCAAGCATAGCAAAAATCCCATGTCCAGTCGAACGTGTCCGACATCGAGCGAGATAAGCTCCGTCACACGCAATCCGGTTGCATACAGCAGCTCAAGCATGGCTCGATCCCTTAATCCCATATCGGTGCTTGTATCCGGGAGCTCGAGCAGTTTGTCCATATCGACCGAGGCGATCGAACGAGGAGATTTTTTGTCCGCCTTCGGCGATTCCAACTGCAGGGCAGGATTGTAGTCCAACGCTCTGCGAATCGTCAAAAATTTGCAAAAGGAACGAATCGATACGATTCGGCGAGTGATCGTTGCCGCCCGCCGCCCTTCCTTACGCATCTCGTTCAAATAAGAAGTTAGATGATGAGCTCGAAGGTCGTTTGCTCCGCTTACTTGATTAGATTCCAAATACGTCACGAAGTCGGACAAGTCGCTGAAATAACTTTGCTCGGTGTTGCGCGTTACCCCGCGTTCTTCTACCATATAGGAAAGATAAGACCGCAGCCAGCTTCTGATTTCCATTGCATACCTTCCTTATTAACGCGGCTTCTGATAATTCTCGGACATGTTCTGTATTCCACACGAAAGTCGAAATATCCTTCCCGATTCCACTGCCTCAAGCTTACCTTCGTCCGACTGTATCCCTCTCTTCATTCCCCCAGCCAATAAAACAACCGCAGCCGGTCGCCGGGTGACCCGGCAGGGTCGTTGCCTTCTCCGGCATGGAATACTTTAGACGCACGCCCCTCCGGCACTTTATAGGGATCTACCGGTCGCAGCCAGCTATGAAACCATCCGAACACCCCATGCACGAGCACCGTCAACGCAAGAAACAGGAGCGTGAATTGCAGACGCTCCCACCATTTGTCCAAAGGCTGTTTCATCCTTGTTCTCCCCTTCTTGTCCGGCCTGTTCTACACCGTATGAGAAAGGAAGCCAAATCATTCTAAATCCAATCCCCATAAGCTTTCCAGAGGTGAATACGGCAATCCGACGGCTGCTGCCACCTGCGGGTGCGTGATGGCTCCCCGATAAGCATTGACGCCGAGCGCAAGCATGGAGTTGGTATTTACCGTGTTATGAAAACCTTTGGACGCCAGTTGCAAAATATAATCGATTGTCACGTTCGTTAGCGCCAGCGTCGAAGTCCTCGGAACCGCACCAGGCATATTGGCAACCGCGTAATGAATGACCCCGTATTTCTCGTAGATCGGATTCTCATGAGTAGTGGCGCGATCAATGGTAGCGATCGATCCGCCCTGATCGACGGCGACGTCCACGATGACGGCTCCCTTCTTCATCGTCTTAACCATTTCTTCCGTCACAAGGCGCGGAGCGCGGGCACCCGGGACGAGAACGGCGCCGATCAGCAGGTCGGCTTTGCGCACCGCATTCGCGATATTATGCGGGTTGCTCATCAGCGTGCGAAGTCGCCCTTGAAATACATCGTCCAAATAACGCATGCGGTCGCCGCTTTTCTCGAGGACGACGACCTCTGCCCCAAGTCCAAGAGCCATTTTCGCCGCGTTCGTCCCCACGATGCCCCCGCCAATAATGATGACCTCCGCAGGCGGAACGCCGGGCACGCCTCCAAGCAGCACGCCTCTGCCTCCTTGAAAAGCCTCCAAATATTTGGCTCCCTCCTGGACCGACATCCGTCCTGCCACTTCGCTCATGGGCGTAAGCAGCGGCAAGCTGCCGTTAGGCGCTTGAATCGTCTCGTATGCGATTGCCGTAACCTGCTTATCCATCAGAGCTTGCGCGAGCTCAGGCGCCGCGGCTAGATGCAAATACGTAAACAAAATTTGCCCGTTACGAAAATGAACGAATTCCACCTGCAGCGGCTCCTTCACCTTAACGATCATATCAGCGGTCGCCCACACCTCGGCTGCATCTGCTACTAACCGCGCGCCAGCCGCTGAATACTCATCATCGGCGAATCCGCTGCCTTCGCCTGCACCATGCTGGACAACAACCTCTTGGCCTTGTTTGACGATCATACCGCAGCCAGCAGGCGTTAGGGCAACGCGGTATTCTTGTTTTTTGATTTCCTTAGGCAATCCTACGATCATAATAAATTCCTCCCGCCGCTTTCCGGCTCATCTATCGTCATTACAGTATCCCTAGCAAACAAAAATATGTGTCTCAAGATCCACACATGCACCTAATACCCGATTTCTCCATATTTTACAACAGAATACGGCCAAGACCCGCCCAGGAGGACACTTCATGAAAGCTTTGGCTAGACAGCTGTGCGACTCGGCTAAACGCAAGCCCTCCTTGCGCACGGAACGAAGGAACATCGTGCTTCATCGCAAAGAAGATTATCGCCGCTGTCTGAAGCAACTGTCCATTGCCGGAATCAAACCGGTAAAAGTCGTCGATTCGCTGAATTTCATTTGTTATCATGCCGATCGAGCCAGCAATTGGAAACAGCTGCACGGCCATCCGCGCGTTGCTTACGTCGAGAAGGATCTTAAGGTGAAATCCCACGTTATCGGGCATTCCGCAGTCAAAACCGCGGTCAATAAAGCCCGGATCCCCTGGAATGTAAGCCGGGTGCGCGCTCCTGAAGCTTGGAAAACAGCAAATTTCGGAAGCGGCATTAAGGTGGCTATCGTCGATACGGGCATCGCCCGCCATCCGGATTTAAGGATTGCCGGAGGCGTCAATACGCTGGACGGCAAATCCTTCGCGGATGACAATGGCCACGGCACCCATGTCGCGGGTATTACAGCCGCAACGGGAAGTCGAAGAATTTACGGGGTCGCCCCGAAAGTCAAGCTATATGCCGTCAAAGTGCTCGATGCGACAGGCACCGGCTTTATCTCCGATATCGTCGAAGGGATCGATTGGTGTTTGGCGCGCGGTATCAAGATCATGAATATGAGCTTTGGCCTAAGCGGTGACAGCCAATTGTTAAGGGATGCCGTCCGCAAGGCAAGAAGCCAAGGCGCCGTAATGATCGCCTCGGCAGGCAACAGCGGCACAATGTTGAAACGGATCGATGCGCCTGCGCGTTATCCAGAGACGATCGCGGTCGCTGCTACGACCCGAGGCAATCGCGTCGCCTACTTCTCCAGCCGTGGCCGCGGCGTCGACATCGCTGCGCCTGGAGTCCATATTTTATCCACATGGCTTGGAGGAACTTACCGCAGTGAGTCCGGGACATCGATGTCTTCGCCCCATGTAACCGGCGCTGCCGCGCTCCTGCGCCGAATCAATCCAAGACTAAGCGCTTCGGAAGTGAGCCAGAGGCTCAAGAAAGCAGCCCTAAAAATTACCGGCGGCAGTAACGCTGTTGGCAGAGGATTGCTGCAAATTGCCCCGGCTGCTCGGCTGCTAAGCGGTAAAGCTCGCGTCAAACATCGACATTAAGCTTTATCAAGTTGCCTTTTTTATTGTTTTCCAACCTTATTTTGGCTTATGATCAAATCATTGATTATCCAATAGGGGAGCCAAGCAGTCGCATATTCATTTGAACAATTCTATTCTTGTCATAGTCGATCACTTAGCGCTGCTTGGGGAAAACAAGCCGAGGGAACGCTCACAATATCGATTACATATGCCGATGGAGAATTATAAAGTTATGGTTGGAGGGAAAACCGGATGCGAGCGATTTTAGTGGATGATGAAGGATTGGCATTACGAGATTTAGAGAGACAACTGACCAAGATCGGCGGCATGGAAATTGTCGGTACCTTCTCGTGGGCCCGCGAGGCACTCGAGCAAATTACGAGATTAAAGCCCGATGTTGTGTTCCTAGATATCGACATGCCGGAAATATCGGGTTTGGAAGCTGCCGAACAGCTGCAAATCATAGATGCGACCATAGATATCGTATTCGTGACCGCATATGAGGAATATGCCATAAAAGCATTCGATCACGCAGCGTTGGATTATGTGTTAAAACCTATTCATTCAGAGCGATTGAGCCGCACGGTCCGAAGATTACAGCAGCATAAGCCTCACCTTGCCAAACAAACGATAAAACCCGTAATCGCAACTGTCCGTTGCTTCAGTAGATTACAAATTGAATATGGCAAATCCGAGCCATTCTCTTGGAGAACGGTCCGTTCGCAAGAATTGTTCGCCTACATGGTGTACAAGAGAAATCAACCGGTGCGCAAAGACATTTTGCTTGAGCTGTTCTGGCCGGATACGGATTACAAAAAAGCGTTCACGCAGCTGTACACGACGATCTATCAAATCCGTAAATCTCTCGAAATGGCCGAATTGAACATCCGGTTGACCAATAGCGGAACCGATTATTACCTCGACTTGGGCAACAATCATTATGACATTAACGATTGGGAAGAATCCAGACGCGAGTTGCCCGAATTAAAGCCGGAAACCGCACATCTTCATCTCCAATGGCTTGAAGCTTATACGGGCGATTACTTGTCTGAGCACGATTACATATGGGCTGAGAACGAAAGACAGCGGCTGCGCGACATATGGTATAACCATGCTCTGGCTGTCAGCCTAGTATGGAAGGAAGCCGGCTACCGCAAGGAAGCTCTTCAAGTGTACGACCTTATGGAGCGAAAACTCCCTTTCCTGGAAGAGATTTATTTTCTGGTCATGCAATGTCATGCCGAGGCTGGCAATCTATTTCTAGTGAACAAGAAGTACGAACAACTATGCATGATGCTCCAAGAAGAATTCGGTATCCCGCCTTCTCTTCCCGTCCAGCAATGGATTGCGGATTTAAACAAATAAGAGGCTGTCCCCCGGTCGATTTCGACCTTACGGGGCAGCCCCTTTATTTTTATCCAACCCGAATCATCACCGTTAAACTAGCAACTGTTCAATGTCCGGTCCGATTTCGAGCGGCGTAATCGATGAATCGTATTGCTTGACGACTTGCCCCTTGCGATCTACGAGAAATTTCGTGAAATTCCACTTGATCTCCCCGCCCGTCTGCTCCGTCAAATATTGAAATATTGGGTCCGCGTCAGGACCTTTAACGTCAACTTTCTCGAACAGCGGGAAAGTTACGCCGAAATTCAAGCTGCAGAACGCTTCAACTTCCGTTGCGGTACCCGGCTCCTGCCCCCCGAACTGGTTGCAAGGAAATCCGAGCACGACAAGCCCCTTATCCCCATAAGTCTCGTGCAGTTTCTGGAGATCCGTATATTGCGGCGTAAACCCGCATTCGCTAGCCGTGTTAACGAAGAGCAGCACCTTATCTTTATACACACTCAAATCCACGGCTTCACCGTTTGGCTTATGGGTCGAGAACTCATAGATTGACATTGTATTTTCCTCCTAATAGTCCTGATAGTTCTAATTGTTATCGCCTTGAATGTGTTGAACCTTCTCTAACATATCCGTTATTTGTTTGCGAAAGGCTTCCGCTTCCTCTGGAGATAAGCCTGCTTGGCAAAATAACCTTTCAGGGATGTCGATGGCCTTATCTTTTAAACGTATGCCCTGTTCGGTCAATTGAATGATTACGCTGCGTTCATCCTGCTTATCCCTTGAGCGGGTAAGAAGCCCCATTGCCTCAAGCTTCTTTAACAAGGGAGTTAACGTTCCGGAATCTAAATAAAGCCTGTGGCCCAACTGCTTCACCGTAACTTGGTCCTGTTCCCACAGAGCGAGCATCGTCACGTATTGCGTGTAAGTAAGGCCAAGCTCCTTCAAGAGAGGATGGTAAAGCTTCGTAATTTCCCTGGCGCACGCGTAAACCGCAAAGCACAGCTGATTGTCCAGCTTTAATACCGAGTCGGTATTCATTCGCGCCTCCTTAGTCTCGTTCCATCGGCGAGGAATTAATTGCATGCAATTTAATCGCCTTAACTATACCATCTGATAATCGTGCTGTCAAAGCCTTGACTTCGACAAATTGGTTGTATACAATTTAATTTATAGCGAGGATTCCATTGAACAGTTTTTATCATCTATTTGCATGGGAGGCGTTAACGATGTCTTTATACGACATTCAAGTAAAATCTATACGCGGCGAATCGAAGGACCTTTCCGACTACCGCGGTAAAGTCATGCTTATCGTAAATACGGCCAGCAAATGCGGCTTCACTCCCCAATACAAAGGCTTGCAGCGGTTACATGAAACGTATGGCGGTCAAGGCTTGGCCGTACTCGGATTCCCCAGCAACCAGTTCGCCAATCAGGAACCCGACGACGAGGCTACGATAGCCCAGCAATGCGAACTCAATCATGGCGTAACATTCCCTCTTCATGCGAAGATCGACGTGAAGGGCAGAGGTATTCATCCTTTGTATAAACACCTTACCAAGGAAGCGCCAGGATTTCTCGGATTGAAAAGCATCAAATGGAATTTCACGAAGTTTCTCATCGATCAGAACGGACGGGTAGTTAAGCGCTTCTCTCCGACAGATACGCCCGACAAAATCGAGAGCCAAATCCAGAAGCTGCTGAATCGGAAATAAATGGATGAACAACGAATATGCCAAATAGAGGCTACCCCGTAGATTACCTGGGGATAGCCTCTATCTCATTCGTATATTTTATTCGTTGTCCGATTCTGGCGGTTTCTCCGGTTGGCATTTCGCGCATATCCCTTGGAAGTCTAGGCGATGGTCAAGTACCGTGAATCGGTATTCCAGCTCTAGTCTTTCCTCTAACGGTACAAGCCAATCCTCCATGATCTCCGACATGGAACCGCATTTCACGCAAATGAGATGATGATGGTGGTGTTTGTTGTTGTCCGTACGCAGATCGTAACGGGCAACGCCATCTCCGAAGTTCATTTTCTCGACGACGTGCATCTCGCTTAGCAACTCAAGCGTCCGGTACACGGTCGCTAGACCGATTTCGGGAGCCTTGTCCCTGACAAGCATGAACACGTCTTCCGCGCTAAGATGATCTTCTTCGTTCTCGAGGAGCACCCGAACCGTAGCTTCCCTTTGCGGGGTCAGTTTGTAGCCCTGAGATTGCAATTGCTGTTTGATTTTTTCAATGCGGGCTTCCATAGTTTCCCCCTCCGGTCGCTGGTGCACTTCCCTTCATTATAGGATGAGCTTATTCGATAAGTCAAACCTTGTATCAGAATTTAGAAGATAGAGAAGAAATTTCTGCGGACGCGACAGACGGTGTTATTCGCTCTAACAATAGCGGAGACAGGTACGCTTCATATAAGGAAGCTAAGCATAACATGACTAGCATAACCAGCGTTACGGCCGTGTGGGCCAGAAATGGCGGCAACAGCTGTCCTTTGCGCCTGAACAATCGCTCTCTCACGACAAAATAAGCGAACCTTGCGGCCGACACGCTCGCGATCATGAGCGCAGGTATGACGAGCGCATTCTGGGGCGCCGTCGCGACTAGGAAGAAGAATACACCCTTCCAGGCAAGCTGTTGGGCCAGCAATGCGACTGCGAAGCCAATTAACACACCCTTCAGGAAATCGAGCGCAAGCACGAACGGCAGCCCGATGACGGACAAACCTAACAACCAAATCAGAAACAACCACTTCCCGTAAAACCAGAAGCTATCCCAGAATGTCGCCGCATGAGAAAAATTTTGTGAGTCTTTAACGGTAGTCATGTAGACCCCGATTTCATCCGCCAGCTCCTGCTGCTGCTCTAAAGTCAGAGCGTTCACGAGCAACGCCCCGAATATCGCTCCGACGATAATGAGAACACCCATGAAGACGTACAAATTCAGATTATCGCGAGCCGACAAATTCCATAACCGAAAGTTCACGGGGGCTTCCTCCTTGTCCACAAATCACGGTATACCTCGTGCCTATGTGTATGTTGGACAAGTCGACTTTATGATTGGCTCATGCTCCCGTAACTTCCTCCGCTGCCCGGCGTAAAGACGGCTTTCCCCTCTCTTACGCCGATGATCAGATCCGCCGTTTTGTCCCCTATAACGGCAGCCAGCCGTTCCCGTGGTATTCGATGCAAAACCTCCATCTCCGTACCGACTTCCGTGAACAAACGCTCGCGTTTGGCAGGACCGACTCCGGGAAAAAAAGACAGCGGCACTTGCGCGCGATAAGGAGGACGGTTAGCGGGCTGCATCGATTGTTCGCGATCGGCAAGTCGTTGGATGCGCCCGGACACGCCGCGGATTAGTTTGGAATTGCCGCAAAATGGACACTCTCCTGAAAACTCGTTCGCTTGCGGAATCGCCTTTTTGCATCGGTTGCAATAAGTCGTATGATATTTCCCGAGCTCTGGATGGAGCCCGTAATTCGCAATGATTTTACGCCCGAATTGCCCCTTCAATGCTCTGTTCAATTCATCGAAAGACGGCTCCGCCAGCAACAGCTCATTGCACTCGCGGCCAATCATGCCCGTTGAATGGGCATCGGAATTCGTCAGAAACGGATACCGGTCCAATTCGGACAAGTAACCGGCCATTTCGGAATCCGCGCTCAGCCCAAGTTCGATCGCCGCGATCCCATCCGGATCAAGCCGATCGGCTAGCCTGTCCGCCGAACATCCCAGCAATCCCCGATGCGGCGTGAACACATGCGCGGGAACGAGAAGACCTCCTCTTGCCAGCAGTTCCGCCTGCAATTCCCTCGCCGAGACCCGGATGCGTTGCGAGCTCAAAGCAATATTCGTCACCTTTGGCTTCATCCAAGAAGTCCATTCCTGCATCGCTTGCAAGCTCGGCAAATAGACGAGCAAGTGAAAGGGCCCTCCGCTCTCCTCCTTAACCTCCATCTCCGCGCCAAGCACGATCGTCGTATTCCGGTAACGTATGCCGCCGCCCGCTATTTCCTCCATCTCGCCCGAATGCAGACTGTTTAAGATGTCGGTTTGAACGGACGGGGAATGGCAATCGATAATTCCGATGAGTTCAATGCCTTTGCGCATGGAGGCTTCCTTCGCGATATTCACGAAAGTTAAGTTTTTGCTGCCGCTTATCTTGATAGGCTGTCCATCCTGGCTGCGGCCGATATGTACATGCAAGTCCGCATAATAGGGCTGTAGCTTTAATTCGGAGGCAATCATGGTCAGAACGAGCCCGTTAGCGTCCGCATGCGCCAAGCGTAGACGGCTAGCAACGTTTTTGCATCGCATATTCGCCCTTCCCGGATGTATTGCTGCGCCTGTTCCAACGTGATTGCTTCACAGGTCAGAAACTCCTCATCATCCAGATGTACCTCGCCCTTCTCCAGATCGTCGGTGAAATACAAATGAACGATTTCTTCCGCGAAGCCCGGCGACGTGGAGAACGACTGCAAATGAACGATACTCCGCGCCCGATACCCCGTCTCTTCTTCCAGTTCCCTTAGCGCTGCCGCTTCCGGTTCTTCTCCGGCATCAAGCTTGCCTGCGGGAATTTCCACCTGCACCTTTTCCAGCGGCTTGCGGAACTGCTCTACGACCAGCATTTTATCGTCTAAGAGCGCGACGACGGCAACGGCTCCCGGGTGACGCACGATTTCTCTTGTCGCTGTTTCCCCGTTGGGAAGACGCACCGTATCGACTTGCAGCGAGATCATTCTTCCTTGGAAAATCGGTTTCGTTTCCAGCGTTTCTTCATAGAAAGGATGTTGCGGCTGCTTTATTTTATCGCTCATATAATGGCCTCCATACATGAAATCAAGTTTACGCGCATAGTCTCAACATATAGTCTTGTCCGATCGATTGCAAGCGCGGGCAGACAAAGTTGTTTTTATCCAGAGGAGGTTCATAACCATGTTGAAAAAATATGCCACGCCGCAGAAGCTCCATTTGGTCGGCAAAGCTTGGGAAATCCGCCACGCCTTACGTCAGGAGAAGAAGCTTCGGGGCGGGAATACCCCCTTAATTGAATTGCTTTCCACTGTGAGCCGCAAGTCCGGTACCTGAACCGTTCACAGCCCAAAAACCAGCAATCCCTTATCGGGAATCTGCTGGTTCTTTGCCATAATCTCGCATCAATCTTCGATTGGAACGATTACCCTCGTTTTAACGTCTCAGACACAATTGAAAGCACCAGATCCGTTGTTTTCACGAGATCATCCGCTTTAATCTGCTCGTTGGTCGTATGGATATGCTCGTAGCCTACCGCAAGATTAACGGTAGGTACGCCATTACCGTTAAACATATTCGCATCGCTGCCGCCGCCGGATGAGAAGGTGTGCGGCTTTAGCCCGATCGCTTCGATGGCCGCTTTGGCCACCTTTACGACCTCGTCGTCATCCCCATAGGAATAAGCAGGGTATATCGTAGTCGTAACGAATTCGAATTCGGCGCCGTATTCCTTGGCCGCGCTTTCGACAGCTTCGCGCATGGAATCGATCTGACGATCCATCTTCTCTTGGACTTGACTGCGGGCTTCGGCGAAAATCTTGATCGTATCGGTGACGATGTTCACTTCGCCGCCGCCTTCGAAACGGCCGATGTTAGCGGTCGTCTCGCTGTCGATCCGGCCGAGCTTCATGCGTGAAACCGCTTTGGAAGCGACCTGGATGGCGCTGATTCCGTCTTCCGGATTAACGCCGGCATGAGCGGCTTTGCCGCGTATCGTTATGTATTGCCGGGAGTTGGTCGGCGCAGCGACCGCGATGTCTCCGATCGCGCCGTTGGAATCGAGCGCATAGCCGAATTTAGCGCGGAGTCGCGAGCCATCCATTGACCGAGAGCCGAGCAAGCCCGATTCTTCTCCGACGGTAATGACGAATTGGATGGCTCCGTGCGGCAAGCCTTGCTCCGTAAGGACGCGAAGGGCTTCGAACATCGCGCTTAAGCCAGCTTTGTCATCGGCGCCAAGTATCGTCGTCCCGTCGCTGCGGATATAGCCGTCCGCATCCAAACGCGGCTTGATCCCCTTACCCGGGGATACGGTATCCATGTGGGAAGTGAAAAGAATAGCCGGTACATGTTCCTGTCCAGTTGAAGCAGGAAGCCACGCGAACAAATTTCCCGCTCCGTGTCCGATTTTGCCCGCTACGTCATCCTCTGTCACTTCAAGTCCCAAAGCTTCGAATTTCCGCGTAAGCACTTTGCTGATTTCCGTTTCGTATTTCGTCTCGCTGTCTATCTTTACCAGTTCCATAAATTCTGCCAATAATCGTTCTTTTTGTACCATGATCTTTCCTCCTGACGATGCTTTCGTTACAATAGAAGAGTAGACAAGCTCATTTTGAAAGGATGTTTATCGATGAACAACCGTTGGTTTAAGATCGTTATTTACGTAACCTTATTGGTATTACTCGTCTCTACGCTGCTTATGAGCTTAGGGTCTCTGCTGCAATAGGTATGGAGTAACCGAACACCTCGGTAAAGTAAGGAACGATTCGTCTTCCGATTTCTTCGACGTTTATTTCCGAACCCGTAAGCGTCTCGATCGAAGTGACGCCGTACTCATCGATACCGCATGGTATGATGCCTTGGAATCCTTCTTGCTCCACGTCTTTCTTAACGTTCAGAGCGAACCCGTGACTCGTGACGAATCCTCGCCGGGTGCGGGCTTTATTGAATTTAACGCCGATTGCGGCGATTTTCAAGTCCCCGACCCAAACGCCCGTATATTCCTGTTTTCTTCCGCCTACGATTCCGAAATCCGCCAGCAACTTAATAATCGCTTCTTCAAGCTTCCTTAGGTATGCATGAAGATCCAATCCGACTGCGTCCAAATACAAGAGCGGGTAACCTACCAACTGCCCGGGGCCGTGATACGTGATGTCGCCGCCCCGGTCGATTTCATAAAGCGCGATTCCTCGGCGGGCCAATTCCTCTTTCCCGTACAGCAGATGCTCGGGGTGGCGATCCGAACCGATCGTATAAGTCGGCGTATGTTCCAACAGTAACAGCGTATCGTTGCGTTCTTCGCGATCAATTTCTTGGATAAGCTTCTTCTGCAGGTCCCATGCTTCTCCATAATCCAACCGGGACAACCAATCCGTATGTAGAAAGTTCACCGCGCACCTCCTTGCTTTCGAGCTCTCCGTTCATTGTAACGCAATCCGGCGATTAACCGCAAACGCTAAACATCCCCGCCGCGCGGCCCCTGTCATACCCGGTGATTTTCGCCTCATTTTCAACCATCGTCGTGGATGTTTTTGCATGACAAAATGTAAAAACAGGCGCTGTCTCTCAGGTCATAAGACCTTACAAGACAGCCCTGCTTTCATTTTCTATATAACTCGATTAAAGATGCCGATGCCGCGCCATTGCCCCAGTCAAATATTGTAAACTCTCCGATTCCGTCAATAGAGGTACCGTCGTGATGGTTGAAATTTTCCATATTGAATCCGTAATCGCGATGATCGAAATGACCGTGAACGGATTCGTACTTTCGTTTGACGACGGGATTCTCCGGGCAGTACATCATATAGAAGGACGCTTTCATCGCCCACAACGAACGGCGTTTATAGCTTTCATTCCCAGTCATGACATAGTAATCCCAATAAGTTAGCGCAAATAGGCTTTGCCGGGCGTCATTCCATTCATCGTCGCTGTTCATGACTCCGAATCCGCCGATTGTCCCGATTTCAAAAAAAGGCGGCTGCCATATTTGCTGATAGAGGGAAAGCTCGGCCAGCACTTGTTCACCCTCGAGCAAATAACTTTCTTTTCCCGTCAGTCGATAAAGCTCCTTCATCGCTTCCGCCGTCCAATAGATGCCCAAATTGTTCTGATTGTAAAGTCCGCTTCTCGGATCAGGTTGTCCATAAGCCTTTCCTTCCCACTCCCGGGAACAAGACCAGTACGTTTCGAAGTCTTCCCAACGGCCGATCGGGATAACCCGCTCCCGGACGAAAGCCATCGCTCTCTCCGCTGCCGCCAGGTAAGACGCGCTTAGCTCCAATTCGTAAAGCTTGCACAGCAGCATCGCATGAACGGCATTTTCCGGACTTTGGATCAGATACGGCGCGCTTGAGAAGGTTTGGGGGCTCACCCAAGCTGGAAAACTACCGTTGTCAAATTGCAGCTCCAGCAAACGAAATACATACTTGTGGACATACGGAAGGATCCGCGGATCCCGATCAACATCAAGATACCATTTGAGCAGCCAATAACACGTCCACGAACTATCCGCCAAATGAACATAATCATCCAAACCCGCCGGTTTTCGCGGTGCGGACCAATGCCACCTTCCGTTTTCCCAGCTTTGATCGGCCCCCGCTTCGTACACGGCCGGAAACAATCCGTTCCGCTGCGGGGCGGATAACGCGAAATTCAAAGCTTTCTCTGCCTTCTCCATCCAGTCACGGCGTTCCAGATGCCGGCCCCATAACGCATAACCGTATGCGCTGCGCAAGCTGCAGAACCAGAGTTGATTCCAGATGCTCTTGGGCTCCCGCCACACGTTCTCCCTTCCCTGGCCAGGCTTCTGTCCGGCCGTCACGAGAAACGCTACGCCGCCGACCGTCGCCCCCAGAAGCTTGAACTCTTGCCAGCAAACGTCCTTCCAGCTTTCGAACGCCCAATGATAGGTGTGCTCCATATAAGGCAGCATCGAGGCGAGCGTGTCTTTCGCGTCCAAATTTGTGAGATTCCGCTCCCCATACAGCTCCCATAACATCTGTTCCACTTTGCGGAAATCACGATACGGCTCAGGAGCATTTTTTTTCCAGGTAACAATAAACAGCTTGAAACCGATTTCTCCTTGAATTCGATAAAGCTTCGGATCCAATCGATGATAGACGTGGTCGCTCTCCTTATAATGGCATAACCCGTAGGTAAACCGATGCTCCGTCTGTACATAATCCATCAGATGGGGAATTGGGCGCGTAGCTGCGATTCCATTCAAATCGGGGATAAACGCCTTCATCTCGGTAGCGTTCTCCACAATGACAACCGGCGAACGAAACACCTTGTCGCCGATGACCATATCCTCATCCGGGCACAAATGAGGTTTCCACGCGCACCGCAAGCTCCGATCGATCGGCCAATCCAGCTGCAGCCCGTAAAAGTCCGTTTCCTGCTCAAAGGTCATGTTTACCGTAAGCTCCAAGGTTTCCCCCGAACCACGTGCCGGCAATCGTTTTCCTTCTACCTTAATTTTTCCGTTATCCCAGAAGCTTGTTTCGAACAAACCTTCTTCCAAAAAAGGGATATCCACCGCCGACCACGCTACTCCGTCTGACACCCGGATCCGAATCATTTCAATACCGCTCCCGCAGTCAATGCGTTCTCGATTTTCTCGCTAAATCCCAGATAGACGAGAATGGTTGGCACGCTGGAAACGACCATTACCGCTCCGATCATGCCCCATTCCGGCGTCCCTCTCCCGACGAAAAAATTCAACAAGCCGATCGGAAGCGGCCTGAACTCCTCTTGTCCGGTCAAAATAAACGCCATGAAAAATTCGTTCCACGTGTTCATGAAGATTAGAACGATTTGCGTAGCGATCGCAGGCATGATGATCGGTAGAATGATGCGGAAAAAGGCGCCGTAGACGTTGCAGCCGTCCATTATCGCCGCTTCTTCCATCTCTTTGGGCACGGTGCGGAAAAAAGCGTAAAGCATCATCACGCACAGCGATAACGCGAAAGCGGAATAAGGCAAAATCAATCCCAAGTGGGTGTCCTTAATATGCAAGCTTCTTAGCAGCATGAATAGCGGAATGATCGTCACCTGGGCCGGAATAATCAAGCCGAGCGCGACGTAGGACAAAGCCACCGACTTGAATTTCCAGTTCATTCTTGCCACGCAATAAGCGAACATACTTCCCAAAATCAACGTGATCAGGATGGTTCCCACGGAGTAAATGACGCTGTTCGTGAAGTAAAGTGTAAAATCGAACGACTTCAAGGCGTTCGGATAGTTGTCAAAGATCCATTGCTTGGGCAATCGGAAGGGGCTCCCGTACACTTCGCCGGGTTTTTTGAAGGATATTAAAACCATCCAGATAAGCGGGAATATCCAACCGATTCCGAGAACGATCAGCACCGCTTTCAGAACGCCTCTGTTTATGTTTCGGACCACGCCGGCATCCCCTCGCTAAAACTCCATTTTTTCTCTCGCCACCAGATTGTTGATCATAAAAGTAATCAGCAGGCAGGCTACGACGAACAAGATGGCGATCACGCTGCCGACCCCGAACTCGTACATGTTAAACGCGCGATAGTATAATTCGTAAATGACGGTTCGGGAGGCGCTGCCGGGTCCGCCGTTGGTCATCATTTTCACATGCTCGAATTGCCTCAAACAGCCAATGACCGAGATGACCAGAACGAATTTGACCACTTCCTGCAAAAGCGGGAGCACGATCCGGACGTTCGTTTGGAAAAAACCGGCCCCATCGATCAGAGCGGCTTCATAGTACGTCTTCGGAATGGATTTGATCCCCGTATAAAATAGCACCATATTGAGCCCGATGTACTGCCACAGAAACGCAAACGCAACGCTGGGCAAAGCCGTTTCCGGGTCACCCAGCCATATGCGTTTAAGATCCCCGAGCCCGACCGTCGACAAAGCTTGATTCAACGCGCCGAAGCGCGGCTCGAACATGGCGATCCACATTTGCGCAATAACCGTAACGGACAAGACGGCAGGCATGAAGCTGGTCATCCTGAAGTATCTCCGGATGCCGGGCGACATCCGATCCAACACAAGGGCCAGCAGCAGCGAAATCGGGAGACCGACGAACGTCGAAATCAGCACGATTTTCACATTGTTGTACGCCGAGTGCCAAAACTCCGACGAATGCAGCACGTCCCTATAGTTGTCCAGCCCCACGAAGCCGTTGTAATTAATCCCGTCGTGATCGAAAAAGCTGATCCGGATTTGCGGGAAAAGCGGATAGACGACGAACAGGGTAAACAAAATCAACGTCGGAGCGGAGAACAGAAACAGCGCCAACCGATTGTTATAGAAGCTGGACATTCCTTGATCCCTCATTTGTAAAGTCCCGATAGGCCGAAAGACTGACCTGTCGGGACATAGATGTACGATAATATTGAGCCTTCTATTACTTCGAGCCCTTCTTCTCTTCTTCCCACGGCTTCGCGATGTCTTTGGCGAATTGCTCACCGGTATACTGCCCGGTCAACAAGCTGCTACTGAGCTTAAGATATTCGCTGAACATTTTGGAACCTAGGTTCAAGGCGAGCGGCGGAACCTTGATCGTCGTCTGGTCGAATTGCTCCAGGTTTCGTTTCGCCAAATCCGACATGTCCATCTTCGCATCCGTCTTCAGGGCGGAAGGCGATTTCCCGATTTCCGTAAACCCGAAGGAGCTGATCTCGGCTGCATACTCGGCCAGTTTCACTGCCTCGGCGATATGTTTGCTCTTCGAACTGACAGCATACCCGCTATTCGGCGCTCCCCAATACATCGTCACGCTGTTCGGATCGACAGCGGGGTTCACTTGCGGCCAAAGCATGAAATCAACGTCCGGCGTTTTCTCGATCGAGGACAAATCCCAGGTCATTGCCGCATACATGGCCGCTTTCTTGGTGGCGAACAGATTTGCCGCGGCACCGTAGTCCAGATTTACTACCCCTTCGGGCAACACTTTTTCATTCACCAGCTGTTTGACCCGGTTCAACGCAGCTATGACCTTCGGGTCCGACCAATCGATTTTGTGATCGTTAAGATCGAGCACGGTTTGCGGATTGTCGAGCATCATCATGACGATGTTCAGGAATAATCCGGCACCGTTGAAGTCCTTGGCAGGCACCACCATAGGAATGACGCCCTTATCATTCAAAGTTTTGGACACCGCAAGCAGCTCGTCATACGTTTTCGGAATGTCCAAGCCGTACTTCTCGAAAATGTCCTTGTTGTAGAATAGCCTCGGGTTGAAGTAAAAATCGAACCCTTCCGGCATGGCATACATTTTGCCGTCGGATGCGGGCGCCAGCACGGCCGGATCCGAATACTTCTTCGCAAAGCCGTCTTCTTGGATGTAGGAAGTCAAATCGATAACGTTGCCAGCTTTAATGATCGGAAAGGATGGCGCTCCCGCCATGTAGAACACATCGGGCAAATCACCTGTCACGTTGTAGGTGCGAAGCTTGTTTTCCCAATCCGTTGCCGTTCCGACCAGCTCGAACTCCACCTCATAGCCGGGCAATTTCTCCGCCAAACGATCCTTCATCATTTGGGCGATCGCTTTCCGGGTGTCGTCGGCTACGTGCATCATCAATTTCAGCTTGACCGGCTCCTGTTTCGTTTCTTGGCTCGGTTCTTCGCTTGCCTCCGATTTTCCGGTCTCCGATTGTCCGGTACTTGATTTTCCCGGTTCGGCGTTATTTCCACCCGATTTCCCGTTTCCGCATGCAACCTGCATCAATAACAGGAAAACCAAAGCAAGCAAGCCGATCCATTTTGTCCGATTCCGCATAGATATCCCCCTACTGTCGAATGTTTGCAACGCGTTACAGGTCAAGTTTAATTTGTTTTTCATGGGGGTTGAAGGGAATATCCTAGTATTCATAAGGAGGATTATCGTTACTTTCCTTTTAAGCTTTGGATATAGGCACTGGGCGTTACTCCCGTCTGTTTTTTGAAGCATTTGCTGAAATAGTTCGCGTCGCCATATCCGACTTTTTCCGCAACTTCAGCGATATAATCGTTTCCTCGGTCGAAATGTTCCTTCGCCTTCAGAATTCTCGTCTCGGTCAAATAGTTCACGATCGTGGTTCCCGTCGTCTTTTTGAAAATATAGCAAATATACGCATAATGAATGTACAGGTGCTTGCAAATATCCTCGATTTTCAAGTCCATTTTCGTATAGTGTTGTTGGATGAATTGTTTCGCTTCGCCGACCAGGATGTGCGAGCGGTCGGTTTTTTTCCGTTGAACGGTTTCGATGCATCTCCCGAAAAGGTCCGCCATCCATCGCTCCAGCTCTTCGATCGTGCTCTTGGCTGCGACTACATCCAATACGTTCACGTTTTTGGGAATGATCCGCTCGATGGGTTCGTTGTTTTCCGCCAGAAATTCCAGGCAAACCAAGAACAGCTCGATACTGGCGACCACGAGCATTTCATGGCTCCAATCGCGCGTACGGAATGCGGACAAGATGCGGCGGATAACCTCCGTCGCTTCATCGGTTTTGCCCAGCCGCAAACTCATGAGCAGACCTGCCCTGATGTCCGAAGACATCGGACTGCTCGACAGCCCCTTCTCTTCAATGGCCCGATGCAAAATGACCCTGCTTCCCTCAGACAATGCCTTATGTTGAAGGGCAACCTGCGCCTCTTTGTAGGAGACGTTCATGTCTTTCAAACCGCGATAGTCATTGCCGATCCCGATCGTTACGGCAAATTTCAGCCACTTGAGCACATTTGCGCAGATTCGATCGCTGACTGCGGCGATGTGCGAATCATTGTTTTCGATCTCCCGAACTCCGACAATGATTCCGATTTTGCCCGCGTAATCCTGACATACGTAGGCTCCGTAATACGGCTCCAGCAGTTCCTTCGCCATATTGCCGACGGCAAATAACCACAGCGGCTTCTCATGCATCCGATCGTCCGCGGCATCCATTTCGATGGCAAGAGAACGATAATAAGGAAAGGAAGTATCGATGCCCAATTGCCGGAATTGTTCCGGCAGATCGTTGGCCAACCCGCTCACATTTCCATGCAGCAGATCGTTCATCAACTTATCCCGGAACATCGGCAATTGCTCTTTATATTTTTGTTTGATCATCTCCATTTCGACCCGCACGGCTCTTTCATTCACGATAAGCTGTTTCAGCTCCAGCAAAATATCCGTTAATTCCACTTCGTTCACCGGTTTCAGCAGGTAGTTGTATACCCCTAGCTCGACGGCTTGTTTGGCATACTGAAACTCGCTGTAACCGGTCAGGATGATTATTTTGGAGTCCATCTGGAATCGTTTGATTTCCGAGATCATCTGCAGCCCGTCCATATGGGGCATATTGATGTCGACCAGCAAAATATCCGGCTGCAATTGCTCGGCTTTATTTAAGGCATCCATGCCGTTATTCGCCTCGCCGCACACCCTGAAACCGAGTTCCTCCCAGGCTATGGAAGCCTTTAACGACTGTCTGAAGTAGTACTCGTCATCCACGATCAGAACTTTCAGCATCCGGTTCCCCCCTTTCGTGAAGCTTCTGTTTAGGCAATCGGATCGTGACTCTGGTATATTGGCCGATCCGACTTTCGATCGTAAGCCCATACTCTTCACCATACAACAGCCTTATTCTGGAATGGACGCTGCCGACCCCGAAACTCTGGCTTCCATGCCCTTCCTCTCTCGCTTTCAGCATCTCGCGAATCGTCGTTTCATCCATCCCGACTCCGTCGTCCTCGATCTCGAAAACGATCGTCTCCTTCTCGGCATATCCTTTGACAACGAGCATCCCTTTCGTCATCCTTTTCTTCAGGCCGTGATAAACGGCATTTTCCACGATCGGCTGCAGGGTCAGCTTCGGAACGGCATATCCGAGAATCGACTCCTCCACCTCGATGCGATAATCCATAAACTCCACATACCGATAAAACAAGATCGACAAATAATCCCTCGTCAGTTGGACTTCTTCTTCTACGCGAATCCGGTCGTTCCCGTTACTGAGCGAGATCCGGTAAAATCCGGCCAAATTTTTCGTCGCCGTAATCGCATCATTCATCAAACCCAGCTTGCTGAGCGATACAATCGTCTCCAGCGTATTGTAGAGGAAGTGAGGTTTGATCTGCGATTGCATCAGTTTGAATTCGCTTTCCCGTTTGGCCTGCTGTTCCAAATAAATGTCCGACATCAGCTTTTTCATTTGGTCCATCATCCGGTCGAACCCGCCGCTTAGAATTCCGATTTCATCCGAAGAGGTCAGTTTCGTCCTGACATCCATATTGCCTCGAATGACCGATTTCATCGCTTGCGCCAGGCGGAGAATCGGCTTTGAAATGCGATTGGACAGCATATAGGCGGCGGTAACGGCGGCCAACAAACAGAGGCACCCCACAAATGCGATCAATTTGACGATGTTGTCTTTTTCGACCGTTATCTCGTGCAGCGGGACGATATTGACGATTTTCCAGTTCAGCTTGTCGAACGTTTTGACCGTAATCAGCATTTTCTGATCGAACAAGGTACCCACGCGCGTACCGTCCTGGGTCAAGAAGTTCCGTTGCCCTTCGGTCAATTCGTCAAACGGCCGGTACAAGTGATCTTTGTTGCCGGATGAGATGATCATTCCCCGATCGTCGACCAAATAAAATCGTTTGTCCAGCTCTGCAGATTGTTCCTTGTAAACAGATGAAAGTTCTTTCTCTGACAAAAATAGGAGCGCTACACCGAGGGTTTCTCCGGAATACTTATGGACGATCGATTTGGAAATCGCAAATCCGTTTTCGCTCGTCTGCATGCCATACCGGTAAGAAATCGGAAACAGGCTGGACCAAACCGGTTTCTGGCGGTCGATAATTTCTCGGATATACGCCTTGTCGAACACCGGCTTAAGGCTGCTCGCGTCTACTGCGCCGAGTTCGATAAAGCTCCCGTCATTCAGCACGATGCTGGCCGCGGACATTCGAGTAGCCGGAAAAGTCACATTGCCCAGCACCTCGGATAGAACAACCTTTTCCTCCAATTCCTGCAGCAGACTTCGATCCATTTTCGCAATTTTGTCCATCGTTTCCTGCAGTCGGTAGTCCAGTACGAGAATTCGGATATAATCTTCGGCATTTGTCGTGATGCTCGCCAAATTCCGCTCGACAAGCGCTATTTCTCTTAGCGAGCTGTGTCTGGCTTTTTCGATAATCGCTTTGGACGAAATCTGCGCAGCAAAATAAGAGAGGATAAGCAGAGGAATCAAAACCGTTGAAATACATAATATGAGAATTTTATTTTTGATCGAGATATTCTGAAACAGCCCGCGATGCGGCTTTGGCATATGACCACCCCACAGCCATATTCGACAGAGCACGCCAAACTCCTTTAGAAGAACATGGCGCTTCATGAATGAAAAAAAGAGCAATCCTTTGCGGCAAATTCGTGCATTGCCGTAAAAGATAGCTCTGGGAAAACAGAGGGAAATCATGACTTATGTGCTCAATATACTTTCGTATCCATGTTATAACTTTCGAGGTTTTCCTTCACCCGTTGCAGGAAACGGCCGCAAATGACGCCGTCTAAAATCCGATGATCGAGCGACAAGCACAGGTTAACCATGGAGCGAACGCCGATCATATCGTTGATGACGACGGGTCTTTTGACGATTGACTCGAAAGTCAGAATCGCCGCTTGCGGATAGTTGATAATCGGTTGGGTCAGGATCGATCCGAAGGAACCGGTATTGTTAACCGTGAACGTCCCGCCCTGCACATCGTCTAACTTTAATTTTTTGTCCCGGGTGCGGCGCGCCAAATCGTCGATTTCATGGGCAATACCCGCGATATTCTTCTGATCCGCGTTGCGAATGACCGGCGTCATGACCGAATCCTCGGTGCCAACCGATAGGGAAATGTTGATATCCCGCTTTACGATGATTTTATCGACCGCCCAGACGGAGTTCATGATGGGGTAGTCTTTGATCGCGTTTACCGCCGCTTTAATTAAGAACGGCATGTAAGTCAGGTTGATGCCTTCCCGCTTCTGGAACTCTTCTTTCAGCTTACTGCGAAGCATGACGAGATTCGTGACGTCGACTTCAATCATCATCCAGCCATGGGGAATTTCGCTGACGCTCTGACGCATACGGGTCGCGATCGTATTGCGGACTGGAGTTACGTCTATGAATGTTTCTCCGCGTCCCGGTACTTCTTGACCTTGTACTTCTACGGATGGGATGCGAGGAGATTCGGATAAATGAATTCCCGTCGAGCGAACCGGAACTTTAGGATCCATGTTCACGAAATTCGATGATGAACCGCCGCTTGTCCCGGCAGGGCTTTCCGTTTCAACTGAACCCCGTTTGGCATTGCCCGACTCTGCTGCAAGCAGCACGTCTTTGCGCGTAATCCTTCCGCCTTCTCCCGTTCCCGGAACGCGGTTCAGATCGATGCCGTGTTCTGCAGCCAGCATCTGCACCGCTGGCGAATAGCGATGACGCATCGGCGCGTTTGTGTCGAAGCCTGCCGGCGAGGATACGGCTGCTGCCACTGCAGGACGGGTTGCGGAAGCCGGCTGATTTCCGGAAACTTGTACCTCGGTATCTGCTGCCGCATTGCCGACGCTCGGTGCATGATCCGCGGTTTCCGAAACTTCGATTTCCACAAGACAGATCGCCGCCCCAATCTCGACCGTTTCGCCCGTGCCGACTAAATGCTTAACGAGCTTTCCCCTTACTGTGGAAGGCAGTTCCGCATTTACTTTATCGGTAATGAGCTCGCATATAGGCTCGTACATGTTTATTGTATCGCCCGGTTCCTTTAACCATCTGTCGATCGTTGCCGATACGAGCGACTCCGCTAACTGCGGCATCGTAACTTCGATAATCTGTTTAGCCATTTACAAGTTCTCCTCCCCGGTAACGACGGCCGGCTTAGTAACGCGCGAGCTCCAGCATTGCTGTTTTGAGCTTCTCTTTATTCAACAGGAAATGCTTCTCGCCTGGCGGATTAATCGGCATGGCCGGCACGTCCGGTCCGCATAGACGGCGAATAGGCGCATCTAAGTCGTATAGCAGCTCTTCCGAGATAATCGCCGACACCTCAGCGCCGATACCGCCCGTCTTGTTATCTTCATGAATGATAAGTACTTTGCCCGTCTTCGCGGCAGCTTCAAGAATCCCATTGCGATCCAACGGCTGAAGCGTACGCAGATCGAGAATATGCGCCTCGATGCCATGTTCTTGCGACAGTTCTTCCGCAGCCTGCATCGCAAAATGAAGCGGCATACTGTAGCCGATCACAGTAAGGTCGCTGCCTTCCCTCATCACATTCGCTTTACCGATCGGAACGACATAATCCTCATCCGGTACTTCATCCGTAATGAGACGGTAGCATTTCTTGTTCTCGAAGAAAAGGACCGGGTCTGGGTCGCGGATGGCTGCTTTAAGCAATCCTTTGGCATCGTAAGCGGTAGCTGGAGCTACGATCTTAAGCCCGGGCGTTCCGAAGAACACCGACTCTGGGCATTGTGAATGGTATAAACCGCCGAACACCCCGCCCCCGATGGGCGCGCGGATAACGATCGGACAATCCCAGTCGTTGTTGGAACGATAACGAATTTTGGCAGCTTCGCTTATGATTTGGTTTGTAGCCGGAAACATGAAGTCCGAATATTGCATCTCGGCAACCGGCTTCATGCCCGCCATGGCCGCGCCAATCGCAACGCCTGCGATTGCGGATTCAGCAAGCGGAGTATCAAGCGCCCGCTCCTCTCCGAACTGCTGCTGCAACCCTTTGGTCGTGCCGAATACCCCGCCTTTAAGCCCTACATCTTCGCCAAGGAAAAAGACATTGTCGTCTCTCTCCATCTCTTCTTTCATCGCCAATCGAATCGCTTCGATATATTCGATAACCGGCATTAGCGACCCTCCTCGCTTGTTTCCGCAAAGACGTACCGGAAAGAATCTTCCACCGCCTGATATGGCGCTTTCTCCGCATATTCATTCGCTTCATCAATTATCGCGCGGATTTCGACTTGAAGCTTGGCTTCCTGTTCATCGGACCAAAGACCCGCATCCACTAAATATTGCTTGTAATCCTGCAGCGAATCTTTCTTCTTGTGTACTTCGACCTCTTCTTTGGTTCGATAGTCCAAATCGTTGTCCGTAGCCGAGTGTCCGGTTACTCGATAGGTCATAATTTCGATCAGCGTAGGTCCCTCGCCTTTTACCGCCCTATCCCGCGCTTCGCTTACGACGCGATAAACTTCAAGCGGATCGCTGCCGTCGACACGAATGCCGGGAAAGCCGTATCCCAAAGCGCGATCGCAAATTCGCCCTCTCGTCTGCTTGGAGAGCGGAACCGATATAGCATATTGATTGTTCTCGCAGACGAAAATAACCGGAAGCTGATGGACTCCCGCGAAATTGCAGCCTTCATGGAAATCCCCTTGGTTGCTCGAGCCGTCTCCGAACGTCACAAGCGACACGGAAGATTGTCCTCTCATTTTAGCCGCCAATGCGAATCCGGTGGCATGAGGAACCTGTGTCGTTACCGGACTTGAACCCGTAACGATGCGCAGCCGTTTGCTGCCGAAGTGTCCGGGCATCTGCCGGCCTGCGCTGTTCGGATCTTCGCCTTTGGCATATAGGCACAACATTAACTCTTTCACCGTCATCCCAATGGAGAGAACGAGTCCGTAATCCCGATAGTAAGGCAAGAACCAATCCTTTTCTAGATCCATTGCGAAACCCATCGCGACCTGTGAAAGCTCCTGCGTAATTCCCGAAATATGAAAGTTTACTTTACCTGCGAGTTTCAGCAACTGCCCTCTTTCGTCGAAGCGACGGGCAAGCATCATGGTCTTATACATGGCGACAGCGCGTTCGTCGGTTAAGCCGACAGCGGTGTGCCTTAGAGTTTGCTGGACGGAACCTGCTTGTTTCATGGGCGCGTCCTCCTGCTTTGGTATAGGTTTATAACCTGGTCTTAATACTTGAGCTTAAATCCTATTATACTCTGCTCGAATGCAAAAAGAAACGCCCAACCCACTTGTGCGGATTAAATTGCCAAAACAGGCATTTCATCCGTCACCGCGGAGACTAAGTCTCCCGGGTTGAGCATTCGATCGGCTTGATTAACCGTGACCCGCTCTGCCGTCCAAAGCCAACATGACCTCTTGCATCGCTTCCGACAGCGTAGGATGCGGATGGATGGCGCGGCCTATTTCCCATGGAACGGCATCGAGCAGCTTCGCAAGCGCTGCTTCCGCAATCAATTCGGTCGCATGCGCGCCAACCAAATGGACACCAAGTAAATCACCGGTCGCGATATCCGCCACAACCTTGGCGAACCCTTCGCTTTCTCCATAAACCAAAGCTTTACCGAAAATACGTAACGGCAGTTTGGCCGTTTTCACTTCAAAACCATTCGCTTTGGCATCTGCTTCAGTCCAGCCAATTGAAGCGGCTTCCGGCCTGGAATAAATGCAGCGTGGAATATCCCGGTCGACAGCACGAGTCGGCTTGTTCCCCGTAAGGTGCTCTATCGCCACATTTGCCTCATGCATAGCTGCGTGCGCTAGCTGGATCCCGCCGATGCAATCTCCAATGGCATAAATATGAGATTCGCCGGTTTGTAACGTCGCCGGATTTACTTTGACAAACCCTTTGTCCGCTTTAACATCCGTATTCTCTAATCCTAGGTTTTCAACGTTCCCTTGTCTTCCGATAGAAACGAGCATCTTCTCAGCAATTATGTTATGAGTTTCACCTTTAACGGTAACCACGGCATGAACGCCCGATTCCGTCAGCTTGCAGCCCTCTGCTTGCAAAGACGCTCCCGTAAAAATCTTAACGCCTCTCTTTTTCAGCGCTTTGGCCAACTCCGAGCCGACATCCTTGTCCTCGGTCGGAAGCAGCCTGTCCGCCGTTTCGACTAGCGTTACCTCCGTGCCGAAGTCGCTTAGCATAGATGCCCATTCGACTCCGATAACACCGCCGCCAATAATAAGAATAGATGAAGGCCGGGATGACCAATCCAAAGCTTCGTCGCTAGTTGCGATATGAACTCCGTCATAAACGAGGCCTTCAAGCCGACGAGGACGAGAGCCCGTTGCTATGATTACGTTTTTCGGGATAATCGTGTCCGATTCGCCGTACTTGAGCTCAACCGCGATTGCGCCGCTTCTCGGGGAAAAAATCGAAGGACCTATTATACGTCCGCTTCCGTTAATGACCTTTATTCCGTGCTGCTTCATAAGGGCCTGCAATCCCTTGTGCAGCTGCTCGACAATGCTATTCTTGCGGTTGAGCACCGCTTTCCAGTCAACTGTTGCCGCAGTTCCCTCGGGTAACGAAACGCCGTAAGATGCCGCTTCCCCGATCGTTGCGTACACTTCCGCGCTTCTAAGCAACGACTTGCTAGGGATGCAACCGCGATGAAGGCATGTCCCGCCCAGCTTATCCCGTTCAATAATAACAACGCTGCGGCCTGCTTTCGCAGCAAGAACAGCTGCCGTATAGCCTCCCGGCCCGCCGCCTATAATGGCGACATCGACTTCGATGGGCATAGTTTCCCCTCCGTATGTAAAAAACTCACGTTTCCATTGTACCTTTTTTTGCTGCCCGGGACAAAATCCTTTTCGACGATATTCCATTGACTCATTATTCTCGTACCCTGACAACTAAAAGAGCGGCGACCCATTTGGGTCACCGCGACAGTAATATGCTTATTTAGCTGCGTCCAATTCCTCGATTAGGAGCTTGGCGATGCCGTCGTTCCGGGCTACGGTCGAGTTGTTAAGGAACAATACGTCTGTAATCTTCTGTTCTTTAACGAATTCGGTCAAGCTTTCATTAAAGTGCCTAGGGTCAAGATAGTAGACCTTCTCGAAATGCGGCAACAGGAACGGGATAAATGCGTTAGCGTAAGAATCTTTGACTACGACGATCCGTTTGCCGTTGTTGTTATTCGTCTTGATTTCCCCCCACGGAAAATCTCCTCCGAGGAATACCGCATAAAATGTGCTGCTATTCTTGGCATAATTCGGATCCACTACTTTACGTTGAATAGCTTTGCCTGTGGAAGAGTGCATCGTATACGTATAACTCGTAAACGGCGTGTAATAAGTGAGCGTATCCGGGTGAGTTTTGAGCTCATTTTTCAATGTCTGTTTATAAGCCGTCCCCAGGAATTCTTTGATATCGTTTTTCTTGTACTTACTGAGCGGAACCGGCGTTTCGCCGATTTTCTCCATAAGCTTCGAATAGGCGTAATAAGCGCCAAGCGCTGTCCAGTGGTGATCGGTACGGAAATAGACGTATTCATCTTTGTGATCGTTTAACCCGCCGTAAGCGTCAACCTGTCCAATTTCCTCATCTAGAAGACCATTGATGTGCGCAAACGCGTCTTTCTGCGAATCCGACAATTCCTTGTACTTCTCGTTCTCGATGAATTCAATTGAAGTAGGCGCTAACAAGGAGTATACGCGTACTTTAGAGTCGACGGAATCTCGAAACCGATTTAGTGCGTCTGCATACATTTCTGCTGCCGGAGCCGAATATTTGAACGCCGTAAAAGCCCGATCCTTAAATATTAAATATTGACTGGAATTGACATCGGTAACGGAACTGCCTTCGCCCTTGTCGGTCTGACTAACGGCCATGTTATCGCCGCCTTGAACAACGATGGAGGCACCATCCTCGTCCGGAAATCCTTTAAGTTCTTTTAATCCGGTTCCAACTTGGACGAGTGAAGTCCGGAAAGCGAAATTATCGGAGAAGTAATTATCGAAATCGCGCGTATAAGCACCGTCGAAAAATCGATCTACCGTAAATTCCGGCTGCTTAGTTATATCACGCTGCTCGAGTTGAGACATTTCCTGCGATTGCGGCCGAAATAAATTCACAACAGCAAACCCGAAAATAAAAACCAAAAACAAAATGAGATTAAGCTTGACCTGCAACTTCATATTCACCCTCCTCATCAGAACCGATAATAAAGAAACGGATTATACGTGCTGCCGATTAGCAGTATCGTAGCGATAATAAGAATCGAGATATTAAGCACCGGTATGCCTAAACCGTTGAGGCCAACCCCAAGCTTAGGATTGGATTCCGCCAATCGCGCAAACATCCACTTCATAAGAGGCGTCGAAGCGATGATGGCAACAAGAAATAGCAATAAATTTTCTTTGAAGTAAATTTGCAACTCAAGCGTATACCATTCTCTATGGTACAATCCGAACATCGTTAGCAGCGCTTTAATAGCTGACTTGAGGTCGGTAAAGTAAAACCAGACCCAGCCCACAAGCATAGCTAGCGTGGAGTACACATGTGCGACGAACGACGGGGATTTCTCCAGCAATTTTCCAATAAACAGTCTTTCAAGGTAGATCAGCAATCCGAAATAAAGGCCCCAAATGATAAAGTTCCAGCTCGCACCGTGCCAGAAGCCTGTCAGAAACCAAACGACGAATAAGTTACGCAAATAAAATTTTCTGTTGCCGCCTAACGGAATGTATACGTAATCCCGGAAAAATCCGCCTAGAGACATGTTCCAACGCCGCCAGAAATCGCCTGCAGACTTCGATATATACGGATAGTTGAAGTTTTCGCGCAAGTTAAACCCGAACATTTTACCTAAGCCGATCGCCATATCCGAATAACCGGAGAAATCAAAGTAGATTTGCAGGGCAAACAAGCTGATTCCGAACCATATGCCGAGAACGGAAGATGAGCCGGAACTCGGATTAAGTAACTGCGACACGCTCTCGCCAAGCAAATTGGCGATAATGACTTTTTTGCCGAGACCGATCATGAAGCGGGTAATTCCTTCGCTAAAACCTGCCATCGTTACCTTGGGATTATCAATCTGGTGCTGAATATCCGAATAGCGGATAATCGGGCCAGCGACCAAATGAGGAAAGAAGGAAACATATAGCAATAGCTTCTTAGGAGACCTAGGCGCTTTGATCGTACCCTTATAGACGTCTGTCAGGTAACAAATGATTTCGAATGTGAAAAAAGAAATCCCGATAGGCAAAGTTACTTCAGGATGAGGGATGTTGAACGGTAAAAACGAGTTTATGTTATCGACAAGAAACCCGGCATATTTGAAAAAGCCCAATATCCCGATGTTGACCGCGATCGCAGCGATAAACTGCGCCTTGGCCAACCAAGTTCCTCTATATTTCTCTATGCCAAGAGCAAATAAATAACCTATTATCGACGCTAGCAGCAGTAAGATAATCCACACGGGTTCCCCCCATGCGTAAAATGCGAAGGAAAAGAAGATCAGAATCCAGTTGCGGTACGTCGTATTCTTAAAAACGAAGTAAGCAATAAGCAAAATCGGCAAGAACAGGTACAAAAAGAATAAGCTGGAAAATACCACTTCCCGTATCTCCTCTCTCTCTAGTTTTCTTGTGTCATAATACCATAGGTTTTTGTCGGATCATAGTGGATATGAGAGGAGTTTGATGGCTTTCATAGACAATTCCTACGTAAATCGTTATGATTAAAGGAATGGAAGGAGGGCTTTCACAACCTATGAAATTGATTATACAACGCCTGATTGCCATTCTACTTCTTGTCATTCCCGGCCTCGGTGCCGCTTACGGTTTTTTGCTTATGAAAGACGCTCTGTACGATTACTTCGCGCAAATGGGTGGCGTTGATTCGTCAGCTCCCGATTTTTCCTGGGGGTCGTTTATAATCGGAGCTATTCTTTTTCTGATCGGAATCGGCTTTATCGGCGGTTGGACCTTTTTCCGGGATCGCAAACGCAATTATTTATCTTCACGTTTTCGGCCCAGCAAGCCTCGCCCGCCGCGTCCGAGCGTTGATGATGGCAAGTCGGAATAAACGAATTGCAAATACCGGTTTCAAGGCTCCTCCCCACTACGTGGCGGCGGAGCCTTTTTGCTTACCGAAACGATCGCGGAACCTTTGTTGGGCCGCGAGTTCAATGGATCTGGAAATCGCCTGTCGCCGAATTCGTTTATCCCGCTCTGTACCCTCAAGGAGCCAAAACTGTTCATCATCATATAGATCGAGCAATGTCGCCTTTGCCGCAACCGTTGCCAATGCTTCCTCTGCAAGCAGATGAATACATAACGAATAACAGAATACTTCTATGGATTTCAAACCGTCGATCCGCTTCCGATAATCGCTCATGAGGCAGCCGCCTCGCCATAGGCTAATAGCTTCTTCGTCTCTTCGAACCGCGCTTCGGGCGAATTCGTTCCCATCACGACCGTAATATACCGTCTCCCGTCCAGCACCGTCGTTCCGGCAAAGCAGTATCCCGCACGTTTCGTGTACCCGGTCTTCAATCCGTCGTTGCCTTTCGTCCCATACCGCTGCCCAGGCAGCATTTCGTTCGTGGTCGGTAAATCCTTATTTTCAATGCCAGTAGTTGAAGCCTGTTTAGTTACCTTCAACACTTCCGGATGGGTTTCGATCAAATAACGTGCTAACAAAGCGACATCTTTGGCTGTCATTTCCGTATCGCCATCCGCAGCGGCAGTAGCGTAATTATCCAAGTCAACGCTGGATAGACCCGTTGCATTGGCAAAATGGGTATCCGCGGACAATCCGATTTGTTGTGATTTGACGTTCATTCGTTTCACGAAATTCGCTTCCGAGCCATCTGAGAATTCGGCTAACGCTATTGCGGCATCATTAGCGGAATGGATAGCCATAGCATTAAACAGTTGTCTTACGGTAACCGTTTGCCCAGTGACAAGCCCCATTCCGGCTCCACCTACATTTGCTGCATAGGAGCTGACGACAACCTGATCCTCCCAACCGATCTTGCCTTCTTTGAGCTTGTCCAATACTAGCACTTCGGTCATCATCTTAGACATGCTCGCCGGAGGTAAAGGTCCTGGGCGTTGCTCAGATAAAGCCACTTCCCCGTATCTGCATCCATCAATACCGCAGATACTACATTTAACTCTAAATCGTAGTCCTTCGCAAAACCTAACTTTTCCCTAATGTTCAGTGACCATCCGACAACCAAAATCAATGCCGCTAAAATCAATAACCGTTTCCACTTCATGTAACTTTTCCCTCCTGAACACCACTCTATATTGTTCATTGTAGGGGTAACTTTTTAAACAAAACGAAAGCAAATCATAAGATTACCTTAAGATAACGGGAGTCTGACTCGAAAGTTAGTGCTATTGCCATCACTGGATACCATTATCGAACCCCCATGCTTCTCGACCAACCCTTTTGAAATCGCCAGACCTAAACCCGTCCCCCCTGTGTTCTCCGTCCTGGATTTATCGACTCTATAAAACCGGTCGAATAAATGGGGTAAGTCCGCAGAAGGAATCGCCTCGCCATAGTTGACGACTTCAATAACAGCCTCCGTATCGTGCTCGCTTAAGAAAATGTCCACCTTACCGCCTGAATGCCCATACGATATCGCGTTGGCAAGCAGGTTCTCGAATACGCGTACTAGCTTATCCGGGTCTCCCATGATCGATAATTCGCTCACGCTCGTAATGAGGCGTCCTTTCATATTTGCATTTTCCAGCGACAACCGGTGATGTACGAGCAGCTGATTCATCATTTCAACGAGGTTAAAGGCATGTTTCCTAAGAGGAATGACATCATGGCGCATTCGCGTATACTCGAACAAATCGTTAATGAGCACATTCAATCTTTCGGCTTTTGCATAAGCAATCTGAACATAATGCCTAAGCTCGACTTCATCTCTATAGCGGTCCTGCTCGATTAGCCCGAGATATCCAATAATCGAAGTGAGCGGCGTGCGCAAATCGTGGGACACGTTCGTGATAAGCTCGTTTTTCGTTTGTTCGGCATTCCTTTCTTCATCGAGCGATCGTTTGAGCTCCTCCACCAATAAATTCATATTTTCAGCGAGTAAGGTTACTTCATTGTTCTGCTTAACGGGAACGGTATCGTTAAAATGTCCATTCGCGATATGTTCCACGGAACGGCTAAGCTGGTCATAATAACTGAAACGTCTCCAGTTTATGAGCACCATATAGAAGCAAAACAACACAAAACAACCAAACAACATCAAGGGCATCTGACCGAACGCATAATAAATATCCCTCAAAAAAGAGCGCTGAGTGTAATTGTTCCGAGTCATTCGTTCCAATACGATAATTGCCAAATAATTAGTTAGAACGGCGAGCACCGAACTCAATACAATCTGCCAAACCATACGCCACGCCATCCGCAAAGCCAGATTAGGTTTCAATTTTGTAGCCAACCCCCCATACGGTCACGATCAGCTTGCGGCCCATCTCGTGCTCGAGCTTGTCCCGAAGCTTGCTTATGTGCACCATTACCGTATTGTTAGATTCAAAATATTTTTCCTTCCATACCTGTTGGAAAATATCTTCGGCGCTAAACACGCGCCCCGGGTTGCTTGCAAGCAAATATAGAATGCCAAATTCCGTTGACGTCAAATGAACGGGACGACCGTCAACTTCTGCGGAATGGGTCGATTTGTTAACGGTCAGCTCATTAATCTTCAATAACCCGTCTTCATCCTGCGCTATCGGGGCTTGCTGCCCGTATTGATAAGCACGCCGGAGCAGGGTCTTAACCCTTACGACCAATTCCAACGGATTAAAGGGCTTCACAACGTAATCGTCAGCCCCCGTCATTAACCCGAGAATCTTATCCATGTCCTCCGCTTTGGCGCTAACCATCAGAATCGGAATTGAACCGGTTTCTCGCACGCGTCGGCATACTTCCATCCCATCCATCTTCGGCATCATGATGTCTAGAACGAGAAGATGGAATTCTTGAAGGGACAGCAATTCCAATGCTCCTTCTCCATCATGGGCTTGAGCGGTTTCAAAGCCTTCGTTCCGTAAATAAATATCGATCAGATTGGCGATTTCACGATCATCGTCAACGATTAGAATTTTTTTGGCCATCGGCAGGCGACTCCTTTGTCGGAAAGCATAAACTCCGTTTCCTATTCGGCATTATCTTCCCCACTATACCTCAACCGTTGCATTTCTGTCCGCACATCGAGCAAGGTTTTACACTTTTTAAGAAAGCCTTAAGGTTTACTTTAGTTTTAAGATTTTGTCATTAAAAAAGACGGCTCGTCCGAGAATCCGTCGAACATTGGATTCGGAAAGCCGTCTTTTCTTGTTTATTTTACTTTGCTGCCGGAGAAGCTGACGGAGATGCTGATGCCGTCGGCTCAGGCTCTTTTTTCAACAGGTTTTTGTAATTTTTGTCTTTTTTCATTTTTTCGATCCACGTCTGACCTTCGGTTTGAAGCTTCTCATTATAGAAAGCTTCCTTTACTTGGTCTTTGAGACCGTCGTAAGCCGGAATAACCGCTTCTTTAATGTCCGTCACTTTGATGATATGGAAGCCGCTCTCGGCTTCGACGACTTCGCTCATTTGACCTTTAGCAAGCGCGAAAGCCGCTGTTTCGAATCCGGTATTCATTTTGCCGCGCGGGAAAAATCCAAGGTCGCCGCCATTGTCTTTAGAGCCAGGATCCTGTGATTTCTCTTTAGCCAGCATCGCGAAATCTTTACCCGCCTTCAAATCGGTCAATACCGCTTCAGCTTCTTCTTTAGTCTTCAGAAGAATGTGAGAAGCTTTCACTTCTTTCGGAGTCGTTGCGAAGTTTTCTTTATTTTTATCGAAGTACGTTTTCAGATCATTGTCCGTCACCGGATTTTGTTTCTCGTACAATTTTTTGAATTTGAGTTGCGTCTTCAGCTTTTCCTTGAATGATTCCAGGGTCATGCCGGACTGCTGCAACGCCGCCGTAAGATCCTCGTCCGTTGTAATGTTGTTGGCTTTCTTGATATTTTCGATTTCTTTCTTAACGTCCTCGTCAGTGACGGCAATACCTGCTTTTTCGGATTCCGAATCAATCAGTTTAAGCTCGGCGATATTATCAACTAAAGCGCTTTGTTGCTCATTGCTCATTGGCTTGGTCATCTCGGCAAGCATGTCGGATTTCTTAAGGGTTATTCCATCCATCTTCCCGACAACTTCATCCAAGCTGCCACCAGATGGGTTACGGACGAGCACGAACACTAAGGCAATTATTGCGATAGCCGTAATTACCCAAGGAGCAATCATCGCTCCTGTGTTTCTTGCAGGAGCCGAAGGCGGTGTGGAATAATTCGTCGTTTCGCCTGAAGGGACAACGCCTGCGATTACCTCCCGTTGCTCTTGCTCATCTAATTCCTTCTCGATTTCCTCATTCTCGAAGACATCGTTCTCGACGACTTCGCTTTCATTGATTTCTTTCTCGATTTCTTCGTTCGTAAGCTGTTCGTTATCGTTCAATTCATTCTCTTTACGTTCGCTCATTAACATGTACCCTCCTCAAAATTTTACAATCGCCTCATTTACTATATCAGAATTTCGGGATTATACCTTAAAGACTCCTAAATTTTTTGCGAAATTCCGACGGAGTACTATCATAGATCGACTTAAATCTTTGTTAAAGCAACCAAAGTTCGCCAGCGAGCCGAAATTAACGGTTATCGCTAGCCGGAGCAAGGTACTCAAGTCGTTCCATCCATTGGAGCTGCATCGATCATCATCACGCTATAACAATCCAAAGAGCTTGCCGACAGTCCATAGGGGACCACGGCAAGCTCTTTTAACCAATAATTGACCATGCTACTTACCACTCACGATCTTCTCGACTTCTTACGCGCTTATTGGCAAGTCGCCGATTGTCTTAGATCAAGGCTATGGCCAGAAGGGTAAACAGGGATAAAATTAAAATATCATTTGCAGCTCCGAAGCCCCATCCCCATCCCGATATTCTTAAATCTCCCGAAGTCCGTAAATAAACGTTGTTCCTGTCCACATTAACAAGAACGCCTTCATAACATTCTCCGCAACGAGTTTGAATACGTACCCGGCGATTCATATGCTTCGTACATAATTGATACATTTCATCCATTTAGATCAGCCTCCTTCATAATCATATTTACAGGGCTTTCATATGATATGGCAGATGTCGTTCCGGGGATTGGATTGAAAGCGAAATGTGTTTTCGTCCCCCTCGTGGAACCTAGGTATACAATTAAAAAACCGCTCATGAATTGGTTTAATAAACCAATTCATAAGCGGTTTTTATTAGCTAAATCCGTCAATACTCTCCCCGTTTCAGCTCACTTTATGTTCGATACGAAGCTTGTCGGCCACCATCGCGATAAACTCGCTATTGGTTGGCTTAGACTTCGCAATGTTGATCGTGTAACCGAACAGATGGCTGATGCTGTCGATGTTGCCGCGCGTCCAAGCAACTTCGATCGCATGGCGGATAGCGCGCTCGACGCGGGATGGCGTCGTTTTGAATTTTTCTGCGATCGCAGGATATAACGTCTTCGTAATCGCGCCGAGAATTTCGATATTGTTGTACACCATCGTAATCGCTTCGCGTAAATACTGATAACCTTTGATGTGAGCTGGAACTCCGATTTCGTGAATGATGCTTGTAATATTGGCGTCCAGATTTTTGGGTTTGCCGATTTGAACAATATTCGAGCGATTGCTGCTGCTCGACGATGAAGTCGTAACGGAAGAGGAAACTGAACTTCCGGCCAACTGCCGGATCCGATTAGCCAGAACATCCATATCGAACGGTTTAAGTATGTAGTATGAAGCACCAAGTTGTACCGCACGCTGCGTGATGTTCTCTTGACCGAATGCCGTGAGCATAATGATTTTTGGCATCGGCGATAAATTTAGATCCCGCAATTTTTCCAGAACGCCAAGTCCGTCCAAATGCGGCATAATAATATCGAGGATCATGACATCCGGTACCCTGCGTGTTTCCTCTAGTTGACGGATGACCTCTTCTCCGTTGTACGCCACTCCGATGACCGTCATATCATCCTGCTCTTGGATGTACTCTGATAATAAATTCGTAAATTCTCGGTTGTCGTCTGCTAGGAACACTTCAATCCGTGGCAATGTCTGGTCCTCCCTTTCTCTGTGCAAAATTTAGTGATGAAAAACGCTTATCGTTTCTCTGTTTATCCGTTTTCGACATTGCTATTCTGTATTCCTTCTGAATTAAAAAATTTTTCTTTATTTATTTCTCAAAATCGAATATACTATTTAATTTACGTCATTTCACGCCAAATGATGATTTATTTCGCTTTTTTTCGACAATCGTTCGCCTTTTCCATTATGCGCAAAATCTAAGGCGTTAAACCGCCTTAGATGTCGCTTGTTCGGGATTCAACATGATGCCTGCATCCTGTAACATCCATTCGATAAAGCAGCCATAACCTGATGCTGGGTCATTAACGAATACATGCGTTACGGCGCCGACCAATTTTCCTTTTTGAATAATCGGGCTGCCGCTCATTCCCTGAACAATTCCTCCGGTGCGTTCGAGAAGCCTCGGATCGGTAATTTTGATGACCATTCCCTTAGTTGCAGGAGACGACTGTTTCGATACATGCACGATTTCAATATTGAAACGTTCAACCTTCTGCTTCTCGACCACCGTTAATATTTGCGCTGGACCTTCTTCCACTTCTTCGGCGAACGCTACCGGTATCGGTTCTTGATCGTAAGAATGCTCTGGCATTTGCTTCATCTTTCCAAAGATGCCAAAAGGTGTATTTCGTTCTACGTTACCGAGCGTTCGACCGCCTTTAAGGAAATTGGCCCGTTTTTCCCCCGGTTCGCCGCTTTGGCTTTTAGAAATCGAATTGACGTTAGACTGCAAAATTTCCCCACTGCCTACAACGATCGGAGTTTGAGTGTCCATATCCGTAATCACATGTCCCAGAGCTCCGTACACGCCTTGATCGGGAGCATAGAATGTCAATGTGCCTACTCCTGCTGCTGAATCGCGAATGTACAACCCTAACCGCCAAGCTTTATCTTCCTCGTCATAGGCTGGCTTCAATAAAGTTTTAAATCTTTCTTTGCCTCTTTGTACCAATAATTGCAATGGTTCGTTGTTGCGGCCTGCGGTTTCTGCATAAGGTGCGATCTTGGAAATGTCATTGCAGGTTTGGCCATTGATTTCAACGATGAGATCGCCAAGTCGGAGCTTTGCTTCTTCTCCAGGCGATATTTTCGTCTTCGCATTAGTTTGAACTAAATGATGGCCGACAACCATAATACCTGCCGACTTCACTTTAACGCCAATCGTCTGCCCTCCGGGAATAACGCGCAAATCCGGAATGACTTGCAGACGAACGGTTTTAAAGGGGATTTTGCCAAACAGCTTGAGCTTTAAATCCGTTACGCCGCTATGTTTCGGTTGAATGGATAAAGGCTGGCTGAGATCGACGCGAACAGAAGCATTGCTGCTTCCATTAATTCCAGCTACTTCGGGATTTAAGCTCCCTTGCGCGTGAACGGGCATCGCATAATGAAGGGAAACCGCCTGTCCTTGAAACAGCCTTAATTGATTAGGAAATTCTGCAAAATGTTGAAAAGGCGCGGAGCATACGGCGATAATCAGCATAAGAACGACAACAAGTCCCATACGGCGTTTTCTGGAGTGTTTCTGGTACAAGTTCTCACGCTCCCCTACAGACTGAATCGGCTCTTTGTTTATTTCGCCGATAACGTACCTATAAGGTAACCGCGAGTCCCTTCTTTTATGTTCTCAAAAAGCTTCCTTTTAGTTTGTTTTTTCGCGCCGTTACGCGTTTTTTTGACGCTGGGCCAAAGTAAGCATTTCTTGTGCGTGATGGCGGGTTTTTTCCGTTACTTCCACCCCGCCCAACATCCTTGCCAGTTCTTCAATTCTTTGGACTTGAGTCAACTCCGTTACGGACGTTTGCGTACGCTCTTGGCCGGTTACCTGCTTGTAAATTTCGTATTGATGATCCGCCATGCAAGCAACCTGCGGAAGATGCGTAATCGCGAATACTTGGCAATGACGAGATAATAACGACAGCTTCTCGGCGACGGCTTGAGCCGCTCTCCCGCTTACTCCCGTATCCACTTCATCGAACACCAGTACAGGAATTTCATCGATTTGGGCGAATATCGCTTTAAGCGCAAGCATAACACGCGACATTTCCCCGCCCGATGCGATCTTGGCAAGCGGCTTTGGCGGTTCGCCAGTGTTCGTGGATAAAATAAACTCGGCGGTATCCGCGCCTGAATTCGTTAGCGCTGTAGTCCCGAGCTTAACCTCGAATACGGATCTATCCATCTGCAGATGAGTTAACTCTTGCTCGATTTGACGGGACAGCTGCCGAGAAGAAGCCCGACGGATAGCGGTCAATTTCTCCGCTCTCGCCTGCAGCTCGCTTTGAAGCAATTCCTCTTGTGCTGCCAATTCCCGCAGCAAGTCGTCTCTGTTCTCAAGCTGATCCGCTTCCGTCTTGATCCGGATATGATAATCGATAATTTCTTCGGTTGTTTCCCCATATTTCCGCTTCAAGCCATGCAGCAAATCAAGCCTCTGCTCGATCTGAGCGAGCCTCTTCGGATTAAACTCAATGCCTTCTTTATAATCGCGTAATTGAAACGAGCTATCCTCAATGCCATAATAAGCCGATTGCAATTGCTCGACGAGCGGCTGCAAAATAGCTGGATCGACCGATACGATATCTTGCAGCCTTGTTAAGGCACGTGATATCGCTGACAAGCCTTTACTGCCATATAGGAGATCGTAGGCCTCCGTTACAGCCTCCGTGAGCTTCTCGGCATGAGTTAGTTTGCGCCTTTCATCGGCAAGAGATTCATCTTCTCCCGGTTTTAGCCTTGCCGCTTCGATCTCCTCGATTTGGAAGCGGTATAGATCGAGCATTTGCATGCCTTGACGGGATTTCTCCTCCAACTCGCGACGCTCTCGGCTAACCGTTTGGAATTGTTGATATAGGAGGCGATACGCCGCTTTCTCTTCTTGAATTTCTTCCCCGGCGAACAGATCGAGCCACTCCAGATGCCGCTCCGTTCGAAGCAATGATTGATGCTCATGCTGTCCATGAATATTCACGAGATGCTCCCCGACTTCCCTGAGCATCGTAAGCGTAACTGCTTGCCCGTTAATGCGCGCGGATGACTTGCCTTGGGAAAGAATTTCTCGACGGATGAGCAAAGTTTCTTCGGAATCCGCCTCGATACCAAGGCGTTTAAGCGTCTCCCAAACGGGATGCTGGCGCGGCAAATCAAAGACGGCTTCAATATCTGCCCGGTCGCAGCCATGACGGATCATCTCCGCCGAACCTCGCCCTCCGGCCGTTAAAGTTAAAGCATCGATAACAATGGATTTGCCTGCGCCGGTTTCTCCGGTAAGTACGTGGAATCCGGGATGAAAGGTCACTGTAACATTCTCGATAACCGCCAAGTTGTGAATGGTTAATTCCCGAAGCATAAGATGCCTCCTTGCTTTTCTCGAATGTAGTTATTGCATCATGTCGTGAATGCGCACCAATACGTCTTCCCCATGACTTCTCGTTTTACTGATAAGCAGCATGGTATCATCCCCGCCGATCGTTCCGATGACTTCAGGCCAATCCATACCGTCGATCAGCGCCGCGATCGTACCCGCCGTACCCGGCAAACACTTAAGAACGATTAAATTTTCCGCGGCTTCGGCTCCTACGAAGTGATCCAACAATGCCCGCTTAAGCTTATGAGCCGGGTTATAACGTTGATCTTGCGGCATGGAATACTTGTAACGCCCATCTTCGAGCGGCACCTTAATCAATTGCATTTCTTTTATATCGCGTGATACTGTTGCTTGCGTGACCTGCATGCCTTCCAAGCTCAGAACATCCACAAGCTCTTCCTGCGTCTCGATTTCTCTTGATCCGATTAACTCGCGAATTTTCCGTTGCCGTTGCCCTTTCATTACTCGCCATCCCCCACTTTGAATCGTACTGTTCTCAATTGTTGGCTGTCGAACTCCACGATTACGATGCCTTCGCAATCCGGAAACAACAAAATGAATAAGAGAAATTTATCGCGAAGCCCATTCGTCGTCCAATCGGTCGGTTGGCCCGACCGTTCCGATTTCACCAAATAATATTTGTCTTCCTTGGATACCAAATAATCAAAATACGGGTATGTACTCTTAACAGGACCGTCATCCAATATTACTCCAAGCGGTATACGGTGTTTACCCGTCAGCACCTCGTAACCATGCTCCTGCAGCAATATAACCGTATCGTCTTGCTCAACCCCTCCCGCGAGCGCGAGTTTCCTTAGCCTAGATCCCGGAGGCTCATGAAGCCAATGGTCGAAACGCCTTAGCAACCACCATATCATGATTCCGGCAGCAGCTATAATAATGATCCAATCCCCAAACCTCTCCACGTGCTGACCTCCTCGGTCATTCCAGTAACGGAGGAAAGAATATGTTGATCGGACATGATGTTGACGCTCTCTTTCCTTTCGCGATTCATCCCTGATTATCCTCTTTGCAAGCAAAAACCCGAAGCAGGCCAGTCCGATCCGGTTCGTTTCTCCGGCCGTTCTTCGGCAGCTCCGGGCACAACCGGGCAATTACTTTTATTTATTGTTACTGGCTTCGACGAAAAGTTAAAGCCGCTTCATCTACGGTATCTTTAATAAGCTTGGACAAATCAACAGCGACGAATTCCGGCAATGCGGTCGCTTGTTCCGACAATCGCCAGTAAGCGAGAAATTCGATATTCCCTTCCCCGCCGGTTATCGGAGAGTAAGTAAGCCCCTTTAGCTCAAAACCAAACTCGTTCGCATTCGTCAGTACTTCGCGCAATACGCTGGCATGGATCGCCGAATCCCGAATTACGCCTGATTTGCCGACATGTTCTCTTCCTGCCTCGAATTGCGGCTTTATAAGCGCGACGGTGTAGCCGCCTCGCTCCAATAAACCCGCGAGAACCGGCAAAATAAGTTTTAAGGAGATAAACGATACATCGATCGTCGCAAACCCCGGCCTAGGCCCATCCAATTGCTCTAATGTCATATGCCGGAAGTTCGTCCGCTCGAGCACTTGCACGCGCTTGTCCTGCCGCAAGGACCAATCTAACTGGTTGTAGCCAACATCGACAGCATACACCCGGGACGCCCCATTCTGCAAGGCGCAGTCGGTAAAACCCCCGGTCGATGCGCCGATGTCCAACATGACGGCATTCTGCAAATCCAAGCCGAAATGTTTGATCGCCTTCTCAAGCTTTAATCCGCCTCGGCTTACATAGGGATGAAGCGCGCCTTTGACCATTATTGCCGCGTCGCGAGACACTTTCGTGCCTGCTTTGTCGACGCGCTCTGTCCCTACGAGCACCAAACCGGCCATGATCGCCGCCTTGGCTTTTTCCCTGCTTTCGTAATAACCAAGCTCAAGCAGCAGTACATCCAGCCGCTCTTTCGTTGCAGTCGTCTTCTCCATTAAGTGGCCCTTTGCCTTTTCCGTACCGGAAGCGATGCCAGCTGTTTAGCGATTGCATCAGCCGTCAGACCGCTTTCCGCGCGTTGTTCCTTGATCGTGGCATGCTCGACGAAAATATCGGGAACGCCGGCAATATGGATGGACACTGGCTGTATCCCTTTTAACGTATAAAACTCTAGAACGGCGCTTCCTAAACCGCCTAGGACCGCCCCTTCTTCAATAACCATTAACGGGATCCGTTCCTTGGCCATCGCAAGCAGCATTTTTTCGTCCAACGGTTTGACGAATCTGGCATTAACGACGCGAACGTTAATTCCTTCGCGTTTCAATAATTCGGCCGCTTCCTCGGCAACTTGAACCATCGGTCCGATTGCCAATACCGCCGCGTAATCTCCCTCGCGTACCGTTTCCCAAGTACCGATCTCGATCGGAGTCATTACGTCATCAAATGCGGCACCGGTTCCGGATATACGTGGATAACGAACTGCGATTGGACCATCGTCATAGTTAATTGCCGTCTTCAGCATATTTCTTAATTCGTTCTCGTCTTTCGGCATCATAATCGCCATATTAGGGATATGCCTTAGAAAAGCGATATCGTAAACGCCTTGATGGGTTTCACCGTCGGCACCGACGAATCCAGCCCGGTCGATGGCGAAGATGACATTCAGATTCTGCCGGCAAATATCATGCACGACTTGGTCGTAAGCACGCTGCAAGAAAGTGGAGTATACCGCGAAAACCGGCTTCATCCCTTCCATGGCAAGCGCCGCCGACATCGTAGCCGCATGCTGTTCGGCAATCCCCACATCGAACATTCTGTCGGGGAATTTCTCAGCGAACTTCAACAAACCTGAGCCGCCGGGCATCGCAGGCGTTACCGCGATTATCCGTTTATCTTGCTCGGCAAGCTCAATCAAGGTGTTGCCGAATACCTCGGTGTACATCGGAGGACCGACAGGTTTGACCACTTGACCGGATTCGATCTTGTACGAGCCCGTTATTCCATGCCACTTATGAGAATCGGCTTCCGCGGGGGAATAGCCTTTTCCTTTCACGGTCAATACATGAACGAGAACGGGACCGTCCACGTTGTCGGCTTGTTTGAATGCCTCGATTAATTTGTTAATATCATGGCCGTCTACGGGGCCGAAATATTTCAGACCGAATTCCTCGAACAGCATTCCGTCTGGCGCGACGAGGTATTTCAGGCTGTCTTTCACCCGATCGGCCGTACGTGCGAGTTTCCCGCCGATGGCCGGAACTTTGCGAAGCAGCCAATCGAGCTCGTCTTTTGCTTTGCGATATATTTTCTCGGATCTAACTTTTCCTAAATAATTATGAATCGCGCCTACGTTAGGAGCGATGGACATTTCGTTATCGTTAAGCACGACCATCAAATTGCGTTTCTCATGGCCGATATGGTTCAACGCTTCAAGCGCCATGCCGCCCGTAAGCGCACCATCGCCGATGATGGCAATTACCTTGTTCGCTTCACCTTTAAGATCGCGCGCCAAAGCCATCCCCATCGCTGCGGACAAAGAGGTACTGCTATGTCCGGCTTCCCATACGTCGTGCTCGCTTTCGTTGCGCTTAACGAATCCGCACAATCCGTTTTTCTGCCTTAAGGTGTCGAAACGTTCTTTGCGCCCGGTTAACATCTTATGCACGTAGGCTTGGTGTCCAACGTCGAAGATGAATTTATCTTGCGGGCTGTTATACAAATAATGCAACGCCAGCGTAAGCTCCACAACGCCTAAATTCGGCGCAAGATGGCCTCCGGTAGCAGATAATTTCTGAATTAAGAAGTGACGAATCTCTTCCGCCAACTGAGGAAGCTCGGGTAACGTTAATTTCTTTAAGTCGGTAGGACTGTCGATATGCTCGAGCAGCAAGTATTGTTCCCCGCTTTCCCCAAAAGGATATTACCGCTATTATACCATATCCCCAAACAATGCCCAAACAATAACCGTGGAGGGTTGTCTAGGGTTAATGATCTCTGTTCAGCAAATATTCGGCGATTCCGATTAAGGGTTCAGGTTTTGCCAACCCCGCCTGCAGCAGTGTCTCATTCGCTTCTCTGGTTAGCTCGGCGACGCGTTTGCGACTTTCATCCAATCCAAGTAAATACGGATAGGTCACTTTCTCTTGTCGTTCATCGCTTTTGACCGGTTTGCCCAGCTTCGCTTCGTTGCCGGTTAGGTCAAGAATGTCATCTTGGATTTGAAATGCAAGGCCGACGTTTCGACCGAATAACCCATATGCGTGAAGCTGTTTATCGTCGGCTTCCGCCGCATGCCCGCCCGCTCTAAGCGAGAACGCGATTAGATCGCTTGTCTTATGCAAATGGATATTTTCCAACTGCTCAAGGGAAGTTAATCCTTGTTCGCCCAACATGTCATCGACTTGTCCGCCGACCATGCCCGTAGGGCCCGCGTATCTAGAAAGCTCCCCAACAACAGCCAAAACCCGCTCCGCGGGTACTCCCCTTGAAGCGGCTTGAGCCGCAACGTGAAAGGCATGCGTTAACAACCCATCACCGGCCAAGATCGCCATCGCTTCGCCGAACACTTTATGATTCGTTTGACGGCCGCGACGGAAGTCATCGTTATCCATCGCCGGCAAATCGTCGTGGATAAGCGAATAGGTATGGATCATTTCCACCGCGCAGGCGAATAACATAGCCCTATCTGCTGCTGTTTCTTGGCCAGCCACGGCTTCCGCCGCTGCAAGAACGAGAATGGGTCGCAAACGTTTACCGCCTGCAAGAAGCGAATAATTCATCGCCTCGCTCAGCGTCCCCGGTATTGCCCAGTCCATTGGAAATACCGACTGCAAAGCCGCTTCCACTTTTTCGCGCTGCAGTTGCATATATGTGTTGAGCTCAACTGAAGTTATCACGACTATACCCCTTTATCTCCGGACGCTTCTTCTTTCGACGCCGTGAATGGCTTGCGCTGCATTCCGCCTTCGCCTTCCACCAGCATCTCGATCCGACGTTCCACCTGCTCTAGCTTCTGTCCGCATAATTTGGAGAGAGACATGCCTTCCTGGAACAGCTCGATAGCCGTTTCCAGCGGTACATCCCCGCTTTCCAGCTTGACGACGATCGCTTCCAGCGTTTCCATCGCTTGTTCGAAAGAAATCGCGGGAACGCCGGTTTCCTTCGCAGAGTTGTCAATCGAGCCGTTCTTAGCCATTTGATTGCTCCTCCCCATGAATACCCCATATTTGACAATCCAATTTACCGTCGGCTAAACGCACATGAATCAGATCGCCAGGTTGGACTTCGTTAATTGTGCGAATAAGCATTTTCTCTTGCTCGTCGTAGACAAGACTGTATCCGCGCGCCATCACTTTAAGCGGGCTCAGAGCATCTAAATGGCGGACGATCGAACCGAATTGGCTTTGACGTTGACGTACGATTCCGCCCATAGCCAATTCCAGTCCCCGCGTGGCGGAAGTGATGCGTTTGCGAGCAAATGCAGCCTGTTGACTGGGGTTAACCGCATTCAGCCTTCCGCTTAAGCGAGAGAGTCTTTCTTTCGCCCTTGCATGCCCGGCAATCATCCGGTACTGAAGCGTATCGCGCAGCCGATCAAGCCGCTCGGCTTGGACGAGCAGACTGCGTCTCGGTTGCGTAAAATAAGGCGACCTCGCCGCATGCTGCCAACGCTCTCTCGCTCTGCCGAGCATAAAGCTTAGCGATTTCGCCATTTTCTGCTCAAGATGAACAAGTCCTTGCTTTAATTCCCCGGTATGCCGGACAGCAATTTCGGCTGCTGCCGTCGGTGTCGGTGCCCGCAAGTCCGCGGCAAAATCGGAAATCGTGAAGTCAGTCTCGTGTCCGACCGCTGAGATGACGGGTATCGCGGATGCTCGAACCGCCCTCGCCACCGCTTCTTCATTAAATGCCCAAAGCTCCTCCAAGGAACCGCCGCCTCGGCCAACAATGAGCAAGTCGACCTCAGCCATTCTATTCATCGACTGAATCGCTTTAACGATTGAAGGTGCCGCATTAGCCCCTTGTACGGATACGGGATATAACAATACGTTAACGGTTGGATTCCGGCGTTCAAGAGTGATAAGTATGTCCCGCACGGCTGCTCCGGTCGGCGAAGTGATGACGCCTATCGTGCGTGGAAAGCGCGGAATAGATCGTTTGATTTCCTCGCGGAACAAACCTTCCAACTCTAGCTTTTTCTTTAGTTGCTCGAACGCGAGATAGAGACTTCCGATACCGTCCGGCTGCATTGCCGTTGCGTAGAATTGATATTGCCCGTCTCTTTCGTATACAGAGATGCCTCCGCGAGCCAACACTTTCATCCCGTCCTTAGGGGCAAAAGGAAGCCGTTGGTTGTAGGAGGCAAACATGATGCATTTGAGTCTTGAGCCTTCGTCCTTCAGCGTAAAATACATATGCCCGCTGGAATGGAAGGTGAAATTGGAAATTTCGCCTCGCAGCCAGATGTCTTGGAGCCCGGAGTCGCCTTCAAGTTTCATCTTAATGAGGCGGTTGATATCGCGTATGCTTATCGCGCGTGCCGGTTCCATCGATTGGCTCCTTTCTACTCGTGAGCCCGCTTCGCGGACTTCAAGGTGTTAGCCATCAGCATCGTGATGGTCATCGGTCCGACTCCGCCCGGAACGGGAGTTACCCAACCGGCTACATCGAGCACATCGTCATAATCGACATCGCCGCACAATTTGCCATCGGGCAAACGATTGACCCCGACATCGATGACGACGGCTCCCGGCTTAACCCAATCCTTTTTCACTAGCTTCGGAATGCCCACGGCGACGACGAGAATGTCCGCTTGTCGTGCCATCTCCTCAATGTTCTGGGTACGGGAATGACAGATCGTAACCGTTGCATTTTCCCTAAGAAGCAGCATCGCCACGGGTTTGCCTACGATATTGCTTCTTCCGATAACGACCGCATGTTTGCCGGCAGGATGGTTTCCCGTCCTCTTAAGCAACTCGATAACGCCGGATGGGGTACATGGCAGCAACGCGTCATCGCCGATCATCAGGTTGCCGACGTTCTCCGGATGGAATCCGTCTACGTCTTTCTCAACCGAAATCGCATCGATGATCGCCTTCTCTTCGATATGCTTCGGAAGAGGTAGCTGCACGAGTATGCCATTGATATTCTCTTGCGTGTTATATTTCTTAATCAGCTCTAATAGCTCGTCCTGCGTCGTCTCTGCAGGAACTCTGACGACCTCGGAATAATACCCGAGCTGCTCGCAGGCTTTGGCTTTGTTTCTCACGTACACTTGGGAAGCCGGATCTTCCCCGACTAGAATAACGACAAGACCCGGCGTAATGCCCTTAGACTTAAACGTCTCAACCTCATGCAGCAATTCTTGGCGAATCGAATCCGAAATACTTTTTCCGTAAATGATTTGTGCGCTCATTGCTTGTCATCCCCCTGCGGCTGGTTTTCTTCTCTCTCCCGCAACATCCGTCCAAGAACCCCGTTTACGAATTTCCCGTTCTCTTCCAAGCCGAAATGTTTGGCGAGTTCAATCGCTTCGTTAATTACGACCTTAGGCGGAACATCTTGACGATACGTCAGTTCGAAAACGGCGAGTCGCAGAATTTGCCGATCCACCCGTGACAGCCGATCCACCTGCCACCCCGTTAAATACACGACGAGGCTCTGATCGATAAGATCCTTCTTATCTTGTATTCCTCGCACCAAATCGCGCGTAAAGCTATCAATGCTCGCCAATTCGGCGACATCCGCGCCTATTTCGTTGTCTTGACGGGCTTCTTCCATCACAATGTCGACAGCCTCGTCGCCGGTTACCCCGTTCATCTCTATCTGGTACAAGCTTTGTACCACGATTTCCCTAGCCAGTCTGCGTTTCATGAGTCCTCCCGAATGTGCCTAATCGTCCTAACCTAATACTGTAGTATGGTGCTACAAAAAACAAAAAAACCCATGAGTTTCTTTTCCATCGGAAACTGCGAAGCAAGTAGCTCCGCCGTCCCTGCCTGGGCAAGAACATTCACAGGGATTATCGCGACCAAGGCCAGCGGTCCGACACCCAATCCGTCAGTCTTTCCCACGGAAAAAGCGGTCCCCGCCGTTCGTCCTTATGCTTTCCAATCCAATATCCGATGCCAATGAGCAAAGCGCAGAACAGCATGTCCCAGAAACCGCTAATTAAATAAATAATGCCGAATAAGAGGCCCGCCGCAACTCCGGCGATTCTTCCACCGAAGGTTTCCCACCAAACTTTCCACATAGGTGGTTCTCCCCCTATTCTACACGGCTCTTAAAGGTAGTTGGTGCATGGGTCACGTTCGCGATGAAGACGGATACCTCCGCAACCGGAATACCGGTAGCCTCTTCGATCTGCTGAGAAACCGTGCGCTGCATTTCTTCGGACAATGTTGGAATGGAGCCTTCTCCATCTACGAAAGCCCGAATAAGAATTTCCAGCCCGGATTCCGCGACTCTCACGCGAGCGCGCAAATCTTTAACTCCGCGCGTCCGGGATGCCGCTTTAAGCGCCAAATTCTCAACCGTTTCCACCGAGATACGAATGTCGCCATGGTCGGTCCGTTGGTTAATGGACGGAGCGGAGCTGCCATCGCGACGGACGGAAAGAATAAAAAATCTCAAACTGATGAGCAAGATGAGAATTGCCGCTCCGATAACGGAAGCTTGCACGATTTTTACTTCGCCCGAAAAATCTGAAACGACTTCCTTCATCCAACTCTGCGAGAATCCGCCGCTTGCGGCGATAATAGCCACGATGGATGCGGCTCCGATCGCCACGCTGTACAAAAACAACAATAGCCTGTCCAAAATTTTAATCAACGTAAGAGCCCTCCCTGTTCCCTGATAGGTAAATGTCCCCCAGTTGCGAAAAGACCTCTGCGAGATTTCCCTGAAGGAAAGTTCTCGTCAGAGGGCCATCGTCGCAACCGCAGGTTGTTCCGTTACCGCGGAAATCAGGTTGCGGTCACGTCATTATCGGACACGTACATGGGTATCTTCTTCTTCGGGCTTATCGCCCGTTTTGAAATGAACGTCGTGTATATGAACGTTTACTTCTACTACATTAAGTCCGGTCATCGTCTCGATCGAGCGTTTGACGTTACGTTGAATTTCCGTTGAAATTTCCGGAATCCGGCGTCCGTATTGAACAATAATCGATACGTCCACAGCGGCTTCGCGTTGTCCGACTTCCACTTTCACGCCTTTAGACAAATTCTTGCGTCCCAGCAACTCGGCAATACCGGCCGAAATCCCGCCGCTCATTCCTGCCACGCCTTCGATTTCCACTGTCGCCAAGCCGGCTATTACTTCGATGACTTCCGGGGCGATTTCAATGGTGCCCATATCCGTCCGTTCGTAATCCGGGGCTATCGTTTCCATGCGTAGTTCCACCTCCACATACCCGGAACAAATCTGAGTAAGTCCGAGCATTCGCCTTCACTACTTATAAATATAGCATTCCCGGATAATTATGACAAACGCTTGGCCCGAAATTATATCGAGAATTCGTTGTCGGTTGACGATTCGTCATCCCCGTTAATGTCGTGCTCTTCGAGAAACTTAATATCGAACGTGCCTTTGTTGAAAATCGGGTGGTTCATCAGCTTCAAATGGAAAGGAATCGTTGTCTTAACTCCTTCGACCATAAATTCGTTCAAAGCCCGACGCGCTCTAGCAATCGCTTCATGGCGCGTAGGCGCCCATACGATCAGCTTCGCAATCATAGAGTCGTAATGGGGAGAGATCACATATTGCGGATAAGCCGCGCTATCAACGCGAACTCCCGGACCTCCCGGCGGCAAATAAAAACCGATTCGTCCGGCTGAAGGCATGAAATTACGCTCGGAATCTTCCGCGTTGATCCGGCACTCGATAGCCCAGCCTTCGAACTTCACGTCTTCCTGCTTAAAGGAAAGCGGCGCTCCTTCGGCAATGGCGATCATCTCTTTGATCAAGTCGATGCCCGTAATCATTTCCGTTACGGGGTGCTCCACCTGAATACGGGTGTTCATCTCCATGAAGTAAAATTGACCGTCCGGACCGAGCAAATACTCAATGGTACCCGCACCGGAATAATTCACCGCGCGAGCCGCTCTTACCGAAGCTTGACCCATACGTTCTCGCAGCGCGGGCGTCATGACGGAGCATGGCGCTTCCTCTACGAGCTTCTGACGACGGCGTTGCACGGAGCAGTCCCGCTCGCCTAAGTGAGCTACGTTACCGTGCTTGTCGGCGATAATCTGGATTTCTACGTGTTTCATGCCCGTTAAATACTTCTCAAGATATACGCCCGCGTTGCCGAAAGCTTTCTCCGCTTCCTGCTGCGCGGTCGTAATCTCGCGAATAAGCATTTCTTCATTCTCAGCGAGCCGAATTCCGCGACCGCCGCCGCCCGCCGTCGCTTTGATAATGACGGGGTAGCCGATTTCGCGAGCTACGCGAATTGCCTCGTCCAAGTCTTCAACTAATCCGTCCGAGCCTGGAATGACGGGAACGTCGGCATCCTTCATCGTTTGCTTGGCGACCGATTTGTCGCCCATCCGGCTAATCGCTACCGAAGAAGGACCGATGAAGCTAATATTGCAAGTTTCGCAGATATCCGCGAAATCGGCATTTTCGGAAAGGAATCCGTATCCCGGATGGATCGCGTCACAATCCGTTAAGGTCGCAACGCTCATAATATTCGTTAAGTTCAAATAACTGTCCTTGGACGCAGTCGGTCCGATACAATACGCTTCATCCGCCAAACGAACGTGCAGCGATTCCCGGTCGGCTTCGGAGTAAACCGCTACCGCGGTTATTCCCAGCTCCCGGCATGCGCGGATAATTCTTACCGCGATTTCGCCGCGATTGGCCACCAAAATCTTATTAAATTTCAAAGTGAAATCCTCCTCGGGATTATTCCGGCTTCACTAGGAACAGCGGTTGGCCGAATTCGACGAGCTGTCCGTTCTCCACGAGAATGTCCACGATCTCGCCCTTCACTTCCGCTTCCAAAGGATTCATCAGTTTCATCGCTTCCAAGATGCATACAACCGTTTTGTCGGATACTTTGTCTCCGATGTTAACGAATGAAGACGCATCCGGCGATGGAGAACGATAAAAGGTGCCTACCATCGGAGATACGATGCGGTGAAGGTGGGAATTGTCAGCCGCTGCCGTTTTCGCTTCCGGTTGGGAAGCAACTGGTGCGGCTTGAGCTGTCGGTGCAGTTGGCAGGTATGTATGAGAAAGGGGGGCGGTTTGCACGTTAACGATTTCAGTGCGACCCGGTTTGCGGATTGCCAATCGCATACCTTCGTTCTCAATTTCCAATTCATGTACTGAGGTTTGGTCTACCAGTTTGATCAATTCTTTAATTTCGCTTAGCTTAAACATGTCGGTCACTCCTTGATTCGGGTTTCCCCGTTAAAGAAAGCCTGTTCGTTCCCACAACGGAACTATTATACCACAATCGGATGAATTGAAAAGAGTACCGTCCCGATGGAACAAGGCTTGCGCTTCGACAATGACATCTCGATGAGAAATCACCTTAATTGCGACACGTTAGATTCTAGCACAACTGAATAAAAAACAAGGAGCCATCCGCGAAGTAGAATGTCGCTCTACTCGTGGATAAGCTCCTAGTTACGGCATTATTGAACGTATTGTACGGTTACTTTATCAGGAGTAACATTTAACTCTTTGGTTGCCAATTCGATGATGCCGACCGCTTGTTTTTTCTCCAGCTTATCGCTCAGAACGATGACCTTGAAGTTCGTATCCTCCTCGGACACGACCGCGTTATCGAAGTCCTGGAGCAATTTCTCCTGCAAGCTCGTAATCCGCTCATCCGTATCCTGAAGTCGGCTCAGCTCTTCGGCCGCAGTGATCGCTTCCTCTTGGCTGACTTTCGTGTTGGCGATGATCGCGTTGAGATCTTCCGATTTTTTACTGATGCTTTCCCGCTGATCCAGCAGCTTCTGTTCGAGCAATTGGTTGCCCTTCTGATTCGTCAGCCCCTTCAATACCGCTTCATCATCCTTGGAACCGCTCGAGGTTTCCTTATCCGTACCGCTGGCATCTCCGGAAGCGATATCGGTTACGGCTCCGTCTTTCTGCGTTCCTGCCAAGCTGTCCGTACTCTGGTCCACTTCCGTAACCTCTACGTCATTCGGATTCGTCGTCGATACTTTGCCGGCATTCAGAATATCCGTTTGCTGCGTTTTGCTTGCATTGTCGGTACGAGGCGCGTCTTCGGTAAAGAGATAGTAGGCCGATAAAATAACCATCAAGCTCAGCATCGATACCAACCAAATGGTTTGGCGTTTGTTATTCATTGTTCGATTCCTCCCGGGATTGTAAAATTGGGCTTGCTTTCCGACTCGCTCGATCAAGTTTTGCGCGGCACGACGGAAATCCGATGGATCGGCACGTCGAGTCCGCGGGATACCGCTTCGGCTATGAGCCTGTGGACCGTCTGATTCTCGGAGCCCTTCGCTACGATAAGAACTCCCCGAATTCGAGGTTTCAGCTTCTTAACGACGATAGGCGACTGGCTGCCCGACACCTCGTACAACACGACCTGGCCGTCCTTCGTAATGTCGGTGATATGCCGGCTCGCACCGTTGCGGTCGGTTTCTTCGGTAATTTGCGACATCGTTTTCTCGTTCAGCTGCACGACGGTTTCCTCCGTTGAATCGACCGTAACCATGACGTCCGCCGTACCTACCCCGACTATCCTTTCAAGCAAATCCTTCAACCGGCCTTCGATCTCGGATTCAATGTCCGTAAAGGAATTGCCCTTGTTATCCCCGCTGCCTAGGAAGGTTTCTTGCTGGGGGATATCTTCGTCGCGCGGCGGGGACAGATTCGGATCTTTCTCGGGATCGACCGTCTTGACGTTCATCAGGGAGGCCGCGAGCACCATGGCGGCGCCGATCAATCCGATCAGCACTAGCCACCGGAATGCTTTGACCCTGCGCGGTCCGCCCGAACCTCCGCCGATGAACGATTCCAGCTGCTGCAGCCATTTAGCCACATCGCACCTCCCCTGGTCAGTTAGAGTTTGCCGTATCCGCAGCCACAGGCGTTTTCACTTCAACGATGCTAGCCGCAAACCCGAAGCGACTTGCGATAAGCGCGGATATCCGCAAGCGAGCTTCGCGCTCCGGATTTAGTTCCTTCTCATTCACTGAGTTTCCTTCGACTTTCGGTGTAGCCGACACCTCGTGATCGTCGCTAGGCCAGCTATCCACCTTGATCTGGATATCGACGTCCGCGATCGGATCCACTTCCTTTGCAGCAGAGCGTACGCGGCTGCTTTCGCCGCCTACCTGTTCGGGCTCCAGGAGAACAATCACTTTGGCAACCGCCAAGGAACCGTCATTGCCCCGCTCCAGAACGACGTCCACTTTGCGCACGCCGCGTTTCTCGCTTTGCTCCACCTCGCTGCGAATGGCGGATTCCAGTCTTGCCGACACCAAGTCGGCAGCTTGGATATTTTGCTTATCGCGCAGCTTGGCTCCTTCTTTCTCGATCATCGCCAATTGTTCTGCCCCTTCTTGCGGCGTTCGTTCAACCGCATCGAGGCCTTCGGCAAGCTTAGTCGTGAAGTCGCCTTTCATCCAGTGCATGATCGGCGTCGCTACGGTCATCAGAATAAAAAGTCCCGCAACCAGCCGTACGTACCTCTGCATCGTGCGATTCGGCAGCAGCATATCGATGAGCGAAGCAAGCAAGATGACGGCGATAATTTGGCGAAGCCAGTGGGACAGCCCCTCCATTAACCCCATCGGGCGCCCACCTCCCTTGTCAGCGAATCATGAGCGCGGCATTGCCTGCGGTCAATATAATCGTTACAGCCAAGAAAAACATCAATCCAACCGAAGCCAATGCCGCGAAAACATAGATTAGCGTCTTGCCTATCGTCTGCAAGCAGTGGACGATCGGAGTATCTCCTAACGGCTGCATGATCGCGCCGGCTAGGTTATAGATTAGCGCAAGCGCCAATATCTTAATTGCCGGAAAAGCGCAAAGAAACAATAAAACGATGACCCCGGTGAGCCCGACCGCGTTTTTGACGAGAAGGCTGGCCGACATGACGGTATCCGCGGCATCCGAGAACATCTTGCCTACGACGGGAACGAAATTACCGGTTACGAATTTGGCTGTTCTAAGCGCCACTCCGTCGGTAACGGCACCGGTTGCCCCTTGCACCGACAGCACTCCGAGGAATACCGTCAGCAGAATGCCTAGAACGCCGATCCCGACGTTCCTAAGCAAGTTCGCCAGCTGGGTCACTTTATAGCGATCGGTAATCGCGCTGACCAAATGCAGAACCGCCGAGAAGAACAGCAACGGGAAAACGACGAGGTGAATGAACGTTCCTACCGTATGGATCATGAATACGATCAGCGGATGCAGCACCGCTACGGAAGCGACTCCTCCCGTGCCCGCAAGCAATGTAAGCAATAGCGGCACCATCGCGAGCATGAATTGCACCATGCTCTGGATCGCGTCACCCGCATAAGAAGTCGCCGTGCGGAAACTATTTACCGCCAATATGATCAGCACCATGTAGGCGATGCCATAAGCGACTTTGCCGACCGCATTGCGCTCGAATGCGCTTTGCATCGTCTCAAGCAGCATCGTGAACACCGTAAGCAACACGATGGTTACCAGGAGTTTGCCGCTATACAGCACCTCGTGGAGGAAAAACCGGGCAATTCCGCCAAATGCCTGTCCGACGCTCCATTGCTTCCCTTCGGGAAACATCAATTGGCGCAATTCGGGCAGTTTTCCTTCCGGAAAATAACCGCCGTATTCGGTTTTCAGATCATTCCAATACTTCTGAATTTGCCTCACATCGACGGCTTCGCTCTGCTGCTTGGCCAAGTCGCCCGATAGATTGCCTTGCGCCATCGTTCCCGACTCCGTCGCCGTTTTATCGGGGATTCTCGAATCTGCGTATACGAGGGAATCTCCCATCGGAAGAAAGAACATTAGCATAAACAGCAGGATCATTAGCTGTCTCTCTATTCCCGTCTGTCGAAGCATGTTCTCCCTCCGTCCGCGATGCCAGTCAAGCCGGCAGCAAATTCAGCACCGTTTCGACGATGACGCTGATGATGGGCACCGCCATGACCAGAATAAGCATTTTACCGGCAAATTCGATTTTGGAAGCGATGCTTTCGAGTCCGGCGTCCCTTACGATTTGCGCCCCGAACTCCGCGACGTAGGCGATCCCGATAATTTTCAACATCGTCTTGAGATAAACTGTTGGAATACCCGAACGCGCCGCAAGCTCTTCCAGCACGGTGATCACGTTGTCGATCTTCCCCACGAAAGCCAGGAAAATGGCAACCCCGACGAACGAGGCTAACAAATAGGCGAACATCGGCTTTTGTTCCCGGATGACAAGAATTAATACGGTCGCTAGAAACCCGATTCCGACGATCTGGAGAATGTCCACCCGCTTCACCTACTGGAACAGGAAAATCGTCTTGATTTCCTGAAATAAATCGTTGAGCATCCTCACGACCATGAATAAAACGACGACGAACCCGATTAAAGTAACCCAATGCGCCATATCTTCCTTGCCCATCTGCTTCAACACCGTATGAATCATCGCCACGATGATGCCGATACCGGCGATTTGGAATATGGTGCTGACGTCGATGTTCATCGTTATGGCCCCCAGTACTAATCCCCAATCTTAAACCATCAGAATGACGACCAAGGCGGCGCCTAACATTCCAAGGCTGCGGCTTAGCTTCTCATATCGTTGCTGATCGTCCCTAGCGGTCGATTCTTCGGCCTGCAATTGAATCATTGCCAGCCGGATATGCTTGAGTTGATCTTCGCGTCCGCTGCCGCCGAGCGTTGCGCCAAGCCTGAGCATCGCTTCTTTTTCCGCGTTTTTCATCGCCGTCGAAGGCCAATGAGCAAGCACGGCGTTTTCCCAGCATTCCCGTACGGTCTCGCCCGAGCCGGCGGATTCTATGGATAGCGACTTGGAAATGGTTGCGAAGAGAGCGGTCAAAGGCTGCTGCATCATCCCGGATATTCGTAGTAACGCTTCCGGCAAAGGGGTTTGACCGTAGCTGATCTCCGTTTCCAAACGCTGCAGGGCATGAAGCAGTTGGCGAATCTGCCGCGGTCGAGCGGCAAATCGGGCTGCCTGCACAAAACCTATCATCGTACCGGCGAACAATACGAGAAGTATTCCGACGAATTTAATCATCATCGTTCCCTCTTGCAGCCGTTAAGTCCGGCGATCGAATCGCTGGCATCGGCCGAGCCTTGACGGTTACGAGCGCAGGCGAGGGGGTGACGACGCTTGCGACCGGAAGCGCGGTTCCCCACGGCGCATCCCTCGGAGTCGCTCCGATTGTACGGCTGTATCGGCGAGAGGTTTCCTGAACCGCCTCCTCGGCAGATACGATTCGGTGCTCCACCTTCCCTCCAACTCGTGAAAGCAGCACATAGTTGCCGAATACTCCGTCCGCGGCGAGTTTTGCCAGTACAGGTCTTGCAAATACATCCGATAAATCGGAGGCGTGCGCGGTGGCCAATACCCGAACGCCTGCATGAATAGCTTCATTTAAGGCTTCCGCGTCCTCAGGACGGCCGATTTCGTCGACCACGATCACTTCCGGAGATAACGATCTCAACATCATCATGATGCCTTCGGCCTTCGGACACGCATCTAATACGTCGCAGCGGGGGCCTAGGTCGAAGGTCGGAACGCCTCTTTCGCTTGCGGCTATTTCCGATCGTTCATCGACGATTCCAACCTTACGGCTTCCCCAATCGAGCGCTCCGGGATGACACCATTCCCCCGAGCTGATACAACGTGCTATATCCCGAATTAGCGTTGTTTTCCCTTGCTGGGGCGGAGAGACGATTAAGGTGTGGCGTATCGTTCTCGATTTGAAATCCAACAAGCCAGGCAATACCTGAGCGCCGAATCCGATACGAGCTCTTGCCATGCGCACGTTAAAACCTGCGATATCCCGCAGGTGAGAAACGAGACCTTTGTCCAGTACCGTTCGTCCCGCCAAACCGATGCGATGTCCGCCCGGCACCGTGACGTAGCCTCTGCGCAGCTCTTCTTCCACCGCATAGACCGAGTGGTTCGTTACCCGCTCGAGCAGCGCGCGGCATTGTTCCTTGCTCGGTACATAAGCCGCCCGAAATTCATCGGTTAACGTCCCATCCTCCCGAACGAATGAAAACCGGCTTCCATAACTAATTTCAAGCGGCCTATTTTCACGTATGCGGATCTCTTCCAACGACTCCATGACGAACGCCGGCAATTGCTCCAGCACATGACGCAAGGAAGTCGGGAACAGCTCCATTAAAGGTTGCGGCACCTACGCCCCCCCCTTTCCGCCAGAAGTTGTCCTTTGCTGATTCATATTTATGCTTGGACCGTCGGAATATGCCTGCTTGACCGAAAGACGGAATCGTAAGCTACTTTCTCAGGATGCCGATTAACAAACAACCCACCCCTGCCATAATCCAAACGAATTTGACCGGAGAAAGCTTGTCCGACAAGCCGACAAGCCCGATCGCAGTGGTGGAAATAAGCACAAGCGGACCGACTAAAGCCAGCATGGAGTTAACCGCCAACGCTTTCTGCACATCATTCAACCGAAGCATGACGATTGCTGCCGTTAATTCAATACTGCCGGACAGTATACGAAGCATCGCCATGCTGAAAGCCGCTTTATCCATTTGATCTCCTCCCCCATCCAATGAATTGCGCAATACCTGCGTTACTATACCTATGCGAGCTTAGCCGACAACTTGTCTCATGTGATAAGAACATTACTTGCTTTCGCGTTGAATTGGATCACCAATGATTGGGCGAACGCATATATTGGCTTGTGAAAATCCACCTTGTGACTAAGCGAGGAGAGTAAAAAATGGAAGTAACAGCGTCAAGATCCACATGGCCTCAGGCTTTGTGCGATCCAAGTGGACAAAGGCAAGCCAAGCCTCGCACGAAGGGCTGTACGATGGTCATCGACAAAGGCCTTGGTCAACATGCCTTCGCGGATTTGCTGTCCACGTCCGGTGAATACATCGACATCGTTAAATTCGGTTTCGGTACGTCCCCCTTGTACCCGCTGCCCGTTATCCGCAGTAAAATCGAATTGGCCATCAAACACGGAATTACGGTCATCCCGGGCGGAACTCTGCTTGAGGCGGCGGTGAGGCTCGATTTAGTTCCCGGCTTTTTCCGACAGGTTATGACGCTCGGATTTACCGGGATCGAAGTTTCCGACGGTACGATTAATCTTAACCGCTCGCTGCGCAGCGATCTCATTCGGGACGCGGCAAGCTTAGGACTTAAAGTGTACACGGAATATGGGAAAAAGCTGTTCGGCTCGCGAATCGACGTTGACGATTTTGCTTTAACGGCGGAGAAGGATTGGGAATGCGGAGCGGAGCTGGTTACTGTTGAGGCAAGGGAATCCGGCATAGGCGTCGGTTTGTTCGATGAGCACGGAGATTGCAGGGACGGAGATCTGTCGCATATTCTTGACGTGGTTCCGAATCTGGATCGCGTGTTATGGGAAGCCCCGCTTAAAGAACAGCAGGTTTCCTTGATCAAAGCGCTGGGAGCCGATGTTCACCTAGGGAATATCCCGGTGCAGGATGTCATAACGTTGGAAACGATGAGACGGGGATTACGCTCTGATACGTTCAATTTACAGAAGGTGCAAGTCTTGGATTACATGATCTAAGAAGGGTAATCGCCTCAAGCCTCGTGTTCTAAACGCGGGGCTTGTTCCATATCGTAAACCAACAATCCAATCAAGGGTGTGTCATCGTTATGTACGGAGAGTTGGTACTGGTTGCGCTTATCGTCATCGGGCTGCTTGGAAGATCGTCAATCATTACAACTGCCGCCTGTATACTATTAATCGTCAAGCTAACGCATCTCGAGCGCTATCTTCCGTCAATAGAACGCAGAGGAATCGAACTCGGACTGCTCTTCTTGACGTTAGCCGTCTTAGTTCCGTTCGCTTCCGGCCGGGTTCAGCCCAAAGACATTGTGGCCGCTTTTTCCGGTTGGACAGGCTGGGTCGCCCTCGCCGGCGGCGCAATAGGCGCCTATCTAAACAGTCGGGGCCTGGATACGCTTAAAATGGATCCTCAATTGATAGTCGGCATCGTGGTCGGTTCGATCGTAGGCGTTCTTTTGCTCCGCGGAATCCCCGTCGGCCCGCTAATGGCTGCCGGTATAACGGCGATTATTCTGAAACTTATTCAATTGCTTGTTGGAAAATAAATAGGGCGTGCGGAGATCAATAAAAAACTGCTCCCCAAGTCCGAAGACTCAAGGAACAGCTATGCATTAACTCTATCAAACTGATCTTATCTACGATCCTGAGGGCCGCCGACGAACGCGGTTTCGGCCGTATCCAACCCGTAGGCGGTATGAAGCGCGCGAACGACATCGTGTACCGGCTCGGCGGAGATGACGCATGAAACTTTGATTTCCGACGTACTCACCAGCTTGATGCTAACGCCGACGTTCGAGATCGCTTCGAACATTTTGGCGGCAACGCCAGGATTAGATACCATACCCGCACCTACGATCGATACTTTAACAAGTCCTTCTTCATAGGTTGTTTCGCGGTATGGCACTTCGTTTTTAATGCCGGCGAGAACATCGATAGCGCGTCCGCGATCGGCTAAAGATACCGTGAACGAAAAGTCAGCTTTGCCGTCCAGCACGCCGCTTTGCACGATAATATCCACGTCGATGCCCTGATTAGCGAGCGCCCCGAACATCTTAGCTAGCACGCCCGGCAAATCTTCAACGCCCAGCACGCTGATGCGGGCTACATTTTTATCAAAAGCGATTCCCCTTACGACTACGCCCTGTTCCATTTCCGCGTCCTCCCTCACCAACGTGCCTTCATTATGCGTAAAGCTTGAACGAACGACTAAATTTACTTTGTTATGTTTGGCGTACTCAACCGCGCGCGGATGAAGCACAGCAGCGCCTAGGTGCGCCAATTCCAACATTTCATCGTATGAAATGACATTCAGTTTTCTCGCGCATTTCACGATGCGGGGATCGGTGGAATAAATCCCGTCCACGTCCGTGTAAATTTCGCAAACGTCCGCTTTAATCGCCGCCGCCAGCGCAACTGCCGTCGTATCCGAACCGCCACGCCCAAGCGTCGTAATTTCTCCGCTTTCGGTCATCCCCTGGAATCCTGCAACAATAACGATGCTGCCCTGGTTCAACGCCGCGAACACCCTATCCGGCGATATATCGCTGATCCGTGCCTTGGCATGGACGTCTTCCGTCACGATTCCCGCCTGCCAACCCGTATAAGACTTAGCTTCGTGACCAAGCTTATGAATGGCCATCGACAAGAGCGCAACGGATATTTGTTCGCCCGTCGTTAGAAGCATATCCATTTCGCGGGAAGGCGGATTATCGTTTATCTCGTTTGCTTTGTCGATAAGATCGTCGGTAGTATCGCCCATTGCCGACACGACAACGACGACACGGTCCCCTTGCAGCTTTTTCTCGATTATCCGCTGCGCGACGCGACCCATTCGTTCTGTGGTGCCGACGGAACTTCCGCCGAATTTCATGACTATCAAAGACACCGGTTGTCACTCCCCAAGTAAAACCGCATTTTTCTAAACGTTCATAAGAACATCCGCATACAGCATTATATTATAGCACAAGTCTATTGGCCCAAAAATATAAAAATCCCCGCTTTCGCAAAATTTCGCGAAAAACGGGGATTTCATCAGCCAGCAAAAAACTAAGCGCGAGAAATATATTTACCTTCGCGCGTATCAATCGACAAGACATCGCCTTCGTTAATGAACAGCGGCACCTGTACGGAGAAGCCCGTTTCAAGCTTAGCGGCTTTCGTTGCGCCTGTTGCCGTGCTCCCTTTAATGCCTGGCTCAGCTTCGATAACTTTAAGATCGACGCTGTTCGGAATGTTGATCCCGATAATTTCTCCTTGATAACTGGAAATGTTAACCGTCATATTCTCGATAAGAAAATTGATTTCCCATTCCAATTGGCTTTTGTTCAGCTCGAACTGGTCATAGGTTTCATTGTCCATGAACGTGTAATCCGCACCCGAGTTGTACAGGTACTGAACCGCACGGTTCTCGACATGCGCCCGGACTACGTTCTCTCCCGCGCGGAACGTTTTCTCCACTACGTTGCCATTGCGGAGGTTTTTCAGCTTAGAGCGCACGAATGCCGCGCCCTTGCCTGGTTTAACATGCTGGAAGTCAAGTACGTTATATAGACCGCCTTCCACTTCGATCGTCAAGCCCGTCTTAAATTCGTTTACGGAAATCACTTAATAACTCCTCCTGTAGAGACATTGCTCCATAATTAGTCCAATACGATTAGCTGTTTGGGTGAGTTCGTTAATATTCGGATGCCCTTGTCGGTAATGACGATATCGTCCTCGATTCTTACTCCGCCAAAACCGGGAAGATAGATGCCGGGTTCAACCGTTACCGTCATTCCGGGTTCCAAAACGACGTCGCCCGTTAACGATAGCCGGGGCGCCTCATGAATTTCCATCCCGAGTCCGTGTCCCGTCCCATGACCGAAATATTCACCATAACCATACCTTGTGATGATATCCCTAGTCAAGGCATCCCCTTCTTTTCCCGTCATTCCGGGAACGAGATGGTCTAGGGCGTATTGCTGGGCTTCCTTCACGATTTCGTAGATTTCGCGATGCTTATCGCTCGGTTTGCCCACGACGACGGTGCGCGTAATATCCGAGCAATATCCTTTGTAATAGGCTCCGTAATCGAGCTTAACAAACTCATCGCGCCCGATGATCCGATCGCTGGCAACCCCGTGCGGCAATGCCGAGCGTTCTCCTGATGCGACAATCGTGTCGAAGGAGGAGCTTGCGGCGCCTTGGGAACGCATGAAAATTTCAAGCTCCAGCGCGATTGAACTTTCGGTCGCACCGGGTTTAATGTACCGCAATATATGAACAAAAGCCCTGTCCGCCAAGTCCGCAGCCTCTTGCATGATCGCAAGCTCGCCGTCATCCTTTATCATTCGCAGTTTCTCAACGATACCTTCCGAGGGTAACAGCTTGACGGGAGTCAAGGCTTTATCCATGGAGGAATAGGCTGCGAAGGTGACATTCCGTTCCTCAAACAACAAGACGTCGACGTTCCATTGCCGAAGCAGATCGGCAACCGTCGCATTTACGTCCGTTCCGTGTTCTACGATTTGAAATCCTTGCGCTTGTTGAGGCGCTTGCTCCCGGTAACGAAAATCCGTGATGAGCGCCGCCTTATCCGCAGTGATGAGAACAACGCCGGAAGACCCCGTAAAACCGGACAAATACCGCCTGTTAACCGGATGCGTAACGAGAAGCGCCTTCCCTTGGGTGGTGGCCAGTTGCTCGCGCAGACGGGTAATACGTTGATTAGGCATAGGTTTAAACCTCGCTTTCATGTAGAACGGCATTGAAGACCATGGATGATGACCCTATTTCTGCGATTGGATGTGACGGCACAACGCTTGAAGTCCGAGTTCGTAGCTAACCGGCCCGAATCCCGCGATCTGCCCGAGAGTAGCTGCCGCGGTTACCGATGTATGACGGAAAGCTTCCCTTTTATGAATATTGGACAAATGGATTTCGACTGCGGGAAGACCAACGGCCGACAACCCGTCCCGCAACGCATAGCTCGTATGGGTCAATGCTCCGGGATTGATAAGGATTCCGTCGTGTTTGCCGTAGGCTGCATGGATTTCGTCTAACAGCGCACCTTCATGGTTCGATTGGAAAAAATGCAATTCGACACCGAGAGACTTACCCAAAGCGGTAAGATTAGCTTCAATTTCCGCCAGCGTAACGGCCCCGTAAATGCCCGGCTCGCGAACGCCCAACATATTAAGGTTCGGTCCGTTAATTACCAAAATACTAAGCATGTCCGATTCTCCTCCCGCCTCCGGCTTCTTACCCAGACTGTTAAAATGGATCTTGACCGCAGGTAAAGTTCACCAGACATTGTAACATAAGCGGGACGCTCAGGAAACGGTTGTTTGCATGGTTGTTTGCATGGTCGAAGCGGAATAATGACGTTCTTCGATTTCAGGATGAGGTTTGCGGCTTTCCTCCCGCGGATTTCTTAGTCGGCTCGCGGCCGGCTTCGTTATGAAACTCGAAAGCAATGCTATACCCGATAAAAAGGCCCCACACGAGAAATAAACAACAATCAGTGGTTAAGCTGCTCCAACCGATTTGGTTAAGGGGAGGAACGGCTCCGATGACCGGACCTGCCCAAGCATAAAAGAGTCCCCACCATGCCGCACCGAAAAAAATTCCCGGCCAGGGCCCCTGAAGGCGCTTTAAGAGCAATACATATAGCAGCGCAGCCAGCATAGACATCCCGATAAACATGACTAAACCGGCCGTTTGCCAGTATAATCCTCCCAATACCTTTCTTTGAACGAAAGGGTCGAGTAGAAAAGCTTGCGATACCCGCGTGAAATTTAATCCCGTCTCCAGCCAACGAACCAATCCCCAAATAACGCCGGCGAAAAAACCGATTTTCAAGCTGAATAAAATGGGGTTCGTAGGTTGGGGATCATTATTGCTCCTTTGTCTGTTCGAGTCAGTCTGTGCGGAAGACATCTCATCCATCCTTATGCCGATTTGGAAAAACTGGGGGTTAGTATTTCCGTCGTGCACAAGAACTAATCATCGTCGAAATGAGCCGCTCCCTTCCCTGTGGCTTTCTACCCTTTAATCTAGTAAAATAAGAGTACTTGGGCGTCATGCATCGACACTCAGAGTTTCAAGCAAAGCAGGTGGCCAATTATGTCCGAACAACCGACCGCGATCTATGGCGGGCAGGCTGTAATAGAAGGCGTCATGTTCGCAGGCAAGCATGTTCACGTAACCGCCGTGAGACGCAAAGATCAGCAGATTACTTTCTACGAAGTTCCTAAGAAACCGTCCAATTTCCTGCAAAAAGTGAAGAAAATCCCGTTCATCCGCGGAATAGTCGGGATCGTTGAATCAGCCGCCAAAGGCTCGCAGCATTTAACTTATTCCGCCGAAGCATACGCCGAGGACGAATCCGGCCCGGAAGAGGCCGCTAAACCGAAGCAAAAGGAACGCTGGAATTTGACGATGGTGCTTGGCGTTGCGCTCGTCGGCGTGCTCTCATTCGTCGTCGGAAAACTTATTTTTACTTTAGTACCCGCTTTCGTGGAAAGTTTGATCTTTGGACAAGCATTCGAGAATAAGATATTGCACAACCTACTCGAAGGCGCTATCAAAATCGTGTTCCTGCTCTGTTATCTCTGGTTTATATCCCAGACTCCTTTAATTAAGAGGCTTTTCCAATACCATGGCGCGGAGCACAAGGTCATTAGCGCATTCGAAGCAGGATCCGACCTGACCGTTGCCGACGTACAGAAATACAGCAGGCTTCATTACAGGTGCGGCAGCAGCTTTATTATTTTCACGGTGCTCGTTGGTGTCATCATCTATTCGTTCTTCACTTGGGACACAATGGGAGAAAGAATCGTTCAGCGTATCCTTCTGCTGCCGGTCGTTCTTGGCGTTTCTTACGAGGTGCTTAGATGGACGAACGCTTTGCGGGATATTCCGGTATTGAAGTGGCTTGGCGCCCCTGGATTGTGGCTGCAGCTGCTGACGACCAAAGAACCGAACGATGATCAAGTCGCCGTATCCATCGCTTCTTTTAATCGGATGAGGGAATTGGATCGGCAAGTCAATCCATCCTAATTGGGAGGAATAATATGCGAAGCAGAATCCAGCCTTGGTTTGCCGTCGTATTGGTGTTCATGGCCATCGGTTTGGCTAGTCGCTTGTACTCCGGATCTGCTCAGTCGTTGATCATTCCGCTAGTACTGGTTGCCATCGTATACGTGCTGTATAAGTTCCCGCCAACAAAGTGGCGCAATCCGCCCCAGCGCGGGCGCACTTCAACTCGCGGCCCGCGGCCCGACTTTCGCCGCACGAGCGCGAAGACGGACAAACGCCGCACTTCGCCGTTTACGGTCATTGAAGGACGCAAAAACAAAGATGACGAGCCTCCTCGTTATCACTAACAGAACCGCCTCGTTGGCAGGATGAATACCTGCTGCCGAGGCGGTTTTTATTTCGCAGTATTATTAATCGATACTTTGAGAGTGCCCAGCTTGCGATCCCAGCTTTGAAAAAACTTCTGCCCTGCCGCTAATCCCGATTCATACAGATCTTTGTTCAATTGCGGAGATAAATTAAACTGGGTACTGCTGACTCCAAGCGCGGGAATCTTGATCGTCCGGATAAGGTTATGTTTCTCGATATATCGCTCGTCATGCGCGCTGAGCATTGTATCGAACATCGCCTGGAACATCGTAATCGGCCCGCCGATCGGATGAGGCTGCGCCTCCGTGCGTCCGACCATCTGAAAACCGATAACCGGCATAGGCGCCCCTTCAAGCATATCGTCCTCGAACAACCACAAAGGAAAGTTGCTTAATAAGCCCCCGTCTACGATGTAAGAAAATTTCGTCTTCACGGCATTTTTCTTGCGTTCCTTCAGCGGCTGCTTCAGGATGACAGGATCGAAGAAGTAGGGGATGCTCGTGCTCATGCGGATCGCGCGGGCAATCGATAATTGGTGAGGCGCTATCCCATAATGCGTAATATCTTGCGGCAGGACGAGCAGTCGTCCATTCGTAATGTCCGAAGCGATAATTCGCAGTTTGTTGGCCGGTAAATCGCCGAAGTACCTAATTCCCTTAGCGATTAACAAACCGTCGATCCATCGTTCCAGCGCATCGCCGGAATATAATCCTTTGCGCAGCAATAAGCGGATTGCCGGTCCGATAACTTTGATGTTGAAAAACGGACTTCTCTTAAGAAGCGTTCGGAAAGGCGTCTTCTCGATGACTTCCTTCAACTCCGTTGCCGAGTAGCCCGCCGCAATAAGCGCAGCGACGATACTCCCCGAAGAAGTACCCGCAACCCGGTTAAAGACAACTCCGCAAACCTCGGCAGCACGCACCGCGCCAGTAAGCGATATGCCTTTAACGCCTCCGCCCTCGAACACCGCATTCACTGGAGTCGTCTGTACAGAAATCGCCTCCGTTCACCCGATTGCTTGCATCCGCACTCACTTACATCCATATGCCTGCTCCTATGGTGATATCACCATTAAAAAAAGCCGCCGCTCCCCAGATTTCTCTGCAGGAACAGCAGCTTCGTTTATTTACATTCGTTGGCTATTCAGTCATTGTCCATCTCGGCTCGAATTTTGCTTAATTCCTCGCCGCGCAATGGATCGCGATTGAAATACTCCACAAGCGTTTCGATGCATGTAATGGAATCCCAGCTAAGATGATGCTCGATTCCTTCCACGTCACCATAAATCTTATCTTCCTGAACCCCGATGATGTTCAGAAAGGTTTCCAACAGATGATGCCGGTCCACAAGCCTCTTGCCCATCTTCTTGCCCTTGTTCGTGAGGACGAGTCCGCGGTATTTTTCATAAATCAAGTAATTGTCCTTATCCAGCTTCTGTATCATCTTCGTAACCGATGAGGGATGCACTTCCAGCCCTTCGGCGATATCGGAGACCCGGGCGTATCCCTTCTCGTCAATCAACCGATAAATCCGTTCCAAATAATCTTCCATGCTTGGGGTTGGCAACGCAAATCCCCCTTTCCTTGAATATCATACACTGCGGCGAGGGGGCGGGGCAAGTCCCGATCTGCCAAATAGAATCGGGATAACCGCAATAAAATCGAATATTTCACGTGACACTAAAATTTCAGCCACTCCGGCGTAATGCTCTGCAGCCATATCGTGATGGAGGTCATTCTGTCCGTAAACAGCAATACCCCCATGAGGATCATTATCGCGCCGCCGATCTTCATGAGCGCGTTCGAATATTTCAGAATCCAGCGGGTCGAGCCTAGGAAAAAGGCAAGTACGAAAAACGGAACCGCGAATCCGAGCGAATAAGCGGTCGTTAATCCAACCCACGTCCCGGGATGACTCGCGGCAAGCAGCAAAATGGAGCCTAATATCGGGCCTACGCAAGGAGACCATCCAGCCGCAAAACCAACGCCGAATACGAACGAACCGAGGTATCCTGCCGGCTTCCACTTGAGATTCATTTTCCTCTCCTTCATGAGGAGTTGAGGCTGAAAGATTCCCATAAGGAAAAGCCCCATCAATACGATAAATATCGCCGATATTTTGCGTATCGAGTCTTGATGATCACGGAATGCGTCCGAGAAAGCATTGGCGCCATAGGCAAGCGTAAAGAAAACGGCCGAAAAACCGAGAATGAAGAAAAACGTATGGCTCATCGTCTTGAAACGCATGCTTCTGCTCGTATCCGTCTTGATTTGATTTACGGAAACGCCAGTTATGTAAGATAAATACGCGGGATATAATGGCAAGCAGCAAGGGGAAATAAAAGAGGCAAGCCCTGCCGCGAAAGCGATTCCCACGTTAACGTCCGTCATGATGGTTCCTCCTTAAGGCTAGGCCCGCCTAATTTGTGTTCCCAGGATGGATACGGCAAGTATGCCGATTAGCAGCAGTACGATCGTCCCGCCGGGAGCTAGATTCCATATCCCGGCCATCCATAAACCGGCTAGGACGGCTGCCTCCCCGATCACGACCACAAGGATGACGGCTTGCTTGAAGCTGCGAGACAGCGTTAGGCTGCAAGCGGCCGGAATCGTGAGCAAAGCGGAAACGAGCAAAGCCCCCACGATCTTAATGGATGCGCTGATGACCAACGCCGTCAAGATGCTAAGCATGATGTTGAAATATTTAACGGGCAAACCGCTTACCGCGGCCGCATCCTCGTCAAAGGTAAGCAGGAAAAGCTCTTTCTTATTTATAAGCACCATTGTCAATACGATGACCGTTACTCCTGCAATGACCGCTAAATCCGTGGAGTCGAGCGTATAGATGCTGCCGAATAAATACGAGCTTACATTGAGATTAAAGCCTTTTCCCATCGTAAACAACAAGGATGCGAGCGCAATACCGCCCGACATAATAATGGCAATCGATAATTCGGCATAAGTGCGGTATGTGCGACGCAGGACCTCGATGGCGAAGGATGCGAGTATGGCAAAGACGAGTCCGACCGCAACCGGGTACACGTTGATTAGAAATCCGAGAGCGACTCCGGCAATGCTGACATGCGCCAGCGTATCGCCAATCATCGCAAGCCGCCTGAGCACGAGAAACAGCCCCATTAGCGGGGCAGTTACCGCAATCAAAGCGCCCCCGATTAGAGCCCTCTGGAAAAATTCAGCCGTTAAAATATCCAACCTCAACTAACCTTCTTTCCGCAAGGAGTGCAGCAAATCCGTTCCATCGCAATCTTCCAAATCGTGCGAGTGGCGAACGTAGAACGAGAGCTTGCCGCATTTTTCTTTGGGCTCCTGCCCCAGATACGAACGAACCATATCCATGTCGTGGGAAACCATCAGAAAAGTAATGTTGTGCCGTTGGTGCATATGCTTGATCAGATGGAAAAAGCTTTGCTGCGTCTCGATATCGATACCGGACAAAGGTTCATCCAGTATAAGCAGCTTCGGATTATTAATAAGCGCGCGGGCAAGGAATACGCGTTGCTGCTGACCGCCTGACAGCGCCCCGATTCTTTTGTCGCCCAGATCCTGAATTTTGAGCGCCCCAAGCGCATCCTCGCACCGGCTTACGTCTTCTTTGGACAGCCGCTTAAACAGCTTCTTGCGGCCATACAGCCCGGACAATACGACTTCCCTCACCGTCGCCGGGAAAAGGGGGTTGAAATGGTTTCTTTGCGGGACGTAACCGATATGATTCCAATCCTTGAACTGTCCGGAGGGAATTCCGAACAAGGAAATCGCCCCTTGCTGCGGACGAATCAATCCAACGATCATCCGCAGCAAGGTCGTTTTTCCGGCTCCGTTGGACCCGATTAAACCGACGAAATCGCGTTCCTTGATCGTAAAAGAGACATCGGAGAGAATAGTCTGGGAATCGACGGAAAAAGATATGTTGTCCAATCTGATGATCTCTTGATGGCATCCTGGCTGCTGCTGCGACTGCAGCAAACCCGCGTTCATACTCATGGAGGGCACCTCCTCTTTCTAAGCTCCCGTAGGTATCAATCCTTCTATGTTAGTTCACTGCAGTGCCTTCTGCAAGTTTTCCAAATTGCGCTCCATTAATGTGATATACGTTTCCCCTGCTTTCTCCTGCTCCGGGGTCAAACCTTCCAACGGATTAAGCACAAGCGTATCCACGTGCGCTTCACTGGCGAGCGTGTCGGCCAATTGTTCGGAAACGAGCTCTTCGAAGAAAATATATGGGATCTTGTGCTCTTTTACGAATTTCGCGATATCCAGCAGATCCTGAGATCTCGGCTCCGCCTCGGGAGACAAGCCCATGATCGCAATCTGGTTCAGTTTATAGTCGCGGCACAAATAACCGAACGCTTGGTGGGATACGACGATATCGCGCCGCTCGTATCCGGATAATTGTTGCGTGAATTTGGCGTCCAGCTGTTTCAAACGGTGTTCAAGATCCGCATATCGCGTATCGTATTCCTTCCCGTTTGCTGGATCGGCTTTGACGAACGCATCGCGGATATTGGCCGCCATCACGATAGCCGAGCGCGGACTAACCCACGTGTGGGGATCCACGTCAAGATCGGAATGACCGGGCTTCGCCTCGCCAGCGTGACCTTCTTCGGGATTTCCTTGGATCAACTGAATTCCTTTACTTGCTTCAACCGTCATTACTTTGCTGTCGGAGCCTAAGCCATGAAGAAAATCGTCGACCCAGCCCTCTAGGCCGGCACCGTTATATAGAAACAATTGCGCTTTGGACACGGCATCCAAATCCCGGCTTTTCGGCGTCCAATCGTGCGGTTCTACCCCGGCAGCTATTAAATTGACGACGTGGACGCGATCCCCGCCGATCTCTTTGGCAAAATAATAGAGCGGATAGAAACTCGTTACAACGTTAATCTTACCGTCTGCTTGTTCGGTCTTACCGCTGCCGCCGCTTCCGCATCCGGATAATAACGCCGCAATCGATAAGCATATGCTAAATAGGAATAGTTTCGATCGTCTCGATGAGCTAGTCATGTTAAATCCCCTTAATCGTAATCATTATTATTAACTTAACCGATTATATCCCCCTCACCTTGCACTGTCAACAAAAAGACCCTGCCTTAACGAACAGGGCGGGTCTTCTGCTAACAGTGTAAGCTTTACTTCACGATCGCGCCGTTCGGCATGTTATCCGGCACGGTCGCTAACGTCAATTGTTCGCCCTGCGATGCGGCGAGAACCATTCCTTGCGACATTTCTCCGCGCAGCTTAACCGGCTTCAAATTCGTCACGCAAATGACTTTGCGGCCGATCAATTCATCCGGCTTATAAAACTTGGCAATGCCGGATACGACTTGCCGAACCTCAAATCCAAGGTCCAGCTGCAGCTTGAGCAATTTGTCCGCTTTCGGAATCGGCTCGCAAGCGATAACTTGGGCAACCCGCAATTCTACCTTCGCGAACTCGTCGATCGAAATTTCAAGCGCAAGCTCGGGGGCAGCATCCGTTGCGGCATCCGTTGCGGCAGCCGCCGTATCCACAACCGGTTCGGTTTGTGCAGGTGCTGCCTTGCCTCCGCCCATCGATTCAACGATCCATGCCACCTCGTCCGCCATCTCAAGGCGCGGGAAGATCGGGTCGCCTTTGCTGATGTTCGTTCCGGCTAGCTTGTCGCCAAATGTCTTCAAGCTTTCCCAAGCCGTCAATTCGCCTTCTTGGAGTCCAAGCTGCGCCCAGATGCGACTCGGCGTGTGCGTAAGGAAAGGTTGAATAAGAATCGATACGAATCGCAAACTTTCCGCTAAATGCCCCATTACCGATGCCAATGCAGCCCTGTTCTCTTCCTCTTTCGCAAGTGCCCAAGGCTTCGTTTCGTCAATATATTTGTTCGTACGCCCGACCAAAGCCCAGATTGCGCCTAAGGCAACGGAAAACTCCATTTTCTCAAGCGCCGACTCAACCTTCTCGACCGTCGACAGCGCCATTTCTTCCAATTCGCCGTCGAACTCCGTTAGTCCGCTCTCGAATTCAGGCACGGTTCCATCGAAATATTTGTCGATCATCGCGATCGTTCTATTCAGCAGATTGCCGAGGTCATTCGCTAGATCATAGTTGATTCGCTCCACGAAGCCCTCGGGCGTAAATGCTCCGTCCGCGCCAAAAGGCACTTCACGCAGAAGGTAATAACGAACGGCATCCAAACCGAAGTGCTCGATCAGCTTAACGGGATCGACGACGTTGCCTTTGGACTTGGACATTTTGCCATCCTTCATCAGCAGCCATCCGTGTGCGAATACCTTCTCCGGCAAAGGCAGTCCGAGCGCCATCATCATAATCGGCCAATAGATCGTATGAAAACGAACGATTTCTTTGCTCATCAGATGGACGCTTGCCGGCCAATATTGCCGGTACAGCTCATCCTCATCCGTACCGTAGCCAAGCGCCGTAATATAGTTGGAAAGCGCATCGATCCAAACGTATATGACGTGTTTAGGATCGCCCGGCACTGGAATCCCCCAATTAAACGTCGTCCGCGATACCGCCAAATCCTCAAGGCCCGGTTTGATGAAGTTGTTTATCATTTCCGTTTTGCGCGATTCCGGTTGAATAAAGTCGGGGTGCTCCTCGTAGTACGCAAGAAGTCTGTCGGCGTACTTGCTCATCCGGAAAAAATACGATTCTTCTTTGACAAGCTCGACAGGGTGTCCGCTGTCCGGGCTCTTGCCTCCGACGACCTCGCCCTTCTCGTTGCGCACGACATCCGTTAATTGCGTCTCCGTATAGAAGGTCTCGTCCGAAATGCTGTACCAGCCTTCGTATTCCCCTTTATAGATATCGCCCTGCTCGAGCAACTGAGTGAAAATTCTTTGGACCACTTTGGTGTGACGCGGCTCCGTCGTGCGGATGAAATCGTCGTTCGTGATTTCCAGCTTGCGCCATAATTCCTTGATTCCCACCACGATGTCGTCTACGAATTGCTGCGGCGTTTTGCCTGATTCCTGCGCTTTGCGTTCGATCTTCTGGCCGTGCTCATCCGTTCCCGTCAAATAACGCACGCTATACCCGCGCAGCCGTTTGTAACGAGCCATCGCATCCCCGGCTACCGTCGTGTAAGCATGACCGATGTGCAGCTTGTCGCTTGGATAATAAATCGGCGTTGTAATGTAGAAGGATTTGTTCGCTTCCGTCATATTTTCCATCTCCTTAATCTTTTTAAAGACAAAAAACTCCCGTCCGTATGGGACGAGAGTTGTTACTCACGCGGTACCACCCAATTTTCCCCCGCAATCGCGATTGCAGAGGCTCATTAAGACTTATCCGTTAACGCCGGAAACGCGTCATCCCCTTACAGGCGTTCGCTTTGTAAGCCGCTGCCTTGCTCGAAGACGATTCCTCCGGGACCATTTTCCAAAGCTGCCCTATACCGGTTCCCAGCTGCTCCGGCTCTCTGTGATAGGCGCGTATCTTCGTACTTATCCCTTCCATGGAAAAACTCGATATGTGCTATTTGCCAAAATATAACCGACTTGCTTCACCGATGTCAAGCCTGAAGGCCGCCATTCAAAGAAAAGACTTCAGCTCTTCAGGATGACTATGTTCTCGTTTTAAGCGCACGTAATAAGCGACGATTCGCTCGATCGCCGGATCGCCCGACTCCATTCCCCCGATTTCCCGCAAGCAGGCGGCTGGCCCGGCTTCCCGCAAGCGCCTCCTCAACTCGGCTTCCCGCGTCTCCCCATACCATAGCGCGGCTGCGCTGACGAGACAAAGCGGTGCCGTCTCCCCGCCAGCCTCCCTAACGAGACGAAGCGGTGCCATCAGACGTTCGTCCGGACCCAACTTCCGGATCACGTCCCTGGCGTTCCGGTCGATGTCGTCGCGAATATCGGGATTGCGAAACTTGGACAGCGCTTGTTCGGCAAAAAGCATCTGTTCTGGTAAAGGAATGTCCAGCTTTAGCGAAAGCGCTGAGTTCAAAGGACCCAACGTCCGATCCAGCACGACGGTAATATCGGGGTCATTCGCGGCTTCCGAATAACTTGAATAATCTTTCCAGACTCCTAAGTAAGCTATGCATGCGCTGATGCAGTTGTAAGTATAAATTTTGCGTGTAAGCAGCTCCCGCATGCGCGGCTCCGCGACCATGCCCGAAAGCAGCAATGACGAGGGCAATCGAAGGGAGTCTACCGGCAGCTTGTCAAAGCTTTCCGACAATATATCGAGCCTTGTGCCGGGAAGATCAACCGTCGAGCAGAATACCGCCGCTTCCGCCACTCTAACCGCATCCTGTGGAATTCCCGCTTCTCGGCAAGCGATTTCGAGCGTTTCTCCAGGCCGAACGCCGTTCTCACAAGTTAAGACGTGCAACGGTTTCATTCTCGGCATATGCAAAATACGCGCGATATCCGTTGCCACTCTCCCTAAGTTTTGTTCCCCTACCGCCGTTATCATCAAATCGGCTTTCGCAATCAGATCAGCAGCACCGTCGCTTCCAGCCACCGCAGCATCCTTCAGCTCAATCCAGACCGGAGAGCGTTCCCCCCCGAAAAAATGGACTCCGTATTTCAAGTCCTCCCGCAGGTAACGCACGAGCAACTCGTTCGCGTCTATAAAGAATAAGTCCACAGCCGAACCTGACAACAAACGTGCGGCGAACCCGCGTCCCGTTCTTCCGGCTCCGATCACTACGACGTTAAGAATACGGATACCATCCGTCGGTAAACCGCCCTTTCGTGTCATTTCAACCAGCCCTTCCGCTTCAAATCGGCTATTCCTTCTTTCACTAGCGCAGCGAGCGGGTCTTCGGCTGGCAAACCGCAAACATGGTAGAGGATGGAGTCAATGCCTTCCTCCGTCAATCTTCGCTTCAGCTCCGGAGCGGAGGGATCATCGGGATTGCCGGACTCGTAATAAATAGCCGCCGCAATCGCTGTCGCTAAAGAAACCGGCTGTACGCCGTAATTCATGCAAAGGCGGGCTGAGCCGACCAACCGATCGTCTTGGCCTAGCTTTCGTATCGGGTCGCGAGCATTTCGCTCGACGTAATCGATGATGCTCCTGTCCTGCAGTTTCCTTCTGGAGGAATCCGCGAAAGCGAGCTGCTCCGTTTCCAAGATGCCGTATTTGCGGGCGAGCGCTTTACCCGTTTCCCGATACACTCCGTCCAGAATACGGACGATTTCCGGATCCGAGGCCGCTTCGGCGATGAGGCGGTGGCCCCGCAAGCATCCGAGGTAGGAAACCGTACCGTTCGCTGCGTTGTAAGTGTAAAACTTCCGTTCGAGAAAGCCTGCAAATCCGTCGATGTAGCGGACACCAGGAATAGATGGCGGCGTTCCCCTGAAACGCTCCCGGTCTACCGGAAGCTCCCAGTAATCCTGAACGTATACGCCGAGCGGATCCTCCGCAGCTTGTTCCGGCGTCGGCTCCACGGCCGAACGCATGACGACGGCTTCGGTCACGCCGATCTGATCATCGAACCGTCGAGCCGCCTCCGCCGGCAAAACGGAACGTATCGCCTCCCTTAAGCTTAGGGCAGGCTCTTTCCAATTTTCGCACGTAACGAGCGTAAGCGGACGTGTCCAGTTCGGATCCTCGAACAATCGTCCGAACGCGTCCCCCAACGTCAGCCCAAGCGCTGTTAGATGTTTGCCCCCCACGGATGTGAACGCGACATCCGCGCCTCGCAGCGCCTTCGCCACCTTATCCGTATCTTGAAGCTGCAGACATTCGTAATCGCTTATTATTGCGTTTTTGTCCGATGCCCCCATGACATGAACCCGGTATTTTTGTTGTTTGTTCATTAACTGTACGAGACTTGGATTGACTTCTACGAACGTCACTTCGTATCCGCCGGCTTGCAGCAAGTGAGCCACAAAACCTCGCGCAATTTTGCCTGCTCCGAAGATAACTCCTTTCATAGATTTACGACACCCCTTCGTCTCGGCGATTCGCCGATTTCTGATACAGCTCGACAAGCGACAAATACAGTTCGGTAAACAATCCGTACGACTCGTCATATAACGCCTTGAATTGAGGCCGGGGCGTATACTCCTCACCTGTCCGCACCATTCGCGTTCCCGCCTCCTCCAAGGATCCGTACCACCCGAGGCCGTATGCGGCAAGTACGGCGGCACCGAGACAACCGGCTTCGGTCGTCTGGGTGCGGGATACCGGAACGCCGAGAATATCGGCTTTGATTTGATTCCATAGCCCTAGCTTGCTTGCGCCCCCCGCCGTTACCAGAACGCTTGGCACATAGGGAAGCCTTTCCAATATGGAACGAAGAGCAAAGCCGACCCCTTCCAAAACTGCCCGGGCTAAATGAGGGCGACGATGGGAGAAGTGCAGACCGAAAAATACGCCGCGCGCGTGCGGATTCCACCAGGGGGCCCGCTCTCCGTTCAAGTAGGGAAGAAAGATCAAGCCGTCCGCACCTGCTTCGATGGCGGCAGCCTGTTCCGCGATTTGTCCGAAATCGATGGCGACTCCTGGTTTACCGCCTCGGCACGCTATCTGTTCGGCGTACCATTTGAACGCGTGTCCGCCGGATGACGTCACGCCGTATACGGTTTGGTAACCTTGAAGAAAAGGAATTTTGTTAATGCCGTGATGAGGGGACAAGACGCCTGACGAGTCTCTGGTTAGCAGTCCAATATGCTCGGAAGTGCCGGTAATATCGAAGCCAAAGCCTTTCCGGGTCCAGTCGACGGTACCGAGAATCGCCGCATTAAGATCGTTCCACCCGAGCATCACCGGGAGGCCGCGAGCGAGTCCCAACAGCTCCGAAGCTTCAACCGTTAAAGTGCCGGCCGTTTGGTGCGGTTCACCGACAGGGGGAATCAATTCCCTAGACACGCCGGCCCAGGCCAATAAAACATCGGCGGGCTCCCCGGTTTGCTGATGCACAGCCCCCCTTGCACTCGACAAGTCCGTCATCCATTCCCCGGTCATTTTCCATAGCACCCACTCCTTCGGCTGTACCATATAGCGGGCTAGCTCGACCTCGGCGGGACGGTATCGGCTCAGCCAACTCAGCTTCGGAATGGGCCACGAAGAACCGGGAGGAAGCTCCGCGCCCAAGTGGAAAAATAACTGCTCCGGCGTAAACGATTGTTTCATCCGCTCCGCCTGATCATTGGCGCGGGAGTCCATCCAGGTTATAATTCGCGTCAAAGGCCGGTTATCCGTTCCTACCAGAAAATGAGAGGAAATTTGCGAGCTAAGAGAAATCGCGGCAATTCGGCCTTTGCCCGAATATCGGGCCAATGCCCGGCCTACCGCTTCACAAACGCCCTGCCATATTTCATCCGGCTCCTGCTCCGCAAACGTCTGTCCTTCCGCGAAATAAACCGGATACTCACCGGAGCCTGAAGCCATTTCTCTTCCCGAACCGTCAATGACGACCGCTTTGCACGAAGAAGACCCGATATCCAAAGTCAATATGCTGCGATCGGACATTTTCATGGATTACATTCTCCTTCGGTAACTGATAATATAAGATGATATCATGAAATATGATAACTGGCAATTATCTGTTTACCCCATTGTTTCGGAAGGTCTGATTCTATTGTTGTAACTGGTATTATGAGATGATATGATAAGAAAAGAGAATGAACTAGGAGGCATCAACTATGGAGCTTATCGACAAATGCGCCGTCGTAGCAGGCGCAAGCCAAGGCATCGGAGCTGAAATCGCAAGGCTGTTCGCCAAGGCGGGAGCTGCCGTTATCCTGTTGGCCAGACGAAAGAATCCGCTTGAAGAAGTGGCGGATTCTATCCGTGCGAATGGAGGAGCCGCACAAGTTTATCCGATGGACGTGTCTGTCGCCGGGGAATGGCGGGAGCTATCCGCCTGGATGCGGCAAAGAGGCCTCGCCTGCGACGTTTTAGTCAACAACGCCTACTGGAGACGGCTCGTTCCTATCGGCGAATTGACCGACGAAGACTGGCGGCAGACGATGGACGTTTCCCTCGGTTCTTATTTCCTTGGCACGCGGGAAATGATTCCGTTCATGCTGGAGAGAGGCGGAGGCAGTATCATCAACATCTCCTCCCTGCAATCCCATACGCCCGAGCCGAACTTTGGAGCCTACGCCGTGGCCAAAGGCGGCGTCGACGTGCTGTCCAAAGTCATCGCCCGCGACTATGCTCCGTCGATTCGCGCCAACACTCTGGTGGCAGGCGCTGTAGACACGCCTGGCTTCGCGGAAGGAGAAGAGGTCAAACGAGAACTCGGCCGCAGGCTTCCGGCCGGTCGGATCGGCTATGCGTCGGAAATCGCGGAAACCGCGCTGTTCCTCGCCTCCTCCCGCTCATCATTCGTTACCGGAACTGAAATCATTGTCGACGGCGGACGTTCCATCACCTGATGCATTAGATGAAACGGGGGAACTATTTCAATGATTAGGGCTGTCCCTCGGGTCATTTAAGACCTTATGGGACAGCCTCTTGTGTGCTATTAAGAGAAGTTTTCGCTGGTTCTTGCAAGTGCGCTTACTCCCGCATCTCCTTCACGAACCGGGGCCACCATTCTTGCTGCTCCGACATCGCGATATATTTCTTCTTGCTCTCGAACGCCCTAACCCATACTTTCTCGTATTCTTCCTGCATCTGCTCCGCGCTTTCGAATTCCGGAGAGAGCCATTTGCGCCCGATTTGGGCATGCAGCACTTCGTCCGCCCAATCGTAATCTTGAGCCGACACCGCATAGGGCATGCCGGACTGCTGCGCAATGATCCATTCCCATCGCTTGCCCTTGTCTTTGTTCATCAGTCCCTGCTCGATCCCCCACAGGATCAGGTGGGATTCAAACGGGGTGAAATCGGTGTTCAGAGAAGAGGAGGCTTTCAGGTCGATCGGATAGCGGTAAAAAGGCACCTTGTTGTGATACAACCCGACTTCCCCCATCATGGAGTGGCGCGTCTCATCCCACAGTTGACGGCTTAAATCCGTGTAATATTCCCATGGCTTGCCCCGCGTTTTGTACAAAATCGGCCCCATCCATTCCGGTACGTCCATCTCGCGCAACCGCTTGAACAGTAAAGCGAACGTCCGTTCATCCGCCGGGAGTATTTCGTCCTGATAATATTCGTCGACCTTAGCTGAGCGGTTGTACACATCGCGAAAACGCGCGTCGCGCCGGGGCATGTTGCTCATGCGATAAGCCCCCCCGTCGGATCGCGGTGCCGGAAGTACTTCAGCCGGAGAAAGCTGCTGCAAGTCGCCAGCCAATCCGCCGGCAGCCCGTAAATAAGAATTCAGATGGGCGACCCATGCTTCCGCCCTCTCCCGCAGTTCCGCTGAGACGGTCAGAGCGTTCAACGCCCGTTCGCCCCAGGCGATCATCTCCTCTTCATCGATTAGCATGAACCGAAATAGTCGGCAGGTCGGCTGATCCATCAGCGGATTCGTCACCTCCAAGTGCCGCCGCATTGCGCGCGCCAGCTGCGGCTTCACGACAAGGTAGATACCGGCCAGCAGCTCCGCAGTGTTTTCCGCCCGGATCGCCTCGTCGAAAAAGGCTTCCAGATACGGGTCGGGTACCTTGTCCAAATGAAGCGGCGGTTTACGCATTTCCGACACCCGCTTGCGCAGAGATGCGCTGTGCTCCGCATCCAGCCATAAGTGGTGCCCGAACGCTTGCTTGATCTCCCATTCGGGCGTATGCGCCAAATGTGCGGCGAACATGCGGTGCAGCGATACTTTCGCATAATTGAGGCGCTTCAGCAACTCCACGTTGTCGTCCACTGAAACACCTGTTCTGCACGCCTCCTCATACGTGCAAATCCCTGCAAGAGGAGGGATGCCTAAATTGTCGATTTGAACTCTCACGACAGAAAACCTCCATTCAAAGAAGTATGATATACTTCTAGAATAAAGGTTTTCTGCGGCCTAAGCTTTGTCGCCGTAAACTTCGTTTTTGTATAAATGAACTGCGAATGCGGAGGAATAAGGATGAGCACGCTGTTCGGACTGACTTTCGCGCCTTACATCCGCCATGCCGACGAAGCGGTTCGGGAACCCTGGAGCATCCCTGCGAGGCGGACGCTCGATTATTTGCTGGTGCTCGTGGATAAAGGGACGCTGTTCATTGATCTGCCGGATGGATGTCAGCGGCTGGACAAGGGCGAATTCGCGCTCGTCCAGCCGAACGTTCTTCACGCCCTTCGCGCTCCCGGACCGACCGTTACGCCATATATCCATTTCGATATATTTTACAGTGTCGAACGGATGCAAGGGTTTTCGACCAGACCGAGCCAGGTGGATCTTTCAGAATACAGACACCTGCTGCAGCCGAGTCTCAACGATCTGCTGGCCTCCCCGATTCCGCTGCGAGTCCGGCCATCGAAGCCGGATGCGTTTCGGCATTCGCTTCTCCAAGCGATCCGGTTGTGGAAGCTTAGACAGCCTCTCCGATCCCTGGAAGCTAACCTGCTTGTCGGAGAATTCGTTCTGATGCTGCTTGATGATTACTCCGCATCGGAGCCGGCCGAAGCCGCAGGCTATCCGCCACTTCATTGGATGAAAGCCTATTTGTCGATTCATCTTTCCGACCCGCTTACGGTGGACGACATGGCCCGGCAGGCGCATTTGTCCAAATCCCGGTTTAACGTCCTCTTCCGCGAGCAGTTCGGCATGCCGCCCCATCAATATTTGCTGCGACTGCGCATTCAACATGCTTGTGAGCTTCTACGCAACGGGAGCCTATCGTTGAAGCTCATCGCGGAATTGTGCGGCTTTGCCGATATTCACCACTTCACGAAAGCGTTCCGAAGTGAAACGGGGTTGACGCCGGGCTCCTTCCGTAAAATCAGGTGAGATCCGCCAGCGAGGTTCTCAAGTTGTCTTCCGTCTCTTCCAGATGGACCCGCATCGCGCGGCGCGCCTCTTCCTCGTCCCTCTTCTCGATCGCCTCGTAAATGCGGCGGTGGGCATCGGCTGCCTGCTTCGTTTTTTGCTCGCCGCGGAAAGATATTTTGCGAATTTCCATTAAATAATCGGTAAGCGAACGAAGAACAAGCTCGAAGGCGGGCTGCCCCGCCGCAGTGAACACGGTTTCATGAAATTCCACATCAGCCTGAACATAGCCTTTCTCTTCCAGCAAATAGCGCTCCATTTCTTCCAGCTTACCTCTCATCTCCGCAAGATTCTCGTCCGTTGCGTGAAGAGCCGCCAATCCTGCGCTCTCCACCTCCAAAGCTTTCCGGAGCGCCAGCACGTCCAGCACGGAAACACCTCCTCGGCGAAAAGCCAAACCGAGCGACTCGGTAACCTGCTCATGGGACGCCGGACGGATCGTGATGCGTTTGCCGTGTTTGACGTTCAGTATGCCTTTCGAGACAAGTATCTGCGTCGCCTCCCGGATGACCGTTCGACTGACACCGAACCATTCCGTTAATTGATACTGTGACGGAAACGATTCTTCCGCCTTAATTTTCCCTTCCACTATAGCATCTAGAATCAACTGGCTAGTCCGTTCGGCCAAGGACGGAGTGGACAGTTGCTGGGCGTTTAGCCTTTCCGCTCGTTCACTCATTTCCAACAAGATCTCCTCCTACTTTTCGTACATAAATTGTAATATAAGATGATATCACATATTCTAAAAAATGTCAATTTTCAGCAAGGTGATTCGGTAACCTTCGGGAGCTCTAGCGTTGACGACAGGCGGTAAACGCGCAAAAGGCCACTAAGGTGGCCTTTGTCCGCTTATGTCCGCTCTGGCAAAACGAAGCTCAACCCATAGGCTGCACCTTCGCGCCCGGCGTCTTCCGCCTCGAAGAGCACGTTGCCGTCCTTCTCCTCGAATGGCACTGTCCGCTTCCCGTCCATATCGATACGGACGAGCGCTTCGATCCGAGCTCCCGCCGGCAGCGGTACCCGCAGCCTACGGTCTGCAATGGCGGCAATTCGAACCTCCCCGCCATTGTAACAGGCGATGCCATGATTGTCGCCAAGCAACAGAGCCGCATAGAAACCCGCAAGCGGACCGTCGGTATATTTACGCCACATTTCACTGCGGCGCAAATCGATGTGCCGCTCCTGCCGGTTGTCGATGGGGGCGTGCTCGTATGCGCGAAGAACGGCGCTTACCCTGCGATAATCTTCCTCGGCTATCGGGACGGGGATACCGCCGGGGGCAACGCCCCCATAGCCGTTCAGCATGTGCCCCTGCTCACCGCGATATCGAATGGCATAGAGTGCGGGGATGCCGAAGACGCTTTTCTGCATCGTCATGGGAACGAAATACTGGGCGTACGACCACCAATCGTCCGTATCGGGCACGGATGCGCCAGCCAAATTCGTCACATGCGCCCTTAAAGGATATATTCTCGGATTATTGGTAACGTCGTCATTCAACCGACACGCGTCCTGCGTGTCATTGAAAAAAGGATTGGCCGCAGAGCCTTCCACAAAACAGTCGGGCTTCACCTTCTTAGCCGCTTCGTACATAAATTGCAACACACGATGCACCAGCTTCTCGCCTTTCGGCCACGCGGGATTGTAGAAGCTGCTGTTCGACGGAGGTACATGATAATAGAAATCGACCTTGAATCCGTCCGCGTTCAGGCAGCCTTCCTCATCGGACAGAAGCCGCCGAATGACTTCCTCCATGTGGTTCCGCGTACCCGGATGAGAGTAGTCGAGCAGCGGGATATCGGAATCCGGATTGACCAGCCATTCCCGATGTTCGCGAATAAACGCGTCTTCGCGTTTGCCGAGCAATTCAGTGCTGAAAGGGCAAATCCACAACACGATCCGTTTGCCCTGCGCATGGCATTCGTCAATGAATCGGCGCAAATCCGGAAAACGTTCCGCGTTCGGATTCCACGTTGCCACCCCGTCCATCCAACCGGCATCCAAAATCGCCAATCGCCATGGAATGTTTTTGTCCGCCATCGTATCGAAACACATCCGGGTGAACGATTCAGTCAGGAGGTTGACGCCTCCGGCCTCGCGAAGCTGACCGGTCTCGATCATGTCATGATAGATCTGGTCGCCGATCGTGCAGTAGATCGGCCCGGACCACCAGTCCGTCCATTCCCTCATGGCCGGAATTGCATCGCGCCGCTTCAGCAAGGATACATATTCCTTCAATACCTCGTCGGCTTCGCGCCCGAAGGTGAAGGCGACAGCAGGCAGCACGGCAGGCATGCCGGGCTGCAACGTTAGTCCTCCCCGGAAGCGGAACGGTAACGTCAATCGTCCTTCCTCGTATTCGAACAACAGCCCGTCCTCCGACTCGGGTACCTCGAGCGTTCCGACGCCCCACCAGTCGGCATTGCCGAAAGCGGCTACATACGGAGGAATAATGAAACGGCCGCCGTCGGAACGGAAATATCCGTCACGGATTTCGTGTTTGCTGGAGAGCGAAGCGCTCGCGATCCCTTTCTTCGGAAGCACGCAATGGTACAAATCCGGGGACCATACCTTCATTTCAGTCGCGTTCGTAAGGGAGCCGCCTTCCCGCGTGGCGGCATCCCGGTCGCAGCCGTATATGACGTCCTCCACCTTCGCGGCAAAGCCAGCGGAAAGCTCCGCCCGGTATAGGACATAACTATCCCCGAAAACGACCGTCGCCTTGCCTGTCAGCCCTCTGTCTTCGGAGACCAGCTGCCATTCCGTCGACTCACCTTGGTCCGAGCGAACCGCCGCGCAGTTCGTCGGCCGAAGCGCGATCGTTTTTCCGTCGGTCAACCGCACGGTTAGTCCCAGTCTGTAAGCGACGCTGTCTTCTCCTCCGAAAGGATGAATAGATACGATGCCTTCTTTATTATCGAATTCCGCGCGATACCGGTCGGCGGCTTTCCGTCCTTCGGCTGCGTTTCCCCTATTTTTTGTGTCAGTCATTAATTTTACGTTCTCCCTTCGATTGCGCATCATCAGTCAACGTTTCGTTTCGACCACCAAATCCGACCGGACGTAAGCGCAGCACGCCAATCGCCAGCCGGCGCCGAGCTCTGACGGTTGAATGGCCGGCTCAAACGACAGATCTTGCTCCAGCGTGCCTTCCACCACCCGGACCAAGCAGGTTCGGCAAGTGCCTCCACGGCATACGAACGCGATTGGCGCGCCGCCGATGATAGCCGAGTCCAGCAGGTATTCATCCGGCTCGGCTTCGAATTCGGCGTCTTTGTTCGCGATTCTGACCCGGTACGTCATGCCATGCTCCCACCGGCCGGAAGCAGTCCTTTGGCTTCCGCCAACCGCAGAATCCGATCTCGGAAAACCTCATAAGGCTTATCCGGTGAAGCGAGCACCCGTTCATTGAACCATTCCGACCAGATGCGGGCCGATTCGTCTCGCAGCGCTTCGAGCCGCTCAGAATCCCCTCCTAGCCTATGCAGCAACCATTTGTAGCCGTAAGTCAGGTGGAGCGCTTCGTCGGCCCAGTCGTAGTCCAAATTCGAAGCGCTGTCTTCGTCTCCAGCCGTTTCAAACCATTCTTTGGATGCCTGCTTCGTATTCGTGCTTTCGAAATAATGCAGCAACCCCAGTAACTGCTCGTAGCCATGAGGAAACAGCGCCGCGTAGCTTTCTCCCGCCATCGGGTAGTCGATTCCCGTCTCGAAGCCGAGCCTGCTCATCATTTGCTCGCCCATCCGGCAATGCCTTCCTTCGTCGTATAGCCAGCGGGCCGCATCCGTATAAAAATCCCACGGCATATCTTCCCAAGCCCACATGACCGCCCCGACCGCTTCAGCCGCCCACATCTCGTTCGCATGGCTGATGCCCTGGATCAGCTTCTTCTCCAGCGCCTCGTCGAACCGATCATCCGGCAAAATCCGCCGATCGGCGTTGTGATGGAACGTCGGCGTGAAACGGGAATCCCGCACAGGCACCGCCGGCGGCGAATACGGCTTACGGTTTTCCACCGTATCCTCTTGCGCTCCCTGACCGGGGCGGGTAAGACGTGAACCGAAATCTTCGGATGCTTGTGCCGAGACTTCCAGAAGAGCGGCGACGCAATGACGCTCCCACCCGGCAGCCAAGGGATTCATATCCGGCTTGTCCCGATAGAGACGATGAAGCAGTCCTTCGATTTCTGCGATTTGTCCGGATAAATCGGAAACGAACCGAGTAAGCGGCTCGGCCGTCGGCTCGTCGAGCAGAGGGTCGGTCAGCGATAGATAAGTTTCGTAGCCTTGCAGGCAAGCCCGCTTCCAGACGAGGTACACGCCTGTCGCGAATTCTGCGTCTCCGCGGCAGCCTAGCAGTTCCTGAGCCGCCTTCATAACTGCCCGCTGGCTTGCTGTCCGCGCATCAACATCCTTGCGCGGAAAACGGAGCTCCAGCGTACGCTTGCGGATAAAATCGGCGCGCCGGGCGTCCTGCCAAACGTGCACGGTCAGCCGCTTCTTCAGCTCCCAGTCTTCGACGGCGGGCAAATATCCCGCCGACAAGCGCAGCAGCTCCTTCTCCACGACGAACAGGAGCTTGAGTCTACCCGCCGCTTCGTCCACGGACTGGAATAAGGTGTCAGGTACGTCGTCCGGATACGCGCCCGACGGCCGGTTCAATAATGCCATTTTGACACCCTCCTAAACTGGTATGATGAGATGATATCATCTTTTGGAAGCGCGGTCAATCGGCTTTTTCCCAGCTAGCGTTCTGCCATTCGACAGCAACCGAATGGAATTCAAATGAGCCGGAACCGACCCGACATACCGCCTCTCCCTCCCCGAAGGTCGTCAATTCCACGTCTGAGCTTTCTTCAACCGGAATGCCGCCTTCCAGAAGCCTGTACCCTGGCCTCATCGGTATGTGAATGCGGGCGGAAGCGTTAACGGGAACGGTCACGCGCAGCGATATTTTACCCGGTTCCGCGCGCCATTCCGATCGAATCGTCCCATACGAACATTCGTAAGCGGCCTCGACGAAATCGAGTCCTTCGCCGATACGCGGACGGATGACGATCTGCTTGAAGCCGACTTCTTGATCGTCCGTGTCAATGCCTGCCGCGTGCCGGAATAGCCATTCGCCGACGGAGCCGAGTGAATAATGGTTAAACGAATTCATGTCCGGCGTCTGAAATCCCTTCTCCTCCGTCCAGCCGTCCCACCGCTCCCAAATCGTAGTTGCGCCATGGCTGACCGAATACAACCATGACGGATAGTTCTCTTGCAGCAGCAGACGATACGCCAAATCCGTTCGACCGATTCCGGACAGCACCGGCATCAAATATCCGACGCCAAGAAAGCCAGTCGTCAAGTGTCCGCCGCGGCGCTCAATATCTTCCGCGAGCCTTGCTGCGGCAGCGGCGCGAAGACGGTCGGGAAGCAGTTCCATGTATAGCGCCAATGTATAGACGGCTTGCGTATCCCCCTTGATGCGGCCGTCCTCCGATACGTAAGCGAACGAGAACGCCTGCTTGACCGTTCCGAACAACTTTTCATAACGCTCCGCATCATCCCGCCGCCCAATGATCGCGGCCATTCTCGCCATTAATCGGGCGCTATAAGCGAAGTAGGCCGTTGCCATGACGTCCTTCGGCGTCTCCGCGTTGACAGACAGCCAATCTCCATAACCGATGTCGGGACGCAAACCGCCTACGCTATTCGCTTCCAAATAGGCGATCCAATCTGCCATAGCTTGATAATGTTTTTCGATGATCCTCTTGTCGCCGTACATCCGAAACATAGTCCAAGGAACGATGACGCCCGCGTCTCCCCACCCCGGCTTGCCTTCGTTCAGCGAGGCCGGTTGGGGATTCGGCGCCACGTCCGGAAACGCCCCATTAGAAAATGACGCATCCTCCACGTCGTCCATCCACTTCGTGAAAAACGAGGCGACGTTCATACGATATGCAGCGGTGCCTGCGAAGATTTGCGCGTCTCCCGTCCACCCCATCCGCTCGTTCCGCTGCGGACAATCGGTCGGAACGCTCAGAAAATTACCTTTTTGCCCCCATAGAATATTGCTTTGCAGCCGGTTGACTCCCGGATGAGAACAGTTCCAGGCTCCCGTCTCCGGCATTTCGGAATGAACGACGCAACCCGTCAATTCAAAGCTCTCCGGCAATCCGGGATTACCGGTTACCTCGACGTACCGAAAACCGTGGAACGTGAACCGGGGTTCGAAAATCTCTTCCAGAGCGCCTTCGGCAATATATTCGTCCGTCTGCCTAGCGCTGCGTAAATTATCGGTATACAAAGTGCCGTCGGAATGAACCGTCTCGGCAAAACGAAGACGAATACGGGTTCCTTCCGCAATATTGTTCATCCGCAATCTAACCCAACCCACCATGTTCTGGCCCATATCGAACACATAACAGCCGGGCGACGGTTCCTGACTCGCCAACGGAGGCAGTGACTCTATGACGGCAACGGCAGGACCGACGCCGGGCGTTAGACCCGTATACGGAAGATCCAGCGACTGCGCCGGGCTCCATTTCGAATCGTCGAAACCCGGCTTGTCCCAGCCCGGCATGTTGAGCCGTGCGTCGTATGTCTCCCCGTCCTGCATGTCGGAAAATAATATCGGACCGAAAGAAGCGCGCCAGCCTCCGTCCGAAACGACCAACCGTTTCGTACCGTCCGAGAATGTCATTTCTAGTTGAAGCAGCACGCAAGGTTTCGTACCGTATTGTCCCGGTCCGTACCAGCCGACTTGTCCGGCATACCAGCCCGTACCGATGATGGCCCCGATTGCGTTCTCGCCTTCCGTAAGCAGTGTAGTCACGTCATATGCCTGTACGTGAACCCGTTTGCGGTAATCCGTCCACCCGGGCGCAAGCACGAAAGATCCGACCCGGTTGCCGTTTAGGCGCGCTTCATACAAGCCAAGCGCCGTCGCATAGAGCGTGGCGATCTCGGGCTTGCTGTCAAGCTCAAAAACCGTGCGCAAATAAGGGGAAGGCTGCCTCATGACGGCTTCGGGATTGCCTTCCTCCGGACTTGACGGATGTCCGATAAACCGAGCCGAATAGTCTTCTTCATTCAACAATCCCATCGTCCACAGGCTGGTTTCGCTCCAAACCGTCTCCGCGCCCTTCGAATCCCGCGCCTTTAACTTCCAATAGCAGCGCTGTCTTGATAAGAGAGGTGCACCTTCATAAACGATATGAACAGACTGATCGCTGGATATTTCACCGGAATCCCACAGGTCTCCGCAGTTCTCTTCCAAAAGCAAGGATGATGAAGCGACAAGGATATGGTACGCCGACTGTTTCTCCGCGCGCGAGTCCGACCTGAGCTTCCAGCCTAGCCGGGGCCGGGTTTCACCGATGCCCAGCGCAAAGCTCCCGAGCTCGACGGATAAATCGTATATCCGCATCGCAGAATGTGCCACTAGAAAAACCTCCCCAAAAATTAAGTATGGATATCTGGTATGATATATGATATCTTATCACCAGAATAAAGAATAATATTCTTTTTGTAAAGGAGAAGGTGTCAGATGAAGCTTTTGGAAGTAGATGCCCGCAAGCAATCGTGCATCAGCGAGGAGCAGGCGCAATTTTTTCTCGACAACGGTTTTTTGGTTATCCGCAACGCCCTCGGCGAAGAGGAACTACAGCTCATTCGGGAGGAAATGATGGTTTTGTTGGAGAAGGGCGCCGCCGGCGTGGAAGGCGATGCCGATTTCATGTACGGCAAAGGCGGTAAAACCGGCGCCAAAGTGCTGAAGCGCATCGAGTATGTCATCGACAAGTCGGATGCGATGAAACGGCTGTTGGGACATCCGTTCATTCTCCGTTCCGTGGAGAAGCTTCAAGGTTCAGCGCTCATTCCGACCTGGGACTCGATGGTCGTCAAAATGCCCGACGAAGGCATCATCGTCCCATGGCATCGGGACGGCACCCGGCCCGAGCCTGAGGGATCGTACGATCCTAGGCCGATCTTCAACGTCGACTTCTATTTGGACGAAGCTGATTTGTCCAATTGCCTTTGGGTCATCCCCGGCAGCAACCTATGGTCGACTGAACGGGCGAAAGAACGGTATTCCCGCGAAGGCTTCGATACTTCGGACGCGATACCAGTTCCGATGAATCCGGGCGACGTTATTTTCCATGATATTATGGTGTTGCACGGATCGCCCGCCGGAGACGGCAACGCGCTGCGGCGAACGGTCTACTACGAGTTTCGCCCCGCCGATCTCGAAGCAAAGTACGGACCTCATAACGAGGCGTACATCCGCTTGAAGCAACAGTTGCTGCTCGCATGCATAGAACGGCGCAAATCCGCCTCTTACGGCACCGAGGAAACACAGTTCGAGTACCGGCCAGACGGAGCTTTCGCCATCAATGATATTCAGCAGCCTGAAACTTACCGTTACGCACACGAGGATTTCGCGCGTTAAGACACTCCCTATGGCGACAAAAGCCTCCAACCCCGCTGCGTTTGCGGGATTGGAGGCTTTCTTTGTCAGGCCTCTTCTAAGGAGTGATGATTAGCACCGTCGAGTCGGTTCCGACGTTCGAGCTCCAATTCAGAACGCCTTGCGCGTCTGTCGACATGGTTGTCGTCGTCGTGCCGGAAGACTTGACAATGCGTACGCCGTACGACGTACTCGCCGACTAGTTTCCGACGTCGTCCAAATTGAGCTTGTCGCGACCACCTTGATTCCGTTGGCATAAACGGGTTCGAAATCGGCAACAAACGAAGGATCGAGCTCCCAAAACGGCATGTTACGATAGTATAGCCCAGGGATATCCTTCCAGGTCGTCCCGCTGTCCGTCGTAAATTGAATATGAAAGCTGTCCGGGAATGCTTGACCTCCCCAGGGATTCGGCGTCATTTCAATACGGCTGATCGTTGCGGCAGTGAATGCTCCCACCGCCTATAGAGGCGGAGGCTTCTTGGTTCGACGATCTCTGCCTTTCCCGGGAGAAAGGTCTTACATGATCTCCACAAGCGTTCGATGCTGCTCGCATCCCGTTCGGGGCAAACCCTCCCTACGGTGTTCGGCCCATCAAGCCGATATTTTCAAGGCGCGCTGCAAGATGATCTTGGCCGAGACGACGTCTCTGTCTTGAATAAGCCCGCATCTTTTACATTCATGAACTCGAACTGCCAACGTTTTCGGAACGTCCGCGCCGCATAGACAGGTCTGCGATGTGCCGTGGGCGGGCACTTGAACGAATCGCTTTCCATGTCTTTCGGCTTTATAAGATAGGTATGTGATAAACTTTCTCCATCCGGCATCGGAGATGCTTTTGGCCAGGCGGCGGTTGCGTACCATGTTCTTGACTTTCAACTGCTCCACCACGATCAGATCATGGCCCTGGACGATGTGGTACGATTGTTTGTGCAGAAAATCTTTTCGCTGCCGTGCGACTTTTTGGTGGGTTTTGGCAACCTTTCGTTTGGCCTTCTGCCGGTTGCGGGAACCTCGCTGTTTGCGGGAAAGCCGCCGCTGTGCGCGCCTCAGCCGCTTCTCCGCTTTGCGCAAATACCGCGGGTTGTCCACCTTTGTTTCATCGGACAGCGCCGCAAACGCGTTCAGCCCTACGTCTATGCCGACGGCGGATTCCACCGCTTGCATGGCTTCCGTATCCGGCACTTTCACGCTGATGTTGATCATCCACCGGTCCCCATATCGTTTCACATTGATTTGCGTCACGCTCACCCGGTCGAAGGGACGGTGGACATTCATTTTGACAACGCCGATTTTTGGAAGATAGACGGTTCCCTCTTTGGCAAATGTCTTTTGTACCGCACCGGGCTGCGGGTAGGTAAAGGAGACGTATCGATCTGCCGACTTGTAATGGGGGTATCCTGCTTCACCGCGGAAGAAACGCTGATAAGCATCATCCAAACGTTGCAGGCAATCCTGCAGCACTTGCGAATGGACTTCCTTGTAGGCTGGAAATTCCTTCTTGAAGGCAGGCAAGCCGTTCTGCTGCATGGCATAAGTGATGGTTTTACCTTCTTGGTTGTAGGCGGTCTCACGTTGTTCCTTGGCCTTATTGTAGAGCTCCCGGCACAAATCCAACGTTCGATTCATTTGTTGTTCCTGTTCGGGGGTCGGATAGAGGCGAAACTGAAAGGTTATTTGCACAAAGGCTCACCGCCATAATGGGAACGTATATTCCCATTATACACCAAAAACATCCACTATTCCAACTTTAGAAAATGTGACAAGCGATCGATTCTGATGACGATTCAGGCAAATAGACAAATGCATTTAGGCTTTGCCTAACCGAAATTCATCCCCTCCCTACAGAGGAAGAGGACTTCTTTCGGATTGCCGTTAAAAAAACCTCCCTCGCTTGCCAATTAAGGACAATGAGGGAGGATCGTTCCGGATGCTGCAACCGGATTATTCAGATGACCTTACTTCGGTAGACGTTACTTCAATAAACCCATGGCCGACAGCTGCTCAGTCGCGTTGTCAAGCAACACCTGGCCTCCGCCGTTAAGCCAGTTCTTGGCGAACGCATCGTAATCATCTGTTTTGCCGAGCACGTATTTCGTATCGAATTCGACCTGAAGTTTCCAAGTGTCGGCGGCGGCCTGCGGATCGAAGTTGATCAGTCCTTCGTAGACCGGATACCGCTCTACTTTGGACGCCTTGGAGTCGAGCTCTTGCTGCTTCAACTCCGTCTTTCCCGGATCGGGGTTGTTGCCTTCCAGCACCATGTCGGAGCGCGTGCCGATCCACGTGCCGTAGTCGTCGACGCCCGGATTGTCGAGCCGTACGCCTTCCTTGGTTTGGTTGACGTACTTGGCACCGCCTTCCACGTCCTTCAACTCGCGATTAGGCAGAACGTCCTTGCCCCAGCGCATTTTCCAATAACCGTCGTTCGGGAACGTCGAGTTCTCAATAATTTGAAAGATGCGATCCAGCTTGACCGGATCCTCGGCGGCCTTCTTGGAAATAGCGATCATGCCTCTCGCGATTTGCGACGGGATATCCTTGCCGCCTTCCGGCGAGCCTTTAGGCACGCCCATCACGTCCCACCAGCCTACGGTCGCTCCGGTCGCACCGGTCGCGCCTTCGCTTTCCTGCACGATTACGCCCGGATAATAGACAGAGCCGATTTTGCCTGCGAACAACTGCGCTTTGCGCTGCTCCCAGCCTTGCGTGAGCCAGTCGGGATCGATCAGCTTCTCCTTCTGCGCGGTGCGGAGGAAGTCGAGGAACTTCTTATGCGTGCCGTTCGTGATCGAATGGACGACCTTTCCGTTCTCCACATGGAAACCGACCTGGCCGTACATGGATTCCAGGAACAAAATTTCGCCAAGTCCGCCGCCACCGCCGGCCGAGCTGATGCCGTACGTATCTTTTTTGCCATTTTTGTCTGGGTCGCCGTTGGTGAATTTACGCAATACGTCCAGCAATTCTTGATCGTTAGTCGGCATTTGCAGGCTGAGGGCGTCGAGCCAGTCTTTGCGGATCATCCACGTCTGAGTGCCGGGATCGGGCAGAGTTGGTAAGCCGATCATTTTGCCATCAGACGAGGCGAACGCTTTGGCTTGGTCGCTGTAACTCTTGGCCAACGTCGGCACTTTATCGAGATACGGCGTCAGATCCTCGAGCAGCATGCCTTGCTCATTCAGCTTTTTGATGACGTTTTTGTTATAAGCGAAAATGATGTCCGGTCCGTCTCCCGATGCAAACTCGACGAGCAGCTTGGATTCGAGGTCCGCGTCCGGTACCGACGTTAGCTTGAAATCGACGTTAAACGTCTCGTCGATCCACTTCTTGAACGGATCGTCCCCGGAAAGCGGGATATTCGCCCAGCCGTTCTCCATCAGCTCGATCGATACTTTCTGGGCGTTCGGATCCGCGGACGGGCTGGCCGACTCGCTGGATGCTGCCGAAGAAGGCGCGCTTGAGCTGCTTGAGGCCGCCGGCGACGGATCCTCGTTTTTGCTGCATGCCGATAATAGCAGGCCCGCCAGCATTGTGACCGTTAATAACATTGTTGCGACTTTCCTTTTCATTTCTGATGCCTCCCTTTTGTAATGGTTTGTATTATCCTTTTACCGCTCCTAAAAACATTCCTTTGGTAAAATGTTTTTGGATAAACGGATATACACAGAGAATCGGGATCGTACCCACGACCGCAACCGCCATTTTGAGCGACTCCATCGACACCCGTTGGGTCGGGTTCAATACCGACGACGGGTTCATTTGCGATCCGATATTGACGTTGGCGAACATGTTGCGCATGATCAGCTGCAGCGGCTGCAAGTGAGGATCCTTGATGTAAATGAGCGCGTCGAACCAGCTGTTCCAATGGAATACGGCCGTGAACAATCCGATCGCCGCGATAACCGGCTTGCTCATAGGCAGCATCAGCCGAATCATGAGGACGATCTCGCCGGCGCCGTCCATCTGTGCCGACTCCTCCAATTCGGACGGGATATTCTCGAAAAATTGCTTGATGACGAGAACGCTCCAGCTATCGATCAGCCCCGGGATGACGAGCGCCCAAATCGAATCAAGCAGGTGGGTGTCCCTTACGACCAGATAGGTCGGGATCAAACCTCCGTTAAACAAAACCGTAATCAGAACCGCGAACAGCATCGCCCTGCGGCCCGGGAGCGCCCGTCTGGAAACGATGTACCCGGCGATCGTAGTCATCGTCAGCATAAGCGCCGTTCCCAGAATTGTCCTAATGACGCTAACTATTAGCGCGTGCGGGAAAATATCGCCTTTAAATAAACGTTCATAGGCCAGCAGCGTAGGCGAGTGTGGCAGTAGAATGAACCCCCCTCGCTCAATCCACTCCTTCTCGTTGACCAACGACATGGACACTACATAAATCAGCGGAATGAGAGAAGCGAGCGTGACGACAGTAAGTACCGTGTAAGCGAATCCCTGATACACTCTTTCCTTGTTGCGAATTGCCCTCACCCCTTTACCAAAGGCCGATACCGGCGCGTTTTTTGGATATCGCGTTGGCCGTTAGCACGAGCAAGAGACCAAACAGCGATTGGAACAACGACATCGCAACGGCAATACTGTACTGGAGCTGTCCGAGCCCCTGCCGGTAAATCCACGTGTCGATGATGTCCCCAACCCCATAGGTTGCAGGATTGTAGTAAAGCAGCACCTGTTCCCCGCCGGCATAGAGAATGCCGCCGATTTGAAGGGTGAACAGAAACACGACGACCGGTGCGATGCCCGGTAATGTCACATGGATAATCCGGCGAACCGGCCCCGCCCCATCCAGCTTGGCAGCTTCAAATTGTGCCGGGTCCAGCGACGAGAGTGCCGCGAGGTAAATGATCGTCCCCCAACCGATCTCTTTCCAGATGGCAGTTCCTACAAGAATCGGCCGGAACCACTCCGGGGAGACGAGGAAGCTGACAGTATCCGAATTCATAAGCTTAAGCATTTGGTTGACGATGCCGGATTCTGAGAAAACGGCGAAAGTGATGGCGTAGATGATTACCCAGGAAAAAAAGTGGGGAATGTACATAATCGTCTGTGTAAATCGGCGGAACACCTTCGAATGGATATCGAACAGGAAAATCGCCAATATGATCGGCGGAAAGAAACCGAATAACAGCCGTAGCAAGCTAATGACTACTGTATTACCCAATACGTGAACAAAATCGGCTTTGGAGAACAGCTCTGCGAAATTGTGCCAGCCGACCCACGGACTGCCCCATACCCCATCCGCCAACCGATATTTTTTGAATGCCAGCACGGCTTGCAGAAACATCGGATAAAAGCGGTAAACGGCATAGTAAGAGATGATAGGTATCATCAGCAAATATAAGGGCCAGAATCGTCGGAACGCGGATCGGATGCGGTTCATGGGTGAGAATCCTCCTATCAATTGTTAAGCCGCAATTATAATAAGCGCTTTCATAAACTTGTATGATGAGATGATATCACACATAAAATTCACTGTCAACGGACTCTTTCCAAAAAAAAAGAAGCACTAAGGGTTAGCGCGTTTTCCTGAACAAAATCAGCGAGTGGCGGATGGCTCTGCTAGGAAAAGGACGTGCCTAGCTTGGTAAAGTGCATTAAAAACAAAAACAACTCTCGTCCGTATGGGATGAGAGTTGTTATTTAGCCAATACCGCCGACTTGCTTCACCGATGTCAAGCCGAAGCGCGCTTGCGCCTTATTTCCTTACCTTCAGGGGCGGAACGGGATCGTAACCCCCGCGGTGAAAAGGATGGCACCTGCATATTCTGCGAAATGCCAAATATGAACCTTTGGCTGCCCCGTGAACTTCTATCGCCTCTACCGCATAAGCCGAGCATGTCGGAAGGAAGCGGCACGAAGGCGGCGTTAAGGGCGAGATGAACTTTCGATAGAAAAGGATCGGACCCTGCAACGTTCTTCGCATGATACGCATTAGACCCTCCTGCATGAGGCTTATCCCATTGCTATGAAAACCACTTGTTGATTACGAGAATAAGGACGATGAGCGTCAATCCGGAAAGTCCCAGGAACACGCCGCCTTGACGTTTCTTTAATTGGAAAAACCGCAATACTCCAAGGCTTAAGAATGAACCGATCAACATGATGAAAATAATGCCCGTGATGAAAAGCGCAGGTGATACATCGGATACGTCAACTAAATCCACGACAATTGCCCCCTTAAAACTTTGCGACTCTTTATCATATGCCGACTCGTAGCTTCCTCTAGCATTATACCGATTTACGATTGGATAAACAATTCGTATTCGGACTTTTCCAGCGGCCTGCGTTTGAAGCGGATGAGCAAACGGTCTTTTTTCATAACGGCTTTGCCGGAGCGAGCATATACCGGGCATGGAAACCGAATCGCGCGTTTCCTATCGCCGGATAGTCCCGTTATCTTAAGCCGTTCCGAAGTCGCGAATAGCTGCAGATGGCGAAGGTCCATCTCAGGATCAAGTCTGATGGTCACGTTGACATAGTTATTATCCTTTATAGCGTCAATTTTCATATTGTCTTGAGTTTGAGTTTGGCGGAAAGGCGTTTCCTGCCTTGATTTCGTCATCATATCCTTGACATATTGGTTCAGCCAATTGGAATCGCCCGCCTGATCCCAGCGCTCGGCCAGGTTCCAAGGAATATCTTTACCCAGCCAACGCTGAATATCTTTCCAATCCGGAAGCGGTCCGCTATCGAAAAAGGAACTCATTACTTTATCCCTCCTGAGGCAACTGTCTGCGTAAGTAATACTGCAGAATTCTTTTCTTCAACATATGTCTGGGCAGTCCCGCCTGTGCGTATGCGATTGTTCAATCAATGAAAGATGAACCTCTGGGTATTTGCCTTCATACACTGTTGAATGACCCCACAGCGAAGGAGTCGTTATGCCCATGCCATGCATCGTCGGCAATGTCAAAATCCTTAGCGTCGGCAGCAGCGGCGTCGTCCAATTCGGGGATGCTATACAAGTTTCTCCGTCGAGCACTAACAAAACATATGCCGGCTCCGGTTCCTTCTTAACGGGCGATTTATCGAGGAGCAACAACGCAATCAGCGCGACGAACACGAATGATCCGGATGTCCAGGACTCTTCTGAAAATAAAATTGGCAACTCGGGGGTCATCTGATGAAATGGAACATATATCAGACCATAACCATCGGCCAACTCCGTGTCGACGCTGTAACCAATTCATCCGTTCTGCAAATCGGTAGTGCCGGCAGTATCCAATCGCTATCCCAGCTCTATAATACGGGGGGGTACACGGGGCCGGCTCCACAGCTAGGAGAAGCCACTACGGCCCTTTCGCTCGTTCCGCTTCCAAATCCAACGTGAAAGGGGAAACTCCGATGCAGCAACCTTATTTATGGAACGGGATGCCTGCAGCCGCAGCTCCCATTGCTCCTGATTGGAATCAGTGGATTCAGCGGCTCTATCAATCCGAGTTAAAATTGACGCAAATGACGCAACAACTGGCAAATATGCAGAAACAATTGGATGACATTAAGAATAAGCCGCCCCTTCATATCGAATACCACTTCGATCAATTAAAGGTCAACAGACTGGAAGGCACGCTAAACGTCGGATTATCATCGCCTCAGGGTATGCCGGATATCGAATCTTTCGAAGCACCCGACCCTGCCTGCTGGAAAGTCGATTCGGACCAAACGGATGATCTCGCCCCTCTCATTCGCGGCTTGCAAAATGAAATGAGCAACTATATGAAAGATAATGCGACTAACGCTCTGATCGCAATGGAACAACAATTCGGAATTACGCTAGATGATAATCATCGTTCTCGAATAAGCGACGATGTTCGGAAACAATTAGACGAACGCGTACATTATTACGCGAGAACATCTCCTTACCCGTTCAAAGGAACGGATGAAGAGAAGCAACGGTGGAAAGATTCCATCAAAGAAAAGACGCTTAGGGATATTCAGGGAGCTTTCTCCGCCTATTTAAGCAAACAGCGGCAGCAGAATCTGCAGAAAGGAGCGGATCACCATGACGAATTGCTTAAATCTTAACGTAACCAACGGACCCGTAAGCGTCGGTTCCATCAGACTCATCGGGATTTCCGGTTCCTCTTCCTTGTTGCTGGGGGACACGGAATCCCTTACACTTTACTCCTATTTCGATACACCGCCGGAGTCCGTGATCGTAGGACCCTTGGCACCGCTTCCCGCGCTCTCCGAGGAGGAAGCTTGATGAGTTTGCAATGCAGGAACACAACGTTAGGCAGATTATTCGTGAATACGATCAGCTCATCCGGCATCGTTCAACTTGGGGATAATAAGAACTCAACCCTCACCTCTAGAGTATTAGCCGTGCAAAGAGCAATACCTGACTTCGAGGGTGATGAGTACCGATTTGCCTCATATCCGATCTTCTATCTTCCTAGACTAACCTTGCAGCCATGCGTAGCCGTGGCTTTCCACAGTTGTTCTTCCTTGCCCAATATCCAAGTAGGCTCGTTGGAAACGATTGGCGTCGACTCTTCTTCGCTCCTTCGCGTTGGCTGCGGCGGTCCATTGTTAGCCGAATCGAGGATTATCAATATCCGTCATTTCAATAACCGGTACATTCGCTGAAAAAATAGGGATTATCTGTCTACCCGGTACAAACGTACAGGATTCCCCATGCCCCCCGCCATATGCTGACACTGTGATTCGCCATCACAAACAACGCACACAGGAGGTTTTCGCTATGGGTTATCCAGTTGGAGGTGCCGCGGTTGGAAGTTGTGGCGGGTATGGTGGAGGAATGGCAGCAGCTGCATTCGCTCTTGTTCTTTTCATCCTGCTTGTCATCATCCTTCGCGCAGGCTACTAATTTTTAATTCATTACTCCCAGTACAACGTAAAACCCCGTCCGCCGGACGGGGTTTTACGTTTGTAAAGAGATTAGCCGGGTATTCCCGGAGTAATCTGGCCGAGCTTTAACGCCAAGTGAAGCTGCAGACGATCTTCCGGATCGTCTAAAGAAACGCCGAGGATAGATTGGGCTTTCTCCAGCCGATAGACGATCGTATTATAATGTGCGTACAGCTTCTCGGATGTCAGCTTAATATTGCCGTTGCAGCGGAAGAACATCTCCAACGTCTCTACGAGCCTTCCTCCACCTTTACGGTCTGCTTGTTGGAGCGGGGCCGCGAAACGGCTTAGAAACTGTTCCCTTTCCTCCCCGGACGGGATCAGATAGAGCAAGGAATATACGCCTAGCCTATCGTAAGCAACGATTTCTCCCGGCAATCCGCATACTTCCGCCACCTGCCGTGCCCGCTTCGCTTGTGCCCAGCTCCCTTGCAACCCGTCCGATCGTTCGACTACTCGTCCGGCGTATAGTTTCAAGTCCCGATCTCCCAACAGGGCTCGCAGCTCCGCGAGCAGCTTGTTAGTCAATTGCGCTGTCGCCTCTTCGCGATCAAGATCCGAAAACGCCAAGTTTCCGATCGGAAGCACCAGAGCTAAGTCGTCTCCGATCGGAGCAGCAAGCAAACCCTCCACGGTTCGCAGCCTCTCGGAACGAAGCCTGCGGGCAATTTCCCTGAGCTTCTCCGCGGGTTCCGGTGCGCGCCATCCCACCAAAATGGCGCACATTGGCGTTCCTTCCGGTATCGTACAGCCGCATACGTCGGCTCTAAGTTTCCAATCGGCTTCCGAAACGATTTTGCCGGAGAGCCAATCCTGAATGAATTGGTCCAAGTATTTGCCTTCGACCTCGCGAACGGCCTCGACGTTCGCCAGTTCCAAGCCGGCTAACGAGGACAACCGGTCTACGCTTAACGCATCGAGCGGATGGATATCCCGGGTACGCTCGATCAGCACCAAACAAGCCTGCTTCATCTTTCTCGTGGGAATCGAGTTAACGTAAATCCGGTATGCGTTTTGCAGCAGCATAAATCCGTTGCTCGAACCGCGTCCGACTTGCCGGAACGTGAGCGATTGCATGAGCGGCCAAACTTCCGTGGGCTCCGCGCTTCTTAGGCTCTTGGATAACCACGGCTTGTCGTTCTCCCTGACAACCGCAACGGGATTATCCAGCATATCCTCCATAGCGTCCAAGAACGCGTAAAGACCGCTTCCTTCCAGAAGCAGGCGGGTCATGCTCTGTATGCGATTTTGCAAGTCGGCCAGTTGGGATGTTTCCTGCGCCAGCACCCGCTCCATAGCGATCCTGACCAGGTCGGAAAACACGGTATCGCCCGGCAGCTCGAGCAGCGGCAATCCATGCTTTTGCGCTTCCTCCACGACCTCGGGCGAGAGTTTGTCAAAGTTTGGTTTAGTCTTGATACCGAGGGCGGCAACGCCTCTCTTCACGAGCTCCGGAACCAATTGCCGAAGCAGTTCGGGCTCGTCCCGGAAAGGATATCCCGTCGTCATCAGGAATTCTCCGGGCCTGACCCAAGAGATGACATCGGGCACCTCCATTACGTTAACCCGAGTTATGGCTTTATGAATGCCTTTCTCTCCTGCTAGCAACCGCGCTTCCTTTAGCAACGGAATGGCGAGTAGTTCTTTAACTGTAAATACGACTTCCTCCGACTGGCTTCCGGGCGCTTTTTCTTTACGCGGCATCATGGCCATATGACCGCCTCCTTCTTCTGAGTCCTGATTAGGATATAGGAATTCCTTCAAGAACGGACGCCGTGTCCGCGGGCCTTCACCGGACTCATTAGCCTAATCGCTCTGCCCTCGATCGCGATTTCTCCGCCATCCGACTGAAATACTCCGTACAACATTTTCGTCAAGGTGCTTTTATCGGCTCCGTTCTCGACTAACACCGCATGAATTTCGCCTTCCTTAAGCTTGCAACGTCACTCCGTCGTTTACCGCGAGTTTTCCGAACACTTTAGTTAAGTCCGATACGCTCAGAAATGGTTCCTTCATGAACATTCCCTCCCTTGAGCTCTAAAGTTACGTTATATAAAGTGACATTTGATAGTTATAAATTCGCATTGTTCTCCATGTGTAATATATTATAACACTAAATTGAAAAAGTCTTTAGAGATTATCAATGATAATGGAACAATGTTTATGGTTTATATACACAAATTTGAATCCCGTTCCAATTTAATGTTAGTTTTAGTCACAAAATAGGTGTGTGAAATTGTGACGTATATAAAAACAGACCACTTTTCGGACCGCGGTTTCGGCCGAGCGAACGATCATGCATGACATAAGGTCAATAATTGGCTTGTTCAATGCGAATCCGTGCGATTGCCCACTCTGAAACCGCGGCAAGTAGGCAATTCTTGACATTTGTTACTCCGTCTAAAAAATAAGGGATTTGGAGGTAGACGAAAGGAAGTTTAGAATTACTTTTGAAGATACAACCGCTCGGACGCGAGTTTGAGGAGGTTTAGAGTTACTTTTGAAGCTGGAGCTGACCTATGCCGCACAGGAATTAATCGAATTATTAGAGCAACTCCTGTCGTTGACCCATGCTGCACAGGAATTAATCGAATTTTTAGAACAACTCCCGTCGTTGACCCCTGTTGCACAGGAATTAATCGAATTTTTAGAACAACTCCCGTCGTTGACCCCTGCTACACAGGAATTAATCGAATTATTAGAACAACTCCTGTCGTTGACCCCTGCAGCACAGGAATTAATCGAATTTTTAGAACAACTCCCGTCGTTGATCCCTGCTGCACAGGAATTAATCGAATTATTAGAGCAACTCCCGTCGTAGACCCCTACCGCACAGGAATTAATCGAATTTTTAGAGCAACTCCTGTCGCGGCGGTGAACGAGGGGAGGTTTAAAATTACTTTTTTGAAGCTGCAGCTGCTCAGAGAAGGGTTCGGGGAGAGGAGGTTTAACGTTACTTGTTGATGCTGCAGCAAAGAAAAGAGGGAGTCCGAAAGACTCCCCCTGGCTTAACTTATCGAGTTGATTGACCGCAAGTCGGGCAGAAATGGCTGTCAGCGTATAGCGGCGTGCCGCAGCTGCCGCAAATCTGACGCTGGTCTACAGGCGGCGTTGGAGGTGCTTTTGTTTCCAGCGAGTCTAGATCCCCCGCTCCTCCAAAGGTTTCAATTTCCGGTTCGCTATCTGGATCGACGGGGACATAAGGATCCGCTTGAATCGGAGATTCCTCAACGGCTTCCGGCTCCGGTTCAGGGAACGGATGTCCGCACGACGGGCAGAAACGGGTATCGTAAGGCACCCTTTTACCGCATACGCATTCCTTCTCATTGCGGATCGTCTTGATTCGGTCGTCCAGAGCGGCAATCTCGCCTCGAATAGCCGTTATCTCCTCGCAGCCCGGAATGACCTTCGATTCGGCCCTGGACAAATCATGCGCCAAATAAGCCTCATATACGGATGCCCCTATATTCGCGAACAATTTGTCTATTTCTTTGCGCTTACCGGATATTTGGGCGTTTAACCTTGTTATTTCCACCGTTTGTTGTGCTTTTTCAGTCGCCGTACTAACGCCTTTGCTGACGGTTTCCGTAAATTTCTTAAAGAAACTCATACCTATCCACTCCTCTCTAAGCTATTATCTCATACGGCAAGTAATTAAACATGGTTCCATAATCCCCAATCACTGCATGGAATATTTTAGCACCCTCGTCATTCTAAATAGAAAACTCCTTACTGCGCCAGGCCGGCACATGCAAGGAGCTTCCCCTAATTTCTATTTTAAGCGATCAACTTTATGATCCACAAGTCCCGGCCGGACAATTCATTGGCTGGAACAAGAATACGCCAGCCCCAACACGGGCTTGACCATACTTAAGATCGTTACAGCGACCTAGCTTTACGGGCCTTATTTTGACCTAAGAGATAGAGAGAGCAGTAGATGATTAATATCAACATTCCGAACAGCATCGTGAAGATCGCCGACTTCGCGTTTATCCCTTCTATAACCCCTTCGATTAATCGGAAGGGACTCAACACATCCCAACTATTCAGCCGGACAACCCGCCCCAAATATACGCCGAATCCTCCAAGGAAGGATACGATGAGAACGAACACCCAGCCCGACCATCCGTTTATATAATGACTTACGATCGAGTGAAAGTGTCTCATCGAGAGAAAACCCAACAACAGCCCGCACCACGAGAACAGGAAAAAAAGCACCAAATCGTACCACAGGAGCAGCCCTTCCGGATTGTATACTTGGAAACCCGGATTATAGATGAGATGAATAAAGTCGGTCGTGAGATAGGGCGCGTTCGGGTAAAGGAGCAGCCAGGCAATCCCGAACAACGTGAGACCGATCGCTAAAGTTCCCCCTTTGACGATACGGGTTAGCCAAAGTGCCGATATCGAAACGATCAAAGGCAGCCATGCGAGGAACAGATTCCAAAGAAGAAATTGGAACCGCACGTAATCGACTTGAAACGACCGGACAACGATGAGCAGCGCGCACAATATCGATGTGGCTGTCAGCATATAAAAGATAGGATCGATGATAGTATGGTTAAATTTCGTAACTTCCGGCTTGGCCACGGAGACAGTCTCCCCCTTTATACATGGAATAATCCCCCTGCTATACATACTGTATCAAACAAGAAAAAGTTGCAACAATCTCTCATTTTTACTACCGAAATAAAAAAAGAAGGACGTCTCTAGAAGTCAATTAGACTCCAGAGACACCCTCATCATAAGTCGCATGGTTTAGTACTACCACGAAATACTTTGTTCCTTGTTATTCGAAGAAGCAGACGAAATAAATTGATCTTGTTTGCGCACGTATTTGCAAACCGTTGACACATATGTCGCGTGAGACCAAGTTAACGGGGCAACCGATAACGGTTCGCCGGTTTCCGGATGAACTTGCTCGGGCAAATTGCCTCCGGCAAGGGCGAACGTTGTTACTTTATCAAGCGTTTTTCTCGGCTCGGCCAAATCTTCTATCGTTTTGGCGGTTTCGATTTGAAAATTCGCTACCCACAGCGTGCAAATGATCCAAGGGTTTCCGGGCACCTTGTCGATGTCATCGGATTGGCGGAAATAATAATCGTTCGTATACCGCGCAATACCCCCGACTTCCGTATGAATGCGAAGCTTCTCGGATATGGCCATCATCGTACGCGCAACCCGATCCTCTTCTGCCGGAAACACGCCGAATTCGAACAAACCGAACAAGCTGCTCTCCACCGTCATGTCTTTAACCCATTTGCCGTCTTGATATACGACGCCTCGGGCATAACGCCCTGCTTCTTCATCCCACAAATGCGTTACAATCCCCTGTTTGATTTGCTCGGCTACGACGCGGTACTGGTCGCTGCGGTCATAATCCCCGAACAAATCGGCGAAATAGGCCGCAGCCATTAGCCCTCCGTAAACGGAAGCAACCGTGTAAGTCCATATACCGTAACGCTCTTCCCATAAATCATAGCTTGGTTTCGGCAAGCCTAAATCCGGCTCCATGTATTCGCACAAGAATGCCGAGGCTTTCCGAATCAAGGTGCTGTACAACGCCTGCGGAAGCTCGATTTCGCCATGGCGGGCATAGTCTTTCCAGAGCGCGTAAAGCACAAGCGCCGTTTCGTCTTCTTGGATAGGCAGACGCGGAACGCCTTGTACGACATAAGGGTGCCAACTGGAACCTACCGTTCCGTCCGGGTTGTATTTATGGTGCAAGTATCCTTCGGGAGACAAATTCCGTCCGCAGAAGTGGAAGAACGGCGCGATCGTACCATGATAGCCGGCAAGCGACATCGCGTCGGCGATAAGCGCTCCATCCCTAGGCCACATATAGCTGTAATGGTCCCGATTGTATTGCAAAATATCCGTGTCATTCGCCGCTAAAATAGCGCCGCGCTCATCGATCTGCGTTCTTACGATGAGCAGGCTGTGCTTGAATTGATGAACAACGTTGGCCGGCAAATCGCCGAACCGGTCACCTACCCTTGACAGCCAATGGTTCCAATAGATTACGATTCGGCTTAACAGCTTCTCCGGATGGCTTTCCTGCACGTATTGATCCAGCCGCTTCACTTCTTCCATATCGGAGCCGACGGACATCCAGTAATAGATCGTTCTATCGTTGCCTGGCGGCACGATCGTACGAAAGCTGATCGTGCTGTCTACCGAACCTTGGGAAATCGAATTGCCCATTAACTCCCCGTCCTCGGCATCGCGCCAAGTACCTTCCGCGGATTGAAATCGCTTGATGCCCGTCGAGAACTGATAGATTCCGCCTTTTTCGGATCTGCCGTTAAACATGAAGTAGGAGGAGCGTTTGTAGTGGAACAATGTCCGATTACCGGGGTAAAAGGCCGCCGTATCCCCTACCTCATTGCCGTCGATCATCAGATCATGGTGGAAAAACACCCGGACGTCCTTCTCGGTATCGCCTAAATTACGGACAACGACGCGTTTCATATAGATGCATTCCCGTTGATGGATGCCGTCATTAAGCTGCAGTTCAAGCCCTAATCGATGATGGCGAGCGATTACGTTCGTAACGAGCGAATCCTCGATATAACCAAGCTCGATGATCCACTCCGGATCGTCCAACCACGCGAACGTACCGTCGCACCATACGCCGAATCGGCATAAACTGCCGCCAACGTGATTTAATTGCCCCACATACGGAAAATAAACATCGCGAATAAAGCAGTTGCTGTCCAAATTGACGAGCATTTTCCCATTACCGATGACCAGATGTCTAGCCATGACTATCCCACTCCTTCTTAGCTGACGAGTTCACGATATAGTTTGTAATATAGCCGGGCGGAAGATTCCCAGCCGTAATCCTTCTTGGCACCGTTAGCCACGATTTTGTCCCAATGTTCTTCCCTGCCGTAGAAGGATAAAGCACGCTTCAACGTAAACAACAAATCGTGCACCGTTGCGGGGCCGAATGTAAATCCGTTCCCTTCTCCGGTATATTCGTTATACGATTCCACGGTGTCGCGCAGTCCACCCGTTTCCCGAACGATCGGAACGGAGCGATAGCGAAGAGCGATCAACTGGCTTAAGCCGCAAGGTTCGAACCGCGACGGCATCAGATACATATCCGAAGCCGCGTAGACCCTGCGGGCTAAACCTTCGTTAAAGCCGAACCATAGCGCCATCTTGTCGCGGTTGCGCAACAACGTCTCCCGCAGCATCGCTTCAATTCCCGGATCGCCCGAGCCGAGAATAACGAGCTGAAGGCTCTCCTTCATCAAGGCGGGCAAAGCCTCACCGATCAGGTCGAAGCCTTTCTGTGCCGTAAGTCTGGAAACGATGCCGATCATCGGAACTTTTTCATCGATCGGCAGTCCTAGTTCCTGCTGCAGCGCGGTTTTGTTCTGCCGCTTCTTAGCCTGGGAATTCCGGTACGGCACAACCAAATGAGGATCGTTCATCGGATCGTACACTTCGGTATCGATTCCGTTGATAATGCCCCATAAGTCGTTCGCGCGTTGCCTGATGACGCCGTCCAGCTTCTCGCCGTAGGCTTCGGTCTGTATTTCATGGGCATAGGTGTTGCTAACCGTAGACAGCTTGTCCGCAAACCGAAGCCCCGCCTTCATGCAGCTTCCCGCTCCGTAAAATTCAAGGCTGTCCTCCGTAAACGAATCATCTCCGGTCGCAAGCAAATCCTGAAGCAGTTCGCGGGAATAAACGCCCTGATATTGCAGGTTATGAATGGTGAACACCGTGCGTATTTCCCGATATCCCGGGCGATTCGCGTATCGCGTTCGCAACAGAAAAGGAATTAAGCCGGTTTGCCAATCATGGCAATGAATGATATCAGGCATAAGGTCCAGCTTGTCCAGCATCTCGAGCACCGCAAAGCTAAAGAAAGCGAACCGCTCGGCTTCGTCCCCGTACCCGTACAAGTAACCTCTTTTGAAATAAAACTCATTGTCGATCAGCAGAAACCGGACGCCGTCGACGGTTACTTCCTGAACGCCGCAATATTGCCGGCGCCATCCGAGCTGAACTTCCATGACCGCCGCCGTAACGGCCCGGTCCGTTATCGCGCTTGGGATCTCCCCGTATTTAGGCAATACGACGGTGACATCTACGCCTCTCTTGGCGAGCGCTTTAGGAAGGGCGCCGACAACATCGGCCAGCCCTCCTGTCTTAACTAGCGGCATCGCTTCCGACGCCGCGAACAACACCCGCATGAGGTCAACTCCCAACTTCCGGTTATATGACTTTCCGCTTCAAGGCGATGAACGGCATTTCGCTCGAGCCTCTCAGCTGCTGCAAGGCACGGATTTCGACTTCCTTGTCCAGGATGCAATTTTCAAGCGAGCCACCTTCTCCGATAACGCCGTTCTGCATCACGATGCTATTGCGAACGACAGCCCCTTTGCCGACCTTAACGCCGCGGAACAAAATACTATTAAACACCGTGCCTTCGATATCGCATCCGTTAGCAATAAGGGAATGGGTAACATCGGCCCCGTTGCGGTAATGCGTCGGAGGCTCATCCTTAACTTTCGTATAGATAGAGCCCGGCTTGAAGAACAATTCCTTCCACACTTCAGGCTGCAGCAACTCCATGCTGTGGCGATAATACGCGGCGATGTTATTGACGACACCTAACACTCCGTCATGCATATAGGCATTCACTCGCAGTTGGTTCAACCGGGATAAAATCGTGTGGCGCACGAAATGATCGCGTCCTTGCGCCAAAGAAGTTTCCACCAAGTCCAGCAGCAAGTCCTTGCTCAGAACGTACATTTCCATCGATACAACATCGCTTTCGAGCCTTCCAAAGTGATCCTGCATCTCCACGATACGTCCCACTTCGTTGATTTTCACTTTGCGCGCGAGACCGGGCAACCCTTCGGGCGTTCTTTTGCAGACGACGGTAATATCTGCCCCCGTCTCCCGGTGCTGATCGAGAACTTGAACGAAATCGACGTTACAGACCATATGGCTGCGCGAGATAACGACATATTCAACCGGACTGCGCGCGAAATAATCGCGATTCCGGTAGAAGTGGTATAAATCTCCTTTGCCGAAATCCGTCTGGTCTTCCATCGAAGGGGGCAGCACGAACAAACCGCTTTGCTTGCGGTGCAAATCCCAATTGCTGCCGGAACCCAGATGATCCATAAGCGAACGGAATTTCGTATGCGCGAATACGGCAACCTTAGGAATTCCGGAATTGACCATGGAAGAAAGAGCAAAATCGATGAGTCGGTATCTTCCGCCGAACGGCACCGTGGCCAAGCAGCGGCCCGCCGTTAACGATCCCATCTCATCCGCTTCATGAATTAAGTTGATAACCCCCATCATTGGCAGCTTCATACCGGCTCCGCCTCCTTAAGCTCCGCTTCGAGGCGGATCGTTTCTCCGCTTCCGACAACTGCGATATCCTCCGCTTCAATGCTTCCTACCTCGCATCCGTCGCCGACAACCGCCCCCTCGCCAACGATCGCGCGAATGATCCGGACATCCTTGCCGATGGTGGCACCCGGCATAAGAATGGAATCCTCAACCAAGCTCCCTTCGCCAACGCGGGCACCATGGAACAACACCGAACGGTTCACTTGCCCTTCCACTACGCAGCCTTCATTAATAAGCGAGCCCTGAACTTTAGCTGTTGGCGCTATATATTGAGCCGGTTGGTTCGGACTTGCCGAGAAAATCCGCCAGGAACGATCATTTAATTGAAGGGAAGGCTTATCTTCGAGCAGATCCATGTTTGCTTCCCACAAACTATCAATCGTGCCTACATCCTTCCAATAACCGTCGAATCGATAGGAAAATAGACGAGCACCGTCCGCAAGCAACGTTGGAATAATATCCTTCCCGAAATCATTCGAGGATTGGCGCTCCGCCTCATCCCGAATCAAAGCCTCTTTGAGCACCGGCCAGGAAAACATATAAACACCCATAGATGCTAGATTGCTATTCGGCTTTTTCGGTTTTTCCGCGAACTCGACGACCCGATCGTCTTCGTCCACGCTCAGGATGCCAAATCGGCTCGCTTCCGCCCAAGGGACGCTAATGACCGCCAATGTCGCGTCCGCGCGGTTCTTTTTATGGGCATCCAAGAGAAGGTCGTAGTTCATTTTGTAAATGTGATCACCGGAAATAATGAGGACGTATTCCGGGTCATACCGTTCGATGAATCCTAGATTTTGATAAATGGCATTGGCCGTGCCTTTGTACCAAGAACCGCCCTTCTGACGGACGTACGGAGGAAGCACATGCATTCCGCCCTCCCGGCGGTCCAACCCCCACGGCGTACCGATTCCTAAATGCTGGGTCAATTCAAGCGGCTGGTATTGCGTAAGCACTCCGACGGTCTCGATGCCGGAATGGACGCAGTTGCTTAAGGTGAAGTCGATAATGCGGTATTTTCCCCCGAAGTGAACGGCCGGTTTAGCTAAATCTTTAGTCAGAACGCCCAAACGACGGCCTTCCCCGCCGGCTAATAACATGGCGATACACTCATTCTTGCGCATGAACCTCACTCCTCCCCAAGTAAAACGGCTCCGCCGACCGAAGGGCGACGGTACGCGTTTGTTCAAGTTAGATGCCGAAAGCTTAATATACCCTATGACTGATCAAGCTGTTTCTGACTTCCATAGCTGAAAGGATAACGCGGGAACGGGAACTTCAATACTATAAGGCTTTCCATGAAACGGGGTGGGTTGCGAGGCTACGCGGGACGGGAACGAATATCCGCCTCCCCCGTATTCCGCTTCGTCGCTATTCAGAATAAGCCGATAATGGCCTTGGTTCGAAACTCCGATTCGATAGATCGAATGGGTCTCCCTCGAGAAATTGCAAACCGAGACGGTAGAAGATTCAGCGGATTTGCCGTTTCGTTGAAAAGAGAGCATGCATTGCGGCGCGTTATTCACGTCGATCCATTCAAACCCGCCCTGCTCATGGTCCCTCTCCCATAACTCGCCATTGTTCAAGTAAATATGGTTTAACGCTCTAACGTAACGTTGCATGCTGTCGTGCAGCGGGAATTGCAGCAAGCTCCAATCCAGGCCGGCGTAATCTTTCCATTCGTCGAATTGCCCGAATTCTCCGCCCATGAAGAGCAGCTTCTTGCCGGGATGAGTCATCCAATACCCATAGAACAAACGAAGGTTTGCAAACTTCTCTTCATAGGTGCCGGGCATTTTATTAAGCATGGAACGTTTACCGTGAACAACTTCATCGTGCGAGAGAGGTAATACGTAATTTTCGGAGAATGCATAATGTAGAGAAAACGTAATAAGAGAATGGTAGGATGAGCGATGGCTTGGGTCGGTCTCCATGTATCGGAGCATATCGTTCATCCAACCCATATTCCATTTGTAATTGAATCCGAGTCCTCCAAGGTAGGTGGGCGATGTGACTGCTGGATAAGAGGAAGAATCTTCTGCCATCATGAGGCTTTCAGGGTAATGAAGGAATACCGTTTCATTCAGCTTGCGCAGGAAGGCGAGCGCCTCGATGTCCTCCGTACCGCCGTAACGATTTTCCGTTCGCATGGACTCGGGCTTGTCGAAGTTCAAATCGAGCATACTGGCAACCGCATCCACACGCAAACCGTCAATATGGTAAACGTCGAGCCAGAACAAAGCATTGGAGAGGAGGAAACTTAGCACTTGCGGCTTGCCGAAGTCGAAAGCAAGAGTGCCCCAGAGCGGTTTCTCCGCTCGTCTATAATCGGAATTCTCGTAAAGCGGGGACCCGTCGAATAACCTAAGGCCGTGATCGTCTTTGCAGAAATGGCCGCACACCCAATCGAGCAGCACGCCGATTCCTTGCTGGTGACAGCGATCTATGAGCTTCTTAAGTCCTTCAGCCGGGCCGTAACGGCTAGTCGCCGCATAATAACCCGTTGTCTGATAGCCCCATGAGCGATCAAGCGGATGCTCGGTGATTGGCATTACTTCGATATGGGTATAACCCATAGAACATACATAGTCGACAAGCTCTTGCGCCAATTGTTCGTAGCTGCGCAATTGCTCAGGTGCGTCCATCCGCCATGAAGCGAGATGAACCTCGTAAATAAGCATCGGCTTCTCGTAGGGGGGATGTTTTCTTCTATTGTCTATCCAGTCCCGATCCTGCCAATCATAATGATTGAGCGAGGCAACGACGGAAGCCGTATTCGGGCGGAGCTCGCTTTGGAAACCGAAAGGATCGGATTTAAGCAGACGCTCTCCGCCGGCGTTCACGATCTCATACTTGTAGCGGTCACCTTCATTCAGGTCGGGACTGAACCCAACCCATACGCCTGTAGTCCCTACTTGCGCCAAATTCACGGGACGGCTAGCGCTGCTCCAGCCATTGAAATCGCCAACGACGGATACTTCACGGGCCGAGGGTGCCCATAGAACGAAACGGACGCCCCGACAGCCTTCGTATTCCATTGGATGTGCCCCGAAAGTGCGATAGGCGCGGAATAGCTGCCCGGTATTGAACAAGTACAGGTCGTCGGATGAAACCAGAACCGGCGAAGCCTGCATGCGAAGTCACCTCCCGACGGATAGGGCTTGCTGACAAGCGCTGACATTTGTACGTTTCGTGTTAACTACGTTAACTATCTGTTAATATTCCTAACAAATTACACGAAACTTACATTTATTATAGCGAAAATTATGAAAAGTTTCACCTCATTTTCAAAAAAGTCGTAAGAAAGTTCGCGGCGCTATCCTCCACGATCTCCTAAGCCTATGCAGATGGATCGATGGCTATTCCAAATTTCAATTTAAGGGAGAGGGCTAACTACTATGCCGCAAGGAAAATGGTTTCGCATCGGTTACGGATTAATCGTTATCCTGCTTATCGCTTTTCTAGCCTCGAAGGTTGACTATCTGTTTGATCCGATAGGCTCAATGCTCGCCGCGTTATTCGTACCTATCGTGATTTCGGGATTGTTCTATTACATGTTCCGTCCGCCCGTTCGGCTGCTCGCGAAGCGGCTTCCGCTTTCCTTGTCTATCGTTATTGTCTACTTATCCGTACTCGGCCTCATTTTGCTGTTTTCCTGGTTGATCTGGCCGCCTATCCGCGATCAGTCGCTTACGCTTGTGCAGAATTTCCCGGATATCGTCGAATCCGTCAAACAGTGGTTAATCTCGGTCCAGAAACACCAATGGGTGCAAAATATTAGCAAAGACGATACTTTCTCTACCGGAAATCTTTCGTCTCAGCTATCTACAATGCTAGGGGATTTACTGAACTCGGTAGTCGGAAGCGTGCGAAGCGTATTCAATATCGCGATGAATTTTTTCTTGCTGCTCGGGCTCGTTCCGTTCATCATCTATTACATGCTTAGTGAAGGCCACAAATTCCCTGCTCTCGTGCTGAAGTTTATTCCCGATCGTTGGCACAACGAAGTACTGCCTACTTTGAAGGAAATCGACACGTCTATCGGTTCCTTCATTATGAGCAAAGTCATTACATCGCTCATAATCGGAACGCTCACTTTCTGCGGTTATTTGATTATCGACCTTCCTTATCCGTTGCTTCTTGGACTCGTAGCCGCGATAACTAACGTTATCCCCTACTTGGGTCCGTTGTTTGCAGCCGTCCCTACCGTTATCGTTGCTCTAACCATATCTCCAATAACGGTTCTGCAGGTATGCGCGATAATCGTCATTTCCAATCAGATCGAAGCGAACTTGATAGCACCGAAAATCATGGGCAAGCAGCTAAATGTCCACCCTCTTACCATCATGCTGCTTGTCATCGGCGTGGGAGCGATCATCGGGCCGCTCGGCATGGTTATCGTTGTTCCTACTTACGCCATCCTCAAGATAATCGTGATCCGCGTGTATAATTTCAATAAGAACAACAGAATTAATAAGGAGCCGAATCTGCTCCCTCCGCCCCCTCGGGCGAAATGACAACCAAGACCGGCAGTGGATAGCCGTATAATAAATACCCCGTCCTCAGAGTGAGTGAGACGGGGTATTTATCCGTTATCCGATTATACATCATTAACATTATGATGAATGTTTACTTCCAAGCAATCTGACTCCAACGCAGCTCGTTGCGGAATTGAACCGGATTCGTATTGCTGTCGATCACGACGCACTCTATGCCGACGATTTCGGCGAAGTCGAGCATTTGTTCCGTCGTAACGGCGAACGAATATACGGTATGGTGAGCTCCTCCGGCTAAAATCCACGCTTCGGCTCCTTGCTGCAACGACGGTTTCGGCTTCCACAACACGCGAGCGACAGGAAGGTTCGGCATGGCTCTATCTACTTTTAGGCCATCTACTTCATTGACGATCATCCGGAAGCGATTGCCTATGTCGACGATAGAAATGTTAATGGCGGCTCCGCCTTTACCGTCGAAAACGATACGTGCCGGATCTGATTTGCCTCCGATTCCGAGCGGATGAACTTCAATGCGCGGTTTGGATGCCGCTAAGGTTGGGCATATCTCCAACATGTGCGCACCAAGAACCAACTCGTTGCCAGGCTCGAAATGGTACGTATAATCTTCCATGAAGGAAGTGTCTACGCCGCCGGCGATTATTTTTACGAGGCGGGTAAGCGCGGCGGTTTTCCAGTCGCCTTCCCCAGCGAAACCGTATCCTTGCTCCATGAGGCGCTGAACGGCTAGACCCGGCAACTGCTCCAATCCGTGCAAGTCCTCGAACGTCGTCGTGAAAGCGGTAAAACCGCCTTCTTCCAAGAACGATTTGAGCCCAAGCTCGATACGCGCTTGGTAAGCGATCGCATCGCGAATTGGCCCCGGCGTGCGACCCGCTTCTACAATGTCATATTGCTCGGCATACTCCCTCAGAAGTTGATTTACCGCTTCTTGAGGTATTGCACGCATGCGCTCTACGAGATCGCCTACGCCGAAACCGTTCACAGCCCAGCCGAATTTAATTTGTGCTTCGACTTTATCGCCTTCAGTAACGGCAACCTGTCGCATGTTGTCTCCGAAACGAGCAACTTTAAGCTGTCGGCTTTCCGCGTATGCTGCCGCTGTACGAACCCAACCACCGATTCTCCCCCGCACTTGAGCATCCTTCCAATGGCCGACGACGACTTTGCGGGCGATGCCCATCCGTGCACCGATAAAGCCGAATTCGCGATCGCCATGAGCAGCTTGGTTCGTGTTCATGAAATCCATATCGATCGTATCCCAAGGGATATCGCGGTTATACTGCGTATGGAAATGAAGCAACGGCTTGCGTAATTCGGATAGTCCGGCAATCCACATTTTAGCCGGCGAGAACGTATGCATCCATGTGATAATTCCCGCGCAAGTTTCGTCCGAATTCGCCTCGATGCATATTTTACGGATTTCCTCGGGCGTCTTGACGACCGGCTTGAATACGATTGGAAACGGAATACTTGCATCTTCCGCCAATCCCTTGGCTATTTCTTGGGAGTGGGCTGCGACCTCTTCCAAAGTCTCCGGGCCGTAGAGATGCTGGCTGCCTGTTATAAACCAGAATACGTATGGCTTCAATTGCAACATAAGGAAATCCTCCTGATAAAATATTGTCTAGATCGTTCAACTTGTACGTACATCATTCAAGTCTTAGTTTATAGCTAATTATGAGTAATTACAACAATTTATTTTGTTAAAAATGCAAAATACACATTCATGGTTTATCTATAAACACATGTTGTACATACGAGTTTTCTAATGAAAAAGGAACATGGAATTAGCCTGGTTTTTCGAGTAACTCACCCCCTATAACCCATCCACGCACGAATTAGCCGGATTCTTCGAGTAACTCACCTCCTAAAACCCATCCACGCACGAATTAGCCGGATTCTTCGAGTAACTCACCCCCTAAAACCCATCCACGCACGAATTAGCCGGATTCTTCGAGTAACTCACCCCCTAAAACCCATCCACGCACGAATTAGCCGGATTCTTCGAGTAACTCACCTCCTAAAACCCATCCACGCACGAATTAGCCGGATTCTTCGAGTAACTCCTCGCCTATAACCCCTCCCGCGCAAGAATTAGTCGATTTCGAACAACTCTCCGCCGAAAACCCTGCCGATGACGCAAAAAAAGTAATCTGGTTTTCATTTTTCGTCACGCAAAGAAACCGCCTTTCGGCGGTTCTTGGGTTGCCTTCTAGAATGTTGGCAGCTGATCTAAATTGTTGTCCGTGCGTCCATCCGCGTCAGACCTCAGATGCTCATCGCCGTCGCGACCCTTAAAAACGTTAACATTCTCGATTTGGTCATTTTTGGCCATCTGCTGGGCTTCTTTGTACCCAACGACCTGACCGGACGACAACTGCAGTTCCACGATGTCGCCATCGCCGTTCTTACGTACGGCGACTATTTGCTGCTTTCCGCTTTCCTGATCCATTTCGACCACCTCCATTACATAGTCTTTGAAAAAACGAAACTATTTATGCAAAAGAGAAGGTTTGATACAGCATGCGATACGCGGAGGCAATTTTGTGACCTTCATGACATGGAGATGCAATACACTCGAAGAGCGTAGGCACTTTTTTGGCCTTCGCAATGCGGAATCTCCATCCCACCGAAGAGCGAGGGCACTTTTTTGGCCTTCACAGCGCGGGATCCCCATCCCACCGAGGCGTGAGGGTACTTTATTGGCCTTCGCAATGCGGAATCTCCATCCCACCGAGGCGCGAGGGCACTTTATTGGCCTTCACAGCGCGGAGAATGCAAACAGCCCCCGACTTATTGAAAAGTTGAGGGGTTGCACGATTCATAACTCACACGCGGATAAAGCGCCACACAAAGCTCTGATAATCGCCTTGGAGGCGAGGGACGGGAAGTCCGGCGTACATAAGTTGATCGCCAGCGTATATAACTCCGCTGCCGGCAAGACGATACTTCGCTCCCGCGTCAAGTCCCTTGAACTTCAGCCAATCGAGCGGTGCAGCAGGTTCAGCCAGCACTCGGAAGTACGCAGCGAATGCCTCAGAGCCATCCTCGGCGACCATCATCCATCCGGTATCGTTTCCTTCGAACGGGCTGCGAAGCCGGAAGAAATCGCCGAATTGCACGAGATGGCGGATTTCTTTGTATTGCTCGATCTGAAGCTTTACTTCCGCTTTTTCCTCCTCCGACATTTGGGTCAAATCCAACTCATAGCCGAAGTTGCCCGACATCGCGACATTACCGCGGGTTGATAACGAAGTCATGCGATGCACCTGATGATTGGGCACGGCGGACACGTGGGCACCCATCGTGCTAATCGGATACACCATGCTTGTGCCGTATTGTATCCGCAATCTGCTGACGGCGTCGGAGTTGTCGCTTGTCCATGTCTGAGGCATGTAATAGAGCATGCCCGGGTCAAACCGACCGCCGCCGCCTGAACAGCTCTCGAACAGAATGTTAGGAAACTCGGAAGTGATCGTCTCCAACACCCGGTACAATCCGATCATATAGCGATGAGCGGTCTCGCGTTGCCGTTCGGGCGCTAATAACGCTGAGCCGATTTCCGTCATATTGCGGTTCATGTCCCACTTCACGTAGGTAATCGGTGCGGATCGAAGCACAGAACTAACCGACTCGATCAAATAATCGCATACGTCCTCGCGCGATAAATCGAGTATGAGCTGTTTGCGGCCCTCGGTTCTCCGACGATCCGGAACGTGCAGACACCAGTCCGGATGAGCCCGGTACAAGTCGCTATCCGGAGATACCATCTCCGGCTCGAACCACAGTCCGAACTGCATATCCAAGCCGTTCACGCGCGACGCCAAATCAGCCAACCCGCCAGGCAATTTACGATAATCCACTTTCCAGTCGCCTAACGAGGAATCGTCGTTATCCCGTTTTCCAAACCACCCGTCATCCAGCACGAATAGTTCGATGCCGAGCTCTTGTCCGACTTTGGCGATACTCTCGATTTTATCCGCGTTGAATTGAAAATAAGTCGCTTCCCAGTTGTTCACGAGCACCGGTCTCATCTTGTCCCTGTAGATGCCGCGGCATAACCGACTCCGGTATAGACGATGGTAGATTCGCGACATTCCGCCCAGCCAAAATTCACCAGTTTTACGGATCTCACGATGGCGTCATGTTCAGCGAAAGCAGTATAGGAAAGCACGACGCGAAGTCCCGTTTTCCCATCCTCTAGCGTAAGCTCCAGCGTCTCCGCTTCCTCCGCCTTCTCGGCATACGTGGATGGCAAGCCTTCAAGCCCCGGTTTCCCTTGTACGATCCGATGCCCCACGTAAGCAAGTTCCGTAATCGTTGATCCGTCCGCTAATTGAACCTGATAAGCAGGATGGCGGAAATCGCTCGTTCCGTATGCCGGATATTCCTGGGGAAGCGTATCGAAGGAAACGGAACGATCGTCCGGATACGGGTTAGGCGAGAAGGATGCTCTCTCCTGATAGTCCAACATGCCGTCCCAAGGAGCGTCAGCGACTTTACGCCCCCAATAGGCATGCACGGGAACACCGCTCTTATTCAACTGAATGATATAGCTCGTATTCGGAGTCTGTAGATGAAATAATCGATTTTCTGAATGATATCGGATACTCATTTGATGCCTCCTAAAAATTTTCTCACGATCAGTTTAATCGATAATTCCTTTCAGCACAAAAGAATAAGCGTACGTTCTGTTCGCGTGTAAAATATATATGAAAAACATTTATGCCGTTGCGATAACAGGACGCCCGTTCGTCGGCATGGAATGCTCGAAGCTTCTATACGCCTTTCTTCTCGATCTTATGAGAAACGTATGGACTAGCGCACCCTCGGCGACGCACAGCTACTTGAAGCTTCACCCGGTTATCCAATTTATCGAAGCTAATTGCCATCGCGCCATTACTATCGACGAGATGGCGAGTTGTATCGGCGTAAGCGCCCAGTATCTCTGTCATCTATTTAAAATAACGCTGAAGATGCGGCCGATGGAGTACGTGAATCGGGAGCGGATTAATAGAAGCAAAGAGTGGATGTTCCTCGAGCCTAGCTTGAGGATGCAGGAAATTGCCTCGCGGACCGGTTTCGATAACGCGAGTTATTTTAGTTCGGTATTTAAGAAGGTAGAGAGAATGAGTCCGGAGCAATTCAAAAAGTTTCATCGAGCCATTTCCCAAAAATCCAAGCTTTGAACGACAGCAGTACCTCCAACGGAAAACAACTCGATCCCCGTACTGGCCGGATCGGGGAAAATAAAGCCGGACATCACGGCGTCGCCTTCGTTAATGAATAATTCCAATGTAGACCGATCAAGGAACAATTGCAGCTTCAACGTCCTATCCCGATCCGCTTCGACCGCGCATTCTCTCACTCCTTTGTCCCCTTCGCCGGAATGGGTTCGATCGATCGAGACGCTTCCGGTTTCGGCATCATAGCTGACGACCGTTTTCTCACGTCCATCCTTCGACCTACGTACATGCAAACCGAATTGCTTCGCATCCGTTCTGTGCAGATCAAATACGACGATCATCTCGATACAATCTCCCGAAATTCCCCGGAACGCATGACGGCGATGATCCGTAATGAAGTATTCTTCAACCTTCAGATGATTTGTCCGCAGCAATTTCATCTCATCCACAGGCTGTATTTGCAGCCTGTTTCCGCCTGTATATTTCAATTCCCTTGGGAGGGTCATGCAGCCGGCCCAGCTTTTGTCCAAACTCTTGCCGTTCATCGGCATCCAACCGAATAAGATCCGCCGGCCCCGATCGTCCGTCATCGTCTGCGGCGCATAAAAGTTGAATCCATAATCCAAGCGCCGAAAAGCTCCATGACGGAAAACCCCTTTGTCGTAATCGAGTTCTCCGATACTATAACCGGATAAACTTTCCCCTCCCACGCCCTCCGGCGAATAAAGCAGCACGTCCTTTCCTCCGAGCGGGAAAAGATCCGGGCACTCGTGCATGTGGCCAAGCGTGCCGTCGCTCTCGGTCAATACGCCAAGAAACTGCCATTGTATCAAATCTGCGGAATGATAAAGTACGACTTTTCCCCGTCCGTGTTTTTTCGTGCCGAGCACCATGTACCAAGCATCCCCGCGCTTCCAAACCTTCGGGTCGCGGAAATGATTGGTCTGACCGATCGATTCGGGCGGAGCCGCGATTACGGGATTTTGTTCGATTTTGTCAAAGTTGATTCCGTCTGAAGAGACGGCGACGCACTGCTGCTGTATCAAATCGTCGGGCAAGCCTTTCGCAGACGTGAACCGATTAGCCGTGTAAAACAAATACAAGCGGCCCTCATGCTCTACGGCGCTCCCGGAAAAACAACCATCGCGGTCATATTCTTCACTGGGCGCCAAAGCCATCGGCAGGTGCTCCCAATGAATAAGATCCTTGCTTTTCATATGCGCCCAATGAATGGATCCCCACTCGACTCCATAAGGATTATGCTGATAAAACAGGTGATACTCCCCTTGATAATAAATCAAGCCGTTCGGATCGTTCATCCAAAAGACCGGCGCGCTTGCGTGATAGGTTACACGATGCGGATCTTCCATTACGAATCCGACGGCTTCTTCCACCGAAGCTCCGGCAATGTTCAGTGCTTCTTGATGAGATAATCGATTCATTTGCAGACACCTTTTCTTTAGCTATATTTTGGATTAAAGGAAATGACCGACATTACCCTTTTACGCCAGTGCTGGCAATGGAGCGGATGAATTGCTTTTGAAACAACAAAAACAGCAGAAGAATCGGCAATGTCGCCATCGTGGCAAATGCAAAAATGTCCCCCCAATTGTTACGGTTGATCGTAAACAGCGCCTGCATCGCGAGGGGAAGCGGACGTACATCTTCACCGCGGGTAACGAGCACCGGCCACATGATGTCTCCCCAACGGCCCAACGCGTTGAAAATAATGACGGATGCAAAGACCGGCTTGGACAAAGGGAGTATGATTCTTCTATAAATTCCAAAATAACTGCTCCCGTCGATAATCGCCGCCTCCATGATTTCTTTGGGAAGCTCCTTGAAAAATTGATAAAACAAAAAGATGAAAAAGGGTTCCGCGACAAACGGGATGATCTGAACCGCATAAGTGTCGATGAGTCCCATTTTATTTACAAGCAGAAGCAACGGTATGGATAGCGTTTCGCCCGGAACGATAATAAGCGCAATCATGGCCGGCAATAAAATGTGTTTGGCTTTAAACTCCAGTTTGGCCAGCGCGTAAGCAAACATGCTATTGAAGCAAATACCGACAACAATTGTGGATACCGTGATAATGACCGAGTTCGTGAAAAATTTGAAGAAATTCATGCGTTGAAATACGTTTACATAGTTCTCAAATCCCATCGGTCCGTTCGGCAAAAAAGCTTGGATGCTGCTCATATCTTTAATGATTTGTATTTCATCTTCCTTAAACGAAGACAGAATCATTAATACGATCGGAGAAATGAAAATCAAAAAGAAAAAAATCAATAAAACGTAATGATAAACGTTCTGCCTTATTTTTTTGACCTTTAATCTGCCTATCCGTTTCATTTATTATCCCTCCCGGTTCACTTTCGTCAGCTTCATTTGGACAATGGAGATGAGCAGCACGATAAGGAAGAACAGCACTCCGATGGCGGAGGAGTATCCGATCTTCATTTTGGTGAACCCTTCGGAATACAGTAGATAAACGAGAGTCAATGTTGAATCCTGCGGTCCGCCATTCGTTAATACAAGAACTTGAGTAAACAATTTGAAGGCGAATATCGTCGTTGTAATCATAATAAAAACGGATGTATTTCTTAATTGCGGAAGGGTGACATAAAAAAATTGCTGTATTTTGCTCGCCCCATCCAACCCGCTCGCTTCGTACAAATCTTTCGAGATATACTGCAAGCCCGCCAAAAAAATAATCATTTGAAAACCGACGCCCTGCCAAATGGAAAACATCATAATGGCGTACAGTGAAGAATGTTTGTCAAACAACCAGGCTTTCGGTTCAAAAGCGCCGAAGGTAATATGACTGAGAAAGGAATTGATGAATCCTTCCGGACCAGGAGCCAGCAGCAGCGACCAAATAATCGATACGACAACCATCGTTATGACGACGGGGCTGAAAAAAACGGTCCGGAAGAAGTAAATGAACCGGAGTTTCGAATTGATCAGCAAAGCTAGAAGCAAGGCGAGCGTCGTCTGAACCGGGACGACAACCAAAGCGAATTTCAAAGTATTCATTAAAGCAATGAAAAAATCGTTCTGCTCGAGAATTCTCCGATAATTTTCCAAGCCGAGAAACTTCGTAGATAGATGCGGAGGCATGATCAGCATACGGTTCGTAAACGAAAAGTACACGGACATCAATAACGGTACGATCATAAACAAGAGTAAAATGATCAGAGCCGGAGCACTCATGAACCATGCTGTCATTTCCTGCCTTAAATATTTGTTGGTTTTGGTACGCATTCGAACCACCTCTTCATCGGATCCCGTTTCGGGAACATTCTGCTCGTTGGCAAACATAAGGAGTTGTCGACCCGTCGCCTTAAGGATGACCGGTCAACAACTCCATTGCTCCGCTACCGGATGTTTACTTACTTATTGTTGTAACCCGCATCGTTGATGCTTTGATCAATCGCTTTAGCTGCTTTGTCCAGCATTCCTTTTACGTCCGCGCCGTTCACGATGTCCATGGCGGCTTGGCCGATCTCTTTTTGGAATACGGAGAAAGCGGGAGTGACGGGACGTACGATGCCATTCCCCTTCTCCAATTGCTCACGATACAAATACAGTCTGCCGCCCTCCTGATAATCAGGAATCTCGTTCAAGACGGAAATCCTCGCGGGAACCGCACCGTTCGCGGCACTGACGTTCTTGATATTCTCCGGTGACATGAAGTGGCTAAGCACTTCCCAAGCCTGTTGATCGACGCCTTTTTCTTTAGCGCTGGCGGTAATGGTCCAGCCCAAGCTTCCGATGCCGGTGAAGACGCCTTTGCCGAAATTAGGGAACGGAACAAGAATGGCGTCATCCCCCAATTCTTTTTTATGCGTAGGCTCCATCCAATGTCCGACCAATGACAGCGCGGACACTTTCTTGCCGAAGAAATCGTCATCGTTCGTTTGCGTCGGATTGACATAACCTTTATCAATCAATGTTCGCAAATATTGAAACGCTTCGACGGTTTGCGGACCGTTTAACGTTCCTTCGGACAATTTCGTGTCGGCGTTCATATAGTTTCCACCAAAACCGGCAACCCACGGCAGGTAGGAATAAATCCAGTATCCGGCACCATAGTTGATTTTCAAATCCAGCGGAAATTTTATTTCCGGGATCGCCTTCAACTTTGCAAGCGCATCATCGAATTCCGTTTTCGACCAAGCATCGTCTATCCCTTTGGGAATTCTGACTTTTGCTTGTTCTAGCATTTTTTTATTCGCCCAGAAGCTTAAACCGCTGTCGAATTGTCCAAGCAAATAGAGCTTACCATCCGAATACGTTCCCTGCTTGATCAGAGATGGCAGAAGATCCTTCTTCAAATCGTCTGGCAAGTACGTGTCCAAAGGCGCAAGGAACCCTTGATAAGCCATGTAAGACATTTCCGTTCCGTCGAGATAAAGAAGATCCGGAAGTCCTTTCGAGAGTCCCGCGGCATGAACTTGATCATGATAAGTATCGCCCGGGAAAGTCGTTTGCTTGATTACCAGCTTCTCTTGGCTTTTATTGAAGGAATCAACAAGTTCATTGAAGTATTTGTCTTCTTCTGGAGAGCCTATAGTCCTCCACATGGTCACTTCCACTTTTTTACCGCTGCCTTGAACCGCTTCCTTGCTGGCGGTTTCGCCGTTTTTGGAAGAGCCGCATGCAGCCAACGTAAACACTAGAACAAGACTAAGGATCATCAATACATTTTTTCTCAAATTCATTACCCCCTGAAAATAGTTGATTAGATTTTTGCATCAATTCGGAAATGATTCATTTCAGCAGACGGGATCGTTATCTAACCACCTCCAACTTATAATCTGGTAAATTATATCAGGAAAACCTTTTCCCAATTAATCAAAAAAAGAGGAATTCCGCTTGACGAAGCTCCTTTTAATTCCTTTCGCTTACACTGTTTCGAATCGAAAGCGACGGCATCAACAGGATATCGCCGACTACCTCATCCGGTTGCCGATTTAACAGCTTCAGCAGTTGTTTGCCCGATTGGAATCCCGACTCCACATAATCTACATTTACGGTCGTTAGAGACGGTCTGAGCAACGAGGAAACCTCAATGTCGTCAAATCCGATGACCGAACAATCTTCAGGTATAGAATATCCATTATCGTAAAGATAATTCATAGCACCGATTGCAATGCGGTCGGTGGCCGCGAATATTGCCGTTGGCTTGACAGACAGCTCCATTAGTTTTTTCGCGGCGTCATATCCGCTGCTTGTTTTGAAAGAGTCTGCAACGACAACGCTCTGTCTGGAGATCGGCAATTGCCATTCCTTCATCGCTTTCTTGAAGCCTTCCAACCGGTTCACCCCGACCGCAATGTCAAATAATGGAGCTGAAATATACCCGATTTTTTTGTGCCCTTTATTTAACAAATAGGTTGTTGCCATATGGGAGCCTGCGACGTTCTCGATATTCACGAAAGGAATTCCGGAATCCCGGAATTGCTGGCCGGATACAATGATTGGCATCCGGGTTTTCTGGAAAAAGTGTTTATGGTTTTTCGAATAGCTGACACCGGACAAGATAATGCCGTCAATTTGCTTATCTTCAAACAATTGCAGGTACTTCAATTCGGTTTCTTCTTTTCCATTGGTTATTCCTAGAAACAGACTGTAGCCATTCGGTTCTAAAACGCTTTCAAGACCGTTTACAAAACGAGAAAAAATCTCGTTGGATATATCGGGTATCATAACACCAACAACGTTCGTTCTTTTACTGATCAAACCTCTCGCCAACGCGTTTGGTCTGAAATCGGTAGCTTCGATAACCTTCATCACTTTTTCCCGCGTTTCCGGATTGACCCGTTTCGTCCCATTCAGGACCCTGGAAACGGTAGCAATCGATACGCCGGCCAATCGGGCAACATCTTTAATGTTAAATTCCTGCATTAATCTAACCTACCATCATCGGAAATTAATAACGGGAAAACGTTTACATTGATAATTTAGCATGGCCTATATTTGATGTCAATAGTAAGATTTCATTTTGTAAGATGTCATTTCTACCGTTCGTTCGATTGACACTTGATCTTCTATTGGTTAGGATTAAGTCAATAAATTGACTTTTGGAGTAATCGTTGTGGATAACCAAGACCAGCTTCACGGCAGTATCGTCGTTAATATTTTCCGCTGCTCGAACCTGCTTGAGCGGATTGGCCGCAAGCTCGTTTCCGAGGCGGGACTTACGAGCGTGCATCAGTGGTTTATTCTATCGGCTTTGTCCAACGGCGACCTTTCCTTGAAGCAATTAGGGAAAAACACGCTCGTGACGAAGCAAAATATGACCGGAATGATCGAACGCCTGAAGCAAGGCCAGTACGTAACGACTTACGAGGCGCAAGGCGACCGCCGGGTTACTCTGGTAAGCCTTACGGACAAAGGGAAACAAGCGTTGCATCATCTCGATAGTTGCGGCATTGCCAACAACGAAGCTTCGTTCGAGCATATTAAACTGGAGGAGCTCTCTTCCTTCAACAAATGCCTGAAGCAATTGATCGAGAATATGGACGACAAGTAACACGCGCATGCAAATGGAGTTGCAGGTTTCTTATGCCTATATGGTCAATATATTGACCATAATTTACAGAATGGCACGAACGCAGCTGCACAATTAGGGAGGTATTTATCGCATGAACTCATCCAACTCCGTAACTTTATCCATCCTTGATCTCGCATCGATTACCGAAGGCAGCACGCCTGCCGTCTCTTTCCACAATACGCTAGATCTTGCCCGCCATGCCGAAAAATGGGGTTATCACCGCTTCTGGGTTGCGGAGCATCATAATATGCCGGGTATAGCTAGCTCGGCAACTTCCGTCGTCATTGGATATATAGCCGCCGGAACGTCGACCATTAGGGTCGGCTCCGGCGGCATTATGCTGCCGAACCATGCCCCGCTCGTTATCGCGGAGCAATTCGGCACGCTTGAATCGTTATATCCCGGCAGGATAGATTTGGGATTAGGCAGAGCTCCCGGATCCGACCAAGCCGCTTCGCGCGTGTTACGCCGAGGGTTAGGAACCGGCGGCGAGGACTTCCCCGAGCTCTTAAGCGAGCTTCGGTCTTATTTCAACCCTGCCGCCGGAACCGTAAACAATGCCGTTCGGGCCATTCCCGGCGAAGGCCAGAACATCCCGATATGGCTGCTCGGCTCCAGCGGATTCAGCGCGCAATTGGCCGGTCAATTGGGATTGCCCTTTGCTTTCGCTAGCCATTTCGCCCCCGACTATTTATTGCCTGCCTTACAGTTATACCGCAGCAACTTCAAACCATCCGAAGTATTGGAAAAGCCGTATGTCATGGTTGGAGTGAGCGCCATTGCCGCCGATACGGAGCAGGCTGCCAAGCGATGGGCGACTTCCCAGCAGCAAACGTTTCTAAATCTCATCCGCGGCCGTTTCGGTCAGCTCCCCCCGCCGGTCGACAGCATGGATGAACTATGGTCGCCTCACGAGGAAGCCGCCGTGCGCAAGCAGTTCAGCTATTCCGTCGTCGGCAACAAGGAGCAAGTAAGCAACCGACTTCAAACCATTGTCGATGAGACCGGCGCCGACGAACTCATCATCGCTTCAATGGTTTACGACCATCAAGCTCGTTTAAGATCTTACGAGATTATGGCTGAAATCACACCAGAGCTACGCTAACCAATAACGCGATGCTTATCGTCAATACAGCAATGTCAGCAGGGCGTATCCGGTATTCACTTATCGGAGTACGCCCTTCTTCCCCCCGATATCCGCGCGACTCCATCGCGATCGCTAAATCCTTCGACGAATAAAAAAACCGAAGATACTTAGCGCTTACGCTAAATATCTCCGGTTCGTCCGGTAGATATCATACTTATCCGATTGGTTTTTATTAATATAGCACAAAAACAGACCGTGTCAATGGATTGACAGCGAATTGCGAGGGTGGTATGATCGTCACTATTATTCATAGTATTTCCATAGGATATTGGAGGATTAAACATGAAAAATCATTTACAGCTAGGCACCAAATTGCTTCTCGCGTCCGCCATTTTATTGTCTACTACCGCTGTAGGCTCCAACTCGCTGGCTACAGCATCCGGCGTTCCTGCTTCCACTGTCAGCTTAGCATCTTCAGCCATCGCTAAGGAATACGCCCTTTTCCTCAAGGAAAAATACAAAGTCATCCTTCAAGAGAAGGTTACGCGAGGGCAATATGCTTCAGCTATTGTGGCCGTTCTCGGAACAAATCCCTCCATTGCCGCCGTCTCCGCATCGGCCAAAGCATCCGAGCGTCTTAGCGCGATTGAGGCCGTGCAACTTGCATTGAATGCATCGGGTCTCGAAGAACTCGCCTATACATACCCGAAAGTCAAAGTTCAGAAAACTCTCGCCTCGTTAAAGTTAAATTGGAAGGCGAACGCTTACGGCTCCAAAGTCGCACAACAGCTAGCCGCCGCCGTTGATACCGGACTTCTGACCGCCGATTATTATGGTTTAATCAAGAACAATTCCGCTGCATCTTCCTCGCTAACAACCGTATTATTAGGTAAAGTCCTGGAGGCTAAAGGCGAATATAAGCACTACATCGGTTATTCTTCGGATTCCGATATCTTCAGCAAACTAAACGATGCCTACAGCACATCCGATATCATTAAAGCTCCCGAGCTGCAGAAAATCGTGGACGAAGCGCTTAAGCAAAATCTCGTAACCGGCTATAACCTGAAGGACAGCCGCTTCGACGCCAACTTCATTGACTCCTTGTCGCTTACTTACGGTCACTCGGACCTGAAGCACGCGCTCCAGCTCATCGGTCTTCTCCGCAGCGAAGGGATCAAAGCCAAAGTCCAATTCGAGCCTAAAACTTCCGCCTTCATCTACTTGAAGGAGTGGGGAGATCCCGGCGTGTCCGACCTGTATGAAGTCGTTCAGATCGAGAACGGGAACTATATCGAATATGCCAAAGAGTACGATATCGCCTTTGAGTTCGGTACGGCGTCGGACAAAGCTAGGTTCGATCAAATCGTACTGCAATATGCCAAGAAGAACGAAGACAAGCAACCCGGGCTCATCTATGGCTCATGGTGGCAGCCGCTGTACTACTCCTTGACGGAACTTAATAACTACAAGAAAATATCCAACAACAAAATCGAAAAAGGCCATTATTACGCCCAGTCCTTCTCCTTGAAGGAGCAATCGGCGACGGTTACGTCCGGATTCAAAAAACTCGATCCGACGGTAAAGGTTATCAACTATGATTTCTGGGTAGATGGACCGTTCTTTAATTACTTAAATGGCGAATCCAAATAAGCAATAGAACGCTCAAAACCTCCAACTTCGCCATCGCGGTGAGATTGGAGGTTTTTTTGTTTCATTTTTATGTATTGTCTAGCTTTACAACTAGCTTCTCGACCTCGCCTCCACCATCGAACGGCTAAAGGCATTGGCAAGTCCTTCGAGGTAGTTGTAGTCCGTCACTCCGATCATTTCCTTCTCGCCCGAAGAGAACACCAGCATGAGTTTGTGTACGGGTTTAACGAAGATATAAATTAAGATCGAGGCGATCAAGCCAAGAAAACCAAGCAGCGTTACGAGCGAATGAAACTGAAAATCCCAGACGAATCCGGAGGCAATCAGCAGCAATTCGATAACGAGCAACGTATACGGAACCTGCCTTTTGGATTTAATTAATTTTATCGAACACAAGTGTTGAATGGCGAACCGAGTATTGCCGCTAATGAACAGTTCCTTCGTTATCGTAAAATTATTATCTTTGTAGATAGGCTGATTGTCCATTCGACTTCCTCCTCAAAGATGGGTTCAACTTGTTATTTCGACATTCGAATGGAAATACCTACTTCATCTTCTGATCGGAGTTAAAAATGGGGGGGTCGGCCAATAAAAATCCCTATACAAAGGTTTCATAGCAACCGATAGCGATCAGCAAAATGCTTCCAAACCATTCAGAATACCGCCCCATCCAACTATTCGCCATTTTTAATCCGATACGAAAACCCAAGCCTACAGTAATTAGAGAGAAGATGCCGACTGACAAAGCTGTGTACACCGGAGAGACTCCGCTGGCGCCGGCCCCGAAACCGGTAGCGATGCAATTAAGCGCCAGCGCCAAACCTAAAGAGATGGATTCTCGCCAAGAGATGACGTGATTTCGGTCTTTATCAGCTCTTTCTGGATTCCGCGCAGAACGGCGGCTGTTCTGGCCTTCCCGCGATCTTAAACTGGACAAAATTCCCCATCCACCCATCATGATGATTATGATGCCGCCAATTAAGTTCGACCTATCGGGAGGGAGTATCCTTGATATTAAAATTCCTGCCGACATCGCGATATACGTCGCAATCATTGAAAGCAGCGCGATGACCAAGTTCGACATGATCGTCACCCTCGTTGACCGTGCGCCGAACGCCAACCCGATTCCTAAATTATCCACGTTCGAGGCGATTCCAATAGCCAAGATGGAAAACCAATGCATTGCTATTACCTCCGATATTTGTTAAGTCCTTTACCTTATGCACAAAGAGCCCAGATGGCACGAAAAAAAAGCAACCGTACACAAGCGCGTGAACGTAATAGGTCAGACTATTTTCTAACATGCTTGTTCCTTGATAAATCATACTGATTTGCTATATTGAGATATATAGTACGCGAAAGAAGGGTTAGTTTGAACGATTTCGCAGCACGCATCTTCGAACGCGGGAAAAAAAACGTCAAGTTTGTTTTACCCGTCCTGATTTTATTATTTCTATTCTGGCAGACGCATCAATTCCTGCAGGAAATCAAACCCGGCATCGCGCTGCATATTATGGGCCGTTTGAAATTCAGGGACCATCTGTTGCTGCTCGCCGTCAGTCTTTGTGCCGTCGCGGTCATGACTGCATACGACTTTTTGCTGCTGAGATGGAATCAGATGAAATTGCCTCTTCTCACGCTCTGGAAAATCAGTTGGATCGCTAATACATTCAACAATGCAATGGGTTTCGCCGGTTTCACCGGAGCGGGCTTGCGTCTGATGATGTATCGTAAAAGAGGATTGCAAACCGCCGGCCTGCTTAAATCGGTGTTGTATCTGACTCTGTCCATGATGACCGGGTTGTCTTTTCTGGGAATCCTTCTTTTAGCCGGCGTGTGGTCCGATCACGGTATGCTGAAAAATCATTTATGGATGACAATCGTCGCTATCGCTTTTTCCGTTTATATCGTTGTATTTCTCTTGCTTCCACGAATGCCAAAGTTGAAAAATGCGATCGGTTTGGAGAGTGAAACCGATTCCCGTTGGACTGTTGCCGTTGGGACCGTCTTCACTTCGATCATCGAATGGCTGGCAGCCTCTTTTACTTTCTGGGTGGTTGTACATACGCTCCATATTCACCTCGATTTCAGAGAAACGACAGGCATCTTTGTCATAGCCGCAATGGCGGGAATCGCTAGCTTCGTCCCAGGGGGCCTCGGATCCTTCGACGTAATCGCCCTGCTAGGCATGCAATACTTCGACGTAATGCCTGGCCGTGCGTTCGCTGCTATTCTGCTGTTCCGGGTGTTCTATTACTTTATCCCATGGACGATCGGCCTTGTACTTGCGACATCGGAGTGGATGCCGAATCGGGAAGTGCGGGATACCGCCACCCAGCAAATACTTAAGCCCGCTGTCAAGCGTTGGCACGCCTTCTGGCATTGGCCCGATCAGGCGGTCATTCTGAGAGATATCGGCAATTGGGCGCTTTCGGCACTCGTTTTTATAAGCGGGCTGCTCTTGCTCTTATCGGCGGCAACGCCGGGAGAATGGCACCGAATGCAGCTTCTAGAGCAATATGTGACCCCGGTGACGATGAGATTTTCCCACCAGGTCACTGTTCTTGTCGGCCTTCTGATGCTCATCGTCTCGGAAGGAATCTGGTTGCAAGTGAAGCGGGCATACTATGCGACGCTTGTTCTTTTAATAGCTGGCTCTATTTTTTCACTCCTGAAAGGTTTTGACTATGAAGAGACCCTTTTTTTCGGAATCGTTTTCCTTCTCTTATGGATATCCAAAAGCCGGTTTCATCGCCAACAAGCCGTGTATCCACTCAGGAAAATGATGCTCTGGACAGCAGTTATGCTTCTCGTAACCGTACTCTATTTGTCGGTCAGCAACTTGACCAACAATGGTCCGAAGTGGTGGTTTCCCGCAAAGTTGCAAGACCGCTATTTATTAAGGGATCAAGAGCTTGTCCGTGAAGCCCTTTTTGCACTTCTGGCAAGCTGGATGGGCTTGACGGCAAGATGGCTGCTTCGTCCTCAGCTTCCTTCCAGTCCGCTGCCGGAAAGCCGGCAATTCGCCAAGCTTCAACATTTTCTGCAGACGAATAGCGGGAATTATTTGACTCATCTCCATTTTCTTGGGGACAAAAGCTTCTTCTGGACGACGGATGAGAAAGCGATGTTGGCATATGGCCAAATTGGCAAATCGTTGATCGCCCTCGGCGATCCGATTGGGGATCCTGCTTCCATCCGGCTTGCCGTCCGGCAGTTTCGGGAATTCGCAGATCAACATGCGGCGGTTGCCGCCTTCTATCAAGTAAAAGCCGAGTTTTTGCCGATGTACCACGAATTCGGATTCCGTTTCTTCAAGCTGGGAGAGGAAGCAGTCGTCATGCTGGATCAATTTCATATGAGCGGCCGCAGAAAAGCAGACTTGCGAGCGGTTAGCAACCGATATGAACGGAAAGGCTACGTTTTTGAAATCGTCCTGCCCCCTTTCACTCCACTGCTGATGATGGAAATGAAGGAAGTATCGGATGAATGGCTCAAGGAACGCAATGAAAAAAGTTTCTCTCTCGGAGCGTTCCAAGAGATCTATTTAGAGTTGGCACCGGTCGCGCTGCTGCGAGATCGGGAAGGACGGCTTACCGCATTCGCGAGTTTGATGCCTACCTATGAAGGCAAAAAATCCATTTCCATCGACTTAATGCGTTACCGAATGGGCCTGCCTAACGGAATTATGGACATGATGTTCGTGCATCTCTTGCAATGGGCCAAATCAGAAGGATACGAACGATTTAACTTGGGGATGGCACCTCTATCCAGTGTTGGAGAATCGGTCTATTCCCATCGTGGGGAACGGATGGCACGTTGGATCTTTTTGAAAGGCGATCATTTCTATCGTTTTCAGGGAATTCGCCAATTCAAGGAAAAATTTGATCCGGTCTGGGAACAAAGATACTTGGCCTATCCGAAAAACGCTTCCTTCTCCAAATTAGCGTTTCAAGTGACAAGACTTATTGCAAGAAGAATATCCTCTCTGAAAAGATAGAATCAAGTGTTTATCCTATAACAAAAAGCCCGCGATAAACGCGGACTTCTTTGTTATCCCGTATTCACAAAGTACCTTACTTGATTTCTTCCAAATATTTATCCAGATTGTCCCAAGTTTCGGTAATACCTTGGAGCATTCCCATATCCATAACGGTCTTGAGTGCTTCGGCCGATGCATATTGAGCGTGATTAATCAGTTTTGTCTTGCCTTCATGTTCGACGAAGGTCATCGTGATCAGCGTTTCCGGCATATCCTTGACGATATGGCCTTCCGCATCGGAAAACGAGTCGACGTAAACAATCCGCTCCGGCTCCACAATTTCGTGGTAGACGGTTTTACCCCAAGATTCTTGGCCGTAATATTCATTGCTCTCATCTGTGCATTTCATGCAGTAATGCCAGACCCCACCCGGACGGAAATCGAGGTTGCTAACCGGAAGTGTCCAGCCTTTCGGCCCAAACCAGCGCTTTAAGTGTTCAGATTCCGAGAAAACCTTAAAAACTAGCTCGCGTGGCGCATCGAAGATACGCTCCAGTATAAGCTCCCGGCCTTCTGCCCTCGAAGTCATTTTATTTGCGGCGTTATCGGTGGTCATTACAGTAGTTCCTCCTCGGTTGATTTCATAATGATTTTCTAATGTTCTGCATGTTTTTACTCTTGCTGCAATTCCGACAGGTAAGAATCTAAATCGTCGAATCTCTCGTTCCAACCGCGTCGGTAAGAATCCAACCAGTCGTCCAGTTCTTTGAATGGCTCTGGACGCAACTTGTAGATACGGCGATTGGCGACTGCTTGTAGCTCGACTATCCCTGCTTCAAGAAGGACGCGGAGATGTTTGGACGCTTGAGGCTGTCGGAGCCGAAGCCGATCTGCGATAACCCCCACAGTGAGAGGGCCTTCGCGCAATAGTTCAACTATGTGTAAACGGTTGGGTTCAGCAAGTGCACTCAATGTTGTCGTATCCATCACACGGTCATCCCCTCACAGACCGATTGTCCAGTCCTCCTGCCTTCATTTCTTAAGTCTTTGTATTTATATTGAAAATATACATGATAAAGAATATTCCTGTCAAGGAATACTCTTTATACTCTAAAAATTCGGCTCTGGTATTGCAAAGTTAGTTTATGGCAGCTATATATTTCTACGTCCATACACAAGGATAGAGATGATCCAAGATATGAACATACTAACCAGACAAATGCCTCCCTCCCAATAAAGATTTTTTTCACGGTATAAATGATCTAGAAGAATATGCGGATCTTCTTGGTTGCGAAGAAAAAAGATAGGTATTACCGCTAGGGCAAAAGCGATAATATATTCGATAATTTGTATGATCCGAGCGCCGAATGCAAAGTAGACGGGGAGCCAGAGCAACATAGTCAGGAATGCCAATATGGTGAACATAATGATTCCCCAATACTTGGCGGTTACAATATCCCGTCTGCGAATCGGCAATGAAGCTAGCATTCGCCCATTGTTATTTTTTCATCCGATTTACTTGAAGTTAAAATAAGTACGTAGCTGAAGAGCGCTAACGGCAAGGCAAGCGGCAACCCTTCCAAAGCGCTGTTTGTTAAATATAAGAATAAACCCGTGCAAATCCAAGCAGAAAATATTGTTTCGAAATTCTTTCGATTCTACATATGCTTTTATTTATTTAACTCTAGTCGCCAGTCGTTGCACTGCATGATATTCCCTGGCGGGTATTCAAATTCGCACTGACTCATCAGCGAAAAGTTGAGCTTCCGACAAACCGCGTTCGACGCCGGGTTGTGAATAGACGGGAACGCATGAATAAACCTATGCTTCTGCTCAACACCGGCACTGGCTATAGCTTCTGCGACTCCTGCGGTCGCTAAGCCTCTGCCTTGATATGGCGGCAGGATGCTCCAGCCTATCTCATAGACGCTCTCTTCTTTCCACTTGCGATCCCAGTACCCGACACTGCCGACGGCTTCGAATTCCGGAAGCAAAACAATACTGAACATGCGGCCGGTCCCTCGTCCGCCGATTTCGAGATACCGCTTGTCGCATTCATTTGATCAGACATTTCTCTCACTCCAAAAATTGAAATAAGTAATAAATGTATATAACTGAAATATACCCGTCTGCTTCTGTAAGATATCGCTTATAATGGTAGCATTAACGAACAAGGAGGCAATTTACATGGAAAAATTGATGAATCACGCCACCATACCAGCATATAAGGGTGGAACACTTACTTAAATTTGTTAACGGTGTACGCCCTTATATGTGTTATTTAATTAACACGAAAAAGGGGTAAAACCATGCATTTTCCAGTAAAAAAGTTTTTTTCTTATTACAAACCGTATTTATCGTTATTTCTTTGGGTATTGGCCTGTGCTTTTGTCGTATCTGCTGCGACTTTGGTGTTTCCGTTGCTTGTACAGCATATTACGAAAGTTGTTCTGAAAGGGGACTTATCCTCTGCGCTAAGCAGCGTGTATAGGATTGGCGGGCTGATGCTTGTTTTAGTCGCGATCCAGAATATCGGGAACTACTTTATAGACTACAAAGGTCATGAAGTCGGCGCTCGTATGGAAAGTGATATGCGCAGCGAGATGTTCGCGCACATGCAAACTTTTTCCTTTGGTTTTTACGATAAGGAAAAGACAGGTCGGCTCATGTCTCGAATAACGAACGACCTGCTGTTGCTTTCCGAGCTATACCATCATGGTCCAGAAGACTACGTCAAATATCTCGTTCGCTTTATTGGAGCATTTGTCATTTTGTTCTCGATTAACGCGCCCTTAACCATTGCCGTATTCTGTTTCTTTCCGATCTTAGGTGTCTATTCATTGTATTTCAATAAGATGTTGAACAAGGCATTAAGAAGAAACAAAGAACGAATCGGGGACGTAAACGCTCAAGTAGAGGATAGTTTATCGGGAATCCGCGTAGTCAAATCGTTTGCCAACGAGCATGTCGAGATCGAGAAGTTTAACCGGGCAAATAATCGTTTCCTCGATAGCCGGAAGAAAACGTACAAGGCTGAAGCGTATTATTTCAATGGTGTCGAAACGATTATCCAACTGATTACGATCACGGTGATCCTCTTTGGCAGCGCCAGTATCGTCGGCAACACGCTCGATTTAGCGGATTTGATTACTTTCTTGCTATATATCAGCTTTATGATTGAGCCCATTCAACGATTGACGCATATGAGCACTCAGTTTCAAGAAGGAATCACGGGCTTCCAGCGTTTTATGGAAATCATGAATTTGAAGCCGACGATCGAAAACAAACCGAATGCCTTGATCCTTTCGGAGGTACATGGCGAAATTGAGTTCAAGCAAGTTTCCTTCCGTTACGAAGACCATTTGGACAGTGTATTGGTAAACCTGTCGCTTCGCGTGCAACCGGGAGAGTACGCTGCGTTGGTGGGGCCGTCTGGTGCGGGAAAAACGACATTATGCTCGCTCATCCCTCGCTTTTATGAAGTGACCCATGGGGACGTATTACTAGACGGGATTAGCGTCCGGGATATCGATCTTCGGTCATTAAGAAATAACATCGGGATCGTACAGCAAGATATTTACCTTTTCGCGGGAACGGTAATGGAAAATATCCGCTATGGAAATCCAGCTGCGAGCGAAGAAGCAATTATCGCGGCCGCCAAACACGCCAATGCCCATGACTTTATCATGAACTTGCCGAACGGCTACCACTCCTATATCGGACAACGAGGTGTCAAGCTGTCCGGCGGTCAAAAGCAGCGGCTAAGCATCGCTCGCGTATTCTTAAAGAATCCACCCGTTCTCATCTTTGATGAGGCAACGAGCGCGCTTGATAACGAGAGCGAGAGCATTGTCAAGGAATCGCTTGAATCATTAGCAAAAGGGCGTACAACCATCGTCATTGCCCATCGTCTTTCCACGATCCGCAATGCCAAGCGAATTATCGTATTAACTGAGGACGGTATTGCGGAACAAGGTACGCACGAAGCGTTGCTGGCACGCGATGGCGTGTATGCGCACCTTTATTCCAAGCAGTTTGAATTAGCGTGAAATTGATGAAACTTACCACAAATCTTTGACTTCGATCGTCCACACTTGCGTTTGTTTATCGGTTACTTTAAGAACGCCATTGGCATCATACTCGCCAACTCCGAAGTCGTTATCGTTCGCGATGACGATCGTGTTCTTGTTCAGTACGGTTAAGCCCTCGAATTTCTCAAACGGATAGTTCAGCTTGGTAAGATCGAGAACAAGTTCTTTCGGAGCTGTTGCGATGCCTGCAGCCTTAAGTTGATCCAATGAAGTTCCTTCGACGGTTTTGCTGATTTCGTTAGTTAGAATGTTCGTCGCTTTGGATAGATCAATTTTGTATACGCGTTTGATTTGCGCGGCTGCGCCTTCGTTTTTGTCGCGCTCGTCAACAAGAAGCACATCGGCAGCCAAAGCGTGAAGGTCGGAAATGACGACATCCTTCTGGGCTACGTTAACGAAAGATTTCGCGTCTTCAGCGGCATATACGAATTCGCCTACGATTTGCTTTGTCGACAAATCCATTTTCAAAATTCGAAGGTTGCGGGAAGCTTCGCCAGTCGCTTTATCCGGCACGGCCATTGGGCTTTGGATCGAAGCGTACAGAAATTTACCGTCCGGAGAAATCGTTACCCCTTCAAATCCGCGGTTAACGATACGTTTGGAGTAAATAGCAGGAATAGCTTCATAAATAGGCGTTTGCGCGCCTTTAAGCTTTTCTTTGTCGCCGAATGGAACATAGCGGCCAAGGAGAGTACCATCGCGTTTGATTTGAATAAGGGAAGGACGGTACTCGTCGCTTATCCAGAACGTATCGTCGGACGGGCTGTACGAGATGCCTTCGAGATCCAATCCGTCCGGATCTAGAGGAAACAGCACCTTACCTGTGTTGTCGTATGATTTCTCGTCCGTGCCAATATTGCTGAAACCCGTAATGTAACGGTTTTTCGTATACACGTCAGCTTTGCCTTCGGGCAGTTGCAGCTTTACTGTCTCCAGAATTTTAATTTCCGAGTCTTTTAACTGGATTTTGTAGAAACGCGGAGCATAATCGGGTGTTGGGAACGTACGGTTCACAGTCTTATCTACCGTGATTTGCCCATTCGGTCCACGGTCGGCGATCGAGTAGAATACGTCATCCGGATCGCCCGGAATGTGAATCAGTCCGGAGAAGCCGCCTTCCTTCAGGCCTAACCCGAGATCCGGAGCGTTTTTCCAAGTGTAGACGCCTGAAGTAAACGGATATTGTTGCAGCGTAAGCGTTTTGTTGACGTTGTCCCAAGTCGCTTTTTGACCGAGAGCGTCTCCAAACGCTTTAACCGGAATATATAAACTGCCGTTAACGATGACGGGCTCCTTGGCAAGCTTTACTTCCCCGCCGTTGATGATGACTTTGGCTTTGACGGAAATGGCTTTCAACGCGAACTCGGTTGCTTGCGCGATTTGTGTACTAAACAAGAGAACGAGAACCAACGTTAATGATAATAACATGAATCGTTTTTTCGCGAGAAACTTCATTCTTTTCTCTCCCTTGATAAATATGGTTTTATAATCTAAATAATAGAGTTCCAATGTTAACTTATGGTTCGATATTTGTTAAAAATTGTAAACCTAACATTAAAAAACCCTGAGCCCACTTATGAGTGGAGATCAGGGTTTCATTGATAAACAGCCTATCGTTACTCCTTAATTACGCCTTTTTTCAAAATCAAATTCGCGTATAATGCCCCTTCGCCTGTCGCGACGATGGCATAGGCTTTCTTAGCCCGCTCGTAGAAGGCGAAACGCTCCACTTCCTCGAAGGGAGCCGTTAATCCCGTGCGAGCTTCAATAATTTCACCATACGTGTCCCATATCGGCGTCTTTACCGTATCTCCCGGCGTAACCTGCATAAGCGAAACCGGTTTGTCTACGTAAGGATCGAGCGGGAACAAGTGGAGTATGGCGTCCAGCAATTCGGGAATGCCGTGCCCATCCGCGCGGATCAATCTTTGCGCATGGCTGGCTCCGGGGAAGTTGCCGTCCGCGATCACGATCTCGTCGCCGTGGCCCATCTCCATCATGGCTTTCAGCAACTCCGGTGAAATCAAATTCGATATTCCGATTAACATGGCAACCCCTCCATTTATACCCTGCCGAATCCGAGAAACAACTCATAAGCTGCAGACCAATCCATATCCGCGTTCGGCTCATACGCTTCAGTTGGGAATGAGGCGGCAACGAGCTTGCGGGCTTCCTGCAAATCTTTGCATTTCCCCTGCGCGATCAATTGCAGCAGCATATTTCCGATAGCGCTGGCTTCAATCGGCCCAGCCCACACCGGGCGTCCTAATGCATTTGCCGTGAACTGGCATAACAGCTCATTCTGAATGCCGCCTCCGACCATATGCAATCCGCCATAACGAATTTCGGTCAATCTCTCCGCCTGTTCAAGCGCTTGCCGGTACCTTAAAGCCAAGCTCTCCAAAATACAGCGGACGATTTCTCCCTCGGATTGCGGAATCGGTTGATTCGTCTCACGGCAGAACGATTGAATCTTCTCCACCATACCGGACGGGGAGAAAAATCGCGGATCGTCCGGATGAATGAGACTGCGGAAAGGGGCGGCATGTTCAGCCAACCGAACCAATTCCGGAAAGCCGATCTCTTTGCCTTGCTCATCCCATTCGCGTTTGCATTCTTGAAGCAACCAGAGACCCATGATGTTTTTGAGGAGCTGGTAGGTCCCCCCGACGCCGCCTTCATTGGAAAATTCCAGTTCCATCGTCTCGCGGCTGAGCAATGGCTTGGCCATTTCCGTGCCCAACAACGACCAAGTCCCGCAAGCGAGATAGGCAAACGGCTCGTCTCCCGCCGGCACGGCTGCGATCGCGGACTCCGTATCGTGCGTCCCGACGGCTACCGCTTGGATTGCGGGCACGCCGAGCTCCGCGGATACAGCGGGCGTTAGGGGTCCAATCATCGTTCCCGGATGAATCGGCTTCAGGAACAGCCGCGACGGAATACCGAGCCTTTCCATTAACTCCGAGTTCCAGGCTTGCGTCTCGGGGTTAAACAGTTGCGTCGTCGTTGCCATCGTAAATTCGCATACTTTAACACCGGTTAACAAATAAGCGAGCAAGTCAGGAGTTAGCAATAACGTCTGCGCAATGTCCAGCTTCGGAGAAGCGGCTTTTTTCATCGCATAGAGTTGGTACAAGGTGTTAAACGGCATAAACTGCAGCCCGCTTTGTTGGAACAAAACCTCTTGACCGACCAAATCGCTGACTTCATCTATAAGGCCTTCCGTATGCGAATCGCGATAATGATAAGGGTTGCCAAGCAGTTCCCCGTTGGCGTCAAGCAAGCCAAAGTCGACTCCCCACGTATCGATGCCGAACGTCGAGGGCGCGTACCCTTTTTGGAAAGCAAGACGGATCCCCTTCTTCATCTCATGCAGCAGCCGCAAAATATCCCAGTGCAAGTGGTCGCCGACTTGGATCGCATGGTTGGGAAAGCGATGGATTTCCGTCACCTGCAGGGTCTGATCGCCGGCGGAATTGTCCAGCAACTGCCCAACCAGAGCCCGCCCGCTGCTGGCGCCCATATCGAACGCCAATACTGTCGTACCCGTTGTCATCTGCAATCCCCCCGACGTTATTTCATTTTCTGCAGCAATTCAATCCGATAGGCTTCGCTCTCCAGCGAAGCGATTTCCTCGAACTCTTCTTTGGTAAGCACTTTCGGCTGCTTGATCGCAGTCGCAATCAGGAAAATCTTCGCGCTTTCCTCGACCACTTCGGTGCGATAGTAAGCTTCGCGTAGGTTGCGACCGGTGGTCACTAAACCATGATTGCCAAGCAATATCGAGGCATGTTCGATTTTAGCGACGACGGCATCGGCCAGTTTGTCGGTTGTCGGCAAGACGTAATCGACGTAAACCGTTTTGCCGACAAGCGCGGCTTGGTCCGGGAACATGATCGGCAGTTCTTTTTCCACGAGCGTAAAAGCAATGCAATAAGGCGGGTGCGTGTGCACCATAGCGCCGATATTAGGGTTTTGCCGGTAAGCGTATAAGTGCATGAGTACTTCGGAAGAAGGACGAAGGCCGATATCGGTAATATGACCCGTTTCAATGTCAACTTCAACCCATTGCTCGGGCTTGATTTCATCCAAAGCGAATCCGCTTGGGGAAAGATACATTTTACCTTCGAAACGAGCGCTAAGATTGCCTCCGGGTCCTACGACGAGTTTGTTGGACACCGTTTTTTGCGCGTATTTGCATAATTCCTCGCGGATGGCTTGGCTGCTCATAAGTTTTTTCTCCATTCTATGGACAGACAACCGCCGCCTGCTTCGACGAGGAAACAGACGGACGGTGTCGTCATTTTATTATTTGTATAAAGGTCCAAAGTTGTTGCATGCACGGTAGTCGGCGCTCTCGGCGTTGTCTGTACCGAACAAGCCCCATACGCGAGGACGGAAAACTTGATCCTCGGGAACGTTGTGCATGGCGACGGGAATACGCAGCATGGAAGCAAGCGTGATCATATCTGCACCGATATGGCCGTAGCTGATCGATCCGTGGTTTGCGCCCCAGTTGTCCATAACGTCGTACACGCTGCTGAACGAACCTTTGCCTGTCAAGATCGGAGCGAACCATGTGGTCGGCCAAGTGGAATCCGTACGTTTGTCGAGCGTATCGTGCACGTCGGCTGGCAGATCCACGGAATAACCTTCCGCGATTTGCAGAACCGGTCCGATTCCTTTAACCAAGTTCAAACGGGACATCGTCATCGGCATTCCGCCGCGAGTCAGGAAATCCGAAGAATAACCGCCCCCACGGAAGTATTCAACCGACGCCGGACGCCAAGATGTGACATCCAAGCACTTCTGCGCTTCTTCCGCGGAAATTTCCCAGAACGGCTTCATTGCCGGTTTACCGTCTTTCGTTTGCTCGCCAGTACCATCGAGCGTGGCCGGGCCGGAGTTGATCAGGTGAAGCAAGCCGTTGGCGGCCGCACCCGTAAGTTTGTGACCCGTTACGCGTTCAACGGAATCCGGGCTCCAATACGTGCGGACGTCCGCAAAAATCTGCGCCGTATTCGTCAGCAAGTTGCCGAACAGCATAACCGCTCCGTTCAGGCTGTCATTTTCCGTTGCAACCATGTAAGGCGCGCGGATGCCATTCCAGTCGAACGAGGAATTGAGGATGGCTTCCATGAAGTCGCCGTTAGGAAAATGATCCGTCCATTGGCGTTGCCCTTGGAAACCGGACACGATTGCATTATGTCCTTGCGCTTCTTCGCCAAACTCAAGTTCTGCCAGACGTGGATTGCCGACCATTAAGTCGCGGGCGATGATCGTCATCTTGACGACTGTCTCCCAGTCCTTGTCTTTGCGTTCGCGGGATGTCTGGATTTCCGGCGGATTGTTGTCCGGACCTTCGATGCAGTTTTCTTTAACCCACGCGAGCGCTTCCTCGAATTCCACCGGATCGTAGATTTTCTCGTCCATGCGGCGCACGAACTCGCTCATATCCACGTATTCGGTACGCAAGCCCAAGTACTCTTGGAAGAAGCTGTCGTTCACGATGGATCCGGCAATACCCATGGATACGGAGCCCATCGACAAATACGATTTGCCTTTCATCAGCGCAACCGCAAGTCCTGCTCTTGCGAATCCAAGCAATTTGCCCTTTACGTCTTCCGGTACATCGGTCGTACCTGCATCTTGTACGTCTTTACCGTAGATGCCGAATGCGGGAAGTCCTTTTTGCGCGTACGCGGACAATACGGCAGCGAGGTAAACCGCGCCTGGACGCTCCGTGCCGTTAAAACCCCATACCGCTTTAGGAATAGCCGGATCCATATCCATCGTTTCGGTACCGTAACACCAGCAAGGAGTTACCGTTATCGATACCCCGACGTTTTCTCTGGCAAACTTGCTCGCAGCCGCTGCGGATTCCGCAACGCCGCCAATACACGTATCGGCTATGACGCATTCCACCGGCGATCCATCCGGATAGCGCAAGTTTTCCGAGAAAAGCTTGGCAACGCCGATAGCCATGTTCATCGTTTGATCTTCAAGCGACTCGCGAACGCCTTTGCGTCTGCCGTCAATCGTAGGACGAATACCGATTTTCGGAAACCCGCCGCTCCATCTGAAATTTTGCTCTGCCATTGTTTGAACCTCCATTGGGGTTAAATAATGTTACCGATAACCTTAAATTATCAGGGTAAGCGCTTGCTGTCAATTCTTTAATTTTGTAAGATAAGAGTAGATATTGACGAGAAGGAGCGCAACTTATGGTTACGATATACGATATTGCGGCCAAAGCTGGTGTCTCCGCGATGACGGTTTCTAGAGTTATCAATAACACTGGAAAAATCAGCGACAAAACAAGGGCGAGAGTACGACGCGTTATGGAGGAACTGAACTACGTTCCGAACCAAATGGCCCGCAGTTTAGTGCTTCAGCAGAGCAACCTATTGTTCCTGCTCATTACGGACATTACGAATCCTTTTTACACGACATTGGCCCGGGGCGCGGAGGATGCCGCCAAGAAACACGGCTACCGCCTGCTGTTCGGAAACTCGGACGAGAACGTGGAGAAGGAAAAGGATTACGTAGACACGATCTTAACGACGAGAGCGGATGGCGTCTTGGTCGCTCCGGCGGGAGATCCTTCATTGCCGCACTTGGAGACGCTGCGCAGGCATCAGGTTCCATTCGTGCTGCTCGACCGGGAAGTACCTGGAATGGACAGCGATGTCGTGCTCGGAGACAGTAAAGGTGGAGCCCGAAAGCTGGTGGATCATCTCACCTCCCAAGGGCATCGTCGGATCGCTTTGATTAATGGTTCGCCTTATGTATCAAGCGCTCGCTTGCGGTTGGAAGGCTACCGGGAAGCTTTGAAGCTTAATGATTTGCCTTATAACGACACCTATGTTCTGGAGACGGCGTTCGAACCTCGCAGCGATTTATCCGACATCGAAGCTTGGTTGGACCGGATGAACCCTTTGCCTACGGCAATCGTAGCCGGAAACAACGTGCTTGCCGTAGAAGTCATCCGGACGCTGCACAAACGCGGAATTAGGGTGCCCGAACAAATGTCACTAGTATGCTTCGATGATTTGGGTCCCTATTCGGAAATCGACCCTTTCTTGACGGTCGTCGCCCAGCAAGCCTACCAATTCGGTTACCTCGGCATGCAGATGCTCGTGGAACGCATACAAGAACGCGGAGAAACCGGAATGCCATGGAAGAAAATCGTCCTGCCGGCCGACATGATCGTTCGCCGCTCGGTGTCGACGTTGTAGCACACAAAGAAGAGCCAATCCTCTGCGATTAACTCGCTGGGATTGGCTCTTCTTTGTACGATCCGTCAGCCTTCAAGCCAGACAGTCTTGGCGGTGCCCGGGATACGCTTGGCGGCAGGTGGCTGCATGTCGGGGTAGCCGACATAGATGAACCCGACGACTTGTTCGTTTCCCTCAAGTCCCAGCGCTTGCTTCATCTTCGGGTGATACGCCGGATCTCCTGAGCGCCATACCGCGCCGAGCCCGTTTGCATATGCCGTGAGCAGCAAATTCTGCACGGCTGCGTGGGTAGCGGCAAGTTCTTCAGCAAAGATCACGCGCGGCGCATCCGAAGGCACGCATATTGCCGCAATGACAACCGGTGCACGGAAAGCTTTGGCAACTCCCTTGTCCAGACGCTGCTTAAGCTCCTCTTCCGGCAACTCCTGAATCGTCTCGTTGGCGATGTCCGCATACGCCTGACCTAACGTCCGCCTGCCTTCGCCAGTCATAACAATAAATTTCCACGGTTCGGTATGATGATGGTTCGGCGCCCAAACCGCAGCTTCAATGAGCTTTTCCACAAGCGCCTTCGGTACGGGCTCATCCTTCACTTTTCCGATACTCCGCCGTCCGCGAATAATCTCCTCTAAGCTAGCCATGAACATCTTCTCCCTCATCCGAATGCCACTGTAACTCTCGAATCTCAACCTACGCTCTGCTGCAAGCCTCCGCCCACAAACTGACTATTGTATAGATCGGCGTAGAATCCGCCTTGGGCGAGCAGTTCGTTGTGCGTGCCTTTCTCGATAATACTGCCCTGATTCATGACCAGAATCAAATCCGCATCGCGAATCGTCGATAAACGATGCGCAATAACGAAACTCGTTCTGCCTTGCATTAACACATGCATCGCTTTCTGAATATGCACTTCCGTCCGCGTGTCAACGCTGCTCGTCGCTTCATCCAGAATTAAAATGGCCGGATCCGCCAATATCGCCCGCGCGATCGTAAGCAACTGCTTCTGACCTTGCGATAAGTTGGATGCCTCTTCATTTAACACCGTATCGTAGCCCTCCGGCAAGGTACGAATGAAATGATCCGCATGCGCCGCTTTGGCCGCATCGATAATCTGATCCTCCGCCGCGCCTTCCCGTCCATAAGCGATATTGTCACGGATCGTTCCGTTAAATAGCCATGTATCCTGAAGCACCATTCCGAACAGACTGCGCAAGCTGCCCCGCTTCATCCGAGTAATATCCGCTCCATCCACCGTAATGCTGCCCTCGTTCACTTCATAGAAACGCATGAGCAAGTTGACGAGCGTTGTTTTGCCCGCGCCGGTAGGTCCAACGATGGCGACCGTTTGCCCGCTCCGAACGTCAATGCTCATATTCTCGATGAGCATGGCGTCTTCCTTATAGCCGAAATTCACATGATGCAGCGACACGTCTCCACGAGGAGCCGCAAGTTCAATCTCCAAGCCCCCGCTAACCTCCGGTACTTCCTCCTTCTCATCCAAAAGCTCAAACACCCGCTCCGCGGATGCAATCGTAGATTGGATAATGTTCGCGATATTAGCCGTTTGAACGAGCGGCATGGAAAACTGCCTGGAGTATTGAATGAACGCTTGGATATTCCCGATCGTGATCGCGTTTCTCGTGACCATAATGCCGCCGACAACGCTTATGAATACGTAGCCTATATTGCTGACCATGCTCATAAGAGGCATAATATTTCCGGAGACGAACTGCGCTCTCCATCCGGAATCGTAAAGCCGTTCATTAATCTGATCGAACTTGGCGACGGAAATATCTTCGTGTCCGTAGGCTTTAACGATTTTGTGCCCGGAATACATTTCTTCAACATGTCCGTTCAACTTCCCAAGCTCCATCTGCTGCGCCTTAAAATGTTTCTGGGATCGGCCTGCGGCTCCTTTAATCACGATAAAAGATAGCGGCAGCGTGAGCAATAAGATCAGCGTCAGCCACGGACTAATCGTTAACATCATAATGATGACACCCAGAATCGTGATCAGAGACGTAATCAACTGGGTCAAGCTTTGCTGCAGCGTATTACTGATATTATCCACGTCGTTTACGGCGCGGCTTAGAATTTCCCCATGTGTTTTGCTATCGAAAAATTTAAGCGGGAGTTTCCCCAGCTTCTCATTCACTTCATTACGCAAGCCGTACACCGTTTTCTGTGCGACCCCGGCCATTAGAAACTGTTGAATATAGCTGAAAATAGAGCTGACGACATACAAACCCGCGAGAAATACGACGATTTGCCATATCCCTTCGATATCGATACGCGCACCCGCAACGCCCTTCATTTTCCCCATTATGCCTTCGAATAGTTTCGTCGTCGCATTGCCCAATATTTTCGGACTATAAATCGCGAACGATGTGCTCAGAATGGCCGTAACAAGAACAGCCAACAATTTGAAACGTTGCGGCCGCAAATAACCCATTAATCTGCGGAGTGTTCCCTTGAAATCTTTGGCTTTCTGGACGGGCATCCCCATACCGCCCATGCCGCCCATTGGACCGCCCATCGGGCCTCTGCCCGGTCCGCCCGCTCCGGGACCCGGACCTTTGTTCCCGGCATTGTGTTCCTGACGTTGCTCACTCATGCGATCTCCTCCTCGGACAGCTGCGAAGATACGATTTCACGGTAGATCCCGCTGCTCTCCATCAATTCCCGGTGTTTGCCGATACCGACGATTTTCCCTTCATCCAATACGATGATACGGTCGGCATCCATAACCGTGCTGACTCTTTGGGCAACGATAATAACTGTAGCTTCCGTCGTTTCTTTTTTGAGCGCGGCTCTTAATTTAGCATCCGTCTTGAAATCCAGCGCGGAGAAGCTATCGTCGAACAAATAAATTTGCGGTTTCCTGATAAGTGCGCGTGCTATAGACAGTCTTTGCTTCTGCCCGCCGGACAGGTTGGCACCGCCTTGTGAAATCGGCGCTTCGAACCCTTCCGGCATCCCGCTGATGAACTCAGTCGCTTGAGCGGTGTTCGCCGCATGATTCACTTCCTCGTCCGTCGCATCGGTTTTTCCGTATCGGATATTATCCGCCACCGTACCCGTGAACAGCAATGCTTTCTGAGGAACGAGTCCAATCTTGGAGCGCAACTGCTCAAGCGTTAGATCGCGCACGTCTACGCCGTCAATGCGGACAAAACCATCTTCAATATCGTAAAATCGCGGAATCAAGCTGACTAAAGTAGATTTGCCCGAACCGGTTCCGCCGATGATCGCGGTCACCTCGCCCGGAAGAGCTCGGAATGAAATATCCGAAATCGCGGGATTTTCTGCCCCCGGATATCGAAACGACACCTGCTCGAATTCCACGATACCTGCATGCTCACTATTCGAAGCAGACTGAATATCGACTTTTCCTTTTTCCAAGCTGCCCTTCTCCGTAATGACTGGCTCCATGTTAAGCACTTCATTGATCCTGACCGCGGAAGCCGAACCGCGAGGCACCATAACGAACATCATGGAAACCATAAGGAGAGAGAACATAATTTGCATCGCATACTGCAGGAATGCCATCAAATCCCCGACTAGCATATGCTCGCTGCTCACCCTTAGTCCTCCAAACCAAATAATCGCGATCGAGGAAAAGTTCAGGATCAGCATCATCATCGGCATCATGAAGGCCATAATCTGGTTCACTTTAATCGCGGTTTGCGTCAAATCTTCGTTGGCTTCCTTAAACTTTTTGGTCTCATGCTCGAAGCGGTTAAAGGAACGAATGACCCGAATGCCCGTCAATCCTTCCCGCAGCACCAGATTAAGCTTATCGATTTTTTTCTGCATGACTTTGAAATAAGGAATGCCCTGCCGAGCGATAATCAAGATGGTTAAAGCCAAGATCGGAATTGCCCCTACGAATACTAGCGATAAGGTAGCATCCTTGGACACCGCCATAATTAATCCCCCGATACACATCATCGGCGCCATGACCATTAGCCGCAGCATCATGATCAGAACCATTTGCACTTGCGTAATATCGTTGGTCGTGCGGGTGATGAGGGAAGCCGTTCCGATCTGATCGAACTCCTGCAGTGAGAAATTTTCCACGTGCCTGAATGTTTTGCTCCGCACATCCCGGCCAAATCCTGCCGATATGCGGGATGATAAATAGCTTGCCGCGATGGATACGACAGTACCTACCGCCGTGAATACAAGCATAAAACTGCCGATTTTCCAAATGTACGGAATATTCCCTTTAACTACGCCGTCATTGATAATATCCGCCATTAGGGTCGGCAAATATAGCTCGCTGAGCGATTGCAGCAGAACAAGCACCATAACGGCGGCTACTGCCAAGCGATAAGGCTTAAGATAACGAAACAGCTTAATCAATCGACATCATCTCCGTATCCATATGTAAATATTATAATATGGTTTAATTATGAACTGAATATGAACGGAAAACAAATCGACACTTAGATGGCAATTGAGCCATCTAAGTGTCAAAAAACGCCCAACTTCAGGTTAACCCAAAGCCGTCCTAAGAAATCTTTTGTATCTTACAAGCGCTACTATCAACCCCAAAGCGGCAATAATAGCGAGTACGAGCAGTGAATTAACGATTCCGGAGATGTGGACCCCTCTTAGCATAATGTCCTGGAATGCTTTCTGAGCCCAATATTGCGGCGTAAAATGACTGATCGTTTGAATCGTCTTCGGCATAAGGTCAACGGGAAACCACAACCCGCCTAGAACAGCCCCGCCCATCGTAAGCAGCTGCGTGAATGCCATTCCTTGATTATCACTGCGCACAAGCATGCTTATCGCAAGACCGATCCCGGTACCGCAGACGGCCAGCATGAATACAAGCACGCAGATAGCGAATAAATCTCCAAGCTGCAGATCATAGACCAAATGCCCGAAAGTGAGCAGTACCGTACATTGAATTAACGTGATGACTAAGTAGGATAGCCACATTCCGAGCAAATAGCTCATCGGACTCATCCGGGTGCTGCGCAGACGGGCGGTCATCCCCGATTCCTTATCCCCGAGAAACCGTTTAAGCATTGAGATGATGACGAAAAAGACGAACATGACCGTATAACCCGGCACGACTTGCGTGATCACATTATACCCTGATCCGTTCTCCATTCGATCCTTTATCGTGAACGGTGCCGCAAGAACCTGCTCGCGCGCTTCCTTCGTTTGGCCGGATTCGGCTAAGGCATTGTTGATTTTCGTTTCACGATAACCGTTCGCCAAGTTTTCTAACACTGCGCGAAATGGCGCGATAACCGAATCGCTTGTGGCTTCGCGGTAAAGTTCAAGCGAGATCGGATTGCCATCGCCTTTTTTAACGCTTTGCTCGAACCCTTGGGGAATGATAAGAAGTGCTGTGCCTTTGCCATCCCGTATCTTATCGATCTGATCCTGCATGCCTTCCGATTGGTGCGCTTCCAGCTTGTAGCCGCTCTTGTCGCCAACCGTTTTAAGAAAGCTTTGGGAAGTTGGTGTATGATCCATATCGATATAAGGGAGAGTTACCGATGAGCTTGACGCAATTCCAAATACGGATCCGAACAAGACGATAAACATAATGGGCATCCCGAGCAACCAGAAGAACGTCCCTTTTTCCTTGAGCAGCAGCTTCCATTCTTTTTTCGCAATATTAAGAATCATTACATGAGTTCCCCTTTCCGTATCCTACTACGCATTAATTATCCCTTAACGTCGTTCCCGTCAGCGACAAGAATACCGCTTCTAGCGTGGGACGGACGATTTCCAGTTGTTTGACTTGCAAAGATGCGGACTGGCAAGCTTGCGCCCACTGGCTGAGAATGGAGAGCGGATTCGTGGTCTCCAGCAACCATCCTCTTCCCTTCTGAGCAGGCGCGCCGGATCCCGGCAACGAAGGAGGGCGCTGACCATCCTGTAATTCCAAGTAAACGGCCTGAGTGCCGAAACGGTCCAGAACTTCGATCAACTCCCCCTGCGCGATGACTTGACCATGATCGATGATCGTGAGGTCATCGCATAACGCTTCGACTTCTTCCATGTAGTGGGTCGAATAAAGAATGGTTACTCCGTCATTCTTAAGCGTGCGTATCATTTCGAATATATGATTGCGGGATTGCGGATCGATGCCGACGGTCGGTTCATCCATAATAATAAGTTTGGGGCGGTGAAGCAGGGCAGCTGCGATATTAACGCGTCTTTTCATCCCGCCCGAGAAAGTAGTTATCGCATCCTTAGCCCGATCCGCAAGACCGACCTGCTCTAACACCTCGCCGATTCTTCGTTTCAAAGAAGCACTCTGGACGCCATACATCTCGCCGAAAAATTGTAGATTATCATAAGCGGACAGTTTCTCATACAAAGTAATCGATTGAGGAACATATCCGAGCCTATCTTTAACTGCATTACCCGCCTTCCGAATACCCTGACCGAACATGCTCACCGTTCCCGTATCCGCATCCAGCAGTCCCGACAATATTTTCATAGTCGTCGATTTACCCGCGCCGTTCGGACCCAGCAGCCCGAAACAGCTGCCCTCGCGAACTTTAAACGAAATATTGTTCAAGGCTTGCTTGCTCCCATAAGATTTAGCTAGTTGATTTACTTCGATCGTATTTTTCGTCATCGTTTCCCCTATCCTTTCCCGGTTCAAACCTGAAGATATTTATTGCACACGTGCACGGTTGCGGCGAATAGCAGTGCGGCTATCATCCAAACGGGTATAATGCATAACCAAATCCAATCCGGAAGAGATCCCGAGATCAATCCATTTGAATTTCCGGATTCAGATAACGAATTGAAGCTCGAAACCCAGCTAAATATATTGCCGAATAGACCAAAGGCGATCCAGATCATAGGAGTTAACGGTTTCATGACTGAGCGTCGGACTACTGTTGCGAGCAACCCTAGTGCCAGCATAAAGGGCGATACGCCGATAAGAATACCCGCGTATTGCAATTCCGTCGCGAATAATTCTCTAATTGGGGATAGGCCCTCACCGTGAATAATGAAGCTGTAAATACCTAACAACAGAACGGTTATAAAAAACAAACTATAACCTGCGATCACTTGAATCAAAGCAGAGACCGCTTTGGCCGCTAGTAGTCGGAACCTGGAGTAAGGAAGCGTCAGCCACCAACCGTAAGTCCCCTTTTCCCATTCCCGTTTTAACGTCTTTACGGAAATTCCGAATACAAGGAAAGGGAACATGTACGTTGAGAACAGAATGTACGTAGGATTAAACTTATCGTTGCCTCCCCAGATCGTTAAAGCCGTACCTGCCAGTATAAGAATGATCGCCACGTATACCCATATCCATATTTTCTTATAAAATCGACTAATCCCCATCGCTAGCTCATGTTTGATTAAATATCTAAAAGAACCGTGATGCATGCTGATTTCCTCCTATCCATATAACTGACGATAGATGTTTTGCATGGAGCCGCGTTCGGCGCGCAGCCGTTCTACGTCGCCCGAAAGAACTGCCGTTCCTTCCTGAAAAAAGACCGCGTGGTCGAACAAACTTTCCGTCTCGGCGATTTCATGCGTGCTGATAAGTACGGTTTGCTGACGCTCACTGAAGGAGTCGATCAGCGCCGCTATAATTTTCTCGCGGGAAATCATGTCGATTCCGGAAAAGGGTTCGTCTAACACGAGCAGCGGAACATCACGGGCTAGACACAATGCCAGCATGAGACGCGCTTCCTGTCCTCTGGACATTCCTTCAACCGGAGTGGCGGCATCCAATCCGAACGACTTCATCAGTTCCCAAGCCCGTTCAGCATTAAAGCCGGGATGAAGGTTCGTTGCCCACTCGATTGCCTGCCCGACCCTGTGATTGCCGTACCATCGCGCGCGATCGGGCAAATAGGCGATCGATCGATTCACTTCCCAAGCCGGCGTTTGATCTAATACGGTGAGGTTACCGGCACTCGGCTTCACCATTCCGGTAATCATCCGCATGAAAGTCGATTTCCCGGCACCGTTCGGTCCTAGAATCGCCGTAACTGAAAATTCGGGTATCGACACGTTCAAATGCTGGATAGCGTTACGAGAACCGTACTTTTTAAATACATCATCCGCTTGAATCACAACTTTACTCACGTGCTTTCACCTCCATACTTTCGCAAAAGCTTCTCGATTGCTTGCGCGTCGAAACCAAAACTGGCCATCTTTCCTAGAAACTCCTGAATAGCTTGTTCTGCTGCCCGATATCGTATTTGCTCCACTCTGGCGCTGTCCGTCGTAATATAAGTTCCCTGTCCGCGACGGGTTTCCGTCAACTGATCGCGTTCCAGCTCTTGATAAGCTCGCATCACCGTATTAGGGTTAATTTTCAATGCCTGTGCCATCTCCCTTACGGAAGGTATTTTACTTCCCAATGCAATTTCGCCTTTCGCAATAGAGCTCCTTACTTGATCCAATACTTGTTCGTACAGCGGCTGGCTTAAATCAAGCGTAAACCGCATGCCTCCAATCTGTACTTCCTCCAAGAGGTTTCCTCCTCTCAAGCTGCTGGTATAAGTGCATTATATCACTTAATACACTTAATGCAATATCAAAAACAAAACCACGTGTCACGGACCTTTGAAGGTCACTCGCACGTGGTTTTTATTTTCGCCGATTACCGCTTATCGCTAATCCCTTCTCCTTACTGGAACGTATAGATCGACCTTTGCTTTACCTTCGGGGTCCTGCTTGGGGTTATTCATGCAGAACTCAAGACAATGTCGATTATCAGCTTCGTATTCGCTTCCCGGTAACCATTGCACGTATAGACTTTGGTAAGCAATAGCTAGTTTATCGATCGTGTCATAGAAAGAATGCAATGCATACAGTCCTCCGCTCAACTGCTTATACTGAATGTCCGGATGCTGATCCTTTCGAAACCCTTCCGGCACAGTCACGCAGGCATCGTAACGACAAGCATATTCTTCAACATTACTCGGATCATCCAAGGAAATTCCGATGAAGAAACAACTCGTTGGGTGAAGCTCATGATGGGCAGCCCACTGTCCTAGCTTGTCCCAAGCTTCCCACGTGTCCAAGTAACTGCCAACATGCCTCACAAAGGCGACCTCATAGGATGGAAGTTCCTTAATGGTTATGTTCATCTCCCAAATCCTCCTCAAAAAGCGATTATTATCTCTTTCATCGTAACGCGGAGAATTCGAAAAAACTCCTTGCATCTTGCTGTAATCTAGCGAGAAATTGCGGATCTGCTTATTGTTTTTCCGTACTTGGCTTGGCGTTTGGTCAAAATGTTTCTTGAACACCGCGTTATAGCTTGAAGCGGAATCAAAGCCGCACAGGTAGGCGATCTCCAATATCGAGTGCGAGGACTCAAGCAAATAATAGACTGATTTCTGCAGCCTTTTGCGAGTAACGTATACGATCGGCGTGACACCGACTACGCCCGTAAACACTCTGCTGAAATGGTATTTGGATAGATTCGCCATGCTTGCGAGAGTATCTAGATCAAGCTTATTCGAAAGATTTTCCTCAATAAATCGAATAACGCGAATTACTCGAACGGTGTCTTCACCACTCATGCATACGTCCCCCAACCTAACTCTCGTTCTTTTATAGATTAATGATTTGAGCGAGAACGAACATTGACATAATGTTGTCAGGGTTCGTCGTTTAATATAAAAGTGCAATAACAACGGTCCCAATATAAGTCCAATTCTAAGGAGGCTGTTCTAATGATGACTTCTAAATAAGCTTTTGTAAACTTAATTTGAACGACGCTGAACAGCACCCGATTTACTGATCGGCGACATTTGGGCGTTCTTCAGCCCATTTCGTTAATGAAGAAGGTCATTGCAACAACTGCGTAGAAAATATAAGTACCCGAAAATGAAATGATCCGTTTCCGGACGAGGAGGAACATCGCGTGAAGCTTGATCGGTTGCTTGCGATTACGATGGCTTTATTAAACCAAACCCGTGTCAGCGCGACCGAGCTAGCCGAACGGTTCGAGGTTTCCTTGCGCACGATTTATCGCGACATGGAGTCGATCAATCAATCCGGAATCCCCATCGTTTCGTTTCCCGGTTCGGATGGAGGATATGAAATCATGTCAGGCTATCGGCTGGACAAACAAATCCTTTCCCTTGAAGATTTTTCATCTATTTGCATGGCATTGCGCGGGGTCAAGTCGGCGACGGATAACCCCGATATCGACGGATTATTGGAACGAATAGGCGCTCTGATGCCTAATAAGCCCGATCAATTGGATACTTCGGCAAAATTAAACATGGAATTCGCGACGTCGCAAAGCGAGAAGAATAAGATTAGCACCCTTCACCGAGCGACTAAAGATCAACATATTGTTACATTCGAATATATCGATATTAAAGGCACCGAAACGGAAAGAAAGATCGAGCCGCATGGTCTTTTTCTTAGAGGATATGCTTGGTACGTATACGGCTATTGCCTTACCCGGTTTGAACCTCGCGTCTTCCGGCTATCCCGCATCATACAGCTTAAGGAACATCCTGAGAAGTTTGAATCACGGAACATCACGCTTCAGGATATTGAGCAACGGTTTGTAAGCCAAGCCGATTTCACGAAAATAAGTGTTGTTCTTTGCTTTAATACCGCCGTCAAAACAAGGGTAAGAGACGAATTCGACATTAATCTGATCAAGGAAAACACGGATGGCACCTTGCAAGTGACAACGCAATATTCTTCAATCGAACGTGCGGTCCAACACGCCCTCAGCTATAGCTTTAATGTTCGAATCGTGGAGCCGCCTGAATTAGTCGCAGAGGTGCAACGTCATATCCTGAGCATGAACGAGATTTATAAGAGTTGATTACGTGCGGTGTTCATAGTTATCTGGTATAACGCAAAAGAACCGTCAGAGAAAACTGACGGTTCTTTTGTTTATTTTGAATCAACGAGACACGTATTTAAGCGCTTCACGGGCGCTTAACGGTGAGAGCGGATTTTCCGCCACAAACAGACGCACCGCGGCTTCGTCGGTTTTCGAGTATTCCCGGAGAGCCCAGCCGATTGCTTTGCGGATAAAAAAATCTTTCTCGTCCATGCATCGGCGAATATAATCGAACAGCCGCTCGACATCCGTGCGTTTCTTATATCGCAATTGGTACAAAATCGCGGTTCGACGCAGCCACAGATCGTCCGACTCTATCCATCTTTCCGTGTAGCTGTCTATTAACTCCGGGTATTTCGTCAGGTGATCCCCTATTGTATGAGATGCTAAATAATCGACGGTATCCCACCATGATTTCGTCGTCACCAATTGCTCGAACACATCGATATCCGATTTCTCCGCATGTTTGCCATGTTTTTCGAGAAAAGCCATCGCTACGTTCTGGAATTCGCGTTCCGGCAATTGCCATAATTGTTTTACGACCGCAAGCAACTCGTCTCCGGCGGGAATTCCGTGCTTTAACCAGAACTCTTTGGTCAGTCGATTCCGTTCCGGCGTCTTGATGCCGAGAAAAGTGTATTGATTGCGCATGTAGGCTTCCATTTGACGAGCTTTTTCTTGATCCGCATGCTCCCTAAACCACGCCGCTAGCTCTGTTGCGTAGCTATTTGCCATGTATGCCAACCCCCCATGACTTCCACATTCCAATACTAAGAATTCAACCGCAGCCCAACTTTATCCGCAACCGCCCGCATTTGCGCCGGAAGCGGCGCTTTGAACTCGCGGCCGTCAGGCAGCACGATTCGCCAAGCGTGCAGCAATTGGTGATTTACGTCTCCGAATCTTTTGCCTCCATATTTAATGTCGCCGAGCAGCGGATGTCCGATATCCTGGAAGTGGGTGCGAATTTGATGCGTACGCCCGCTGATCAACTCGATCTCAACGAGAGAATAGGAACTTCCCGTTTGCAGTACCCGATATCTCGTCTCGGCCGATTTCACCTGCTCAACTCCGCCGTGACGCGAAACAACGGCCGAATCGTTCGCGACGTGCGTTCGGTTTTTTTTCTCATCGCGAATAAGATCCCCCGACAATGTCCCTTCCCCAGCGAGCTTTCCTTCTATGATCGTCACGTAATATTTCTGCATCTCATGCTTCTGAATCCATTGATTAAGCTGATGGAGCATTCCGGCCGTCTTCCCCACAAGTACGATTCCGCTCGTGTTCCGATCTAATCGGTTTGCGGTCGCCGGCATGAACAGCGGGCTGTCCAACTCGCCCTTCCGGTATAGATACGCATGCACGCGATTGACTAACGTATCCTTCTGGTCGGCCTGATCGGGATGCGTAAGCATGCCCACCGGTTTGTTGACGACCATCAGCTCGGCATCCTCGTATACGACGTCGATATTGGCATTGACTCCGACATACTTCGTCTTCTTCTGACCGATGCTCGCTTCTTCATATACGGCTTCCTCAACGTACAAAATCAGTTCGTCGCCGGCAACAAGCTCGTAATTCTGATTTTTTCTTTTTCCGTTCACCTTTACTTTACCTGAATCGATCATCTTGTATATTTGTCCGAGTGGAATATTAGGCATCAAACTTCTTAAATAGCGATGCAGTCTCTTGCCGCCCTCCGACGGGGTCACTTTGCGGTTAATCATGCTTTCTATCTCCTCTGGCTGTAATACATGCGAAATTGTATATCTTGATTATAATTACCAAACCCCGATCCGTACAAAGTGAGTCCCCCTACATGTTGGGCATCCTCTTCGACGGTGAAACGAATTGTCCAGAAATGCTTCTCCAACCTCAAGTCGTCCAATTTCGTATCCGAAATTTTCTGCCCATCCATATACGTTCCTGTGTTATTTACCCTAAGCGCCTTCCATAAACCGAATTGATTAAGAGGAATCGCCCACCAATCGGGCGTAAATCTTCCCCGCGAATCTCCTCCGTAGTCCCCCGGGCTCGTCCACTCTCCAAGCCGAACGTCGTTTATGTAAAACCGAATATCCGATGGCCACTGATCGTTCGAACCGGGTGCCTCCGAAGCGATCTCGAACGAAATTTCCAACTCTTCCGGCTGCTGGCTCGGCAATAAATAATTCGGCGTCTTATATTCCACGAACCCTTTGCCAAACCATATAATCGCCGCATTCACCCGCTCAGGGTCAAGAAAATAACGAGGATCGTCAAATTGGCCGATAAGCTTCTCCCGCGTAGCTAAACCGCATGTCGGGTGCACGTCAAAGGATGTATAATGCCCGACAGGAATATTTTGCTCATAAAATAGTCTTTCTTCCGTCCCGGCATGAGGAAGCGCGATTTCCACGCTAGTCTCTGCCAAGGAACAAATCTTGTGCGTGCCCCCATGCTTGCGAACCATTTTCGTATCGATTAATCCCGATAGTTCAAGCTTGCGAATATGCATCGTCAGAATCGCGCTGCTCAGCTCCAGCCGCTCGGCGATTTCCTTCAAGTTCATCGGTTTTTCCGCTAGCAGTTCCAGAATCCGCAGACGAACTTCACTCGCTAACGCCTCATACAAAGGCAACCATTTGCGGTCGGTATTCGCTCTGATCATTGGGGACCTCCCCGTTCAAATCACTACTCAATTAATATAAATATAAATCCTAAAAAGATCAAATAAAAAGTTGAAAATAGAGTATTGCCAAATGAGTGCATATAAGTTTTAATAGTTGTTGAGTAGTTGTTTATATTTAATGATTAATAATTTTATTAATCCAAGGAGAGAAAATCATGTCGTATAAAGCCAAAATGATCGTGGACAAAGACTTCATCATTAGCCCGATCGATGAACGCCTTTACGGCTCTTTCATCGAGCATCTCGGACGCGCGGTTTACGGAGGTATTTACGAGCCCGGTCACCCCGAAGCCGATGAACAAGGGTTTCGCAAAGATGTACTGTCCCTTATTCAAGCGCTTCGCGTTCCGATTATCCGTTATCCGGGCGGAAACTTCGTATCCGGTTACGATTGGAAGGATGGAATCGGGCCGAAGGATCAACGTCCAAGCCGGTTGGAGCTGGCATGGAGAACTATCGAACCCAACCAGTTCGGCTTAAACGAATTCGTGGACTGGTCACGCGCCGCGGGAACGGACGTGATGTGGGCAATCAATCTGGGAACGCACGGGGTTGAAGAAGCACGTAATGTTGTCGAGTATGCGAACCATCCCTCCGGCTCATATTGGAGCGATCTTCGGGTTAGCCACGGCTACAAAAATCCGCATGCGATCAAAACTTGGTGTCTAGGCAACGAAATGGACGGTCCATGGCAAATCGGTCACAAAACCGCGGCGGAATACGGTCGGATTGCTACGGAATCCGCCAAAGTCATGAAATGGGTCGATCCGACGATCGAGCTCGTCGCTTGCGGCAGTTCCAATCGGGAAATGATCACCTACCCGGAATGGGAATCGACCGTTCTAGACCACACTTACGAGCACGTCGAATTTCTGTCTTTGCATAGCTATTATGGAAACCACCAGAACGATACGGCGACTTTCCTCGGCCGTTCGCTCGAGATGGAAGATTTCATTCGAAGCGTAACCGCAACCTGCGATTACATCAAAGCCAAGAAGAGAAGCAAGAAAACGATGTACCTTTCCTTCGATGAATGGAACGTCTGGTTCCACTCCAACGAAGCCGACAAGAAAATCGAGCCTTGGCAAATTGCGCCTCCTCAGCTTGAAGATATATACACGATGGAGGATGCCCTTGTCGTCGGTTGTTTGCTGATCGCCTTATTGAAGCATTCTGATCGCGTGAAAATGGCGTGTCTGGCTCAGCTTGTCAATGTCATCGCCCCGATCATGACCGAGAATGGCGGGCAAGCTTGGGCTCAGACGATTTATTATCCGTACATGCACGCTTCCGTTTACGGACGAGGCAATGCGCTTGTTCCTATCGTGCAATCGCCTAAATACGATACGAAGGATATTACGGATATCCCTTATTTGGAATCCATCGCGGTGTACAATGAAGAGTCCGGCGAAGTGACGATTTTCGCGGTTAACCGCGATTTGACGAACCCATTGCCGCTCGAAGTCGACCTGCGAAGCTTCGGCGCTTGCAAAGTGCTCGAGCATATCGTTCTCGAGAACGAAAATCTTAAAGCAGTGAATACAGCCAGTGGGCCGAATCGCGTCAAACCGCACACGCTCGGCAATGCTAAGTCCGACGGTTCTACTATTAGCGCTAATTTAAGCAAAGCTTCTTGGAACGTCATTCGTTTAAGCCTTCAATGAGCTGTGAAACCACTGCGGAAGGGGTCGCTCTCCCTTCATCCGCAGTGGTTTTCTTTCCTGCGCGGCCGTCCCTGTGGACGATGCTGAGGCAGGCAACGCCCCATTTCCGGCGCTTTAACTAAGAAAGTGCAACAGAGAAGTAAGTTTTTAAATTGTAAAGGAGATGATGCCTGTAAGGCACCATCTCCTTTAAAGTCTCTTTTATCCTAATCTTATTTGGAGGCTTCGCTATATTTTTTAAAATTGTCCAGAATCGCCTGCCATCCAGCTTGTTGCATATCAACGGGGTTGGTGGATTCTGCATCAAACGTTTCAATTACTTTCGTGTCGTTTCCTTGACTTACAAAAGTAATCGCAACTTTTCTTCCATCGCCCATCGTGTAAGAAATAAACTCGTTTATTCTCACCTCATCATATACACCGCCAAATTCAAACCCAAAGCTGCCATCTTTAGCTTCCATTCTTGTAACGAATTCCCCGCCGACTCTCAAATCATTCTCGGCTTTCGGCGCATGCCAGTCGTCGGAAGCAAACGCCCATTGTGTGATATGCTGCGGCTCCGTCCAATAGTTCCACACTTCTGCAACCGCCTTATGAATCGTAGTTTCAACCGTGATGGATACAGGATTACTTGTTTCCATTCATTTACCTCCTCCATATTTTCGTACAGTTTTTTTTCCTTGCCGTTCGAACATCTTTAATATACACTAATGAGAATATTCCAGTCAAGGAATATTATAATTTTTTAAGAACGCACATGTATGGGCGCCCTGCCGGACGTCCTTTGTTCTCGTGTATGCCTTCATGTCTACTGTGATCTTACGAGCCTAACGGAATGGGAATGAGCTTCCACTGTACGTTGGCATTGGTATTCGTGTGCTGGTCAATCGGACGAGCCGATCCTCTTTCGTTTTCGAGTGCAGACGATAGCCGTTCGCTTTGCTGTCGATGGCACGACTTTCACTTAGGCCGGAAGAGTTTGACGCTTACATTTTTTAGCACAATTCCTCCGCCGCTGCCCCCTCCACGCATGAGTTACTCGACTTTCTAGCACAATTCCTCCTCCGCTCCCCTCCCACGCATGAATTACTCGATTTTTTAGCACAATTCTCCCCCCGCCGCCCCTCCACGCATGAGTTACTCGATTTTTTAGCACAATTCTTCCGCCGCTGCCACACTATTGTGTCCCACTGCGCATAATTTTTGTGATAATTTATAATTTCTTTAGGAAAGTTACCCAAAAAGCTAATTTTCATGTTATACTGAAAGCGCTACCAACGGATCATATTTCTAAGGGGGAATTGGAACGATGAACGTAGCGCTACAGCAGAAAAATGTGTACGAGGATTTCGAGCCGCGCAACGATACGTTATTTTTCAAAGTCGGAGTGCATGGGTTAATCAGCTTTCACGGTCGGAATTACAACATCAAAAAAAGGCTGTCCGCCGAAGAAAGAAATCGCCTTATCTCTGATACCTCGACCTTCTTCAAGGTTTCGTCGGATTGTTATGTGAACGTGCGCAATATCTCGGTCATAGGCGACGAATACCTATTCTTCGGAGACACCTCCAAGCGGTTGTCCTGCTCTCAACGGAAACAACAAATCATTCGTCAAATGATGGCTCAATAAACCGTGAACCTGACGGTTAACTAGCCGCAAACGCAAAGCCTGAGTGAACCAAGGGATTATTCTCCCCCTCGGTTGACCCAGGCTTTGTTGTTGTTCCCGGCCTACCATGCGTAAATTTACCGATTTATGTATACTCTAACTTCTGTCAATAACCCCTACTTAACTAACGTTTGAAGTAGCGGTTTGTGACAACCCAATCGTGCAAACGTCTTTCGACTCCGATCTTTGGCTGTTCATTAAGGACTTGGTGTCACATCTACGGAAAGCTTATGCTTACCGACGGGCAGATTGACAGCTACCCTGCAAGCATAGTCATGCTATGCTTGTACCTTCTTTAAGGTATGCCTTTCCTTTGGCTAGAAGGTTCATCGCCGCTATTCGGTCATCGTTGCTCTGATAGCCGCAATTCCGGCAACAAAAGTGATGCTTTTTCTTGTCTCGATTGGCTTTCTCTTTGTGGTTACAAAGTGGACATTGTTGAGAGGTATATTTCGGGTCCACTGCAATTATCCTAGATCCTGCAAGTTGTGCCTTATACTCTACCATCTTGCGCAGTTGGTGGAACGCCCACGATACCGATACATAACGGTCTTTGAGCTTGACCTTTTCTGTCGCGTTGCGCACGCCCGTCAAATCCTCCAGCACAAACAGCGTATTCGCTCCATATCGGCTAACGAGTGCCTTACTGACCGCGTGATTCACATCGGTCATCGTCACGGTAGAGATGCCGGTTACCCGACACCCCCCGCACAGATCCCGGCGTGCGGATTTCCCGCACCGGGCTCTTCAAACGTATTCGCTTCCATACTTCCGGCGATCAGAAATAAAATTGCAACTGGATCGTGCTAGACTCCATTATTCGGGGTTTGGGTATATGGTATCTCTTTAAAAATACGGTAAGTTCTGTTAAGTTGAAACTTCGTCGCTGACTTCTTCGGTTCAACCACTTATGCAGACTCTTTATCGCCTCTACATAGAATTGATTCAGACTGACATAGTTTCCTATGAGGCCATAGTAGTTGTAATATCCCTGTAATTTGGCTTTAAGAATTGGAAACAGTCGCCGCAACCTAATGTGTCGCTTCTCTCTACACCATGCCTTAAATGCTGCTACTGATTTTCTTAGTTTCTCGCGTGCTGTTCGACGCTTTATTGTATTTTTCTTTGTCCGAGAAACTCCCCAGCGAAACTCGAAACCCAGAAAACTGAAATGAGTGTTTTCCGTTTTGCGGAATCGGGAGAAACTGATGATATTCGTCTTCTCTTCCGACAGGCTCAGTTCGAATTTTCCTAGTCGACTTCCTAACACCCGGTAAAATCGTTCAGCATCATGCTTATATTGGAATGCACACACAAAGTCGTCTGCATACCTGCAGAAGTAAGCCTTCCCCTCACTTCGGGGCTCTACGACTTTTTCAAACCAAAGATCCAGTGCGTAGTGCAGGTAGATGTTAGCCAAAATTGGACTAATCGTGCCCCCTTGCGGGCATCCAGTTACAGGATGGATTACTTTCCCGTCTGCCTCCATTATTCCTGCTTTCAGCCATTTTCGGATCAGGTTTAGAAAGGCTTTGTCAGCGATTCGCAATCCCATCATCTCTAGCAGCCAGTCATGGTTGATGGTGCCGAAATAATTCGAGATATCAGCTTCCACAATATAGTTGTATTTTCCGAAGTTTAGCTCGTGCGTCAACTCTTTTACCGCTTTTTGTGCTCCCGTATTTGGTCGATACCCATAGCTCTGCGAACTGAACACTGGTTCATAAATCGCTTCGAGTATTTTGGCCGCAGCATGTTGAACAATTTTGTCCGAAACAGCGGGTATGCCGAGAGGGCGCTTTTTGCCTTGACCTTTGTCGATATACACTCTGCGTACCATCTTTGCCCGATATTGTTTCGTCTTGAGCTGCTCTACCGTCTTTTCGATGTTTCCTGCTAAGTTTTCTTGATAATCTACAGCCGTAATGTCATCTACACCCGCAGCTGCTTTCTTCTTCAAATGTTTGAAGGCCATGTGTAGTGCAGGAACATCGAGTAGTTGGTAGAGGTTTTCGAACCGATGCGCCTTGTTTTCCTTCGCCTTCATTGCTATTCCTCGCAGTGAGGTTTGCCTATGTTTCTCCAGCCCTACTTGTCCGGCATAGGTTTCCTTTGCAAGCTGCATACGTCTGTTCATCCCTTCCCCATGTGGCCGGCTCTCCCGCCTCGGAGTACTATGAATGAATCCGAATCCCTTATCTGCCATTGGCCTTCCTCTTTTTCGATTGTCCGGCCTACCATTGCCCATTTGGCTCAGGAGCGATTAGGGTACCTCCCAAGTTCCTGTTTTCTCTCTTCTTACATGCCACGTTCTTGTACCCCAGCAGACCCTTGGGAATCTTGCCTTTTGCGATTCCTTTGTGTTGACTTCCGTTCCGTTGACAACGTCGTCATCTGCGCTTTGTCTGTTTCCAGACGAGATTGATGAGGCTGAATATGCTTCGGGAGGTATGGCTCCCTATGGCCTGCGAGATTCTCTGTGTACACTTCACCTAGTGGTCTCCCATTTCGGTGCAACACTCGATAAAGGTGGCTGGCTAGGCCTTACCTTGCAAGGACTTTCACCTTGCCAGAGCTAACAAACTTGCTTGGCGTACCAACGGGTTTCTCGTTGCCCGATTTGTTTGAGCTTACGGCGGGCGGATGGGGTTTGCTTCTTCTGCAATTGCTGGCGCATTTGTTTGTATTTCGCCCGCTTGCGTTTAATCGCTCTACCCGGAAAAAAGATGGTTTTGCCCTGCTTGTCATAGGTTGTCGCGAGAAAGTTGATTCCCAGATCGATGCCTACAATCTGTGTCATTTCTTCCAACTGCGGTTCGGTCATTTGCTTGGACATTGGAATATGCAGAAACCACTTGTGATGCTTGCGGACAAGCTTCGCGGTTCCGAACATCCAGGAACCATCGAAGTAGACCTCCATCACCTTCCTCTCAAAGGGAACCTTGATTCTCCCTTGCAAGGTGTTCACTGAAAACAAACCGGAGCTTAACGAATAGTCGCGATTCCATACGAGATCGTACTCCGGCTGCTTAAACTGAACTTGTGTCCAATCGTGACCATTGCTTTGATTGGTCTTGTATCTGGCAATGACGGTCTTCATGGCCGATTGGGCCATCTGGGAACGGAGGCCAATAGTGCTGCGAAGCGTGTTGTAGGTGATTTGGTGCAGTGCAGGCTGCTTTAATTGTCTAGTGGTAAACACCACCGAAGATACGAGGTTGCAGCCTTTACGGTAAGCGAAGACGGTTTCCAGCAGCGCTTCTGCTTGAGCTTGCGTTGGCTTGATTTTTATTTTCGCCGTCACCATTACGAGCATATGTTCGTCTCCTCACATGCTGATTATAGCACATTTCAGAGGAGAAGGAAGCATCCAAAAAAGGCATTCAGGCTCACGCCTGACGCTCATTCCTCCCCGACTTATAGAAGATCGGAGTATCCTGAGCGATTTTTGATGAAATAGGAACCGAATTTTTTAACGCGGAAAAATGTTGATCAACGGGAAAGATATCGTGTCCATGAGTCCGCAGCAATTAAGGGAAGTTAGGCGCAGGAGCATGGCCATGGTGTTCCAGAAGTTCGCTTTATTTCCCATAAAACCATAATCGAGAACGTAGAAAACGGACTCGAAATTAAAGGGATGGATATATCCTCCCGTCATGATAAAGCGCTGCAGTCCCTTCAACTGGTTGGCTTGGAAGGCTTAGAAACCCGTTTTCCAGACCAATTGAGCGGCGGCACACCTCCGGACAAAGCGGCTTCCGAGTGGATAACGGACAACCCGGATTTAGTTAACGAATGGATTAAGAACACTCCCGCTGTATCCGGTCAAAAATTAAAGCTCGCTTATGTCGCATGGGATTCGGAAATCGCCAGCACCCATGTCGTGAAGGCGGTATTAGAAACACGGCTTGGTTACAAGTTCGATATGCTCCAAGTTGAAATCGGCCCGATGTGGGCAGGAATTGCGAACGGCGACGCGGATGCCATGGTTGCCGCCTCGTCCCGAAGTATATGGACATTCAATCGATAGAAGATCTGAAGGATTAATGAAGCAATGTAAAAAGCCGTCCCAAGGCCTACAAGAGAATCTCTCTCTTTGCCCTTAGAACGGCTTTTATTAAGGTACCAGCATTTCCATAATAAGTCCGGCCGTTTCTTCGATCGCCTTCTCCGTCACGTCGATTATCGGACAATTCAATCGATCCATGATCTCGGAAGCGAATTGCAGCTCCTTCTCAATTCGTTCGATCGAGGCATAATGAGCTTGGCTAGGCAAGCCTAACGCTTTAAGTCTCTCCGTGCGAATTTTGAGCAATCGCTCAGGATGCATGGTCAAGCCGACTAGAAGCCGGTTGGAAGCTGCGAACAGCTCCTGCGGCGGCTTGACCTCGATCGTTAGCGGGTAGTTGGCCGTCTTGATTCCCTTATGGGCCAAATAAATGCTTAGCGGCGTTTTCGATGTGCGCGATACCCCCACAAGCACCACTTGCGCCTGCAGCAGCCCACGAGCGTCTTTGCCGTCATCATATTTGACCGCGAACTCGATCGCTTCGATTTTACGGTAATAGTTCTCATCCATTTCGTGCAGCAAGCCGGGTTTATACTTCGGAGAATCATTAAACGTATCGATGAAAGCTTGCATCATCGGCCCCATCACGTCTACTGCGCGCACGCCGCTGCGAATCGTCTCTTCGCGCATCGTCTCGCGGAGCTCCGGCTGTACAAGCGTATAGGCAATGAAGCCTCCAATCGACGAAGCTTCAACTATGATCGATTTGATCTCGTCTTCGTGTTTAATGTTGCCGTATCTTTTTATTTTGACCTGCTCGGTCGCAAATTGACGGGCTGTCGCTCTCGCAACGGCTTCCGCGGTTTCCCCTACGGCATCCGAACATACGAATATAACCTTCTGCCTTGGCTCCGACATCCTTTCTCCCCCTACTCAGCGATAAACCCCGAAGTCAAGTCCACCAACGCTTGCGTCATAATGGTTTTCGTAATTCGTCCGACCACCTCAAGACGGCTGCGATCGCCGTGAGATACGACGACCGGCATGCCCCCGACTTGATGCTCCAGCATTTTCTTGGCAGCTTCCAACACCGGATCATCGGGAGCGACAAGCACGAGACGCGGCACTCTTGTCATGACCATGCTAATCGGGATAGCCGCGGCGTTCGGATTTCCTAAGGTGACCTTAAGTAAATCCTTCAAGGAGACCATGCCCGTAAGTGCCCCATGCTCATCAGTAACAGTCAAAAAACCGGTATTTTCTACGAATAAGGAAATGACGGCATCGTTTACCGTTGCGCTTTCCACGATAACTACAGGTCGGTTCATAACATCTTTGACTTTCAAATTCATGAATTTGTCGTTTAATTGGCCTTCGGAGGTCATGACCTTGCCGAGAAAATATCCGACTTTCGGCTTAGCATCGATGTAGCCGAGCATGACTAACACAGATAAGTCCGACCGGATGGTCGGACGGCTGATCCCCAAGCACTCGGCAATTTGCTCGCCGGTGATGGGGGCGTGTTTTTTTACAAGCTCAATGATCGTCAATTGCCTTACTGTGAGTTCGATAAGAAGCTCACTCCTTTACAGCTCGCTCATTCCTTATCATTTAGGAACTTTTTCCCAATCCTTGAGGAAACGATCGATCCCGTTATCCGTTAACGGGTGTTTCCAGAGAACCGGAAGCAGCGATCCCGGAATGGTAGCGATATGAGCGCCCGCGAGCGCCGCTTGCTCGAAGTGACCGATATGGCGAATGCTTGCCGCGATAATCTCGGAAGCTAGTCCATATTGATCCAACACTTGACGAAGATTTCTGACGAGCGCCATTCCGTCAACGCCGATATCGTCCAACCGGCCCACGAACGGGCTAATGTAAGTCGCGCCTGCTTTAGCAGCCAACAAACCTTGCGCCACGCTGAATATCAAAGTGACGTTCGTCTTGATGCCTTCCTTGTACAGCTGTTGCGTAGCTTCCAGCCCCGCTTCGGTCATCGGCAATTTAATGACGACGTTCGGCGCCCACTGCGCGATTTCATGAGCTTCCTTTAACATGCCGGCGACGTCGAGGCTAATAACCTCCGCGCTGACCGGACCTGACACGATAGAACAGATTTCTTTGATTACGTCTTTGAAAATACGGCCTTCTTTAGCAATCAGGCTCGGATTCGTCGTGACTCCGTCTACCAAGCCAAGTTTTACGATTCTTTTGATTTCTTCCACGTTACCCGTATCCAAATAAAATTTCATATCTGTATTTCCTCCTCGGATTGAAACATTTTGTCGCTATTTATGGTATACCACAAAGCGATATATGACACAATATTTAACCCGGATAATTTATATGTTGTCATAATTCTCGATTTGTTCTATACCTTCATCGCCCGTTCTTTCCCTTTGTCGGCTTCGCCGGCATTTTTGTTGGCTGCTTCGCGGTCCTGTTGCATTTCTTCTACCGATTTCACCTTCAACCGAACAGCCCCCCGGTAACCTTCATTCGTTGGAATGAGATTGCCTGCGGCAAGCCGCCCTTTAGCTTCGGAAATGGCAACCGCATATTGAGGAAGCCATTTCTCTTGGGCAACCAGCATCTCGTCCACCATCTGCCATATCTCTTTCGGGTTACAGACAGCGCCCACCAGCGGGTCCATCATGAAAGCTTGGCGAAGCAGCTTGTCATCTCCATGAACGGCAGCTTCAACCGCGAGCCTTTGTACCGAAATGCTGACATTGCACACCGCGGCCGGACCAAGCGGCAACTTGCCGACGATCGGCATGGAAATGCCATTGCGATCCACGTATCCAGGGGCTTCAATAATCGCGTCCGCTGGCAGATTGGCGATTACGTCGTTGTTCACCACATTAAAGTGTCCGCGGTATACCCTTCCGGTTTCCAAGCCTTCGATAATATAAGAACCATGCTCTTCCCCGCGTTCTTCCGCAGCATACTTCATGGCAGGCTCCTTCATCCAATTCGGAAAATCCGTCTCGAACCAGTTGCGGCCTTCCGTGCATACGCGAAGATATCCGCCCGTTTCTCCGTTGATCCAGCTGCCGAGGTCGATCCATTGTGAGATTTCGTCCGGACGTTTGCGGTACCATGGCACATATTCGCTTAGATGACCGTTGGATTCTGTACTGTAATAACCGAACCTGCGCAGCATGTCTATGCGTACCTTCTCTGTCCGGCTGAAATCCGGATGTTTCTCGAAGGCTTCAAGCAGCTTACCCGTTAAATCTTCGCCGTTATGGCGAATTTGGATGTACCAGGTTTGGTGATTGATGCCCGCGCAAATGATATCGACTTCTTGCTTATTCAATCCGAACGCCTCGGCGATTTGCCAATGTCCGCCTTGAACTCCGTGGCACAGTCCGATCGTACGTACGCCCCCGTACTGATTGCAAGCCCACGTTAGCATAGCCATCGGATTCGCGTAATTCAGCAGAGTGACATTTGGGCTTGCGACCTCGCGGATGTCCTTGCAAATATTAAGCATTTCCACGATTCCCCGTTGACCATACATGATTCCGCCTGCAGACAACGTATCTCCGACACACTGATCGACTCCGTACTTAAGCGGAATATCGACATCGGTGGCGAAGGCTTCCAAACCGCCCACCCGGATCGTGCAAAACACATATTTGGCGCCCTCCAGCGCTTTGCGGCGATCGGTCGTTGCTTGAATCTTAATGGATAACCCGTTTTCCGATATATCCCGTTGGCATAACTCCGTTACCATCTCCAGGTTATGAGCATTGATGTCCGTAAAAGCAACCTCGATGTTGCTGAACTCGGAAACGCTAAGCATGTCCCGAAGCAATCCACGGGTAAAACCGATACTTCCCGCACCGATAAAAGCAATTTTGAAAGCCATAATAATCGCCCTCCAGTTCGTTTTCAAACGAAATTCGTCCGTTTGTTCCATTGTAGCAACCGCTCGGAGGAAGCGTTATCAAAATCATGACCTTAGATTGAAGTAACTGTCAGATATTCTCACCTTTATCTAAAAAGCGATGCGTATTTATCGAATTCCGAAATTCAATCGGAGTCTGCTTCGTATGTTTCTTGAACAAGGCGTGAAAATATTGACGGCTCCCGGCGCCCACATAATCGGAAATGTCCGCGATGGGAATATCGGTTTGCTGAAGGAGCATCTTCGCTTTTTCCATTCTCACGGCAGTCAAATATTCCATTAACGTTTGCCCGGAGTGCGTTTTGAATATTCTTTGCAAGTACCCCGGATGCAAACTGACATGAGCAGCCATCTCATTCACGCGAATGCTGCGGTCGTAGTTCTGATGCATAAATTCAATGCTCTGTTTCACATACTGCTCGACTTGATGGCTGGCGTTGTTTTCCGTTTCGCGCCTCAGCCTGCTTATTCGAATCAACAGCTGCGACATCAGCATTCGGTCCAGCACGCCCCCGTCGCTGCCTCGATGATCCAATTCCAGTGCCAAGCTTTTGAGCAAATGATAAACATCGTCCGGATCGATCAGCATTAAATAGGACGTCGGAGCGGATATCATCGCACGGAGCGGCTCCTCTTCTGCTGCCAATTGCTTAATGGAAGGTACATAACCGCTGTGATCGCTGAATCCAAATTCAACGTTAAGCATTCGGCACGTGTTCTCAACGATAAGCCGATGCGGAACATTGGCGTCCAGTAATATAAACTCGCCTTTTTTGAGCTTTACGACCTTTTCTCTGCCGCCAGTCCCGCCGTCCCATTCAACCAAGCAATCTCCTTGGATCACATACATGATTTCCGTAGAGTCATGCTGGTGGAAAGCCATGTGAAATTCGTTCCACTGCTTGTAATAATAGGCGTATATAATCGGGGAATAATCAGTCTTCAACAAATTTTCATCGAAAATGCTCCCGTTTCCCATAGCAGCCTCCAAATAAAAACGCTCGAGTGATAGCCGTAACTTGTTTCTTTTTACTATGGGCAAATATCGTTTTAGAGTCAATCTGAAACTTCTTTTCGAAACAACCTCACATTGATATTACACACTAATTATAATCATTCAAATTAGCAGAATATTATGTTATATTAACTTACAAACATCTCGGTCAAGGAGTGACTTATATATGGATACCTTCCACCTGTTGTCGGAATTACCGAAAATAGATCTTCACGTACATCTAGATGGCTGCATTAAACCGTCAACTCTCCTCAGGCTTGCTGACCAACAAGATATGCCTTTACCCACGAAGGAACTTGATGCATTGCTACCCTACGTACGAGTTGGCGAAGACTGTACCAGTCTGACCGAATATTTAACCAAATTCGATTTCGTCCTCCCCTTCCTCCAAACGAAAGAAGCGTTGGAGCAGGTTGCATTCGAAGTCGTAGAACAAGCGGCCGAGTACAAGATTAAATATATCGAGGTCCGCTTCGCTCCTCAACTGCACCGAGCAAATGGATTATCCGCGGCCGAAGCTATCCATCATGTTATTGAGGGATTAAAGCGGGGAGAAGAACATTGCGGGGTTAAAGCTCGGGTTATCGCCATATGCATGAGAAACCATGCTGCTCCCGCGAATTTGGAAGTTATAAATGCCGCTTCCCGTTATGTAGGCCGCGGTCTAGTCGCCGTTGATCTAGCGGGTGATGAAAAGACTTACCCCGCAACCCTGTTCCGAGAGGTGTTCGCTCTTGCCCGCACGCTCGGCATTCCGGTTACGATTCATGCGGGAGAAGCCGCGGGAGCCGACAATATCGAGGAAGCGGTGCTCCATCTTGGAGCGCGACGCATAGGCCACGGCGTTAGATTACGGGAAAAAGCGAGCGTGATGCATTTGATACGGGATCAGCGGATTCCCTTGGAATTATACCCGACCAGCAACATCCAGACCAAAGCGGTTAACGGCTGGGATGCCTATCCGATTCGCGAATACTACGATCAGGGTATTTTCTTTACGGTCAACACGGATAATCCCGGCGTATCCGGAACGAATATTACGAAGGAATACCACATTCTAACCGAGAAATTCGGGTTCACCTTGCGGGAAATAACGGTGCTTATCCTGAACGGCGTTGAAGCTTCCTTCTTGGAAACCAATGAGAAAGCCGCCTTGAAAAAGGATTTCGAAGCGATTCTAACTCAGCTGGGCCTGTACGATCCCGTTGAAACGTTGAATTAATGAGCTAAAACGAATTAGATTCGCGCAAAAGGGCAGCAGCTCCTACCGGGCGTGGCTGCCCTTTTGCAGGCGTTAAGCCCGAATTCCGGAACGGAAATTGGGCTTAATTATGACGAGGGCCAAAAAAGTGCCTTGGCGGAGCGAGTGAGCGATGTTACTTGGGGGCGAATGCCAAGAAAGTACCTTGGCAGAGCGGGTGAGAGGTGTTACTTGGGCGTGAAGGCCAAGAAAGTGCCTTGGCGGAGCGGGTGAGCGATGTTGCTTGGGTGCGAGGGCCAAAAAAGTGCCTTGGCGGAGCGGGTAAGCAGTGTTGCTTGGGTGCGAAGGCCAAAAAAGTGCCTTGGCAGAGCGGATGAGCGGTGTTACTTGGGCGTGAAGGCCAAAAAAGTGCCTTGCCCAACCGGCGCCGACGGCCCTACATAAGCGGAACTTATATCGTCTTTGCCCCTTGGACTTCACTCACGAACGCTTGGGCCAAATTCCTCAGCTCTTCGAATTTACCGTCCTTTACCAATTGCTTGTCGATAAGATTGCCGCCCAAGCCGACGGCTACCGCACCCGCGTCCAAGACGGAATTAATATTTTGCAAATTGACGCCGCCCGTCGCGACCATCGGAATATGGTTCAACGGCGCGCGAATTTCCTTCAAGTAATTGATGCCGAGCGAGCCCATCGGAAACACTTTAACCGCGGAAGCTCCAGCCTTGTACGCACGAACGATTTCGGTCGGAGTCATCGTCCCCGGCCAAACTTCGATGCCCTGCTCTACGCCGTAGTAAATGACTTCTTCGTCAAGATTAGGAGAAATAATATATTCGGCTCCCGCCGCTACCGCTTCTTTGGCTTGTCCCAGGTCCAGGACGGTGCCCGCACCGATGCGCAGGCGGCCTTCATAGTCCGCACGGAAGCGCGAGATCATGTCTAATGCGCCATCGGTATTCAACGTAACCTCAAGGAACACGATTCCGCCGTCGGCCAAAGCTTTGGCAGTGTTATTCCCCGACTCTGCGGATATCCCCCGGATGATGGCAACGATTTTCTCGCGAGACAAGGATTGCATGAGTTCAGAGGGCATAAGAAATCTCCTTCAATAGGTATTGTTACGTTCGATAATCCCGTTTAACCAACGTAACCCATTCTACCATCTCAGAGGAAAAAATTAAAATAACTTCCGCGAATCTGCGAGCACCTTCGTTAAAGCTTCCCACCTTCCGCATCAGAGCGCTCTTCCTTCAATTGTTTTTTATACCGCTCGGGAGACAATCCCACATGTTGCTTAAAAAGCCTGCTAAAATGGGCCAAATGCTTGAATCCGAGCCGAAAGCAAGCATCCGTAACCGTTAGATCAGGCTGGAGAAGGAACAGGATTTTGGCTTCGTTAATCCGCTTCCGGTACACGTATTCGAATATCGTAACGCCGGTCACCTCTTTGAATATTTTCGCTAAATACGACTTGCTGAGATGCAGCGCATTTTGCAGCTTCTCCATATGCAAATCATCTTCCGCATACGTATCCTCTAACAAATTGATGACATTCTGAACGGTCATTTCCTTGTCCGAAGGAAACTCCCTAGGCTCGCGAAGGGATTGCAAGCATTGATCATAGATGAAATGCAGCATGTCAACGAAAGCGAGCAGCAACCGTCCCGCCCCAACCTTATCACCGCGCTGCTGATGACCGTGCATAACAACCAAAATCCGCTCGAACTCCTCTTTCTCCTTTTCACGCAAGCAAAGACGATGGTTCTTGAACTGCTCGAATGGCTGCATGACGGGAACGGCCTGAGGCAACTCCAAATAAGGACGAAGAATAGCCGGGTCAAAATGTACGATCGACCGGATGTATGGGACCGCTGGATCAACCTTTGGACAATGCAGAGTCATTCCATACATGAGTATTAGGTCGCCGGGAGCCAGATTATAAATCTGGTCGCCGATTAAATAGTTGCATTTGCCCTCGTGAAAATAATAAACCTCGTAATGCATATGCGAGTGAAAGATCGGTTCTATCGGAGCGGTTGAACGATAAATATATTCAAACATCTTGCCGAAGCTCCGCGACCAACCCTCCGATATATTCGGAAAAATGATTCAGCATGCTTGGCGAATCCGCAAACTGCTTGCTGAAATCCTCAACGCCCAAGTATCCGTCATACCCGACCGCCAGCAAATCGGCGATGACCTGTCTCCAAGGAACCATTCCTTCCTTGAGTCCTTCCCAATCGCATACCCAGTTGGCGCTTCCATCTTCCGTCTTGCCATCCGCCTTCCACCCGGCATTTTTCACATGGACATGCGCCAAGTAAGGCCCCAATATTTCCAGAGCCATCCGGTAATTTTCGAAGCCTTCGAATACCGAATTGCCCGGATCGAAAAGGACTCCTATGAAGCTCGGGTCCAACCCCTCGCACAATCGGCGCGCTCCCGAAGCAGAGGCGGCTATCGTTCCATGATGGATCTCGATTAACCCCTTGACCTCATATCGCTTGCAAAGCGCCTCTGCTTCCTTTAAATAAGCGATAGCCAGATCGAACAACTCTCCAAAAGGCTTGCTGCGATCATATCCGGGAACACCTAGTCGAATGTAAGACGCGCCCATGTAACGGGCAGCCTTAAGCACCTCCTCGGTCCCTTCCAAATCTCCCGCTCGCAAATAAGGAGTGACGCTAATCGTTGTAAGACCGTGCAGCTCCGTTGCTTGTTTGAAGCGGGTCAGTTCGGCCTCGCCGCCGGACGGGGATATCGTACTGAGATTGTTTCCCCAGAAAGAAGACAAACCGTCAACCGTCTGCGGCGCACGTTCCTTGTAACGCCACTCGATTCCGTGAATGCCGGCTAACTTGGCGGCAGCCGCAAGTTCTTCCGGTTCAAGCTCCGGCGTTGCTACCGTAAATACCGAAAGTTTAATCATAAGAGAAGTCCTCCTCGGCTCGATTCATCGTTTCTATTCAATGCGGATCGCTTTGGCTTGCGCTTGCAGACAAAGCTCAGCCGCTTTGAAGGCGTGCGCCTGAGTCATCGCATGCTCCGTTCGGTTCATGCAGTCCAGTATGAGCTCTCCGAAAAACGGAAAACCGACCTTGCCGCTTAAGTCCATATGAAATTCGCCTTCCCCATTTACCAAATACAATTGATCGCCTTTGTCATCCCGAGCGATATCGACGTATTTACGAAGCTCGATATATCCGTTCGTCCCCATGATGACCGTACGGCCGTCTCCCCAAGTCGATAAGCCATTTGGAGTCAGCCAATCGACGCGAAAATAGTTGGTCGCACCATTGTCGCCGACTAGGGTCGCATCGCCATAGTCCTCAAGCTCCGCATAACTCTTATTGTCGTAATTCGCCACTTTGCTATGGAGAACTTCGGCATCTTTGCAGCCCGCATAATACAGAAATTGCTCGATCTGATGGCTGCCAATATCGCAGAGAATGCCCCCGTACTGCTCTTTTCTGAAAAACCAATCCGGCCTTGAAGACGCGTTCAATCGATGCGGCCCGAGCCCGAGCACCTGCACGACTCGCCCGATGGCACCATCCTTCACCAACTGTCCCGCAAACACCGCACTTTCCACATGAAGCCGTTCACTATAGTAGACGGCATATTTGCGACCGGTTAAGTCGACGGCACGCTTCGCTTGTTCTAATTGCTCCTTAGCCGTAAACGGTGTTTTGTCGGTAAAATAATCTTTGCCATGCTCCATCGCTTTCACGCCAAGCGGCCCGCGAAGGTTCGGTACGGCAGCGGCGGCTACGAGCGCGACTTCGGGGTCTTGCAGAATTTGCTGTTCGGATGCCGCAGCCCTAACGTTAGGGTATGCTTCGATAAACCTACGAACTTTATCCGGATCGGAATCATACACCCACTTAAGAGATGCCCCCGCCTCCTGCAACCCATTGCACATTCCATAGATGTGACCGTGATCGAGCGACATGGCTGCAAACGTAAACTCTCCCTCGCTCACGACCGGTCTTGGCTTACCTTCCGGCGCGTAGTTCATGCCGTTAGCACGTGACATCGCCCTCATCCTCCTCTATCGTTTGCCGTTGGCCGAAAATAAGATTTGCTCTTGCAGCTTGTCGTAAAATACATCCTCGTCGATCGGAAGGCTTACCCAGTTATCCGTCCAAGTCGACAGCAGCATTGCATTTGATAACGTCAATCCTTTAATGCCATCCTCACCGGGTGCCAATAACGGCGTTCCTCCCATAATCGCATCCGTCCAATTTTGCGTGATTTCCTTATGCTGAGCGCCGCCTGACGCAACCGGAATCTCGCATTTCCAAATTTCCGGCTGACCCCAGGCGTTTGTATTCGTCCGATTGAACTCCGACTCTAACTCCCTTAAACGCCAGAAAGTCATTTTATCGTCCTCGATGACGATTTTGCCGCGATCCCCGGATATTTCGAACCGATTCGTACCCGGAGCTTCATAAGTCGAAGTAACGAACACTCCCGTCGCTCCGTTCTCGTATTCCGCGTAGGCGGTCACATCGTTCTCTACCTCTATGTCGCGATGCTTACCGAAAGAGCAGAAAGCCCGGATCCGCTTCGGCATAAGTCCTGTCGTCCATTGCCATAAATCCAGCTGGTGAGGATCCTGATTAATGAGCACTCCGCCACCTTCACCTCCCCAAGTCGCTCTCCAGCCGCCCGAATTATAGTAAGCTTGCGAGCGATACCAATTCGTAATAATCCAATTCGTCCGCCGAATCTCCCCAAGCTCTCCCGACGAAATCAATTCCCGCAGCTTAACATATAGAGGATTCGAGCGCTGGTTGTACATGATGCCGTACACTTTGCCGCTAGCGGCCGCCGCTTCGTTCATTTCCCGCACTTGCTGGGTATAGACACCAGCCGGTTTCTCCACCAGCACGTGAAGGCCGCACGAGAAAGCATCGATCGCTTGCCTCGGATGGTCATAATGGGGTGTGCATAACAAGATACCGTCTACCGCTCCCGAGCGAAACAAAGCTTCCGGGCTTTCGAACGTTAGGACACGGTCTCCCCACTGCTCCTTAGCCAGCTTCAGACGCTTGGGATTAATATCGCTAACCGCCGTTAACTCCGCCCCTTTCACTTGACCTTCAATCAAATATTGCGCATGCCCGGATCCCATATTCCCTAGCCCTACAATGCCGATTCTGACTTTGTTCACGAAGGATTCCCTTCTTTCGTCACATATTATTTCATTACAGCTATTGTATCATTGTTGACTATAAATGAACTTCACTCCTAGGCATGAAAACGTCTTATTATTTGACTGTGAGTCAACTGGAAGTTTTTCTCCACGATTCGATCAAAAACAACAATAAAACCCTCTATCATGCGTTTACGTATCCGGATATAATCAGCTTCATGAGACAATTAACCAATATGCTGGTAAGCCAGCACATGGCCTACGCCATTCAGAATCCGCACGAGATTCACGAATTCGAGTCGATATCCGACCATATGTTGCACTTCTTCGTTTCCGTGATCGGATTGTCGGAACAATCAGCTAACGCATATATCGAGGAATTCTTTGCACAACCGATGTTCTCGGCTGTAATGAAAGGAGGTTAAAGCTGCTCAGTTAAACAAAAAACCGCCCCACAAGGACGGTTGAACAAAAACACTCTCCGTGCGCTCCGCACGTATAAGCTCCATATTAAATCCCCAACAATTACGCCCGTAACAAATAAATGACCCCCGTAACTGTCACGATACTTAACGCCGTCGTTACGAGTACGGTTTGCGAAGCGAAATCCCGTTCGTTGTCGAACTCAACCGCGAGAAGCACACTTGAAAGCGATGTCGGCACAGCTGACGATACGATAAGCGCCGCTGCCATCATCCCGTGCAAATCAAGCAAGAGCACGACGCCCCATGCAAGCAAAGGACCGACCAGCAACCGAAGTGCCGAGGCGATTCCGACATCCAGCGCCAGTTTCCGGCTGATCGTTCCTTTCATGGTGCCCAATTGCACGCCAAGCGTAAATAGTGCCGTACCTATGAACGCGTTCGACAAATAGCCGATGGAAATGGTCAGGAAACCCGGCAATGGAACATGATAACCGCGCAGCAAAAACGCAATCGGTATCACATAGATGACCGGCATGGACAGTATCACTTTGCGTATTTCACGCCAATTGGCTTTATGGGCATTCACGCTATAAATGCCGTATGTATTCGGAACGAGCGACTGCATCATCATGATAATAATTTGAACCGAAAGCGTGTAGGCATTGCCCGCAAACGCGAGTTGATTGATTGGAATGCCATAGTTTGCGCTGTTATAAAATAGAACGCTGTTCCGCATGGCGGCGCGTTTGCCGCCATCGTATTTTCGCAGCCGAACGACAACCTCCAGCAAGGCGTATTGAGCAAGCATAAACACGATAAAGAAGAGCAGAACTTGCCCGAATAGCTGCAAAGAGATCGCCGTCCCATACAGCAATTCGAACATGATCGCCGGAGAAAACAAATAAAAATTCAACTTGGAAAGCGTCAAGATATCCAAATTGAATATACGATGCAAGAGGATCCCCAGACCGATAATTATCGATAAAGGAAGTACGTTATTCCAAAGAATATGCATAAAAATATCCATGCTGCCTATTATCCTTTCCTAAACCCATCAACCTTTTATACATGCTATACTATGATAACCGGCATCGGAATCCCGACTTCGCAAAGGATGAACGTGAATGGCTTTCGGCATTACTAGAGCAGAGTTGAATCAATGGAAGGAGGCGGTCGCGCGCGGCGAAACCGCCTACTTGACCCATTATTGGTACGATCCAAGGTTTCCCGAAGTGAGAACGGTAACTAAAGTAGGCAACGCCAACCTCGAACGGTTAACCGACTGGTGTATTGCCCACGGACTGAACCCCAAGTACATCCACAACCGTCCGCCTTTTCCCCACTTCGATTTAATGGGCTGGAAACAGAAGGATATATTAGCTAAAGAAAACCTGCTACATCACATGGATCGATTCAAATAAAACGGTTTCCGTTATCCATTTTTAGTCCAATCAAACCCGACTTTGTTCAGAAAAGCTCTTGCGAGCACGACATGGCCCGCTTGCGACGGATGTACGCGATCCCAAGCTAAAGTAGCAGCATACAGTTCCTTAAGCACCTTGTTAAACGCCGCTTGCGTATCTACGAATAACGTCCCCGTTTCCTCCGCAATCTTCTTAACGATAGTCCCGTACTCATCCATCGTTCGGCGCATAGCGTCCTGTTCGTTGCTTTCCAAGTAGAACGGAGTCATTAGCACCAAGTTGCCTACGACCGGTTTGGTTTGTTCGACCAGCGCACGCAGCGTCGCTTCATACTTATCCGCATATACATGCCACTCCGTAATGAACGGTGTGTCGTATTGCCGCCAAACATCGTTTGTTCCGATCATGATCGACAGCCAGTCCGGCTTCCGATCAATAACGTCTTCTTGCCATCTGGCTTGCAGGTCGAGAACCGTGTTCCCGCTATTTCCTACGTTCACGACACGAATGCCAAGCTCCGGATATACGGCTTGCAGCAGCGCATCCACCAAGGATACGTACCCTTTCCCGAGTGCTCCGAACAGCCCTTCTCCGGCAGGTCTGGCACGTTCGCAATCCGTAATCGAATCCCCGATGAACAGCAGTTTTTGGCCTTTTTTCAGCAACATAGTACGTCTCTCCCCTATTCGAACGAAGTCGTAATGATGGCTAATTCTACATCATTGTACAACGTTACGATCGCACCGGATAGAAGAAATAATCATAATTCGGAGTTAATCTCCTTCTCTACCCCTTTCCACTTTCCGTTAACCCATGTGATTAGGAAAGAGATACCGCCGAGAATGAGCAGCAGGAGTACTTTGTACAGCATCTCTTTGCCTTCCAAATCCATGAACATCGCTTTGCAAGCCACGCACAGCAGGACGACGGCGCCGAAAGCGCGAAACAGAATTTGACGGCGATAAGCGCCCCACAAGAACAAGAGCAAAGCATAGATTCCCCACGACAAGGTTAAGCTCATTTGCAGTAATTGATCTGCCGACTCATTGAAGTAGACGATATAAACGTTCCGAATTTGGACAGTTAGCAGTCCTCCGACTATGAGGTGCGCGAGCAAAGCGAATATATTGGATAACAGCTTCTCGGATCCTTTGGCCGCCTCGGATACTATGCCTTTCGTCGAGTAATAGAAGCCGATCGCGGCAAGCAATACCCACGACATCGCACCCCAATTCAGAAATGGAATGAACGTGCCGAACCATTCCCCGCGCGGAGTATCCCAAGTCACGATAAACCAATAGCAGCCGACGACAAACCAGATGACAAGCGAGCTCACGCTTGCGAATGCCAGCCGTTTAATCTGACCGATGATCGCAAGTACGCCGGCGATTCCGCCCCATACGAATACGTTGACGATCGGTTTGGAATCCATGCCGTTCCCCAGATGCGTGGAAGCTAAGAGCAGCATGAGCAATCCCCCTAGCTGCTGGCTAGCGGATGCCATATCCATCCGGTTCGTAAGCCTGTAGATGATTGTTCCGGAAATCATAAATACGATACCGATGAATCCAAGAATATAGGCGTAATGAAGTTCGCCTTGCAAGATGAATATCGACCAGCATCCAAACAGCACTCCGTTGGACAAGCTCAAATACAAATTCCATCCGTCGAAGCAGCGGTTGTTTTTCCAGGACGAGACTAGGAATCCAACAAGATAGAAAATAAAAGCAGCTAATGCATATTGGAATGGCAGGTTCCAAATCCCATCCGTCGGCGGATCGAAATGGACAAAATATACGCCATAGACGATCCATGTTCCGATAAAAGCATGGATTCTAAGCTCGCTCCACTTCTTGGCAATGCTAAGGAAGAAAAATGCCGAGTTAATGACTAGCAAGTACAAGAACAAGGTAAATACTTGATCCGTTTCCGGCTGCATGAGCAGAGGCGATAGCAGGCCGCCCGCGAGCGCAATATTCATGAGCAGTCTGGAATCAAAGCGGTAAGCATATGCGGAAACACCTACGGTAACGGCCGTCATTCCAATCAATACCGTCATCGGGCTCCATAATCCATAATAAATGCCAGCGAAAGAAAACGTAGAGTACAAGATACAAGCTCCCAATCCGATCATAATCTGCACGGTTGATAACCACTTGATGCTTCGACTGGCCAAAGCTAGACCCGCTACGCACAATCCCGTTCCGCTCAACAGGCCGAAGCCGATTTTCATATTGTCGGTAATCCAGCCTTGCTCGATAGAATACTTGAATAACGTCACGAACGCCGCAAGGATGAACAGTACGCCAAGCAGCGATGTCCAATGTTTACGAAAGATTTGTTCCATTACCGATCAGCCTCCTACAGGATTTGACTTCCGATTGACGAGCAGTAAACGATCTATAGCTTTGACGAGTCCCAACAAGGCGAAGCATAAGGATAGCGCCACGAGCTCCAACTGAAGCAAGTACCAAGGCCATGGAGCAAGCAGATCCAGCATTGAAGCCGTTTCCGGCTTGCGGGCCAGGAACATGAAATTAGTGCCCGTAAGTTCGTTAGCGATAGCGGCGGGTATGGCTAACACGTGCAACCACCCTAGCGCTCTGAATACGGAGGAAACCTTGGGCCGATAACCGTCGACTACCGTCAGGAAGACGCTTGCTCCGACGATCGCACTATGGGCGATGAAGAAGTGGAAATAGCGGAACTGCGGAAAAGTAACATCCAGATTCGGCGTTAGCAACGCCTGCAGAGCGCCCATGATGCCAAGAAAGAAGGTAATCTCATACAGCCTGCGATTACGGGTTAGGAGAAGCGCGGCGGATAACCACATCATGATGCTGCACAATTGGAAGGGCAGCGAATACCAGCCCCAGTTATCCGTAACGGCATACCACCCTTGGAGGGCAAGCTCGCAGATCACGAGCAAGGCTGCAAGCCCGATTCTTGCGATAAGGTTATAGACCGGGTCCTTTAGCTTTCTCCGAAAGAAGCTTATGCCGATTACGAATGCTGCTGCCAGGGCGAGCCCGATATCATGCGCTAGCGAGAACGGTTCGAATGCCATTGTGCTTCCTCTTTTCCATCATTAGAATCGCCTTGCTTATACCTTTATTTTAGGAAAACGGCAGCAAAAAAATAGTACCAACTTTATATGGTACCCCTTAGGTTGCTTCACTATTTGTATAACCCGATAGCACATTGGGAATTCCAAAAAATACAAAAGACTGAGGCAGCTAAAGAAATTAGCGATCTCAGTCTTTATTATTTTGAAAACACAGATATGAAATAATCGCATTAGATCCGAAAATGGAAATGGAATACGAACAATTGTCCCTTGTTTATAAGTCATTATAAACGTCGTCCTCTTCATTATCCCAATCTTTAAGCGCGTCTGTTATGACTCCCTTTGTTTCTTGCTTGGATGCACTATGCCCTTCAATCTCCTTTCAAGCTATAAAATCATAGATACCGGATGACACATGATAAACCGCATATTCCTTTTCCCATCGTACAAATTCAACATTCGCAGGATGCTTAGTGACTAACCGCGGTAAATCGGATTTAGTTTCCGTGGATGGCTGTTCCGTACGTTTTGGAACCGGAACAAATACCAAAGCCGTCGTATTCGCCGGAATTTCCACATGCAAGGTTAACAGTCCGTCTCGGATCGACCAATCGCTGACTATGACCCCATGGATCGAGCGATAAAATCCGCGCGCAAAAGTTAAAGCTCCGGTGCAAGTGGGCTGGATAATGATTTTTTGAAATCCAGGACTGCCTGATCGGATCCCCAAAATATGCGAATACATCCATGCGTCAAATCCACCTTTGAACGGATGGCTGAGCGAGCCCATTTTACTCATACCCGGCAAGTCGGCATCGCCTTCCCAATATTCCCATAACGTGGTGGCGCCGTTTAGCATTTGGTGCCCAAAGCTCGGATATGTCGTTTGCTCTAACACATCTATCGCTAATTCTGCATAGCCATAATCGCAGAGTGCATTAAATACATGCTTCAGGCCGAGATGCCCTGTGGTGAGATGAAGCTCCCGCTGTCTGATATCCACGGCAAGCGCATCGGCTACCGCTTGCTCTGAACATGACGGCACCAATCCGAACGTAAGGGCAATGCTATCAAGCGCCTGAGTGCCGTAGGTTGAATTGATTTCACTATAAAATTTTGCATTAAAGGTTCCTTTAATCGCAAGGGCGAGCTTTTCAAATGCTTGTGCATCCTCATGCCTGCTAAGAACTGAAGCAATCTCCGCCATTCGCATTGCGCTTAAATAAAAGCAAGCGGTCGATATTTGCGGAACCGTTTTCCCTTTCATTTCGAATCCATCCGGTGGACACCAATCATCCGTTCCGAAGGATACGATGTAATTCTCCGACTTTCCCAACAAATGATCTACCCATTGCTTCATTGCGTCATAATGTTCTTTCAACAATTCCTTGTCACCGCAAAATTGATAAAGGATCCAGGGAATTTCCAACTGAGCTAAACCCCATGCTGGTGCGGCTTCCCCGCAAGTGCGTTTTCCGGGTGCAATATTCATCCACTGTCCTTGGACTTTCCGGGTCGTCTTGATGTCCTCGATAAATTTTTTCCAAAAGGTTACCGAATCCCAGTTATACATCGTCGCCTCGGCAATCACCATCGCATCCCCGAGCCAGCCGCATTTCTCCCTAACCGGACAATCTGTAATTACCCCTTGCAAATTGCTGGTGATCGTATTTTTAATCATGCGATGAAGCCGGTTTATCATCTCATTCGAACATTCGAAAGCGCCGGTTTCCTTTACTGCATTATATAAGACGATGCCTTCCAGCGTTTCCACTGTCGGAATCCCGGGAAATCCGGTAATCTCCACAAAGCGAAATCCATGATAAGTAAACCGTGGCTCCCAGATTTCCACCCTCTTGCCTTTGAGGATATAGCGGTCCGTCTGGATCGAGTATATTACATCGATGGCTCCGGAATTCGTATCGATCATGCCAAGCTGATCCACCGTTTCCGCATAGCGCAGCGTCACCTCGCAGCCCGCAAGTCCTTCCATCTGCAAACGAATCCAACCGGACAAATTACGCCCCATATCCACAACATATACGCCATCTTTGGGTTGACTGATTCCAATCGGTTGAATGAATTCCATTCGTTTGACTGCAGGCATATGCTGGGAGACAAGCTTCCCGCCGGGAGCCGGGGCTTTTTCCGCTTGCAACCAATCGGAAGCGATATACTTGGGTTCACTCCAACCGGGCTTCTCCAGACGTGTATCATATACCTCACCGGCGTATACACTGTTCAGTGTTACCGGGCCAAATGTGGTCATCCAACTCTCATCGCTGACAATCCGTGCTCTGCTCCCGTCCGTGTACTCCAACTCCATTTGAAATATCAGACTGGGTATACCGTAAATCATCCATCCGTACCAAACCCGATGCTGGTGATACCATCCATCGCCCAGCATGATGCCGACAGCATTATTACCGGGCAGGAGCATTTCAGTCACATCGTAGGTCACATACATCACACGTTCTTCATAATCCGTCTGACTTGGATCCAACACGTGATCGCCAACCTTATGTCCATTGAGATACAATTCATAGTATCCGAGACCGCAAACATAAGCCCGCGCTGTTATAATCGCGGATTGCGCGGAGAACTCTTTGCGGAAAAGCGGAGACCACCCTGGCAAATGTCTTTCTCCCGTTCCGATCCAATCCCCTTGCCAATCACTAACTTCCAGCAGCCCGGTTTCCCACCACGCCGAATCGGTTGATTCCTCCATGCAACCCAATTCGTCCCATACCTGTACTTTCCAATAGCAACGCTGTCCGGATGCGAGCTCTTTGCCCTCATATTGCAAATGAACGGATTGATCTGAAGGCACTTTTCCGCTATCCCACAATTCATAGTGTTGGGCTTGCAAAGCTTGATATGAGCTTGAAACCATGATCCGATAAGCCGATTGTCGTTTTCCAGGTTCATCAGACTGTAAGTTCCAGCTTAATCTGGGATTCCGATAATCGATGCCCAATGGATTTTTTAAATATTCACAGCGAAGATTCTGTAAAATAAATGTTGCTTTCCTTCCGCCGTTAAGCCCTTGCTGTGGCAATTACTTTCCCCCAATCCAATATATAAATAATTTCAGAAAGCTTCCACCATAAAGCGGGAAAGCTTTCTGGAAGTCGTATCTATCCTAAGGCTTTCTGCTCTTGAGCTTATTGTTCCTTGACATCAAACCAGTCAGAATCAACATTAGGTCCCACCGGCCCCCCATAATTCATCAGTCCGATCTTGATGTTGCTCAAGCTGATGGTGGTCTGGGAAAGCTGTCCAGGTCTCGCTGCCATCTATATTATAAAAGCCAGTATAGGTCGTTCCAGACTTAGTCAGCTTAAAGTAAATCGTCGTAGCCGTCACATTGTCCAAATCGTAAGTGCTGGTATAGGTCATTCTTTTACACTTCCATATGCCGGTGATTCTCATCGTCCGTTTTACCCTATTTAACCTTTTACCGCACCTGCCGTCATGCCTGAAATAATGTATTTCTGCGCAAACACATATACGATAAGAATTGGAACGAGTGAGATGATAATGTCGGCAAAAACAACATTGTACTCTTTGGAATATTTACCGAAGAAGTTGTAAACGGTCATCGGCATCGTCCATTGTGTAGATTTTGCAAAGAATAGCTGCGTGCTGACGTCGTTCCACACCCCAAGAAAAGTAAGAATGAATAACGTTGTCGTTACTGGCTTAAGCAACGGAAACACGACTTGTAAAAAGAGTCTCAGCTTGCCGCATCCATCTACGATTGCCGCCTCATCCATCTCCCGCGAAATCGCTTTAATGCTTCCCGTGAAGAGAAATACGCTTATTGGCAAAGAGCCTGTAACAAACACGAGGATTAGGCCGTAGTACGTATTGGTCAGATTTAATATATACAGGATGATATAGGACGGTATAATGGCTCCCGGTAGAATAATCCCTGAAATAAAATAAAAGTAAGCGAATTTGGCAAGCTTGCCGCGCGATCTGGAAATAAAAAATCCTCCCATTGACGCAAGGAAAATGACAATCACTGATGATGTTGTAGAAAGAAAGATGCCGTTCAGCAACCCCCTAAGTGCATGCCCTTCACTGAACACTCTCCTATAGTTATCCCATTGAAAATTAGCTGGAAACGAAAGGCCATATTGATTAGCTTCTGCTACTGTTTTGAATGAATTCGCCAGCACCATCCAGGTGGGGATAATAAAAAGCAGAGCTATCAACAACATTGTGAATTCACGTAAGCCGATATTAAACCTTTGCTTCCACAACATTAATATTCCACCTCCATCCTTCTCATAACAGCAAGGACCACAAAGCTGATCGTACAAATCAATAGGGTGAAAAATAACCCAACAGCAGATGAGTAACCCAGCATCCCTTCACCAAAGCTCTTAAAGAGAAAAGTGCCAAGCACCTGCGTGGAATCGAAAGGACCTCCGTTAGTCAATCCATATACCTGTCCGAAAACCTTTAACCCTCCTATAATTGCGAGCAGTGTATTAACCGTAATCGCATGAAAAATAAGGGGAATTGTAATCTTGACAAGCCTCTGAAAGGGACTTGCCCCGTCTACCATGGCTGCTTCGTAATAGTCTCTGGGTACTGCCTGCAATGCGGCAAGATAGATAACCATATGGGTTCCTACAAAGCTCCAAATATCCATGGCAATTACCGCATTCATCGCAGTAGCTGGGTCGTTGAGCCACTCTCTAGCCATAAAACTTAGTCCAACCTTATTCAGAAATGCATTTAATATTCCATCTGCCGGATGATAAATCGCATTAAATATAACCGAAACGACAAGCGGACTTAAAAGCGCGGGTACAAATATAATAGACCTGTGGAGATTCGTTAGCTTAAGCTTCCCATTGAGGATAACAGCAAACAGCAATCCCAAGATATTTTTCGCAATAACCGTAATGATTGCAAAGTAAAAGGTGTTATAAAAAGCGGTTTTGAATATGGAAGAACGAAACATCTGCATGAAATTTGTCCACCCATTGAACCTGGGATCCTTGAAGTTAAAGATCGTCCAGTCAGTAAATCCCATAAATAAACTAAGGATATTCGGAATGATAAAAAATAACGAGAATAATATCAATGAAGGAAGCAGAAACATTACTGTGTAATGCTTGTTTGTAAACCGATTATACATAGAACCACCTTTTCGATAAACAGGCTCCGTTTTACGGGAGCCCATTTCGGGGAATATTAAATATACTGACGTTAAAAACCTGGATCCCGTTTTGCTTTATGCAGATCTGCATATTTTTGATACCAATCGTCAAGCGCCTTTTTTACATCTTTGCCATATTGAATCGATTGTGCTTGCTCCCCAAGTGCAGAGGTCGTATCGAATCCAGGCAAATATTGGATGTCCGTTGCATCCTTGCGGGGCCAATTAAATTGCTCGGCATATTTGTTGATTTCGATCTCCCAAGAGTTGGCCTTGGTCTCCAACCCCTTGTAAGGGCTGATGCCCGGTGTCAACTCGTACATGGCCTTTAAGATATCAGGCTGGAGGATAAAATTAATCAGCTCTTTCGCTTCTTCTTTATGCTTGGACTTCTTCGGCACTTGGAATGATTGGCCATTGAACAACTGGGTGACTGCTATATAGTCGTCGCTTAATGTGAATGGCAGAAAGCCGACCTTATCTTCATTTCCTGGAAAGCTTTGTTTAATGATTCCATAGCACCAAGTACCATTGAAGAACATACCCGCTTTGCCAGTAGCAACTGCTTCAAGCCCATCCATTCCTGTCAGCGATTTATATTGTGGGTTGACATACCCTTTATTGATTTTATCGGTCAGTTTGGTAAACGCTTCAACTAGGTCCGTCGAATCCGATGGCTTGATCTTGTTGGTCATCAGATCTGAACCCAGTGTCGGATTTTTCTCAAATACATAATGCATGCCGCTGCCGATTTCAATTGCACCTGCTTCCTTTCCATTGTATAGGATCGGTGTGATACCGGCTTTTTTCAGCTTCTCGCAAGCAGCCAGAAACTCGGAGTAGGTTTTAAAAGGAACCTCAATACCGGCTTTCGCGAAAAGTTCTTTATTGTACAGGATCCCCAAGAAAGGAACCGATGCCCAAGGTGCATTGACGATAGCGCCATCGGATTTGCGCGTAGCATTCTTCTTGGCCGTATCGATTAGCGTATCGACCCATGGACCCTCAAGCGGTTCGAGCGTATCCGTCGGAATCGAGCTCTGATCGTTAAACAGACTCAGTATATCCGGCACATCTCCGGTAGCAAGCTTGGCCTTCATCAAATTGACGAATTGATCGTCGGGATACAATTGAACCTCAACTTTATTGCCAGTCGCCTCTTCATATTTCTTTAGTGCCAGCTTGATCGATTCATTGTTTCCCCATCCGTTAAAGGTGGAGAATGTGATTGTGACAGGATCCTTGTGTGGCTTATCCGTCTGCTCCGGCGATGCTGTCGCAGATGGTGTTGGTGAGGTGGAGGCCTTGTCTGTTCCTTCTGTTTTGGAACTGCATGCTGCCATAAGCAGCAATACAACAACCATTAAAACGGATACTACTGATCTTTTAACCCCGCTCATTGAAATGTTCCTCCTTGAATTTTTTTCGTGCTGCACGCTTTCGTATATGATCTTATAACGTGTGCTGTGCCCTTGGAATGTAAAATTGTAAAATCCGTTTATGTAATATACTAAAGCGCTTTCTTAAGACACACCAATCCTATCCTGTTATGTTATACTTATTTTTATTCCAGAATCCACATCCCTTTACACAGTCACAGAAAGGATTTTGACCGATGCTTTCCAGACTCAGCTTCCATAATAAAATCTTCATCTACTATTCAACTTTAATCATTTTCATTTTATTTGCCATAACGGCATTATTCTATTCTTATATTTCTAACCTATTGCAAAATAATGCAGCATTAGGGATGTCGCAAACAATTGATAAGATCTCTTCAAGTCTTGATGCCATGATTAAAGAAATTGATACAGTATCCACTCAGGTTTTATACAATGAAGACATTCAAAACGTATTAATGGATGCCTATGATAACGAGAATAACCTTCCTAATTTCTTTGACATTGATCTCGCTTCCGCCAAAAAAACAAGAGCTACCCTTGTATCCATTAACAGTCCTAAAACCAATGTCAGAAGAATCGGCATATTTAATGAAAAAGGCAGCTTCATTTCTGTAGGGACCGCATCGCAGAGTCCGATGGAATTCGGAAAAACCATTACTTTTAATGATTGGTATGATAAAATCATAAACTCCCCTACTAAAAGCATACTTCTCCCCCCCCATAAGGATAATTGGAGTGACATCCATGATGAAACAATGGTTATATCTCTTGTAAGGGAGATCCTGTCCACCTACGGTGCCTTCAATCATCTGGGGTATGTGGAAGTACAGCAACCTTACTCCAAGCTTGAAGAAATAGGCAAGGATAATAATGAACGCATGCATATTCTCGTTCTGGATGAAGAAGGAAGTGTCATCTATCCGATTAGGCATTACACCCAAGCACAGATAGCTCATTATTTAGAAATAACAGATGAATCGGGAAAGATTATCAAGCGGCCTTGGGATGGTGTGGAGGAGCTCATTTATTCGAAGCACTCCTCGTATACCCAGTGGACGACTTTTGTCATGCAGCCCAAGAAGGATTTTATGTCCCCGGTATATTTCCTCAGAAATATTCTACTATTGTCTGGTTTTATCCTTATCGCACTTACACTGCTTATTATCCATTTTATTACGAAAAGCCTAACAGCGCCCATTAAAGAAATGCGTAAGCTCGTCAAAGAGCTTTCTTTGGACAATATCCAAATTAGCTTAAGCGGGAAAACCAGAAATAATGAGGTTTATCTATTAAACAAAGCATTCAATCAAACCCTGATTCGCCTTAAAGAATCGATGGATCAAACGGTGCAGGCACGTGCCGGGGAAGTCCATGCCCATATGCTGGCTTTGCAGGCACAGATTAACCCTCATTTTCTTTATAATACTTTGATGAGTATCAGTGCAGCGGGTCAGGAAGCCGGGAGCCGCAAAATCATGCTTATGTGCTCCCAGCTCTCCTACATGATGAGATATGCGGCTTCCTTCCAGAAATCTACTGTTACTTTATCGGATGAGCTTCAGCATGCCGAAAGTTATCTAAAACTGATGAAATTCAGATATGAAGATTGGCTGGACTATTCGATCCGAGTCGATGAGCGCCTGGGGGATATTCAGGTACCGAAGTTGATTATACAGCCTGTAATTGAAAATTGTTTCACTCATGCGTTTAAAGACGCATCTCCCCCGTTTCGCATCCAAATCCATGTATACTTTAAGGAGAACTCTTGGTTCATCCAGGTTAAGGATAACGGCAAGGGGTTTGATCCAGAGAGTATTAAAATCATTCAGCTCAATCTGGAAAAATATAAAATCGATTTAGAATCAGGCAAAAGATTTGATGATTTGCAAGTCGGAGGACTTGGTTTGAATAACATCTATATTAGACTCATGCTATTATATGGGACCGGTGCTATCTTCGATATCAGGAACAATGCGTACGCGGGTGGGATTATCACATTGGGCGGAGATTGGAAGGAGGATCTTCAATGATAATTAATGTTTATGTATGCGAGGATGAACCTTTTATTATGCGTTCTTTAAAGCTGTTAATCGAACAGAGCCACTCGAATTATCGAATTATTGGTGAAGCCTATAATGGTCTTGAAGCGTATGAAGAGATCAAACGTCTGAAGCCGGATGTCGTATTCACGGATATTCGCATGCCCGGTATGGATGGCCTTGCATTGCTCAGCAAGCTTAATGAAGAACATTATGAATTTACCCCTGTCCTAATAAGCGGTTATCAGGATTTCGAATACGCTAAAACAGCAATCAAGCTGCACGTTTATGATTACATCTTAAAGCCCGTATCTCCCGAGTCCTTTGAAGAACTGTTAATAAGCATTCACGCCAGGCTTGAATCCACAATACGAACCAGGCAACTGTCCATAATCAACCAGATGGTTACTAATATTTCTTACAAGAATGGAAAAGTAGCAGACTTCTTTAAGTATGCTGGGTACTATTATATGTTTCTTTGCGCGGGCTCTTATTGTACTTTTACATACCCTTGGATTACACCTTCATTAGAGTTTTGGCTGAAAAACGATTTGGAAGCAGTAGCCACTCAACGATTAAACGATATAGATGCAAGTATATGGGTAATAAATGGCAAGCATGAGAACGAAAAAATAATTGTAATGGGGACAAATCAAACAAATCACTCAGAGATCAGTGAATGGATGAGGCATCTGCACGAGCAGTTAAATACCTCAGGCTTTCCACTAACATCCATTTACAGCTTCTCAGGCAGCAAAATTGAAGATATCGGTCCAGCCATCCAAACGGCAAGAATCGTGTTGAACAAACACATTGTGTTTGCTCAGTCCAGCTTCCTGCTTCTAAACACCTCAATTACTGTCGAAAATCAGGATGATCACGGCAAGCTTCTGAGTGCTGACACGGAAAAGCTTCTGGTTGCCTATATTCAGCACAAACAACTTTATGCATTGAAGAGGGAGCTCAAAAAGTTACTTGAGAAATGTCTGTTACGAACATGCAGGCAGATTAGTCTAGAGCATTTACTGAAGAGCATTTGCGAGCTTTTTAAAAAGAATATAGATTTTCTTTCAGAAAAACGAGCCATCGAAATCGATATGGAAATCAACGAATTAATTTGCAACTCTATCTCTTACAAAGCCATATATGAAGGAATGGCGTTTATTATGGAAAGCCTGCTTGCTTCCGACTATGCCAAAGCCAAAGAGAGCGACCACGAAAAGCTCTCTGGCCTAATTGAACACTACATTGAGGAAAACTATTCCAACACGATCAATCTACAGTCCCTATCCCTTATATTCGGCATTGTGCCCTCTTATCTCAGTAAAATATTTAAAAGCTATAAAGGCAAATCGCCCAGCGATTATATCATTGAGCTCAGAGTCGAGAAAGCCAAAGAACTTCTGAAAAGTAAACCCATGATTGCACTGAAAGATATTGCAGTAACGGTCGGCTTTAACGACCAGTTCTATTTCAGCAAGGTATTCAAAACCATTACCGCCCAAAGTCCGTCCGAATTCAGGAAGAATACGACTTCAATATGATTTGTGTTTTTGAAAAGCCGACAAAAAGGAAGATCCTCGTTATTGGAGGATCTTCCTTTTTCGATGCCATGTCAGTCGATTCGAAGATATCTCTATCTGATATCGAACCAATCGAAATCCGCGTTTGGCCCTCCGGATCCTCCCATATTAAGGAGTCCTACATAAGTTCCTATCAATCCAGATAGCGTGGTCTGAGCGAGAAAGCTCCAGGTTTCGCTGCCATCCGTATTGTAGTACGAGGAATAGGTCGCTCCTGACTTGACCAGTTTCAGATAGACAGTGGTTGTCGTCACATTATCCAATTGATACTTATCGGTGAATACGCCTCCGATTTCCTGTTGGAACAAGATCCGATTGGATATCGTATTCGCTCGGACCAGCTTCAGATAGCTGTCGTCATCCTGATAAACGATAAGCCCTGCCTGCTGGTTGCTGCCAATGGGGTTATAACTCAGCTTCGTCTTCATGGTCCAATCGCCGCCTGGTGCACTGCGGAGCAGCAGGTTTTTGGCCGTATTGGGCGTTTGATAAAGCTCTCCAGCCTGCGCCGCGATCCGAACTGCTCCCGGACTGGCGGTAAGGCTCCATTTGGTCGAATCCTCCCATTTCCAGCTCCAAGCACTATCCAGCACACTATTATTGAAGTCATCTGTGTAGATAGGAGGGGTCCCATCGTCAAACCAGTCGAAGTCGGCGTTCGGTCCAGTCGGGCCTCCATAGCTCATCAAACCAAATTTGGTAATACCCGAATCCAAATTGGCCGTTGTCTGATAAAGCAGCGTCCACGACTCTCCTCCGTCTGTATTGTAATAAGCCGTATAACTCATGCCCGACTTAACAAGCATCAAATAAACCGTTGTGGCGGTTACGCCGTTCAGATAATAAGTATCCGTAAAAACGCCTCCAGCCTCCTGCTGCAGCAATATCCGGTTGGATGCCGTATAAGCTCTCACCAGCTTAAGATAATTATTATCATCCTGATAAACGATCAGTCCCGCCTGCTGATTACCTGTTGTCGGGTTAAAGCTAACCTTGGTTTTGATCGTCCAATCCGCAGTGGAAGGCCTTTTGAGCAACAAATTCTTCGCTGTATTGGTCGTTTGATACAGCTCTCCGGGCTGTACGCCTATCCGCATGGAGCCAGCGCTGGACGTAAGACTCCATTTGGCATTGTCTTCCCTGATCCAGGACCACATTCTGGTGTTCAGTGCCTGCCCCTCGAACTCTTCCGTTTTTTGCGATTTGCGAATATCAAACCAATCAAAATCAGCAGATGGCCCAGTTGGTCCACCGTAGCTGATGAGGCCAACCTTGGTATTGTTCAACCCGCTGATTGTGGTCTGGGCAAGCAGTATCCACGTTTCGCTGCCATCAGTATTGTAATATGCCGTATAAGTCGTTCCCAATTTAGCGATCTTGAGAAATACGGTCGTAGCGGTTACACCAAGCAATTCATAGGTGTTATCGAAGGTTCCGCCTACTTCCTTTTGGAAGGAAATTCGGTTGGATGCGGTATAAGACCTTACCAGTTTGAGATAATTATTGTCGTCCTGATAAACAATCACCCCCGCTTGTTGGCCGGCTGTTGTGGGATTGAAGGCAAGCTTGACCTTCATCGTCCAATCTCCGTCCGGTGCATTCCGCAGAAGGATATTCTTGGCATCGTTCGTCGTCTGGTACAGCTCGCCCGGTTGAGTGCTAATCTGCATCGAACCCGGATTTGCCGTGAGGCTCCACTTGGTGCTGTCCTGCCTTACCCAGCTCCACATACTGTTCAGTGTACTGGTGCTGAAATCATCATGTAAATCCGAAGTGGTGACAGAGGTGGACATAGGAATGGCTGCAGCGCTTGACGCTCCTGTCAGCACCTGTAATTTGTCTACAGCAAGCCAGTCGAAAGAGCTGGTCGAATTGCCATCTACGACTTGAAAATATACCGGTGTGCCGGCATAAGCGGAAGTATCCCACTCATACGGAGTAAAGGAATCACTCTGTGGCGGTCTGGCGACGAACAGAATCACATTGTCCGACGCTCTGCGCAAATAATAATAAGAATTATTTTGCAGCACCGTACCGTCCCATCCTGCTCTCAAGAAGGATAGCTTGAGCCCGGCGTTGAAATTGGCCGAGGTTAATGTTCCGGTCGCAGCTCCGCCGCTAGATGAATCGCCCCAATAGCCCCCGTCCCATGCGCTTAATCCGTAATGCCTGACAGTAAACGGCATACTGCCGAACGCACTCCCACTGGTTGTCCAATTGGTGAAAAGGCCTGTTTCAAATCCGGCATTACTGAAGGCGTCTATTTTGCCATAGAAGTTATTATAGGCTTTAAACTCTTTAATAATCGGCTCTCCGCTGGTTGTGGATTTCACATACAGCCTAATCTTGCTGGACAATCTGCCGGGAAAAGGCATGTTATTGGTATAGATGGACGAGCCAATTGTTTTGCCAGTATACATATCACGCCATAAAGAAGTAGAGGAATCCCAATATTGCAGATAGAACCGGCTGATCGAAGAGGAAGCATCTTCTTCAATCACGATTTTATCCACCATTCGGGCTGTTCCGAAATCCAACTGTATCCACTGGTCCGATGCCGTACCCGAAGCGCTTCGCCATGAGGTCGATGAGCTTCCGTCATTGGCATTGGATGCCGTAGAGCCGGAATAAGTAGTGGATGCCGTGGCTGTTGCACTTAATGCCAAATTCAAACCATTCGTTTCCGAAGAGATATCCCCAACGAAGGTATCTTTGAGCACAAGCGATTCCGTGCTGGTTGAGGACAAGGGAACGCCTGTTCTTGGATATAATCGGCTGTTATAGAATACAAAGGAGCCATGCTCATTGAGAACCATATCACCCAGCGGAGCTTGGATTGGAGCCGGATTGATCATATCATTGTACAAGACACTGTTATCCATGATGAAATTCTGGTCGGGCTTGCCACCGCTTTCCAGAATACCAAACCCGTCATTGTGGTGAATGAGCACACGGGTAAATCGGCAATTGTGGCAATCATTGATATCCATCCCATCGCCGTCCATGGGGCTTGCATTTCTTTGGTTGTACGCTGTTTCAAGATCGGACACATCAATATTCTTGTTTCCGTAAAAAGCGAAATTAGCTGGACCATTGTCTACTGTCATACCGTTATTGAAAAACTTCACGTTTTTCATGGAGCCGCCATCCGTATTCAAGAAAGACATCTGCATGAAAAGGCCGTCTTCAAACACACTATCGGAAACGTTTACATTTTTGAATGCATATCCATTATTGCCGCTGCCTCCGAATTCCCAGTGGATGCCCCCTCCCATATTGCGTGCATAAATATTGTTGAAGGTCAAACCATCCAGAACCGGGTTCAACGGGTGATTGCCGGGTGTGACATAGGTATAGAAGCCTCTCGCCGCCTTCTGGGGCCAATAAGTGGGGTCGTACTCCGCGTAAGGAGAATCGGTGAAGCTTACATTTTGAATCGTAATATCTTTATTCAACCCAGTCTCGAATTCCATCATTATGCCATTCCACATTTGACGGAAATCAATATTCTGAATGATCCAATGACTCAGATCCTTCATATAAATTCCGATATCTCCGTTAAAGTTATAATTTGTGCGCTGAATGAGCGGCCTGCTTCCGCTTCCGTAAGAGCTTAACTGAATAACATTGCCGTCTGCTCCGTTTCCGTGCAGTGTCAATTGTTCATTCCACGTATCGCCACTTTTCAGCAGCAACTTGTCGCCTGGTTGGTAAGTGATCGTTGAAGCTTTGGCGAGGGTTTTCCACGGTGTCGATGAGCTTGTTCCATTGTTGGTATCGTTCCCTCCCGACTGGCTGACATAATAGATGGCTCCTGCTGCATAGGCGGTGCGTTCGGGTACGGAAACGAGCAGGATAGCAACCATAGCTGCAAAAAACATCATAACCATAATAAGCTTTACTTTCATTTGAACTACTCCATTCTTTCGGATAGTAACCTGCATTATCGAATTCGATTCCCAAACATTTGGCTGCATTTCCTCCTTTCTCATTGCTGGAATTAAATTTGAAAGCGTTTCCGTTTATCACGGATAAGCTTATAACATGCTACTAGCACTGGGAATGTCAATTTATAAAAAACTCTTATGTAATTTACTAAAGTGTTCCTTAGGACCCAACTGTGCTTGATTTAGGCTTGCCCCTTAGTGAAACAGTGGACTACAATTTCTTTAGAGCGGTTATAAACTTCGTTGAAGGGGATGTACCGTATCCTGCACTGAAAAACGTTATGACTAATAATCCGGATAGACACTCTCCAGAGCTAAATTTACCTGCACGGATTTGAAGCAGGGTAGATTGCATTGCTCTGGCCTTTTCGAGTCGACTGGGGCAGGCGGTACTCGTCATTCCAGAGATATAAGGCAGTTTTCTCTTTTGTATCCACTTTGTCTAATGTTGTATCCGTCATGATTACGGTTCATCAAATGATTCTGAGATGATTCAAACGGTTGTTTCTGCATCATGTCGTATAAATAAAAATCAAAAAAGCTCCTAAGATCAATTGTTCTTAAGAGCTCTATTTTGTTGGTGGTGCGCGTAGAGGGACTTGAACCCCCACGTCGTGAAACGCCAGATCCTAAGTCTGGCGTGGCCTTTTGAAAAGTTGCAAAGCTTTCTTTGCGTTTCTGTTCAAACACGACTATGCACTGGTTAATATCGCGGAAAAACTGGTTTTAGTTAGAGCGCCGAACCCCTATTGCTCTTTTGACCAAGTCAGAATTAAATATTCGGTTCACTTTAACGATTGAAGGTTTCAGCAACAGCTTTGCTGGCATGAAGTCAAACTATAATCAGTGGAAAGCGTAGCTCCTGATGAAGTAATCATCATGCAGATAACCTGACGGGTTTCCCGCTGACTCTCCTCTGAAGACATAATCCCAACTGATCAACATCCTCTTGAAGACGACTATTAAGATCAAGAAACACTTGAAGGGGGTCACTCGAATCGCAAGTGCCATATGGGGTAATTTCTGCTTGATTTTGACATTTATTTAAACAAACCCTTCTCCTTCGCTTGCTGCGCCGCTTCCTTAGATCCTTTGGACCCTAGCTTCTTTAGAATATGATTAATATGGTTTTTGATTGTACGGATCGATACGACCAGATGTCCGGCCATCTCCGATTGGGAGTAACCCTTATCGATAAGCTTAAGCAGCTCTAGCTCGGACGGCGTAATTAAATCTTGCATCGTTTTGACTTCGAATTCCCGCTCCAGCCGTTTCAACCGACGAAATTCCTCACGCATCTTCTCCGCTGCGGCCGGGCTGATCGGAGATTCCCGGCGAGCGGCGGCTTTGATTGCTTCCGGCAAAGCTTCGAAATGCGATTTAATTTGATAATCGATCGCTCCCGCCTGGAACGAACGGAAGATTAGATCCTTCTCTTCCATCGAAGTCAGCATGATGACTCGAGCGCCGGTCGATACCGCCACCTCTTCGGCCAGCGTAATTCCTGCCGGAACCCCGTCCAGCATAATATCCATCAATACGACGTCCGCCGTGTTTGCTTCGTCTAAGAGGCCTTGCCTTACGTCATCTGGATTGCCAGCCGTATAAGTAACTTCGATTCCCGACTGTCCGTTCAAATAAGCGCTTAAGCCGCGAAGCCAGTCCCTGTCGTCTTCAACGATCCAGACTTGGATGTTATCCATGAACTTCTCTCCTATCGGCATGCGCGGCATCGGACTGGGTTTTCATCTTAACCGCCTTAACGTTGCGTTTCGGGAATAGCAGGTAAACACGGGTGCCTACGCCTGGTTTGCTCCGAATGTGGAGTGAGCCTCCGTGTTTGCGCATCACATAATAGGCATACGGAAGTCCGAGTCCGAAATTCGCTTCGTTGCCGCTTTTCGTCGTATAAAATGGCTCTAAAGCTTTGGCAGCCTTCGCCTTGTCCATCCCAGGACCGGTATCTCGTACTTCCAGCGTTAGCTCCCTTTTCCCCTCGCGCAACGTTATAAACAGATGTCCGACCCCATTCATGGCATCGACGGCGTTGGAAATCAGGTTATTCAGCGCTTCCCCCACTTGAGCCGGATCTAACGTGCACCGCCAACCCTCGGGAATATTCAAATGAAGCTCGATGTTGTGAAGCAATGGCTCATAGGTTTTGATCGTGTCGCGGATAAGAGTATCCAATTCAACCTCTATCGGCTGTATGACAAGATCCTCCGTACGGCGGTGAACGCGGGAAATCATATCCTGAATATGATGGGAAGCGTTCTGAACGACGCGGATGTCCTCCAGCAGTTCCGGCTGATTCGTCGCATTGGCGTAAGTTTGCATTTTCTCGGTAAAAAGCCGCATTTTCCCCACATCGTTCTTGATCGCATGGTGGAGAATCGCCGTACCTGAAGTAACCGCCCGCAAGGTCGAATCCAATCTGCGCCGATCGATCAATACGCGCATGCCCAGAAATCCATAAGTGAACAGTCCAATGAAGAAAACCGCGACGCCTATGCCGACGAACCAAATGTTATAAATCCACATTCTGTGCCATCCGAGGATCGGCAGGATATAGCTCATCACCATGGCGAACAGCACCGGCGGCAGCACGGCTAAGCAAATGAGCCAATGGGCGTGGGACAGCGAATAGTGGTGGGTTCTTCTTAAGAGCACGAGGCCAGTCCCGGCCAGAAAATAAGGAACCGCCCACCAAACGACGACGGTATAAGTAATCGGATTGTACTCGTTATAAGGTGGAGTAAACAAAAGGCATAAGAGGATCGGAACCACCAAAACAAGCGCAGCAACACGCTGCGCGTTTAAAGAAGCGGTTTTCGGATGGTACGCCATTGCAAACAGCAAATAAGCATAGGGAAGCCCGTAATAGGATGTCAACGACGAAGTCGCTTGCAAATGAAACAACGTCCGCTCCAAGCTGTCCCTCGGATGGTTGGCATGAAGATAAGGAATGAGGACGTCGGCGAGCGTTGCGGCCAAAGCACCCGCTCCCCCGCACAAGGCAACCGCGCTTAGCCTGCGGTTAACGGGAGAACGAGGATCGGCCAGCAATAAAATAAGCGCGACAGCCCATAACGCAATCCAAACGAAAAGCATAGGGCAGCTCCTAACTTAAAATTGCTGACGTTCGAGCCACAACCCGCATACGGAAGTCCAAGTTGCGACGTGCGGGTCGCCCTCAGCCAAACCAAGCCCGTGGCGTCCCGTCTCATAGACGTGCAGATCGAACGGCACCTTGTTCTTTCTGAGCGCGGAGGCGAACAGAAACGCGTTTTCCACGGGAACACCCTCATCGTCCGCGGTATGCCAGAGGAAAGTCGGCGGCGTGTCTGGCGTGACCCGGGTTTCGCAACTCAACCGTTCGATTAACTCCGGGTCGGGACTATCGCCAAGCAGATTCAACATCGAACCTTCGTGGTAAAAGGGCGGTTTCAACGTAATAACTGGATAACAAGGAATAATGGCGTCCGGGCGGCACGACTGTCTGTCTATGGGATCCTCGGCGTCCGGATTACCGGAATCATATTGGGTACCGATCGAAGCGGTCAAGTGTCCGCCTGCGGAGAAGCCCAGTACGCCTATTTTCGCCCCGTTAATTCCTAAGCCGCCCGCATGGTGTCTGACATAACGAACCGCTCTTTGCACATCGGTTAAGGCGCATGGATAACGGTATGGCGCAACCCGGTACCGCAATACGAAAGCGGGAATACCGATGCTGTTCAACCACAGCGCAATCGGTTCTCCTTCATGATCGGCGCGCATGCCGTAACCGCCGCCCGGACATACGATGACGGCTCCTCTGCCTTGTTCGCCAACCGGAAACGCCATAATCGCAGGAATATCTTCGTCCGTGGTGCCTTGCGCCCAAGGAGCACCCTCCGGCCAAAGCTCGATCCACTCTCTATTACTGTTAGTCAATTGATATCCCTCGCTATCTAGTTGATACGAACTTTACTCTATATTACATTGTAATTGCTTACATAGAAATCGACAATGATTTCGTGGCAAGCTTGGATTGCCGCGATACGTACGGGGCGTCGCTCGCCTTCGACGAACGGTGTATCGCGCCTGCGACGATATCCCCTTTGTTCAGGATACGGTGGTGCGGGTTGGGCGTGAGCTCCCGCCGATTTAAAGCGGATTTTCCGCTTTATTTTCACACGTCGGCCCCTGCTAAACAGGAATTGATCGACTTTTTAGAACAACTCCCCTCCATTGACCCCTGCTGTGGAGGAATTAATCGAATTATTAGTGTAACTCCCTCCACCGCCCCTTGCTGAACAGGAGTTGATCGACTTTTTAGAGTAACTCCCTCCTCCGACCCCTGTCGCACAAAAATTGATCGACTATTTAGAGTAACTCCCTCCACCGACCCTTGCTGAACAGGAGTTGATCGACTTTTTAGAGTAACTCCCTCCTCCGACCCCTGTCGCACAGGAATTAATCGAATTATTAGAGTAACTCTCCTCCGTGGACCCCTGCTATAAAGGAATTAATCGAATTTTTCGTTTAACTCTTCACCCGCCCGCCCAATGAGTAAAATAAAACGCCGTCGGCTCAGGAAGAAGGAGCGAACGGCGTAGCTTCAGGAGGTAAACAACTTATTTATTCTTAAACGCCTCGTTGTAACAACGCCGGCATACCGGCTTGTAGTCTTCGCTCCCGCCGACTTGGATTTGTTCGCCTTCGTTAACGGGGATGTCGTCTTTGAATCGAATGACCATGGTGGCTTTGCGATCGCAATACCAACAAATCGTTTTGATTTCTTCGATTTTATCCGCGTAGATGAGCAAGTTGTAACTGCCTTCGAACAGCTCGTTCTGAAAATCGTTTTTCAGGCCGAATGCCATCACCGGAACGTTCAACTCATCGACGACTCGGGTCAATTCCACGATATGGTGCTTTTTCAACCATTGCGCTTCATCCACGAGAACGCAGAAAAACCGGCCGGATTCCGCAAGCTGCGTTTTCACCGAATCGTACAAATTCGTATTGTCATCAACGGCAATCGCCGGACGCGTAAAGCCCGCTCTCGAGCCGACCTGGTCCGAACCGTTTCTCGTATCGATCGCGGGAGTAAATATCAGAACGGGTTTCCCCTGTTCCTCGTAATTATGGGCCACCTTAATGATTTCAAAAGATTTACCGCTGTTCATCGTGCCGTATTTAAAGTACAACTGCGCCAATGTATTCCCTCCATGCCAATGGTGTTAGCAACCATTATACATGACATCAATCCATTGCAATAGTCGACAATTGTAGAATTCTCTCGCCTATTCGCTCAACTCGGCGATTTTGATTTTTCTGCCCGTTCGGGAACTTTCGATCGCACCGAGAACCATCGCCATGCTATGAATGTTGTCCCTGCAATCGGTCTCGGCTCTCCTGCCCTCCTTCAAGGCAGCGAACATTTCGTCCAAACAGCTTTCGTGGAAAGGCTGAGCTTGCTCCTGAACATCGGCTTCTTGCCGTACATATTCGCGCGTGAAGCTGTCCTCCTGATTATCCGGCGCGACCGATTCGGCATAAGGATTTCCGATGCCATCCCAGATCGCCGTACCTTTCTCTCCCGTAATCCGCCACGAAGCTTCCCAAGAGGTCGGCGCCCCTTCCGCGCACCAAGATCCGCGATAACAGAATACGGAACCATCCGACATTTCGAAAATACATATGGCGGCAGCTTGTCCGGCATACCACGAACCGACCGGATTGAATTCTTGGCAGTAGACGGACACCGGGTCCGCTCCGAGAATAAGACGGGCTTGATCGAAGGTATGGATCGCCATGTCCAGCAACAGAGGGCTGTCCATCGCATCGCGGAAACCTCCAAAATGCGGGCCAAGGAAGAAGTCCGCGCCTGCATAACCCGGCTGGCCGATTAGACCTGAAGCGATGAGCTCGCGCAGGGCGCGGATTCGGGTGTCGTAGCGACGGTTTTGCATGACCGTGTGCGTGCGACCCGTCCGATCCGATACGCGAATGATTTCCTGGCATTCCGCCAGTGTCTCGGCTAACGGCTTCTCGGCGAACACGTCGCATCCGAGGGACATCGCTGTCGTGCTAATGGTGAAATGGCTAGCCGGGATCGTGATATCGAATACGAGATTCGCACCGGTCTCTTCTATAGCTTGCTTGATGTCGGTATACGTCCCGCAGGAAATGCCATGCCGATCCGCCATCGCTTGGGCGAATTCCTGCTTAATATCGACGAGCGCGACGATTTCCGCGTCCGTTCGGCCGAGCGCGTATTTCACCCAAGTGTTGGCCATGCCTCCGCAGCCTGCAACCGCGATCTTATAACGTTGAGTCATCGAAACGATTCTCCTCCTTCTATATAACGCGCTGAAAAGCTTAAAGCCACCAATGATTATCCTCGCTAGACTCGTTACCGGCAACGCTATCGTTCCAAACAAACACCTTCTTTTCCCCATTTAGCAGCCAATGTTTCGGACAAGTCGTCGCCAGCCAATCCAGCGGCTCTCCCGGCGGCAGCGGCTGGGACGCGATCAGGTAAGCACGACGCAATTCCGCTTTCTGCTCTTTGGTCACGACTGCGGGATCCGCCGATACGAACAGCGGAGTTCCGCTTCCTGCAAGCAGTTCCAGCCACTTGCTATTCAAGCTCCAGGGTACGGTTTCCGTTATCCCGATGCAATCCGCGTCATGGCTGTAGAAGGTGCCGTGCTGCGGCATTCTAAACGCCATCGTATTAATGCCCATATATCGCGTTCTTTCCCAAGACTTGCCGCTCGTGTCATCGCCCGTGCGCTGAATTTCGAAACATCCCGCCGCCAGATGGCTAACCGTATTGCAGCCGATGACCAGACTTTGTCCCGATGCTTTAGCAATTGCCTTATATAACCCTAGCACGATTTCCGCTGAAGTTCTCGAACGATCGCCGAAGGGCCGGCTTATCGCGTTTACGTTCCCTTTCATCTCAAATCCCCATTGACCGAATAGATCGAACGTGGTGAAATCGTGTTTGATCAGTTCGTATCCCCAGCCAGCCATGCGGGAAATAAACGCCGAAATATAATCCAACACTTCCGGCAAACTCGGATCGAGCACGGCACCGTTTTCCGAATTCCGATAACGAACCCAATGCTCGGGTACCCGTTCGGATACAAGTAAAGGCCTGCACCAAATACCGGGACGCACGCCAATTTCGCGCATTTCGCTTGCCAGCCGCCGCATATCCGGAAACAAGAAGTTTCCTTCCCAAGGCCCACCGTTGCAGGCGCCTCTGCCGCTTGTCATTTGCCATCCGTCGTCGATAATCATGAACGGTCTGCTGCCGCTGGCCGGAGCCAAAGAAGCGATAAACCGGGAATCGTTCAAAATAATAGAATGAGAGCTGTTGCCATAGGCGTAATACCAATTGTTCCCCCCGTACACAGGCTCGGAAGGCAATACCGGATTATCGCACATGATGCTGCATAACCTCTGGGCGGCCTTAAAGGAAGTTTCTCCCGACTCTCCTTCCATCATAACGACTGTAGCCGCATGAAGCACGCGCCCATTCAGAATAACGCCGGCATTGCCGCACCGAATGTCCAGCGTCAGCGTTACGCCTTCATAGTCCATTTGCCAATAACAGAAGGAACTGGCTCCTGTTTTCACCCCATAACCGCAGGTCGTTTCCCCATCGTTCGTCAAGAAATACCAGGGCATTACTCTCTCCGGCACGATACCTCGCCATTCCAAATCGCCGTACGCCCGCTCCCAATGATCCCCTAATAGCCGTAACGCGCCTTCGATATGTATTTTCCAATTAATTTTGACGGTCATCAGCGGAATTTGCCCTGCTTCAACTCCAATCGTCAGCCGATCCGATTGCGGAACTGCCTGGATCTGGACACCCTCCTTATTCCACACGCCGAAACCAATGTTGTCTAATGCCGACCATCTAGTTTCAGTCCGAACAACGATACTGTCCGGCTCTCTGAGAAGTTCAATAGCCATTCGTCTCATCCCCTCTCATTTATTGTTGCAAGTGGTATCGGTTAAAGCCAATAATGTGAGTATACGGCTCGCGGTTGAATTCTCATATAACCAAACAAGCCGAGTATTTCGACTTAAGTTAACCAAATGAGACATTTGTCAGGAGACCCTGTCATGGCCATTCAAGCACATAAGAAATTTGAACCTCTATATTCTTCATATCCGAACTTTAGAAACGAGACTTATCTCTATGGAGCCCATACGGCTGAAGTTGGCCAAGGATGGACTTGCTCCCGTCATCTTCATCATATGATGTTCGAAATAAACCTTGTGCTGGAAGGGTGCCAGACTTGTTTCATCAACGACGAGAAAATCGAGCAACAGCCCGGGGATCTAATCATCATTCCTCCGATGGTTCTGCATGAATTCAAGCAGGCTCACCCATATAACCTTCGTTATTTTGTTTTCCATGTTCAAATTTCGGATTCCGCATTGCTGCAACTCATCACCCGCTCCCAAACCAATTACTATCCGTCCGCTCATCCGTTAAACGTGCAGCTCCGGCCTCTCATAGACAAACTAATGGCCGCACTTGCGAGCAACGCTTCGAAAACGGCCGTATTTTCCGATTTATTCGGGGTACTAACGGCACTCGAGCAACATTATAGCGCACAATCCTCGTTATCCCTATCGCATACCGCCGACGCGCTTTCCTATCGAATCGCCAGGGAAATTGAAAGCCTTGTGCTCTCGTCGGACGAATCGGAACGGCCTCCGTTGTCGAATTGGCTTGAAGCCCTTTCTTATCGAATAGGCATAAGCCGGCGTCATTGCGCAAGAGTGTTCCAACAAACTTATCAATTGTCTCCGCGCGATTATTTGGCCATTTTAAGGCGGCAAGAGGCGATGCATGCCCTCCTCAACTGCAACGATTCGCTGGAGCATATCGCGCACCGCATCGGATTCGAGAACGTGCAAAGTTTTATCCGCCAATTCACGAAATGGACGGGGATGACTCCCGGCGTTTTCCGCAGAAACCATCGGAACGATTTTATTTACTTAACTCCTTTGGAGGAAAAATAAAGAAGCTGCACCTGCGAATCGCAAGGCAGCCTCCTAATCAGAACAAACTTTATGTTTTCGTTAACCCTGCATCCCTTTTTTCACCCAACCGGCTACCGTCGCGGTTCGTTTGCCTTGATGAATGACCGCGGCTTGAACATCTTCGATCAGCTTGCCGGATTGATCCACGGTAACGCTAGTTCCGTATGGATTGCCACCGGCCGGGTAAGCAACGGGATCTGTATACCCCGGAGCCGCGATAATTCCGCCCCAGTGATAGATGGACGTATAGAGCGACAATATCGTCGCTTCCTGTCCGCCATGCGGGTTGCCTGCGCTCGCCATAGCGCTGACCACTTTGTTCGTGAGCTTGCCTTGGAACCATAGTCCGCCTAAAGTATCGAAAAACTGCTTCATTTGCGCTGCCATGTTGCCGAAGCGAGTCGGCGTGGAGAAAATGTAGGCGTCAGCCCACTCCAAATCTTCCGGCTTAACCGTTGGTACGTCTTTCGTAGCTTCAACATGCGCTTTCCATCCGGGGTTAGAAGCAATCGCGGCTTCAGGAGCAAGCTCGGGTACCTTTAAGATCTTGACTTCGGCTCCCGCTTGCTTAGCGCCTTCCGCAGCCCACTGCGCCAACTGATAGTTGGTGCCGGTAGAGCTATAGTAAATGACTGCAAGTTTGACATCTGACAGGGGAACCATCTCCTTGTTTTGTATTCCCCCTAAGAATGCCCTTCTTGATCCAGAAACTATGCACAGCGGATGTTACTTGAAATCCTTCCAGGTAAAGTCCACGGACAACACGCCAACAGGATCGTTGTCGGCCATCCAATTTCCCGCAGCAGCAGCCTCGGGTTTACGAAAACAGACCAGATTGGCATGGAGCCCAAAAGCACGGCAAACTGCCGGCCTAGCCGAATGTACCCCGCATTTATCATTGTCTAGATCATAGAAAATACAAGTCCCGAAATACCGGTGCTGGTTTTCCAGCCCATTCCGCTGTTGAAACGGCATCGCTTTTATTTTCTTCTTTAAGCCTTTGAGCTCCTGCTCCGTTACCGGTACCGGACCGCAGCAAAGCCCTTTGCATCCTTGGCATGGAAGGCTATTCATCGCAAACCCCCTTGAGGTGACTACCCTATCCGTTCATTCGAAATTACATTGACAAATTCATAAAAATGTGGTATAATTTTAATCTAAATTTATTTTCCAAAAATTAGTTTACCATATTAATACAAGCCATACAATAACAAAAATGCAAGCAGCTTCTATAAAGAAGCCGCCTGCATTTTTCATTTTCCGACGATTATATTTTCACTAACGACAACGCAGGATTAAGCTCCGCGATGCAATCCGGCGTTTCAAGCGCGACGCTTTCGATCAACGGAGTGACGGGATAGATTCGGAACTCGGATTCCGGCAGCGATTGAAGGAGCGCATAAAGGACGTCCGTCCGCGTTTCCTTCGGGTCAAGCCATACATCGATTGAAGCTTCGTCGAGGATCAGGGGCAGCCGATGTTCCGTTTCAAAGGCCGAACCCCTCGTAATCAATGTGCACATCGGAAACTCGTTCTTCTCGGAGTCTAACCATAAGTCGTAGATGCCGGGCATGGCGAAGGTGGATTTTCTCCTATGCACGGCTCGCCAAGCGCTTCTGCTCTTCCCTTCCTGCCTCCAAATATAAAATCCGCTGCAAGGAACGATACATCTTTTTTTCGTCAGCATGGAACGCAAATAGGTTTTATCTCCCAAAGTGTCCAAGCTTGCGTTAACGGAGCTTTTCCCCCAATACGGCATCAACCCCCAACGTTGTTGATTCAAGCAACGCTCTTCGCCGATTTGCTGAATGATGGGGATTTGCTGGGTGGGCGCAATGTTGTAACGTCTCAAGTAGGGAACATGAACCCGATCGATACGGAAATCTTCCGTTAATTCCGATAACTCTGCCGTGAGCGAATAGCGATTGCACATGAACATCAGCCCATTTCCGTATATTTATACGTATTCAGTGTGGGCTGAAGCAAGGTAAATTATGTATGGTATCCAAGACGATCCCTCTTCGTTTGAGGGCTGCGGGCACGAACTTTCGATGAAGCCCATCATGATAATAGGCTTTTTTTGTATTGATTGCTCCGATAACTCTTTATTCTTTGCTCCAGTCTAACGAAGATTACTATGAACGGTTTCTAATCGGTACAGCAATACGTTGGTTGCGTTATTTATTCCTTCTGCCCTGAAAATTAGAAACGTAACTCGTTGCACGCAATATCATTAGAAAGTCGCATGATGGGTTTTGTTTTATTGAAATTATATTGCTATGATCAATTTCAAGATCGACATGTACTCCAAGCAAAAACTCGTCGAACAGAGAGTAAAATGACCTCTTTCTAACGTATCTCTTGTTGAGATCCTGGGGAATGTGCCTGACCTGATTTTATACCCAAAAGAGCGTTTAATCCGCCTTCAATAACTTTGCATTAATAGCGACCACAATGGTGCTGAGTGACATCAAAACCGCTCCCACTGCAGGATCTAACAGGATGCCGGCTCCGTATAATATACCCGCGGCCAATGGAATGGCCACGATATTATAGCCTGACGCCCACCATAAATTTTGAACCATTTTGGCATAGGTCCTTCTGGATAAATGCAGAATGGAAACCACGTCCTCCGGATCGCTTCGGACCAGCACCACATCCGCCGTCTCAATGGCAACGTCCGTCCCTGCGCCGACTGCAATACCCAGGTTGGCTATTGCCAAGGCTGGAGCATCATTTACCCCGTCTCCCGTCATTGCCACAAGATATCCTTTTTCCTGAATCTCCTTGATCTTGTCCGCTTTCTGATGGGGAAGGACTTCCGCATAAATTTCATCTATATTTAACTGGCTTCCCACCAACTCCGATACTTGCTTATTGTCGCCGGTCAACATCATGGATGTGACCCCTAGAATTTTCAATTTCTCTATGGCGTCAAGGGAAGTTTCTCTGACTTGATCGGCCAAAGAGATCATACCGGCAAATTGACCGTCGATCACTGCGAAAACAACGGTTTTACCTTGTGAGGCCAGCCGCTCATAATCCTGGGCAGGATACGCAATTTGATGCTTGTTCATATGGCCGGGACTTACCACTTTTATTTTTTTGCCGCCGACAATCCCTTGAAGACCTTCTCCGGTCAAGTTTTCGACGGATTCCGCCCCATAGACGGAAATGTTGCGCTTTTTCACTTCTGCTGTAATTCCTTTGGAAATGGGATGCTCGGATTGGGCCTCCAAAGCGCCGACGATCTTCAATAACTCTGTTTCATCGTATCCGGAGGCCATAAGAATGTCGGTAATGCCGAACTTGCCTTGTGTCAACGTTCCTGTCTTGTCGAATACGACGGCGTTCAACTTCCGCGCTTCTTCGAATGCGGTGCGGTTGCGAATCAATAATCCTTTTTGGGCCGCCAATGATGTGGATGTAGAGACGACCAGAGGAACAGCAAGACCTAATGCATGAGGACATGCGATGATCATGACGGTAACCATACGTTGCATGGCGAAATCAAAGCTGAATCCCATGGATAACCATGCAGCCAACGTAATCAACCCAGCTGCCAATGCAATGTAAAATAGCCATTTGGCCGCTTTGTCCGACAAATTTTGCGCCTTGGATTTGGATTCCTGCGCTTCCTTGACCAGCTTGATGACTTGAGATAAATATCCTTTCCCGCCTTCATTTTGTACTGTAACGGTTAATGAACCTTCCCCATTGATGGCTCCGCCAATGACTTTGTCTCCAGATTTCTTCACGACCGGTACGGATTCACCGGTGAGCATGGACTCATCTACAGAGGATTGACCAATCTTAATCGCACCATCAACGGGAATACGCTCACCAGGTTTAATCAAGATGACCTGCTGTGGTTTCAACTCCATAACGGAGACGTCTTTTATTGCTCCATCATCGTCGACCAGATGCGCTTCGGAAGGAATGAGCCTGACCAGTTCCTCTAATGCACGTGATGCGCCTAAAATCGACTTCATTTCCAACCAGTGTCCGAGCAACATGATGTCAATCAGTGTAGCGAGCTCCCAGAAAAAATCAACCTCGGTTAGACCAAACACTGTTAAGGAACTGTAGCAATAAGCTACGACAATCGCGAGTGCGATTAATGTCATCATGGCGGGGATTTTTTGTCTCAGTTCACGATAAGCGCCTGCCAAGAATGGTGTGCCGCCATAGAAGAATACAAATGAGGAAAGAAGAAAAAGAACGGTCGTATCGTACGGAAACCGCCAATCCACGCCGAGAAACATTTGAATCATCGGGGAAAGGATGAGGATCGGTATCGTTACGGCAAGAGAAATATAGAAGCGTTTTTTAAAATCATCAACGTGGTGACCGGCATGCTTGTCCATGCGGTGAGAATCGTCTGCGTGTCTGGATTTATCTTCGTGGTGGTGGTGATGATGCTGCTGATACGAACTCACGGAATGGTTGACTTTGTTCTTATCCCCATGGTTTGAATACTGAGCATGTCCTTGATGATGATCCATCCTTATGACACCTCCCTAATATTTTTGTCAATATAGTAATATAATAATATTAAAATCTTGTATCAACAATGATCGGATTCGAAATGAAGATGTTAACCCAACAAAAACAACACGGAACGCCGCTAAAGAATATCTAATCTGCCGCCTTTCTGCCGGGTAGCGGTCTCCGCTGAAAATTGTTGGATCCCATACTGGAAATTCTCTTCTGAGAGCACTGATTTTGTCCAGACGATCCAGCGACGATCGCTTATGAAGGAGTTGCCGCGGGTTCCGACAAAGCGAATGAATCGGAGAAACTGGCGGTTGTCGATATGAGCCGATACGGCCAAGCGGGCAAATCTAACTTTACGTTTGATCAGAAGTACACTTTGGAATACACAATGAATTTGAACACCGAAATGAAAAACGGCGAAATGGTCTACACCATATACGGAAAAACGTTTCCGGAAACCGAACCGATAAACGTCAAAAAAGGAAATACCGTCAAGGTCCGCCTCGTCAATAATTCGAGAACCGACGACCATCCGATGCACCTACACGGGCACTTCTTTCAAGTGCTAAGCAAAAACGGGAAACCGCTTGAAGGGTCCCCCATTATTAAGGATAAGTTGAATTTGAAGCCGGGCGAAGAATACGTTGTCGCATTCGAAGCAAATAATGAAGGAAACTGGATGTTCCATTTTCACGATCTTCATCATGCTTCGTCTGGCATGGTAACGGAATTAAAATATACAGATTACAAGACTGATTTTATTGCAGACCCGGAAATAAACCGGAGTAATACAACAATGAGCACTCATTCACAAGTTAATTTAAATAATCAAGCAGCCTCTGGCGTACGAGTCGCGTTTGATGTTAAGTAAGCCCGGCGATAACCCGGCCATTTCGGCCGGGTCCAGGTTAACTTAAAAGCTCTCTGATCTCATTTAGATTCTCCGCAAATCCAACAAACACCTTGTCGCCGATCACGATCGTCGGGACAATTTGTTTTCCGGTCAAATTCCAGACTTCCTCCGCATACTAGGCGTCTTCTTCGCAGTTGAAATCTGTATAGGCAATATCGTGTTCTTTGAAGTAACGTTTGGCATAATTGCAGTCGCTGCAAGTGGGGATCGAATAAATTTTTACGGTTTCCTTCATTCCATGATCACTCCTTGTTACTATCGAATGCTCTTATGCTACAACGTTATACCCCTTGTTTTGGATGGCTTCCTTTATGTCGGCTAATTGTACTTTCGCTTCGTTATACTGAACATGTACCGTGCCCTGTTCAAAGTTAACGCGGCCTTCAGCACCGATCGACTCAAGTGCCCCTTCAATTGCATGTATGCAAGAGCGGCAAAACATGCCTTGTACATTAACGGTTGCTTCTTGCATAGTTATACCCATTCCTTTCGCTTCGCTCAAGGCACCAAACGGAATGAAATCCGTTAGCCTTGAGCGATTTTTTTTTGTATTCTTGAGTTACTGGGATGTGCGCGCTGTTCTCGAACACAATCTGAGCAGAAATGCTCAATAAAAGCGAGCGGTTGTCATGTGGCAACCGAATTCTGTATCTGAATAGGCAGGGAAAGTACCTGCTTAGATCGAAAGTTGGCGATCCTACTCTAAGCCCCGCGTGCAAGAGAAGTTCTCTCTTTTCTTGTATGAGAGCTCGCTGAGGACGGCGAAAAATGAGCTTGAGATGGCAAATGAAGTAGTCGGGAGGTCATGGGTTGCTATGGTTAGAATGTGTTCGTAAGACACCGACGAATCTCTGAGTGTACGGCTCGAAATGCCTAGTGCAACGAAATGAAGTTGTACGCCCCTGTTAAGGGGATCAGTCATGGTGAAGGTAATATCCCATACCGATCACGATCTTTATCCCATAGAGGATAAAAGTCCTGCATCCGCCATCTCTGGATAAAAGGACGGCTGGCGGGCTATAAGAGAGACCTAAGGCAACCATATAAGACTAAGATACAGGAAACAGCTGAACTCTGAAAGAGGATGCCAAGGGGAGGGAACCCTAATGCCTCTAAGCAGAAGGAAATGGCTGCTGCATTCAGAGGACATCAGCCCGTAGTAGTGAGGACAGGTCGCCGTGAGTCACTACGTTCAGCGATGAACGAAGGAGGAGAAAAACGACCTCGATCGAAGGGGCATAGTCATGACTAAGATTTTTTTCTACATGAAACATTCTACCGTTAGGGAAGCCGCTGTGCACACCTGACTAATCCCATCCTAAATACTCCGCAAGGAAAGATGGGAACAACAATCTAACTTACTTCATCATAGAGGATTCTCTCTCTGATTAGGGAAAAGTTGAACTGATTTCATGTAGAGGTCATGATGGAGCGCCATATGATGCGAAAGCATCACGTACGGTGTGAAGGAAGGGAAAAGGAGAACTGACCAAGTCATGTTGAAGATTATCCTTACCTATTCCTATTATGGTACGATTTCTCCGAAATGGCACGGAAACTAGGCCATAAACTTTCCGGTAGTTGAACAAAAAGGGCCAGCGAAAATCATCGCCGGCTCCTTTACTTTCCGTTATCATAGTCCGCTAACTCAATCCAAACCGAAATCCGCCAAGCCGATCGGCAGAGGTGCAGGCTTCTCGCAAGTGCTCTTCATCACGTAATGAGCTCCTTGCTCGGATGCGTCATGGATTCCATGCATGGCCTCTAACACGTGAAAAGCCATATCGCCGTTCGCCCGATGCTTGCGGCCGGACATGATAGCCTTCGCCATATCCGCTGCCCCCACGCCTCGGGCATTCTCCGATTTGCCGTGGCTTAACGGAATTTCGGACCATTCTTTGCCTCCTGCCCGTTGGATATAGACGGGGCCGCCGAACGTGTTTGGGTCAGGTACGATTAACGTACCTTGACTGCCGTACACTTCGATCCGCGGCAGCTGCGTCCCGCCTTTCACATCGAAGCTAGTTAGAATCGTACCGATCGGTCCGGAAGCGAACTCTAGTACCCCGGCAATATGGGTCGGAATTTCTACCTTCATGACCTGGCCGAATTTCGGCTGGCTCCCGATCGTTCGCTCAGGGAACGAGATGCGGGTCATTCCCGTTACCCGGTTAATCGGACCGAGAAGGGTGATCAGCGCCGTTAAATAATAAGGTCCCATGTCGAACATCGGACCGCCGCCAGCTTGATAGAAAAACTCCGGCGCCGGATGCCAGCCTTCGGGCCCATCGCCAAGCATAAAAGCCGTTGCGCCGATCGGCGTTCCTATCCAACCGTCTTCGATCAACTTAACGCAAGTCTGGATTCCGCCGCCGAGGAACGTATCCGGTGCGCATCCTACGTACAGCCCTTTGCGGCGAGCGAGCTCGAGCACTTTCAAGCCGTCTTCGCGGGTTACGGCCAAAGGCTTCTCCACATAGACGTGCTTTCCGGCTTCAAGCGCTTGCAAACAAACGTTAGCGTGCGCCTGGGGGATGGTCAGATTAATAATGAGCTCAATATCCGGATCGCTTAGGAGTTCTTCGACCGAACAGCCGCGGATGCCATATTCTGCCCCTTTGGCTTTAGCGCGTTCAACATCGATATCCGCGCAAGCAACGATATCCATCGATTCGAACCGCTGCCCGTTCTGAAAATAAATGCCGCTAATGTTACCCGTGCCGATCATTCCCGCTTTGATCTTACCCATGGACAGTCGTCATCTCCCTATTAATCAATCTTATTTATAACTAACCTTAGTGTATCACTTATAGGATACGGCTATTTTGGGATTTCATTATTGAAATTTGGCTAGTTTACGGATACCGAAAAAAACCTTGGATCATTGTGATCTGGACCCTCTGTCAAGGACACTTTAAAAAACCCTGGTTTATGCCAAGGCAGCTAACAATAGATGATTCCTGTATTGCACAGGGGTCATCTTTTTTAATCCCCATTGATAGCGATTATTGTTGTAGTAACGGATGTAACAGTCAATCTTACGTTGAAGTTCTCTTAATGATGGACAACTACGGTGGTCAACATGGTCCTTCATATGGCCGAAAAACGACTCCTGTGGCGCATTGTCCCAGCAATTTCCTCGTCTAGACATGGATTGACCTAACCCTTTTTGCTTTAATAGTTCTTGGTATTTGGGGCTCGTATAATGACTTCCTTAATCCGAATGGATAAATGCATCCTTGTGCAGCTTCAGCCGTCTTTGCTTTACGAGTGCGTCAATCGTGTCGGTAGCAATGTCCAGTGTGAGGCGGTTGGACAGGTTATAGGAGAGGATCTCTCCTGTTGAGGCATCTAGTATGGTGGACAAATATGCCGTCTCTGAGCGGCCATAAGGGAGGTAGGTAATGTCTGTGAGCAAGGCAAGCCCAGGAACACCTTTTCGGAAATCCCTCTCTAAGCTGTTGGGAAGGGTTCGATGTTCCTGTGTCGCCTTGGCCATACGTTTGTAGGGATTGGGTTTTCGATGTGGACATACGAGGTCAAATTTCTTCATAAGCCTGCGGATTCTCTTCAGGTTGTAGATCACGCCAAACTCGTTCTCAAGCGTCATCTTAATAGAACGAGAACCCTTTTTAAAGCCCTTTCTATTGAATGCCTTCTTGATCAGCTCTCCAGCTTTGGCATCCGAAAGAGACCGCTCTTTACGGGTATCTACGGCTTGTAAGTAGTTGTAGTAGCCTGAGCGAGATACGTGAAGTAAATCGCAGAGGTAGCGAGTTGTACGTCCTAAACCCTGACCTACAGTCTCTTTAATCAGCTCAAATAACTTATTCTTGCTTAGATTCTTTCCGTTTGCTACCAGCAACCTTTCTTTCGTGTCTAGCTTTTTTAACAATTCCACCTGAGACTCAAGGTGTCTAATTCTTGCTTCCTGTCTTGCAATCACTTCATCCTGCGTTAGTTCACGCTTCAGCGGACGTCCAGAAGCTTCCTTACGGGAGTCAGCTAATCCAATAATTCCGTCTTTCCCATATGCATTTCTCCAACGTTTGGCACACTCTTTTACACGTTGAATTCCAATTACGTTTACATCAAACCCGTTAGCTTCAAAGATTTCTCTAGGGGTTTTACCTGCCATGTATTGATCGATGAACAACTGCTTAAATTCATCCGCATAGGTTATTGCTTTATCGCTTATCCTGATCACGTATTTATTCATCGATAAATTCATTTGGTCTTTTTCGCTAAAGATTTTCTTAGACATGATGTAATCCCCTCCGGTGCTTACTCTAGTATACAAAAAAAGGTACCCATAGTCTGAACACTTTTTCAAAGTGTCCAGACTATGGGTACCAGTGTATTGCGCAAGCAATTGATCCGAGGTTTTTAATAAATCATTTTTATCGAAGTCTCTGATATTAGATTTTCTTAGGATCAATGTCGGGATTAGGATCCCTTTTAATCCTTACCGGGCGAGTGACCCAGTTGTCGCGGTTCATTTTCTCAACACGATTAACTCGGCTTGCCTCTCCGTTAGTCGCTGCGGAAGACTCTTCTGTTTTAATAAGGCTATCGGCACTTTCGTTTTTTAGCCGTTCTTTGTAGCTTATTTTTCCAGGCGGTATACCGCCCCCGCCATTGCGTTTCCCCTTGTTCCACACTCTTCCTTTACTCATTTCACAACTCCATTTTTCGCAAATTGCTTGAACTTTCGTACCAACTCATTCAAAGTATAGCGCAGCGTTGGGTGCATAGACAATAGATATGACCTCGTCCAAAGTTGCTTGTAACAACCACATTTGATACGATATGTATATTAATTTCCAATTCGTATCATCGCAAGTTTGGAGGAGTGAATTCATGAAGTCAGTTCATTTAGCGAAAGCTTCGTTGCTTCTCCTCTTCATCCAGGTTGCACTCGTAAGTCTGGTCGGCTGCAGCGCGAGCCGTATGTTCGATTCCACCGATCCCGGCAGCGAGTCAATACAGCCTTCTCAGACGGCTCTCGCCGCTGTGTCCAGCTCCGAGCTTCCAAGCGACGTCCCCAAAGACATTCGAATACTCGAAGGCGCCAAGGATGTAACGGCAATACAGACCGGTGATGGCGTTACGAAAGGCGACGGATTTTATCAGCTTTCGTTCCGCGTCAGAACAAGCCTTGAAGAAACCGCCAAGCTCTATCGTGCAATGCTCATCGACAAGGGATACGAATTCATGGATGAGCCTGTTGAAGGCAGCGTTTCAATATCAGGAAGTACCCCTACCTGGGTGTTCTATCTTACGATCGCTGAATCTACGGAATTCAAAGGAGAAACTTCGGTAACGATTGCTTATACGAAATAAATCGACAGCTTCTCGCGGAATTCACGTTCATATCAACCAATAAATCGGTATGCACAGTATCGGAGTAATCACGCTTGTTAAACCCATCGCGAATCCGCTAATGCCGCCTTGCACCTCCGAATCCCTTAAGAGCCGGGCTGTTCCAATGCCATGAGAGGAGGTGCCGATTGCGGTTCCTATCGCAATATTTCCGCGAATTCTTGCCGAGTGGAGGATAGCAGGACCGAACATGCTTCCGAATAATCCCGTCAGAACGGCAAACACACCGCCAAGCTCGGGAGTCCCGCCCAGTTGGCGGGCAAGCTCGATGGCAATAGGGGACGTAGTTGATTTCGGCAACATGGACAATAACGTATCCCTCGTGGCATCAAGAGACATCATTAAGAAAGCTACGGACACTAATCCGCACACGGAACCTACAATTACACCCGCGACGATCGCCCGTATTTTCCCCTTCATAACCTGTGCGGACTTGTATAAGGGTACGGCAAGCGCCACTGTCGCCGGCCCTAGAAAGAAGGTGATGACATCCCCTCCAACCTTATAACTCTCATAAGGAATGTCGCACAGGAGTAAGAAAACCATCATTCCGCCCGCGGTCACGAATAAGGGGTGCAGCCATCTCCATCTTAGATTCAACCGCTGTGCAGCCACATAGAACAAGACTGTCAGGGCAATCCCGAATAACGGCTGATTATAGAGCTCCTTGAGCTGCGTCATTTCGTCTCCTCCTTACCCGCGAACCAAGAAGTAGACCATCCCGTTAGAAGAAGCACGGCAATCGCGCTCCCTACCATGCTTAAGGAAATCGCCACCCATTCGTCGCCGATTCTCGCGAAAAACGCAATCGTCCCAACGATCGTCGGCGCGAAAAATATCATGAAGTGCTTCAGCAGAAAGTCCGCCGATTTCTCGATCCACTCCAGCTTAACCCATCCGCAGAACAAAGAAATCGCGAGTAAAATCAACCCGATAACGTTCGCGGGAAGCGGAATGCCAAGGAAATGGCGGGCGATGTAACCGATGAATTCATATCCTAGCAAAATAGCTAATCCTAGCACGTTCCCGCTCTCCTTTTTCCAATTAACGAAACGGCCGAAAGACTGCTCACCGAACCGCGAAATCTTTTCTCTACTATACTACTTTCTATTGAAAAGGGGCTATCCCCCAGGCCGTTTAGACCTGATTGGGATAGCCCCTGTATATTTATGATTCCAAAATGTTCTGCCCGATATATTGTCCTTCGTGCAAGCCTCCCGGGCAGGCGAACATAGCGCTGGCAATGTGGGAAGTATACTCATTGAGCTTATCCTGTGATTGCATAAGCTTAAGCATCGGCACGAATTGCTCGTCGGGGTTTTTCTGATAGCTGATGAACAAAAGTCCCGCATTCACGTTGCCCGTCCGCAGGTCGACGCCATCCGTATACGAATAACCTCTGCGGTGGATGAGCTGCTTCGATTGCTTGGCAAGGCGCACGTGGGCGCTTTCCGGCATTCGGGACGGATCGACCTTATCGAATTCGTCTTTGGTGCCGTAGGATGCTCCCGAATCCTTATGTCGCCCGAACGTATCCTCCTGATCGCTAAGCGAAGACCGATCCCATACCTCAAGGAGCATGCGCACCTTTCGGTAAGCCATGTAAGTGCCGCCTTTCATCCAAGCCGGTTCGCCTTCGCCCGCCCATACGACGTCGTCGTAGCCGGTCGGTGTCTGATGAAGCCCGTTCGCCGTTCCGTCCTTAAACCCGAACAGGTTGCGAGGCGTTTTCCCGGGACTTCCGCTAATGAAACCTTCTTGAATCCAATTAAGCGTCGCGGAGCCCGTGGACAGTCGAATGAAATTTCGTACCGCATGGAAAGCGACTTGCTGATCCTCCGCGCACACTTGCACGCATACGTCCCCGCCTGACAAGAGCGGATCGATATTGTCTCGCGGCATGCGGGGAATATCTTTCAGGTAACGAGGAGTTTGGCTGGAAATGCCAAACCGGTCTTTGCCTTCCTGACTAAAGAACGTAGGCCCAAACCCGAATGTCACCGTTAGCTTCGAAGCCGGCAAGTCTACCGTTTCTCCCGTATCGCTTGGAGGCAGCAGCGGATTGTCACCCGTCTTCATTGTACCGCCCGCCGTACTCAAATCGCTGAAGCGCGTCCAATCCCGGAATAATCGAATGACGGCGGCCCGGTCCGACGCGGTAATGCGGAAACTGGCTAAATACATATAAGTTTGCTGCGGAGTAATGATCCCGGCCTGGTGTTCACCGTACATCGGTATGAGGTCGCCGGCAGGTTCAGTCTCGTTAGCCGTTGAATTCGCGGGAACGACGGCGTTCTGGATCGCGCTCATTCCTGTTGCGCCGATTGCCAAGCCGACTCCAGCCACGGCCGACATTTTCAGAAAATCACGCCTTGATATTCCCTCTTGTTTAGTTGATGCGTCCATTTCCTTCTCCCCTTCTATCGTCCTAAAGGATACTCGCCGTTTGGGACATCAAGTTGGACAGCTGGCTAAGCTGATCGCTGATCAAACGGATTTGTTCGGTCGTCAGCTTATCGTAGGTTACGTATTGACCGTTATTCTGATGGCTCTGAAGCGTACCTTCTAACAGCAGGAATTGCTTATCCAGTTGATCGCCTAGTTCCGGATTTTTTTCATTCAAGGCGGGAATGATCGCTAAATATACGGTTTTCGAACCATCGACGTTCGCCGCGAAATCGACTAAATCGGTGTGGGAATACAATTCCTCTTCACCCGTGATTTTCGACGTTGCCGCTTCGTTCAGGAGCTCCATCGCGCCGGCAACCATTGCCTTCGGCTCCAATTCGATCGATTTTACTTTCTGAAGAAGTTCCTCGGTATCTTTAATCAATTGATCGGCGTATTTCTCTTGGCCCGCTAACGATTTGTCCAGCCATAACGCCTTCTCGATGCGGTGAAAACCGCTCCACGTGCTTTCATCCTCGACGTCGGCCAGACGGGCATCGATTCTCGGATCGAGATCTCCGAAGCTTTCGGCAATCGGCTCGATGTTCTCGAAGTAAACCCGGGCTTTCGTATATTCCAGCTTCGCTTGCTCCACGTTGCCCGCTTTAACGGCTTCGGCGAACAGCTTCGTCTCGCTTGCAAGTTTCTCGGCTTGCTCTACGACGTAAACCTTATAGTTAGCTACCGCTTTGGTCAGAAGCTCCGATGTGCTGCCCGTCGTTTCCTTTGCGTTCAGCAAAGCCGTTAATGCTTCTTGCAGCTTGCCTGCAGTTATTTTCAGAGCGTCGAAATCCACTTTGTCGTAAGCCGAAGCGGAGTAAATCGGCATCGCGTATTTTTCCACTTCCGTATATTCAAGCGGAAATACTTGACGTACCGCGTTCTCGTAAGACAGCCAAGCTTCGTTGATCGATTTGCCAAGGCGCTTGACCTCCGCGGCATCCTTCTTGTCGATCGCTTCCTGCAGCTTCTTCGTCTCTTCCTGCAATGCTGCCGTTCCTTGCTGTATAGCGCTCTTATCTCCCGATGGAGCCGCGCTTTGCTGGACTGAACCCTCGGTAACGGGTTGATTTGCATTTTCTTTACCGCAGGCGCTTAGCAATAATAGTGAAGAAGCAAGAATTACGCTGGCTAATTTGTATGATCTATTCATTATGAATCCCCCGTCGATTGACCGTTTAAGCCATCATTTTCTTATTCGCGCGTTTACTGACCAGACTCTGAAGGACGACTACCGCAATTCCCGTCAATAAGAAGAGCAACTGCGGAAGCGTGCTGTACCAAGATGGGTACAGGCTGATGGATACGTGCTCCGGCAAGTATTCCTGAACCGTTGAAGGCAGAACGCCAGCCATCTGAAGGCTATGTATGCCTGAACCCATGAACTTAAAGCAAAGGTAAAATACGATGACGCTTGATACTAGGAATACGGGGCGGACCGGAAGCCGTGCACCCGCTTTGATCATGATGAACGCGCACACGCCGAGAATCCCGAACCCGGCGGCAATACCTGCAGCGAGCTCGCTCGCCGGCATTTTGCCCACCATGCCGATAAGGAAAATAACCGTCTCCAACCCTTCCCGCACAATAGCGAAGAAAGCGAGCAGCGCGAGCGAAACCATTTTCCCTCCGGTCAGCGCCTGCGTACTCTTCGATTCCAAAAACCGGTTCCATCGCTTAACGTCGGAATTCCGATGCAGCCAGTAACTTACATAGAGCAGCAGCACGCTCGCGAATACGCCGGTCCAACCGTTGATGAGCGAATTGTTGCGTCCGAACGCGCTCGACGACAACAGAAAAGCAACGGCAAACCCAACAGTAACGCACAATGCCGCGCCGGCGGTCGTTCCTCCGATCACCCATCGCTTAGCGGGTCTCGAATTCGATTTTCTAGCGTACATAAGAAGGGTTCCTACTACGAGCAATCCCTCTATCCCTTCCCGGAGCGGTATCAAGGCGGCGTCCCACCATGAATATTGCGCATCGATGAGCGGAGTTAGAGAAGTAATCATTCGTTCGACGATAGGCTGGGCTTGTTCTCGTTTGTCGGAACTGGACAAGTAGCCGTCCAGCAATACGAGGTCCCTCTCGGCATGATTGTACACGCTCTGCGATTGGCTAACGATATCGCCTTCGACGGACAGCCATTGCCGCTGGAGCATCTTCACTTCGCTCAGAGCCTCAGGCCAGGCCTGCTTGGCCATAAGGTCGCCCGCTTGCCGTAGCTTCATGACATAGGCGCTCAAAGTCATCCTTTGTTTTCCGTCGTTATCGGTGTAGGCTCCGTCCGCGTAATTTCGCAGCGAGAATTGCAACGCTCCGGCTTCACCTGCCGCTTGTTTAACGTCCTTGTTCAGAAACGCGAGCGAAAGGCTGGCGATTTGACGATCGATCTCAAGCGACATATCTAGCGAATTTTGTTTTACGGTTTTCTTGTTCGCGGTCCACCATTTTTTAATGAGCCCGAATGCTTCGGATCCCTGCTCCAAGTTCCCAGCCTGCAAATACGCGTCCATTTCTTCGGCTGCCTTGAGAGTTGACCCTATTAACCCTATCTCCGAGCTCGATGTGGCCGATTTAGCAGAGGAATGGGGAGTTGGACAAATTAAAAAAAACAATGCGGCGACCAAAATAAATGCACAAACCGTCGTGAAAAGCGCATTAGCATTCCACTGGCCCGTGCTTTTCATTCTGACTGCCCCCTCGCTGCCATTGAAATAGGTTCTCATTCGAGTGATAATAATTCTCAATACTCAGGATTATTATAGTCATCCCGTTTCCTTGTGTCAATTGTATTTATTGTCTAAATTCGCAGCCGGTATCCCGCGCCCCATACCGTTTCGATATATTGCGGATTTGCCGGTGCCGATTCTATCTTCTCTCTTAACTTCCGAATATGAACGGTTACGGTCTGGGCATCGCCCATGGCGTCGAATCCCCAAAGCCGTTCGAATAAATGGTCTTTACTGAACACCCTGTTCGGATGGGCAGCCAGAAAATAAAGCATATCGAATTCTTTATTCGTCAGAATAACTTCTGCTTCTCCCTTAAAAACCATTCGAGAATCGGGGTCGATCCGCAGTCCGCGAATTTCCAATTCGTTAGTCGCTGCCTTGTTTCCTTTCAGCCTATCGTACCGTGATAAATGCGCTTTAATTCGCGCCACTAGCTCCGCGGGTTTGAAGGGCTTCGTCATATAATCGTCAGCTCCCAAGCCCAAGCCTCGGATCATATCGACATCCTCCCTGCGCGCTGTAACCATCAGAATCGGAATATCCAACCGTTCGCGGATTTGCCAGCACAAATCGAAACCGCTAACCTTCGGAAGCATCAGGTCGAGAACGATTAGATCGTATTTGCCGGACAGCCCCATGCTTAATCCATCCTCGCCATTATCGGCAATGTCCGCCTTAAATCCATTGATTAACAAATAATCCCTTTCAAGCTCCGCTATGCTGTGCTCATCTTCCACGATCAGGATGGTTTTACTCATCTTTTCCGCCCCGTTCTATGTGAATTGGCATCGTAATGATAATCCGCAATCCTTCACCGAGAGTGCTGGACGCACGAATATCTCCTCCGTGCCCTTCCATGATTTGCTTGGCGATGGCAAGACCTAATCCCGTCCCGCCGGTGTAGGCGTTGCGGGATTGTTCCGCCCGATAAAAGCGATCGAATATATAAGGAAGCGCCGCTTCGGATATGCCAGGTCCATTATCCTCAATAACAATAGTTACGATATTCTCTTCGTCGCTGACGAGAATTCGGATAGTTTTGCTTTTTTTGTCCATATATCTAAGGCTATTCTGAATGATATTGGTGAGCACTCTTCTGAAATTATCCCGATCCATTAACACGTACGTTCCTTGATCCAAGTCCATGTCGGTTTCGAATCGAACGTCGATTTTGTCCAATTCGAATTTCAATTCCTCGGCCCAATCCGATAGAAAAGCGTAAATAGGCACCTGCTCGAAATGAAACGGAAGTCGTTTCAGGTCCAGCTTGGAATAGAGGAACAATTCATTGATAAGATGATCCATCTCTTCGGCCTTGGCCGAAATGGTTCGGATATATTTCTCCGTCTTCTCCGGAGAGTCGGCAATGCCTTCAAGAATGCCGTCCACGTATCCTTGGATTGCGGTGATCGGGGTTTTCAAATCGTGCGAAATATTCGATACGAGCTCTTTACGGTTTTCTTCGTATTGCATCTGGATGCGAATCGATTGCTGCAGCCGATCCCGCATTTCTTCGAAGGCTAAGCCCAATTGGCCGATCTCGTCCTTTCCGCGAACCTTAACGTGAAAGTCCAAATCGCCTTCCTTGATTAATTTAGCTGCATTTCGCAAGTCTCGTAGCGGTCTGATAATATTTTTGGACATCAAATAAGTGAGAAGGACATGCGTTGCGATTAATACAACGAGGAGCAGGCCGAGCACTAACGGGAAATACTGCCGGGCTAAATGTACGAGCGGGTCCACTCGTGTCACGAGAAATAAGCTAACCGGCTGACGTGCCGCCGATAAGATATCGTTCTGTATATAGGAGTAGTATTCGTTCTCGAAAAAATGCGCGGGCGTCTTTTCCCGATAGTTCGTTTTACGAAATCCGGGCAAGCTGGCGATAAAATCTTTGCGCTCCCGAATCCCTTCAGATGCATAACCCGTTTCCCCGTTAATTCGGATAACAAGATACGTTTCTTTGGAGCTGATCTCTTTGGATATTTCGTCCAAATAATGACGATCCGCGAGCAGCGAAGGATTCTGAACGATCGTCCGCTTAATTAAATGATAAAACTCGTCTTCCTCGAACCCTTCCGCTTTCGATTCGTAGAAGTGTTGCAAATTTTGCAAATCCCCGCGGAAAAAGAACACGAGAGACAAGGCCATTAAGACGAGGAGCAGCAGAGGAACTACAAGCATTGCCGCATAGGACAGCAGTAACTTCATTCGGATGGACATCGGCTTCATTCCCCGCTTCTATCATGAATCCCATCTTACCTAATAAAGATTAGAAATTGCTGAGAAGCCTTCAATAACGGACTTCAACCTCAACCGTTTGTCGTTCCTTGTCATAGAAACCGATTGGCGTGATTAGATAGATCAAGCCGATCAGCGCGAATAAACCCGAACTGACGAGGAACGGCAATGTCAGCCTATGTCCGCCAGCAAGCCAGCTTCCGATCAAAGGACCGATAACTACGCCCATTCCTTCTACGGAGGACAAGATGCCCCAGCCCATCCCTTTCGAATCTTCCGGCACGTAACGGGCCATCATCGCGTTCCAAGCGGGAAGCAAGGTAGCATACGCACAGCCCATCACGATGGAAATCACGGCAACGCTAGCAAAGGTTTCGACGTAGGACAGAGCATAGAGCGCTCCGGCAAAAACGCTAAAGCCGATCACGAGAAACCATTTTCCTTCGAAAGCGTCGAACAGCTTGCCCATCGGAATGAGAGCGATGACGGCGCTTGCGCCTCCCGCCATCATGACGATGGAAAACTGCGAATGGGTCAACGCAAGATGTTCCGTCGAGAAGGTGGATAGAACCGGTACAAGTATACCGGCAGCCGTTGTCTGAAGCAGCATGCCCGGGAGGAGAAACCGCGCTTTCTTCATTTTCTCCACTAGGGAAGCCAACTGCTCTTTGAGTGGAATGTTCCCAAGCGAATAAGACCGTTTAGGAATACTCGTCGTAAGGGCCAATGCCCATCCCGAAACAATGAAAGCCAGAACAATGAGAAACGCAATGCGATTTCCTAAATCCATCGCGTATCCGATCAAGATTGGGCCCGATCCTAACCCAGCTAACCAATAGACGTACAATACGCCCATTTGCGCCGCGCGATTTTTCTCCTCCACCCGCCCTAAGCAAATCAGCCATACGGGAGACAGCCCCATTCCGAGCAAGCAGGCAGCCGCTATCAGAAGCCATTCGTTGTTGGCGGACGCCATTAGCCCTAATCCAGCAGTTGCCAATGCATAACCTGCATGAAGAACAAGCCGTGGATAACGGTCAAGCCAATAACCGACCAAACTTTTAATTAAAGCGTCCGTCAAGTAATGCAAAGAAACCGCCAGACCGACTACGGATAACGAGATCCCGTGACGAGAGATCGCAAAGGAAGGCATAAGAACGACCATTATCGCTCCTCGCACCCACTCTATGCCGAATAGCTGAAAACATAGCTTGCGGAATGGATCCGAACCCGATCTTGAGCGCATGTTTTTAAGGGTATCCATGAGTTTGTATAGCCTTTCTTTCGCTTAGAGTAGGATAAGCTTGATTCCCATGCGCATAGGAATACGTGAACTGCAATACTTCCGAAGCGACGGAACGGGCAGCCTCGGATTTATAAAGACTCTTCATCGCATGCAACATGCGTTGTAGATGATAGGGCTGTTGTAATTGGTTAAGTCTATTTGTAACTTCCCGTACATGGTCGGCGATCTGAATCGCTCCAGCTTCGGACAACCTATCTGCATTTCCCTTCTCCTGACCGGGCAGCGGTCGATAGACGATAACGGGAAGAGCCATAGACAGCGCTTCTGTTAAAGTTATGCCGCCCGCTTTCGTTAACATGCAGGAGGACAAGCCCATCAACTCCTCCAGTTGGTTCACGTAACCGAAAATATGGATCCGGGAATGGCTCCCGTATTGCGCCGCCATACGGTTAGCCAATCTTTGATTTCTGCCGCATACGAGAATGAGATCGTAATCGGTATCCTCCAATATAGCCGCTGCTAATTTGCGAACGTGGGCGAGAACGCCGAACGCCCCGGCAACGATCAAAACGTACTTCTTGCTAGGATCAAGCTTGTATTTGCCAAATAGATCTTCTTGTTGGAAGGAGTTCTCGAACGCCGCTCTAATCGGTATACCTGTAACTGAAATCCGCTTTCCGTTTACGCCGGCGCCAATCAACTCGCATTTTAAGCTTTCGGTTGCGACGAAATAATGTTTAGTGTTCGGATGAACCCATCTGCTGTGCAAAACGTAATCGGTGATGACGGTAAACGTAGGTAACGGGGAAGCCATTTCCAAGCCCAACTGCTCTGCGGCTAAGTACGGAAATGTATGAATAACGGCATCCGGTTGAACCCGTCTAATGACTTCTCTCAGCTTCCGTTTCCCGAAGGAATGCAGCCATCGATTGAACATCCGATCGGGCTCAAGCCGATTGGACCAATTGTAGCTTAGACCATACAGGCTCGGGCACAAGGCAGAGCTTGTTAGATAACAGTATCGTGTAACTGCGTTCCAGTAGGGATGGGCTTCCGCCATAAGGTCTAACATGTATATTTGTTGAATCCCTTGGGAAATGAACTGCTGCTTGATCGCATTAGCCGCTTGCACATGTCCTTCGCCGAAGGTGGAATAAATAATGAGAATGCGGGTGTTTGGCTCCATAGGGTTACCCCTTTCAAAGTCAGTCGGATTCAGGCTTCTTTACGGTCGAACATCATGTACCCAAGCGTGATGAAAAGCATGAATCCGGATAGAACGAATAACAATGAAGTCATAAGCTTACCGGAAGATACCGAATGACTGAGCCATAACAAATACCAATCCGTATACGAGGCCAACGAGAATGCCGAGAAACCTTTCACGAAGAAAGGCGCGAACTTGGCCGCCGCGTACAATACGATGGCGAATACGAGAAACCCATTAGCGCTTCGAAAAAATTGGGAAACAAACACGAAAACGGAGGAGAGCGCCCACATCGATAGGAACCCGGCTGCGTAAGCTTTTCCATATCCGAACCAATCGATCGTCGCCATTCCAGCGCTTCCCATCAGGACACTGCAAGCCAAAGTAACGACGGCCAGAAGAACAAGCAATGCAGCAATTGCTGCGCCAAGAGCCAAGATTTTAGCAGCGAATGCTCCGAACCGGGAAATGGGCCGCAGAAGAGCCAGCTTAAGCGTTCTTGAGGAAATTTCCTGCGGAAATAAATCCGATATGGCCAGAAAAAAGAACAGCGGAATCATAAACATCGTATAGAGCTCCAGCATTTGGATCGGGAAAGATTGGCTGACCGTGAGCAGTCCTATCGTTGATTGAAGGGCGTTAAACGAGACGGCCAGAAAGATCGGTACTAGCGCTGACGCTAGGAAGAAAAATAAAGTTTTTCTCCGATAAAGCATGAGCAACAGCTCATTACGCGTTCCCGCTTGCAGGCTGGTCATCGCGATTGCCCTCCTTCGCTTTCCGTAATTGTTCAATATAGTAATGCTCCAATGAAGGACTTCCGCTCAATAGTTCCGATACTTCGCCTTCTTGTACCAGCTTACCTTGTTGCAGAATGCCGACCCTGTTGCATAGTTGTTCTAATTCATGAATCATATGGCTGGAAATTAGGAACGTAATTCCCTTTTCCTCCGACAATCTCTTCACCAGTTCGCGGAACAATACGATTCCTTCGATATCAAGGCCATTAGTCGGTTCATCTAACAGAACCAATTCGGGATTCGGCATGACCGCGGCCGCTAAGGCCAGCTTCTGTTTCATGCCGGTCGAGAAATGCCGGATTCGCTCGCCGGCATAAGGCGATAAACCTACATATCCAAGCACCTCGGTTATCCGTTCAAGGCCAATCTCCGGGTAAAAATTCAACACTAGCTTCAAGTACTGCGAAGCCGTTACATAATCGTAGAAATCGGCGGATTCGATCATGCAGCCTACTTTGCGCATGGCATTCTCAAACTCGTTGTCCACATTGTATCCAAATAAAGCAACAGTACCTTTATCAGGCCGGATGAGTCCGGTCATGATTTTGAGCAACGTTGATTTACCGGCTCCGTTCGGTCCCAGCAATCCGTAAATATCCCCTTTACGAAGCTCTAAATCAATGTTCCGAATGCCTCTCTTGTTGCGATATTCCTTAGTTAAACCCGTTACTCGCGCAATCTGTTCCAATCAGGCTGCCCCCTTTATCGTAAACGACAGATAAGGCACTAAACGCCCTATCTGTCGTTACGTTCGTTAACCCTTGGTCGTATTAATCTTTCCAACCGTGATCTCTATGCTCGTCTTTGATTTGTTGCACTTGTTTGCCGGTCAAATCAATCGAATCCGGGGTTGTCTGATTAAATGCGGACAATTGCACATCCAGATTCGCGGATAAAGTGTGCGAAGCGCCGGCGGAATCTTTGCCGATAAAAGTAACGGATGCTTGCTGACGTTCAATCTGATTGGATGGGTTAATATCGGCATTGAGGCTGATGCTTTGGATTTGAATATCCTGCGTTAACGCCGCGTCCTTGAAGTTCAACAAGTTCTTGTCGAACAGCTTTTTCGGATCCCGAGGCTCAGCGGCTTGATCCTTCTCATCCGCTTTTTCTTTTTCACCGGACAACTGCTTAAACGCGAGCGGTGCCAAAGCTTGAATAACTGCCGGTATTTGTGCGCTATCGAGCTGCAGCGAAATTTGCTTCGAGCCGTCCGACTGACGATTAACCGATATTTCGTTTTTCAATTGGCCGACTAAAGCATCGATAACCGTCTCCGCTTGTTGACTCATCCACGAGGAGTTTTCCTCTTTGTCGGAAGTTTCCTTGTCACCTTGCTCCGGCTTGTCCTGCTTAACGTAGTAGGTGTCGGAGTTGCCCGCTTTCCATGCTTGCCCTTCGGGCAACGTATACAGGCTCACGGATTGCTCCGCGCTTCCGCCGGTCACCTTTACCGTTCCGCTCGTCTCTTCACCCTTAAGGTTCGTTTTCAAGCTGCCCGTTGCCATGTTAAGTACGTTCCCGTTGTCCTTCAGCACCGCCTCTCCTTGGATCGTGACGCTCTCAAGCGCTCTTGTCTGCTTAAGCGCCGACTTGTAATCATCGTATCCAGAAGTACTCGCCAGCGCCGTAAAGCCGGTCGTCAGCATAATCGCGCCGCTAATGCCGATGGCGCCTCCCATTAGAATCCATTTCTTCTTCATGCCTTTGCCATTCCTCCCATCCTTTGATTTGACGTGCAATATCAGCTTAACCCTCAATAATGAAATGACGGTGAATAAACTATTAAATAATTCTTAACTCGGGAGGGTATCCACAGGACAAAATAGAGAAAACCCGTGACATCCGAAGATATCGCGGGTTTTCTACACTTTTTTAATCAGAAACGAAGTCACGGCCGTGAATCCATAGCCGGATAAGATGACTCCATAAATGGCGTATGCCATAACAAGCACGAGGCTAACGGTTTTATTTGCATTTGGATAGGCTTTCAGTGTTGAGAGGGACATGGACACCAGGTCCGGTATTCCGAATGCCCGTCCCAAGTCGTGCCGGCTGATGCATAGTCGATCACTTGAAAAAAGCTTTGCCCGGCAGGTACAGCAAATTGCATATGCGCTTGGACGGTTGGAACGACAGGTGTTAAGCTTACATACTTTTCCGAATCGCTTATTATCGAGACTACCTCATTTATATTCTCGCCAAACCGAATATCACGCGTGAGAACAATCGGCCCGTAGACCAATGCTTGAAAATCATCGCCTAAGCGGTTGCTGCCAATTGGAGCATCCATTAAGCGGCAGCGCATATCCAATTCAAGCTCGATACGGTCCACATCAGACCAGGTATGATTAATCTCGGCATAAGTGCCTGGAATTGCTGCAATCTCATTCCCATTCAGGCAAAGCTTCGATTGCTTGCTCCATTCGGGGATGCGCAACTTGAGCGTAAAAGCTTCATTTTGCGCTAAAGCAAGCATGATCTTGACCGATCCTGTTTTTGGATAATCCGTATGAATGATCACTTGAGCAGTTCGTCCACTAGGCAATTGCACAGACGAATCTCCGCTTATATATAAGTTGACAACAGGGCCTGATGTTGAATTCATCACGTTAACAAATGGAATCAATGCCATGCCCATAGGTCCGTTGGCCGTGCAGCAGCTTAATGGAAAATCACCAATGGTATAGCTGAAATTCACTTGAGAATTACGCGTGCCGTTGAATTTGGGAAAATAATCAAAATAATTGCCTTCGGGCTTCAATGCGGCGATTAAGGCATTATGAATACTTTTTTCAATCTCGTCGACGATTCTGGAATCGCCCGTTAAGCGCAGCAATTGATAACATAACTTCATCCAAGTTACGGTTACGCAGGTTTCCTGCATTAAGCCGATATCAGGATTGGTTTGCTCAAAAGCCGTGTAATTCCATTGCTCCCCGGTCCCGGGACCCAGATTGTAAGGTTTGTCTGCACCACCTGAACCAAGCAAAGTAATTTCTTGTTCAAGCAGCTTATTATAAAATTTAAGCGCAGCCTCTTTCCAATGCTCCTTCCCCGTCACACGATAATATTCGATCAGACCTTCGAAGCAAGACATCATTTCGTAAGCTTTCGCGATGCTTTGAGCGGGATCGCCATTACCGCCGATATCTTTGGGATCTCTGCCATTGAACGCCGCCTCAAAAATATTTTCCCGCTTGCAGGCTCCTTCTTCCTCGACAATATAGGCTGCGAAATCAAGATATCGTTGATAACCGGTCAGCATATATACCCTCATAACCGGCTCAAGAATGGAGCTTGATTCAATGCCATCAAACGCCCAGCCGGTATCGACAATTCTAACTTTCGGTTCGGGTCCCACCTGCGATATTGTATAATCGGCAAGCTTAATCATGGCTTTAAGGATCGCGGGATCCTGCGTTATTTCATAATAGCCCAACAGGCCGAGAAACACATATTTTCTCTCCCAAAGATCCGAATGATAAGGCTGTCTGTCAATTGGAAAAGCGCTGATGCAACCTTCTTCAGTTTGCGTAGTTAATAAATCAGCAACCGACTGAGTCAGTATCTCCAACAGCTGCGCATCGGAGGTGTATTGATAGGCTAAACAAGCGGATCTTACTGTTTTTCCCCAAAACTCGCCAGCGGCAAACTCTCCCTTCTGAAACCGGAAGAAATCTACCAGCTTGGTATAATCCAACGCCTTTAGGTGATTCTCGATAATACTGAGAATTTTATCATGGATATGACTTTGCAGATTTATTGCTCCTTGATCCAATGCGAATAACTGGTCTGAAGCGGTTTCAAAGGCATGTTTATTAAGGGTCACGATATATTCACTCCTCAAAAATATTTATCCTTCAATCTTTATTGTGAGTTTAGGAGCACTCAATAGACCAGATGGCAACAATACATATTGTTTTGAAAAATGCTCCCCTTCCGTCAAGAAACTCTCGGGTGCGTAGAATTTGGCATGCAAAGGCAGTTGATGTAATGGACCAAAAGTGTTTCTTCGAGTCAGAATCACATCGAGGTGAATCGTCTCTGCTTCTATCCTATCCTCTGCCTCATAAAGCTTCGCCTCATATGGCTGCCATGCTATCAACTGTTCCTGCCGATTTGGTGCTCTAACCTTCACGCATGCCGCCTCAAAGTTTGGCACTGACAGCATAACTTCCCCGTTCCTGACTTGTTCTCCTTCGCTCAAAAGCCGCCGCAACGCCTCCTGAGCTTGATTCGCGCTTAAAATATAAGTGAGCTTGCCGCCGTAGAAAGGGAATCCTTGCTCTGTAATACTACCGATGGAAAGCAATTCCGGCATTCCGGTAATGGTTGGTATCCCCCGATCCATTTGCACGCCAAATTCACCCAGTAAATATAAGGACTCCAAATCAATACCTTGATGAAAATACGTTTTTAATACGATTGTATTGCTTCCCAATCGGCAAAATGAAGCTGGAATCCTGATTTTCGTAAAACAGCGATCCACCCACCATTCCGTTGCTTCAGATGACGGCAAGTCAATTCCGTTCAAACTTGCATCAAACTGATCCGGCCGTTCCATTACCAAAAACATCGGTGCTTTGGGCAGCTCCTCCATGTGAAAGGAATACTCCAACTCGATCGGCGCTTTACCTTCAAATGCATTCGCGTTATATTTCTTTGAAAACCAGGGCTGAATCATGGTTCCATGCCTGTAAGGCAAATCCAGCATTCGGCGAATGGCTCGATCGACCTGCAAAATTTCCCGCGGCCGCTGCCACTCGCCGTCATTCACCTTAAACGATGCCCAATCGAGAACGCAGACATTGGGTTCTTCCAGCCGATAAGAATAAGGCCCTGGAATCTCTTGTTCAGCCGTTGTCTTTAAACGAACGACATGAGGCAAGACCGCTGCATCTTCCTCCTGTTCGCTGACTTGCATAACAACATAAACATGCTCTCCCGACGGAGGAAAATCCGTGACAAACTCCAGATTGTCACCCGATCTCGACACATCGACACGACACCGTTTGCCTGTAGCACAAAACATTCTTCAACTAAGCCTTGCACCTTCAAACTGACCTGAATATTAGCAAACGATTGTTCACGATTCATATTCATTAATACAATATACATCAAATCGCCATCAGCTCTAAGCTGCGCATAGATCTCATTCGGTGCCTTGCCCGATTCGGGATCCAACAGGGTCAATAGCGATGATCTTGATTTACGGCAAGCATCCGTCAGAACAGACGAAGCAAAAGGCACCTGCACCGCTTGGGAGGCAACAATTCGGGCGGTGTCCGAAGGAAGCGCATCGACGTATTTCGGCGGTTCTCCCGCAAAGATGATACTTCCCCCTGCTGCAAGGAATTGTTCCAGCAGCCGCACAGTGGAAGAACGCATGGTCATCAAACCTGCAACCAGCACCGACCGATAAGTCGCCTGACCCACACGCAGCACCGCATGACCATCATGATCAACACCGATGGAGCTCAAACGGCACAACATCTCTTCGTCGCCGTAATCAAAGTCGATTTGCTCGCCAGCCAGCCAATGAAACGTATTCCGATAAATCTGTTCAAGCGCCTGTACTTGAGGAGACATTGCTTCCAGATTTCTCGACCAACCCGGATAAATTTGACCCCATAAGCTTTCCACCGGGTTGATGACCAACAGTTCGCATAACGGCCTCCCTTGCGACAAAACCACTCCCAGCCTGGAGAAATACGTTTCCACATAATCGTATTCTTGCCACCACGCAGATTGATGAGCGATACTGGCCGGATAATCCCGTTTCGCTTCCCCTGCCATTGTATACCAGGACAGATGATGACAGCGCAAATTAATTCCGAAGAGAGCTTGCCAATCACCTACAGCTTTATGGCCCTCTAATGGCATTTGCCATCCCGTGCATCCGTACAGCTCGGATAACAACCACTTTTTGCCCAATTGGTGTGCTGCAGAGGACAGTTGCTTCACAATCCAGTAGTTCAAATTCCCTTCCGTCAACACATCTACGCCCGGATAGTCCATATGCTCATAGTAACGCATCACAGAGCCGACCATCGCGGTTTGCGCCGCTAAACTGTCTTCATGCAGAATATGACCCGTCAAAATCAGATCATTCGCTTGGCACCATGCCTGAATCGGCTTCGCGAAATTGTCCAGAAAAATTTCCTGAAGCAGATCGGTATAATGCCATTTCACTTGGGAGAACTCCCTGCCTTCCGGCTGCAAGAATAGTTCGGGCAACTTTAAAAGCAGGTCGTAACCGTAGGTTTCTTTGAAGCGATCGAACAAAGTATATGTCCAGGGCGCATGCCATTCTTTATCTTCATTGGCAAGACTGAAGCCATCCATTAAAGAACCGCGGTGAGGCTCATCCGTAAAAATCCCTTTAATCGCTTTACCAAAATGCTTGCCGCTATGTGATTTGTACTTTTCATGCGTTAGCTCGATGAATTTATCCGTTGCTTCCCGATTGAGTGTATCCAGATAGGTATAGCCATTAAAGAAGCTTTCTTTTTGCTGTTCTTCTATCGAGAACGCAAGTATGCTAAAGCCTTCATTTGATCCAACTGCAAACCCTTCTTCCACTGGCTGAATGTCATAATAGGCAAGCCCTTCAAGTCTGCATTTAAACGCTGCAATCAAATTGTCGCTCCACTGGAATCGTTCTGCCGGGACAATTTGCAAGCGAATGAATTTCTGCCGTAAGCGAGGCTCTTCCGTAACCATTCCGCCTGCCGTTCCGCTGGGCCAGCGGTCCTCGTCATAAAGCCACGCCTCCATCCCGAGCTTTTCCGCTTCTTCCGCGCAAAGGTTGATCAAGTCGAACCATTCATCCCCCAAATATTCCGTAGCAAGCCCGGTTCGCGAATGCATAAACACGCCGCCGAAGCCCATTTCATGAAATACATGCAATTGGCGAAGCAGTTCTTCCTTCTCCAAATTTCCGTTCCATGACCAGAAGGGCTTACCCCTAAATTCCGCAGTTGGCCGCATAAACAAATCGTGTAGTGCCGTTAAATGCTGCAATGATATTCACCCTAACCTTTCCAGTAAGCAGAGATCGGCGTCAACGGATCGGATATATTCGTACAGGACCAATTAATCCTGAAGGCTCCTGTGGCATTGATCTGTCGAATGCAGAAGGCATCTTTCTCACCAGTGTATTTGTTACCTCAATGCGTAATGAATTTATTCCATCTTTTAGCTGTTTAACAGCTTCAAATGTATAAGGCGAGCAAATTCTAACACCCAAATGAATGTCATTCATCCAAACGTCAGCTATCTCGTAAACTTCACCAAGATCTAATATTACTTTACTGACAGACTGACTCCTCTCAAATTCAAAAGTAGTTTCATATTTAATCGTTCCCGAAAAGTCAGGAAGTATCTCCGGTAATGAAATGTTGCCCAAGCCATGAATCTTCTCCTCGAGTTCAAAATCAGGGTATTGTTTAGCTTCCGCTTTACTCGTTATCCAATTATCCGGCAACTCAAGAAAGCTGTTTATATCAGTTGTACTGCTAGTCTCATGTGGATAAAATTCATAATTGCCAAGTCCATCTTCGAGAAAAACAATAAATACAGAATCATAAGGTGCCAATTTCAAACAAATTATTGTGAATTCTCCATCAAACGTATAATGCAAAGCATGGACCTGATTATTCATTGCATCATAAGCTAAAGGCACGCCTTCAGCTCTTAACCTAACATGTGTTTGAACTGTTTTCTGTCTGCTTTCATTAGTAAAGAAGAATAACGATTCCGCATTCTGGATGTAATGGTAGTACCGCAACGCTTCCTCATATGTTTTGACCTCCACATCATAATATCCCAAAGTCCTGATTCTTGGGACCAGCTCGTCCAATGCAATAGCGTTGGCGTAATTCCCTTGTTTCAGCTTCGCAAGCAGTTGATTGAAATCATGTGGTTTAGTGTTAGTGCTGCTTGCGGTTGGATAATCCCGAATAAACAGCACATGGATGCCATTGTCCTGAAGCTTCATCAAGCACTTTATGAATGCCTCCGGCAGACGTTCTGCATAAGGAACAACAATAGCACGATACTGCTCTTCATTCACCTGAAATTTACCTTTGAGAATCTGATACTCCTCTTCGTTAACAAAGGTGTCGATCGGAATAACGTCACAATCAATTTGGTGAAGCGCAAGTGTCTTAACAATTTCTTCAAAAGGCTGATAGCTGCCGGACCATTCTGCTTCTGCATGATAGATAACGGCTATAGGAGCAACATGTCTCCCTCCTGAGAGCAGATGGCAAACACGATTAGCATAAGTGGACCAGACGTTAAAATATCGCCATTGCGGATTTTCGCCACGCGCATAAAAATGTGGAGGGCAATCCAGATCAGGGAATTTCGGCGAGAAGGCATGAGGAACGAGAAAGTTTACCCCTCTCACGCAAAGATGATCCGTAATCCACTTCATTAGTTTGAGACCTTCCTGCCAGCCATAAGCGCCAAATGCCTCGCAGATGGTTACACCTTGCTTCTTCGGATCTAAATGAGCTGCGGAAGTCGCCATCTTGGTCATGCCCCAATAGAAGAATTCTGTATTAAGATAGCCGAATGGCGTAGTAAACCGACCAGACGTATATTCAGGCCAAATCTGATAAACCACATCTAGTCCTGAATAATCCTGCCCCTTAATCGCGCGGAAGAAATGACCGCTGCCGAATCCGAGCCGCGCATGCGCTCCATTATCCTCGACCACATGACCGATCAGTTTGACATTATGGGTTCTGCACCAGTCCCCAATCTGCTGTGTATAATTTTCCGCATATAAACGGCTCACAACATTCATATAAGTAAACCTGACAGAATGAGTCCTTTCGCCGCCTTCGTACCAGAGCAAGGGCAAATAAAGCTTGTAGCTCACATTGTCTTCCCACTCGGCATCTAATTCAGCGATAAGCGAATCCGCATAGGGAAGTACAAATTGTGAATAGCCAGATGGCCCCTTAATGCCACCGTAAGGGAATTCCATTTGTTTTTGACCTAGGCTGCCATCATAGGATGCTACATTTCCAAAACGCGGTTCATCAGTAAAAAAGCCTACGATGGTCTGGCCAAAATCAGAAGCATAACGGCGATAGTGCTCTTCATGAACATGATGGATAAAAGCGCCAACTGCTTCTTGCTGTAATGGGTTTAGATAATCCTTCGTGTGCTCTTCACCGCCATTGCGGGTGCGAATCAAGATAAATACACGCCAGTCTCCCTCGGGAACATCCCAATATAAAATGCCCTTGTGGACTTGTCTGCTAACATCAATTAGTGTGTCAGCATCAATCACATCTACACCATCTATTCGTTTTGCAGCAATAACGCCTATGAGCTCATCTCCCTCATCCAACCATGCCTGGATGAGGAAAGAGCTGCCTTTTAATGGGCCGATGACATCAACATGCTTTTCAGCCAAATAAACCTTCAGGTATTCTGGATGTAGATCACGAATTCTGCCCGCTGCATATCCACTTGGGTACGAGCTATCATCGAATAACCAAACCTTCATACTCCTTTTGCGTGCCTCATCAAGGAGAATGTCGAGGTCGCGCCACCACATGTCACCGAGGAAATCGGGATGCGGCCGCGACTCTATCACAAAGCTATTAATTCCATTTTCATGCATCTGCTTAATTTCTTCACGGAGTATATGCTCATTCTCCCCATGCTGCCAAAAAAGCGGTGTAATATAACTGGGAATACTGGTTCCATTTACGATTTCAGTCATTTTGCCCATATCTATCTCTCTCCCCTAGCTTTTCTCTCTATTAATTTGTTTTCTTAATCGCATAAATGTCAGTGTAATAACCAGTTGAAGCAGTTTTCTTATCACTGATGTCTCATCATTCATTACATTGCATGAAGATCAGCTTCATGGCAAAACCGGATATCTTCTTAATTTACACAGCTCACATCACGATTCAAAGTTTGGAAATTAAAGAATCGTTAATTAATTAAAGTGAAGTTTAATAATAAGATTTAAATACCTGATAAAGCAGGTTATATTTGACTCATAATAAGTTAAGTAAAGGAATTCTGATAATATGAGAATATTTAAGAAGTACATCCGGAATCATTTTATAAACAAATTACTATTGTCCTTCATTTGTATTATCATCGTCACCTCTATCCTCTTGTCTTTGGTTATCGGCAACATCATCAGCAAACATATGACAACAAAAGAGTTCCAGTATAATGATGTAATTATGTACAATGTCAATCAATATATGGATAGCAAATATAAGCTTATCCAGACTATTCTTTATCAGGCCTTTATGGATAAAACGTTCATTGCCGATGTCTTTAACTTCCTGAACGAAGATTTCATTCCCTATTCCGCCGAATTCTACAATGCGAAACCGGTCTTCGACAATTATATGAATTCCGCCTTTTCCAGAGATCCTGATATGACTGCGGTGTCGTTCTACAAAATTCCCGAGGAACGACTATATCAGTACTCTAAAGTTCTTCCCAACACCTACACCAAGCAAGAATTCGCCTACCCGGAACAGTTGGAATTGAATGACCCTGTCGGTAATCCGCTGATCCACATCTACCCAGCCAAACTATCAGATTACCTGCTGGACAATAACCGGCTTGTGTTCACTTTGGCGATGAATGTCTCCTCAAGAAACAACGATCGGAATGCCGGCATTTTATTGTGCGATTTCGATCTTCAAGGCTTTAATAAAATGCTGGCCAATTTCAATTCGGGCTTGAACAGCCAAATTCTGCTTATCGCCGATAATGGAGACGTTGTTTATGATTCTGACGCTCAATATTATGGAGCCAAATTCCCTTACTGGGGAAATGGTGCACCCTTATCTGACAAAGTACGGATAGGCCAGGAATCCAACCTGATCAAAACGTTGCGTTCATCCAAAAGCGGATTGACGGCCGTCAGCATCATTCCGGAGAAAAATATAAGCGCATTGGTCAAGGAAATGAGAATGGCTATTTATCTTTTTACCACTCTAAGCATCTTAATGTGCATCGCCTTAATTATTGTCAGCTCCTTCTTCCTGACGAAACGGATCAAATTCATTATTCAAGCGATTAAGGAATTGCGCAAAGGAAATCTCGCCTTCAAGATTCCGGTTCAGAACCAAGAGGATGAGATCGGCCAAATTGCCCTCAGCCTCAACCGAATGAGTGCCAATCTAATGGAGCATATCGAGAAAAGCTATATATCCGAATTGAAACAGAAGCAGGCTGAGCTAACAGCGCTCCAAACGCAGATCAATCCCCACTTTCTCTATAACACCTTGGAAGCGATCCGAATGAGAGCGGTATCGAGCGGTGATAAGGAGACCGGACAAATGATCTACATCTTGGCGGAAATGTTCAAGAGCACCATAAAATCGGAATCTGTGATCAGCGTGGAACAAGAAATTTGTTACGTCGAACAATATTTGCAGTTGTTCAAAATCCGATACGGGAAGCTGTTCTCCTATTCAATCGATGTCAGTGAAGACATCCTCCCCTATGGATGTATCAACCATTTGCTCCAGCCTCTGATCGAGAATTATGTGATCCACGGATTCTCGCAAAGAAATCCCGATAATTTGATTTCTCTCGCTTGCAAATGCCAGGACGGCAAGCTGATGTTTATCATAGAAGACAACGGCAGAGGCATTCCGGATTGGAAGGTGCAGGAAATTCAAGAACAATTAGCACACACATCGATCTCCAATACCAAAAGCATCGGATTATTGAATGTAAACGAGCGAATCAAGCTTATGTTTGGCAAGGAATTCGGACTAAGCCTGCAAAGTGAGAGGAACACGGGAACCAAAGCTATTATTACACTTCCAGCGATGAACAGAATGGAGTTGAGCCTGTATGTACAAGGTATTAATCGTTGATGATGAGCCATTCATCCTGGAAGGCATGAAGAAACTGATCGATTGGCAGGGACTCGGCCTCGATATCGTTCACACCTGTTATGATGCGTTGGATGCGCTTTCTTATTTGTCCAGGCATTCTGTCCATATTCTCATTACGGATGTGCGCATGCCGGATATGAGCGGATTGGAGCTCATTATCAACATTAAGAAAATGAATATAAATACGCCCAAATTTATTATACTTAGCGGGTATAATGACTTTTCATACACGAAAGAAGCTGTATTGCTCGGCATTGAAAACTATTTATTAAAACCAATATCCGAGAACGAAATGGTTTCGACCCTGAAAACCACCACACAAAAAATTGAAAGTGAATTGTTTCGGCAAATTGAATTTAGACAAGGCCAAAACATAATAAGAGATAACATTTTGCACCGGTGGTTGATGGGGAATATCGAGAAGAAGGAGCTTCTGGAAAGAGCAGCCTTCCTTAATATTGTATTGCCTGAAGCGAATTACTTCACTGTTCATGTTATCCCTATTACCGCCGCTTCCCATGAAACAGAGAGGCTAAAAATAACCAATAAAAATCTCCTTCAATTTGCCGTCCATAATATATGCAATGAAATTACATCCATTCATAACAACGCTATTACTTATTGCGACCCATCCGGAAAAGTAATTATTGTGTATTCCCAAGTCAATTCGGAGATAGACTATCCGATTCTAAGAAATGAACTAAACGAATGCATAGTTCAGATTAATCAATTGTTGGGTATTGATGTGTTTATTATGGTCGGCAGCGTTCAATATTCACTTGAAGAAGCCCATTTCAGCTATACACACGCCAAAAAAATGGAAGATTATCAGTTGGTTCTCCCTCCCAACACGGTGTTGTTTTTTCACGATATTCAACCCGACTCCGTAGAGCTGAAGAACCAATTAAATATCAATTTCAAAAAGCTCCATGAATTGATTGTAGGGAGAAATCGAGAAGAGACAATCCAAATGGTTAGAACGATTTACAATAAATTTATGAGCCTGAATCTGAACAACCCCAAGTATTTACGGGAATTATTCATGGAAATTTTATTTCAGATCAAGTTTGTGATCCGAATGCATTCTCCCAATTCTGAGATACTGCTGCACGATTTCGAAGACCTCGTACAGAATACGCTGGAGAAACCCACGCTGGATCAGCTGCAGGTCTGGATTGAAGAGTTATTACAACGAACATTCGACTTCCTGGAACATCGAAATGAAGAGCAAAGTCCGTTCATACAAAGAATACTTTCCCACATAGAGAGATGTTATATGGAAGACATTAACCTCTCGACGCTTGCCCAAGAATATCATATTCATTCCGTCTACTTGGGTTATTTGTTTAAAAAGGAAACCGGAGAGCCTTTTAACAATTACTTGAATCGAATCCGGATTGGAAAAGCGGTAGAGCTGCTGCGACAGTATCCGGCAATGAAGGCCGTTGATGTCGCCCAACAAGTAGGTTACGTCAACCCCAATTACTTCTATACCGTTTTCAAGAAAATGACCGGCATTTCCCCTACACACTTTCGCAAAGATTAAGTATATTTGACAAATCGAGTAGGCCCATGCGCAATTGCATGAGCCTCTCACAGAGCCGGACGTACGGGTCTGTTTATATAGGATAATATTTGCTCATATAATCACCGGAAGTAGTCGAGCCATTCCAATAAGCAACCGCAGAATTATCACTTGATGGATATTTCCATACGCCAACCGTTTCTGAAGGATTGCTTAATGTCCAAAGATAATCCCCCGGATTCTGAGTAGGGAATTCCATATATAGCCATGCATTGTCGATATAGTTGACGAATTGTTTTTGAGCTATCGGCGTCCCGCTTACAGTTGTAGCGTAATCCGTATTCCATGCATACAGCTTTAAGGTCAGATTGCCTATATTATTATCCCAACTCGGGCAGAATGTGTCTATCGCTGCAAATGGGGATGTTGCGCTAAACTTCTCAGCTGCTACATCATTTGTTGTTATTTGCACTGGACTGCTGGTACCTATTAAAGTGTAAAGATTTACAGGTGCTTTTAATTGACCTGGATATATAGAGAAATTTACCCTATCCCGAACAACACCGGTTGGATCCTGCGGATTCCAGAACGCTTCAACACTTATCTGCTTTGATGTGCCGCTGGCGACTCTGGCATGGATGGTTATAGACTGGCCTGCAGGCAATGTATTGCCATATACCCAGCCTTCATCACTTTTAATTTTATCCGTAATATCGTTTCCGGAAGGGTCTGTCCATATAACTGAAGTTGCACTATCCCCGCTCTCAAAAGCGACAATAGCCGGCAAACATTCCATGTCTCCATTATTCGTTATCGTTACATCATATCCATTTAAGTTCTCACTTGCAGACAGGTTCAGTGCTTCCAGATTACCATCTATATCCTTTATTCCTTTAAGAAATTTTATTGCCTTTTTTGCCAGGTTCGTATAGGTGTAGGTTGTGGTTTCAGGCACTACGCTTGTAGGCATATAATCAGTCGAAGACCATTCCCAACTCTCAAATACATATTTATCAGCGCGTCCTCCGATTTTCTGGTGCTCTACCATTCTGTTAAAACTGCCATTAAAGAAATTCTGCTGCCACTGAGTCGGATTACTGTCAGCCAATGCTTGAGATCCGTCATAGTCTTCGTTAGCTATTACTTCATGAAGCGCACCATGGTTGTGAAGCCATTGTTCATAAGCCAATACCTTGTTTCTTGTCCCTGCACCGCCATTAACCCAAAAATGATACGGCAAATCAGTGGAAAATACAAAAGGCTTGCTTGGCGCTATAGCCTGTTGCATATCCATAAATGCCTGCATGATTTCATCAATTGTGAATGACCAGCTTACCTGATTACCATTGACCAATACCGGATTACCTCGTGGACTATTGTAATTGTCTTCAACAAGATAACTTAAATTATTCAAATCATACAACGGCGTAAAATCCAATATATTCGGCCCATAATTATAGTCATAACCCGGAAAACTCCAGTAGATGGGACTATTGGTTAATTGCAGGTGTGTATACGGGTAATAATCGTATATTTTTTGATATACAGGCTTCCATAATGATATCAACTTATCAATAACCTGAGTATGAGTCATACTCGGATTATTCATCAAAAGCTTGTGTATATTGAAGATAAAATCAAATGATATATCTGCATATGCCACTGATAAATCTCTCTGAAATTTAGCCATCGTGCCGCTGTAGGATCCCGGAACACCAAACATGGTATGCCACTCGTAACTATCCCATCCGTTAATCAAGGTGGGGCTCTGACCCTCTGGAACCCAATGAGCTGCCGTTGTCCCATCAATTTCGTTTTTGAAATTTGTATAATATGGCTCCAGAATCTTATAAAAATCTTGAACAACTTCAGGAGTCATCTCGCTTGAAAATGGTATATCATATCTCCACGCCGCTTTGTGCATCATAAAAACGTCAAGATATTTTTGCACAAATGTCCACTGGTCCGGGTGGTCTATAAGTGACTTGTTATCTCCGACACCACCCCATGATATTTGTGCCGGATGAGGTCGTGGTCGAACCGACGGCGCCGGTGAAAGAGTCATGGTAAGCACAATATGCTTCTCATTTATTTTCCCATGTATATCCTGACCAAAGACTTTTACATAATTATTTCCTACCTTGAGATTCTTGGCAATGAAAGCCCAGTTTGATTTCGCCTGGAATGCACCGTAATCGCCTAAAGCACCATCATGTGAACCATATCTTATTTCATACCACATTGGTATTTTTATATCAGTAGATGCAGTTCCTTGTACTTTTACATATGTTTCCGAGATACTGGTATTGGTAGGTGATGTAATGCTAATCAAGCTGCTTTCATTTTGGGTTGTTACAATATGTTCAGGAATGAAATACTTAAATGCATCTATAGCAACATAGTTATTTGTTGAATTCTGTTCATGCTCACCCTTGACTATTACTTTTATCGTATGTTGACTATAAGATAAACCCGTTTTTTGGTACAACACTTGCTGCATTAATGGTGTTGCTGAATATGCACTTATGGTTGTCTGTAAAACATCATCTATATAGATATCAGCCTTTCCTTTATCTGCACTTCTTTCACCAATTAACCTGATCCCACTCCCTGTGAATGTGTATTGGGCATAACTATTGGCAGTGGGCGTCCAATGTGCGGTATTATTGTAACGGCCTGATAATGTATTCGAGTAGCCCCATCCTGATGAATACGTTATATTGGAGTCATTATCATCAATCGTTGACCATTTTTGATAATAGTCAATTGCATCTATACATCCATAGTAATCTGTGGAATTAGCATCCTTATTCCCGGATATAGATATTTTGACTGTATGTTGTCCATATCCAAGCCCGGTCTCTTCAAACAGAACTTGTTGCATTCTGGGGTTTACACTATAATTATTGGTATCAGCTATTTTTACCCCATCAATATATATACTCATGCTGCCTTGACCATCACTAGTTTCTCCTATTATTCTGAAGCCGGTTCCCTCGAATGTAAACTGGGCATAACTACTTGAAGACTTTGACCAATGCGTTGTATTATTGTAACGGCCTGATAATGTATCCGAGTAGCCCCATCCCGAAGAATACGTTATACTGGATTCGTTATCGTCTATTCTAGTCCAATCAGAGTAATCAAAAGCTTTAGTTGCAGGTACATGAACAAAAGTAAGCACCATGGCCATAATCAAAAATGCAAGTAGTATTCTATTGACCTTTAATGATTTAAAAGAACGCGTAAAATACATTTTTACCATTTTCATTACCTCCTTAGTCAATGCACTGCCAAGCCCACAAAACCGACTCGTTTATTACAGACGAGTCGGTTTTGTGGTAACGTAAGATCATATAATCAGTAAGATTGTTTAGAACTTAATAATTTCTTTGGCTTGCACAAGCGCTTTGGCGAATTCCCCACTGTAATAATCGTAGAGCGCTTCCACACCCATTTTTTTGGCCTGATCAATCGTTTGCTGCTTCAAAGCCTTAAATTCATTGTCATCCTTGGCCAGCATGACTTTAAGCAATTGTTTCTCAATATAAGCAGTTAGCGCACCTTCTTGCCGTTTGATGTCCGTAGGCACCTCGATTGGCATGAAAGAATTGATGAATCCTGTCATCGATGTAGAGAATGCGTCTCCCGACACCCTGTTTTTTGGAAGAACCTCGGATGCTACCTCTTTGCCATAGTATTGCACAAAGTCGGCTTCAACCGCATTTTTGGAAGCGAGCGCCAGCTTCTCCTCTTCTTTCTCATTCAGAAGATTGAGCTTCTGATTGGTTGCCGGGTTAATAAAGTTCGGTCCCAATCCCACATCATTCTGGTACTTGTTGTAGCCGTATTTGACCGCGGCATCCGGATCTCCATTATTTTGGCGGAATTTTTCGGTTAACACGGCTTTGCCATTCTCCAGTACCCAATCGGTTCCTTCTACTCCGTTATAGATCGTCATTGCCCCATTAATGGAAAAGAAATAGTTGATCAATTCCATTGCCCTCTCCGGATTTTTGGCATTCTTGGTAATTGCCCAGGAACGGCCGTTGAGCCCTGTCGGAGTCGGTATCGAATAAGCGTATTTGGCATCAATCATGGGAATCGGCACTGGGGTGAATCCTTTGCCGTCATGTCCTAGGCCCTTCAGATAGCCGTTGGTCGGCGCTAACGGCCAACTGAATACACTGGCAAGAACCTGGTTCGTATTCGCCTTCTGCTGGGCATTTTCGTTCTTCTGGGTGAACGCATCCGGATCCATCAGACCCTTCTGTTTCACTTTGTACCAAAACTCTACACCTTGCCACATAATACTGTCTTCGGTCGTATACATATTCCTGACATCCGACCCGTCACGATTGGATTCCAGCACTAATGCTCCTCCGGATCCCTCCTTGCCCAGTACATATCCTGTAAAAGTGTTTGTTTGAAACAGAACCCCTTGCGCATCGAACCAAGGAGAGAAGCCGAAATTTTTCTTGCCCTCTTCGTTGGTTGGATGCTTCTGCAGCATATCCGCTACGACATTGATGTAATCATCGAAATTTTTGATTTCAGGATAATTCAATTCCTTATAATAGTCCCATCTCAGATAGGGCCCAACGAGCAATCCCCAAGGTGTTTGAGTAATCGCAGGATTTACGGGTTCTACCCCGCTGCTGAGGAAATAAGTGTCTCCCGTATTATTGCTTAAGTATTTTTGGCTGTATTTCAACATTTCCGAAGCGTTCTGTTTAATATCTCCGCCATATTTGTCCACCAATTCGTCAAGCGGAATGACTTGTCCGCTCTTGATCAGCGTGACCATATCAGTTGCTGGAGCAAGTATGATATCCGGCAGATCACCGCTGGCCATCAACGCCTTCCACTTCTCATCCGTAGGATGCGTATCGATATTCATCTTAATTCCCAGCTTAGCTTCGATATCCTTCGCCACGGGATCCTCTTGAATGCCGGACGGAATATTGTTCGCGAACATCACCGGCCATATCGAGAATGTGATGGGCTCCTTGGCAGCAGCGGCTGTATTTTCTTCGGCCGCATTTTCCCCAGGGGTTGCAGACACCTCAGGTGGTTTAGAATTTTTCTGCGTACACCCCGTTATAAGCATGGAAATCGCAACTACACTTGCAAACAACGTGTTCAAAAATCTTTTTCTGTTCAATCTAATTCCTCCTAGTCTCATTTTTTGCAACCTTTATTATACCTGTCAGATTATCGAACTCGTGAATCATCCAACATGGGAATAAAGCTGGGCTGAACTCTACCCTTTGATGGCTCCAACCATGATCCCTTTGACGAAATAACGCTGCAGGAACGGATAGAAGAGCATAACAGGTACAATGGAGACGACTGCAATCGTTGTCTTCAGGGAGAAGGGGCTGATTCTCTGCCTGCTTGCATTCGCCAACAGATCGTTCATATTGGCGGGATTCGAGAATGCGTCCGCTTCTCTTAGAAAGTTAATCAGGATCAATTGGATTGTCTGAAGATGCGGATTGTTGACAAGATAGAAGTTGTCCTGCCAAGAGTTCCATTGTGTAACCGCACTGAACACGCCAACAGCAGCAAGCACGGGCACAGAGACAGGCATCATAATCCACATGAAAACTGTAAAATATCCTGCGCCGTCCATCATCGCCGATTCCTCCAGATGCGGAGAAATCTGCTCCAAGTAAGTTTTGATAAGAATGAGTAGGAACGGAGAGATCGCGGTGGGCAGAATATAGAGCAAATAATTGTCGGCTAATCCCAACTGCTTCATTGTAATAAACCAAGGAATCAAGCCAGCGCTGATATATAGGGCAAATACCGTTGAGCGATACATAAAAACTCTGCCGAATAGCTCTTTCTTCGTAAGCACATAGGCAAACATGGAGGAGAAAAATAAGGTTACCACGGTACCGGCGAGTGCCCGGGAAACCGAAATGAAGAAAGCCTCCGTAATTCCTTTATAGACAAATACTCGCTTGTACGCTTCCACATTAAACCCGGAAGGCCATAGGACAACAAGACCTGACGACACTGCGTCAGAGTTGCTGACTGAAACCAGCAGCAGATAATAGAAGGGATAAATGCATATAAAAGCGAAAGAACCAAATAACACATAATTTATAGAATGAAATGCAATGCTCTTTACTCTCATATTTTCACCTCGCTTCATTAGATAATACCGCTGCCTCTTACCCTCTTCGCTATCATATTGGCTACAGTAATCAAGAGAATACTGAAGAGCGTTTTGAAAATTCCAATTGCTGTTGACAGGGAATAGTCGCTCATTGTGATGCCTATTCGATATATGAAGTAGTCCAAAACTTCAATTTTATCTGCAACGATCGCATTATAGAACAGATAATATTGCTCGAAGCCATTGTTCAACAGATTTCCGATCCCCAGCAGTAGAAGTGTAAGGAAGGTCGATACTAAACCGGGTACCGTAATATGTTTTATCTTGTTTAAACGTCCTGCGCCATCTACCGAGGCTGCATCATACAATTCAGGATCAATCGAAGTAATAGCCGCGATATAGATAATGGCGCTGAACCCAAGATTCTTCCAAAGATAGATCCCTGTTTGAAAAAACCATACGATGTGTGGATTCGCAAGAGGATTAAGAGGTTGCTTGATCCAGCCGAAATTCAACAGCAGCGTATTGACAATGCCGTCACCGACCGAGAACAGCGAGAAGAATACGGCATAGACCAGCACCCAACTAATAAAGTATGGCAGCGTTGTTGTCGTTTGAATCCATTGCCGCACCCGTTTCGAATTCATTTCTGCCAATAGAATGGCGAAAATCGCGGGGACGGGCGAAGTCAGAAAGTATAGCCCGCTCATTACAAGAGTATTCCTGATCACGTTGGCGAAATTCGGCTGCTTGAACATATACGTAAAACTCTTAAAACCCATGAAATCCATCTGCGAGAATTTCAAACCGGCTTTGTAGTCAAAAAAAGCAATGCTCCAGCCCCAGAGCGGCAAATATACAAAAGCAACCAAGAGGACAAAACAGGGAACTGCCATTAGCAGGAGTGTTGCCTTTCCAGATAATAACCATCTGTTTTTGGACCTCGCCACATTTCTGTTGACCATGAATCGCATTATGCTGTCGCACCTCTTTCTCTTTCTAATACTAACAATAGAGGTTTCTGGCATTTGCTTAAAGTTTAAAAAGTCAACATTACAACAGAGATTAAAGTTTTTCATATTTACCATAATAGAGTGAGGAATGCTATGCATGAGTGTAATGCGAATTGAAAAATGCCTTCATTTCAGTTGTTGTTCAACTCATACGGATAAGTAGTAGTTGCTGAAATAATCACCAGTAACTGTTGATCCGTTCCAGGCTCGGCGATCGGTATCCCGGCAATGGTTGTCGCATAATTCGTGTTCCAGTGATTCAACCTGATGGTCAGGTTGCCGATACTTATATTGAAAAGACCATTCGAGGGAGTTAATCAGATGAAAGCAATTGTTCTCAACATTAAATTCTCCCCGCAGCAAGCTGCGGGGTATCTTATCTAGTGGATTCGCTTTGCTCACTTAGAATAAGGTCAATTGCTCTCCTTCAAACTGTTCATGTAGTTTTACGTATTCTTCTTCTACACAGGGCCATCGCATTAGAATGATGAACCAGCTATTCGGGAAATATGCGGTTAGCAACAACGATGAAAAACATCGCTAATAGGAACTTGAACCATAAACGTGAATGAATAACGATGGAAAACATCCTACTTGGGGCAAAAACAGTCGCTTCAGATGCACAAGTACAGCAACAACGATGAAAAACATCGTTAATGTACTTTTCAACCATGGATCAAAGCAAATTAGGTTGAAAAACATTGCACTTTCGCCGGCGGAAGGAAAGGGAAACCTTGGTAGGCTTCGGTGTTTCCATCAAGACAGCGGCTAATGCGATTGCCCTGTTCTTCTACACCTTGCTTCTTGACGTAATTTCTTATTGTCACTTCCTCATATCTTTTCGATATTTCAACGCATACATCTTTCAACGTTTCATCTACTTCATTGCTCAATACCGATTTTCTGTACTTTGCTGGACATACAAAATGATACATAAGCACCGACACGTTGTGTGATTTATGGATATACTCGCTCAAATCACAGCGTCTCCTTCTACTTTTCTCTTTTGTGCTCTTTATACTTCAAAATCTAAATCTAAGTTACTGACGCAGCAAGCTGCGGGGAATTGAACCCGTAGCGATTCAAGTTAAAAGCCTCTTTTGAAAATAAGAATCAAATCTTAACCCTAACCACCATGTAAAAAATGTCCCCGCAGCCAGAAGGCTGCAGGGACATTTATGATGTTCTACTCAATCACGACCATCTGATGGCATTCCAATTGAGGAACCGTGTAGTGCAGTACGCCATCATTTTGTTCAAAGGCCAGCTTCGTCAATTGCGGCGCCAGGTACACGTCTTGGACGGCGCCGGGAATCTTCAAAGCTACTTTTACATTCGACAACGGCACAATATCCTCGATGACTTCAACTCCATTGCCCCGTTTGACGGGCGTTGCATAAAGCAGATGGTTAATATATCGATTCTCATGCGGCTGTTGTTGTAAAGTTACAATTCCTTGCGCAGGAAGATTCGTCTCTAAAGTTTTCCTAGTCGAAAGCAGACGATTGAGTGCATGCAGCACGATTTCTTTATGAACAAGGCTGCCTTTAGTGGCATAATCTTCGAAAATATTCCAAGCGATATAGATCCCATTGTCGCTTTCCACCATACCTGGCCCGCCATCATTATGAGAGGTTGGCGTATGTTGGTGCGAGCAGAACGTAAACGCATCGCGGTTAAAATAAGGATCCTCTCTACGCCCTAGCTCTGTCCCTCCGTCAAGCTCAATTCGTTGACCTTGGCCGTACATAATGAAAGAGGCATTCAGCAAGCTTGTCAGAGCAAATCCCGGCTTGAAATAATCGGGGCGGAACTTATTTTCTCCGATCCACTTTACTCCGAGATCAATGCCGAAAGCATCGCGCGATTGGCGCAGCCCTGATTTGCCAGTGGCCAGCAGCTTGCCTCCGTCAGCTAAATAGGAGTTCAGCCTGCTCTCAAGCTCCGATGCCAATAAAACATCATCCGGAAGAATAATAACCTTATAGGAATTGAAGTCGACCTCTAAGTCGATTACATCGAACAATATTTTGCCTTCGAGCAGCATTCTAACCGCACCGGCATCGGATAATCCCGTGAAATCGGACTGGTTGCTCGTCGCATGGGCACCTACGGCTTCCAATGACAGCAATGCGACGTCGGCTATATTTTGCACATTCGTGCACCACTGCTCCTTGTCGGCCACTTCCTTATAAGCGGCTCCGATCAACGCATAGGTTGCCTCGTCCATGAGTCCATTAGGGTGCAATTGATCCCCGATCGAGCATCTCGCGCCGTTGGCGATGCTTAACGAAGTCTCGTATCGAAGCGCATTGGGATGCTTGTATCCTCCGAATTCTCCCCAAGAGGTATGGAATTTCCCAGTCATGCCGAGGAAATCCATGCCCAGAGTCTGAGCATACCGAGCCGACAATGGAAAATGATCATAACCCCATCCGCCCGTAGGCAACGATTCCAGTTCCAGATGGGTATTCATCAAAGCCATATCTCTACGCCCTCTGCGGATATGGCCTCCATTATGGAAAATGCCCAAGCCCGGCTTGATCTCATGAATGACTTCCTTAACTTTAGCCGTATAGTTCGCGTAGGTTCGCTCCCAAAGCTCGCTCATCACGGATGGATCCCTTGGGTCTTTGTTCTGGCTCCTAATTTCGTTCACGCAATAGTGACAGTAACATGTCCGCACGCCAACGATATCCAGGAAAATACCATCGGCATCATATCGCGTAACGACTTCCTTAATCTGATCCAAGAGAACATCTAAATAGGGAGAGTTCATGCAAAACTCGTGATAGCCGGGTTTCATGAAGCCGTCTACCCAAACGGTATGACCGTCGATATTCCGAATGAGCCATTCAGGGTGCTGGCGTGTCAGCTTCTCATCGAGTCCCGCGGAAAGATAGACCGGGGTTTTAACTCCGATCTCATGGGCTGCTTCGATCATTGCCCCGAGCAAATCGAAATTCAGCTCAGGGTGCTGCTCATTAGCTTCGGAGGGATGGTAAGCCCAGCCGTGATGGCATTTGGAGAAAATCGTAATGGAATCTACGTGCCCTTTAATGAGCATCGTCTGAAATTGCTGTTTTGAGAAATCCTTGCCAATGCCGGGAATAGCCTCGGAAGTATGAAAATCCAAATGAACCTGTCTAAATCGCATATCGATATCCCCTTTAGACCGAGTAATTTCTAACTCTACTGTAACCGCTTCACCGGGATTGAAATAGATCTTGTATCGACATTCTATAGGACAAAATCGACTATATTAGTAGTCAACGGCGGTTTAACTATTTACAATGAATCTAGGGAATGTACCCGCAAGGAGGATGAATCATGGACTGTATTAAACTTCAGATCCCCCCGCTTCCGCAATTCATCACGATCGGTCATGGCACATGGAAACCCGGAGGCCAGCATTTCGAACGAAATTTTCAAGTATACGATGTGCTTATCGTCTTGAAAGGTACGCTGTATATGACGGAAACCGATATTCCATACGCGATCGAAGCAGGTCATTTGCTGATCCTTGAGCCTGGACTTACCCACTTTGGCCATCGCCCATGCGACGAGGAGACGGATATTTACTGGCTTCATTTCATCCATCCGAATCGGGCAGAACGAATATCGGACAAGCATATCCCTTGGTCGTCTATCATCCAACAAGGTACGGATAACGATAATGCGCCTCACGAGCAGTGGATGTATCTTCCCAAATGGACTCCATTCGACGCAACGCCCTTGATTCCCATAATGAACGAAATGCTGAATATCCAAAGCAAGCTTTGCCAAGAAAACGCCCTTCAGCTGCAAAGTCTTCTCGCCCAATTGTTAGCCCATATGCAGCAGTGGCTCTTTCAGTCCTCCAAACCTTCGCAGTCGCTGCTCCATTCCAAACAAATCGAAAGCTATCTCATGCGCCAACGCAATGCCCCGTTTAAAGCGAAAGAAATGGAGCAGGAGCTCCATTTCCAATTCGACTATTTGACTAGATGTTTGAAAAAGCATACCGGAATGACGCCCTTGCAATACGTCAACCATTTGAAGATAGAGGAAGCCAAACGAAGCCTTATCCACACGGATGTGCCGATACCGTCAATCGCCGAGCACATCGGAATCGAGGACTACAGCTATTTTATCCGGCTGTTTCGCAAGAAAACAGGTATGACTCCGAGCGCTTACCGCAGGCATAGGCAGGGCGTAGTCTGATTTCTAGCGAATTTCAATTTCCGCGAACTGCATGCGGTAAGGCTGGCCGCCTTCGGTTGTAATTTGCCGCAGGCTTGTTCCCTCTACTTTAACGTACCTTGCGGATTGAGCGGTAAAGGTAAAACTTTGAGGAAGATGGTTCGGCTGCGCGTAACCCGTTTGCGTCACGACGGTCGTCCAAGGACCGGACGGGCTGGCCGCCACTTGGATCGTAAAGTTAACCGGAAAACCCATGCCGACTTGCCCGTTGTCATTTCTAGGGAACAGATCGACGCGGCTAATGGTTTGCATTGCTTGCATATCAAGCGTAATCGATTCCGTATGATTGGATGTTAAGCTATTGTTGCTGGTCCAACCGTCACTGCCGGCAACGGAGTTGTGTATCCGATCCGTTGCGCGGTACGCACCCCAGTCAGCATTCTCAACCGAGCTTGATGCGCTAACCAAAGCGCCTTTTGCATAGTCGGGAGAATCGTAGATTTCAACCTCGGCAAATTGCATCCGGTACGGTTGACCGCCCTCCGTCGTAATCCTTCTAAGGTTGGTGCCTTCGACCTTCACGTAACGCGCCGTCCCCGGTGTTACGGCAAACCATTGGCCGATGTTTCCCGGCTGCGGGTAGCCCGTCTTCGTGAGAACGGTCGTCCAAGGTCCTGCTGCGCTTGTCGCCGTCTTAACCGTAAAGTCGATCGGGAAGCCTTGCCCGACATTGCCGGCATCATTACGCGGGAATAATTCAATTTCTTCGACTGGCTTAACCGAACCAAGGTCGAAGGTTATCGACTCCGTATGATTGGCTCCAGTATTGCCATTGCTGCTCCATCCTGCAGATTGGGATGCAATGGTATTGCGCTGATCATCGTTTACTTTCCCCATTCCCCATCCGTCAACAGTCGATTCATAAGAGCTCGTGGAGGTTACCGTTGCCTCTGCAGCCAAGTTGCTGTAAGGAGCAAAACCCGTCGGGAGCGCAAACAGCCTTCCTTCTCCGGGGCTTAGCGTCAGATTCATTACTCCCGTCGTCGAATTATAGCCCGGTACGCTTACCTCCGCGCCCGTTGACTTAGAGATTTCCGTAATCGTTGAAGGTTTCGGGCTAAAATTGAAATTCAGCGTTTTGCTGCTCGTGTAATCCCGGTTCGTTATCATCACGTATTTGCGCCCGCTTGCGTTCGTGAAATAACCAAACACTAGCGGCTGACTCAAATCCGCCGGCTTGACGAAGAAATCGGCAGGCAAAGCTTTAGTTCCCGATGCCAACGTTCCGGTATGATAGACTCGCACGGAAGTCAAATCTTTTAACGTTGCTCCAAGCTTGCGCATTTCCGAGCTGAGCGTCTGAACGTTAACATAGTTGCTTAGTTGAGTTCCATTGGAATCGACGGGGCTGTTGTAGAAATACTCTCCACCGGCAGGGTCCGGACGCCAATAGATGAACCAATACATTTTTTTGAAACCGTATGTGAGCATGGTGTATACGTTCCAGCGCATTTCATTCAGGGACGGAGCCCGCAAGGCAACATCACCGGCCGAGTTCCGAACCTCTACGCTTTGCATGAATCCACCATAAAGAACTTGATTCGCAAGTCCCCGGCCGCGGACGAGCTCAGCGTTAAGGAAGTAAGAGTTGGTATCGGTAGAACTCGTTCCCCTGAACGGGTAATTGTCGTATAAAATAAAATCCGCGCCGCTGTACTGAACCCAATCGTCCAAATAATTCTCATAAGATGAACCATAGTTGTCACGCGAAGTATACAGTCTGAAATTAAAATCGTAAGTTTTGACCGCGCCGCTCTCATAAGCGCTCCCGCCGGCATACACATCCCCGGTCGAACGCACGACCCAGCCTACGGAATTATCGCCGCCTCCGTTATGGGTCAGCTCCATGTAGTAAGTCCCGCCTGGCGTTACGGGAGCTGCTACCCGGAAATAACGATGAAAATCCGGAGCGCTTCCGCTGCCGTTCCCGGTTATCGCCGCTTGCCCGAGCAACGAGGTTTTGGCTGTGCTATTCCACAGCTTCAAAGTTAACGTTTCGCTCGAAGACCATTGCAACGAATCGATGTACATGTCGATTCCGTCGATATAGCTGATGCCGGCCGGAATCGTAATCGTCTGGCCGACGCTGTTGGCAGTGCTCACATAGGCCCCGTTGCCTAAGGCTCCGGAATTCGACTGGATTAATTTACCCGGAGGAGAAGATGCACCGTGGTTGGGCAGCATGTTCACATAGTAATCGAAATTGGGGGCGAATGCCTTCGCCACCTTGTAGGCGTTAGCGTAGCCCTCCATCTCATACCCGCCGGGTTCGTCCTTAAAGTTGATTCCTTTCACGCGGGCATCGTTCTTGTAGGGTGTCAATAAATTCTGTAAGGCAGTAATATCTGCAGCCGTGTAAATAGGTTTGCCATAAATGTCCGAATCCGTGACTAGTAGCTTTACGTTATTCGCGGAGCTGTTGGCAATGCCGGTTTCGTTGGCGCTCTTGTTGAGGGTTTGCCCGCTCGGAACCCGAACCGCCGTAATGGTATCGATGTTCGCAGCCGCGATATTCGCCCAGTTCGCGTTCGTATTATAGTCGGCTCCGATATAGACCGGCGGCTGCCAATAAGCGCCAACCTCGAAGGATCCGGTTCCACCGGCGCTCGCCGTTAAAGGCATTACTCCTGCGATAACCAAACCCGACAAAACGAACAACCCAGACTTCAGAAACCTTTTTTTCATAACCGCGCCTCCTCTTTCCTTTCGATCTTTTTTCATAACCACGTCTCCTTCGCTGTATGATTTGAAGCCGCTTATTGTAAGCGCTTCCCCTTAATTGTACTGCTAGGAATTGGTCGCATATAGGCGCGGAAATTCGGAAAGCTTCTCTTTTTTACGGGTGTTTGCATTTTGGAACATTGGGGAAAATAAGGGAGTGTATTCCCGATTGGAGAAGTGCGGCGTATGACATTAGAACGTAGGGTTCTTATTATGATTTGGATTGCAAGTATTATTGCCGTCGTTTTGTTTATTCCAAAGCATAAACGAAGAGAAGCCATTGTAGTCTTGTTAACCTGTCAGGCGATCACATGGCTGAACGGCATACTTCACGTAGAGTTCGGGCTGCTGGCGTTCCCTGTTCGGGAGTTTCCGAGAGCAACGAAACTGCTATTCACATCTGAATATATGATGTACCCCTTGATGTGCGCCTTTTATTTCATTTATGAACCCCATTCTAGAAAGCTCCTGCGACTTCCGTATTTGGTTGCATGGATCTCCGGCCTTACCATGGTTGATGTCATGATTGAAAGATACACAAATCTCATCGAGTACGTGAATTATTTCTGGTATTGGACTTGGATTGATTTCTTCCTGATCTTCTTGTTAACCAACGTTTATTGTAAATGGTATTTTAAGCCCGGAGTATTTAAAATAGATCGGAGTACGGCGCGATGAAGATGGAATGGATAATACTCGTTGCCGTATGGTTAACTACGTCCTCCCTCTTTTTCTTTATTCCGCGTAAGAAATTACGGTTGGCACAATTCGTAATATTGTTTACGCAGGTGATTACATGGCTTATCGGCCTTGTTGTGGTTCAGCTAGGATGGATCGATTATCCGGTACGCTGTTTTGCATCGGCAAACATGACTAGCTTCACTTTTGAGTATTTGGCTTACCCCGTCGTATGCGGATTGTTTAATGCGCGTTTTCCAGAGAATAGAAGTATTGGTTTCAAACTGTTTTACTACGGCTCGTACTGCACAATACTTACGATTGTAGAAGTTGTTATCGAAAAAAATACGAAATTGATCGATTACATTCACTGGGCATGGTACTGGACGTGGATAACTTTGTTTATCACGTTTGTTATGTCGCGCATCTTCAGCAAATGGTTTTTTAGCGTAAGCGTACCCCAAGTTAGAATTGGAGAAAATCACGAATAAAAACGCTGGATCATCTGGTTAAAGATGGTCCAGCGTTTTATTAAATCAAGCTTCGCCAGTGAATCCACATCGGATGACTCTCTAAAAACAATACCCTCTAACGGATGCCTCCTCCTCTTCTTCATTTGATTTCCGATCATTCTAGGCCTAATTATCCTATTCATGGCATTTTGCAAGGAGAATAGACCAGTGCCTAAGTATACAAATAAATCGAGACTCACAAAATTATGCCTTTCGACATGGAAATAGGGAGTTTCTTACAGCATTTATAGGTATTTTGGTATATAATAGAAACTAGAAATTGCGGTATTATGTCGAATTACGTCGATCACTCTAGAACACAAGGGGGTCATCCGATGCCTTTGCAGCGCGAAATAAAAACGAACCAATGGAAGAAGATTAGTCTAGCCACGCTCTTAACCGGACTGGTTACCCTCTCTGTTCTGCTGACTTTAACGATTCTTCTCGTTGCATCCTATCAATCGAAAAAAAAATCATTAATCGACACTACGCTCGCTTTGAATTATACAAGCGCAAGCAAAATGAGTCAGACCATAGACTCTTTGTTTAAATCCATGCGGAGCAGCCTGCAATATTCCGCAAGCGTCTTCTCGAATCTGAACTCAATGAATGCGGATGACGTATTTTCTAAGCTGGAATTAATGCGTCATAGCAGCAACTATTTTAATTCCATTGCCGTGGTCGATGAAACGGGGCTAATTCGAAACGTATCTCCGAAATTTATCGGTTCAGCCGGAAAATATATTACAACGGAAGCATCGAAGACCGCATTAGCATTGAAGAAGCCCTACCTTTCCAAACCTTTCATAACCTTAACTACCAAACGCCTCATCGTATTTATGAGCGAGCCGATATACGATAAGGAAGGGATATACCGAGGATATATTGGAGGCTCAATTTATCTTCAGGAAAACAACATCTTAAATATGATCTTCGGGAGCAACCCGACGGATAATATAGGGTCCTACTTCTACATAGTAGGATCTGACGGTCATGCGCTGTTCCATAAATATAAAAATCGAATAGGGGAAGATATCAGCGCCAATCAAGTCGTAAGGAAGCTGATTCAAGGTCAAAACGGTTATGAACAAATGGTCAATTTGAGGGGAGAAGCTTTATTGGCGGGATACGTTAATGTTCCGGAAAATGGCTGGGGCGTAGTTGTGGTGTCGCCGATCAGCGTCGTCTACGAACAATTGAATCGTCATATAAAAACGATTCTATTATATACGCTGCTTCCGTTTGCGTTATTAATGCTAGTAGTCATAGCGCTTGCGCACAGATTGGCGAGACCTTTCGTTTCTCTGGCCGACCTTGTGAGTAAAATCGGTAGAGAAAAAGTCGACCTCCCTGCAGCAAAACAACATTGGAATCGAGAAGCCGATTTGTTATCAAAGGCAATAAGATATGCATTAACGGATATACAAAAACAAACTGACCAACTGACGCATGATGCAATGACAGATCCATTAACCGGGCTAACAAACCGAAGAACGCTCGAAGCAACTTTAGCTAAATGGATTGTTGATCAACCTTCCTTTTCTATTATTATGATGGATCTCGATCGATTTAAAGCCATTAATGACACATACGGTCATCAGGTTGGGGATGAAGTGTTGAAGCATTTCGCGGACATTATGACTTCTTGCGTCCGACCTGGCGATGTGTGTTGTCGTTTTGGAGGCGAAGAATTCATTGCGCTTATAGCAAATGCCGATGCCGAGGAGGCTTATCTTGTGGCCGAACGAATTCACAATATGCTAGAGCAAAAAGTCAATCCTGTCGGGCAGCCGATTACAGTCTCGCAGGGCATCGCGCAATATTCTTCGATCCTCGATTCGGTTGAAGAACTCATTCATTTGGCCGACCAAGCCTTGTATAAAGCCAAGGAATCGGGAAGAAACCGGACAATTATTGCGGATATGAGGTTGTCAGCTTATTGATAAGTATCCGGCATGCTTTTCCGGGCGACGCCTGTCCGATATGCCGCCTGTTCCATCGGAAATGACGGCAATCGTATTGCGCTTAATCGTTAAGGTGTATGCCTTGTCCGGCTTTTCGGCAATCGCTATACAGACCCGGGCTACGCGAACCGCTAGCTATTGACATCGTTTTGCTTCTATCCCTTTCAAGCCGCCGACACAATATTGACGAATGTATCGGCAAAGCCGTGGCTTTGTACGCTTTCCGCCGTTTGGACGTATTTCGTGATATCCGTTTTGACGAGTTGTTCATGGTGAAGACCCGTACCTGGCTGAAAGATATTCGCCATCAGCTTTTCATGTCCTATTACCTCTTCAGCTTTTAAGCGCTTTCTTTTTGTTTTATCGCGCTGTAAAACAGATCATAAATTCACTCCTAGTAAAATCTATAAAATCCTACATTTTTTTCGATTCAATGGTCAATAATAAAAATGGGATAGGGCAAAAAATGAATCAAGGAAGGGTCTGTACATTGAAGAAAAAGATATTAATCTTGATGGGTATGGCCGCCGTGATATCGTTAACCGGAGAATTCAAGTTTTACCCGTTCTACAATAATTTCCGAGTCAGCTTGGCTACCGCGGCATTTTTCTTCTGTTTGCTGTGGAATCGTTACGTTCATACGTTAGTTTTCGGAACGATTATAGCCATATGCGTGCCTCTATTTCGCATTGTCGCCGACGTAATCATTTATGGCCAGCTTCATTTTGCCCCAGCATTGCATGCGCATCAATCTGCTTTTTTCTACTACTTGACGTATTCCTTGCTGTTTCATTTGTTTCGAATTGATCGGTTCGGGCATCGCCCGCTCATTATGGGGTTACTTGCGGTCGTGGCCGAAATTGCGGCCAATGTCGTGGAACTGCGATTCCGCTCCCCGGTTACGCTTGAACATATGACGATACCCCAAATCAATGAAATCGTGCTGATCGCGATATTTCGCAGCTTCAGCGTCATCGGCTTGTTCACCCTCGTAAAGCATCGTGAGCAACAATCGGCGGAGAGGCAAAAACAACAGCAGTATGAACAAATGATCGTGCTTATTTCCCACTTGTACGAGGAGTCGATTCAATTAAAAAAAACGCAACAAGATGCGGAGCGCATTACAAGAGACAGCTATGCGTTATACCGACGATTAAAGGATGAAGCCTCTTTGACCGATGGTGAGCGGTTGGCCAGAAGCGCGCTGCAAATTGCCGGCCAAATCCATGAAATCAAGAAGGACAACCAACGCATCTATGCCGGTATTTCCAACATTATTTCCAGCGAGAGCGTAACCGAAGTGATGCCGGTTCAAGAGCTAGGCGATATCGTTGTAAAAACAAACCGCAAATATGCTCAAATGTTGGGTAAAACGATTGATTTCAGGTTACAGATCGAAGGAACGCATCCTTTATATCCGGTAAATACCTTACTATCGCTTCTTAATAATCTGGCGGCCAATGCGGTTGAATCAATCGAAGCTGAAGGTACTATAACGATTTCGGCCCATCGTGCGGGAGATTTACTGCTGTTCGAGGTTCACGATAACGGACCGGGGATTGCTCCCAAAATTCGCGAAGCGCTATTCGAGCCCGGATTTACGACGAAATACGATGTGTCGGGCAACCCCTCGACAGGTATCGGGCTAAATTATGTGAGAGAACTAGCGGAAAGTTTGCAAGGAGAGGTAGGCTTTCGCAGCAGCCATAACGGAGAAACCGAGACAACTTTCGTACTGCGGCTCCCAATTGATAACCTAATCAGTAAAAGTAAAGGATGACGGGATATGCGTTTTTTTATAACGGACGACGATCCGGCTGTTCGTTCCATGTTGGCGCAAATCATCGAAGAGGAGGATTTGGGCGATATTGCAGGTGAAGCGGTGGACGGAGTTTATGTGGACGGACGTCTGCTGGCAGCTAAAGAAGTCGATATTCTATTGATCGATTTGTTAATGCCCCTTCGAGACGGCATCGAAACGGTGCGTCTCATCGCGGAAACATTCAGCGGTAAAATCATCATGATCTCGCAAGTGGAATCTAAGGACATGGTTGGCAGCGCCTACTCGCTCGGTATCGAATATTATATAACGAAGCCGATCAATCGGTTGGAAGTAATCGGGGTCATTCAGAAAGTCAGCGAACGGATGAAGCTGCAAAACTCGATTCAAGAGATCCAAAGGTCGTTAGCCGGGTTAGGCATCGGTCAAGGGACAGTACCAAGCGGTCATCCTCCTGCCGCCAAAAACATCCTTACGCCAGGTAATTTTCTTTTATCCGAGCTGGGCATGATCGGCGAAGCGGGCTGCAAAGACTTGTTAGACATGCTGGAGGAACTGTACGCTCTGGAAAAAGAAAATGCCTTGGAGCTAGGCTTCCCTTCCCTCCAGCATCTGTTTGATCGTATAGCCATAAGGAAATTAAGGGAATCTACCGCTCAGGAAATATTGAAAAAAGAAACGAAAGCGGCGGAACAACGGGTACGTCGGGTTATCATTCAAGCTTTGAATCATTTGGCTTCACTCGGTTTGACAGATTATTCGAATGCCAAATTTGAAAATTACGCCTCCAAGTTTTTCGATTTCACGGAAGTCCGCAAAAAAATGATCGAAATCGAAAACGGCATCGACCCCAAACAATCCAGCGTTCGGCTAAACATTAAAAAGTTCATTCAAGTGCTGTATTTGGAAGCAAGACAGTTGATGAGTAAACAGCTGTAGTGCAAAAACAACTCGAACCTATAGCGTTCGAGTTGTTTCGGAAGTAACAGACACTTCATTTAATTATTAACAATAGGCTTTCGTTCAATCTCATAATTGCCTGGCTTCAAGCCCCTCAAATAAATATAGCGATCATCCTCGTCAATGCCAATCCCTTTATCCGAAGTTTCAGATGCTTTCCCGACGGAATGGTAAATCGCCTGCCCATTAAGATAAATGGTGTAGGCTTCCATCTCTGGTTTGGGAATGCCCAATACGGCAGTCGTCCCCTCAGGGGATTCCAACGAAGCCCTAAACTCCGAATCCGACCGGTTCCATGAATAGCGGATTTCTCCGAGCGGCGTCGGCACGCTTCCTTCCGCCCACTGCAAATCGCACGTATGGGGCACTGCCTCGAAGGCTTTGAATCCTGGCTCCTTCGGCTGGACGCCCAACACATATCCAGACAATAAATGCGCCATTGCCGCGTCCGGGTGGGACGAATCTCCCCAGGTTTTTCCGGGCGGAAGCCCTTGCGGCGGATAAATCATGCATTCCCAGGATGCGTGAGGTCCACGCCAATCGTGCAGAGCGCCAATCCAATCCACTCCGCCGCCGGGCTTGCGGATTCGTCCGATCGCGTCCTCATCGTGATGATAATGAAACTTGCCGCGAATTGCCAAGCTTTGATATTTACCCATATCCGTTTCCTTAAGCTTTGAAACAATGGAATCCACCTGCTGTCGGTCCGGGAATCCAATCGCGATAGCGAGCGCATTCGCATAGAAATTGAAGTCCTTGCTTCCCTTAAGTTCAACAAAGCAGCGCTGCTCCCGATCCCACAGATGTTCATTGATGCCCTTCCGAATTACGGACGCTTTACTTAAATAATCGGCTGCATCCGAATCCATTCCCAAATGACGTGCAAGGAAAGCCCCTTCCATAAACGAGTCGTACACGAGAATATTGACATAAGCCCCTTTACCGGTACGCTCCAGAATATGTCCCCAAATTCCCTTCGACGTCTCGTATCGCTGGAAGAACAGACCGTCACCTTCCACGTAGTTCCATAAGTAGTCCAATCCTTTGCGGACAACCGGATAAAGATCGCGGGCCAGATCCAAATCCCCGGTAAACAGGACGTAATCGGCCAGTACGGGCGCAAACCATGCGGAAAACTCGTCGGATTGATAATATCCGTATTCCCCGATCCCGGGCTTCTCCCGATTTTCGGGGTAACAGACCGCCCATATATAACCTTCAGGCGTTTGATGGAAGGCAAACATATTAATCGTATCTTTCATATAGCTGTAATTATCGAACGCATAGTAGACGTTCCGTCCCGCCCAATCCAGATCGCCCAGCCATGGCAGCCGGTCGCGCTTGGCGCCGTCTGCGATAAACGAAGCCGTCTGCGCATAAGACCAACCACTCAAATCGCCGCTGAAATCGTCCGCGAATAATGTTTCTCCGCCGCGAGCTTCTACACGGACATCGCGGATCAACGCCCATTTATCGAGTGGCTGGCAGAACCCGACCTTCCCTTCCGAATAGGTTGAATCCACTGTCGTATCCATGAGCTGCCCATCCAAATAGGTGTCTATTCGAGGTCCATCCAACCTGATCTCCAGACGGTACGTCACTCCATCCGTAATGGTTACCGACAGTTCAACGACCGGCTTAAGTCGTACATATACGCCGTCGATCCTTTTGTATAGATGCAGCCGGCTATCCAGATCGATCTGTCCCACATAACCGTTATTCTCATCTTTGGCCCGGATGACCCACCCGACGGCGGAGACGGGACCCGGATTTCTGCGGATGACAAACTCGCAGCTAAACCGGTAATCCTTCCACTCCTCTCCCTTCACACTCAATCCGACATCGTTGCTTTTAGCCAATCTGCGTGGAATCAGCCATCCCTCGACAATCGTCCAGGCATCGACATTAGGGAACGAGGCGATCTGAGCCGTATAAGTGCTTGCATACCAAAGTCGGTTCAAGTCCTCGTCGCTGGATAGAAAATGGCCTTTATAAGGTGACATATCCGATACATTTTCGAGGCGGAAATACTCGATCTCCGCGCTGCTGCCTTCCGTATCGAGCTGAATGAGCACCCAGCGCTGCTGCCCTTGAATCATCGGTGCTATATACATGCCCGGGCCATGGATAGTGTATAGCTCGTAACGATAAGGATTCGCTGGCGGAACGGGCAGCTCCACGCCCAAATAAGTGCATGATCCCCTGCTGAAATCCCCATACTCACCGTGTACAGGATCGACGATCCACTCATACCAGTCCGCATAAGCGATTCTCAGAACGGGATTGCCTGTCTGTCCGGCAACTTTGAATACGGGATATCCTCCCGGGGCGGAAGGACCTAGATCGAGCAGGATAGCCGGCTTCACCCCTCCTTCGGGATAAACCAGCTTCGCCGTTTGTCCATCGGCACTCCGGATATGTTCCGCGTCCCGCACCTCGCCGCTTGTCGAGTGAACGGCATTGGCAAAGATCTGTTTTGAAGAGGGGGTTAAAATATACTCTTTCATTGAACATCGCTCTCGCTTTCGCATTTGTTGTTTCATTTCTAGCCTTATTATAAATTCCGTGCTTGCAAATCATAGACGGTTTCTAAACTAAAAGATTAACTATTTAAACCACATCTAATAACACAAATACCTGAATATTAAAGGTTGTTTCTTAGGAGAAAACAGAATAACATACAGATATGAAACTACGAAGAAGGTGAGCAATATGTCCGTTCTTTACTTCATGGCCCCGCCTCTTCCCTATTACATTTCCTCGGGTGAAACCTTTTTCAAACCCGGGGATAACCATCCCGACCGCAGCAACATCGGCCTGTTCGACCTGCTCGTCGTCAGCAAGGGGACGCTATATATAGGGGAAGAAAGCCAGTCTTGGTCAATCGGTGAAGGACAGGCGCTCATCCTGAGGCCGGACAAATCCCATTATTCGACCAAACCAGTGGAAGCCGATACGCGTTTTTTCTGGCTTCATTTCAACACATCTGCTCATTGGAGCGACCATCTTAACGCCGTTGCAACCGACTATACGAATCAAGAGAAAGAAGACCGTTACCGGATCGAGCAGGGGCTCGTCACACGCCCTTTCAGCTTCAGCCTTCCGCAATATTTGACCTTGAAAAATCCGGAAACCGTCTACAGCCTGCTGAACGAGTTGAATCAATTGGAGCAGCAGCCCCGCTCTTGGGCACGGTGGCAGCATCAGATTCATACGCAAAATTTGTTGAAAATATTGGCCGAGGAACAGGATTTATTTCTGAAATCGACTGCTCTTCAGCTCGCTGAGCGAGTCGCCATTTATTTGCGCACCCATTACCGTCAGGAAGTAACAAATGAAGTTTTACAGCAGGAATTCAACTTCCATCCGGTTTATATCGCCAGGTGCGTGAAACAGGCGTTCGGCTGCTCCCCTCTGGAGTACTTGGCCCGATACCGTATTGAGCAATCCAAGCTGTTAATGATGAATACCACTCTTCCGATCCAACAAATAGCAATGGAAGTTGGCTTCCACCATCAAACTTATTTCTCCCATACGTTCCGCAAGCTGGAAAACATGGCGCCAAGCGTGTTCCGCAAACAGTTTATTCAGTAATTTACAACCGTTTATGCTTGACTACAAAAGAAAACCGACAGCAGTGCTGCCGGTTTCCGTAATACCAAGGGAGTTAGTTGGACAACACCCTTATTTCATTTACCCTGGCAAAACCGCTTCCCGCATCCCCTTGGTTACAGTAAACCCGTACCTTGGAGCCCGTCACCGGAGTAAAAGTATGAACCCGGATCGCTTGCGTATTGCCTGTCACGGCAGGGAAGCAATCCACCCAAGCGGTTCCGTTCCAATACTGAATTTGATAACCTCGCAATTCATATCCACTCGTCGTATAGAGATCGACACGGCCGAACGTTTTGTTCTCTCCGAAATCGACCTGAACCCATTGCGGCATCGTCGTGCTTGCGCTTGCCCAGCCGTTGAAATCGGTTGTCGCCGCATCGTCGATGACTTTGGAAGCCGCATAACCGTTTGCGGTATCCGTAGTTGAAGCCGAGGCTGTCCCCCCCACTGCTAGGTGTGACGGCCAGGAGTAAGAACCGTTAATGACCCTCACCTGATCTACGCTGAAAGTTCCTGAGCTTGTCAAGTCGTTGACGGGATCGATGCGCAGCTGTTTAAGGGTGCCTGTCCACCCAGGCACATCGCCCATATTGATGCTGTATTCCGAAAATACGGCGGTGTTCGGATTCAAATCGAATTCCTTGGATTTGGTTTCATTAAACGTCGAATCCGATGTGGTTGTAAAAAACACTTTCGCTTTCTTGCCCGCGGTTCCATTTTTCAGTTTGATCGATATCGTCTTATTAGTTGTAATATTCGTTGCCAGATTATCCGGAGAAAGCATCTGCGGATCGCTGTTGGTCAGCGTCCCGTTAAGCGATCCTCCGGCTGTCGTGAACGAAGCGATATTGGGAGTAGTCCATCCTTCCGTATCCCCGTTCGTATTGAACTCCCATGTTTTGACGTAAGAATTATCAAACCGGAGCCAGTTCAGGTTCACATTCCCGCCAACGATTTCCAGCTTGATCACTTTATGTCCTCCCGTCACATCCACATTGTTCAAGGTGACATCCGACCAGACGTTATTGGCGGGCGGATTAAATGTGCCCAGCAAAATGCCGTCAAGCCAGAGCTTGACGCTACCGGCGCCCGTCAGGCCTTTGGCGCGCAGCGTAATATCGTATTTGCCGCTGAACACGATGGCGGAATACTTCATCCACTCTCCGTTAGCCGTAGATATCACTTCATAGCCGCCGCCCGTATCGGCACTCGCCCCTATGTCCACACCTTCGCCGGTTCGATACTGACCGCCGCTGTTCGAACTGCCGGTGTCATGATACCCGATTCCTCCCCCGCCGAGATCGAAATCCTCAGCTTCAATAAACGAAGGGAAACGTTCGGAATAGCCATAAGGCTGAAGCGGTATCGAAGGCTGTGCGGGCGGCGTTGGATCATTATAAATCTCAATCTCGCTTAACCGCGCAAAGCCGTCCTGCTGCACATTCCCATCATTCATATACACCCTGAATTTGGAGCTAGTGACGGCAGGAAACGAATAAGTCAGATGATCCATCCGGTTGCCCTTTACCTCCGGAATGATGTTCACCCACTGCGTGCCATTATAATATTGCAGAATAAACCCCTTCTGCTCCCAGTCCTTCTTCGAATACAGCTCTACCCGATTGTAGGTTTTGTTCGCACCGAAATCGATTTCCACTGTTGCCGGCAGCCCGCTCGCCGCGTTGGACCAGCCTTTCCACACCGCATTATTATTGTCGCCGTCCACCAGATAAGCGGACGAATAATTAGGGTCGCTATAGGTGGAAGAAGCCGTCGTTGTCGCTCCAAGTGCCAGATTAACGTCCGGGGATGAATATTTATACACTTGAAACTCTTTGAGTCCTGCCCAATTCCCATCATTTGAGCCGGTCACCGTCAGCTTGACGTATCTGTAGGTCCCTCTCACAGCGTCGGTTAAACGATCAATATTAGTGCCCTCAATCGTTTTATCAAGCACAACATCCCAACTCACGTTATCGTTCGAGCCTTCGATTTTATAATAATACCGTGTCATCGCCTGATGAGTTTTGTACCGGTCTTTCTGTCTGAGCTTGTCCACTTTCGTAATCTGTTTAATGAAAGCCAGCTTCTCCGGTTGGCCGAGATCGACTTGCAAATATTGAGGAAAAGAAGGCCCGGTAGCGCCCCAATTCGTCGCCTCATTGCCATCCACCGCGTTCGCGGCTGTCCCGGACGAGGCCGTCGCCGGCTTTCCTTGGGAAATGGGGGTGATGTTGGTCCGGGTATTATTAGATACAGTAAAATAGGACAAAATGGTCGGCAACGTGGTGCAGTTATCATTATTGCCGCAATCATAATCGGGGAGTGTCGAATCATAGGAAACAAACTTGTTATTGCTGATCGTGCCAAGAGGCTTTAATCCTTCTTCGAAATAATAGTGGATCGCTCCGGTTTTGTAAGGATAATCTCTTGACCAGTCGACGAACGTATTGTTGGCGATCGTAATGTTCTTATTGGGCCAATGGATATTGTAAGTAACGAGCACCGCATAAGCGTCAATTCCAACAAAAGTGCTGTTGATCAGCTTAACATTGTTGTTGCCGCCTTCGAAATCAAAGCCGCAGCCGTCAAACCCTACGTCCGGATGTCTCTGGGCGTTGGATGCCCTTATCCCGTCGAACGTCACATTATTCGAATAAGCGACAAGAAAAGCCGTTCCCCCGTAACGGACATATTCAAAGCCGGTGTCGTCCGTCGTAACATTTTTCACCAGACCGTTGTCGATAAATTCCAGGCTGTAACCGAATATTCCGCCTTTTTCCGTGACGCAGTTCTCGATCAACAGACCGTCAATTCGTCCGGCATCCTCCCAACCGTAATAGAAACCCCGGTGAATCGGACCGATCCCGCTGAACGATACATCCACATTATAAAAGGTGCTGTTTTTAAGCGTAAAATTTTTCAGAACGACCGGTTGATTGTGGTGGAGCAGCGAACCCTTATCGACCGATGCCTTGATCGTAACCCCGGTCGAGGATTGACTCCAGTCCCAATAGGCATTCAACTGTTCCGGCGTCAGCTTGGCTGCGGTCATGCTGTTCTTGGAATGATCCATATCATGGAAATAAATATTTTCGATCCAAATGTAATCATTATTGTAGGAATGATCGTACGTGAGCTCGATCCCTTCCCAAGCATGGCTGAGCTCCAGATTGGTAATTTCCCAGCCTTGCAGCCCGTCCATCTTGATGCAGATGCTGTCAACGGTATTGGGGCTGATATGCGGTCTCGCTCCCGTACCGTAGGAGGAAAGAAGGATCGGATTTACGGCCGTCCCGCTTCCATGCAGCGTCAACGTTTCGTTATTCCACGTATCGCCGCTTTTCAGCAAAATCTGATCGTCCGCAGCGAAAGTTATACCGGAAACTTTGGAAAGGGTTTTCCATGGCGTAGAGGTACTAGTCCCGTTATTGCCGTCGTTACCGGAAGTACTCACATAATAAGTGGCCGCGTGCGTCGTTTCCGCATTGACCACGATGCCAAGCACGATAAACAGAAACAACCCGCCAATGAGCATGAACCATTTCTTGTACACTTCGAATCCCTCCATTTAGTAGTGATTTTCGAAGAACGCGGGCGGGCTAACCCTTCACGGAGCCGACAACCAGTCCCTTCAACAAGAAATTTTGGGTAAACAGAAAGAACAAAATCATCGGAAGGGCGGAAACCATGCATAAGGCGTACACGGGTCCCCAATCCACGGTGTTGTTGGTGCCCATAAATTTGTAGATCGTCATCATCAGGGTGCTGACCTCGCTGGAATTCAAGTAAATCAAAGGACCGGAGAAATCGTTCCAATACCAGTAAATCGTTGTCGTAACGATTGTGGCCGAGGCAGGCGCCATCAGCGGAAATATGATTTTGACGAAAGTCTCGAAGCGGCCGCAGCCGTCGATAAAAGCCGATTCTTCCAGCGCCTCCGGGATCGACTTGATAAAGCCGGCGTAAAATAACGAGGCAAAGACGGAGCCGCCCGCAACATAGAGGATGATCAGAAACGGCATCGTGTTGATCAAATGTGTGGCAACCCCTATTTTATATACCGGAATCATGCTCATCTGCGTTGGAATAATGATCCCGCCGGCAAATAAATAATAGATCATGCGGATCGGTTTTCTCCGGGAACGGCCGATCATATATCCGGCCATGGAAGATAAAACAACGATGAAAAGCAGCGTAAAAAAACAAATCGTAATCGTTAGCCCGATTGACGCAAAGAAATTGGAGTTTTGAAACATGCGAATGTAATTATCCCAATTCAGCAAGTTGGGCATATAGAAAATTTCGAATAAATGGTCTTTGTCCTTGAAAGTATTCAGGAAAAACAGAACAAACGGAATCAAAAATAGGAATGCCAGAATATAAGTTATCAGCTGTACGGCGAGCTTTCCTGCAAGTGCGCTTCTCATTACACTTGAACCTCCCTGCTTCGTGTCGCTCTCATTTGCAGAAGGGATACGATCGCTACGAACAGGAACAATACAATTCCCCCTGCTGTCGCATAGCCGTAGTTATAATAAGTGAACGCCTGTCTGTAAATGATCATGGCCAGCGTGTTAGAAGCGTCCCCGGGCCCCCCGTTCGTCATAATAAAAGGCAGATCGAAAACGCGCAGCGTCGACGAAAGCCCTAGGAAAGTCACCAGTGTAATCGATGGCATCAATAGCGGAAACGTTATATATTTGAATTTGGCTACCGGACCGGCTCCATCGATTTGCGCGGCTTCGTACAATTCGGAAGGAATGGAATTCAAGCCGGCCAGAAAGACGATAATGCCGAAGCCTACTCCGCCCCAAATCATGATCACGACCAATGCGGGTATGACGGTGTCGTAATTGCCCAGCCATTCGCTCGCGAGCGATCCGAGGCCGAGCGACCGCAGAACTTGATTAATAGAACCGTTATAATGATAGATCAGCGTCCATACGATAGACATCGTAATAAAGCTAACGACTCCGGGAAGATAAAATATCGTTCTGAGCACCTTTTGCATTTTGCCCGTCCGGTTTAAAGCGAGCGCTAGAAGCAGACTAAGTCCATTGCCAATCACTAATCCGGTCAGCGCAAAGATGAGCGTATTCTTCAAAGCAATCCAGAAGCTTTCTTCATAGAACAGCCTCGTAAAATTGTCGAATCCGATAAACACCGGCTGCGAAAACCCGTCCCATTGCGTCATGGAATAATATAAGGAACCGATGAACGGCCAAATGACGAAAATTAGAAACAGCAATAACGTCGGCGCTACGAACAAAATTTCCACTAAAAAATTCTTTATGCCTTTATGCACAACAGCACCTGCTCTCAAGTTGTATAACAAAGGATGCAGCAACATGTACGTCTGCCGCTGCATCCTTTTCCTTGTTACTCCGGTGGATTAATCAGTGCTTTGTCCTGCTCGAGCGCTCGATCCACTTCGTCCAACCACTTTGGTTCAAACTTCTTGCCGGCCAATATTTTCGTAAAGATTTTGGTGAATATATCCCCGGTGGACGGAGGCAAATACCGTCCGGCAATGACCGATTTGGTCGATCCCACAACTTGCAGGAAATCCTTGTTGCCAATTTCCTTGTAATCGATATCGATCCCTTTCATCGCCGGGAAAGTTCCCGAATCCTTGTCTCTGACGATTTGTGCTTTAGGATCGTACATAGCTGTGACTAGGTCTTTAGCCCGCTGAACATCTTTGGTCTTGGCGTTAACGGCGGTTAACACGCCTGATCCGACGCTTAATACAGGCCCTCCTTTGTCGTGCGGCAGGGCGAAAAATCCCGTTTCCATTCCGCCCTTATCCTTCATCTCGCTGTTTACAAGCCCGGCAATGTAAGAACCGTGTATAATCATCGCCGCTTTGCCGTCTTCGAACAGTTTTCTTTGCAAATCCCAGCCGTTGCTCAACGCATCCGGCCCGAAGTAACCTTTCTCATACAACAACTGAAGCTTCTGAAAGGCAGCTTGAATTTCAGGTCCGTTGACTTTTTTCTTGCCGTTGTACACATCCAATTCAAACGAGTCGCTGCCATATTCGTTCGGAGTGAATACGCTGACCGTCATGCCGGCCACCCATCCGTCCTTAAACCCGCCGGCAAAAGGCGTAATTCCTTGCGTTTTGAAAGTTTCCGCTATTTGCAGAAGCTCATCCCATGATTTGGGAGGCGTCATATTGTTGTCGGCGAACAGCTTTCTGTTGTACCACACCCCGTTCGTTGAGATATCGAACGGTGCGGCGTAGATTGCGCCTTTATAAGTCGACTGGATCTTGGCTGAACCATCGATGCTGGCGACAAATGGCATGTCCGACAAATCCGTGAGGTATCCGGCTTTGGCGAACAACGGAATTTGCGTCCATTGCAATTGAACGACATCCGCTGCAGACGCTGAAGCCATCTGGGCTTTTAATACATCAAAGTACTTATCGCTCGGCGTGTTGAGATATTCGATTTTTGCATTCGGATATTTTTCCTTATAAATCGCTTCGAATGTTTCCCGGTAAGCCTTAACGATCCCCAAAGGCTCATCGGCCAAGTTCCAACTTGAAACCGTAATCGTGAACGCTTCGTCGTTCTTGGATTCGGCAGTGCCGCTCTCCGCCGGGGTGCCGCTGCTAGAAGCTTCATTCGTCTTCTCCGGCGAAGACGAAGTATTGGAGTTGGAGCCGCAACCGGCAATCAAACTCACGATCAACAAACAGGCAAACAGTTGTACCCCCATCTTTTTCAACAAAATTGCTGCCTCCCTTTTCTTGAAGCCGATATTTGTAAGCGCTTGTAATGATCATTACAATTCAAATTATAGACACCCTGCCGGGTTGGAAACAGGTTAAAATAATTGATATTGGGAGTAATTTATTGACGAGAATATCCAGCGGTCACGAAAATAAACGAATGCCGTGTTATGATAATTAAACCAAAATATCTTTAATCGGGGAGATTGTTTTGTTCAAAATAACAGATTTGTTCAAGAATACAATGGCATTCCGGTTGTTCATCATCTATGTTCTGGTTATCTCTTTTCCCCTTTTTATTTACGGTCTCATCTCTTACAAGCTCTCGGCAGCGAACGTCGAAGCGGACTACATCAAGTATAAGGAAAATGTAACAGCGCAAATGATCCGCAACATCGATGAGAATATGCTGGCCCTGCAGAAGCAATCCTCCGCCTTATTCCTGATCAGCAAGGAAATCAACTATTTTCTAGGTCCATCCGCGCTGGCTTACAGCGATCAATATTTCGAAGTCAAAGAACGAATGGACAAATATTTTCTCGCGTTATTGCAAATGAACAGCAAGCTGAACGGCATTACGCTAATTGATTCGAAAGGCGATGTTAAATACGCCATCAATGTTCAAGGGAAAAATTCGGTGCTCGGTACGGTAGCGGATGAAAACTGGTTTAAAGAGACGTTAAAGCTGAATGGGGCGCCTTATTTTCTGGATCCGCATACGAACGACTTTATCTTTAACGAGAACAAGATCAACGTCATCTCCGTCTCGCAATCGATAATAGACTACTCTATCAATCAGTCGGTCGGCGTTCTGCTCGTGGATCAGAATGTGGATCATTTCTTTAACGATGTCGCCAAAATCAACCTTCAGGAAGACGAACAAATCGCCATTATTAGTAAAACCGGTAACTTGATTTATTCGAATATCAAGCTGGATGAAGCCACCAAAGAGGCGTTGCTGGATGCTAACAAGTCGAAAGCAGGAGCAAACTCCATGATCCGGATCAGCGACAAGCAACTGCTTCTGATTTCCAGTAAACCTTCCCAATACGGATTTCAAGTGATTTCGTTGCTGCCCCTGAGCGAGTTGCAGAAGAAAAGCTTGTTTCTCAAAGATATTTCCATTGTCATGCTTATTATCATTGCGATTATCATTTTCATCATCTCGATAGTTGTCGCGTATATGATCGTGAAGCCGCTGCGCAAATTGATGTCATCCTTCCGCAAGCTGGAGAAAGGACACTTCGATACGCGCGTTACAGTCAGAGGAAAGCATGAACTTGCGCAGATCAATGCCGCTTTTAATAAAATGGCGGAAAACGTCGGCAGCTTGATACATGAGAAATACGAAGCGAATCTTCTTCGCAAGCAATCGGAATTCGACGCGCTCCAAAGTCAGATCAACCCTCATTTCCTGTATAACACGCTGTATTCGACCAAAGCGATCATCGACAACCATGATTATGACACCGCATCCAACATGGTTCAGAATCTGGCCGAGATTTTCAGATACAGCTTGAATCAGGGCCGGCATCTGGTTGCGCTCAGCGATGAAATCGCCCACATCCGCAAATATTTGTACCTGCTTGAAACGCGGTTCAAAGGCAAATACAAAATCGTATACGATATTGATGAATCTCTGCGGAGCTACGAATTGCCGCGTCTGACGTTGCAGCCGCTTGTCGAGAACGCCATCCGTCATGGTCTTGAAGAGAAGATGAGCGGTGAAATCCATATTTCTGCCAAATCAACCGGGGAGCATACGGTCATCTACATCTTCGACAACGGCCGGGGAATGACGGAACAACGGGTTCAGGTTTTAAACGAAGCGATGAGTCATAATCGGGACGCCATATTCAAAGAAGACGGCCATATTGGAATGATTAATGTCAATTCGCGTATCAAGCTGCATTTCGGCCCGGCATTCGGCATCAAAGTAAGCAGCAAACCGGACAAATTCACAACGGTAAAGATCATTTTGCCCGGCATTCATCCTTAGATAACACAAGGAGCGTCCAACATGAAAATTCTAATCGTCGAAGATGAAATCGAGATTCGCCAATCTATCGTATCCATGCTCAGGCACAGCGGTTTCAAAGATATACGGACGGCGGAAGATGGACAGACCGCCTTGGCGCTGACGGAACAGGAACGAATCGATATCATCATTTCCGATATCCGCATGCCGCGCATGAGCGGAATCGAACTGTTGGAGCAAATCCGCAAACAGGACAAAAATATTCTCTTCGTGCTGCTAAGCGGATATGACCTGTTTGAATATGCCCAGCATGCGATTAAGCTGGGTGCCTTCTCGTATTTGCTGAAACCGGTGCAAGCCATCGATTTGCAATCCGTGCTAGCCGATGCTCTGCAAGAAATCACCAAGAAGAGAACGCTGCAGGATCATGAAATCCGCATCCAAATTCAATTGAATCAAGGTACACTGGCGCTTCGGAAGCACTTCATCCTGGAAATCGTCAAAGGAATGGTGACGGACGAGGTCTATGTATCCAAAAGATTAAAACAGTACGATATCCATTTCGGGACTTCTGATGCTGGTGCCTTCTGCGTTCTGATCGCGGAGCTCGATGTTTTCTCCGGAAACGGCGGATGGAAAACGCAGGACAAGGAATTGCTCGTTTACGGTCTGGAAAATATCGCGATGGAAATTCTGACAGAGGCAGGTTTCGCTGTTTACCTGTTCACGGCGGAGGAGGATAAAGCGGGTTTTCTTTTGCACTTCGATCCAACGGACCCGTCTGCCTGCCACAAGGAGCTAGTCGGCATTTGCGAGACAATTCAGCATGCCGTACGAGCTTATACCAAGGGGACAGTCACCATCGGTATCGGTTCTCTGGAACACGACCTTTACTCGGTCCCCCACTCATATGCTGCAGCCAAACGGGCATATGCCCAGAGAATGGTCCGGCAGCGGGGAGGTATCTATGCCTGCACTTCCGCTCCCAAGGGAAACAAAAAACCGCTTTCTCCCGATCTCAAAGCTGCGCATGTGCTTCAGGACTGTTTCGATGCGTTTAATCGCGATGCGGCGCTGCAATTCATCGTGGACAGCTATGCCCCTTTTTATGAACCGTTCGCTTTCGAAATGGACGATTTAAGAGGGTTCAACTACCAGCTGCTCTTGATGCTTCAGAACATTTTACGGCAATTGTCGATCGATCCTGAAACAGTTTTCGAGGATGAGTTTTTCCTATATACGCAAGTAAATGAACTCGAAAGCCTCGATGCGACCGTCTCGTGGTTTCAAGCTTTAATCGAACGTTGTTTCGACTCCATCAGCCGGCTGTCGCTTCGCAGCACGAAGAAACTGATGGATCTTGCCAAAGCTTATATGACCAATCATTATCATTCGGACATCAGTCTCGACCAGGTCGCCACCCATCTTCATATCAGTTCCGAATACTTGAGCCGGGAGTTCAAGAAGGAAACGGGGATTAATTTCCTCGACTATCTGATCCAGCTGCGGATTTCCAAAGCCAAGCAATATTTGCTCGAGGGAACCCGGAAAACGAATGAAATTGCCCGGCTTGTCGGCTTTAACGACGAGAAATATTTCTCCAAAGTATTCAAGAGGCATACTGGTTTCACGCCCAGCGAATACAAATTCAGAACGATTCACAACATTCGGACGGAGGAATAAGAATGGGAGAAAGGGCAACGTCAGACATGCTCATTCATTTGGGAGAGTTAAGAGACCTGAAGCCGCGTGTCAATTACGCCGAACGTTCCTCCAAAACAATCGGCCATGTATGGGGACCCCGGACGATTCCGGACTGCCAATTGCTTTATGTCGTCAGCGGCGCTATCGAAATCTCGCTGGGACCCGATCAATTCGTGCTGGAATCTGGGAACTGCGCCTATTACGGATCGAACAGCCCTCATATGCTGACCATTTCCAAGGAAACGACATACTGCAGCATTCATTTTGACTGGAATACCGAGGACACCATGCCCCGACACCCTGTTCCAGGCATCGAAAACTGCTATCCCCGGGATATGTCGAGGCATCCGGTTTCATATGACATCGGCCTGGATAACGGACGGACGGTCCGCCTCCCTCATCGGTTTAAAGCTCCTTCTCTTGAACCGATTTTCGGTTCGATCGTAGTCGAATACCGAGAGCAGGATTCCGGCTACGAATTCGTTCTTAGATCGCAGATGATGGCCCTAATCGCGAGTATCGTGAGGCTGAGAATTCAGGAAGTTCCGTTTGATTCCGAACGCCGCAAAATCGCCCCCGCTTTGGAGGCGATTCGGTTAAATCCGGGCATTCATTGGTCTATCCCGCAGCTCGCGAAGATGTGTGGATACCATCCAACTTACTTCGCTGATTTATTCGGACGGTTGATCGGTCAACCACCTAAGGCGTTCCTCATGAACGAGAGAGCCAAGCAGGCGAAAAGAATGCTTCTGACGGGCGAGAAACTCGTTAACATCGCCGAAACGCTCGGCTACGGCAGCGTCCATTACTTCTCGCACAACTTCAAAAAGATGACCGGCCTTTCTCCCTCCCAGTATCGCATGCATTCAGAGGAAAGTTAAACGAGAGATTACTTTGCACCGAACACATTGCGAATGGCTTCCAGGTAACCCATTCCATTGACCGTGTCCGGCTCCAGATAGCTTCCTTCCGTCCATTCGTTCCATGCGTTAATCGTGAAGACGGGAGGATTTGTCTGACCTCGGTCAAGAAAATGCTTAACCGCGACGAGTGCTTTCTCGAATTGCTGCGGCGAATTGTTCGTAATCATCGGCATATACGGGTACCCGATATTGTCGAACTTCTCGGATTGAACCGTTCTCGGGCTCGCGTCCCACCCCATCGTGACGTTCGGGAAGTAGGGCAGCTTATATTCCCCGGTAAATTTTTCGTAATCCTGATAGGATCGCTCAGAAATGAGCGCAAAGTCATTTTCCGGGAAACGCTCGAGCGGCTGATGGTGAATCCACACATACGACGTAATGCTATCGAACCCAATCTGATCGAGCACCTCGTTTACATTCTCGACTTTTTGCTCGGACGGCAATATTTGAAGCCCCCATACAACGACGTTCAGATGCAATTCTCCAAGTCCGGCAGTTCGAACGCGCTCCCTGAACTCCGCTAGAATACGCGCCGTTTCCCCGATTCCGCCGAGCCCCGAAATCAAGCTGTGAATTTCGTAAATGGATACGTATAAGCCGCCATTTACTCTCCAATAAGACGGATGCGAGAAATATCGTCGAATCATATGATCGGTAGCTTCGATGAAAGACTTCTCGCTTACTTTCCCGATTGCTTGCGTGTTGTGGGGCGTGCTTCTTTGGGCCGGGTGGATGTCCTGCCAGTCATGATTAGCCCACATAATGGAAAACTTCAAACGCTCGTTGTTGGGCGCATTCAGGAACCCTTCATCCAAGGCGCGTTCCAAAAAGGGGCCGTCCTCGTACCAGTACCAATCGAATATGAAGGCGGAAATGCCATGATCGGCTGCCGCATCGATTTTCCTGGCCATCACGGCCGGATCGGCTTCGTCTTCGTATCCCCATAACGGCACCTTCGGTTGGTTATGGCCGGGAAACTTGGGCTCAGCCCGCTTAACCAACTCCCATTCCGTCCAGCCTTCGCCGTGCCAGCGTTCGTTGCGGATATCCCTATGGTAATTAGGAAAATAGTAAACAGCCGTTTCATATTGAGTCATGAGCTAATTCCTACCCTTCTACTCAAATGTGTGTCGAACCTCTACATCGAAATCCCGGAACAAACCGTAATCAATCAAATCATAAGCATCCGATGAAGGCGGACCGTATATCGGAGCCTTCTTCCAGTTGCCCGGCCAAGCGACATTCCTCGGTTTATCAGCATCGAAGTGCGGACCCAACAGGTTCTTGAAGCTGCCGCATACCCGTACAGCAATATCGTTGTCTTCACCAGGAAGGATGCACGCGGTGATGTCCAATCGATTATGACGTTCCATGCCGATCAACCCCGCATTTTGCCCATTAATCGTAACCGAGGCAATCGTACCGCACCAGTCGGGGAGAACGATTTCAGCGGCCCGTACCGATTGTTCTATCTTAACTTTCTTGCAATAGGTCATCGCAGACCCATAGAACGGGTAGCCCAGTTCACCCCAAGAACCAATCTTCATCGCGCGGCTTGGACCGATCACCCACCGTCCTTCTTCCTCTTCGACCGAAAATTCCCCCGTCACGTAAACAGGCTCGATTTCCATTAATACCGAAAACGGCTTCGCCTCAAGACGCACTATGTTTTCCCCGATTCGAACGGAAGAGCGTATGTCGGCCTCACCCATATTGTGGTCCAACCAAGAAGTGCCCGGTTCTATCGGGAGGGGCTTCCCGTTAACCGAAATCCGGTACAGCTCGGGCCGTTCTACGATCAAAGCCATGACGGATGGAAGCGCCCCTTCGCGAATATGGAATCGGTAATCGATCGTTACTCCGGATCGGTCGTCGAACATCCGGTTGCGGTCGAGGAGTCGCCTCTTGAACTGCACAGCGTTATCCCATGGATTCGTCTCGAAGCCATGATGTTCGAAAGCGAGACGCGCGGCATTCAAAGTATTGATGTTCCGATAGGTTTTCGAACCGATAACGACATCGCAGTACAAGAGAGGCAATACGTTGCCCCGATCGGGAGTTACCGTCGTCGCGGTCACTTTCAACGCCAATTCCGATGCATTTTCCACCGCAAATGGATCAGTGCTGTTGATGGAACCGGACCCAGCCTGTTCTATGGTACCGCCATCCTTTGTCACACGAATTAACAGCGAGCCGGAACCGTTCATCCGGAACGGAATTTCCAAACGGCCGCCTGATGAGGCTTGTATTTCTGCAGGACGGATTGTTCCCGTCAGCGGGTCCCAAACCTCGGCTGTTTCGCCAGCCAGGATCAGAACATCCTCTATCGGTTCCGGCCTGCTGTTGACGAGAAAATAAACAACGCTGCCGTCGGCCCATACCCTTTGCAAGCAGCCCACACCGGCGAATTCGTTTCGACCCGAAACCCATTCCGTTCTCGGTGCGACCGATCGCCTGATTTCCGTATCAAGCTCTTCGAAGCCGGAGATGTCCAACCAGTTGTCATGCCCTAACAATTGTTGTGCGTCGAAACATTCTCCTTCCACCCGCTCCAATGTTTTGCAAAGGCTTAAAACCTTGCCTCCTTGATCCATATAATTTTGCAGAAGTTCAATCGTCCTTCGTTTCACTTGTATGACTCCCGGGGGGATGATCACCAGATCATAGGTTCGAGCGCCGACGGCAAGACCGCCGTTTACAGCCGATCCATGCCGTTCAATAATAAATTCGTCTCCCCAGTCGTAGTCCCATTGGCTGTCGCAGAGCCGCTGAGCCAGCCTTACCGTATCGGAGATTCCGCGCTTGTAAAACTCGTTATTCTCATAGTCGTGCGGAGTGAAAAGAAATGAAGACGTCGTCGTATTAAGCAGAAGAATCCGGTTGACCGTTTTTCCTTGGGAGAGCGCATACGACAAACGGCCGAAATAATCGTTCATTGCGCCGAATTCCTCCCACCAAGGCTGCCGCCAATCGAACGACTGCGGATGATCCCGTTTGCGCGCTCCGACAATGGTAGAATAGGACAAGTGCGGATTAAGGAAATTAATTCCATGGACGAACAGCCAGTCGCCGATCCGCTTGTAATCCTCGAAGGAGGAATCCCATCCTCCGGCTCCATAGGCTTCGCACAAAACCCGTGGACGATCGAACTGGTTCGCCGCGCTGTGAGCCTCGCGAATGCCTAGCATTAACAAGGATTCGTTAGCGAGAAAATGGTCTTCTGCCGCATGTTCAGGATTAAGCAATTTAGTCATCAACATATCGATGCCCGGCCAATGCATGTATTCATACATTGACATGACTGCCGGTGACGCACGGTGGAACGGATGCGGCCAATTGTGCTCCAAGTAATGCCCGGTGTAGGCTATACCATGCCGTTCGCACCATTCCGAAATCGGCCTTACCGAATTGTCGGTCCACAAGGTATGGATCGTACTGTAATAGTCGTACCGCACTTTTTGCGCAGCAAAAGGAAGCCCCTTCATGACCGCATCCCGGAATAGGCAGGGCAAATAATCCCGGAGATCGTAGCCGTGGCGGCGTTCGAATTCCGCAGCAAACCAGAAGCTGTACGGAAGAAATTTATCCCCTTCCTGAAACAAGTTTCCGGGAGAAATCTCCGGTTCATCCGTGAACAAGGCAGGAATCGATTTCCCGAAACGGTCGCCGAAGTGTTGTCGATATTGCTCATGTGTCGTCTGAAGAAACCTCTCGGTCACTTCCGGCCGCAGCAAATCGGCATAGGCGAACCCGCCGAGCCAACTGTTCGTTTCCGGAGTCCCCAGCTCAAAGATCCAGAAGCGGTTGCTATAACGCTCCCACTCCGATGCCGACAATAAAGTAACGTCTTGAACGACCTCCCACTCCGTCCCGTTCCCGGCAGCCTTTACGGCAAAAGCCCGGATCGGATGCCCCGGGCGGTTCAACATCGGGGACGATGCGCTTCCGTACGCTTTGGCGGCGGCAAGGTCCAATTCTATAAATTGAACGGAGTTAGCCAGACAATCCGGCAGTTCCGATGGAACGTGGCCTCCCGCGAATCCCGAAGGGTAGGAGTTCTCGTCGTAAATGTATAGCTTCATTCCGAGCCGCTCCGCTTCCTTGAGCGCTTCTCCCCACAGTTCGAACCACTCGTCGGACAAATATTCAGTAATTAGCCCCGGACGGGGATGGACGAACGCCCCTCCGAAGCCATGCCCGGCGAAATTCTGAAGCTGCTTACGGATTTGGTCAGGATTCATCTCATCGTTCCATACCCACAAGGGCGCCGGACGAAATTCGGCGGACGGCTGCTGGAACGGTTTCTTGAAGTCATAATGATTTACTGTCATGTAAAGTCGCCTCCGGTCGGAATTACAATCTTTTACTTCTCCAACTTAACAAATCGGCCGGACGGCGTATTTGGCTTTTCCCCATCTCCTTTATACAATTTCCACAGGTTTTCTTTTAAAATGGAATGAGGCTATTCCCCAAGTCTTTTAGACCTTCTGAGATAGCCTCTTTCTAGCTCTATTACGTTAGAGCTCAGCCTATTTCTCTACAGGCGAAAGGTTATTAAGAATAATATCCTCCAGCACCAAGTTGAATTTCATCCTTATTTCCCGTTAATGCAAGGTCAATTGTTAGACAATCCGGTGCTCAAAGAAATTGCGGATAAACATGGTAAATCGGTTGCCCAAGTCATTCTGCGTCGGGTCGGCCCGGATCCGGACAACATCGATTTTTAATAAAACAATCCCCCTTAGCTAGCCAAGAAGGCTAAGCAGAGGGGGATTTGTTTTTTGCGGGTTACCCTTTTATCGCACCCGCCGTAATACCGCTAATGATGTATCTCTGGGCGAACAAATATACGATCAGCATAGGCGTTACGATCAAGCACACCCCCGCGAAGATCAATGACCAATCGTTGAAGTACATTCCTTGGAAAGCGGATAATTTTACCGTGATCGTCGCCTTCTTGCTGTCCGACAAGTAAAGCATCGGCATAAGAAAGTCATTCCAAACCGTGAATAAATTCAAGACGATGATCGTCGTCATAGCCGGCTTCAGCAAGGGGAGAACAATGCGGAAGAACGTGGAATACACGCCGCTTCCGTCAATGCTGGCCGCTTCTTCCAGCTCCTTCGGCACCCCTTTGACGAAGCCGCTCAGCACGAATACCGAGAACGGGGTTAGCGAGCCGAGATAAATGAAGATAACGCCTTGATACGTATTGATCAGATCAAGCGCCGTCAACACTTTGTACAGCGGGATCATGGCCATCTGGAACGGAACGATCATTCCCGCGATGAAGAGCAAATACACCCCGTTGTACAACCGGTTATTTTTACGGGAAATCGCGTAAGCGGCCATAGAAGCCATAATAACTACGCAAGCGACGGACACGAAAGCGATCAAAGACGTATTCAGCAGCGATCGGCCATAGTTCATCGTACGCAGCGCCTTTGCGAACGATTCCGTCGTCCAATGTTCGGGAAAGCCGAACGGGCGAAGAGCCAGTTCGCTTTTGGTTTTGACCGACGATAGGAATACGAGGAGGATTGGGTAGATGAACAGAATGCAACTGCACCATAAAAGCAACTTGCCGATATAGCCGCCAAGAGGCGATACGCGGGTTAACATTATAGCTCCACCTCTCTTCTGCGAAGAAAAGTGACCATAACGGTCGTTAACGCAAGGATGCTCACGAACAATGTCACCGACAACGCCGAGCCGTAACCCCAGCGAACGCCGTTTCCGAACCCGAGATGATAGATCATCGTGGCAATCGACTCGGTCGAATATCCCGGACCGCCCCCGGTTAACGCGAAGATCTGGTTAAAGAGCTGCAAGTCGCCGATCAGGCAAAGAATTACGTTTATCGTGAAGGCCGGAGCGATAAGCGGAAAGGTAATATTCCAGAACCTTCGCCATCCGATCGCACCGTCCAAATCTCCGCATTCATACAAATCTTTCGGAATCCCTTGCAGTCCGGCGATAAAGATGACCATGGAATAACCGAGGCACTGCCATACCGTCACGAGAACGATCATCCAACGGGCAAGGCTGGGTTCGCTGAGCCATCCTTGCTTAAGCTCCCCGAGATGTAACGCGTCCAAAACGTTATTGACGATTCCGATGTTCGGCTCGAGAATAAATCCCCATACGTAACCGATCAGCAAGGTACTGAAAATGTAAGGCATGAAAATCATCGTCCGCATCGCGTTTACGCCTCTGAACTTACGGACGAGAAGCAATGCCGCAAGCAAGCCGATTCCGTTCTGAAGGACGGTAATTCCTACCGTATAGAGCAGCGTATTGCGGAAGGAGGCCACGATCATCCGGTCATTCAGCATCTCTCTATAATTGTCCAATCCGATGAAACGGCTCTTCACTCCGTCCCAATCCGTCAAGGAATAATAGCCGGAGCTTAGCGTCGGAAGCAAATAAAACGCCAAGTAAAACATTAATGCAGGAACCAGAAAGGATGCCCACTTCAGTTCTGCCTTGAGTTTCCTTCGTTTTCTCTCCATGCCGTGTTGTCCTTTCCACCCAAAATGGCAGGGGCTATTTCATAAGTCGTATAAGTTCAAGGCCAAAATAGTGCCTTCATCGAGCCAGACTAGGTGCATAAGAAGCACGAGTCGCATTTCAAAGATTCAGGGGCTGCCCCGCTGGTCTTCTCAGACCTTATGGACAGCCCCTTCCTTCTAATCGTCATTATTTATTAAGGGCTTTCGCATTTGCCGTGTCATAATCCTTGATGAATTGATCGATCGTGATGCCCTTGGCCACGAGGTTCTGCAATTCCTTATCCATGGCGAAAGTCGTTCCCGGCGGTTGGTAATTTCCGTTGCCGCCCCACCAATCGGGTTGTACGGCATTAGCGGCCATGGAAGCTTGCACTTCCTTCACGAACGGGTTGCTTACTTGCACTTTCGTATTCGTCGGAATGCCGTTCAAATCGGCGATGACCCGGGTTTGGTTTTCCGCGCTCAGGTAGTAATCCATCGCTTGCTTGGCCGCATCCAAATCTTTCGACTTCGCGTTAATGAGTATTCCTTCGTCCGCGGAAGTCGGAACGATCGTTTTCTCTCCCGCAGCGTTTAGCGGAAGCGGGAAAAATCCGATTTCCGCATCCGGGTTCGCGCCTTGAATGGCGCCCAGCTGCCACGTTCCGTTGATCAGCATCGCCGCTTTGCCCGTTGCGACCATCTGGCTGGCAACGTTAATGTCGGTGCCGAGGAAGTTGTCTTGGAAATACCCTTTAGCCGCCCAATCCTGCTGCACGTTCAAAACTTTCGTAACGTCGTCCTTGATGTCCGAGTATTTAAGCGAGCCGTCAGCCAGCTTCTCGCGGGTGCTCATGTCCTTGCCGTTCACGTACTGACCGAAGGCGATGAACGGAATAATCTGAGTTGTCCACGCATCTTTGTAACCTGCCGCGATCGGCGTAATTTTGGCTGCCTTCAACTTCTCGCTGGCGGCGATAAATTCGTCGATGTTCGTAGGAACCGCGATTCCGTTGTCGGCGAACACCTTTTTGTTATACAGGACGCCGAGAGCGTTAGTCGAGATCGGCACGTAATACAGCTTGCCTTCCTTGTTCTTCTTCCGGTCTTCGATGACGGAAGGAAGGAATTCGGCAATCGATTTCAAATCCGACAGGTCGGCGAATTGAGAGGCATCGACCGTAAGCTTCTCCCCGTTGGAATATAGCGCCTTGTCCAACCCGTGAATCATGACCAAATCAGGCAAGTCAGCAGATGCCAACTTTGTTTTTAAAGTAGTGGCATATTGATCGGTCGGTACGTTCTGCATGTCGATCGTAATATTGAACTTGTCCTTCAGATCCTTGATCAAAGCGTCCGTAGAGCTGGTGCGATCCGAATAAGCCCAAGTCAGATAACCTAGATTCGCGGCTTTGCTCTCGGATGCGGCAGGAGACTCGGATGCCGCGGTAGATTCGGAGGCAACCGGAGTATCCGATGCCGCGCTTGCGGATGGAGAAGAGGACGAATCCGAATTCGAATTCGATCCACATGCCGTCAACAATCCGATAGTCAAAAGGATAACGAAACCGATTGAAGCCCATTTCTTGTTCAATAAAAACCCTCCCTATGATTAGAAGCACGCTCTCTCTTGCAAGTTTTATTATAGGGTCCCTGATTAGGATAGACATTCAACGAAATTGACTGATTCGGTTCCACTATTTTTACTTTCCGCTCGTACCTCTCCGGTATTCGGAAGGGGTGATGCCGAAATGCTCCTTGAACTTCTTCATGAAATAAGAGACGTTATCGTAACCGACAATCGGGGCAATGTCATGGATCTTGAGCGATTCGTCGGCCAATAGCTTGCCGGCAGCTTCCATGCGCACGTGACTTAAGAAATCGTTAAAGGTTTGGCCCATCTCCTGCTTGAATATCCGCGATAAATAAGCGGAATTCAGATGGAAAGTATCGGCGACGCCGTTCAGCGAAATCTCTTCTCCGTAATGCTCTAGCATATACTTCGCGATATCTCCTACGGCTTTCTTAGCGCCGATCTTCGTCGCGTCTTCAAGGAACGACATGACGGATGCCGTCGCCTGCAGCAACCAATCCCTCATTTGCGGAATCGATCGAATCCGATAACGGATCAAAGCGGCTAGATCCTCCTCGCCAAGCACCTTCTCCAATTCAGCATGGTGCTTCCGGACGATTTTGCGCAGACTTAACGTCAGCTCGAGAGCCGTATGGCGAATACTCGACGGATGAATGTCCGGGCTTGTCTCCCACTCCCGGGTCAAATCCGCGATAAGCTGTTGCGCCTGATCCTTATAACCGTTCTCGATATAAGTTAACAATGCCTTTTCCTTCCCCACCGGGTACTCATAAGAGCGCCTGACATCCAATTGGTCAAAGAGAACCAATGAACCTAAACCTGCGAGCTTCGCGTTGCGAAGAGCTTCGATGGCTTGGACGTAGCTTGAAGGCAAATCGCGCAGACTGGAGCAACTTCTGCCGATTCCGCCGGATAGTCGAAAGGGCAATAGACGTTCCGCTTGATCCATCGCGGCAAGAATGCTAGACATAACCGACGGTTGTTCTGCCGAAAGCAGGATGATGAATTCGTTGCGCTCCCCGTATTTTCGGAAAAAAACGGCGTCTTCGCGGCTTGAGAACAGCTCTGCCAATAAGTTTCCGAGCACGAAACTCGTGAGCTCGCCATCGCCTAAATACTTGTTTGCGGCCACCTCTATAAAATTGTCCGCTTCAAGAACGAGCACCGAGACCGAATCGCCGAATCGCGAAAGTCCGTTGCGGTCCAGCAAGCCTGCAGCCAAGAGCTGCGCCTCGCCTGCCTCCAACACCGCTTGCGTAAGCAACCGTTCTTTCGTCAGCGGCCCGGCTTCGTTCGCTTTCTTATTCAATTCGACCCATTCGTTGCGGAATGACTTATCCGCGTCGAGCTTGAGCGCGGCACGCCTCAGCGTCTCCGTCAATTGCTCCTCGTCGATCGGCTTCAATACGTAATCGAATGCCTGAAGCATAACCGCTTGCCTTGCATATTCGAATTCCGAGTAGCCGCTAAGCATAATGAAAAGCACGCTCGGATAAGATTTGCGCGTTTGTTCCATTAATTTCAATCCGTCCATCGCCGGCATTCGAATATCCGTAATGACGATGTGGGGAACCACTCGGGCAATGGCTTCAAGCGCAAGTTCCCCATTGCGGGCTTCCCCTGCGATTTCCATGCCGAGCGCGCTCCAATCGACCTGTTCTCTCAAGCTAATGCGCGTCCATTCTTCATCATCCACGATAAGCACTCGCAAAAGCATTGTTTCATCCCCCATGTATCGGTCGGATAGGCATTTCCATCACGACTCGCGTCCACTCGTTTTCTATGCTGTCGATCGTAAGTCCGTATTGTTCGCCGAATATCATCTTGATTCGCTGGTCGATGTTCCGTAAACCGATCGAATTTCCTTTTTTCAAAATAACGCCCATATCGAGCGAGCCTTCTTGCGCCTGCGCCGATTTCGATTGGCTGCCGATCGTTTCCATCAGTGTCCGGCATTGCTCATCGGATATTCCCACACCATTATCTATGATTTCAATGATGACGCGGTCTTCCGTTATTCTTCCGGTTATTCTCACGCGTCCGCCTTCCGCTCTCGGTTCGATCCCATGGACGATTGCATTTTCGACGATAGGCTGGAGGATAAGCTTGATGGAAGTCTGTTCATACACACTGTCCTCGATGTTAAGCTCGTAATCGAAAAAGCCGCGAAACCGGAGCTTCTGGATATCCATATAACAGATGACGTTATCGATTTCTTCGCGGAATGAAACGGTGCTCCGCTTCAAGTCGATACTGTAACGAAGCATTTTGCCTAAGCTTTTCGTTACCGCATGAATTTCCTGCGCCTTATAGACCGAAGCCATCCCGCTAATGATTTGGAGTGTATTGTAAATGAAATGCGGATTGATCTGCGATTGCAAGTAATTAAATTCCGCGTTTTTCCGGGCAAGCTGCTCCTCGTAATTTTCCACGATAAGCGACTTGATCGTACTCGTCATACTGTTGAAGCTAATCGCGAGTTGGCCGAGTTCATCGCTTGAAGCCGGAGCGAGGCGTACGCCGAAATTCCCCTGCTTAACTTGCTTCATCCCTCTTTTCAGCTCGAAGATAGGCTTGAAAATTTTCCTCGAAAACAAGAAAGCGATCATCACCGTCAAACCGAGCGCCACCAACCCGAGGATCAAATCGAAAGCGAGCAGGTTTTTGCCCACCTGGGTAAGCTGCGTATAAGGCGTCAAGGTAATGGACTTCCACCCGGTCACCTGCAGCGTGCTGTAAGACAACAAATATTTTACTCCATCCACATCGGCCACGAACGACCCGCTCGGACCGTTATCCCGGATTTGCCGCATGACGCGGTCGTTTAAACCTCCCGCAAGCATCACCGATTCGGAAAATACGACTTGGCCCGCCTTATCCAGCAACAGCACGCCCGTCTTTGGATCCAAACCTGCATTCTCGATAATATGATGAAGCGCTTCAGTGGACAAGTCGATCAAGATGACGCCGTCCGCCACGTCCATCCGGTCGCTGCTAATCCCTTTAAGCACTCGGGAAAACGAGATGACGTCGCGATTATAGGTAAGTTGAAAGGGACGGTGCGGCGCGAAAATGACGGTTCGCCCGTCCGCTTGCACCGTCTGGCGATACCACTCCTGGCTCTTCGGATCATAATCGAGAATATTCGAACCGTATGCCGCATAGGAAAACTGCTTAATCGGGGACACGTAAATATATAGACTATTGAAATCTTTTCTTAGGTTAAGCAGCCTTTGGAAAAATCCTTGCATCACCTGCAAAGCCTCGTATTGCTCCAAGGTGCTCCCGAACCCTTCGGAAGACAGAATTTCCCTCATGCTGAGCCCGTTCCCGTAATTGTCGGCCTCCGCGTGAATCGACATGATGATGCGGTCGATTTGATCGAGATTATCGGCAAAGCCCATGTTGATGTTATGGGCGAGACGGGCCGTCGAATCGAGGGATTGCCTTTCCAGCACTTTCTGAAAATAGAGGTAGGAGGCGATACTGGACACGGATAAGACGAGCAGTACAATGACGATTATGCCGTAGAAAAATTTATAGAACAGACTGATGCCGGACAGTTTGTCCCATGCAGCCGAAAGGCGATACCTGGCAGTCTTGGCTATGTTCGCGATCGGTTTGGACAGCAAGCTTCCTCCCCCTCTCCATGTGAATAATCACAGTCTAGCAGAAATCGCGGAATCGGCATATGCCAAGTGGCCGTTAAGGAAAGCCTTAACAGCCACTTGGTTATACGTCGTTCTAATCAATAAACGACAGCTTCCGCAAACTGCATGCGATATCGGTTGCCGTCATTCGGATTCGTTCGCAAATTCGTCCCTTCGATTTTTACGTATCGGGCGGATATGGCGGCGAACGTAAAGCTTTGAACCGCAATTCCCGGTTTCGCGTAGCCCGTTCTCGTAACCACCGTACTCCAGGTCGTTCCGTTCGCCGACACCTGGATCGTGAAATCGACCGGGAATCCATATCCGGTATCGACGCCGTCGTTACGTGGATATAAATTGACATTGCCGATCGATTTGCTAGCACCCAAGTCCAAGGTGACCGATTCCGTATGGTTCGCGAAGAGGTTGCTGTCCGTCGACCAGCCCATCGAGCCGCCGATGCTGCTCGTGTTGCCATCCATCATTCTGGAATTGCCCCAATTGGCATCCTCTACGGAGCTCGTTGAGGAAACTGCGGTAATCGCATAAGGGTTAATTTCGGCAAACTGCATGCGATACAGATTGCCGTCGTTCGGATTTGTCCTTAAACTCGTCCCTTCGATTTTCACGTAGCGGGCCGCCTGAGGCGTGAACGTGAAGCTCTGAACCGCATTTCCCGGCAGAGCGTATCCGGTTCTCGTAACCGCCGTGCTCCAAGTCGTTCCATTCGTCGACACTTGAATCGTGAAGTTAACGGGGAATCCATAACCCGTGTTTACGCCGTCATTCCGAGGGTACAAATCGACTCTTCCGACCGATTTGGCGGAAGCCAAATCCAAAGTGATCGATTCCGTATGGTTCGTCGTCAGGCTATTGTTGCTGGACCAGCCCATCGCGCCGCTTACGCTGTTTGAATTCCCATCGATAGCCTTCGCGATTCCCCAATCGGCGTTTTCGACGGAGCTGGTTGCCGTTGCCGTTATCGGCGCGTAGTTCGTATCGATATTATTCGTTAGAACTAGGTTGGAACCGGCGCTATTCGTTATTCCGATTCCTCCATAGCCTCCGGAGCCCACGATTTTGGCTGCCGTAATTCCCGCGCCGACGTTAAACGACGTATAAGGAGCTTGGTTGCCAAGGAATAACCCATAAATATTCGCTGTTCCGCCATTCAATTGGGCAGTAATCGCTTCCTTCGACATAATCACTTGATAATGGTTAACCGTCCCGCCGTTCACCGTAAAATAAGTTCCATGATCGGAGTGCCTTAGTCCGAAGAAATTTGCCGTGCCGGTGAAGGTGGACGCCGCCACGCCGCCGTACTGCGTTCCGCCTTGATCAACGAAATTAAGCGTTCCCGCATCGTCGATTCTTACGAACGGAGAAGCATCCGTCTGGCAAGTGATACAGGTGAAGTTGTTGGTCAGTCCCCCGTCGTTAACGAATCGGATGCCTGCCGCTTGAGAATCTACGGACGTATCCGGCAAATAAACGGTCAACTGCAATCCGGTAATATTCGACGTATTGCCAAGCTTAATCGGAAACGCGGTGCTGGCGAAAGACAGATTGTTGCGATAGGTGTTGTTCGGGAATGCAAGCGCCGCGCTCTCTGCTCCTTCGCCCGTCCAAGCCTGCATCAGGTTTTCCATTTTGCCGCCTGTTGAGCCTTTGCTTACGAATATAGCCGTGTTTCTGACATTCCCCGATATGCCCGAGAACTCGAAGTTGTCTGAACGAACCGTCGCGAAATCGATGCCGTTCCAGGAATTCACCATCCGAATATCCCGGATCCAAATTCCGTTGCCATTGCCTTTGATCGTATACGGATATTGCGTCGTACGGCTCGTTCCCATGTCCGGATAATAGACATTGATTCCTCTTAAGCCGCTCGATGCGTTCATGGTGATAAAAGGCGCGCCTCCTGGATTGCCTGCGTTGGCGTAGGAGAATAACGTCGATCCCCGGTTATCTCCCATGGAAGTCGCTTCGGCCACCCCTCTCAGCTCTACGCCGGTAGGAACGGTAAGCTGTCCCTTTACCATCCAATATCCCGCGGGAATAAATACGGTTCCGCCGCCCGCGGCAGAAGCCGCGTTCAAGGCGTTCTGAATCGCCGTAGTATTGTCCGTCGACGGATTGGAGGTTCCGCTAACCGCGCCATAAGTCGTAATATTGTAGAAGTTCGCCGGATTTGCCGGTTTTCTCTCGGTCATCAAGCTATAACTCGCAGTGATCGAAGGTAAACTCGGTATGCCCAGGCTCGTATGATCGATCTTGATTTGCGCCGAAGGAGTGTAAGAGATCGCAGGAGTGCCGACAAACGTATTTCCGAGAATGGAAGCCGCCTTCACCGAGCTGTTCAAGAGCAGATGCGGAGCATTCTTGTTAAAAGCCGAGGCATGGATCAAGGCGCTGCCCTGATTGACCTTAACCGCATAGTCCGTCCAATTAGTAAAGGTCATCTTCATTAAATTCAACGTAGCGGCGTTCGAATCGAAGTTAACGCCGTTCGTCGGCGTTCCGCCTATCGTAATCCCCTGAATGAGCACGGGACCGTAATTCGTCATTTTAATTCCGCTTGTATTCGTGCCCGGCAGTACGTTGATCGTCCCTCCGACCAAGGAATTTCCGGTGGCGTTCCCATCTCCTACGTGATAATAGGCACCCGTATTCACGTTATTCAAGGTCACGTTCGTGATGTGCGACCACCGAACCGAGACGTCAAGGCCAATATTCGCGTCCTCGACCCGAATATCGTACAAGTTCAACCCGTCCATATGACCATCAAGCAGAACTCCCGTCACGTTGGAGCGCAAATAGCTGATCAGGGTACTTTGGTCGGCAGGTGTAGAAGGCGATCCGGTTAACGCCGAGTTCATCCAGTACTTGGAGGAAATATGCACGCTCTCGGTATTGCCGAAGTTCCAATCGTTCGTCTGGTGCACGCCGGTATTCAAAGCCGTCATCATGACGTTTTTAATGAGGGGTTCCTGTGACTGTTCTAAACCCGGTCCCGTTTCGATCCCTTTATAAGAATTGTACAGCGTTACGTTTACGACGAAGAAGCCGTGATGGCGAGTGTCCTCGGCATCGAATATCCCTTCCGAGATCGTGTACGGATAAGCCGACGGGCTGGAGAAACTTTGATTAGGGTACCAAATGCTTAGATTTTTGACTCCGGCATTGGAAGCGACCTTGATGAACGGCGCTCCGCCCGGGTTGTTCTGGTTAGCCGTCGTGGACAAAATCGTGCCTAAAGCCGGTTCGTTCCCCGCGATATCCGGGTTGCGCCACTCGCCGCGGAGAGTAACCTTTCTTTTCAGCACCAGCGTTCCGCTTAACGTCCACTTCCCTGCGGGAACGTATACGATACCGCCCCCGTTGTTATAAGCTTCGTCGATCGCGTTCTGGAACGCCGTTGTGTTGTCCACCGCCGTATTGTTCGGCACCGCGCCGAAATCCACTACGTTCTCGGTAAAGACCACAACATCGTCCTGAGGGATCGAGGGACTCGGGTTAATATTCGGAGTGTACGCGGCATGCGTCTTCGCGACAAACGAAAACAAACTTACGCCTGCGCTGCTTAATAGAAGTGCGCTCATCAACAAGGCCGATATGAACTTCTTCATCGATTACCATCTCCTTTTGATTTGAATACGCTTTCACAAACAGCTTTATTTCGTTTCTTCGCCTCCCCCTTTTTTAATGCAATCCGGTCTTCCTTTTTCATTATAGAAAATCATGGTTACAGAGGCATTCTACTCCTGCTACTATTTTCCATGCACTTTTTTTACTTTCCGCGTTAAGCTGACGATATTCAAGGTAACTTCAGCCTTGCCTGGCTGTTTACCACATAATATTTCCTAAAATGGATAATGATAAGGCAATCCTTAAGATGGGAGGGCTTCATACTGAAACTCAAAAAAGGCACAGGCAAACGTATCGTCGATGAAATCACGGAACGGCTAGGACAATCGCCGGACTTTGTGTGCCATGAATTCGAGATCAATCCTGGTTTACGCTTTTCTTGCATTTATATCTCGACGATCGTATCCACGGAACAGATCGATGAATTCATGTTAAAGCCTATTATGGAGCGAAGTCAGGACGAAGAAGCCTCGCACGATCCCATGGGTTGGCTTAAATCCTTAATCCCCAAAGCGCAATCGAAGGAAGGTTCGGAAACCTCGGAAGGCATTCGTAATCTGCTTGAAGGTCATTGTCTTCTTATTCCTTCAGTTGGAGATTTCTATCTTTGCTACGACGTATCCAAAGGGCAAAATCGCAGCGTATCCGAACCTACGACGGAAGCCTCCATTCGCGGTCCAAGGGAAGGTTTAGTCGAGGATATCGCGAGGAACGTCTCCTTGATCCGCAAACGGTTGAAATCGGAGCATCTGGTGTTCGAACCGCTCGTTATCGGGACGGAAACGAAGACCAAGGTTTATTTGACCTATATAGACAATATCGCTTCGGCGCCGGTTGTGGATGAATTTCGTCGTCGTCTAAAGTCCATTCATACGGACAGCATTCTGGAGAGCTCTTATATTGAAGAATGGATTCAAGACACCGCTCTCTCGCCGTTTCCCCAATTGATCAGTACCGAACGTCCGGATTCCGTCGTTGCCAAGCTTGTCGAAGGTCAAATCGGAGTCATGACGGACGGTACCCCGATCGTTCTTTTCGGTCCAATTACTTTATTTGAACTGTTCAATTCTCCGGAAGACTATTATCAGCGGGCGGATATCGCCACGCTCTCGCGATGGCTGCGAATGCTCGCCTTTATGTTATCCATATTCGTACCGGCTCTCTATATCGCGATCGTAAGCTATCACCAGGAATTACTCCCTACTTCTCTCTTAATCAGTTTGGCTGCGCAGCGAGAAGAAGTACCCTTCCCTGCTTTTATCGAAGCTGCGATCATGACGGTTACCTTCGAGATCTTACGGGAAGCGGGCTTACGCATGCCGCGAATCGCCGGGCAGTCCATATCCATCGTAGGAGCGGTTGTATTGGGCCAAGCGGCGGTGGAAGCGGGGCTCGTCTCGGCCGCCATGGTTATCGTCGTCTCTCTCACGGCCATTTCAAACTTCGTTTCCCCTAACTACAGCTTCGGCATTGCCCAAAGAATCATTCAATTCGCTTTTATGTTGCTAGCGGGACTAATGGGTTTGTTCGGTCTCATGTGCGGCGTATTTTTCCTATTGGTGCATCTCGTTTCTTTACGCTCGTTCGGCGTGAAGTATCTCACACCGTTCGCACCGGTTGTCCTCTCGGACTGGAAGGACACTCTGGTTCGGGTTCCCCGGTTTATGATGAAGCGATTCCCGAATAAACGAATGGCAAACAAATAAGAAGGTGCGTCATGATGAAAGCTTTCCTAATAGGTCTAATTCTTCTGGTATTCTGTACGGGATGCTGGGATATGAAAGAAATCAATGCGCTCGCGATCGTTAGTCTAGCCGGGGTCGATAAAAATCCGGAGACGGGAGAATATACGGCTTATTACCAAGTGATCAATCCGACGGGTCTTTCAACCAGACAAGGCTCCTCGGCGAGAGCTGCCGTATATACTTATAATTTCAAAGATTTTAGCCTCGGAAGATTCACGGATAGAACAAGCAGAGTTATGCCCAGAAAGTTTTTTACGGCTCATCTGCAGAGCTACATCATCTCAGAGCGTTATGCCCGGCAAGGGATATTAGATTTCATTAATTTTATCGAGCTTAACCCGGAACGTCGGGCCAATGTGGTTTTATATATTTCGGATAGCCCCATGAACACGATCATGAACAGCTTTACGCCTTTGGACAGAGTGCCGGGAAGGTTTATCCGCTCCTTGACGAATCTTGTTAAACCGTCTTTTAGCATGGGCACGTTTCCCATCCGGATTAAAGAAATGGCCAAAGAATTACATCTTCATACGCCGACGGTTGTTCCTATCGTTCATTACGCCGGGGAGAATCCGTCTTCCACAACCAATAGATTGGAGGAAATCGATGTAAGCAAGAACGGGATGAAATTCGGCGATGGAGCCGTATTCATCCATGCCCGTATGGTAGGCCGTATAGATGAGACATCGAAAACTCTGTACTTGGTGTTGAATAAGAAACTCATGAAGTATACGGAAACCGTGAAAATCAATGGGGATTACGTGGATGTCGAAGCGCAGAACGTAAGAGTAAAACGTAAGTGGGAAAAGGATAAGCACACTTCTCTATTCGCATTGAACATAAAAGCCGATCTGCGCATATTGAACAATCAACAAAAAAGCAAGATGACCGTACAGAATCTTCGTCAGATCGAAACATCATTTAACCAAAGATTGGAGGAGAGGATAGAATCCTTTGAGAGGATGGGTAAGGAGAAAGGCTGGGATCTATTAGGCATACAGGACAATGGAGGCAATGAAATGACGTGGCGCCAAACCAAGGTCAATATACATATCAACTCTAGGATGACAGCGATCGGCAACACCAGTACGCCATACCATTTAGAATAGAGGAAGCTTTCGGATGGAGAACGCTCGATTGAGTGGTTGGCAGTTTTTTCTTCTTGCCATGTTTTACGTCGTCGGAACCACGTTTATTTTGTTGCCGGGGAGTCTTACTAACGATGCCAAACAATACGGTTGGCTTGTTCTCGTGTGGGCGTTGCTATACGGATTGGTATTGGCCGGATTCTGGCTCTACTTGTCCACCCGGTTTCCGGGATTAAGCATTGTCCAGATTGCGGTGCAGGCGCTGGGTAAATGGGCCGGCGGTTTGGTCTCTCTCCTGTATATTCTCTTCTTCATCCAAATCGCATCTTGGGTTACGCGCAACTTGAGTGATTTCATGCGCATTAACCTGATGCCTCGAACACCTGTATCGATCTTCAATATTATGATTTTGCTCGTCTGCGCTTATGCCGTCGTGAAAGGAATCGAATCGATCGCCATGGTTTGCGAGTTATTGGCGCCATACCTTACATTGGCGTTCTGGATTCCCATCTCGGTCATGGTCAAAGAATGGGATTGGCGGAACTTCGCTAACCCTTCACCCTTTCACCCTTGGGATACCTTCTTGCATACAAAGTATGCCCTCGCGTTTCCCTATATGGAAGCCATAGCCTTCATGATGTTATTTCCATTTGCCGTGCGTCGAATTAAATTCTCATTTCTGTCGGGGATTTTCATCGGGGGGATCCTCCTAGTCATAACCGTATTTTTTACGATCGGCATTCTAGGAGTAGAGCGCGCATCCCATCTTATCTATCCCGTATTTATTATTTTTCGCGAAATGCAATTTACGAACTTCGTCGAGCATCTGGAATCGCTTATTTCCGTCAATATCCTTCTTATCGTCTGCCTAAAATTAAGTTTGCTGTTTTATTGCGCTGTATTGGCCATCTGCCAGCTATTCCAAGTTAAAGAGCGCGCCGTAGTTGCCTATCCCCTAGTTTGGATTATATCCGCTTACTCCCTATTCTTCGAAAACATCGTCGAGAACGTCGATTGGATCAACAAATACTTATTCAATTACTACACGTTGTACGCTATCGTAATTCCGGTCATTCTCATTGTGAGCGCATGGCTCAGGAAGAAAGGGCAATCACAAGAAAGGGAAACGGCGACATGATCGGTTTGATTCTCTTGTACGTTCTGTTTCTAATCGGCGGAATAAGCTTATTGAGAAAAAATAATTCAAACAATAAAGAGAAAGCGCTCTTTATCGGTATTACGACTATAGGAGCGGCACTCTGGGGGAGCATAATCGTACGGCATCCGCTCGATTTGAATAAGACCATTGCATGGATATTTATTTATTGGCAGTGAGCCTAGCAGCGCTGGCCCGGACCTGATGGCAACAGCTCCGCTTCTTAATAAAATCATAGATGGTTCGGCATCAGCTCATCCATATCTATAGCCAGTGCAATATTGCATAGCATTCCCTTGGCCAGAAATATCGTCGTTCGCTCCTCGGGCTCGGGATAGCCGGATTGTTGAAAGGAACTTAAAACATAATCGCGGATTCGTTTCATGCCGGACTGCATCGCTTTCCGGATCTCGGGATCCTGGATCGTCTGGGCTTGCATTTGCAGCAAAATCTCGGACTGGAAATTCCGCAATACATTCTTATAGGCTTCGGTAAATGCGGTTTCCATATCTTCCGGTTTCACCTTCTCCCGAACCGAACTAAACGCTTGCAATATACGATCCCAAGATCTCTCCAAGGCAGCAAGCAATAAAGCCTCTTTCGTATTATAGAAGCGATATACGTATGGCTGGGAAATGTTAGCCTGTGCGGCGACTTGCGCCGTCGTGGCCCGATAATATCCGAGATCGGCGAATACCGTGATCGCGGCGGAAATGATGTCTTCTTTGCGGCTTGCCGCTTTCGGCGTAATTTTATCCATTGGCTTGCTCCTCATTTTGGCTGATTCATTATTGATTCATCAATCAGTAATTTTATTATACATCTATTTTTTATTTACGCAAGCGCATTACGGAAAGTGCAATTTACGATTTACGCACAAAACCTCCCATCCTGTTGAATCAACGGAATGAGAGGCTTATGTCGTTAACTTTGAATATCCTTTGCACCGTAACCGATTTTCTTCAGTAAAGTAATTAATAATTGTTTCTCCTCATCCGACACGAAGGAAAGATTGTTGGATATGGTGTTTACATGTCTTGGAAAAATATCATCAAAATAAGCTTGCCCTTCTTCGGTTAAAGTCACATTCGTTTTACGTCGGTCTCCAGGAATCGGAATTCGCTGAACATAGCCCTTTTTTTCAAGCTTATCTACCACATAGGTGATACTTCCGCTTGGTATTGAAAGCTTTTCGCTAATTTTTTGAATAGGTTGGGGACCTTTGCTAAACACGAGTTCAAGGATTTGAAAAGTTTCCGTATCCAGTCCATACTCGATAACGTCATCTTCAATGTTCTTGAAAACGACTTTCGACATGTTCCTCATCACACGAAAAAGTCTTAAATCAAGCTCCTGACGACTATTTTCGCTGTTTGCCATCAGCCCGTCTCCTTATCTGCGTTTCTGATACAAAGGATAATCGACTTTTTCAGGAATATCAATGAGAACAATTCGCAAATTTTCTCCATTTGCTTGAAAGACGATTTCATCCTCATCCTCGGATTGAAACACCAGAAAATCTTTATGTTCAAATGAAGTAGCTTCCTTACCGAGTGAAGAGAACGACCCGCCTCCCCTTATCGCCAATCCGGCAAGAAAGCGATTCGGCAATAATCGATAGGTGTACGATGACCCATCATCAACTTTCAAATCGATCATTTGCGCATCCGTAACTAAGTGAATGGGCGAATCATCACCCAAAATCGTTTTCATCTCGACCCCATCCTGCTTAACAACCGGAAATTGTTCGTGCTTAAATAAAGAATAGGTGGGCACTCGTTTCACGGCTTCATTCAAGTAAGGCTCAAACCAGATTTGAAACCCTTCAAATCCAGCCTCAATACCTTCGGAATGCGACACTCCGGAACCTGTCTGCATAAGTTGGATATCTCCCGCGCCTAGAATGCTTTCGGAGCCGAGAGTATCCTTGTGAACACCTTGGCCTGCTATTCCATACGTCATAATCTCGAAGCCTTGGTGCGGATGAAGCCCAAGGCCAGACTTCGTTTCCGCGTGAGCCCATGCCCAATAAAACAGCGGACCAAGTCTTATAATGGCCGATCCTTCCCCCGGGAACCCTATCGGTTTCTGCTCCTGTATTTTGCCGCCATCGAATTCGCCTTTCCCTTGATCCTGTGGGTGGATGATTTGTACGTTCATTTGAATTCCTCACCTTCAACTGTAATTAATACTCTCCCGCTAATTTCCCCGTTTTCGAATTTTCGATGAACTTCGGCCAGCTCGCTTAGACCAATTCTTTCCGTAATATCCGGTTTCAGCAGTCCTGCATCGAGTAATGCGGCTATCTCGGCTAATTGCGCCGAATTGCGTTGCGAGTTTATTCTAACCGCCTTAACGCCCAGTTCTTTAGCAAGGTTCTCATCCACCGGCGTTGTAGTGGATATGAAAATACCGCCTTCATTAAGCGTATATAAAAGCTTGTTTAATTCCGATTGACCTACGGGAGATAGATTGAAGATCACATCTACCTTTCCGTTTAAAGACTCCACTATGGGCTGACTATTGTAATCAATAATTTCATCGATTCCGAGCTGTTCCAGAGTGGAGAACTTTTTCTTGGAAGCCGTACCGATCACGTAAGCGCCTTTCCATTTCGCCAGTTGAACCGCTAAAGTTCCCACACCCCCTGAAGCGGCAGTAATGAGTACGCGTTGACCCGGCTGTAGCTTGCCATAGTCGAACAATGCTTGCCAAGCCGTCAAGGCTACGTTTGGAACAACTCCCGCTTCGTGCAAGTCAAAGTTTTTGGGCGCATGGGCTATGTCGACGGCTTTACTAACTACATACTCCGCGGCCGCGCCATTCTTCGTCACATCGATAAAACCATAAACTTTATCGCCTACCCGAAACGTGTTAACCGATTCACCTTTCTTTTCAATAATACCGGATACGTTTACGCCTAGGGTAAAAGGAAGTTCGATTGGCAAAAATGCTTTAAATGCGCCGGATCTTAATTTGGCATCGAACGGATTGAACGATGTAGCCGAGACCTTAATGAGCACTTCATCATCGCCTACTTCAGGAATGGGCGCGTCTTCGTATCGGATCACTTCGGGTCCGCCATATTGATGTATCCTTGCAGCTTTCATGTAGCTTTTTGTTGTCATTTGTAACGCTCCTATATTCAAATTTGTTGAACTGCCTTTTAATTAATAATTGCGAACTGCCTTTAATTAATAATTGAGAACTGCCTTTAATTAAAAATTGAGAACTGCGTCAATGGAGTAGTCACCTGCACCAATAAAGGCTACGCCGATGACGACGACCAGCAAGACGAGCGGATACTCGTAACCATTAGCAGTTGACCAAAGTCCGTTAGGGGCATGCACTTTCACAATGGCACCCAGCATCGTCAGTGCGATAAGTATCGCGGCTAGAGGTGTCAAGAAACCGATCGTAAACAGCGCACCACCGACCAACTCCATCAATCCGGCCAATATCGCCATTGCCACCCCCGGCTTCAATCCGATGGATTCCATAAATCCTCCGGTACCTTTGGGACCATACCCGCCGAACACCCCGAACAACTTCTGAGCTCCATGACCGACGAACAGTAAACCGATGACTACACGAATAATTAACAAACCAAATGCCATCATAATAACCAACCTCCATCTTTTTTGTTTAATTCACTTTATCCTAAAAATATAATTCCTAGTTCTAAGATAAATTTATCCTAACATTAGGATGTTTGTCTGTCAATAGGTTTTTCGTAACTGCGTAAAATAACTACGACTGACCCATACACTCGTCGATCGCTAGCAAACAAAACTTACCCTGAAAGGGAATTCCGGCTATGGAAATAGATGTGGAAGAGCCTTTAATAAGCTTGAGGCGGAGTTGGGGTTACGGCGAGGAGTTGTTCTAAATATTCGAGTATTTCGTTGGTGGTTGGGGTTTGTGGTGGGGAGTTGTTCTAATTATTCGATCAATTCGTGCATCGCAGGGGCTTTTGCGGGGAGTTGTTCTAATTATGCAGCTTGATCAAATTTTCTCCCGCTTGCACATAAGGCGTCATATTCACGCTTTTGTAGAAGGGATCCTGCCAGCTTGCAGTCTCTAACGCACGCAGTCGATGCCCGTCTATCGATCTTGCAAAGGAGGGTCTTGATTTATCCAATTCCATTCATTATTCTCTACAAAAATACTTACTGCCTGACCAAAAGTTAGACCCCATTCTTGAAATGAAGAAATCACCTCAACAAATTCTAGTACTTTTTCTTTAGTCGGGTTAATCATCATTTCATTTGCCATTTGGATATAGTTAGCGGGTTTGTCGGCTGCTTTTTCTACAAATTTCATTAATGATTTATGGCAAGGAAACAAGATTCGGTTATGTGCTAAAATCATTCTAGAAGCAAACAAAACTAAATTACTTATAGAATGGTTTAACAAATAATTGTTACCTTGTTCCAATGCTTGGATTGCAAAATATTTGCCGTATAACAAGACTTGCGCATAAAAATCAGTTAAGTTCTTCGTTCTATTCTTCTCGGGGTATATTGGAATTTGAGCTATAATTTCTTCAAAGCCTGATATTCTAGAAAATACAACCGTAGAACCGATAAAAGATGCTCTCGTAGGTTCACTGCCTCTATTAACTGCTTGTTTCAAGAAATCTATATTTATTATCTTTCCATCAATATAGCCGCCCGAGTATCCACATATTTCATCGTTGAAAAAAAATAGATTATTTTCCTTTAATCTTATTACAAATTCTTCATCTTTCACAACGAGATAAACATCTATATCTGAACTATCTTTTGCAGTACCTTTAGCAATTGAACCAGCTAGAATTATCGCTAAAAATTCCTCTTTGTCCCTTAAATAACTAATTAAGTTGTTGATTGCTGCCTGATGATGTTCTTTCATTCCTTAATGTACCTCCTGAATAATTGTATTATCATTACACCGGTTTCTGAAAACGAGCTTGTATTCACGACGCCCCACACCTTAAGGTCCATAGGACCGGCCGTGACGCGGTTAATTACTGATTGCCCAGGGCTCACTTGAGTATTTTTGTAAGTAATCCCTCTACCATCCATTATATATCCACGTTTTGGAAGGTATTCGTTGGAACGTCCTTATAAAGGCGACACCATCTAATCAGAGAGAAGGCAATATCTCCATCTGTAGTACAATGTCGAGAAAGCGGCCGAGGATGAACAGCGGTTAGGCACGCGAAAACGATATGAGAAATACTTCCAGGTTCACGAAACAACGGTAAGAGGGAGTACAGTGGTGGCGAAGCAAGCGGCGATTGACGAGGCTAAGAAAAACTGTGGCTATTTCGCATTGATCCGGAATGTTCTGTCCGACCCGGTCGTGATCTTCGAATCGGTGAGATCACTAACCCGCAACGAGAACTGTTTCAGCAATTAGGCGTGACGCCGCCCGCCTCGTTATGAGTGGGCGGGCATGCAGGGAAGAGTGCGAAATCTACTTCAATAGTTGTTTTATGAGACTTTCCATAGCCGATTCTTCCATGCCCACAAATGTAGAAAATCTACTTTCTATTTCATTCAATAACAACTTGTTTTTCGTTATAAAATACCTTAAGTACATATTTCTAACCACTGTGACTTTATCCTCAATTCCTAAAAAAGTGTCACTTAGAGATGTGCATTGTTGAATTATTTTTTGCTGCATCAAGTTCTGAATCATAATCCTCATGAACTTTTTATGATCAAGCAACACTGGCAGCACTCTATAATCTATAATATATTCTCCTTCTTTTTGCATTTGTATTTCGGTTTGAATACGTTTCAGAGTGTCAACACCATATATCTTTTCTTCCAATAGGCCGAAAGTTAGATCGCATCTATATCGAGGAGAACTACGCTTAGAATGCAAATAATCTTCCAATGACCCTATAATAAGCTCTTTATTTAATGCGACCTCTACATCTCCATTATATTTGTACAGTTCGATTCCCCAATTATATCCTGGTATTTCTTCATATCCCTTTTTAATATCTTCAAAAGAACATTTCTCGAATTTGAATATTCCGTTAACAAAAAAATCCGCAGTATAAAAAAATTTTTTTTCTTTATTATATCCATAAATAAAGATTGGATGCATGAACTCAAACGATTGATAAGCTGCATAAGGTTTAATATAGAAACCCTCAACTTCAGTATAAATATAGAAACCATTATCAATACAATCTATAAAAATATCTACAATATCCTTTCTATCATTAATATTTCTTGGTAATGTTTCCCTAATAAGAAAAGGACAATTTAATAAAGAGTATGAATTTATAGCTAGCCAAGGTGCCGTTCCGACATAAAAATCCAAACTTGTAGGTAGGTCCAAATCTGCACTCGCTATCAATTGAATGTAGTTACTAAAGAACCAAGGTAAATATTTATCGTTACACGAAATTATTGACAAACAAGTTGCATGATGAGAATAAGAAGTAATTGGTGGAAAAGAAACTGCAAGTATTTTTTCCATATCGCCACCTCCAAAAATAATAATTTCCAGATCTATTGCAAGGATCAGTGGCTTGTATTAAGTAAAGAATGAAATCTCCCCGCAGCAGGCTGCAAGGATTGAATCGGAGAGATTAATTGAATGAAAAGGTACAATTACCCGCACACCTTAATTAATATATTTGTCATTATAAATATATCAAATGCATTAAACTTTATCAATAGTATTATTTTTCAATCCGGCCAATATCGCCATTGCCGCCCCCGGCTTCAATCCGATGGATTCCATCCATTGATTACACGAATAATTAACAAACCAATTGCCATCATAATAACCAACCTCCAATATTTTGCAAAAAAAAGAAGCCTGACTTCTCAAGCTTCTTGTTTCCATATCACATAAGTCCAGTTTACCCGTTTCGATACGAACGGGGAGTATGGCCTGTTCTCTTCTTGAACAGTTTGACAAAGAAACCTTTGTCCTGGTAACCGGTAGCTTCCGCAATTTCGGAAACGGATAGACGAGTCGTTCTCAGAAGCTCGCAACTGAGCTCAATACGCAGGTTCTGAACGTACTGAGTGAAGGTAAAACCCATCTCTTTGGTGAACAATCGATGGAAATGCCGCTCGCTCAGTCCGGTCGCGATTGCGACTTGACCAGCTGTAATCGGGCCGGCAAAATGGTTGCGAATGAGTAAAATTGCCGTGCCAAGTATTCTCTCCGTTTTCGCCGGGACATCGCTCTCCAATTCGGTAAGATGCCGCTCCAACTCCGTTGCGAGAGCGATAAATAAGCTATGCATACGCGGTACAAAACCGATCTTTCGCAGGCGGAATTCCTGATAGGCATGAACCAGCAGCGTGCGGAACGCACCGGAGGTATCCCGGATTCGTTTCCAGTCAGGTTGACCGGGGACAAGGTTAAGTAAGTAAAGCGCAGTCGACAATGAGTCAAGCCCTGGAAATCGCTGCAACGCTTCTGCAACACGATCGGCCATGAAGATAAAGTTGTAAACAACAAGGGGATACTCAGGATCGGTTGACCGGGGACGGAACACATGCGAAGTGCCCAGAGGCAAAATAAACAGATCTCCAGGGCTCACTCTAAGAGTTTCATCACCGATATAATGAACTCCATTCCCCTCAGCGACATAACAAATCTCCGTAAACTCGTGTTCGTGCAGTTGCAAAGAGTAAGATTCGGAAATGCGACTCACGTTGTAAGGCAATTCTTCGTCGAAGTAAATATGAGCTGGCGTAATCTCAATCGCTTTTCTAACCATAAGAGCCCCTTTCTGTGTCAGGATTACCCTCTATATTGGCAGATTCACCTCTTTTTTGTCCAGCCCGGAAAGGTATAATGAGAGAAAAACCAACCATTTAACAGGAGGTAACCCAATTGAAGATTACAGGACTGAAAACGGAGTATACGGTTACGCCTATTGGCATAGACACTTTGGAGCCAAGATTAAGCTGGCGGTTGGAATCCGATACCCGAGGCACGAAACAAAAATCCTATCAAATCCTTGTTTCCTCCAATCTAGAAGCCCTCTCGGCTCATGATGGCGAGGTTTGGAATACAGGGCCTATCCTTTCCGATCAATCTCACGCTATTCGGTATGCAGGTAAAGGCCTAACATCCGGACAGCGTTACTATTGGAAGGTAAGAGTTTGGGAACAAACCGATTCCCCAAGCGATTGGAGTGAACCGACTTGGTGGGAAATGGGGCTATTGCAAGAGACAGACTGGCAGGGAAAATGGATTGGCGGGACTACGGTTCCATCGGATACCGAAGCTGCTGCGCCTTTATTGCGAACAACAGTCCAATTGGATAAGCGAATTGCGAACGCCAGAGCCTACATTTGCGGACTCGGTTATTATGAATTATGGATTAACGGGGCAAAAATCGGCAACAACGTATTGGACCCGGGGTTTACGAATTATGATCGACGCGCGTTTTATGTAACTCATGATATTACAACTAACCTGAGCAAAGGGATCAATTGCATAGGCGTTGAGCTGGGGCGAGGCTTTTACTCCATCCAAACCAAGAATGTGTGGAATTGGGAGCAAGCCTCTTGGAATAGCGAGCCGAAATTGCTTATCCAGGTGAATATCACATTTGAGGACGGGACAAGCCAGTGGGTTGCAAGCGATGAAACTTGGCGTACGGCATCCGGGCCGAGATTGAAAAATTCGTTGTACAGCGGAGAAGTATACGATGCAAGGCTTGAAAAATCGGGTTGGACATCCACGGATTACGACGATGCCGATTGGTCCAAAGCCGCTTTGGTAACGCCGCTTCCGGTGAAGCTGCAATCGCAAATCATCCCGCCGATTCAAATCATCGAAACCGTCCAACCTATAAGTATCAGGCACACGGATACAGGTCGTTATATCGTTGATTTCGGCATCAACATCGTTGGCTGGGTTGAATTCCGAGTTCAAGGCAATGCCGGCCAATCCTTGCAACTCCGCTATGGTGAAAAATTAAATCCCGACGATACGGTATATAACGAAAATTCGTATGTACACGCGGAAAGCCAAACGGATCATTATATTTTATGTGGAAATGGAATTGAGGTTTGGGAGCCGACTTTCAGCTACAAAGGTTTTCGTTATGTGCAGTTGGATAATTGGCCAGAAGCTCCGGGTTTAGATAGCATCACCGGTAAAATTGTACGTTCGTCGGTTAGAACTACAGGGAGATTTAACAGTTCAAACCCTTTATTAAATCAAATTTACGAAGCAACGAATCGTACCATCCTTAATAATCTGCATAGCATACCTACCGATACTCCGGTTTATGAAAAGAATGGCTGGACGGGGGATGCGCATCTAATCGCGGAGACCGCCAATCATAGCTTTGACCTATTGCTCTTCTGGGAGAAGTGGGTGCAAGATATCCAAGATTGCCAAAAGCCGGATGGGGCGATCCCCCTCATCGTGCCTGCATCCGCGTGGGGATGGGATCATGCGCCGGTTTGGACCTCCGTATATGTTCTGATTCCATGGTACCTTTATATGCATTATGGAGATCGCAGTGTATTGGAGCGGCATTATAGCACTATGAAAGCATATGCGGATTGGGAAATTTCCAAGCTCAATGAGGATTATACTGCGCATAGCGTTCTTGGAGACTGGGTTCCGCCTGGAAGTACAGATTGGAGCCCTCCGGAAGGATCGCGATTGATGGCGGCGGCTTACGTATTCCATATTTTAAAGACCGTAGGTCAAATTGCCGAAGTCGTGGGATCGGATTCGGATGTCAAACAATACAGCTATGTGGCGAACAAGATTGCGGAGAGCTTTCATGCGACCTTTTTCAATCGCGATAAAGGAATTTACGAAACGGAAATCGAAGCCGGTTATCGGCAAGCCTCCAATCTCATTCCGCTTGCATTCGGACTCACTCCTAACGAAGATAAAGATCAGGTCGTTCAGCATTTAATGCATGACATCATTAACGTACGCGATAAGCATCTGAATACGGGAATCATCGGCACGAAATACATTTTGCCTGTGCTTACCGATTTGGGATTCGGCGATATTGCCTATGCTATCGCCGATCAAAGGACTTATCCGAGCTGGGGATTCTGGCTGGAAAATGGCATTCATACGCTTATGGAAGAATGGGAATTGAAGTCGCGATCGCAAAACCATTATATGTTCGGCACGATTGTGGAGTGGTTTTATAAATATCTCGCTGGTATTCAACCTAAAGCTCCAGGGTATCAATCATTTACAGTAAAGCCGCATATTGTGGGTTCGCTCACGCAGGTTTCCGCTGAAATGGAGACCGTGTACGGTCAGTTACTGGTGTCTTGGCAGCTATCCATTGATGGAGATTACAGCCTGATTGTTACGGTTCCTGCAAACTCTCAAGCAACAATATTCATCCCGGCTGCTTATTCAGATGGTGTAACAGAAAGTGGAGTTGCACTGGAATTTGCACGGGACGTAAAAGCGATTGACATTGCCACTAAGGATTATGCAGTCTGTCAAGTGAATTCAGGAACATATCATTTCCGCTCGCGCATCCTTCCAAGTCAACTAACCAGGAGGACTCTATGATTGGAAATCAGCCAGAATTGGCAGAGCTTATTGAACGCTTTACCGGCCGGGACGGAGTTCACTCGACGGTCATACCTTCGCTCCATTTAATTCGCTGCTCCAATATCACAACGCCTATACACACAGTCCATGAACCTGCTTTGTGTTTGGTTGCCCAAGGCAGCAAAGTGGTCATGTTGGAACAGATGAGCTATCAGTACGGAATTTCCAACTATCTTGTTATTTCTGTGGATTTGCCGATTTCCGGCCAGGTCATCCAAGCGTCAGCCGAAGCACCTTATTTGTGTCTTCGGCTTGATATTGATCCCAACCAAATCTTCGACATTATGAAAGATTCTGATCTGCATTCGGATAAAGCGGGAGAATTCCATCGGGGCTTGTATATAAGTAAAACGAAGTCTACTCTTCTGGATTGTGTAGTCAGGCTTGTTCGCCTTTTGGAAACTCCGCAGGATGTTTCAGTAATTGCGCCGTTGGTTATTCGTGAGATTCTTTATAGGATTCTGAATGATGAACAAGGGAATACCTTGAAACAGCTTGCCATGACCGGCAGTAATTCATATCGCATCGCGAAAGTCATTAAACAAATCAAGCAGGATTATGACAAACCATTAAAAGTTGAGGAATTGGCCAAACTCGCCAATATGAGTTCTTCATCACTGCATCGCCATTTTAAAGATGTGACGGTCATGAGCCCATTGCAATATCAAAAAAAATTACGATTGCAAGAAGCCCGCCGCCTTTTGTTAACCTTGTCGGCAGATGCAGCAGATGTTGGCTTCCGCGTTGGTTATGAGAGTCCATCCCAATTCAGCCGTGAATATGTCCGATTATTTGGCCTGCCTCCGATAAGTGATATCAAACGAATGCGCATGCTGCCGAATTGGCAATCTTTGTGAAAATTCGTAGTGAAAGCACTAAGTTAATGCGATAAGAAGATTTTTTTCGCAACGCTTATCGCATTCAAAACTTTTGGAAATCCCGTATATATACGGGAAACATTGTAGTAGTGCTTCTATCGCTTTCTTGTCTTGTTAAACCTACATTGATAGCTGCATTGAGATGAACGTGCAACTGCGGCTCGCATCCGTCGATTTCTTGAAGTTTTGCCAAACCTCTCTCCCGTCGTTCTCCTGTATTAATTAAAGCCATTAAGTTGATTTGGAGTATCTCCTAATGATATTAATCCTAGAGCATTACGAATACTCGTATATTTTTGCATAATTGTCTAAAAACAAGGCTGAGTTCCAGATAATTGTTGTTAGAAGGTCAGCGTTTGAATTTCAGGGAGATGCTCGAAATAATCGACTAATTCCTCTGGAAATGGCCCAATTGCTGGGAGTTACTCGAAATAATCGACTAATTCCTCTGGAAATGGCCCAATTGCAGGAAGTTACTCGAAATAATCGATTAATTCCTCTGGGAAAGACCAAATTGCAGGGAGTTGCTCGAAATAATCGATTAATTCCTCTGCCATACCCACCTAAGCAACAATTGCGCGGAACACAGCCAAAAACAAACTGCATACAATGCCGAAAACTCCGATGTCAGGGATGCCTTCTTTTCCAAATTTCGAAATTAGATTCTTCACGATTATTTCTTGGAGGATTGTGCAATAACCGTATACGAATCGTCTATCGTATCAGCTCCTGTATATTCTATACTTTATTCAAGAAGAGGCCCTTCACAATAAACCGATAAGAAAAAGGAGAGAGCAATATGGAGAACAGGAACCCTGCAAGACAAACATCTTATGTAGGTATGTGGGTTACCCGGGATGGATACATCCGACATGAGCTTCTGCCTAACGGACGTTACGATGAGGCACGCGGCAATCGGAAAAGCGCATATCAAGGTCGCTATACCCTTAACGGAGACCATATCGACTACGTAGACGATACCGGATTTACGGCTGAAGGAGATTTTCGAGATGGTATTCTCTACCACGCAGGCATGATTTTATACCGGGAAGAATAACCGATTTGGAAAGGATGTAGACAAACGTGTCAAGCACCTTGGCGATATTCATTATTTCACTTACGATCCCACGAATAGATGGGGAATTCACCGAACCCTGCTCGGAGGATTATCGCTTAATGTTGTAGCACTAATTCTGATCGCGCTGGTTGTCCAATCTCCAGTGATTTTAATCCCAATGTTGATGTTATGGTCATTCGCGACTTGGTCTCCGGGTCCTCCACAGCAGTTGCACCTCATGACGCTCGCTCCTGAATCTTCGGGAATTATGCTCAGCTTGAATAATTCAGTCATTCAGGTTGCCATGGCAGTCGGTGCTGGAATCGGCGGCGGTGCCGCAAAGCAAATATCGCTTTACTCCGTTACCTGGTTTGCGGCCGTTGGAATTGCTTTAGCCGTAGCAGCAGTCATCTTATCACTAAGATATGTCAGATCCACCTCCAGCCAAAGGTCCGGTAGACAATCTATTTTAGAAGCTTAAACAATGAAGTGCACCCCTTAGAATAGACATTGGTCAAACCCTCGGGTTTAGTCGACCTTATTCTATGGGGTGCATTTTATGCTAGTAAATCAGTTGACAATCAATATTTAATCATGCCAACTGAATCGATGAAATCCGTATTATCTCCACTTGTCGTCGTTCCCTCAAACTTGATCGTATGATTTCCCGTTGTTAATGCAATCGTATTGCTTGTAAACGAATTAAAGCTGGTAGAGGCCGGAGAAAAAGCTCCCACAAAGTTATTGTCTACATAGACATTGAAGGTTTGCAGGCCTCCATAAAAGAAATTCGTCCCATCCCACCTCGCTTGCCTCTTAGCTGCCAGAAAATTAATCGCATACGTACCCGCAGATACATTAGTCAAAGTTTGCTGCATCGAACCGGTGCCTTGAATAAATGCCGTTTGAGCTCCCTCAGGCGCATAGGCGGCATAGAAGGATCCCCCAGTGCCCGTTCTCTGAATACCCGCACCGTTACTGCCGCTCTGCACGGAAAAGGTCCAACCGGCCGAAGCGGGGTTATAAATATAATCTGCGGTGGTCGGCCCCTCAAAGCCTGCATTGGATGGGATATTGCTTTGATAACAACCTTTTGCGACATTAGGAACCGGATCGCCGAAGACAGCATTGGTACAGGCCGCTGTACTGGTTTTGATACCATAGTTATATTTGCTTTGAGCTCCATAAGCAACGGTTTTCGTATCAGAAAACGAACATTGTTGATTCTCGTCCGCACAGTACGTCCAAATTCCGGGTGTCGGCGGAAGCTGTGTATCACTTATTTCGCAATGCTTGGCCACGCCTGAAGTCGGATCGCCAAACTTGCTGTTATCACATGTTATCCCATTTGTAAACGTGCCGTACACAAAGGTCGTGCCTGAGCCGTAACGAACACCCTTCGTGCCGTTAAAGCTGCACGGATTCCCTTCCGCAGCACAGTTAATCCAAGCCGTTTGCGAGCCTGTATAGCTGAATGTTCTTGAGCCCGGCTGCACACCCCGAAAATAAATGTAGTTCGCATCCTGATCTGCGCTTGTAATGCCGGAAGACCCCGAGAAGCTCGTTCCGTTCCATACTGCAGTTCCATTAATGGATACCGTCCGGTTTGCGCCGAATTTAGGTATGCCAATCACTCCTGAAGAGCCTGTATTCGTCGTACTATCCACAAGCATGGAGAAAGAACTATTATTCGCACGATCATAGGATACTTTGACAAGCTTGCTTCCATCCATCGTTAATTGGCCTTCGACATGAGTTAAGTCACCCGGATGCGGAATAACGTTATATTGCTGTCCTTTTGGAGTCGTTGGCGTAATGCCTAACACAAAGAAAGTTAAAGCGGATGTCGGTCCGCTCGCCCAGGCATGCGAATAGCTTGTAAACCAATCGTATCCGGCGCTGCCATCTTGATTAATCGACTCCCAGAAGGTTTTTGTACCTTTGGGACTATTGTACATATAGCCCCATTCCTTACGCATCAAATTCAATCCGTCTACGTCATTGAACGCTTTAAAATGCGCTTGGATTTCCATTGAGCCCGGAAAGGTTGCAATTTCAAAATCATACTCCGGATTTCGTGATCCGTATGTGCTCCAATTCGATTTCAAGTAATTGCTGACGCTTGTACTTTTCGCAGCGGAATCCGGTACATCAAACCAAACCGCCAATGAATTTCCATCCTGCGGATAGATTAAGCTGGTCGGGTTATCTTTGTATGCGCCTTGATTTGCGTCCCAAAGCGTACTGTTGATATTCGCTTTCAAGGTCGCTGCCTCATTCGTATAGGTTGTTGCTAATGTTGAGTCTCCTTCAGCATTGGCCAGAATTGCACCCGTAATTAATGATCGGTATAACATCGCATTTTGGGCAATGCTTTCCTGATTATTCAGATTATCATAATGACGTGCCCAGTCAGATTTACTTGTCACCTTCAGCAAGCCATGTGAACCATTGACTTTCGCCCGAATATACGACATCCCTAATTTGTATTTTGTCCAAACTGAATTTAACCAGGTCAAATCTCCCGAATACAAATAGTAGTTATAGGTTGTAATTAACGTCCACATATGATAGGAATCCGAACCGCCAAAATTAAATGGGGGACCGGCATACGGGAGCTCTCCTGTGGTTGCATTCTGGCTGTCAAACATACGCTGCAGCGCATTTTTCGTAGATAACGTATCATTTATGGATGCATAGGCCGTCGGAGTGGATATTCCCATATCTCCGGGCCATACGGCGCGGTCGCGTTTCGCTCCATCCCCCAGCACGGATGTGCCCCCGCTGATTGTGGCGCTATTATCCCAGCCATAATCATTACGCCACACCCTTCCTTGGGTTGGAACTATGGTATTGGTTTGTAAAGTATATGCACCCGAATACCAAAGCTTATTAATCAGATCATCATTGCTGTAGAAATAATTGGGATAGGCGCTCGGATTCGACATTAACGGAACTGCAGTGAAATTCAATGAAACTTGACCTACATGGACCCAACCGCCCGAATTCATAAAAATCGTTAAATAACGAAAACCGCCGCGCAGTTTGTTTGCCGGCATTGTATAGGAGCTTGCTCCCGTCGTAGTAATGCTGGCGTATACGGCCCCATCCGTGCTATAGTTCAATCCGGCATTAATTGCACTGTTTGAACTGTCGCTATTCGTCCCCACGTTATCGCTTGATTCGGAGAAAGCCAAACCTACCGATTCATTATTACTACTAGCTTCTGGAAAGTTAACGGTTATAATGCCTCCAACCTCCTTGCCGAAATCAAGGACAACATAAGACCCCGCACCCAGAATAAGCGCAGCGCCTCCAGTTATGATATTATTCGGATTTTGAACGGTTCCATTCGTTGCATAGATTGAGATAGGCGATACTGTTCGTGTAGTCGGCGCAAGGTTATATTGATCCCAAACTGCCGCACTTGCTGTTGTAGCAAAAATAGGGATAGTAATCATTGAAAACAATAGAGTATATATGAATGCCCTGATTGAAGTGTTCTTGATTTTCAAGTGGATCATCCTCTCTCGATTAAATAATTTTACTCATGAAAAAAAGAGAAGCCCCCCCTTCGATTAATGACAAGAGAGGCTTCTATTGTTAGAAGAAAACTATTTAGTTAATCGTTATCTTATCCACCGTTACAGTTGCCACATCATTGTAATATACTCTGTATTCCAGTTGATGGTTAAGGGTCGTTTGATTAAATGTCAGACTGAAATCCTGGTACTGGTTCGCTCCCGTGAATTGCTGTCTCAATATATTCTGCGAAGCCAAGGTCACCCCTGCTGTAGCATCCCATATATCAATGGAAGCTACTTGCGCGTTGTTAACCGTATTGTTGTCCACCTTCATTCTAAAGGTAATCTTTCTGTTGCCGATCGGAACGTTGGAATCGTACGGTCCATATACCATATGAGTTGCATTGTCCTGGGTAGGGTTTGCCTGCCAGCCGTCTCCAACCGCACGCCCGGTGGCATGCCCCAAAACGGTACCTTCAGCCTCATACTTGCCTATTCTGGTTGTTGTCGTGACCTTATCGATGCTAATCTTAGCATTATCCTTGTAGCCTGCCCTGAATTCCAACGGATGACCGGAAACGTTCGTGTAACTCAAACTGAAATCCTGGTAAACGTCGTTGGCCTTGAACTGGTTCCTGTATACATCGAAGGCCGCCAGATCCAGCCCCGTTGTACCATCTCTTACATCAAGCCTAAGAACGTTGTCGTTATTCCCCGCAATGGAATCAATCTTTACCTTAAAGGTCGTCGTAAGCTGACCTGACGGGAACGTAGTGACATATGGGCCCCAAAGCATGAAATCCGCACTGTCTTGAGCTACATTTGCCGACCATGAATCCCCGTCTGCCCGACCAACGTTATGGTTGAATGGCGACGTCGCATAGCTTGTATTTTCCGCTTCATACGTTTTTACAACTGTAGAAGGATCTGTAGGCAAGTTGTAATATTCCCTCATTAGCTGGAAGTAGTTATCAGGCGTTACAAAAACAATGTTGCTATTGGCGCTGTAATTGTTTACGGCATCGATCATGTTCTGATAGGTCAGGTCCCACGGCACTGCCTGGATCGATACGAACCTCGGAGCCGTCCCGCTCCACCCGGCAATGGCGCCATTGATTTCACTAATGACTGAGGAATACGTGGAACAGTAGGTCGCGTTGAGCGCTTGCGCCGGTAACACATTGTTATACTGCGTAACCTGTCCGCCGGCTTGCATGCCCGTCAATCCCAGAAGGGAAGGCGCATTTTGGGCAAAGCTGTTACCGACGTTGACATTGATTCCGCCCAGGATGGTGTTCCAAACCGTAATCACTTTAAGACCGGAACGATTGGAATAATCATTGCTTAACGTAATATAGTTGTCCAGATATCCTTGATTGGCCCAATAATTCGGATAGGTGTATCCCACTCCTGTCGGGCCGCCGATCAAGTTATCGTTCGGCGTAGAAGTGTTGTATAAGTAGTTCAACACGCCGGGCATCGCATCCAGCATGGCTGGCGATACGGTCCACCCTAATGGAATCGTACCCCTGTTGGGAGCATCCCACAACTTGCTTGTTTTAAAATGATGCTCTAAATACTGCAAGTTATCTCCATCGCTCATGATCAATGAGACATAAATTTTATTTTGTAACGCCGGCTTATTCGCCAAAGGTTTGACATTGACGGTCCTGGAAGTCCCGCCGAATACGGTCAAGTTTGAAGAGAAATCGCTTGCAATCGTAGTAACCCCATATTCAGATGTTCTCGTGACGCCTACGCCTTCATCCGGCCACCATCCCATATAGGTTCCGGTTCCATCATGCGGCATACCGGATAAAAACTGCCTTAATATCGTATCCTCAGCCGGAACACTCGGATCAAGCCATATCGTAGCTGCTCCGACTGCAATGGCATAATCACGCAGGAAGCCTTTTATTTTCGGATTCAACCCGACAATGACCCTATGAGTCACCGATGACCAGTAGTTATTATAGAGATACTGATACACTTGGACCTTCGTCGTAAACACGCCGCGCAAATCGTTCAGGATCGGCAGGTTGTACGGCGCACCGGTCAGCTTGGTTACCTGTGCTGACGAAGCGACAATGCCTCCGTTAAGCGATGCGATCGTCGTGGCTAGATTCACGGTGTCCGGTACTGCATCATCGTAGATGACGATACCGCTTATCTCGCTTCTATATTTGGTAATAAGGCTATAGTTGTCCGTCACATCCACATGACCTATTCCAAGCGAATTCAACCAATTATATTTCCCGTCTTCTCCTCGTACCGCATTGTCATAGGTGTAAATTCGGGGCTGGGTTTTATTCACCAAGCCTTTTACGGTTGAGAAAAGAACGGCATCGTCTTCCATCGCCTTCGGGTTCGTTCCCACGGCGCCGGCCCGGACAAAAGACCCGCCATACCAGTAAACCCTGAATTCGAGACCATGCCCAGGCGCGGGATTAGTGAAGGTGAGATTAAAAGTCTGCATGGAGTATGTGCCGGTCCATTCCATCCTTGTGACATCTCTCGCAGCCAAAGTCAGCCCGGTCGTATTGTCTCTGACGTCGATCCTCACGATCGGATCGTTATTCGCCGTATTGTTATCAACGGCCAATTCAAAGAAAGCCGTATTGACGCCTGCAGGAATGTTAGTTGCATACGGTCCATAAATCATAAAATCATTCCCGTGATCGATACCGGTTTGTACAATCCAATTGTTCCCGTCCAGATGACCGGTCGAATGCGATACCTGGGGACCATTTGACTGATATTTGTATTCCGTTGTCGTATCCATCACGTCCAGCGTAGCTGCCGGTGCTGGGAACGAAGGAAGAACCTGTCCCGCTGGCCAGCTAATTGCAGCAGCTGCAGATGAAACAAATACTGTTAAATTAACCGTTGCCGCTAACAAAATGACTATGAGCGACATTGAAAACGCTTTTTTAGTTTTCATTAACTTTTCCTCCCATAAAATGAAATTGGTTTTTACCCTTATCCAACCTTAAAATACACGAATCCTCCTTCAAATTAATTTGATGTAAGCGCAAACTAAAATCAAAAGCAAAGAACTTTATTTGGGGTTGATCCGCCTCCTTTCGAATTTTAAGTATCGGGGCAAGAGCCAAATGATTAACATGAAGAAGCGAGCAGCAGCAATTTCCCTATGGTGTGGGTCATGACGGCATACTCGCTCTTAATTACCAATGTGTTTGAAAATCTTAATCGGTTTTTCGAATACTCTTTCCGATTCGCAAGGTTTTGATCTCGTAAGGCTTCAAGAACGTATTAATGATCGGCTCCTGCAAATTTTGTAACAAGAGCTCAGCGTTATCCTCCATCAGATCCGTCTCTTCGATGTCTGCTCCAATTGCCCAACTGTTATCGAGACGGAGCCTGACTTTACTGCGAATTCCACCGTATTCGTACAAGCGAACGACAAGGGATTGTCCGTCCTCCGCTTTCTTAACCGTATCGATCATAATGTTGGATTGATCGCTTTCGATAAGGCCAAAGCTATCTGATCGCGATACTATCGATCGGTTAGCTATAGGAACTGCGAACAACGGCAAATTCAATTCACAAGCGCTTCGGTGCGTTTCTGCCTCCAGCCAATTCCCCTCATGCGGATAAAGCGAGTAGGTGAACTCATGCTCTCCCTGATCCGCTGTAGGATCTGGAGAGGTCGCCGACTTGATCAAACTTAACCGGATCGTATGATTGCGGATATCGTGACCGTATTTGCAATCGTTCAACAAGCTGACTCCGTAGCCGCCTTCGGATAAATCGACCCACCTCTGGGCAACGGACTCGAACCTCGCCCAATCCCAGCTCGTGTTCCAATGCGTCGGCCTCTCCACGTTGCCGAACTGGATTTCATAAGTTGCTTTCGTGGAACGGATGTTGACTGGGAACGCCACCTTCAACAATTGCTGGCTTTCTCTCCAACCCACCCGAGTCTTGAAATCGATGCGGGGATGATCGGCGTAAACGATGATTTTTTGTTCGATATGGGAACGGTTGTAAGTCCAATGAAGCTTCAGAACACCGCGCAGCGGACCACTTTCTTCGACCGAGCAGGACGTCAGCTCCCGAACCTCGCGCATCTTGTCTTGGTAGAATATATCAATGTCCCATGCGTCATGCGCCAATGGCTTATCCTCGAAAACCTGAAGCGCGTTGGCCGCCTCGCCTTGCATGATAACCTCGCGAGCCTGGCGTTTATCGAATAGGGAAATCAGTTGTCCCGAATCGTTAAGTTTCATTAGATAAAAAGGAGTTTCAATCTCATTCTTCTCCATTCTGATTAACGGAGAATTGATCGTTATTTCGCTTTTCATTTCCTCGATCGGTTTTCCGGAAATGGTTGCATAGCCGTAAGAAGGAACGTTATTAACTTGCACGTACATCTTGCCTGCCGCCCCACCTATTCCGGGAACGAATTGCGAGGATAACCTACGTCCGTCCATGAGCGACCATTCGAATTCGCCATCTTCTTCCCGCATGGGAATCTCGACGAGGAAAGAACGTTTCCAACCCAATGTATTGAACACCCGGTAAGTTATGATGACGTCATGTCCGGACACCCCACTCTCGCCGGTTTCAGAAATCAGTTCAATCTCGGAAATCCCCTTCTCCAACGCTTTCTCCGCGAAGTCCAAAGCTTCGGCATATTCCAATCGACTATCTTCGTAAACCTCTTTGATAGAAGAGCCGGGAATAATGTCATGGAACTGATTACGGAGCACGATCGTCCAACTGTTCCTAAGTAGATCCGCGGGGTACTCATGACCTGCATTTTGCGCAAGCGCCATCGCGTTAATCGATTCCGCGGTATGCAGCAACGCCTCCAAGTTTCGATTCATTCTCTTGTTATAAGCTTGGGAAGTGTATGTTCCCCGGTGATATTCCAGGTATAGCTCGCCATCCCATAGCGGAAGCTCTCGGCGGGACCTTACCCGCTCCTCTAATTGCTCGAAGAACGGCTCTACCTTGCCTTGTTTAACCGACGGCATACCCGGCATGGCCTCGAAGCGTCGAATCGCTTCCAGCATATCTCGAGTTGGACCGCCACCACCGTCGCCCCATCCATAAGCTAGCAACAATTCGTCGTTGATATCCTTCTGGCGATAATTGTTCCATAAGCCTTTCACGCTAGAAGCGCTAACATTGCCATTGTAGGTGTAATACCAACTGTCGTCGTTATTGGGCGTCGTGATGAAATGGGTAAGAATCTCGGTCCCGTCGATGCCGCTCCACTTAAAGGTATCCTGGGGAAAGCGATTATACTGGCTCCAACTGATCTTCGTCGTCATGAAATAATCGATGCCGCTTTTCTTGAGAATCTGCGGAAGCGCCCAACTGTATCCGAACACGTCCGGCAACCATAACACCCGGTTGTCTACACCGAACTCTTCTTTGAAGAAGCGTTTACCGGCAAGCAGCTGGCGGACGAGCGACTCGCCGGACGGAATGTTGCAATCGGACTCCAGCCACATCGCGCCGGACGCTTCCCATCGGTTTTCCGCGATCTTTTGTTTGATTTGCGCGTAAATCTCTGGGTAATCTTCTTTAAGATAAGCATATAACTGCGGCTGCGATTGGAAAAACACGTATTCGGGGTAGCGTTCCATCAGCATCAGAACGGTAGAGAACGAGCGAGCGCTCTTCTCGCGCGTATGCTTTAGCCGCCAAAGCCAAGCCACGTCGATGTGGCAATGACCGACCGCGGTCACCTGCGGCACCTTGGAACGCGAGATAGCATCGCCCCTAAGCTTCAATTCAATTAGCGCTTCCTTAACGGAATCATAGAAATCTTGCGAGCCGGGATTGCTCCAATCCAATAGCAAGTAAGCCTCGTCAACGGCGGTTAACAGGGCTTGCTTCTCGTAGGACGTCTCTTCCATGCACGCCGCGGCTTCCAATAAGTGCTTTGAGCTATAGTAAAGATCGTCCGTCTCCGGGTCGAGAAAAGCCCATTCCAGCCGATCGATCCGATGATCAAACGGATTATGATTGCCGTCTGGAGGAGTTAAACCGCTCCAGGCTTTTATCGCGAGCTTGAACGGTTCTTCATCCTCCACCAAAGCTGTCGGGAAAAACAACTCCTCATGGTTTCGATCCAATGCCTGAGCAGGCACGCCGTTAAGATAGACAAGTGCTTCGTACCCGCTGCAATTGCCGCCGCCTGTATCGCCCAGCCGGAATAATCCGACGACTTCTTTACCTATCCACGGTTCCGGAACGACTAAATCTCCGACGAACCATCTGGTCTCATCTCGGCCACCCCAACGATCACCCACCTTTACAGCCATGCCCTCAGAGCATTCCGCCTCCTCCAACGATTGGGCTCCGGACACGATGCGTATAGAAGAAAGCGGGGCTCTTTCCCGATATCTCAGTTGCGACAGCTCTTGTACCCGTCTTTCCAGCTTCTCTTGGACGAATCTCAAACCCATACCCCTCTTCCCATCCATTTCAAGAATCTAATCAGCCCTTAATGCCTGCCGACGCGAAACCCTGGACGATATATTTTTGCATAAACAGAAATATAAGCAGCGGCGGTATCGTCGTAACCGTGGCGAGGGCAAAAACGAGAGGATAATCCCTAGATCCGAACGCCGTAAGGCGGGAAACCAGAAGGCCTACATAACCCGCCATAGTCATGAATTTCTGATCGCTGATATAAATGAACGGAGTAAGAAAATCGTTCCAGGTCGCGATGGCGTTGCTTAAAATGATAGTCGCTATTATTGGCTTCTGAATCGGTACGATGATGAGAAACAGCGTGCGGAAAAACCCGCTTCCGTCGATATAGGCCGCTTCTTCGTAATCTTTGGGAAGACCGTTCATCGCCTGCCGGAACAAATATACCCACATGAAGCTGGCACCGCCGATCATGACGTACAATACCAACGGATGATTAATAAAGCCGGTGCCTCCTTGCCCCATCAGATCATTGCCCCCAATAAGCGGAAATCTAGCCATTTCTACATAAGTCGGGATGAACATCAAGGAGCTTGGGATCAGTTGAACGGCAAGAATAAAAACGAAAAACAGTTTTCTGCCCGGAAAACGCAACCGAGAAAGTACGTACCCGATCAGAACCGCCATTACGGTGATATAAAAGGCATACCAAAACACTCGCAAGAACGAATTCAAGAACGGACGAAACGCGTCGTTGCCGAAGAACATCGCATATTTCGTCGTTAACCACTTGTCCGGAATCGGCATCAGCCGGGCAGCGCCTCCGAATAAATCCTTGTCCCAAAAGCCCGCCAAGAAAGAGAAAAGCAGCGGATATATCGTAATGACGGTACCCAGCGCAAGAAAGAAATAAATAATCAACCGACGACTCCATGTCATCTAATCTTCCTCTCCTTTCAGGAATATGCGGAGATAGACGAACGACAACAACAGGGTTAAAACCCCTAGCACTAGAGACGAAGCGCCGGCCATCCCGAGGTTAAAGCTTTGCAGTCCGTCGCGGTACACCCGATAGGCAAGCACGTCGGTAGCCCCCGTGGGTCCGCCGCGCGAAATCAGCATGACCAGATCCCACATTTGCATGACCGCAATGATCCCGGTAATCATAATATAAGCCGCGATAGGCCTTAGTCCCGGAATTGTAACATACCGTATGAGTTGCCAACGTCCGGCACCGTCGATCTTGCCCACTTCGTATAACGTCGGATCGATAGACTGTAGTCCTGCCAGCCAGATAATCGCGGTTGGTCCGACCGACCTCCATGTATAATAGACGACGATCCAGAACGTCATCCAGAACGGCGAATACGTCCAGATGATCGGATTCATCCCGATTGTCTCAAGAAAACCATTCAACCCGCCACCTTGAGGCTGCAGGAGAGAAAGCAGGACCGCCGTTGTAGTAGCGACTGAAGTGATGCTGGGAATATAAAAGGCCGACCGAAAAAATCCTCTTCCCCGCAATGGCATGTTCAGCAACAGGGCAAGGAAGAAAGCGACCGCAACGTTCACCGTTAGGCATAACAATCCAATGTACAGCTGCTTCCATAGAGATGACAAATAACTAGGCGTTTCGAAAAACACCTTAAGATTATTCAAACCGACCCATTTCGGGCTAGCGGTCAATCCGTTCCACTCCATGAAGCCGAGGAGAAAACCGGTGACTAACGGGAATAGATTAATGATGAGATACCAAAGTAAAAACGGTCCGATAATGGCAAGAGCCAGAAGAGGTTCTCGGTTTCGCAATAAAAATGACGATTTGTTTGTTTTCATCTAATGCCCTCCACTTGATGCTTTGATAGAAAGAGAGGGCCGGGAGACGAGCTTACTCCCCCAGCCCCATGGCCCGCATCTTTATTTCAGAGCACTGTCTGCTTCCACTTGAGCTTCCTTCACGATCTTATCGATCGGGTCATTCGAAATCGTAGTTCTGGCAATGACTTTGGAGTTGATGATATCCCAAATCTGGGCGTTGTTCTTGTTGAACACCGGCAGAGGCTGGAATTCGTTCGTCTGCAAAAGCTTCATAATTTCCTGCATCCACGGATAATCCTTATAGACATTGGCTGCATCATTCTGAACTTCTTGGTTCGCCACCGCTACCGAATATTGAGAGGCCATAATGGATTGCACTTCCTTGCTCAGCATGGTGCGTAATACATTGAAAGCTGCTTCTTTGTTTTTCGAAGCTTTCGGTACGGCGCTGTAGACGAAGCCTACGCGAGTGTTGGAAGGCTTGCCGTTCGGACCGACCGGAAGCGGCGCGATCCCGAGATCGATACCGTTGGCGATCGCACCGCGCGCCGCCCATGTCCCGTTAATGACGAAGGCGAGTGATTTTTCCTTCTCGAACAATGTGCAGCAGATTGGACCCTCATCCGGGTTGTTACCTACGCCTTTAGGAAGGTTTTTGTCCATGTCGCGCAGGAATTGCAAAGCTTGAATATTGGCTGGCGTATCGATGGTAACTTTGTCGCCGCCGCCGAAATCCTGACCGATGCTTCTTACGATGGAGGTAAATCGCAGCGAGCCGCCGAAATGCGGATGGCTCGGTACGCCGCCGCCGAAGAACTTGCCCTTGCCTGCGGCAGTGATGGCATCCGACACTTTTTTCCAATCATCCCATGTATCCAACTTAACGGTTTCTGGGTCAATTCCAGATTTTCTCAGCAACTCTTTGTTATAGAAGAGCAAGAAAATCGTTCCTTCAGCTGCCACAGCAACCGGTTTGCCATCGTTATCTTTGATTAGGTAGTTCGGGTTGACCATCTGAACGATATCGTCCGGAAGAGGTTCGAGAATCCCTTCACTGGCATAGGCCGGAATGAATGTCTCCCCACGAACGATGTCGGGTACATTACCGCTCAGAATAGCTGCCCGTTGCTTGGAGTCAAGATCTTCGGCCCAGCCCCAGTTCTGATAATTGATCTTATAATTCGGATAGTTCTTCTTTAGTTGGTCGTAGATGACGAGCGGAGTCTTGTTTGCACCTGGATCGGTATTGTCGCGCAAAGCCTTGATCTCGTCTTCCGTGTTGTAGAAAACGAAAGTTACTTCCGCGTTGTCATCCGCAGCGCTTGGAGAATCGCTCGGTGCAGAGGATTCGCTCGGTGCAGCAGAGGATTCGCTCGGTGAAGCAGATGGACTTGCCGCATTACCATTGTTGTTTTTGCCTCCACACGCAGACAAAGCTACCGCCAAAACAAGAATCAGAGAAAGCAATGACATTCTTTTCAATTTCTTTACCCCTTTCGAAATGTAAGTGTTTTCACTTAGTAACAAGTTAAATATATAATATATATCTTTTAGGGTCAATAAAAACTTATATATTTCTTTATTTTATTCAAAAACATTCACATATTGATCAAAATATAGGCAATATGCAGAATATCATTAGACATAAACTATATTACATATAAATTAATTATATCAGTAGAGTAGAAAGCTGAATTTCAAACGGAAGACGCACGCCTTTCTTTTACTTTCCAGCTCCCCCCTCATCAAACCGGACGTGAGTAGAGTAGGCACCTAGCGAGTTACTATCCGAAGATATCACTTTTCTAAATACCCCTCTCAGAACGGAGCGTGCAAATGTGTCAATCGGTCAATCAACTGGCTTTTGATGCTGAACACTTTTCCTGTCGGCATCGCATCTACAATGACGGAATCTTTCTTGTATCCGAGTTTGAACCCTCCAAAGTAAGCAACCAACGGTTTTTTGCCTTCGCGTTTCACTTCCGTTTGAAGCACCTTGTAACTTTGCCATCCGTTTCACACGTCGTTTTGTACTTCTTAAATATTTTGTTCGGCGTTGTTTTAAACTTGTTCGCAAGAGTTCATACTGGGCTTATGCCTTCTTACTTTGTATAACGAGTTACTACACATAAGGAGGCTTATGCAAAGCTTTGCATAAGCCTCCTTGTGGACTTCCGAGCTCGGTTTCGTGGAACTGATCATCTTTCACAAATCCTGCCTTCAGCCACTTGCAAACGAGTTTCAGCACGCGGCTATCGCTGATGCGTTGTTCTACCAATTGCATCAACTTATCGTGCGCAATGTTGTCGAAGTAGCCGCGAATATCGATGTCTACGACCCAGTACACGCCCTTCTTAACCGCTCGGCGGATATCGGATATGATTAATCGCGTCGTGCTGGTTTCGCTTCGGTCTGAAGCCGTAGGAGCAGTCTTTAAAGTCCGCTTCAAAGATGGGTTAAATGACCTCCATTATTTGCCCGCCAGCTACGAGGCGAATTGGCTCTTACTTCCACCGGACTCACACCGGCTAGTTGTGCCTAACTTGGCTAGGCGCGTAATATTAAAAAAACCGCTTTCCCTATAATCCGTGAAAACGGTCTGCAATCGCCCGACAATAGCCTGCCAGCCTTTATTTCGCCAATCCGATAAGCGGTCCCGTTGAACTTCTAATGACAAGCTCCGGTTTGAGAATGACTTTCTTGTAACCGTTGGCATTCTCCGGGTTATTCAGCAGATCGATCAGAATGGATGCCGCACGGCTCCCGATTTCATCCTCGGATTGCGCTATATGCGTAAACGTACCCTGTTCATCGATTCCGGAAGATGGATCATCGAACGTCAGGATGGACAGGCGGCCCGGCACATTTAGTTTGAGTCTTCGGGCGATGCCCGCGATATAAAGGCCCAGCTGAGCATTCAAGGTAATATAGGCCGTTGCTAATCCGTTTTTTATATAACGATGCAGTACATGATTGTCGTCTTTCTCTTTGTAGTCGACCGAAAATTCCGTCAGGATCAGAGCAGGATTGATCATCGCCTCCCGTTGCTTAAGGGCATCCATATATCCGGCAATCCGTTCTTCCACCGTGACGGTGTTAAGAGGCGAATCCGTGCATATGGCAATTTCCCGATGACCGAGCTCCCATAAATGAGAGACAGCCAATTGGGCTCCGAGCCTATTATTCGAACAGACGAAATGCGTATCTACGCCAGGTAAATAGCGATCGATCAGCACAAAAGGGAAATTGTTGATCTTAAGCGATAGAATCTCATCGTTATAAGTCTCGGCATCGATCGGGAAGATGATCAACCCGGCTACGCCCTTCTGCAGCAATTGAACGATCGCTTCCTTCTCCATTTCCTTGGAGTGATTAGTGAGAATGACCGCCAGGTAATAGTCGCTATTCTTTAATATCTTGTTGATTCCCTTCAATAGGCGAAGAGCGAAAAAATCTTCTACCGTAGGAATGATTAGCGCGATCATCCGTTTTCCGGACGATTGGGCAACGAATCTAGTCGAATCCCCCGCTTGCTTAGAAATGTCTTCTCCATCGGACGGAATCACGACGGGATCAACGGGTATTTCTACCGTTTCTCGCAACGTCTCCGGGAACGAAGGCCCCTTGCTTACGAAACTCCCCCTGCCCGGAATACGGTAGATCCATCCATCTTGCGCGAGTTGGGTAAGGGCGTTCGCAACCGTTATTCGGCTGACATTAAATTTGCTGATAAGTTCGTTTTCGGTAGGAATTTTCTGATTCTCTGTAAGCTCACCGGAAGAGATCAATTTCTTGAAATACTCTTGGATTTGAATATATAAAGGTAATCGCAGCCGTTCCTTTTTCATAATCCACTACTCCTAGAAGCAAAGTTTATTTATGTTTATTTATGTTTATTATAGCTAATAGATATTTTATGTCAATTACACAAAAACTCCCCCATGTGGTCTGAGAACCGCACGGGGTATTAACAGGTCAAGTGAATGCTCCCACCGCCTACAGAGGCGGGGGCTTCTTGTTTCGACGATCTCTGCCTTTCCCGGGAGAAAGGTCTTACATGATCTCCACAAGCGTTCGATGCTGTTCGCATCCCGTTCGGGGCAACCCCTCCCTACGGTGTTCGACCCATCAAGCCGATATTTTCAAGGCGCGTTGCAAGATAATCTTGGCCGAGACGACGTCTCTGTCTTGAATAAGACCGCATCTTTTACATTCATGAACCCGAACGGCCAACGTTTTCGGAACGTCCGCGCCGCATAGACAGGTCTGCGATGTGCCGTAGGCAGGCACTTGAACGAATCGCTTTCCATGTCTTTCGGCTTTATAAGACAGGTAGGTGATAAACTTTCTCCATCCGGCATCCGAGATGCTTTTGGCCAGGCGGCGGTTGCGTACCATGTTCCTGACTTTCAACTGTTCCGCCGCGATCAGATCATGGCCCTGGACGATGCGGTACGATTGTTTGTGCAGAAAATCTTTTCGCTGCCGCGCGACTTTTTGGTGGGTTTTGGCGACCTTTCGTTTGGCCTTCTGCCGGTTGCGGGAACCTCGTTGTTTGCGGGAAAGCCTCCGCTGCGCGCGCCTCAGCCGTTTCTCCGCTTTGCGCAAATACCGCGGGTTGTCCACCTTTGTTTCATCGGACAGCGCCGCAAACGCGTTCAGCCCTACATCAATGCCGACGGCGGATTCCACCGCTTGCATGGCTTCCGTATCCGACACTTTCACGCTGATGTTGATCATCCACCGGTCCCCATATCGTTTCACATTGATTTGCGTCACGCTCACCCGGTCGAAGGGACGGTGGACATTCATTTTGACAACGCCGATTTTTGGAAGATAGACGGTTCCCTCTTTGGCAAAGGTCTTTTGTACCGCACCTGGCTGCGGATAGGTAAAAGAAACGTATCGGTCTGCCGACTTGTAATGGGGATACCCTGCTTCACCGTGGAAGAAATGCTGATAGGCATCGTCCAAACGTTGCAGGCAATCCTGCAGCACTTGCGAATGAACTTCCTTATATACTGGAAATTCCTTCTTAAAGGCAGGCAATCCGTTCTGCTGCATGGCATAAGTGATGGTTTTACCTTCTTGGTTGTAGGCGGTCTCACGTTGTTCCTTGGCCTTATTGTAAAGCTTCCGGCACAAATCCAGCGTTCGATTCATTAGTTGTTCCTGTTCGAGGGTCGGATAAAGGCGAAACTGAAAGGTTATTTGCACAAAGGCTCACCACCATAACGGGAACGTATATTCCTATTATACTCCAAAAACATCCGCTATTCCAACTTTAGAAACTGTGACAAACGATCGATTCTGATGACGGATTCAGGCAAATAGACAAATGCATTTAGGCTTTGCCTAACCGAAATTCATCCCCTCCCTACAGAGGAAGAGGACTTCTTTCGGATTGTTGTTAAAATCCACTTATTATTATGTCTGGATCTTTCCAATGGGCTGAGTTCATTTTGCTCACCGAAAGGTAACGAAAAAAGGGTCAGCAGATCCCTGCATCGTTCATCCGGATTTCATTATGGGACCGATGGCGGATAACGATGCTGGAAATATCATACTATATAGATGCAGTAAAATTAAATAAGGATGTTGCTTGGTTTTATGAGGAAATTACGAAGTCCAAAAAGGGAAGAAAGAGGAAGGTGGATAAGCCATGACAACCAGAGTCAGATTAAATCTGTATGAGCAAGGCATTGCCGAAACCTTGGTCTATAATTTTGGATATACCAAAGGCGCAGCTCGAGAGCTCGTTGTCGAATATATCCAAGTGGTTCGATTGCTAGGCGGATACGATACCTGTCTGGATCACGCTGAACGCCTTCATACAGCCCGAAAAAATGGATTTACTCCCAACCAATGGACTAAACGAATCGAAGAAGTTCGTCGCGATAAGCTGAAAGACAAAGGTTTGCCGGATGAAAGATGTCACAGATTCGCATAAATATAATGGATTGAGAAAAGACCCTCAATCGAGGGTCTTTTTACTGTGATCTAAAACATCGCTATTTCGCTTGAAATTATCCGAGTGCTAAGTTCTTCCGCCATCTCGCCATATTCCTTTATCTTTCAGCAGGTTCATGTAAAACCCGCCCACTACGCTGCGATGCTGGAAATTGAGTTGGCGGGCCGTAATCGTATCCGTCCAATCGGAGAACGCTACGCGGTCAGGAGTGTCGTTCAACATCTTCCACAGCGGCTCGGCATTTGCCCTTACCTTGCGTTATCACTATATACCTGGCTATTGCCGAGCGGATATTGGCCAATATCGTGGGAAGCAAACTCGAAAGGCCATGCCTCGCTTTTCGCATACTAGGATGATCCGGATTTCAGATCTCTTCCCCTTGCGTTTACTCTCAAAAATCAAACCCGGTTTCAAACAGTTCCGTCGAACGTCCTTTGCCAGATTCGTCTTGCAGCCCCGTCAACTCACGCAAGCTCGTATGCGATTCAGCCGCCACTCGAACCAGCAGCTTTTGAAAGCCTTCGGCCATTTGAGCTACCGTGTCAGCCTCGAACAGCCTGCTGCGGTACTCAAAAGACAGCTGCAGCTTCCCGTTCTTTTCCTCCGCCTGCAACACCAAATCCATTTTCGCGGACGCACTATCCCACTCGAGCGGCTGCCAACCAAGCTCCCCCGCGGCCATTGGACTCGCATCCATGTTCTGCATGACGAATAAAGTATCAAATAACGGGTTACGGGTTGACTCCCATCGAATAAAGCTCCGTTCATCCAATAGTTCGACCAATTCCTCTACAGACAACCATGCGTGATCGAGTGCTTGCAGCATGCTTTCCTTCACGATAGAGAGCCAGCTATCAAATGTATCCGAAAGATCAATGCGATTACGGATGGCCATTGTATGAAGAAGAAGCCCCGCCGTATCGACTAAGTCGGGATGGGATCTTCCTGCTGACGGTACGCCAGTAACAACCTCTGAGGAACCAGACCAATGGCTCAGCATCGCCTGATAAGAAGCTAACAGCACCATGAACAACGTTGAGCCGGCGTTGTTTGCTAATTGCTCCAGGGAAACTTTCAACTCGTCGCTTAATATCCATCGATATCGCGCGCTCTCATCCAAGCTTGCGGGATCCGATATCGACTCCCTTGTAGTGTCATATGGCAAATCCAGCCGGGGCACGCCCTCCGCGAATCGACTCAACCAATAGGCTCGATGGCGCTCCAGCTCTTCGCCGGATAAATACGCCGATAGCCATTCACTATAATCCTTGAGCTGCGCCTTCACGGCAGGGAGCGTCTTGCCTTCGTAAAGCGCGATAAGATCGCGAATCAATAAGACGGTCGTAACCCCATCGGAAATCGCATGGTGAATGTCCAAAAGAAGCAAGTGTCGATCTGCATCGAGCGATACGAGGCCCACTCGGAATAACGGAGCTTCTGCTAGATCGAACGGCCGTACCCAAGCCGAAGCCGAAGCTTCCCAGTTTCCAGGACGATTGCCGAAAAACTCCGTTTTGTCGATCTGATGAAACGGAATGGCGACATCCGTGTTAACCCGTTGCACCATTCGGCCATCGATCTGCTTGAAAGAAGTTCGGAGCGATTCATGCCTTGCCATCAGCTTTCCTAACCCATCTCTTAGCTTCGCGATGTCCGGTATGCCAATCAGCAGCAGAAGCGACGGCATATTGTAAGAAAGACTTGCGGGGTTCCTTCTCTGGTGGATCAGCATTTGCTCCTGCGCCGAACTGACAGCATAATAATCCTTCCTTGGCGCAGGTTGAATGGGTGGATAAGCTCTTTCCGTATTCCCTGACGATAGCCGATCCGCAAGAGATCGAATCGTAGGATGAACGAAAATCTCCTTAAGCGATAATCGGACGGAGAACGCCTGCTCGATTCGTACGGATAGAGTCGCCGCTTTCAACGAATGACCCCCCAGCTCGAAGAAGTTGTCGTCGATACCGACCATCTCCCGCTGCAGCAGCTCTTGCCAGATGCCGACCAGCTTCTCCTCCGTCTCGTTTCCCGGAGCCGCATAGGCCGTCCCCGTCGCCATGCTCGCCTCCGGTGCAGGCAGCGCCTTGCGGTTCGTCTTCCCACTGGCTGTCAAAGGCATTGCTTCCAGCTGCGTGAACGACGCCGGTATCATGTATTCCGGCAGCCGTTCTCCGCAATGCCGTCGCAGCTCCCCGGACGTGCATTCCCGGTCCGCCACGACGTAAGCGCATAACCGCCGGCCTCCCGCCCCGTCGTCCCGTGCCGTTACCGCGCACTCCGATACCGCTTCGTGCAGCAGCAGCGTTCGCTCGATTTCTCCCAGCTCGATCCGGTAACCCCTGATCTTCACCTGGTCGTCGATCCGACCCAGATACTCAATCTGGCCGTCCTCCATCCAGCGCGCCAGATCGCCCGTACGGTACATCCGCTCGCCAAGGGCGAACGGATTGGGCACGAATTTTTCCGCCGTCAGCTCCGGTTCGTTCGCGTAACCGACCGCCAGCTGCACCCCGGCAATACACAGCTCCCCGGGCACGCCGATCGGCTGGGCAGCTTGTCCGCCGACATTTACGACATACAACGACGTATTGTCGATCGGACGGCCGATCGGCACGAAATCCAAGTCGCTGTCCGGCACGCATTCATGCACCGATACGTCCACCGTCGCTTCCGTCGGGCCGTACAGGTTGATCAGCTTCGTATCGTTCATGCCCATCGCGCTTGTCAATTCATAAAACCGCTCCACGTGCGCCTTATGCAACGC
>NZ_JAIOAP010000030.1 GCF_021190915.1 Cohnella silvisoli
CCCCCAAAGATCTTCTCCACCACTAATACCTTCTTCATCTCTGCTCTGGTCAATGTCACTGTCTCCTGTCCCATAGTGACATTATCTCAGAACAGTTATAGGGTGACATTATCACAGCACAACAACATGGGAAATGAGCACCTTGACTGACATCTAAATTTCGGGTACATTAAGGATAGTTTTACCCGACAACCGAATAGATTTTGCCATCTTATCAAGAGCAGGCGGAGGGACTAGCCCTATGAAGCCCGGCAACCGACGTATTTATGATACGCACGGTGCTAAATCTTGCGGAAACGGTATCGTTTCTGACAGATGAGAGGGGCGCGCGTACGATTTATTACACGACCCTATCTCATTTGGGGTCGTTTTTTGTTGTACAATTCACTGCATTCGAGGAGGAATGAACATGCCGATCAAAGTGCCTGATCATTTGCCGGCTAAGGAAGTATTGGCGGGGGAAAATATTTTCGTGATGGACGAAAGCGTCGCTTACCATCAGGATATTCGCCCGCTGCGCATTGCGATCTTAAATTTAATGCCAACCAAAGAAACAACGGAAACCCAACTTCTCCGGTTAATCGGGAACACGCCGCTGCAATTGGAAGCGGTGCTGCTTCATCCGAAAACACATCTGTCCAAAAACACTTCCGCCGAGCATTTGGAAAGCTTCTATAAAACGTTCGAAGACATCAAGGAACAGAAATACGATGGGTTTATTATTACCGGCGCCCCGGTTGAACATCTTCCGTTCGAGGAAGTGACCTATTGGGACGAATTGAAGGAAATCATGGATTGGACAGTCGATAACGTAACCTCGACTCTTCATATATGCTGGGGAGCCCAAGCAGGATTGTACCATCATTACGGAGTGCCGAAATATCAGCTCGAGGAAAAGATGTTCGGAGTATACCCGCATGGCATTTCCAAGCCGAACACGAAGCTTCTCCGGGGCTTCGACGAAATGTTCTATGTCCCTCAGTCCCGCCATACCGAAGTGTTGCGGGAAGACATTGAGAAGATTGAAGGACTGGATATATTATCGGAATCCGAGGAAGCCGGCGTATATATCGCGGCATCTTCCGATGGCAAGCAGATTTTTGTCACCGGTCATTCCGAGTACGACCCTCAGTCGCTGAAATGGGAGTACGACCGCGATAAAGCGAAGGGGCTGCGAATCGATGTACCTAAAAATTATTTTCCGAACAACGATCCCGCGAAATTTCCCGTTTCCACCTGGAGGGCCCATGCCAACCTGCTTTTCTCTAACTGGTTGAACTATTACGTGTATCAAGCAACACCTTTCGAATTAGGCAAAGCAAATCAGTATTCGTTGCGATAGGGAGGCAATTCAACATTATGAACATCGAAAGCCGTTTGGCCCAAATCGGGTCGCAAAATGATCCGGATACCGGAGCGGTAAGCTTTCCAATCTACCAAGCGACCGCATTCCGCCATCCCCGTCTTGGTCAAAGCACGGGATTCGATTACGCGCGCACTAAGAGCCCGACACGGGCTGTTCTTGAAGCCGCGGCAGCAGATCTAGAGAGCGGCGACGCAGGCTTCGCATGCAGTTCTGGCATGGCCGCGCTGCAAACGATCTTCGCTCTGTTCAGCCAAGGGGATCATTTGCTCGTTTCCCTTGACCTCTACGGAGGTACATATCGGCTGCTGGAGCAAGTTATGTCCCGCTTTGGCATTACCGCATCCTATGTGGATACGAATGACATGGATGGATTGGAATCCCTCCGGAAGCCGAATACGAAAGCCGTGTTGATCGAGACGCCTACGAATCCGCTGATGATGGTTACGGATTTGGCAAAGGTATCGGCTTGGGCAAAACAAAAAAAGCTTCTAACCATCGTTGATAATACACTGTTGACGCCTTTTTTCCAACGTCCGATCGAGCTTGGGGCGGATATCGTCATTCATAGCGCGACCAAGTATTTAGGCGGCCATAACGATGTTCTCGCAGGGCTTATTGTATCCAAAGGAGAACAGCTTTCCAAGGATATCGCATTCCTTCACAACTCTATAGGAGCCGTTCTCGGACCGCAGGATTCCTGGCTGCTTATGAGGGGAATGAAGACGCTGGCGCTTCGTATGGAGCGTCATCAATATAACGCGACGAGGCTGGCAGCCTGGCTTAAGATCCATCCTGCCGTCGAAGAGGTTTATTATCCCGCGCTTCCGCACCATCCGGGGCATGATATTCAGAACTCGCAATCTTCGGGCAATACGGGGATATTCTCCTTTAAGATGAAGGACGCCCGGACGATCGAGCCGATTCTTCGACACATTCAACTGATCGCGTTCGCGGAAAGCTTGGGCGGAGCGGAGTCTCTGATGACGTATCCCGCAGTCCAAACGCATGCCGATATCCCGGAGGAAATTCGCCGCGCCATCGGAGTCGACGACCGCTTATTGCGGTTTTCCGTAGGAATCGAGCATGTTGACGATATTATGAACGACTTAAAGCAAGCGATCGAAGCCGCGGAGCGGGAAATTAACGGTTAACAGGTTGGAGGGAATGCAGCTATGAAGTATGATTTCGACAAACGGATAGATCGAACAGGCACGGCTTCTTATAAATGGGACCAATCGGAGAAACTGTTCGGTCGGTCGGACATTTTGCCGTTGTGGGTTGCGGATATGGATTTCGAAGCGCCTAAAGAGGTCGTTGAAGCGATTACCCGCAGAGCCGAGCAAGGGATTTACGGCTATACGATCCGTACCCAATCGTTTTACGATGCGATTATCGGGTGGCTGTCTAGGCGCCATGGATGGAATATCGAGCAACAATGGATTAGCTCGAGTCCCGGAGTCGTCCCAGCGTTAAGCCTTATTGTTCTCGCGTTTACGGAACCGGGCGATGGCATTATTTTGCAATCGCCGGTTTATTACCCTTTCTATGACGTGATCAAGATGAACGGGCGTACCGTGGTTGACAATCCATTGATTCTGGAAAACGGTCGCTATTCGATTAACTTCGAGGAGCTTGAGCGGCAGGCGAAGGACGGCGCAAAGATGCTGCTCCTGTGTTCGCCGCACAATCCGGGAGGTCGTGTTTGGAAACGGGAAGAATTGGAGCGTATCGGTGAGATTTGCATGAAATACAACGTATTAGTCGTCGCCGACGAAATTCATCACGATCTCGTATTTTCCGGCCATAAGCATGTGCCTTACGCTTCCTTATCGGACGCTTTCGCTCAAAGTTCCATTACATGCATCGCCCCGAGTAAAACATTTAACTTAGCCGGATTGCAAGCGGCATCGGTCATTATTCCGAATGACGAAATCCGACGTAAGTACAATGCTTTGCTCAAAACATTGTCGCTGCACATGGAAAGCTATTTCGGTCTAACGGCTATCGAAAGCAGCTATACGCACGGAGAAGAATGGCTCGATCAGCTGCTTCCGTATTTGGAAGGGAATTTGGATTATTTGCTCGAATTCGCGAACGATCATCTTCCCGACGTGAAGGTCATCAAGCCGGATGGAACCTACTTGGTGTGGATCGACTGCACGGCGATTTCCGATAAGCCGGAAGAGCTTAAGCGGCTTATGTTCGATAAGGCGGGCGTCGCGTTCAGCGAAGGCTCCGTATTCGGGAAACAAGGAGTTGGATACTTGCGAATTAATCTAGCGTGTCCTCGTTCCATACTGATCGAAGCTCTTGAAAAATTCGCCTCGGCAGTGAATTCAGCTATAAAATACAATAAGTAGTCGATACAACCGCGAGAATATTCAGAATTCTTGCGGGTTTTTGGTAAAATCGTCTATTGCGGCTTCTAGAATCGTGCTACAATGATTGAAACCTGCCCTTGACAAGGATGATGGAATCCCGTGAATTTTCAAACGCTGATCGATCGGTTTTCTCTGGCTTTAAAGATGTTATTGCCGGATCGTTCTTTGAAATATTTTCCTCCGGATTTTACGATTCGGCGTCCGATTGTTTCTTTGCTGAACAACCGCATTACTAGGGGCGTCGAGTGTTATTTGACGATATATCGGTTGGATTTCTCGCAGCTGCAGCAAGAGGTTCCAGAGGAAGTATGGGCACGATTGCAGGAAAGCAGCCGAAGGCACCTGCGTTTGTCCACGGTTAATACCATTGGTGAACATCAGATCATATTCATCGATCAATTTGCCAAGATGGATTTCGTGCTGTTGGTCGAAGGACAATTTCCTAAGGAACCAGGTTTAATGATTTCCGCCGAGTTGAAGCATCAGTTCGATAAAATCCGTTCGGATTTGGAAATCGGATTAGCCGGAAGTTTACCCGAATGGAGAAGTTGCTTGCGGGTTATAACCGCATCGGTACCAATAGCTGCCACGAAAACCGTTCATACAGAGCAATTGCTAATGGAAAGCTACCAATCCGCATTAGCAATGGCGACGGGGCTTATTACTCCGCAGATGGAAGCTTTGCGCGGCCAGATGGAACATTTGTTGGATAAAGGATCAATTTCGGTATTGGCACAGCCGATCATGAATTTAACGAGCGGTGACATATACGGTTGGGAAATTTTGACGCGCGGGCCCGAGGGTACTGTTCTGCATTTGCCGGATGAGCTGTTCCAATTCGCATCGCAGACACGGTTGCTGAGCCGATTGGAATTTCTTGTGGCGAAGCGAGCATTAGAGGAGATCGCCTCTCGAAAAATTCGGGAGCCCATATTTCTGAACGTAACGGCCATTACGCTGTCGCACCCGTTGTTTTTGTCCCATGTGCTGCAATGTCTGGAGCGGCATCCGCCGCTAAGTCCGCAGCAAATCTACTTTGAAATTACGGAGCGTCACCAAATTGCCGACATGGGCGCGATGATTGAAATATTGCAAACTTACCGCAAGCACGGATTCCGTTTCGCGGTGGATGACGCGGGCTCAGGTTATTCCGGTTTGCATTGGATCGGAGAGCTCGTTCCCGAGCTGATCAAGATTGATCGGTCCGTCATTCAGCACGTGGATCGAATTGCGATTAAGGAAACGCTGCTTCGCGCTATCGTCACCGCAGCGCGCGAGATGAAATGCGAACTCGTAGCTGAAGGCGTCGAACGCGAAGAAGAAGCGGACGTATTATTCCGGCTTGATGTCGGGATGGGACAAGGGTTTTATTTTGCCAGACCAAACGTTCTGCTGCATGAACATGAAAGAGATATGTTCGAGGAAACGAAAGTACGGATACAAAACCGCCGCGGACTTGTCGCCTCTTAGGTGACTACCGCGGTAATTTTATGTTACGATGGGATAAGCGATATAGAGGACTAAAGTCACGTAATAAGGAGGGTCCAGAGATGAGTCAAGTGGACCGGATTTTAGAAGGAGCGTTGCAAGGAAAACGACTGCAGTTAGAAGATGTCGTTGCCTTGTATGAAAGCGATGAGATAGAAAAGCTAGGTCACACGGCGAATTTGCTAATGTTAAAGAAACATCCTGAGCCGATTACGACGTTCGTAGTAGGGCGTAATATAAACTATACGAACGTGTGCGACGTGTATTGCCGGTTTTGCGCCTTTTACCGTGCGCCCGGATCCAAAGAAGGATATGTCCTTCCCGACGAAGTCATTTTCCAGAAAATTCAGGAAACGATCGACGTGGGCGGTACGGAAATTTTGATGCAGGGTGGAACAAATCCGGACTTGCCTTTTAGTTATTATTTGGATCTACTGAGAGCAATCAAAGCCAGATTTCCAGAAATTACGATGCATTCCTTCTCCCCGGCCGAAATTCGCAAGATGCAGGTTGTCGCAGGCAATATTCCGATCGAAGACGTCGTTCGTCAGCTTCACGAAGCCGGTTTGGATTCGCTGCCGGGCGGTGGAGCGGAAATATTGGATGATCGAACCCGGAAGACGATCAGCCGTCTGAAGGGCACGTGGCGCGACTGGATGGACGTCATGACGACCGCGCACAAGGCGGGGATGAACACGACCGCGACGATGGTTATCGGTTTTGGCGAAACGATGGAAGAAAGAGCGCTGCATTTGCTGCGCGTTCGGGATGCGCAAGATGAATGCATAAACAATAATTATCCTTCTCCAGGTTTCCTGGCCTTTATTCCTTGGACGTTTCAACCGGAAAATACGAATATGAAGCGAGTTAAGGCAACGCCTGAAGAGTACTTGAAGACGCTGGCGATTAGTCGGATCACGCTCGATAATATCGACAATTTCCAATCCTCGTGGGTTACGATGGGTCCGGATGTCGGCAAAATGTCGCTTTCCTACGGCTGCAACGACTTCGGAAGCACGATGATCGAAGAGAATGTCGTATCCGCCGCCGGAACGACGCACAAGGTCAATATCGAGCTTATACTTAAGCTCATTCGAGAAACAGGAAAGATTCCCGCTCAGCGCAATACGAAGTACCAAACGATCAAAGTTTATCATGAGAACGACACAGTTACTAAAGATTATGTGATGCAGAATTAATTCTTTTACGTAAAAGCTCCGCCCGGGATTCCGAGGCGGAGCTTTATTTTATTTACCAGTGGAAACAGCCCCCCCTAAACAAGGCTGCCTATTTTTCCAGTAATGGAGGGGGCTAGTACGGTGCGGTTTTTGCCCGAGCGTTTCGCTTCGTACAGTGCGGAGTCGGCACCTTGGAACAGCGTTTCCTTGCCCATGCCGGGAGTGTATTGATTTAGGCCGATACTTACGGTTACCGGCAATCCTTGCAGAGCTTCATGGTTCGTTGAAGCGATGGATTTTCGAATCTCTTCCACGAGATCATAAACCACCTGAAAGCTTTTGTCCGTGAACAGCAAAGCGAACTCTTCTCCGCCATATCGAGCAACGATATCATTGCTTCCCGTCTTCGAACGGGCAATCGTGGCTACCGTGCGAAGGACGACATCGCCAGCTTTATGTCCATAGGTGTCGTTAACCGACTTGAAATTGTCGATGTCTAGTAAGGCCAAATAAAGCGATATACGGCCATTGTCCGCTTGTTCGACGAGATTGTCCTTAAATTCGTGATAAGCCATATGATTGTAAGTATCGGTGAGCGCATCTGTCTTGGCCAGCTTGTCCATGAGGATCGTTCGAACGAGAAGCTCTTGGTTGGATTCATAAGAAGTGCGAAGATGCATGAGAACTTCCCTGCCCCGGGCTAATACGCCGAAAGCAATTCCGCTATAAACAAGAAGGATGCTTGTCATTGCGAGGAGGCCAACTGGGGGGAGGGCATCATGTATTTCGTTATCGTAGGTATGCAAGGTGAACAAAGCGATGCCCGTATTCAAGATGGCATACAGCAGTTTCTTGTACTGGAAATAAAATATGCTGATCATGATGGGGAAAAAGAGAAAGAATAGGAGATACTCCAATGAGGAATGAATGGCGGTTATCGTAATGGCGAGCAATGTTGCCGAAGTGATAAGCACGTAATCGTGGTGCTTAGGCAGCCAACGGACACCGCTTTCAGCCAGCAAAACGATAAAAGCCATAATGATGGTCGGTCTAATTATGTACAAGTTGACGAATTCATTCGCGGGAAGTTTGGTTACGAGTAGAAATGTGCATTCCACGATAATAGACAATACGAATACGGCCCAGAAACTTTGCAAAAGCAGGCGATTCCAACGTTCCTGATTTAATCCTAATGAAGGTAAAGACATAGTGACTTCCTTTCTAGATCAAACTTCATAAAATATACCATAACTAATAACCCATCGTATATCCCTTTTTAGGCCACCATATAGTAAGTATCAAGCTTAAAAGATGGAGGTGAGGATTTGAAGAAGGTACAATTCGTTGTGGAATACTTGCAGGATCATCCCTCGTTGGAACGACTGGCGGGAATGTTGAATCGAACGCTCGTAGGTACGGAAAACCCGGTGGATAGCGTTCAATGGGAATTATCCCGGGAGGATGGTTTTATCCGCTGTCAATTTCCGCTGGGGCCGGGTCCTCAAGATAAAAAAATCTATTGCGATCGCGTAGGGCGAGTGCTCGCGGAATATACGCTATCGGATCAGGAGCCTTCATTGCTCCGAAACCTATTTCAAATTCGGTTCGGCCTTAAGGACGCCGTTGAGACCGACGCTCTCATCGCGGAAGCCGTATCTTTATTAGACGGGGAGCCTGAAATGGGTGAATCTTGGATGGGCCGCGGAAGAGAACGTCGTTTGCAGAAGTTGGCTTCGCGATTTTCCCTGTACTTAGAAGATCATGAACATTTGCACTTGGACGGCTTTCTGCGATTCCGCTTAAGCGACTACCGCGCAGAAGTTCAGGAAGCCGCCGAAACCGCGATTGAGGAGAGGCTGATGGAGCGGCAATACCAAGAGTTCATGACCTTGCTTAAATCGATGGTGGAGTGGCAAGAGACTAGGACATCGGCCGTGCATGTCTTGCATTCGGGAGGGCACGCATTTCGATTGTTGGATGAGGAAATGCGCCCGCTTGAACAGGACTTCATGGATACCGACGATACCGACGACAAGGAAGTTTTTAAAGCCGAAGAGGAACAAGAAGAGGAAAGCCGGGTCGTGAGCAGGTTATTGGCGGCTTCCCCCAGGCAGTTGTACATTCACACCCCTGAGCCGGAATCGCAAGTGATTCGGACGATCATAGGAATATTCGGCGACAGGGCGGAGTTGTATCCCGATTTACCGGCTCATTGAGTCCGACACATTGAGTCTAACAGCTTGACTACAAACCTTTAAGACAGGTATAATGTACGATATTAATCCACATTCAGAAGCGATGAGAAAGACACCGATGCCCGACCTGGACGGAACAGAGAGAGGAACCTTGGCTGCAAGTTCCTTACGACCCCAACTGGCATTGACCCCTTTCGAGCTGCCGGGCCCAATTCGTGAGATCAGCTCTTGTGATACACGTTAGTATGCTCTGCCGGGTCATGACCGTTATCCATGCCAGAGAGCCGGTTGTTAGCTATTGCCGGTTGATGGAGGGTGGAACCACGGGCCGCATACAGAGCACCCGTCCCTTTCGGGACGAGGTGTTTTTTTGTTTCCCAAAAACTCAAGGAGGTATACGAAATGTCCGTTCAAGTTAAATTGCCCGATGGAGCGATCCGGACTTACGATGCTGGCGTAACGGTCGAAGACATTGCTTTTTCGATCAGTCCAGGAATCAAGAAAGTCGCGGTTGCCGGTAAAGTAGATGGGAAGGTTGTAGACGTAAGCACGCCTATATCCAGTGACGCATCGCTTGAAATTCTTACTTTGGATTCTGCCGATGGGTTGGAAGTTATGCGCCATAGCACCGCTCACTTGCTAGCGCAAGCTATTAAAAGGATTTATGGCGCTGACAAAGTGAAGCTTGGCATCGGACCGGTCATCGAGGACGGCTTCTACTATGATATCGATCTGGAACAGTCCATTACGCCGGAGGATTTAGCGATTATCGAGAAAGAAATGGACAAAATCGTCAAGGAAAATTTGCCGATCGTAAGGCGGGAAGTAAGCCGGGAAGAAGCCTTGCGGATTTTCGAAGAGATTGCCGATCCGTTAAAGCTTGAGCTGATCCGGGATTTGCCGGACGGCGTGGCGATTACCCTGTATGATCAAGGCGAATTTTTCGACTTGTGTCGCGGCCCGCATCTGCCTTCAACCAGCAGAATCAAGTCGTTTAAGCTGCTTAGCGTTGCCGGAGCGTATTGGCGCGGGGACAGCAAGAACAAGATGCTTCAACGGATTTACGGCACCGCGTTCGCGAAAAAAACGGAGCTGGACGAGCACCTTCATTTTCTGGAGGAAGCGAAGAAACGGGACCACCGCAAATTGGGCCGCGAGCTGAAAATGTTTACCTTCTCTCGCGAGGTCGGACAGGGATTGCCGCTCTGGTTGCCCTATGGCGCGAAAGTTCGTCAAACTTTGGAACGCTACATTGTCGATCTCGAGGAAAAACTCGGATACACTCATGTTTATACTCCTGTACTTGCCAACGTTGAACTATACAAAACTTCCGGGCACTGGGAGCACTATCAGGAAGACATGTTCCCTAAGATGACTTTGGATAACGAAGAACTGGTTCTTCGTCCAATGAACTGTCCGCATCACATGATGATTTACAAAAGCGACATGCGCAGCTATCGCGATCTTCCGGTCCGGATTGCCGAGCTAGGTACGATGCATCGTTATGAGATGTCAGGAGCTTTGACAGGTTTGCATCGGGTGCGGGCAATGACGCTTAACGACGCTCATATCTTCTGCCGTCTCGACCAAATCAAGGAAGAATTTACTCGCGTCGTTAATTTAATTCGTCAGGTGTACGAAGACTTCGGCATTAAAGATTATCGTTTCCGTTTATCTTACAGGGATCCTAAGGATACGGAGAAATATTGGCCGGACGACGAGATGTGGGAAACGTCGCAGCGGATGCTTCGCGAAGTCGTAGAAGAGCTTAACTTGCCTTTCTTCGAGGCTGAAGGAGAAGCGGCATTCTACGGTCCGAAACTCGACGTTCAAATTAAGACGGCGTTGGGCAAAGAAGAAACGTTGTCGACTGCCCAGCTTGACGTTCTGCTTCCTGAGCGGTTTCAACTGGAATACACCGGGGATGACGGCAAGAAGCATCGCCCCGTCGTCATTCATCGCGGAATCATCAGTACGATGGAGCGTATGACCGCATTTTTGCTGGAAAATTTTGCGGGTGCGTTGCCGCTTTGGTTATCTCCCGTACAGGCTAAACTCATTCCCGTTAATCCTATTTATGAGCCTTATGTTAAAGAGGTCGCGGAGAAGCTGCAAAGAGCCGGCGTGCGGATTGAATCGGACTTGCGCAACGAAAAACTCGGATACAAAATTCGTGAAGCTCAGTTGGAAAAAGTCCCATACATGCTCGTTATCGGAGAGAACGAATCGTTAAACGGAACCGTATCGGTGCGTCGCCGCGGCGAAGGTGATCTGGGTGCACAATCCGTTGACGAATTTATTGCTCGCATCACGGAAGAAATCACCTCTAAACGAGTCGATTAAATCTGCTGCTCCTTAAGCCGCCAAACTTAAGGAGCATTTTTTGCAAAAGCCAGCTTTCAATAACTTTGTCGCTTATTTCCTATTAAATGTAAAATATTCTCTTTTTCTCGCGTTTATGATAGAATAGGGTTACTTATAATAAGCATCCGTTTAGGAGTGGCTGGTACATGAACTTCCTCCGTGATTCTGATTATCCGGAAACATTCCGGTCAGAAGATGAAGTATTAGGCGAGCTTTATTCCCAGATGCTTAAAGTCGTTCGCCACAAGCTTTGGCACAAGAACGATGCGGGTGATGTCGTGCAAGAGGCTTGGGTGCGTATATTAGAGAAGAAGTCTACGTTGCGGCATAAGGATAAGCTCATACCTTGGGCAAAAGCCATTGCCTCGAACTTAGCTTCGAATGCTAATCGTGCAAGGCGCCACGAGAGGATCTACGACCATCTGGAAGACGAGTTCGCTGGATTAACGTCTGTATTCGAGCCGGAATCAATGATGGAACTGTCTGATTTGTTGGGGCGGTTGGATCCTGTTACAAGAACGCTCTTATTGTACAAGTTCTATTACGGGTTAAAAGACAACGAAATCGCAACGGCTTTGCAGTTGCCGGTCGGAACGGTCAAAGCCCGGATTCACCGCGGCAAAGCGAAGTTAAAAACGCAAGTCAAAGACGAAGAGCAACATACATAATCCAAAACCCCTCTGTCCATGCTATGTTATGGAGGTGAGGGAAGCAGTGGCAAAAAACAAAAAACAGAAACAGGGTAATGCAAACGCTTATCAAACCGAGTTTGCATCGGAATCGAACGTCAGTAACAGTACAGCTAATAAAGCTGCGCAGAAGAATTCTAATCCGTCCAATCGTTAGTCTCCATTAGTTAAAGATGTGCCATGTACATGTGAGATTTTCGGGTGAATAAAGGCTTTTTTAGAGGAGGACCCGTTAGGGTCCTCTTCCTTTTTGTCAAAACACGTTATATAATGTTAGGAAAAGTAACGTAATCGACAATCGATTTGTTGGAGTGATGAGAGATGGCGCAGTGGAGACGGTGGTTCATTTCTAAACCTGATAAATCAAGCGTTGTCTCACAAATTCCAGTCGCCTCAGTAAATGAAAATCCAGAAGCGCTCCGCCATATGGTAGAGGAAGCGGTCGTCATTTCGGATCGCCTTCAAGCTGCGGTGTCTGAAGTGGACTCAAGCATGAGTCAGCTAGATGCCATCGCCGACAGATCGGCCGATCAGGAAGAGAAGCTTCGCCACATTAGCAAGACAGCCATGGTTCGTTTAGAAGAAGCGTTCTCCTCTTTGCAAGAAGTATCGGCCGCTTCCCAAGAAATTCGTGGAGTTACCGAAGAGTTGAACTCGCAAAGCCAGAAGACCAGAGATGTCGTCATAGAGGTTTGCCGCTCGCTGAATCATACCGATGAAGTGATGAACGACCTATCCAGAAATCACGGCTCGATGGAAGAACGTGTGAATGACTTAATTGCCCAGGCGTCGAAGATCGGTGAAATCAACGAGTTGATCCAAGAGATCGTCACGCAAACGTCTCTTCTGGCGTTGAATGCCGCAATCGAAGCGGCCCACGCAGGGGAGCATGGACGCGGGTTTTCCATTGTCGCTCAAGAAATAAAGAAGCTAGCCGAGCAAAGCGGGGAAGCCGTTAAACGCTCGACGAGCATCGTTCAGAATATTGAGTCCGGCATTCGCCAAGTCGTTAGCTCCGTGGATCGCGAGAAAAATTCAGTATCTCTCGGTTTGGTTGAAATGAACAAAACGCGAGAAAAGATGGATATCATCTTTAATTCGTTCTTGAAGGTTGACCAGCATGTAAGTAAAACGTTGGAATTCGCCGTGGAGCAAGCGGATCGAACGACTGCCACCAGTTCCCTGTTGGAAGAGGTCGTGGAGTCCGTTAGCTTAACCATAAACAGCGTTGATGATACGTTAGCTCAGAATAAAAGGCAAAGAACGGAAATCAACAATTTAGGCCGTGTTTCCGAAGAGTTGAAGGAGTCCGCGGACGAATTAATTGCTGCGGTTCAAACTGCCGGAGGCAGAGATTGGGAAGGCGCGATCGCAGCGGATACGGCGCGTTGGTCAGATTTACTGCGTACGCTGGCTTCTGATCCGGCACTTGCGGGGATGGAGGAAGAGGCGCATCGCGAAGTGTTGGGGGGCTGGCTTAAACGTACTACGGGGATGGAAGCGATTTGGTCCAATCGAAGCGACGGCTCGTTCGTATTCTCGGAGCCTGAAGCTGGATTGTTAAATGCAAGGGGACGCGAATGGTGGAAGAGGGCTATGACTGGGGAGACATTCATCTCTGAAGTTTATATCTCGGCTATTACGAAACGGCCTTGTATGACGGTATCGATGCCGCTGCGAAGAATTGATGGCGCCGCTTTTGGCGTAATCGGCATCGATATTGTGGTTTCTTGACAAATTTATTCCCATAACCCGTTCTCAAAACGATAAAAATCCGGTATTATATAGTTAATGTAATAAAAGTTCACAAGAATTAGGCAGGTGATCTATCATGACGGAGCCTTGGGTTTCAAATTCGACTACAGCCGCTCCCCGACGCAAGACGGCAGAGGTTCACTCCCTCCTAGAGGCGCTTATCTCTAAACGAGAGCAGGAAATAACGGACATCGAACAGATGGTTGAGCGTTATGAACGGCGTATCCGATTTGAAGAGCAAGCTTATCGGTCGATGTCGACGCTTCGCCGCATGTTAACGGGCAAAAAGCCCGATCATCATTTAGCCGTTGAATACATTCATTACGTCAAGAAGCCGATGGAGAAAGTTCGTTCGCTGCGCCTCGAGGTTTCCAATTACCAAGCGATGCTCGAAGGTACCGTTCCCGCGGTTATTCCTGAAATACTATCATGACTTAAATTGATATCCATAAAGAGAAAGGTTGAGCAGCCACCCTGCCCAACCTTTTCTTTATGGATAAGTTTATTCCGATGGAAACCGAAGCTGCTCCATATCGAGGAAGTCGTGGTCCTGGCTATACGCGGGAACGCCATGTATGCCTACGTCAAGCCCGATCAGCTCCTCGTCCCGTGATACGCGCACCGGTTTGAATCGTTGAATCAACTTCAGTACGAACCATGTTAAGAAGAATCCCCAAATCGCCACGACGACTAGTCCGAGAGCCTGAATCCCAAGTAAATACCAACCGCCGCCATAGAACAATCCGGAATGTGCGGCCGCCCCCGGCATGGCGAATAGCCCGACCGCCAGCGTTCCGATGCTGCCGCTAATGCCGTGAACGGCGAATGCGCCCACGGGATCGTCGACTTTTCGTTTCTCAAGCCATTCGCTTGCAAGCACCATGACGATTCCCGATACCGCACCGATAAGGATAGCGGCAGCGTCGGATACGAAAGCGCAGCCTGCCGTAATCCCGACTAGTCCTGCCAATGCGCCGTTAATGACCATTGGAGGATCCGCTTTCTGGTAGCGCAACATAGTGAACAATATACAGGCCGCGCATCCCGCGGCGGAAGCGAGCATCGTCGTAACCGCAATATGCCCAATGCTCTCGTTAGTAGCGCTTAACGTGCTTCCGGAGTTAAAGCCGAACCATCCGAACCAAAGGATGAAGGCACCGACGGAAGCGAGCGGAAGGTTGGAGGGGGAGACAATGTTGATTTTACCGTCAGCCCCGAACCGCCCGATTCTCGGACCGATGAATATAGCGGCAGCAAGGGCTGCGAATCCTCCCAAGGCATGAATGGCCGCGGAACCGGCGAAGTCGATCATTCCTAATTTGGCCAACCAGCCGCTAGGCGACCATATCCAATGCCCTGAAATCGGATAAATAAGACCTGTCATGAATATCGTATAGATAATGTAAGCGCGAAAATGGATGCGTTCGGCAACCGCGCCGGACACGATCGATATAACGGCGATTACGAAGGCGCATTGGAACAACCAATAGGTATCGTGAGAAATATTCAAGACTAGATGTGTCAGATCGCCTCCCATGAAGAATCCGGTGAGACCTATCCATCCGCCTGCATCTTTACCGTACATAAATGCGAAGCCGATGGCATAGAACACAAGGGCGCCAAAAGCGATGTCGACGAATACTTTCATAATAATGCTGACAGCGTTTTTCTGACGGACGAATCCGGCTTCAAGAAGCGCGAACCCGCCTTCCATCAGTAAAATCATAGCAGCGGTTAGGACGACCCAAATCGTGTCCAAGCCTCTCGACAGTTGTGCAATATCCATTCTCTCAACCCCTAATGATGTTGTGAATATCTAACATATTAAGCGGAAATCCGACCTCATTATATAGTGGAGAGTTACCTAAGTCAACGAATAATGTAAAGATAGATAACATTAAATATGATCCAACTTTGTTTTATCAAGGTCATGGACGCGCCGCCTCGGTCTGCAGACTGAGGCAAACTTACAACCCGCGCCGCTGTTGTTCCCTGTTCAGGATTCGGTATACTGAGTACAGATAGAATTCAGCGTTAGTAATGGAGGATAGGGCTATGCATTCATCGATCGCGCACCGATTGCTATGGGGACTCGTAATCGTGACAATAGGAGTTGTTTTTCTATTAAATCAAACCGGAATTATAACCATTAGTATTGGGGATCTTTTCTCGCATTATTGGCCGGTGCTTATGATTGTATTCGGACTGCAGGGCTTATTGCTGCAAAGCGGAGGAGCCTACTGGTGGAACCTGCTGGTAGTTATCATCGGGTTTATGTTCCTGGGACGGAACATGGGGTGGATGGAGTGGGATTTCTCGGATATTATCCGTCTCATTGGCCCGATTGCCATCATTCTCATCGGGATCAACATGATTTTCAGAGGCAATCGTCCCCGTAAAAGGGATAAGCATGAGAATGGCGAACAGTGGAATCCGATTACGCCGCCGATACCGCCGGTTCCTCCAATGCCGCCTGGACCGCCGCCTGCACCGCCAGAATGGGATGAATTCGAACGCGAACTCTCCGGTGCCGCGAATAAACAAATAGATCCGGCTGCTGAGTCTACATCGGCCAACTCCACTTTTGAACAACAGTCGTCGCCTAGGACGAACGCTCAATTTTATGGGTGGAAACAGCGTCATGAACATAAAGACTGGTGGAAAGCGCACGACTGGAGCAATCCCAATCGGGACAATCATAGTCGTTTCATCGGGGATGTCCAGCTTGGCAAAGATTATTGGGAGTTGCGCCCTATGAGCATTTCTCATTTTATCGGGGATACGACTTTGGATTTAACTAAAGCGCAAATTCCTATCGGCGAGACGAGAATCTATGTATCTTCCTTCATAGGAGACGTTAAAGTCTATGTACCCAATGATCTTGGCGTAGGCATTCAGGTCATATCGAGCTGCTTGATTGGCGACGTAAAGGTGCTGGATCAAAAGCGGGGAGGCATATTCAACCAAATGTCAGTGGAGACACCGAGTTATTCGGATGCCGATAAACGCGTGGTGTTAGTCGTTAGCAGCTTTATCGGCGACGTTCGCGTAACGAAGGTAGGCTAACGGGATGATGAGACGGGTTCGAACGAGCAAATGGGAATCTTCCATTTATTCCGGTCTGACGACGCTTGCTCTAATGATACTGCTTTACTATGGATGGGTATCCCTTGCGGATAACGCTCCGAGCTTGAAATCCTGGATGAGCTGGACAAGCGTTCTTGTGCTCGGTCAGATGGCTATCTCTTATCGATTCGCGCAACGGACGCAGCGCAAGCTTGATCAGTTGCAGGTTGTGATGAAACAAGCTTCAGCGGGCAACTGGGATTCGCGATTGCCTGAAATCGAAGGGGATGCCTTTTCGGGGGTCAACCGGGAGTTTAACGTCATGCTCGGTCAATTGGAGTCTAGACTCAAGCTGCTTCAGCAGCTAGGCGAGCGAGACGTGATGGAAGAAGTGTCCTCCCAGGAAGCCGCGGTATTAGAAGAAAGAAAACGACTTGCGCGCGATTTGCACGACACGGTGAGCCAGCAATTATTCGCGTTGCATATGTCCGCATCCTCTTTGCCAAAACTGCTCGAACGCGATTCGGAGCATGCGCAGAAGGTCATGGAACAGTTAATCGCAATGTCATCCTCGGCGCAACGTCAAATGCGGGGTTTGATCGCCCAGCTTAGACCTATGGAATTGCAAGGACGAACGCTCGAAGAGGCGCTTGAGCGATGGTTCCCTGATTATTGCCGGCAGAATGGGATACAGGGAACGCTTGAAATTCAGATCAAAGGTTTAATATCGGATGCCAAAGAGCATCAGCTGTTCCTGATTATCCAAGAGGCAATGGCTAATGTGGTCAAACATGCGGATGCCCAGAGCGTCCGGCTGTTTCTTGGCGAGACCGATCGTCAAATCTCCTTGTTGATAGAAGATAACGGTTTAGGTTTTCGCGGGGAGCAAGTTAGAGCGGGCGCCTACGGTTTGTCTACAATGCGCGAGCGTGCCCAGAAACTGGGCGGCGAAGCTGAGATCGTTACGAAGCCGGGCTCGGGTACCCGGGTGCGGGTTTGGTTTCCGAAATTCGAAGAGATGAAAGCTTAGGAGCGGATGGTTATGACGGAGCCGGCAGGTTCTCCTTGGAAAGTGTTAATCGTAGATGATCACGAGATGGTTCGAATGGGTTTGCGTACTTATCTAATGCTGGATTCGAGGTTTGAAGTCATAGGTGAAGCCGCTAGCGGAAAAGAGGCTATTGAGACGCTCTCGAACGGCGGTTATCAAGGGAAGATGCCGCAGCTCGTTCTGATGGATCTAATGATGCCGGATATGAACGGAGTAGACACGACCCGTGCGCTGCTTAGTCAATATCCGGAGCTTAGAATTATTATTTTAACAAGTTTTCTCGAAGACGAGAAAGTCGTGGAAGCGATCGAAGCCGGTGCTGTCAGCTACATCATGAAGACCGTGTCCGCTGATGAGCTTATTTATGCGATGCAAGGGGCCATCAAGAACATGCCCGTCATGAGCAGCGATGTGTCCCAGGCGCTTACCCGCGGACTTCGCAAACGTTCCGCAAGCCACGAAGTGGAAGGGCTGACCGAGCGGGAACGCGAGGTACTGCTGCTGATCGCCGAAGGCAGATCCAACAAAGACATTGGCGATGAACTGCACATCAGCATTAAAACGGTAAAAACGCACGTGAGCAATCTCCTAATGAAATGCGATTTGGAGGATCGAACGCAGCTCGCCATCTACGCGCACCGAAAAGGGTGGGTCAAAGAAGCATAATTTACGATCCGAGGGATACTCTAGTAAGAAAAAAAGGGGGCATCCCCAAGATGTATTCCATTCCATCCTCATTAACTTCGCAGGTACAAGATTATTCGCTAACGAACAATGCATTATCGGAACATGGTTTTACTTTAGGCGGTAATTGGGACTATGATCATGGCTCCTTCGATTGCGCTTTGGACGAAGCGAACAAAGTGTGGCTGCGCTTGCCGTTCGATGTAACGGTCGGCAACTTGGACAGCGGGTCGCAAGAGAGCGATCTCAAGATTCAGTTCGGCCAGCCTTACGTACTGAAGCATGTTTATAATGATGGCTTGGATAAAGAAGCTCAACCTCGAGCTATGGGTGCTTTGATGGACCAGTTTTCCGATCCGGTCGATCCGGACGATGAAATCGAATCGCATTGGATAGAGCGAGCGAAGCAGAAGCTGAATAAGGTCGAATCGATGTATCCGGCTTGAATGGAGCGGCACGCAAGTGCCGCTCGCTTTATTTTGTTTAACAGCCATTTTTGCTAGGCTTTTACTTCGTCTTCATTTCCGTTTAAGATTGTTTTAAGGTAACGGGTTTAATATACAGATAAGAAATACAGAACGGCGCCAACCTAAATCGGCGCGAGGAGGCTAATTACATGGATGATCAAAACAAAAAGCCGGAAGAACAGCAAGGTTTCACGTATGATCAGGAGAAAAGGGACGATCCCTATGCGGACGTCCGCAGGGAATCCGAGCCATATACGTTCGGTCCATTCGGACCTAGTCAATCTTTCGGAGCGGGTGAGCAATCGAATTTGGAGCCGCATAGAACGGAAGTTATTCCTTCCAGCCCTCCCCGAGAGTATCGGCCCTTTACCGTATCCGGCGGCGCAGCGCGCAGCGATTGGGGGGCGAAACCTCCGCGCCGAGCTTCGTTTAGAGCTATGTTCGCGGCATTCTTGGTCGGAGTTGTTGCGGTAGGGGGATTGATGTTCGCGGCCGACCGGCAAAATTGGTTCTCTTCCGAAATGCTCGGAGGAAATTCGCAAGTACAGGATACTTCGGTCAAGCCCGCAAGCAACCCTGTTAACAATACGAGCGACACGGTCCGTCCGAACAATATCGCCAAAATTTTCGAGCTATCATCTCCTGCGGTCGTTAAGATCGAAACCTACGCGAGTGCTCAGCAACAAGATAACGGCAGCGGCATTCTAGGAGATGATTTTTTCCGTCAATTTTTCGGGGATGACTTCGGCGGGAACGGCGGCAATGGTGGTAATGGCGGCAATGGGGGTTCCGGAGGCGGAAGCGATCTACAGCCAAGCGGAATGGGGTCTGGGTTTATTTTCGACTCGACGGGCTACATTCTAACTAATCAACACGTTATTGCCGGCGCTAGCGAGATTAAAGTGACCATAGAAGGCCACGAAAAACCGTTTACGGCGAAATTGCTAGGCTCGAGTTTTGAATTGGATTTAGCCGTTCTGAAAATAGAAGGCAGCAACTTCCCGACTTTGAAGCTTGGTGATTCCAGCAGTCTGAACATGGGAGATTGGGTTGTCGCAATCGGAAATCCCTATGGCTTTGAGCATACGGTTACGGTTGGCGTCCTTAGCTCTAACGAACGTAAAATAAGTATTCCGGATTCGAACGGAACGCGCAACTACGAGCATCTGCTGCAAACCGACGCGTCGATTAACCCGGGCAACTCCGGAGGACCGCTTCTGAATCTGCAAGGCGAGGTTATCGGGATCAATACGGCCGTTAGTTCACAAGCTCAAGGCATCGGGTTTGCGATACCGGCCAGCACGATTACGGATGTGCTTCAGAACTTGAAGAGCAACACGAAGATTCCGCAAAAACCGGTACCGTTCATTGGCGCAACCTTGATGGATATGTCAGCAGACATCGCCAAACGTCTAGGCATCGATGAGACGATCAAAGGCGCTTTCGTAAGGGAAGTGCTGTTCAATACTCCGGCTTACAAAGCTGACTTGCGTCAATATGATGTTATCACAGGTATGGACGGTACAAACTATAAGACGAAAGAGGATCTAATAGCGGCTATCCAGAAAAAAGCGGTAGGCGATAAAGTTTCCTTGGACATCCTGCGCGGAGACAAGAAGATCCAAGTGTCCGTCGAAATAGGCGACCGCAACGAATATCAGACACAGACCAAATAATGCAAAGAGTAAAGCCGATATAATAGAAAACAAGACGGAGCGGGAAACCGGATACAGGTTGTCCCGCTCTTCGTTGCATGAGGAGGACGTTCTCTTTGAGGCCCCATATCGCGGTTATAGACGATGATGAGAAAATTACAGCCCTTCTGCGGCGCAGCTTGGCATTCGAAGGTTATGAAATTTCCACCGCGCCGGATGGAGCGGAAGGATTAAAGCTGCTAAGCCAAAGGCAAACCGATTTGGTTATATTGGATGTCATGATGCCGAAGATGGATGGCTGGGAAGTGTGCAGGCGGCTTCGGGAGGCGGGAATAACTTCCCCGATTCTACTGCTGACGGCAAAGGACGACGTAACGGACAGGGTTAAAGGTCTGGATTTAGGTGCGGATGATTACCTGGTGAAGCCTTTTGCGCTTGAAGAGCTTATGGCGCGCGTCCGCGCACTTCTTCGCAGGCGTCCTGATAAGACGGACGAAGCTGGGCACTTCCGTTACGAGGATCTTCTGCTCGACGTGGATGGACGGGAAACTTTGCGGGGAGACCGGCGTATCGATCTTACGGCCAAGGAATTCGATTTACTGCATCTGTTCATGCAAAATCCGAAGAGGGTACTTTCGCGTGATCTCATAATGGAGCGAATATGGGGGTACGATTACAGCGGGGAATCGAACGTGCTCGAAGTTTACGTTGCCATGCTCCGCCAGAAACTGGAGGAAAGCGGAGAGAAGCGTTTGATCCAGACGGTTAGAGGAGCAGGATACGTTCTGAAGGGAGAAGGCTAGCATGTCTATCCGGCTACGATTAACCTTGTGGTATTCGGGGCTATTCGCTGTTGCTTTCGTTGCTTTCGGGTTAATCGTATATAACATCATTTACCATAATACGATGAACGAACTAAAGAATCGAATAACGCAGGTGGCTGCGAGAGTAGAAGCAACGAGAACGGGATTTTCCAATGAATTTAATCTGAATTCCTCTGATCCGGGTTTTAATGCTGCGATCATCGGAATTCAACTCATAAACTACACAGAAGACCCTAAAGGGAATGTTGCGGGAAAATCGAATAATTTAGTCCGTGGCAATACTACATTTCCATTTCCTGAATATAACGAAGTTCATAGGCGGTTTGTCTTACAGAAGGTAGAGGACGTCCCTTTTTACATTTATGAACAGCCGATCAAAGCGCAAGGCAATACAATTGCGTTATTGCAAGTCGGTGTGCTTACGGAACGGGAAATGAATTTATTTTCTCAGTTAAGAACCATCTTGTGGATTTCCGGCATCGCTGGCGTTATAGCGGCGTTTTTCCTGGGAATGTTTCTATCCCGCAAAGCTTTGATGCCGATTAACCGGGTGACGGAAGCGGCGGAACGAATTCAGAGCGGTTCTGGGCTAGGCTTAAGAATCCCGAGGGAGAAGTCGAATGACGAGATCGGGCGACTGACCGACACTTTGAACGGTATGTTGTCCGGATTGGAACGTGCTTACAAGAATTTGGAGGATTCCAATATTGCTCAACGACGGTTTGTGTCCGATGCTTCGCATGAGTTGCGAACGCCGCTAACGACGATACGCGGGAATGTGGACTTACTGGAGAAAATATGGCTGGATGACAAACGAAGTAACGGCAGCGAGGAGTTAAAGGGTCACAGCGAACACGAGCCTAACGCATTGTCGGTCATCGATAAGCAGCAAATGTCATTGGAGTCGATCCGGGACATTGCCGACGAAGCGCGCAGGATGAGCGGGCTTGTCAATGATTTATTAGCCTTGGCGAGAGCGGATGCAGGATATTCCATCGATATGGAAACAGTGTCTTTGCGGCCGCTAACGGAAGAGGCGGCACGTCGCGCCTCGTTCCTTCCCCGGAAAGCGGAGTGGGCGGTAGGCCCTCTTGATGCGCTTGAAGGAATAGAGGTACGAGGGAATCGAGACTACTTGCTGCAGTTATTGTTCATTCTCATTGAGAACGGGTTTAAGTATACCCCTTCCGGCGTTGTTCGGCTTTATGCGATGCGGTCGGGAGAGTTTATCGGCTTGACGGTTGCGGATACCGGTATCGGTATAAGCGCTGAGGAAGTGCCTCATATTTTCGAAAGATTTTATCGCGTAGACGTTTCGCGCGGTGAAACCTCGGGAACAGGGCTCGGACTCTCGATTGCCAAATGGATTGCCGATATGCACCACGCCAGATTCGATGTGAGAACCCAGCTTGGAGAAGGCACGGCGTTTACCGTATGGCTTCCCATCGCAACTAAGACGTATACAGCAGGTTAACCTTTCTTTTGGGCGACCGGATCACTTTCTTAACAAGTGGATCGGTCGCCTCTGTGTTCGTGCCGCCTTTTCCCGTTAGGGTTAATACGCTATAATAGAATGAGAATCGGCACGCCCAAGATCTTCATGGAGAAAAGTGTTCCTATACCGGGCGAGAAAGCAGGTGCGTATCATGGAAGTCGTTAAAATATCCCCTAGGGGTTACTGCTATGGCGTGGTGGATGCGATGGTGCTCGCGTTGCAGACGGCGCGCAATCTGGATCTTCCGCGCCCTATCTATATATTGGGCATGATTGTTCATAATAGCCATGTAACGGAAGCCTTTAAGGATGAAGGGATCATTACGCTGGATGGTAATGACCGGCTGGAAATATTGGAACAGATCGAACAAGGAACCGTTATTTTCACCGCTCACGGGGTCTCTCCCGAAGTTCGCAGAAGAGCTAAGGAGAAGGGATTAACGGTAGTGGATGCGACTTGTCCCGACGTAACCAAAACCCATGATCTTATCCGCGAGAAAGTGGCAGAAGGATACGAAGTCATCTATATCGGCAAGAAAAATCACCCTGAACCGGAGGGGGCAATCGGAATTGCGTCCGGCCATGTCCATCTGGTGGAACGGGAAGAGGATATCGTGAAACTGGAGCTTGCCACAGAACGTATTATAATAACGAATCAAACGACGATGTCTCAATGGGATATCAAGCATCTCATGAAGCTGCTGCTAGCGGCATTTCCGACTGCAGAAATTCATAATGAAATATGCCTTGCGACTCAGGTTCGCCAAGAAGCGGTCGCGGATCAAGCGGGAGAAGCCCAGTTGTGCATCGTGGTTGGCGATCCGCGGAGCAATAACTCCAATCGGCTGGCGCAAGTATCGCAGGAAATCGCGGGCGTTCCGGCATACCGGGTAGCGGATGTTTCCGAGATCCAGCAACAATGGCTGCACGGTCTTGAGCGAGTGGCGGTGACGTCCGGAGCCTCAACGCCTACCGCGCTGACCAAAGAAGTCATTGCTTATTTGGAGCAATATGATTCGAATCAACCTCACACATGGCAGATTAAGAGAACAGTTAATCCGAATAAACTGTTGCCTAATGTGAAAATAAAAGCGGCAGAAGCCAGTAGTTAATTGCTTGCGTCATCCAGTGGAAGGAGCAACACATGCATCGGATTCGATTGTTACGCCGTTGGCTGAAATATAAATATATGTTGTTGATCCGTGCCAAGGGCGGAGCTTCAATGGTAGCAATGGGGTTTGCTATCGGCCTTGCGATCGAGATGTTCACGTTGCCGACTTTGGGATTTGCTTTCGTACTCATCTTTCCGCTCTGTTATATGTTAAGAGGCAATTTGCCTGCTGCACTAATTGGTTTCGTAGTCGGTAAAATCATCTATATTCCCATGATGTATCCCAATTCCAAAGTGGGCGGTTGGATTCTTCCGAAGCATCTGAGATTCCATTTGCCCGTCGTTCCGGAATGGTTCGATCATCTCTTGGTCGCTAACCTCAAGCTGATCGTCGGAGGGATGGTGGATGGAGTCATTCTAGGTTTGCTTTGTTATTTTCCAATTAAACTTAGCATCAATGCCTATAAAGCGAAGCGTAAGGATAAACGGAAGTTAAACCGTGCGCCAGCGGAAATGTAATGGTTGCTGGCTGATGAGTGACAGAATAGTAGAAACGAACTTTAATCAAAGCGAAAAGACCATCAAGGCAATTGCCTTGATGGTCTTTGTGTATGTAAGGGCAATATTAAATTTGAACAAATGATAATTCCATAGGTTTACAATTTATTGAAAAGTATAACAAGAAAATGGAGTTTTGTTTGTTGATCGTTAAGTAACTGTTAAATGCGAGTAAAATAGCGAATAGAATTGTTATTTTTATGTTATGTATTCTGTCTTTTTGCATGCAATGAACCCGGGCGCTTGGTTTACAGCATCTGTTTCGTCCGTTATATTGAAAATGTGATTTTACATTTGATAATTCAAAAGTTTACAAAATGTAATATTATTCTAACGAGTATTAGAAATTATGTTCAGAAACCCTTGGAGGGAAGTGAAAATCTGACAAAACGAAAGCCGCTATCAGCTGGCTTTGGCGGGCACACTGATAGACGGCTTGAGGGCTTCTTTAACTATGGGCTTTGGTCCCATTAATCGAGAAACCTTATTTAATGTACCACATTTTGGATTCATACGAAATAATATTCATTTCGATTGCTACATCACAATAATTGTTTTCATGTTCTCACTTCTAAGATGGTTTTGCGAAGATGATCCGGAGGTGTTCACGAAAAATGGAAAGAACAATAGATAAGAACAAAAAGTGGTTCAGTCTCGTGATGGCTGTCGTAATGATGGTAGGAATCGTATTGCCAAATGGGTGGACTCCTAAAGCTAAGGCAACTGGAGCACCGGTAATACTGGCAAAGTGGGATTTCGAAAAAGCAACTCCCGACACAAAACCTACGATTGGAACCGAGGCTAACTTAACTAAAACAATTTCAACTACCTCAACAGGAACGTTCACTTATACAACAGACAAATCCATATCCAATACAGGTTGGGATAACGGACAAGATATTAAATATTGGATGATAGATATTGATGCTACGGGATACAGCAATTTGACGCTTTCATCCAAACAAAAAGGTTCAAATACAGGACCAAAAAATTTCAAAGTGCAATATAAAGTTGGATCAGCAGGAGATTGGACAGATCTTGCAGGTGCAACGAATATTGTCGTGGCCAACGATCCTTATGTTAGCGGCGTTATAAGCAATGTGAGCTTGCCGACGGAAAATCAAAGCCAAGTATTCATTCGTTGGATAATGACATCCAATATTGCAATTGGTACGGGGAATGCAGGTGCAGCGGGCACGAGCAGAATCGATGACATCGTTGTTACAGGTGTAGCGATTGACGGAGGAAATCCTGTACCTCCGGCAAAATCGGCTAATCCAGTTGCGGATAAAGTTCAGTTTTTAGATGATTATACGACCCTCATAGGTGTGGCAGGGGCTGTATATGGCAACGCCGATGTAAACGTCTATTTTCAGGATAACTCATCGGTAGGATCAACGACCGCGCAAGCCGATGGCTCCTTTAACTTGACGATCGCTAATCCTGCCAAGAATACGTCTTTATGGGTGTCTGCAAAAGAAAGCGGAAAGGAAGAAAGCGACAAAACGACCGTATCCATTCCCAAAACGGTCAAGCCGGACGCCAGTAAAATTACTTTTACCAACTCAGTCACGGTAACGGGAGTTCCGGGTGCTGTCGCGAATAACGCGGCGGTAACTCTATATTTCGACGATAATTCGGTGGCAGGAACCACGACCGCTCTAGCGGACGGTTCGTTTAATTTGAATATCGCCAATTCTGCAGCTAAAACCGCGGTTTATATCTCCGGCAAAGAAACCGGGAAGCTCGAGAGTGACAAGACTATGGTTAACCTAGCGGTTGCAGTAGGCGCCTTTCAGCCTGGCGATGTCGTGTTTAACCAGATTTATGTAAACGGCGGCAACGCTGGCGCGATTTATAAGTATAAATTTTTCGAGCTCTACAATACAACGGATCATGACATCAATTTCAACAATCAATGGGCTATTATTTATGTCGGATCCACTGGCACAAGCTTTGGCGCGGGCACGAAGTTGACCGGTACGATTAAATCGCACGGGTACTATCTGATAAAAGGCGCAGCAGGAGGAACCACTTGCAGCGGCAACCCATGTGGCTTGGATCTCCCGGTATCAGTAGATCAAACCACTACCATTGGCCCAAGCGGATCTACAGGAGGGATTCTAGCCCTTGCTTCTGCGACTACAGGTTTGACTAGCCAAGATGATCCCAATGCAATCGATATCGTAACTTTTGGTAACGGGAGCAACCTTAGCTTCACCACAAAAACCGATCATTGGGGTTCCCCGTTTTATGCGACAAACATCGGAGCCGGAACCCTCCTGCGCAAAACGGCCATAGGTTCTGATCCAAGAGTTAGCTTCGGTTTAGGCAGCGGATTCTTTTCTAAAAATCCTGCCAACGATTTCGTGTTGAATGCCCCTAGCAATGCAAACAATCCGGAAGAAATCAAAATAAAAAATATAAATTACATGCGTTCTCCCGATGCTGTGCGAATCGGACTTGCAAAATCGGGCGGCAATGCGCTCGTCACAGGAGCAGCCGGTTCAGTGCCTTCATTATCGACCGTCAAGGCGTACGTGGAATCTGGTGGAGCTATTAATTTGGCAGCACAAGCAAGTGCATTTGCTGACGGATCCTTCGTTTTGAATTTTACGGATTCTACTAATAGTCAGCAGGTATATTTGACTTTTACGGATGAAACCCAACCGTTGGTCAAAGAGAGTGTTTACTCGAGAGTAGACTTGAATGTCGATCCAAGTGCTGTAATTCCAATCGCTCAATTGCGCAAAAACGATGCGAATGGGCTATCCGTGAATATAGGGTATAAGACGACGATCGAAGGAGTCGTGACTACCGCTAACAAAGCGATAGGAAACGAAAATACAAGCTTCTATATTCAAGACGCCACGGGTGGAATTGCCGTCATCGGGGGCCAAGCTCCTTCCGCAGCTATTGTGCCCGGCAATAAAGTGAAAATGACAGGAACTTTAGCTTTCACGGCAGGAAGTTTACAATTTGTTCCGACCTCTATGACGGATGGAGGCTCCGATATTAATCCTAATGCGGCAAATATTACGCTGAATTCATTGGGAACTCACATATCGGCGGAACCGTTGGAAGGAAAGTTGGTTACCTATAAAGCTAAAGTAACGAATATTCCCTCGACAGGTCCGGACTATAATATAACGGTTACGGATGCATCGAATAATACTGCGGTTGTTCGTGTCTTGGCATCGTCTGGAATTGACGTTGCCGGTGGAGCCGTCGCGCTTGATGAAACCTATAATTTTACGGGAATTATCTCGCAATCCAAAGCGGTTTCTCCTTATACAAGCGGATATTATCTGCTGCCAAGAAGCGCTTCCGATATTAGAGGAGATTTGCAACTAAACCATATCCGTTTAACCAAAGCATATAAAGATGTTGATGTAGCGTTCAAAGCGACTGCAAAATACGCGGATACGGTTACTCTGAAGTACAATTTCGACGGCAGCGCAATTTACGCGTCGATTCCGATGCTCGCTGCAGACCAATTAAATTATAATGCCCAGATTCCCAAAGGTACTGTCGGCAACCAGCAAAATATCCATTACTACATTGAGGCCATAAGCAACGGGGTTACTTTGTCTGAGGGCAGTGCCGCTGCTCCGATTAGCATCCCTGTTGTCGCGGATCACGACGGCCCGGAAATGATCAATATGCTTCCTCTCGACGGAGATGAAATAGAATCGAAACACCCGATCATTTCTGTGAATATGGACGATCCTTCCGGAGTGGATATTTCATCTGCAACCATAAAAGTGGACAATGTTGATTTCACATCCAAAGCCGTCATTTCGGAAAGTGAAATCAAAGTAACATTAGCGCCTTCCGACGATCTAGCTGAAGGGAGTCACATCGTCACGGTTTATGCCAAGGATAAACTCGGCAATGAATCGACCAAAACGTGGACATTCAAAGTGCTGCCAAGATTTACGGGCGGCAACCATTACTATGGAACGACGCACAATCATACGAACATTTCGCATGATGCTGCCGGCGCTCCTGAAGATGCTCTGTTGGCTGCGAAACAACACGATTATGATTGGTTTGCCTTTTCCGACCATTCGCACGATATTGATTCAAGTTTAAGAGGTACGGACTCCGTAGATCATAAGGGCATGAAGGAACGTACAGGAGGAGCAAGTTGGCAATTAACTAAAGACTTGGCTTCTCAGTACACGAATAATGGAAATTTCGTCGTATTCCCGGCTTTCGAAATGACTTCGACGACATGGGGCCATTCCAATGTTTTCGGAACTTCGAACTTTATCGATCGGGTGCAGGATGGCGGCCAGTATCAAAAATTGCAAAATTATTACGCTTGGGTTCTGACCTACGACAACATCGTTGCGCAGTTTAATCATCCTGCGATGTCGGCGAACGCATTCGATAATTTTATTCCGTACGACAAAAATGTAGATAAGCTCTTTACAATGCTAGAGGTCGGTAATGGATCGGGAAAATATTCTTATGCCAATGCAGAGAATAAATTTTTCGGCGCACTCGACCTCGGCTGGCACGTAACGCCGACATATGGTGAAGACAATCATGATGCGACATGGGGGCAAACGAAGCAACGGACTGTTATTGTCGCTGACAATCTTAGCCAAGACGCTTTGTTTGACGCGATGCGCAAAAGACACGTTTATTTCACCGAAGATCCGAATGCCAAGTTGGACGTAGCGGCAAGCGGTTGGTACATGGGATCAGTTGTAGACACCAAGTCATTAAATTTCAATATCCAATTTAGCGATAGCATAACGGAATTGAAAACCGACCCCAAGTATAGCTATCTTAAGACCACATCTAACGATAACATTGCAAAAGCAGAACTGATCACCAACGGCGGAAGGGTTGTCGATAGCTATACGCCATCAACGGATACAACTACGTTGACTTCCACAGATTGGAATCCTGTATACAATGTTATCGGCGGACAACAATGGTTCGTTATACGCATTACCCAGAAGGATGGAGACCGAATTTATTCCGCTCCGATCTGGTCGCAAGTCGAACCGGTTTCAGTGAAAGTTAGCAACGTGAATGCGGCGGATGGGGCAATTGTTGGCGGAGTCGCGGCAACATTGCAGGCGGGAATCAGTAATCTCGGTACAGTAGATATCAAGGATATAACGGCTCATTTCTACTACGATCAAGAAGACTCCGGGCACTTTGTCGGTGATGCCGCAATTCCGTCACTTAAGGTTAGCCAATCTTTAACAGCCAGTGTCGTTTGGACGAATCCTATTCCAGGCGATCATAAGATCATCGTGGTTCTTGCTTCGACAACTACAAATTTAGGCACAAATAAATACGAACAATTATTTAAGATAAAAGCACCTTTGGGAAAAACGATCATGATCGACGCTTCGAAAAATAATGAAAACACCACGAAAGACAGCGGAACCTATAAAGACAATCTGAAGCTGTTCACCGTTATGATGAGACAGCAAGGATATACGGTAGTCGAGAATTCATTGGCTATTACAAGCACTGTACTGAATAAGGCAAACGTGCTTTATATTTCACACCCTTCCTCAGCATACAGTGCTGCCGAGATTACCGCGATCAACAGCTTTGTTGCTGGCGGCGGATCATTATTGCTTGCCGAGAAAAGTAATTTTGGCGGATCGAATCAAAACCTAAATCCTATTTTATCGGGAATTGGTTCGAGTATTTTAGTGAACGATGATGGCATCTTTGATGAGACGGCGGACGGAAACTTCTGGACTACGCCTTTATCTTCGAATTTCTCCGTGAGGGCGCATCCGAAGCCGGTAAGCAACGGGTTAACCGATTTTGTGTCTACAATCGAGTATTACAGCGGATCGAGTTTAGCTATGAACGACGGAACAGGCAACAAAGTGGCCCTTGCCGATAGCGGCAAAGTGTCGATACTCGTTCGGGGAAATGAGTCGACGTTCCAGGATTCTACCCAAGTGAAGCCAGGTTCGGCGGTGTACAATGTTCATACTTCGAAGAAACCGGCAGGACCGGCATTGACGGATGTAACAGGAGGATCCAGCATTCCGATGGTTGCCTCCGAGACGATTGGAAGCAATGGCGGTAGAATCGTTGTAACGGGAATGAACATTTTTAACGATAAGCAGATGGATCAGACTTATAATCCTAAAGGAAATGATCCATTTGCCCTGAATGTAATGAATTGGTTGACGCATCTCGAACCGCAGATTGTCAAGATCGGAGATGCTCGCAAGCTCCCTGAGGGAACGTCCATTGTCATTCAAGGGAAAGTGACCACTGCTGCGGGCGTATTTTTCGATGCGGCATATGTGCAGGATGATACCGGCGGAATTATGGCGTTTAATGAAGTGCCGGAGGGATCGTTGAATTACGGGGATATCGTACGCGTCTACGGACATATCAAGACTTTCGAGAATAATAAAGAACTCGAGTTCGATAAATTCGCCAACAGTATCGTGAAAATAAGTTCGGGAACGCCAGTTGAACCAAAAGCTGTGAGTACCGGAGATTCTATTTCCGATGCTTATCAAGGTCAACTCGTCAAAGTTACGGGTACCGTTATTGCGAAACCGGACAGCAACTCGTACATCATTAATGACAGTACCGGCGATGTTCTTGTATTCGTAGACGGATACATCGCAAATCAGAGCGGCCCGGTTCCACAACTGCAAATCGGCGATACGTTGGAAGCTGTTGGCCTTTCGGGAAAATTCTCTGAAGGGGATCGGATTCGTGTCCGAGATACCAAGGAAATGAAGAGCGTCGCACCAAAAACGGCGGCTGATGTAGCGGCAGAAATTACATCGATAGCGACACCGCTGCAAGACGCGACGAGCTTGACGTTGCCGACCGTATCAACAGGATTTACGGTAGCGATCAAGAGTTCGAGCAATACGACGGTAATCGGAACAGACAGGACGATAACGCCGCCGAGCGCTGAGACAACTGTGACGCTCGTGTTGGAAGTAACGCGATTGTCCGACAGTAGCAAAGCAGATACGTCCGCGATCCAAGTGGTCGTTCCTGCGAAGAGCGTCGCACCAAAAACGGCGGCTGATGTAGCGGCAGAAATCACATCGATAGCGACACCGCTGCAAGACGCGACGAGTTTGACGTTACCGACCGTATCAACAGGGTTTACGGTGGCGATCAAGAGCTCAAGCAATACGGCGGTAATCGGAACAGACAGGACGATAACGCCGCCGAGCGCTGAGACAGCTGTGACGCTCGTGTTGGAAGTAACGCGATTGTCCGACAGTAGCAAAGCAGATACGTCTGCGATCCAAGTGGTCGTTCCTGCGAAAACGACTACAGGTACCAATCCTCCAGATAATTCTGGTGGTAACACAGGCAACACAGGCAACACAGGCAACACAGGCAACACAGGCAACACAGGCAACACAGGCAACACAGGCAACACAACAGAGAAACCAGGAGTCGTAACGGTAACGCCGGATAAGATAGTGGATAACGGAAGCGGCAAGAAGGTTATCGAAGTTCCGGGTAATACGACTGAGGTCAAATTGCCGGTTAATACTGTTGAACTTTTGTCGAAGAATACGTTTGAAGTGAAGTCTGATCATGTGGCTCTCGAGGTTCCAACAGGTTTGTTTAAACAGTTGGAAAATAAACTAACCGCGGCCGAATTGAAGGACAGCTCGATTTCCCTGAAAATGAGTCCACTCTCCACCCAGGATGCGAGCGATTTAGTTGCTAAGGGAGAGAATTCATCGCAAACAAAGATCAAGGTTTCAGGTCAGATATACGAGTTTAGCTTATCGATTACTTCCGCGAACGGTAAAGTCGTTAACCTGACGCAGTTCGATCAACCGATTACGATTCGACTTAAAGTAGATCCGAACGTGAATCCCAAATTGGCAGGCATTTATTATATTTCCGACAGTGGAAAGCTTGAATACGTCGGTGGGGAATATCTTGGTGGTGAAATGGTTGCACAGATTAGCCACTTTAGTAAGTATGCTGTTCTTAACATGACCAAAACTTATAGCGACGTTACCAATAAGTATTGGGCATTCAATGTTATTCAAGAACTTGCAGCTAAACAAATCATTAACGGAACGAGCGCAACGACCTTCGATCCTAATCGTTCGATTACGCGTGCAGAATTTACCGCATTGTTAGTGAACGCGTTAAAACTCAATGTGGAAGGGGAAATTGTATTCTCCGACGTAGCTGCAGGTAAATGGTATGCCCAAGCAATTTCAATTGCTTATCAAGCAGGAATCGTTAAAGGTAAGAGCGCGGCGATCTTCGATCCGGACGGCTCAATCACTCGCGAGGAAATGGTTACAATGCTAATGAAGGCATTCGAAGCGGTGAAAGGCAAGAAGCTGGACAAGTATTCTGGAGAACTGTTCTCGGATATGAATAAGGTTTCGCCATGGGCAGCGAATTACGTGAAAGCAGCAGCAGAGCTTAATCTAATTCACGGCCGCGCTTTTGCTAAATTCATCCCGAATGGGATTACAACCAGAGCTGAAGCGGCGCAAGTTATCTACAACTTAATTAATAGCAAGTAGAATCTCGGAATTGCTAGTAGAGGGATGCCGTTCGCGGGAATGGCATCCCTCTTCTTACACTCTAGCTTGGAGGATGTTCATGTTCATGATAAACACAAGATCAATGATTCTCCGAGTCAGCTTTAGTCTTGTGGTCGTTCTTCTATTGCTGGCAGCTTCATTAAAGCAGGAGGCTGCTGCCCACGCTTATAGCGCTAGCTATACGAAACTTGATCTAACAAAATCGGTAACCTTGATGACCTATACATTAGATGAATTGTCCGCGATAGAACTCGTAGGAGGCGATGAGGACGGTAACGGAATGTTCGATCAGGGAGAGTTCGATGCGGTGAAAGAACAGTTGGCTGCTTTGCTGAATGATCATTTAATATTGAAAATCGGAGTGGAACCGAAGTCTTGGTCACAATTAAATAGCTTTGTTCTCGAGCGGAGAGGGGACGAGTCGAAAGTCATTTTAACGGTTCAATATCCGCCGGTCTCCAATATGCTTCCGCTTTCTTTGACGGATACGTTATACAATGACGATAAAAAAACGAACTATGTGGATTTATTGACTATCCATTATGGACAGCAAAAGAGCACGGCGGCTTTATCGGCGGGAAATCGTACTTGGGCTATCGCTTTGTCGGGTGAAGAATATTCCGCTTTGTCCCAGGATATGTCGCAGCAATCTCTTCCGTATGAAACCGAAGGTACCTCGAAAACTCAAGAGACTCAGGAGCAGCATAGTCAAAAAGAAACAACGCATGTAACATCCAGTTGGCTATCGTTTCTGAAGCTAGGGATGAATCATATTTTGGGCGGATACGATCATTTACTCTTCTTGTTTTCTTTACTCATTGCACGGCAGACGTTTAAGCAATACGCGGCCATGATTACTGCGTTTACGATTGCGCATAGCGTTACGTTGTCATTAACGGTTCTTGGATTTATCAATATTTCTCCGACAATCGTAGAACCGCTCATCGCGCTTAGCATTTGTTTTGTCGCCGCGGATAATATCATGCGCCCGAACGTAAGTCGCCGTTGGATGCTCACCTTCTTCTTCGGATTGATACACGGCATGGGTTTTGCCGATATTTTGAAAGAAATGGAGCTTCCCAACAATCAACTGGCGGAAGATCTGATTAGCTTTAACATCGGAATCGAAATCGTTCAGCTCGTCATTGTCTTAGCCCTTGTCCCATTATTATATAGGCTTCATCGATATAAATTTTCTAGGCAAGTTGTTATCGGCGGATCTGGGTTAGCTCTTCTGATGGGAGCGATTTGGCTTATTGAACGATTGAAATAGCTTCTAATACTAAGAAGGGGATGACGATGTCAAATATTGCGGTTAACAAGAAGCAGCAAAAATCGTATGCCAATCTGGCAGCTATTGTTTGTTTGGCATTTATCGCGGCGATGTACTTTTTGTCCAACCATGCTCCCGCTACGATATTGAACAACCCTAAGCTGCAAATATTCAAAACGATCTTCTTGAGCATCATCATGGAAACGATGCCGTTCTTATGGATAGGGGTATTCATATCCGCTTTGTTGCACGTGTTCGTATCCGATCAGGCGATGAAAAAAATGATTCCGAAAAACCCGGTTTTAGGCATCCTTACGGCAAGCGTTCTGGGAATCGTTTTTCCGCTTTGCGAGTGCGGCATGGTTCCGGCTATTCGCAGGCTTATCAACAAAGGAATGCCATTATACGTGGCGACTACCTTCATTTTAGTTGGACCTATCTTAAACCCTATCGTATTTTGGTCTACTTTCACGGCTTTTCGCGGTCGCCCGGAAATAGCCTACGGGCGCATGGGTTTGGCATTTGCCGTCGCGCTTGCGGTCGGGTTAATCATTTATCGATTTGTTCATACGAATCAATTGAGAGTTCAGGTGCATGCTCATGGCCACTCTGCCGTCAATCAACATGATCACGAGCATCATTCTCACGAAAACAAGCTTGTTGCCGTTATGGGTCACGCAATCAGCGAATTTTTCGATATGGGGAAATTCATCGTTTTCGGGGCTTTTCTAGTCGGCATGCTGCAAACGTTCGTTTCCCAAGATAACTTGGTGTCATTAGGGCAAGGACAAGGCAGCGCGAATGCCCTTATGATGGGGCTTGGATTTATATTGTCGTTATGCTCGACTTCGGACGCATTTGTCGCGCAATCGTTCGTTACGACATTTTCTACAGGATCGCTCATTGCGTTTATGGTATTCGGGCCTATGATGAACCTGAAAGGACTGCTGATGATGTCGGCGGTATTCAAAACAAGGTTTGTTTTGTTGCTAAGCGCTCTAGTTGTCGTGTTGGTTTATGCCGGAACCTTATTGCTACAATATTTTTTCCTGAAATGAGGCGGATCGACGGATGAGCAGAAGAAGTTCTGAGCTACTCCACCATTTAGTCAGAGCGGTTATCCTTACCGGATTTGCCGGTCTTATGTTTAATCTGATGGTTTCGGGTGATATGCTTCTGTATATCGCTCCGCATCTTATGATTTACGCCCAACTGGCGACCGCATTTCTGGTTATTGCGACGGGATTCCAATATTATATTGCCGTTGCATCGATGAAACGAAAAGTTGTAGTTTGCAATTGCGATCACGAACACGGACATAATCATAGTCACGATTCTGATCATAATGACTCATCCCGTTCTAGTTGGCGAAGTTCTGCCGTATACGTCGTTTTTATAGTACCGCTCCTTTTCGGAGCCTTTCTGCCGAATGACGCCCTTGCCGGATCGCTGGCGCAGAAAAAGGGAATGAACCTCGGTAGAGCGGCAATGGTAGGAAAGCCTTCATCGGCCGATTTCGTTGAGATTGACGGGGATGAAGATCCGGCGCTGAAGGAACAATTCAAAACAAACGTCTATAACAAGGACTACGCCAAATTGGGCATGCTTCTGTATAAGCAGGACTTGATCGAGATGAAGGACGATTGGTTTATAGAGAAGCTTCAAGCGCTCAATACATTTGTTAACAACTTCCAAGGCAAGCAGATACGGATATCGGGGTTCGTCTACCGGGAAGAGGGACTTACGGGAACGCAATTTATAATCGGAAGAATGGCGATGACCCACTGCATAGCGGATATTTCTCCTTATGGAATCATTGCCGAATCGCTTGATGCCGAGCAATATGCTAATGACACATGGATTACCGTTACGGGAACGATCGGACAAGCGATTTACCACGAACAAACGGTTATTAAATTAAACATTGAGAGTATCGAGCCTGCATCGCCTGCGAAAATTCCTTACGTCTATCCGGATTGGAACTTTGCAGCAAAGCTCTAACAAACTATTGCTTGTTCAAGGAGGTGTCGTCCATGCTGCTTAATATCGGTAGCTTGATCATGATTGTGCTTGCCACGGGGTACTCCCTATTTATATTGCATAGACGGAAAGACCTTATGTCCACAAGAGCGGGAAAGTTCGATGCCACGTTGCTTGCGGTAATAGCTGGTTTGGCAATGGGTATCGTAGCTGTGCAGACTCTCGAATACAATCAACCGCAGGCGATGGGAGTCGCTGTCCCTCTTGCTGCGGTTTTGGGTTATTTCGCCGGAAAGAGGTTCAGTCACCTATTCTCCATTCATTCTGCTCTTACCGGGTGCTTGAGTGCCTACGCCGGAATCGTGTTTGGAATGAGGTTTTTCGCATCCGATAATGTCGTTTTTGCGACTGATGTTGTATTCATTGTCTTTCTCTTCTTATTCTTGCGATCGGTAGAATGGCAGTCGAATGTTGAGCATAACAAGAAAACTCAGGTGAAGAGGAAAAAGAAGCATTCTGATAAATCAGGTTACGCTACTGTTGTTATGTATGGGATTGGCACCGCGGCATTGGCAACCGTTATCTGGTTGTGGGGAAATTCGGTTCCGATCGGACAGATTGGGCAACCGCAGTCGCAGCAATCCGAATACGATGAAGAGAATGACCTCCAAGTTGCCGTCATTGAGGTGAACGCAGCCGGATTCAGTCCTTTAAATACTAATTTCAACAAAGGCGGCATGATAAAGGCTGTTTTCCACGTTTCCTCTTATGCCAAAGCGAACTTAACATTGGTGTCTGCCGATTTGAATGTTAACGCGCAGTTGAAGCAGGGGGATAACGTCTTTCTATTCAACAACCCACAGCCTGGAACCTATAAGTTCATTGTCGGCGAAGAAACTTCCCTCTGCACTTTCACTGTAAAGTAAACCATTATCCGGGTTGACACAGCACTTTTTTTCATCTATATTTACTTTAGTGCTTAAAAGCGTGTAAGCGTTTAAGCGTATACGCGTTAAATCAACCGGGAGCGTGAATGTCATGATCGTTATTACTTCCCCGCACATTGCGGAAGAACGCATTGCCGAAATCGTCCGCCATATTGAACAAACCGGCGTGCAAGCGCACGTTTCTCGCGGTACTGACCGCACCGTCATCGGAATCATCGGCAAAGCGGAGCCGTCGTTGGCGGAACATATCCGTTCTATGCAAGGCGTAGAGAACGTGATCAAGATTTCCAAGTCTTATAAGCTGGCAAGCCGCGATTTTCACCCTGACGATACGATCATCGAAGTGAAAGGCGTAAAGATCGGCGGAGACAACCTGGTTGTCATGGGTGGACCTTGCGCGGTGGAAACGCCTGAGCAAATCCACGAAATTGCTCGTCTAGTTAAAGCCGCAGGCGGACAGGTATTGCGAGGCGGCGCGTTTAAGCCTCGTACCGGTCCTTACAGCTTCCAAGGCATAGGCGTCGAAGGATTGAAGTGGATGAAGGATGCGGGCGACAAATACGGCTTGCTGACGATTACGGAAGTCATGGCGCCTGAGTTCGTCGATGTATGCGCCGAATATGCGGACATCATGCAAGTCGGTACTCGGAACATGCAGAACTTCGATCTATTGCGCAAGCTGGGTACGATCAAGAATCCGGTACTCCTGAAACGGGGATTCAGCGCCACTTATGACGAATGGCTGAATGCGGCCGAATACATTTTGGCGGGCGGCAATCCTAACGTAATGTTGTGCGAGCGCGGTATCCGTACGTTTGAAACCTACACGCGCAATACGTTCGACTTAACCGCTATTCCCGTCATCCAAGGATTGTCCCATCTTCCCGTCATTGCGGATCCGAGCCATGCGACAGGACGTCGCGAGCTAGTCGAGACGATGACTAAAGCGTCTTTAGCCGCTGGGGCAAACGGTTTGATCATTGAGATGCATACCGATCCGGACAATTCGGCGACCGGAGATGGCGTTCAATCGCTATTCCCAGATCAGTTCGCCAAATTGCTCAAGGAATTGGAGCAGCTCGCTCCGCTTCTCGGCAAGAAGTTCGATACGCAGAAGGATCCGGCGGAAGCATTCGCGACGTGGGTTAAATAATCTGGAGTAATTGCTGGATAGGGTAATCGCGTTGACACCATTAGCTTTCCGCGCTACAATCATAACAAGTTAATATTTCGTGATGGAGAACAAGGAGAATCACATCGATTGCTATCGGTATACCGACTGGCAATGGTGTGATTCTTTTTTTGGAGGTAAAAAAGAATGCCATTCCATAATCAACAAATATTGCCGGCAGTTCGCAAAATGAAAGATCTCGAGAAACTCATCTCGTCCTCCTATGAATATTTGGTGTTATTGGACAGTCATGTCAGCCAACTGAAGAGCATCGTCGACTTGGCGAAAGCTCATCACAAGAAAATGCTGCTTCATGCGGATTTAATCGAAGGTTTGAAAAACGACGAATATGCGGCTGAGTTTCTATGTCAAATGATCGGGCCGGCCGGCTTGATCTCCACTAGAGCCAATGTCATTATAAAAACGAAGCAAAACGGGCTGTTAGCCATTCAACGTCTGTTTCTGCTGGACACGAACGCATTGGAGAAAAGCTATACGCTGCTTGAACGCACGAAGCCGGATTACATTGAAGTGCTGCCAGGCGTTATGCCGCATATTATCCGTGAAGTTCATGAGAGGACCGGAATTTCAATATTCGCGGGCGGTTTGATCCGTACGGTTCAGGACGTCGAAAATGCGGTTGCGGCTGGAGCTACGGCTGTTACGACATCGAGATCGGAACTGTGGAAGCATTACGCGCCTTGAATTTCGTATTCGGAAGGAGTAATACATGAAGGAATCCTATATCTTATCGTTGGATCAAGGCACGACGAGCACGCGGGCAATCGTATTCGATCGCCAGGGGCATTCGGTTGCGATACACCAGAAGCCAATACGGCAAATTTATCCGAAACCGGGATGGGTGGAGCACGATCCTGTGGAAATATGGGAATCGGCTCGTGAGTGCATAGATGGCGTTCTATTATCGGCTGGCATTGAAGCGACCCAGATCGAGGCTATCGGAATTACGAACCAAAGGGAAACGGCGGTTATATGGGACAAACATACGGGCGAACCGATTCACAATGCGGTCGTTTGGCAGTCCCGGCAAACGGCGGATATTTGCGACAAGCTGAAGCTCGAAGGACATGAAGATGTTATTCGCGAGCGCACGGGATTACGGATAGATCCTTATTTTTCCGGAACGAAGGTCACTTGGCTATTGGATCATGTGGCGGGGGCGAGAGAACGCGCGAGTAAAGGCGAATTGCTCTTCGGAACGATCGATACATGGCTGATCTGGAATTTGTCCGGAGGGCTTGTTCATGTTACAGATTATTCCAATGCCTCCCGAACGTTAATGTACAACATATTCGAACGAAGATGGGATAGTACCTTGCTGGGATTGCTTGACGTACCTGCTGCGTTATTGCCCGAAGTCCGTTCGTCTTCCGAAGTTTACGGTCATACGGATCCTTCATGCTGCGGAGGAGTGGCCGTACCGATCGCAGGAGCGGCGGGAGATCAACAGGCGGCTTTGTTCGGGCAGCAATGCTTTGAACCGGGCATGGCCAAAAACACATACGGCACGGGATGTTTCATGCTCATGAATACCGGCAGCGAAGCGGTCCGCTCCAAACATGGGCTGCTTACGACAATCGCATGGGGCGTGGACGGAGAAATCGAATACGCGCTGGAAGGCAGCGTCTTTGTTGCAGGATCCGCGATCCAGTGGCTGAGAGACGGGCTTGAGATCATCGAAACGGCTGCCGAGAGCGAAACATTCGCCGCGCAGATCGATTCGACCGACGGCGTTTACGTGGTGCCCGCATTCGTTGGATTAGGGACTCCTTATTGGGATAGCGACGTAAGAGGAGCGGTATTCGGACTGACGCGGGGGACAGGGAAAGCGCATCTAATACGTGCGACCCTAGAGTCGATCGCATATCAGACAAAAGACGTAGCGGAGGTTATGGTAGAAGATTCGGGCATTAACATCACTAAGCTGCGAGTGGACGGCGGAGCCGTAAGAAATGATTTTCTCATGCAATTCCAAAGCGATATGCTCGGAGTGCCGGTCGAACGTCCGACGCTGGAGGAAACGACAGCGCTTGGAGCCGCTTATTTGGCGGGACTGGCCGTTGGATACTGGAAAGATAAGCAGGATCTTGGCGGACAGGCGAAGGTGGAGAAGCGCTTTGAACCGACGATGGACGAAGAGCGCCGAAGCGAATTGGTCAAAGGTTGGAAAAAGGCCGTTATTGCTGCAGCAGCTTTCAAATAAGGCACTTATGGCGTATAATACACATATAAGTTAATAGTTAGGTTGGAGAACGGGAGACAACCACGACTGCTCTTGCGGCATTTTGCCGAGGAGCTAGTTCGTGGTTTTTTTTGATTCGAAGGAGGAGTTTACGATGAACACACTTTTCTCAGCTAGCAGCAGAACCGAAAGATTGCAGAGTATGGCGGAGCAAACATTCGACTTGATCGTAATCGGAGGAGGGATTACCGGAGCGGGTATTGCTCTGGATGCCCAAACACGTGGAATGAAGACGGCGCTTGTGGAAATGCAGGATTTTGCTTCGGGAACGTCCAGCCGCTCGACGAAATTGGTGCATGGCGGATTACGATATTTGAAACAGCTCGAAATCGGAGTCGTCGCGGAAGTCGGCAAAGAACGGGCGATCGTCTACGAGAACGGTCCCCATATTACAACGCCTGTCCGTATGCTGCTCCCCATCTATAAGGCAGGGACGTTCGGCAGGTTCAGCAGCTCGATCGGGCTGGCGGTTTACGATTTCCTTGCAGGCGTGAAGAAGGATGAGCGCCGTAAAATGCTAAGCAGGGAGGATACGGTTCGCAAAGAGCCGCTTCTAAAAAAAGACGGTTTGCTTGGCGGCGGCTATTATGTGGAATACCGCACCGACGACGCGCGTTTGACCATTGAAGTCATGAAGAAAGCGGCGGAGAAAGGCGCGCTTGCCGTGAATTACACGAAAGTAACGAGTTTTATTTATAAAGAAGGTCAAATCGCAGGGGTCACAGTCGAAGACCAAGTAAGTGGTCAAGAGTATCGGATTCATGCGAAGGCCGTCGTGAACGCCGCCGGCCCTTGGGTCGATACGCTTCGCGAGATGGACGGCTCCAAAAAAGGTAAAACCCTCCACTTGACCAAGGGCGTGCATTTGGTTTTCGACGGCGCTCGGTTCCCGCTGCATCAAGCGGTATACTTCGATACGCCGGACGGCCGAATGGTATTCGCCATTCCTCGAGACGGTAAAACTTACGTAGGAACGACGGACACGAATTATAACGCGGATAAAGCAAGCCCACGGATGACGGAGGAAGATCGGCGATATTTGCTGGACGCGGTGAACCCGATGTTTCCCGATGTGCGTCTGACTGCCGAGGATGTCGAGTCCAGTTGGGCCGGCCTGCGCCCGCTTATCCATGAGGAAGGCAAAAAGCCTTCGGAAATTTCCCGGAAGGATGAAATATTCCATTCAGAGACTGGGCTTATTTCCATAGGTGGAGGAAAGCTGACAGGTTATCGTAAAATGGCGGAAACGGTCGTGGATCGCGTGGCAAATGTTCTTGGCGGTGAAGGGTTGAAATTCGGGGCGTGCCTGACCCGGAACATGCCTCTTTCAGGCGGGGATGTTGGCGGTTCCGCATCATTCGCCGCCTTTATCGATCGCAGCGCTGTTGAAGGACGGCGTGCTGGCTTGCCGGAATCGGTTGCGGTTGAACTGGCGCGCAAATATGGCGCGAACGCCCCGCATATCTATGAAGCGGCTGCGCGTTCTATGGAAGCGACTAAGTTAAATGAAATGCCCATAGAATTATATGCGGAGCTCATATTCGCCATGGAGGAAGAAATGACGGTAACGCCTTCGGATTTTTTCGTTCGCCGCACGGGTATGCTGTTTTTTGACATTAGCGGGGTTCGGGATTGGAAGGATGAGGTAATAAGCGTCATGGCTGAAAAATTAAATTGGACCGCAGAAATCCGGGAACGTTACGAGGCGGAGCTGGATTCCGAAATTGCTGCCGCTACAATCCCTTATAGGGGATAAAACCTATTTATGAATTTTTCATGAAGAGTGTAAGCAATGCTCACACACCCACAAAAAATACCTGACATATCTATTGACGCTCCTATACGGTAGTTTTATAATAATTTCATAAGTTCGGTGAAAAGTTGAACAATCGATCGGTTTCACACACTTAATGTTCGGAAATGGGGAGGAAATTCAAATGTCTGCACAGCAAGTTTTGGATTTGATCAAGGAAAAGAACATCGAGTTCGTTGATTTCCGTTTTATCGACCTTGCAGGTCGCGCTCATCACATTACTTTACCGGCTACCGAAGTCGAAGCGGAAACGTTCGTTAACGGGGTAGCATTCGACGGTTCATCCATCCACGGTTTCCGTGGTATCGAAGAATCCGATATGGTTATGATGCCGGATACGGATTCCGTATACGTGGATCCTTTCACAGCTCACTCGACATTAATCGTAATCTGCAACATCCATACGCCTGACGGCCAACGTTATGAGCGCGATCCTCGCTCTATCGCTCATAAAGCCGAAGAATACTTGCAAAAGTCCGGCGTAGGTACGACTGCATTTTTCGCGCCGGAATCCGAATTCTTCATCTTCGACGATGTTCGTTATGAGTCCACAATGAACTCTTCCTCTTTCTTCGTAGATTCCGAAGAAGCGGCTTGGAACACGAACCGCAAAGAAGAAGGCGGCAACCTTGGCTTCAAAGTCGGCGTCAAAGGCGGTTATGTACCGGTTGCTCCCGTTGATTCCCAACAAGACATCCGCAGCGAAATGGTTCGCCTCATGCAAGAAGCGGGCCTTCGCATCGAGCGTCATCACCACGAGGTGGCGACTGCAGGCCAAGCGGAAATTAACTTCCGTTTCGATACGCTTACGACTACCGCTGACAACCTGATGAAATATAAATACATCGTGCACAACGTAGCCCGCCAATACGGCAAAGTGGCAACGTTCATGCCTAAGCCGCTTTTCGGCGATAACGGCAGCGGTATGCACGTTCACCAATCGATCTTCAACGACGGCACTCCTTTGTTCTATGAAAAAGGCGGATATGCCAACCTGAGCGAGATGGCGCTGCACTATATCGGCGGTATCCTGCACCATGCTCCAGCGTTGATCGCTCTTACGAACCCGTCCACGAACTCGTTCAAACGTCTCGTGCCTGGTTACGAAGCGCCGGTTAACTTGGTTTACTCCAAAGGCAACCGTTCCGCGGCAGTACGCATTCCGGTAGCAGCGGTTACGCCTAAAGGCTGCCGCATCGAGTTCCGTACGCCGGATTCCACGGCTAACCCGTACCTTGCTTTCGCAGCGATGCTGATGGCGGGTCTGGACGGAATCAAACGCAAAATCGATCCATCCGCTCTTGGTTATGGTCCTTTCGACACGAACATCTACGAGCTGTCCGACGAGCAGAAGAAAGAAATCCGCAGCGTTCCGGGAACTTTGGACGAAGCGCTTGACGCTCTGGAAGCCGATTCCGAATTCTTGACCGAAGGCGGCGTATTCACGAAAGAATTCATCGAGAACTACGTTAGCGTTAAACGCGGCGAAGCTAAAGCGGTCGCTATCCGCATTCATCCTTATGAGTATGGCCTCTACTTCGACTGCTAATCGGTTAAAACTTAAAGAGCTCCCTTCGTGGGAGCTTTTTTTACATATAAGAAAGTATAAAATCAGTACCCTATTTCAACATATAAGACTTACATGCCGCTACGCGGCACCACTGATGAATGAAAATATTGTCCATACTGGTTACTGGGGCTGGCGAAGGTAGGTCGTC
>NZ_JAIOAP010000031.1 GCF_021190915.1 Cohnella silvisoli
ATCTGTTCAAGCGGTGTGCCACAAATATCTGTTTGCCAGAGACAGCGCGAAACAAGCCAAAAACCAAGGTTTGGCTAATAAATACCCGTACAAGAACAAAAAACACTTCAACACGAAATGGGTAGACGAATCGTTCAAAATAGAGGGCAACACCCTAACCTTAAGTTTGGGTATTCAGAACGGTAAGCGCCTGCAGCCGATCAGAATCACCGTTCCAGACTTGCCTGATGCAGACATCAAGGAAATTGAGCTTGTATTTGACCGAAAACTCATGGTTTCGATGAGCTATGATGACGGAAGATCGGTTTCAGTAAACCAAGGCAACCAAGTCGCAGGCGTTGATCTGGGTGAAATCCACTCCATCGCGGCGACAACCACCGAAAACAAGTCGATCATAATCACGGGAAGAAAAGCAAGAAGCATCCACAGACTCCGAAACAAGAAGCTGGCCGAGCTTCAGAAGCAGATGAGCAAATGCAAAAAAGGCAGTCGGCAATGGAAAAAGTACAATAGAGCTAAGATGTACATTCTCAGTAAAAGCGAGCGCCAGTTGAATGATGTCATCCACAAAACAACAAAGCAATTCGCAGAGTGGTGTAAGGAAAATGAGGTAAAAGAAGTGGTTGTCGGCGAAGTGGAAGGCGTACAGCGCAACACGAAAAAGAAGAAAAGAAAGACTGCTACGCAAAAGTTGTCCAATTGGAGTTTTGGCAAAATTCAGAAGCAGCTGGCATATAAGCTTGAAGAACAGGGAACAAGCGTGAGAACGATAGATGAGAGCTATACCAGTCAACAATGTCCTTGTTGCGGTAGAAGAAAAAAGACTTCTACAAGAAATTACAAATGTTCGTGCGGCTATAACGAACACCGGGATATTCACGGCAGCAAAGGAATTTTGTCCAAGCACCTGCATGGAGATATCCGATATTTGGGCGAAACGCAAACGATAAAGTATCTACGGATCGCTTAGCGAGAAGTAGTAGATGGTGAGTTCCCACCCACTTGCAAAAGTGTTGCTTACTGAACCCTGCCGTTAGATTTCCGCTGCCAGCAGCGAAAGCAAGTAGCCAACCTATTTGCTTGCAGAAAGTACCGGTATGGCTGGTAAGAAACCCCTACTTCTTAGCGAAGCGTAAGTAGGGGAGGTTCATTGGAGACTATGAAGAGGGCCTACGCAAGATCATGTTCGACAAGGAAATTACGAAGTATTCTGGAAATCACATCGCTACTGATGAGGATCTAAAGAACTACATTAGAATGACTCTATTGAGTCGTAAGGAGAAAATATCTTATCCATTTATCGTTATTGACAAGGCATCAGGTCAAGTCGCTGGATCAACATGCTTCGGAAACATTATGTTCCACAGTAAGAGACTTGAAATAGGATGGACTTGGTACGGAGCTGCATTTAGAGGTAAAGGTATTAACAAGGCTTCGAAATATGAGTTATTGCGATATGTGTTTGAAATATTGGACTTTAATCGAGTTCAATTTAGTGTAGATACAGAAAACATAAGATCACAAAAAGCCGTACTAAAACTCGGAGCCAAACAGGAAGGAATTTTTAGAAGCAATTACATAAACGCATCTGGTGAAACGAGAGATGATGTTTACTATAGTATAATTATGTCGGAATGGCCTGAAATTAAAAATACAGTTTTCAAAGATTTCAGTAGATAATGAACTTCAAAATATCTTGATTCAACTAACGGGCAACGATAGCTGAATAAAACAACTGCAGTCTATGACTTTATTTTCACGTCCTAGGTCATTCGCTTATGTAATAATACCTCACATATATATTGACTTTTATACTCGAGGAGCTATAATTAGGTTCAAGTCAGCTCGTAATCCACAATTTAATAAAGGTTTCCTAACATACTATGGGAACAAAAAACCGTCTAGGGTTCCGTTGACATTCCGTCAAGCTGGTCCGAGAGATGGGGATAAGGGATTCGTTCATCGTTGTTGGACTTCTGCCTTATAGACACGGAAGGATAAAAGCCTGGGAGACATTCTCCCGGGCTTTTCGTTATATCCATTTTTACTTGAGGAGGTTATTCGATGAATAATTTATGGAGCACAACGATGCTGCCTGGAGGCAAATGGTCGGGGAAGATCAGCGGCGGCAAATTAATTCGGTTTACGGCACTGGAAAGCGGCGCTAACGTATCGCTGCTCATGTATAACGCCTACGATCTGAGCGAGCGGTATAACATGCCGGACACCTTAAAAGCGCAGTATACTGCCCGGTTAACCAAAGGGAACATAATGATGAGCGATAACGGACTTGCAATGGCTAGCTTTGTGGAGGATCAAGTGGGCTGGCACGATACGATTAGCGGATACACATCACGTAAGGCAACGGATGACAAGTACGGTACGACGACCTATCAACAGATGCGAAACGAGTGGCTGCGAAGCGGGGAAGAAAACTTTACAGTCGAGCTGATAAGAAACGGCTTGGGCGTCCGTGATTTGGCTCCTGCGGTTAATCTTTTCTCCAAAGTGTATTGCGACGACAACGGGGTCATGCACTTCGGCCCGAATCACTGCCCTCAAGGCGCGACGGTTACTTTACGTACGGAGATGGACATTCTGCTCGTGTTATCGAATACGCCGAACCTGCTGGATCCGAGCACGACTTACCCTTCTGTCCCGGTGAGAATCGAAATTGAAACAGCTCCTTCGGTAGACGTGGGCTCAGACGAGTGCGTCAATCACCGTCCGGAAAATCGCCGCGCATTCGAGAATACGTGGACTTATCAATCGCTGCTTAACTTATAAAAATACATTCGAATGATCCAAGGAGGAATCAACATGGCTGCATTTAATCGAGTGGAGAGCCCCCGTATAACGGAGGATGCCATATATGACGTGACCATTCCCGCAGGAGACGGATGGATGTATGAGCTAAAGCCAGGCCAGGTGTTTAGAATCGTAGACCTTGAGGGCAATCAAGCTGCCGATACGTTGTTCTACGATGCGAGCAAACCGGAAGACCACTATAGCGCGGTTCAGACGATTACGGGGCAAGGCAACATTTACTTAACGACGGGATCCGTCCTTCGCGCGGAATCGGGCAAACCATTGCTTACGATCGTTGCGGATACTTGCGGTCGGCACGACACGATCGGCGGTTCATGCTCGGCACAGAGCAATACGGTTCGTTACGCGCATGAGAAACTGTCGATGCACAATTGCCGGGATACTTTTATGCTTCAGCTAGCCAAACATGGGAACGGAAATTACACGAAACGCGATCTTGCGCCGAACATTAACTTTTTCATGAACGTGCCCGTCACGTCGGAAGGCGGACTTACGTTTGCCGATGGCGTATCCGCGCCCGGCTGCTACGTGGAGCTTCAATCGCATAGCCGCACGATGGTCCTTATCAGCAACTGCCCTCAATTGAATAATCCTTGCAACGCTTACAACCCAACGCCGATCCAACTTCTCATTTGGGATGAATAATCAGCTGGGAGAGGAGAGGTCATCATGTTCCATAAAATATTAATCGCCAACCGCGGAGCCATCGCCGTACGCATCGAACGTACGCTGCGCAAGCTCGGAGTTCAATCCGTTGCCGTTTATACGAAAGCCGATCAAGATAGTCTTCATGTTGATCAAGCTGACGAAGCCATCCTTATAGGAGACGGACCTGCCAAGGACAGTTATCTGGATATGGATCTTATATTGCAAATGGCAATCCAAACCGGAGCGCAAGCGATACATCCCGGTTATGGTTTCTTAAGCGAAAATGCGGGGTTTGCGCGTGCATGCAAGGAACACGGCATTCATTTTATCGGTCCGACCGCTGAGCAAATGGAGATGTTCGGCTTAAAGCATTCCGCGCGCGAGATCGCCGAGAAGGCAGGCGTACCTATGCTTCCCGGCACCGCGCTTATCGATCGATTGGAAGACGCGGTCAGCGAAGCGGCACGAATAGGGTATCCGGTCATTCTGAAAAGTACGGCAGGCGGCGGGGGAATCGGTATGCGCGTCTGTCCGGACGAGAAAGTGCTGCGTTCGGCTTTCGAAGCGGTGTGTCATTTGGCCGAAACCAACTTCAAGAACGGCGGCGTATTCCTTGAGAAATACATCGCTCGTGCCCGTCACGTTGAAGTTCAAATTTTCGGTAATCAATTCGGAGAAGTCGTCGCGCTCGGCGAACGGGATTGCTCCGTTCAGCGTCGCAATCAGAAGGTGATCGAGGAAAGCCCTGCACCGAATTTCCCTTCTGAAGTAAGGGAGGCTATGCTCTCATCGGCAAAGAGATTGGCGGAAGAAGTCGGGTATCGGAGCGCGGGGACGGTGGAGTTTCTATATGATCCGGAAACTTACTCCTTCTACTTCCTTGAGGTGAATACGAGACTTCAAGTCGAGCATGGCGTTACAGAAGAAGTGCTTGGCATCGACTTGGTCGAATGGATGGTTCGGGAGGCTGCTGATGAGCTTCGTGATTTAGCTTCATTAGTTCCATTGGCTAAAGGGCACAGTCTTCAAGCGAGAATTTACGCGGAAGATTGTTTCCATCAATTCCGCCCGAGCGCCGGTCAATTAGACAAGGCTGAGTTTTCTCGGCAAGCGCGGATCGAGACATGGGTTCGCGATGGTATTAACGTGACGACTCTGTACGATCCAATGCTCGCCAAGATTATCGTTCATGGTACGGATAGAGCGGATGCGATCGCTAAGCTTACACACGCGCTCGAAGAAACGCGTCTATATGGATTAACGACTAATCTCCAATACATTCAAGCTTTGGTTCAAGAGGATAGCTTTAAGGATGGGCTCGTATACACTCAGATGTTAAATGCATTCGATCCTACCGAATCCGCGATTGAAGTTATGGACGGCGGTGTTCAAACGACGGTACAGGATTGGCCGGGAAGAACCGGTCATTGGGACGTTGGCGTACCGCCATGCGGGCCGATGGACCCGTATTCGTTCCGGATCGGCAATAAGCTGCTGGGCAACGCGGATTCCGCGCCAGGGCTCGAATTAACGCTTCGCGGCGGCTCTTACCGGTTCCGACAAGACGTTTGGTTCTGCGTTACTGGCGCCGATATGCAAGCGGAGTTAGATGAGTCTCCGATTCCCTTGTATCAACCTATTCTCGCTAAACGCGGACAGGTGCTGAGCTTCGGTGAAGCCGCGAAGGGAATGCGCACTTATATACTCGTTGCTGGCGGATTCGATATGCCCCGCATATTGGGAAGTTCATCGACTTTTACGCTTGGCGGATTCGGCGGGCATGGCGGCCGGGCGCTCCGTACGGGAGACGTGTTAAGGGTTAGAGGAGGGAGAGAATTAAAGGGGCCCTCGGAGCTGAGGCAGTTAGACCCGGTCTACCGTCCGACTTTCTCCCAGCCATGGACCATTGGCGTTATTCCAGGTCCTCATTGCACGGAAGAGTTTCTTCTTCCCGAATATTTGACCCAATTAACGGAGACGGAGTGGGAAGTGCATTTCAATAGCTCCCGTACCGGCGTCAGGCTTATCGGGCCAGCTCCAAGCTGGAGCAGGGAAGACGGGGGAGAAGCCGGCCTTCACCCTTCTAACATTCATGACAATGCCTACGCAATAGGCACGCTTGACCTTACCGGAGACATGCCGATCCTGCTCGGCCCAGACGGCCCTAGCCTCGGCGGATTTGTCTGTCCCGTCACTACGGCTTCCGTTGAGTTCTGGAAAATCGGTCAATTGCATCCCGGCGATAAAGTGCGGTTTAGGCTGCTGACGCTTGATGACGCCCAAACTTTGCGCGACATGCAAGAGCAATCGCTTCGGGCTATTGGCGAGGGCAAAGAAAGCGAATTTCCGGTCGCAGGCGGCAGCGACAGCCCATCGGAACGAATTTGGACTCCCGCATATCCGGTGCTTATTCATGAAACGGATAATCGCCGTTTTCCGATCACGATCCGTTGCAGCGGAGACCAGAATTTGCTCGTCGAGTATGGCAGCATGGAATTGGACCTACTATTAAGATTTCAAGTACACGCCTTAATGCTAGCGATCCAATCCAACACCGATATTCCGGTAATGGATTTGACTCCGGGAATCAGATCGTTGCAAATCCATATCGATCCATCGCGAATGACCGTTCTCGAAGCAAGTCAACTTGTATTGAAAATAGACAGACAGCTTCCGCCGCTTGAATCTATCCGCGTACCTTCGCGTATCGTTCGTCTTCCCTTGTCTTGGGACGATCCGGCAACTCAGCTCGCAATCGATCGCTACCAGCAAAATGTACGCCCGGATGCCCCTTGGTGCCCGAGCAATCTGGAATTCATCCGCCGCATGAATGGACTTGGGAGCTTGGAGGAAGTACAAGAGATCGTATACAACGCGAACTATCTCGTTCTAGGCCTTGGCGATGTCTACCTCGGAGCGCCCGTCGCTACTCCGATCGATCCTCGTCATCGTCTAGTTACGACGAAATATAATCCGGCACGTACATGGACGCCGGAAAATGCCGTCGGAATCGGCGGGGCCTATATGTGTATTTATGGGATGGAAGGACCGGGCGGTTATCAGTTCGTCGGTCGCACGATCCAGATGTGGAATCGGCTGCGTTCAACGGAAAGCTTCCAGCCCGGCAAGCCTTGGCTGTTAAGATTTTTTGACCAGATTCAATTTTACCCGGTGGAAGCCGAGGAACTCATGAATCTCCGCGAAGACTTCCTTCGTGGACGTTATGAAGCTGATATTACGGAAACGACTTTTGACTTAGGGGAGTATTTGCAATTTTTGACTTCCATAGAAGACAGCACGCAGACGTTTCGCAATGCTCAGCAGGCGGCTTTCCAAGGCGAACGAGAAAGCTGGAAGGCGCTCGGATTGGCGGAATACGTATCGGAACAAGAACCTGCCAAAGAAACCATCGAAGAAGAAATTCCCGAAGGCGCCGCAGCCGTTCGTTGTTCGGTTCCGGGCAGCGTATGGAAAGTAATCACAAGTCCGGGTCAGGAAGTCAAGAAAGGCGATGCGCTTATTATCGTCGAGAGCATGAAGATGGAATTTTCGTTGCAAGCCCCTTGCGACGGCTATGTTCATTCGGCTTATGTGAAGCCGGGGGACGGCGTGCAAGCTGGACAATTGCTCGTTAGCATTATGAAGTCAAGCGTAAGAGAGGAAGTAAGCTTATGAGCGACAACCTGTTCATACCGATCGATCTAACGGCTGCTTGGCTCAAAGAAAATTATGCTGCTGGGAAAATAACGCCCAAACAAGTCGTGACGGAATTGATACGTCGGGCCGAGGAAGACCGCGGCATGAATATTTGGATTACGCCGCCAACGCTTGAACTTATCCAACCTTACTTAGATCGACTTGCCGCCCTTGATCCGAATCAAACTCCATTATGGGGAATTCCATTCGCGATTAAAGATAATATTGATTTAGCCGGAGTACCTACAACGGCAGCATGTCCGGAATACGCCTATACACCGAGCGAACACGCGGTTGTCGTGGCAAGGCTGATTGCCGCAGGAGCTATACCGATGGGAAAAACCAACCTGGACCAATTCGCAACCGGTCTGGTCGGAACCCGGAGCCCTTATGGTGAAACCCATAACTCCTTGAAAGAGGAGTTGATTAGCGGAGGGTCCAGCGCGGGGTCGGCCGTTGCCGTCGCTCGCGGTCAAGCCGTATTCTCACTAGGCACGGACACAGCCGGATCCGGTCGCGTACCCGCTGCCCTCAATAAGCTGGTCGGGTATAAGCCAAGTCTGGGTGCCTGGTCAACGAAAGGCGTAGTTCCGGCATGTGCCAGCTTGGACTGCGTTACGGTGTTCGCTCGCAATACGGAAGAAGCCCTAACCGTTGACAGAGCCGTAAGAGGAATAGAACTAACGGATCCATGGTCTCGGCTTATTGTTATGCCCAAACCTCATTTACCGGCGAAGCTTGTCTTGCCGTTAGGTGAACTGGAATTCTACGGACCTTACGCCGAACTATATCGCGCGTCATGGCAACAAGCGGTCGAACATTGCAAGAGCTTGAACATCCCCATTGAATACGTTGATCTTGATTTATTCGCGAAAGCGGCCGCAATTCTGTACGAGGGACCGTGGGTTGCAGAACGGTGGGCGGCACTTGGCGATTTCATTGAAGCCCATCCCGGCGTTGCTTTTCCAGTAACGGAGGCTATTCTGCGTAACGGAGCAGGCGATAAATATCAAGCCGCAACCGTGTTTCGCGCTATTCATGAGCTTCAAGCTTATAAGATGGAAACCCGCAGAATGCTCAAGGACGCCGTTCTCGTTTTGCCTACCTGCGGAGGCACATGGAGCCGAGAACAAGTAAGACAGGATCCAATCGGGACGAACCGCGACATGGGCAAATATACGAACCATTGCAACTTGCTGGATCTATGCGCGATTGCGATCCCAGGTGAGGATGCCGCTCCCGGATTGCCTTTCGGAATAACGCTATTCGCGCTATCGGATCAAGAAGATTTGATCGTTGGAGCTGCGAATCTATTCGCTCATGGATCCGTTATCCCGCAACAACCCGCACAAGCTTCCGAACCTAAGACAACGCTAATAGCCGTCTGCGGTTTGCATATGCGTGGCTTCCCATTAGAGAAGCAAATGATTGCCTGTGGAGCGAAATTCGTTCGTGAAACGATGTCGGCTGCGAAGTATCAATTCGTGAAGCTGCCAACCACCCCGGCTAAACCTGGAATGATCAAGCAATCGGCAGGAGGAGCGGCGATTCAACTGGAAGTATGGGAGATGCCGCTCGAATCGTTCGGGAGTTTTACTGCCGCAATTCCTGCTCCCCTCGGGATCGGCAAAGTCGAAATAGAGGACGGCACGGAAATACCCGGTTTTACTTGCGAGGCTTATGCGGCTGAATATTCGGAAGATATAACGCACGTTGGAGGTTGGCGGAATTTAATGCAGCAAACTTGAGTTGAAGCATCCAACACTCTCTAAAGTTAGCAATGTCGGATGTCCTCATTTGGGTTTTAGGAAAACATCATGGTATTCGTTGATTTTTCTATGACAGTCCCCGATTCAATGAAAAATAAACTGTAGTAAAATCTTTATGTTTTTATAAAATCCGCCGGTTGATCATCAACCGGCGGATTTTTTGACAATTGGAATTGCATTTTAATTTTTGAAGCAACTTTATAGCCCTTACCGCGGTATTTTTGCCGACGAGGCAAGCAGCTCATTTTAGCAACCCTTGCGAGAGCAAACTGTCGCTCTCCCAGGGATGAAAGTATGAATGTGCCGGTATCTCTCAAGATCACAAATCGCATTGGTTTCGGATTCAGAGTTTCGTCCATACAACACTTTAAACCAAAACCTATCTTTTAGAAGTAGACTAAAACTGTTTCTCTAGACCCACACGATCTTCGTCAGCTAATATAGCTACAAGGAAGAACCAACTTGTATTTTTACAAAAGGAGAGGTCTTATTGCAATCAACTAAAATAGCTGGTTTATCCATTCTGAGCAATAGTTTTGTCGTATTACTTAAACTGGTTGTCGGTATTGTAACAGGTTCAGTCGCCGTTATTTCGGAGGCGATTCATTCTTTACTTGATTTAATGGCATCTGTTATTGCCTATTTCTCAGTCAGAATTTCATCCAGACCGCCCGATAGAGATCACCCATACGGCCACGGCAAGTTTGAAAATGTATCCGGTACGGTAGAAACTTTGCTTATATTCGTTGCAGGAATTTGGATCATCTACGAATCGGTTAAAAAACTCCTTCATCCTGAACCGATCCATTTACCTTTGTTGGGAGTTGTCGTGATGTTGGTTGGAGCAGGAATTAATTTGATAGTAGGGAGGGTCGTCAAACGTGCAGGGGAAAAAATGCAGTCTGTAGCGATGCGATCCAATGCTTTGCATCTTTTGACCGATGTGTATACTTCGTTGGGGGTAGCTGTCAGTCTATTGCTTGTGAGTTTGACCGATTTATATATATTGGACCCGCTGATCGGGATTGCACTTGCCGTTTACATCATGAAAGAAGCCGTCTCACTGGGTAAGGAATCATTTATGCCTTTATTAGATACGCGATTATCAAAAGAAGAGGAAAGGAAAGTTCGCGAAATTATCGATTCGTACAAGGATGAGTTTATTGAATATCACAACTTCAGAACAAGAAGATCCGGACCGGAAGAATATATTGATTTTCATCTTGTGGTACCTTCCAATACCGAAATTGAAATCGCACATAATCTATGCGATCGAATAGAAAAAGATATCCAAGAGGTGCTTTACAATCCTACGGTTATGATTCATATCGAACCTGAACATGAGAGTCTGATCCAACCCCAAACAAGTAACTGATTCTGGAGATTAGTGAAGAGACACTTTATGATTTGTATCGGAGTATTTCCTTGATCATCGGGGGGAAGGGGTTTTACATAATGATGACTCCAAAGATGGAACGTTATTTGTTTAAACTTGCAAAAAAAAGGACACCGAGAAGCCTTTGGTGATCTGGTCGATATGTATATGGATTCTGCCTATACTTTGGTTCATTCGATGATGAACGATTCCAATGAAGCGGAGAAAATCGTGATACGTTCTTTTCTCCTCCTTCACAGTCAATTGGACAGTCTTCCTGTTGATGCGAAGCCTTCAAAATGCCGGATAGTACATCAGCCTTCAATTGGGTAGCCAAACATGATCCAAACGAATGAATCAACAAGATTCGAAGTTCGTGTACGATGGAACTGTTGATTCAATAATGATAAAAATGTTTGTTATTGATTTCAAATCATACAAGGGAGGAATTTCAATGAATTGTCCTGTATGCAATAATGTGAGAATGCGTGAGTTTGAAAAGATGGGTGTAATGATTGACATTTGTCCGGATTGCAAAGGAGTTTGGCTCGACCGTGGAGAACTTGACAAACTTATGTCAGGTATTCGAGAGGTCAACCAAGAATCGAATGAGCATCGTAAGTCTGATCATTACAATGATGACGACCGTAATCATCATGATGACCATGATGATCACGATCGAAACAACCATAAGAAAAAGAAAAAAACGACTGTTCTCGACGTTTTCGGGGATCTATTCGGTTAACTTAAAAGCCTGCTAAATATGAAATGAATCCCATTCGACTTGTTGATTAAGGTTTGATGTGGTGATTCGGATATAAAGTACAACTCCTCCCAGAGTAAAAAATGCCCGGCCCTTGACCAAACTGGTCAAGGGTTTTTGTATAAGCGAATGGGATGGATGAACGACCACCACTCCACAGATGAGAATACATTCACGCCCATTGGGTCTGTTGTTCGTCGCTGAAACACTTGATATTCAAATAACTTTATTTTCAAATGAATAAATATGTTCAATTCACATTCCCATAACATTTAATTAACAAACAGACTGTAGTATAAAAGAATCCTAATACAGCGAAGGAGGTATTCAATGAAACCGACATATGACAACATCAAGACGAGTGTCGATCTGCCGGTTTTCGAGCAACAGCGCATCGAATCGTTCTTCAAGGTGTACAAGCGGCTGCCCGTCTAAAGAAAGGTCGAGGAGCTCAACGGATTTAGCGATTTGAGTGTGGCAAAAGTGCTGGTGTAAGTAGCGATTAATCAACGGGTTCACTTACTATGAAAAGGGATAATATTGAAACAAAGATTACGATCGACACATCCAGCGTGGTTCAAAACGGCAATACAATCAACTGAAAACAGCACCCATAATCGTAAATGGCTATACCATGGTTCCGCTATAATTTGTCGGAAAAGTTGCTAGTGTAAGCTTGGATTTTAACCCAAGCACCCATACCATACAAATTTCTTCAAAGTAAACAAATGGACTCATTATCTCGTTATAACAATGTTCTAAGGGAGGAAAACACAAAATGTATTTGAAAAAACGTCTGGTTTTACTGCTTAGTATCGCACTTATTCTCGGATTGGTATCATCAATGAGCGGTGCAGTATTCGCGAAGAGTGAAAAAGAAACCAAACCGGCTATTAAAAATGTAATTATCTTGATTCCCGATGGAATGAGTATTGACGGAACGACATTAGCCAGATGGTATAAGGGCGGAACTCCGTTAGCGTTGGATTCAATGGCCAGCGGTCTGGTACGTACCTATTCGGCGGATGCAGCAATCGCCGATTCCGCTCCTGCAGGCACCGCTTTTTCAACGGGATTTAAATCTCATACCGGGTACGTAGGGGTTCTTCCCGATAAAGCGGACATGCCGGGAGTGGCCCCCATTAAACCGGGAGACGAGAAGACGCCGGTTGCCAATGTTCTCGAAGCGGCAAAATTAGCCGGTAAATCTACAGGAATTATCTCCACCTCCGAGATCATGCATGCGACACCAGCGGATTTCAGCGCGCATTACCCGGATCGTTCCAACTACGATGCGATAAGCGAGCAACAGGTATATCAAGGCATCGATGTTGTATTAGGTGGGGGAAGCAAGTTTTTCGGCGCAGATGCCCGCAAAGATAAAGAAGACCTGCTCAAAGAGATCAAAAATCTCGGTTATGATTATGTGACGACGCCTGCAGCGATGAAAGCGTCGAAATCGAATAAATTGTGGGGAATGTTCGCCCCAGCAGCATTGTCATACAATATGGATCGCAATCCGGCGGAACAACCTAGCCTCGCCGAAATGACTTCCAAAGCGATTGAAGTGTTGTCCAAGAATAAAAACGGGTTTTTCCTGATGGTGGAAGGCAGCAAGGTTGATTGGGCTGCACACGCCAACGACCCGACCGGTATTATCAGCGACGTTCTTGCCTTTGACGATGCCGTCAAAACAGCGCTTGATTTTGCAAAGAAAAACCAAAATACGGCTATCATTGCATCTTCTGATCATGGCAACGGCGGAATAACAATCGGTAATGCAGAAACGACCAAAGGCTACGATAAAGAGCCATTGTCCACGTTCATCGATCCATTGAAAAAGGCGAAAATGACCGGAGAAGGTCTTGAAAGCAAATTAAACGCCGACAGATCAAACATTCTGGAAGTTATGGAACAGTATTTCGGCATTACCGGATTGACAGAGGAAGAAATCAAATCAATCAAAGACGCCAAGCCAGGCAGCTTGAACTATGTCGTCGGCCCCCTTATCAGCAAAAGAGCCAAAATCGGATGGACAACTGGCGGACATACAGGCGGGGAAGTTGTTCTATATACGTATTCTCCAACACAAGATCGATTGATGGGTGTGGTGGAAAATACGGATCTTGCGAAATACATGGCTCGCGTACTTGGAGTTGATCTTGCACAAACGACGAAGAAGCTTTTTGTTTCCGCCAAGGAAGCCTATACCGCGAAAGGTGCAAGCTTTGAGTTGGATCAAACGGATGTAAACAATCCGGTTGTCGTAGTCAAAAAAGGTTCAAACACGCTCAAACTCCCTGTTTATAAAAACATAGCCGTACTAAACGGTAAAACGATTAAATTAAAGAATGTTGTTGTATACAACGGAGAGAGAACATTCGTACCTCAAGAAGCGATCGATTTGATTAAGTAATTCTTAATATGGGCGGAGAGAAGAGGCGACCTCGTCCTTTCTCTCCGTTATTTTAACTAACGGATTACCAATTTCCCATGATAAAATGGATGAAAAGCGGTGATGGGGGAATAAGCATTGAAAGTAAAGTCGATTCATTTAAATGAGGAGGGCTTAAATCGTTTTTTTGGTTCATTGGAAGCCAAAATTATGAAAGTGCTCTGGGAAAAAGAAAAGCTTACAATCAAGCAAGTTCATGAATCATTAAAAAAAGAAGACGGAATTTCGTTAAATGCAGTTATGACCGTCATGGGTCGCTTAACCGATAAAGGACATTTGATAAAAGATTCAAGTGGCAAGGGCCGAACGAGACTCACTTTTTTTTCTCCAGTTCAGAATAAAGAACAGTTCATACTGGAGCAAACGAAAGTTGTAACGGATGGTTTGGTTGAAGACTTTGGATCTCTTATGGTAAGTCATCTCGTCGATAATATGGATAAAGCGGATCCGGATTTACTTTTGCGTCTCGAGCAAAAACTGAATGAGTTGAAGAAAAAGTCATGAGAGCAACCATGCTGAAAATGCCACGCCAGCCGAGCCTTGCTTTATTTTGGATCGCCATCATCGGGAATTTGGTTATCATTCAATTGGGCTATAATGTTTTTCATCAAATTCGTGACATTCCATTTGAGTCTAATTTGTTCCGAGTTTTCGCCGCAATATTTGCGGATATATTATCAAACCATTTATTGTTTGAGCCTTTACTTAATGGTCTTATTCTATTTTCGATTATTATGCTCTGCAGGCAACTGATTCAACAAGTGAAATTATATAAGAAGTGGAAGACTTATATTGACTCGAAGAGTAACCCTGAAATGACAAAACGTTTTATCAAGAAATTCAATAAAGAAAATCTGCGGATTGAGGTTATTCTGGATTCCTCGATTATTGCCATGACAGCAGGTTTAATCAAACCGAGAGTTATCCTTTCCAGCGGATTAATAGAACGATTTAATGATCAAGAGATGGAAGCTATTCTCTTTCATGAAATGTACCATAGCAAGTTTCGCCATCCCCTGCAATTGTTGATATTAACCATGATTGCTGAAAGCTTAGCCTTTCTTCCGATTATGAAGAGTTTAGTCCATCATTATAAAATTTGGATGGAGTTGCTTGCGGACCGTTTTGCTATATATCATATGGGAAGCGAGATACAGCTTGCCCAAGTTCTACTTGCAGTTTTGAAGAATAATCAGGTTAAATCCCAAGGATATGGAGTTCATTTTGTTAATGAATCTGTTAATTATCGGCTAAAGCAATTGATTGATCCTCAAACTCCAATCCGTATTCCGTTTTTTAAACAAAAAACTCTATTACTATCTGTTATCGTCTTAGTTATGATGACACTTATTTTCATCTATGGAAGCGTGTAATCGGAAACGGGTCTTAAAAAGGAAGGCTTGAAAAAAGCAAAAGATGTGGTATAGTAAACGCTGTGTAGTTTATTAACAATGAATGTGGTGATCCGAATGCCAATTGCGTCAGTATCAATAGTAAAAAATTGCCCAACCCTTGACCAAACTGGTCAAGGGTTTTTGTTTCCTTTGGGCAATAATTATGTTAGGGGGAATTAGTAATGAGCAAAGAAAACAAACAGTCAGCTTTTGCCATTTGGATCAGTTTAATCAGCAACATTGTTTTAACCGTAATCAAATTTGCTGTGGGTTTATTATTCAATAGTCCGGTATTGATTGCTGACGGCGTTCACAATGCAGGGGATGTGGTTGCTACCGGAGCGGCACTCAGCTCCATGCGTGTATCTAAGCAACCTCCGGATGAAGATCATCCTTACGGACACGGAAAAGCAGAAGTTGTGGGCGCAGGTATAGTTGCCATTATTTTGGCGATGGCTGCAATCTATATGGGGTACCATTCTGTAACGGTACTTTTTGAGCCTCCGCACAAAGCAACTTTTATTGCCCTGATCGCTGCGGCGTTTTCTTTGATTTTGAAGCAAGTGCTTTACGTTTATACGATGTCAATTGGGAAAAAGACGAACAGTAACGGTTTGATTGCAACGGCCTACGATCATCTTGCCGATGTATATGCTTCGATTGCGGCAGTAATCGGTATCGGTTTAGCTTTGATTGGTGATTATTATCATATTGCTTTTCTTTCCTATGGTGATCCAATTGCGGGGATTGTCGTCGCTTATTTTGTATTAAAGCTGGCTGTTCATATTGGGAAGACTTCGGTTGGCGTTTTAATGGAAAAGAATGTCGATATGGACAAAATGAATGCGTTCATCAACCTAGTCAAATCAGTCCCGGAAGTTAAACGCATAGACCGAATTCGTGCAAGAGACCACGGACATTACGTTATTGTTGATGTGAGAGTCGGTGTTTCGGCGGAATTAAGTGTTCAAGAAGGACACGATATTTCTAGGCTCATTAAACAATCGATTATGAATCAGCATCCCAATGTTGAAGAAGTGTTGGTCCATTTAAATCCATGGTATAAAGAGAATGTCTAAGTACCAATGAAGATCCTACGGTTAGGCCTTTGGTTTGGACAATACAGAAGAAATCCACTTTCGACGTAAAGTCAAAAGCGGATTTTTATTCTTAATGCTCGCCTTCTTGGTTGTCGCGATTAGAGTGTCGATGGCTCACAGGGTGCTTGACCGCTTTTTTGCCGGGTTGCGGTGCAGGATTCGCAATAGTTGTCGGCGGAGTGCTTGTCGGCGGAGTAACTACTACAGGTTGTCCATTCGAAGGAAGCACCCGACGTGCCGTCACGTAAGTCCGGTCCCATGTGCTGCCTGCAAATTTGGAAATCGTAACGCCGATGCCAACTCTATAAGTGTGAAGAAGCTGGCCGTTTCCGATATAAAGACTAACGTGATTAATGACGCCATCCCGGTTTGTATCCGAGAAAATCAGATCTCCCGGCTGCAATTGATCTCTAGGCACGAAAGTACCAACATTAGATTGTTGTTTGGATGAACGGGGAATACTTATACCGTTCTGTTTGAACACATATTGCGTAAACGAAGAGCAATCAAACACATCGGTTCTGTTCGATTTGGCTCCGAATTGATAAGGTACTCCTAGAAATTGCTTGCCTGTCGCAATTACATTATCCGCGATCGAAGCACTTGCAGTAGCGGCATAAGCCGAATGAGCATTCGTAAACATTGCACCTGCGGAAAAAGCGATCGTAAGACTTAAGGTGGTACCGACTAATAGTTTACCGAAACGGCTTTTAGGAATTGAATTCATAATTGCCTCCTAGATGATCGTAAGATTTGGTTGATGCTGATCACCTGAGACAACCATAACACATCTTTTTTATCCAGCATTTACTAGACGGTCCAGATTACCTTGTCTCCCTATGGCATTCTTTCGATTATGATAATACGATGAGAAACTCCACATGAAACTCTTATTGACTCAAGAAAAATGGTAAGAGCTAAACTTCATAACATTACGCAAACTCGCCCAAATATCAATGCTTTCCCCGCCCATATACCAGTAACCATAACCTGCGATGGAATTCTTTTCGCCCAATAACGCTTTAAGGGTTAACGAACGCCCATCCTCCAACCAAAGCTGGTGCTGCATGTTTTGGCTGCGGTATGAGGCATAATATTGTCCAAGGTAATCGTTCCAAACGGGTTTTATTACATGGGATTGCACCAGGGAATTTTGTTGGAGAAGACTCCACTCAGCGGAGGAAGTCATGCTCGTCGCGTTCGAATACCAATCGCGAGTGTAAAGAGGCAGAGCAAGAATTACCTTGCTAGCAGGCACTTGAGTCATTAAAGTTTCCAAACCTTTCTGTAGCCAGGGAAGGGAGGAAACCGATCCAGCCTCCGCATCCCCGCCCCAGTGCTCGTCATATGCCATGAGAACAATATAATCAGCGTACTTCTCCAATTCGGCGTAATCGAAAACCTCCGTCCAATCGGATCCGAAATCGGGAGATACGTTGACGGATAACACGGCTCGGATAGCATGCAATTGCTTGGCCAACTCCGCGACGAAAAGAGTGAAGTAATTACGGTCTTCCGGCCTAACATTCTCAAAGTCGATGTTTAATCCGTCAATGCCATTATTGCGGACGATGTCCGATAAGTTCTGAATGAACGTTTTTCTTTGGTCTGTAGAAGACAACATCTGATGGGTGAGCAATTGATCGGAGTGGTTGCCGACCATCGCCCATACTTTCTTTCCCAACTTGTGCGCCCATGGGAGAAGCGAAGGATCGATTTGATTTTCCACGGTACCCGCTTTTCCAAGAAAAAACCAACGAGGAGACAACGTGTTTACATGGGATTGCGTGATCTGCTGCTCGAATTGTTTGGTTGTTTGACCATACTGCCAGCCTAACTGAATCTTAGGCGCGGGCGTCGCATGAATTTGTTCCGACCAACCTGACCTCGTCAATACTCGGTTCAAGAGAACAGCCGCTTCCTGCCTAGAAATGGGGGCTTGGGGACGGAAATTTCCGCTGGCTCCTTCCATAAGTCCGAGTTGATGAAGATGATACACGGATGGAAGCGCCCATGCTTCAATTAAATCTTGATCGAGGTAGAGGGTATCGACATCGATAGGGATTCCGACCTTCTGTTTCAACGCGCGGGTCATCAGTACGGAAGCTTCCTCGCGGGTAACAGAGCGATCGGGCTCGAATCGAGAAGGCGAAGTTCCTTGAACAATACCTAATTGTACGGCGGGCTGAACCCATTCATAGTACCAAGCCGTTTTCGGGACATCCGAGAAAGGAGATATGGCACTGGACACCGGGGTTATAGCGAGCAATCGGTCAACAAGGGCAATGAATTCGGCGCGCGAAATGGCTTTGTAAGGTTCGAATTTCCGATTGCCGGTCCCGTTGATGAGGTTCAACTTAGTGAGATGGACAATCGCCTCAGTAGCGAAATTATCCGAAATGTCGTCGAAAGGCAGTTGCGTTCCGGCTGCTGACGCTCTAGGGTTATGATTGAACACGGTAAATAATAATATAAAGGCAACCATCGTTCTCCCGATGGCATATAAGCGATTCATACGTGGGCAACTCTTTTCTCATAGAATAAAGATGGACTCACTCTATCCTAATCAATAAGAGTCACGATACCTAGCTTCAATTATTGGTAAAATGAATTTCGCTTTGCAATTGCGGGACGATCATGTGATAATGTCACAACAAGATTTCGTGGAGGCACAATCACATTGAGTCGTTATCCTTTTGAATATGAGCATTCTAAGCCGTTTTTGCAGCAAGTAGGGGAATGGATCGCGGACGTGTTTTACGACCTGTTGCCCGAAGCTGGTTTCGAGGTGCGTGACGAGCAAATTTATATGGCTTTCCAGTTGGAGCGGGCGTTCGCGGAGAAGCAAACGATTTTCGCGGAAGCGGGGGTTGGTACCGGCAAGACGCTTGTCTATTTATTGTATGCGATCTGTTATGCCCGTTACACCCGCAAGCCGGCGATTATCGCCTGCGCGGACGAATCGTTAATCGAACAGCTTGTCAAGCCGGAAGGGGATTTGGCGAAACTGACCGAGCATCTGGGCTTGGCTATTGACGCTAGATTAGGCAAATCCCAAGATCGCTATCTATGCTTGGTAAAGCTGGATAATGCAAGAACGGATTATGAGGATGTTGACCTCTATAAGGAACTATACGAAGAGCTTCCCGCGTTTGTCCATCGAAGCGAGGGCATGCAGTCCTTCTACGCATATGGGGATCGGAAGCAATATCCGCATTTAAACGATACGCAATGGAACAGAATCAGCTGGGATTCGTTCCAGGATTGTTTTGTTTGCGAGAAACGGCATCGCTGCGGGCAGACGTTATCGCGTGAACATTATCGGCAATCGACGGATTTGATTATTTGCTCCCATGACTTCTATATGGAACATGTTTGGACTTATGAGGGGCGCAAGCGAGAAGGTCAGCTTCCGCTGCTTCCCGATCATTGCGCCGTCGTGTTCGACGAAGGCCATTTGCTCGAGTCCGCGGCTCAGAAGGCGTTAACCTACCGGATCAAACACGATATATTCGAAGAGCTGGTTACCCGATTGTTGAAAAATGAAATTCGCGAGTCGCTGGCCGTTCTTATAGATGAAGCGATTGAACGAAGCGAATTGTTGTTCGAAGTTCTGGCGAGCCAGAGTCAATCGATACCCGGCTCAGATCGGAAACAAATCATTCTGAATGACCGCCTCTTGCGGGAAGTGGCATTGTTCCGCAAGGTGCTTGACGGTATCGAGGAAGAGTTGGTTTTTGAAAGCGAGCTCTACACCTTGAACGACTATCAGCTTCGCATCGTCGAGGAACATTTGGAAATGATGCAGAAGGCGCTTAGTCTTTTCCAAAATTCAAGCTCGCTGATCTGTTGGGTGACCGAAAGCACGTCAGGGCTCACTCTGGTCATCATGCCGAAAGCCGTCAAGGAAGTGCTGCGTGAGCGGGTATTCGCATTAAACATTCCTGTCGTTTTCTCATCCGCGACCTTATCGGTTAACGGTTCTTTCGATTATTTGGCCTACAGTCTAGGTATAGAGAAGTATTTATCGTTCAGCGTCGATTCCCCTTATGACTATGAGAATCGCATGGAGGTGCTTGCGCCTAAGTGGACTCATGGAGCTTCGTTCGATGAGAAAATGAAAACGGCCGTCCAGTTGCTTGCGCGAACGGAAGGGCGAGCTTTAATCTTATTCCCGTCCAAAGAAGAGCTGGCACAATTCAAAGAGGCGTTGCCTTCTTACACGCAGTGCAAGGACATAAGCTTCGGATTTGAAGGTGACCGCGAAATCAGCCATCTGATCTCGGCCTTCCAACAAAACGAGACTAGCGTGCTGTGCGCTGTAAGCTTATGGGAAGGACTGGACATTCCCGGACCTTCGTTGTCGAACGTGATCGTGTGGTCGCTTCCTTATCCGCCGCAGGATCCTGTGTTCATGGCTAGGCGTCAGGAAGCAACCTCTCCCTATGAAGAAGTGGACCTTCCTTATATGCTGCTTCGTCTTAAACAGGGCATTGGACGTTTGATCCGTACCCGGGAAGATTCCGGCATAGTCGCGATTCTAAGCGAAGAGCTTCACAACGATCGCGAATTGAGGGATAGAATTCAAGGTTTGCTGCCTCCGGGAGTAAAATTTGAATAGGGGTTTGTCTCTTATGTTCCTTCGATGCTAGAATAGATTTAGATATATCGGAATACAACATGAGAGGTCGTGTCCAATTGTTGAAAATCGCCGTACTGATCGGAAGTTTAAGACAAGGATCCTACAACTTGCAATTGGCTCACACGATGAAGGAACGCTACATTAACAAAATGGATCTTGATATCGCCGAAATTCGATCTCTTCCGTTTTTCGACCAGGATATCGAATTAAACCCGCCTCAAGCTGTTAAAGAATTATTAGGTAAAGTTGCCCGAGCGGATGGGGTGCTCATTATAACCCCGGAATACAATTGGTCTGTCCCCGGCGTACTCAAGAACGCGATTGACTGGCTGTCGCGCGTGGATAAAGTGCTGATCGGCAAACCGGTCATGACCGCGGGCGTCTCTCCAGGTATGATGGGTACGATTCGTTCACAGCTTCATCTGCGCGAGATTCTGGCAAGCCCGGGTATTCAAGCTAAGCTTCTGCCGCCAGCAGGCAATGAGATCTATATTAGTTCGGCTGGATTGAAATTTGACGAAACAACGTCGCGTTTGGTAGACGATTCTACCCTCCGCTTCATCGACCGTGTTGTCGATAAGTTTATTGAATTAACTCGACAATAAAGTGTAGATAATGCGAATGGAAGCAAATCGGCTTCCTTTAATATCGTTTTAAGCGTCGGGTAACATCGCAAGTCTCCCTAGATTTCGGGAGGCTTTTTGTTTCAGTTAGATTTCTCGTTTCCCGGATCGACGGGGTGTTTGATGTGGTCTTTGTATAGATCGAAAAACAAACTCCCGTTTGTTCCTCTAACCGCGTAAAAAACTTCCTCTAAGGCCAAACCTCTTTCGTTCAATTGCTGGGCAAGCCACTCAGGACTCATTCCGTCGTGTTTCATATTTTCCGAGACAACTTCTCCATCCATGATGAGCTCGATCGGAAATTGGCTTTTCTTTGCTTGCGCGCTGCTTAGGTTGAATAGATCTTTCTGCGTAATTTGCCGATATTGTTGTTTTTTTAACACGGACAGCTTTCCATTTAACTCAAGAACGGCGTACTCCACCTCCTCGATGTCGAAAATCTCTTTTTCCCTTAATTCTTGATCTAAAGTATCTATTGAAAACTTTAGTTTCTTAAGGTTGTTTTCCAGAATTTTGCCGCTTTCGATTACGATTGTCGGTTTACCCGATAACCATTTCCTTAACTTTCGGCTTTTCATTGTCACTAACGCGACGATATAGGCAATACCGCCAAACGTAAGAAGCGCCACCGTAAGATGCCCTGATCCGAGGGCGGTGTTAAAGGCGATATTTCCCGTAATGGCCCCTAAGGTAATAGACAAAACAAAGTCGTAATAAGTCATTTGCGTTAGGGTGTGTTTACCGAGAATTTTCGCAATGATCATAATTAAGACAAAAGCGGCAATCGTTCTTATTATAATCTCCAATAAAATATTCAGGCTGATCTCCTCATTTTTCGTAATTTATAGGTTACATATTAGAATCGACTTGTTAAACAATCCTTATACTGGCAGCTAGGAGAAGCGGCCTAACTTTATTTAAGTTTGTGCATAAAACCGATTGACAATGTGCCAAGAAATCAGTTAAGATACATTTCGTAATTAACTATGATAATCATTCTCATTTAATTATAATGATTCTAAACTAAGAGGTGCTTCATGTTTAAACCGGCGAAAATGATAATTGTATTCTTATGCTTGTTCGTATTATTCCCTGTCTCTCTTGTTTATGGGGATACGCCGTCTGCGGAGAATCAGTTGAAACAAGCGAATGAATATATCGTAAAGGCTATTGAATTCGCTAAGAAAGACGATATCGAAGGCGCGAAGGAACAGTTCGAATTGTATAAGAAGCAATGGTTCGCCATAGAAGAAGGCATTAAAGACAAGTCGATATCAAGCTACAAAGACATAGAAGACGTTATGGGGCGAATCGCTTTCGCATTGCTGCAAAATCCCGTCCAATCCCAGAACGTGATCAAAGGTTTAACCGAGCAAGCGGACATAAATCAACGTTTTATTGATGGGAATTACGCAGCTGACGACAAAACGGCCAACAATCCATCCGGTAATTTAACTGCCGTAATCGCTTTGCTGAAAGAAGCTAAGCAATACCTCGATCAGGGCAATATCGAAGAAGCGAAAGCAAGCATCGAACAGTTTCGCGGCTCTTGGCTCGATGTAGAAGGCATCGTCCTAACCCAGTCAGCTAAAGCGTATGCGGACTCCGAGAGAGATATGGTACTTAGCTATTCCTATTTATCGAGCAGCCCTGCGAAAACGGAAGAAGCCAAGCATACGCTCAATACGATGATTGATTACTTAGAACCGCTGGCTTTGAAAACAAGCTATAACATGTTGGATGCCGTAACGATACTGTTGCGCGAAGGTTTAGAAGCTTTGCTTGTCGTCGTTGCTCTGCTTGCTTTCTTGAAGAAATCCGGCCACGAGGACAAGAAAAAATGGATCTGGTCCGGCGTTTCAATGGGCATAGCCGTAAGCATAGTAATAGGTGTTATCGTTCAGGTGTTATTCTCTTCCGGCGCTTTCGGGAACAACAACTTTATGATCGCCGGTTTTACGGGTATATTCGCCGCTGTCATGCTGCTCTATATGACCTACTGGCTTCATAGCAACGCCAGCATCACGCAATGGAATTATTATATTAAGAGCCGCAGCACGAAAGCTCTCGCCAAGGGCAGTTTATGGTCGCTTGCGATTCTCGCGTTTCTTGCCGTTTTCCGTGAAGGTACCGAGACCGTATTGTTTCTGATTGGTATGGCGTCTTCCATAAACATTGTGGATCTATTGGCCGGTGTAGGAATCGCGGTTGCGATCCTTGTCGTTGTTTCGTATCTCGTCCTGCGTGTCGGCGTCAAGATTCCTATTCGCCCGTTCTTCTTGGTCTCGAGTATTTTGGTGTTCTACCTGTGCTTCAAGTTTACGGGGATGGGCGTGCACGGCTTGCAATTGGCGGGTTTCCTTCCGGCAACCGATATGAACGGAATAACGACAATCGATGCATTGGCGATATATCCGACTTGGGAAGGAATCATTCCTCAAGGCTTGTTGATTGTGGCTGCAGGTGGAATCGTGGTTTGGAATAAAGTTAAGGATCTTAGATTGCAGAAGCAATTAGAGATAAATAATGCATAATTGGAAAAAGGGGAGTATCACAATGAAACATAACGGAAAATGGTTTGGGATTACGGCTATTATTATTCTTACACTTTTGTTGTCGGCATGCGGCGGCGGTGGAAATAAAATCGCCGACGGTGCGAAAGATATGAAGAAAGTGCTTGCCGAAGTCAAGGCCTCAGTTGATGCGGGCGATGTCGAGAAAGCAAAATCCGGTGCAGTGAAGCTTGAAGAAGCATGGGCTTCATTCGAAGACGAAGTTAAAGATAAGTCCAAAGATTTGTACGACAAAGCGGAAACTCCGCTTCACGTTATCGAAGCTGGCGCGGCCGTAGATCCTCTCGACAAAGAAACGTTGAATAAATCGATCACGGAACTGGATAATGTATTAAGCGAGATTGAGAAAATTTAATGATGATTGATGAGTGACCAAGGATTGCCTTCGCGGGCAATTCTTTTTTTTGTGCGCGATGGATCTTACTTATCTTTTATTTAGGATTCTTAAGCTTTATTTAAGCAATTATTACGAGCCTCATTAGGTTTGTTCGTTATCTTAGAAGGAGATAAGCAAATGGCTGACGAGGAGTTATTAGATTATGAAAACGATTTTGTACATCCTATACGGCGGTAAATCCGTGGAACATGAAGTTTCATTGAAAACAGCTTATACGGTTATCCAATCCATTGATCAAGGCAAATTCGATGTGTATCCCATTTACATTACGCAAGAAGGTATTTGGTGCTCACGCGGGAAGCTCGAGGAAACGCCAAATGAGCTTCATGACCTCATCATTCGCCCATCGCACGAACATACCGCCCCTTCGTTAGGTGAAGTCCTGACGAATGTGTTTTCATTGGAAGGGCCTAAAGTCGTGCTGCCGCTTCTTCATGGCTCGAACGGTGAAGATGGTACGATTCAGGGGCTGCTGGAATTGCTCGATATTCCGTATGTCGGCAACGGGGTGCTTTCCTCCGCTCTGGCATTGGACAAGGTGGTATCCAAGGAACTGCTGGCCCACGCGGGAATTTCTCAAGCCGAGTATCGAACGTTCACTTATGTTCGATGGATTCAAGATCTTAAGGGTTTGATCGGCTGCGTTCAAGAAGAAATCGGATACCCCTGTTATGTTAAGCCGGCTTCTCTAGGCTCCAGCATCGGAATCAGCAGATGCAAGAACGAAACTGAGCTAAGGGAAGCCATTCATGCTGCCTTTCAATATGACCGTAAAATCGTCGTTGAGAAGGAAGTCGAAGGTAGAGAAATCCAAGTCGCCGTCATGGGAAACGAACAACCTCTCGTTTCGATCCCCGGAGAATTCATTCAAGACAAGGCTTTCTTTGATTTTAATGCGAAATATGTGGATGGACGGCTAACGATGTCTATTCCGGCGGTGATCCCGGAAACGGTTACCCGTCAAATTCAACAGACAGCCAAGCTTGCATACCGAACCTTGAATTGCTCGGGTCTGGCAAGAGTCGATTTCTTCATCGACCGAGAAGGGCAGTTGTACTTGAACGAAATCAACACCCTTCCCGGATTTACGAAATTCAGCATGTACCCTATCATGTGGGAAAGAACGAACGGCACGACGTATTCCGAACTCATCGAGAAGCTAATCGACTACGCCTTCACGCGTCACTTAGACAACCAAACCATCCAATACACGAGGTGAACAAAATGATCCGGAGAACTTTGCAGCAGGTTTCCGTAATGGGCGATACGTCTTTCCCAACGAAAGAACAGCAGGGCATTGAAATAACCGGTGTTTCAATCGATACGCGCACTCTGCGCAAAGGCAATCTGTATATTCCCATCGTCGGAGATCGGTTTAACGGTCACCATTTTGCCCATCTCGCGATTGAGAAGGGAGCAGCAGCCGTTCTATGGAATTGGAATGAACCGAACGCGCCGTTAGGGATGATCCCTGTACTCATGGTAAAGGACACCTTGATTTCCCTTCAGACGCTTGCCAAAGAGTATTGCGCTCAATTGAAAGCGACGGTTATCGGCATCACCGGCAGCAACGGCAAAACTTCAACAAAGGATATGTTAGCCGACTGCCTGTCCCAACAATTCATAACGCAAAAAACGTTAGGCAATCTAAACAATCACCTTGGAGTCCCCTTAACGTTGTTGAGCTTGGAAGAAGATACGGAAATGGCAGTCGTAGAGATGGGAATGTCCGGACTTGGAGAAATCAAATTGTTGTCGGATATGGCAAAGCCCGACATCGCCATTATTACGAATATCGGCGAGGCGCACTTAGGAGACTTAGGCAGCACTCACAACATCATCAAGGCGAAAATGGAAATTTTGTCAGGCTTGAAGCAGAACGGAACTTTAATATACAACGGCGATCATGTGTTGTTGTCGGGAGCCGTTGAGTCGATAAGAGGTGAATTCAACTTCATTTCCTTCGGGTTGGAGCAGCTGAATACGTATTATCCCGCTATAATCCGGATGGATCAGACGGGCTCGATAATTAACGTTCCGCAGCATTCATCTATTCCGTACAGCATTCCCCTTGCCGGCAAACACCAGATCCTTAATGCTCTCGCGGTAATCGCGGCAGCCACGAAAGCGGGGATGAATGCGGATAAGCTGCGAGACGGGTTAGCGAATGTACACCTATCAAGCATGAGGAACGAAGTTATCGAGGCGGACCATTTTACGCTAATCAACGATACTTACAAATCCAATCCGTCCAGTGCGATTGCGGCTCTTGAAACGCTTTATTTATGGCCAGCCGATAGGCAGAAGATTGCCGTGCTTGGCGATATGCAGGATCTGGGTGAACAGGCCGTATCTCTGCACCACGAAATCGGCTCCTACGCCGATGATGCGCATTTAGACTATTTGTTTACGTTCGGTCCCCTTTCCGTGCATACGGCGGATAACGCCAGAAGACGGATGTCTCCGGATCGAGTGTTCAACTATGAGGACAAGCCATTGATGATCGCGCATATTCGTTCGGTTCTTGAACCGAACGCCGTCCTCTTAGTAAAGGCTTCAAGGGCATTAAGGCTGGAGGAAGTCGTCGATTCGCTTCTTGAAGGACAACCGCAAGCGGCAATGGGTTAACAAGGGGGGAACAAGATGGAACCGTCAGAAATCTACAGGGATACGTGGGCGGAAGTGGACTTGTCTTGCATTAGTCATAACTTGAAAGTCATTAAATCCCGTTTGCCGGCACCCGCGGAATTCATGGCCGTCGTTAAAGCAAACGGTTACGGGCACGGTGACAGGGAAATAGCCGAAATTGCCGTTCAAGCTGGCGCCGACAGCTTAGCGGTGGCTTATCTTAGCGAAGCTATTAACTTAAGAAGACAGGGAATAACCGCGCCGATCCTCATTCTGACGCCTATCCAACCTCAGGAAGTGCCTATTGCCCTGAAACATCGGTTCATGCTTACCGTTACGAACGCGGGATGGCTCGAACAAATGAGAGCATACAAATCAGCAAATTCCAGGGACAAGCTACGGATTCACATCAAATTCGATACAGGACTCGGAAGAATCGGATTACGGGAGCGGGAAGAGTGGGATGCAATGGTTCCCAGGCTCAAGCAACCTGACATTGAGGTCGCGGGAATATTTACTCATTTGGCTACGGCGGGTAACGTGGATATCGGTTATTCGAAGGCACAGGCTGCGAAATTCCAACAGATGTTAGGCTGGGTTAAGGAATCCGGCGTGAAAGTCCGACAATTTCATTGCGCGAACAGCGCCGCTGCGCTGCGTTTTCCCGAAATGGTGTTGGATAACGTCCGCGTAGGAGCGGCGTTGTACGGATTTTATGCTAAGGAACATGCACCCGATCTGCAATTAAGGCCGGCATTAAGCTTACATAGCCGCCTTATTCATGTGAAGAGAGTGAATAAAGGGCAATATATCGGTTACGACAACTCCTACCGGGCAGCCGAAGACGAATGGATCGGAACCGTACCGATCGGTTATGCAGACGGTTGGTCCCAAAGCCTGCAAGGCTCCGAAATGCTGGTGGATGTACAACGCGCACCTATCGTTGGCAAAATCGGAATGGATCAATTGATGATCCGCCTGCCTCGATCCTACCCCGTTAATACGCTAGTTACGCTTATTGGGAAGCAGATGGACGAACAAATTACATGCGCGGAATTAGCTGCACATTTGGGAAGTGTTCCCCAGGAAATCTCGACCTCCCTGTCTTCCAGGATCCCGAGGCTATATAAGGGGCATGAGATTGTGACAGAAATGATGACCCCGGTCACTAGTGTCCATTTCCCTAATTATGTCAAAAAGGAAGTGAAGACGAAAACGAGGAGGTGAACGGTTATGAAAAAAAATCAAATCAAAAAAGTGGACGATATTGAATGGGGCATCAGAATATTGAATAAGTAATTGATATTGTTTTTTCTAACCTGCGTAAACCGCGGGTTTTTTCTTGTGAATTGACGAATCGCCTTTCAGCTATTCCGAATCCATAAACAAATCGTGGACATCATACAAAGACAGAGAGAGGATGACAACCATGAATAACATAAGCGCTGCCCTAAGAAAAGGACCGATTGTCGCCTCTTTGCTCATCGGCGCATTCGTTGCGATATTAAGTCAAACCCTGTTAAACGTAGCTCTACCCAAGATGATGGATGACCTAGGCATTGGAGCTAACACGATACAATGGCTTTCTACCGGGTATCTGCTGGTCAATGGTGTTTTGATTCCCGTTAGCGCGTATTTAATCAATCGATTCACGACCCGGCAGTTGTTCATGACCGCTGTCGGTCTGTTCACGATCGGGACGATCATATGCGCGACTGCAGCCAATTTCGAGATCCTGCTTATCGGACGTCTTGTGCAAGCGGCAGGCGCAGGCATTCTTATGCCGTTAATGTCCGTCATTTTCTTGACGATATTCCCGATCGAACAACGCGGGAAAGCGATGGGGATGATGGGGCTTGCGATGATCTTCGCTCCGGCGGTAGGCCCGACGTTATCCGGCTGGGTGGTCGAGCATTACGATTGGCGAGTTCTGTTTTACATCGTGCTACCTATTTCCTTGTTTGCTTTTATCTTCGGAAGCGTCTCGATGAGGAATGTAACGACAACGACTTCCCCCAAGCTTGATGCGCTTGGCATTATCTTATCGACGCTCGGGTTCGGCGGTTTATTATATGGGTTCAGCGACGCGGGTAACGACGGTTGGGATAGCGCGAGGGTTATCGGCAGCCTTGTCGTAGGGGCCATTGCGTTGCTTTTATTTTTCTGGAGAGAGTGGACGATCGAGAAGCCGATCCTCGAATTCCGCGTTTTCAAATACAATATGTATTCGCTCACCACCGTAATTAATATGATCATTACGATGTCCATGTACTCCGGGATGATCCTGCTTCCGATCTATTTGCAGAAAATACGGGGGTTCTCTCCTCTAGATGCTGGATTACTCCTCTTGCCTGGGGCCATTCTAATGGGAATCATGTCGCCGGTTACCGGTATTATTTTTGATAAAATCGGTGCGCGTTGGTTGTCCGTGGTCGGACTTATCATTACGGTAGTAACGACTTTCGAGTTCAGCCGCTTAACCATTGATACGACCTATTCGCATATGATCCTTATGTATACTTTGCGGATGTTCGGCATGTCGATGCTTATGATGCCGATTCAGACCGCCGGGATGAATCAATTGCCCGCTCGATTAAATGCTCATGGCTCGGCTATGTCCCAGACGCTGCGGAATGTCGCCGGCGCGCTAGGAACCGCGTTCCTCGTGACCGTAATGACGAACACCGCAGGTACGCGTATCAGAGAGCTCATCGTTGGTGGCAAGATAGCCGCGACCGATAAGGCAGGAATATTGGAAGCAACCAAAGAAGGAACGATATACGGAATCAATCATGCGTTCGTCATTGCGACATGGATTACGGTGGCCGCGCTTGCGCTCGCTTTCTTCATCCGTAAAGTGAAGGTGCAATCGGAGACGATCGTGTCCACGGCGACTGAACAGAACTAACAATGAACCTCCCCTACTTTCGCTTCGCTAAGAAGTAGGGGTTTCTTACCAGCCACACCATTACTTTCTGCAAGCAAATAGGTTGGCTACTTGCTTTCGCTGCTGGCAGCGGAAATCTAACGGTAGGGTTCAGTAAGCAACACTTTTGCAAGTGGGTGGGAACTCACCATCTACTACTTCTCGCTAAG
>NZ_JAIOAP010000032.1 GCF_021190915.1 Cohnella silvisoli
AAAAGCAAGTAAAGAATACCACAAAATCAACGACAGTCCAAGCCACCTAACGGTGGTTTGGAAACACCGTAAAAGTGACATTTTCTCGGAAGAGTTAAGGTGACATTTTCTCAGCAAATTGACAGGTTTTGTTTCCAAACGGTTCAATCTCGGTTCACAAAATAATAAATTGAAAAATAAGCCATTAGGCTATGGACTTCTATGGACCTAGTGCAATATTCACTGTTTCATTGTATAGTTAAGGAAAGAAGACATCGGGGGCGGAGGTGTCGGGTATGGTCACTAAAAGAAAAACGCAACAACAACTAGACATACTTGAAGAGCTCGAGAATCCATCCCGCACCCGTCAACAGCTGCCAACTTGGCTGCAGAAGCAGGATTTAACGGAAGCGGACCTGCCCTATATCCACACTTTGCTGCTCAGCAGCTTCGCGGATTGGTTAGAGGAAGTGGATGGCTTTCCATGGCTAGGCGGGCAAATGGCGTTGCTTCATCCTGATGGGACGAGTATTTCCGCCGATGGGCTATTGGAAGAAAACGAATTTCTGCCGGTTTCTTGGAGCGCGGAAGCAATAGGTCCGACAGCCGCGAATACGGCTCTTGAAACCTGTCGCCCTACCTTAATGCGCGCGGAGGAGCATCTCTTTGTTCCATTTAAGGTTTTCGATTCTATTGCGGTTCCCATTTTTACTCGAACGACCGGATTTCCATGCGCTGTCTTGACTTGCCTTCTTCCCGCGGGAACGGCTCAAGCCGGAGATCTTAAGCTGCTTCAAGCAGCAGCGCTCCACGTACGCAGTTGCATCTATCGGCGCTTCGAGAATCTATTCGTTGGCGGCCTGTTACGGGAACGCAAGCTATCGAAGAAAGAAGAAAGCCGCAGGGATATTTTGTTTGAAGTCATGCGCAGGTTAAACGACCATATTGATGTTGAGAATGTTTTATCCGAAGTGTTGGACAGTCTTGAGCAATTGTACCCGATCTGCCAAGCCGATTTATTTTTGTCGCAAGACTATAATAGCGCTAATCAGAAGGTAAAACCGCTTGCGTTCCACCTCAAAGATATGGATTTGTGCAAGTCCGCATTCGTGGAAGGAATAATTCGCGAAGAGCGCTCCGAAGGTCGCCATGAGCTAGCGTTGCCTTTATCGGGCAAACAAGGCGTATATGGCGTATTGAGGCTAGACTTGCCCGAAAATGAATTCGATGAGGCAGACATAAGCTTCTTGACTATGCTGGCAGGAGCGGCCGGTGCCGCGTTCGAGAAAGCAAGGCTGCATGAGCAGGCAAACGTTCTGGTCGGCGAGCTCAGGCTTATCAATGAGTTGACTCAAAGACTTAACAGCAGCTTGAAACTTTCGGATACGATGCAATTCGCTTCCGCGGAATTGTTGAATATATTCAAATCGGATTTTTGCTGCATTCTTCAGTACGATGCCGTGTCACACCAGTTCGTCGTCATGTATGCCAACGTAGCAGAGATTATCGGAGAAACCTATTCAACGGAATATGGCTTCTGCGGAGTGATGTGGTCGACGAAAGAACCGATCATTTTATCCGATTATTGCTCGGCGACTCCCGTAGGCTCGAAATTGATGGACGTAACGAACTCGCGCTCTTTGCTCGCTTCACCATTGCTGCTGAACGGAGAAGTTATCGGAGCGGTGCTCATTACGAAACGCGAGCCGAACCACTTTTCCTATGACAACTACAAGCTGCTGCAAGTTCTGTCCGCTCACCTTGGCCTCGCCATGTCCAATGCAACGCTGCATGCAGAAGTGCGAAGAATGGTCATCACCGATAATTTGACCGGGTTGTATGCCCGTCATTACTTGAACGAGAGAATTGGCCGCAAACAGCTAAGAGACACCTCGGGTTCGCTTATTGTCGTGGATATCGATCACTTTAAGAAAATTAACGACACATACGGGCATCAGGTCGGAGACGACATACTCATTCAAGTGAGCGGAATTATTCGTACCTCGATACGCGACAGCGACATCGCCGCGCGCTGGGGCGGGGAAGAACTCGCTATTTACATGCCTTTGCTCGGATTGGAACAAACCGAACGGGTGGCGGAGAGAATCCGGCATCGCGTCGAAACCGAGACGAACCCGCAAGTAACGGTGTCCTGCGGGATTTCGGAATGGCGAATTGCCGATGATAAGGTTAGCGTAGAATCTTTGTTCTACAAAGCGGATATGGCGCTTTACGAAGCGAAGCATCATGGTCGGAATTGCATCGTTGTCGGTTAAGAGGATCATTCTTTCAAGCCGAAGCTTGACTCAAGTCTTTAGACTTTGGGACGAGCTTCTTTATTTTTGCATAGGGACGGCAAAAGGGGAGACGATACGTAGCAAAAGGCGAAAGAGGTGAGCAAGGCATGAGGTATAAGCTAACCAACCGGACAATTATTTCCGGCGCAGCATTGGCATTGCTTTGTATGCAGGGTTGTATGACTTCATCGGCCTCGTTGTCGGCAAATAAAGCATTAGCCTTATCCGCATCGGCATTGTCGGGAAGCGAAAGTTATGGATTTGCGGGCGAAGTATCCGTTATTGATCCGGGAGGTTCCGTCGGAAGCAAAGCCGCTTATGAAGGGAAAGTTACCTTGCATGGGAACATGCAGCTCCAATGGAAAAATTCCGCCACGCATTCTGCCTCCGTCAAGTCTCAGAACGCGATGTCTTACCAGCCCTTGAAATTGCTCGAGTACATTAACGGTAAATCTGCCGAAATCACTTATGCCGAAACGCCAATTCCGAACCGACCGGTGCATTTGCAAATTAAATTGGACGACAATGTCGCACGGGAGCGCGTTGTTGCCGGGTTAAGGGCTGATTTAGCGCTTCTGCGCAGCGATAAGGAGCTTCTAAGAGGCGATCCGAAGGAAGCCGAGAAAATATTGAGCAATGCGGGGAAGCGGCTGGAGACGGCGATAGCCACCTTAAAAGTAAAGACGGTATGCGATTGGACTGCCGATCCTAAAGATTGGTTCCCTGACCGGTTGAGGGAAGAAACCATATTGACGTATTCGTGGGACGGCAAACCATTCCGGGAAAAGCGCATTGCCGAAACGAATTTCCTCCACAATGCTCAAGATGGTACAATGAAAAAGGTGAACAAGTAATAAAGGTTAAGGGAGTGTAAAACTTTATGCGAGATCCTCGTTTGCAGAAATTAGCGGCCAACCTGGCGGGTTATTCCGTCAAGGTTCAGCCTGGCGACAACGTTCTTATCGAGATGATCGGCTCCGAGCGGGAATTGCTCAAGTGCTTGATTGAAGAGGTCGCACGGCTCGGCGGAAACCCTTTCGTAGAAATCGAGGACCGATCGGTACTTCGTACGCTATTGAACCATGCAAATGAAGATCAACTGAAAACATGGGCTGCTTACGACCTGGAGAGAATGAAAAAGATGCAGGCCTATATCGGCATCCGTGCTGGAGAAAACGTCAATGAACTGGCGGATGTGCCTTCAGGCAAAATGAAATTATTCGATAAAATCCATCGTCACCCCGTACATATGGAGCAGCGGGTGAAGAAGACAAAGTGGGTTGTCCTGCGGTACCCTAACTCTTCGATGGCGCAATTGGCGAACATGAGCACGGAAGCGTTCGAAGATTTCTATTTTGACGTATGCAATCTGGATTACGCCAAGATGGACCGCGCCATGGATCCTCTTCACGAACTGATGAACGGAACGGATAAAGTGCGGATCGTCGCGCCAGGCACTGATTTAAGTTTCTCGATTAAAGGAATCGGAGCTCAGAAGTGCTCAGGCGAGCGCAATATTCCGGATGGGGAAGTATACTCCTGTCCTGTGCGGAATTCCGTCAACGGAACGATCGCTTATAATACCCCTAGCGTATACAATGGGTTTACCTACGAGAATATTAAGTTTACTTTCGAGAATGGCAAGATTGTTGAGGCGACGGCGAACGATACCGAACGCATCAACGCGCTGCTGGATAGCGACGACGGCGCGCGGCATATCGGGGAATTCAGCCTCGGCTTTAACCCGTATATTTTGCATCCGATGAAAGACACTTTATTCGACGAGAAGATCGCCGGAAGTTTACATTTTACGCCTGGTCAAGCGTACGAGGTTACCGATAATGGCAATCGTTCGTCCATCCATTGGGATTTGGTGCTCATCCAACGTCCCGAGTATGGAGGCGGAGAAGTGTATTTCGACGATGTATTAATTCGCAAAGACGGCATTTTCGTTATCCCGGAGCTTGAAGGGCTAAACCCCGATTCTTTGAAATAATGCATTCCCCCCTTGCGTGAATTTAGGGGAACAAGGTATGATGTGAAAGAGATTGTAATGCCTAAATTTTAGGAGGGGATCCCATGTCTAACAATGCAGCTATTGTAGAATTGTCCCAAACCGCCAACAAGTACCGTTCTTCCATCGTTCTTCAAGCTGAGAGCAAGTACATCGATGTCAAAAGTATTTTAGGCTTGTTTACCACGTTAGTAGGCAACCTTTCTTATGAACTTCATGTTCATGGACCGGATGCCGAGGAAGCAAAGAAAGAACTTGGAGAGATTTTCGCAAAACATAACTTGAAAGTTACAGTTGTGGAATAGTAAGGTTTAAGAAATACGCCTAATCATTGCTATGGATCAGATGCCTCGTCCTGCCGGACGGGGTATTTTAATTGTTTAGTACAACATTAGGGTTACCTGTCCTTGTGCTTCTGCTCAATATCGACTAATATAAAAGGGATAGCTAGAGATGACTGGCGTGCGACGATTCATCCTCATCGCAGCAGTATTTTCTATATTGGGAGTTTGGGCACAGGGGGAGTGGGAATGGCAGCATCGGATACCATCATCGATCTAAATCAAAAGGCGGTACGTCTTCTTCGGGAGGATGCCGATAAAATCGAAAAGTTGATCGCTATCCAGATGGAAAACCTTACGACCCGCAAATGTCCGCTGTATGAAGAAGTGCTGGACACCCAAATGTACGGCTTCTCAAGGGCGGTTGATTTTGCGGTACGGACAGGGCTGGTAGAAGAAGGCGCGGGCAAATTGCTAATTAGCCAGTTGGAAAGAAACCTGGCGATTCTATACGAGGCTTTGGAAAGAAAAGAAGAGTAGCACCCGATGGGGATGCCACTCTTCTTTTTTATTAATCATTTGTTATACGAAGTAGAACGAAACGCCTAAAATGGCATATACGATAAGAAGCAGCTTCCCCTCGAACCAGGTCGTGGCACCGTCCCTTGAGATGGAGGTTGCGATCAATACGGATACGCCGATCGCTGCGAGTTCTATCGTAGTGAAGATTAAGTCCATTTCTTTGCCGAACAGCAGGCTGACGAACACGAGGACGGGAGCAACGAACAAGGCTATTTGCAAGCTGCTGCCAACCGCGATCTCGACTGCCGCTCCCATTTTGTTTTTAAGCGCCAGCATGACGGCTGCGCTGTGCTCTGCCGCATTGCCGACTATCGCGACTACGAATGCCCCGACGAACAATTCGGACAATCCAAAGCGCGCTGAGAAGGTGTCAAGCGTATGTACGAGCCATTCGCTTATGAAAGCAACCATTACAGTTGCGACGATAAGCATAAGGATGGACGTTCCTCGCGACCAGGCAGGACTTTCCCCATGATCCGCTTGCGTATCCACGTGATCGTCTAACAAATCTTTGTGGGTAAACATCGAATAAACCAGCCACCCGATATAAGCGAAGATTAGAAAAGCGGCTACGACAATGCTGATCGACATCGTTTCTTGCTGGGAAATTTTCTCGGTTTTGACGAAGATGGCAGGGATGAACAAGGCAATGATGCCAAGCAGCATAAGCGAAGCGTTCTGGCCGGCCAAATGCACGTTGAACTTCTGCTCTTTAAATTTCAATCCGCCCGCCAAAGCGCTTGCGCCGAGGACAAGCAGCAGGTTGCCGATAATCGCGCCCGTCAAGCTCGCTTTAACGATATCGAATAATCCTTCTTTGATCAGGAATATAGCGATAATCAGTTCGGCCGCATTGCCGAATGTCGCGTTCAGAAGGCCGCCGATCCGCTGGCCTGCGTAATGGGCGACGGATTCGGTCGCTTTGCCTAGAAGGCCTGCCGCGAACAGAATCGCCAAACCCGCTAATACGAATTCAATTTCGGATCCCCAATGCATGTAATGGGATAAGGCGCTGAGCACGAAGGTTACGATCAGAAGGGGAAAGAACAATCTTTTCAACAAAAAACACCTCGTCATTGATGATATTTAAGTAGCATTTGGCATTTCTTACTATACCCAATAAGCAATCTTAAGTAAACCGGAAGCCGTGTAAGATAGAGGAATGGGATATGCTGGCAACGCTTTCGGTTGCTTCTGGCTTAGTCTTCCTTTACAATGGAAGCATATCAGGTTCGGGAGAGTGAGCCGCCATGACGGAAGAGCTGCAGCAAGGGTTAATTCGTATTTCTGATGACGTCGTCGCGACGATCGCCGGGTTAGCGGCGTTGGAAACGCCCGGAGTTGCCGCCATGTCGGGCGGAATTTCGGAAGGCTTAGCCAAACGGCTGAGCGGGCGCAATGCGCAAAAAGGCGTGTCGGTCGAAGTAGGGCAAGTTGAGGCGGCTATTGATCTAAGAATCGTCGTTCAATATGGCATACCGATTCAAGAGGTCGGGCGCAGGTTGCAGGATAATGTCCGAGAAGCGGTTGAGAATATGACCGGGCTTACCGTCGTTGAAGTTAACGTGAAGATTGAAGGCGTTGCTTTTAAGGACGAGGAGACGGAAGAAGCTCATCGGGTGAAATAAGCGATTAACCGAAAACGTGATAAAGCTGCTTCTAGAAGCTGCTTTATCACGTTTTTATGTTGCGCTTATTATGCGAGGTTACCGGAGGCTCTTTTCCAACGCGGTTATACTCTCTTGAAATGCTCAGCAATATTCCCATTCCGGTAAGGAGCGTTAACATGGAGGAACCCCCGTAGCTAACGAACGGCAAAGTAACCCCCGTTATCGGAATAGCGCCGCTGACTCCGCCCATATTAATGAGCGCTTGAATCGCAATCAAGGAGACGAGGCCAATGCCGACCAGCGTGCCGTAGATGTCCGGACAGCGAAGGGCAACGATGAGCGCTCTCCACAGAAAGAAAATATAAAACAAAATGAACAAGGTCGTTCCAACAAAACCGAGTTCTTCCCCGATGACCGCAAAGATGAAATCGTTGTAGGCGAAAGGCAAGTAAAAAAGCTTCTGCACGCTATTTCCAAGTCCCGTGCCCATAAAGCCCCCATGTCCGAACGCCTCAAGGGATCGCAGCAGGTGGTAGCCGCTTCCTTGCTGATCGGCTAGAGGATCCATGAATGAAGTGAATCGGGCGCCGCGAAAACCGAAACCCGCACCCGGGTGAATCAAGAAATACAGGCTTGTCCCGAGAACGGCAAGTCCAAGAAGGACGCCGGATGATAGCAGGATGTGCTTTAAGTTAGAGCCGCCTGCAATAACAATGGCGGAAGCCGAAAGCACGAGTATCGCGCAGGAACCGAAATCGGGCTGGAGCATAATAAGAAAGGCGAAAAATCCGACCACGATCATAACGGGAAGAAGTCCCCGCTTGAAGTCCCTGAATTTCTCATCCTTCTTCGCAATTATCGCAGCCAGGTAGAGAATGATGGCCAGCTTGGCAAATTCGGTCGGTTGGATGCCGAAACCGCCAATGCCAAGCCAGCTTTTAGCACCGTGGGTTTCTGTTGCAACGAACGGGACAAGGATGAGTAAAAAAAGCGTTCCCATGAAAAACAAAATAAAAAGTTTCTTGTACTTCTGAAAATGAATATTCATCAGAACAAGCATGATGATGGTGCCAATCCCAACCCACATCAATTGACGCTTAACAAAGTACAAAGCATCATTGTTATATATGGACTTGGAAACTGCCATGCTTGAGCTTGCACTGAACACCATTATTAATCCGAAGCCAACTAAGAGGAGCGTCAAAATAAGCAACAGAAAATCCGGCGTGCCCCGCTGACCGCTCTCCGGAGTCTTCATCTCTGTTTCCTCCGTAGCATCAAGACAGCAGCTGTTTTAATTCCTGTGTACGCTGCGTTGCGGTGTTCAAGATCGGTTGGGGGATTGGCGATTCATAATCAAGGCCATGCGGGAAAGTTGCCCGGCCGATGTAGACGGCTTCTACTTCGAGAATGGCGTCCGGATTTTCGAGTTTGCCTTCAACGGCTCTCGTCGTGATGCGCAGGAAATAATCTTCGCCGTTAGCGCGGTCATGCAGCTTCAGGTCATATGTAGCACGGCGATATTCCCACTGCCAACGTACGAAGCCTAGTTTGTCACTGGATTCGTCCAAATGCCCGAGGTCGCTGCGCATTCCGTTTAATCCCGTATTGTCAAGTAACATGGATAATCCTCCTTTGGAAGGTCAAAACGTGCATTGTTCCATTCCATGATAGACGGTTTACGAGCCTTCTGCAAGCCCGAGGAGGTTCACAAGTTCGAACGTTCATTGACAATTATCTCCTGCAGCGTTCGGTGGAAGGTTACGGAGGAGAAAGCTTTCTGATACAATGGTACAAATACGCGGAACACGGGACAGGAGGCGCCGCCTTGACGGTGAACGAACAGACATTACAGTCGCTTTACGACGATATGGTGAAATGGCGCCGGCATTTGCACGAGAACCCCGAGCTTTCATTTCAGGAATTCGAGACATCCCGAATGATTGCGGGACTTCTGGAGTCATGGGGGCTGGAAGTTCGCCAAATTGCGGGAACAGGTCTTATTGCCAAGCTCACCGGCCATTTGCCCGGTCGCTCGATTGCGCTGCGCGCCGATATCGACGCTTTATCGATACAGGATGCCAAGAATTGCTCCTATCGATCTAAAGTGCAAGGGGTTATGCATGCCTGCGGACATGACGGACATACGGCGGAGCTTCTTGGGGTCGCTCGGTATTATAGTCTTCACTTAAGTGAAACCGCGGGTACTAGGGTATTCCTGTTCCAACCCGGCGAAGAAGTTCTTCCGGGCGGCGCGATCCGCATGATCGAAGAAGGGGCTCTAGATGGCGTAGATGCCATTTACGGCATTCACCTTTGGTCGCCGATGCCCTACGGGACGGCAACTACGCGGCCGGGCCCGTTCATGGCGACGCCCGATGAATTCGAGATTGAAATTATCGGCAAGGGCGGGCATGCCGGATTGCCTCATCAAAGCAAGGACGCTCTAGTTGCGGGATCTTCCTTGGTTATGGCGCTGCAGACGATCATATCCAGAAGCGTTAACCCACTCGATGCGGCTGTCGTGACGGTCGGCAAATTCACGGCAGGCTCTGCTAACAACGTCATTGCGGAGAATTGTCGGTTAAGCGGAACTGTTAGGTCATTCGATAAACCAACCCGTCTCGTCGTTCGCAAACGGCTGGAGGATATCGTGCGCAGCACATGCGAAATGTACGGCTGCGAATACAAGCTCCAATACTTCGAGGGTTATCCTCCTGTAGTGAACGATGAAGCCGAGGCGGGAAGAGTGCTTCGCATTATCGCCGAGCTGCTGCCGGATACGGCTGCCGGCCCTTGCGAACGGATCATGGCGGGGGAAGACTTCTCGTATTATCTTGAGCGGAAGCCGGGCTGCTTCTTCTTTGTAGGGGCCGGGAACGAGGATAATACATCAGCTCCCCACCATCACCCGAAGTTCGACATTGAAGAGAAAGCGATGCTGCATGCAGCCAGGCTTCTGATTGCGGTGTCAGACGATGCGGCGTCTGAGCTAAAATAATAACCATTTGCTCGTATGAGAAACTCCTGTTTCGGTCACGCTAGAAAACGGATCGATTTTGTCGAAGAATAGCAACGAAAGACGTTGCACAATTCATCGCTAACAGGAGGAACACCATGCGAAAAATTGCCGATATTATGTCAGACGACTGTGTGACAGTCACTCCGCAGGACAATATTTACCAGGTAGCGATGTTGATGAAGGATCATGACATCGGCTTCGTTCCAGTCATTGAAGGCCGGAAGCTGGTTGGGGTCGTTACGGATCGCGACTTGGTTATCCGCGGCTATGCGGACAAACTGTCGGACTCCACGTCCGTCAGGGAAGTGCTGACTGAAGACGTACAGACCGTATCGTCTAATATGTCAGTCGACGAAGCAGCAACAATTATGGCTTCGAGCCAAATCCGGCGGCTGCCCGTCGTGGATGACGGACAATTAATGGGCGTTGTCTCATTGGGAGATTTGGCGGTTCGCGAAATCTTCGTCAACGAAGCCGGAGAAGCGTTAAGCGATATATCTGAGCATGGAAATCAGACGTTCGCCCACTGACTACCGACTGAAAAGGTTCGTTTTTCGGCATCCGCCGGGAAACGAACCTTTTTTATACGATCAGACAGTTTATGACCATCTACTCGTCTGGGAAATGTAGGGAAAAACCAACGCCTAATTTCCGTGCCATTTCGGAGAAATGGTACCATTATCCCCTTGCCTCAGAAGTGAGTTGCCCATCAGCGGATATTCGAATGTCGTGACTTAAGTGGGGAGTTGCAATCAACGGATTTTCGAATGTAATGATTTGAGTGGAAGTTGCCAATCAGCGAATATTCGAATGCCATGACTTGAGTGGGGAGTTGTAATCAACGGATTCCCGGGTATCATTTATAAGTTTGCCGTTTCATGAATTGAATTAGAATGGAACGGATTATCGGCAACTTAAAAAGCAGTCATCCCAAGCATCAAGCTTTCCATAGGGTGAGATATTTTCCTTTCCACTTCGCTTTGCTTCCCCAGACCACCCAGGGAACGGTGAGAACCGGTTTGCTGCGGGTCAGATCTTTGTAAGTCAAAGTTGGTGTCGTGGCGCACCAATGGAGCAGTTGGCTGAAGACCGGGGCATGGCGGAGTTTTAAGTTCAACCGGAAACAAAACTCGTCTAAATAAGCCTGCAAATGTTTGGCTCCGATGCCTTGAAACGTAAAGTTCAGCCACGCGGTCACCTTCCACTTGATTTGGTTCAAAGCAGGGTGAAGTTTGCCGCGCCCCAAAACGGTCACAGCTTGTCCATCTATATGATTGTCTACGAACGCTTGGACGCCAAGCTTTTCAATCCACCTCAACGCGTTATTCACATGGCTGGGATCCGGTTGTTTGATTTTGACCTGCTGAGGCTCGTCTCGCTCGTCGAGGGATCCGCCGATCAACAGCGGCTGCTGGGCCTCGCTATAATACGTATAACCGTAAGAGATAGGGTCAACTCGCACAACACCCGTGAGCGGGTCGCCTTCATCGGCTTGTTGCAGGGCATGGCGGATTTTTCTTGCGATGAGCCACGCGGTCTTATAGGTGACCTGAATCACTCGGGACAGGCGGGAGGCGCTGATGCCGGAAGGCCGGGAGATGAGAAACATCGCTTGGAACCAGCGGGTCAACAAAGTGGAGCTGCCTTCCATGATGGTGCCGGCGATGACAGACGTCTGATGGCGACAGGAGCGGCATTCGTAGAGAGGCAGTCTGCGCGTTTGGATAAGATAAAAGTGAGGATGACGACAAGTCGGGCAACGGAAGCCGTCCGGCCATCTGGCTTCGAACAGCGCCTCGGCGCAAGTCTGCTCAGAGTTGAACTGCTGGCAAAATGCCTCGAAGGTCAGATGATCTGGAAACATAGACTTTCCTCCCGGAATAGAACATTTGTTCCTATTTCAATCATACCAAACATACGTTCTATTTTCAAGAGATATCGGGTAAAATTTCAACGTTTCAGGTTTGTTTTCAGAAGCATGAACAAGGTTTTCCTCCTGATTGGAAGGGATGATGGTACGTTTTCGCGGAAAGGAGGTAGGGAAAGCTGCGGTGGTCTTATTCTCCTTCTGATGCGAAGGGATAATGGTACGTTTTCGCGAATAGCCGCTGGACTGAACGGGAATGTCGGGCTGGTCGACCCTTAGAGTTACAAGGGAGTTCATGGGTGAGACCGTCAGGGAGAACTTCCCTGACGGTTGTTCTTAAATGATTTCGTAAAGAGATGCATTAACAATTCCGGAATGGGAAGGCTGTAGTTGCAAGGAGGGATGCTGAATGAATAATACTCGGCCGCCGCTATGGGTGCAGTCCGACGGTACGCTGCTGCTTGACGAACGCCACCCCGAATACGAACCTATACGCAATCTGCTAAGAGAAATAGCAGAGTTACATAAACGTCCTGGAGCTTTGCATACCTATCGCCTAACCCCGGTTACCTTATGGAACGCCGCGGCTTCCGGTTGGAATTCCAAGAACGTCATAGAGCAACTAACAGCTTTCTCCCGCAGCGGGCTGCCTCGTGCATTAGAAGATGAAATCCGCAAGCAAATGAATCGATATGGACAAATAAGGCTAGTCTCCAAAGATGGCGTTTTATCGATAACTACCGAAAGTTCCGAGCTCATGAACCAATTGTGCGAATGGGATAATATAGCGGCAAATTTCACAAGCGCTCCTTCCGGAAACGAAGTTGGCATTATGCCCGAAGCGAGAGGCTGGATCAAACAAGAGCTTGCAGCGCGAGGTTATCCCGTTATGGATGAAGCGGGCTTCCATAAAGGCCAATCGCTTGAGGTTTCTTTGCGAACCGTTACCGACTCCGGCCGACCGATAATTCTAAGAGATTATCAGCAGGAAGCGGTCGACGCTTTGCTTAAAAACACTGCTCTGGATGGAGGGAGCGGTGTTGTCGTTCTCCCCTGCGGTGCAGGGAAAACGTGGGTCGGCATGGCGGCATTGGCACGGCTTAAGTGTGAAACGCTTATTTTAACGCCTAACGGCGTGTCGGTTTCCCAATGGATTTCCGAACTTCTCAAAAATACGACGCTTACTGAAAATGAGATCGGCGAATATACGGGGCAAGCTAAGAACGTCCGGCCGGTAACCGTTGCGACCTATCAAGTGCTTACGCATCGGCGCTCTAAAGAGGATGATTACCCCCACCTGCAATTATTCGTTAACAGGGATTGGGGGCTTATTATCTACGACGAGGTTCATCTGCTTCCAGCCCCGGTATTCCGAATTACGGCGGATATTCAAGCGACGCGCAAGCTCGGATTGACGGCTACGCTCGTACGCGAGGATGGACGGGAAGGCGATGCTTTCGCGCTAATCGGCCCCAAACGTTACGAAATCCCTTGGAAAACGATGGAGAAACAGGGTTGGATCGCTGAGGCGGCTTGTACGGAAGTTAGGGTGTCGCTCGATCCCGAAACCGCGTCAAACTATTTCGAAGCATCCAAACGAAGCCGTCATCGAATAGCGGGGGAAAACCGTCGCAAAACGGATGTCGTAAAAGCATTGCTTAAACGCCATACCGGCATCCCTACGCTTGTCATCGGACAATACTTGGATCAATTGCACGAGCTGTCCCGCGAGCTGTCGCTTCCGCTCATCACCGGAGAGATGCCTCATCGCAATCGCAAGCAGCTGTTCGAACGGTTTAGGCAAGGGAAAATCGGCGTTCTGCTGGTTTCCAAAGTTGCGAACTTTGCCGTCGACCTGCCCGACGCCGCAGTTGCCATTCAAGTGTCGGGCAGCTTCGGCTCGAGGCAAGAGGAGGCGCAGCGGCTAGGCCGCATCTTAAGACCGAAAGCGTCCGGTGGGGGAGCGATGTTCTATTCTTTGGTCAGCGAAGGTACGGATGAAGTAGAATTTTCCCGTAATCGGGGCCGATTTCTGCTTGAGCAAGGTTATCCATATTCAGTAAACGTTTGGGAACAATCAGAACTGACAACGAAGACGGAGAAGGTGTAACAATGAACCTGAAGATGGCCGTCGATCGACTATCCGATTCAATAAAGCAGCTCGTCCTATCCGAGCCGACGATCGAATATCGGTACGTTCAAGGAGAAAAGCTTGAGCATATATTAAGTTGTCCGCAATGGGCAGAAGCATGGATACGGCAATCTGCGGATCCGATGCTGTTGGATGTGTTGAAGGGCATTCTTCTTCAATTCGCCGGGCAGCCTTTCGAGTTGGAACCATTGGTCAAATCACTCGAGGAAGCGACTTCGTTAACCGGAGCCGAAATTCGGGTAGCAACGGTCAGATTGCGCAGAAGCGGTATTCTGCATGCCGTTCGGAAAGCTTGGGGGGATCAGCTCATTTACTTGCCGACGGATTGTATACCGATGTGGCAGTCTTTGCTGCTTCCGGTAACGGGTTTGCCTTTAACCGATGAGGAGTCAAGAGAAGCAGCGGTCAATTCGACGGATTATCGCCTGCCGTTGTCATTGGAATTGCTGTCGGCGTGGTACGAGATAAAATGCCGGCCAATCGCATTTACGGCCAAAGGCACGCTTCATCGTCCTGCCGTCATCCGAATGACGGCAGCGATGCGGCTGATGCCCGAGGAGCTGTCTTGCTTATCGCTAAACTATCCGCAGAACGAGCAGCTCCCCGCGCAAGCCGCTTTAGCGCTAGATCTTGGTTTGTGCAGCAAAGTTTTGCACAAAGCAGGCAACGAGATTCGCATCTCGGATGACGGATTAAAGGAATGGTTAACCTTGACCCCTGCCGAAGCGGATATCCGATTGCACGAGTTGGTTATATCAAGGTATGGTTCCGCCCAGCCTAGTTTGCATTTAATCGCTTCTGCGGTTCGTTCGCTGAACCCGATGACTTGGTACAGGGAAGAAAGCTTAATGAATATCGGTACAAGGGTTCAAGTGGAAGCGGTAAATGACTGGCTTGGACTTCTGGAATCGTTAGGGTGGGTCGAAAGGGGAACCTGCTTGGGCACTGCCGTATTCCGAATAAAAATTCATCTGGCTGCAAATACAAGCGCGATCGTTCAACCATCCGGAGCCTTGTTCGTCCAACCGGATGGCGAAATATTCGTAACGCCCGAAACCGGTCTAATGCAACGATGGGTTTTGGAGGAAATATCGGAACGGGCGGTAGCCGACAACTTGTTCGTCTATCGGTTGACGCTTAATGCCTGCATCAGAGCCTATAATAACGGTTACACTCTGCACTCCGTAATTGCATTTCTGGAGCAAGGCTACGGGTCGGCATTGCCGGAACAGGTAACCAGAGCGCTTCAGGATTGGTTCTCGCCGCTAGGGAAAGTGACGTTTGCGGAAGTGACGCTGCTGCGGATTGATAACCCCGATGTGGCAGCCCAATTGATGAAAGATCCGGACATCGCGGTGAAGCTCTTGGAACAATTGGGAGATCGTGATTTTATTATCGAGAAGTCTTCTTATAAATTTCTGTATGACAGGATGGCAAAGGCGGGATTTCCACCAACGGAAACGTATCGGAGTGCTCCCGGAAGCCATGCTGCCGAGAATAAGGAAGACGAGGAGCAAGGCTGGATTTACAGGCGCCATGTTCTGTCCGTATATGAAGCGGATCGAACATTGCCCGGCAAGGACGAGCTGTTTCCGGGAATGTTGAAAATTCCGGCGGCATGGATTTCCAGTCCGCGGAATTACCATGCGTCGACGCGCAAGGAGCTGTTGCAAAGGGCTATCGATTGGCAAGCATCGGTCCGAATCGGACGAGAAGGCCAAACGCGGACTTTCGTTCCCAAAGGATTCGAGGAGGAGGGATCGAATTGGTGCGTACTCGGGCGTTGGCGCGAAAATCCCGAAATCGGGGAACGCCGGAACGGTTCAACAATCGCCGCCGTTAGTGCGGAGGAGATTGCCGAAATCATGATTTTGCTGCCTGCTTTCGAGGAACTTGAAACCAATTGACGGGATAACGTCGATCTGTGTTATTATAGTAGGGTATGGCATAGCCGAAAGGTGAGGTGAGGCCGATGGCCAGTACGATGCAAACCCTCCCTGCAGCAGAACAAGGTGTGATGGAGAACGCGCCTGCCGATATGGCGTTGCTCTTATCCCGCGCCTTCGAGCTGGGGGATTCGCTAAAGCATTCCGCTTACGCGGCGGAATATATTTATTGGAAAGATCAAGTTCACCAAGACGCAGAAGTTCAAAGCCTGACCAAGCAATTTGCCAAGGCGAAAGAGAAATTCGCTGAATGCGAACGTTTCGGAAGGTTTCATCCGGATTATAATGCGGCCCTTGATCATGTCTACGCGGTGGAAGGTCGACTAGATCAAATAGAATCCGTGCGCAAGTACAAGGCTGCGGAAGCGTCATTGGATGAATTGCTTAATGATATATCTCGTACGTTGGCTTATGCCGTATCGCACACCATTAAGGTTCCGGACAACGATCCGAATCCGAAGGCTTCAGGCTGCGGGAATGGCGGCAGCTGTTCATGCAGCAGCGGCGGCGGTTGCGGTTAAATTTTATGGATAGACCGGAGGTTATACATGTTTGCCGAACGGACAGGTTATATCGTGTGGTTCAGCGATTCGAAGGCAGCGAGAGGTCTTGACAAATACGGTACATTGCATTATTTGTCTCGCAAGATGCAGTATGCCGTCATGTACATGAACGCCGACGTAGCGGATGACGCCATTCGCAACTTGCAGCGTCTACCCTTCGTCCGTAAGATCGAGCGCTCCTACCGCAACGAAATCAAAACGGAGTATGAGAAAAACGTACCCGATAAAACCCGATTTTACGGGCTTTAACCGAAGCGAACCGAAACAAAAAGTCCATAGAAGAAAAGTCTCCTAATAATTAGGAGACTTTTCTTCATATATTAATGATAGATATAATATTATCCAGTTCATGGAATGAAAGGGTTCATTTTATTTTTTTGTTGAATCCTCGGGAATGTATGCGGTAAAATGAACTTAAGTTCCTAGGCACATTATGACGAAAATGATTCAAAAGACCTAGAATCGGGAAGGGGATAGCCCGGTGAAGGATAAACATACGGAGCGTTGGAATACTTACGAACCATTCTATGTCGTTCTAGGGGATAAGAAGGTTGTCGATATCATCATTACCAACCATGCGCGCGCGCGTTGGACCGACCGGGTGGAAAGCGAGAAAACCGGTTTTTCCGATATCGCCGAATATATGTGGGAATGCTTGAAGGAAGATCGCATCGTTTCTTATTACCGGAATGAACAAGACGTATATACGATCGATGACGATCTAGTATTTGTCGCGGAATTTTCCATCAGTGAGACGGATACCGACTTGCTCGGCAATCCTCTGCACAAAATGATCGTCGTAACTTTCCTCGGGCGAATGTCGGAGACGATGGAGCTGCGCGATTTGAAAACGTATTATTCTTGGCTGCGGCATTCCAGGCGCATGACTTTAATCAAGAACAACCGTAAACGCCGTTAAGGCATTCTCATTCACGACAGCCGGGCTGGAGGATTAACCTCGCCCGGCTGTTTTATTTAAGATCGTGCGAAGGAATACGGCCCCCGCAACTTGTGGTATAATTCGGATAAATATCGGTCGGAAGGCGGAAAGAGCATGGCGCTGAACGTACATCAACTTCATATCTTCTACACAGTGGCGGAACGGGGAAGTTTCTCGGCTGCGGCTCAGACGTTGCATATGACCCAACCCGCCGTTACGATGCAGGTACAAGCGCTCGAGGAGCGATTCGGCACGAAGCTGCTCAATAGGACGACGAAGAAGCTGGAGCTGACGGAAGCCGGGCATCGGCTGCTGCCGCAAGCGCGCAAAGCTGTGGAGCTGATGCGGGATACCGACGTCCTCATGGTCAAATTCATCGAGGAATTGAAAGGCAGGCTGCAGTTTGCCGCCAGCTTGACCATCGGGGAATACGTATTGCCAAGGCTGCTCGGTTCCTTCTTGCGCCGGTTTCCCGAAGTTTCGGTAAATATGAAAGTCATGAACACGACCGAGATCATAGATGCGGTTGCCCATCAAGGGTTGGACTTCGGCATTATCGAGGCTCCTTGCGATGTGCCCGGTTTCGATGCCGAACCGGTCATGAACGACGAATTAATGCTGGTTACGCCAACGGATCATCCTTTTGCGGCACGTGATGAGGTAACTTTGGATGAAGTCATCCGAGAACCTATGGTGCTAAGGGAGAAAGGCTCGGGGACTCGCCAGATTATGGAGGAGGAGCTGCAGCGGCACGGCGTGAACGAAGATCAATTGCACGTCGTCAGCGAATTCGGAAGCACGGGTGCGGTCAAATCCGCCGTGGAAGCCGGGTTAGGTTTATCGATCATATCCGTATGGACGATTAAGCATGAGGTAGCGCTAGGTTTACTCAAGCCCGTGAAAATAAAAGGAGTAAGCTTTAGAAGGCAATTTTTTGCCGTACGTCTGTTGTCCTCGCTTCTCCCGATGCCGGCCGCTGCATTGCTACATGATTTAAGGGAGTTGTCCCATGAAAAATAGAGCTGATTTGCATACCCACACTACGGCTTCGGATGGTATGTTTCGTCCGGAAGTCAACGTTCGGCTCGCTAAGGAGGCCGGGTTGGCGGCCGTCGCGATTACCGATCACGATACGGTGGCCGGAATCCCGGAAGCCTTGGAGGCTGGGCAAACCTACGGGATCGTTGTCGTGCCCGGGGTAGAGATAAGCACGGCCGCTGACGGCAAAGACATCCATGTTCTCGGATATGGGTTTGCAACCGATGATCCGGTATTGCTGGAGAGGCTGCTTTCGCTGCGGAACATAAGGAATCGTCGGAACGTTGACATTTTGGCTAAGTTAGCGTTATTGGGTATGAGCGTTACTCAAGAAGAACTGGAGGCCGCCGCAGGCAAATCCAGTAAAAGCGACGGTTCGGTAGGCAGGCCGCATATTGCTCAAGTGCTTGTCGATAAAGGTTATGTCACTGATATTAGAGCGGCTTTCGATCGCTATTTGGGCGAAGGAAAGCCGGCATATGCCAATCCGTCGCGTATTTCTCCTGCTGAGGCGATAAGATGGATTCATGATGCCGGTGGTACCGCCATCATTGCTCATCCCGGATTGTATGATGACGACCCGCTGGTTCTCTCTTTGCTGGATTCGGCAGCCGATGGCTTGGAAGCGTTCCATTCCGACCACGATCCAGAGATGGAAAGGCGATACGAGGAATGGTCGGTAAACCGCGGAAAGCTCGTAACGGGCGGTTCCGATTTTCACGGGATGAAGGACGGCGTCGCTTTTCATGGAGCATTAGGAAACCGGTCGGTGGAAGCATCTGTGATTAGTCGTCTATTGCGGTAGATGGATATTTGGATGAGACGCATAGAATAAAAAACAGCGAATCCCACTCGCCTTGAGCGGAATTCGCTGTTTTTTATTTCACAGTGGAAGGCATTTGCTGAATAAGCGCTTCGTCCGGCGTCACGTACAATGTTTTCTGCCCATCGTATATGACGAATCCGGGTTTGGCGCCGCTAGGCTTACGGACATTGCGAATGCGTGTGTAATCAACGGGAACGCTGCTGGATTGTCTCGCTTTGCTGTAATAGGCGGCAAGCACAGCCGCCTCATGTAAGGTGGCATCGCCATATTCCGAACTGCGAATGAGCACGTGGGACCCGGGTATGTCTTTCGTATGCAGCCAAGTATCCGATGACATCGCTAACCGGTTGGTCACGTAATCGTTCTGGGTATTGTTTTTGCCGACATAGATCGGAATGCCTTCGCTTGACGTGTAACAGAGAATGGAGGGGGTGTCTTTCTTTTTCTTCTTCATTCCCCGCTTGAGCCCGCGTTCCCGAATATAACCTTGTTCGATAAGCTCTTCGCGAATTTCCCCGATATCGGCGGGCGTTGCCGATTCAAGCCCTTGCAGCACGGATCCCAAATACACAATTTCCGTTTCGGTTGACTGCATTTGCTCGGCTACGACGGCTCGGCTGTTTTTCAATTTATTGTATTTACGGAAATAGCGTTGGGCGTTCTCATTTGGCGTTAGCAGCGGGTCTAGCGCAATCGATATCGTCGGCTGCTCTTCTTCGTAATAGTCAACGACTCCGACGGATTTGTCGCCTTTTTTGAAAGCGTGCAAGTGCGCCGTTAGCAACTCGCCCATCCTGCGTACGAGATCCGCATCATCGGCTTCCGCCAGCTTATCTTTCAGCTTCAGCTGTTTTTTCTCGTTCTTGGCCACTTCATTGAGCAGGAAACGGTTCAAATCCGTCGTGCGCTGCCGCACTAAATCCCTGGACGCCTTGTCCCGATAGAAAGTTTCCAAGCATTGATGCAGGGAGGAGAAGGTTTGTACCTCCCCTTGCGCATGAGTTAAGGCAATGGCGGAAAACAAAGCTTTGCCGTCTTCCGATAGGACGAGATTCGGTTCGTAGGCGTGCGTAGAAACTTGTTCCATCATGTTATGGAAAATGGTCCAAACATCCGATTGCCGCTGAGTCGCTCGAAAAGCAATTTCTCGGGTGATTAACGGGCTTAGGCCTGTGTAAGCATTAAGCAATGCGGAAGAGACGGCTTTTTCGCTCGAATGATTATCTTCATCACCACTAGAGGCCATCACAGCATCAAAGGCCGCTTTCGATTCCTCAAGCGGATTTACTTTGTCCTGCGACGGAGGCGATACATAATCACTGCCGGGAAGAACGACGCGATGGCTGCTGATGGCCGGAGTCACGTGGCGAATTCCGTCGTGGATAACGCCGGTTACCGGATCAAGAAGGATCAGGTTGCTGTGGCGGCCCATAATTTCCAGCACGATTTTTTTAAGAGAAGAGTCTCCTAATTCATCGCGATGACGGATGTCGAATTCCACGATCCGTTCCAGACCGACTTGCCGAATCGCTTCGATGACGCCGCCTTCGCAATATTTGCGCAGCAACATGCAGAACATGGGCGGCTCCTGAGGGTTGGCCCAAGGCTGCTCCGTCCAGTGAATCCGCGGCATCGATGGGTGTGCGGACAACAGCAGCTTCCCGTTCACGCCTTGGCCTCTAATATGCATAATCAATTCATTATCCGTAGGTTGATAAATTTTATGAATACGCGCTTTGACGCAAGCTTGCAGCTCGTGTACGAGGGCGCGGGTGACGATACCGTCCAATGACATAGCTATTGCTCCTGTTTTATCGTATGGGATAAGTTTTTCTGTCCTCCTATGATGCCACACATCCCTGCAAAGGGAAAGCCTGCTTAAATCGATCGCCGCAACCCAAGGGGATATTTCCCGGCTTGTCTGAATACATATAGGTCATAAACGCGGATAAGACGGAAGGGGATGACCATCGTGGAAGGAAAGGCATGGCATCAGCTGAACGAGGGACAGTTGCTTGAGGCGCTGAATTCCGATATTCAGAAGGGTTTAACGGCGGATGAGGCCGCAAGACGGTTGCAGGAACATGGCCCAAACGAGCTGGTGGAGAAGCTCGGGGAATCACCTTTGAAGCTGCTGCTGAATCAATTCAAGGACTTTATGGTACTCGTATTGCTGGGGGCTACGGTCATTTCCGGCTTGTTGGGAGAAATGCTGGACGCCCTCACGATTGTTGCAATTATCCTCATTAATGGGGTGCTCGGCTTCTACCAGGAATATCGGGCCGAACGTTCGCTGCGCGCGCTCAAGGAGCTGTCCGCACCTTCCGCTAAAGTGATACGGGGGGGCGAATATCAGCTCATTCCCGCTCGCAGCTTAGTAGCGGGGGATGTCGTGCTGCTAGAAAGCGGAGATCGCGTTCCGGCGGACTTGCGGCTGCTCGAATGCAACCAAATCTCAATCGACGAAGCGGCGCTGACGGGGGAATCGGTACCGGTCGTCAAAGAAGCGGTTACGATCGAAGCCTTGGATCTTCCGCTTGGGGATCGCAAAAACTGCGGGTATTTGGGTACGATGGTCACTCGGGGAACGGCCAAAGGCGTTGTAACCGTTACGGGCATGAATACGGAAATGGGTAAAATAGCGAATCTCATCCAGCAGACGGAAGAAGCGGATACGCCTTTGCAGCATCGTTTGGAGCAGCTTGGCAAAATTCTGATCATCGTCTCGATCATATTGACGGTCGTTGTCGTTCTCGCAGGTATTCTGCACGGACAACCTATATACGATATGTTCCTTGCAGGAGTAAGCTTAGCCGTTGCCGCCATTCCGGAAGGGCTTCCGGCCATCGTGACGATCGCTCTCGCGCTCGGGGTGCAGCGCATGATCAAGCGGAGGGCTATCGTACGCAAACTGCCTTCCGTCGAGACGCTCGGCTGCGCTTCCGTCATATGTTCAGATAAAACGGGAACGCTGACGCAAAATAAAATGACGGTCACCAAACTTTGGCTCGGGGGCCGAACGATCGAAGTGACAGGGGAAGGGTATGAGCCGGTTGGACAGCTTAGGGAAGAAGGGAAAGGAATCGACGCCAAAGGCGATCCGTCGCTTCGAAGGCTGACCCAGATCGCCGCTCTATGCAACAACTCGGATTTGACGGAACAAGAGAAAAACGAAGATCCGAAGAAACGCAAGTCCGGCAAAGGAGAGCCTTCTTCCGGCGATTCCAAGGAGTGGAGGATCAAGGGCGACCCGACGGAGGGCGCGCTTCTCGTTCTTGCCGCCAAGACGGGGCTGGCGAAATCTTCGCTTAATAGCTTATACACGCGGATCAAAGAATTTCCCTTCGATCCCGAACGAAAGCGGATGTCCGTCCTTGTCTCCCACCAAGGGGGCAAGCTCATATGCACGAAGGGCGCTCCGGATTTACTTGTCGGGCAATGCGCTTACGTGCTGTGGGGAGACCAAGTCGTTCCTTTTACGGGAACGATTAAGCAGAAGGTGCTTGCGGCTAATGAAGCTATGGCCAAGGACTCGCTGCGCGTGCTCGGTTTCGCTTTCCGCGAAGTAAAATCCTACGATGAGTGCAATAGCAACGAAGAGGCGGAAAATGGGCTTATCTTTGTCGGGTTGACGGGGATGATGGATCCGCCGCGCAAAGAAGTGAAGGAAGCGATCTCGAAATGCCGTCAAGCCGGTATTAAGACGGTTATGATTACGGGCGATCACGGCACGACCGCGGAAGCGATCGCCAAATCGTTAGGGATTATGGGACGCGGCGGCCGTGTCGTTACGGGAGCGCAATTGTCTAACATGGATGATGACGAGCTCGAGAAAATCGCCGACGATGTTAACGTGTATGCCCGCGTGTCGCCAGAACATAAGCTGAGAATCGTCCAAGCCCTGCAGCGCCGCGGACATGTGGTTGCCATGACGGGGGACGGGGTCAACGACGCTCCTGCCGTCAAAGCGGCCGATATCGGAATCGCGATGGGCATTTCCGGAACGGACGTCACCAAGGAAGCTTCCGCGCTCATTCTTGCGGATGACAATTTCTCCAGCATCGTTGCGGCCGTCGAGGAAGGACGGGGCATTTACGAGAATATCCGCAAGTTCATCCGGTACTTGCTTGCCTCCAACGTCGGGGAAATTATGACGATGTTCATGGCGATGATGGCGGGGCTGCCTTTACCGCTCGTTCCAATCCAAATTTTATGGGTGAATTTGGTCACCGATGGATTGCCGGCGATGGCCCTTGGCGTCGACCAGGCAGAGAGCGATTTAATGCAGCACAAGCCTCGTTCGGCTAAAGAAAACATTTTCGCGCGCCGCCTCGGTTGGAAAATCATCAGCCGCGGCATTCTCATCGGTCTTTGTACATTGGGAGCATTCATACTTGCGTTAAACGAAGGTGCCGGACACTCCGATCAGCTCATCCATGCGCAAACCGTTGCTTTCGCGACCTTAGTCATGGCGCAGCTTATCCACGTATTCGATTGCCGCAGCTCCCGTTCGATTTTTCACCGCAAGCTTCTTGAGAATAAGTTTCTCGTATTGGCGGTTTTATCGTCTCTTATACTCATGATAGCCGTTCTCTACGTTGAGCCGCTGCAGCCTGTTTTCAAAACCGTGCCTTTAGACTTGCGCGATTGGGCGCTAGTTATCGTTGCCGCCGGCATTCCGACTTTCGCGATGGGAATCGGCAGCGTGCTAGGGACGTCGAAGCAGAAAAACAACCGCAAAATCACCTATGGCGGAAGCTCCGCGCCACCTACGGCGGTTAGATAAGTTTGCGTTTGCACCTTAGGCGGAATCAAAGCAGCCCCGACACGGAGAAGGATTCCGTAGCGGGGCTGCTTTTGTTTTATTCAAATTTTACTCGATAATCGACCATTTTTCGTCGAATGTGACGACTCCCAGCGAATTTCCGTCGGGATCCCATAGGTCGAAGAAACGCATGCCGCTATTACCATGGATTTCCGATACTTTCACGCCATTTTGCCCGAAATGCGCATGAACTGCGTCTACGTCCGAAGTGTAGAAATTGAATGCAAGATGCTTCGATTCCGGAATCGAGTCCGTTTGGTAGAGCGTCAAACCGGCTTGGAGCGGGCCTGGTTCGTTAAAACGGAAACCGACGTAGTCCTCTTGCTCGCTGCGGTACACGACCCGAAAAGGAAATAGGGACAAATACCATTCCTCGGATCGTTTGATGTCTGTTACCGGGACAAACACGGTATCGATTCTTTTGATCGCGCTTTTCATGAAATAGATCACTCCTTGAATATTAGATTAGCTTATACCCTTATATAACGGTTTGGAGGCTAATAACCATACAAGGTTTTTTCTAATGTATAGATATCGATTTTCCTTCGTGTATAATGGACGGTATAAAATCGCATTATCTGGAGGAAAAGATTCATGTACATAGGCAAAAAGTTGTTGCTTCTCGGTTCGGGGGAATTGGGCAAGGAAGTCATTATCGAAGCGCAGCGCCTTGGCGTCGAGACGGTGGCGGTCGACCGTTATGAGCATGCGCCCGCCATGCAGGTGGCGCATCGCAGCTATGTCATCGATATGCTCGACCGTCAAGCGCTTCGCGACATCGTCGAACGGGAGAAGCCGGATTTGATCGTCCCCGAGATCGAAGCGATCGCGACGGCCGAGCTTGTAAAATTGGAGGAAGAAGGTTACCGCGTTATTCCGACCGCGAGAGCGGCACAGTTGACGATGGACCGCGAAGGAATCCGCAGACTCGCGTCCGAGACGCTCGGATTGCCGACGGCGGGATACCGTTTCGCGGATACCTACGAGCAATTCGGACAAGCCGCGCGCGAGATGGGTTTCCCATGCGTCGTGAAACCGCTCATGAGCTCGTCAGGCAAAGGTCAAAGCGTCTGCCGCTCCGAAGCGGACTTGGACCGTTCTTGGACGATCGCGATGGAGGGCGGTCGCGTGCAGCAAGCGAGAGTAATCGTCGAGGAATTTATTTCGTTCGAATCGGAAATTACGTTGCTAACCGTCCGTTCCGTTAATGGGACGCTTTTCTGCCCGCCGATCGGCCACATTCAGAAGGACGGAGATTATATTGAATCGTGGCAGCCGCACGAGATGACGGAACAACAAATCGCGGAGGCCAAAAGAATAGCAGGCGTCATCACGGACGCTCTCGGAGGAACGGGGATATTCGGAGTCGAGCTGTTCTTGGCTAAAGACAAAGTTTATTTCAGCGAAGTTTCCCCGCGTCCCCATGATACGGGATTGGTTACGTTGGTCAGCCAGAATCTCTCGGAATTCGCGCTTCATGCGAGGGCGATATTGGGTTATCCGATTCCGGAAATTTACGTAACTTCTCCGGGCGCAAGCAGGCCGTTGAAGGCGGTTGAACAATTAGACGAGTACAGAATCGACGGAATGGGGGAAGCTTTGTCGGTACCCCAAACGCAAATCCGCGTTTTCGGCAAACCGGTCACGAAAGTCGGCCGCCGCATGGCCGTTACATTATCGACGGCGGATTCCGTAGAAGAAGCTCGCGTACGGGCAAAGCAAGCTTTGGATCACCTTAGCATTCATGACGAGTAACCATAGAGATTAAGCGTAATAGTGCAAACAAAAAGGGAATTGCTATATGCTCAACTCGCGTGATTTTCGTTATGCTCATTTATAGATGGCATGAATATGACGCTTTATAATTCCCAGGAGGTACGAATCATATGAATTTCACGAAAATGCACGGTTTAGGCAATGATTTCATTATCTTAGCGGGCGAGCAGAAACTGCCGGACAACGTCGCGGATCTTGCGATTCGTCTATGCAACCGTTTCTTCGGCATCGGGGCCGACGGTTTGGTCTATATTTTGCCTTCCGAGAAAGCCGATTTCAAGATGAGGATCATCAATTCCGACGGTTCCGAGGCGGAACAGTGCGGCAACGCCATTCGTTGCGTGGCTAAGTACGTGTACGACAACGGATTGACCGACAAGCTGGAGCTGACCATCGAGACGTTGGGGGCGGGCGTACAACCGGTGCAGTTGGAAACCGCAGAGGGAAAAGTGAACCTCGTTACCGTAGACATGGGACAACCTATCTTAAACGGATTGGACGTACCGACGACGATCGATGCCAATCCCGTAATAGGCCACCCCGTCACCGTTGACGGACGCGAGTTTGCTTTCACCGCTGTGTCTATGGGCAATCCTCATTGCGTTATTTACGTGGACGATGCAGCGGGCTTTGATTTGGCTACATGGGGACCAAAGTTGGAGAAGCATCCGCTATTCCCACGCAAAATCAATGTTGAGTTCGCTAAGGTTAACTCGCGCAGCCAAGTGGACATGCGGGTGTGGGAACGCGGTGCGGGTCCGACGCTTGCCTGCGGTACGGGCGCTTGTGCAACTTTGGTTTCTTCCGTCCTGAACGGTCTGACCGATCGCAAAGCGACGATCTCGCTCGCCGGAGGCGATCTTCTGATCGATTGGAACGAAAGCAATAACCGGATTTACATGACAGGCCCTGCGGCGCTTGTATATACGGGTACCGTCGAATAAGCAATGGCGTTTAGAGTGCAGCGTTCGGAGCGGGGGCTGTCTCAAAAGCAAGAAAGTTTATGAATGAGACAGCTCATACTTAGCAAAAATCGATGGTTAAAACGAAAAATGGTGGTGCAGGAGGCTTATCCCTGAACCACCATTTTTCGATTTTGGTCA
>NZ_JAIOAP010000033.1 GCF_021190915.1 Cohnella silvisoli
TCAAAAGCAAGTAAAGAATACCACAAAATCAACGACAGTCCAAGCCACCTAACGGTGGTTTGGAAACACCGTAAAAGTGACATTTTCTCGGAAGAGTTAAGGTGACATTTTCTCAGCAAATTGACACCGGTACGCTTTCAAAATTTTCGATAGCCCCTCAAACATTCCAATCTATAGTCCGGAACGTGTTCGTAGTAGCTGATTCATTAGCTTTCAAGCACAATAAAGCGCTGCGCAGGCCATCGTCAAGTGTAGTCGCGGACTGCCCTGTCCTCTGCACAATCTGCTGAAAGTTTTCCAGGAGTTTGTGATCTCCCCCGCCATGTCCGTCATAGGCATTCACGTCAAATTGATGCGTTTCAACCCGAGGCTCATGGTGCATATTTATTTTCAGCTCACCCGTGTACCAGTCGAATTCCAACGTCCCTTTATAGCCTAACAACCGAGCGCCACGTCTACCCGCACCGCGTCGGGCGAAGAAATTTTGCGAATACGACGCATGCATCCCCGAATCGTAACGGATAAGCGCGCTACCGGAATCCTCATTGCCGGTATCCTCACCAAAGCTGCAATACTCGCCCAAGTCGGGATGGATAATCGCGCTTTCTTGGCAAGTAAGCTTCTCATCGCACTCTTTGCACATTAACCCAACCGGTTTATTCCCTTTGAAAATCTGTTTCGATTTCATCGCGCAAATCGCTTCCGGGTTATGACCGATCAAATAGTTGATATAGTCGAAATCGTGCGTTGCCTTTTGCAGGAATAATCCGCCGGTAATCCGCTCGTCCCGATACCAACTGTGATAATATACTCCACCGTAAGGAACGTTATTCACCGCCTGGACATGCTCCACCGTGCCGATTTTCCCCGAATCGATAATTTCCTTGGCCAGCTTAACCAAAGGCGTATTTCTCAGCGGAAAAGAAACGACAACCTGAGAGTCGGATGCTTCATATCCCGCTTTTAACCGGAATAGATCCTTATACGTCGTTGCGACCGGCTTCTCAAGAAATAAAGGCAAATTTCGCTTAAGCACTTTAAGCGCCATCTCCGTATGCAAATTACAACGGGTCCCTATGACCACTCCATCCAATTCGACGCTATTAAGCATCTCATCCGCATCCCCGAACAGGCGGATATGATCAGATTCTCCCTTAAGCTGAGATCTGATTTCGTCTTTTTTGGGATCCGCAATCGCGACGATGCGCAAGTCAAGATTCTTTTCAGCTAAATCTCCAAATAAATGGCTTATCCGCAGGCCATACCCAATTATTCCGATTCTCATAGATTAGCACCCTGTGTCGTATAATTTTTTAATCGCATTTGTGTATTGTCGATACTCTATTTCGAATGATAACATAGGTTAAAAAAGAAGTATTTGCTCGTTACCGATACAAAGTTGTATTAAATCGACTTTTAATGAGGAGTGTGAGAGTATCGAGATTTCCACATCGAATACCAAAACCCGTACGTTCGATAGCACAAAAATCATGCCAAGCGTTCATTGGGCAAAGCATCAATTTGTGCCTGAAATGTATGGAGTAACGCGGCGTCTCTATGACTTCGAATTCATGTATGTCATCTCGGGTGAAATGCACGTATTTTTCTCCGATGAAACCGAAGCGGTCATCTACAATCCCGGAGACCTGCTGTTCTTGCATTCCGCCACTCCGCACAGGATCCAAATTACGTCCGAATCGGGCTCGCGTTTGTTGGGAATCCATTTCGACTTTTACGACGAATTCGAATTAACCACCGATAACCTTATGGTGGTTGAAGAAGAACAAGTTAACGATGAACTGTTCTGCTATTTGCCCGTTAATGAAAACGGCGAGTCCCTGTTCATGCGCAAATATCCTTCCATTCCCGTTGAAATCGTAAGATGGATGGAAGCGGTCAGCGAAGAATTCACTTCCGCCAAACCCGGTTTCGAGATGGTATGCCGCGGAACGGTATTGCTGATTATATGCGCCCTTTTGCGACACCAGCCTATCCAAGCAAGAACAACGCATTCCGCTTATTATGAAGCGCTGCGCGATTTGACCGACGAGCTGAACAAGGAATTGCATCTGCCTTGGCCTAATTCCGAGATGGCTCGCCGTCTTAACGTCAGCGAAGATCATTTCATAAGGCTGTTCAAGGAAAGCTACGGGATAACTCCCCATCAATACATCCAACAAATGCGTCATCAGGAAGCCAAACGATATTTGCGGGAATCCGACTTAAAAGTCGAGGTAATAGGTAAGCTTATCGGCTACGACGATTTGCACCATTTCAGCCACGCTTTCAAGAAATGGCAGGGCGTATCGCCGAGAGAATACCGGAAAATATGCAATATTCTATGAACGTATAAAAAACCGCAACTCTTACGTCTTCACGTAGGAATGTGCGGTATTTTTATGATGCCCTTTTATTAATCTTTATCAATCAAATCGCGCTGGAAGTAGATTTCTAGCGTATTCGTTATTTCGTATGTCGTTTGACCGAGATCGTAATTCTCGAAAGCATGCTCGCAAGAACCGCGGTAACCCATCTCGACGTCGTAATGTCCCAGATGCGCAGCGATTACTTCTTCCGCCAAACCAAGCTTACGCTCACGCTCCTCTACCGTCCGGCGATCGGCGTAGAGAAACAATCGAATAACCTTGTCCCCGTAAATCTTCTTTAATATATTTGCGCCTTCATGATTCATGATCAGGTAAACGCAGCCGTTCTGGTACAGGTTCTCCTCGATATCCAATCCGCGAATTCCGTAAAAGTTGCCGGAGATTTCGACGCTCTCGAGAAACTCACTATTCTGTTCCATTTCCCTGTATGCCTCATGGGTGATGAAATGATAATCTTGGCCGTTCACTTCACCCGGCCGAGGAGGCCTTGTGACGAAGGAAATCACTTTTTCCATGCCGAAGGTTTGGCCAACCGCTTCCGCTACCGACTTGCGTCCCGATCCATCCGGCCCCGTAAAGACAATGATTTTATCCCGGTCTTTCAGCTCGTACATCCGCACCATCTCCCTCTGAATGAAAAAAGATGAAACCCTCGTAATTAGCAGAATAATCCGATAATTATTAATTATAGAGGATATGCGGGCAACACGTCAATTAATCGGCAGTATTTATACGATTTCCGGTTAATATCTCCCGAAATCGACGAATTTCTTATTATTTATTTTGGACGAGCGATATCCCTCCACGTTTTCCCAACATTAAGATAAACTTAAATTTCTACGCTTGGACAAGCAACATGCTATACTTCCATTTGTCACCTAGATAACCCACAGGAGGTTCAAATGACTAACAAATCCCATTTGAAGAAACTGATAATCGGCGCAGTCTGCTTCATCTTTATCGCAACGGGAAGCGGCATTACAGGACAGCATTCCGCTCATGCAGCAGCTTCAAACCCTAATACGGCGATCCAAGAAAACGCAGCAACCGTTAGCTCGGTATCATCGAAGAAGAAAGCTGCCATTATCGCCTTATCCAAGAGTCTCATGGGTAAAGTGAGATATAAATTCGGAGTTAATAATCCTAGCAAGTTGTGGTTCGACTGCTCCTCCTTCACGAAATACGTCTTCGCTTCGCAAGGAATCAGCCTGAAATGGGGATCCGCCGCCCAGAGCAAACAAGGCGTATACGTCGCCAAGAAAAACTTGCAGCCGGGAGATTTGGTATTCTTCAGCGTATCTAAGCCGGGTAGAGTCAATCATGTCGGCATTTACATCGGCAACGGTAAATTTATTCAGAACACGATCGGCAAATCCATAAACGGAGTCATCATTAGCGATTTGAATGCCGGAAGTTATCCGAAGCGTTACATCACAGCGCGAAGAGTCGGCTAGAGAAGTTAAAACCCCGTCATGGATTAACGTGATGGGGTTTTAACTTATTATTCCGCTTTCTTCGCTTTGAATACTTCCCCGATTGCGCCGATACTGCCAAGCGTATCTACCGCGCTGACCGGCAAGAACACTTTATTCGCGGCGCCTTTAGCGATTTCGCCCAACGCCTCGAACGAACGGTAAGCGAGAACGTTCTCATCCAATCCAGCCGCACGCAGCAGCTCGATCCGTGTTTTCTCCGCCTCCGCGACTGCTTGAATGGCTTTTGCTTGGCCGAGTGCTTCGAGCTCCTGCGCTTGCCGCATCCCTTCGGCTTGACGGATACGGGCTTCCTTGTCGCCCTCCGCTTTAAGAATCTTGCTCTGCTTATCGCCTTCCGCCCGGAGAATGACGTCTTGCTTGGCGGCTTCTGCTTCCAATACGATCGCGCGTTTGCTCCGCTCCGCCTTCATCTGCTTATCCATCGCTTCTTGAATGTCGGATGGAGGTTTAATATCAAGCACCTCCACGCGTTCAATGCGAACGCCCCATTTCTCCGTCGCCTCATCAAGCGCGAGCCGGATGTTCGAAGAAATTCTTTCCCGACCGGACAGTGTCTCATCAAGCTCCATGTTTCCGATAATTTGCCGCAGCGTGGCCGTCGTAATATTGCGAACTCCGAAAACATAGTCCGAGATGCCATATGTAGCTTGCTCAGGTGCGACAATTTGGTAGAAAATAATCGTATCGATCTGTACTTGAACGTTATCTTTCGTAATAACGGTTTGCGGCGGAACATTCGCTTGCTGAATACGCAGATCATGGTTCACGCGTACGTGATCAATGAACGGAACGAGTATGTTCACTCCCGGCGTCAGCAAACGGTTATATTTGCCGAGCCGCTCAACCACACCCACTCTTTGCTGAGGAACGATTTTGATCGATAAGATCACGATAAAGACGATAATAATCAGAATCAGAAAAACGACATAAATCATTCAGATGAACCTCCCCATTTTTGAACTTCCAACACCGTAGTTCCCCGACTGATTACCCTGATACAATCACTCTCGCGCAGGACTTCAATCGATGTTGCGCTCCATAATTCATTGCCCACCTTCACGATGCCTGGACGACCGGGGGCGATCGGCTCCACTACGACGCCCTGTTTGCCAACAAGCTCTTGGATAACATCGCGATAACCTCTCGATTCCCGGAATCTGCGAGTCAGCGGCTTCGTGAATACGGTCAATACAAGGGCGGCAAGCCCTCCCGACAGCGCCTGAGCGGTATACCATTCAGGAACGAATAGAGCGACTGCCGCCGCGATAACGGCACCGACCCCAAGCCAGAGCAGATAGAAAGTCAGCGTCAGCATCTCGGCTATGAGCAGCACGCCTCCAACAATGAGCCAAATCGCCCACCACTCCATGTCGTGTCACCACCTCTTCCATACATTGTACGGGTATCTAATGACTCTCAGTACACCCGTAGAAATGCGAACGGCTTTTTTTCATCCTTCGGCAAAATAAAAACCCCGTCCAGCCGCAAGGCTAAACGAGGATTATCGCATCATTCTTTTATATGGCTTCCGTTCCCACCGGGTTAGCGGATTTATCTTGGGTCAGCCTGCTTTCGATGTACTGAATAAACGAGTCGGCAAGCTCGGGATCAAATTGCGTTCCTGAGCATCTTCTTAATTCATTTAGAGCTTCCTGAAACGATTTCGTATCTTGATAAGGCCGTTCCGTCGTCATGGCATCAAAGGAATCTATAATGCACAACAAGCGTGCAAGCCGCGGTATTTCCTTGTTCTTCAGTCCGTGAGGGTAGCCTTTGCCATCGAATCTTTCATGATGCAATTCGACCAACGGAGCCAAGTCTTGGTATTTATTCGTCGCCAATACGATTTCTTTACCCCACAGAACATGCTTCTTTATAATTTCCCACTCTTCATTCGTTAATTTTGTTTTCTTATTAAGGATATCCCGCGGGATCTCCAGCTTGCCTATATCATGAATCAGTGCGCCCAAAACTAACAATCGACGGTTTTCCTCGTTCAGATTCAAAACTTCGGCCATATCCACCGCGTAGGAAAACACGCGTTTGGAGTGTTTGAACGTATAGACGTCCTTGGATAAAAATATTTTGATCTGTTGCTCGATTTCATTGATATCGTGTTCAAGCCTCTGCGGCAAATTGCTTACTTCGCCGTAAATGAAAACCGTGTTTTTCCCTTTTGACTTCGCCACATAGAGGGCACGGTCAGCCCAGCCGACCAGCTGGGATTTGTCAAAGCTTTCCGTGTTCACTTCCAATATTCCTGCCGAGAAGGAAATACATCCATGCGGGAAAACGTCCACTCCATCGAAGGGGGTGTCATTGATTTTTTTCCGCAGTCCGTCTATGAATTGAAAGGCTTTCTCCTTCGTATAAGAGGGCAAGATGATCGAAAACTCTTCGCCTCCGTAACGGGCCGCCAACAATTGATTGGCCTCGCATTCCGCCTTGACGATTTGTCCGAAAAAGCCGAGAAGCCTATCGCCCTGCGGATGACCGAATGCGTCATTATATTTCTTGAAATCGTCCAGATCGAGCAAGGCTAACGACAAGGGAATATCTTTTTCCCTGGATTCTTTTATATAATCATCCAGCTTTTCTTCAAAGTAGCTGTGGCTGTATAAGCCTGTTCGCTGGTCCGTATTCACTTTATCGCTAATTTTGCTGTACATCACGAATAATCGTCGGAATGCGTGGGACAGCAGCACTGCGATGGCCAAAAATAAAAATAACCCGAACGAGCGGTTATTGACAATTAATATGACCAACACAAGGGAAAGCAGCAACGTACTTAGGTAGGCGAAAATCGCATCGGTAAGGAATGTTTTGATAACCTCGAATAACTTCCCCTTGTAAAGAAGAAAGTAATAAAAACCTACTAGAAGAACATTGATGAAAAAATAGGCGGTCAAGCCAAAAATATAAGCAGTCATATGCTTGATATCAAATGCCCCGGCATTTCCGCCGAGCAAATGATAAGCGACGCTGGCGCCTGTGATCATAAACGTATAAATCGCAAAATTAAGAGGGTGTTTCCACCACTTCATCGACCGATCATAGAGCATCAAAACAAAGGAACTGATCAACAAAACAAAAAGCGCAAAACTTACGCCAAAAGTGAATACCGCAGCCAAATAAATCGATGAATCCATCGACTGTTGGTTACCTTCCGGGGGAAGCTGAAAAGTATAATGCTCCAAGATAAGAACGGCGGCGACCATTGCATAAATCGTGACCCATTCGGATGTCGAATAGGACTGGAACAAATGGCCATCGGATGTCACGAACAGAATCGAACCGGCAAGGCATACCAGGAAAGCATAGGTGTACTTGGGTTGACGTAGCTGCATATAAAATCTGTGCGCGACACCCATGAGTTATTCCGACCCTTCATTTTGTCTTTTAAAACGTTTTAAGGGAAACAGGGTTTTCCTGTTTCCCTTGAGTGATTAACCGCCTATTTTGAACCCTGATGTAAGAGCTATAATAACAGAAGCAACAATAACGGCATTTACGATGATTCTAGTAATCTTGATACCTTCCAACTTTTTCATATGTATCGTCTCCTCATATTTAAGATATTAACCGCCGATTTTGAAACCCGATGTAAGCGCGATGACAACGGAAGCTACGATTACTGCGTTAACCAGAATGCGAGTGATTTTAATTCCTTCTAATTTTTTCATATTCACCAGTCTCCTTTTCAATTAGTATTTATGTTAGTTTGTCTCAACAAAGGAAGCACGAAGTTTGTGTATAAGCATCACGTTCTGCAAGTAGATAAAAATCCCGACGTTCATAACGACGTCCCCGATACTAATGACTTGGCTTCTAGGGTAAGGGGAAGTCAACGGAATAATATCGCCTAGAAACGGTAGAATCGTCGAATCGCTTAAGGCGATGTGCTTGGAAACCGCCGTCCCGTCTGTCAACATCTGGGTATATGCAGGGCCTAATACTGATGCGGTGGCTTCTATTGAAACCGGCATCTTCCCTCCGTTCACCAGCATGACGAGAAAATTGAGCGCTACCCCGGCAAAAATCCACCAAAACCCTTTTTCCTTGCGATTGAGCCAGAGCACATAGAGTCCGGCAACGTAAACTGCCATAAACATGTAGCCGTTGTACTGCTCTATAAATGAAATTTTCCCATGCAGGAAATACAAAACGAGTTGTATCCCCAGCAAGATCGGAAAAATCATTCCGCCTTTGATCCGAATCTGCGAAAGCGCGGCAATGCCGCTCCGCCAACCGGCACGTATAAGTCCGATGACTAGCCCGATAACGATCCCATCATATACCATCGTATTAAATCCCTTCGTGGCGATTGGAATAGGTTAGATAACGACTTTTCTCATTCCCGGTCTCGGTTGATTTTTTTGTAAAATGTAGGTTTTGCCGAACTTCCGGCAAATAACTTTCCCTTCCCGGCACAATCGCTTCACATGATCTTGATGCACACCCCAAAGCCTGGACGCCTCTTCCGTCGACATGATTTCATTAAGCGGGTTCAAACCCTTGCCTCCTTTAATACATAAAGAGGTTTGTTTCCATTATTTTCATCTGGTAGTATGTCCCAATTATAGTTTGTCCGACATCGGACGTCAACCCTTTTTTTTAAGGCCATTTAAATATTCCTTTTTTTCTGTCAAAATCCTTTAATGCAAGCTTCCCATCACAAGCGAAAACCGCCAGTTTGACCTGACGGTTCAAGGGATGCAAGCAGCACTTTATTAACTTGAAGCGTATATTAAATGGGAATTTTCCATTGCCGGAACAAAATGATTTTGCGTTTCCAGGATTGCGGTTAGCGCGCTAAAGGCTCCTTCTTTCCTATTGTTCTGCCTTGCATTGTTCTTTAAGTTAATTAGATACGACCGATTCCCAATGACTTGTTGCAGCCGTCCTTTCAGATCCGACGCATTCCTGGCTTCCAACGCAGCTCCTACGCGGACCAGATACGCCGAATTCTCCTGCTCTTGGCCGGGAATGGGTTTATATAAAATCATCGGCAACTCAAGCGCTAACGCTTCGGATACGGTAATTCCGCCCGGCTTGGTCACTATCAAATCCGATATCGCCATCAGCTCATGCACATGATCCACGAAACCCGTAATGACTACCCGGTGACGAGTGTTCGCATCGCTCCCGCCCAACTCCTCTTCAAGGGACTGCCTGAGCTTCTTATTGCGCCCGCACACAATAATAAATTGGACTGAGCCTAACAGTTCGGCCGATCGAAGAAGGGACAAGCATTGTTTGCCAATCAGACCGTCTCCTCCTCCCATGACAAGAATGATCGGGATAGAACGGTCGAGACCATGCTTCTCGCATAAAGCTGCGCGGTCGTAAGAGCGCGTAAAAGACAGCTTAATCGGAATTCCCGTCACCGCGATGCAATGATGAGGAATGCGATGCTTGAGCAGCGCTTGCTTAACATGCTCGGCCCCAACCACATAACGGTCGGTATAAGGATGGATCCAATAGCTATGATCGGTATAATCCGTTATTACCGTAACGGTAGGAATATCCGTCATGTTGTTAGACTTTAAGTATGACATCGCCGATGCTGCCCCCGGAAAGGTGCTGACCACAACGGTAGGTTTGACTTCATCGAGAAGTTTAAGCATCCGATCCGTGCTGAACGACTTCATTCGCTTGAAAAGGTTGGACAGCGTATTCTCATCGCGGGTTTTACGGTACAAGTACCCATACACGGAAGGAAGCCCTTTCATCCACTGCATATAACAAAACTTGCCTACCGAGTGTAAATAGGGATGGTTCCATTCCAAAAAATCGACGACCTTTGCCTCCACCTCCGGATGGTAAAACCCGGTAGCTTCAAGAATCGCTTGCGCTGCTTGGTTGTGACCGTCGCCCAGCGTACCCGTAAGGATCAATATTTTCTCTTTTTTAGTATTTTTCAACGTCAGACACTTCTTTCCGCGCGGATTTTTTTGAGTAAACGATTGTTTTATATTTTTTGAATAGAAAGATTAACAATAGACAAGCAATAATACATAATACGAATCTCAAAGAATATTTAGAAATCATATGGAGCAACTTTTCGAATTGATCGCTGAAAACATGGCCGATCATTACATAAGTAAATACCCATAAAAAGGCACCCAGATGATTGAAAAATAAAAACGAACGAAAACGTATGCCCGATATGCCGGAGAAATACCCTGTAAAATGCCGAAATCCCGGGATAAAATAACTGATTAGCAGCAGTTTATTTCCGTATTTGCCAAACCATTTCGTTAGCTTGTCAAGCCGTTTAGAATTCAAGAAAATGAACTTTCCGTACTTCTCAAAGAAAGGCGTGCCCAGCTTTTTCCCTAAATAGTAAGTGATCGTTGTACCAATAGTGGCACCGAGGAACGCCCAAACGATAACGAAAACCAGATTAAATGTACCCATGCCGGCCAGATGTCCGGAAAAAGCCATTGCCAATTCCCCGGGAAAGGGGAGCGCTAAGGATTCAGTCAACAAGCCAATAAATAAAACCAGGTATCCATACTGCTCGAAGAGATGATTAATCCATTCCATTGCTGTTGCTCCTAAACACTGAAAATTTCCTTGCACATTCTTTAACTAAGGCTTCATTCTGCTTGTTTCCATTGTATCCCACTGCCGAACGATCTCCCATCGTTCTACGTCGGGTTCGCGCTCCATCTTATGTCCAGTTTTAAATAGACTTAAGTCTTGGTTCGTAATATAAACGGGGGACTATTTACCGTCCGAATTAACGCTTGCCGAGCAGTTTCGACTCAGCAAAAACTCGGTTCGCAAAGGACTGGAACAGTTGCTCATTGGGTTCTAACTCTTCACATTTACTTCACTGTTTTTTAAGGCTATCTTAATCATGAATGGTTATTCTAAATAAGACCCCTATAATTTATATACAGCCCTACGGCATTAACTGCCGTAGGGCTGGCTGCTTAGGCGATTGAACAGTTATGTAACTTAGGCGCCATGATGTACTCATCAGGCTCGCGCAAGTACTCTCCGAAAGTCAAAACAAAAGCGTCGGCTCAGTCCGGAGAGACTTAAGCCCACGCCTTTTTCTAGATTCATTAAATGAAAAACGGGAACGCAAGAAACGGTAAAGCAAATAAAAACGCGAGTGCTGCAAATGGGAAGAAAAATCTTTCAAATCCGATAAATGTCTTATTGTTTAACAGAAAAACTTTTTCCCAGTTTGACTGCTCAAAGACTTCCACTTCGCGTTCTTGACGATAGTCGAGGCGCTGCCCGCGCACACAAAACCCTGCATCCGCAGATACAGGGTGGTCTCTGATGTCTTTTATTATGTCTAGCTCATCCTCGAGCCGCGGCATCCGCATAAAAAATGACGGTAAAGAACTTCGTTGTAACCGTACCCGGATTTCGATACCAATGGGGCCGATTCGCGTAGAAATGGACGGCGCTGCCCGCCGGCACCTCGTATCGTTCATCCCCGTGAGCAAGCTCCAAAACACCCTGGTGAACGAATATATATTCCTCTACTCCATCATTATGAGGATCAGAGCCATGCTCGCAGCCCGGTTCCATCATCACCATGTAGGATTCGAATTTCGTTCGCAAATTATAGGGAAACATCGGATAGGCACGATAATTCCCATCTTGTTCCGAGAACGGCTCCAGATTGTCCGGCGACGCGACCGTCACCTCCGAATCGACCTCTTCAATGAGCGTTGTAAACGAGATTCCCAGCCCATTGACGATGCGCCAAAGTACCGAAATCGTCGGATTGGAATCCCCGCGTTCGATTTGCCCAAGCATGGCTTTGCTCACGCCTGTCATTTCGGCAACGTTATCCAAACTTAAACCGCGCGATTTCCGAATGGCTAGTAGATTTTTCCCAACTTTCTTGTGGATCTCCATATCTTGCAGCCTACTTCCGAACAATTATATGAACAAGGATAAGCGTATCATAACAAAATCGCACCCTTCTTGCCATATAACTGCTTGCCAAAGAGGCTTGAGAGCATATCATCCGTCATCTTATCCAAATCGTACTCCGCGCAGAAATCCCACTCTTCGCGTGCTGCCGACACGTCGATCGCGTCAGGCCACCCGTCCGCGATGGCCTGACGAAGGGGATCGATGCCATAATCAAGCTCGAAGTTCGGCAAACGTCTGCGAATGCTGACCGCGATCGCTTCCGGATCGACGCTCATTGCCGTTACATTAAATGCGTTTCGATGCTTGAGCCGGGATGCATCCGCTTCCATTAGTTTGATCACAGACTCGATCGCATCCGGCATATACATCATGTCGAGGAAGGTCCCTTTGTCGATATAAGATGTATATTTGCCGGTCTTGACGGCATTTACGTACATGTCGACGGCGTAATCGGTTGTCCCGCCTCCAGGAGGAGCGGCGTGCGAGATCAATCCGGGAAAGCGAAGTCCCCTTGTATCGATCCCATATTTATGAAAATAGTAATCACAAAGCAACTCCCCTGCTACTTTATTGATGCCATACATCGTTGCGGGGCGTTGCAACGTGTCCTGCGGTGTACCGTTTTTGGGTGTATCCGGTCCGAAAGCCGCAATCGAGCTTGGTGCAAAGAGCTGGCAACCGAGCGCTCTTGCCGTCTCCAACGCGTTCAGCAATCCGCCCATATTCAATTGCCATGCGAGCATAGGCTTTGTTTCCGCCGTCGCGGACAACAAGGCCGCTAGATGGATGATCGTATCGGCCCGGTGCTCTTGGGCAGCCTCATAGAAAGCATTTCCGTCGGTAACGTCAAGCAGCCGAAACGGTCCTGACAACGTCGCCTCGGTTAGATCTTGCCGGATGTCCGTAGTCAAGACGGCATCATCGCCGTACAGCTGCCGCAGCCGATTCGCCAACTCGCACCCGATCTGTCCGAGTGCGCCGGTAATGAGAATCCGCCTCATATCCATCCCCCCCTATCGAATCATCCCAAGCTCCCGGCCCACCTTCTCGTATGCAGCCAGTGCACGGTCCAACATCTCCGTCGTATGCTCGGCGGTAGGCATGTTGCGAACTCGGCCGGTACCCTTCGGCACAGTCGGGAAGACGATGGCTTTCGCATAAATGCCTTCCTCATACAACCTCGCGCTAAAGCGTTGAGTCTTTTCCTCGTCGCCAATGAGACAAGGCGTAATCGGCGTTGCCGTATGGCCCGTGGAGAAACCCAGCGCCTTCAGTCCCTTCTGCAAGTACGCGGCGTTCTCCCATAGACGTTCCTGCAGTTCCTTGCTTCCTTGCATAATATCGATCGCCGCTATGCAAGCCGCTACTGTCCCCGGAGGCAGCGAAGTCGAGAAGAGGAACGGGCGGCTTCGCGCTTTGAGCCAATCGACGACTTCCTGCGTTCCCGCCACGTAACCCCCTACCACACCGACTGCCTTTGACAACGTGCCGATTTGAAAGTCAATACGGTCCGAAAGCCCGAAATGCTTTACGGTACCCGCCCCGCCGCCGAGCACCCCTGAGCCGTGTGCATCGTCCACATAGGTGATCAGATCATAGGCTTCTGCAATGTCCACGATTTCAGGCAACTTCGCAATATCGCCGTCCATCGAGAACACACCGTCCGTGATCACCATAATTTTCTCGAAAGCGCCGGATTCCCTTGCTTCTTTGGCCTTCGCCCGCAAGTCGGCCATGTCGGAATGGCCATAACGAATGACTTTGGCTTTCGTTAATCGGCAGCCATCGATAATGGAAGCGTGATTGAGCTCATCCGATAGAATGGCATCCCCCGCACCCATGACAGCGGAGATCGCCGCCATATTGCAATTAAAGCCCGATTGAAAAGCGACGGCGGCTTCGGTTCCTTTGAAAGCGGCCAGTTTTTCCTCCAACTCGACATGAAGGGTTAACGTCCCATTGATCGTTCGAACGGCTCCGCTTCCAACCCCGAAACGAATCGTTGCCTGAACCGCAGCGTCCACGAGCCTCTTGTCTGTCGCCAATCCTAAATAGTTATTGGAGGACAAGTTCACGAACTCCCGGCCTTTCATGCGAATGACGGGACCGTTCGGGCTCTCCAACGGATCGATCGTATTATAAAGCCCCTGTTCTCGCAGTTCGGTCAGGTTTTGCAGCAGAAAAGAAGACAGTGTTTTGCTTGCCATTCGGATCCCTCCCGTTCTACACCATAGTTTATTAAAACATATTTATATGTGTTATAACGCATGTATGTTATCATATACAAAAATATGTTATGACGCAATAACTCTTATGGAATTTTGTCAGCCAACGAAAAGAAGCCGTCCCATAATTGACCTTATGGACAGCTTCTTTACTTTTTAATCGATTATGGTTTTTCGTGGTGTTCGGATTTTTACTTTACTTGCTCATTCGTGCCAGCATATTCATCAGAACCGTTACAGCCTCAGCTCTTGTAGCGTGGTCTTGAGGCGCGAATTCGTTATCGCCTTTCCCTTGCACAATGCCTGCTTCCTTCACGAAAGCAATGCTGCCTTTTGCCCACGCCGGAATGTTCTTGTCATCCGCGAAGCCAGTTGCAACATTAGCTTCGATAGACTGACTCAAAGCTTTTGCAAGTATGACCGCCATCTCCAAGTGTGTAATTTCCGCATCAGGACGGAAGCCGCCGTCCTCATATCCTTTAATAATGCCTGCTTGTACGGCTTGAGCAACCGCTTTCTGCGCCCAAGCTCCGATCTTCGCTGTATCCTTGAAAGTCAGCGTCGTTCCTTCACCTTGCGGCTTCAACGTATTCATCAACATCACAACAAATTCCGCACGTGACACGGTGCGATTTGGCTTAAACGTTCCGTCAGGATAACCCGTGACGATTCCGCCACTTACCGCTTGCTTGATATTGACTTCAGCCCAATGTCCAGCAATATCAGTAAAGGTAATATCCGGTTTCGTGTCTGTCGAAGCAGCATCGCCTACAACGAATACCGCAAATTTCGTAAAGTGATTTACTTCTATGGTAATGTAAGAACCGTTAACCTTACCGCCCCCGACTTCCACCCATGCTTTCTTCACTTCGTCAAAATAAAATACAGCAGCCTTTTGGTTGCTCTTCAAACTTGCCGGATCGAAAGCAAAAGTCAGCGAAACCGGTTTACTGAAGTCCTCTTGGGAGTTTTTCAGAATTTCATAAATTGGACTTGCCAGAACGTCTTTCTTCTTTAGAAGGTTTTGAGTATCGAGTACTTTTTCTATGGTCAATTTCAGATCTTTGCCCGAAGCGCCTGCCGGAATGGAGATTGTGACCGCATCTCCCAAACTAACCTTGCCCGCTTTACCTGAAGGAAGCGTTAATTTACCATCTAAAGAGATCACTGTGCTGTCGCTTGGGGACGTTGGCGGGGTTGAATCGTCATTGTTGCTTCCACCACCACTGGAGGCACGGTTCACGATAACGTTATATGTCTTCTTGGTCGTACCGTTCTCTGCCGTCACGACGACAGTGATTGGGTTACTGCCTACATTCAGGTTAATGGTGCCGCTTGCCCTACCGCTCACGACGCTATTTCCGTTTACAGTCATCGTAGCATTACTATCCGATGTACTCGCCGTAATGGCAACGCTTAACACACCACTCCCCACACTTGAGGTGTAGTCCGTTGTCCCGGATGCAAATGCTGGAGTTAACGTACCGCTCGAAAGAGTCAACCCGCTCAAGTCGGCAGATGGCGGCATCGTATTGACCGAGTAATTGTTCGATTGGGTGATCCCGGTCCCCGCATTGCCTGCGGCATTGATCACACCCGAGTTGTCGAGCCTAATGATATTGGTGGTGTCGTTGATGCCGGTGGTCGGCGTGAAGGTCGCGGTCCAGGTGATGCCGCCATTGGACGAACTTACGGCACTCAAAGTGCCGTTCTCTACCGTCAGGATTGCATTGCTGAATCCACTCACTGCTTCCGAGAAGGTGATCGTCACCTGCGAAGTGTCGCCGGCTTTCAGTACTGTATCGGCAACTACAATACTGGATGTTGGTCGCACCGTATTGACCGAGTAATTGTTAGATTGGGTGATCCCGGCCCCCGCATTGCCTGCGGCATCGCTCACACCTGAGTTGTTGAGCGTAATGATATTGATGGCTTCGTTGATGCCAGCAGCCGGCGTGAGGGTCGCAGTCCAGGTGATGCCGCCATTGGACGAACTTACGGCACTCAGCGTGCCGCTCTCTACCGTCAGGTCTGCATTGCTGAATCCAGTCACCGCTTCCGAGAAAGTGATCGTCACCTGCGAAGTTTCGCCGGCTTTCAGTGCCGTATCGGCAACAACAATACTGGATGTTGGCCGCACCGTGTCGACGGAGTAATTGTTTGATTGGGTGATCCCGATCCCCGCATTGCCTGCGATATTTTTCACACCCGTGTTGTCGAGCCTTATGATATTGTTAGCGGCGACGATGCCAGCAGCCGGTGTCAAGTCCGCGGTCCATGTGATATTATCGTGCGTACTTAAGCCGCTCAGCGTGCCGTTATATACCGTCAGGATTGCATTGCTGAATCCGGTCACCGCTTCCGAGAAGGTGATCGTCACCTGCGAAGTTTTGCCGATACCCAGATTATTGTCAGCGACCACAATGGTGGATGTTGGTCGTACCGTATTGACCGAGTAATTGTTCGATTGGGTGATCCCGGTTCCCGCATTGCCTGCGGCATTGATCACACCCGTGTTGTCGAGCGTAATGATATTGGTGGCTTCGTTGATCCCAGCAGCCGGCGTGAGGGTCACGGTCCAGGTGATGCCGCCATCGGACGAACTTACGGCACTCAGCATGCCGCTCTCTACCGTCAGGTCTGCATTGCCGAATCCACTCACCGCTTCTGAGAAGGTGATCGTCACCAGCGAGGTTTTGCCGATAGCCAGATTATAGTCAGCGACCACAATAGTGGACGTTGGTCGCACCGTATTGACCGAGTAATTGTTAGATTGGGTGATCCCGGTCCCCGCATTACCTGAGGCATCGCTCACACCCGTGTTGTCGAGCCTTATGATATTATTAGCGGCGACGATGCCAGCAGCCGGTGTCAAGTCCGCGGTCCATGTGATGCCGCCATTGGACGAACTTACGGCACTCAGCGTGCCGCCCTCTACCGTTAGGATTGCATTGCTGAATCCAGTCACCGCTTCCGAGAAGGTGATCGTCACCTGCGAAGTTTCGCCGGCTTTCAGTGCCGTATCGGCAACAACAATACTGGATGTTGGCCGCATCATATCGACGGAGTAATTGTTTGATTGGGTGGTCCCGATCCCCGCATTGCCTGCGATATTTTTCACACCCGTGTTGTCGAGCGTAATGATATTGGTGGCGTCGTTGACACCAGCAACCGGCGTAAGGGTCGCAGTCCAGGTGATATTATCGTGCGTACTTAAGCCGCTCAGCGTGCCGTTATCTACCGTCAGGATTGCAATGCTGAATCCAGTCACCGCTTCCGAGAAGGTGATCGTCACCAGCGAAGTTTTGCCGATACCCAGAAAACTTTTAGCGACCGTAATAGTGGCCGTTGGAGCGCTGGCAAACGCTTTTTCGGTTGGGTACAAAGGCAGCAACCCTACTAAGAGGATTAAACCTAAAAATAACTTCCACATTTTTCTCACTTGATACATATCCTTATTCCCACTCTCGATGTTAGATTCTATTGCTATTAGCAGGTAGCGTTTCTGCCTCCTGTCTGGATTATGTGCATAGTAGGTAGAGCGAATCTTCTAAGCCAGTATAATTCTAGCCTAATTTCGACAAAATTTTATGTATCTTTAGTCATGGTTTGCGGAATTTCAAACCGGATCAAAGCTCCGCCTGACCTAGGACAAACGGTTCCACTCTCCCGTTTAAACACTAACTCTCCATGCAGGAGCCAAATCTAGATTTGAGAATGCTGCACCATGTATGGTATCATGAAAAAAAGAAATAAGGGAGGGAAAAGGATGAATAAACCAATTCAGCCATTCCGCTGCTTGGCATTCGTCCTAGTTTTGCTTGCCGCCTTTGTTCTTTTCAACATGCCAACCATGATGATCGGCGGTAACATCACAACCTCGAACAGCACTTCTCTTTCCCATGACGTTCCTAACAGCGTTAAAGCAACCAAACGGACATCCTTACCCCTCAACAGCAAAATGTTGCTCTTTGCTGAACTCCTCCTTCTTGTCTTCCACTTCCGTTTCTTTGCCTATCTTCCGTACCGCATGCCTGAGCATAAGTCCACCTTTCTCCCCCTCGTCCTTCTAAGACTCCGCAAAATTCTGCTCATGCCCCTAAAATTAACCACTTCATACGTGCGTATTTAACGACAATTCCGATTGGCCTCACGCGCATTTGGCGGAGGTTTATTCGGTTTGTCCGTCGTTTATCCCGCGAGGAAGCGAAACCTAATTTTAGGAGGTTTTATTAGCATGAATATACGCGAAATCGACCTGCCCGGAATCGGCAAAAAATTTCAAATGAATACCCGAAACGGCGATAAACTCGTCATCATCGTTCATGACGACGGTCGCCGTGAATGTTACCATTTCGAGCAAGAGGATCCAGAAAGCAGCATCTCCATGGTGACATTGGACGACGATGAAGCACGTATGGTCGCGGCTATGATCGGAGGCATGACATATAAGCCCAAAATGCTTGAAACGATAGAGGTCGCCTTGGATGACCTGATCATCGAATGGTACAAACTCGAAGCCCATTACGCATGCATTGGGAGAACGATCGGCGAGCTTCACGTCCGTAAAAACACGGGAGCTACGATCATCGCCTTACTGGCGTCCGATCATGTCAAGCATATTAATCCCGGTCCGGAATTCAAGCTTGCTCCGGATACGACTTTGGTTGTCGCTGGAGAGCGCGCGCAACACAGGGAACTTAAGAAGATCTTAGTCCATGGGAGCGATTGATCGAATATGGATCATATCGTTCTTGAAGTCGGCCTGGCGATCGCTCTCATCGCCCTGGCTGGTTTGCTGTCGGCTAAATTCAGGTTTTCGGTCATTCCATTCTACATTCTCATAGGAATGGCCGTCGGACCTCATTCGGTCGAATTGTGGCATTTCGATTTTAGGTTTATCGAAAGCGCGCCTTTGATCGAATTCATGGGTAGACTCGGCGTATTGTTCCTGCTCTTCTACCTCGGCTTGGAATTCTCCGTCGGCAGGCTGATCACGTCCGGCCGCTCCATTGCCGTAGGCGGCACGATCTATATCGCCATTAACTTTACGCTTGGACTTGCGTTCGGCTGGGCCGCCGGCTTTCCGTTCCAGGAAACACTGGTCATCGCCGGGATCACGACGATCTCTTCCAGCGCAATCGTCGCCAAGGTACTCGTCGATCTCAAACGAACCGCCAATTCGGAGACCGAGATGATCCTGGGCATCATCATGTTCGAGGACGTATTCCTAGCCGTTTATATATCTATTCTTTCAGGCCTTGTGCTTAGCGGATCCGCATCGGTATGGGGAGTTGCCCTCTCCGCGCTTGTCGCGCTTGGCTTCATGCTCGCCTTGCTCATCATAGGACGCAAAGCGGTACCTCTACTGAACAAGGTGCTGGACATTCGTTCCAACGAGCTGTTCGGACTCGTCGTATTCGCGGGATTGTTCCTCGTCGCCGGCTTCTCCGAAACGATCCACGTCGCGGAGGCGATCGGCGCCCTGTTGATCGGCTTGGTGCTGGCCGAAACTGAGCACATGAAACGTATCGAGAAGCTCATTCTTCCGTTCCGGGATTTCTTCGGCGCGATCTTCTTTTTCAGCTTCGGCCTGACGATTGATCCGACGACGCTAGGAGGTGCCATTTGGCTATCGCTCGCCGCCGTCGCCGTCACCTTGATCGGCAATTTCGCCGCCGGCATGCTAGCCGGACGAAGCTCAGGGCTTTCGCCTAAAGCTTCCGTGAATATAGGACTGACGATCGTAGCGCGCGGTGAATTCTCGATCATAATGGCCAATATCGCCAAGACGGGCGGATTATTGCCTATCATCCAGCCCTTCGCCGCGCTATACGTGTTAATTCTGGCTATACTTGGGCCGTTGTTGACCAAGGAAACAAACCTCATATACAAAGCGCTCGACAAAATATTCAGGTTCAACAAAACGCCAAAGAAAGTCGAAACTTCATAATACATGAAGAAGGGAGAATGTCGTCATGGGCAACATGCGCGTTTCATACCGGCTTGCATTTGTGATGTTTGGCGCCCTTTTGTCCGCGGTCGGTTTGGAGTTATTTCTCGTACCGCACAGTATGCTTGTCGGAGGGGTTACCGGAGCTTCCGTCCTATTTTCTTATCTCATGGAGATGCGGCTTGGCTTGTTCCTTTTCTTATTTAATTTGCCATTCATTCTCTTTCGTTACCGCAGTTTCGACCCGCAAACCTGGCTAATGACCTTGGCGGGCTTATCCATTCTTTCGCTAGGCGCTTTCTTTCTGCATCCCGCGCCCGCGTTAATGGATCATTCACTTGCAGCGGCCACAGCCGGAGGAATCGCTTTGGGGGTTGGTATTGGAACGGTTCTTCGCTACGGCGGTTTTATCGATGCTGCGGGAAGCGCGTTGATGCTGACTAAATCGGCTTCTTCGGAAAAAACGGAAAAACGGCTCTGGCTACTTAACGGAGGGGTCCTGCTTGCCGGAGGATTCGTGTTTGGTTGGGACGAAGCGTTGTATTCCATCTTCGCCTTCATACTAGCCTATCGCATGGCGGATTTGTCCATGAATGGTTTCGCCTTGACTAGAATGATGTGGATTTCAAGCGAGCGGAGCGAGGAAATAAGACTTGCGTTGCGCGCGAGGTTCGGCAAAGAGGTCGTCATGCTGGACGACAGCGAATCAACCGGCAATGGAAACGGTAGATTTATGTTATGTACCGTCAATCGCATGGAACAATCCAAGGTGATCAAGGATATTCAAGAGCTGGATTCCGAATGTTCCATAGCGATACATGTCGTTCATCGTTAACGAAGAACAAGGGCAATCCGGAAGTCCGATGGATTTTTCCGGATTGCCCAACTTCATTCTACGATCGCTTTACGCAACAGTACATAAAATAAGATGACGTAAATCAATGTCAGCACGAACAGTCCGTTTGCAAGTTCGATAACGGAGATGTCGCCGAACCAGTCGAAGATCGTTTTCCATTTATCGAATAGGAAACTGAAAATTAAAAGAACCCTTACAGAGTAAGGATTCCTGGATTGTTGAGGTATGGTGCGGTCGGAGGGATTTGAACCCTCACACCCTATGGGCACTACCCCCTCAAGATAGCGTGTCTGCCGTTCCACCACGACCGCACATTGGGTATGTCGTCCGAGTCGGCTTGCGCCTTCCGGAACTTATAAATGGTGAGCCATGAAGGACTCGAACCTTCGACACCCTGATTAAAAGTCAGGTGCTCTACCAACTGAGCTAATGGCTCGCAATGGTGACCCCTAGGGGATTCGAACCCCTGTTACCTCCGTGAAAGGGAGGTGTCTTAACCGCTTGACCAAGGGGCCAATTTAGGTCTGCGATTCCGGTTTTTCAACGACGACCCGTTCAGACGACAAATATGATTATATCTGAATCGGAGGACAAGCGCAAGCAATTTCTTTTCACACATTGCAGGTAAATATTGCGCCCCTCTCCGCCGCCATTACTTAACCGTACCATATACCTAACCATCATTAGGTTCAGAATCTGGACTTACAGCGGCGTAAGGAGCACCAAAACTGCAAATAGGTTCAGAATCTGAACTTACAGAGTCGCACGGAGCACCAAACCTGTAAATAGGTTCAGAATCTGGACTTACAGCGTCACACGAAGCACCAAAACAGCAAATAAGTTCGGAATCTGAACTTACGGAGTTTCATGCAGTCCTTCCGAAATTCCGCAGCTTAAATCAAAAAGAGCCCACCAGCACTTGGCTGAATGAGCTCTTCTAAAGTCGGCTTATTGAAGTTACATGGCGGGGAGAGAGGGATTCGAACCCTCGCACGCATGACACGTCTACTCCCTTAGCAGAGGAGCCCCTTATAGCCACTTGGGTATCTCCCCATGGCTCCCCGAACAGGACTCGAACCTGTGACAACTCGATTAACAGTCGAGTGCTCTACCAACTGAGCTATCAGGGAAAGTTCAAAAGCGACAATTAATAATTTATCATGATTCAAAAGTGAAGTCAAGCATTTCACGACGAAATTGTTGTTGTGCTGTGATAATGTCACCCTATAACTGTTCTGAGATAATGTCACTATGGGACAGGAGACAGTGACATTGACCAGAGCAGAGATGAAGAAGGTATTAGTGGTGGAGAAGATCTTTGGGGG
>NZ_JAIOAP010000034.1 GCF_021190915.1 Cohnella silvisoli
AACGACGCGGCAAGCTTGTCGGGAGCGGCTTCCGCTTGCCTGCGAAACAGCTCGGGCAGCGTCAGCTCTCGCGGAAACGGCGCTATGGTAGCGTTAAACGTATTAACGACCTGATGATGCTCCTCTTCCGACAGTATACTGATATCGTTAAGCTTAAGCTCCGGATTTTTCGAGATCGCTCCAAGCAATACTTGAAATCCGTCGACCCAACGCTGCATTGTCCCGCTGCGGAATAGTCCCGAAGCATATTGAATGATAAAATTCAGACCTCGTACTTCTTCGACGGCATATAATCCAATATCGAATTGGGAAACCCCGAAATCAATCGGAAGCTGCTCAATCTTAATTTCTGCCGACGAAGCGTCTGCGTGAAACATGTTGAGCATAGAGAACATCGTATCGAAGATCGGATTGCGGCTTAAATCCCGCTCCGGGCGCAACCGTTCGACCAGCTCTTCGAATGGAGCTTCCTGCCGGTCGAGCGCGTTAATGACCGTTTCCTTAACGTACCCAAGCAGTTCCTCGAACGTAAAGTCCGCAGCAGACGCGATTCGGATCGCAAGCGGATTAACAAAAACTCCGACCAGCTTGCCCGTATCCGGATGGGACCTTCCCGCGACTGGAGTGCCGATGATCATATCCGTCTGTCCGGATAGCTTCATAAGCCAAGAAGCATAAGCCGTTAACAGCACCATGAAAAGCGTCGTACCTGATCTTTGCGCTAGTCGGTTTAACTGCTCGGTCTCTCGCGCGGTGAGGTGGACGAGCAATTGCGCGCCTATCGTGCTCTTTACTTCAGGACGGGCGAAATCAGCGGGAAGCTCCAGCTTCGGCAAAGGCTCCGAGAAGCTTTGGATCCAGCTATCGAGCTGCTCGGAGTACCGCCCGGCTCTCTCTTCGCCTAATAACCATGTTGAATAATCCTTATACTGCAATTCCGAAGGCATTAAAGAATGTCCCTCATAAAGCATCAAGAAATCTTCCATAAGTACATTGACCGATACTCCATCGGCAACGATGTGATGGATATCGAAAACCATCACATGCCGACCTTGGTCTAATCGGAACAAACCCACCCGGAAAAGCGGTGCCCTACTCAGATCGAAGGGACGAACGAAATCGCGCAACGCTTGTTCGATCAACTCGCCGTTATCCGCCATTTCCTTGTACATGATTTCGAAGTCAGCCACGTCGTGAACACATTGATAAGGTTCATCTTCATGCAAACGAAATGACGTTCTCAGCCCCTCGTGACGCCTCGTAAGCTCATGAAAAGCTTGCCGCAGCCCTTCCCGGTCGACCGGACCGGTCAGCATAAGCGCAGTCGGAATCTGATAGGCCGTCCCCGTCGGCTCGAATTGCTGCAGGAAGTACATTCTTCTCTGCGCAGGCGAGACAGGATACAGCTCAGCCTTCGAAGCAATAGGAATGGCCTCATAGGTCTGCTTCTTATCATTAGACTCGACGCACATAAGCGCGGCCATTTCCTTCAAGCGCGCGTGATCGAACAAATCGGATAAAGACACCCGAACGCCGAAGGTCCGAACGAACGCCGATACGAGCGACGCTGCCTGCAGCGAATCACCGCCCACAGCGAAGAAATGATCGTTTCTCCCGTAGGGACCTCCGCCTAATAACTTCGCCCATAGCTCGGCCATCTTTGATTCGGTATCGCTCACGGGGCGTTCGTAAGACAATGCGATAGCTTGATTGCGGGTTTCCCTATTTACATCCGTATATACATCCTCTAAGGAAGCGATTAACGAAGCATCAGGGTAACGAAGCGGCGAATAGTACGCCCTGTGCAACACTTCCGGTTCGCGGTCATAGGAAAGTACCCAATCGAACGACCTTGATTTCGTTCTTGTTTGTCCCCCCGCCTCAGCAACGATAAGAGAGTATTGGCCCGCTGCTGCCGCCGTCAGCTCATAAGCTTCCTCTATCTCGTAAGGAATTCGGTCATAGAAAGCGATGTGACGAGGCATTTCGTTCACTTCGGTCAAATCGATATAGCAATCGGAACCTTCTTCCTCGGTCTCTGCCTGATCCATAACCCATCCGCTATCCTCCAGAAATTGCTCGAATGGACGATTTTTGGCGGTTCGGCGGAATTCCGCCCGAAGCTCAACGCAACCGAGGGACGATGCAAACCGCTTTAATCCCGTGCATACGGCTTGCTCGACTCCGCGACCCAGAACGCGGCAGCTTAGCAGGAACGCATTCAGGACGAGACTCGATCCATCGCGCGTTGCCGATACGTACCCTATCTTTCCGTAATCCCCGTAACGGTCCGCTGCTTCGACGACCCACTGGTATGCTTGTTCGCCAATCAGCAGTGCGCGAATATCCTCCTTCGAACGCCGAATTCCATTAAGATTGAACTGATTGGTCCTCACGGATAGCTGGGCAGCCCTCTCCGTGTCTTCAGAAGACAGCGCGCGCATGCTGACTTTCATCCCAAGCCCCTGCAAATAATTATCCAATGTTACTCCCGGACGAACCGCTTCCTTCCGCTGGCGCTCCGCTTCGTAGCTCCCCGCTCTTCGGCGATCTTCTTCGGTTACATTCAAGCGGTCCCACGCCCATACGTGCGACAGAAAAGCCGTCATCTCCCCTTCTTCCGGAAGCTTAAGCGTCAATACTTCTGGACAACCAGCCATGACACTCAGACATTCAACGGCGTTATCATCTACGAAAATGAAGCTGTCCAAGCCCAAATTCAGCTCTGCGGACAGTTCGCGGAGATTGTCGGCTTTGGACTCCCAGTTCACCCTCCATGCGCTAAAATGCTCCTTGCGCAGCATCATGCCGGGATTTCGGGCAAAAACTTCCCATAAATCGTCTTCATTGTTCTTGCTGCATAGGGCAAGCAGCATCCCTTCGCTTCTCTTGCGAAGTAATAACCGTTGCCATGCGGCAAACTCTTGCGTTACCTGGACGTTCAAAGCTCCTTCTTCCCCGCAGACACCTCGCCACAAAGTGTTGTCCGCGTCGACGACTATGACCTTAAACGGAGTCGCTCTCCAAGCAATCAATGCCCGGGCGATTTCCGTTCCGATCGCCGCAAAATATTGCTCCGTATATGGGATATGGCCCTCCTCGTTCGCGACCGGATCTTCCATCTCGTCGACCCGATAACGAGCTGCAGCAACCGAAAAATCCAACGGATTAACATTTTCCGCCGAAAGGACGAGATCGCTCCAACGCTCGCGGAACGCACCTGCCGCTTGTTCAGATAGCTCGTTAAACGGACCGTTCGCGGAAAAAGGCATTAATGCGACGAAATAGGTACCGTGTTCCTTACGTTCGCCCAATAGACGCATTAATCGACGAAGATCAGATTCCAATTGCTCTAATCGTTCCTCAACCGTTGCAGCCTTAGTCAACCAATCTTCCGGACGAATAAGCAGAACGTTAGCCTCTTCCGTCCCCTTTGCCCCCGTACTTTCCATTTCACTGGTATGCTCGCCGATCACGTGCTGGACGATTTGATTGTATGGCGCAAAGGAAAGCTTCGACTTCAAGCCGAATTCTCCAAGCCAGCGGGTTAACGATTTCGCTATCGGTTCGGAAGTAAAGGTGGATGCAATCGTGAGGTTGAAATCCAAGCCTTCGACCGTTTCCTGCGGGGGCCTGTCGTTTAGGCTTCTCCTGCTTTCAAGATTTGCTTCTTCATCCGCGCCGAATAGACGGAATTCCCCGATGGCCCAATCGGAATGATCGGCAGCCATGGCGGCAAGCTCCGCGAAATGCTCCGACATGCGGGAAATCGACGACTCCAGGAACAGCTGCGGGTCGTATTCCAACACTCCGTGCAATTCGCCGCCGGATCCCGGAAAAAGATCCAGCTTTACGTCAAGCGACGAAGTGGTTCGTTCTAATGGATATTCGGAAAATAATAAGCCTCCGGAGCTAAACCTATCGCTTCCCGTGGAATGATTGTGAAAAACGAGCATCGTATCATAGAGCGCATTACGTGAGCGATCACGCGCAGCAGGGGTGGCCGCGACCATTTCGTCGAAAGGAAATTGTCCATTCGAGTAGGCTTCGCTAGTAAGGTCCTGAATTCCCTCCATAAATTCATCAAACGACAATCGTGCGCTAACGAGAATCCTAACGGGCAGGAAGTTGATGAAGACCCCGACGATTTGCCTGAACGCCGCCTGATCCCTTCCGCTGACGAGCGAGCCGATCATGATCTCCTCCTGACCGGAGTAACGGTTCATCAATACGGCATATAACGAATAGAGAACGGTATGCAGCGATACTTGCCGCTTTCTGGCAAGCTGATTCAGCTTGTCCGTCAATGGCTCAGAGAGTGTAAAACGGAAAGATTTTCCCTCAGGCGATTTAACATGCGGACGCGGGAAATCAAGCGGCAGCCGCAAATGTGAAATCGGCGGAGAAAGCATATCGCTTAACCAATAGGCACGCTGTGCCTGCCACACCGGACTGTCCTTCTGATCCTGTTGCCAATGAACGTAATGGCGATAGTCCATGCTTTTGGGCGGCAACGAAAGTCCCTCGTATAGGGCCGTTAATTCCTGAAGCAGCAATGCCAGGGACGCCCCGTCGGCTACAAGATGATGAGCATCGAGCACAAGCAAATGGCGCTTCGGCGACACCGTTGCCAAGCCTATCCTGACAAGCGGCAGCTTGGACATATCGAACGGACGGATGAACGCAGCCGCGAATGCGGACCAATCCGCCTCTGATCCGACCGATGCCGGCTCAATCCTCATGTCCGGAACAGGATGAACGCGTTGCCGAGGCTCGCCTTCTTCGGACCATTCGAATGTCGTACGCAAGCTTTCGTGACGTTCTGCCAGCTTGCGGAACGCCATCTCCAGCCGAACGGCTTGCAGCTCCCCTTCTACGATGTATGCAAGCGGCATATGGTGGTGACGCTCCTCCCCGGGAAGCTGGGCTCCCAAGAAAATACGATGCTGTGCGCGGGACAACGGGTACATCGTTTCCTCGCTATCGTCACCTATCAATTCCTGCGATGCGTCTGCCTTATCGATTGATATTCCCATGACTCCATCAATATAGACGGAGAGATCAGCCACTGTAGGATGTCCGAGCAAGTCCGCAATTTCAATTTCCCTGCCGATCGCGGAGCTAAGCTCTCCGACGATTTGCAATGCCAGGATGGAATCTCCGCCAAGCTCGTAATAATGATCGTATACCCCGATCGACTCGAAGCCTAACGCGCGACCCCAGATGAGCGCGACCGTCTTCTCCGTTTCCGAATACCGATCTTCCTCTCTTCCGATCAACTGAACAATGTCCCTATCTTTCGCGTCCGCCACACTTAGAGCCATTTTCCCTTCGTTGTCGTTAGGCTTACGGTAATCTGAGTAAGCAGTTCGTTCCTCGACCCAGCATCGAGTACGATCGAAGGGATAGGTAGGCAGGTGGATTTTACCGTATCCCGAATCCCGGTACCATGCTTCCCAGTCCAACCGATTGCCTTCCGCATACGCAAGGCAGAGCTTCTCCGCAGAACTGTCCCGGATATCTTCGGTCAGCGTATCAACAGAAGCAGCAGCCCTAGCCAAAGCGGACATATCATTCCCGCCGCCGTGCCGTCCAAGCCATATGCCCGTAGGTACGCCGCTCCCGTCTTCCCATTCCCGTGCATTGCCCTCTAATTCCCCAAAGGCTAAGGGTTTCTTGCCCTCGAGCAAACACTTCGCCAATAAGCGAAGCTTATCCCGCAATTGTTCGATCGATCCAACCGTGACCGCAGCACGGAATTCATAATGGCCTCTGCCCGTGTTAGCTGTATAGCATAAGGAACCGAGAGAAAGCGACGAATGATCATGTCGCTCTAAGAAATGTTCATAGCTTACCACCAACGCAGCTAAGGCCGTCTCGCTTTTCGCCGACAGGGCAAACGGCTGAACCTTTGCGGATTCATTCGCTCGCTGCAGGCTCGGAATGGATGGCGCTTCTTCCAGCACCGCATGGGCGTTCGTTCCGCTCATTCCGAACGAGCTGACGCCGGCCCTTCTCGGATGATCCTCATCCTGCGCCCACGGACGGAGAATATCGCTGACGTAAACCGGAGAGTCCAGGAACGGTATTTCACGGTTAGGCTCGCGAAAGTGAAGCATCGGTGGAAGCTCCCGCCGATGCAGGGCTAACGCTGTCTTAATCAGTCCAACGATTCCCGCCGTCGTGTCCAGATGCCCGAAATTCGTCTTCACGGAACCGACCGCGCAAAATTGCGAGCGGCGCGTATAACGCCTAAACGCTTGGGTCATGCCGTCAATCTCAATGGGGTCTCCCAGCTTTGTTCCGGTTCCGTGGGCTTCGACATACCCGATCGTGGCCGGGTCTATATCCGCATCCTCCCAAGCTTGAACGATAACTTCTTCTTGAGCCCGACCATTCGGGGCGGTGATTCCGATAGACGAACCGTCCTGATTAATTGCACTTCCTTTAATAACCGCATATATGGCATCCTTATCCCGCAGCGCTTTACCCAGAGGCTTGATCAGAATAGCTGCCGCGCCTTCCCCTCCGCCCGTTCCCGCCGATCGGTCGTCGAACGTGCGCGCGCGGAAATCGGGAGATTCAATGCCGATACGGATTCCCAGATCGACGGGCAGCAAATAGGTTTTCACTCCGCCGACGAGGGCTTGCTCACATTCTCCTGCTCGCAGAGACTGAATGGCTATATGCAGCGCGACGAGCGATGAGGAGCAAGCGGTATCCACGGTCAAGCTCGGCCCTCTGAAGTCCAGAAGGTAGGATATCCGGCTCGCGACGATGGAGGACAAATTTCCTGTAATCCCCTGCGTCAAGGAAGCCGGGTCCCGTTCGGAGATCAAACGCTTATAATCGTGAAAGGCGTCGCCATTATAGCCCAGATAGACGCCCGTTCGGCTTCCTGCCAGCTTGCTTGCCCCATAACCTGCGTCTTCCAGCGCACTCCATGCCGTCTCCAGCCATAACCTCTGGTTCGGACTCATCAGAGAAGCTTCCTTCGGGGACATGCGGAAGAACCGATAGTCGAACTTATCGATCTCATCCAAGTACGCTCCGTCGTAATAAGACACCTTGCCGTTCGGAAGCTTCGTACTGGACAAGAGAGATTCCACGTCAGCGCGGCGAGCATCGGGAAACGGGCCGATCGCATCATGTCCGGCGGCAATAAGCTCCCATAAGCTCTGCACATCGCATACTCCCGGCAGCCGTACGGACATCCCGATAATCGCAATATCGCGATGGGATGTTTCTTCCACGATCTCTGACTCTTCCTCCAAGATGTCGTCTGCATCCCACCAAGCTTTTTCCATCCTAACGCGCCCTCCCCGCTGTGATCATTCATAAACGTGTCAGCCAGTCCAGATCAGGCTCCAACACTCACTTTCTCGGACGGTTGGCTGATATCGACAGACGTTTGCTTGCTTCTCCATATCCCATAGAGCAGACCAAGGATCGCTGCGGAGCTTACGCCCAGCAATGCATATCGTGCTGAGCCTCCCGGCAATCCGCCGCTATGGCGAATGATATAGTAAGCGGAGAACAAGACGAATTCGTTGATAATCGTCAGCCAAATCGAGCGATGCCATACATAGATTAAGCCGAAGATGACTGCGCCGGCCGTTCCGTACAGCATAAGGGGAATGTCTCCGGAGAAGAACAGAAAGCCATAGAGGATCCCAGTGACGACCATCGCCGCAGGCAATGGCAATGCTCTCTTTAGTTCGTTAAAGATGAGCGCGCGGAACAATATTTCCTTGTAAACCGAATTAATGACGAAGAAGGTGAAGAATACCCAAGCGTTCTGAGCGAGGAAAAATCCGACGATATTCTCGAACCCCGGCGCGGCATCTATCACTTCCGGTATACTGAACAGACCCATGACCCATACCGCCATGCATACCGCCAACAGAATGTTTAATATATGCGTTCTGGCGCCAGCTTTGCGAAATTGGGCGATAGCGATCAAATCTTTCTTGTAGAATAGTTTGAGCACGAAATAATAGAGCGGCATCGCCAATAACGCATTCGTATAGAGACCGATGATTCCGTGGGAAGCCAACGCCGGATATTTGGGCAGCACTGCTTGCTCCCAGATGATGACGAGCACCTGCAGCAATCCGTAATAAATACCGACGTGGACGGCGAGATTCCCTGCCATGACCGCATATTTTTTCAAGGCAGCCGCCCCTTTCCAAACCGTGAGAAGAGTTCCCGCAATCATAAGCAGCGCGACCAATCCCAACGCCAACAGCAATCCATCGGACAGCTTGGAGAACGCATCGTGCAGTCCCCATTCGCGAGTGATCATGATCAAGCAATTGACGACGGTTCCGATTCCGATGGAAGCCCATAGCGACTTCAGACGAATGTAGACAAGGCAATAAAGCACGCTTAGAAAAAAGGAAGTGACGCTGATCCAAAACGACGGTTGAAAGTAACTGTAGATGAGTGATGTGAGCAGCACCGACATCCAGACGGGCATCCCGGTACGCAAAGCGTTATACACGATCCCCCTGAACAGCAATTCCTCGAAGCAAACCGCCAGGAAGCCCACGCCGACAAGAACATAGACGAACGATTCCGCAGTTCCGAACGTATTCACGTAATCCTCGAAATGCGACGTATTGTTCCGTACCCAAGACAGCTTCATAACGGCAAGGAACAGCAGCGTGCAGCCAATCCCCAGAATGACCAGCTTTACCCAATCCCCTGCTTTAAGCGGAGTGAATCGGGCGGTTCGGATGATGCTAGGAATTCGGCCCTTCGACAGAACGGACTGCAGCTTGGATAGTCCCAAGAACAGCAAGAAAGCAATTCCGAATACGGTACACAGAAATATCGGAATGTTGCGCTCCATGAAAGCCTTATAATCGGGAAAATGGTTCAGCAGCAACGATTGGTGAAGCATCGCGACCAACCAGAACACGAGCAAATACACGGCAACATACACAAGGGAGCCACTAACGGTCAGCCATCTGGATTTCATATCTCAACGCCTCCATTTATTGATTCCGAAACGCGGAAGAGATGGGAGGTGCCCGTTTGCTCCAACAGGCGAACCAATCTTGCTATTCTTTCCGCGGTTTCGGTTCCTTTCGTATCGAACATGCTTTGCAGCATGCTCCATCCCTTGCGCAATTGTTCCTCCGTCGGCAGGCTTCCGGCTTCCGCTTGCTCTCTCGCCATCTTCTCTACTTCGCGGTATGGCTCAAGCACGCCAATTCGATAAGCATCGGGATCGTCACGGTTGTTTCGGGTGGCCGAAGCGATTCCGAGGCATCTCGGCAGGAAATCCGAGTAACCTGCCATTCGATGATTGTCCATCAGTGTAGTTATGCCTTGCATATCGTCCGAATAAGCCGTCTTCGTCTCCGGTGAGAATGATTTCCATAGTCGGGACAGAACGGAGCCCGGCCCCGACTCGATCACCCTATCGATACCGGTCGCATGCATCTCTTGCATGCAACTCAACCAACGGACGGGCTCCGTCAATTGGCGAGTCAACAACCGTACCAGACTTTCTGGCCGTCCATCGTGGGGCAGGCCCGTTACATTCGACAGTACCGGCCACTCGGGAGCGCGGAATTGGCATTGTTCAAGCTGCTCCCGCAATCGTTCCGACGCTTTCTTCATGTAGGGACTGTGAAAGGCCGCTCCGACATTTAACGGGGTAACCCGGACCGATAGGTCCGTAAGCAGTAACGTAAGTCTCTCTAGCGCTGCCCTATCCCCCGATACAACCCGCTGCATTGCCGAGTTAATGCCCGCGAGCACGATGACGGAATCGCCAATGCTTGTTTGGGAAAGCAGCTCCCCTAATCGTTCGTCGGATATTCCGCTTACGGCTGCCATGGCTCCATTCGCGTTCCCGCCAGCGGATTCCATGAATTCCCCTCTCTTGCGCACGAGGCTAACGGCATCCGGGAACGCAAGAACCCCGCTGCAGGCAAGCGCCGAGAATTCGCCCAAGCTATGGCCGGCTCCGAGAGCGGGACGAACTCCCCACTCTGCCGACAACACCCGATATGCCGCAACACTATAGGTGAGAATAGCGGGTTGGGCATTAGCGGTTTCCGTGAGCCGAGCGGAATCTCCCTCCGCGCATAGCTTCATAACATCCCATCCGAGCGTTTCGCTAGCTTCTTCGAACGTTCGTCTCGCGATCGCGTGGCGTTCCGCTAGCGTGGCGCCCATTCCAACGAACTGCGAGCCTTGGCCGGGAAACAGCATTCCGATTTTCGTCATCGCGGTCCCTTCCTCTCCTGCTCTGCGTCAACGTCTTGGGATACGGCAGACTGTTCCTTCGATTGCCTTTCGTTCGCCATGCGGCGACACCAAATCGGGAAATCCTTCATGAGATCCTTGATCTTGTCCTTACGGATTTTTCCCGCGTTGTATTCGACTTGAATCGCCCATTCGAAGCCCGTCGATTGGACAACAATCGTTAAATCCGCCAAGGGTCTCCAGCCTTCCGGAACAGGAGGCGCAGTCCCTCCGCACAAGAGGGGGATGATCGATGAATCCGGGTTTTGTTCGTTCGCTAATACCGGCAAGGAGTTACTGTTCGATGTATGCTCATGGAGTAAAGCGGAGCGAAGATAGGCAATCAATTCCGAAAACCCGCCTATCTCGTTCAAATCGAGTTTGACTACGCTCGCTCCCCCTCCGAAGCCGCAGATCGGCAGGTCGTACCTTGACTGACGGAACGTCTGGGCCAGCATGACGATCCACACTCCAATGGCCGGTAATCCTGGGTCAACCCCCTCAAGCTCGGCTAATTGTTCCAGGTATTGAACGGTAGAGCTGCTCAGCGGCATTCGTAAATAGTCTCCTGTCCTGTACCTACGATCAGCCGGCATCCATTGCGACGGTAATTGAATGGGTACGACCGATATTCGTGAAGAAGCGCTCGTTGCGCTCGACTCCCGCTGGATATACCCCGCGAGCTTGGAAATGGTCGGGTATGCGAACAGGTCCGTAACATTTAAGCTGCCTCCCTGCTGTTGCTCTAACGTCTTGTGCATCCGCAGCACCAATAAGGAGTTGCCTCCCAGCTCAAAGAAGTTGTCGTCGATACCGACCGTCTCCCGCTGCAGCAGCTCTTGCCAGATGCCGACCAGCTTCTCCTCTGTCTCGTTTCCCGGAGCCGCGTAGGCCGTCCCCGTCGCCATGCTCGCCTCCGGTGCAGGCAGCGCCTTGCGGTTCGTCTTCCCGCTGGCTGTCAAAGGCATTGCTTCCAGCTGCGTGAACGACGCCGGTATCATGTATTCCGGCAGCCGTTCTCCGCAATGCCGTCGCAGCTCCCCGGACGTGCATTCCCGGTCCGCCACGACGTAAGCGC
>NZ_JAIOAP010000035.1 GCF_021190915.1 Cohnella silvisoli
CCGCTGTTGATGCAGCAGTATTAACAGGAACAGCGGTAATAACAGGTACAGCACAAGAAGGCCAAACGCTAACCGCAGCATTGAATGGCAGCAATAACACAGGAACACTTAGCTACCAATGGAAGTCAAATGCTGCAATTGTCGGAACCAATTCAACAACTTATGTACCAGTGGCTGGAGATATTGGAAATACAATCACAGTCGTTATCACTTCAAATGTGCAATCAGGTTCCGTAACGAGTTCGGCAACATCCGCTGTTGATGCAGCAGTATTAACAGGAACAGCGGTAATAACAGGTACAGCACAAGAAGGCCAAACGCTAACCGCAGCATTGAATGGCAGCAATAACACAGGAACACTTAGCTACCAATGGAAGTCAAATGCTGCAATTGTCGGAACCAATTCAACAACTTATGTACCAGTGGCTGGAGATATTGGAAATACAATCACAGTCGTTATCACTTCAAATGTGCAATCAGGTTCCGTAACGAGTTCGGCAACATCCGCTGTTGATGCAGCAGTATTAACAGGAACAGCGACAATATCAGGTACAGCACAAGTAGGCCAAACGCTAACCGCAGCATTGAATGGCGGCAATAACACAGGAACACTTAGCTACCAATGGAAGTCAAATGGAGTAGACGTAGGAACCAATTCAGCAACTTATGTACCAGTGGCTGGAGATATTGGTAACACAATCACAGTCGTCATCACTTCAAGTGTGCAAACAGGTTCAGTAACGAGTTCAGCAACATCCGCTATAACGCCCTAAAAGGACAACTGAAATTATTGTTCCACTCGCATCTTCTTCTACAATAATTACACTGCACAGAGGACAGTCTTTATTTGTAAATTGTAACATTTTCGCCAGTAACACCATGTAAAAGAAGCTCTTGCTTGTTACTATTAACATAATGACTGTCATGGGACTAAAATCTCATGGCAGTTTCTTTTTTATTTGTATCGGGTCCTGGAAAATGGTTGGTTTCTGCCAATTACTGTGGAAAGAAGTCTTTTTTTGAGCTTTTACAAGGGTTCAATCATCTTATCCAATTCAAGTGATAATGATCGTAGATATTTAATGCTCTAGTCCCTTTCTCAGCTAAGGATGCGACTTAATGCCCCATATGGTATGATAACTTTATGTATTTAACTGTCGGCGAGGTGGAAACGAAGCATGAGCGAAACAAAGGACAAGCTGTTATTAATCGACGGAAATAGTATTATTTTTAGGGCTTTCTACGCGATACCGCCGCTTACGAACAGCAGCGGGCTGAATACGAATGCGGTATTCGGATTTACGACGATGCTGCTGAAGGTGTTGGAGGAGGAGAAACCGACACACGTGTTAGTCGCGTTCGACGCGGGCAAGGTGACTTTTCGGCACGAAGGGTACGCCGAGTATAAAGGCGGCAGGCAGAAAACTCCGCCGGAGCTGTCGGAACAATTTCCGCTTCTGAAGGAGCTTCTTCAAGCATTTTCCATACCGCAGTTCGAACTTGCCGGTTATGAAGCGGACGATATTATCGGGACGTTATCTCGCGTGGCCGAGGAACAGAACAAAACCGCTGTCGTTATATCCGGGGATAAAGATATGCTTCAGCTTGTAACCGATCAAGTAACCGTGTTGATCACGCGTAGAGGCATTAGCGAAGTAGAGCGCTATACGCCGGGAGCATTAGGAGAGAAGTATGGACTTATTCCTTCCCAGATCATCGATCTTAAAGGCCTAATGGGTGACGCAAGCGATAATATTCCGGGAGTTCCCGGGGTTGGCGAGAAGACGGCTCTGAAGCTGCTGCAAGATTACGGCACCGTCGAGAACGTGCTGGATAACATCGAGCAACTGAAAGGCAAGCTTCGCGAAAATATCGAGACTCATAGCGAAGATGCTCGGATGAGCAAGAAGCTGGCGACGATTTTCCGCGAGGTACCCATGGAGCAAACGTTGGAAGACGTCACTTGGAAAGGATATGAAGCTTCCGCTTTAGCCGGTGCGTTCCGCAAGCTGGAGTTCAAATCTCTAATCGAACGGCTTGATCTGCATGCCGCGGACAACATTTCAGATGCGGAAAGGGAAGAAGCGGCATCGGCATACGAAGTCATCAAAGTCGAACAAGCTGGTTGGAGCTCCCTGATGGATGCGCTCCCCGAAGTCGAAACCGTTATGGTAGAGGCGTCCGGAGAAAATCCGCATAATGGAGTTGGCATCGGAATCACTCTAGTCGCGGGGACCCAGATCTTCGTCATCCCTTACAAACTACTCTCCACGAACGATGCGAAACCATTAATCGCTTGGCTTGGAAACTCGGAAGCGCCAAAGAATGGTTACGACTTTCATCGGGTGGAGCTCGTACTGGCTCGTTCCGGCATTGCTCTCAAGGGACAAGCATTCGATGTGAAGCTCGCCGCTTATTTGCTTGATCCGACGGAAGCCGATCCATCCCTTAACGGATTGCTTCCGCGTTATGGTTTGGGTTCTATCGATTCGGACGATGCTGTATTTGGCAAAGGCGCCAAATTTCACATTCCGGCGGAGGATAAGCTTGCACGCCACTTGGCTGCCAAAGCCGATGCCGTTCGGAGGTTAAAGCCTCTACTAGCCGAGAAGCTAGAGCAGTTAGGCATGAATCGGTTGTATTACGAGTTGGAGCAGCCGTTATCCGTCGTGTTAGCCAGAATGGAAAAGCAAGGCATCTCCGTGAACGCTGCAACTCTGGAAGAGCTAGGCGTAGAGTTTCAAAGACGGATCGAAGAAATGATGTCGGCAATCCATAAGCAGGCTGGCTTTGAATTCAATATCGGCTCACCCAAGCAATTGGGCGAAGTTCTGTTCGACAAGTTGGCGCTTCCTGTCATCAAGAAAACCAAAACAGGCTATTCAACCGATGCGGAAGTTCTGGAGAAGCTGGAGCCTTACCACGAAATCGTTCGTTTGATCCTGCATTATCGTCAGCTTACTAAGCTGCAATCGACTTATATAGAAGGTTTGTTGAAGGAAATCCGCCCGGAAACCTGCAAAATCCATACGTTCTATCACCAAACGATCGCGGCAACGGGAAGGCTGTCCAGTCAATTCCCGAACTTGCAGAACATTCCGATACGCTTGGAGGAAGGCCGCCAAATCCGCAAAGCTTTCGTGCCTTCGGAGCCGGGTTGGAGCATTGTAGCAGCCGATTACTCGCAGATCGAGTTGCGCGTGCTTGCCCATATTTCCGGGGACGAGGGATTAAAGGAAGCTTTCCTCAATGAAATGGACATTCATACGAAAACAGCGATGGACGTCTTTGGCGTACAGGCCGATCAAGTGGACGGCAATATGCGTCGCCAAGCGAAGGCGGTAAATTTCGGAATCGTGTACGGAATAAGCGACTACGGGCTCTCTCAGAACTTGAACATCACCCGGAAGGAAGCCGCCGCTTTTATCGAGCAATATTTTCAGGCGTTCCCCGGCGTGCGACGTTATATGGATACGATTGTTGAGCAAGCTAGGAACGACGGCTATGTCACAACGCTTCTGGAGCGCCGACGTTACTTGCCGGACATCCGCCATTCCAACTTTAACCTTCGTTCTTTCGCGGAACGGACGGCGATGAATACTCCGATTCAGGGAACCGCGGCGGATATTATCAAACTCGCGATGATGCGGATGGACGAAGCGCTTACCAGCCGCGGATTGAAGAGCCGCATGCTCCTCCAGGTACACGATGAATTGGTGTTCGAAGTGCCGGCGGATGAACTAGAGCTTATGAAAACATTAGTGCCGGAAGTCATGAAAACGGCTTTGCAGCTTGATGTTCCATTGCTAGCGGAAGTTAGCGTCGGCAGCAACTGGTACGAGGCGAAGTAGGCAAGTAAACAAAAGCAGCATTCACAGCTAGAGGAAGGGGATTGCAATGCCGGAATTACCAGAGGTGGAAACTGTTCGCCGGACTTTAAATATGCTCATTACCGGGAAGAAAATAGATAGGGTGACGGTGAACTTGCCGCGCATTTTGCAGAAACCCGATGACCCGCAATTATTCGCCGCTCGCCTTGAGGGAAGAACGTTTCAATCGGTCGAGCGACGGGGAAAGTTTCTCAGGCTAGTAATGGATGGACTCGTGCTTGTGTCCCATCTTCGGATGGAAGGACGATACGGCCTGTTCGATAAAGATACGCCAACGGAAATTCATACGCACGTTATTTTCCATTTTACCGATGGAACCGAATTGCGCTATAAGGATGTTAGACAATTCGGTACGATGCACCTATTTTTGCCGAATGAAGAATTACAAGCCCCTCCGTTGAATAAACTGGGGTTGGAGCCTTTGGAAGAGGGGTTCACGTTGGAATCGTTCCGGCGTGCGCTCGGCAAACGGTCGACGAAGATCAAGCCGCTGTTGCTTAATCAGGAGATCGTGGTTGGTCTCGGCAACATCTACGTAGATGAAGCTCTGCATATGGCAGGCATTCATCCGGAGACGTCGGCGAACGAGCTGAAGCGGAAGGAGCAAGAGCTTCTTCACTTGGCGATCGTTAAGACTTTGTCGGCTGCTGTGGAAGCCGGAGGCTCCTCCATCAAATCTTACGTGAACGGCCAAGGCGAAATGGGCTTTTTCCAACATAGCTTAAGGGCTTATGGAAGAACCGGAGAGCCTTGTCTGACCTGCGGAAGCCTCATTGAGAAGTCGGTCGTGGGCGGTCGGGGCACGCACATTTGCCCGAAGTGTCAGAAGGCGCCGCGCAACGTTACTAAAGGCGTCATGACTTCAACCCAACGAAACAATGCCGTAAAAAGACGGTTAGACGGGCTGGAACAATAGGCGATTACACATTAAAGTTTATGCGATCGGGGCATTCGAACATTTCCGTGCATAGGATGAACAGAACCTAACTTCCGTAAGCGGAAGAAAGGAAGCATCCATGCAGGGGGAAATTCGCTATGATGGCACCTGTCGTGTCGCTTATTTTACTGTCCTTTGCCGTCAGTCTTGACGGATTTGGAGTCGGTATTACTTATGGCGTAAGAAAGATTAAAATACCGATAACTTCCGTTTTTATTATTTCGGCGTGTTCGGGAATCATTATTCTGTTATCGATGGTAATCGGTGTTGCGCTCACGAGGTGGATGTCGCCTCATATCACATCGACTGTCGGAGCGATTATCCTTATCGGTATCGGTATCGCGGCACTCATCCAGTTTATCCGCAGCGGGGAACGAGAGGATGGAGAGCAGCGAAGCAAAGGTGCACCTGCTGTTGTCAGCGCTGATTCATGGCCTGGTAAACCCGTTCTTAAAATGGAACTTAAGGTGTTCGGTCTTATCATTCAAATTCTTCGTACACCATCCGCAGCGGACATGGACCGTTCGGGAGCGATTACTTCCGGTGAAGCATTTTTCTTAGGGACGGCACTTTCCCTTGACGCATTCGGGGCGGGAATCGGTGCAGCATTGTTAGGATTTCCGCCTTTGATTACAGCCATTCTTATTGCGACGGCTAGCGGACTTTTCCTTTGGTCGGGAACGAGGGTCGGATTCTGGGTGTCGGGATGGCGTTGGGCCAGACAATTATCGATGATGCCCGGCATCATTCTGATCGCAATGGGAATATTTAAATTGTTCTTATGAGGAAGAGGTTCAATGAATATCGGTTTAACGGGCGGTATCGCCACAGGTAAAAGCACGGTTGCCAAGTTACTTACGGAGCACGGAGCGATATTGATCGATTTGGATGGAATTGCCCGGGAAGTCGTTGAACCCGGGCAACCGTCTTTGCTTGCAATAGCCGAACGATTCGGACAAGCCGTTCTGCAGCAGAATGGATCCCTTGATCGCAAGAAGCTCGGAGCGATCGTGTTCGCGGATCCCGCTGAGCGCAAAGCGCTGGAGGCGATTATCCATCCTGCCATTCGGGCCGTTATGAAAGAAAGAATGGCTTATCATGAAAGCAACAGTCCGCAGCAGCTCGTTGTCGTTGACGTTCCACTTTTGTATGAATCGGGGCTGGAGTCCTATTTTGAACAAATAATGGTCGTTTACGTACCAAGGGAAACTCAGTTGCAGCGCTTGCTTGCAAGGGACAAGCTAACGATCGAAGAAGCTCAGAAACGGCTTGATGCACAGATGGACATCGAAGATAAAAAACGAAGAGCCGACATACTGATTGATAATAGCGAAAGTCTGGCCTATACGGAGGAGCAAATTGAGCGCTTCTGGCGGGAAAAGAGGTTTGGATGAGAAAGCGGTTAAAACGAAAAAGGGTGTTCCTGTTCCTCGTTATCATCATTCTGGGTGCGCTGTTCGTGCAGTCGGATTGGCTTGGACGCTCGATTTACCCGATTTCGTATACGGAAGAGATTAAGCAGAATGCCGCGAATTACCAATTGGATCCGTTATTGATCGCTGCCATTATTAGAGTGGAATCGAACTATAAGCTGGACGCCGTATCCGCTAAAGGGGCCGTAGGCATCATGCAAATTATGCCTGACACCGCCGAATGGATTCTGAAGCAAGACAACTTCGGTAATATAACCATTAAGGATGCCGGCAAGGAAGCGCACGCAGGAATTATGCTTGGGTCCTGGTACGTCAAAGAATTGAAGCGTCAATTTGGCGGGAACTTAATCTTGTCTTTGGCAGCTTACAATGCAGGGCCTGGAAAAGTGCGGCAATGGTTGGAAAAAGGGGTTTGGGACGGGAAAGAACAAACTTTAAACAATATTCCATACGGAGAGACTAGACATTATGTCCAACGTGTGATGTATTATTATAAGAAGTATCAGAAAATTTACGAAACGTTGTAAATCAAGCAAGGCAAATAGAATTGGCTATATGGAAGAGGAAGCCGCAAAGCATTATCAATGCTTCTTGGCTTCCCCGGTATTAAGTGCCTTCGGTTTTATTTCTTTATTTACCAGCCAATTGTTGTTCAGCCAGTTGTACCAATCGGCGGGTAATGTTACCCCCGATAGAACCGTTATCTTTCGTAGTCATGTTACCTTGATACCCATCTTGAGGGATAGCGATGCCAAGCTCTTGTGCTGCTTCGTACTTCATTTGATCTAGTGCAGCATTTGCTTGAGGGACAAGAAGTGTATTGTTAGCCATTGTTGTTCACCTCCTTGCGGTTTGTAACAGTATTATGTGCTTTATTGTTCTGTTCATGTAAGGGAAGGTATGGAAATATTAAAAATTACGATCTATGAAGGAGCCGAATTCGCAGCCATGAAATGTCCTTATTGCGACTATAGCGGAACGAAGGTTTTGGATTCGAGGCCTGCCAACGACAACAAGTCAATCCGCCGCCGCCGGGAATGCGAGAAATGCAGCCGCAGATTCACCACATTCGAGACGGTAGAGGAAACTCCGCTTATCGTTGTTAAGAAGGATGGAAGCAGAGAAGAGTTCAGCCGGGACAAAGTTTTGCGCGGTTTACTTCGAGCTTGCGAGAAACGCCCCGTATCCGTCGGACAATTGGAAGTGATCGTTTCCGATGTGGAGAGGGAAATTCGCAATACGGCGCATGCCGAAGTTGAAAGCCGGATTATCGGTGAGTTGCTTATGGAGCACATCTACAGTGTTGACGAGGTTGCTTACGTTCGATTCGCATCGGTGTACCGGCAGTTCAAGGATATTAACATGTTTTTGAAAGAGCTTAACAGTCTTATGAGCAAGCATGGGATTTAGAAATAAGTTTAGGAGATATTGCGTGTCAATTTGCTGAGAAAATGTCACCTTAACTCTTCCGAGAAAATGTCACTTTTACGGTGTTTCCAAACCACCGTTAGGTGGCTTGGACTGTCGTTGATTTTGTGGTATTCTTTACTTGCTTTT
>NZ_JAIOAP010000036.1 GCF_021190915.1 Cohnella silvisoli
TAAGAAAAACCGTCAGGGTATATCTCCCTGACGGTCTTTTTGGGTTTGGAGGATATTTGAGACTTTGTATTCGTAGCCATGTACGCCTATGTAATGCTCAGGGTACATTTCTCCCCCACAATGCTCGCATGCAAATTTAGGCGGCACACTTGGATCACCACCATCCATACGGTCGAAGTCCTGCACCACCCCAAGCGGGATTAACTCTTCTTCCTCACATTCCAAACAAACATAATTGACGTGTTGGTTGTCCATCATTCGGCGACTCGCGCTCACCGACGACTTCTTTTTCTTCTTTACGACTTTTCGTTTCTTCGACACCGGTGAGATCTCGAATCATCCTCTCTAGTGTGGCTTTGGTTGTCAGACAGGAGGCATACTTCACACGTAATTGCCCTTCCTCCAGGCAGACTTCTCCCTTGTACTCATAGTAACACTCACATTTCAGACAGACCATCGGGTCTTTTCCCGTATTCGCTTGTATCCGCTCTCTCCATTTTCGTCTAACTAGTTGCTTCACTCTCACCAACGTTCGCTTCACTGTTGCTTGCCATGCCTTTACCTTCTCCTTGCAGATCTTTTTCGCACGCCTCGCATACACCCCATAGTGCCGAATCATCTTGAACTGCTCATCCGGAATATGACGAATAAGCCGTGAGATAAATTCCTCCACGGTTACCTGCTCTTCTTTTTCCGTATTATCCGTTTTATCGTGGTACCGAAATACGACCTGTTCCCCGTCGTAAGATACAATCCGCTCTACCGCTATCGCCGGTCTGCGTATATACCTGCCTATATAGCCAAGCTGCGCTTTCACATTTCCACTTTGTTTTGGCGCATGCACATAGAAGCCTTCCTCATTTTGCAAGTAGGCCTTCTGCAACAACGGCTGTACCTTCCGCTTCTCTTCTTCCGTCAGTGATCTGCGGATCAACTTTAGTACCACGGTCTGCCACACTTTTCGCAGCTTCTGAAACGGAATGTAGTCATAGGTTTTCCACTCCCCGTTTGCCGTCATCCCTCCCATCGTGACCAGCATGTGCACATGGGGATTAAAGTTTAACCTCGATCCAAACGTATGTAAGCCCGCTATGACTCCTGGTGTCACTTTATGCTTTTTCTCAAAATGCTCTTGCACCACTCTTACCGCTTCATCCATGAAATCCTTCAGCATCTCTCGATGTCTCAGGAAAATGTCGCGTAGTCCTTCATCGATTGTAAAGATCATATGACGGTGATTGACCTGAAACACATCTTCTGCCATCATACGGCTCCACTCTTCCGTCTCCCCGCATGAACATGTGGTGCAAAATCGTCCTTTGCACCGATACGGAACTCTTCGTATATCGTGGCAGCCTTCGCATACCAGAAGCTTGAACCCATTCTTAGGATTCCCGCAGCCCAGAAACTTCTTCACTTCTTTCTCTACCGCAGGTCGAATCCGCTTCTTATGCCTCACAGAAAACCATTCCCAGTTTTCTTGAAATATCCGCTTCAGTACGTTGTTCTCCATTTTCTTACCTTAACAAATTTTCTGAAATAGGGTACTGATTTTATACTTTCTGTCCTGAAAATAAAGTTCCGTTAGAACGCCGATCTCGGGCATACGAAAACAAACCCCGGTTATTCGTTAATTAAAAACGGTTACGCTGGTTGTTCTGCGATACTCACCGCAAGACCAAGAGACTCTAATCTCTTGATTGAACTGCTAATCAAGATCTCACGTTTTCGCTGATCAAAATAATCAAAACCAAGTTCCGTGTATTCTTGTCTTCGCGTTAACAAGACATGTACGATGGTAAGGATAGTATGTCCTACGGCTACTGCAGCTCTGTTCTTGCCTCGCCTTGCTGCAATGCGATGATATTGCGCTGACAAATAGGAGTTTTTCTTTCGTCCTACCGCCCGTGCGGACTCAACCAACGAACTTCGTAGCTTTTTGTTCCCCTTGCGCGTCTTTGATGATCGTTTCTTCCCCGCGCTCTCATTGTGGCCTGGGGTCATTCCTGCCCAGGAACATAGATGTCCTGGCGTTGGAAACCTTGTCATGTCCGTTCCGATCTCCGCCAAAATTTGTTCGGCGGTTCGTTTGCCGACACCGGGGATGGTATCCACTAACCTCAGGTCCTCTGCGAAAGGGATCATTCGTTTCTCGATTTCTTCGTCTAGCTCTGTAATTAATTCATTTAACTGGTCGATGTGCGAAAGCTGCTTTTCCAGCATAAGTAGTTGGTGTGGACCTAACCGCCCTTCCAATGCTAGCTTCAACTGGTCCTTTTTGGCTTTCAGTTTCTTTTGAGCAAACTCAGCTAACACTGTCGTGTCACTCTCACCGTTGATGATCGCTTCTAACATATTCCGACCGGAAACGCCAAGTACATTTGAAGCTACAGAGGAGAGCTTAATATTCCCGCCCTCAAGCACCTTTTGAAGTCGGTTTACTTCCCGAGTGCGTTCCTCGATGATGCTTCGACGGTAACGAATGATCTCCCGTAACTCTCGCTGTTCTCGGTTCGGGATGAAGCTCCCTCTTACCAATCCATGTCGAAGCAACTTTGCAATCCATTCTGCATCTTGCACATCCGTCGTCTTACGTCCGGGTACCGCTTTGATGTGCTGTGCATTGACTACCATCGGTTGCAGTTCTTCCAGTTCCAGCAAGTTGTATATTGGTTTCCAGTAGTCTCCGGTGCTCTCCATCGCGACATGGGTGCATCGTTTCTCCTTGACCCAATCTATCAGTTCGATTAGATTTCGGGTCATGGTGTTAAAGCTTTGAATCTCCTTCCCTTGGGGTGTGATGATGCATGCAGTGATGCTCTTCTTATGAACATCCAAACCACAGCACCGTTCGATTAATACATCCATACTTGCTTCTCCTTGCGACTGGTCGTTATTTAAGGCTGGTGCAAAGACCAAATAAGGGTTATTCTGCCCTGCGTGCTTCCCGAAGGAGCAACAATCTGCGATACACCGGGTCGTTGTGGTCTGTCTTATAGACGGGTTCGAGACACCAAGAAAGGACGACCTACCTTCGCCAGCCCCAGTAACCAGTATGGACAATATTTTCATTCATCAGTGGTGCCGCGTAGCGGCATGTAAGTCTTATATGTTGAAATAGGGTACTGATTTTATACTTTCTTATATGT
>NZ_JAIOAP010000037.1 GCF_021190915.1 Cohnella silvisoli
CGGCGTCGTTCACGCAGCTGGAAGCAATGCCTTTGACAGCCAGCGGGAAGACGAACCGCAAGGCGCTGCCTGCACCGGAGGCGAGCATGGCGACGGGGACGGCCTACGCGGCTCCGGGAAACGAGACGGAGGAGAAGCTGGTCGGCATCTGGCAAGAGCTGCTGCGAGCAGAGTCGATCGGAGTAGACGATAATTTCTTCGAGCTGGGGGGTCATTCGCTCACTGCCGCAACTTTAATTGCACTTATACATAAGGAACTTAATCATACGTTGCTCTTAAAAGATATTTTCGACCATTCTACGGTTCGGTTGTTGGCTTGTCGGATCACGGAAGACAATGGATATGCTGGCGGCCGTGCTTACGAACCCATCGAGAGAGTGGGGATTCAACCGAGTTATCCGTTATCCTCGGCGCAATACCGATTGTTCGTCTTGCAAGCGATGGACGAGAACAGCACAGCCTATCATCTGCCTTCTATGATGAAAATTCGAGGTCCCTTGGACAGAGGGAGGCTGCTGACGGCTATCCGTATGCTTTCCGAGCGTCACGAAACGCTTAGGACCTCATTCGAATGGATGGATGGTTATCCTGTGCAGCGCATTAGCGAGGAGCCAATCGAAGAAATTGATTTCGAACTGATGGAAGAAGAACCGGATTTGGAAGCGTGCATTCGTTCGTTCGTTAGGCCATTTAGGATGTCAAAATCGCTGTTGTTCCGGGTTAAGCTGGCTCGTCTGCCGATAAGGGATAATCCCGAGCACTTGCTTCTGCTGGATATGCACCACCTCATAGCCGATGGCGTATCCTCAGCGGTGTTGGCCAAACAATTCGTCGAACTGTACGAGGGACGCATCGGCAATTCGCTTCCGGTTCAATACAAGGATTACGCAGCATGGCAGGCAATTTGGCTAAAGTCCGAGGAAAGCCGCGCGCAGGAGCTATTCTGGAAGGATAAGCTGTCGGGGGCAGTACCGGTATTGAACTTGCCGACCGATTATGCAAGACCTCCGCGGTTAGATTACGCAGGAGATGTATTATCCGTCTCTCTCGATTCCAGAGCGACCCGGAGCCTGGCCGAAATGTGCGCAAGAACGGGAACGACATTGTATATGGCGCTGTTAGGCGCATTCGCGGCACTGCTTCATCGCTACACCGGACAGAACGACATATGGATTGGAAGTCCCGTGGCGGGAAGGCCTCATGCCGACCTTGCGGATATGATCGGAATGTTCGTCAATACCGTCGTCATGCGCAACGAAGTGCATGGCGAGCTCACGTTCGCCGAGCAGTTGATGAAAGTGAAGAACAATACGCTGGATGCTCTTGCCCATGATCGTTTTCCGTTCGAGGAGCTGGTTGACAGCTTAGCGGTGCTCAGGGACGTCAGCCGCAATCCGCTGTTCGACGTGATGTTCGTCTTGCAGAACATGGGGCTGCCGAAAGTCGTTAACGGCGATGTTCAGTTTGAGCCGGTGGAGTTTCGCCGAATGACCGCCAAATTCGACCTCACGCTCGAAATCGTGGAACAGGCTGATGAACTTCGATGTCATTTCGAGTATCGGAAATCCTTATTCCGAAGGGAGACGATCGAGCGGTTGGCTGAGCACTTCGTACGGCTAATCGATACGTTCGTGAACAATCCGGAGCTTAAGCTTAACGATATCAGCCTGTTGTCGGAAGAGGAACATCATCAGGTCGTTAATACGTTTAACGCTACCATAGCGCCGTTTCCGCGAGAGCTGACGCTGCCCGAGCTGTTTCGCAGGCAAGCGGAAGCCGCTCCCGACAAGCTTGCCGCGTCGTTCGAAGCCGAATCGCTTACCTACCGGGAACTGGACGAGAGAGCCAACCGGATTGCCCGCAAGCTTCTGGCGACCGGTCTGCGATCCGGGGAACCCGTCGGGCTCATGGCGGAGCGCTCGCCGGAGCTGCTGGCGGGTTTGCTCGGGATATTGAAAGCCGGAGGCGCATACGTCCCGCTGCCGCCGGACTTCCCGGAAGAGCGGCTGCGGTACATGGCGGCGAATAGCGGGATTAAGCTCGTCTGCTCGCAGCGAGATGGGTTGGGCACGGCGAATTCCGCGGTGCCGGGAGCCGTCTTGATCGACTTGGACGATGCCGCTTGGCTTGATGGACCATCGCAAGCGCCCGACGTTGCCGTATCGCCGGAACAAGTTGCTTATATCCTCTATACGTCCGGCTCGACCGGAAGGCCGAAGGGCGTCATGATCCGCCACCGGTCGGTCATCAACCGGATCCACTGGATGCAGAAGGCGTACCCGCTCGGCGAGGACGACGTTATCCTGCAGAAGACGCCAAACAGCTTCGACGTATCGGTATGGGAGCTCTTCTGGTGGATGTTAGCCGGAGCGAGCGTTGCCTTCCTGGCTCCCGGCGCGGAGAAGGATCCGGGCTTGCTGATCGAAGCGGTCGACCGCCACCGGGT
>NZ_JAIOAP010000038.1 GCF_021190915.1 Cohnella silvisoli
TGTCAATTTGCTGAGAAAATGTCACCTTAACTCTTCCGAGAAAATGTCACTTTTACGGTGTTTCCAAACCACCGTTAGGTGGCTTGGACTGTCGTTGATTTTGTGGTATTCTTTACTTGCTTTTGATTCCAGCCATTCCTCCAAGGATGGTTGTCGGCGGGTTTGCGTGGCTGCGCAGGCATCGCCTTTTTTGTATCTGTCACGCGCTTGGGCTTCTCCGTTTCCTTCAACGGAAGTGCATGCCCGTTGTGCCATATCAGGACATCGCCTGACAGGGTTTGACGGACTTCAACAGTTGTTTTGGCATCGAACCGGAATGCATTAGGTTTGGCAAACGTATAGATTATTCCGTTGTGTGAGAGCGTGTTTCCATGCCCGAGTTGTCTTGGCTTGCGAATGGTAAATACATGATTCAAATTGATATGTGCATCGTATTTTACGTAGGCTGAATCGGCCATTTTGGGCTGAACTGCGAACTTGCGATTGTGCTTCTGAAGCAGGCCCGGCAAGGCTTCGTTGGCTTCCTCCAGCGTCTTCACGCCAAGCAGCCGTAACTCAATGACAAGGCGATCTTGGAACGTCACCCACAGCCGTTCTACACGCCCCTTTGCCTGGGGCGTTATGGCTTTGATATGCTCGATATGGAGTTCCGCCATTGCCTTGCCGAAGTGAGAGAGCGGCTTCGTCTCACCGGCCAATTCTTGCTCGACCGTCAGCTTTTCGTTAGGCGAGCGGAAGATGGTGTGCCTGTCGCTGTAAAGGCCGAGGGGTACACCATACATTTTGATGCCCTGCTGCATGACAAGAGAATAGCCCTCGCGGCATTCGTTAGGACGGAATACGGCGCCTACTACTGTGCCTGTAGCGTCGTCGATCGCGGCGTGCAGCGCGAAGACTGGCGCGCGATCCTCCAGCCAGGCATAGGGAGTGGCGTCGATCTGCCACAGCATGCCTGCCTGCGGTTTACGCTCTCGTGGCTGGTGAGCCTTACTGCGGCGTCTCTTTCTGACTTGCTTGATGTCCTTTGCGAGCAATATACGCCGGATACTAGAACTGCTAAGTTTCACGGCTTCATGTTCCTCTAAGAGCTCAGCAAAATGACAGTTGTTGCTCCCGTGGTACTTCTCTGTGTATAACTTTGCCGCTTGATCTTTCACCGCCTCCGATAATGCGTGCTTTGGTGTTCTTCCTCGGTTCTTGTGCGTAAGTCCTTCTGCTCCTTCTGCATCATATTGTTTCTTCAGTCGAATGACTTGCCTGTTCGTAAGACCTAATGCTGCTGCTCCTTCACTGTTCGTCATCTGTCCCCCAAAGATCTTCTCCACCACTAATACCTTCTTCATCTCTGCTCTGGTCAATGTCACTGTCTCCTGTCCCATAGTGACATTATCTCAGAACAGTTATAGGGTGACATTATCACAGCACAACAACA
>NZ_JAIOAP010000039.1 GCF_021190915.1 Cohnella silvisoli
CCCCAAAGATCTTCTCCACCACTAATACCTTCTTCATCTCTGCTCTGGTCAATGTCACTGTCTCCTGTCCCATAGTGACATTATCTCAGAACAGTTATAGGGTGACATTATCACAGCACAACAACACGTTTGGAAACAAAACCTTGACATTTACGTGCAGTTTCTTATAATATAACTTGTTGAATACTGGGCTTAGCTCTTGTGACACCCTCTCGGATTTCCCGCCAGCGGGCTGCGGCTGAACATCCCTACTGGAACCGAACGATTCGGTTATGGCGAAATCCGCGCAACGAAACCCATTTTCAAAAACTTTCTTTTGAAAAAGGAGCTTTCTAATCATGTCAAGATATACAGGTCCTAAGTTCAAGCTAAGTCGCCGCCTTGGTATTTCCCTGAGCGGATCCGGTAAAGAATTGAAACGCGCTTTCCCTCCGGGGCAACACGGTGCTAACCAACGCCGCAAAATCAGCGGTTACGGCATGCAGCTGCAAGAAAAACAAAAGCTTCGCCACATGTACGGCCTGAACGAGAAGCAATTCCGCAACTTGTTCGACCGCGCATCCAAACAAGAAGGTATTGCGGGCGAGAACTTCATGTTCCTGCTCGAAAGCCGCCTAGACAACCTTGTTTTCCGTCTTGGTTGGGCAAACTCCCGTTACGGCTCCCGCCAACTGGTCTCTCACGGTCACGTGACGGTCAATGGCAAGAAAGTCGACATCGCTTCCTACACCGTGCAAGTTGGCGACAAAATCGGTCTTCGCGAGCGTAGCCGCTCCCTGAAATCGATCAAAGAAGCTTCGGAAGGCCGTCATCATTTGCCGGGCTACGTTGAATTCGATGCCAACGCCATGGAAGGCAAGTTTGTTCGTCTTCCGGACCGCGGCGAGCTGTCCCAAGATATCGACGTTAAACAAATCGTCGAGTTCTACAGCCGTTAATTTTAACCAATGGAACCGCTCCGGTATTATTCCGGGGCGGTTTTTCTTTTGCGTTACCCCATTGACATTGATAATGAGAATTAATATCATCATAAGCAGAGATTGAAATTTTCCATGAGAGTCGGTTCGATCATGAGCAAAATCAAATACTGCTGCAAAAACTTCAAGCACGGCTCTAAGTCGGTTTACAAAACGATGAAAGCCGAATTTCCCGAGATGAAGCAAAAGAAAAAAGATTGCTTAGGCGTCTGCAAGCTGTGCACGAAACAGTGTATGGTCTTGATCGGCAAAGCCGAAGTCATCGCCGCCCCCTCCCCCGAATTGCTTTACGAGAAATTAAAGCACCGGATAGGATGACCCGATGAACCTCCCCTACTTACGCTTCGCTAAGAAGTAGGGGTTTCTTACCAGCCATACCGGTACTTTCTGCAAGCAAATAGGTTGGCTACTTGCTTTCGCTGCTGGCAGCGGAAATCTAACGGTAGGG
>NZ_JAIOAP010000003.1 GCF_021190915.1 Cohnella silvisoli
TGACCAAAATCGAAAAATGGTGGTTCAGGGATAAGCCTCCTGCACCACCATTTTTCGTTTTAACCATCGATTTTTGCTAAGTATGAGCTGTCTCATTCATAAACTTTCTTGCTTTTGAGACAGCCCCGTAATAGGCTTATTGTGTAAGAACAGGAAGTGAAAAAGAATATACTTTTTCGTCTTTATTAATCGGACTATTGTTTTTGAAGTACAGCGTAGGGCCGTCTCTATTCACGTATTGCAGGTAATCGCCTTTGTAAGGCACATCGTTCGTTGTGGCATATTCAATGTCGTCTGCATCGAGCAGTTTTTCGTATAGCTTGACGCTCCCTCCCGATTTTAGGTCAACGAGAGTGAGAAGTCCCGATCTGTTAGGGCGGATAAGAAGATAATCGTCCGCAATGCCTTCGATGAAATAGGTGTCATCATCGCCGCCGAGCTTAACCAGATCCAGCGTTTGTGTCACGTTGCCCGTCCCATCCTCGATGATCCGCAACGACTTACCGTCAGTGAGCAGCAAATGATTTCCGTACTGCGTCACATTGTCCGTATACCGCTGCCAATACTTCACATCGGATTGTCGGATGACGGCGCCATTTTTCAGAATAAGGGTAAAAACATGGTTATTGATATGGGGTTCCCCGTAGTTATCCAAGATCGTAACGAAAAGGAGCCCTTCGTTTGTTTTCTTGAAATCCATCGAGACCCCGTCGTATAGCTGGGAACCGAGATTCGCAATTTTCTTCTGGATGCCGTTATTGCCCGTAACAAACAGCTCGCCTGTTGATTTGACAATGCTATACGTATTGCCTGCGTAAGTTTCGCTGACGCCCGCATACGTATGCAGGCCGCTTGCGCTTATGAGCTGATGCCCCGCATCCCAACGGACGGAACCGCCCTCAAGCGTTTGAACGATGAATCGGGCGGGAACGTAAAGCTCGTCCTTATACATGAAAGGAGCGGCGCCCGCGTCGACGAGACGACCGTCCACTAATCCGATTTTACTCCCGATTCGGACGGCTGCATTTTTGCCGTAGCCGATAAATTCCGCGCGTTGATGCGCCTTATCCCACTGTACGGTCATCCCAGCCATCTCTACGATCGAAACGGGAACGTAGGCTGTTCCGTTTTTGACGAGGGCTCCCCCGGAAGATTCACCGCCGTTATCCCAAGAGAACCGGTAATTTGCGATTCCTCCCGCGTTCACGATGGAAGGAAACACAAGCGCCGCCGCAAGTGCCGCCACCCCAATCCACTTTCTTTTCAACGTAATCATCGCCCTTCTATACATAAAATGCTCTGCACATATAAGACGACTCTTGGAAAGGATAGTTGCAAATCGGGATTTTACGAGAAAAGGAAGGACTCGTCCCCCTTCATATGATGCTGCAGCTCTTCTAATATGCTGTCCATATCTTTGGAGGCCAGCTTGTCAAGCAGCGTCTGATGGTCTTGTACAATCGTATCATTCGAATAGTAACGGATATTCTTGATGAAATGCAGCCGCGTTTGGTTCAAAATACTGCGCCAGGTCATTAATACGGTTCTTTCTACTGCCAGATTGATCAAGGTCTCATGAAACAACATATCGAGCTCCACCAGCTGTTCTAACTTGCCCTCCTTGAAGCAAAGGGTCATACGATCGACGATTTGCTGCAGCTGAGCTATGAATGAATCGTCCATTTGGTGGATATACCGCTGAATGACGAACCATTCAAGATGCATGCGAATCGGAATGAGAATATCCTTCACTTCGTCGATAGTGATATCCGCAACGACGGTTTCGCGATAGGGGTAGGAAATAAGCAAGCCTTCTCTTTCCAATTGCCGGATGGCTTCTCTGATCGGTCCGCGGCTTACGCCCATCTGTTCGGCAATATCCATCTCCTTCAGTCGGCTCCCGGATTGAAGCTCCCCTGTAAGAATCGCATTGCGGATATCGTTCGTAACCTTCTCCCGCAGGGAAATGTTGCTTTGCTGGTCAAAAGTAAAGCCTGCCATCACAAATCCTCCTAGTCAACGTCCGTGAATTGCACTTTCAATAACCTTATCGAGAACATTGTTTCTTGTCAACAAAATCAGAATGACAATTCCACCTTCGAATTTTCTTAGTTTGAATATTGTTGACAATATTCATCTTGCTGTGATTAAATTCAATTTATAGGAGCAGCTCAACAAAATAATCAACATCGAGGGAGATCAATGAAATGAGGGTATTGGCAATCGGAGCGCACCCGGATGATGTAGAGGCATTATGCGGAGGAACACTGGCGAAATGCGCGGCAAGAGGCGATGAGGTAACCATTATGATCGCCACGAATGGTAATGTGGGGTCCCCTACTTTAAGCCGGGAGGAAATTGCCGAGATTCGCAAGAAAGAGGCGGAAGCTTCCGCGGCCTTGATCGGGGCGGATCTGATCTGGCTAGGATTCGATGACGAGTTTCTATTCCATGACCGGAGCACGCGGCTTGCCTTTATTAATGCTATACGTCGAGCGAACCCCGACTTCATGTTCGTACACGGTCCCAACGACTACCATCCAGATCATCGGATCTGCGGGGAAATCGCGATTGACTGTCGTATCCCGGTAACCGTTCCCTTAATCGAAACGGAATATCCCCCAATGGAGAAAATTCCGCATGTATTCATCATGGATAATATTGGTTCCATCGGCTTCGAGCCTGAGGTGTATGTGGATATTACGGAAACGATTGAGACAAGGGGACAGATGCTCAAATGTCATGCAAGCCAGGATATTTGGCTGAAGCATGTTTACGGGATGGATTATATCGAGTTTCTGGCTAGACCGGCTGCGATGCGGGGAATGGCAATTGGAGTCAAGTACGCCGAGGTTTTCCGCAGCTTGCCGATGTATCCGGTAAGCGGGGGGCCGCATCTGTTACCATAAAATGAACCAATCAAGCAGAGGTGTTAAATCATGAACGACGAAACGCAAAACCTGATTTGGGAGTGGACGGGGTACAACGAGGTGCAGTCGCGCACGCAGACTCGGCAATCGCCAGATAGTGATCAGGTCGAAGTGGCCATCCGCGCTATCGGTATATGCGGAACCGACTTGCACATCATGAGTGGCCATGCCGAATTTGGCAAACCGCCGCTCCCGCTCGGCCATGAATTGGCCGGTGTCGTCGTGCGTATTGGCAACGCAGTTACTCGCTGGCGGATCGGGGATCGCGTTTGCATTGACCCTTTAATCGGCTGCGGCACCTGTGAAGCTTGCTTGTCGGGAAACAAACACCGCTGCCCCGACGCCGGCGAAATTGGACTTCATTTCCCTGGGGGCTGGCAGCAGTATATGTTAGTACCCCAATTGAATCTGTATCGGCTGCCGGATTCCGTCAGCTTCGAAGAGGCGTCACAAGCGGAAACCTTGCACTGCTGTTTGGGCGGGATCGACAAGCTGGAAATTCGTTTAGGCATGGATGCAACGGTTATCGGAGACGGTCCGACAGGATTATATTACGTCCAATTGCTGAAAACAGCGGGAGCGGGGCGGGTTACTCTGATCGGCAAACGCGCGAGCCGGCTTGAGCTGGGACGCCTGCTTGGCGCGGATGAAACGGTAAATTTGTCGCCTTCTTTTTCGAATGACATACCTGCAATGGAATCTCAAGATATTGTCATCGACGCGGCCGGGACCGAAGCATCGCTTCAAATGGGTATCGAACTATTGAAAAGAGGCAGTCAATTGTTATTGTTCGGCTTGCCGGGAGCACCTATTTCGGTTGATATCCAAACAGTCGTAATGAAGGAGCTTAAGCTTCTAGGAACAACGAATGCTCCGCATGTGTGGCCGCGAGTCCTTAAGATGATGGCGACCGGTAACGTGAAGGTTAAACCGTTGATTACGCATCATTTTCGCTTTGAGCAGTTGGTTGAAGCAGTCGAATTTGCATGCAATCAATCAGATGAGATTATCAAAATCATTGTCCATAATGATCCAATCGAGGAGGCAAAACCATGAAAATTACAGCCGTCAAAACAAAAGCGATTAAAGTCCCGTTCTTCAAGGGGGAAAAATGGTCTGGAGGTACGCGATACAGCGCACCATCCTTAATCGTGCAGATCGAAACGGATGAAGGCTTAATCGGCATCGGGGAGTCGGTAGGCCCTACAATCCCGGTCATCCAAACGGTTGTGGACAAGGAATTCACGCCTTTTCTCATCGGCCGGGACCCGCTGGAATTGGAGTCTATCCTTGATCAGTTGGAGGAGTATAGCGTCAATTGGAAGCAGATTGGCTACTATGGAATGGCTGGCATCGAGATGGCGTTGCTCGATCTGCGGGGAAAAATATTCAATACCCCCGTATACAATTTACTCGGCGGTAAATGCAAATCGGAAGTGGAGTTTGCCGGCTACATTTTCATCGATACTCCGGAAAATAACGCGCAGGAAGCACGGACGTTCGTGGAAAACGGCTACCGCGAACTCAAGATGAAGGTCGGGCGCGACATCGATCTGGATACCGATCGGGTACGTGCCGTACGCGAAGCTGTCGGCCCCAAGGTTAAGATTCGGATAGATGCCAATCAGAATTGGAGCGTTCCAACGGCAATCAAAGCGATTCGCAAGATGGAGAAATATGATCTGCAAATGGTTGAGCAGCCAACCCGCCATCACGATGTGGAGGCAATGGCAGCTGTGGCAAGGGCAGTAGACGTTCCGATCATAGCCGATGAGGGCTGCGCTACGTTCGAGGATGCTCTGCGATTAATCGATAAGCGTGCCTGTGCCTGTTTCCTTGTATATCCGTCGGAAGCCGGAGGAATTCTCAAAGCGCGGCAAATTGTCGATCTCGCCAACCAAGCCGGCATTTGGTGCGTAACGGGGACATGGGCGGAGACGGGAATCGGCACGATGGGCAACGTCCATTTGGTCGCTTCGTCGCGTAACTTCCCGTTCGCGAATGACACGCATCTTAACTTCATGACGGGTGATGTGCTGAAGGATCCGATTGTCTTTAACCAAGGTAAAATAGCCGTAACCGACCGTCCGGGCTTCGGGCTTGATCTGGACATTAACAAGCTGGACCACTTCGGTCAGAACTTTGAACGTGAAATGGTGTTCTACGATCCGGTTGACCCGAGCTTTCAACCGCGAACGGGCAAAATATTGTAACCTTTTCTCATAATCCAAGATGACTCCTAAGCCTAAAGTCCAGTACGGGATTAGCCAAAGGTCAGATTATTAATTTCCAGTAAATAGCTACGATAGACACGAACATAAAATTTGTCTATCAAATACTAACCTACTGGAGAAGATAATCTGATGAGCGTTTATGGTTTGTTCGATTCCGTAAAGTGGCTAACCCCGTTGGAAATCATTCTATGTTTAATAAATTTAACCGTCTTGGTACGCTATGCGATTCCGGCTGCCAAACACTACAGATGGTTTGATTTCGTACCCAGCTTAGGAGTCATTATATCGATTGCCAGTGTCCTGTATGGTGACACGACTTTGCTAGCTATCGTGTTCTATTCGCTTACTTTAATTATTTTCTTAAGCACGTTAAAGAGGCTCCTTAAGCCAAAACCAAAGCTTGCATTTCCAAAGCGTAAAGTTCTAAAGGTCATCAGAGTCGTCGTGTGCGTCATCGGCATTGTACCTATTGTAATAGCGCTAATGAATGCGGGCGTATTGCGTTACAATCCGACCAGCGATTTGAGCGGAATGAGCTACTCCAAAGCTTTCCTGAAGATGAATGAGAGATTGTCCAAGGAATATCCTTTCGGAGAATGGAAGCACATCAACTGGGACGATCTGAGGAATAAGTACGAGCCTATATTCACGAAAGCCGAGAAGGACAACGATAAGGATTTATACTATAAAACATTAAGAGATTACCTGTTGTCCATTGGAGACGGGCATATCAAGATCGCAAACGACAACGTATATGAAAATAATAAGGTATTCAAGGACGAAGTCGGCGGCGGTTATGGAATAAGCACGGTTCAATTAGATGACGGTAAAGTACGAGTAAGCTTAGTGTTAGAGGGCAGTCCGGCTGCTCAAAACGGGATGAAATTGGGCGCGGAAATTGTATCCTGGGATGGGAAAACGGGAAAGGAAGCCTTTGAACAAACGACATGGAGCGAAAGCAACATGGCGACTAACGAAGTGAAGGCTTATTATCAAGGACGGTTTATGGCGCGGGCGCCGATTGGCAAACAAATCGAAGTGACATTTAAGAATAGGGACGATGATAAGCTAAACAAAGCAACACTAGTCGCCTATGACGACCAATTCGAGACGCTCAAGCAAACGAAAGTGAAAATGACCCAAGAGGATCTGGATGTTTCTCCGATTGAAGGCGACATTACGAAAGATGGATTCGGATACGTGAAAATTAAGCATTTTCTCCCCAAGTCCACTTTTACCGCACCCGAGAAATCTTTTGCTGAGAAGCTGAAGCAGTTTCAGGACAATAAGGTAAAAGGTTTAATTATCGATTTGCGGGATAATCCAGGCGGAGAGGACGCGCTTGCCGCAACGATAGCGGGATATTTCGTGAACGAAACGAAGCATTACGAATATGTCAGCTATTACAACAGATACACGGGCAAGTTCGAGATTAACCATAATGAAGTCGTTAAGGTAAATCCTATGCAGCCATACTTCGACGGCAACATCGCCATCTTGATCAATAGTAGGACCGGAAGTTCGGGAGAAGGGATTCCGCTCGTCTTGAAGGGCTTGCCGAATGTCCGGATTATCGGATTTACGTCCACGGCCGGTTCGTTCGGTATAGTAGGACAGCCGATAGAGATTCATATGCCGGACAATTATATCCTTAAATTCCCGGATGGCAGGTCGCTTAACAAAGACAAAGTGATACAAGGCGATGCCGACTATACAAGGCAAGGCGGAGCTGTTCCCGATATTAAAATTCCGCTAAACGAGCAGATGTTTACCGAAAAGTACATCGATGGGCAAGATGTGGAGATGAGTTATGCGATTGCGGCTTTGAAGAAGTAATTTGAATGTACAAAGAAATCGTTCCTTACGTAAATGGTTGGGTGGCACCTCTATTTTACCGAAGAACGGTTTCTTTTTGCGTTAACGGCAAAGAAGCTGCCCATAAGTATACTTGAACTTGTGGGAGCCTCTACTTTGCGTTATGTTTTTTTTGGCAGCCGATCTGCTTGCTTCAAGGCTTCGCGGATCAAATATTCGAGGTGTCCATTGACGCTGCGGAATTCATCGTTGGCCCATTGTTCCAATGCGCGATAGATGTCGGGATCGAGGCGAAGGGGAAACGCCTTTTTGTCGGCAGCTATATGCTTTCGCCTCTCATGTATATAACGTCCCCGCATTGATAACCGGGGTTGCGCCCTTGTCTGATACGATTGCAACCATCAGGTTGTTAGTCATGGCCGCACGTCGTTCGCTGTCGAGCGATATCCCCTTTTCTTCCAACTGACGCAATGCCATCTCTACCATTCCTACCGCACCTTCGACGATTTTATGCCGCGCGGCTACGATGGCGGTTGCCTGTTGGCGCTGCAGCATAGCGCTGGCAATCTCCTGCGCATAAGCAAGATGGGTTAGGCGAGTTTCCAGTATATGAACTCCGGCTAATTCTAATCGATTCTGGAGTTCTATCATTAATTCGCCGGCAACATCATCCGCATTTCCGCGCAGAGAGAATTTCTGGTCTTCCGAAAAGGTGTCATACGGATGCTGAGCGGCAATATGACGGACAGCCGTTTCACTCTGAATTTCTACGAATTTTTCATATTGATCTACATCGAAGCTTGCTTTCGCCGTGTCCACGACTTTGAAGACGACGACGGCAGCAATCTCCACCGGATTCCCTTCCGCATCGTTCACCTTAAGCTGCTGACTGTTGAAGTTGCGCACCTTCAGCGACACCTTCTTCTTGGAAGAGAAGGGAATGACCATCCATAACCCGCTATCCAGAACGGTGCCCTTATATTTCCCGAAGAAGGTAATGACCTTGCTCTCATTCGGATGCACGATGGTTAGTGAGGTCATGCCAATGAGGAATAAAACAGCTTGAATGATTCCAAGTACAATGAGGAGAATATTCGGCGTGTCTCCACTTCCCGCAGCAAATGAGAAAATGAGCCCAACTAGAAATAACAGGGATAGGAGCAATACGGTAAATCCATTCATGTGCCAAGCTTTCCGTTCTTTCATCGACAACACCTCGTAAGTTTTATGGTTTAGTTTAACCGGTGCTTGCAAAGGCAAACCATTATTAAAGATCAGCGAGTATCATAATGATATTTTTATGATATCATTTATTGAATAAATTTACAAATTTAAACGTTCAAATAAAAATGAACGAATCCAAAATCTTTGGACGTTGCGGGAACCGGAGTCCTTTTTCATAATGGAAGTTAAGCGCTTACAAAATGGAAAAGAGGGATGTTGATGAGAAGGATACGCCAGATCATTCTGTCCGTTGCATTGATTTTACGATTAATACAGGGGGCGAAGTTGTCCCGCTGTCCGAGGAAATCGAGCACGTTCGCAATTATTTGACGATCCAGGAGCTGCGATTCCAGAACAAATTTACCGTAAATTGGAAGCTGGACGAAACGATGTTAAGCATGTCGGTATTGAAGTTCATTCATTTCCATTTATACAATCCCTTTGACATGATTAAATAGAAGCTGATGGACCAATCAGAATCAAAGAACCGCTAAACCTTGCGATCCGAAATACGGGTAGTGGGTCGAAGCGGCAACCTGCAATCTGACTAGACTACCATCATCTTTGATATTAAAAACTGAGACTGTGCCCTGATTACCGTTAAGGGTGTAAAAATTGTATCCATCTTTGCTCACTCCAGCATCTATTGGCAGGCCGGTAGGTGTGCCTTCTGGTGTACTGGTAATATGCCCGTTAACCGTCAGTGCTCCGCTGCCATCTATAAGGTAGGTGGATATTGTGCCGCTAAGGGTATTGGTGGTATATGCAAAACGTTCATTCCTCGTTGTTGTAACCCAGCAAGCTGTCTTCTGGCCGTTCGGCACTGAGCCACTGATAACATTAAGAATCCCGTTGTCGCTCACTGAATAGGATGACAGCGCGCTAGATTGTACCTCCGCAACTAAAAGGATTCCTGACGATAAGAAACAAGCGCCCAACGGTCTCATACCATTAGAATCGTTAATGATTGGTCCTGTAACTGTACCATTTTCATTAACATGGAATACACTGAGACGGTTTGTAGTAAGCTCGGCTGCGACGATTTTACTACCATCTGGAGTGAATAAAACCTGGGCTGGCTGAGCATTAATTGTACTTAAAGAACGGTTGGAGCACGGAATATGAGTAAGACGTCCGTTATTATCTATGCGAAAACCAGAGATATTGGATGCAAAATTGTTAGCGGCATTACCTACATTTGAAACATAGAGAATATCACCGAATACATCTATGCTATTTGGCTGAGCACCTTCCGATGGCTTCACATCGGTGAGAATGGGTGCTCCGCTGTCGGTTATGACGAAACTACTGATACTATTGCTGCCTGCATTAACTGCAAAAAGGAAACGTCCATCGCGTGACAAAGTTAGTGAGCCTTGTGATGTAAGGGGATCGATGCCATCATTTGGTGCTGCAGGTGTCACTATCCTTGTACCCGTGCCTGTTCCATATGTTGGGTAGTAACCCATAAAGGTGAGTATTCCCTTCGTGTCCCGGTAAAAAGCAACGACTTCATTCATTGCTTCCCTATTGGTCATCATGTAAACCATCCTCGGCATTTTATGACTCTCCTCCTTCGAGCAGTTATTTGCTCAATGTTTAATATTATTCAATACTTCCAGACTAATACTTTATTTTCTCAAGACACATGTCGCGTTTGTGGATATACAGCTATAGGGATATTTGGTAACCTGAAGCTGTCTTATCCGATATTCATGACGCGGGAGGGTAATCGAATGAGCAAGATTCGAATCGGTATGATTGGTACGGGGGGCATTGCGGAGTGGCACGGCCGTCAATTGCTAGAGTTGCCTGAAGTCGAGATTGTCGCGATAGCTGACACCAGCGAGAAAAGCAGGGAAACGTTTATCGGCAAGTTCAACCTCTCAGACCCACGACAGTTCGCGGATTATGAAGAGATGCTTGATCTAGTAGAGCTGGACGCCGTCGTCATCTGCTCCCCTCATACGCTGCATTACAAGCAAGCGACCGATGTGCTGAACCGGGGTCTTCATGTCCTGATCGAGAAACCGATGACTTGCTCTTCCGCTGAAGCTAGACAATTAATCGAAACGGCGAAGAGGTCGGGGAAAATATTGCAGGTATCCTATCAGCGCCATTTTCAGCCAGAGTTTCTATATATTAAGGATGCCATCGCAAGGGGAGAAATCTCAATAACGGCGTCCTTGTACCAAGAGTGGAGGCAGGGGACGCCGGGAACGTGGCGTCAAAATCCGGCTTTGTCCGGAGGCGGGTTCCTTATGGATTCCGGCAGTCACATTATCGATGTCTTATTATGGACGACGGGGCTTACTCCGCTAGAAGTAAAAACGCAGCTGCATCAGCATGGCTCGCCTGTCGAGATCGACACCTTCACTTCCATCCGTTTCGCCGAAGGAGCGGTTGCCGGCCTGAACCTCGTTGGCTACGCGCCATGCTGGCAAGAAACCTACGTATTCTGCGGGGAGGAAGGCGGGATTTTCTACGATAATGGGAAGATCACGCTTCGCCGCTATAGGGAGGAGCCGATCATACCAGAGCTTCCGCCGCAAACCACGAACCAGGACAGGAGTTTCATCGATGCGATTCTCGGCCGGCAAGAAGTAGCGGTAAGCGGAGAATTTGCCTACAAGGTCGTGAAGTTCTCGGAAATGGTGTACGAAGCTGCCGGATACTCCCCTATCGAAAGTAAGGGGGTTGAAGAAGGAGGGCTTGAAGCATGAATTTACGCATAGGCATGCGAATTCCGCCTAAGATCGGGGAAGAGGGGATCCAGAAGGTTGCCAAGTGGGCGGCTAGTGCTGGCTTGGATGTTCTCGATGTGCCCGATTTGACGTCCGAAGTGAAGCAAGCGTTGGATCAAGCGGGTATTGGAATCGGTTCGGTGGATGCCCATCACGTTGGGCAACTGCTCAGCCGAGATGAGATGCGCCGCGCGGATGCGGTGGAAGCGATTAAGAAGCAAATGGATGGTATGGCGGCGCTCGGCGGACGGGTTCTGTTTATGTGTCTCGTACCCGAGGACCATACGCTTCCGCGCGCCGAAGGCTTCGCTATTTGGAAGGAGACGTTCCCGGATATCGTCAAGCATGCCGAGAGGGCCGGAATCTATATGGCAATCGAAGGCTGGCCGGGACCGGCGCCGCATTATCCGACGCTCGGATGCACGCCGGAGATGTGGCGGGCGATGTTCAAAGCGATTCCCTCGAAACATTTCGGTATGAACTACGACCCTTCCCATCTGGTGCGGCTTGGCATAGATCACATTCGAGTTTTATCCGAATTCGGCGACAGAATTAACCATTGTCATGGTAAAGATACGGAAATCTTATCGGACGAATTGTACGAATACGGTAATCTTCCGGCAACGTTCGGGGCGAAGTACGGGTTCTCGGAAGGTTCTTGGCGGTACACGATTCCCGGACAGGGAGAGGTAGAGTGGATTGAAGTCGCCATACGGTTGGATCGGCTCGGTTATCGCGGCGCGATCAGCATCGAGCTGGAAGACCATCATTATTGGGGCTCTCTGGATGCGGAGCGGCAGGGCATCCAGAATGCCGCGGCTCATTTGAAGATATATTTTAAGTGATCCTCCGTTGCCGAAGCTTAAACAAACATGCTATGCTTCATTAAAAGACTTTAAATAGACAATGTCTGTAAGCGACGGAGGATTTCCATGCAGAGCATAACCGACCCAACCACGGAGAAAGGCATTTCCATCGGCATTATCGGCCCAGACGCTTTAGTGAAGCGAATTTTGAGGGTGCTGAATTCTTTCCCTTCTTTCCGGCCGATTCCGAAGATATACGGGAAAGAAGATGAGGCACCCGGGCTGGCCGAGGAAATTTCGGGCGACGTAGAAGCGGTTCTCGTATCCGGTCCCATGCCGTACCGCAGAATCCGGGAAGAAACGAGCCTGAAAGTGGCGTTGCATCATGTGCCTTTAACGGATACGAGCTTCTACAGGGCGTTGTCCCGGATCAAAAATTCGCTCGGACCGGAGAAGACGTTGCGTGTTTCTATTGACACGCTTGGGATGCAAATGGTGGCCAAATCATTAAAAGAAATCAATGAAACCCGCATCACGGCGACTCATTTTGACGGTTCGTCTTATTCGTCCCGTGAAACCTTAATTGCTTTTCACAAAATTCTTTACGAGTCGGGTGCATGCGATGCGGCGATGACGGCAGAAGGATCGGTAGCTCAAGCGCTGTCTGAATTAGGCATTCCGAACGAATGGATTATCCCGACCGATCAGAATATTACCGTTGCCCTAGAGAGAGCCTTATTGTCGACGGAAACCCGGCAGAGCAAAGAAGCGCAAATTGTTGTCGGCCTTCTGAATGTCGATCATTTCGAGAAGCGGATTCATACCCACTCCTCGGAGCATGAGGTTCAGAAGTTCAAGCTGGAAATACACCGGATGCTGCTGGATTACGTAGAGTCGCTGGACGGTTATTTGACTCATCTCGGCGGGGATGAGTATTTGTTTTTTACGACACGCGGAATATTCGAAAGAGAAACCGGGGGCTACAAAACGATCCCGCTGGGCAGGCACGCCTACCAAAAATTCGGCCTATCCCTCAGCATCGGAATCGGATTCGGCCGTTCTGCCAATGAAGCCGGTACGCACGCAAGGGCTGCTCTTCGCAAATCGAAGGAAGCGGGCGGAGATACTTGTTTTATCGTCAGGGAGGACAAGACATTAATCGGACCGCTTGCGATGGCGGATCCGCTGGAGTTTGCCTTGTCTATAACGGATGCTGGATTAATTAAGAAGGCAGAGGATGCGGGAATGACCTCTGTTTATTTGAGCAAGATGCTGGCTCAAGTGGCTCGAACCGGCAGAACGGACTATATGGTGCACGAGCTTGCCGCCATATTGGATATTACCGTAAGGAGCACGCATCGATTATTGCTGCAGTGGATGGATCACGATTTGGTCCGAATCGCGGGAGTGGAGAAGGTTCCCAAAGGCAGACCGCGCCAAATTTTCCGCCTCTCTTTTCTGGAGGACAAAGTTGGAGGATAAACGGGGAGGAAACTCGATCCGCGGGGCTTCCTTCGTCTATTTATAGACAACTTAAAGATTTGTCTTTTATGTTTGAGGCTACTATGATGAAGATATCCTCAAACATCGAAGGGAGATCTGAAACAAGTGAGAACGGTAGAACAACTGGAGGCCAAGCTGGCCGAGCCATCGGAAGCACTCATTAAAGATATTAAGGAAATTGACGGGGATATTCTCCTGCTAGGCGTCGGAGGTAAGATGGGGCCGAGTTTGGCCAGGCTGCTGATGAATGCGATTAAGCAAGCGGGCGTCGACAAAAAAGTAATCGGGGTGTCCCGGTTTTCGGAACGAGGGCTGCAAGAGCAGCTGGAGGCGGAAGGCGTCGAGACGATCGCTTGCGATTTGTTAAACGACGAGAAGCTGCAAAGCTTGCCTGACGTTAAGAATGTGATCTATATGGCCGGCAACAAATTCGGTACGACCGGCAATGAATCTTTTACATGGGCGATGAACGCTTACCTTCCCGGTAGAGTGGCCGAGAAGTACCGGAATTCCCGAATCGTCGTTTTCTCCTCAGGCAACGTATATCCCTTTACGCCGGTAGGTTACGGAGGAGCGAGCGAATCGGTGTCGCCGTCGCCAATCGGTGAATACGGCCAATCGTGTTTGGGCAGGGAACGCGTTTTCGAACATTTTTCCAAGACGTATCAAATTCCAATGGTCATTTATAGACTCAACTATGCGATCGATTTGCGTTACGGGGTTCTGCTGGAAATCGCCAAATCGGTCAAAGCCGGCAAACCGATCAATGTGACGATGGGCCATGCGAACATTATCTGGCAGGGGGATGCCAACGAAATTGCTATCCGCTCCTTGCTCGCTTGCGAAGCACCCGCCAGTTTCCTGAACGTCACTGGACCGGAGACGATGTCGATTCGTTGGGCGGCGGAACAATTCGGCAAACGGTTTGGGACCGAGCCTGCGTTTGAAGGGGTTGAAGCCGATAACGCGCTGCTGAACAACGCATCAAAATGCCATCAAAGATTTGGTTATCCCCGCGTGTCGCTTCTGCAAATGATCGACTGGGTGGCCGAATGGGTGGAGGCCGATGGAGCGACATTGAACAAACCTACTCATTTCCAAGAGAGAAAGGGGAAATTTTAAGCCGTGAGCCGTATAAAAGAATTAACTTCAGAGCAGAAGCACGCACTTCACGACGGGCTTGTCATTCCCGCTCATCCGCTCGCGCTGGACGAGAATCGCCGGTTGGACGAAACGCATCAAAGGGCATTGACTCGATATTATATGGATGCAGGAGCGGGCGGGGTCGCCGTAGGCGTTCATTCGACGCAGTTTGAAATCCGCGACCCGAAGTTCGGCTTATATGAAAAGGTGCTTCGATTGGCTGCCGAAGAAGTTGAACGGGCAAAGCTTCAGCGCCCGTTTATCCGGGTGGCCGGTATTTGCGGTCCTACGGGACAAGCGCTTAACGAAGCTGAAATTTCGGCGGGACTCGGGTACGATGCCGGTTTGCTCAGCATGGGCGGACTGCAAGGGTGGTCGGAATCGGAAATATTGAAGCGGACGGAAAAAGTGGCTGAGGTCATTCCCGTCGTCGGCTTCTATTTGCAGCCTTCGGTAGGCGGCAAAGTGTTCAGCTTCGATTTCTGGCGGGCATTCGCCGATATTCCGGGCGTCGTTGCGATCAAGATGGCGCCGTTTAACCGCTATCAGACAATCGACGTGGTCCGTGCCGTCTGTTATTCTGATCGTAGAGATGAAATTGCTCTGTATACGGGCAATGACGATAATATCGTAAACGATTTGCTGACGGTTTACCGTTTTCGGGTTCAAGATCGGATCGTTGAGAAAAGAATGGTCGGCGGGCTGCTCGGACATTGGGCCGTGTGGACGAACAAAGCGGTGGAATTGCTGGAGGAAATCAAACGGGTCCGGACACAAGAGAACGTTTCACCGGAATGGCTGACCCGCAACATCGAAGTAACCGACTCGAATGCGGCGTTTTTCGATCCGGCTCATGGTTTCGCAGGCTGTATCCCGGGTATTCACGAGGTGCTGCGCCGGCAAGGTTTACTGAAAGGAACTTGGTGTCTTAACCCGCACGAAGAGCTCTCCGAAGGTCAAAAGGAAGAGATCGACCGGGTATATCGGGATTATCCGCATTTGAACGATGACGAGTTCGTCAAAAAACATCTCTCAAACTGGCTTTCATAGAAGGTAGTGAATGCGATGCGATTTAAGGATGTGTTTTCCATTATCGGACCGGGCATGATCGGACCGTCTAGTTCGCATACGGCGGGCGCCGTCCGACTAGGAAGAGTTGCGCGCGAGCTGTTCGGCGGACAGCCTAGGCAGGCTAATATTATGTTCTATGGTTCTTTGGCGGCAACGTACGGCGGACACGGAACGGATTTAGCCGTGACTGCCGGGCTGCTTCGGTTCGATACGGATGACGAACGGATTCCGGAATCGCTGCATTTTGCCGCTGAGATGGGGGTTGATGTCGTTTTTCAAACGAGCAGAAAACCTGCCGTTCATCCGAACACGTTAACGATTACTCTCCGTTCGGGACGCCGACGCTGTCAGATGACGGGCTGCTCGATCGGCGGAGGCAACATCGAAGTGGTGGAAGTGAATGGGTTCGATCTCAAATTTACCGCCAATTATCCGACACTCATCGCGTATCACGACGACCGTCCCGGCGTACTCGCGGACATTACGCGGTTGCTGAGCGAGGCCGGCGTCAATATCGGACATATGGATGTTGACCGAAAAGGCAGGCTAGGGGAAGCGGCGACCGCCATTGAGACGGATGGAGAAATTACGAAGGACCTGCTGGAGAAAATCAAACGGCTGCCCAATATGAAAGGCGTTAGTTACGTCGATTTGAACGGTGGTGTTCCGGTATGAGATTCAGGACATTAAAAGAATTGGCGCAAGTGTGCGTGAATGAAGGAAAGCCGATTTACCGGATCATGTTGGAGGACCAGGCGAAGGAATCCGGACGGACACCAGAGCAGGAATGGGACAAAATGAAAAGTTATTACGGCATCATGAAGGAAGCCGTAATGAAAGGGATATCCTCGGACAAAACTTCCCGCAGCGGTTTGACTGGCGGAGACGCGAAACGGGTGTTTGAATATACCCGCAAAGAGGACTCGTCGTTGGAGCCGTTCACGGGAATGGCGATGGCATACGCTTTGGCGGTATCGGAAGTGAATGCCTCCATGGGACGCATCGTCGCTACTCCGACCGCCGGATCTTGCGGCGTCATCCCGGGCGTATTCGTCAGCAGCCAGGAGCGGTTTGGCTGGACCGATGACCATATGGTGGAAGGGTTGTTCTGTGCCGGAGCTATCGGTTACGTCATCGCGAACAATTCTTTCATATCCGGAGCGGAAGGCGGCTGCCAGGCTGAAATCGGCTCCGCGATCGGTATGGCCGCGGGCGCTCTTGTCGAGCTGAAGGGCGGGACTCCGGCGCAAGCGGTTCACGCTGTCGGGCTGGCGCTTAAAAACACGCTTGGATTGATATGCGACCCTGTAGGGGGTTTGGTGGAAATTCCGTGTATTGTCCGCAACGGGTTTGGAGCCGTGAACGCGCTGGCGGCAGCCGACATGGCACTCGCGGGCGTGCAAAGCGCCATTCCTTCGGATGAGGTCATTCAAGTTATGCTTGAAGTCGGAAGCGCGATGCCGGACATTCACCGAGAGACGGCAAGAGGCGGGTTAGCTCAGACGCCGACAGGCAAACAAATTATTAAACAATTGGCCCAAGATAAAAAGAAGTCTCGTTCTGAACGGAAGGAGAAGGAGAATGACGACGAAAGCCATAAGTGATCTGCTTCCTTCCGCCAAAGCGATCGAACGCGAGCTGATCGATCTGCGAAGGAAGTTTCATCGGAACCCGGAGCTTAGCTTCGAGGAAGCCGAAACGGCGGCAGCGGTGGCCGAGTTATTGAGCGGTCTGGGACTTGAAGTGCGAACCGGCATTGGCGGGCACGGCGTCGTAGCCGATCTTACAGGAGACAGGCCGGGACCGCGGATTGCTCTGCGGGCGGATATGGATGCGCTGCCGATTCAAGAGGAAACCGATCTTCCCTACGCTTCCGAGAAGCCGGGCAAGATGCATGCCTGCGGGCATGATGCACATACGGCGATCTTATATGGTGCGGCCAAGCTGTTGTCGGAACGGAAAGATCAACTGGCCGGCAGCGTCAGGTTTATTTTCCAATCGGCCGAAGAAATCAATGCCGGGGCGAAGGCGATGATCGAGCAGGGGGTTCTGGAAGGCGTGGACGAAATATTCGGTCTGCATAATCTTCCTACGCTGTCTGCAGGGAAAGCGGGCACTCGGTACGGCGCATTGATGGGATCGGTCGACAAATTTGAGTTGACTATCACAGGACAAGGCGGACACGGCGCCATTCCCGATCAATGCATCGACCCTGTCGTCGCTGCTTCGGCCATCATTTTGTCGCTTCAATCGGCTGTCAGCCGGGAGATTTCTCCGTTCGATCCGGTAGTCGTCACCGTCGGAAGCATTCATGGAGGAGCGTCTTACAACGTCATTCCCGAACGGGTAGAGCTGTCCGGAACGGTTAGGACGTTTTCCAAGAGCGTACAGGAGACGATGCCGTCACGGCTGCTAAGGTTAATCAGCGAAACGGCCGAGGCTTACCGCTGCAAAGCGGAGCTTCGATATACGCAGCATGTACCGGTGCTTGTCAATCACGATGACCAAGTCCGACATGCTGAGGATGCGATCGACCTTATTTTAAGCTCGGAAAACCGGATTGAAGCTAATCCGACGTTGGCAGGAGAAGACTTTTCCGTCTATCTTCAGCATGTGCCCGGATGCTTCTTCTGGCTGGGATCGGGACCGGAAAATGGGGCGGAGCAAGCTTATGGACTTCATCATCCGAAGTTTTCCATTAACGAGGACTGTTTGGCGGTAGGGGCTTCTTTGCTGGCGGCGATTTCGATTACTCGGCTGGGAGCTTGAGGAGCGAGGGCACTTTATTGGCCTCCGCACTGACGCAATACCACTAACTCGCTCAGCCAGGGCACTTTATTGGCCCTCGTACCGACGTAATACCACTAACTCGCTCCGCCAGGGCACTTTATTGGCCTTCGCACCGTCACAACTCTACTAGCCCGCCGCGCCGAGGCACTTTATTGGCCTCCGCGGAGAGGCGAGTACCGTACGCACACCTTGAGAATTAACCGGTTCACTTCACAATAAGGTAACCCAGCTTTTGCGAAATCGTGCGGCCGGCTTCCTTCATCGTTGCTGCGATCTCCGCGAGCTGCTCATTAGGAAAACGATGGACGGCACCGGAGATGCTGATTGCGCCTGCGGCTTGACCGAACATGTCCAATATAGGAACGCCGATACATCGGGCTCCTTGCGTTATTTCTTCATTATCTACAGCAAAGCCTTGTTCTCTCACAAGCTCAAGCTCCTTATAAAAGGAGCTTTCTTCCGTTATGGTGTTAGGCGTCAGTCGGGGAAGGCCTTTGGCCTCGATCAATTCCTTTACTTTATCCCCATGGAGGAAAGCGGTAATGGCCTTGCCTGTAGCGGTAGCATGGAAAGGGGATTTAGAGCCGACCTTGTCCGACATTCGCAGGGCATAGGTTCCTTCAATGATCTCTACGTACATAATTTCTTGCTCCATAAGCACGCAGAGGTTGACCGTATCCCCGTATTTTTCGACTAGCTTGTTCATTTCGGACACGGCCGCTTGGCGTAAAGAGCTTCGCTCGAGCAAGTTTTTCGTGATGACCAACTGCTTGTATCCGAGGCAATATTTGCCGTCTTCTTCGCTGCGGGTGATGAACCCGCGTTTCTCCAGCGTCAAAATGATTCGGTACAACGATGATTTCGGTTGATTAACCAGCTCTGCCAGCTCTATCAAGCTCAATGAGTCCCGTGCGGATAGCACCTCGAAAACATCCAACGCTTTCTCGATGGAGTGGATCGCATAACGATCCTGTTTGTCTTTCTCCATGAATGCACTCCCCAACTAAGAAAGTTTAATGAGTTGACCTCCGTCAATGACCATGCAGTGTCCGGTCATATACCGCGATTCGTCGCTGGCCATGAATAATGCGGCTGAAGCGATCTCTTCCGGCTGCCCCACGCGATTCATCGGTATCGTTTTCAAGTATTCCGCAATGGCAGGGGGATTGTCAATGAGGGGCTTCGTCAACTGCGTCTCGATAAACCCTGGGCAAAGGGAGTTTACGCGAATGCCGTGCTTCGCCAGTTCCACGGCCATCGACATCGCAAGCAAATTAATTCCGCCCTTGGCCGCGTTGTAATGGGCTTGATCCGCTTCGGCGGCAAGACCGTTTACGCTCGACATCTGGATGATGGAGCCGCCGTTTCCGTGCTTGACCATCTCTTGGGCAACGCGTTGGGAGACAAGGAACGTCCCCTTCAAGTTAATGTCCAGATGCCAGTCCCAGTCTTCCTCTGTAATTTCCAGGAATGACGCTGTACGGTTGACGCCCGCATTGTTCACGAGAACGTCGATTCGGCCCCATTCCTGCAAAGTATTTTCGACCAACCTGTCTACGTCCGTTCGGAACCGAACATCCGCTTCGATCGCGATGGCTTGGCCGCCTAGGCTCTGTAAATAAGTCGCTGTCTCTTCGAGAGCTTCTTTACCGAGACCGGCAACGGCGACCTTCGCGCCTTCGGCAGCGAACCGGGTAGCAATCGCCCGACCGATTCCTTGAGAACCTCCCGTTACGAGCGCTACTTTATCCTTAAGCCTCATTTGCTAAACCTCCTCGTTTCCCAAAACTCCACACCAGTCGATGATGATTTCAGCATACCACTGAATAAGTGCTTCATAAGACGCGATATCGAGAAATTCATCCGCCGCATGCGCGTTGCCGCCGCTCGGTCCGAGCACTAACGCCGGGGTATCGCTGTATAAGTTAAACATAAAGCCGTCGCAGGCAAAGGGCGATCCTGTCGGAGGTTCCGGGGGGCGGCCAAGGACCTTTGTGCCGGAATTCGTGGTCAACTCCAGAAATCGAGCGGTATTATCGTCGTTCTTCATTTCGCTGGCGGACAAATAGCGGATTAAGGGCCGAATTTGCGGTTTGCATTTCTGCAGCAACGGATAATTGGCAAGCTGGGAATTATAGAATGCCCACAGATCCGCGATAATGCCCTCTCCGGTCATTCCCGGATAACCTTCAATCCAGAAATTGAGCTCTCCGGTTTCGGGAAGCTTTTCTTGCAGCTCGCGAGTGACGTCTCCGGAAAAAATAGTAAGCAGAGTGACTTCCGCTTTCCGGTCGTGCCACCACGAAGGGACTTCTAGGTTTTCTTTTCGATAATCATTGTAGGCACGCAACAGATTGGCGAATTCAATCGTCGCCTCAAGCGCGCTTATCAATTCTTCGCCCGCGAAAGCAATTCCGCTTTTGCCGGTAAAGGTAGCCTTCCAGATCCCGCCGCCGAGATGAGCCGGATAAACCCTCATGTTCGATGGCTCCGGAATGATCGCCATGTCCGGATTCGGACCGCGAAGCCGCCCGGCCAGAGTGCCGTTGGCGCCACCGTGCTCTTCGTCCACAACGCTTTCGACATATACGTTTCCTGCGATCGGGATGTTAAGATCTTGCAGACATTTGACCGCCATCAATGCAGCTGCCATGCCGCCTTTCATATCGTAAGAGCCCCGGCCGTATAATTTGCCGGATTCGACCGTCCCTGAGAAGGGGGGATAAGTCCAAGTTTCGGTTCCTTCATATACGGTATCGGCATGCCCGGAGAACATTAAGGAACGTCCCGTACCTCCGCCGAAAAATCGTCCGACCACATTCGGACGATTGTCATAGTTGCGAGTATTCATATAAGCGGTATGTTCCCGCAATCCGGGCACATCGGCAAGATCGTACAAATCTACCTCTGCATTTTGCGCGCTCATCCATTCGGCGAAGTACCGTTGGTACTCCGCTTCATGACCGGTGGGAGGATGGTTGACGCTTTCGATTTGCACGAGCTTGGAAGCTAACGCAATCGCTTCCGTCCCGTTTTCCTTCATCCACCGATTAATCGATAGGGATAGTTCATCGCGGTTCATTGTGGGCTCACCCATCCTTGTCAGTCGATTTGTTCCCGCTTGCTGGGTGCATATGCAATAACGTCGATTTCTACTAAGTAGGCGCCCATATCAACCGGAGCGGTCGTTCTGGCCGGATAAGGCGCTTTGAACACCTCAGCATACGTCTTGTTATAGCCCGGGAAGTCTTGGGTTCGACTGACAAAAGCATTGGATTTAATGACATGGTCAAGTGTCAGCCCAGCCTTCTCGAGTATGATTTCAATATTGCGGATGCACTGCCGGGTTTGCGCTTCGATCGTATCTCCTACGACCTCTCTCGTTACGGGGTCAACACCTACTTGACCGGACACGTACACGAAATCGCCTGAACGAATGGCGTGAGAGAACGGAAGCGGAAATTGCGGAGCATTTTCAACATGGATAGCTTTAGACATGATAGGATCATCCTTTCGATTTTTATTAGCGCCAGAAAGATAAAATGCATAGGCAAAGTGGGTTTCCTAATTTCACCCGAAGTCGCACCGATGGCCCCAGTAGTCGTACGAGACGTGGAAACTCTAAGTCCAAGATGTATTTAGTACAGGTGTTTTGCGTGAAACTCGATAAATGTGCCAATCAAAATGTATTTACTACAGGTGTTTTGCTTAAATTATACCGATTCACACCGTTTACTCTAAATCACCTGTACTTTTTGCAGGTGGATAGGAAGAAAAGCGGAATCTGTATTAATCACCTGTACTTTTTGCAGGTTGATCCATTAAATAACGGGTGGGCGAACCGAACTAGAACAGGGAAACCCCAAAAAGAAATTCTTCCGGATTTGCTCACTCGATAAATAAACCACTGTTCCAAGGACGTTAAGCCGTTTTCTCAACAGTTAACGTATCTTACCCCGAGCATCGACGCTAATCATACGATCTATGTGGTTTCCGCGAACCCCTTGCAACTCGTTGTGCAAGTTCGTCGTCGTGCAGCAGTGGTTCGGCAGAAACACAAGTTGGTCACCGATTTCGAATTCGATGCCTTCCGGCACGTGCACGTTACCGTGTTCCTCGCTCAGCTTCTCTACATAAACGCCTGGGTAATCGCGCGAGGTGCCATAACCCGGCACATGTGCACTGACGTCGCTGCTGAAGGTTTTCGAGCCGGCATCGACGATAACGGTTCCCTTCCGCGGGGTGCTGACGACCGTGGCTACTACGTGCATGGCGCATTCTTCAGGCGTGATGACGCCGATCGCAAGCTGCGCGATGTCTCCGAATACGTATGCTCCCGGGCGAATTTCCGTCACTCCCTCGACATCGCTTATGTACTTGGAAGTTGGAGTAGAGCCGACGCTTATTTCTTCGATATGTATTCCCGATTGCTCAAGCAACTGCTTAGTACGGACAAGTCCTTCCGCTTCTACTCGGGCTGCTTCCCTTACTTGATCCGGCGTTTTTTTGCCATAGGCAAATCCGCCGTGCGTCATTAACCCGATCACTTGCACATGGGGGAGTTTTGCAATCTCTCGAACGAGCTGCGCCGTTTCTTCACCGGGCTCTTTCCCGCAGCGATTCAATCCGGTATTGACGTCGATATAGAGCTTGATAACTTTGCCGATCGATTGGCCCAGATCAGACAGCCCTTGCGCTACTTGCACGTTGTCGATGCTGACGATGACGTTAGCACGCTCTATCAGCCGAGCCAATCTTCTCAGCTTCACCTCGCCTACGATCGGAAAAGCGACGAGAAAGTCGGCTATGCCTGCATCCGCCAACACTTCGGCTTCCCCTAGCTTGGCCACCGTAATCCCGCAAGCGCCGTAGCGCATTTGTTCCTGTGCAATCCAAACGCTCTTGTGCGTTTTGAAATGCGGCCGCAGCTTAACGCCGGCTTGACGCGCCAATTCCGCAGTGTGCCTTAGGTTTCGATCCAAAACATCGAGATCGACCAGTACGGCGGGGGTTTCCAGCTCGGCCCACGGTTGTCGATTTTGTTGCACGTTTACTCGCCCTCCTCTTGAGGTTTCATCTATCGAAACTAATGTTTCATTTATCTGAATGGTAACTGACGATTTAGGGTTTGTAAATACAAAAGTTCGCATTTCCCATCGTTTTTACGCTTCTACGACAACCGCAATAAATCTGTCGCCTGATCGCATAATGTTTGTTCATCGATCAAGTCGGACCAATATTGTTTTAACAAGGATCTCAAAGCGTTGAAGGATGCCATTGATAAATTCAAATCTCGGTGCATGCGATAGGAGGACATCGTTTCACGGAACATAAAAAATCGCGAAGGGCGATTCATGCCATTCATGCTCAAGGATGGTTCCAAGGGAGTTTCCGCTGCCTGTTTTAATGCAGGTATACTGAGCGTTTTCTCCCGAATGATTGTCTGCGCCCTGGGTGATCCCAAGTAGTCGATGAGCAGCATCGCCGCTTCTTTTTGTTTCGAGTTTCGGCTTACCGCTGCTCCGATTACGTTCAGAAGCGAACGCGGCTCGTAAATATAAGGCAAAGGGGAGACATCGTAATTCAGATTCGAGTCCTTGAAGTCGTTAATGGCCATGTAGGTGGTCAGGATCATGGACACTTTTCCTTGCGCGAACAGTTCGTTGACATCGTCGCTGTTTTCGGACAGATAGCGCGGGTAGATATTGCGGTTGTCGATCAACTCTTTGGATAGCCGAATGCTCTCCATCAAACGAGTGCCGTTCAGGCGGAACGATCCGTCCGTCTCTGGCTCGAAACGCATGCCGCTCTGCAGCAAAAGGGCGGGCCAACGGTTGTCCGACAGCAGGTAGAAATACAGCCCATGCCGTTTACCCGGTATGGTCAGCGCAGCCGCATGGGCAACGACGTCATCCCATTTCCAACTTCCGTCCGGTTCGGGGACATTTGATTGGTGAAAATGGGAGCGGTTATACGCGAGCACAATGGGGGAGAAAATGACCGGCTTGGTCAATAAGCGATGATCATGAACGAATGCTTCCTGCGTGAAGCGGTACAATTGCGTATCCAGAGTCAATGGTTCCAGCATGTCGGCGCAGCTATTATCTACGATGTGTTGGAAGTCGAGGTTATTCAATGTAAACGCATCGAGCAGGTCGTTTTCCATATATTCCTTAACGGTGCTCATGTAATCCGTGGTGGATCGCAGCGGCACCTCTTTGACCCGAATTGACGGATGCAGGCTGTGAAAATCTTCTAAAAGCGACGAAAGACCGAAATCACGCTCGATGGAGGCGCTGTAACCGAATGAAAGCGACACCGAAGCTCTAGAGGCGTTGTCCGTCACACGGCTGCCTACCCGGTCGACTTTGACGATCAGCCCTTCGCCGACCAGCATATCGAGCCCTTTGCGAACCGACTTGTTGCTTAAATGAAATTGCTCCGCGAGCTTCATTTCCGAGGGCAACAATTCCCCGGGCGAATAAGCGCCGTGCATAATGTCGGAACGCAAGCGATCGACCATATGCTGCAGGCGGATTTGAAATGATTTCCGTCCGGCTTGGGAGTGGGTGTTGTCCATGAGATCCAGCCTTTCCGCTGTTTTTACTGTATATCTTACTTGAAAGTATGCGAGTTGTACATCAGATTTGGATGGAATAAACAGCAGAAATAATAGGATTGACATCCAAAATAAAAAGTTGATAAGTTAATAAGGGTTAATACATTAAATTGTACATCAGTTTGGGGCGTATGGGCTGACAATTTAGAAGATATACATCAGCTTGTATGTCGAATATATCAAAAGCAGGAGGATGGAACGAACGATGATCCGGATCAGCGAAACGAAGCATGCGATTATGAAGGAGCCGCTGCTGTCCCCATTTGGATTCAAAGGAGCCTATCTGACGGAATTATGGCAGTCTGTCGCCGGTCTCCGAGCGCAAGACGGAGCTTTGGGTATCGGGGTTGGCGTACAAAGCGTGTTATGGTCTGACCCTCGGGTATTCGTGCGTTACGGGGAAGCTTCCGGGAACAGGCTAATGGCCGATTTGACCGAATACGCATTGACGCTCGCGGAAAATGCCGAATTTGACACACCAATCGAGCTTCTGGACCGATTGTTTCCGGATGTGTATGAACATGGCCGGAAATCCATCGGAATTTCCGATCTTCGCAGCACATTTGCGCTCAACGCGCTCGTTACCGTGGATCATGCCGCGTGGGGATTGTATAGCAGAGGGAAAGGCAAGAGCTTCGAGGAGTTGGTGCCGGATGCGTATCGATCCGCTTTGTCGGAACGACAGCGGGAGTTGGCTAGCATCCCGGTCGTTGGCTATGGTTTATCTGAGGAGTCGATCGGGCAGATTTTGGACGAAGGTTATTTTCTCCTCAAAATCAAAATCGGAGCCGACCCTGACGGTGATGGCGACCAAGCGAAGATGCTGGCATGGGACCAACAACGATTGTCGCAAATTCATGCCATTGCATCGCGATATGAAACAGCATACACCCAGAACGGGAAAATCGCTTATTATCTGGATGCGAACGGCAGATACGACGGGAAGGAGCGCATGCTGCGTTTTCTAGACCATGTGGATCGGATCGGCGCTTTGGATCGGATCGTGTTGCTCGAGGAACCGTTCGACGAGGCGAATGCGATCGACGTATCAGATGTGCCGGTCCGATTCGCAGCCGACGAAAGCGTGCACGACGAACGGGATGCAAGGGAGAGAATCGATATGGGCTACGGTGCCATTGCGCTTAAGCCTGTCGCCAAAACGATGAGCGTAAGCCTGAAGGTGGCGAAGCTTGCGCGCGAACGGGGCGTGCCTTGCTTTTGCGCCGATCTGACCGCGAACCCTGTTCTGGCGGATTGGAACAAAACGTTGGCTTCCTATCTGTCCCCTTTGCCGGAATTAAAGATCGGCGCGATTGAAATGAACGGACGTCAGAACTACCGTAATTGGGAACAGATGCAAAGCTGGCATCCTTATGCGGGAGTTGCTTGGACCGAAGCTGTTGAAGGCATCTTTAGGTTGGACGAGAGTTTTTTTGCCGCTTCCGGAGGAGCACTCGAGATAAGCCGTCATTATGAAAAATTATTGTACGACGAAGGAGGTCGACCGGAATGAAATCACTAAGAATCGGTCTTGTGGACTTGGATACTTCCCACCCCGGCAGTTTTGTCCCCCTGATCCGCGGCTTGGGACATGAAGTGACCGGAGTGTTCGATAGCGGGACGGTCTATCCGCCCGGATATGCCGAAACGTTTGCCAGAGAGCATCAGATTGAACACGCTTGTGAGTCTTTGGAGGAATTGGTTGGCCGAGTAGATGCGGTATTCATTCACAGCTGCAATTGGGATTTGCACGTACATCATGCGCAACCTTTCGTGGATGCGGGTAAAGCCGTATTCATCGACAAGCCGATGACCGGGAATGTTGGCGATTTGCAGAAGATGATCGGTTGGGCGAAGCAGGGTGCCGTCATTACCGGGGGATCGGCGTTGCGTTATTGCAACGAGGTTAGGGAGTGGAAAGAACGGAAAATCGCTGCCGAGGAATGGGTATATGGTCTTGTCGGCTGCGCGGTAGATGAATTCAACTACGGCGTCCATGCCTATACGATGCTCCACGGATTGCTCGGACCGGGTATCGAATCCGTGCGTTATCTGGGGGAAAACGTGCAGCGGCAGATCGAGTTGACTTGGAAGGACGGCAGGCAGGGGACCGTAAGCATCGGGAAAACGGCTGGGTATTTGCCCTTCTACGCGACTCTAGTTACGCAAAAACAAGTGGATTATATCAGCGTGGATAATAGTCGGTTATATCAAGCGCTGCTGGAAACCGTACTTCCGTACCTGGCCGGGGAAGCGCCGGCGCCTTTGCCGTTCGAAGAGCTCGCTGAGGCGGAAATGGCGGCAATTGCCGCAAAGCTGTCGGTCGAACGGGGAGGGAAGCCTGTTCGGTTGAATGAGATTCCGTCGGACTATGCGGGGTATGACGGGAAGGCTTTTTCCAAACAGTACAAAGCTTTAATATTTCCTTCAGAAAAGTGAGCGTAGAAAGAGGGGAGCATTCATCGGAGCTGGCTCACAGTCCTACCTTGGGTTCCTTGTATCCAAATAGATAAGTATGTAAAAAGCATAAACGAGCGGTCTTCTGTAAGTTGGAAGATCGCTTATTTGTTTATGGCTCTCCATTTACGCACATGTTCTATTACGATGAATAACATCGCTAATACCCGTTCAGAAGACCTCTTATTCAGATTTGCGATGCAAAACATCGCTAAATGATGATTTAAACGGCCGTCTTGAATAGAGATTTGCCGTCCTTTCCTTGACACGATAGTGCAAAAAAAACGGAAGTATTGATAAAGCTAGCAATGTGATTAAGCGATATGATTTGAGATAGAAAGAAACGGCTATGCGAAGTCCAAACTAAACTTGGAGGGTGTCAAGTCATGAACAAAGCAAATCTACGCGGTAAAATGTTCGCAATCATTGCAAGTCTTTCCTTGGTGTTCGCACTTGCCGCCTGCGGAAGCAAAAACTCGGATAATGGAAACAACGGCGCATCCTCGCCAAGCAGCACGTCCACGTCTTCCGAGTCTTCGAGCGAGCAAAGCGAAAGCGCTTCACCCAAAAGCGATGTAAAGCTGACTTTATCGCATTGGAAAGTTTCGTTCGATCCCGGCTTCAAGGCGGTAGCCGAAGCGTTCAAACAAAAGACCGGTATTACAGTCGAAACGCAAACGACAACTCCTGATGCGGCGTATAGCCAGAAGCTCATTGCTTCCGCGGCAGCAGCAAGCTTGCCGGATATTTGGGCGACGGATGCCTCTCCCGCTTACCGCGCATTCGACGGCAAGGCTTACGAATGGAGCGGCGAGCTAAGCAAGGATGAGGCATGGAAGAAAGGATTTCTTCCGGCTGCACTGTCCGGAGTCACGGTTGCTCAGGCCAATATCGACGCATGGGCAAAGGACGAAAAAGCCAGCGATTGGCAAAAAGCCACAAAGCCTGGTCAAGTCTATGGTATTCCCATCGACGTAGGCGCGTTCTATATGATTTACGGAAACAAAAAGATCGTAGAGCAGGCTGGCTTGGAAGCAAAAGAGCCAGCTACGTTCGAAGAATGGGTATCCATGATGAAAACGGTGAAGGAAAAAACGGGTACTCCGGGATTCGTATTCGCCGGCAACGTTGGCGGCGTCTACAATGCATGGTTCGTCAATCTGGTCGATTATATGAAAAACGGCGAAGAGTCTTTCACGAAGTTCATGAATAGGGAAGAAAAGCTGTCCGATCCAAAGCATATATGGGCGTTGAAATTCATCGAGGATTTAACGAAGGACGGTTTGTTGCTGCCCGGCGCGGCTTCATTGGATATCGATCCGGCGGATCAAGCGTTCGCTCAAGGCAAAGCGGCGTTCAGTCTGGGAGGCACGTTCACTTATGCCAACCTTACCGCAATCGGTATGAATGCGGATGACGTATTCAGCTTCAGGGTACCTGCTTTCAAAGATTCAGTCGTCCCGGATGCGAAAGTATCCCCGTTCCCGCTTGTGCAATTGGTTGTCAACAATGAAGGACCGAGCAAGGAAGCGGCAATCGAATTCGTTAAATTCCTGACTTCGGAAGAAGGCCAAGTTCTGTACGCCAACAATGCATACGATTTACCGTCGGTGCAGATCAAAGACGGAAGCAAGCTTAACTCTTCCATTCAAGCCATGGCTTCATCGCTCAGCAGCGAGAGCAACTGGTGGTCAGAGAATCCGGCGATCTGGCAGCAGGTTTTCAAGGAAGACTGGAAGGTTCTCAGCACGGGTATGGTCAAGGTGATGCTCGGAACGAGTACGGCTGAAGACGCGGCAGCCGAATACGATAAAGCTGCGGCGGCTTACAAAAAAGCAAATCCTTAAGAAATATCCATAACGCAAATGGATCAAGAAGAAAAGAGGGGGTGCGCCCCTTCTTTTCTGTCTTGCGGATGGGAGGAACGGATGAATTATCGGAAAGCCGCGAGGCGGGAAGCGCTGGCAGGGTATTTACTGATTGCTCCGGCTGTAGGGTTGTTTATCGTCATTGGTTTATTTACTGTTCTTTTTTCAATCGTGCTTTCTTTCTTTAGTTTGCCGCAGGGACAGCTAATCTGGAACGCCAAGTTTGCCGGATTGGATAATTTCAAAGATTTTTTGTTGGGCGGCAACTACATTCTATCGGGATTTTTCCGACAAGCGATCGTCAACAATATGTGGATTGCGTTTGCGATGGTTGTTATCGTCATTCCTCTAGCGCTGATTATCGCGGTGTTGTTGGAGAAAGCGACAAGGGGCGTACGTCTGTTTCGGACGATATACCTGCTGCCGATGGTCACCTCTTCCGTAGCGATCTATTACGTTTGGCAAGGCTTATATGATCCGACAGGCTCAATCAACCAATTGTTGGCGTCCTTCGGTCTTGATTCATGGATAGCGAAGAACGGGTGGATCGGGGAAATTCATACCGCTTTACCGGCGATTATCATTACCATCGTATGGGGCGCGCTTCCGCATAGCCTGATCCTGTTTTTTGCAGGACTGCAAGCCGTGGACACGCACTTGTATGAAGCCGCCGAGATTGACGGCGCTAACGCTTGGCAGAAGCTGACCCGAATTACTTGGCCGATTCTGAAACCGATAACGGTTATCGTGATCATCATGAATCTGAACGTGGCGCTGCAAGTATTCGATCAAATCTGGGTGATGACCAAAGGCGGGCCGGCTGGCGCAACTCAAGTCGTTAACGTGCTTGTCTATCAACAGGCATTTTTCCAGGACGGGGATATGGGCGTCGCGAACGCAATGGGCTGGACGATGTTCATGCTGACGTTTATCTTGTCATTGCTTAGCTTGAAGTTATTCGGGGATAAGAGCGGGAGGGAATCGCATTGACTAGAGCTAAGACGGCTGCTCTTTATTGCATTCTTCTGCTGTGGAGCGTCCTCTGTCTTTATCCTTTGTTATGGATGGTCGGTGCTTCGCTGAAAGCTCCGATGGATGTCATGAGCACTTTCTCGTTGTTCCCGCAAGGAAAATGGCATTGGGAAACCTACGCGGAAGTGTGGAACCGGTTGAATTTCTTCTCCTACTTCTGGAACAGCGTCATTGTGACGTTATCGACGCTTATCGGCATTAACGTGCTTTATTCGATGGCGGCTTTCGCCTTTGCAAAGCTGCGTTTTCCGGGAAACAATGCTCTGTTCATTCTCTTTCTAGGGATGATGTTCGTCCCTGGAATTACGGTTATGGTGCCGCTCTATTTGACGGAAAATTATTTAGGCATTCTGAATACGTACATCGGCTTGATTCTACCTTCCATTAATGGCGCGGCACCGATGGCGATTTTCCTGTTCCGCAATTATTTTCGCAGCATACCGCATGAATTGTTCGAATCGGCCAAGATGGAAGGAGCGGGCATTATGCGCACCTTGTTCCAAATCTACCTGCCGCTCTCGATTCCCATCCTTGCGACGCTTACCGCGATTAATTTTCTAGGCTCATGGAACAGCTTGATTCTTCCGATGGTCATTCTCAGCGATCAAAGCTTGTTTACGTTGCCGATCGGGGTGATACTGCTGGATTCGGGCGTATTCCGGCAATGGAACGTTCTGATGGCGGGGTCGTTAATCTCGATCGTTCCGATTTTGCTTTGTTTTGGCTTCCTGCAGAAATATTACATTAAAGGGTTGTCCGCCGGGGCGGTTAAAGCCTAAGGAAGGGTGAATACCTTGAAAAATGTGACGATAAGCACGTTTAATTTCCACTATGGGGTTGTGGAGTCGGAAGCGGATGTGGAGGCAAGCATCCAGCAAATTGAGCGTTACCTTACGCAACGGATCGGGCAGGTGCTGCCGGATCAGCCGGATCTGATCGTGCTGCCGGAGTGCTGCGATATGCCTTCGGGATTAGCGGAAGATGCCCTACAGAATTACTATCGTGCTCGCGGCGAGCGAATAAGGGATGCTTTGTCTTTAATCGCTAAGCAGAACAGCTGTTACATTGCTTATCCCTCTATTCGGCTTGACTCGGATGACAAGTGGTGGAATTCCGTTCAGTTGTTAGACCGGAATGGTGATGTGGCGGGCGTCTATAACAAGAACCATCCTGTCATCATTGAAATCGATGAAAACCAGATCCAATGCGGAAAAGAAACGCCCGTTATCGAATGCGATTTCGGTCGCGTGGCGTTCGCCATATGCTTCGATCTGAATTTCGACGAGCTGAGATTGAAATATGTCCGTGAGAATCCGGATCTGATCTTGTTTCCATCGATGTTTCACGGCGGTTTCATGCAGCAATATTGGGCGTATTCTTGCCGGGCTCATTTTGTAGGAGCGATAGCGGGAGGACTGCCGAGCTCGATCGTGTCCCCCGTAGGGCAAGTGGTGAGCTCAACGTCCAGTTATTATGATTTCGTCAGCGCGACGATTAATTTGGACTGCGCCGTTGTTCATTTGGATTATAACCGCGGCAAGCTTGAAGCGATTAGGCAGAAGTATGGCAAGAAAGTCCGGGTTACGGACCCCGGTTACGTGGGCTCGGTTCTTCTGTCCAGCGAGACGGAGGAGTTTTCGACGGAGGATCTCGTTCGCGAGTTTGAAATCGAGAAATTGGACGATTATATGGCACGATCTAGATTGCATCAACAATAGAAGGCAAGGGAGATGATCCTTTTGAGTTCGTTTAAGGTCGGAATTATCGGTTGCGGCGCATTAGGCAGGACGCATGCGGATTGCATTAAAGAGCTTGAGCATATGGAGACGGTCTCTTATTGCGACGTCTATAAGCCAAGCGCGGAGAAGCTTCTGGAGCAATTCGGCGGTAAGCTGGCTACGACGGATGTGGAAGAACTGCTCGGAGATTCGGAGATCGACGTTATATACGTTACTACGCAACACGATACGCATGCGGATTTATGTATTCGCGCTTTGCAAGCGGGCAAGCATGTTCTGGTGGAGAAGCCGATGGCTATGACGGTTGAGGATTGCGTTCGTATCGGCGAGACGGTTAAAGCGACAGGCAAAAAGCTGTTTACGGCGTACAAAATGCGATATTACAACATGCTCTGGAAAGCGAAGGAATTGATTCCGCAGCCGATTATGGTCGTTATGCAAATGATGGACAGCCGCTGGGGAGAAGGGATATGGCCTAACGATCCGGTGAAGGGCGGAGGGAACGTGTTAAGCCAGGGATGTCATTCAACCGATGTCTTGCGTTTCGTAGCCGGAAGCAACCCTAAAGAAGTGTACGCGGCTGGAGGGAATTATTATCAGCAGAGCGGCGTTATCGACAATCTGACGGCCGTATTCCGCTTTAACAACGGTGCGGCAGGAACTCTCATTCAAGGAGACTGCAATTGTCCTCCGGTAACGAGTAAATTTTTCATGCAGCTGTTTGCCGAGCATAAATCCATTACGATCTCCGAGCGCTTGACCAAGTTAACGTATGCAGAAGACGGAAAAGAGACGGTAGTTTACGAGGGATCTGAATCCGGATTTCTGGAAGAAAACCGGGCGTTCGAGAAGTGCCTGGTCGAGGATACGCCTCCGCCAATCGATCATATTGACGGTTTATATTCAACGCTGATGGTGTTGCAAGCGATTGAATCTTTGAAAAGCGGGAAGCCGGAGAAAATTGCGGAAATCGTAGAGCGGTATGTTTAAGTAATTGCCGATAGCAATTGGACAAAGGCCGGATTGACGCATAATCCGGCTTATATAACCATGCCCAAATTACGTCAATGTTGAGACGAAAATGCAACACGATTGTGCAAAAAATACGGAACGTCTGATAAATATCATTCGCCGGTAAGGTCGTATGATGGGTTTATAAATACAATTTTAACGACAGTGGGAGAGAGATCAATGACTAAATTACGTATGGGAATTGTCGGCTGCGGCGGTATGACGGCGGAAGCACATATTAACGGGCTACTGGAGCTAACGGAAGTGATGGAAGTTACCGCGGTATGCGATATCGATATTAAACAAGCAAACTTGTTGCAAGTAAAGCTGCCTAACGCGATCGCCGTAGCGGATTATCGTGATCTGCTTGATCATGTGGATGCTGTATTAATCGCGTTGCCCCATGATTTGCACTATGAGGTTGGCATCGCATGTCTTGAAGCGGACAAACACGTTCTGATGGAGAAGCCTTTGGCCAATACAAAGGAAGAGTGCGAGGAACTGATACGGGTATCCAATGAACGGAATTTAACGCTTATGACCGCGTATCCTGTCCGGTTCTGGCCGATCGTGCGAAAAATGAAGGAGCTAATCGAGGCTAAAACCTATGGTGACGTGTTCCAAATGTCGGTTTGGACAGAACAGCTAACCCATCCCCCGGAGGGGCATTGGGCTACGAAAGCCAAAAGTTTGGGTGGCGGGCAGTTTTTCAGCCATGGCTGCCATTATGTTGACTTGATGCTCTGGTTTCTGGGCAAGCCGATTAAAGGCACTCATTTCGGCACCAACTTAGGCACGCCTTGGATGGAGAAAGAAGGTACAAGCAACGTCGTCATCGAATTCGAGAACCGGGTTCTCGGCTATCATATGGGAACATGGGGCGCTCGCGGCAGCCGCCTAGGATATAGCATCCATATCCACTGCACCGAAGGGATGCTGGAATATAACCGTGCGGAAGGCAGGCTCTATCTGCATTCGCAAATGAAAGAGGAACGGGCTTCGACGGATACGACCTCCGATGTGCAAATCCTGATGGAAGAGAAGGAAGCGGGCAAACAAACGCAGTTCGAGATTATGCATTTTCTCGAATGCGTCCGCGACCGGAAGCTGCCGCTTACGAGTGGAGATATCAGCCTGCAGGGCTTGAAGGTGATCTGGAAATTGTACGATGCCGAGAATGTCGGCACGATAGCCGATTTAAGAGGACTCGGTTTAAGCGAGATTTATTGAGGAAGCGTAAAATCATAATCGATATATAAAAAAGAAGCAGCCAATTATGTAAAGGCTGTTACTGTTCAGGCGGATATTACGAATGAGCAATCGGTCTGCGGAATGAGGGATCGGATCGCAGGCTCGCTTGGTCCATGATTATTATGGCGAGCAAATTCTGCAAAATTCTGAGAACCAGGTGAGGAAGGCTCGTAAAAGCAATTGAAGTAGGCGAATAGGATAGACTTGTAAATGCACGCGGAGATCCTATTGCCGCGTGCATTTTTGATACTTCGACAGCAATAAATTGACGCGCGAATGCTAGTCAAGCATCTCCGGCTGAACTGGCAGGCTTTGAACGATCTCATTCATGCTGAATGAGGCACAGGGAACTGTCTTGGAGTGGATCGTTTCTTCTCCGGCGTAAACCTCGATCAACTCGTAGCGGTCTCCATCCAGTACGTATTGCTCCAAAGTGAAGTTGGAGAGGTCTATGATCCAGTATTCAGGAACGTTGTACTTGGCATAGACGATGCGCTTTTTCACTTTATCCCGTCTGCGTGAATGCTCGGAGGTAATCTCCGCTACAAGATCAGGAGCGCCGTTAATTCCTCTATTGCTAATGATGGATATTCTGCTGCGATGGATCATAGCGAGATCGGGCTGTCGAACCTCCGTATCGGACAAGATGACATCGATTGGTGAAGGAACAATAATAAATTCGTCTCGACAACTAGAGTTGAGTTTAAATAACAACTCAGCACACAATGTTTGATGCGTAAATGAAGGAGAAGGGCTCATAAGCTCCAATACGCCGTCCGAGATCTCATAGCGATTGCCGTCGTCGATCATATTGGCATAAATCTCGTAAGTAACGGATGACTCCTTCATGACCTCATCGAAAGTCTTCTTTTTCATTCTCATGGTCTCCTTTTCAAAAAAAATAGCACCCCGGCAAAGAAACACGTCTTGTGTTTAACTTTGTGAGGTGCTTCCCCGACTTTATTTACTTCATTATGATTGAACGAAGTTGGGCTGTCAAACTTTGCGAGTAAGAGCAGGCGGAAGTTTCGGACGGCGATAATCGCGAAAAGAAAGGCAAACAGGGATCGCTTGGTCAAGTTCGAACCGATAGGTGCGATTACCCAAGAATCCCCCACCTCAGCACAACAACGCAGGTGGCGGGAGTGTTCAATTTCCTCCATTCAAGTTATTCGTACCTCGTATTCAACACGGGTTAATAACGAACAGAAAGCAGCTCCTTCCTTATTTATTGGTCGAGCCCATCTTCTGTGTAATTTCGCGGAGTTATTTATTATAATAAGGGCAACGCAGGGTATCGATCTTTGTCATTCTTTCCGATTTTTTTATACTTTCGCGTTAAGGGAGACGATCCGGATGGCCTACAAACGAGTAACACTTAACGAAGAGATCGTCATTAACCAAATTATTACTTTTCACTACTATGAATTGCCCGGATCCTATGTTACCAAAGGGGAGAAACATAATTTTTGGGAGTTTGTCTATGTCGATAAGGGAGAAATAGATGTCCGATCGGACAGCGGTGCATTTTCCGTCAAGCAAGGAGAAATCGTCTTCTATAAACCGAATGAATTTCATTCCGGCAATTCGAATGCCAAATTCCCGCCTAATTTGATCATTATTACTTTTGACTGCGACTCGGAAGCTATGAAAACATTCGAGAACAGAAGATTCAGCGTAGATGAGCAGGAGAGAAGATTGCTCACGCAATTAGTTAACGAGGGGTATAATGCGCTGACGCCGCGTCTCGATAAACCCTATAAGAAGGAAATGCATATCAAGAAAAACTCGTTATTCGGAAGCCAGCAGTTGGTCAAGCTGTATTTAGAGACGCTGTTGATTCATTTTGTGCGCAGGTTAAGAACAACCGACACTCTCTCCAAGCTGGCGTCCACGATGAATGAAAAGAAGGATTCCGATCTGACCAAGCAGATCATCGAGTTTATGAATCGAACGCTTCACAAAAGCCTGACTCTCAAAGACATTTACAACAACTTTACGGTGGGCCGTTCGCAGCTTCTGCGGACATTTAAGATGAGTACCGGACATGGGGTCATGGAGTACTTTAATCAATTAAAAATCGAAAAGGCCAAAACATTGATCCGCGAGGAGAAATACAATTATACCGAGATTGCCGAAAAGCTTGGATATAGCAGTATTCATTATTTTTCGCGTCATTTCAAGCGTTCAACGGGAATGACGCCAACGACCTATGCAAGATCCGTGAAGGCGAGGATCGTAAATCATCGGTAATCAAATAGCGTGAAAAGGAGGCTGTCCCTTTGGTCTGAAAAGATCAAAGGGGCAGCTTTTACTATGTTTGTTAACGTATAGCGGAGCAGGTTGGCGGTGCTCGGCCGGAGCGAAGGCCAAGAAAGTGCCCTCGCGAAGCGTGTTGGCGGTGTTCAGTCGGAGCGAAGGCCAAGAAAGTGCCCTCGCGGAGCAGGTTGGCGGTGTTCAGTCGGTGCGAAGGCCAAGAAAGTGCCCTCGCGGAGCAGGTTGGCGATGTTCAGTCGGTGCGAAGGCCAAAAAAGTGCCCTCGCGAATCGAGTCAGCTGTGCTCCATCGGTGCGAACTCTATTAGTCGATCGTCACCACCATTTTTAATAAATGAGGGTTTCTTTTTGTCCCAACTTTTATTACTCATAAATCAATTTTTAATTTTAATGTGAGTTATAAATAATCTTTATTAGTTAACTATTGCATTATTTATGACTCATAAATATAATTATGACATAACATATGCGGGAGGATGAGCGAGTGCGAGTCGGTCTTAGTGGAACAGGACGAATAGGCAGGTTATGCATACGTAAAGCCTTGTCGCTAAAGTCGCGAGATTTTGAATTAACGGTCATTAATACGACTAGTCCGGTGGAAACGCTGGCACATTTGCTTCAATACGATACAGTTCATGGCAAATGGGATGCGGAAATCGAGGTCGATAAAGGCCAATTAATGATCAACGGCAATCGTATATCCATCGTTTCGGAGAAAGATCCAAGCTTAATTCCTTGGCAGGCGCATGGCGTTGAACTCGTCATAGACTCGACGGGAAAATTTAACAACCGTCTTGCGATGGAGAAACACCTGTCAGCCGGAGCCCAAAGAGTGCTTATAACAGCACCGGGAAAAGATGTCGATCTGACAATCGTGATGGGGGTTAATGAGGATGGATATGATCCGTCGAAGCATCGCCTGCTTTCTGCCGCCTCTTGCACTACGAACTGTTTGGCCCCGGTTCTCAAAATTATGGATCGAGCTTTCGGGGTAAAACAGGGATGGATGACGGCGGTGCACGCGTATACCAACGACCAGAACCATATGGATAATCCGCATAAGGATTTGCGGCGCGCCCGTTCTTGCGCGAGTTCCATCATCCCGACTTCTACGGGAGTGAGCAAGTCTTTAATCGATGTTCTTCCGGGACTGGCTCCGCGTATTAAAGGAATTTCCGTGCGCGTTCCGACCCAAGACGTCTCACTGCTGGATTTGCAGCTCGTTTTAACGAGTCCCGTACAGGCCGCAGATGTAAAAAAAGCTTTTCAAACCGCGATTACTGGAAAGTTGGGAGCTTACATCGATTATAACGAGCTGCCGTTGGTTTCTTCGGATTATATCGGTAACGATAAATCGGCCGTTGTTGATGGGTTAAGCATTATGACGCATGAGGATCAGGTGAAAATATTAGCTTGGTATGACAATGAATGGGCTTATGCCAGTCGAGTCATCGATGCCGCTCGCTTGATTGCCGAAGTTGAAAGACGGCTTCTCAAAGGGGGAGAACCATGCGTAACCACGACAGCGTGAATACGAAGAACGAGTTGGGGATGGTTATTTGCAAAGTATGCAACGAAGTCCTTTATACTTTGCCGACGAATCGCCTGAAAAAGTTTTATGTGGTTTGCCATAAAGAGCAGTGCGTAAGTAAAACCAGAGAGGGCGATATGAAATGACGTTGAAAATGGTCTATTCTTTTATCGAAGGAAATGCGAAAATGAAAGCTTTGTTGGGAGGAAAGGGTGCGAATTTAGCGGAAATGACTCGAACGGGTTTGCCGGTTCCTCCCGGTTTCACCATTACGACCGATGCATGTCATGCTTTCTTTAAAGCAGGCAATCGTATATCCGAAGATCTTCAACAACAAATTCAACTTGGGCTGAAGCAGCTTGAAAGAGAAAAGGGTCAAATATTCGGCGACCCGTCCCATCCTCTCCTAGTATCCGTTCGATCGGGATCCATAACCTCGATGCCCGGTATGATGGATACGATTCTAAATCTCGGATTAAACGATGAGACGGTAAAAGGATTAGTGGCATTAACCAATAATGACCGTTTCGCTTATGACTGTTACCGGCGGTTGATCCAGATGTTCGGCAGCGTCGTTATGGGTATTGAGGCTTTTAATTTCGAGCGTCTCTTGATTCGTCTGAAAAAAAATCTCGGCGTCGGGCAGGACCAAGAGGTTACGGCGGATGGTTGGCGACAACTCATTGCCGAATACAAGCTTTGCGTAAAGGCATATTCCGGAGTCGATTTCCCGCAAAATGTGTATGACCAGCTCAAATTGGCCGTGGAAGCCGTTTTCAAATCATGGCATAACCATAGGGCGCAAGTATACCGCAAAATCAATCGAATTCCGGATGAACAAGGAACCGCCGTTAATGTGCAAAGCATGGTATTCGGCAACATGGGGGACGATTGCGGTACCGGCGTCGTATTTACGAGGAATCCTTCGTCAGGTGAAAATGCTTTGTTCGGCGAATATCTCATCAATGCTCAAGGCGAGGATGTCGTTGCAGGCGTGAGAACCCCGCAAACCATTGAAACGCTGAACGATAAACTGCCTGAAATATATGACCAGCTTGAGCGAGTGTGCAAGCAATTGGAACAGCATTACAAGGATATGCAGGATATCGAGTTCACGGTTGAAAACGGGAAGCTGTACGTGCTCCAAACGAGAAATGGAAAACGCAACGCCCAAGCGGCATTAAAAATGGCCGTCGACCTCGTCTTGGAAGGCGTGATTAGCCGGGAGGACGCTTTGCAAAGAATCGAAGTGTCCCATCTCGACCAATTGCTTCATAGGGGAATCGATGAAAGTGCGGTTACTGACGTGTTAGCGGTAGGACTGCCGGCTTCCCCGGGTGCCGCGATCGGTGTCGTCGCGTTCGATGCGGATACCGCCGAAGAATGGCATAAATCAGGTAAACAGGTGATCCTCGTTCGCTCCGAAACGACACCGGAAGATATTCATGGCGTACTTGCAGCGGAAGGCGTTCTTACCAGCCGCGGAGGAATGACTAGTCACGCTGCGGTTGTGGCACGGGGAATGGGCAAGCCGTGCGTTTGCGGTTGTGAAGGCGTGCGCATTGATTTGCAAGCTAGGCGGATGTTCGCAGGTGAACGAATCATAGAGGAGGGAGACTGGATTACTTTGGATGGGGTGAGCGGAAGAGTCATCCGAGGTGCCGTCCCCTTGAAAGAAGCAACCGTGACGAACGAGCTTCTCCAGATTTTGCAGTGGGCCGATCAAACCCGCAAATTACGAGTTTACGCCAATGCGGATAATCCCGAAGACGCGGAAATCGCACGCGGCTTTGGAGCGGAGGGAATCGGGTTGTGCCGGACGGAGCATATGTTCTTCGCTCCATCTCGTTTGGCGGTCATGCAGCGAATGATCATGGCCGACTCCCTGGAAGAACGCAAGGCAGCGTTGGATCAGCTCTTGCCTATGCAGCAATTCGATTTCGAGGGTATTTTTAGAGCGATGGATGGGCTTCCCGTCACCATTCGGCTGCTCGATCCGCCTTTGCACGAATTCCTGCCCAATGCGAACGAGTTACAACAGAAGCTTCAGAGCACGGATTCTGAAGAGGAAAAGGCGCAACTGCAGCAAATGATCCGCAAAGTTAATGCCCTGCATGAATCGAATCCGATGCTGGGTCAGAGGGGCTGCAGATTGGGTATCGTTTATCCGGAAATCTACGATATGCAAATCGAAGCTATTTTCAAGGCCGCGTCTGTGTGCATGGATGAGGGAGTTGCCGTACATCCGGAAATTATGATCCCTCTTGTCGGAGATGCGAGCGAGTTGAGAATATTGCGGGAACTCGTCGATGACGTGGCCGAACAAGTGCTCAGCGCTGATAAAAATGGGGAAAACAAGTATAAGGTTGGGACGATGATCGAAGTGCCGCGCGCCGCTCTTACAGCTCGGCAAATCGCGGCCCATGCGGACTTTTTCTCGTTCGGGACGAATGATTTGACGCAAATGACTTTCGGCTACAGCAGGGACGATGCCGAAGGTAAATTTTTATCGCATTATCTGGACAAAAAACTTCTTCCTCATAATCCGTTCCAAGTGCTAGACTCGGAAGGGGTAGGACAATTAATCGAGCTTGCAGTAACGGCAGGACGCGCTTTGAAGCCGACGTTGAAAACGGGGATTTGCGGAGAGCATGGAGGGGATAAGGATTCCATCGCTTTCTGCCATCAAACCGGATTGGATTATGTCAGTTGTTCTCCGTATCGGATTCCGATGGCTAGAATAGCCGCCGCCCAAGCCGCGATCGAACAGAAGAGCCCGGCGGAGAAGCAAACGGAAGCAAAAGCAGTGTGATCCATCAATCGGATCGGTTACAATGGTGGAAGATGTACAACTCAATGGGAGGGGACAACGATCGAACTATCATCCCGCCAATTGGATATCATCGAATTGGTCCAGAAACGCGCTCCGATTACAGGAGAACAAATCGCTGAATTTCTCGGATTAAGCCGGCCCACCATCCGGTCCGATTTGGTATTGCTTGTGATGTTGGGTTATATCGATGCGAAGCCTAAAGTCGGTTATTTTATCGGTAATACCGTGATGAAACAGAATTCCGAGGTTACCCAAATTACGCAGCGACTTGTCCATGAAGTGATGGGTATCCCCGTGGTTCTTCGGGAAACGGCGACCGTAAGCGATGCGGTCGTCACTCTTTTTCTCGAAAATGTAGGAAGTCTTATCGTCATTGACGCATCCGGCGCGCTGGCTGGTATCGTCTCGCGAAAGGATTTGCTGAAGGTGACGCTGGGCAACGCCCAGGCTTCTTCCGTTATGCTTAATATGGTGATGACCCGTTATCCCAACATCGTCACGGTATCCCCTGACGACACGGTCCGCGAGGCGATACGCAAAATGATTTCACACCAAGTGGATGCTTTGCCTGTCGTACACCCTATCGATCCATCGGAAGGTCCGCCCAAAGTAGAAGTGATCGGCAGAATAACGAAAACAACCATAACGAAGTTGCTGTTCGATGCGACTGCGGGCGATTTATAGGGGGAATACAGGTTGAATGAACAAATAAACACCATCTTTGTTTGCTCCGATTCAGTAGGGGAAACCGCGGAGGCTGTCGTTCGCGCGACGGTTCGACAATTCGATACCGAGAACGTGAACATTAGGCGTTGGGCCCATATCAAATCAGAAGAAGAGATTCGTAAAATCATGGAAGAGGCCGCACGAATCGGCAGTTTTGTCGTGTACACGCTTGTTCTTCCCGAATTGAGAGAGATGATCCGGCAAGAGGCCGTCCGTTTAAAAGTGTTTGCCGTGGACGTTATGGGACCTGTGATGGAAGCTTTTATACATACGTTCAACTTTTCTCCGAAACAAAAGCCCGGCCTTCTTCACCAATTGGATCGGGAGTATTTCAAAAGGGTAGAAGCCGTTGAATTCACGGTAAAATGCGACGATGGGCAGGACTCGGCTTCCTGGAAACAAGCGGATCTTGTATTGCTTGGCGTCTCGAGAACGTCCAAGACACCGTTAAGCATCTTCTTGGCGCATAAAGGCTACAAAGTGGCCAACTATCCGATCGTTCCGGAAGTCAAGCCGCCTATGGCTCTGTCCGAATTGAAGGACTGCAGATTCATTGGGTTGACTATGAGAGCGGAAAGCTTGGTTAATATTCGAACGGAACGCTTGAAAGCGATGGGGCTGCCCTCCGGAGTCACCTACGCTTCATTGGAACGTATTGTCGAAGAATTGGAATATGCCCAATCTATCTTCCGGCAGCTAGGTTGCATTGTCGTAGATGTCACGGAACGGGCGATTGAAGAGACGGCGGGGACGATCATGGAGGCTTTGGCTTTCGAATCGAAATAGTGAAAAATGCACGCAGCGAGAAGATCGCCGCGTGCATTTTTATTGTCGCAAACGAATTACTCGATTTTATCGACTAAGTCCCCGCCGCTGCGCCCCCCTGAGACAGAATTACACGGTTTTTCCGTCTAACTCCCCGCCACTGCGCCCCATTGAGCCAGAATTACTCGGTTTTTCCGACTAACTCCCTGCCTTTGCACCCCAGTGAGCCAGAATTACTCGGTTTTTCCGTCTAACTCCCCGCCGCTGCGCCCCCCTGAGCCAGAATTACACGGTTTTTCCGTCTAACTCCCCGCCACTGCGCCCCACTGAGCCAGAATTACACGGTTTTTCCGTCTAACTACCCGCCGTTGCACCCCAGTGAGCCAGAATTACACGGTTTTTCCGTCTAACTACCCGCCGTTGCACCCCAGTGAGCCAGAATTACTCGGTTTTTCCGTCTAACTCCCCGCCGTTGCACCCATTGAGCCAGAATTACTCGGTTTTTCCGTCTAACTCCCCGCCGTTGCACCCCATTGAGCCAGAATTACTCGATTTTATCGACTAACTCCCCGTCTTTAGTCTTCTAACCAACAATCATCCGGAACTTAGCCATTCAATCGGTTGCTCTGAGCTATCCCATGGTAATAAATCCGCAAGCTTAATTCTTTGGCGCTCTGCTTGACCCAATCTTGTGCACTTTGCCACAACTCATCGGTCAGCCGTGTCTCGGGGATGGAAATGCCGATCGCGGCTACCGCTTCATTATTGGCATTGCAGATAGGAGCCGCCGCGCAGCGGACGCCTTGAACGGCTTCCCCATAGCTATAGAAGAGGCCTCTTTCGCGTGCTTCCCGAATCTGTTCGAGCAGCTGGTCCAAATCGTTGATCGTCGATTCCGTCAGCTTGCCCAGCGATTTATCGGAATAGATGGAGGCGATTTCGTCATCGGTGTATTTGCTTAACATTGCTTTACCCATCGCAGTGGAATGGATCGGAAGCTTCATTCCCATATGGGAAACGAACCGGACGGGATGGCTGCTTTGCTTTTCGGAGACGTAGAGGATCTTATCCCGGTCCCTGATCGACAGGAACACCGCTTCGTTAATGTCGCCTACTATTTTCAATGCGATTTGCTGAAACTCGGAGATCAAATCCGTGTTCCGAGTATATTTCGTCGCGATTTCCAGCAGCTTGTGGCCTAGGCGAAACTGTTTCTCGCTATTATCGCTCTCCAGGTATCCCCGCTCCAGCAAGTTTTGAATGATCTTATAGGTGCTGCTCGTCGGCAAGTCCAGTCTCCGTGATATTTCTACCAAATTGAGCGGATGCTGTTCATCGGCAAGCAACTCCAATATATCCAATACACGGTCTGCAGATTTAACAAAAGCGACCTGTTTCCCAGCGTTTTCCACAAAAATTCCTCCTGTGAAAACAATTTCTTAATGGCAATAAGATACAGCTAAATTTACAGTAATAATCAAAAATTGTCTAACAGCTTATTTCATATTGTAAGCATACATCATAAATCATAAATAGAAAATTATTTTCTTGATATAAAATATATGCTTTGTTATTATGGAAAAAAATCACTACACGGGAGGAATTCAAATGAAAGTATTCGAAACTTCAAAATCAAAGTTCGCGCAATCCCGCAACTATCTTGCCGGCGGCGTAGCCAGCTCTTTGCGTGCTTCAATGAAGCCGGTTCCGCTTTATGCAGCTTCAGGAAAAGGTTCGCACATCCGGGATGTCGACGGCAATGAGTACGTTGATTACATGTTGGCTTACGGTCCATTGATTCTCGGACACGCGCATGACGGCTTAACCGAGAGCATTCTTGAAGCGATGCGCAAGGGATATACTTATGGCGTTCAGCATCAGGGGGAAATCGAACTCGCACAGCTGTTATGCGAAGTACTGCCTTGCGCGGACAAAGTGTCGCTCAGCGGCTCCGGTACCGAAGCGGTCATGCTGGCGTTAAGGTTGGCTCGCGCTCACACGGGCAGGAGCAAAGTTATTCGTTTTCACGGTCACTACCACGGCTGGTCGGACGCCATTTTCACCTCTTTTCCGAGCGCGGATATGAAAGGCCATGCGGCCAATAATGATTCAGCGGTTTCACCGGGGACTAACGGACAGAGCGCTAACAGCTTGTCCGATGTCATTTTGCTGCCATGGAACGATAAAGCTGCGCTTGAATCGACGCTCCGTACCCGGCATTTCGAGATCGCTGCTGTTATAACCGAACCTGTTATGTGCAACTCGGGCTGTATTCTTCCTGAGGATGGGTACCTGGAATTGATTCGGGATCTCACTAAAGAGCTTGGAATCGTGATGATTATGGACGAAGTCATTACGGGATTCCGGCTCGGAATCGGCGGCGCCCAGGAGAGATTCGGCATTACGCCCGATCTCGTAACCGTAGGCAAGGCGCTCGGCGGAGGCATTGCGATTAGTGCGGTCGGCGGCCGGGAGGCCATTATGAAGTTGGTGGATGACGGGGTAGTCAGCCATCTCGGAACCTTGAATGGTAACGGCGTGTCCACGGCGGCGGCGATTGCCACGATCCGCGAGCTCCGCAAAAATAATGGGGCCGCTTTCGCCCATATGGAAGGCTTGACCGGTACTTTGGTTGAGGGCATCCGTTCATTATTCAAGCAGCACGAAGTGCCGGGAATCGTTAATCAAATCGGTCCCGTATTTAATGTCATGTTTACGGAAGAAGCGGAAGTCCGGGACTTCGCCGCTTACAATAGACGCGATTCGGCCAAATACGCCCGCTTCGCCGAGCTGATGCTGGATGAAGGAGTGCTCGTTCGTCCGAACGGATTGTGGTATATGTCGACTGCGCACGGCGAAGCGGATATTGAGAAGACGCTTTCGGCGATCGACAACGTGCTCCTGAAGTTAAAATAAACTGAAGTAAAGGCGGAGGGAGATTCGGATGAGGCTCTTAGTAGCGGGCGTTTTCCACGAGACTAACACATTCGCTCCAGGGAAGACGGAAGTCGAGAATTTTCAAGGTGAATGGGTAGAGGGGACGGAAGCCTACTTCGAACGATACAAAGGAACGCGGACGAGCATGGGGGGATTAATCGACGCGGCCGCCGCCGAGAATACGGAGCTGGTATGCGGAGCTTATTTGTCCGCCATGCCGTCAGCTATGGTGTCTGCTTCAGCCGCGGAAGCGCTTCTTGAAAAGGTGGTTTCCACGGTTGATGCGGAAGTCGACGGTATTATCGTCATTCTGCATGGGGCTATGGTGGCAGAAGGGATTGCCGACATGGAGGCTGAAGTCCTTCGTCGCATTCGGGCGAGAGTTGGACTACATGTGCCGATCGCGATTACGTTGGATATGCATGCGAATGTCAGCCAGGAGATGTTGGATCAAGTGCAGATCGTGACCGGCTATGACACTTACCCGCACGTCGATCCTTATGAACGAGCCGTCGAAGCGCTTGTGCTATTGGCACGTACGGTGCGGGGAGAAATTACACCCGTCCAAGCGCTTGCCCGGCCGGGAATGCTGGTCGTGCCGCCGGTGATGCTGACCGATGAAGCGGGTCCGATGGTGGAACTGATGGAAAGGGCATTCGAGATGGAGCGGGAACCGGGCGTGCTCAGCATTATGGTTGCGGGAGGATTTCCATACAGCGACGTGCCGGCTGCAGGCATGGCTTTCGTCGTTACGACGGATGGAGATTCGGCGCTTGCGCAAAAGCTGGCCAATGAGCTTTCATTCATGGCTTGGGAACGACGGGAGCGACTTGTAAGCCCGGCCTATCTGCCGGCGGATGCCCTGCGATTAGCCATGGAAGAGCCGAAAGGCCCGGTTGTCCTTGTCGAAGGCTCCGATAATGTCGGGGGCGGAGCTCCCGGGGACGCGACATTCCTGCTCGAGCATTTGATCAACGCCTCGGTTAAGAGCCTGATCGTAATTTATGATCCGGAAGCGGTTAAGCTTGCCCATAGGCTTGGAGTCGGCGGAATGTTTGAAACCGAGATCGGCGGCAAAAGCGACCGGTTGCATGGCAATCCGGTTGCCGTTCGAGGACGAATTCGGTTGCTATTCGACGGGAAGTACACCCACATTGGCCGTTATATGACGGGTCAGAGAGCGGATATGGGGCTGACCGCCGTTATTGAAGTCAATCAATTAACGATCATTGTTACGGAACGAAGGACGGCACCTTGGGATCCCGGACATGTCGTTTCCCTTGGGCTGCGCGCAGAGGACTACCACATCATCGCGGTTAAAGCGGCAATCGCTTGGAAGACGGCGTTCGGGGACATTTGCACCAAGTCTATTCTCGTCGATACTCCCGGCTGCTGCGCGGTGGACGTGCACCATTTTAACTATAAGCAAATCGTCCGGCCGATCTATCCGCTCGATCGTAAATAACGAGATGAGGCTGCTATTGAGATAATCAATGGCAGCCTTATCTCCGTTCGTCTATCGAAGCGCGACAGCAGCTTGTTGACCTATTCTCCGGGAGCAGATTTACTCCTCCGCCCATGCGTTTGGATATCGCCCCCTGACGGTCACACGACGGGAATCGGATACGCCCAAGGGAGATCCGGATCCGGATCGGCCGCGTCCTTATAGGTGCTGATCAACGCCCAGCGGTCTTTGCCGGAAACGTTCGAATATGAAGCATGTATCGTCAAATCGTGGAAAAAGACCGCCGTGCCGACCTTCGCCGGGATCGCCACGACTTTGCTTTCGTCGATATCCTCCGGCCGCAGCCGACTGGCGAAGCTTTCGCGGCTGTCGATATGGAGGGCGTGGCTGACCGCCGTTCGATGCGAGCCGGGAATCATGCGCAGACAGCCGTTCTCCGGCGTCGCCTCGTCCAGCGCGATCCAGACGGAGAGCTTATGGCTGCCCTCCCAGTACATCCAGTCCTGATGCCATGGCGATGCGAAATCTTTCTTTGCATCTTTGGCTACCACTTTGTCCGACAAAAACAGCGCCTGCTCTCCGATGATCGCCTTCAGCACCTCGGCAAGACGCGTATCGACCGCCATCCGCCGGAACAACTCGCTCTCCTTCGCCAACCCGACGAACACGCCGTGCATGGCATAGCCGTCCGCCTTGCCCGCCCCGTCCTTCCGTTCGACAATGCGCCGAATCTCCTCCTTGCACGCTTTCATCTCATCCTCGCCGAACAATCCCTGGATGACGACATACCCGTCTTGCTCGTATTGCCGAGCCCATGCTTCCTTCATGTTCCGTTCCTCCCAGTGTGCATCGTATGCGAATTGCAGTGCCGTTTGCAGTCTCATTATGCAAAACGGTGACCGCCGCCGTAAATGCCCGATTTGCAACTGGATATCGCAAAAGGAATCTCGCGAATTGTCATAACCCCCAATTCGTACTATGCTGGTGGAAACCCCATACATCGAAAGGAATGCTGAGCATGCACGTTAATTTCGCCCCGAAGCTGCATCCGTTCCCGCTGCCGCTGCTTGCGCTGAACGCCGGTTACCTGAAGCTGACGCGCACCGATTACGAGCCGAACCGCTGGCCTTTTTACCAGTTCGTCTGCTGCTATCAGGGTCATGGGACGTTTCATACGGAGAACGGCGTTCACCGACTGTCGCCGGGCACGATGCTGCTGATCAAGCCGGGCTGCGTTCATCGTTATGCGAAGGAAGACGAAATGTGTTATTTGTCGTGGGTATCGTTCGAGGGCGCTTTGATCGGGCAATTGTACGCGGATTGCGGGTTAAGCGCCGACGCCGCATACGCCATCGTGCACGATCGGACGCACCCCGCGCTTCATCTGGAGATCATGTCGGTGTTCGAGCAGGTCGACGATCCGTTCGCGCTAGGACGCATCTCCGCGATTCTGTACAAGATCGCCATCGAATATTTGCTGCAGATGCAGGCCAACACGGGGAGCGGCCGGAGCGCGGACAAGCCGGACCCCATCGCGGCGGCGGTCGACTGGATGAAACGGCATGTGCAAGTCCCCGTCGACATCGCGCGGCTGGCGCAGGAGCAGGGTATGTCGCGGCAGCATCTGAACCGGCTGTTCCGGCATAAGTTTGGCATTACGACGCATGAATATTATAGGGGACTGAAAATCGCACAGGCGCAAAAGGATTTGGCAGAGTTATCGGACAAGCCGGTCAAGGAAATCGCTTCCGGTCTTGGTTATGTCAGCGCCAGCCATTTCATCGACGTGTTCCGCAAGGCGACTGGCATGACGCCGGTTGCTTTTCGGGCATCGGTCATGCGCCGCCAATAGAGAGAATGAAATTTTAGGCAAACGTTTTCCAATATTTTGGTTGAAGAAAGAGTCCGATGGGCTTAGAACGTTGGTGTTTCTGAGGAACCATAAGCATTGACTTCCATCAAAAAGGGTCCTTATAATTAAAATCAGGAAAACGTTTGCCCAAAATATTGCATGCAAACGAGCAACGGCACTCCAGCGCGGTAAGGAGGAGTACATGGTCACCATCAAAAAAGTCGCCGAAGCGGCGGGAGTCAGCGTTTCCACCGTATCCAGGGCGTTGACGGGAAGCAAGAAAGTGAATGAAGCGGTGAAAAAAAGGATCATCAAAATCGTGCAAGAGCTGAACTATACCCCGAATTTATCTGCGAGAGCGCTTACAGGCAAGGGGACGAAGCTGATCGGCATGGTCGTTCCGGAAGTGGAAAGCAATTACTACGCCCAATTGATCGATCATGTGGAAACCGAACTGAGCGCCAGAGGGTATGCGCTTATGATTGCGACTACCGGTTTTGATTCGGAAAAAGGCTTGAAAACTCTCGACATTTTAATGGGCAGAAATGTAGACGGAATTCTGTACGCCGATTTGATCGGGAAGGGGAACAAAGGGCTTTTCGAAAAAAGCAAAATCAACCTTAGCTGTCCGACGATATTTTTCGATCCCGTGAGCGAGATTGCCGGGCGGGAGTGCGTCGTCATTGACGAAGCACATGGGATTGCGTTGCTGGTTCGCCATCTTGCGGAACTTGGACATCGGTCGATCGGCTTTATTGGAGAAGCCCTTTCTAAGGAAAGGAGACTGTCGCCTTTTCGGAAAGCGCTTGCGGATTCGGAGCTTGTATTCGACGAGAAATTCGTCAGAACGGATGGAGCAGAAAGATTCGAACTCGGCGGATACTTGAGAATGAAGGAACTTATCGCGTCCGGCGAGCTCCCGACGGCCATTATCGCTTCGTATGACTACATTGCGATCGGCGCGATGAAAGCGCTGCACGAGCATAGCATAAGAGTGCCTGAAGATCTATCGATAGCCGGATACGACAACATCAGAGAGTCCGAATATGTATTCTCCCCTCTGACCACGATATGTCCGCCGATCAAGGAGGCAGCTTTCCGGGCGGTCCATATTCTTACGGAAGCGATCGAGAACGAGAGACAGAGCCTTGCGGCCAGAACGGTGTTCTATCCCGAGCTTGTCGTCAGGCAATCGACGGGCGTTCCCGGGAAACAATCCATATCGGCGGGAAACTAAATCTGTCTTTGCGAGGTGGAGGGACAATGTTGCTCCGGAAAAGACGCGCTTCCATTTTCACCAAGCTGAGTTTAACGTTTCTTGTTTTTTTGCTGCCCTTTTATATGATGACGCTGCTGTTAAGCCAGCAGGGCGGCAAAAACATCCGCAGCGAAATCATGAAATCTTCGATGAGCAAAGGCAGCTATTATATACAATCGCTCGACCGGGAAATCGATCGCATTCTGAAACAGATGTACGAGATGATTGCGGATCGGGATCTTATGCTGCTGGGGATTTCCTCCGATCTGAAATCCTACGATCTTCAGCAGATCGTAAACGCGCTGCAAAAGAGATTGAGTCTGCTTAAAGCTTCCAGCCTGTACGTGGAAGAACCGATGATTTATTTGCCGCTCATGGGGCGAACGATTTCGGATTTCTCGGCCTCCGAAGGAAGCGGGCTGTCCGCGGAGGAGCTTGAACGGCTCGTTCGCAACGCCAATCCTGATCGAGTGATGCGGACGAAGGACGGCCGGATCTTCATGAGCCTGGGCTATCCGCGTAATCCGGTCGCCAAGCGCCAGCCGCTTTATGTCATCATTGTCGAACTCTCAACCTCGCGGATGCTTGAAAATATGCAGGGCGCGAGCAACATGGAACAGGGTAATCTCATTCTTGCCAATCCGGCGGAAAACTGGAGTATTTCGGACGGCAAGGACGAGGAGCTGTCGCAGCGGATCAAATCTTTATTCCCACTTGTGCACTCGGAAAACAACCTGTCCGGCGTACGTTCCTTGAAGGTCGGCAAGCTGAATTATTGGATAACTTACGCCAGTTCCGGACGGTTCGGCACCACATGGGTCGAATATGTGCCGGAACGGAATGTGCTTGGGGAACTGAGGCGGTATGAGACGGGAATTTATTTGCTGCTGTTTTTTTCTATTGTCGGCAGCCTGCTGTTCTCCTTGTCGCTGTATCGCATGATTCATGCTCCGCTGCGCAAGCTGGTGTCCGCCTTCCGATTTGCCGAACAGGGCAGTTTTATTACTCTGCATGTCGCGGAAGCGAAAAATGAATTTTTCTATTTGCTTAATGGATTCAACCAGATGACCTCGCGGTTGAAGGTGCTGATTCAAGAAGTCTATGAAAAGGGAATGATGTCCCAGCGGTCGGAGCTAAGGCGGCTTCAAGCGCAAATCAATCCGCATTTTCTGTACAACTGCTTCTTTATTCTCGAAGGGTTGATGGAAGATGAGGAGCATCGCAAAGCGCGCAGCTTTGCCCGCTTTCTACAGCAATACTACCGTTACATTACACGCGATGCGGAGGATCATATTGCGCTGGCGGAAGAGATGGAACATGCGCGTAATTATCTGGGTATTCAGATCATTTGCTACAAAGAGAACATTGACGTCGAATTCGAGCCGCTTGCCGACCAAAGCTGCTCGTTAAGAGTGCCGAGGCTAATTGTGCAGCCCATTATCGAGAATGCTTACAAGCATGCTTTCGTTTCCGTCAAAGGCGCGTTATGGATTCACAGCAAGATCGACAACGGATATGTGCGCATCTTCGTGGAAGACGACGGGAAAGGGCTGAAGGATGAGGAAATCCTGATCTTGTCGGACATGCTTCGCGTCCGTTCGTCCGAACGGGACGAATCCACCGGGTTGATCAATGTTCATCGCAGGCTGCAGCTGAAGTTCGGCGCGGATTGCGGATTAACGTTGTCCAGATCGCAGCTTGGCGGTCTATGCGTCGTCTTGACGATGAAAATGAGCGAGGAGGAATTCGCATGTACCGGATGATCATCGTGGATGACTTACCGGTCATCGTCGATCGGATCGCGCGTCTAATCGGCAGTCAAATCAACCTGCGGCTCGAGCTGTATCAGGCCTACTCCGGCCAGGAGGCGCTGCGCATCGCTACGCAGGTTCATGTCGATATTGTCTTGACGGATATCCGAATGCCCGGAATGGACGGCATGGAGTTGCTACGGGAAATTCGGCGGCATCGGCCGAGATGCAAAGTCATCTTCCTGACGAGCTACAATGAATTTCAGTATGCGAAGGAAGCGATATCGGGCGGCGGTTTCGACTTTCTGCTGAAATTCGACAGCGACGCCTCCATCATACGGTCTGTAGAAAAGGCTGTTGCCGTGACCGAGGGCGAGTATGAAACGATGCATCTGCTTCAGGAAGCGGAGCTGCGGCAGCAACAGCTGCTGGCCTTTCTGCAAGAGCAGTTTGTACACGATTTGCTGAGCGGAAGCGCGAATCCGGATACGGACCATCTTGCCGAGCGGCTGCAAGAGTTGAAAGTCGGCCTGAGCGCAAGCTTCCCCGTATATGTATTGGTGGCGCGCATGGACGAACCTTCGGATGCGATTTCTCCGTCCGAACGAAAGCGGAAGATGGACACGGTGCGGAACCGGGCCGCCAGACTGCTTAGCGGCCAGGCGGAGACGATCTCCGTCGCTTTCGGCGAATCTCAGGCGGTCTGGCTGCTGCAGCCGAAAGAAGGCTTCAATGCACGAACTTGCGGCGAGGTGTCGGAAGCGGTCCGGGAGCAATGGAGCGCTTCGTTGTTCCGCCTGCTTGAGCAGATTCAGTCCGCTTGCCGCGAGGAATGCAAGCTATCCCTGATTTTGAGCGATAAGTCTGTCCCATGGAGCGATCTGAGGGAAGCGTTCGAATCCTTGCAGTCCCTGTTGCGCCGACATGCCGCCGCTGGCCGGGAAGCGCGGCTGACGGATCGCAGCGCCAGAGAGATCAAGGAGCCGGGCAAGCCGAAAGCCGTCGTCTGGCTTAACGATTATATCCGGCAGCATCTCGGCGACGACCTCAGTATGACCCGTCTTGCCGAGATCGTGAACCTGAATCCGGCGTATCTGTCGCGGCTGTATATCCAGACGACGGGAACGGCCATCTCCGATTATATCAACGCGCTCCGACTGGACAAAGCGAAAGAGCAGCTCGCGCAAACGCACCTCAAGGTGTACGAAATCGCCGGGCAGCTCGGATACGATTCGGCGCTGTCGTTTGTCCGGTTCTTCAAAAAACATATGAATATGACGCCCCAGGAGTATCGCGAGCAAACGATGCCTCCTGCGGAAAGCTATAAGAAGGAAAACAAGTCCGATCCCAAATAGTATAAAAATGCATATAGAAGTGTCGGAATGCATATGGAAACGCGTTTGCCCGGTTTGCTACACTGCTTGCGTAACTCCGGATTCGCACGATAAGGGGGAGGAGCAGGATGAACTGTACGATTGCGCTGGGCCGGCAGGCCGTGCCGCTCGAACGCAAAGCCGCGGAGATGTTTGCCGACAGATTCCGAGTGCGAAGCGGGCGGGAGGCGAACGTCTGCGACGAAGGAGAAGGAGAAGGAGAAGGAGAAGAGGCAGGGGGAGCGCAAGGTGAATGCCTGATTGTCGTCGGCACGCCGGCAAGCTCCGGAGCGATTCGAGAAGCGGTCGCGAACAGCGAGCTGGATTTGCCGTCTTCGCTCGGAACGGAGGGGTTCGTGCTACGTTCGCGCCAGATAGCGGCTCGTCCCGCGTCATTTATGTAGCGGCGAATGAGGCTAACGGCGTGCTTTACGGATTAGGGAAATTGCTGCGGCAAATTCGATTTCTGGACGGGAGATGCGATTTGCCGGAGTTGCAGTTGACATCCAGACCGGATAAAGCGATGCGCGGTATATATTTTGCCGCGCATTTTGGCAATTGGTATTGCCTTACTCCGCTAAGCGAAATTGCCGCGTATCTGGAGGAATTGGCGCTATGGGGCGTCAATGATCTGATGACGTGGTTCGACTTGTCCAATTATTCCGATCTGCAGAACGGACAGTCCATGTTGGACAGAATCGAATGGATCATGCAGTATGCCGGACAGGTAGGCATGAGGACGACACGCGTCTCGGTATCCAACGAAGGTTTCTCCGGGCAAGTCGGTTTGGGGAGGCCGATGCTCGCGCGCAATGCGTTCAACGATACCGATTACCATCCGTTGCGCGCTGTCGATCGTGCATTTGGCGGCATGGATACGGATATATGCCCGTCGCAGCCGGACGGCAGGAAGCTCGTTTTACACAATAAGGAGCGCTATTTTTCACAACTGCAGCATGTTGGTTCTGTCGTGTTCTGGCCGTACGATCCGGGTGGCTGTAATTGCGAGCGATGTTTGCCGTGGCCGGGAACGTTCATGTCGTTAAACCGCGAACTCGCCGAGAGGATCGGACGGCTTCATCCGCATGCGCGTTTCCATGTGAGCGCTTGGTGGTTCGAAGCCCACCGCGAAGGTGAAGATGACGCTTTCTTTACGCAATTGGAAAAGGACAGCAAGCTAAGTGCTTCATGGTTCGACTGCATTTTTGTCGGACATGCGGAAGCCGCAAGATGGAAGGACGCAGGACGAACGGTGCCCAAGCGTCATCCGCTCGTGCTGTTTTCGGAAATCAGCATGTTCGATGCGATTCCGTGGGGCGGCAAAGGCGCTAATCCCGCGCTGCACAAATTTATGGACGAGTTGGATCGGCTCGGCGATTATATTGACGGAGCGATGTGCTACTCCGAGGGGATCTACGAGGATTTGAACAAGGTGGCCATTGCGCAAAAACTGTGGGACGAAAGGGTAAACCCCGGGGATATTGCGGCTGAATATAGCAACTATTATTTTGGCGCCGACTGTGCCGAACAGGCCTCGTGGTACGTCTGCAAACTGGAGGAGTTGGTGAGCGATCCAAGCATCGGTTCCATGACCGCGCATGAACTGGAACAGCAAGCCGGCGAAGTCGAACGGTCCATGAAGGAATGGGCGAGAAGCGACTGGCGCTGGCAACTCCTCCGGCTGCGCGCTGCCATGCAGGCGCGAATCGATACGTTGAAATCACTTGGCGAACACCCCGCTTTGCTCTCGGATCGGAGAGAGGTCGTTTACAAGGAATTTGAGGTTTTGTATGACGATCTGCAGTTCAGACTTTATCGCCATCATCCGAAGGATTCCTTGCAGCCTTGGATTTACGCGCCCGCCAGCCAGGCCATATCGGCATTTGTCGGCAAAACGGACTTGGTCAATCTGACGTCCCGTAAATAGTATTCAAATGCATATAAAAGTGTCGGAATGCATATGGAAGCGCATTCTTTACGTTTGTTACACTACTTGCGTAGGCAGTTGTCAGGCTCCGGAACGGCAGCTGTCTTCCTAAAATTGAGACAGGGGGAATGGTAAGTGTCAGTTGGACTTAAGAAGACAAGAATCATTACGAGCATTGCGCTCGCTCTGGTGTTAATGTTGGTAACGGCATGCAGCAAAACGGAGAACAATGCGGCTGAAGGCTCCAAATCACCCGAGGCCAGCACGCCTGCGGCCAGTGCGCCGGCGGAAACGCAAGCAGAAATCGATCCCAACGCGAAATTCGACCCGCCGGTCACCGTTACGACGGTTCGGGCAATCAACGCTGCGAGCATGACGTTTCACGAAGATGAATCCATTGACAAGAACGCGGTGTACGATTCTTATTTGCGGGATGACGGCGTTATCATCAAGAACGACTGGGCCGTAGACGTGAAAGCTTATGACGAGAAGCTGAAGGTCAGCATCGCGTCCAACACCTTGCCCGACTTTTTCCTCGTTTCGGCTGCGCAATTGCCGCAATTGCTTGAGAACGACATGATTATGGACATTACGGACGTGTATAACAAGTATGCCAGCGAGGCTACGAAGAAAGTATTGACCGGCGATGGGGGCGCCCAGATGAAATCCGCCACCGTAGATGGCAAGCTGATGGCGATTCCCGTAACGAACAGCCCCTTCAATTCCGCGCAATTCGTCTGGCTGCGCAAAGACTGGCTGGATGAGATGAACTTGCCCGAACCGAAGACAACGCAGGATTTGCTGAAAATTTCCGAGGCATTCGCGACCCGGGATTCGGGTGGCAAAGGGAAAGTATACGGGATGACCCTGAATCAGAACATTATGTGGAATACCGGCTTGTATAACCAGTACCACGCCTATCCTTGGTCCTGGGTAAAGGACGCCTCCGGCAATCTCGCGTATGGAAGCATCCAGCCCGAGATGAAGGCGACGCTCAAGCAACTGCAGGATATCTACAAGGCGGGGCAGATCGATCCCGAGTTTGCGGTGAACGACGACAATAAAGCGATGGAGCTCGTCGCGAACAACCGGCTGGGCATGCTGTTCAACCAGTTCTGGTATAGCGCGATCCTGCAGAACACGATCGTTAAGGACAATAAAGTCATGCAAAACTGGAAGGCGTACATGCTGCCTTCGATCGATGACCAACCGGCCAAGACGCAGGTGACCGCAAGCGTCGGCGCTTATTATGTCATCAACAAGAAAGCGAAAAATCCGGAAGCCGTCATCAAGCTGCTTAACCGCTGGTGCGACGTGCTGACGGGAGGCGTGCTTAAAGAAGGCGATCCGAAGTCCGAGTATAACTGGGGCAAAGAGCGTAAGGACACGGGCAAGGCGTACTACGGAATTAACCCGATCATCGTCTATTTGACCGACGTGAACGTGCAAGGCGGACAATATATTCCGGAGGCGCTGAAAACCGGAGATACTTCGAAAATCGAATGGAGCGCCGATTTGCTCGGCCGTTATAAAGCCAACAAAGACTACGAGGCGGGCGATTTGTCCAAATGGTACGAGACCCTGATCTCGGGCGACGGCGGCACGTTCCAGGGCATGTACGAATACTTTAAGCAGAACAGATACCAGTATGACGAGTTTTACGGCGCTCCGACGCCGACAATGACGGAGAAAATGGAATTGCTCAACTCCAAGGAAAAAGAAGTCTTCACCAAAATTGTTATGGGAACTTCGCCGATCGATGCGTTCGATACGTTCGTCAACGATTGGATGAAGCTGGGCGGAGAGCAAATTACGAAGGAAGTCAACGACTGGTACAAACAGCATCAATGATGGGCTACGCTGCCGGAGAGCGAAGGGAACGCCTTCGTTCTTCGGCAGTAGAACAAGGAGGCGGCGATGAATAGTGTAAAGCTCTGGAAACGGGATTGGCCACTGCATCTGATGATTTTTCCGGGCGCCCTCGTTGTGCTGATCTACAGCTACGGCCCGTTGTTTGGTCTAACGATTGCCTTTAAGAAGTTTATGCCCTCCAAAGGCATTATCGGCTCGCCCTGGAACGGCCTGCATAATATTCAATTCATGCTGTCGCTTCCGGATTTGCGGCAGGTGATCGAAAATACGTTTGTCATTGCGATAATGAAGATTGTGGCCGGACTCCTCGTGCCGATCGTCGTCGCTCTGCTGCTCAACGAGGTTAGCAAGACGGCGTTCAAACGGGCGGCGCAGACGCTCATTTATTTACCGCATTTTCTGTCCTGGGTCATTCTCGGCGGCATTATGATCGACATCCTCTCGCCTTCGGACGGCATTGTCAACAAGATTCTGAAAGTGTTCGAGATCAAGCCGATTTATTTCCTGGGAGACGGACATTGGTTCCGGTTCGTTCTGGTCGTTTCCGACGTGTGGAAGGAGTTCGGCTTCAGTACCATTGTCTATTTAGCGGCGCTGACAAGCATCAATCCAGTGCTCTATGAAGCAGCCGTCATCGACGGAGCCAACCGCTGGCGACAAACCCTCCATATCACGCTGCCCGGAATGCTGCCGATTATCGTGCTGCTCGCCACGCTCAGTCTCGGCAACGTACTGAATGCGGGCTTCGATCAAATCTTTAATCTCTATAATCCAATGGTCTATCACAGCGGGGACATTATCGATACGTATGTTTATCGGCTTGGCATTCAGCAGGCCCAGTACGGGATTGCGACGGCGGTCGGCTTATTCAAATCGCTTGTTTCTCTGGTCATGATCTCCTTATCCTACTTCTTGGCCTATCGTTTGGCTAACTATCGCATTTTCTGACCCGGGAGGTGTAGCTGTGGATAAAATGACTCCGGGGTACCGGTTTTTCTCCATTCTTAATTATGGTTTGCTGCTGCTGATATCGATCGGATGCGTTCTTCCGTTATTGCATATTTTTGCGTTGTCCTTCAGTTCGGCATCGGCGGTGACGTCCGGGGAAGTGACGTTCTGGCCGGTGAAATGGACTGCGGCCGCTTATCGGAATATCATCGACAGGCCCGAGTATTTGACAGCCTTCTGGGTGTCCGTCAAGCGGGTAGCGCTCGGCGTCGGTCTGAACATGGCGCTTACCGTGCTCATCGCCTATCCTTTGTCCAAAGAACCGCGGCAATTCCGGGGGAGAACGCTGTATGCCTGGTATTTCGTGTTTACGATGCTGTTCAGCGGCGGCCTGATTCCGTGGTACATGGTCATCAAGGAAACCGGCTTGATGGATTCGTTGTGGGCGTTAGTTATCCCTTCGGCAGTGCCGATCTTTAATGTGCTGGTGCTGCTCAATTTTTTTCGCGGGTTGCCGAAGGAGTTGGAGGAGTCGGCCAAAATCGACGGCGGCGGGCATTTCATTGTCTTGTTCCGCATTTTCCTGCCGCTTTCGCTGCCGGCGCTGGCGACGATTACGCTGTTCGCGGTCGTTAACCATTGGAACAGCTGGTTTGACGGATTGATCCTGATGAATCGGGTGGAGCATTATCCGCTGCAGAGCTTCCTGCAGACGGTCATTATCAAGCAGGACCCGACCTATTTGACCGCCAAGGAATTGGAGCTACAGGCGCTGATGAATGATCGGACGAGCAGGGCGGCGCAAGTGTTCGTGGCCGCGCTTCCCGTGCTGCTCGTCTATCCGTTTCTGCAACGTTTTTTCATCAAAGGCATCGTGCTTGGCAGCGTGAAAGAATAATTCGACGGTAATCTGATCCGGTAAAGCCGGCTTCAAGGAGGCCATTGAGGCAATGAGTGACAACCGACCGACGCTTCAAACGGAGCACGCGCAGGGGAAGGTGCAATATATTTTGCGGCCGCTTCTGCCGATCCTGCTCGACGACGCGTTATGGAAGCCCTTTATGGCATATGCGAAAGAGATTCGCGCCGATGCGGTCATGGCGATGAATCTGCATCTGGAGGCGAATCATCCCGATTTGCGGACGCTGCAGGAACGTCTGCCACTTCTGGCCGAACGGTTCCGGGAGGTGCGCGCCGCCGGGATGAGCCCCATGATTAACTATTACGTGACGCTCGGCCATAGCGGCATGCCGCCGGATCGGCATGCGGAAGCTTTCACTTCCCTTGTCGACGGACATGGCAATGCGATACCGGGGTGTCCTTGTCCGCTGTGCCCTGAGTTTCGTGATTATATTTCGCAGGCCTACGCTTTGTTCGCCTCGCTGGACATCGACGCGATGTGGATCGACGACGACTTTCGGCTGCACGGCCGCAGGGGCTCGGATACGTTCCAATGCTTTTGCGATTTGCATCTCGCTGCCTTTGCCCGGAAGCGCGAGCAGGCGGTTCCCTATGACCGAGAACTGCTAATCGGTACGCTGCTGAAACCGCCGGGGTTATGCACGGAGGAGGAACTGCGGCTGCGGCTCGATTGGCGAACTTTTCAGGAGGAGGTGCTGACAGATACTTTGCGTTTGCTTCGGGATGCCTGCGTGTCGGCAAATCCGGGCATTGCCATGGGCATCATGACGAACTCGCTCGAATCCGTGCTGCTGAACGGGCGGCACCTGGACGCCGAGATCGCGGCGCTGCGAACACCGGCTCAAGCGGAGCCATGGGTCAGAATCGGCGGCGCGGCCTACACGGATGAGAATTTGCCCGGGATGCTCGACCGCTGCCAGACGTTCGACGATCTTCGTTCGACGCTGCGCGAGCCCAGCGCTATCGGTACGGAAATCGAGCTGTTTCCCTGGACGGTCGGCGGCAAATCGGCGCGCGGCCTGGCATTGGAGATGTACCAGCTGACGCTTGCCGTCAGTCCGCTGCTCACGCTAAGCATCAACGACGGATTTCTCGGTATGGACGATCTATCGGGAAACTACAGAAAAACGCTTGGCCCGCTAAAAACCTATTTGCAGGCGGTATCCGACGCTCAGCAAGGCAAGCGGCGCAGGGGCGCTTCGCTGCCCATTCCCACGTTGCCGGCCGTAACGGCGCGGATGGATTTGCAGAAGGGCGTGTCGGTGCGGTGGAATCAGGCATTGGCCCGTATAGGCATTCCCGTTGCGGCTTCTGACAGAGCGGTTACGCTGATCACTTTGCAGGAGGCGACGGCCTATTCGCAGGAAGAACTGAACGAGTGGCTGACCGGCGGCGCGATTGTGACATCGGAAGCCTATTATTACCTTCGGGAGCGCGGCATGCTGCTGGACTGCCCGATCGAAGTCAAGCGGGGGGATATGACGCACACGATGTGTTTCGAACGGGTGACGACACCTAGCGCGCCTTCCTGGCTGCGGGACAAAGACACGATCTCGTGGGTGTACATGCCGATGCATACAGAGTTCGTCATTACGGCGAAAGACGGCGCCGAGGCGTGGACGGTCATTCGCGACAATCTGGGCAACGTGCAAAGCCACGGCGTCACCGTCGTCCGCACGCCACAACACAACATTGCCGTGGTGCCGCATACCGGCGATTTTCTCCAGGAAACCGGACGCCAGTGGCTGTATCAGCAATTGATGAACGAGCTGACCGGCGGCGACTGTCCGGCCATGGTCGAGTTTGGCGTGAACATCTGCCCGGTATGGTGGGAAGGCGGCAATGAAGCTATGCTCGGCATCGCCAATTTCAGCCTCGAATGCTATCCTTCGCTCGATTTATGGATACCGACCAGCCGCAAGCTTGCCGGGGTACAGCGGCTCGGGCGGGATGGTACATGGGAGCCTGCCAACTGCACTTGCGATCGCCATCCGAATGGCGGAATCCGCATGAGCCTAAGGGGGCCAAGCGTGCCGGAAGGCGCGTCGTTCGAAACTTTTCTGCTTCTGTTCGCCGATTGTTCGAACGTGTCGTGATGTCCGTTACGATCCATAACGAAAGTTCCTGTTTTGCATCAAAATCATTCAGTTGAGGGAGATGGAAGCATGAGCAACGGAAGAGGAATGAATGCAATGTTAAAAATGCTTGTCGCAATCCTGCTGTTGACTGCCGCGATTGAGCTGCCATTTGGCATGCCAAGCGTTCAGGCAGCGGGCACGACTTACTATGTCAGTTCGTCCGCAGGCAATGACGGCAACAACGGAACGTTGACGTCAACGCCGTGGAAATCCCTCGTCAAACTGTCGAGCGTGACCTTCAAACCCGGAGATGTGATCAAGCTGCTGGGCGGCGATACGTGGGATAATGGCGAGACGCTGTCGCTGCACGGCAACGGAACGGCAGCGAACCCGATCACGCTGACCGCCTACGGGACCGGGCGTCCCAAGCTTGTGAACGCGGGAACCGTCATTTACATGGAGGATCTTAGCGGCTGGAACGTAAACGGGCTGGAGATTTTCAACAAATTGACGGACAGCCTATCCTGCTACCAGACGGGTCCGTGTGTTCGCAAAGCCGCGATCGACATCAGCTTTTTCGGCACCGGTATCAGCCATGATATTACGATCGACAACAATCTGGTATACGGACTGGGGAACGGCTACAACACGACGGGCATATTCGTCACCACCGCATTCTGGTCCAATTACAAGAAGGAAGTCGCTTACAATTTGAACATCACCAACAATGTCGTCCACGACTTCGGCTGGTACGGAATCGGCTCCGGCGGTTGGAATGAAGCGGCTTCAAGCCAGATTTTCACATCCGCCCTGTTCCGCAATGTGAAGATGAATCACAACACCGTGTATAACGTCTCCAGTCTGGGCGTTGCCATAGCCAATGCCAACAACAGCGAAATGAAATGGAATACCGTACACGATATCGGCTTCTACAGCGGAACGGACCCCATCGGCACGGCGGCGGTAATGCCGATAATTTCTTCCCACATCGACGTCATGTTCAACGAGGTGTACAACGTATCCGACAACGGCTCCGGGAACGACGCCTATGCGATTGATATTGACTGGACAAGCGAGTTTGTAAACGTTCAGTACAATCGTGTGTACGACACTTTGGGCGGCGGAATCGAGACGATGGCCAACACCCATTCCACCATTGCCAATAACCGCATGTCGGGCGGACAAGGGAAAACGGCCGTGGGCAACGGCGCCATCGGCATTACCGATTTTACGGGGGATTTGGCCGATTACAGCGGCACCAAGAATCTCACCGTCCGCAACAATCTGATCGTCGTCGATCAGCCGAACACTGCCGGCATCAGCGCCAAATACGTGAGCGGCGGCACGTGGACGGGCAATCAATTCACGAACAACAAAATCATCCTGACCACCGGCGTGAGCGGAACGGAAGTGTATAACTACGGTGCGAACGCCAGCGTGGCGGTCAGCGATTACAACAAGATTTACAGCTCCGGCGGTTCCGCATTTTCCGCCCATTACAACGGAACGAATTACACGGGATTGTCCGGTTGGCGTTCCGGGACAGGCTACGATGCCAACAGCTCAACTCTGCCTTTGGATACAACGGCGCCCACGAATCCATCCGGCGCGACGGCAAGCTGGAATAGCGGAAATTCGACCATGAGCGTAACCTGGACTGCGGCCACCGATGCGGGAAGCGGCATTTCGCACTACAATATTTATCGTTCCACCGCGTCTTCCTTCACTCCCGGCTATACCAATATGGTCGGCCAATCAACGACGACTTCCTTCGCGGATACGCAAGAGTTGCAGTCTTCGACGGTTTACTATTATAAGATCCAAGCCGAAGACAACAACGGTAACGTAAGCGCCGGGACGGCAACCGCGAATGCCACGAGCGGAACGGTGGCGGCTCCGCCGCTCGCCCGGTTTCAGGCATCCATAGATTTCAGCGCAATTCGGCAAGGTCCGATATGGAATTACGATTCCTTCGACGGCAACAACTATACGAATATTGCGTCGTTCGATTACAGTTACGGGGCATGGCGGGACGGAGCTACGTATTTGAATGTCAGCCCGAATTCCCAGCACCCGGAAAGCGCCAAGGAGAGCGTAAGGGCGTGGGTCGCTCCGTATACGGGGACGATTACGGTTACCGCCCAAGGGAACATTTCTTTATGGTCATCCGGGGGAGACGGCGTAAATGTCAGGCTGCTGAAAAACGGAACGCAGCTGTGGCCGGCCAGCGGGTACCAGCTTGTGACCTACGGCGCGCCTGTGAGCTTCCCGACCACATCCGTTTCCGTTGCGAAGGGGGATACGCTTTATTTTGCCGTGAATCGGAACGTTACCGCTACGAGCGATTCGACGACATGGGATCCCGTGATTACCTATACGGCCATTACGGAACCGACTTCGACGAGCACTTATCAGGCGTCCACCGGGTTCAGCACGACCACGCAAGGTCCGGTGTGGTATTACCAGAAATGGAACGGCATCTCCTTCACGAACATTGCCGCATACGATGCCTCCTGGAGCTCGTGGAGAGACGGGGCTACGTATCTGATGGTCGGAATCAATTATCAGCATCCCGAGAGCACGGCTTCCAGCGCCCGTACATGGGTCGCTCCGGCGAAAGGCACAGTGGCAGTCTCGGCCAACGGCAATTTGTCTCTGTGGTCCCCCGGCGGCGACGGCGTATTGGTGAAAATCATGAAAAACGGCATCAAAGTATGGCCCAGAGGGAGTCAGCCTGCCGATAAGTGGCAGTATGTATCCTACTCGAGTCCGTATACCTTCCCGACGCAACTGATCAACGTTACGGAAGGCGATCAGCTGGAATTTACGGTAAATATGAACGGGACGATCACGTCGGACGCGACGACATGGGACCCGATTGTTCAGTATCAATAAATGCGCATCCGTATAAGGCGAGGTGATTCAGGAAAGCAACTCATTCAGTCCTGTCAACAGCACCATGCGACAATTCAAGGGTAATTATGCTGCGCATCGATCCTGATCTTTTCTTGGACGGCACTCCGATCAATCCGCAAAAGTTTCCCAGTATCTTGTAATTGCACATGTACGACAAAAAGCTGCAGACGCTTCTGGAGGAGCGGGCTGCAGCTTTGTCATTTGCAACGTCTTTTTCATTCATCCCATTTGACACTATGAATGTGTACGGTCAATGCTTCCGAGATTTTATCCATATCGCCTTCCATTAAAACATTCAGCAATACTTCGTGCTCCAGATACACATCGTTTAAATTTTCGTAGGCAAGGGCTTGCGAGAGAAAATGAAGACGAATGCGGTTGTAGATGGATTTCCAAGTGCTGATGATGTTAATCATATCGGACAAACTTACGAGGTACTCATGAAAGGCCAAATCGCAATCCGCTATTTTGTAAATGTCGCGTTTCTGGGCAGCGTCGCGCATCTCGGCTAAGATCTCTTTAAGTTTGGCGTGGTGTGAGCCCGTCATGTTCGGTAAAGCTTTGCGAATCGCAAATTGCTCAAGCGTGAATCGGATCGGTATGAGCACTTCAGTAACTTCTTCCCGCGTAATTTCTGCAACAGTCGTTTCCTTGTAGGGCTGAGAAACTAATAAACCTTCCTGTTCCAGCATTCGCAGCGCTTCGCGAATAGGCCCTCTGCTGACCCCCATCTGCTTGGACATCTCAATCTCACGAAGTCGAATGCCGGGTTTTAGCTGACCATTAAAAATCGCTTTACGAATATCGTCTGTAATTTTATGACGGAGTGAAGTGACCTTCTGCTCCTCGAAACGAAAATTTTCCATTGCGGCGGTAAACTCCTTCCACATCGTTACTTCGAACTATAACGTATCATGTGTACTTTGTAAAATATATTATAGTAAGATTGTAGACAATCTTACAATGAAGAATTATACTGAATTTGCTCTCGTATTAAATATCATCGACACAACAAAGGAGCAAAGGAAAATGAACGATCAATTAGAAAGCCAGAAGGTTCGAAAGATCAGCTTTGAAGGCGACGCCCTTCGGATGTCGATGGATTGGACAGTTGAGGATTTAAATAAGGTGCAGGTGTTGGTGGAAAGCACCCATGGCGCAAGTCATCCCAGTTCTTATCACTTGAACGCATTGGTATCCGAGATTGAGAAAGGCGTCTTCCAAACCGGGGGAAAGCCTGCGATCTATACGACGACGGACATATGCGACGGTGTTGCGCAAGCGCATAATGGCATGAATTATTCGCTGCCATCCAGAGACATGATCGCATCCATGGTAGAAATACATGCGATGGCTACGCCATTTGATGCTATGGTGCTGTCGTCCGCAGGCGACAAGGCGGTGCCGGCCCACTTGATGGCGATTGCCAGATTAGATATCCCGGCCATTCATGTTCCGGGAGGGGCGATGGGCGCAGGGCCTTGCATGAGATCGAATGAAGAGCTATGGCATATGAGCGTGGAAGTGGATCAAGGCAAAATGTCGAAAGAGGAGTTTCTAGCTTTCCAGCGGGCATGCTGTCCCACTTGCGGCGCCTGTCAGTATATGGGTACGGCGGCGACGATGCAGGTTATGGCGGAAGCGCTTGGCTTGGCGCTGCCCTGGTCGGCGTTGATCCCGGCTACCAACGCGGAGATTGGACGCGCGGCGCGCGCGGCAGGCCAGCAAATTATGCGGCTCGTTCAAGCGGACATCCGGCCGTCGAACATTCTGACAATGGAAGCTTTCGAAAATGCGATCATGGTGCACTCGGCAATCGGCGGATCGTTGAATGCCGTTATGCATCTGATTGCCATTGCGCGGGAAGCGGGCATTGAGTTGAGTGCGCATAGAATCGACGAGATTCATCGGAGCATTCCGGTGCTGGTCGATACGAAGACGGCAGGTCATTATCCGACCGAGCTATTCTGGTATGCCGGCGGTGTGCCGCAAGTGATGCTAGAGCTTGAACATATGCTGCACCTGGACGTACTTACGGTAACAGGCAAAACTTTAAGTGAAAATCTGCAAGAATATCGCGCGAATGAAATGCCGCGCTTCGCGGAGATGTTCCTGGCTAATTACAAGCTGAATCGCCGTAATGTCATTTATCCGATTGCCAAGCCGTTGAAGCCTCACGGTTCGCTTGCGGTGCTGGTCGGCAACTTGGCTCCGAAAGGAGCAACGATCAAAATTTCCGCCGTATCGCCAGACATGCAGGTTCATCAGGGACCTGCCAAAGTGTTCGACACCGAACGCGCTGCCGTGGACGCTTTTGTGAATAAACAAATTGTGCCGGGCGATGTCGTCATTATCCGGTATCAAGGGCCGCAAGCGACGGGGATGCCGGAAATGTTCTTCATGTCGGAGCTGATTGCGTCGGATCCCGTGTTATCGAATACGACTTCCCTTGTCACCGATGGCCGATTCTCAGGCGCTACGCGCGGGCCGTGCGTAGGTTATTTAGGTCCGGAAGCGATCTCTGGCGGGCCTATTGCTGTGGTGCAAAATGAAGACATTGTCCTTATTGATATTCCGAACCGTACGATTGATATTGTGGGGACGGAAGGTGTGGTGCGCGACTCGCAAGAGATTGAGGAAATGATCAACAAGAGAATGGAAAGCTGGACCGCGCCTGTCATGAAGCATAAAGGGGTACTGGGGCAATACACCCGGGCGGCAAGACCGGCGCTGGAAGGCGGCTCTTGCTCGCGAAATTAGGATAAGGGGGCAACAACCTCGTGAACAAAAAAATGAACATTATTGTCGGAGCGTTGATGCAGGAAAGCAATACGTTCAGTTCCGCTTTGAGCGATATTGCGGGGTTTTATAACTATTTCTACCGCGAGGGAAATGAAATGCTTGCAGACGATAATCCGGCCAACGAACTGAGCGGAGTTCTTCGTGCGGCAAACGAGGCAGATGTGAATGTGCTTCCGACAGTGGCTGCTCAAGCTTGCTCGGCCGGGCCGATTAAGCGGGAGGCGCTCGATCGGTTGAAGCAAACTTTGCTGGACCGGATCGAAGCATACTCTGAATATGACGGCGTACTGCTCTCCTTGCACGGCTCTTGGGTGGCTGAAGATAACGATGACGCGGATGGAGAAATTTTGTCAGCTGTCCGGGAGAAGGTTGGGACAAACGTTCCGATTGTGATTACGCTCGACTCGCATGCCAATCTGACCCGGACGATCGCCGAACAGGCGGACGCTGTCGTGGGATATCGGACATTCCCGCACATTGACTATGCCGAGACGGGGTATCGGGCGGCGCAATTGCTGATCTCCATCGTTCGCAATGGGTTGAAGCCGCATATGAAAGTTGTCAAAGTGCCGATGATTGTACCTGCGGAAGCGCATGTTACCTATGAAAATCCGATGCGCGATCTGTGGCAGGAAGCGATGAAGGGCGAAAACAACGGCGATTCGTTAGCTACCTCGCTCTTCATTGTACAGCCGTGGCTGGATGTAGCCGAATTGGGCTGTGCCGTCGTTGTCGTTGGCCGGGACGCTGAGCGAGCGGAACGGGAAGCGCAACGTTTGTCTGAGCTGCTGTGGAATCGGCGCAAGCAATTCGACATTGAATTGAGCAGTGTGGAGGAAATCAGCAAGCTGCTTGATGCAGCAGACAAGCTTGCCGGTCCAATCATTGTATCGGATTCGGCGGATAGTCCTGGGGCAGGCTCCCCGGGAGACAGCAATGCGGTGCTGCGGCAGTTGTTGGAACTCGGCGTCGGCGAGCGATTTACATGCCTGTTGTCGATGGTTGACGCGCCAGCAGTACGGCAAGCCGTGACCTATGATGTCGGAAGTACGGTAAAGCTGACCGTGGGTCATTCCGTCAGTACGGATTTCGGCAAACCGATGGAAATCGAAGGCGTCATCGCATATACGTCATTAAGCGGAACCTTTGCTTTCGGCGGAGGGACGGTAGCCAATATGATCGCGAACATGGGACAATGCGCGGTTGTCAGAATAGGACGCATCTATGTGTTGTTAATGGAACATCCGACCTTCACCGGAGATCCTGCGATGTATCGGTCTGTCGGGCTGGAGCCTCTGGATGCGGATTTGGTTCTGGTCAAATCTGCTGCGCAATTTCGCGCCGAGTACGAGCAGATCCGTCATAGCGGCATTTATATTTTGGATACACCTGGAGCAAGTACGGCTAATCTGTCAAGCTTGCTATATACAAAAGCTCCGCGCCCGTTGTATCCCTTTGCAGATAACTTTTAATGAGGGTAGACGGTTTCTGTGCGACTTCGCCCCGGGAGAGAGACTGTGTTTCCTTAAAGGGTGAGAACATGCAGTAGCGGAAGTTGCAAGGAGTAAACGTTGGGAGGATCAGCGGCATGAAATTACGGAACAAAGTGGCCTTGGTGACGGGCGGAGCGACCGGAATCGGCAAAGCGGTCTGTCTTGCCTATGCTGCGGAAGGCGCCAAGGTTGTCATCAATTATTGGAATACGCCGGAGGAGGCGGAGCAGGTCAGGGCGGCCATAGTCGCATCCGGAGGCGAAGCGATCGTCCAGCAGGCGGACGTATCCAATGCGGCCGAGGTTGAGCGGATGATTCAGGCGGTCGGAGAAATCTGGGGCGGCGTCGATATTGTCGTCAACAATGCCGGCATTTACCCGAACAAAACATGGTACGAAATTACCGAGGAAGAATGGGATCGGGTCATGAACGTCAACCTGAAATCATGCTTTCTGATTTCCAAGGCTGTTTTTCCACATATGAAGGAGCGGAATTACGGCAAAATCATTAACGTCTCCTCGATCACTTTCCTGAAAGGACAGAAGGGTTTCGTACACTACGTCGCCTCCAAGGGCGGCATCGTCGGGTTTACGCGCGCCATGGCAAGAGAAGTCGGAGAACACGGCATTACGGTCAATGCCATATCGCCCGGAGCGGTTATGACGGACCAGGAGTTGCTTACTTACAGCGAGGAGCATCTAGAGGAAGCGGCCGCTTACTTGGCGAAGGAGCAATGCTTTGCCCGACGCCAACTTCCGTCGGATATGATCGGCGGCTTCGTGTTTCTCGCTTCGCCCGACAGCGACTTTATTACAGGCCAACTGCTGAATATCGACGGCGGCTGGGTGATGCACTAACCCGAGTTTGAAGTGTATAACAATTGAGCAAAACCCGCTTGATCGATGTGCGGTCTGCGGATTTGACGCGCGAATGTTATTCAAGCATCTCAGGCGGCACAGGCAGGCTTCGCACAATTTCATTCATGCTGAATGAGGCGCACGGAACTGTCTTGGAGTGGATCGTTTCTTCTCCGGCGTAAACCTCGACCAGATCGTAGCGGTCTCCGTCCAGTACGTATTGCTCCAAAGTGAAGTTAGTAAGGTCTACGATCCAGTATTCAGGAACTTTGTAGTTGGCATATATGATACGTTTCTTCACTTTATCCCGTCTGCGTGAATGCTCGGATGTAATCTCCACAACAAGATCAGGAGCACCGTTTATGCCTCTATTACTAATGATTGATATTCTGCTGCGATGGATCATAACCAGATCGGGCTGTCGAACCTCTGTGTCGGACAAGATGACATCGATGGGCGATGAAATCATAATGTACTCGTTTCGACAGCTTGTATTGAGGATAAACAGCAGCTCCTGACTGAGCGATTGATGCGTAAATGTAGGAGAAGGGCTCATAAGCTCCAATACGCCGTCCGAGATCTCATAGCGATTGCCATCGTCGATCATATTGGCATAGATCTCGTAAGTAACGGGAGACTCCTTCATGACCTCGTCATAAGTTTTCTTTTTCATTCCGACGACCTCCGATTTTCAAAAAAATAGCACCTCGGCAAAGAAACACGTCTTGTGTTTAACTTTGTGAGGTGCTTCCCCGACTTTATTTACTTTATTATGCTCGAACGCCGTTGGTCTGTCAAACTTTGCGAGTAAGAGCAGATGGAAGTCTCAGACGGCGATTTTCGCGAGCAGAAGGGCATTGTGTTCTTCGTGTGATTTCGACATTTGATTGCCAACCCGGGTTCAGCCAAACTTGGCTGGTCTTTTTTACGGAGCTTCCGAGGCAGCGGACTTCACCTGTTTTTCGAAATTTTTAATGATTTGGAAGCCGTTATACTGACTCATGATTTCATTGTAATAGACAGGCCATTGCTTTCCTGATTGATCGGAGAACAGCATTTTGACTTGAAGCTCGTTTTGCCTCGCGCGGAAGGCTCCTACATCAATGCCGAGAGGCGGTGCCAAAGCTACGCCAAGCTTTGGTTTTACCGGGAGTTGGCCCAGGAATGCCTTGATATCTACGTCTCTCGCTGTCATTTTGGGATCAACTACCTGCATACCCAGGACGCTTGGGGTTTCCGGTGTGAAGAAGCTCCATAATTTCAATGAGTTGAAGGAATGGTTTGGATTGTCCGTCTCCTGCGGCAGTAACGTGATCGTATTTCCGCGACGCGAATAGTGCTCTCCCTCTATGCCGTAATGGGTAAGGAGAAATCCCTCTTCACTCGAGAGCCAATCCAGTATTTCCACAATTTTTTTTATTCTCTCGGGATGCTTGTCGGCAGTCATCTTGGCGAATACAAAAGGATATTCGGGCGATCCTCCAGCTCTTAACGGCTGATTGCCCAATGGGTTAAACGGTACCCAGTTGGCGTTCGGATCCTGCTTGCGACTGAGCGATTGTATGCTCGCCGGATTAGCATCCAGAGCGAAATCAACGGTTTGGCCAAGGACAACGCCCGCTTTTCCTTGTATCGCTTTGTCCACATGCTCCGTTCCGGAGTTGAAGAACCAGTCGGGATCAACCAACCCCTCATTAATGACCTTAAGAATATCGTCAACGACATGTTCGACTCGCAAATCCGATTCCATGTCGACCAGCTCGTTATTATTCATATAAGCCGGATATACGAGACCGTTCTTTGCATACTCGGGCCAGTCGGTAGACAGACTCGAATTGTTGCCCGATGTCGTGAATCCATAGGTATCCTTCTTGCCGTTTCCGTCCGGGTCATCGAATGTAAAGGCGCGTAATACCTGCATGTACTCGTTGTAATTGCGCGGAATTTCCAATCCCAGATGCTTGAGCCAGTCTTGACGGATATAGTAGCTTCGATAGGAATTTTTGTCATAAGGAATCGGAGCGCGATAGAAGCGATTATGAATCTGATATTGCTTCAATTCCTTCTCGGTTACCCAGTATTTGAAGTAATTCGGCATCGTTAGCTGGGATACATAAGACGACATATCCGCGAGCACGCCATCAAGAGAAAGCTTAGAGGCGCCGTCGTTGCTTCTGTCGATCCACATATCGGGCGGGTTGTTGGCGAACAGCAAAGACTCGATCTTGGCGTTATACTCATTTCCGGGCACCATCGCGGTAACATGGATTCGGACGTTAAATTTCTTCTCTATGATTTGGCGAATAAAATCGGTGTTTTCCTCAGGCAATATCGTATCCATGGGGGCATTGATGAACAGGTTCAAAGGCATGATTTGCTGATCTTCATTTGCAGGTGCGAGGAGAGGCGGTTTATTGTTTTGCGCCCAAATGATCCAACAGAGAACGAATAAACCGATCGCTAAGAAGACGATTAAAGGCAGAATAGAACGGTATCGTATCATCTATTTTCCCCTCCGAGCAGCTCATTGCTGATTACTTAATTAATATGTTAAATTATTTCCTATAGAAAATAAATGACTTCCGCATAATAAATTTTGCTCGCTGTCGGGCGGAATGAGGAGAGTTATGAAGACAAATTGGTTTAACAGACTGTTGCTCTCCTATTTGCCGGTTTTTTTTATCATTACGTTAAGTCTGCTGCTCATGACCTTCCTTACGTTAAGCGAAATGTCCAAGAAAGCTTCCGTAAGGGCGAATAATGCGCTGTCTCACAATATATCGAAGCTGATCGACAACAAGCTCGCGGACATAGACTCCTTATTGCTGTATGAAATACAGAACAATGAGAAGATCAAGCAGTTTTTCTCGGACAATCCCAAGGAAAACCGCCATTACACGGATATCCAAGCTTCTTCGGCATTAAAGGAGCTTCTCCAGAACAACCCGAACATTGACTCCATCTATTTGTACCGAACTCCGGACCGAACCATTCTTACTCCGTCCACGCTGACTGAATTGAACGATTTTATGGACAGCCAATTCGTTGGCATATCCTTGAACAGCCGCGTTCCGTATCATTGGACAGCCCGCACCTTAGCGCCGCAAATGACCGACGGACGCAACGCCCAAAGAGTAATTAGTTTGGCCAAAAATACGAATCTGAGCAATTTAAGCATCCTGATCGTTAATGTCCGCGTCGAATCTCTTCTTGGATGGATTGCCAGCATGACCGACAATAATTCGACCTTTGTCCATCTCAATGACGAACACGGCAATCTCATTGTCTCTACGGAGGCGGGACCGGACGGAAAGACTTCCGGCATGAGGGCCGGCTCGGTCCTTTCCTCATCCGTGTCGGAACAAACGGGCTGGATCATATCGAGCGGCACGCTTAACGGCGGGATACTGGAGTTTGTGTCCTCGTTATTTTACTTGTGGATGGCTATTGCTTCCGTGATCGTTATTGCCGGGTTGACTTGGATTATCTACGTGTCTCGACGCCAATACAGGCCGGTTGTTACTTTAATGAACATGATTTCAGGTGCGCGCAAAGCTTCTCCCGCTCATCTAAAGACGGAAAAGGTCGATGAATTCAAGTTTATCGAATCCTCGATCGAAGAGCTTCTGGATGAATCCAATATGCTTCAGGAGCAGCACAAAGAATTGTCCGTGTACCACAAAAGGCATTTGTTTCTTAGCTTGATGGAAGACGGGAATGCCACTGCGAACTTCGGCAAGTATCTGGAAGAAGAATTATCGCGGCTCGGAATCGATCAGCCCGTGAGCGGCTCGCTCGTTGCTATTGTCGAGATCGACCATTATGCGGAATTTGCGATCCAATACCGGAGCGATCAGCATTTGCTGAAATACATTCTCGGCGCTTCCGTGAAAGAATTAGTCGAGAACAAACCTTTTACCGTATGGACCGAATGGATTTCCAACTCCAAGATGGGAATTCTCTTTCTCTTCCATCAGCAGGAAAGCCAGCAGGAAGTACTGGAATGCTGCGAGAAGCTAAGGGATTGGGTAGCTAATAATTTAGACTTTACGGTGACGATCGGAATAGGCCCTCTGATTCATCAATTGGAGTTGACGGCGGAATCGTTCCGAGAAGCGGTTAATGCCGTGGGCTACAAATCTTCCTTGGGAATGAACCGGATCATTACTCCCGATCATGTGGTTTCCAAGCCGAAAGGCGAATTGTTCAAGCAACTGCAGGTTTTTCGGATCATTAGCCAATCGTTCAGACTCGGGGACGAGAAGTGGGAAGACTACTATCGGGAAATGTATCAGACGCTTGAGGATCAACTCTATACCCATGATGATCTATCCAGTCTCATGCAGGTTCTGATTGGATATTTGCAGAAGGAAATGGCGGAGCTTACCGAAGAGCCGAACAACGTGTGGATTCGGGACGTACAGCCTTCATTGTTGATGGCGCTGGAAGAAGAAACGCAAGATGAAATATATAACGCCTTTTATAATATTCTGAAGGCTGCCTTCGATAAGCTTAACAAGCTGCGCGAAAGTAAGTCGTCCCATCAACTCATGCATCAGGTCAAAATATATATCGCCGACAATTATAGCAACCCCGATCTATCACTTACCCATCTAAGCGACGAATTTGGATTAAACGCCAAATATTTAAGTCGCCTATTCCGGGAGGCATTCGGGATGAAGTTCGTTGAATATGTATCCGATGTGCGGATGGAGAAGTCGATTCAATTGCTGATCGAGACGGAAGAGACGATTCAAGACATAGGCCGAGCCGTTGGATATGATCAATCATTAACCTTCATTCGCGTGTTCAAGAAACATACCGGTGAAACCCCGGGCCAATATCGCAAGAAAAATAGTACGGAATGAAGCCCTGCATGGTGTTGCGGGCTTCTTTTTTTCACAAAATAAGCGGCGATGTGGAGAAATATCTATTGCTGACTTATCGTCTATCGCCTAAAAACCGCAGCATGTTCCTTTTCATCTATCCGCAGCAAATGGTCTATATACCGCGAAAGCGCCGGGGTGTTACTTTTATTTGCGAGGCGCCAGACGAAGGAATGGCCGCTTCGGAATGGGGTAAAAACAAAACAATCGGGAGGGTTCATCTATGAAAAACAAAGTTAAGATGTGGGGATTATCGTTGGTTTGTTTGCTTCTTGTATTTATGACAGCAGCTTGCGGCAGTGGCAATAACAATTCTCAGGCTTCCAATAGCCAAGAAACGGCTTCCGCGACAACAAGTTCGGCGGCAAGCCCCGAAGCGAGCGCCAGTGCCAGCGAGTCGAATGTCTATCCGGAAAACGGTCTTCCTAAAGACGAGAAAGTCACTTTGAAATTCGGTTACTGGGAAAACGGCAGCGGCAGGGAATGGATAGATTACGCGATCGAAACGTTCACGAAGAAGTTTCCGAACGTAAGCTTCGATACGACTTATTCTCCTAAAATCGATACGATTACCGGTACGAAAATAGCGGCTAAAAACGACGACGATATGTTCGATATTTTCTCGATTTTCCTTCCGGGCGGCGGCGGCGGAACGGCAATGGCGACCAGTCTGGTAGAGGCCGGAAAGCTGGAGCCGCAAGACGATCTCTGGGACCATAAAGCATTCGATAATGAAACGAAGACTTTGAAGGAAGTTCAATCGGGTATTTACGAAGGCAGAACCGTTCTCCTTAATAAAATGTATGCCATTCCTTACGGGCAGAGCATAACGGGGTTGTTCTACAATAAAGTTCTGTTCGAGAAAAACGGGTGGAACCAGAATCCGAAAACATGGAGCGAATTTACTGCGCTTATCGATACGATCAAAGCGTCGGGCATTATTCCGATCACATACCCTGGTAAATACCCGGGATACCTGGACTTTTCCATCGGAATACCGAAAATGTTTGAAATCGCCGAGATTAACGGAAATTTGGATAAATTCAATGATGACTATCGAAACTTCAAAGCGCCATTCTATGCATCAGCAGAAAGCTTGGACGTTTATAACAAGATTTACGAACTCGGTAAGAAAAAAGCATTCCCGGATGGCGTAGCAGCATTGACCCACACACAATCGCAAATGCAGCTGCTGCAAGGACAAGCGGCGCTGGCTTCGACAGGGGAATGGGTTCAGAACGAAATGAAAGATTCCATCCCTGATGGATTTAAATGGGGCTTTATGCTGGCTCCGATGGGGGATAATCCGGATGGCATCAAATATTATCAAAGCTATGCAGGCGGAGGCCATTACATCTGGGCAGCCAAACCGGAGTTGAACAAGAAGTGGGCGAAAGAGTTTTTGGCTTGGTTGTGGAATCTGGATGTGCAGCAGCGATATGCGGAGAAAGCGGGAGGACTTCCGGTTCGTAAGGACTTTATGGAGGATGCCGCTTTGGTCGATAAGCTGCAGGATGCTCCGAAAGCCGTTCTGGAATACATGAAGAACAACCCTGTCAAAGGCACTAGCGAGGCACGCAGTGTTTCGTTGACCGATCCGAATGCGGAAAAGGCGAGGAAGCTTGTAGAAGAATCGGTGAACGATATCGCTTCAGGAAAGCAAGATCCGCAGCCTAAGCTGAAAGAGGCAGAGGATCTGCTCGTCAAAGCAATTGCCGCTCAGAAATAAGAGAACGACATCAAGGCATTAGCTAAATAGGAAACTATCGCGGAGCGTTGAAGGAATCAGCGCTCCGTGAATAGTAAAAGGAGCGACATCATTATGAATGAACTGCCTAATTCTGTCGCGCACGCAACAGCACCCCCAAGCTCTAATTGGAAGCAGAAGGCCAAGTTCCAGAAGAGATTGTTTATTCTATTGGCAACTATTCCAGCTTTCGGAGGATATATTCTGTTTACGTTGTACCCGAATTTACTGTCGGTCTATTATTCTTTACTGAATTGGGATGGAATTAAAGATCCCGTGTACGTCGGAATGCAAAATTTCAAAGATATGCTTCAAGACGACTATGTGTGGCGGGCGCTGTGGCATAACGTTCTGCTTATGGTAACCGTTACACCGCTTGTTGTTTTCATTTCAATCATCCTTGCGTATTTGCTGGCGAACAAAGGATATCGATTCAATTCGGTGTTTAAAGTGCTGTTCTTTTTCCCCAATGTACTCTCTTTGGTTGCCGTTTCCTTGCTGTGGTCCTTCGTGTACGACGGATCCTTCGGCTTGCTGAATGCGGGGCTGCGATTGATCGGAGTGGACATTGGAAATTATTATTGGCTGGGCGAGAAGAAAGCCGCCTTGTGGGCGACGATTCCCCCTTCCGTCTGGGGAGCAGTAGGGTTCTATTTCGTTATTTTCCTGAACGCGATGAGTACGATTCCGAAATCGCTCTACGAAGCGGCGATTCTCGAAGGGGCAAGCCACCGGGTGCGGCTCTTTAAGATTACCATTCCGCTCATGACCCCGATTATTCGCGTTGCCGTTTTATTTTTAATGTTAGGCGTGTTTAAGGGGTTCGAGAACATCTTGATCTTAACGAACGGAGGGCCTTCAGGCTCTACGGATGTAATTGGCTTATATATGTTCAATATCGCGTTCGGTACGGGAATTCACAATTATGGTTACGCTTCGGCTATCGGAATGATGTTGTTCGTTATTCTGGTTGCAGCCAAGCTTGTCATCGATAAGTTCACGACAAATCGGGATTCCGAATACTAGGGAGGGACAGCAGTGAGAGAGAGAAGAACGATAGTCGATGCTTGGTGGTACATCATTCTCCTGATCTGGTCGGTGACGATCCTGTTCCCTATGATCTGGGTATTCTATGAATCGCTCAAGACAAATCAGGAATTTTTCCAAAGCGTATGGAATCTGCCCAGAGAAATGCAATGGAGCAACTATAAAGATGCTTGGAAGGAATACGGTATCGGGAGCGCCATGGTCAATACGGTTTACTACGTTGGCGCTAGCTTAGTGATCGGTACGTTCTTGACCGCCATTAACGCTTATGTGCTGACCCGTTTGGAGTTTAGAGGAAGAAAGCTGATGTGGGGCGTCATTATGCTGTCTCTGTTCCTTCCGGGTATCAATGCATTGATCCCGCAGTATATTTTGATGCGCGATTTGCATCTGACGAACAGTCTGACCGGAATCGTAATCCTGGACAGCTTTAGCGAGAGCGCTTTTTATTTAATGATGCTAAGCGGTTTTATGCAATCGCTGCCGAAGGAGCTCGAAGAGAGCGGTGCGATCGACGGGGCGTCCATCTTCCAAATTTTCTTCAAAATCATTATGCCGCTTTCGACCGCCGGGATCGTTACGGTAGCCATATTCAAGTGTCTCGGTCTGTACAACAATTTTCTCGGTCCGTTTATATATTTGGGCAGCCCTGAGAAGTATACGATCGGCGTTGCCATGTATCAGGCCAGTCAAATCATGCAGTATAAAGCGGACTGGGTCACCTTGTTCGCCGGCCTTATGATTACGATGATTCCGCTTGTTCTCATGTATATTTTCCTGCAGCGCAGAATTATGGAAGGCGCCACTTTGGGTGCCGTTAAGGGATAGATAAGGGGAAAAGATACTTACTAGAGGTGTCGTTATGGAAACAAATAAGCAATGGCACGCGAAGTGGATTTGGCTCCAGGAAGAAGATATTCCGAATGACGGTAAAAATTATCGGTTAGCGTATTTCCGCCGGGTATTCGAAGTCGGAGAGCAGCCTGGACACCGCCTTGTCGTTGACGTGTCCGCGGATAGCAGGTATCGGTTGTATTTAAATGGCGAGTCCGTTAGCGTTGGGCCATGTCGCGGGGATCTGCGGACTCACTATTATGAAACGATAGATTTATCGGGTTCGTTGAGACCCGGCAGGAACGTGCTTGCCGCGAAAGTGCTGCATTACGGAGCGGGTGCGCCCGCCCCTGCAGCAATTATAAGTTCCGGGTCCGGGGCTTTTATTCTGCAAGGACAACTGATGGCGGAAGACGGGACTGAACTGGAACGATTGTCTACGGATGATTCGTGGCAAGGTTTGCCGGATCGCTCATTAACGTTATTGCCCGAAGGGCCGGACACTCAGGTCGGCGGTTTGGAAATCGTTGACGGAACTGCGGTTCCGTTTGGCTGGGAAACGCTTAGCGATGAAGCTTCGCAATGGACGAAAGTCAAAGTGATCGGAGATGCCGTGGAACCGCGCTGCGGAGGACATTTGAAAGAACGGCAATTGTCGGAACGTCAAATCCCATTGCCGTATGAGCGTGATGGCAGTTTTACTAGAGTGGTACGTTACGAAGGTGTGCAGCAGGAAGCGGATTTGCAGGCTTTTGCGCGAGGAGAATCGCCTCTCCTATTGCCGGCGGGAGCGTCAGTCGTATTGGAATTGGATGCCGGAGAGATGATGACCGCCTATCTGCGGTTCGATATGGAGCAGGGAAACGGAAGCGAAATCGTCTTCCTTTGCGCGGAGTCGTATGAAACGCCGGATCGAGTTAAAGGGATTCGAGATGAACACGAAGGCAAAAGCCTTTACGGCAATCGTGAAGTGTACCGGGTTGCGGGGAACAATAGGCACGGGTCGGAAACCTACGAAACGTTCCTGTTCCGTACGTTCCGATTTGTCCGCCTTGAGATTAATGTCGGCGACGAATCGCTGGTGCTGCGCGGTGTCGGATTCCGCGAAACCGGTTACCCTCTAGAACAGAAGGCTTCGTTTTCTTGCTCCGATCCTTCCTACACGGCGCTCTGGGACATAAGCGTTCGGACGCTGCAGCGCTGCATGTATGAATCCTATGTGGATTGTCCGTATTATGAGCAGCTTCAATATTGTATGGATACGCGGCTTCAATGTCTGTTTACCTATGCGATAAGCGGAGATGACAGATTGGCGCGCAAAGCCATCTACGATTTTCACAGCTCCCTGCTTCCTAGCGGCATGATACTTAGCCGTTATCCAGCTATAGTCGGTCAAGTTATTCCCGGGTTCGCTTTGCATTGGATTATGATGGTGAGCGATCACTACGAGCACTATAGCGATTTGGCGCTTGTGCGCCGATATCGCCCCAGTATCGATGCCGTTCTGGATTGGTTCGACCGTCAGGTAGGGGATGATGGTCTAGTTGGGGCTATGCCCGACAGCTACTGGTCATTCGCCGATTGGGTGCAGGAATGGCACACGTCTTACGGTGTGCCCGTCTCGGGCCGAAGCGTACCGTTAACTTTGTATAATCTCATGTATGCGGACGCGCTGCAAAAGGCGGCTTTATTGAATGAACGAACGGGGCGCGGAGATACGGCTTCGGAGTACGGCACGCGAGCTCAAGCGATCATTAAGGCCGTGAATAATAGCTGTTGGTCTTCCGAACGGCAACTCTATCAGGATTCTCCGGGAGTAGAAGAATACAGCCAGCATGTGCAGATATGGGCTATTCTATCCGGCGCGGCGGAAGTGGAAACGGCGCAGCGGCTTGGAGTCGTTCTTATCGAAGACAAGTCTCTCATGCAAGTCTCTTACGCGATGGCGTTCTTTCTGTTTCGCGCCTTATCGGTCGGAGGGCAATATGAGAGCGCTTACCGCTTATGGGATCGGTGGCACGATCAGGTGAAGCTTCATCTGACTACGTGGGTTGAAGATGCGATTTCGCAGCGAAGCGATTGTCATGCCTGGGGAGCGGTGCCGCTTTACGAGTTCCCTCGTGAGGTGCTTGGTGTCCAACCATTGGAGCCCGGTTTTGTTAGCATTCGAATCGCTCCACAGCCAGGTCCTCTTACATGGGCTGAAGGCAGCGTTATCACACCGCATGGTGTTATTGAGATTAAATGGAGTCGCGATCCCAGTAACGAACGGTTTGAACTTCGGGCTGCAGGGCTGAGAGGGGTGAGGACAGAAGTGCAACTGCCGGATGGCTCGATTACCATTTGTGAAAACAAGAAGGAGGTGGTGGTTGTTTCGCAGCCTTGACATCGGTGTCGATTCTTTCTATTGAATGGAAACAAAATCGAGACATGGGAGGAGATCTTTTGATATGAAAAAGTTAAAAAACAGAGTAATCGTGGCATTGTTTACGGTTGTATTCGTTTTTTCTTCCACATCTACTACCGCATTTGCTGAACAGTTTTTGATCGGTGTATACGTACCGCCGCCAACAGGCCTCATTAATAGTACGCAGTATGATTATTTAAGTCAGGCAAAAGTGAATTGGATCTATTCAGGTTTGGGTTATTCTACGGCGGAAATGCAAACGATGTTAAGTCTGAGCGATGCAAGGAATATGAGGGTTGCAGCCGGAGATTCCGATTTTTTTGATCTTGGCAACGCTATGGATTCGCACATAGATACTCTAGCGAATAGATATAAGGGTTACGCGGCCACCGGCGGGTATGTTGGGCGGGATGAGCCGAATGCTTCCATGCTTCGAGGGTACGCGCACGCATATAACAGACTTTTAGCCGATGATCCGGATCGTTCGCCGTATATGAATTTGCTCCCGACTTATTCGAGTGACGATCAGCTTGGAATCGGACTTAATCAATCGGTTGCTCAGCAATATACGAGTGAAGGGTATTATGTTTCCAGTACAAATCCGCTAGGACAAACTTTTAAAACTACGGCGTCTACCACCTTTATAGATACGATAGAGTTGTATGTTGATTATAATACGTGGAGTTCCGAGGCGCTTACACTAACTTTGTGGGATTCCCCTTCCAAAACAAATCGATTGGCGTCTTCCCAATTGTTAGCTACGAATAATGGTTATTTTCCGAGATTTGAACTACACACCAGCGTATCATCCAATACGACGTATTACTGGGAATTAACCCATAACGGTGGCGGCAATAATTCCATTGGATGGGTACCGAGTTCATCGACCGATGTTTATGCGGATGGGACGGCATATCAGAATGGGAGTGCGATAACAAACAAAGATTTTTACTTCGTTGTATATAATGGCACTAAATATACGCCTGCGGCAGCCTTCCAAGCTTATGGAGGTCAGAATGTGACGCTTAATAGCAGTACTCCCAGAGGGCAAAGTTTTTACAACCCGTCTTGGAGCAGTTTTATTAGCAGTATAGACGTTAATTTGGATAGCGCCAGTTGGGCTGCAGGAGAAGTTCTTACGCTTAAACTATGGGATTCTCCAGCCAAGACGAGCCAGATTGCCAGCGGAAGTTTGTCAGCCACTAATAACGGAAATTTTCCGAAATTCACTCTTAATGCAAATGTAACGCCAAATACTAACTATTACTGGGAATTGACCCATAACGGGGGCGGCGACAATAATATAGCGGGATTGAATGCGTCTACGGGAGGAGATAAATATTCGGCGGGTTCAGCATATGCGGCTGGTGTACTGCAATCTTACGACTTTTATTTCGACGCTTATTCAACGGATGTAGCTTTAACCCATTCCTCGGAGTTCGGCCAGAAGGATACGACGCGAAGCGGTATCGTCGTAAAAGGCGGGGTTGGAAGCATTGCAGTGGGCCAGACGATTACGACGCCTTCAATTGTGACAAGAAGGCTTAATTATGTCGAATTGGCTTTGGATCAAACTCAATGGGGAGCGGGCGAAGAAGCAACATTGAAGGTGTATGATGGGATATCAAAAAATCAAATTTTAGGGCAGGCGACACTAACGCAAACGAATAACGGGAATTACCCTAGGTTCTATGTTAATGCCAAGCTGCAGCCTAATACCGCCTATTATCTCGAACTGACGCATAATGGAGGAGGGGACGGGACGATGCAGCTGTACGGGTCAACCTCGAACGCGTATTCGGGTGGGGCTGCGTATGCAAATGGCACGACGCAATCCTACGACTTATATTTCAGAAATGTGTTTACGCAAAAGTATCAGGATTATTTGGATGCTGTGATTAATGAAGTCGGAGAGTCTAATTTGAAGTATCTGAGCGTTGACAACTACACATTCCGAGCCGCGGCAGGCTCATTGTCGACGGATTATTTCCTGAACATGGAGTATATGAGAGATGCGGCGGTAAGTAAAAAAATTCCTATGCAATACTACTTGCAATCCGTGGGCATACCCGGATCTTTGCGACGCCCTACACCGGATGAAATAAGGTATAACGCGTATACCTCTCTGGCCTACGGCATGAAATCGCTGCAATATTATATATGGTCGTTTTCTCCGGGGCATACGGACCCCATTATTAAATCGGATGGTACAAAGTCAGACTTGTATACTCCTGTACAAACCCTGAATACGGAGTTGACGGCGTTAGGTCCGACATTGATGGGATTGACCTCATTCGGGGTGTATCACGTTGGGGATATGCCGATAGGAACATCAAGCATCCCTAATAATTTCTTCTGGATTCCGGCCGGTACAGGCAACAATATTATTATCTCCTACTTTATGGATAACGAAGGTAGGAAATATATTATGGCGGTCAATAAAGATTTAAGTACAACGAAAACTTTGACTTTCAATGTGAACCCGAAAGCGGATTCGGTATACGAGGTATCTAAATCTACCGGGCAGGAAGTAAGCACGAATTATAATTCCTCAACGGGTGTCATCTCAGCTTCGTTCCTTCCGGGTGAAGGAAAGCTTTATGCGCTTAATTACAGCTACGATTTTGCAGCTTCCGCCAAAGCATGGGAGTTTTCAACGTCCGGAGACGCTGAAGGATGGGTGGCTGAAAATAACATTAGCGGGGCACGCGTGAATTTCGGCAGCTATAACGGGACAGTTACCGGAACGGATCCATTTATAGCGTCGAGTAGTCCATTGAATGTTAATATCAGTAATAATAAAACCGTGAAAATCAAACTTAAGAACGGCACCAGCAGTACGATTGGACAGTTATTTTTTATAACGAATGCCGATACGACCTGGAATGATGCGAAACATATCAATTTTAGTATTATTCCGAACGATCGGAATGAAAGGGAATATGTTGTAGATATGTCTTCAGTGGCTGGCTGGACAGGCACCCTTAAGCAGTTGAGGTTCGATCCAGAGGATGGCGCCGGGTCAGGGTCGTTCAGTCTTGATTATATCCGGGTTACTAATACGCCAGCCAAAATATGGAGATTCTCTGTGGACAATGAGGGATGGATTCCTAACGATCAGATTTCTAACGTGACTATAGATGGGCGGTATAACGGAACCATTACCGGAACTGACCCCTATATTACGTGTGTTAACTACTTGGATCTGGATATCGGCAATAACAAAAAGATAAAGATCACACTAAAAAACAACACCAGCAGTACGATAGGACAAATATATTTTACAACCGATGCGGATACAGCCTGGAATGAAGATAAACATATCAATTTTACCTTAAACGCAAATGACCCTAATTATACGACTTATACCGTAGATATGTCGGCGGTAGCGGGATGGACAGGAAGGCTTAAGCAGTTGCGGATAGATCCGGAACAGGGTGCAGGGTCGGGCTCATTCAGCCTAGATACGATTATTATTCAGAATTAATAGAGGAGTTTACTACATGAGAACCATCAAACGAGCCATACACATCGATTTCCACACGATGCCGGACATTCCCGATTTCGGAGCCAATTTCGACGCAAAGGCATTCGCAAGGACGTTAAAGGATGCACGCGTGGAATATGTGAATGTCTTTGCCAAATGCAATATCGGGTTCGCCTATTATCCGACGGAAATCGGGGTGATGCACCCGCATCTAAACTTCGATATGTTCGGCCAGATCGTCGAGGAATGCCGCAAGGTCGATATTGGCGTGACTGCTTACTTCAACGCGGGATTGGACCACGAGATGGCTCGTAAGCATCGGGAATGGACCGTTGTGAATAAGGAAGGCCAGGTCATCTACGGTGATCGGACGGCGAACTTCTTCCGCAATATGTGCTTTAACTCGGGCTACCGGGACTACTTGCTGGGTATGATTCGCGAGGTGGCGGAGAGGTATCCGGTGGAAGGGTTTTTCCTGGATTGCATGGTTGTTAATCCGTGCTATGGCAACGAATGTTTGGAAGGCGTGAAGGGCCGGGGGATGAATCCGCTAAATGACGAGCACGTATTGGCGTTCGCCAAGGAAACGCTGCTCGATTTCTCCCGGGAAGTGAAAAAGATTGTCGGTCCCGAGAAATTTTTGTATTTGAACGGCTTGGAGCCGGCTGATACGGAAGGCTTGCGTACGCACATCGAGATCGAATGTTTGCCGAGCGGATGGAGCTACGATTTCTTCCCGGCCCAAGTCGCTTATGCGCGCAATTTGGGACAGCAAGTGTTCTATATGACAGGCCGATTTAACGTCAATTGGGGTGATTTCGGCGGTTTGAAAAGCAAGGCATCGCTGCTTAACGATTGCTGGGATGCGCTCAGCAATGGCGTGCCTACGTCCATCGGCGACCACATGCATCCTCGTGATGGGTTGGAGCCAGCGGTGTTTAAGGTCATCGGCGAAATCTATGAGGAGCTGGAAAGGTATGAGCCGTGGACGGATCATGTCCAGGCAGTAGCGGATATCGGCATATTGACGCTTGCGGGCGGCAAGCTGGATGAATGCCACAACGGCGCGGTACGTATGCTGGGCGAGCTGAAGTATACGTACGATATTATCAACGAGAATCATGACCTGTCCAAGTACAAGGTGATCATTCTGCCGGATAATGTGAGGGTGACATCGGTTTTAAAATCCAAGCTGGAGGCGTATATCGCGGCCGGTGGCGGGATTATCAGCTCCGGGCATTCGGGCTTGAATCCGGAAGGTACGGGTTTTGCGCTAGCGGAATGGAACATGACGTATGACGGAGAAGATCCATGGAACAGCTCCTATTTCCGCATGTTGGAGGATACCGGAGGGGAAGTGCCGGACATGCTATGCGGCATTTACAAACAGGGAATTCTGTTGCAAGTGAAGGAAGGGGCGAAGGAAATCGCGGAATACTGGCAACCGTACTTCAACCGGGAGTGGGACGGCTTTCACGGCAAGTTCTACACGCCGGCAGACCGGTATGCGGGGCGTCCGGCGGTTGCGAAGTCGGGCAATATCATTCAGTTCTGCTTCCCGATCTTCGGCGCGTATATGCAGTATGCCGCGAACGTCCACAAGCATATGGTTAGCTACAGCTTAAAGCAATTGCTGCCTGAGCCGCTGATTAAGTGCGAGGAGATTCCAACGACGGCACGCGTGACGGTGACGGCGAAGGAAAACAAGCGCATGGTTCACGTCAAGCTGACCCATCCGGAACCGCGGGGCAAGTACAACGTGATCGAAGACGTACAGACGCTAAGCGACGGTATCGTCTACTTGAAAGGTGAGAATGCCGCAAACGTCTATTTGGCGCCGGGGAAAGAGCCTCTCGACTATGAGGTCGTGGACGGATATCTTCGAATCCCTCTGCCGAAAGTGAACGGTTATGCGATGGTCGTCGTGGAGCACTAAAGAAAAAGGGGCGGTCAGCCCCTTTTTTTCTGTTATAGCCGCACCCAAACAATGCCAAGAGGGGAGGGAAAACAGGGATCCTAAGCAAATATGTGTCGTCATTCAATGGAAATAAGCATATTGTTGATAAGTTTAAGCATTTTGTTGACTTATTCGGCACTTCGCCCCTTCGTATAATGAAATTAATCGATAATCGGCAGGAGAAGGAAAATACGTACTATAAATCAAGGAATCTGCTGTAAAATAGTAGAGAAGACGCATTCCAATGATCATCCGCTTTTTTCAGACAACTAGAATGAATGGGAGGGGTCGGCATGTACTCTATTCTTATCGTAGATGACAATCCATCTGACCGTTTGGGAATTACGAAGCTTATGGATTGGGACGCTTTGGGAATCAGGGTAGTCGGTTCTGCGTTCGACGGGCAGGACGGGTACGAGAAGGCGGTGCAGCTGCGGCCGGATATTATTTTGACCGATATCTCGATGCCCCGGATGGATGGGATTGAGATGACGCGTTTGCTGCAAGAGCGGCTGCCGGATACGAAATTCATTTTCATGAGTTGTCACGACGACTTCAGTTATTTGAAGGTTGCGATCGATTTGCGGGTTAACGGTTATGCCCTGAAGCCGATCGAGATTGCGGATTTGTACCGCGACCTGGATAAGGTCAGGAAAACGATACAGTCTGAGCTGGACCAGGAACAGAGGGAATTGCAGCAGCGCAATCAACTTGATCAAAGCTTGCCTGTGCTTCGGGAGCGTTATGTCAAGGAGCTGTTGTATGCTAACGGCAACGGCGGCTACGGAGACAGCGCCTGCAATCCGGCCGCAATCGCCGAGAAATGCACTGAATGCGGCATGAATTTGTCTAATCAAAGCTACCGCGTCGTTATCGTGCAAATTGATCATTACGATCTGAGCCTGGGCCAAGGGGATACGGAGGAAAATACGCAGCTCATCGAGCAGGTTAAGCGTTACGTTCAAGAGACACTGTCGGGACAGTTGCAAAGTTATTCGGCGGTTTTGTCGAACAACCGATTGGCCGTTCTGCTGTTGATGCCACCCGAAAACGACCCCGAGCAGCTAGCCTTGCGGGAGCGGAAAATCAAAGACTTGGCCCAAGCGTGCAAGGAAACGATTAACGAGCAGGTGGGCATCGCCATAACGATCGGCATCAGCGGCTCGACTGATCGCTTGGACAAGCTGCCCGATTTGCTGGAGGCTGCCGAATCGGCGGTGAAAACCAAATTTTTCAGCACCGGCAACCGGGTCATTCTGGCTTCCGACGAACCGGCCCCCTTAGTTGAAGATGGCTTTAGTCCGGCGGAATTAAAGCTTAAGGTTCAATCCGTCGTCAAGTGCGGCGAAGAGCAGGATGTGCATGCTTTGATCGCCGAATATTTTCAAGCGGAGCGGCCCTATTCCCGGTTGTACATTAAAAGCATCGCTTATTCGATGCTGCACGCTCTTCAAGGCATTCTCGTCGAGATGGATAAGGATGCGGAAAATACGCTCTGGCGCGATATTACGGCATGGGATACGCTCGTTCGGCTGGAAACGATGGAGGATATCCGGTTATGGCTGTCGGACAAGATGAATTCCGTGCGGGCATTCATCCGCCGTTCCGATCATGGAGGCCGCAATCAACGGATCGTAGAAGACATCAAGTCGATCATCGACGCCGGGTACGGTCATTTGGAGAACGTGGCGCAAACCGTTGAGTCCCTGCATATCAGCGCAAGCCACGCCAACCTTATTTTCAAGCAGTATACGGGACAGACGATATTCGATTATTTGATTCAAAGGAAAATGGAAGCCGCTAAGCAGCTGTTGCTTAATCCTTACGTGAAAATATACGAAGTCGCGGAAAAAACCGGGTACAAGACGCATTCTTATTTCGCTGCTCTTTTCAAGGAATATACCGGTGTGACTCCCATGCAGTATAAGACCCGGAATTCTGGATAAGGGAGAGAGACGGGCATGCTGAGACAACGAATTTTCAACAATCTGCTTCTATTTACGCTAGTGCCCTTGATGCTCATTCTGATCATCGTTTGTTTTACCGTCAGTCAAAGAAATATCAAATCAGCTAAAGATGAAGTCGGCAGCCGTGCAGCCGAGAGCGCGGAATTGATCAATCGTTTGCTTGATAAGTATATCGATAAAAGCAGCTTCATCATTACGAATCCGTATTTGCTTAGAAATATACAGATCAATTACAAAGGCGAGATGGAGCAAAACTATTATTTTTCAACGAATATCAGTTCGATTATCGGTGAGCCTTTCGACGGAAATTCGAAAAGGCCTATTATCATATACACCTCCAACGAAACGCTGTTTGAAGGCAAATTTCTGGAGCATCTCGCTACGAAAGGGTTTCCGCCTGCTATGGCCGAAACCTTAAAGGCGCCGTCGTCCCGGATTGTGTGGGAGCAGGCTTTGACTGAAAAAAACGACAGGAAGTACATGACTTTCTACCGCAATATCGTGGATTACAAAAGTTCGGTCGGATTGCTCGAGGTTAATATTCCGTATCGCGAGGTTGAGCGGGAGCTTGATGTGCGGGGAACCCCGAGTCAAGGGCTGGTGTTGGCGTTGGACGCCTCGGGCCACACTATTTATTTCAGCAATCTTACATTGAAAAAGGACGTTGCAGCGCAGGAAATAACGAGCAAGCATTATTATCTGTCCGAGGGCGAATTGAAGAATGGGCATACGATCATAACCGCGATTCCCAAGTCCGCCATCTACCGGCAGACGATCAGGACAGGCGGTATTTTGCTAATTTGTTTCCTATTTTACATTGCGGTTATTTTACTTGCTTCCCGGACGTCATCGCGCAAAATAACCGAAAATCTGGAGCGTTTCATGAACAGGCTCAAGAACAACGAAGAGGTGCTTCTGCACGAGGATCTCATTCAGATCAAGGGGAATAACGAAGTTTCCGTCATCAAGAGCAAATTCAAAGAATTGCTAAGCAGAATGAATGAAATTTATCGGGAAATGGTCGATATCCGACTGGAGAAGAGCCGGGCGGAGCTCGAATTGCTTCAGTCGCGCATCAATCCGCATCTGCTGTACAACTCCTTGTCGGTCATTAAATGGAACGCGATCTGGAGCAAGGATGACAAAACGGTGCGGATGATCAATGCGCTGACCAATTATTACCGTAAAGCGCTTAACAAGGGGAACGATATTTTAACGATTGCTTCGGAGCTTGAGATGATACAGGAATACGTCAAAATTAACACATACGCCAACTCCTGCGAATATCGTCTTATTATTTTTGTCGAGCATGGAATTTTGGAATATAGCACGTTGAAGCATTTGCTGCAGCCGATTGTGGAAAATTCGATTGTCCATGCCTTCAATCTGACGGAAGCAAACCCGCAAATTAGGATTAAAGGTTATCGGCAGGGAGAGGATTTGATTTTCGTTGTCACGGATAACGGCTGCGGGATGACGAAAGAAACGATTAATAAAATCAAAGACCCCGCCTATATGGCAGGTTACGGGGGATATGGAATTAAAAATCTGATCAGACGGATTGAGAGTTATTACGGTCCTTCCTATGGGGTGGAAATGGAAAGCGAGGTTGGAGCCGGCACCAAAGTAACGGTTAAAATCGCTGCGGAAATCCAAGAGCATCGGCAAGAGAGAAAAGGGGGGCCGGTGCCGGAAAATCTCTAATTTCGATAGGAAACGCAAAGCCGTCGACCGCGTTGCAGCGGGCGGCGGCTTTCGATTATATGGGGCTCTGTTAAAGTTAATCATTTTGTTGATAGATATAAGCATTCTGTTTACTTATTGCGCTTTCGGCTTCTCAGTATAATGAAATCAGTCGAAAAAACAGAGAAAGGGGTACAAGCCAATGCACAACCCGCCTACCTTGTCCCATAGAATCGGACGTTACAAGTTTCTTTATTTGCTGCTGGCGGGCGCTATCGTATGGACAGTCGTTTTTTGTTATTTGCCGATGATGGGGATCGTGATGGCCTTTCAGGAATTCAACATTTTCAAAGGCATGTTCGGCAGCCCTTTTGTCGGATTCCAACACTTCTCCACGATTTTCTCGGATCCGGTGTTTGCTAAGGCGGTCGTCAATACATTGTATTACAACTCGGTTATTCTTATTATCGGTTTCCCGTTTCCCATCGTTCTTGCGCTGTTGTTCAACGAACTGAGAGGCCGATTTTTCAAACGTTTCGTACAGACGGTCAGCTACTTGCCTTATTTCCTCTCTTGGATATCGGTTGTGGCCCTGTTCTACGCCTTCTTCGAAATAAGCGGTCCTTTCAATGATTTGAAAGCGTTTTTAGCGGGGCATGAAATCGAACGCACGAACATCTTGATGGACCCGGACAACTTCTTGGCGGTACTGTTCGGCTCGCACCTGTGGAAAAACATCGGCTGGTCTTCCGTCATCTTCCTGGCTGCGATCGCGGGAATCGATTCCCAATTGTACGAAGCGGCGAAAATAGACGGGTGCGGACGCTGGAGGCAAATGCTTCATATCACATTGCCCGGCATCATGCCGACGGCGATGATCATCTTCATTCTCTCTTCCGGCAGCCTTGTATCCTCGAACTTCGAGCAAGTATACGGGTTTCAGAATTTGTACACGATGGAGCAAACGCAGGTGGTCAATACGCTTGTCTACAAGCTGGGAATTCAGCAAGGCAACTATTCCCTGGCGACCGCTTTCGGCCTGGCGCAAGGTATCGTCTCCTTTCTCATCGTTTACTTAGTCAATTGGATCTCCAAAAAATCGAGCGGCATCGGCATCTGGTAGGAGGAGTTACTTATGAGGATCAGTCGGGGTGAAAGGCTGTTTCGATTATTGAATGTCATCATTATGATTTTCCTTTGCGTTATTACCTTGTACCCATACCTGAATCAATTGGCCGTGTCGCTTAATGACGGGCAGGATACGGTCTTCGGGGGAATCACGCTCTATCCCAGGGAATTCACCTGGAGCAATTACGTTACCGTATTCTCGAACAGCAGCTTTGTCGGATCCGTTCTCATTTCCGTCTCGAGGGTCGTTCTCGGCACCTTGTTAGGTTTGGTCCTCATTACCGGTGCGGCTTACGCGCTGACGAAAAAGGATTTGCCGGGCAGAAATTTCTTCATCTATATCCTGATCATTCCCACCTTCATCTCCGGCGGGCTGATCCCTATGTATTTTCTATATCGCTACCTTCATCTCATGAATCATTTTCTCGTTTATATTTTGCCGATGGCTTTCGTGTTTTTCTACATGATCATTGTCAGAACTTATATTCAGTCTCTGCCCGTCGGCCTTGAAGAAGCGGCGCTGATCGACGGGGCTAACGAAGTTCAAATCCTGTCGCGGATTATCGTACCCTTGTCTATGCCGGTTATGGCGACAGTAACGCTGTGGCTCGCGGTAACCCATTGGAACGATTGGACCACATCGCTCTATTTTGTAACCAAGAAGGACTTATTCACCCTGCAATTCATTATGTACAAGGTCATCAAAGAAGCGGAATTGTTGAACGAGATTGCGGTGTCGCAAGCAATGAGCGGCGGCAGCGGAACGAGGCGGCTGATTACGGTCACTCCCGAATCCATCAAGGCGGCGACGCTGATCGTGGCAACCTTGCCGATTGTTCTGCTGTACCCATTCCTTCAGAAATATTTCATTAACGGCGTTATGATCGGAGCTATCAAGGAGTAAGCAGGAGTGGGTCGACGGCAAACGGATATTACACGTAAAGTGTGTATCAATATATGATACTTCAAGACGGAGGGGTTACCGTGCAAATGAAAATGAAACGCTTAGGCATCTTGTCGCTCGCAATGGTGATGCTGTTGGGATTATTGGCGGCATGTTCGGGAAACAAGGAGCCGAATGAATCTTCGCCGACCGGATCGGCTTCGGCAACGCAGACAGGCGAAAGCTCGCAAACGCCGACACCGACGCCCAAGAAGCAACTGGATCTGACGATCTGGAACACGCAAGGAACGGACGTTATCGCTATTGAAAAGCCCAAAGAAGATATTCCGGGCGATTGGCTGGCGAAAAAAACCGGGGTAAGGATCAAAGAGTTTTACGGAAATGGCGGCCAGCAGTGGGAGGCCAAGCTGACGACGCTCATCGCCAGCGATACGTTGCCGAACCTGGTGCTTACGCAATCGCAACAAGGACCTGCCCACCATGCCAAGCTGCATGAAGGCAATTTGAACTGGGAGCTCACACCCGAGATGCTGCAGCAATACGCCCCGGACGTGTGGAAAGCGATTCCTCAGTTCGTATGGGATTCGATCAAGGTCGACGGCAAAATTTACGGCATTCCCTATAATCTGATGGTTGATAAGGAGATGGATCCTTCCCTCAGCGACGAATTTCTGAACACGTTTTCAAGCCCGAGGGACAAAGTGACCTGGTCCGGGTTAACAAGCAATCCGATGGCGATCCGGGACGATATTTTGAAGAAACTTATTCCTTCCGCCAAAAACTACGAAGAACTCATGAAGCTGATTAAAGATAGGCAAGCTCCGCTCGGGGACGACATGGTTATTCCGATCAAGTCGACCGAAGAGTACATCAAGTTCATGAACGATATTAAAGGATTGGGGCTTAAGGAAGGCAACAAGCCGGTTTACGCATTCGGCTACGATGGCGGCGACAACTGGCTGGCGCTTGCCGTTCTTGGTCCGGAAATGCTCGGCTACAAGGGCTATTATTACACGGGATATATGAACATTCCGCAGAAAAAAATGGAGCTCGGTTACCTAAACCCGGTTATTAAGGAAGCCGGAAGAATCCAGAATCAGATGATCAATGACAACGTGATCGATCCGGAGTCGCTCGTGCACAACAACGAGAAGTTCAAGGAAAAGGTCATGAACGGACAATATGCGATTATCGTGCCGGGATGGGTCGGCGGGTTCCAACTCGTTAACGACAATCTGGCTAAGGCGGGCAAGCCGTACCGGTACGTGCCGTTCATCACGGAAGTGCCGCAGCTGCCGGAGTTCCCTGCCTTCAAGGAAGGGCCGCCGACATTCATCGAAGCATTGTCCCTGCTGAAAACGATTAAAGAAGAAGACGTTCCGCAAGTGCTTGGCTGGATCAATACGATGTTCACCGAGGAGTGGGAGGACGTCAAATTCTGGGGTACCAAGGAAGCTGGATTGTATAACGAAAATGCGGACGGGACGCGTACGTTCAAAGACCCAACGATGCAGAAATTCCTTGTCGACCTCGACTTTTCGGCAATGGATTGGAAGGATGCCAAAGGGCTCAGCTTCAACAACATTCCAGGTGGAACGCCGGGATTTTGGACAGGAGTAGGGAAATGGACGGTCGGCGCAAGCAAGTTTTACCCGCCATTCTTTAATAAGAAGATCACGTATTCCTCCATCGAATCGGCACTGAAGTTCCCGGTCAGCAGCAAATGGACGCAGGATTTCGTAGCGGTGCCTAATATTCAATCCTGGTCGGCGGAATACGCGAACATCCCCGAGATTCAGAAGTTCTGGGCGACTCGCGCTTCTTGGGACGATCCGTTCAAGGTGACCTTGACGGCCAAAAATTCCGAGGAATACAGCAAGAAGTGGGATGCCGCTGTAGCCAATTTGCGGAAGGTCATCGACGTCGACAAGATGCTTGAGGAACAGACGAAAATAGCTCTGCCGCTTCTGGAAAAACGCTCACAGCAGAGTAAGTAGGGTAGGCTGCTTCCCGGCAGGTCCATACGGGCCGGGAAGTAGACATGATGATGAAAGCAGCTGCTGCGTATGAAATCGGCTTATCGAAGCGTTAAAGAAGAAGGTTATCTGATCATTCCCGAGATATTCAGAGGAAATGAACTGGCGCAGCTGAAGAACGCTTGCGACGGTGTGCTGGAGCGGTTCACGATAGAGCATGATCGGGAAAAGCCGCAAACGGACTTGTGCGCAATATTCACGATCCCAAGTGGTTCGACGACGGCAACCGCGAACAGATGAACTCCATTCTGGAGATGATTGCCGATCCTCGCTGCGTAGGTACAGTGGAGCAAATTCTCGGCGGACCGTCGTTGTTTCGCAGCATTAGCTACATGGTCAATCCGCGGTACAGCTCCGAAGATGGCAATTGGCACCGCGACACGCAGTTCATGGTTAAGGACGACGAGGAAGAGCGGGCGATGATCCGGAAGTTCCGCAGCGCCGAAAATGTCTCCGGCGTTCATCTGCAAATTGCGCTGATCGATAACGACGACATCGAATACGTCCCGTATTCGGCCAATCGGTATGATTCTCCCGACGAAGCTTATATTCGTCTGGATGATAATAAGAGTCATTGCCGCGAAGACGGGATGCCGAATGCGCTGCGCGTTGCGCTGAAAGCGGGAGACGGGCTTATCTTTGATCCGGTCGGGCATCATCGCGGCCGATATCATAAGGAAATTCCTAGGCGGTCGCTGCATATCACTTACACTTCGATGAACCATGTGTTGCACGACGAGTTTGCTGTGCAGCCGTGGTTTGACGAACCGTCGTATTTGACGGGGCTGTCGCCAAGGGCGGCGGGTTATTATCGGACATATGCGGACGTCTACCGCCGGAATTGGACTTCGCAGAGCTAAAGGGGTGAGAGGTAGCAGATCGAGGATCCCGTAATTGAATTAACGCTTGTTTGACAAGCAAGGCATCGGAAAGGTGGCAATCCTGCATCGATCGGGGGTTGTCACCCTTCCTCGTTCACTCATAACACATATTATGGGGATGTGGATGATGATGTTGAAGCGAAAGGAAGGTTTTCAGATGAAGAGGCTGTTTTCTCTTATTATGGCGTTTTCCATATTATTCAGCGTCTTTACTGTTACGGGAGTCCGGGCTGCGGCGGGAGAAGATCCTATCAAGCTTACGGTCTTTGACAGCCGCGGAGAACCTGGCGCCTACTTCCCTTTAGGCCCCGGCAGTAATCAGGGCGAGTATGCGGTTCAGTTTGCTGCCGGCACTGATCGTATTTACGATGTAGATATTGCAAAACCCGGAATATACAAATTGACAGAATATATTGCAAACCCTTATTCGTATTTTGAAGGACCGGGTTCGCCGATCGTACCTGTTACAAGCGTTCAGCTTGGGGAAGACGATGCTAAGAAGGAGGTATTGCGGTTTAATATCGGCAAGACCGGATCGGACGCATCGAACAGCAGCGGTACGCTTGCGCCGCAAGTAGGCGGATATATTGAGCTGGAGCAGGGAATCAATGTCATCACGCTCCACCATATCCTTGCCGAGGTGTATTTCAGCTATTTCACGCTGGAATATATCGGAGCGTCTTCGCCGGGCGATACGACGGAATTGTATGTTTCAGATTCAAGAGGCAGCGATACAAATACGGGCAGCGAAGATTCGCCATTCAAAACGATTGGCCGGGCAAAGCAGGCGGTTGCCGGCTTGGTGGCCGATATGACGGCTGATATCGTTGTCAATATCGAACCCGGCACGTACCAACTCTCGAAGACCGAAACATTTTCCTCCAATATTAGCGGAAGAAATGGACATCACGTCATCTTCAGGGGCACGGGCGGTTTTGGCGAGACCGTTATAAGCGGCGGCGTCAAAGTCGAAGGTTGGACGAAAGGCGCCGGAAACATATGGAAAGCGCCTGTGACAGGCGTCGACGAAGTCAGGAACCTTTATGTTAACGGCTTGCCGGCGCAGAGAGCGCGCAGCGAGTATATGTATGTCAACAGCGAGAACTACATGGTCGAGGTCGGCGGCGGCGGCCCGGAGACAATTGAAGAGCCTTCAGAGATTCCAGCCCCGATAACCCGCAAGTGCTATGAAAGCCTTGAAGAATACAGCGGTTGCGCGTTGTTTGCGCAAGGAGATTATGGGGGTCAATACTATGCCGTGCTGGGCGGTGGGGGAAAACGCAATTTTAACGTCGATGTTCCCGAGTATGGCGCTTATAAGATCACGGCGTATGTCGCAAACCCGTATTCGTTCTACAATGGCGGCGGGGTCATCATACCGAAGATGAATGTAAATATTAACGATCGGCCGGTTTTCGAAGAAGATATTCCGATCGGCGTAACGGGTACGGATGAACCCTCCAGCTATTACACAGTCAAACCTCAGGAGCTTGGTGTCATTCACCTTCCCAAGGGGATGAACAAGATCACCATTCACGAAATCTACGCCGAAGTATTTTTCACGCACTTCACGCTGGAATACGTGGGTCCGTATGATCCGCCTGTCCAAACCGAGCTTAAGGGGTTTTCCGTTAACTCCGTCGATGTGCCGTATATTTCCGCCCCGAGCGATGCGGAGGTTGTGTGGCCGCTGGTATGGACGACCCATTATATCCCGTTGGAAGATGTTTTCGTTGATGGAGGTAAAACCACTTTTGTAACAAAATCTGCTTACGGTACAATTTCGGCGCTGGATCTCATTACGCCTATGCCGGGCAGAAAGTTCTATATTGAAAACGCGAGGTCGCTTTTAGACGAACCGGGGGAGTTCTACTACAGCAAGAGCGAGGGGGCCGTATACTATTACCCTTATGAAGAGGAAAACATGAATACGGCCGAAACTTTCGTCGGAAAGCTGGAACAGGTAATCAAAATCGCGGGCAGCGGAACCGAAGACAAGGTGTCAAACCTCGTGTTTGACAATTTGGCCTTCAAGCACGGCGCATGGGATTACGCGAGCAAATACGGGTTGATCAACGTACAGTCTCACTCGTACATCAACACGGACGGAACCGAGGGAAATCACATGCCGCCGGCGCAGGTTGAGGTGTCGTATGCCGACAATATCAACTTTAAAAACTCCGAATTTTCAAACATGGGATCGATCGCACTCGGAATGATCGACGCGGTTACCCATTCGAGCGTTGCGGGCAGCATTTTCAGAGACAGCAGCGGGTCGGCGATCGTAATAGGCAAGCCGAAGCATGAATCTCCGAATGTTGTTAATCCGTTCATGAACAGCAATATAAACATTTCGAACAACGCGATTGTCCGGATCTCACAGGAATATATGAACGAATCGGCAATCAGCGAGTATTATGAGCGCGACATCGTCATTGACCATAATTACATCGATACGATTCCGTATTCAGGGCTTTCCATCGGCTGGGGCTGGAATGTGGATACGATGGCCGCCATGGGTTCCGGCAATAAATCGATCACAAACAACTATATCAGCAATGTAATGAGCGCTTTGGACGATGGCTCGCATATGTACAATCTCGGCAAGGCGCCCGGCAACGTCTATACCGGCAACTACTTTGGCATAAACCGCACGCACTCCGGCATGGGCGGCATCTACTTCGATGCCGGTTCTACAGAAATAACGGCAACGAATAACGTCATTGAAGGCAATACAGGGTGGTTCATCGGCTCAGCGGGATATGGCGTGGTGAACAACATTGTCAAAGACAACTATGCAACGTCGCTGAATTATGAGTATGCCGGCGACCCGACTGCCGATATGGATTGGGAGAAGGCGATTCTTCTGGAAGATGGCAACTGGCCGCAGGAAGCGCTGGATATCAAGAACAACGCAGGGCTGCAGGATGCTTACAAGCCGCTTATGCAATATGCGGCGCTGCCAGTTTGGAAAGCCGACCGTATGGAAAACGTCAGGAAGGTTCAAATCTATCAGAAAGTGAAGCGGGGGCCGTGGATAGAGGCGGAAGACTTTATGCCGGGCGGCGAAGGCGTAGGCTATCACAAGCTGACGCCCAAATACAACACAAACTCATACAGGCCGAAGGATGGCGTATCACTCTATCACAACCAGTTTGGCACCTGGTCCGGGTATGTGATGGATTCCACGTTTGACGGAGAGTGGACGAAATACGCGTTCAGCGTACCTGAGACAGGGGAATATTACCTGGATATCATGCAGGGCAACCGCTATGCCGCGTCCAACATGGATCCCCCCAAGGTAGACGTCTATATTGACGATGTTTTGGTATTCGATGGGGTTGAACTGCCGGACAGTCCCGACTGGACCCAATATGCCAATACGCCGATTGGGAAAACTATGATTACGGCCGGGAGCCACACGATTAAGATCATGATCCGCGTCAACGGCTTTTATTTCGACTCGTTCAGAATCCATGACGGCAGCGAATACGACAACGACACTGCCATCAATGACAAGTACATTCAAAATGGCCAGTTTGCTTATTCCTTTAATGTCCCTCAGGGCTTCAAGCGTGTGGCTGTTCAAGTCGGCAACCGTTACCCGTATAAGAACATTGGAGAGGGACAGCGGATCACGCTGAATCGTGAACCCGGTACAACCGCCACGCTGTATTACAAGTACGGCAATACGGATAAAAGCGTAAGCTTCAGCCTTGACGGCACAGATCCGTTCGCAGGGCTGATCCCCGACGAAACGGCGCCGACGATCGAGATCGCTCCGATCGGGGCGATCGCGCAAACGCAAGCGTACGAGATCAACATCTCTGTATCCGACGATCAGAGCGGAATCGCGGAGATGACCGTGACGGTCGACAACCGCGCGATGGCTTATCCCGTAGCGCTGGCTCCGCTGTCCCTGTCGGTCGGACCGCATCAACTCAAGGTCAAGGCCCGGGACGCCGCCGGCAACGTAAGCGAACGGATGGAGACGTTCGAGATCTCTTTGCCGCTTGACCAGTTGGACGACGTCATCCGGATCGGCGCGTCGAAGGGATGGATTCAAGGCACGCCGCTGTTGAACAACATGCTCAAGAAAGCGGAAGCGATCCAAGAGGACAAGGGCATGCACAAGTCGAAATACAATCCGCTGTGCAATGAAATCCGGGCGCAGGCCGGCAAGAAAATCGATGCCGCGTTCGCCGCACTTTTGCTGGAAGATTTGGTTTATTTGGAGAAAAAGTTCGGAAAAGGCTGACTTAGGCGGGACGAAGGAGAACGATGCGGAAGCAGTCTGGGAATGTCAACAAAGGCGAGTTTGCGGATCAATGGATAGACTCGAACTGACGAACGATGACGATGTCCGGGGAGGCGCTTGAATGCCGCAACATGGGGAGATATTATCGCCTTTGCAAGTATGGGAGGGTTATGACCCGAGCGCGGAGCCGCTGGAAGTCGAACTGCTGAAGATGTGGACGGAAGACGGGAATTGCTTCAAGGAAATGTATTTTACGGGGAAAACGACTGGCGCGGAGAAAACCAGGATTTACGCGGTTTACAGCGCTCCCGAAGAAGGTGAGCTGCTGCCCGGCATCCTGCATGTTCATGGCGGAGGGCAAACGGCCAATCTCGATATATTGCGATATTGGAATGATCGCGGGTATGCGGCTCTATCGTTTAACTGGGGCGGCAGAAGGACGGATGGTCAGCCTTACACGTTATGGGGCGAAGAGCTCAAGCACGCCAACCATCTGGACGCCGGCGAGAGGATGATGGCAACCGTGCCGAACGTGCGTGCTTCGTCCTGGTACGAATGGGCTGAAGCCAGTCGGAGAGCTCTTAGTTTGCTGGAAGCTCAGCTGGAGGTCGATCCGGAGAAGCTCGGTGCATTCGGCGTATCGATGGGAGGTACGCTGCTGTGGACGCTGGCCGCGACGGATGAGCGCATACGCGCAAGCTGCGCAATCTATGGATTGGGCTGGCACACGTACAAAGAAGAGTTTCGTTTGGCGACAGGCGTGCAGCCGGATTATACCGATGACGCCGTTCGCATATGGCGGGGCGGCATGGAGCCTGAAGTTTATGCGCCATCTATTCGCAGTCCGATGCTGTTCGTGAGCGCGACGAACGATTTCTACGGCAAAATGGACCAGGCGTTCGATATCCTGTCAGCATTTCCGGAGCAGACACCGCGAAGAGCGGCTTTCACGCCGGGTTTTAACCATTATATTCATTGGGAACAAGTGGGTAATGTCGCCGGGTGGATGGATACATGGCTGAAAGGAGGAGAGCGGTGGCCCGAAACGCCGGATGTTTCCATTTGGAGAAATGAAGCCGGTAATCTTGAATTCGCCATCCGTCCCGATCCCAGCTTAGCGCAACCCATAATCCGGGTTGAGGCGTATTGTTCGCTTGGCAATCCGCATGCGGTATCCCGTCATTGGCGGCCGCTTGTCCCGACTGCGATTGGCTCGGACTGGAGGGCGCCACTTCTTTGCTTGACGGGGTACTGCGGAACTGTCTACGCCTATGCCAACGTGTTCTATGAATCGGGCATCTGTTTATCTAGTAGCTTAGTAACAGCGACGCTTGGTGATGCCGGTTTCGGTGCTGGAGCTGGAGTTGGAACTGATGCTGATGCGGAACGCCGATCCGCTCTCATTTACGACGGTCGGGACGACTTGGACGGTTGGGTGACGAACAGCCCGAATACGGATCCGTTTCCTCACCGTTACAGTCCGATAACGGCATCCGTGAGCGATGATGGCGTGCACGGGTTCCGTCCGGACAAAATGCTTTCTCCCCTTACGTATCGGTTGGGAGATCCAGCCTACAAGGGAAGAAAAGGCGAGATGCTTCGCTTTCGGTTATTGAGCAGGCACGCCGCCGATTTTACGGTTGTCATGCAGCAGCGGTATTTTCCTTCACATACGCGCAGTTATACATGCTCTGCCTCCATTAAAGGAAATGGAGAATGGCAAACGTTCACCCTAGCGGCGGAATTGTTCCGACACGAGGAGAGCGGCGAAGCTCTGATGGGATGGGTAGACGTCAACTATTTGGAGCTTCGCATGCCGGAGAAAGGCTGGCCGGATGAAGCCCCATTGTTTGCGAATTTCGAATGGGTATCTTTTCAGCCGAATGATTGAGAGATACCTATTTGACAGGTAGTTTCGAAATACACTACACAGCGATTATAAGGAGAGAAACAGACATGGATAAAATCAGGATGGGAATTATCGGTTGCGGAGGAATTGCAAACTCAGGCCATGCGAAAGGGCTTGTGCAACTGAAAGACATTATGACCGTTACGGCAACCTGCGACCGCAACCTGGATCGCGCGGAGCATATGGCTGGGCTTGTAAATGCAAAGAAAGCAGTAACGGACTATCGCGATATGTTTGATGACGTGGACGCTCTCTTAATCGCGTTACCCCACGACTTGCACTATGAAGTGGGGCTGGCGTGTTTAAAGGCCGGCAAGCATGTGCTGATGGAGAAGCCGTTGGCCAATACGGAAGAGGAGTGCGCGGAATTGATCCGCACGGCGGAAACAATGAATCGCGTGCTGATGACGGCGTATCCGGTTCCATTCTGGCCGGTCATCGAGAAGATGAAGGAACTGATCGATAGCAAGGTGTACGGCGACATTTTCCAGATGTCGATCTGGACGGAGCAATTGACGGTTCTGGAGCCAGGGAATTGGGGCAGCACGGCAAAACGGCTGGGCGGCGGCCAGTTTTTCAGCCATGGTTGCCACTATGTCGACCTGATGCTGCGTTTTCTCGGGAATCCCGTCAAGGGTGTGCATATGGGGACGAACTTGGGCACCCCATGGATGGAGATGGAAGGCACAAGCAATGTGACGATCGAGTTCGAGAACGGCGTGATGGGCTATCACTTCGGTACTTGGGGCGCGCGGGGCTCCCGTCTCGGTTATAGCATCCATGCCCATTGCACGGAAGGAATGTTGGAGATGCATCTAGGCGAAGGCAAGCTGTACGCGCATTCGAATATGAAGCGGGAGCAGGGCGATCTGGAGACGGGATCGAACTGCGAGGTGCTGATGGAAATCGGGGAGCCGGGCAAGATGACGCAGCATGAAACGCGGCATTTTATCGATTGCATTACGAGCGGCAAGAAGCCGATCGTCGATGGGCCGCGAAGCATTCAGGGCTTGCGGGTCATCTGGCGGTTGTACGAAGCCGAGCAAAATAATGCGATAGCGGATTTACGCGGACTCGGGCTGGACGAGGAATGGGACAACCCGGCGCTCAGGACGAATTTCCAGTTGGTTTAAGCAACTGGAGCAACGGACAACCAGGAAGAGAGGAATGACGCCATGTTTGAAAAAAAATATGAATTTCGCAAAAGATTAGAAGTTGTGCACAAGCCTGACCGCCGAGATCTTAGTTTGCTCCCGGAAGGGGATGAGCTCGTAATCGGGGAGGATTGGGCCATCGTCATAAGTGAGCAGGCCAATCCACTCATATTGAATATCGCCAAAGATTTGCAGGATTACTTATTTACGAGCATGAATATTTCATTAACTATAGTCAAAGCAAGCAGTTTGGCCGATTGGGCGAACGATCGTGAACGGGTTATCGTATTGGGGACGAAGGATGATTATCCGGAGCTTGGAGGCAGTCTTCAAGTTTCAAGAAGTTACAGAGTCATAGCTGCTGATAATCGGATTATCGTCTGCGGCTTTGATGATCGCGGGACGGGCCAAGGCAGTTACTATCTGGAGGATTTGATGAATCTCCGTGAAGCCCCATTTGTAAGTAAGCTGGATGTTACCCGCGAACCGCTCTTCTCGCCGCGAATGACGCACTCCGGGTGGGGGCTGGATCGGTTTCCCGATGCGCATCTGAACGCGATTGCGCATACGGGAATGGATTCTATTCTCGTTTTTGTTGATGATGTGGACAAAACTCCTCATGGCTACCTTGATTTTAACGACTTGATTGCTAAAGCTGCATCGTACGGTTTGGATGTGTATGCATATAGCTACTTAAAGAGCGGCAAGCACCCTGAAGATCACGGCGCGGAAGCTTACTACGACGGTACTTACGGCAGATTATTCAAGGAATGCCCAGGCTTTAAGGGCGTTTTCCTCTGTGGGGAGTCAAGCGAATTCCCGAGCAAAGATACGAACACCACCGGCATGCTCCGGCTGGAATGGCCCGCCGATCAACCGCAGACGAAGCCGAGCCCTGGATGGTGGCCTTGTTACGATTACCCGCAGTGGCTTAGCATGGTGCAAAAGGTCATACGTAAGTACAACGCCGAGGCTGAAATAATGTTCTCGACTTACAATTGGGGTTGGGCGCCGGAAGAGGAACGAGTCAAGTTGATTCGCTCACTTCCTGAGGGGATTACATTACATGTCATTTTCGAAATGTTCGAACAAATACAGCACGAGAATGTGACGAACGTGTGTGTCGACTACACGGCGTCCTTCGAAGGACCGGGCCAATATTTCATCAGCGAAGCCAAAGCTGCGCATGAAAGTGGACTTAAGCTGTATACGACAAGCAATACGGGAGGACTGACCTGGGATTTCGGCGTCATTCCCTACGAACCGATTCCTTATCAGTGGACGAGAAGACATGAAGGCTTGCTGGCGGCGCGGAGCGACTGGGGACTTTCCGGCCTTATGGAGTCTCATCACTATGGTTGGTGGCCATCGTTCGTGAGCGATATTACGAAATGGACGTATTGGAGTTCGAGCCCGTCTATAGAGGAAACGTATGAGGCGGTGGCTAGAAGGGATTTCAGTAGCGAGGCTGTCCCGTTCGTACTGGGAGCCTGGAAATATTGGAGCGAAGGGATTCGTCACTATATTCCAACGAATGAGGATCAGTACGGCCCGTTTCGTGTGGGTCCATCCTATCCGTTTGTATTCCGCAATTCTGTACAGATTCCTGCAATTTGGCACGCCAATTTCGGCAACGAAATCGTCCTTACGAACTATACCCCCCTTGAAAGTGCCCGTCAATCGCTTGGAATCAATCGGATCGATGTTGAATTGCGCAGTTTGCAATCTATGTTGCTATTGTGGGAGCAGGGAAACGAATGTTTGGAGGAAGCGCTTCGGCATACGCCCGAAAGAAAACAGGAAGAAGGAGAACGTCTGCTTCTTCTTAATCGATTTATCGTAAATTCAATTCGGACGGCTATTCACATAAAAACGTGGTGGAAGCTGAAGCAGCGGCTGTTTAATGAGCAAGATAGCAGCGTTGCATTGAGTATTATGGAGGAAATGGAACGATTGGCTGAACTCGAAATTGCAAATGCCGAGGCTACCATACCGCTTGTTGAAGCCGATTCCCGTCTCGGCTGGGAACCCAGCATGGACTATATGACGGATGCCTGGCATTTGCATTGGAAAATCGGACAAGTGCGTACCGTGCTGGAAAGTGAATTTGCCGACTATCGGAAAGCGCTCGCTCTTACGGCGCAGTAATAAGCATGGGTGAGGATGACCGAATGGAGCAGAGAGGAAGAACATAAAATGAAGCACCGATCTGTAGAGATACTGGAAGAACTTATCCGTATCCCGAGTGTCAACCCCCACTTCAACAGTGGGGGTTGCGGCGAACAGAAAATATCGGAATACATCGAGCAACGATGCTTGCGCAGCGGTCTGAAAGTAACAAGGCAACAGGTTTTTCCCGGCAGGGATAATCTAATTATTGAACTTCGGACTGGCAAACCCGACATGGCTTTATTATTTGAAGCGCATATGGATACGGTGGCGTTTGGAAGTATGGTAAATCCGCTTGTTCCTACTTATCTGGAAGAGCGTTTGTATGGCAGGGGGGCTTGCGACACCAAAGCTTGCTTGGGAGCCATGATCTATGCGATGGAAGAGTGTGCGAAACATCCGGAAAATCTTTCTTGCGATTTGATTTTATGCGCGTCAGTAGACGAAGAGCATGCCTATCGCGGTTTAATGGCATTTATGGAATTGGACATTCCCATTGTCGGCGCTGTTGTCGGCGAGACGACAGAGATGGGGATTGTGGTTGCGCATAAGGGATGTGTTAGATTTGCAGTGCATACTCATGGCAAGGCCGCGCATAGTTCGATAGCGACCAACGGGAATAATGCCATTTATCAAATGGTGAAAATCATCCGGTATATTACGGAACAGATGGAACCGGCTTTAGCTACCCGATCTCATCCACTGTGCGGATCGCCTTCCGTCGTAGTCGGTACGATACGCGGCGGAGAGCAAATTAATATTGTTCCCGAATCTTGTTCAATTGAAGTGGATTGGAGAATCATTCCGGGAGAAGATCCCGTTGAAGTTATGAAATGGATCCGGACAAGTTTGGGCCAAGCAATGGAAGGTGAGGGAGTCGATTTTACGATCGAACAATTGCTGTTGGACTATCCGCTGAATACACCCTTTGATAGCCTGGTTGTTCAACATGCCCAAAGCATCTGTGGGCAGCTGAATCTGAGCGACAGCCCGATCGGAGTTCCTTATGGGAGCGACGCAAGCAAGCTTCAGCAGCTAAAAAGAATTCCTAGCATAGTATTCGGACCAGGTTCTGTTGCGCAAGCTCACTCGAAAGAGGAGTGGGTTCCAGTCAAGGATGTGCAGTTGGCCGCCGAATTTTATGTGAAGTTAGCGCAAAGCTTTGGCAAGCCGCTCGCCTGAAGGAGGTTGATCGCTGAACATGAGGATAACGGATCGGATCTATCTCGTAGGGAGCGGAAAATATGGCTCGGAGCTCAGTCATCCGCTGGATTGCAATGTTTATATCGTGGACTGCGGGAATCAATACATCCTTGTTGATGCCGGGAGCGGATTGGATCCAGAACAAATTATTAGTAACACGGAGCGCCATGATATTGATTTTAATAAAGTAACCCATTTGTTATTGACCCACGCGCATGGCGATCATGCGGCGGGAACGCATTATTTTCAAAGCCGGTATGGAATCAAGGTTGTGGCGTCAAGGGAAGCGGCTTCCTGGCTGGAGAGAGGGGACATGGATCAAACGGGTTTGAATGCGGCGAAACGGATGGGGATATACCCTGCCGATTTTCAACTAATCCCCTGTTCTGTGCTTAAGACGGTGTCTGATCAAGAAAACGTGCAATTCGGAGATACCGTGTTTAAGGTGCTGGAAACACCAGGTCATTCACGAGGACATGTCGCGTATTTAATTGAAATGGAAGGGGTACGGACACTTTTTTCCGGCGATGCCGTTTTTGCGGGCGGTAAAATATTTATTCAACCTACATGGGACTGTTCCATTCCGGATTACGCTTCGAGCATTGCCAAATTAAATTTGTTGAAGGTGGACCAATTGTGCGCGGGCCATGGGACATGTTTATTGAACCGTGCTTGGATGCATATCGAGCAAGCAGGCGACTATTTTGAACGGCTGGAAATACCGCCAAATCTGTAGCTAGGGGGCCATCATGAATTCTTTAATGGATAAGGATTCGTTTATCGGATTGGACAATTGCACGTGGCTGTTTAATGGTGCTGAAACACCCCCGCACAGGGGAGTGATGAATGCTTTAAACGAATACGTCGAAGCACGCAGCAAAGGACCACGGGGGCGCGATCTTCATACCGCTGTTGAATATAGCTGTAAAAGCCGATTGGCTCAATTGATGCATGGGAAACCGGAGCATATTGCATTAATGTCCAATTGTTCGGAAGCCTTGTCGATGATCGCCCAAGCAATCGACTTTAAAGCAGGAGATAATGTTGTTATCCATACTTTGGAGTTTCCATCTGGCGTATACCCCTGGCTGCTTTTGAAAGAAAAAGGGGTAGAAGTTCGGGTCGTGGAGCACCGAAACTGGCAGGTCGGCGTTGAAGATATATTGAACGTTGTAGACAATCAAACTAAATTAGTGATGACCAGTCATGTTAGCTTCGTGTCGGGTGCCAGATTCGATTATAGAAAGCTCTATCGGGAACTTAAAACAACGGATACGTTATTACTGGTCGATGTTACGCAGTCTCTCGGATCGATTCCCGTTCATATGTACGAGGCAGATTTTATCGTCAGCAGCTCTTACAAATGGCTGCTTTCTATTCATGGGCTAGGCATACTCGGCATCAATCCGGACCGTATTGGAAATTTTGCCCCTCGATCGGCAGGATGGCGTAGCGTTCAAAACATCTTCGATCCGGAGCGGTTCCAAACCTTTCAATTTTTAGATGATGCCTGCAAATTTCAACGGGGCTATCCGAGCTATCCTACCATTTACGCATTAAACTTTTCAGCGAATTTGCTGCTTGAGATCGGGATAAACGCGATTGAGAAACACATATTGGGTGTTGGTCGATATTTATTGGATGAACTGCAAAATTTGGGCTGCAGGATCATTACGCCTGAGGAACCTAGTGAAAGAGCTGGCAACATTTCATTTTTGTGCGGGAATGAACATGAAATCGTAAAGCAATTGCTTAATGATAATGTGTATGTGTGGGGGGGAGACGGACGAATCCGGGCATCAATTCATCTATTTAACGACACTGCTGATATTGACAGGTTTATCAGCATTCTTTCCCAGATCGGGCCAGTCGAATAGGTAGGAAGGTGAAGAGAATGAAAGATAAGATTAACGTAGCGGTAATCGGACTTGGCAGTTGGGGCGAGTGCCATATAGAGGCTTATCGTTCCTTGCCCCATGTCGAGGTTGTCGCTCTTTGCGACATTAGACAAGAACGTCTAGCGGAAATCGGCGCCCGATATCAGGTGGAAGGACTATACACGAACAGCAACGAGTTACTGGAGCGCGATGACATTGATTTGGTTAGCATTGCAACAAGTGAAGAAGATCATTTGCAAGCGGCATTGCGTGCGTTAAGTACCGGCAAGCACGTTCTCGTTGAAAAACCGGTGTCGACGAAGCTGGGAGAAGCCGAGGCCATGTGGAAGATCGCAATTGAGAATAAACGATTTATATGGCCGGGGCATGTTGCCCGCTTTGAACCTCGATATGCGGAAATCAAGCGAGCGATCACTTCTGAGCGCATAGGCAAGCCGCAAAGCATGTACTTTAGAAAAGCGCGGCCCAAAGAAATGTTCGGACATTATAATCAGACACATACCGTATATTTATCCATGGTTCATGATATTGATTTGGCGATCTGGTATTCCGATAACAGAGTGAAGTCGGTTAAGGCATATGGTAAATGGCTGACCGGAACCGTTTCGCCGGACATTCTCTGGAGTTGCCTGGAGTTTCATGATGGTACGCTCGCCTTTTTGCAATGCAATTGGATGACTCCGGAATCGGCGGGTCTCATATTGAACGACTCTGTAGAGGTTATTGGGAGCAGCGGTACCGCACACTTTGAAAACCGCGGAGCAGGCTTTGAAATTTGGTCCGACACGAGCCCATTTTCGCCTGCTTTAACTAGTTATCTAAATTTATCAGAATTGGTTGACGATGCTCTTCGCGATCAGCTTCAGTACGTTTGCTCATGTGTTTCTATGCAAAAAGAACCGTCTTATACGTCATTTCCTGATGCCATACATGGGATTGAGGTTGCTAATGCTATAGTTCTCTCGGCTTCAACCGGCAAAGAAATCGAACTGTAACTTCAAAACATTTTTTGCGAGGAGATTTTTCCATGCGAACCATCAAAAGAGCTGTACACATCGATTTCCATACGATGCCGGATATTCCCGACTTCGGGGCTAATTTCGACGCAAAGGCGTTCGCCAAGACACTCAAGGATGCACACGTTGAATATGTGAATGTTTTTGCTAAGTGCAATATTGGTTTTGCCTATTATCCGACGGACATCGGCGTTATGCATCCGCATCTCAACTTCGATATGTTCGGGCAAACCGTGGAGGAATGCCGCAAGGTGGGAATCGGCGTAACCGCTTATTTCAACATCGGCCTAGACCACGAGATGGCCCGCAAGCATCGCGAATGGACAATTGAGAATAAGGATGGTCAGGTCATTTATGGCGATCGGACGGCGAATTTCTTCCGCAACATGTGCTTTAACTCCGGCTACCGGGATTATGCGCTCGGCATGATCCTTGAGGTGGCGGAACGGTATCCGGTGGAAGGGTTTTTCCTGGATTGCATGGTCATTAATCCATGCCACGGCAACGAGTGTTTGGAATCCGTGCGCGACAGTGGAAGAGATCCGTTGAATGACGAGCATGTATTGGCGTTCGCTAAGGAAGCATTGCTAGACTTCTCCAAGGAAGTGAAGGAGATCGTCGGTCCCGATAAGTTCCTCTATTTGAACGGATTGGATCACGCCGATACGGAAGGTTTGCGTACGCATATTGAGATCGAATGTTTGCCGAGTGGATGGAGCTACGATTTCTTCCCGGCCCAGGTCGCTTATGCGCGCAATTTGGGACAGCAGGTATTCTATATGACCGGAAGGTTTAACGTGAACTGGGGAGATTTCGGCGGCCTGAAAAGCAAGGCATCGCTGCTGAACGATTGCTGGGATGCGCTCAGCAATGGCGTGCCTACGTCCATCGGCGACCACATGCATCCTCGCGACGGGTTGGAGCCAACGGTGTTTAAGGTCATCGGCGAAATCTATAAGGAGCTGGAAAGATACGAGCCGTGGACGGACGATGTCCGGGCAGTTGCGGATATCGGCATATTGACGCTGGCGGGCGGAAAGTTGGAAGATTGCCATAACGGCGCGGTTCGTATGCTGGGCGAGCTGAAGTATACGTACGATATTATTAACGAGAATCACGACCTGTCCAAGTACAAGGTGATCATTTTGCCGGACAATGTGCGGGTGACACCGGTTTTAAAACCCAAGCTGGAAGCGTATATCGCAGCAGGTGGTGGGATTATCAGCTCCGGGCATTCGGGCTTGAATCCGGAAGGTACGGCTTTCGCGCTAGCGGAATGGAACATGGCGTATGACGGAGAAGACCCATGGAACAGCTCATACTTTCGCATGCTGGAGGATACGAACGGCGAAGTGCCGGATATGCTGTGCGGGATCTACAAACAGGGAATTCTGTTGCAAGCGAAGGAAGGCGCGAAAGAAATCGCCGAGTATTGGCAACCGTATTTTAACCGGGAGTGGGACGGCTTTCACGGGAAATTCTATACGCCGGCGGACCGATACGCAGGGCGCCCGGCGGTTGCGAGGTCGGGCAATATCATTCAGTTTTGCTTCCCGATTTTCGGTGCCTATTTCGAATATGCCGCGAACGTCCACAAGTACATCGTAGGCTACAGCCTGAAGCAACTATTGCCAGCGCCGTTGATCAAATGCGAGGAGATTCCAACAACTGCTCGTGTGACGGTGACGGCGAAAGAAAACAAACGCATGGTTCACGTCAAGCTAACCCATCCTGAGCCGAGAGGGAAGTACAATGTGATCGAAGACGTGCAGACGCTAAGCGATGGCATCGTGTGCTTGAAAGGCGAGAGTGCCGCGAGCGTCTATGTGGCACCGGGGAAAGAGCCTCTTGCTTACGACATTGCGGACGGCTATATTCGGATCCCCTTGCCGAAGGTGAACGGATACGCAATGGTCGTCGTGGAACAGTGATTAGAAAAACGAAAGCCGCTCTGCACCGGGCGGCTTTTTCGGAGATTTGAGTTTGGAGGACAATAACATCCTCACGGGTCGCAATTGCCCTAGCACAATTCTTCTTTTTGTCTATCCAGCGCTAAATGGTCTATATACGAAAAGGATTCCAATGGTTCATATTTACAAGGTAAACGTCATATTTTCGGCACCAAGGCCGACTTACAAGGAGAAGAGGACGAATGGAAAGCAAATATGAATTTCGCAGAAGATTGGAAGAAGTACATAAACCGAACCGTCGCGATCCGAACATTCGGGCTTCACAGAACGAACTGGAAATCGCGGATGACTGGCGAATCGTTGTCGGCGAGGCGGCGGGGTCGCTTCTTCTGAATACGGCCAAAGATTTGCAAGACTATTTGTTTACCAGCATGAACGTATCCGTTCGTTTGTTGCGGGTGAAGGACGTTCAGGAAGCGGCGGCTTCGGGAGAGCGTTTGATTGTGCTGGCGACGAAGGAGGAAATGCCGGCGCAGGGCGGTAAGCTTGTGAAAACCCGCAGCTACCGCATCATCGCGGAGGTTAACCGCATCGTCATCTGCGGATATGATGAACGCGGCGCTGCTCAGGGCAGCTATTACCTTGAGGACCAGATGAATATACGCGAAGCGCCTGTCCTCCAACATCAGGATGTCACGCGCGAGCCGCTGTTTTCCCCGCGCATGGCCCACTCCGGCTGGGGCTTGGATCGTTATCCCGATGCGCACTTGAATGCGATGGCGCATGCGGGCATTGACGCGGTAATGGTATTCGTGAAAGACGTCGACGAAACGCCGGAAGGTTACCAGGATTTCAACCATCTAGTCGATCGCGCAGCTTTGCACGGACTGGATGTGTACGTATATAGCTATTTAAGCAGCCGCCTGCATCCCGATGATGCGGATGCGCCCGCTTATTACGAGAGTACTTATGGCAAGGTTTTTCAAGCATGTCCGCGGTTCAAAGGCGTCATTCTGGTTGGGGAATCATGTGAATTTCCGAGCAAGGACCCGAATACGACGGGCAAGCTGCGTCTTGATTGGCCTGCCGATCAGCCGCAGACTAAACCGAGTCCGGGTTGGTGGCCATGCACCGATTTTCCTCAATGGCTGAATCTGCTGTCAGGTACGATACGCGCGCATAACCCGGAGGCAGATATTGTTTTCTGGACATACAACTGGGGCTGGGCGCCGAAGGAAGACCGCTTGAAGCTCGTTCGCGCCCTGCCGGAAAATATTACGCTGCTCGTAACCTTCGAGATGTTCGAACAAATCCGCAAGGAAAATGTGACTCACGTGTGTGTCGATTATACGCTGTCTAACGTCGGACCGGGCGAATATTTCCGCAGCGAGGCAGAAGTTGCCCGCGAACGCGGCATCAAGTTGTATGCGATGAGCAATACGGGAGGGCTCACTTGGGACATCGGCGTTATTCCTTACGAACCTTTTCCCAATCAGTGGAGCCGTAGACACGATGCGTTATTAAAGGCCCGCGAAGATTGGGGGCTAAGCGGTTTGATGGAAACCCACCATTTTGGCTGGTGGCCGTCGTTTATTAGCGAGTTGGCTAAATCGGCTTATTGGCATCCGAGTCCTTCCTATGAAGAAATGCTGGCGATGCTGGCCAAACGGGACTTCGGAGAAGCGGCCGCGCCGCTTGTCGTGGAAACGTGGAACCAATGGAGCGAAGCGATCCGTCATTACATCCCTACGAACGAAGACCAGTATGGCCCGTTTCGGGTCGGACCGTCCTATCCGCTTATTTTCCGTAACGCCGTGAAAATGCCTGCGGCTAAGCATGCGATGTTCGGCAATGAAATCGTAGAAACGGATTACGAACCGATGGATGCCCCGAGACAATCGCTCGGCATATCCCGAATCGATGTGGAATTGCGGAGTTTGGAGGAAATGCTGGGGCGGATGACAGTCGGAAACGATCTGCTTGAGAAGGCGCTTGCTCTTACGCCTAACCAAAAGCAAGAGGACGGCTTGCGGATGCTAGGCTTAGGCCGCTTTATCGCCCATTCCATTCAGACGACGATCCATGTGAAGCAATGGTGGAAGCTGAAGCGGCAAGTGCTGAGTGAAGGGGATAACGGTAAAGCCGCGACATTGCTGGAACGGATGGAAGAGCTGGCCCTCCGGGAGATTGCCAACGCGGAAGCGGCGATCCCGCTAGTGGAAGCCGATTCGCGGCTCGGCTGGGAGCCCAGTATGGAATACATGACGGATACCGCGCATCTTCGGTGGAAAATCGATCAGGTGCGAAGCGTCCTTGACAGCGAATTCGAACAATACCGCAGCTCCATGGCGCTTACGGATTGAGCCTAGAAAACTCGCTTTAAGCTCAGGAATTTCGATGTAAACAAAAACAGCCGCCAATCTTGGCGGCTGCATGCTTAATTACATAGAATCTCCAACTAGCCGGAAGAGCTTGGAAAGAACCACTTCATCAAGGTCGTTCCCTTTTTTAATTTTGACCTGCATTCGGTCGGGATGATCCGAAGGATGAAAAAAACCTTCCGGCATTTCGAAATTTTTGGTATTGAAAATCGTCAGGGTTACCCATGCTTTTGCAGCGAAAAAAGTACATAACGGCTTGCCATTCTTAGAATAATTAGGCGTTGTCATGGCTATCTTTTCATTAATGTCCGGGACTGATTGATGGATGATCTTACGAATACCATTACAAATCTCGATTTGCCATTCCTGATTTATTTGCTGGATGTATTCCGTGACCTCTTGACTCAAGTTGTTATTGGTCATTTCTCTCCCCCCGAGCCTTTGTTAATGTCGTCAGGATTTTGTTCTTTACCTTGGAGCTCCATCAGATAATCGTCCAACCGATCAAATCTATCTTCCCATATGCGGCGGAATGTCTCCAGCCAAGCGTCCAGTTCTTGGAGCGGCTGTGGCCGCAGCGTGATGATCCGACGGTTGGCGACCGGCTGCACATCGACGAGGCCGGCATCGCTAAGTACGCGGAGATGTTTGGACGTCTGAGGTTGGTTGAGATTAAGTCGAACGGCTATTTCCCCTATTGTGAAGGATCCGCCGTCACGTATGAGTTCGATAATATGCAATCGGTTGGGTTCGGCAAGCGCGCTCAAAGTTGCTGTATTCATGATTTCAAACCCCCCTGATCTCAAAGTATCCCATTCGGAATATTCTTGTCAAGGAATACTTAATGCAGAGTTAGCTTTAGTTGTGCGGCATGACTACTTTGTGTCGTTATTTTTCTTTTTCTTCATCTGGAGTTCGCGCAGATAATCGTCCAGCCGATTGAATTTCACATACCATTCGCGGCGGAGGGACTCCATCTTCCAGGCAAAAAGTTTTCTTGATAATGCGGTTTTCCTCTTCACTTGGCTACCGGCATGGGCGCGTCAAGAAACGGCACGATGAGAGACAGCAGCAAATCGGTTTTTTCCATCATAGTGATGTGCGTCGTACCCGGCATATACTCACTCCTTTTCAAGGCTTGCCAAATATTCGGAGAACCGCTCCATGGAATCGATCGCCCCTGCCTCTGCGCCAGAAGCCAACGAACCTTGGAGGGCTTCAGCTGTCGGGAAATCAGTTCTGAATGTGAGTCTCGTCTTGCCGTCTGGCTGTGCTACGAACGTATCCGTGACGACCGATTCGTGGATCGAAAAGGGTTCTACGTCAAAAATCCGGGTGTATACGAGCCGCTCCGGCTTTACGACTTCACGATAAACACCCTTGAACGGGTATTCGTTTCCGTCGGGTCCTCGCAGAACATAGAGATAGGTACCGCCCGGGCGAAGGTCTATTTCGCAGGCGGCCAGCTTCCCGCCCATGCCCCACCAATTCGCCACATGCTCGGGCTTGGTCCACGCCTCCCATACGAGTTCGCGAGGCGCGTCGAAGGTGCGTTCTACGATGATGCTTAGATCCTCTACGTACGTTGTCGTTTTGTTTTTTGCATTGTTTTCGCTCATGTCGAAATCCTCCCATTTTTTATTGAGTCGCCATGTCTGTAATCTGAATATATCTTAATTTGAATATTCCTGTCAAGGAATATTCAAATCTTTTTGAATGGTGTCCTAGCACAAATAATTGGATTGACAATTCTCAGATGTGGAAATATAATTTGGGAAAACGTTGTACCAAAGTTATTGGCACTGATTAAGCAAATTTATACTAAAAGATTTGGATTTGGCGTGAAAGTAAAGGGGTTCATTGAAGACTGAAGACGAAACAGTTTATATTTCTTGGTGAATTTGGGAAAACGTTGTCTCAAATTGAAATTTATCAACCTGAATGAGGTGAGGACATGAATAAAGGTCAAGGCAACACATCATGGATATTCCCCGACTGCGAGTTGCCGCCGGCAGGAGATTCCCTTCTGAAAGGGCATGAGTCGGTCATTGTGCTAAATTTGGGGCCGAGCGTGGCTAATCTTAGCTTAACGCTTTATTTTACGGACAGTGAGCCGGTAAAAAATATCGAGCTAAAGGTCGAAGGAGAAAGAGTACGCTGTCTGCGGTTGGATAATCCGGACGACTTAGGCGGATTTGTCGTTCCGAGAGAAGTGCAGTATGCTCTCAAAGTCGTTAGCGATAGTCCGGTAGTCGTCCAATATGGAAGACTGGATACTAGACAAGATAATATGGCGTTCTACACGACAATGGGCTTCAGTGAATAAATAATCTAGTTCATAGAGAGCAGGGAGAAGAAACGATGGACGACAAAATTCATGTAATCTTTGGCTTCGACATGGAAACGGATGTTGGCAGCTTCACCCCTTACTATAACGGTGTGCAGAATGCGACGGCGCCGCTAGTCGAAATGTTCGACAACAAGGGAATCAAAGGCACCTTTTTCTATACCGGTGACGCAGCTCGCAGAAATCCGGAAAGCGTGGAGTTGGTGAAGAAAAGCGGAAATGAAGTTGGAACCCACTCCTTGTTCCATGAGACGGTAGGCGACCAGCTATTCCCGATTCCGGGCGTCGTGCCGCTGCTTCCCGAAGAAGTGCCCTTTCGTATTCGCAAAGCTACGGAATGGGTAGAGGAGGTGCTGGGAGAGCGGCCGGTTTCGTTCCGTTGCCCAAGGCTATGGAGTTCCACGGCGGTCGTGAATGCTTTGGAAGAGCTCAATTACGCGGTCGATGCCTCCTATCCGATGTATTTTTACCGTGAAAGATTCGTTCCTTACCATCCAAGCGAGCAAGATTGGACCCAGGAAGGCAAGCTGAACATTCTCCAAATTCCGAATTTCGCAGACATGGTCATGAAGAGCAAGGACCCGGGCTTGGAGCGGGATCGGGATCAGTGGCCGCTATTTCGGACCAAGGGAGCCGATGCATTGATGAAACGCGTGGACAGCTTTATTAAGTTCATGCGGTCGAAAGGGCTTCCCGTCGTGCTTTGCTTCTATTTTCACCCTTGGGAATTTATTCCGATTGAAAAAAGCTACCATTACGGAGAATGCAGAGTCACTCCGGATCGTTTCCTCACGCTGAATTGCGGAGACAAGGCGATGAGCGAGTTTGGAATTCTCATAGACCGGTTGAAGGATTTAGGAGCGGAATTCCATCGTGCGGACGAATTCGCCGGTCGTTGGAATAAGGCTTACGATGGTCAAATCGCTAGCGTATAAGATTTACATTCGAGCCAATGAGGAGATATGAAACCATGACAACTCACGTAAAAATTCCCGATCACGAATACCAGGAGCGCGTTCAGAAAGCAGCGAAGCTGACGGCGGAAGCCGGACTCGATATTCTGATCGTTAACTCTAACGAAGCGGACTATGCTAACGTAAGGTATTTCAGCGGATTTTGGCCTTTATTCGAACGGGCGGGCGTGGCGATCTCGGCATCCGGAAAGGCTGCTCTAATGGTCGGACCGGAAAGCACGATTTATGCTTCGGACTTCAGCCGCATCGACAGCATTTTTTGCATGATGGAGTACCGCGAGTCCGCTGATCCGGCCTATCCGCAGATCAAGCCGGATACGTACAACGATGTATTTAAGTCTTTAGGCGTTAACGGCTCGAAGCTCAGGATCGGCGTTGCCAGCTTCCTGGATACGACAGTGATCATGATGGAAGGCCTGAAAAATAGCTTTCCGGATGCTGAGATCGTACGCGCGGATCCGATCATGGTGAAGTTGCGTTCGATTAAATCCGAGAATGAGCTCAACTGTATGCGCGAAGGCTTCCGCATAACGGAGCTTGCGACGCGTGAAGTCATCCGCACGATTCGTCCCGGCATGACGGAGTGCCAGATGGTCGGCGTAGCCCAACGAGTTATTTATGAAAACGGAGCGGAGTACGAAGGGCTGCCGATGTATATTTTCAGCGAGAAATCGACGCGCCATGCGATCTCCCGCTCATCTCACCGCATAATTAACAAGGGCGATATCGTGCAACTGAATTTGTCCGCGAAGGTGGACGGGTATTCTCCGAGTATCGGCATGCCGATCAGTTTGGGTAAACTGACAGCCGAGCGCCGGGAAATCATCGAGTTTGGGCTGAAGGCTCATGAGTGGACCCAGGCTAACCTGAAAGCAGGCGTATTGTCCAGTTCCGTTGCCGAAGGATTTCTGCAATTTTATAAGGATAACGGGTATGAGAAAAATTATTTGTACGGACCTTGCCATGGAACGGGCATGATCGAAGTTGAGGCCCCTTGGATGGAAACCTCCTCTAACTATATCCTTCAGCCTAATATGACCTTCCAAGTCGATACATTCGTAACGACGGATACGTTCGGAATTCGTTGGGAGAAGGGCGTCGTCATTCGAGAAGGCGGATGCGAAGTGCTCTGCAGCCCGATCGGCCAAATTCATGAGCTTGAATTCTAATCCGCAACTAGATTGATGGGAGAGCGACCGAATGTCTTCAAGGAAGCGGAAAATTGCCGTCGGAGGTATTTTCCATGAAACGAATACGTTTGCGCCGGGATTGACGGAGCTTGATGCATTCCGGGGTGAATGGATCAGTGGAATGGATGCTTTTCTAGAGCGTTATGAGGGTACAAGAACCTCAATGGGCGGTGTTATTGAAGCGGTCGCCGCTCTCGGAGCCGAGTTGGCTCCGGGTCTTTACGCGGCGGCAACGCCAAGCGGTATGGTCGCTTCGGCAGCAGCCGAACAGCTCTTGGTTGAGTTTATTGACTCTATCGATGCGGAGGCCGACGGTTTAGTCATCATCATGCATGGGGCTATGGTAGCGGAAGGTTATCCGGATCTGGAGGGCGAGTGTCTGCGGCGACTGCGCGCCCGGTTCGGGGACGGCTTTCCCATAGCGATGACATTGGACTTGCATGGCAATATTAGTCCGGACATGGCGGAACTTGCCGATTTTATCGTGGGCTACGATACTTATCCTCATATCGATATGTTCGAGCGGGCAGTTGATGCAGTGGGATTGCTTGTTCATTTAATAGAAGGCGACATTGCTCCGGTCCGATCTTACGTGCATACGGGGATGCTGATTACTCCGCAAGCGATGCTGACGACGGACGGTTTTATGAAGGAGCTCATGGAGGCCGCGTTTTCTTTGAAATCGGATCCACGCGTATTAAACGTTACGGTGGTGGGAGGGTTTCCGTACAGCGATGTCGCCGACGCCGGCATGACGTTCGTCGTGACAACAGACGGCGATCCGGATTTGGCTGAACGGTGCGCATCTAAGTTGGCAGGGATGGCGATTGGGCGTAAAGACGAGTTTAAGGTCGATTATCTGCCTCCTAATGAAGCCATCCAGGCTGCCCTTGCCTTTGAAGAAGGCCGCGTTATTCTCGCCGAAGGCTCCGATAATGTAGGAGGCGGCGCGCCTGCGGATGCGACGCACGTGCTCGCGCTGCTAGTCGGAGTTCCCAAGCAAGCACTGATCGTCATTCGGGATGCCGATGCGATCAACTCAGCAATTACGGCGGGAATCGGCGGGCAATTCAGCAAAACGATCGGCGGTAAAAGCGGACATATGCACGGTGAGCCGGTAGCGGTGCAGGGTATTGTACGTCATTTGTTTGACGGCAACTATCGTCATCGGGGAGCTTACATGACCGGACATCAAGCGTTCATGGGGCGGACCGCGGTCATCGAATGCGGTAAGCTTACGATCATATTAACCGAGAAGCGTGTCGCACCATGGGATCCGGGCCATATTTTATCGGTCGGGCTTGATCCTAAGGATTTCCATTTGATCGTCGTTAAGTCGGCGATTGCTTGGCAGACGGCGTTCGGTACCTATCCGCGGAAAGTTATTCACGTGGATTCGCCCGGTTGCTGCAGCGCGAATTTGAGCCATTTTCAGTACGGAAATATTCTGAGGCCGATCTATCCGTTCGATTCGGAGCCGCTTCCCAGATACCGCGTCTATGAATCTTGAGTTCAAGGCAATCAGAGTACGACAAGCCGAAGTATCCTTACTGGACTTCGGTTTTTTTTACACGCTAGAAAGTATAGAATCCCAGCAACCCGGTAACTCGGCAGCCCCAGCGTTTTATTATTCTAAGCGGGAAACAAGGCGTTAGTTTATAGGATAAAATCATCTTTTCCCGTCTAGGTGGAAGCTCTACTTAGTAGTCAACATGGCCCCCAACCCCACCAAACATGCCCCTAGGCACCTACACATCTGGGGAAAATAGGGAAAACCGGACCTAGTTTCCGTGCCATTTCGGAGAAATCGTACCATTATCCCCTTGCCTCAGAAGTGTGTTGCCCATCAGAGGATATTCGAACGCCATGATTTGAGAGAAAGTTGCAATCAACGGATTTTCGAATGTCATGACTTGAGTAGGCAGTTGCCAATCAGTGGATATTCGAATGCCATGACTTGAGTGGGGAGTTGCGATCAACGGATTCCCGGATACCACGCACAAATTTGCCGTTTCGTGAATTGAATTGGGATGGAACGGATTATCGGCAACTTAAAAAAGCAGGCATCCCAAGCATCAAGCGTTCCATAGGGTGAGATATTTTCCTTTCCACTTCGCTTTGCTCCCCCAGACCACCCAGGGAACGGTGAGAACCGGTTTGCTGCGGGTCAGATCTTTGTAAGTCAAGGTTGGCGTCACAGCGCACCAATGGAGCAGTTGGCTGAAGACGGGGATATTGCGGAGTTTTAAGTTCAACCGGAAACAAAACTCGTCTAAATAAGCCTGCAAATGTTTGGCTCCGATGCCTTGAAACGTATTGTTTAGCCACTGGGTCACCTTCCACTTGATGGGGTTCAAAGCAGGGTGAAGTTTGCCGCGCCCCAAAACGGTCACTGCCTGTCCATCTATATGATTGTCAACGAACGCTTGGACGCCAGGTTTTTCAATCCACCTCAACGCGTTATTCACATGGCTGGGATCTGGTTGTTTGATTTTGACTTGCTTAGGCTCGTCTCGCTCGTCGAGGGATCCGCCGATCAACAGCGGCTGCTGGGCCTCGCTATAATACGTATAACCGTAAGAGATAGGGTCAACTCGCACAACACCCGTGAGCGGGTCGGCTTCATCGGCTTGTTGCAGGGCATGGCGGATTTTTCTTGCGATGAGCCACGCGGTCTTATAGGTGACCTGAATCACTTGGGACAGGCGGGAGGCGCTGATGCCGGAGGGCCGGGAGATGAGAAACATCGCTTGGAACCAGCGGGTCAACAAAGTGGAGCTACCTTCCATGATGGTGCCGGCGATGACAGACGTCTGATGGCGACAGGAGCGGCATTCGTAGAGAGGCAGTCTGCGCGTTTGGATAAGATAAAAGTGAGGATGACGACAAGTCGGGCAACGGAAGCCGTCCGGCCATCTGGCTTCGAACAGCGCCTCGGCGCAAGTCTGCTCAGAGTTGAACTGCTGGCAAAATGCCTCGAAGGTCAGATGATCTGGAAACATAGACTTCCCTCCCGAAATAGAACGCTTGTTCGTATTCATATCATACCAAACATACGTTCTATTTTCAAGAGATATCGGGTAAAATTTCAACGTTTCAGGTTTGTTTTCAAAAGCATGAACAAGGATTCCTCCCCCTCCCCCCTGATCGGAAGGGATAATGGTACGTTTTCGCGAAAAGGAGGTAGGGAAGATGCGGTGGTCCTATTCTCCTTCTGATGCGAGGGGATAATGGTTCGTTTCGCGGAAAGGAGGTAGGGAAAGCTGCGATGGGCCTATTCTGCTTCTGATGCGAAGGGATAATGATACGTTTTCGCGAACAGCGCTGGCATGCACAGGAATGTCGGACCGGTCGACCTCCATAGTAACAAGGGAGTTCATGGGTACGATTGCTTTATTACGGAAATCCGCTAAAAGAATGAGGGGTAGATTTCCGTAATAAAGCATAGGCTTCGCGCGTATCCGCTCCTGAATTGACAATCCTAATAGGCAAGAATATACTTTGAGAAAACGTTGTACCCACTTAATACCGCTATTTGAGTCGATAAATTTAGTAGAATTACTTCATATAAAGAATACAGATGAGAAAACGTTATTTCTTGATATAACAGGGGGTTATGACGATTCAACTCAAGGATATCGCAAAGCAATTGAACGTATCTGTGTCCACGGTGTCCAAAACCATTAATGGTACCGGCAGGGTGGGAAAGGAGACACGAGAACGTATATTGGCCGCAATCAAGGAGTCGGGTTATCAGCCGAATGAGGTCGCCCGGAGCCTAAAGCGCAAGAGCACCCGTTCGTTGGGTGTTATTGTAGCGGATATTTCCAATAGCTTCTACGCCAAGGTTATTAAAGGCGTGGAGAAGGTAGCCAGCGCAAACGATCATAATGTGTTCGTCTGTAACACGGACGAGAAGATAGGTAAAGAAGAGGAATACGTGCGGGTTCTGCTGCAGAATCAGGTGAGCGGACTGGTGATTGCCACCGTTGGCGGGGATCCCAACCTGTTTCAGCCCTATATTAAATCGGGAATCCCCTTCGTCTTTATTGATAACTTGCCGGACACGGATGACAACTTCGATCTGGTCACGATCGACAATGCCAAAGCGAGCCACAGCATTGCTCAGCACCTTATCGATCAGGGGCATCGCAAGCTGGCGCTTATTACGGGACCGCTGAATCAATCAACGGCTTCGGAACGGAAAAAAGGCTTTCAGAAATGCCTCGAGGACAATGGCATTCCGCTGCAGGATGAATGGATCGGAGTCGGCGAGTTCAAAAGCGAAAGCGGTTATCAGATCATGACGGAATGGCTAAAGCGGGATGAGCGGCCATCCGCCTTGTTCGCCGCCAACGATTTTCTGTTGTACGGAGCAATCAAGGCAATCTATGAGAAGGGGTTAAAGATTCCCGAAGACATTGCCGTAGCCTGCTTCGATGCGCACGACGAAACGGGGCTTCTTCGGCCTAGAATCACCTCTATCATACAGCCCGCCTTTGAAATCGGTTCGATCGCCGCCGAGATTATTATGCGCAAGGAGCGAAACAAAGAGCGGAAGCTTTTCGAGAAAATCGTGCTGGAGCCGACCTTATTAATGAACGAATCGAGCCTTGGCGTTGTAGACAAGGATGAGAGCTTTTAGATAGTATAAAGGGGAGAAAGTTTGGAGAAACGATTGGGGGCAAAAGAGTGATCGAGATGCAAGCCGAATTGGCGGTAGATTGCACGTGTGAATTGGGAGAAGGACCGGTTTGGGACGCTGCCGAAGGTTCTCTTATTTGGGTGGACATAGATGGACGCGCCATCTATCGGTATTGGCCGGACAGCGGAAAAGTTCATAAAGCCGAAACACGCGTTTCTATTGGAGCGTTTGCTTTGCGCGAGCAAGGAGGGGCTGTCGCAGCGGGAGCTGGAGGGTTTTACTTCCTGGATATCGACACAGGAGAACTGCAGCCGATCGCGGATCCCGAAGCCCATCTGCAGCATAATCGGTTTAACGACGGGAAATGCGATCCTGCCGGGCGGTTCCTTGCGGGAACGTTATCTAAGCGAGATGAGCCGGAAGCGGCTTTCTACACGCTTGACCCGGATCTTCACGTTCGAAAAAATTTCGATCAGGTCAAGTGCTCCAACGGGATCGCTTGGTCACCGGATGGCCGTACGATGTACTATATCGATTCAATGACACGTAAGGTTGCAGCATACGATTACGACATGGCAACCGGCGAATTATCGGCACAGCGGATAGTCATACATTTCGAGGATGGCCCTGAGCTGCCGGACGGAATGACTGTGGATCGGGAAGGCATGCTGTGGATTGCGGAATGGGACGGATGGGGCGTCTCCCGCTGGAACCCGAACACGGGAAAACGCTTGGCTAGAATCAAAGTGCCTTCACAATTCGTGACCTCTTGCGCTTTTGCCGGGGAAGGTTCCGACCTGCTCTACATTACAACCGCGCGCCAAGGCTTGTCCGGAAGCGAACTATCCGAACAGCCGCACAGCGGCGGGCTGTTTCGCGTGAGAACCGGCGTTGAAGGTACGGCTTCTTTCTTATTTCGCGGCTAATACTTAGTAAAATAATAGGACAAAAAGCGCCCGGCTGCCGATTCAAAGGCGGACGGGCGCTTTTTGCGTTCATTTGTCCATAATTACTTGCATTTACTTCTTCACGTCATTCGAAACTGCGGGAATACCAGCCAAATAACCGACATAGCCGGGGTTTTGCGCGCTTAGCATCAAGTAGGCATATCCCTCTACATTTTCCAGCACCTGCAGGCCGGTCGCTTCACCGCCGCCCGGAACGGAAACGAGACGAGACAGCTTATGTGTGTCGATGTTGTACGCCCAAGTATAACAATTTTTATGAAGGCTGGAATCTTCCGCAATAAAGATCGTTCGCATTCCTTCCGAATAAACGACGTTGTCGGCATTGGCGATTTTGTTCACATTGGCTTTATTGCCGTCGGCATCGGGAACCGCCAAATCTTCGCCCATCAGCATGCCGGCCATCGATACCGGAACGTAATGGCTCTCGATTTTTTCGCCGTCTCTCGTTTTCCGGTTCGGCTGGAAGTTCACCTCGTAAATGCCGCCCGCGCTAATTTGTGGAAGCTGAATGTCGTCGGCGGGAGCACCAGGTTCGGCGAGCATCGTGTTCTCGAGATAGGAAATGACAACATAGGCCTTATTGTCTTTCTCGTTGAAATCGAGTCCTTCCATCTTGTTGAATTCAACCGTCGCGCCGACGTAAGCCGCATAACGGTGCGTTTCCAAGAAGGCGGCCGCTTTTTCCATCCCCGGTTTCACTTTCAGCCACTCGACTTTTTTGCCGTTAGCAGGCGTTTTCACCGGTGTGTAGCCTTCGGCTTTCCCTTTGACCGCATCGTTAGTAGAATCGAAAATATCGCTGAATTTGAGCGTGTCCGCCAATTGCCCGATTTCCGCATCCGTGGCATGGCCGAGCTTGATCCATTCGAGATTGGCCGACCCGCCGTCTGTCGTACCGGTCTGAATCCATTTGGCTGCGTAGAGTGTTCCGGCGGACAAATCGCCGGCCCGATCTGCGACGTAAATGAAGAAGCCGCCGGGATTGCTGTCAACGCCGTAAATGACGGTTTTATTGTCAGGCATCACTTTCGCGATTTCGAAAGCCATACGCCCCATGCTGTAATGTTTGACGACCTGGGTCGAACCGTCCGCGTTTACCGAGACTTCGGGTACATGGCCATAATAATAAGGGTTGCCGATCAATGTCGGGTCTTGATAGTAGTTTCTCATGAATTTCGTCGTGGCTGATGTTTCTGGATTCGCTTCATGCGCTCTTGCGTCAGGATCGGTTTCCTCCGAGCCGAGATGTGTGTTCCACGGCGACAGAGTGCCGGCGCAAGGTTTCCAAATGCCATGCACGGCGGAGAAATCGATCGGTTTCACGTCGGTTGCGGTAAGCTTGCCCGCAGCGGGATCCAATACGACTGTGCTGAGGCCCATCGAGCCGGGATTATCCGCGCCGTTTTCGTTTTTCGGGAAAGATTCGTAATGGTTAATCAAATAGTAAGTGTGATCCGGCATGCCCGGCACGCGGAGCAGACTGTTCATATCTGGAGCGGAGGACACGTAGGGGGTTCCGTTCGATTTCGTCACCACGTTTCCGTTGGCGTATGTCGTCACAGCCGTCGTCTTGCCCCCGATTATGTCGCCGGGGCGGTAGAGCGTTTCATAGCTCAGGGGGAACATTTGTTTGCTGTTATTGTTGTAAGTGATTTCCACAGATGCCGTCGAATACATCAGATTGTTTTTCTGCTCAGGAGTTTGCGGCGCGTCCATCCCGAAAAACTCCACCGACTTTACCTTAACTTTGTCATTACCGGCTGCAACCACTGGGGTTACCACCGAAAACAGCAGGGATACGGCAACGACGGGGGCTGTCCACTTTTTCATCATCCATCACTCCATCATTCAGATTTTTGAATCACTTAGACACTACAAAACGATTGTTTGCCGAACGTCAGCGCTGGGATCATCATTTGTAAAAAAGGCAGAGATGAATAGAAATGGTCATATGGATGCAGGATCAGACGCCTAATTCGACATCATCCCAATAGGCTCATGGTCGCGAAAATTGGATTTTAAGGAGGCTTTATAGAGATTTAATATAGTTTTAATGAAGAAATGACATACCGGCGCTAATCTACGAGTGGCAAGTCCAATCTAAATCGATAAGAGGAGGAAATGGATGATGATCAAAATTAGATGGTGGAGCAAGCTGAGGAAAGTCGGGCCTTCCGTCGCGTTGGCGGTTACTTTGCCTTTTGGATGCATGGCGGCGGCACAGCCTGCAGAACCGGACGTTTCCGCAAAAAACGGCGCTTATCAGAACCGCTATATCGATGTTCAGCTTCTAGGCGTCAACGACCTGCACGGACAGCTTAACGTCACAAGAAAAGTCGCCGGACAGGATGTGGGGCGCGCAGATTATTTGGCTGCCTATTTGAAACAAAGGGAAGCGGACAACAAAAATACACTGCTCGTGCATGCCGGAGACATGGTGGGAGCAAGCGCGCCGGTGTCGGCCTTGCTGCAGGACGAGCCCACAATCGAAATTCTGAACGAGCTCGGCTTCGACGTGGGAGCACCGGGGAATCACGAATTCGACGAAGGCGTGGATGAAATGCTCCGTCTCATTAATGGGGGCTATCACCCCGTTACCGGCGATTTTGAAGGCGCCGATTTCCCGTATGTTTCTGCCAATGTAATTGACAAGGAAACCGGTAAGCCTGTGCTAAAGCCGTATATCGTGAAAAAAGTAAACGGAATGCCGATCGGTTTTATCGGGGTGACGCTCTCCGATACGCCGAGCATCGTGATGCCGAGCGGCGTTGCATCCGTAATGTTCATCGACGAAGTGGAAGCGATCAACCAAGCGGCTGCGGAATTGAAAGTGCAGGGCGTAAAAGCGATCGTCGTCCTTGCGCACAATCCGGCCTCATCCAAAACGGACGGAACGAATGCAAGCGGTGAACTGGTCGAGATCGCGAAAGCAGTCGACGACGAAGTGGATGTGCTGATCGGCGGTCATAACCACGGTTATCTAAACGCCACGGTTGACGGAAAGCTGCTGGTCGAATCTTATTCGTACGGGACGGCTTTTTCCGATATCGATCTGAAAATCGACCCGCGGACGAAAGATATCGTTTCGAAGAAAGCGGAAATTGTCACGACTTATCATAACGGCATTGAACCGGATGCCACGATTAAAGCCATGATCGATAAATACGAAGCGAAAGTCGCGCCTATTGTGAACGCGGTGGTCGGAACGGCGGCGAATGACATTGCTGCGGCACAAAACGCCAGCGGGGAATCGGAAATGGGGAATTTGATCGCCGATGCCCAACGTGCAGCCATGGAAACCAATTTTGCGTTCATGAATCCGGGCGGGATACGGGCGGATCTCGAGCGCGGGGAAGTGACATGGGGCGAACTGTATACGGTGCAGCCTTTTAGCAACGATCTCGTGAAAATGACGCTGACCGGCGAACAGATCCGCCGTTTGCTGAACCAGCAATGGGACAAACAGCCGTATCCCCGTATATTGCAAATATCCGGACTGAAATACACATGGGACGGCAATCGTCCTGCCAATGACCGAGTGGTGGACATTTTCCTCCCGGACGGATCGATTATCGATCCAGGCACGGACTATACCGTTACCGTAAATAGTTTTATCGCTTCGGGAGGCGACAATTTTTCGGTATTGCTAGATGGCAGAAATCCGGAGACCGGTTCGTCCGATATCGAGGCGCTTGTCGATTACGTGAAGCAGATTCCACAACCGTTTAACTCTTCTATCGAAGGACGTATTACATCACTTTAGTAATCTTGTTAACTGAGTTAATAAAAGTGTTTAACTCAGTTAACAGCTGGTTAATATAAAAGTAGAGGAGCTCTTCACTATACAATGGTTTTACTCAGTTTCAGGCGTTAAGAGGGTGAAAAGGACGTTCACCGACGGTGGACATTTCACCAATAGCTTAGCTATTCGCCTTAAACTGATTAAAATAAATTCCATGACGGAAGGGGATAGTCCATTGGAATAGGTTAGCGAAGCATGCCGGAAGCAGCTTACAACCAAGAAAAAGCGGGTGACAACTTTTTCGTAGACTGCGGGTATGCGGGAACTCACCGGCAAGGAAAGTGAAACACGATTAGAAACATGAAGAGAAATACTAGAAATACCGATTAATATAGCATTGTGAAAGGGTAGGGAAGTTCTTAAATGAATAGCCGAAGTCGAAAATAGCCTCCGTTTATAACGCACATAAACGGGGGCTATTTATTTGCACGGAAGTTCGGGTGTTTGCCCACGGATCGTTACTTGATTCTTCTCAGTTCCGCAATGTCGGCCTCATGTGAGATCGAACGCACGGATAGGCGCTCCAGAATCTTCTGTTGTTCCTGCTGAATGTTGAGTATGGTCTGCTGATTCGTTTTGAGGATGTTAACATCTTCCTTTACGATAGACAGATCATCCTTGACCTGCTGCACGTCTTCCTTTACGATAGACAGTTCATCCTTGACCTGCTGCACGTCTTCTGTTAGTTCCTCCAGCTTGGCATTAGTTGCTCCGACAATCTGAATGAGTTGCTGGATATGTTCGCCTTGGCTGTTTTGAAGAGCCTCCATCGTATCTAACTTCTTCAATATGAGATCCATTTTTTTGTCGCTCATGATTGTCCATCCTTTCCAAGGTCAACCCACGTTCGTTTAATTTGAGTATACTTTGCACTTTGCAAATTGTGAATAAAACAAAATCAATACAAAATCAATTCTTTGCAAAATGCGTTGAAAAAAGCATGATTCTATTGCTTTCCGATGTGGTACGATGAGGATGCGTCTTTCTGTTTTCTAAATTACTTTCGAAAGGAATGTTAGTTAATGCCGTTAGTCGATATGCCGCTTGAGAAGTTGAAGGAGTATCAGGGAATTAACCCGCGTCCAGCCGATTTCGATGCTTATTGGGATCGGGCGATCGCGGAAATGCGCGCGGTGGACCCGAAAGTCGAGCTTGTGCCTAGCTCCTTCCAAACTCCGCAAGCCGAATGCTTCGATCTTTATTTTACCGGGGTACGCGGGGCACGCATTCATGCGAAATACGTTCGTCCGAAAAATGTACCAGAGCCGCATCCCGCAGTCGTGCTATTCCACGGCTATTCGGGTAATGCAGGCGATTGGAGCGACAAACTGGCTTACGCTTCACTAGGCTTCTCGGTATTGGCTATGGACTGCCGCGGCCAAGCCGGTACATCCGAAGATTCGGGAAATGTGAAAGGAAATACGCTTAACGGTCATATTATCCGCGGTTTGGATGACCATCCGGATAACCTGTTGTTCCGGCATATATTCCTGGACACGGCCCAATTGGCAGGAATCGCGCTAGAACTTCCCGAAGTCGATTCGGAACGCGTTTACGCGGCTGGCGGCTCGCAGGGCGGTGCTTTAACGATTTCTTGCGCGGCGCTTGAGCCTAGAGTGAAGAAGCTTGCGCCGGTCTTTCCTTTTCTATGCGACTATAAGAGGGTATGGGAGATAGACTTGGCGAAGGATGCGTATCAAGAATTGCGTACATACTTCCGTAATTTCGATCCCCTGCATGAGCGCGAGGATGAAATCTTCGAGACACTCGGTTATATCGACCTGCAACATCTTGCGAACAGGATCCGCGGAGACGTATTAATGTTCGTTGGCCTAATGGATACCGTTTGTCCGCCTTCCACGCAGTTCGCAGCGTATAACAAGATAACCTCTCCGAAGCAGCTCGCCATCTATCCGGACTTCGGTCATGAGGGTTTGCCCGGCTCGACGGATCGGACTCTTCAATTTTTCTTGGAGTCTTAAAATATTTTTGATAAATTTGAAGAAATCGACTTGGTAGGAGGAGACGGCTTGAAGAAAGCGCGCGAGGATCAACCCATCATTCGGGAACAGCCAGTCACTTATAACGAATATGCGCGGCTGCCTGATGACGGCATGCGTTACGAGGTGGCCGACGGCGTGCTGGAATTGATGTCTCCCGCTCCGTCTCCCAAGCACCAAGTGATTAGCAATCAAATACAAAACCTGCTTACGAACAGCTGCCAATCGGAGTATATCATAATTGCATCTCCGGTTGACCTTATATTGTCTGCGACAGAAGTCCGTCAACCGGATCTCGTTATGGTTCATCGCAGCAGAATGGAAATCATCACACGCAGAGGGATTGAAGGAATTCCTGATCTGGTAGCGGAAATTTTATCGCCCCATTCCGTCAAACGGGATAAACAAAAGAAGCTGAAAGCCTACGCCGCTTATCATATTCCCGAGTATTGGATTGTCGATCCCGCCAATGAAGCCTTGGAACAATTTATTTTGACAGACGGCAGGTATGAGCTTTTTAATCTCTATGACAGAGAGGAGCAGGTCCGATCAGACCGACTCCCGTGCGTGTCCTTCACCATGGGACAAATCGTTGATGCTGCTGCCGATTTGCCAGGGTAACTATCTTTAGTTAAATGAAAAATGGTTGAGCAGCGGACTTGGCTGCTCAACCATTTTTGCTTTAATAGTTAGAAAGCGGCTTTACCTCCATATCGTAATCTTCGTGCCATTCGTTAACGCTTCTGTGACGGTCAGCGTACCGCTTGCGCTGCTGGTCGCGGTCCGCGACATCGTCGTACCGGCCGAGATGTTCAGCTTGTCGATCGTATAGGTCGTATTGGCCGCCAGATTGCCGATCAAATAGGTCACCGTCGGGGTGCCCGCATTCGGCGTCGTAATTTCCACGCGATCGTCCCATACCTGAATCGTATAATCCCGGCCTTTGTAAGCCAGCGTGCTGACGGTCGCCGTCGTCATTCCGGTCGGAATGCTAGGCGCGATCGTCAAGCCGTCCTTCGAGGCGTCGATGCCCGCTACCGTGTACAGGAACGCTGCCGGGACAAGGCCTGATTCGGGGAATTCGCCGGTTACCCCGATTCGCCATGCCGCGCCGTACGAATTTGCCGGATCGCGGCGCAGCTCGTCTATGGCGAATTCGCCGGCTACCGTCTTCATCCTCGCATAGGCGTTGTCGATTCCCTTATATGCCGCGCGCGCCAGGATGTCGTAGAACTCCGTGTAGAAAATAAACCCGCCGTTCTCCAGATGCTGATCCCAGCTGGCCGATCCGGTTACGGATATGCCGCCCGGATCCTGCCACCAGTACGGACTGCCGGTGCTCTCGATCGCGAGCGTATTCGCCCGGGGAGCGACCGTATAGTAATAAATATCGCTGCCCGTCGATGTATCGCCGCTTATCGTCCGTGTACCGTCGAGCCAGTCTATAATGTCGTTCGCCTTCGTCGTTGTGTCGGCCAAGCCATAGGCGAGCGCCTCGAGATTAAGGAAGGCGAGGCCGAAGTCGCGAGAAACATTATTAATGTCGATCGTCGTTTTGTACCGTTTTTTCGTGCTGTCCCAGAACGTGGTATTGAAGTTGGTCTTAACCGTAGCCGCCAGCGTGGCGTAGTTGACCGCTTCGGTCGCGTTCCCTTTCATCGCGTAAAGCTCGCTCATCGCTTTGCAAGCCGCGTAGAAATACAAGTTCGTGTAAGGATCCTTGTAGCCGAATCGCAGATTGTCCCAATAGTTCGTCGGATGGCCGGTCGTCGGGGACGTCGTGCCGTCGCTTTCCCCGTTATTGATGACAATAAGCCCATTGGCGCCGTTCATGCTCGCCGACTTCAGGAAGGTCATCGCGTCTTGCACTTTCTGCCATACCGTCTTGCCGTTCGAGATGTCGCCGCCGGCATAGTTTGCATTGCTGTCTACGGCATCGAGGAAGCCGGCGTCATCCCATACCGCGATTCGCCATGCGGCCAAAATGTACAGCGGGTTGTTGGCGATATGCAGAGAGTTGCCGCTCGGCCAGCGGGGATTGTCGGCCCAAGACCATAGGAAACCGTCCGAGCTTTGGGCATGATCGCGAACTTTCGTTTTCAAATCGTTCTTGTAAGCGGACTCGTTGCTCCACATGATTTTGCGTGCCATCCACTCGAAATAGGTCGGTTCGTTGCCAAACTTATAGACGGCATCCGTGCCGTCGTCGACCGCCCCGAATTGCAGCCACATGTTGTTCCAGTTCTGATCGAAGTCGCCGCCGGCGTCCGTCGTGAACGGCGATCCGGAATAGCCGGCCGCTTCCGCCAGCTGGAAGTAATAGTTGCCGAAGTCGTCGGGACCGAGCTTCGTCGCGATTACCCGCAAGGCCTTGGCCTTCAGCGGGGCAAACGTAAATGTCCGCACCGATGAACCCGGATTCGGGTAGCTCGTGTAGCTGTGGCCGGGAATATCGCTGAACGTCGTACCGTTGGCGCTGTACTGGAGCTTGAAGTCTACCGGGAACGATAGTCCGCCGGCTCGCGGCGTCAGCACCAGCTTCGTGAACGTGAACTTCTTGGCGTAGTTCAAAGTGAAGCTCTCGGTAAACCCATTCGTCGCATGAACGCTCGAAGACCAGAAATCCGTCGCCAAGTTGTTGGCCAGCTTCGCCGATTCAAGACCCGACAGTTGGCTCGAAGCCGAAGCCGAGCTTGGCGTTACCCGCTGATCGTTCGCCGTCGTCGCCTGTTCGGCTGCCATCTCCGCAACTTGAAGGTAATAATTGCCGAAGTCGTCTGGACTGAGCTTCGTCGCGTTCAGCCGAATATAGCGGGCATCGACAGCCGAGGAGAAGTCGAGCACGACCTGCTTGAAGCCGGGGTTGGAGAAAGCCGTCTTCGAAGTTGCTGGCGCCGTCGTCCAAGGTCCGCTGCTCGAGTCGCTGTATTGAATGCTGAAATCGACGGGGAAGCCGAATCCCTTTTCTCGCGGGTAGATTCTGACGCGATTAATGCCATATTGCTTCTGTCCAAGGTCAAGGGTTAAAGATTCGGTATAATTCGGTCCCGTATGAGCGGCGCTGGAGAAGAAGTTGAAAATATTGCCGTCCACCGCATTGCCGGCCTGAAGACTCGTCGCAGCGAAGCTGGAAGAACTTGCTGAAGCTGCGCGCGTCTTCATCGCGCCGGCGGCAGGAGAGAACAGGGAAACCAGCAAGCAGGCGACGAGCAAAGCGCACCCTTGTCTAATCATAACAACCCTCCGTTCTTCGAAATCGTTCTTTAACGGTCGGCGATGAATTCACCCAACTGCATGTAATAATTTCCGAAATCGTCCGCGCTCAGCTTGGTGGAGTAAAGCCGGAAATATCTCGCCGAGACGAGGCTGCTGAACGGAAACACTTGCGTCGTGCTTCCCGGATTGTAGTAATCGACGTAATCGTGTCCGGTAATATCGGTCCAATTCACGCCGTCCGTGCTCGATTGCAGTTTGAAGGTGACTGGGAAGCAGTAGCCCGGACGCGGTATGATGCGCAATCCGCTCCAATTCTGAGTACTGCCCGTATCGATCGACACCCACTCTGTACTCGCGGCGGAGCCATGGGCGGTGCTGGACCAATAGGTGTTGCTCTGTCCATCGGCAACCTTCGCAGTCTCCCAACCGCTGATCGAGGTGGAAGCCGAAGCGGTGCGTTTCGGTAACCTATCCGGCTTCATTTCGGCGATTTGCATATAGTAATTGCCAAAGCTGTCCGCGCTAAGTTTGGTGGCATACATTCGAATATAGCGGGCATTGACGGTGCTGCCGAATTTAAACGATTGAGTAGCGGAACCGGGATTGGCATAGGCGGTGTAAGAGGCTCCGGAAATGTCCGTCCATGTCGAGCCGTCGTTGCTGGACTGGAATTTGAAATCGACCGGGAAGCAGACGCCCGCTTGCCGCGGCGTTATTTTAACCGCATCTATGCTGTTAACCGCGCCTGTATCGATGGATACCCATTCGGTGGAAACCGCCGATCCGTGGCCATTGCTGGACCATGCCGTCGTCTGATTATCATCCAGCACTTTGTAGCCGTCCCAGCCCGGTATGACCGAGGATTGGCTGGTGCCGTAAGGAATTTCTTCGATTTTCACATCCCCAAGCTGCATAATATAGCTCCAAGGTTGGTTCTCGTCATGGCCGAGCTCAGTAGCGTAGATCCGCACATAGCGTCCGTAGATCGGATCATTGAAGTCGTAAACGAACTGCGTCGGAGACTCGATTCTATACTGCCGGATGTCATAGTCTGCGTTGATCCAAGTGGAATTGTCCGTGCTCACCTGAATGTTGAATTTGCTAGGGAATGAAAATTCGTTCGGCTGCCTTGGCGTCAGTGTCACCCTCTGAACCATCCGGTTGCCGCCGGTATCGACGGTAATCCATTCCGTGCTATTGTTGGCGGAATGGCCTGTGCTCGACCACGTCGTGTTCAAGTCTGCGTCTATCGCCTTAGACGCTTCCCATCCACTAAGCTGGGTGGAAGCGGAAACGCTGCTGCGCGGGCTCGCGGTCAGGTTCAGCGGCGTAGCGCTCACCTGCTGGGAGTTGCCGCTGTCCCCGTTAGCGTTGCTGGCGGCTACGACGAAATAATATGGCGTGCCGTTCGTCAAACCGGTTACCGTATAAGGACTAGACGTAATGCCGGTAAGCGTGGACGAATAGCTGCCGCTTGCCGTGCCGTATTTGACCTTGTATGTTTCTCCCGCAACGCCGGAAGTACGAAAATGCAGCGTCACCTGTCCGTTGCCTTCGATTGCCGCTTTGACGATCGGCACGGCCGGTAAATTCGTATCCGTCAGCGATATCGGATTCATCGCGGTGTACCAGTACGCCCAAATCGTGCCGTAGGCATAGGCGACCCGATTATTTTTCGTCGTGTCGAAATGCCCGAGCTCGTCGCCGGTAATACCCGCATTGTGGGCCGCTACGTTGATGTAGTTTTTCGGCAAAGTGGCGGGCTTGTACGTCAGGCCGTCCGTCGATTCGTACATCTTGATATAGGCGAACGGACCAAACCGTTTGGCCGTACCGATCGCGATAAATTTATTCATCGACGTCACGTATTTGTGGTCGGTTGAATCGTCGCCGTCCATATCCCGGTTGATGGCCACGCCCTGATAAGTCGTGCTGCCGGGCCAATTGGCGTTCGAAGTGGAGACCGTCCGCACGCGCGTTTGATTAACCGGTTTGCCCGTTACGGGGTCGCGGCTCATCCACGTGTAATAAATGTACAGCGTCGTATCCTTAACGACGAAGCTTGGTTCGCCAGCACCGTAAGTATCGATCGGCGCGTCGTCATACACGATAAAAGGCTGCGGACTGGAGCCGCCCCAACCGCTGCCGTTCCACTTGCTCCACGGTCCGGTGACGCTCGTGGCGCGCGCAACGTAAATGTCATTGTCGGTACCGTTGACGTTTTCCGTCGACGTATAACCCATATAATAATAACCTCCGAATTTCACCACACCCGGATCGCAAGTCGAGTAGGCATCCCTTGCGCCGGCTGTCGGCTGAAGCGCAACGGATTCGGTTCCCCAAGTCGCGCCGTTATCAGGAGAATGCTTATAGCGAATGTAATCCCACGCGCCAGAAGCGCCCGGCGAGCACGTCCACATGTCGATGCTGTTGTCGGCGTTCAGGATCATGGACGGTCCGTACCTATACGCCCCGCCGGCAGAAGGATCGAATACGTTCCAACCGGCCGATGTCGATCCCGTAACGACGGCAAAAGCGTTGGCCGGGAAAGCGATGAGTAAAATGAGGGCGACGATTATCCAACGAAAACCCGTTAATTTTTGAATCACATAAACTCCTCCTTTGATTTTAAAATCCAAAACCTAATGCCAAGCGGCATCACCCCCCTGGAGTTGATAAACTTTGCTACACCTTCTCGAATTGCATTTCCTCCCGGTATTTACCCGGAGAGCATTTCACTTTGCGTATGAATAGCTTCGTAAAGAAGGACGTATCCTCGTATCCGACCTTGGCGGCGATATCCACGACCTTGTCATTGGTATGCATTAAAAGCTGTTTGGCTCTTTCGATGCGGACGTAATGAAGCATTTCCATGACGGTTTTGCCGGTATCCTGCTTAAAGAGCCGGTTCAAGTGCCGGGAGCTGACGCCTAACAGGCTTGCCAGTTGATCGATGCAATGCTTTTGCTCCGAATTTTCCGCTAGAAATTGATGAATTTTGCGAATGGTTACCATCCTGAAGTCGTTAGGCTGCGAGTTCGCCAGTTTTTCTTTTTGGTATACCTCATCCTGAAGCCTGATCATTAAATGAAATAGCTCGAACAGCTTCAAGCGGATAACCGTCTTGACGAACGCTTTGTTCTGCGCCTGCTCCTCCAGCATTTCTTCGAGCAGTTTCTCTATTCGTCTCGCATCCGCAAGCTCCATCGATATACGCGGGTGAAATTCATCTTCTCTTTTGATGAAAGGGTGCAGCAGAAAGGCTTCAATATGGTCTTGAGGGTCGATCGCATTCCTCCATTCGCGTTCTAACAGATCCGGCAAAAACAGGCAGTTGATCAACTCGAAGGAGGTCCCTTCGTCTAGCACGTAGGTGTGGAATTGCCCAGGTTGGATGAGGATCATGTCCCCTGCGTGGAGGGGATAATACTTATTCTCGAAATAATGAGCGGCATGTCCATGAACGATGTAGACAAGCTCGTAAAATTCGTGGTCGTGGACAGGGGGGAGGTCAACGTTGCGGTGAACTTTGCGTTCGACGTAGATCGGTAAAGCCTTGGGATCCTTAAGGTACAAACTGGATTGAAAAGTACGCATCATATGCTTTCATCCCTTCATAGGACGCCATTTTCATTCCTTATTATACAATGTAAGCGTATACTAAACCACGTCGATAAGGACAGGTTTTACGTTGGATTCTATTTTCGCGACGATCTGATTCGGGACAAGGAGGTTCATTCATCTTCTTCCAAATAAGTGATTCAAACGGCACGCCCTTTCGTACAAGTTTCCTTGAAAATTGCTTATCAAGACAAGGTATATGGCTTATATGGACGCAAATGTCAATAGAAGTCAACTAAAGTTAAAACTGTGCAAGCTGAAAGGTCCTTAGAACTACCTGAAATTATTTGATTCGATCTTCTAATTGGAAAGGTAAGGAAGGTTTACCGTCGAATACATATATCGACAGGATACATCATTCAAAAGGGAGACTGTTTAATGAGGAAGTTGCTATGTTTTATTTTATTTTTCCTAGTAGCAGGAAGTACTTTATTACCCGCAAAAACGAATGCGCAAAGCGGAATTCAAGTAAACTTGAACGGCACAGTGATGGGCTTCGTGAATAAGCCGATTTTAAAGAACAACACGGTAATGGTTCCATTTAGAGAGCTTTTTGATTCAATGGGAATTATCGTGAATTACGATGCCAAAACAAAAACCATTCGAGGAAGACAGGATGAAGGTTCAATAACCGAGGTTGCATTGACGATAGGTGAAACGATAGCATTCATTAACGAAAATCCCATTGCTCTGCACGCCGGTCCGGAAGTGCTTAACAATGTCACTTACATTCCGTTAAGGTTCGTGGGGGAAGCAACAGGGGCCATAGTCACCTGGAGTTCGATAACGCAAACGGTAACGATTAAAGAAAGACCAGATATCCTGCTGGAGAGGTTATGCAAGCAAGGGAATTTAGACGGTGTCATGAAGGTTCTGAATGAAAACCGCGGAATGGATTTAAACCATAATTCCGGCACTTATTTATTGCACGCCATTTTATATGGAAAGAAAATCGGGGTAATGCAAGCTTTAGTAAATGCCGGAGCAGACGTAAACGTACGCACGTATATTGATGCGACACCTTTAATGTTGGCTAGCAACTATACTACCGAGTGGGTGCAGTGGTTGTTGGATCACGGCGCGGATCCCAGAATGACTGACAAGGATGGAAGGAACGTATTGGAACAAATGGCTATTATCAATGATGAAAGAAAGAAAATAGCCGAGATTTTAAGCAGAGCGCTGAATGTTGAGTCAATTACCTTAGGATATGGCGTGGTTGAAATGAGGCAGCTCCCTTATGATGTCAATTTACCAAAACAGAACTTCCTAGTTACGATAGAGAGCTTGAGCGAGAATGAATTGGGATACATCGTTCGCGTGAAAATTATGAATAACTCTCTTGAAAAAAGCTTGAATTCAATTAAAGTAGAACTGATATCCAATGAATCTACGTTAAAAAGAGTGAATTACTCCCGGATTTCCGGAAATGAGACGTTCGGTAAAGGCAGCGCGATTTATGAATATGTATTTGAGAAAACGATTGAAACTCCCAATAATTTAGTCATAGCCCTTCAAGACGGTTATGGGGGCCATTATGAATTGGTAGGGGTAAAATCGAGCAGCCTATCACAAAGCTCCATGTCCTTTCAACAGCTGCAACCCTATTTAATTAAGAAGTACTCCAAAGTCATGACAGACAGCGGAGTCGCCGAGTTTAAGATTTCCGTATATTCTTGGAATTACAGAGCATACCGGATTGAGGTACAATATGATACTACTTTCTTCTGGCATAAAGATATCATGACGGCTGCTGTACAGGAACAATTACGCACGCACATGAGAACCATAGCTGCAGACGTCATTCAAAGGTTCCCCAATATGGAATTTGTAGGCACTTATCATTATAGCTGGTATAAGTATCCCAATATTAGAGTAGATCTACAAACGTCGGATCACATGACTTGGGATACGAACGGAGCAGGACAGGAACCCGGAATGCCCGCTAGGTTCCAATGGACGCCGTCTAAAGATGATACATTAATCTTATTTTGAGAAACAACGATAAGTCCTGATGTTCCAATGATCTTGGAACGTCGGGACTTTTATTTATGCGGGGTTAGGGGAATATGCTGATCCGTAGGATCGTGAAGCAAGACGGTTATCTTTATCTCTTAGTTAGAGCTTCAAACTGCGCCAGCACCATTTCAATCTCGTCTTCCTGCAGATGCAGAGGATTGACGAGCAAGGAAGCGCCGTCTTCGGAGATGCCGACCCATATGGCGGGGTCGGCCGATTTCAGCCAAGCTTGCACATCTTCTGCCTGTTTGCCGGTTGTGCCCATAGCGACTTTGACTATAGCGTAATCTTGGCCGGTTGGACCCGGATACTCACGCGCCGCAGCGTAGCCTAGTGAATTGAGTCGCTGACATATCGTTGCCACCGCCATCTCGTTACGTTCCTTCTCCGCTTCGTGATCCAGTCCCGCATACCGCTCCACAGCTGCAAGAAGCCCAACCATTTCTTCTTTGCCTACTTTCATCGGCCGCCCAATGCTGACGTGGGGACTACCGTTCATTCGGCAAGCGGCAATCCAAGCTTTCTGGCCGACGATAAACCCGCTGCTTTGCGGTCCCCGAAGGGTTTTCCCGCCGGAGAATATAACCATGGCTGCACCCGCCTGGGTATAGGCCCACAAATTATCGATCGGCGGAAGCTGCGCTGCCGCATCCACTATAACAGGTACGCGATGCTTATCCGCTATGGCGATAACGCGATCCAACGGCACCGCTCCCTTCTCGTAGCGGATGCCCGCAAAATAAACAATCGCCGCGGTACGCTCGCTTATGGCATTTTCCAGATCGGCCTCGCTTGTCCCATTCGCTTGTCCGATCTCAATCAACTCTGCTCCCGCCTGAACAATGGCGTTCTCGAAGCCGTTGCGCTGAGATTTATGAATGATAATCTCCCTGCGCTTATGACCGACTATCGGCAAGCTCTGCGCTTGTTCCGCGTTTATTCCTGCCAGACATGCAGCCGCCGTGATCGCAAGGCCGGCGGCCGCGCCGTTCGTCACCATCGCCGCTTCATTGCGGGTCAGCAAGGCGATTCGTTCCCCCACCCGGTCGTGCAGTTCTTCGATGCCCACAAAAAACTTCCCCGCCTCTGACATAGCTGCCATGACTTCCGCGGGCATTCGCGAACCTCCGATTATCGTATAAGAATCGGCTGCGTTTATTAGGGTTTTAACATTGAGTTGGTCATAGATCGACATAGGGTCAGCCTCCAGTTGAAACATCTTCTTGAAGATTAGTTTGCTAGGCATGTCTCGGTCTGTCAAGGAGCTGGTTTGCGCTATTTTTCATGTTTCATACATGATAAGATAGTTACCAAATAACAAGAGCAGGGTGAGCCCGTTGACCGACAAACAATTAAGCCGTTATGTACTAACGGATCAGCTATATCTACTAATCAAAAACCAAATTCTATCGCACGCCATGTCCGCGGGTGACAAGATCAATATCGACAAATTAGCGAGAGATCTCGGAGTCAGCAACATTCCGATCCGGGAATCCCTTTCCCGTCTTGCATCGGAAGGCTTAGTTACCATCGTTCCGTTTAAGGGAATGTTCGTCGCCGAGATGAGCTTGAAGGATATCGACGAAATTTTCGAAATTCGCCAGTCTCTGGAGGAGCTTTCCATTCGCAAAGCGGCAAAGCGCGTACCGAAGGAACTGCTGCAGCAGCTCCTCCAAGAAATTCATGCGGAAGAAGACGCGGCGGGAGAGCTTGGCAAAGAGGACGCGATCTCAAGGATGAACGAGGGGCTGCACGGTACGATCCTTAAATTCGCCAAAAACGAAAATCTCAGACAAACGGTGACGTTCCTCATTGAGCGCATTCACCGCTATTTGAATTTGCACCATTACCCCATCATGATTCGCGCCGAGAAACAAGAACACGAGGCGATCATCCGGGCGCTGCTTGAGGAAAATACGGAGAGTGCCGTTCAAGCGATGCGGATTCACCTGCAAAATTCGCATCAACGGCTGAGAGAGCATTTCGATTAAGTTGCAATCTAATTCATTTACACAATAAATCGTGTATGATAATATCAAAATCATACACGATTTATTGTTTGGAGGTCGAATATAGAGGGGAGTGAGGGTGCGAATGCTGCTGAAAGGCAAAGTATGCATCGTTACCGGCGGAGGCTCAGGAATCGGCGAGGTGACGGCCAAACGTTTCGCGGATGAGGGCGCAACCGTCAGCGTCGTCGATATTGACGATCAAGAAGCTAGGCGAGTGGCTAATGAGATAACGGAGAAACACGGCTTGGAGTCCGCCCATGCCATGATCGCCGACGTATCGTCCGAACAGCATGTGCGGGAACTGATCGCTGCGCTTACCGATCGCGTCGGACGTATCGACGTCTTATTCAATAACGCGGCAACGATATTGCCGAAGGCGCTGGAAGAAGTAGAGGAACACGAATGGACGAGGCTGCTGGACGTTAACCTGAAGAGTGTCTACCTGATGACGAAGCATACGATTGCCTGGCTGCGCAGAACGCAAGGCAATATCGTCAATATGTCTTCTTTGAACGGACTTGTCGGCCAGAGGCAGAATGCGGCTTATGCGGCAACCAAAGGAGCGATCATCGCAATGACGAAATCTTTAGCGCTCGATTATGCGGTCGACGGCGTCAGGGTCAACTGCATCTGTCCGGCAGGCGTGATGACGCCGCTCTTGGAGAAATGGATATTGGAACAGGATAATCCAGAAGCAACGCGTACGATCCTGAACGATATGCATGCGCTGGGCAGGCCCGCGGAAGCGGGCGAAATAGCAGAAGCGGCGTTATTCCTAGCTTGCGGCAACGCGCGCTTCATGACCGGAGTGGCTCTGCCGGTAGATGGCGGAGCTTCTTTAGGCTATTAATCATTAACCATACCAATTAATTGGAGGCATAATCCATGAAAATCACGAGCGCCGAAAGTTTTATTCTTCACGTTCCCATCACCCCGCCGATCACCGACGCCATTAACGTCGCTACTCATTGGGGCGTAACGGGAATTCGCATTCACACGGACGAAGGGATTACGGGATACGGATATACCGGTACTTGCGCGAACGGCGACGAGATGATTGCTCAGACGATCGACCGGTATTATGCGCCTGCGCTGATCGGCAAAGATCCTTTCATGGTCAAGCAGATATGGGATGAGCTGCGCTTCGGGCCGATGCATTGGATCGGCAGAGCGGGCATTACGCATATGGCGCTGGCTGCCGTCGATATCGCCCTGTGGGACATCATGTCCAAATCTGCGAACAAGCCGCTCTGGCAATATCTCGGAGGACATAAGCCGGATAAAATCAAGGCATACAATACGAACGGCGGTTGGCTGAACTGGAGCAAGGACAGGTTGATCGCGGATATGAGCGCCATTCTCGAGCAGGGCTTCTCTGCGGTAAAGATGAAAGTGGGCAAGCCTGACCCGCGCGAGGATTTCGATCGGGTTCAAGCCGTGCGCCGCGCAATCGGCGACGATGTCGGATTAATGATCGACGTTAACCAGCAGTGGAACATTACGACGGCAATGACTTGGGGCAAGAAGCTGGAGCAATTCGACCTGATCTGGCTTGAGGAGCCGCTTAATCCGGATGATATCGGCAACCACCGCAAGCTGGCCGACGAGTTGAACGTGCCGATCGCGCTTGGTGAGCACGTCTATAACAAGTATGCCTTCCGGGATTATATCGAAAAAGGCGCCGTCGAATACGTCCAAGTAGATGTGACCCGAGTTGCAGGCGTAACCGAATGGCTGCAGGTAGCCGGACTCGCCGCCGCTTACGATTTGCCAATATGTCCGCACGTTGGCGACATGGGGCAAATTCACCAGCATCTCGTCGCCGCAACTCCGAACGCGATCATGCTGGAATATATTCCATGGATTCGCCATATTTTCGAAGAACCGGCAACGGTAAAGGACGGCTATTATGTACTTCCCCAGCAGCCTGGGGCTTCAACGACCGTCATCCCGCGTTTTTTTGATGAGTACCGGGTCAAATAAAAGGAGAATCGTACGCTTTATACCGTAAATGTACCTTTACGCGAAAACGGTAAATCCGGTACATTTTATTAGAAAGCGCTAACATGATTTATGACTACGGGATGGTGTATCGTGAACGGATTGAAATTGCGGTATTCACGTCCTGCGACGGGCTGGTCGCAAGGACTTCCCATAGGGAACGGAAGACTGGGAGCCGTCATCCAAGGCGGGATAGAAACCGAGACATGGAATTTAACGGAAATCACGTATTGGTCGGGTCAGCCGGAAGAGGTCAACAATAATGCTCAAGCCAAAGTTGATCTAAACCGGATGAGGGAACAATTTTTCACAGGGGACTATCGCCTAGGAGAGCGTTTGGCACAGCAAGCTCTCCAGCCTGCCAAGAAGAACTTCGGTACCCACTTGTCGCTATGCGACCTAACGTTAAGCTTCGATACACAGGGTGAAGAATTCGAGCGCGAGCTCAATCTAGATGACGCTATCGTACATCATTCTTACAAGAACAATGGGCAAAGCCTTACCCGGGAAGTGTTCGCTTCCCACGCGGACGGCATCGTCGCTTCCCGGATACGGAGCGAACGAGCCGGAGGTATTTCCTTCGTTCTCGGACTTCAAGGAAGGACGCCGTATTTCACGACTACGGTTTCGGATGACGGATCGATCATCTTCGCGGGTAAAGCGACGGAAAACATGCACAGCGACGGAAGCTGTGGCGTCTTCTGCCGGGGGATGGTCAAAGTGGTCGCCAAAGGCGGAACGATCGTCGGCGAAGCGGGGACCCTGTCCGTCACGAACGCCGATGAAGCGATCATATACTTCGCCGTGGCGACCGATTACGGGAAAAGCGGAGACGACTGGACCCGGGAAAGCGGTCGGCAGTTGGAATATGCGATAACTAAAGGGTATGAGCGCCTCAGGGAGGATCATATCGCCGACTACCGTAAGCTTTATACTCGCGTGAATATCGATCTTGGGGTTTCCGAGCGCACGGCCCTTCCGACCGACGAAAGAATCCGGCTGCTCATGGACGGTCAAGGGGAAGACCCTCAATTGTTCGCACTATTTTACCAATACGGCCGTTATCTAATGATTGCTGGGTCTCGGGAGGATTCTCCCTTGCCCATGAATTTGCAGGGAATATGGAACGACGGCGAAGCGAACCGCATGCAATGGAGCTGTGACTACCATCTAGACGTCAATACGCAGATGAACTATTTTCCGACCGAAACTGGTAATTTGGCGGAAAGCCACGTCCCATTGATGGCTTTCGTCGAGAAGTTGTCCGTTGCGGGCAAATCGGCGGCAAGCGCCTTTTACGGCTGCGAGGGATGGGTGGCGCATGTGTTCACCAATTCGTGGGGATTCGCGTCACCGGGCTGGGAAACCTCATGGGGGTTAAACGTCTCGGGCGGCTTATGGATAGCCACTCATCTCAGAGAACACTATGAGTTCAGCCAGGACAGGGAATTCCTAAGGGAGACGGCTTATCCCATTCTGAAAGAAGCGGCGATTTTCTTCCTGGACTACATGACGGTGCATCCGAAGTATGGCTGGTTAGTTACCGGACCTTCCAATTCGCCGGAAAACAGCTTCTACATCGGCAGCAACGAGAGCGACACTTATCAACTCTCGATGGGGTCAACGATGGATCAGATGCTCGTGCGGGACTTGTTCGAATTTTGTCTAACCTCAGCGGAAGAGTTGGATACGGACCCGGAGTTCCGAGAGAAGCTGAGACATTCCATTTCCTTGCTGCCGCCTTTGCAAATAGGCAAGAGGGGACAGTTGCAGGAATGGCTAGAGGATTATGGGGAAGCCCAACCTGATCACAGGCATTTATCGCACTTGTTCGGCCTTTATCCAGGCAATCAGGTGACGCCGTACGGAACCCCCGACTTGAGCGCAGCCGCGAGAATGACACTTGAGAACCGTATGGGCCGCGCCGATCTGGAAGACGTGGAATTCACGCTTGCGATGATCGCGGCGAGCTTCGCCAGGTTAAGGGATGGAGCGAATGCGCGCAAGCAATTAACGTACTTAATCGGTCGGTTATGCTTCGACAACCTATTTACTTATTCCAAAGCAGGGATCGCGGGAGCGGAGACGAATATTTTCGTAGCGGACGGCAATTTCGGCGGAACGGCGGCTATCGCGGAGATGCTTCTGCAGAGCCATGCGGGAGAAATCGATCTCCTGCCCGCGCTTCCCGGAGAGTGGCATACGGGCAAGGTATCCGGATTGCGGGCCAAAGGAAACGCGGAAGTGGATATCGCATGGGAGAACGGCCACTTAGTTGAAGCAACGGTTAAAGCTTTTTCGAATGGAAGGACTTCGTTACGGTATGGGGATCGGACGGTTCAGCTCAATCTTGAATCGGGTCGCGTATACAGGATAGATAGCAATTTGCGCCTCATGTAGCAATATTTATCGAAAGACGAATCCAACAATTAGCAACTACGGTGAGTTCCTTATCGGCAGTTGCTTTTTTCTACGCAAACTATTGCAGAATTGGTTTTGATCGGTTATGATAACGCTCTCAATCGAGAAGGGAGGTTTGTTCGTGCCTAGGTATTCCAGGGTGTTCAGGAGATTTCTGATCTCCTATATCGTCATTCTGATCATCCCAAGCATTGCCGGATACATGTCTTATCGCACTTCGATTTCAGTCACCCAATCCGTCTCGATCGAGAACAGCGTGACCCAGCTTCAGAAAAGCAAAGAAATTCTAGAGCGAAGAATGGCCGAAGTAGAAGGGTTTACGAGACAGCTGGCGATTAACCAAGACTTGAGCATCTTGATGAACGAGAAGAGCTCCAACGATAGATCCAACGTATTCGGCATTTGGAAAATGATGAGGAACGTTCTGACTTTCGGTCAGACAAACGATTTTCTTCAACATTTTTTCGTCTATCTTAACAATTACAATGTCGTGCTAACGCCCGGGTCCGCTTATTTCCGTCCCGAGCATTATTACGAGAATTATCATTATAGCGACCTTTCCTTCTCGGAGTGGAAACGAACGATACTCGGGAAGACGCACAGAAGCGAGATCATGCCGCTCAGCCCGTTCGTAAATAAAGGTACGGAAACCTCCGTCGTTACTTACATGCAATCTCTTCCGCTAGACTCCTTCGACGGTTCGTCCCCGGCCATCGTGGTCGTAATCATCGATGAAAAAACGATCTCAAGACTTCTGTCGGGCATAACGGACAGGTACGGCGGATGGGCCCACATTACTGACGCTAAAGGCCATACCGTCGGGTTGCATGGGATCGATGAGAAAGATGCCGAGAAATTGTCCGCTGATAAACGCTTCGACAAGGAAAAGGTCAGTCAATTTTACGGGGACGATCTGGTCATTACGATCCGTTCCAGTACGAACGATTGGGTATACCAGGCAGGTATCCCAAGGCAAGTCTTGTTGGAAAACGCGAATAAGATCAAGTACATCACTTGGTCCGTGACCGGTATCGCGCTGCTGATCGGCCTGCTCGTCGGCTTGCTGCTTTCTTACCGGAACAGCGCCCCGATCAATCGGTTGGTAGGCGTCATGAAAGAGCAATTCGGTCAAGACGGGAATACCGGACGCAACGAGTACGATTTCTTGCACGGTAACATTTCCGAGATGATCACGAATAATAAGCGGCTGGAGTCCGAGCTTCATCGTCAGGTTCCGCTCGTTAGGGATGCCTTTCTCAAGCGGCTTATCGCGGGCGAATTCCAATCGAGGGAAGAAATCATTGCCTCCGCGGTCCAAGCGAACGCCGGATTGAACGGGAATGCGGGTTATGTGGGAATTCTGCAAGTAAACGGATATTCCCTAATGGATAGCGTGGAAATTCTTAACGAATTGAACGCGGCGCGGTTGATCCTGAAGCAAGCATTGATCGATTCCGGAAGCTCTGTCCGCATGACGGATATCGGATCCGACAAGATCGCGTCCTTGTTCGCGTTCACGGACGCAACGACGGCGGTTCAGATCGGCAAGGAAGAAATCTCGAAGACGTTGAATCGGATTTCCCAGCTCGTATTCGACGAGTATCGGATATCCGTGACCGCGGCTATGGGGGACCTGTTCGATGCGGTAACGGAAGTTAGCCATTCTTTCGAACAAGCCAAGCAGGCGTTGGAGCATGCGGTACATCTGAACAAGAAGGGAATAACTTGGTTCGAGGAGACGAGAACGGAGAGCGCTACTTATTATTATCCGCTCGATACCGAGCTGCGGCTGATCGGCACGATCCGGGCGGGGGAAATCGAGGAAGCCAAGCGAATCGTCCAATCCATCATCTCGCAAAACACGGAGCACAGGGAGCTTTCTTTCGAGATGAAGCATCAACTGGTCGGGGAAATGAAAGGAACTTTCCTCAAGCTGCTCGATCAGAAAACTTTCATGGAATCGGAGCTTTTCGAAAGCGTCAAAAACAGGATTATCGAAATTCAAGCGACGGAAACGTTCGAATTTATCCAAGAGGAAATTCGTGATATCATGGAAGCGTTATGCGGGCTGATCATGAGCAAGAAAAACGATAGTCATACGAGAACCGTCGAACAGATCAAGGAGTATATCAAGACGACTTACGCGGAATCAGACCTTACCCTGTATCGGGTCGCCGAGCAAGTGGAAAGACCCGAGAAATACATTTCGCAACTGTTCAAAGAAGTAACCGGAATGAATCTATCCGACCATCTGGAGAAAGTCAGAATGGATCACGCGGTATTGCTGCTTAAAGATAACGAGTACACGGTCGATGAGATCGCTTCGCGGGTCGGATATAACAGCTCGCATTCGTTTCGGAGAGCGTTCAAACGGGTAACGGGCATTTCCCCAAGCTCTTACAGACAATCCGTCGAAGATTAAGGAGGTTGGGAGAAAATTGAAAAGAAGCGCGATTCTAACGGCTGCAGTCATCGTTTTTCAATTGATCCTAACAGCCTGCATGTCGTCTTCGAAACCCGACGGCGCAAACTCGGCCGTAATAAGTATTAGAGTTTTTGCTCAACAGGACGCCTCGATAAATCTCGAAACGAACGATTTCACGAAAAACCTCGAAAAACGGTTTAACGTAAAGTTCGACTGGAACATCGTTCCGTATGACGGTGCCAAAGAGCAGCGTCAAATATCGCTGGCCAGCGGCAAATATGCCGATGCCTATATTCTCACGACTTATATTGACCAATTTTCGCAGGCGGATGTTCTTCGGTACGGCAAGCAGGGAGTTTTCGTTCCTTTGAACGAACTGATCGATAAGTACGCGCCCCATGTCAAAGCGGCGATGGAGAACAATGCAACCTTAAAGGCTTTCAATACGGCGCCGGATGGGAATATCTACGGGCTGGTGGCGTATAGCGAGTGCTTTCATTGCTCATACCCCAATAAGATGTGGCTAAACACGAAGTGGTTGAAGCAATTGAACCTGGACATGCCGAGAACGACGGACGAGTTCAAGAAAGTATTGGAAGCTTTCAAAACCCGTGATCCGAACGGCAATGGCAAAGCGGACGAAGTTCCGCTGAGCGGATCGACGGAAGATTTCGGAGTGCGTCTTATTCCTTACCTTATGAACGGCTTCATCTATGACGACGACAGAAACTACCTTAGCCTGACTAAAGGGAAAGTGGATACGGTAGCCGACAAACCGGAATGGAAAGAGGGTTTGGCTTATATAAAGACCCTTTACGATGAGAGTCTAATCGATCCGGGAGCCTTTACCCAGAATGCCGATGCTTTCAGGAAGATCGGCGATAATGCGGACGCGCAGATTTTAGGAGCGGGAGCCGCCATGCACCCCTTGATTTTCGTGGATACGGGACCGGACAACAGCCGAGGGAGCGATTATAACCCGGTACCGCCGTTAATCGGTACGCATTCCTCTTATGCGGTGCATAATACGATCGGAGTGACTCCGGGAGCCAAATTCGTTATTACGGACAAAGCTAGCAAGGAAGCTCGGATCGCTTTGATCAAAATGGTCGATTACATGTTCACTCCCGAAGGGCAGGCAAACGCCGAAGTAGGCAAGGAGGGGTTGGATTGGAGAAGGCCAATCGAGGGAGAAAAGGCGCTAGGCTCTAATGTAAGTCCTGCGTTCACGAGAATTCCCGTCAAAGAGGGAGATAAGCCCAATAATGCCGGATGGGGCGGAATGGGGCATTTCTATATGCCGAAGGAATACCGGGACAGCTGGGTTCAAGGCACGGACATTTACGCTCCCGACGGTTATGAGCGAAGGCTTTACGAAGCTACGTTGATTTATGAAGGAAAAGAGCCGAAGGAGTTATTCCCGATTTGGTCGGTATGGATCGATTCGAGGGAAGCGGAGGAAGCAAGCTTCCTGCAGTCCAGCCTCAAAAATTACATTGAAGAAAGCGCTCTTCAATTCATTACGGGCAACAAAAATTTGAATGAGGATTGGGATTCCTACGTACGGGGATTGACCGATATGAAGATTGGTCGTTACATCGCAATTATGCAAAAAGCATACGATGTTTCGATAAAAACGGATAACAGGTAAGCTTAAAAATCCTAGGCGCCGCCGCGTCCAGGATTTTTTTTGAATTATCAGTAAGCATAAGTTTTATGGACATCAGCTCATCTAGGCTTCATATGTTTTTCTTCGTATGTACCAATATCCCGCAGCGTCAGAAAAGTAGGAAAATAGATCGGCACCTAATTTCCGTGCCATTTCGGAGAAATCGTACCATTATCCCCTTGCCTCAGAAGTGAGTTGCCCATCAGCGGAAATTCGAACGCCATGATTTGAGAGAAAGTTGCAATCAACGGATTTTCTAATGGCATGACTTGAGTAGGCAGTTGCCAATCAGCGGATATTCGAATGCCATGATTTGAGAGGGAGTTGCAATCAACGAATTCCCGAATATCACGCATAAGTTTGCCGTTTCGTGAATTGAATTAGAATGGAACGGGTTATCGACAACTCAAAAAGCAGGTATCCCAAGCATCAAGCGTTCCATAGGGTGAGATATTTTCCTTTCCACTTCGCTTTGCTTCCCCAGACCACCCAGGGAACGGTGAGAACCGATTTGCTGCGGGTCAGATCTTTGTAAGTCAAAGTTGGTGTCGTGGCGCACCAATGGAGCAGTTGGCTGAAAACCGGGACACGGCGGAGCTTTAAGTTCAACCGGAAACAAAACTCGTCTAAATAAGCCTGCAAATGTTTGGCCCCGATGCCATTAAACGTATTGTTCAGCCACGCGGTCACCTTCCACTTGATGGGGTTGAAAGCAGGGTGAAGTTTGCCGCGCCCCAAAACGGTCACGGCCTGTTCATCGATATGATCTTTTACGAACGCTTGGACACCAGGTTTTTCAATCCACCTCAACGCGTTATTCACATGGCTGGGATCCGGTTGTTTGATTTTGACTTGCTTAGGCTCGTCTCGCTCGTCGAGGGATCCGCCGATCAACAGCGGCTGCTGGGCCTCGCTATAATACGTGTAACCGTAAGAGATAGGGTCTACTCGCACAACACCCGTGAGCGGGTCGCCTTCATCGGCTTGTTGCAAGGCATGGCGGATTTTTCTTGCGATGAGCCACGCGGTCTTATAGGTGACCTGAATCACTTGGGACAGGCGGGAGGCGCTGATGCCGGAAGGCCGGGAGATGAGAAACATCGCTTGGAACCAGCGGGTCAACAAAGTGGGGCTGCCTTCCATGATGGTGCCGGCGATGACAGACGTCTGATGGCGACAGGAGCGGCATTCGTAGAGAGGCAGTCTGCGCGTTTGGATGAGATAAAAGTGAGAATGACGACAAGTCGGGCAACGGAAGCCGTCCGGCCATCTGGCTTCGAACAGCGCCTCGGCGCAAGTCTGCTCGGAGTTGAACTGCTGGCAAAATGCCTCGAAGGTCAGATGATCCAGAAACATACACACCCTCCTCAAATAGAACATTTGTTCTTATTTTCATAATACCAAACATACGTTCTATTTTCAAGAGATATCGGGTAAAATTTCAGCGTTCCGGGTTTATTTTCAACTGTATGAACCAAGTGTTTTCCCTCTGACCGGATGGGATAAAGGTGCATTTCGCGGAGAGGAGGTAGGGGAGGCTGCGGTGTTGCTATTCTCCTTCTGATGCGGGGGGATAATGGTACGTTTTCGCAAATTGCGCAGGCATGAAGAGGAGTATCGGACCGATCGACCCCCAGAGTTACAAGGGAGTTCATGGGTAAGATTGCTTTATTACGGATATTCGCCAAAAGTAAAAGGACCGGAAGCAGAGCCCCGGTTCTTCTTAATGACTTTTTGTTACTGGGATGGAGATTTGGACGCGGGCATGTAAATTTGCCCCTTTGGAGCAGGGAGTACTGTACGTAAAACGACCCAAATGTACCTATTCCGATTCCGGTAAATTCCAATATGATCAATCGTGTGGTAAGCGCTACCATCGTATAAATAAACTGAATAGAAGAGGGAGCAAAAAAATGAAAAGGAAAATATCGGCTTTGTTTGCGGTAGTGATCATCATCGGAATGGTATTGTCGGCGTGCTCGAAAAGCAAAGAAAGCTCGGATCCCACGACGGGAGCTTCGGCTTCGCAGCAAGGGAATGGAACGGCGGCTTCCGCATCGGCCGAGCCGGTGGAAATCGATGTTTTCGCCGTGCAGGAGAACGGGATCGATTTGCCGACTAACGGATTCACGAAGCTCCTCGAAGAAAAGTTCAACGCGAAATTCAAGTTTCAAACGGTTCCATCGGACGGAGCGAAAGAGAAGCGCCAAATTTCTTTGGCGAGCGGCGATTACCCGGACGCGTACATTTTGACGGCGTATATTGACCAGTTCTCGCAAGCGGATGTTCTCAAATACGGCCAGCAAGGCGTATTCGTGCCGTTAAACGATCTTATCGACAAATATGCGCCCAATATTAAAGCCGTCATCAAGAAGGATCCTACGTTCAAAGCTTTTAATACGGCTCCGGATGGAAGCATCTACGGGCTGGCGGCTTATGCGGAATGCTACCATTGCTCATATCCGAACAAAATGTGGGTCAATACGAAGTGGTTGAAGAAGCTGAACATTGAAATGCCGACGACAACCGAACAATTCAAGAAGATGTTGCAGGCATTCAAGAACGACGATCCTAACGGCAACGGCAAGAAAGACGAACTGGCGCTCAGCGGCTCGACGGAAGATTACGGAGTTCGTCTTATTCCCTACTTCATGAACGGCTTTATTTACGATGACGATCGCAATTATTTGAATCTAACGAACGGTAAAGTCGATACGGCCGCCAATAAGCCGGAATGGAAGGAAGGACTGACGTTTATCAAGTCGCTTTACGACGAAGGTTTGATCGATCCGGGCGCTTTCACGCAAAACGCCGAGGCGTATAAGAAAATCGGGGAAAACGCGGACGCACAAATTCTTGGAGCGGCGGCGGGGATGCATCCTGCAATCTTCGTCAATATAGACGCCGGAAACAAATTCTCCGCCGATTATGATGCCGTTCCGCCGCTAGCTGGACCCCATGGCTCCTTTGCCACTCATGATGCCGGGGGAATCTCGGCCGGAGCTAAGTTCGTCATCACGAACAAGGCAAGCGAAGAAGCGCGAATCGCGTTGATCAAAATGGTCGATTATATGTATACCCCGGAAGGCCAAACCAATAGCGCCTCGGGTTTGGAAGGGGTGACTTGGAGAAAGCCGAATCCGGATGAAAAGGCGCTTGGCAAGGATGTTGAAGCTAAATTCGCTTATATACCCGCGAAAGATGGAGATGCTCCTTCCAATTCGGGCTGGAGCGGAATGGGTCATTTCTACATGCCTAAGGAATATTACGACAGCTTTGTTTCGGCTACGGATATCTACACTCCGGAAGGTTACGTGCGCAGGTTGAATGAAGCGACGGATTTGTATCTCGGTCATGAACCGAAGGAGCTGTTCCCGCTCTGGGCGGTCTGGATCGATCCCAAAGAAGCGGACGAAGCGAGCATCCTTCAGACGAACATCAAAAACTACGTGGAGCAGAACGCGCTTCAATTCATAACCGGAAGCAAGGATCTGAACAAGGATTGGGATTCTTACGTGAAAGGGCTTGAAGATCTTAACGTTGGCCGTTATCTCGAAATTTTGCAGAAAGCTTACGATGCAACCTCCAAATAAGAGGCACATGAATCCCGGCTGCGCTAGCAGTCGGGATTTTTGCGAGCGTTTCCAAGGCCGACGGAAAAATGTACGCGCAGACGGGGATTTGCACCCTTCGAAATCTGGGGAACTGTACGGGAAAACACCCAAATGTACCTATCCGAATAGAGCAATATCCATATAAAATCAGTCGTGTAGAAAGCGCTATCATGCAGCTGAGGCAATTGACCGAGGAGGGATCGTTCTGGAGAAAGAGATGGTATTAAACCGTAAGACAGTGACGCGCGGCATCAAGCGAGGAATATCTCAAGAGGCCAAAATAAGCTTCAGGAAACATTGGCAATTATATGTGCTCATCATTCCGCCTGTGTTGTTTTTTCTTATTTTTAAGTACTACCCGATGTTGAATGCCGTCCTAGCCTTTAAGGATTATAACGTCATTAAGGGGATATGGGGGAGCCCGTGGGTAGGGTTTAAGAACTTCAACTTATTTTTCGATAATCCCATGTTCTTGACTTTGATCAAGAACACGGTTTATGTGAGCGGTTACCTATTGCTGGCAGGTTTTCCTATTCCAATCCTGCTTGCATTAATGCTGAACGAAGTTCGCAATGCCCGGTTCAAGCGGCTCGTTCAATTGGTATCGTTCGCGCCGTATTTCATTTCCACCGTCGTCATGGTATCCATCATTATGCTTTTTCTGGCTCCAAGGCTGGGATTCGTGAATGTCGCCTTGAATTACCTAGGATTCGAATCCGTCAATTTCCTAGGGGAACCGGGATTGTTCCGATCCATCTATGTTTGGTCCGATATTTGGCAGACGGCCGGTTATTCCGCGGTCATCTATTTGGCAGCTCTTGCCGGCGTGGATCCAACGTTGTATGAGGCTGCTAAAGTGGACGGAGCTTCGCGCTTCCAGAAAATCGTTAACGTAGATCTGCCCGGTATTTTGCCGACGATCGTTATTATTCTCATTCTGAACGTAGGCAACGTTATGGCGATCGGTTTCGAGAAAATCTATTTGCTACAAAACCCGCTCAATTTAAGTACTTCCGAAATCATAGCCACCTATGTCTACGATATTGGTCTCCGAAACGCCAATTATAGCTTCGCGACCGCGGTCGGTTTGTTTAATTCCGTCATTAATCTCGTTCTGCTGTTCGGAGTTAATAGTCTAGCCAAACGATTCTCAAACAATAGCATTTGGTAAATGGGGGGTGCTTCCATGGCATCGAAGAATAAACCGATTAAAGATTCTACCGGCGATAAAGTGTTTCTCATTTCGATTTATGTCATATTGAGCCTCGTATTTATCGTCGTGCTATATCCGCTCATCTATATTGTCAGCAGTTCGTTCAGCAGTCCGGCGGCGGTAACTTCCGGTCGGGTATGGTTATGGCCGGTTGACCTGTCGATAAACGGATACGAAAGGCTGTTTAACACGCCGAAAATCATGACGGGGTATGCGAACTCCTTGTTCTACACGGCAGCCGGAACGGTAATCAGCGTGATTCTTACCATCATGATTGCTTATCCGCTCTCGCGAAAAACGTTTTTCGGCAAAAATGCTTTAATGATGATGATTACTTTCACCATGTTATTTAGCGGGGGCCTGATTCCAACTTATATGGTCGTCAGGGAAGTAGGGCTGATCGATACAAGATGGGCGTTATTGATTCCGAACGCGATATGGGTATGGCAGGTCATTATCGCGAGATCGTTTTTCCAAACCTCCATTCCGGATGAATTGATCGATTCCAGCGAAATGGACGGTTGCAGCGATTTTCGTTTTATGAGAAGCGTGGTCATTCCCCTATCCAAACCGATCATTGCCGTGCTCGTCCTTATGTACGCAGTGGGTCAATGGAACGCCTATTTCGATGCGCTCATTTATCTCAAAACCGCAAACCTATTTCCTCTGCAGTTGATTCTGAGGAGCATCATCATCGAAAACAACAGCTCCGGCGTTATGGACGCCATGAAGCTCGTCGAAAGACAGCAGCTTGCGGAGTCGTTGAAATATTCGCTAATCGTGGTTGCGACATTGCCGGTGCTTATCATCTATCCGTTCGTTCAGCGATACTTCGTGCAAGGGATGCTGGTCGGTTCCGTTAAAGGCTGATCGAATAGGATTGAGAGGAGTGATCGATATGTAGCGGTCGAACAAGCAATGAATTCAAATGAAATTCAAATCAAACCATTCCACATTAGAAAAGGGAGCGAAAAAATTGAAAAAAAGCGTCTTAAGTTTGTTGGCCTGCCTATTGGCGTTCAGCGTGGTGATTGCTGCATGTTCGAAAAAAGAGAATACAACCGAACCGAGTTCCAGCGCATCCGCATCGCAACCGGCGGCACAATCGTCGTCAGCCGCCCCGGAATCGACCGCACCGGTTGAAATCAGCGTTTTTGCCGTACAGGAACCGAACATCGACCTAGCTACGAATAAATTCACGAAACACGTGGAAGAAAAATTCAACATCAAATTCAAGTGGGATGTTTCCCAGCAAGATGGCGCTAAAGAGAAACGCCAAATTTCGCTGGCAAGCGGCGACTATCCGGATGCCTACTTTTTGACCGCTTGGATTGACCAATTCACGCAAGCGGATCTTGTTAAGTACGGGAAACAAGGAGTATTAATACCGTTAAACGATCTCATCGATCAATATGCGCCCCACGTTAAACAGGCAATGGTAGATCACCCTGATTTGAAGTCGTTGATTACGGCTCCGGACGGCAATATTTACGGGCTCGTGTCCTATACGCAATGTTTCCATTGTTCCTATCCGAACAAGCTGTGGCTGAATACCGAATGGTTGAAAAAATTGAATCTTGAAATGCCGAAAACGACCGAAGAATTCAAAAAAGTGCTTGAAGCGTTCAAGAACGACGATCCGAACGGCAACGGTAAAAAGGACGAAGTTCCGCTTAGCGGATCGATCGAAGACTACGGCGTACGCATTATCCCTTATCTTATGAACGGCTTCGTATATGACGACGACCGTAATTACCTGAATCTGACGGGCGGGAAAGTCGAATCCGCTGCCATTAAGCCGGAGTGGAAAGAGGGCTTAACCTATATCAAGTCCCTGTATGATGAAAAGCTGATCGATCCGGGCGCGTTTACGCAAAACTCCGAAGCTTACAAGAAAATCGGAGAAAACGGAGATACGGAAATCTTAGGCGCCGGTGCGGGTATGCATCCTGCAATCTTCGTCAGCATCGACAAAGGAAACCTGCATTCGGCCCATTACAATCCGCTTCCACCGCTTACGGGTCCTCACGCTTCATACGCTACGCATGATGGAGGCGGCGTAAACCCGGGCGGAAGATTCGCTATTACGAACAAAGCGAGCAAAGAAGCGCAAATCGCATTGATCAAGTTCGTTGATTATATGTACACGCCGGAAGGACAAACGAACGGCGCGGCGGGAATGAAAGGCATTGACTGGGAAGATCCGGCCCCAGGCGACGTTGCGCTTGGAGAAGGCGTCACTCCTATGGTCAAAACGATTCCTGCCGTAGAAGGCGAAGCTCCTCGCAACGCCGGCTGGAGCGGAACGGCCCATTTCTACCAACCAGCGGAATACAGAGACAGCTTCGTTCAAGGCACGGACATTTACGACTCTGCCAACTATGAGCGCAGACTGTACCAAGCAACGCAATTGTACAAAGGTCATGAGCCGCAAGAACTGTTCCCGATCTGGTCGATCTGGATCGATCCGTCTGAGATCGACGAAGCGAGCATCCTGCAAACGAATCTGAAAAATTACATCGAGCAAAACGCGCTGCAATTCGTTACCGGCAACAAAGACTTGAACAAGGATTGGGACTCTTATGTTAAAGGCCTGAAAGATTTGAAATTGGATCGTTACCTGGAGATCCTGCAAAAAGCGTACGACGCATCCGCTAAATAATAAAGTTCGAAGAAAATCAGGTGCTTTATTGCGAAATAGAGCACCTGATTTTTAATTCCAATAACTAAGGGGATGGATGATGTGGTTAACGCGGTAAAAAAAGCTCGGATTTGGCTTCTTGCTTTCATTATGATCGCGGCGCAATTGGGATTTATCGTTCCTGTTACGAATGTTGCCAAGGCCGCCAACAACGGGTTGGGGCAGAAACCGTACATGGGTTGGAGCAGCTACAGCATGCAGGTTTATTCCGGCAATGGCCAATGGATCACCGCGGCCCAAATTAAAGCGCAATCGGATGCCATGCACGAGAAGCTGCAATCCCATGGCTACGAATATATCAACATCGACGCCGCGTGGAACGGGGGCATGGACGGTTATGGCCGCCCCATTCCGAGCACTACGCTATATCCTAACGGTTTTCAGGAAGTAATCGACTATGTGCATAACAACGGGCAGAAAATCGGGATTTATGGGATTCCGGGCTTATCCCCGCAAGCTTACGCCGCCGACCTGCCGATTTACGGAGCTCCCGGCTGTTCGATGCAGGATATTGCCGTCCAACCGTTGACTACGTCGGATTATTGGGGAATCGGATACAAAATCGACTTTTCCAACCCTTGCGCGCAGAGCTATATCAATTCCATTGCCGACGTATACGGAGAATGGGGAATCGATTTCCTGAAATTCGACAGCGTTACGCCAGGCTCGGGCCATGACGACACTTCCATTGATGCTAGAGACGACGTTAAAGCTTGGTCTCAAGCATTGGCCCCGCATCATATATGGCTTGAATTATCATGGGCGCTGGATATTAAGTATGCCGATACATGGAAACAGTACGCCAACGGATGGCGTGTGGATTGGGATGTCGAGTGTTATTGCCAGAATACCGCTTTAACCGCATGGGCGAATATCGCTCGTCTTTTTCCGAAAGCGGAACAGTGGTGGCGGCATGCCGGACCGGGCGGCTGGAACGATTTCGATTCCTTGGATATCGGCAACGGCGCCATGGATGGCATCACGCAGGACGAGCGTCGGACGGCTATGACGTTATGGTCGATTTCGTCGGCGCAATTATATACGGGCAATGATCTAACCAACCTGGACAGCTTTGGTCTAGAGTTATTGACGAACGATGAAGTGATCGCCGTCAATCAGGCGGGACGCCCCGCGCATCCCGTATCGACCGCCTCCGAACAGCAGGTTTGGTATGCCAACAACGGAGATGGAACTTACACCGTCGGTCTATTTAATCTTGGAAGTTCCGCCGCGACGGTTAACGTCAATTGGAGCGATATCGGATTGAACGGCCTCGCTTCCGTTCGGGATTTGTGGAGTCATACCGATCTTGGAACCTTCAACTCCGGCTATAGTTCTATTAATCTGGCTTCGCACGGATCGCGATTGTTCAAAGTAACTTCCCAGGGCGGCTCGGTTTCCCTCAATGATGACGATACCGGCATGAAATACGCGGGCTCCTGGAATCGAAACGGAGGCAAGGAATTTACGGAAGCAACGCAAAATTTCTTAGTCGCCATTCACGATGCTTCGGCACAGAACAGTACGATCAGCCCGACAACCGGAAGTTTTGATAAAAAGGGATCTGCCCAGGCTGACGTAACGACAACGATGACGCTTAACGGAAACGAATTAAGCAGCATTAAGAACGGCGTTACGCCGTTGACTCTAGGTACGGATTACACGGTTTCGGGCAACGAGGTAACCATCAAGAAGGAATACCTTGCGAATCGACCCGTCGGAATAACCCACCTGAACTTCACCTTCAGCGCGGGGGCAACGCAAATCTTAGACATTACTGTAAGCGATACAACTCCGCGGGACAGTAGAGTTACTCCGGCCGCGGTAAGCTTCGACCAGAAGGCAACGGCTCAGGCCGATGTAACGACGACAATAACATGGAACGGAAATGAATTGACCAGCATATCAAACGGTGAAACAACGCTCGCGCCAGGCACAGACTATACGGTATCGGGCGACGCGGTCACCATCAAGAAACAATTTCTTGCCGCCCGGCCAAGAGGAACAACGAATCTGATCTTCTCCTTTAATACAGGAGCAGCGCAAACCGTTGCCTTGATCGTCAAAGATTCTTCTATCGGCGGCTCGGTTTCCCTTAATGATGACGATGCCTCCATTTCTTACACGGGCGCGTGGAACCAAAGCACGAACAGGGGGCTCGGGGATTACAAAAACGACGTTCATTGGACCGAGACCAACAATGATTATTTTGAATACGCGTTTACGGGAACGGGAATCGAATTGATTACGGAAATGGATCCCTCCCAAGGCGCTATGGATATTTACGTGGACAACGTGTTCAAACAGACCGTAAGCACTTATAACCTAGGAAGGCTGGCCCAGCAAACCGTCTACAACATTACCGGATTGCCGAGCGGGGCCCATACGCTTAAGGTCGATAAGAAATCGGGGTACTTCATGCTGCTAGACAAATTGACGGTTGCCGTACCCGATCTGATTAGCCCTTCAACGGCAAGCTTCGATAAAGCGGTACCGGAACAGGCGGATGTATTGACAACGACGACAGTCGGCGGAAATGAATTGAGCAGCATAACAAACGATGGAGCAACGCTGGCGTCAGGTACCGACTATACGGTATCGGGCAACGAGGTCACCATCAAGAAGGAATACCTTGCGGCAAAGCCGATCGGAACAACCAACCTTATTTTCTCCTTTAATGGAGGAGCCACGCAGACTCTCGCTATCACGGTTAGCAACTCCGGGGCACAGAACAGTACGGTTTCCATTAACGATAACGATTCGGGCATTACTTACTCGGGTCCTTGGGGGCATAGTACGGGCAGGGGACTTGGGGATTATCAGGATGACGTTCACTACACCGAGGCAAACGACGCTTACTTCGAATACGCCTTTACGGGAACGGGAATCGATCTGATTACGGAAAAGGATTCTTCGCAGGGTGACGTCGACATCTACGTGGATAACGTATTCAAGCAAACGGTAAGCACTTATAACGATAGCAGATTAGTCCAACAAACCGTGTACGGTATTTCGGGACTGTCCAATGGCCCGCATACGATCAAGGCAGTCAAAAAATCGGGATCTTACATGCTGCTCGATAAATTCAGCGTCAGTGTGCCAGTCGCTGCCAACACGCCAAAGGCTTCTATCAACGATAACGATCCCGGCATTACGTACTCAGGCTCATGGGGACATAGCACGGGCAGGGGACTCGGGGATTATCAGGATGATGTTCACTACACCGAGGCAAACGACGCTTACTTTGAATACGCCTTTACGGGAACGGGAATCGATCTGATCACGGAAAAGGATTCCTCGCAGGGCGACATGGATATTTTCATAGATAATGTATTTAAGCAAACGGTGAACACCTATCACGATAGCAGATTAGTCCAACAAACCGTGTACGGCATTTCGGGACTGTCCAATGGTCCGCATACGATCAAGGCCGTGAAAAAATCGGGATCTTATATGCTGTTGGATAAATTCAGCGTTAGCGTACCTGTCGGGATCAACCCGGCAACGGGAACCTTCGATAAGAAGGTTGCAGCGCAAGCCGATGTCATGACAACGATGACGCTTTATGGAGACACGCTAAGCAGCATAGCTCAAAGCGGTACTCCTCTGGCGTTAGGCACCGATTACGCGGTTTCAGGCAACGAAGTCACCATCAAGAAGGAATACCTTGCAACCCGACCTGTCGGCACAACGAACCTGACTTTCACTTTTGGCTCGGGAGCTGTGCAGACCCTCGTCATTACGGTGAGCGATTCGACGCCGCAGAGCAGTACGATCAGCCCGTCCGTATTAAGCTTTGATCGGAAAGAAACGGCTCAAGCCGATATCACGACAACGGTAGCCCTCAACGGGAATGATTTGAACGGCATCGCGAACGGCGGAACCGCATTGGCGTCCGGTTCCGACTATACGGTATCCGGGAACCAGGTCACGATCAAGAAGGAATACCTTGCCACTCTGCCAACGGGTTCGGTCAATCTGACTTTCTCCTTCAGCGAAGGAGCGACGCAGAATCTTGCCGTTATCGTAAGCGACACGTCCAGAGGCCGGTATGTATTCGTCAACGACGACGATACCGGAATTTCCTACCATGGCGCTTGGCAGCATAACAGAAACAGGGGACTCGGAGATTACAAGGATGACGTGCATTTCACGGAGACGAATAACGATTATTATGAATTTACGTTTAAGGGCACGGGAATCGAAATCGTTACGGAAAAGGATTCTTCGCAGGGAGATATGGACATCTTCGTTGATAACGTGTTCAAGCAAACGATTAGCACTTACAACGTAAGCAAGCAAGCTCTGCAAACCGTGTACAACATTACCGGATTGTCCGATAGCGAACATACCCTCAAGGTCGTGAAGAAATCGGGCTATTATATGCTGCTCGATCAATTGAAATATAAAATAGCGGATCTGATCAGCCCGGATACGGCAAGCTTCGATAGGAATGCGCAGGCTGACGTAACGGCATCGTTGAATATCGACGGAAGCAACTTGCTCGGCATAACCAACGGTGGAACCCCTTTAGTGGCGGGCAGCGATTATACGCTGTCGGGCAACCTGGTCACCATCAAGAAGGAATACCTTGCAACCCGACCGGTGGGAATATCGGCACTGGCATTCTCCTTCCGCGGGGACTATCAGAATGACGTTCATTACACGGAGACGAACGGCGATTATTTCGAGTTTACTTTTACGGGGACGGGAATTGAATTGATTTCGCCTAAAGGTCCATCGCAAGGCAATATCACGATTTTCGTGGATGGTAAGCAAAAACAAACGGTGAATACCTATAATGCCACAAGACTTACCGGGCAACCCGTTTACGGCATTTCCGGGCTGACCAACGGTATTCATACCATTAAGGGAGTGAAAAAATCAGGAGACTCTATGCTGGTGGATAAGTTGACATTTACCGTACCTTCTACGGCTTTAATCAACGATTCGGACTCAGAAATCAAATATAAAGGCATATGGAATCACAGCGGCGGCAGAGGATTGGGAGATTATCAGGATGACGTCCATTATACGGAGAGAAACAACGATTCCTTTAAGTACAAATTTAAGGGAACGGGAATCGAACTCATTACGGAAATGGACTCTTCGCAGGGCAATATCGATATCTACGTGGATGACCAATTTAAGCAAACGGTAAGCACGTATAGCCCCGCTAGATTGATTGGGCAAACCGTGTACCGGATTTCCGGACTTTCCAAAGGTTCTCATACGATCAAAGCCGTAAAAAAATCCGGAGACTATATGCTCTTAGACTCAATAAGAGTCACTCCATAAGAGTCACTCCATAAGAGACCATAAGAGTCACAAACTAATTTCACTATCAAGCCCTCCTAAATGATTAGGAGGGCTTGATATCAACTAGTTCATCCGAGAGAAGAGGGGGGAGTAAACAGCGATGAGAGTGGATGCCCACCAGCATTTGTGGAATTTGGATATAGTGAAATATCCTTGGCTCGTCCCGGAGTACGGACCGATCTATCGGACTTTCGAGGCCGACGAGTTGGAACCGTTGCTTGCTGCATCGGGAGTAGAGAAAACGGTGATCGTTCAAGCGATGGATTCCTACGAAGACACGGACTATATGTTGGAAACCGCCTCCAGGTACGATTGGATCGCGGGCGTGGTGGGTTGGGTGCCGTTGAACAAACCGGATGAGGCCGCAAGGAAATTGGAGCTTTATTCAAGGAATCCTTTGTTCAAGGGAGTTCGTCATCTGATTCACGAGGAGAAAGACCCGGACTGGGTTGTCGGCGATAAGGTAATCGAAGGGCTTAAAGTGCTGGCCGCGTTCGGATTGTCCTTCGATGTCGTCGCCGTGTTTCCGAATCATCTTAAGCACATTCCTAAGCTGGCCGAGAGCGTGCCCGACTTACGGATAGTCATTGATCATCTAGCCAAACCGCAAATTAAAGAGAGTCTAATGGAGCCTTGGTCGAGTCAATTAAAAGCTGCGGCGTCTTATCCGCAAGTGTTTGCCAAAGTGTCTGGACTCAATACGGCCGCGAATTGGGAGAGTTGGTCCTCTGCCGATATCAAACCGTATATCGACTATGCGCTGGATGTATTCGGGGCTGAGCGGGTGATGTTCGGAAGCGATTGGCCGGTAGCGAATCTAGCCGGAGATTACGGCAAAGTATGGACGGAAACAAACATCGCGCTAGAAGAACGTTCGCGAGAAGAGGTCGACCTAGTGTTAGGCGGTACGGCCGCGTCATTCTACAGATTGTAAAAGAGGCACATCAAGGGGGCGGTAAAGTTGAATACAAAGGAACAGGCAAGCAAACACGCGATAAGTTACGACCGCCCGGCTTCGGGCTTTTTCGAAGGCGCTTTGCTCGGAAACGGAGGTTTGGGCGCTGTCGTGACGACGCGTCCCGACGCGGTTGTCATTCATTTCGGACATAACAACGTATGGGATATTCGAATTGCCGAGAATCATCAGGACAAGATCGGAACCTTCGAGGACTTATTCGCAAGGTTGAAGAAAATCCCCGCCGGTTATTCCTCGTTAAACGAGGAAGCTTGGTACCGGGAATACGTAGCGATGACTAGCGAAAATTACGACTTCCCGTATCCGCGCCCGATGCCTTGCGGCTCCATGCTGCTAGGCTTCGACCGGCGGACGACGGAAGTGCTCGGACATAAACTGCGAATAGAGAACGGATTGTGCGAAATTTACTTCAAAGTCGGGGATACCGCGGTTACGTTGCTCGTCTTCGTCGATCAGCATGTCGATCGGTTGTGGGCGACGCTTCAGGATTCGGATGGGTTATCGGCGAGAGCAAATATATTTAATCGGATAAAATTGATCCCCGACCCGAATACGCCGCCTGAGCTTCCCACGCTGGCGGCTTCGGTAGACGTTACGGGCAGTTGTCTTTCCTTTCGTCAAACTCTTCCCTACTCCCTGACTGAGGAGGGGCCGGCCGGCGATCGTTCCAAAGACAGGGCGTTCCGGTTATCGGCTCGAGTCTCTCGCGAAGCAGCCTTTCAAGAAAGTACCCAAGTACTTGAAGCCAAGCTTGGCGAGGGGGCCAACTTTACTGTCTGCATCGAGCTGAACGAAGGCTTGGACGCGAACGTTCCCTGGGAGATCCCAGTCATCGATTCCCCCGATCAAGAGTCGTTTTCCGCGGCATTGGATCTTTCCGATAAGAAATGGGAGGATTATTGGTCCCGCTCGGGCGTCATCTTGGAGGATGAATTTCTGGAGCGCGTATGGTATCGGAATCTCTATTTTTTCCAATGCTCCGTGAAACCGGAAGCGACGTGTCCGGGAATATTCGCCAATTGGAGCTATGGCAAGATCGGCTCGGAATGGCATGGAGACTACCATATGAACTACAATACGCAACAGCCTTTTTGGCTCGCGTTCTCGAGCAACCACGTGGATAAACACTTGGCTTACGTGAATATGGTCGATCACGTGCTTCCCGTCAGCCGCAAATGGGCTCAGGAATATTACGGTTTGCGCGGCGCTTATTACCCGCATTCCGCTTATCCCGTGGAAATGAACATGATGCCTTATCCCGTCCCCCATTGGGGCTGGGAAGTTTGCGAAACCCCGTGGACCGTGCAGAGCCTTTGGTGGCATTATCTGTACACGATGGATAAGGCGTTCTTGGCAGACCGCGCTTATACGCCGATCAAGGAAGCCGTCCTGTTCATGGTGGATTATATGAAAAGACCGGACGCGCATGGAGAAGCCTGGGGGGATGACCGGTATCATATTTTTCCGACGGTGGTACCGGAGCTGTACGAGCTTACGCCAGGTTTCAAGAAAAACAGCGATTGCATCGTCGACCTGACGCTGACGAAGTTCCTATTTCGCGCTTTCCTGGAAGCTTGCGAGGCGCTCGGGTTAAACAAAGCGGAAGCGGAATTGCTGGCCGAAGTCGGGGATATTCTTGGCAAATTTCCCGAGTATCCGACGGCGAAATCGCAGCGGGGAACCGTATTCGTGTCCGTCCCGGGCGAAGACCCGGAGGTGGTCTATAATGTGCCGAACGGGATCTCGACCGTATTCCCGGGGGAAGATCACGGCTTGCATTCGTCGCCGGAGCGCTATCAAATCGGGGTGAACTCTTATCTGAACCATCGCAACGAAGGCGGGAACGAGCTCGTTTTCCTTAATCTCGCCGGGGCGCGGTTGGGGCAGCTCGATCTGGAACGCTTCAAGCGCCAAATCGATTATTGCCTGCTTCCGAACGGTACTTGCACGGACAAATTGCTAGAATCCGGGGGTAGATATTCGGATACGACCCCGTTCGATTATATGGGGCCGATGGGCATATGGTTCGAGAATTTTGCTTTGCCCGTCGTCATCAACGAATGTCTGATGCAAAGCTACAACGGAATCATTCGCTTCTTCCCTAACTGGCCGCTTAATAGGCGCGCGGAATTCCGCACGCTCCGAGCGGTAGGCGGATTCCTCGTAAGCGCGATAGCCGATGCGGGGATGATCCAAGGGATAGAAATCTATAGCGAAGCCGGCTCGCCGCTTCGGGTTTACAACCCGTGGGGTAAAGCGCGGTGTATCCGGGGCCGAGAGGAGGAGACTCTGACAGGGGACATATTGGCATTGGAGACGGAAAAAGGAGAGAAAATCCGGCTGATACCCTAAGAGGAGATGAATGATGTGATTCAGAGGTCAGGCAACGTACGAGCTGGGCTGTTGCTGCTTATCTTCTTTATCGCGCAACTTGGTATTTTCATCCCGAACGCTTCGGTCGTTAAAGCCGCAAACAACGGATTGGCGCTTAAACCCCTGATGGGCTGGAGCAGCTATAGCCTGCAGGTGTACCACAACAACTCAAGCTGGATTAACGCAACGAATATCAAAGCTCAATCGGATGCCATGCACACGACCCTTCAATCCCACGGATATAACTACATCAACGTGGACGCAGGCTGGAACGGGGGCATCGACGGTTATGGGCGTCCGGTTCCTAGTACGACCTTATACCCTTTAGGCATCGTGGATCTGATCAACTACGTTCATGCCAACGGGCAGAAATTCGGACTTTACGGGATACCGGGTCTTTCCCCTCAAGCTTACAACGCGGATCTTCCGATCTACGGGGCACCGGGCTGTTCGATGCAGGATATTGCCGTCCAGCCTTTGACGACGTCGGATTATTGGGGGCTCGGGTATAAGATCGATTTTACGAACCCTTGCGCCCAAAGCTATATCGACTCCATTGCCGATCTATACGATTCATGGGGAGTCGACTTCCTGAAATTCGACAGCGTCACGCCGGGTTCCGGGCATAACGATACGACCATCGACGCACGGGGCGACGTCAAAGCGTGGTCCGATGCGCTGGCGCCGTATGGGATATGGCTGGAGCTGTCTTGGGCGCTCGACATCAACTATATCGACTATTGGAAACAGTACGCCAACGGCTGGCGAGTCGATTGGGATATCGAATGCTATTGCGGAACTAGCGGCTTGACGACTTGGGCGAACATCGCCCGAACATTCCCGAAGGCAGAGGAGTGGTGGCGGCACGGCAGTCCGGGAGGCTGGAACGATTTCGATTCTTTGGACGTCGGCAACGGCGCAATGGACGGCATAACCCAGGATGAGCGGCGGACGGCGATGACGTTATGGGCTATGTCGTCGGCGCAGCTCTATACCGGCAACGACTTGACTAATCTGGACAGCTTCGGAATCGGATTGTTGACGAACGACGAAGTGATCGCGGTCAATCAAGCGGGACGCCCGGCGCATCCCGTGTCCACGGCGACCAACCAGCAGGTCTGGTATGCGAATAACGGGGACGGCAGTTACACGGTCGGACTCGTCAATCTCGGGAGTTCCGCAGCTACTGTGACCGTGAACTGGAGCGATATCGGCCTCGGCGGCGCGGCTTCCGTTCGAGATCTGTGGACCCATACCGATCTCGGAACCTATAATACCGGATATAGCTCGGTCAGTCTCGCTTCCCATGCTTCGCGTCTGCTCAGGGTCGTTTCGCAGGGCGGTTCCCTAGCCGTTAACGACGACGATACCGGAATCAAGTACACCGGCAATTGGAGCCGTAGCTATAACAGGGGATTGGGAGATTTCAAGGACGATGTTCATTTCACCCAGACGAACAACGACTATTTCGAGTATACTTTTAACGGAACCGGAATCGACTTGATCACGGAGAAGGACTCCTCCCAAGGCAATATCGACATCTATGTGGACGGGGTTTTCAAACAGACGGTGAGCACTTATAACGCCACTCGGCAAGCTCAACAGAAAGTGTATGGCATAACCGGATTGGCTAACGGCTCCCATACGCTCAAAGCCGTGAAGAAAACGGGGACGTACATGCTCCTCGACAAATTAAGCTTCAGTGTAGCCTCGCCGATTCAAGTGAACGACACCGATGCCGGAATCTCGTATACCGGCACTTGGTCGCTCAGCAGCGCAAGAGGCTTCGGGGACTTCAAGGACGACGTGCATTACACGATGAACAACAACGACTATTTTCAATACACGTTCACGGGCACGGGAGTCGAACTGATTACGGAGAAGGATTCGTCACAGGGCAATATCGATATCTACGTGGACAACGTGTTCAAGGAAACGGTAAGCACGTACAACTCCACCCGGTTGGCCCAGCAAACCGTTTACAAAATATCGGGATTGACACCGGGCTCCCATACGATCAAGGCCGTCAAAAAGACGGGAACCTACATGCTGCTCGATAAACTGAGCTTTGTTAGCACGAAGGTTCAATACAACAATACAGATCCTGGCATTTCGTATACGGGTACCTGGTCGCTTAACGGTAGCAGGGGTTTCGGAGATTACAACGACGACGTCCATTTCACCCAGACGAACAACGATTACTTCCAATTCACGTTCACCGGCACGGGGATCGAATTGATCACTGAAAAAGAAGCCGGCCAGGGCGACGTCGACATCTACGTGGACAACGTATTCAAGCAAACGGTCAGCACTTATAACGCCACGAGGTTAACGAACCAAGTCGTGTACGGCATTTCCGGCTTGACGAGCGGCTCCCATACACTCAAGGCCGTGAAGAAAACGGGAACATTCATGCTTTTAGATTCGCTGAGAGTCACGCCTTGACCTAAGGGGCTCTCCCGAGCGATCGGGAGGGCTTGATATTGCAAAGGAGAGAAATCCGTGGCTAACCAAAGCTTTAACTTGCGAGGGGGATTACCTCATTTTAAAAATAAGCTCAGCCGGAATGAACCGGTTGTCGTCGCTTTTCTCGGAGGATCCATCACGGAAGGCGCCGGAGCGTCGGACCCGGACCTGACCAGTTGGCGGGCATTGACCGGCTGTTACCTGAAGGAGCGGTATTCCGAGGAACGGGTAACATGCATCAATGCGGGAGTCGGCGGTACGACTTCTACCTTCGGCGCTCATAGATTGCGGGAGCACGTACTCTCGCGCGGCGAGATCGCTCTGCTGTTCGTGGAATTCAGCGTGAACGACGGCGAAGACCGGGAACAATCGATCCGCGGGATGGAGGGAATTGTTCGGCAATGCCGGCGGGAATCTCCGCACACGGATATTTGTTTCGTCTATACCGCGGCGGATAAGAACTTGTCGGAGGGGCTTCCCTTCAACATAGCCGTCCATGAAGAAGTGGCCTCCCATTACGGCATACCATCCGTCAACTTCGCGGCTAGAATCCGGCAAAGGGAGTTAACGGGAGAAGGGGATTGGGGGGAGCTCGCGAACGATCGCGTCCATCCGAACGATGCGGGGCACGCGCTTTACGCGGAGTATATGCGGGAATACTTGCAGCTTGTCCTAATCGAGGGTTCACGGAACACGAGTGACGACCAAGGCAACGCTAGCCTGCCAGTGTCATTGATCAAGCCGAGTTATGAATATGCCTCCATGCCCGGTTTTGGGATCGCGAACAACTTGAACGGTTTTGCAGTCATTGACGCCTATCCGGGCCCGATGATGAATTGGCGTTACGAGATCGATCATCTGCGCGCGGATGAGCCGGGAGCTTCGCTGACTTTCTCTGTTACCGGACGGAGCGCGGGAATCTTGTTGCTGTGCGGTCCCGATAGCGGTATTTTCGAATATTCGCTGGACGGAGTCTCGTTCCAAGAGGTTAATCTATTCGACGAATGGTGTTTAATGGCCTATCGCCCGGTGATCGCGATGTTCCCGATCCAAGAGCATCGGACGGACATGCGCATAGTGGTGCGGAATACGGCTAAGAAGGACGATCGAAGTACGGGAACGGGATTAAGGATATTGAGGTTTTTGAGTAATTAATAGAATATCTGAACGGAATAGTACGGAAGACAGTTTGTTATGACTGTCTTCTTTTGTTTTTTTATTCGGCTTGGGATGTCACTATATTACAAAAAGTGCTCACCATTTTGATAGCGTGCGTTTCAAAAAAATCGCATACTGAGACAAAAGGAGAGTGAATGCAGGTGCAAGACACCATTTCCGATCAGCTAAGATTTCCTATGGCTCGAAGGCTGACATTGATCCAGAACATAAGCAAATATAAATACCTGTATTTAATCGGTGTCCCTGGTATGGTTTTCTTCCTCATATTCAAATATTTACCCATGCTTGGCATCGTCATCGCATTCGAGGATTATTCGCCTGTCAAAGGAGTATGGAGCAGCAATTGGGTTGGAATCAAGCACTTCGACTACTTGTTCGGCGATCCTAAGTTTTGGAGAATTTTGCGAAATACGTTATCGATCAGCGGGCTCAGTCTTCTTATCTTGTTTCCGGCACCTATTCTATTGGCTTTAATGATGAATGAAGTTCGCAACCAGATTTACAAACGGTTTATTCAAACGCTCGTCTTTTTTCCTCATTTTTTATCATGGGTCATCGTTATCAGCTTATCGTACTTTTTCCTGTCGTCTGAAGAAGGAATCATTAACAAATTAATCGCATCTCTTAACGGCACAAGAATCAGCTTTCTTCTGCAGGATGTATTTATTTACCCGATCCTGATGCTGCAGGGGCTGTGGAAAGAGGTAGGCTGGAACATTATTATTTATTTGGCGGCGATTGCCGGCATTAATCCGACCCTTTACGAAGCTGCAACGATCGACGGAGCGGGTAGGCTGGCGCAAATCCGGCATATCACGATTCCATCTATCATTCCAACCATTGTCATTCTATTCATTTTATCTCTCAGCAACATACTCGAAGTAAATTTCGAGCAAGTGTTGTTGATGCAAAACGCCGTAACCCTTCATATGACGGAAGTCATCGATACTTATGTGTACAAGATCGGCGTACGGGAAGGGAAGTTCAGCTATAGCACCGCCGTCGGGGTATTTAAATCGTTCGTTGGTTTGATCGCCGTGCTTGCGGCCAATCGATTGATCCGGCGCACGGGGCATGAAGGCATATGGTAAAGGAACGTGCGGAATATGTACAAAGCTAAATTTTATATGTACCAGGGAACGATTGGTTTCCTACTCGCTCTTATCGCGGCCATGATGGTTTTCCCGATCCTGTATGTATTGGCTGTCTCATTTACGGACGCGAGCGTATATGTGCCTGGGAAGTTTTACATTTGGCCGGAAAAATGGTCTCTGGAAGCCTACAAATATTTGCTTACGGGAGGCTCGTTCCTCTATGCGCTCAAGGCCTCCCTGTTCATAACGCTTGTCGGTACGCCATTGGCGTTGCTCATCTCCAGTACGATGGGCTATATGATTTCCAAATCGTACTTGCCGGGAAGGCAAATGATCCTGCTTCTTATCCTGTTTACGCTTTTATTTAATCCGGGCATGATCCCCAACTATTTGCTTATTTTCAAGTTGGGCTTGATCAACTCGTGGTGGGCCGTCATTATTCCCGGCGCAACGAATGCCTGGACGCTGCTTGTATTGAAAAGCTTCTTTCAAACCCTTCCGTCAGAACTGGAAGAATCGGCGAAGATCGACGGCTGCAACGACATCCAAATTTTTTATAAAATCATTCTTCCGCTTTGCAAAGCGCCGCTGGCCGCTTTTGCCCTGTTCTTCGCGGTTGGTTACTGGAACACTTATTTCCAAGCCGTTATTTACATCAATGACGCGCTTAAATGGCCGCTGCAAGTCATATTGCAGCAAATGGTGTTGGCGATGAACATGAACAATAGTATGAACGCCAATGTCGTTGCGGAGATGCTCGCGAAAAATGCAGTTCCTCCGGAGATGCTGAAGATGGCCACCGTCGTTATCGTTATGATTCCGATCGTTGCGGTTTACCCTTTTCTGCAGAAGTATTTTGCAAAAGGCGTACTGATCGGGTCCGTTAAATCCTGATTTCATTAAGGCTCATCGCGACCTTATGAAATAGATATTACAAAACATGGAGGGTACGTATGAAAAAGAATTCGGGGTTTAAAAAGACGTTCGTGCTGCTGATCGGAATTATGCTAATCTTCGCGGCGGCGTGCAGCAAAAACGGAAACGTTGCCGAACAGGAATCGAAGGCCGGATCGGCAAGCCCGTCGCCTTCCGGAAGCGCTTCCGCCACAGAGGAAGAAAAGCCGCTCGACATTACATGGCTGCGGATCAGCTGGAATCCCGTCAGTCCGGATTCCCAAGTGGAGAAGCTGTTAAGCAAACACACGAATGTAAACGTAAAATTCGAATTCGCGCCTCATGGCGAATATCCGGACAAGCTGAACGTCAGACTGGCTACCGGCGATTTGCCGGAGCTGTTCCTGCTGCGTCCCGACTCGCTTGTTACTTACCTGGACAGTATGGTGGGGGCCATCAATAACGGTTTGTTCAAAGATTTAACGCCGATCGTGGAAGCGCCCGATTTCTCGGACAAATATCCGAATTTGGCGAAAATCCCGAAATCGCTGTGGGATATGGCCAAATACAACGGCAAGATTTATTCCGTCCCGGCCAATATGTCACCGGAGGTTTGCTGCGGCTTCTGGATGAGAGGAGATCTGTTGGAAAAAAACAATATCCCTTTACCTACGAATACGGATGAATTAAAGGCCGCGCTTATCAAGCTGTCCGACGCTCCAAAGCGATATGGAACATCGCTCGATCAATATTTGACAAGCGAGCATCTTGCGCCTGCTTTTACCAATATCGACGGGTGGGCCGTGGACAAGGACGGGAACTGGCTTCAAGCTGAGTATTCGCCGGGCTACAGGGACTACTTGAAATATATGAACGAGTTGTACGAAGCCAAAGCGATCGATCCCGAATTTATGCTTGGCAAGTTGAATTTCTTCGAGCAGTTCACGAACGGGAAGTCCGCTTCGACATTCTTCCAATGGTTCACCTTTATTCCGTCGGAAACACCGGATCCCGTCTTTAAATTCAACGCCGAAGCAGGCGAAGGTGCGAAAGCGGTGCTGCTCAATCCGATCAAAGGACCGAAGGGCCACGGCATGATGACGTCCCGCTATGACGAATCGTTGGCCATCAACGCTAAGGTAAGCGATGGCGATACAGCCCGCATCCTGCATATGATCGACTGGATCATCAGCGAAGAGGCCCGCGGTATCGTCAAATACGGCGAAAACGGCGAATACCGGAACAAGAGCGACAATACGCAAACGAAAGAGCAGGAGGAGCTTGCCAAGAAACACCAGATGGATCTGCTGTCCTCGGACAGCCCGTACTTCGAGGATGATAAGACGCGTTATGAAACGATTAAACAGACTAAGAAGGTAACGCCCGAAGGCGATGCTATGGTCAACAGCTTCCTGGAAGCAGCTAAGAAAGTAATCGCCGAAGACCGCAACGGCCAATTGAATCCGATGTTCACCTATGCATCTTATTCAACGACTTACATGCAGAGATTCGGCGAAATGACAACGGATCTGAAAGATAATATGATCAAAGTCATTCTTGGCAAATCGAGTCTCGAGGATTGGGATAAATACGTCGCATCGGTGGTCAATTCCGAGCTGTACCAAAAGATGCTCGGGGAATTGAAGGCAGCCTATTTGGCTAACCAATAGTGAAAAGCTGAATGTAAAGCCATCCGAGCCTATCAGGTTCGGATGGCTTTTTATCGGTTGATTTTAATGTAAGCAAAGGGAGCTGGCAAAGCCAGAGTTTTCGGCAGGCATTGCCGGCTTCTCGCCGATAATTACTGTATATGTCACCAAAATGCAAGATTTGCTCACCATATTGATAGCGATCGGATCAATAAAAATTCATAATGATGCAAGAACGAATAGAGCGAATAATCCTGCACAGGGATGGATAAGGAGAGCGGAATCATGATGGAGATCGTAAGAGATGGAAGAGCGATGGCGTCTATCGTTGTCGAACAAGAGACGACGGCTTTATTCGCAGCTGAAGAGCTGCAAAAATACGTATTGGCCATTTCCGGCTGCGAACTGCCTGTCCGGAGCGCTGACCATGCACACGAAAGTGCTTCGATTTTCATTGGAAGTGTTACGTGGTGCAAGGAAGTTACGGCTTGCGATTTGAACGGCGAGCTGCTTACTTACGACGGTTTTATGCTTAAGAGCATTAATCGAGGATTGATCTTAGCCGGTCAATGCGGCCGAGGAATTCTGTACGCGGTATATGCCCTGTTGGAGCGATTGGGCTGCAGATGGTATTCAGCTGGCGAACGAGGGGCGGTTATTCCTTCTCGCAGCCGGATCGAACTCGAAGAGCTCGACGCGATCGAAAACCCTGATTTCGAAATCCGCAGCTTTACGGAGGATGCGTCCAAAGATTCCGCGGAAATGTGGATAGAAGAAATGATCGAAACGATAGACTGGTGCGGTAAAAATCGGATCAACTCGTTTCATGTCCATGCGAATCCTTCCAGTGAATTGAAAGCGTTCGAACCCGTCATCCGCGAAATCAAAAAACGCGGCATGAGATACGAGTTCGGAGGCCATGGAGTCGAGCGTTTGGTGGACCGGGAATGGTTTGAGCAAAAGCCTTATTTATTCATAGAGAAGAACGGTCAGCGCATAAAGAGCGGCAATGTTTGCGGCTCTAGCGACGAGGCACTGAATTTATTAACCGAAGGAGTCAAAGCCCTAATTGTAAGAAAGCCTTACGTCGATATGTTCCGCCTATGGTTTGCCGATGTAAACGATGGCAGTTGGTGCGAATGCCGTTTATGCAAAGACATGCCCCCCGCAACGCAGCAGTTGAACGTCATCAATCGCATCGCCGATGGAATCCGCGAACAAAACGCGGAGATGAAAATCGACATGCTGTTATATCATGACACGATCGATATGAACAACGTGATCAACGAACCGCGAAGCAATGTTTACGGTCTATTTGCCGCGAGGGAAAGATGTTATGCGCATAGCCTGGGAGATCCAAGCTGCGAGATGAACAGGCGCTATAACCAAATGCTGATCGAAACGTACCGCAAATTCGGAGTCAACACGTACGTATTCGATTATTACGCGGACATCATCTTATTTACGAAGATGAAGCTGAGCATGACAAAAGTGATCGTGGAAGATTTGCGTCATTATAAAGCGATGGGCATCCGAAATGCAGCCGCATTGATGTTCGGCCGATTCAGCTGGTGGGCGTACTCTTCCAACCTGTACGTGTTTGCGAAAGCGGCCTGGAACACGGATTTCAAAGCAGATGAGAGCTTAAGAGAGTTTTACGAAAGTTGCTATCCGGATAGCATCGAAGAGATGCTGGAATATGATTCGCTCATTGAACATGCTTCGTACGACATGCTGACCTTCTGCGGATATGAAGGTTTCATCGATGCGCTTAGAAACATCCCTCCACAGAATCATGAATTTCATCGCGAACATATCGAGCGAATCAAACGGAGCATCGATCTTTACGTGCAGGGCTTGGCCTTGCTGGAACGGTTGACAGAACACGCATCAGGCAAGCAGAAAGAGCGGTTGATCGATGAAAAAAACATTCTGCTCATCACATTGAAAGAAGCGGAAGCGATTTATTATCAGATGCAGGGAAGATACTTGTACGACATCGGCGGAATTTCCGATATTGAGCAATTCGAAGTCTATATGGACAAAGCGATCGAGCTGAAAAATGAGATGAAACAATTATTCGTCACCATTCCCGTCGAAGTAAAAGGCGCTGCCGAAGACAGGATCTTCCTGTCGCATCTATGCGACGATCAAATCCAGTTTTTGAACGATCTGAAAGAAAATCCGAAGCGGGTATTGATCTGGGATTAGGGTAAACGACAAACAAGGAGTGAAAGTCATGAAGCTGGGCGTTAGTTCATACAGCTTGCACCGCGCCATTCAAAGCGACGGTTTAACGATTCTCGATCTCGTTCAGTGGGTAGCCGATCACGGCGGAGAGCATATTGAAATTGTTCCGATCGGTTTCTCACTAGACGACAATCCGGATTTAATACGCCAGATACGTACGAAGGCGGAAAATGTCGGCATTGAAATTTCCAATTACGCGATAGGCGCCAACTTTATCCAACCAGATGAGCTCAGTTACCGAGCCGAGATCGAACGGGTAAAGAAGCAAGTGGATATCGCGCATGCTTTAGGCGCAAAGCACATGCGCCACGATGTCGCATACAGAGAAATCCCGGAGGCGACGATCCACAGCTTTCTGCAGGATCTTCCCGCGCTAGTGAAGGCATGCAGAGAGATCGCCGATTATGCGGATCAATATCATATTGTTACGAGCGTCGAGAACCACGGCTATTATATTCAGGCCAGCGACAGAGTTCAGGCGCTCGTGCGCGCCGTGGATCGCGGTAATTTCCGGACATTGCTGGATGTTGGCAATTTCATGTGCGCGGATGAAGATTCCGTAGTCGCCGTGAGAAAAAATCTTCCGATCGCTTCGATGATTCATCTGAAGGATTTTAGTCTTCGGTCGGGAATCCGCCAATATGGAGAGGGTTGGTACCCTACGGCGGGAGGGAATTCCATACGCTGCACGATTGTAGATCAAGGAGACGTTAATATTTACGAAATTCTCAAGATCATCAAGAATTCCGGGTATGACGGTTATATTTCTCTGGAGTTCGAAGGGAATGAACCTTGTCTTTACGGCACTAGAGTCGGATTGGACAATGCGAGAAGAATTTGGAACGAGGTATAACACAAGACGAGTTATGCGTTCTTAGCAACACATTTTAGGGAGGAATACGCTATGAGCAAGATTAATATTGGAGTTATCGGTACGGGCAGCATATCCAGTCTTCATCTCTCTTCCTATCAGAACAATCCGGATGCGCAGATTTATGCGATTTGCGACGTTAACTTAGGGCGGGCTGAAAAAACGGTCGAGCAATACAATGCGAAGAAGGCATACTCAGATTATCGGGAGTTGCTCCAAGATCCGGATATCGACGGGGTCAGTATTTGCACATGGAACAATACGCATGCCGAAATCGCGATAGCAGCCCTGAATGCGGGAAAACATGTGCTGGTAGAGAAGCCGCTATGCCGAACGGTCGAGGAAGCGTTGCGGATCGAGGAAAGCGTGCGGTTAAATGGGAAAATTTTTCAAGTCGGCTTCGTACGGAGGTTCGATCCCAATGCCCAATTGGCCAAACAGTTTCTTGATAACGGCGAATTGGGGGAAGTTTATTATGCCAAGGCATCCTGCTTGCGAAGACTTGGAAATCCGGGCGGTTGGTTCGCCGACAAGAGCCGTTCCGGAGGAGGGCCGTTAATCGACCTGGGCGTGCACATTATCGACTTGTGTTGGTACTTAATGGGGAAACCGAAAGTGAAGTCGGTTAACGGCGCCATTCATAGCAAGCTTGGAAACCGATCGCATGTGAAAGGATTGAATTTCTATAAGGCAGCCGATTATGACGCTCAGAAAAATAATGTGGAAGATCTAGCCGTAGCCTTCATTCGTTTCCACAACGGAGCCACGCTGGCCGTAGAAACAAGCTTTACTTTGCATGCCAAGAAAGACGAGATCAGCGTCAGGCTGTACGGGGATCTAGGAGGAGTCGAGATCGAACCGGAGTTTATGATTGTGTCCGAGAAATACGATACGATCATGAATCTCAACCCGCAGGTGAACCATCTTTCCATCGATGTTAATGGCTCGTTCCAGAACGAAATCGATCATTTCATTTCCAGCATTCAAACAGGCCATACGCCAATCGCATCGGTTCAAGACGGCGTGGAGATCATGAAGATATTGTGCGCCGTTTACCAATCTGGGGAGGAAGAAAGGGAAATTGTGTTCGACTGACCCAAAGCGGCAGCTGTCAATTATGATAGAATCAATCTAAGAGATTGTTGAAGGAGGGCGAGGACATGAACGCCCATTCTGACTGCATGACGATCATTTATAATGGGAAAATAGTCATGGAAAACGACGGTGTTATCGATAAGGGCACCATGGTTTGGCAGGGTGAACGGATTGTGTATGCGGGACACTCGGAACAATTCGATAGACGGAAATTCGAGCAAGGCCTTTCCGTTGTGGCAATTGACGCACAAGGAGGATGGGTGCTTCCGGGCTTTATCGATGTACATGTACATGGCGGTAACGGCCGCGATTTTATGGAAGCCGATGCCAAGGCGTATGATACGATAACGCGTTATCATGGCCGGCACGGCACGACGGGAATGTTGGCCACAACGGTTACCGCTCCGCAGGAAGCAATTAGCAGGGTGATCAGCGCTGCGGCCGCTTATCGGAGCGGGGGAGTACAATATGCCGAACTCGTAGGAGTCCATTTGGAAGGGCCGTTCATTAGCCCGCGATGGCCAGGCGCCCAAGATCCCCGGCATATTGTTCCTCCTCGGCTGGACTGGCTGGAAGGCTGGGTTAGCGAGTTTCCCGAACTCATCAAGATGCTTACGCTTGCGCCGGAGTTGGATGGATCCATGGCTGTTATTCAATGGTTAAGCGAGCACGGGATCGTCCCTACCTGCGGACATACCGATGCGACTTATGAATGCATTCTCGAAGCAGTTGGGCACGGGCTGCGTCATGCTGCGCATACGTATAATGCGATGAAAGGCTTGCACCATCGCGAACCGGGCACTTTAGGGGCAGTTCTTAGCGAAGATCGGATCAGCGCGGAAATTATTGCCGATGGCTATCATGTGCATCCTGCCTGTATTCGGCTCTTGTCGAGGGTTAAACCGGACGATCGGTTGATTCTGATCACCGACGCGATTCCCGCTTCCGGACTGAGCGATGGCTCCTATACGATCGCCGGACTCGATGTCATTGTGAAGGATTCCGTCTCCCGACTTAAAGAAGGAGGCAATTTGGCGGGCTGTACGTTGACCATGATCGAAGCGTTCCGGTTTATGGTCCGTGAAGTTGGGCTCAGCGTCGAACGGGTAAGCCGATTCGCAAGCGGCAATCCTGCCCGGCTTCTCGGTCTTGATGCCGAGATGGGGAGTCTTGCAACCGGCAAGCTTGCGAACGTATTGCTGCTATCCCCTGATTTAGCGATGCGCAACGTTTGGGTTCGAGGCCGTTCTATAAGTGGATGAGACTTGATAAAGGGACGGATTGGATGCGATGACGATGGATATGAAGAAAAGCTTGCGGGCCAAATTTATTATCAGCTTCGTCTTAATCATAACCCCTCTTGTTCTGTTCCTTTGGTACAGCATCTATTACGGCCGGGACCAAATTCGCATGCAAGCTTCGGAATCGAATCGGGAGCTCTTGTCTACTTCCATGAAGCAAATTGACGACCGTCTTGCCGATCTCGATTTATATCTTGTTAACTTGATGGTTCATAATGGGGACATTAAAGCCTTAAGCTCGTATCCGTACGGCAATAAAGATTATATTTACAGCAAATACGTGCTTCTGAAAAAACTGACCGGCGACAAAGGCTTCTTCCGAACGGTCAGCAACTTTTTTATTTACGTTAAAAGCAATGACGACTTCGTTCTCGGCGAATACACTAGCGGAGACAATCGGGAGTATCTTCACGAAAATATTAAAGATTTGCTGGAGAAGGGGGCGACGGACAGATGGCACTCGTTGGACGGTGATCCTTCTTCGATCGTCCGGCTGCAGGCCGGCTCCTCCGGCGTCTACGTCGGCGCAATCGTCAGCGTGCAGGATATGATCGAGACGTTGGGGGATTTGCGCCGGGACGTTAACGATTACGTTGGTCTCGTCAACGACAAAGGCGTCGATCTCCTGCATCGGCGGCAGGAGCCTCAGCAGATTGATGCGATCGGCAGGGCGTTGAAGTTAAACAGCACGGAGTATCAGGTTTTCCCCGATTTTTCGAATCAACGGGATTATGTTGCGGTTATCCAGCAATCGAGATTGTCCGACGTTGCCCTCGTCAAAGCGGTTCCGGAATCGAAAATGTTGAAACCGCTTGCTTTTTTCCAATTCATGCTTTACGCCATGCCCATACTTGTGATCCTCATTATCGGTCTGTACATTCTGGTTATGCAAAGAATGCTCATACGCCCCATGAATGCGCTAATCAAGGGAATGCGCGGCATGGCCAGGGGACGATTCGACCTGCGCATACCGCCCCGTTACCCCGGAGAGTTCTCGTTCGTGATCGATACTTTTAACGCAATGGCGCAGAAAATCGAGCATTTGACCATTAATATACTGGAACACCAATTGAAAATCAGGGAAGCGGACTACAGGCGGCTGCTCAGTCAAATCCGACCTCATTTTTATTTAAATTGCTTAAATATCGTATATCACTTGGCAGTCGTCAATAAGACCGAAACGATCAAGAAAATGTCCATGCATCTTGCGGCGCATTTTCGCTTTACGCTGCAGCAGGATCGATCGCTCGTGACCGTGGCGGAAGAATGGGAACACACCCGCAATTACTTGGAAATTCAGCAGCTTCGATTTCCGAATCATTTGTCCTTTGCCATCCATTGCGCAGACTCGTGCAGAGACCTGCTTGTCCCCCCGTTGACCGTCCAGACATTCGTGGAGAACAGTATACAGCACGGGTTTAAAGATATGAACCAGCCTTTCCGGTTAGACATCAGCGCAGAGCGCGAGGAGGATTCCGACACTTACCGCATTATCGTCCGCGATAGCGGCAGCGGATTTCCAGCTGATGAACTGGCTCAAATCAGTCGGCAGCCCGATATACTGTCGGATGGAGGCGAGCGGGTAGGAATCGGCAACGTCTATCAACGTTTCGTTCTATTATTCGGCGAGCAATTTACAATGATTTTATCCAATCGCGAGGAAGGCGGGGCAAGCGTTGAATTGATGCTTCCTGTTCAGATAGAGGAAGGGGGACCCGGGAATGTATAGCTTGCTGATTATTGACGATGAGCAGTATGCTCTCGACGGGATGGTAGAGGGGATCGATTGGGAAGGCATCGGTATTACTCGGGTATGGACGGCATTAAACGTCAATGATGCCCGGAAGCTTCTGGTCAGCCAATCCGTCGACGTCGTACTTGTCGATATCGAGATGCCCGGCGAAAACGGACTAAGCTTCTTAGAATGGCTAAACCAACAAGGGCTGCGCATAAAGTCTATCGTATTGACCGGACATGCCCGTTTTGATTACGCGCAACAGGCGATGAAGGCTGGCGGGCAAGATTATATGCTTAAACCGGTAGATTTGGAGGAACTGAAGCAGGCTGTACTTAAAGCTATCGTTTCGCTGCAGACAGAGAGAGAATACGAACAATTCGAACAGTTGTATGAATCTTATAAGCAGATGTGGAAGGTGGAACGCCCATTACTGGTGGAGCGCTTCTGGTGCAACGTGATCGATAACCGGATTTCGCCGACCGCCGCGCAGCTGAATACCGCCTTTACTTCCTATGGAATTCCCCTCACTGGGAACGATTCGGTCATTCCGATCTTGATCAGCGTGGAATTCTGGCACAAAGAATTGAATGCGCAGGATGAAGAGATTATGGAATATGCCCTTAAAAAAGCCGCAGAGGAAATCGTTCTGCAAGAGGAGGATGGCGATGTCATCCGCGATGGTACGGGTATACTCTTGTTGCTAGTATATCAATCGGCCAATAAACCGTTTAGATCGCAGGAATGGCGAGCACGCTGTGAAGCTTATATTCGATCGTGCAATGAATATTTCCATTGCGATCTCTCCTGTTATCTCGGCTGCAGCATTCCCCTATCCGAGCTGCCGACGGAATATAAACAATTGCTTGCGGTGGAGCGAAACAATTTGCAGCATATGAACGCCGTGCTCAGTACGGAGAGTTTGGGAGAACGGGCATTAAATACGCGCAACGTCGTTCCCTCCGTCGTGGAATGGATCCCGCTGTTGGAAATGAACAAGGAACGCGAAGTGCTGGGAAAGCTTGATAACTACTTGAGTCAAATGGAGGCTGAAGGCGGCGGATCGGATGCGCTGGAAACGTTGTACTTCGGCGTTGTATACATGCTGCTTAGCGTTCAAGTTAAAAAAGGGCTGTCGACTCAGATGTTGATGAATCTGATTTCGGAACAAAATAAAGCGATTCGTTCCGTGGAGCGGTTCAGGCAATGGGCACAACGGGCGGTGAAAGTTAGTATTCAGCTTAGGAACGCGGAGGGACTCATAACGGAGCCCTATTCCGACATTGTCCTTCATTCGATGGCTTTCATTCATGCCCATTTTGCCGAAGATATTAACAGGGGCATCATAGCCAACAGCGTATTCATCAATCCAGCGTACTTATCCCGATTGTTCAGGAAGGAGACGGGAAAGACGTTGACGGAATACGTGCAAAGCGTGAGAATGGACCATGCGCGAACGCTGCTGGATAACGATGGCAAGTCCGTATCGGAAGCATCCCTTCAAAGCGGGTTTCCGAATCTGCCGTATTTCTCGAAAGTGTTCAAGCAGTATTACGGAGTAACCCCGCAAGAATATCGAACCAAACGAATACGTTGACTTAACAACCACCGTTGGATTGCATTCCCGGTGGTTTTGTTGTGGGCGGTGATGTCACGATAATGCAAAAAGTGCGCACCATTTTGATAGCAATCCCGAGAATTGAATTCCATAATAAAATTATGAATACGCTTTCAAAATAGGGAGGGAATTGACGTGGCAGTAGAGTTGCTGGATGAGATGTTTTCTTTTCTTGACGGGAATTATTCCGGGGACCCTTCCGGAACCCACCAGAAAATCTCGGGTTGGGAAGTTGACAGCTCGGGCGGAACTTACAGCTTTAAGTATTACAATTCTTTCAAGGTGACGGCTGACAGCACGATAGCGGCAGTTACGATGAAAAAGCAGATTGCGAGCCAAACCACCGGCAAACTGACGCTGGAATTCAGATTCAAGCTGCTCGACCAGATGAACGGCGTCGAATGGCGGTTGGACGGCGAAGGAATACCCGCCGTGAAAATCGTGACTTCTTCGGGATACATTTGCTACGAGAACGCGTCGGGAAATGCGGTGACGCTTCAATCTTGCAGCGTGGACACGGAGTATGGAATAAAGGTCGTGGCGGATCTCGGCGCAAGCTCGGCCGACATCTATGTTAACGGGATTCTTAAGGCTCAAGGAGCCGCTTTTAGAAATTCGGTTCCGCAGATAAACGGCTTTTATTTCACGACGTCTGACGAAGCTACCGGGAGTCTCTTTTTTTACCCTGTTAAGATCCATACCGGTTATGCCGTTTACGAGAAGTTTATCGCGATCCCGGAAGGCAGCCTGCCGGATGATTGGACTGTTGGAGGTACCGGAGGCACGGCCGGCGTCTATTATTGGAACACGATATCCGGCTCCGAACCTTATAGCTTGAAATTGACCGATACGAGCTCGAGCGCCAACGTGACTTTTGGGAAAACGGTGTCCAACCTGACGGGGAGGACCGTTTGGGAGTATAAGTTTTTATTGCCCTCCAAATCGGACGGCATGGGGGCGGAGCTTCTGAACGGCAACACGACCGGCGTCAAAATCGTAACAAACGGCGGAAATATATGCTATGTGAATTCAGGAGGGAGCCCGGTATCGATATGGGACAACTACTATGCCAATCTATGGTACTCCATTAAAGTAGATGCGGATCCCGCAACCGATACGGCCGACATCTATGTCAACGGCAAGAAGCGAGCTTCAAACGTCGGGTTCAACAATGCCGTAAGCGGCTTCAACGCGCTGAAGTATTCTACCGGCATTGCTGCGCCAGGCGAATGGTGGTTGGACGATATTTTGTTATACGCCAAACCCCAGGAGCCCGTAGATTATGTTCCGGCACCGGTTCTGTGCGCAAGCGACAACCATTATATCGGCACGCAGCGATTCGCGGGATCGCGGGAAGGTTATCATTTGGGCTGGGAATGGCCCTATAAGTATCCCGAGCACGATTTGTATATGGGGTGGTTTGACGAAGGAAATCCGGAAGCCATGGATTGGGAGCTTAAGTACATGGCGGAACACGGGATAGACTTCTTCCTGGAATGCTGGTATTCGACGGAAATCGTTTTCCGCGGAGAGCCGATCCCGTTCAAGGATCCTCCCCTCGTCGTGAACTCGATCGAGAAGGCATACTTTAATAGTAAATACAGCAGCTACGTCGATTTTGCGCTTTTTTTCACGGACGCGCCGATGAGTTCTCTTTTCAGAAGCATCTATGTTCCCTACTGGATTGAACATTATTTCAAAGACACGCGCTATTTTACGATCGACAATAAGCCGGTGCTGGCGTTCGAAGCGGGAATGTGGTTATCGAAATACGAAACGGCCGCAGCCGTCAAAGTCGAAATGGATTACTTGAGGCAGCAGCTCGTTAATCTGGGGTTTGCCGGGGGAATATTTCTGGCAAGGATCGACACCAATCCGGACTGGTACTTTTTGGAGAAGTGTTACGAGATGGGCTTCGACTACGGTTACGCCTACTCTTTTTTCACTAGCAATACGGCGAGCATGAAAAGCACGATGACAGCGCAGAAAAATGCAGGCAGCAATCTGGGCATTCTTCCTACGATTTCGGTCGGCTGGAGTACGGAGGGATGGGACGGGCCGTATTCCGGCAGAGTATCGGTATCCGATTTTCTGGACCTGTGCGGCTGGGCGAAAAATACGTTCATGCCGTCGCTGCCGTCAGGTCAGTTGGGGAAACAACTGGCCATCGTGGACAACTGGTCGGAATACGGCGAAGGCCACTGGATTAACCCCGGCAAGCTAGGCGGTTTCGGTTACGTGGATGCGCTGCGGTCAACGTTCACCGGCAATCCGGCCCATACGGATACGATTCCGACGGATGTCCAGAAGCTGCGGATGAACCTGCTGTTCCCGAAAGGTTGGATCGGCCGGTCCTGGAATTTTGACTCCAATTACAACAATACGGAGGGGTGGACCGCAAGCGGGATCGACTGGTTCGGCACGAACGGGAAAGGTTATCTAAACGGTACCATTAGGTCAAACGATCCTTCCATTACATCTCCGGATCAATTGAACATTGCGATAGGAAGCAATCGTTATATCCGAATTAAAATGAAAAACGGAGGTCCGTGCAACGGCGCGAAAATCTTTTTCGCGACGACGACAAGCGCGATGAGCCCCGCGAACGCCAAGTCGTTCGCGATCAAACCGAATGATCCCGGCTATACCGAATACATCGTGGATATGTCGACGGTTTCCGGATGGACGGGGACGCTCAAGCAACTGCGGATCGACCCGGCGGATGACGAACCGTCAAGCGGACTCTTCAGCATCGATTATATTTTGCTGACCCATCAATATCCGTCAGGGTATACGTATCCATCGGTTACCCCGAGCACCAATCTGGCGCTTAACAAAACCGCCTATATGCTGAACGGATCTCCTTATGCCACGACTGGACCGGAGAAGGCGGCGGATGGCGATAAGAGTACGTACGCGCAGTCGAATACAAGATCATCATGGGATTTTAAAGTCGATTTGGGCGTCGTAACGACCATCAATCAAGTCGTTCTGGCATGCGGGACAGACAATTACCCTATTGACTATACGATCCAAGTATCGACTGACAATACGAACTGGATAACGGTCAAAATCGTAAACGGCGCAACTTCCGGCAACAAGCTTTACAATTTCCCGGATATCGTGGCCAGATACGTGCTCCTCGATGTGTCTGGCGCATTTTACAGCGCTTCGGGAACGTGGGGATGGGCGCTTAACGAGTTCCAGGTTTACAACACAGGCATCCCATTTGCGGGAATATGGAACTTCGATGCGGCCTACAACAACACGGAAGATTGGAAGGCAACCGGAATCGATGTCTTCGGCACGGACGGCAAGGGTTTCCTGAACGGGACGATCCGTTTCAACGATCCTTCGATCTTGTCGGCCGATCAATTGAACATCGCGATCGGAAGCAAGCGTTATATGAGAATTAAAATGAAAAACGATGGTCCGTGCGGCAATGCGAAAATTTATTTTGCGACGACGACAAGCGCGATTAGCGAAACGAACGCCAAGTCGTTCGCGATCAAGCCGAATGACCCGAGTTATTCGGAGTATATTGTCGATATGTCCACGCTTTCCGGTTGGACGGGCATCTTGAAACAGCTGCGTATCGATCCGGTAAATGACGAACCGTCAAGCGGATCGTTCAGTATCGATTATATCGTCCTAAGCGATAAGTACCCGGCCGGGTACGCTTATCCGGCGGCAACGCCAAGCGCCAACCTTGCGCTTAACAAATCCGCATTCATGTTGAACGGCACTCCCCCTGCGGCTACAGGTCCGGAGAAGGCGGTAGACGGCAACAAGAGCACGTTCGCGCAGTCGAACGCGAGGGTGCCATGGGATTTCAAGGTTGATCTTGGGAGTATCGTATCCATAAATCAGGCCGTTATCGCCTGCGGGACGGACGATTACCCGACGGATTACACGATACGAACATCGACGGACAATACAAATTGGATAACGGTTCGGACGGTAACCGGCGCGACTTCCGGCAACAAGCTTTATAACTTCCCGGATATTACGGCAAGATATGTGCTGCTCGATGTTGCCGCCGCCTATTACGGCAATTCCGGCACTTTGGGCTGGGCACTTGACGAGTTCCAAGTCTATGATACGGGACGGGCTCCGAAACCGGCATGCGATTGGAAGTTGGCGAACAATGCCAACGATTCCGCGGGCACTAACAACGGCACGGCATACGGGGGTGTGGTGTTCTTCTACGGCTACGCGAATTTCGACGGAGTGGACGACTATATCAGCGTCGCCGACAACCCCAATTTGGACGCTGTAAACGGATTTACATTGTCGGCATGGGTTAATCTGTTCGAGCTGCCGTCAAGCGGAAGCAACTATGCCCTATTGGAGAAGAGCAACAGCTATCGGTTTAACGTAGGTTCGACTGGCGCCTGTCACGTACAGATCGCCACGGCCAACAACGGCTGGTATACCGCCGGAACGACCGCCAGTTGCAGCACCGTTTTGCAAACCGACAAATGGTACAATATCGCCGCCGTCTATGACGGGAGCTACGTAAAAGTATATTTAAACGGCGTATTGGAAGGCACCGGTTCGCAGGTAATATCCGGGAATGTCGCGATCAACGGCAACGCGCTCACATTCGGTCATAAGACCGCGCCGAATATCGCTTGGTATCATGGCAAGATCAGGGGAGTCAATGTTTTTAACCGAGCGCTTACCGCGTCCGAAATCGGCAACATGTACAAAGCATAACCTTGAATCAACTAAAATCCCGAGGGAGATGAATCGAATGCCTCATTTCAGCGCTTCAACGATTGTATTAATTATTATTGCGGCTTTACTGTTGTTTGGACCGCAAAGGCTTCCCGAGTTAGGCCGTGCCGTAGGTAGAACGTTCAGAGAACTAAAAAGCGGTGCCAAAGAGATTGTAGGAGGGGATGAGGAACCGCAAGCCTCATCGCAGTCCCGCAAAGAGATTCGTTCCGACGAAACCGGCAGGTGACATCTATGCTCAAAGATTCGTTGGCGCTTGGCGAACATTTGGGTGAGCTGCGCAGAAGGCTTGTATGGATTTTGCTTATGCTGGCCGCAACGATGATTGCAGGTTTTTTCATAGCGGGGCCGATCTTGGAATATTTCAAACAGGCTGAACCTGCGTCACGAATCACTTGGAATGCGTTTACTCCATGGGACGGATTGCGGGTTTACTTGCAAGTTGCGTTCCTGATTTCATTAGTCGTTACGGTTCCGTTTACTCTTTATCACCTCTGGTCATTCGTTAAGCCAGGGCTAAGGGAGCTAGAGCAAAAGGCCGCATTGCGATATATTCCGTATTCCGTTGTATTGTTTTTCGTCGGACTTGGTTTCGCCTATTTCATCGTATTTCCGAATGTATTTAAATTTACCTCGACCTTTAACGAGGACTTGGATTTGGTCGAAACCTATGGGATTGCCCAGTATTTTTCATTCATGTTCAATATATTGCTGCCGTTATCGCTGTTATTCGAATTGCCCGTCATTATTATGTTTTTAACTAGACTTCGTCTGTTGAAGCCCATGCTGCTCAGAAAATGGCGGCGTTACTCTTATATGCTATTACTGATTACAGCTACGTTCGTCACCCCTCCGGATGTCATTTCCGTGCTTATGGTGGCGATCCCGTTAATCGTTCTTTATGAAGCAAGCGTGATTCTATCCGGATACATTTACAGTAGACAAGAGCATTCATAAACTATATTTGTTGATAAGGCGGGAAGGTAATGGAGATGGAACAATTACGCAGCAACCTTTATGTTGAATCGGACTCGCGCCGCCATTTTATCCGGGGTTCAATCCTTACGATTATGGCGGCTGTTCTGGGACCTTCTTTCTATCCTTATCTCAAGAACGCGTTCGTCCCTAATATAAGCGTACTAGAACAACAGAACGTGTTCGCCCCCGATGGGGTGGAATCCTTGAAACCGCAGGCAGGGAAAGGCGCATTCGGACATTATTCCAGTTCCGACTGGATTTCGAGAATGCATTCCAGTCAAGCCGCATTTCTCAAGGTAGGAGAACCTTATCAGAATTAAGCGAAATTGACAGAAGAAGCGTGCATGCGCATAATAGAGTAATAGCAAACGGGGAAGCACCTCACAAAGCCAAACACAATACGTGTTGCTTTGAGGGGTGCTATTTTTGTATAGGAGGCATGTGCATCTATGACTAAGAACAAGAATGACGATGATCGGATCAAAGAGCAGCAGATGACATATGACGTCTATGCGGCGATGCCGGATGACGGACAACGCTATGAAATTATCGAGGGGGCTATGGAGATGATGTCTCCGAGTCCGTCAGTAACGCACCAAGCGGTTAGCAGGGAACTGGAATTTGTACTCATGCAAAGCTGCAGGACGGATTATGAAATTTTTCATGCACCTCTCGATGTAATCTTGAGCCAAACGAATGTGCTGCAGCCGGATATTCTGATGATTCACCGCAGTCGAATGCATATTGTATCAGCCCGAGGGATTGAAGGACCGCCGGATTTGGTGGTGGAAATTGTTTCTCCCCATTCCCGCAAAAGGGATAAAGTAGTCAAGGCGAATATATATGCTAAATATAACGTCCCGGAGTATTGGATAGTCGACTCTGAAACGCGTACGCTGGAGCTATATCGGCTTCTTGGCGAGGTTTATGAGCTATACAATTTATTCGAAGACGATGATCGGGTAACTTCGGACAAGCTGCCTTGCGTTTCTTTTGTAATTAGCGACATCTTTAAGGAAATGCTTTGAGTGGTGCTATTTTTGTTTAGGAGGCATGTACGCCTATGACGGAGAACAAGAAAGACGATGACCGGATCAAAGAGCAGCAGATGACTTATGACGTCTATGCGGCGATGCCGGATGACGGACAACGCTATGAAATTATCGAGGGGGCTATGGAGATGATGTCTCCGAGTCCGTCAGTAGCGCACCAAGCGGTTAGCAGCTAACTGGAATTTGTACTCATGCAAAGCTGCAGATCGGATTATGAAATTTTTCATGCACCTCTCGATGTAATCTTGAGCCAAACGAATGTGCTGCAGCCGGATATTCTGATGATTCACCGCAGTCGAATGCATATTGTATCAGCCCGAGGGATTGAAGGACCGCCGGATTTGGTGGTGGAAATTGTTTCTCCCCATTCCCGCAAAAGGGATAAAGTAGTCAAGGCGAAGATATACGCAAAATATAACGTCCCAGAGTATTGGGTCGTAAACTCGGATACGGAAACGCTTGAGCAATATCGGATTGTTGGTGAGACTTATGAGCTTTTTAATTTATTTGAAGGCGATGACCGGGTAACTTCGGACAAGCTCCCGTGTGTTTCTTTTGTTATTGGCGACATCTTTAGGGAAATTCAAATACGGAATCTTTCGTCATCAAATTAAGGTTTGGCGAGGGAAGCGAAGAAATTAATTAAGCCGCATTTTACGCAAGGTTAAACAACCGACGCGTAAAATACGGCTTTGTCCGTTTATTCCATCCGGAACAACACCTGCCGGCGGTCGGCAACCGCTTGTTCCATCGATAACTCCAGCATGTCGCGGATCGGCCGCAGACTCACATTTCGATCCCGAGCCACATAGCTCGCGCCAGCGACGTGTTCAAGATTCAGCGGATCAAGCGAATCTAGCTGCAATCCTGCACCTGCGTCTTCCGTCCCGAGCATCAGCGCCCCGTGAAAGAGGCTGCTGCGGTCAGCCAGCGAATGGATGTTCAGTTGGTTGCCCAAGCGAAGCCCGATCGGGAAACGCAGCTCCAGCGTCAAACCAACGCACGGTGTTCCCGTCCATTCGACGAATCCGTCAGCGATAGTCGCGGCTATCTCACTGCCATCTACGCGAAACACAAGGTCCGTTCGCGCCACCCAAGAGGGTACGAAGATCCTCACCATTACTGTCTTCTCTATGTCTGAATCCGCCACCTCAAGCCGTATGCTTCCCTCAATCGGATACGCCGTCGTCTGCTTAAGCGTCAGACGCCCCGAGGCGAGTCGAATCTCGGCCTCGCTCTCCCGCAGGAAAGGAACGGTCACTGTATTCCGTTCGGCATCCGCGAAATAGCCGTATTCAATCGCGCGGGACAAGCCGTCGCCGCCGCGCATCGTACAGCACCAGTAAGCTTCGAACAACCCTTCCTTAGGATGAAGCAAGTCATCATGCGCTCCCGAGCAGCAATCGCAGCCGAAGCCGCCGTTCGGACGCTGCCCGTACCCCAGGCCGTTGTACAAGATGCCGTGCGCAATCTCAAGATAAGACGCTTCTCCCGTGTGCTTCCACAGTTCGACCGCGACGATGAACGAATCGACTACGGCGCAGGGCTCCGTCCATTCCGGCCGGCCGAACCAGTTGTAGTTGGCGTAATTTTCCGTTATCCCTTCCCGGTTGTACAGGGCGAAGACGTCTCGCGCCAAGTCAAGCAAACCATCATCCCCGGTCGTCTCGTAATGACGAAGTATGCCCCGAAGAGCGGACAGCGTCGCATGCGTTTGGAAGGACAGCCCGGTTAGATCGATCGTCCGGAACTTGCCGATCATCTCGTCCAGCAGCGCACCGAGTTCCGGCCACTTTAACAATTGGTAAGCGTGGGTCGCGCCATCCAGCATAATGAAGGCGCAGCCGACATCCGTGGACAGGAGCCAATCGCCCACTTTCCGTTCAAACAGGCTGCCGATCGCTTCTCCGGACGGCTTACGGTCTTCCGGCTCGACAGGATACTTCTCATATAAGCCGCGGGCAGGCAGAAGCAAATGGCGGGTTATGTCCTCAATTATGCGAAGGGAGAGGTCGTCGCCTTTCCACAGATGGTATTCCGCCATCGCTCTTAGAAACCAACTATGCCCGGAAAGCTGCTGCTCGTCCACTGTGCCTTGCGCATGGATCATTCCGAAATAGCCTTGTGCATTCAGACGTTCGGGCAGTCGGGCCATGATCTCTTCCAGATAGACGGGTTCCCGGTTCGTCGCTTGCGCCAGCATGGTCAAAGCGAGAATCGTCCGTCCTTCCCAATCGCCCGGCCATGAATAGCCGCCTTCCCGGTAGATCGTCGGAAACCGGTACTCCTCTGTCTCCAGCCTGTCGTAATTCAGCATCGCCCTCCGATATAAATCTCCTCCGACCTTCTGGTCGGCATATGGAATGGGATCCATCTTAAATCCTCCTCGTGAATATTGATCCTATTAGATTGCTGTTAATTATTCCATTTCTCTACCTATCATAGTGAATCGGTTGTATGATATATATAGAAAATATATGAATGGGAGTGTAACAATATTGCTCTTAAACCCAACGATAACGAAGCCGCAGACAATCGGATTTCATTATGTTGATCGTTTCAACGTCTCTATTCGTCTCGAGGGGATCGGTTGGGAGAAGGCGGAGTCCGCATCCTATCGCTGGAACGGGCTCAGCCGCGGGCAAGAGGGCGCCGCGATTTTCCAATACACCTTATCCGGCCGAGGTGAGCTTAGAATAGGCGAGAAGATCCATTCGCTTCCTAAGCATCACGCGTTTATGTGCAAGGTGCCGGGAGATCACGAATATTATTTGCCGGAGGGAGAGACGCATTGGGAGTATTTCTTCGTCACCATCCACGGGGAAGACGCTTTGCGGCATTGGTCCGCTTTAGAGGGGAAAATAGGGCCGGTGTTCGAGCTCCCGCCGAAATCCGCGCCTCTGGGCATTCTGTCAGAGCTGTACGCCGATATCGTCCAGGCTCCGCTTGCCGATCAGTACGATATTGCGGCGTCGCTGTATCGGTTCATTCTCGAAATGCATCGGTATGCCGACGCGTCCAGCTTGGTCAGGACAGGCGACATTCCCGAACCGCTCTTGCATGCGATTTCACTCATCCGCCAGCGTTATCGCGAAGACTTGTCCCTGGACGAACTGGCCAAAGCATCGGGTTTGACCAAGTACCACTTCTGCCGTTTATTCCAGAAGAAGCTTGGAATTAAACCGATGCAGTATATAAACAAAGTAAGAATCGAACGCGCTGTCTGGCTGCTGAGGTATACGGATCTGAAGATCGCTCAGGTCGGTGAAGCCTGCGGCTTTACTCATGCGAGTTATTTCATCAAGACTTTCCGTGGAATAATCGGATCAACCCCCGGGGATTACCGGTCGTTACCCAAGCATCCCGACTTCGATCAGCTGAAGGTGGAGATCTAAGACGATGCCGATAAAAGGACGATTAACCGTATACCTGATTCTGTTTTCCGTCATTCCGTTGATTACCGTAAGCGTTTTCTTGTATTATCAGGCTTCCAACGTAGTCAAGATGCAAGCGGAAAAGTACGCCGGCACGGTTCTATCGCAGACGACTTCAACCATTAACCAATTGATGGACGATGTGGTGAACGCCAGCGTGAAGGTGGTTACCGATCCGAATGTTCAGAACGACGATATTTTCAATCAGGGCGAGTTCGACCGAAACGTGAGGTATCGGACGATAGAGAAGCTGATGACCAACGTCATGATGGCTCAGCCGGAGGTTTCCTCCATGTATCTCTGTCTTAACAATGCGGACCTGATCAGCGTGGGCTCCCAGAATCTTGCAAATCACCCGGATTGCCGCAGCAATAAGTCTTATCAAGCGGCACTGGACAACAATCTGATGCCGTTGTGGATCGGGATGCATGAGAACGAATTCGATGAAGGGACGGTGTCTCGCAATCGCTACGTTATGACGCTGGCGCGGACCGTCTACAGCTTCGATACCTACAAACCCCTCGGCGTCCTGCTGATCAACATTGCGGACCAGACGATCAACAACAACTTTCAGGCCGGCTTCGATGGGGAACCTGCCATTTTTCACGTCACGGACATGCACAAAAACGCGATATATGTTAAGGATCCTGCCAAATACGGCACGAAACTGGATGCCCCCTATCTGGACAAAGTCATCGATATGAAGACTTCGGGAGGATTCGTGTGGAGAGGGGACAGCGGTCCGAAGTACATCAGCTTCGTCTACTCGACGAAATCGGATTGGATATTTGTAGTCGAGCTTTCAATAGACTATATAACCCGTAATTCCAATCTCATATACAAAGCGATGATAGCGATCGTAACCGCCTGCTTCATCCTATCGATCATGGCCGCTTACTTTCTAGCGCGGAAGTTCACCGATCCGATCAAAAATCTTCTGTCGTCGATACGCCGGGTTAAGGATGGTCAGCTGAATCAGACGATCCATTCCAAACGGAAAGACGAGATCGGTGTCCTTACTCAGAGCTACAACAGCATGATTCAGGAAATCCGAGAGCTGCTCGTTCGGCTCGACACGGAAAATGTCATGAAGCGCCGCGCGGAACTGGATGCGCTTCAAGCGCAAATCACGCCTCATTTTTTGTACAATTCGCTGAATTCGATCAAGTCGATGGCCCGCCTGAACGGGCAGGATCTCATCTATCGGACCACGACGAGCTTGATTGGGTTGCTGCAGTTAAGCATCAGCAAGAACACGGTATTCATTCCACTGTCAGAAGAACTGGAGATGGTAAAGCATTATCTGGAGCTGCAGAACGTCCGATATCCGAATCGGATCAAGGCGTTATTCGAGATCGAGGACGGCTTGTCCGATTGCCTGACGGTCAAGCTGATTTTGCAGCCGCTTGTGGAGAATGCCATCTTGCATGGGCTGGATCTGAAAGACAAGGGAGGCATAATTGTCATCCGCATGTATCGTGAAGGTGCCGACATCGTCATGCAGGTCGAGGACAACGGCAAAGGGATGGAGGAAGCCGCTCTCCGCCTAATATTGACGGGGAAGCCTAAGGAGGATGGGCGCCGGTTCGGCGGACTCGGGCTTCGCAACGTAAACGAACGTCTCAAGCTGCATTACGGGGAAGACTACGGCATTTCGTTCCATAGCCTGCACGGCGTTTCTTTTGTAAGCACCGTTCGCATTCCTTATCGGATATAAGAATGAATCCCCAATATGGAGGCTGATCGCGCATGTACAAGGTTATGATCGTAGACGATGAATATTACGTGCGGATGGATATCCGGACGATGATTGATTGGGAGAAGCGCGGCTTTCAATTGACCGAGGATGCGGTCGACGGGAATGACGCACTGGACAAAATCGGCGAGTACAAGCCCGACATCGTGCTGCTTGATATCGGGATGCCTGGAATGAACGGGATTACGTTAATGTCTCGGCTGAAGGAAACGGCTTTTCCGGGTAAAATCATGATTCTAAGCTGCCATGACGAATTCGATTACGTAAAGGATGCGCTGCTTCTGGGGGCGCAAGATTATTTGATAAAGCATAAGCTTGAGCCTGAAATATTGGAGAATGCGCTTAGCGGGCTCATCGTTAAACTGGAGGGGGAACGGCAGCAGAACGAGCAATTGATTAAATGGAAAGCGATTGCGGCACAATCGCTTCAGATGCAGCGAAGCCGCTTCTTCCAGCAGCTATTGCGCGGCTATATGACCAATCCGAAGGTCATAGCGGAAAGCGTAGAGCAACTGGAACTGTATTTCTCAATCAAGCACAGCGTTGTCATGATCGTTAAGTTTCATGATCACAATGGCGGGAAGCCGCAACCCGGAAACCGCTCGTCCGAGCAATTAAAAGCGCGGATTGCCGATGAAATCAACCTCGAAATCGTGAATGCCTCCACCGGCTACTGTTATGCGGCGGACAACGAAGAAATACTTCTATTGCTCGGCTTTGAGTCGGTTCCCAGCTTCTTGTACCTGCAAAATCTGCTGCATGATTTGTCCAACCGAGTGCTTTCCCTAATTCAACAACGTTTCGGTCTGGGCGCTTCTGTCGGGGTGAGCAACCACTGCTCCTCTGTTGCGCATATTTCCGACTATTATCGTCAGGCGCAGGCTTCGATCGCCGGAGTCTATTTCTTCGGAAAGAACAGGATCATTCATTATTCGGAAGTGAGCGATTATACGCGAAAGCCGATCAGGGGCTTTAAGGAGTTTGAGGAAACGCTTTTGCTTGCGCTGACCGACGCTGCGAGAATCACCGAGGTCATCACGGAAATGTACAGGGAAATAGCCGAGCAGAGGGTTTCGCTGGAAGAAGCGCACACCTTTAATTTTGAATTCATCTCATTTATCAAGAAACAGCAGCGCGACCACGGAATCGCCGAACAGGACCTTTTCGAATCGGGGCACTCCCCTTACGAGGCCGTTAATTTGTTGGAAACGGCGGAAGAAGTGAAAGGTTACTTGGTCGGGGTCATGCTCCGGTTGAGCGAGCTGCTGCTGACAAGCTCAAGAGGCAAATATCGGCCTGAAATCGCCAAGGCCATAAGCTATATGAGGGACAACTATGCCGGCAACTTGTCGTTGGAAATCGTCGCTTCGGTCGTAAACAAGAACAGCGCTTACTTCTCCGATCTGTTCAAAAGGGAAACCGATGAGAATTTCGTTGTTTTTCTCCAGAAGATACGAATAGAAAAAGCCAAGACTCTGCTGAGGACAACCCATGATAAAGTGTACGACATCGCCTCGCAGGTGGGCATAGACAATTATCATTATTTTTGCAAAATCTTTAAGCAATTGACCGGAATGACTCCGATTCAGTATCGCACAAAAAAAATGCAATGAACGCTAAAAATAGTGCACATAGGGGCTATAAAAACTGCAACTTTGTCTAAAGGATGTGAATTAGAAAGCGATTACAATCGGGCTATAATGAGTTGCCATCCTATAAGGGCACTTATCAATTGAGCAGGGGGACAATAGGCATGAGGGGTAAATGGGAAAAAAGGTTGATCAGAACGTTGTCGTTAAGTTTGGCGGTCGTTCTCACGGTTGCGTTATTAGCCGGATGCGCTAAGAATAAGGATGCCGATAAGCCGTCGGCTTCTCAGGCGTCATCGCCATCCGCTTCATCTGCATCGTCAGAGCCGTCGGACGCACCTCAAGAACTGCTGGAGTACAGCTTCTATCAAGAAAATGATTCGCCTCCGCAATTTGCGGACAATCCGAACGATGTTCTGACGCCGATCGTCGAGTCCAAGTTTAACGTAAAAGTAAGCAAAGTGTTGTACAACCAAGGCTCCACGTTTAAGGAAAGATTCAATATGCTTCTGGCGACGAACGATTTGCCGGATGTCATCTATGCCCAGTCCAACGCGTCGATTGTCGCCAACAGCGGACAGTATGCGGAACTGGGGGATTTGATTAAACAGTACATGCCGAATTTGTTGAAGTACGGTTCGATAGATTCGTGGCGGGATTCTTTCTTTAATGGGAAATTGTATTCGATCCCCTCGTTGTGGGTCGATACTTCCTTGCCGCAATTCAATGATATTTATAGTATGCCGGGCGCCAACTGGGGCCTCGTAATCAGGGAAGACATTCTCGATAAATTGGGCTACAAATACACTCCGTTGAAAGAAATCGAGAAAAAAATTAACGAAACCCAACAAAAGCCGACATATGACGACTTTAAGATCGAACCGGAAATCAAAACGCCTGAAGATCTTTACGAATTTCTGAAAAAAGTAAAAGCATTGAATCTGAAGGTCGGAAACAAGGATGTTATTCCGATGTCGATTCCATGGTGGGCGCAGCATCACCTGGCGAACATGTTCGGCGTCAGCAGCTCCTGGCAATATCACGCAGACGACAATACCGTATCCGGCACGCCGTTCGGAGACAAAGACGGCAAGGAATATTTCCAATTCCTGAATAAGCTCTACAACGAGAAGCTGCTCGATCCCGATTTCGCCATACAGAAGGATGAGCAGTTGAAAGAGAAGCAAGCTAGCGGTCAAGTGGCTGTAGCTCTCGTACTGATGGATGCGCCAAGCGCCAATGCAGCCGTAGACAAGATTGCTCCGGGGAAAATGTTCCACCACATTACGATGCCCAAGAAAGAAGGGCTCGTACGTAACGGGATCGACGCGTTCAACCCTGCTGCGTTTCAGTATTTCGTGAAGAAGGACTTTAAGGACATTCCTCGTCTGCTTAAATACTTCGACTGGTTCTACTCGGACGAAGCGATGGATCTAATCATCTGGGGACCGGAAAGCCTTGGTCTGTGGGAAATGAAGGACAACAAAAAAGTATTCAAGGATGAAGCGCTGCACCAGGCCTTGCTCGAGAATAAGGATGGCAGCATCGCCGATGAGCAATATTACAAAAAAGGTCTTGGACGCAAGGGCCTTCCTAAGCAATATTCCAAGGCGTTCAGTGCCGCGCCGGGATTAATCGGCTACAATCCGTTCGACTGGCCGCGCAGCTATCCTTATAAAGTAGCGGATATCTTTGAAATGTCTTCCAGTTATGTGACGACAAGCGCATTGGAGCGGGATGGCAAACTGCTCGCAGGCGTTGACGATCTGACGAATGGCCCCGGCAACTGGTTATGGTCGGATTTCTACAACAATAAATCAGCCAAACTATACGCGGTTAAGCCAGATAAATTCGATAAAAACTGGGAAGATTTGAAGACGGAGTTTATGAAAAAAACGAAATATGCCGAAGCTCAGGTGGAAATGGAGAAAGTCTTCAAGGAACGCGGGCTCATGAAATAAACGAAGTTCGGTCAACAAGAGCCGCGGATCGAAAGATTCGCGGCTCTATCATTCGGACTATAATGGGTCATACAAATCAGCTTAGACATAGAAGGAGCGGTAAGATGAAACAGCAAAGAGCGGGTGGTTTCCTAAGGACATTATCCCAGCAAAAAGTGCTGCTATTGTTTTTGTTGCCGGCCATGGGATTGGTGCTCGTATTCAACTATATTCCGATGTTCGGACTTGTCATGGCGTTTCAAGATTACAAAATCTTGGAAGGATACTTCCACAGCGATTTTGTAGGGCTTGCGAATTTCAAGGAGTTTTTCGCCTCGCCGGATTTCTATCAGGCGCTTCGCAATACGATTGCGATTAATTTAATTTGTCTCGTCGTCGTTTTTCCGATGCCGATCATCTTTTCCGTTTTGTTAAACGAACTGGTCAGCGCAAAACTCAAAAAAACGATCCAAACGATAACATACCTGCCTTACTTCATTTCCTGGGTCGTCGTCGGGGGGCTCTTCTATAAGCTGCTGGAAAGTAAATCGGGGGTCGTCAACGTTCTGCTTCATTCGCTAGGGATGGAGGATATCCCTTTCTTCCGCGAGGCGCAATATTTCTGGCCGATTATTATATTCGCGACGATCTGGAAGGGGATCGGCTGGAATTCGATTCTGTACTTGTCGGCCATCAACTCCATTGATCCTCATTTGTATGAGGCGGCGGAAGTCGACGGAGCCAACCGGTTTCAGCGCATCTGGAACATTACCCTTCCGGGAATCGCGGGCACCGCGGTATTTCTGTTCGTTCTGACGGTGGGGAGCTTGATGAATGGCAGCGGCGGAGCCAGCGGGTCGCTCGCGCCGAACTTTGAAGCGCTCTGGAACTTCAGGAACGCGCTGGTAGCCGGCAAATCCGATGTTCTGGATATTTATGCCTACCAGCAAGGCGTCCAAGGCGCGCAATATGCATATGCGGCGGCGATAGGCGTATTCCAGTCCCTGATGTCTCTCGTCCTCCTATTCAGCTGTAATTTCTTGATCAAAAAATGGCGAGGCGAAGCTTTATTCTAATCGCAAAAGGAGCTGTACCATGGCAACAAGATTGAATTTCCGCTGGTTCGACATTACGGTGGGCGCTCTATTTATTTTATTGTGCTTTTTGACCATCTATCCGTTCCTGTATGCATTGTCGTACTCCCTCAGCAACGGCCAATCCGTATTGACCCAGAACATGTATGTGTGGCCCATAGATTTTACGTTTGACAACTACAAAACGGTTTTCGCCAACAATTCGATTCTCAGCGCTTTCTATATATCCGTCTTGAAGACCGTTCTGGGAACGGCGCTTTCCTTGATAGTGATTGCCACGGCTGCCTATTCCGTCTCGAAAAAACATCTGATTCTCAAAAAATCGATTTTATCTTTTTTCGTTATTCCCATGTATATTTCGGGCGGGCTGCTTCCTTTCTATATTCTGATCTTTAATCTGGGGCTCATGAACAAATTCCTCGTATATTTGCTGCCCGGCGCTTTCAGCGGGATGTTCATGTTCCTTATCAAGGTCTATTACGAGACGCTTCCCGGGGAAGTGGAAGAATCGGCGAAGATAGACGGCGCCGGGGATTTCCGGGTATTCGCCAGTATTTTCGTTCCCTTATCGTTCCCCGTCTATGCCACCGTAGCATTGTTCGTAGGGGTGGCGCAGTGGAATGCGTGGTTCGATGCCATGCTGTTCATGAGCAATACCGATCTGCACCCACTCCAGCTTCTGCTGCAAAACATATTGCGGGAAGCGGAAGTGACGACCTTCTCCCAGGTAGCGGCATTAAGCGGTCCTCAAGGGATCAAACGAACGTCCGTGGAGACGCTGCGGATGGCCACGTTGATGGTAACTACGTTTCCGATTCTGTTTATTTATCCGTTCTTCCAGAAGTATTTTATCAAAGGGGTGGTGTTGGGAGCCGTTAAGGGGTAGGGTTGGCACATAATCGATCGATCGGGAGGAATGGCGCGTGACGAAATCGCTTACGGATGAGAGATGGACAGTTTCCACGACCGAGCTTACGCAATTCACAAATGCCAACGGGGTGTATCAGGATGGTAATGTGGCTATGTGTCGGGATAAGGACGGTGTTTTATGGGCGCTGGTCGGGCACAACAATTTAGGCGAAATCACGTTGTGGAGGGGCACATGCGTCGAAGATTTGACGAAGCAATTCGCCATTGAGTACGAATTCGAGATGGGTAGAGCGGGAGCGGCGTTTCATGGCATCCCCTATCCGGACGGGCCGCGTTCCAGGGGGAAAATATGGCCGAATGGACTCTGGATCGATCCGGAGGACGGTCGTTTCTACTGTTACGTGCACAATGAGACGGCTTGGGGAGCGGAGGATACGTCTTATACCGCTTACGGCCTTCAGGAGGGGGAGCCGGATTTCCGGCATATCGGACTGATGACTTCCGGCAATCAAGGCAAGTCGTGGGATTTCACGGGATGGGTGGTGACTTCCTCGTTGCCTTGCTGGACGGAGCTCTATCGGCCGGACGGCATGGAAGGCGGTCAATCCGCCGAAAGTTTCGTGCTGGGAGCGGGGGATTTCTGCTTCTATCCGAACGAGCGGGACGGTTACTTCTATATTTTCTATTCGCAAATTACGGTTGATCAGGCGAACGAGGTAAAGGGCGACCATATCTATGCGGCTAGGGCGCCGATGGCGGGCAGAGGCTTGCCTGGGCAGTGGCGCAAGCTCTATGACGGGGAGTTCGCGGAGCCGGGGAACGGGGGGAGGGAAACGGCAGTCGTCCATTCGGGGAATGTTCCGTTTCTCTCTTATAATCGCCACCTAGAGCAATATATGCTGACAAGCTATCGCAGGGAATTGTGGGTCCAAGGCCTTGGAGCCTGCCAAGTTTCTTTCAGCCGCGATTTGATCCATTGGAGCGAACCCGTACCTCTGGCGATCGAACGCCAGGACTTGTCGCGACCTTATTTCACGGTATGCAATACCAATAAAGAAGGGCTCATTCAGGATACGGGACGGACTTTCCGGCTATTGATCGAGACCAATGGCACAGACGTCTATTGGGCGGATGTCCGGTTGCCCTAAAGAGGTTAGCGTGTTTATATTACGAAAATTACAAGGAGGCAGACTTATGAAAAAATCAATCGGCTTGCTCCTTTCGTGCGTATTGCTCGCCGGCGTCATTTTTCCCGCCGGAGGCGCAAGCGCGACCACGAATACGGATGTTGGGATTTGGTACAGCACCTGGTATTCGAAGGTGTCGGACGTGCGCGGCGATTGGCTGACGGGCTTCGGCGCTTCGAGTCTGAACCAGTTCGTCGGGGACGTGAACGGGGATGGGAAGGCGGATGCGGTAACCTTCAACTCCGGTGGAATATGGAATGTTGCACTTTCTAATGGGAGCGGTTTCAATACGCCGGCACAATGGGTTAGCGGGCACGGCTCGGGTTCCCAAGAGCAGTTTTTGTCCGACGTGAACGGGGATGGGAAGGCGGATGCCGTCGTCTTCTTCAACAGCGATGTGAATGGGGACAGCTTGGCTGGCGATTGGTATATTTCGCTATCGAGCGGAAGCGGATTTCTGTCCTATTCGCTTTGGAAATCCGGAGCGGGTTATAATGCGACCCGGCGTTTACTGGGAGATGTAGACGGAGACGGAAAGGAGGACTTGATCGCGTTCTTCGCTGCCGATTCCGGCGGCAAGTGGGCGGTGGCCTTGTCGAACGGCAGCTCGTTCGGCACGTTTAACGTATGGAAAACGAATTTCGGGGGTGCATCCAGCAACCAGTTCGTCGCCGATACGAACAAGGACGGGAAGGCGGATGCCATCGTTTACTCCTCGGATGGCAACTGGTTTAACGCCAATTCGAATGGTACGGCATTCGGAACGGTTGTTGCATGGACGGCGGGGCATGGCTATGGTTCGGCGGCACAATACGCCTATGACGGCAACGGCGACGGGTACGCCGATGCTTACGTGTATTTCAATGCCGATGTTGTAAGCCCGGATGGCAAGGTGGGAGATTTGATAGGCCGTGAATACGAGCGTTCGGAGAAAGTTGTATGGCCGGGCGACATCGTGCTTAATTCCGGGTTCGGTTATCAGGCGACCAAATTCATGAACGGCAATGTCACCGGCGATCCCTATGGGTGGAAAGCAAACGTAGCGTTCTATGCCGGCACGAATGGGGGCAGTTGGAAAGTCGAGCGGTATCGGCAGAACGATAGCGTGTCCACAGATACATGGCTCGGCTTTACTCCGAAGCCGGCGATTAACTACAGGCCGTTGACGCTCGGCTCCTATCAGACTTATGACAGCGGCAATACCGCAGTTATCGACGAGCACCTGTCCACGATGGCGGCAGCGCAAATCGATTGGCTGCTCCTTGACGAAACGAACGGGCTGAACAACGTCAGCGGAGCGATTCTGAATCGGGCCGCGCGGCTGGCGGGACGTCTCAAGAACTGGAACGACAATCCCTCGAACCGGGACATCCGGTACGCCTTTGCCATCGGCCGAGCGCAATGGACGCAAGATCCGCTGACGATCGAGAAGGAAGCCGGGCAAGTGTGGGACGAGTTTGCGAACAATGCTTCCTATGGCGGATCGAACTATTATTACGAGTTGAACGGCAAACCGCTGCTCGTCGTCTATATTCCGGCTTCCGTGCAAACGGCGTGGCACAATTATACGGGGAGCAAGGCGAACACGAATCATTTTACCGTTCGCTTCGCAAGCAATGCGGCGGCGGGCGAATACGGCTGGCAATTGCCGCAGACGGGCGCGGTCGATAACGACGAGGTCATGAACGTCATGCCCGGTTGGGACAACCATGTCGGGAACCTGCCGCCGGTAGCCCGAAACAAAGGCGTCTATTACAGCCAGCTCACTTGGGAGAAGGTGCTAAACCGGCCGGTTAAGCCGAGTATCGTTCTGATCAACTCCTTCAATGAATTCGCGGAGGACACGGGGGTTCAGATTTCAGATACGAGCGGGCTAGCAGCCAGTTCGGAGAAGTGGTACAACAGCGACGGCGTTCTAGACCCCGCATTGTACTGGAATATGACGAAGAACTATATCCGGCAACTGCAGACCCCTGCTTCCACCTCGAAAGCGTCGTCCGGCTTCTCCAGCACGCAAGGCGTAAACAGGTGGTCATACGAGGAATGGCAGTATAGCGGCGCGACGCGCACCCTTGTTCCGATGACGTGGGATGCGGTTAACGGAAGATGGAAGGGGGCTGCTGCCTACGCGCTGATCGGCAACAACTGGCAGCATCCGGACGTTAACCGCCAATCCGTTCGCGTCTTTACGGTGCCATCCTCCGGCTCCGTTACGCTGACTGGCAATATCGCCAAACAATCCGCGAGCGGCAATGGCGTCCGGGTCAAGATTAAGAAGAACGATCAGGACTTCTGGCCGAGCGGCGGCGGATATGCCGTCGTCACCGATACGGGCGGAATCACTCCGTTTCTGACCGCAACGGTGGCCGCAGGCGACAAATTCCAGTTCATCGTCGACAGCAATGGCGCGATCGATTATGACGGAACGAATTGGAATCCTACGGTGACCTATAACTAACCCTGTGCTGTGAGTCCATTCGCAAGAGAGACCGTTAGGATGAAACTATCCTGACGGTCCTTTTTTTTAGCGTTAAAGTATGTTTCCGTTTTACTAAAAAAGGTATATCGACAGAAAAATAGAATTATCAATAGATATCAGTCAGCTAGTGTCAGTACCCTTAAACTACGAATAGAAAGGTTGCACACTATGATGCGGAATGGATTGCCTGCAAAACAGGGTCTATATGATCCACAGTTCGAACACGATGCTTGCGGGATGGGGTTTGTCGCTAATATCAAAGGCCGCAAGTCGCATGAAATCGTTCGTCAGGCGTTAACGGTTCTTGGGAATCTGGACCACCGCGGCGGGCAAGGCTGCGAAGCGAACACGGGGGATGGAGCGGGAATTCTGCTGCAAGTCCCGCATGCTTTTTTTCGGCGAGAGTTGAACAAGGAAGGCATTACGCTGCCCGGTGACGGTGAGTATGGGGTCGGGATGCTGTTCTTGCCTCAGGATGCGGAGAAACGCAAAACATTCGAGAAACTGCTGGAAAGTATCGTACGTGAAGAGGGGCAAACGTTGATCGGTTGGAGAACGGTGCCGACCGATGACGGGAAACTCGGCGATACCGCGAAATCGGTTCAGCCTTATGTTCGTCAGGTGTTTATCGGGCAGCAAGGAAGTTTTGGCGACGAGCTTGGCTTCGAACGCAAATTATATGTCATTCGCAAGCGCGCGGAACAGGCGATTCGCTATTCCGGCATCGAAGGCGGAGAAGCCTTCTATTTCTCGAGTCTTTCTAGCAAGACTATTGTGTATAAAGGGATGCTTATACCGGAGCAGGTGGACTCGTACTATATTGAACTGCAAGATCCGGCGGTCGAAACGGCGCTTGCGCTAGTCCACTCGCGGTTCAGCACCAATACTTTCCCGAGTTGGGAGCGCGCCCATCCTTACCGCTTCGTAATCCATAATGGGGAAATCAATACGCTGCGCGGCAACGTGAACTGGATGCATGCCCGTCAAGCGCTGGCCGAAACCGAGCTATTCGGCGGGGACATGAGTAAGGTGAAGCCGGTAATCGACAATGACGGCAGCGATACGGCCATGTTCGATAATTCGCTGGAATTCCTTTATTTGTCCGGACGTTCTCTGCCGCATGCCGCCATGATGATGGTGCCGGAGCCTTGGTCCAATCACGAAAGCATGACAGAGGAAATGAAAGCGTTTTATGAATTTCACAGCACGTTGATGGAACCTTGGGACGGTCCTGCTGCGATGGCGTTTACGGATGGCACGCAGATTGGCGCTTTTCTAGATCGCAACGGGCTTCGCCCGGCGCGTTATTATGTCACGACCGATGATTTGATCATTCTTTCTTCTGAGGTAGGCGTTCTGGATGTGCCGCCGGAAAACGTAGTTTATAAGGAACGGCTTCGTCCCGGACGGATACTGCTGGTGGATACGAAGGAAGGCCGAATCATTTCCGATGAGGAAGTCAAGCTCGGCATCGCGAGGGAACAGCCTTATCAAGCTTGGCTGAAGGAGCATTTGATCAGCTTGGAGGATTTGCCGGACGCGCATGAAGTGCCGCAGCCCGATCATTCGACTGTTTTCCAGCGTCAGCGTGCATTCGGTTATACGTTCGAGGAGCTGCGCAAGGTGTTCGAGCCGATGGCCCAAAGCGGAGTCGAACCGATCGGGTCGATGGGTTATGACGCGCCAGTTGCCGTTCTTTCGAAAAGACCGCAGCGGCTATACAACTATTTTAAGCAGCTATTCGCGCAGGTAACCAATCCGCCGATCGATGCGATTCGCGAAGAGATCATTACGGCAACCGGGACGACGATCGGACCGGAACGCAATTTGCTGCGTCCGGAGCCGGAAAGCTGCCGTCAGATCAAGGTGAAATCGCCGATACTCTCGAATGAGGACTTCGCCAAGTTTCGCCATATTCGCAGGCCGGGCTTCAAATCCATCACGCTGCCGATTTTCTTCAAAGTGTCGGATGGCGCGCAAGGCTTGGAAGCTTCGCTCGATGAGTTGTGCGAGGCGGCCGATCGCGTCATTGCCCACGGCCATAATATTTTGATTTTATCGGATCGCGGAATAGATCGTGATAATGCGGCAATACCGGCATTGTTGGCCGTGTCTTGTTTGCATCATCATTTGATCCGGGAAGGCACGCGTACGAAAGTGAGCTTGCTGCTGGAGTCGGGCGATCCTCGGGAGGTTCATCATTTCGCGCTGCTGCTCGGATACGGGGTAAGCGCGATTAACCCGTACCTGGCGCTGGAATCTCTGGACGACATGATTAGACAGGGCCTATTGGTCAACATTTCGCATGAGAAGGCCGTCCAAAATTATATTAAAGCTTCTACTAAGGGCGTTATTAAAGTGTTGTCCAAAATGGGCATATCCACGATCCAAAGCTACCGAGGCGCGCAGATTTTCGAGGCTTTGGGCTTGGAGCAAGCTTTTATCGATAAATATTTTACATGGACACCATCGAGAATCGGCGGCGTCGGGCTGGAAGTCATCGCCCGCGAAGCGCTGATTCCACACGAAAAAGCTTATGCCGAGCAGGAGAGAGACGAGCTTGTACTCCCTTCCGGCGGCGAATATCAATGGCGCAGAGACGGCGAGGAGCATATCTACCAGGCACATACGATTCATGCGCTTCAGCAAGCGTGCCGGAACAATGACTATAACCTGTTCAAGAAATTTACCGAAGCGGTTAACGGTCAGCAGGAGAAGCTGTATACGCTGCGCGGATTGCTAGATTTCAACATTGACGGTGCCGGCGTCCCCATCGAAGAAGTAGAGCCGGTCGACGATATCGTCAAACGATTCAAGTCGGGTGCGATGTCCTATGGTTCAATCAGCAAGGAAGCGCACGAAAGCATGGCAATCGCGATGAACCGCATCGGCGGGAAAAGCAACACCGGCGAGGGCGGGGAAGACCCGGCCCGGCTCATACCGGATGCCAATGGCGATTCCCGGCGCAGCGCGATTAAACAAGTTGCATCGGGAAGGTTCGGCGTCACGAGCAACTATCTCGTTAGCGCCGATGAAATTCAGATCAAGATGGCGCAGGGTGCAAAGCCGGGAGAAGGCGGGCAGCTTCCGGGACGCAAAGTTTATCCCTGGATTGCCGAGGTACGCGGTTCAACTCCGGGAGTGGGTTTGATCTCACCGCCGCCGCACCACGACATTTACTCGATCGAGGATTTAGCGGAGCTGATTCATGATTTGAAGAACGCGAACCCTCGCGCGAGAATCAACGTAAAGCTCGTATCCGAAGTCGGGGTAGGCACGATCGCCGCCGGCGTTGCCAAAGGCCGTGCCGACGTCGTGCTGATTAGCGGGTACGATGGAGGAACGGGCGCATCGCCGCAGACGAGCATTCGCCATGCGGGTTTGCCATGGGAGCTCGGTCTTGCGGAAACGCATCAGACGCTCGTGCTTAATAACCTGCGCGACCGCATTGTCGTCGAAACCGACGGGAAGCTGATGACCGGCCGCGATCTTGCCATCGCCGCCATGCTCGGCGCGGAAGAATTCGGCTTCGCCACTTCGCCGCTTATCGTGCTTGGCTGCGTCATGATGCGCGTTTGCCACTTGGACACTTGCCCCGTAGGGGTCGCGACGCAAAATCCGGATTTGCGCCAGAAGTTTAATGGCGACCCGCAGCATGTGGTGCATTTCATGCGGTTCGTCGCTCAAGAGCTGCGCGAAGTGATGGCATCTCTTGGCTTCCGCACGATCAACGAGATGATCGGACGGACCGACAAGTTGAACAGCCGCAAAGCGATTGCGCATTGGAAAGCGAAGGGCATCGATCTATCGGCGCTCTTGTACCAGCCGGAAGTCGGTTCGGAGATTGGCCGTTATTGCAGCACATCGCAAGATCATGGTCTTGAGAAGTCGCTGGATAGAATGGAACTCATGAAGATTGCCAAACCGGCATTGGAATCGAAAGAGCCGGTGACGGCAATCGTCCCGATCCGCAACACGAATCGGGTTGTCGGGACGATACTGGGCAGCGAAGTAACGAGACGTTACGGCGCGGCGGGGCTGCCGGAGGATACGATTCGTTTTCATTTCATTGGCTCCGCAGGGCAAAGCTTCGGCGCATTCGTTCCAAAAGGAATTACCCTTAAGCTGGAAGGGGATTCCAATGATTACGTCGGCAAAGGGCTTTCGGGCGGGAAAATCATCGTAACGCCGTCGGATAAAGCGACCTTTAAGAAGGAAGAGAACATCATTATCGGGAACGTTGGTTTCTACGGCGCGACGGCTGGGGAAGCGTATATCCGCGGAATTGCGGGCGAGCGTTTCTGCGTACGGAACAGCGGTGTGAACGCGGTCGTCGAAGGCGTCGGCGACCATGGCTGCGAATACATGACGGGCGGACGCGTCGTTATTCTCGGCAAGACGGGACGCAACTTTGCAGCCGGGATGTCCGGCGGTATCGCGTATGTTCTTGACGCGGATGGCAGCTTCATCAACCGATGCAACCTGGAAATGGTTCTTCTCGAGCGAGTGGAGCAGCAGGCGGAAGCGGAGCAATTGAAAGCGATGATTGAGCGGCATGTTGTTTTCACGAGGAGCGCATGGGCTCAATCGATTTTGGACGACTGGAGCAATAAGCTGCCGAAATTCGTTAAAGTCATTCCGAAGGATTACAAGCGGATGCTCGATGCGATGGATCGATTAACGGCAGAAGGAATGAGCGGGGAAGATGCCGTTATGGCAGCTTTTGAAGCGAATATGAAAGATTTTTCCCGCGTGAGCGGCAACTAATTCCGATGATGGAGGGGAAACGATGGGGAAATCAACCGGTTTTATGGAGTTTAAGCGGGAACTGCCTCCCGAAGCTGATCCTTTAGAACGCATCCATCATTGGGAGGAATTTCAGCGCAAAGCAGCGGAAGAACAATTAAGGGAGCAAGGCGCTCGCTGCATGGACTGCGGAATCCCATTCTGCCATACCGGACAGATCATCAACGGAATGGCCGCCGGCTGCCCGGTCAACAATTTGATTCCGGAATGGAACGATCTCGTATATCGCGGATTATGGCGCCAAGCGCTGGAACGTCTGCACCAAACGAACAACTTTCCGGAGTTTACCGGAAGGGTTTGCCCGGCTCCTTGCGAAGGCTCATGCACGGTCGGTTTATACGATCCGCCGGTTACGATTAAGAACATCGAGAAGGCGATCGTCGACAAAGGGTTCGCGGAAGGCTGGATCGTGCCCGAGCCTCCGGAAGTCCGTACCGGTAAAAAGGTTGCCGTCATCGGCTCCGGACCATCCGGTTTGGCCTGCGCGGCGCAACTGAACAAAGCGGGTCACTTAGTAACCGTATACGAACGGGCAGACCGGATCGGCGGCCTGCTTATGTACGGAATTCCGAACATGAAGCTGGATAAGAAAACAGTCGAACGTCGAGCAGAGTTGATGAGACAAGAAGGGATTACGTTTGTGACGGGGACGGAGATCGGTAAGGATATTCCGGCCGCGCAGCTGCTCGAAGAGTTCGATGCCATCGTCATGTGCGGCGGCGCAACGAAAGGCCGCGATTTGCCTATCGAAGGCCGCGAATTGAAAGGCATTCATCTCGCGATTGAGTTCCTGCATAAGAACACCAAGAGTTTGCTGGATTCCGAGCATGCCGACGGCCAGTATATTTCGGCCGAAGGCAAAGACGTCATCGTCATCGGCGGCGGAGACACCGGCACGGACTGCGTAGGCACTTCGTTGCGCCACGGCTGCAACAGCATCACGCAGTTTGAGATTATGGCGAAGCCTCCGGAATCCCGTGCCGCCAATAATCCGTGGCCGCAATATCCGCGCGTATACAAGCTGGATTACGGTCAAGAAGAAGCCAAAGCGCTGTACGGAAGCGATCCTCGGCAATACTTAATTTCGACGAAACGTTTTGTCGGAGATGAGGAGGGCAACCTGAAGGAACTGCACACCGTCGGCATGGAGTGGAAGGTGGACGAGAATGGCCGATTCGGACCGGTGGAAGTCCCGGGTACGGAGCAGGTGTGGCCGGCACAGCTGGTCATGCTGGCGATGGGTTTCTTAGGACCGGAAAGCACGGTGCTCGATCAACTCGGCGTGGAAAAGGATGAGCGGTCCAATGCCAAAGCAGAATACGGCAAATATGCGACGAACGTTGCGGGTGTGTTCGCCGCAGGCGACATGCGCCGCGGACAAAGCCTAGTCGTATGGGCCATCAACGAAGGCCGCGAAGCCGCCCGCGAATGCGACCGTTATTTGATGGGGGATACTTTGCTGCCTTAAATAGAAATTCCACTAGACGCTTCCCCAAATAAGGAGTTTTTCGGAGAAATAGCGACCCCCCGGGGTCGCTATTCTCTCTTGTAGGGGGATGCCGCAGGGGAACATGGACTCATATAGTCGCACGGAGCAGTAAAACCACCACCACCACCACCACCACCAATAGGTTCAGAATCTGGACTTACAGCAACTCAGACCCTTGCCACGCGCGAATTACTCGAATATTTAGAACAACTCCCCGCCACAAGCCCCGACCACGTACGAATTACTCGAATATTTAGAACAACTCCCCGTCACAAGCCCCGCCACGCACGAATTACTCGAATATTTAGAACAACTCCCCGCCACAAGTCCCTGCCCGCACGAATTACTCGAATATTTAGCACAACTCCCCGTCACAAGCCCCGGCCCGTACGAATTACTCGAATATTTAGAACAACTCCCCGTCACAAGCCCCGATCACGCACGAATTACTCTAATATTTAGAACAACTCCCCGCCGTAGAGCACCAAAACTACCAATAGGTTCAGAATCTGGACTCACTGAGTCGCACGGAGCATCAGAAGTGCGCGGAATTGGATCAGTAAGGAGAAATCAGTGAACGCCTCCTTATGAACAGCATATGGACAGAATGCGTAAGGCTTATCGGATTCGGGGAAAATCGAACATCTAATAAACGTACAGGTATTGCGAAAGATGTAGGGTGCCATCTAACGCCGCATATCTTTATCATGAATGGTATAACGGGTGAGACCGCCTTTCATACGGGAGTGTGATGGATAGCAAATGGGATATGGAAAAAAAGATGACGATACGGTCATGCGCAGAGTGAAAATGGCTCTATTAAGCATGCAACGATACTCATGGGAGCAAGGAGTCGCCGCTCAGGCCATGCTGGAATCGGGCGACTCGGAAACGGCGTTCTTGCTGGCACGGGACGCGGTCATCCGGCAAGACGCTTCGGGTAAACTAGGTGTCATGAACGACGGTTACTCCGTCACGGATTCCGCGGCGAACGGGGAAGCGGTGCTCCGATTCGCAACAACGACGGAAGATCCGCTCTTCGTTCAGGGAGCGGCTAATATGCTGGATTGGCTGCTTCATCAAGCGCCGCGATCGGACGACGGCGCGTTATACCATGTCGTCAATAAGCCGGAAATTTGGGTGGACTCTTTCTATATGGCCCCGCCGTTCCTAGCGATAGCCGGCTATTGCGATCAAGCGGTGCTGCAAATCGAAGGGTATCGTAAACGTCTATGGAATCCGAAGGCCAAGCTGTTCTCGCATATTTGGGACGAAGGGGCACAGGTTTTCGTTCGCCAAGCCCATTGGGGCGTTGGCAACGGTTGGGCGGCTGCAGGTATGGTAAGAGTATTAGCCGCGTTGCCCGATTCGATGCAAGAGGATAAAAGCACAATTTCCGGATACGTAAAGGAAACGATCGATGGATGCCTTGTTCATATTCGGGAGGACGGACTGTTTCACGACGTGGTGGACGACAAAGATACTTTCGTGGAGACGAACGCGGCGCAGATGCTGAGCTACTCGATCTATCGCGCTGTCGATTTGGGCGTATTGGACGGGAACTATTTGGAGTACGCCGAACGGATGAGACAAGCGGCGCAAGAGAAAGTGGACGACCATGGATTGGTGCAGGGCGTATGCGCGGCTCCGTTATTCGACAGGTCCGGGACGGCTCCGGAAGGCCAAGCCTTTTATTTGCTCATGGAAAGCGCCGCGCGTGGGAGGGTGAGGACATGACGCTTGACGTGATCTGTTTGGGAGAGCTATTGATCGATTTTGTTTCCACCAGCAAGAACGAGACTTTAGTCGACAGTCCCGGGTTTGTGAAAGCCCCAGGCGGGGCGCCTGCCAACGTCGCGGTAGGGGTCGTAAAGCTGGGAGGCCAAGCCGGATTCATCGGTAAAGTCGGACTCGACCCGTTCGGGACCTACTTGAAGCAGGTTCTTGACCAACTGAGCGTGGATACCTCCTATTTGGCTTTCGATAAAGAGGCGAGGACGACTCTTTCTTTCGTGGCCCAGAATCCGGACGGAAACCGGGACTGCATGTTTTTCCGTCATCCGGGGGCGGATATGCGCCTGAAGCCGGAGGATATCGCTGAAGACTATATAAGCCGCGGGAAGATCTTTCATTACGGGTCGATCAGCCTGGGAAGCCCAAGCAGCAAAGCCGCCACGCTTAAGGCATTGGAATATGCGCGGGCACATCAGTTGTTTACCTCCTATGATCCGAATCTCCGCATAGATTTATGGAGCGATCCCGAGCAAGCCCGCAAAGAGATTAACGATGGATTCCGGTATGCGGACTTCGTGAAAATCAGCGAGGAAGAGTATGAATTTATTACTGGCTGCCGAAGCGTAGAGGAATGCGGACGTTACATTCTTGGCAAAGGCGCCAAGCTTGTCGTTGTCACTCTCGGCAAGAAAGGCTGTTATTATTCGAACGGACGCATAAGCGGCTACGTCAACGGATTTCATGCGAACGTCGTGGAGACGACGGGAGCGGGCGATGCTTTCGTAGCCGCGATGCTCATGAATATCGCAAATTTAATTAAGGATGGCGATTTAGATAAATTAGCCGATGAAGAACATTTGCGAGGTCTATTGCGGTTTGCGAATGCGGCCGGGGCTTTAGCGACGACGGGAATCGGAGCGATTCCTTCGCTGCCTTTCGCGAAGGACGTCGAAGCTTTGCTCGTTTAATCCCGTTAAGGAGCTGTGGGCGATGAGAAGCTTGATCGTGGACAAGGAAGGAAACTTATCGGTTCAAGAGATAACCAAGCCGACCTTCGGGGAATATCAGGCTTTGGTGCAGATGGTTAGCTGCGGAATTTGCCGCGGCACCGATACGAAGCTGATTCACAGGGAATTCAAGGGGTTCGATAAGTACCCGGCGGCGCTCGGGCATGAGGGCGTCGGACGCGTCGTGGAAAAAGGAGCCCGGGCGCGCCATCTCCAGATTGGGGATCTGGTGCTGCTGCCATTCCTTGAAGGTAATATTGATGGCGTTCATTCCGGCTGGGGAGCGTTCTCCGAATACGCGGTCGTAGCGGATAGCCGGGCAATGGTCGAGGACGGCAAAGGGCCGGGCGACCCGGCCTTTTCCGAGGCGTATTTCGCCCAGCAAGTACTGCCCGCCGACATCGACACCGTCACGGCGCCGATGATCGTTACGTTCCGTGAAGTGCTGAGCGCGTGCAAGCGATTCGGTTTCCGGTCAAACGCAAGTCTCATCGTGTACGGAGCGGGGCCGGTCGGCTTAACGTTCTTGACGTTCGCCAAGCTGCTCGGCATGGGCCCGGTTATCGCTTCGGTCACGAGCGACGCCAAGGTGGAAGAAGCTCTGCAAGCCGGGGCGGATTATGCCTTCAACAGCAAGAAATGCGACATCCTCGCGGAAGTTAGGAAAGTGTGCGGGAACGGCGTCGATTTCTCCGTCGACGCGGTCGGCAAGAACGAAATCATCAATCAGAGTATGGAACTGCTCGCCCCCTACGGGCACATTTGCTGTTACGGTATTTCGGCGGAAACGCAGATGACGCTTGACTGGAGCAAAGCCCCCTATAACTGGCATCTGGATTTCATTCAATGGCCGTCGAAGCTTGAGGAATCGGAGAGCCACCGTCAAGTGATGAACTGGATCTCCAGCGGCGTGCTGAAGCCAGAGGCTTTCGTTTCCTCCGTCTTCGGCTTCGACCGGATTCTCGAAGCATTCGAGCTTGCCGGCCAAGGCAGCGGGTTAAGGAAAACCATCATTACTTTCGAATGATCGAATCGAAACGAAGAGAAGCGCGCGGCGCTTATATCCGATAAGGAGGAATCATCTCATGCCAACGTCAAGACTATTCGCTATTTTGCCGGAACAATACGTCACGACGCCGGACGCGATGGCCATCCATTCCGACGGCGACTTGATCGTGTCTTGTCCGAATTTCGCCGATCACTCCCGTCCCGGCTGCCTCATCAAGATCGATCGCGATCAAAGGGTCCGTAAATGGATCGAGGTACCCGTTCACGAGGATACCGGCATCGCTTGTCCGATGGGCATCGCTTTCGGCCCGGACGGCGATCTCTACATTTGCGATAACCAAGGATGGTCGGGCTCCGAGAAGGGCCGCTTTAAAGGCCGGATCCTGCGGCTGCGCATCGAAGGAGACAGAGTCGTTCGCACGACGGTCGTCGCCGAAGGAATGGAGCATCCAAACGGCATTCGCGTCCGCGGTTCTCATCTATACGTAACGCAAAGCGTGCTGACGCTAGTGAAAGATCCGACAGGTCTGCTGCGGAGTTGCGTCTATAAATTCGGCTTGGACGATGAAGGCATCCAAATCACGAACACGTTGGATGATCCGCACATGCTCACGACTTTCCTCACTTTGAACGAGAACGACCAATACGGTGCGGACGGAATCGAGTTCGACCCGGAAGGCAATCTGTACGTAGGCAATTTCGGCGACGGAGCGGTTCATAAGATCACTTTTAACGCCGACGGCAGCGTAAAGGACAATGTCGTATGGGCAAAAAACCAGGAGCAGTTGCAGACGACGGACGGCATGATCATGGACGACGCAGGCAACCTGTATATCGCGGACTTCTCCGCGAACGCGATCGCCAAAGTTTATCCCGACGCCACGGTTGAAAGATACGCTTCAAGCCCGGATTCGAATGGGCTGAAGGGTGAGCTTAACCAGCCTAGCGAACCGATTATCTGGAACGGCAAACTCGTTATTTCCTGCTTCGATCTCGTGACCGGTCCCGGCAAGGTGAACTCGGGGCACGAGCTGCCAGCGACGCTGTCGGAATTGGATTTGTAAGGGAGCCTTAAGATGACAACGGCAAAAGGAAAAGCAAAGTCAAAGCCAAAGGTGCTTATCACGCCCAAATCGTTTGCCAATTATAAAGATACAATCTATCCGATCATAGAAGCGCAAGGCTATGAGATTATCGAGAATCGGCTCGGAAGAACGATGACCGAAGAGGAAATCATCGGGATCGCATCACTAGGAGTCGTCGGCATTATTATCGGAATCGATCCGCTGCCGGCTAACGTTCTGGAACGCTGCGTCGATCTTCGCGCGATTTCCAAGTACGGTATGGGCATGGACAACATCGATCTGGATAAAGCACGAGAGCTGAACATCGAAGTCCGCAACGCGGCGGGGACGAACAACGTATCCGTGGCGGAGCACGCGATCGGCCTTCTATTCGCGGCAGCCCGCAGAATTTCGCAGAACGTGGCCGATGTCAAGCGGGGCAATTGGCAAAGAGTGATGGGAATCGAGCTGACGGGCAAGACGATCGGTCTAGTCGGCGGCGGCCAGATCGGCCGGGAGGTTGCCCTCAGGGCGAAAGGAATCGGCATGCAGGTCATGCTCTACGACCCGTTCCTGCGGGACGAGGCATACTTGACGGACAACGGCATTCGCCGCGCGGAGCAACTTGAAACGCTGTTGGAACAATCCGACGTCGTATCGCTCCATCTTCCCTACACGGCCGATACGAAACATCTGATCAACGAGCGGACGATAAGCCGCATGAAAAGGTCGGCGCTGTTGATCAACACGTCCCGCGGCGAGCTCGTCAATGAAGACGCGTTATACGAAGCGTTGGCCAGTAATCGCATAGCCGTAGCCGCACAGGACGTATTCTCGGTAGAACCCCCCGAAGCTGGCAACAAGCTGCTTGGGCTCGATAACTTCTTGCTGACTTCGCATACCGGGGCATTCACGAAGGAAGCCGTCGAAAGAATGGCCACCGTGTCTACGCGAAATTTGCTGGAAATGCTCGCAGGGGCTAACGAAGGGAGCAACTAAGATGTTATCGCTAAGCAAAGCAGACCGGCCTACGCTTTATTTTATCGGCGTGACGACGGGCCAATCCTCGATCATGAAGCTGTTTCCGCTCTGGGCGGAAGCGCTCGGTCTTCAAGATGCCGTCATTCGCGGCATAGATATCGGCATTCATGCCGATCCGGCGGTTTACCGGCAAGCCGTGGAATTCATCAAGAACGATGAGTTGTCCCTTGGAGCGCTTGTGACGACTCATAAAATCGATTTGTACCATGCGGCCAAAGATTTGTTCGACTATCTGGATCCATATACCGAGATGTTCGGAGAGCTGTCGTGCATATCCAAGAAGGACGGGAGGCTGGAAGGCTACGCCAAAGACCCGATCTCAAGCGGATTGGCGCTTGAGGCGTTCGTCCCGGACAATTATTGGAACAATTATAGCGGCGAACTGTTCGTCATGGGCGCGGGAGGCAGCGCGATCGCCATCTCCGCTTATTTGCTTGATCCGTGCAAAGCAAGCCGGCCGACCAAGCTTATCGTCTCCAACCGGAGCAAGCATCGGCTTGACGAGATTCAGCGGATTATGGGAGACGTCGCTCCGAATATCGATGCGGAATATCATCTGACGCCGAAGCCGACGGACAACGATGCGATCCTGAGACAGGTCAAACCGTACTCTCTCGTTGTTAACGCTACCGGGCTTGGCAAAGACCAACCTGGCTCTCCGATTACGGACGACGGGCGATTCCCGCAGAACGGTTTGGTATGGGAGCTGAATTACCGGGGGGCGCTCGATTTCCTACATCAGGCCAAAGCCCGGGAGGAAGCCGATCGTCTTTACGTCGAGGACGGCTGGATTTATTTTATACATGGCTGGACGCAAGTCATCGCCGAAGTTTTCCATCTAGGCATCCCGGAACACAAATTCGCCGAGCTTGAGCGTATCGCGGGCAGTCTGCGTTAGTAGATTGCTTATGGCATCAAGGCCAGAGGGGAGTGTTATTCATGAGTATGAGCAACAGCAACGGCAACGGCAGCGACATCACCACTATTCCATTCTCCGCTCATTTCGATCTGTTAAGCGGCTTATCCAAGGACTACGCTTCCACGAAACGGCCGCTGTCTCGCATGGCGGGTATGTACGAGGATGCCGACGCATTCAGCAAACAAGTCGCCGAGGGCGATCCCGATATCTACGAATTTTACGAGCTTTCGATGCCGGAATCGCCAAACGAATTGCTGTTCGGCACCAGTATCGTATACCCCGGTAAAGTCGGTCGGGAATATTACATGACTAAAGGCCATTTTCACACGATTCTGGATACGCCCGAAGTTTACTATTGTCTTAGCGGCAGAGGGTACATGCTGATGGAAAATCCGGAAGGCGAATGGAAGGCGGAGCGGTTTGAGCCGGGCCAAGCCGTATACGTGCCGCCGCGATATGCGCATCGCAGCATCAATGTCGGCGATGAGCCGCTCGTCACTTTCTTCGTCTACCGGGCCGATTCCGGGCACGATTACGGGACGATCGAGACGAAGGGTTTTCGCAAGCTGATCGTCGACGTGAACGGGGGAGCGGAGATCGTGGACAATCCTAAGTGGAGCCAAGAAGGATAGGAGGCGTTGGAGATGGAATATACGTATTTGGGACGTACCGGAATGAAGGTCAGCCGGCTTTGTCTAGGTACGATGAACTTCGGCGTATTGACCAACGAGAAGGAAGCTTTCCGAATCATGGATGAGGCGCTCGACGCTGGGATTAACTTCTTCGATACGGCGAACATATACGGCTGGGGAGAAAATGCGGGCGCTACGGAGAAAATCATCGGCCGATGGTTCGCGCAAGGAGGCCATCGTCGGGAACGCGTCGTGCTGGCGACAAAGGCGTACGAGAAAATAAGCAATCCGTTGGACGGTCCGAACGACGAGAAAGGGTTATCCCTTTATAAGATTCGCCGTCACCTGGAAGGCTCCCTGAAAAGACTTCAAACCGATCATGTGGAGCTATACTTCATGCATCATATCGATTGGCGTACCCCATGGGAAGAATTATGGGAAGCGCTGGAGGGAGCCGTCAGGCAAGGCAAGGCGGATTACATCGGCTCAAGCAATTTCGCCGGCTGGCATTTGGTCAAGGCGCAAGCCGCCGCCAAAGAACGGAAGTTCATGGGGCTGGTCGTCGAGCAGCACATATACAGCCTGCTTAACCGTACCCCCGAGCTCGAAGTTCTGCCTGCGGCAAGCGACCTCGGCCTCGGCGTCGTCGCATGGAGCCCGCTTGCCGGAGGCGTTCTCGCCGGCAACGCGTTGAATCCGAACATAAGCAACCGGACAGCCCAGCAAGCGCATGTTATCGGCAAGCATCGGTCGAGCCTTGAAGGCTTTTCGGCGTTATGCCGGGAACTGGGCGAGAAGGAATCCAACGTCGCGCTCGCTTGGGTGCTCGCCAACCCGGCGCTTACCGGACCGATCATCGGTCCGCGCACGGTCGAGCAGCTCCGGGATGCGCTCCGCGCCGTCGAAATCAAGCTCGACGAACCGACGCTGCAGCGCTTGGACGAATTGTTCCCCGGTCCCGGCGGACCCGCGCCGGAATCGTATTCTTGGTAAAAGCGGTCCACAGCGGCGCGCAAAACGAATTAACCGTTCCAGATGATCCAAGCCCGTTTCCTTCGCCGGAACCGGGCTCTTGCTTCTTTTTGTCCCGGCGGCGAAACTAGAACTATAATGGAATGAACTCATGACGATCGGGAGGAACGGTTATGTTTGCAAGCTTGAAAAACTGGTACTTGGAGATGCCGATCCGGTCGAAATTCCAGCTATGGTTCCTTCCGCTGCTCATCGTCACATCGGGAAGCATTGGGTTTTTCTCCTATAAGACCGCTTCAGACCAGGTGCTGCAGAAAGTCGCCCAAGCGCAGGACAACATTTCCTCCCAGACGATCTCTCACCTCGACTATTTGGCCAAGGACATCTACGACATTTACAATTATTTATCGCTTTCTTTGGAATTGCACGAGTTGCTGTCGCCCGAGCCTTCCTTTAATTCCGCAATCGTCGTCAACAATATGATCAATCGGCTGCTGAGCACGAGGCAATTTTTCCAATCGTTGCTCATCTTCTCGGAAGGGCATCAGACGATCAAGTTCAATAGCCTGAACAACAACGAAATTATCAGTTTCGAGGAATACAAGAAAAGCAAGATCTACAAGGACACCGTGAACGCGGTCATCAAAGGAGCTTGGGGAGTAGAGGAAGGCCCGCTCAAGCTGTTCATCGGCGACCAAAGGCGCAAAGTGTTCTATAGCAAAGTTCTCGTGAATCCGGGCAATTTCGAGAAGGAAGGCCTTCTCGTCATCGGGATGACCGAGGCGGATTTCCGCCAATCGTTCGGCCGCGCCAAAGATAACGTGGAAATCGTCGTCGTAAACGGCGACGGGACGATCCTGTCGGATTCCGCGGGCAAGTGGAGCGGGAAATCGTTCTCGGACCTCCCTTATTACAATCATGATTCCATCGGCAATGTCGATTGGTCCGCCCATGACAACAAGTGGCTGATCTCGCACTCGTCATCCGAAGTGACGGGCTGGCACGTACTTGTCATACAGCCTCGAACGGAAGAATTAAGACAGTTGAATACGATTCGCTGGCTCACGTTCGGGTTCGTGCTGCTCATTCTGCTCATTAACGCTCCAATCAGCTGGACGATATCATGGTTGTTCTTGAAGCCGCTCAAGCGAATATTGAAATCGATGCGCGAAGTGCAGGCCGGCGACTTCAGCCAGCAAGTCGAGGTCACCCTGCGAGATGAAATCGGCCAGTTAGGCAAAGGCTATAATATTATGATCACGAAGATCAGAGAGCTCATCCAGGACGTATACGAATCCGAATTGTCCAAGAAGGAAGCGGAGCTCAGGCTGCTGCAATCGCAGATCAACCCTCATTTTCTATACAACACCTTAAACTCAATAGCTTGGATGTCCTACCGCGAAGGAGCGGAGAAAACCGCGGATATGATCCAGAAGCTGTCCGTCTTCTTCCGTTACAACCTTAGCCAAGGGGCCGATGTCATTACCCTCGAGAAGGAGCTGACGATCGTTGAGAATTATTTATATCTCAGCAACGTTCGATTCGCGGATAAGCTGACTTATTCCGTCGAGGTCGATGAGCATCTGTCGGATCTTCTGATTCCGAAGCTTATTCTGCAACCGCTAGTAGAGAACGCGGTCGTCCATGGCATCGAGCAGATCGAGGAGCAAGGCTTCGTCCACGTTACGGTACGGGATATTGAAGGCACGCTGCATATCGAGGTCACCGATAACGGCATTGGCATCGATCCCGAGACGCTCGACCGATTGCGCGCGGCCTTACGCTCGGAGAAGCGGTTCGTCTCTGCCGATGATACCGGCGGCTTCGCGCTCCTGAACGTACGAGATCGATTGCTTAATCATTTCGGAGATAGGATAACGATCGAAATAACGAGCAAGCAAAGCGTCGGCACGACGGTTAAACTGATTATCCGCTTAGGCGAACCGGTGTAAACAAGGAGTAATGTCCATGTATAAGCTGTTGATCGTGGAAGACGAGCCTTCTTTCCGCGAAGGCATTCTGACGATGATAGATTGGGAATCGGAAGGCATTCGCGTCATAGGCACCGCATCGAACGGGCGCAAGGCTCTGGAGATGATGGATTCGGAGATGCCGGACATTCTGCTGACCGATATTCGGATGCCCCAGATGTCGGGATTGGAGTTAATCGAGGAAACGCAGAAACGCGAGATCGATTTAATTCCGGTGCTGCTGACGGGCTATAGCGAATTCGAGTACGCCCAGAAAGCATTGAAGCTAGGCGTATTCGATTATATTCTCAAGCCCTGCAACCCTAAGCAGGTGCGCGAGGTCATCCTGAAGGTAAAGGACGAATTGGTTCGGAAAAGGAGCCAGGCGAGCCAAGTCAATCGGCTGGAGCGCCAATGGATGGCCAACGCAAGAACGATCAAGGAAGACAAGCTGACGAAATGGCTCAAGTCTGCGCCCCGCAACCCCGAAGAACGGATCGCGGAAATAGCGGAATACGGCATCCGGATTACGAATAAGCCGGCGATGGTTATCGTCTTCCGATTCGATTCCAAGGAATTGAACGCGCTTGCTTACGAGGAGAATGACCTTCACCTGATCCGATATGCCGCCTCCAACATTATGGAAGAAAGCATCGGGGACCGGTTCACCGGCCGGCATGAGCTATTGACGCTGGAGGATCAATTCATCTTGCTCGCCAACGTGCCTGGTGAGGCGATTCATTCAGACATTCAATACAGCCTTGAATCCGTGCAGCGCAATCTATCCGCATTCTTGAAAGTCAGCGTGAGCATCGGGGTTGGGTCCATGACTACCCTGCTGGAGCTGCATCGCTCCTACAAGGAGGCTCTGGGGGCGCTTTCGAGGCGGTTTTTCTACGGGGGGAGCGGACTGTTCGTCGCCACGGAGGCAACGGAAGAGCCTTCTATCGCGACGGAATCCTCCAAGTTCCAGCATGATTTCGCCGAATTGGAGCGACAAATTCGCGGGTTTATCGCGGAAAGCAATTACGCCGATTTCGTCAGCGGGGTGGAGGAGTGGCTGGATAGCTTCAGGGAGCGAGGGTTGTCGATATCGCGAATCCATTTGCATACGTACTCCCTCATAGACGGGCTGATCAAGGAAATCAGCTCAAGCCCGCAAGAGAACATGAAAGAAGCGATCGAACAATTCGAGTCCTACGCGGGGCTTGTGCAGCGACTGGAAACGTTCGAGGAGCTGTCCACGATGATGACCGTCGTCATCCAGAAATTCGTCGAGCTTAAGAACGCCAAGAAACCCTTGCACAAGACGATTCATTAAGTTATCGAATTGATCAACGAGAAGTACGACACGAACTTAACGCTCAAATCGATCGCCGAAGAGGTGTTCATGTCGCCCTCCCATCTGTCTACGCTGTTCCGCCAAGAGATGGGCATTAATTTTCTGGACTACCTGCACCAGCACCGGATCGAAAAAGCCAAGCAATTGCTGAGGGAAAATAACGAGAAGATTTATGCGGTTGCCCGTCAGGTTGGATATTATGATGAAGCGCATTTCGTTCGTTTCTTCAAGAAATGGACGGGGATGCTGCCTTCCCAATATAAAAAACAGAAAGGGTTCTAATAAACGTACAGCTTTACAGAAGAATGTCGGGTTATGCCTTGGAAACGCCTAATTTATACTTAAAAATGTAGCACGAATTCACAATACAATTAGGTGGAGGGGTTCGTTTTGAGAAAGCTTATTAGCATGTTGGCTATTATTATGGTTTGTGCCCTGGTTGTATCGGCTTGCGGAAATTCGAACAAGAACTCGGGTTCGAGCAACGCGGGAACGAGCAGCGAATCCGCATCGGCTAGCCCGTCCCCATCGGCCAGCCCGTCCGGCGAGCCCGGCAAGCAAGTGGAATTCAAGTTTTTCAGCAATAACCCTGACCGTACAGGCGGACAAGGCCTTGCGGAGCAGAAGCTGATCGATCAGTACATGAGCGAGAACCCGAACGTGAAGATCACGGTCGAAACGTTGTCTCCCGATCCGCAGTTCCAAGACAAACTCAAAATCTATAACGCTTCCGACAAGCTTCCGGACGTGACGATGATGTGGGGACAGAAGCGCTACCTCGAGCCATTGGTGAAAAATAACGCGTTGGTTGCGTTCACGAAGGAAGATTTCGCGGGCCAAGGCTTCATCGACGCCGCATTCGACGCGTTCACGATGGACGGCAAAATCTACGGGATTCCGAAAAATACCGACTTCCTAGTTCTCTACGCGAACAAGAAGCTGCTAGCCGACAACGGCTTGGAGCTGCCGAAGACGGAAGCCGACCTGTTCAAAATCACGGAAAAGCTCAAAAGCGCGGGCATCGTTCCGATCGCGCTCGACGGAAGGGATTCTTGGCCGCTGGCCTTGCTATTCGACGCCGTCGTAGCTCGTAAATCCGGAGGATTCGATCTGTATCACAAGGCGATCGATCGCACGGGCTCGTTCAATAACCCGGACGTTATCGCTTCCGCGAAAAAGATCCAGGACATGGTGAAGTCCGGAATGTTCGGCGACGGATTCCTGAACTTGGATTATGGCGGAGCAAGAAACTTATTCGGTCAAGGTAAAGCCGCTATGTATCTGATGGGCGAGTGGGAAATGGGCATCTCTTCCGACGCCAACTTCCCTGAGGACGTGCGCAACAACTTCATAGCCATCCCTTGGCCGGCTTCCGATGACGGCAAAGGCAAAACGACGGACCTGCTCGCTTGGTTTGGCGGCGGTTACAGCGTGTCGGCTAAATCGGAGAACACGGCGGAAGCGAAGAAGTTCGCGATCTGGCTGTTCCAGAAGCAAAACTGGGCCAAAACGGTGTGGGAAAACGGCATTACGTTCCCTGCGCAAAACTATGACGAGTTCAAAACAGGCAAAGAAACGCAAGTACAAAACGATCTCACAAGCATTCTTAGCACATCAACCGTATTCAGCGGCGCGAACTCGCAGGATTTATTCTCCACTTCCACCGCGAAGAGTTACCTGGACGCGATTACCGAGATGATGGCTTCCAAGACGACGCCTGAGAAGTTCGCCGAGAAAATCGACGGCATAGCCGAGAAATCGCACAAAGAAATGAACCCATAAGACTATCGAGCAGAAAAATGGAGCAAAACGGGAAAGCGTGTTTTGCTCCATTTTTCAAAACGAAACGGAATGGTGAGCATGAACAAACTTTGGATGGAAAAACGGAATATCGCTCTGCTGATTGCTCCCGGGTTGGTGTTCATTCTCGGATTGATCTTATTGCCGACGGCCGTTGCCCTTTATTTAAGCTTTACGAACTACGACGGAGTCGATTACCATTCCGTCGGAATAAGCAATTACGCCGAAATCTTTTTCCATGATCCGATTTTCTGGAAATCGCTTCGCAACGCCGTATTACTCGGGATCGCTTTTATCGCTTTGCAGCATCCTCTCGCTATCTTCATGGCGATTTTGACTACCTATACGGGCAAATGGGAACGCCCATTGCGAATTATTATTTTCATCCCGTCGATCATCTCGACTTTCGTCACTTCGCAGATGTGGGTCAGTTTGCTGAACGTACAGTTCGGACTCTTAAATAGAATGCTAACGGCGGTCGGCCTCTCCTCATGGAAACAGGATTGGCTCGGTAACCCCGATATCGCGATATATTCGATTATTTTCGTCGCCATGTGGCAAGGCTTCGGTTATGCGTATTTGCTCTACTACGCAGGAATTAAAGGCATTCCGTCCGAGCTTTACGAAGCGGCAATCGTCGACGGGGCGAGCAAGTGGCGCTACAACAAAAGCATCGTGCTTCCGCTCTTGTCGCCTGTTATCCGCATAAACTTCGTGCTCGCGATCGTCTCAGGGTTCAAACAGATGGAAACGGTATTCCTGATGACGGGCGGCGGACCGGCCAACAGCACGCAGTTTCTGGGAACCTACTTGTATTCCAAGGCATTCCGCGACGGCATGTTCGGCTATGGGAACGCGATTTCCATTCTGTTCATTATTTTCTGCCTCGTGGTGACTTTGATCATGAACCGCTTGCTCAAGAAAGACATAGGTGAATTCTGATGGGAACAACAACGAAACTCAGCGCGCGTTTATCTAGAATGGTCCTTTTCCTTGGGTTAGCGGTCGTCGTGATTTTGCAAATTTTCCCGCTCGTATGGATGATCAACTTCTCTCTCCTGAAGAGCGGCGATTTCTTCGGCGACGCCCTACTGAAGTGGCCCGATTCGTTCCAATGGGTGAACTACAAGAACGCTTTCACGCTTGGCCACGTACCCGCGTACTTGCTCAATAGCGCCATCGTCGCGGTTGTTGTCATCGTCGTTACTGTAATCGTATCGCTTATGTTAAGCTACGTCATCGCGCGGATCGATTGGAAATGGAACGTTTATTTGTCGGGGTTGGTCATGGTGTGCTTGATCGTTCCGATCTATTCGACGCTGCTGCCGAATTTCTTCATCTTCAATAAAATCCATTTGATCGACAACTATTTCTCGCTGATTTTGCCGAATATCGCATTTCTGATTCCGCTCAGCGTGTTCATCTTCATCGGCTTTCTTCAGACGACGCCGCGGGCGATCGAGGAAGCGGCCGTTATTGACGGACTGAGCCTGATCGGAGTCGTTTTCCGGATCATTATGCCGATTTCGAAACCCGTGATCGCTTCCGTGGCCGTGCTTGCTTTCTTGAACACGTGGAACGAGTTCATTATGGCGATCACGTACATTAACTCGGACAAATACAAGACGCTTCCGTTCTCTCTTATCCAATTTACCGGTCAATACGCATCCAACTACGGAGCGCAATTCGCGGTCATGACCTTGATCGCCCTGCCTTCCGTCATTCTATACATGCTTTTCACCGACCAGATCACGAACAGCTTGACGGCGGGTGCCGTTAAAGGTTAAGCCGGATGAGGCAAATATACGAGGCAGCGTGGAAAATTATCCTGCGTTGTCTCTTTAGCGTCGGCGTTCAACGTTCCCGAAGTCCGCTAAAAAAGCGAAATATTTTTGATTCGGAGCCGTTGACAACAAAAAATAATAGCTATAATATGATTGTGTAATCGATTACACAATTGAAGCGTTAAACAAAGAGTACAGCAAGCTGTACGAATATTTAGACAGCGGTGGCAACGATATTATAAAAAGGTTGAAGGAAATCATATCAGGTTTATCATGATCAATGTGCAATCGATTGCAGATTTCGACAAAAGGAGCTCTCGTACATGGACATTCAACAAAATCTATCCTCCTTAAGCCTTGCCAGATCGGGCAAAAGAAAACGGGAATCCAGTTACGACCGCACGGGGGGGAATAAAGACTTTTACACGATATTGCCAGGCGAGAACAAACAAATATGCCGAATTCAAGGCTCGGGAGCCATTACGCACATATGGATGACGATGGCAACGGACGGTCCTAGGGAAGAAGAGTTTTTACCTCGTAAAATCGTTATGAGAATGTACTGGGACAACGAAACGGAACCAAGCGTGGAAGCGCCGATCGGGGATTTCTTCGGAATGGGCCACGGGCTGACGAAAAATTATACGTCTGCGGCGTTGATGATGAGCCCCGAAGACGGCAAAGCCTTTAGTAGTTTTTTCCGTATGCCGTATGCAATCGATGCCAGAATTGAAATCGAAAGCGAAGCGGAAACGCCGATCAAATTTTATTTCTATATCGATTACGAGGAGTACGACAAGCTGCCGGAAGGCGAGCTCCGGTTCCATGCCCAATGGCATAGGGAATGTCCTACGGAAGGCATATCCGAACAAGGGGTCGACAACGCTCACTACGAATTCGGCGGAAAGAACACGAGCGGAGAAGGGAATTACGTCATTCTGAACGCTGTGGGCAAAGGCCATTACATCGGTTGCAATTTCAACGTTCATAACTTGCGCGAAACCCGCGAATGGAATTGGTACGGAGAAGGGGACGACATGATTTTCATCGATGGGGAATCGTGGCCGCCTACCTTGCATGGAACCGGCATGGAGGACTATTTCAATACCGCATGGTGCCCCCAGCAGGAAGTATGCACGCCTTACCACGGCATCATTATGGGCGGCGGTCCGAATTGGAGCGGGAAAATCTCGACTTACCGTTACCATATTCTCGATCCCATCATGTTCGACAAGAGCATCAAAGTCACGATCGAGCATGGCCACAACAACCATAGGAGCGACGATGTTTCCTCGACGGCTTATTGGTACCAAGAGGAGCCGCATCAAGCGTTCGCTCCACTGCCGAAAGTCGAGCGGCGCTTGCCGCTTCCCGACATCAAGCCATTCGATCAGGCTAGCTTAAACAAAATTTTCGGCCATTCGAACCCGTAACCCATACCGGCAACAGGAGAGGGGGAAACTTTTTGAAAATCAAAATCGGAATTACGGCTGCTGCTCTTATCCTATTATTGACAGGGTGTACGGGCGGCGGGGCTAAAGTCAATCCGATGCTGGAAGCGAAGGGTAAGGAATTCGTCCTGAATGGTATAACGGGTCTTCAGCAGGTGGCGCAACTAACGGGGGCGGATTCCCCGAACAAGACGGACCGCTATACCGTGTACGGCACTGACCTTGGGTCTATGATCAACGCGGGCGACCGAACTTATTTCGTCTTCGGAGATACGTTCGGCGAACGTCCTCCGGATATGACCGGCGGCGGGGGCAGCTTCTGGCGCTCCAACACGATAGCATACTCGACCGACAAAGATCCGGCAAACGGCATTACCTTCGACGGAATGATAACGGACGAAATCGGCATCGCCAAGGAACTGATTCCTTCCGCCAAGATCGATTATAACGAGATGACCACGATTCCGACGCACGGCTTGTACGCTAACGGGGCTTTGTATTTATACTACATGTCGGTTAATCACTGGGGAGATCCCGGCAAATGGGACGCCAATTACGCGAGCGCGGCCAAATCTACGGACCAGGGACAGAACTGGACGAAGATGGACAACTTGAAATGGCCGGGGGACAGCAACTTCATTCAGGTAAGCCCTTTCAAAGTGGAAATCGACGACGAGAACTCGGAAATATATTTCTGGTGCATTCCTTCCGGACGTTACGGCGGCGTGCAATTGATGAAAGTAAGCGAGGCAAATGTGGAAAATATGGCCGAATATCGGTATTTCACGGGTTTAGACGATAAGGGGGCTCCGGTATGGGGTGCCGACATGACCAAAGCCAAGACGGTAGTGGAGGATTCGGTGGGTGAATTGTCCGTCGTATGGAATTCCTATCTGGAAAGATGGCTGTTGACTTATTTGAACGAAGGCAAAGGGGTTGTCATTCGCGAGGGGCTCACGCCTTGGGGGCCGTGGGGCGAGGCGATCGATCTAGTGAAGGCTGCGGACCATCCCGGCTTGTACGCCCCTTTCATGAACGACCGGTTTACGGGCGATGGCGGTAAAACCATCTACTTCACTCTGTCGTTGTGGGATCCCTATAACGTCTTTTGGTTCAGAGCTTCATTGAATAAATGAAAGCGGATTCAAATCGTGAAAACCATTCATTCGGTTTAAGCGCTTAGCGTTTAAATAGCATGATCACAAAAAAGGGAGGATTCACACATGCAAGCAAAATGGGGAAAGTCCAAGTCATGGACGGTACTGTTATCGGTTTTGATTATTCTAGCGCTAGTTGTTTCAGCATGCGGCGGTTCAAACAACAAGGGTTCAAGTTCTAGTCCTTCAGCTAGTGCTAGTTCTAGCAGTCCAAGCAGCTCGCCAAGCGCGAGCGGCGAGCCCGAGCCTTCGGCATCCGAAAGCTCGGCTCCGGCCGAGAAAGTGACGATCGAGTTCTGGCAGAGGTCATTCGAAGAAACGACGAACAAGTGGTTTAAGAAGTATGTCGACGAATTCAATAAATCACAGGACCAAATCCAAATCAAGTACACGCTCGTCCCCGGCGAAGCTTGGGATCAGAAGATGAAAGCCTCCCAGGCAGCAGGAAAAGCTCCGGAAGTCTATACGATGAACTATGGTGGAATCGCGAATGCCGCGAAGCTGGGACAGATTTTGCCGCTTAACGATCTGATGGACCCGGTCAAATTCGACGACATCTACGACAACGTCAAAGAATTCATTACGGCAGGCGGCAAGTATTACGCGTATCCGAAGCTGGTCGAGCCGTCCGCGGTGCTCTACTATCGCAAAGACCTGTTCCAGGCAGCGGGTCTCGATCCGGAGAAACCACCGACCACGTGGGCGGAACTGCTCGAAGACGCCAAGAAGCTGACCGGCAAAGGCGTATTCGGCTTCTCGACGGCACAAGTCGCGGGGGATTTGGGCTGGTCCAGCTGGGGCCTTCAGTTCGGCACGTCCGGCCATGAGGCGCTGACGAGCGACTGGTCCAAAGCCGATATCAACAACGACGCTTACAAAGCGGTATTCAAATTCTATCAAGACGCTTACCAATCGGGCGTCATGCCGAAACAGGCGCTGGCTCCGTACCCGGACATGAAGCCGTACGGCGAAGGCAAAGTTGCGATGCAAGTGAACGGTTCCTGGGCGATTGGCCAGCTCCGCAACTCCTACAAAGATAAATTGGAAAAAACAGGAATCGCCCCGATGCCGTCCCAAAGCGGCGACCCGGCAAGCGCGACGGCAACGCTCGGCGGTTGGACGCTTGTCGTGGACGGCAAAGCCAAACATCCGCATCAAGCCGCGGACTTTATCTCTTACCTGCTCGCAGGCGACCCGGCCATCATGATCGATTTCTTCAAGACGTCCGGCTTCTCGAAGTTCTCTGCGCGCAAGTCGGTAGACGAAGCGATGAAGAGCGATCCGGACGCATCGAAGGACGCATGGCGAGCGCTCATCGCCGAGAAGATCATTCCGAACTCCAAGGCGGAGCCGATCTACCCGTGGGATGTCAGCATGGCTGTCTCTACCGGCATCGAGTCCGCGATGAAGGGCACGTCGGTCGACAAGGCGATTGAGAAAGCCGAGAAGACGATTAACGACTTCATCGCCAATAACAAGCTTGCCGGCACGAACCCGAAACAATAATGCCGATCATAGCGTCCGGGGACGAACGCCGTCCCCGGATGTTTTGCCGGAACCTGTAACCGGAGGTGAACCAGATGTTCAAAAAGAACTTTCGCCACGACAACTTGGCGGCATACGCCATGTTGACGCCAATCCTTCTCGGGTCGACCATTTTCATCATCGTTCCGTTCGCGTACGCGATTTATATCAGCTTCTACGAATGGGGTTTCTATCAAGCGCCCGTGTTCGTCGGCTTCAAAAATTTCTATGTCAACCTGACGGACGAATTGTTCACAAAAGCGATATGGACCGGGCTTAAATTTACGCTGTACGTTCTACCGACCCAACTCGTGCTCGGCTTCCTGTTCGCCAACCTCGTCAAGGGGCTGAAAGGCAAGTTTGCCAGCTTCGTGAAGGCGGCCATTTACATCCCGACCGTCATCGGCCTTATCCTTGCAGGCGTCATTTTCCTCTTTATTTATGATTACCTCGGCGGATTGGCCAATTATGTCGTCGGTTGGTTCGGCTTGGAACCGATCGCGTGGCTCGCGGAAGTAAGGACCGCGCTGCCGGCCATTACCGTTCCGGCTATCTGGACCGGCTTCGGGATCACGACGCTCATCATGCTGGCAGGCTTGCTTGACATTTCGGAATCGTACTACGAAGCGGCCGAGATCGAAGGCGCCGGTACGTTCGGCAAAATGCGGCACATTACGCTGCCGCTCATGCGCAACATCATCCTGTTCCTGCTCGTGACCGGCTTCACGGCCCAAATCTCCCAATTCGAGCTGCCGTGGGTCATCACGAACGGGGGTCCGGTCAACGAGACGGCAACGCCGAACTTCTACATTCTGCAGCATTTCCTGAACGACGTCCTGATCGGCAGATCGATCGCAGCGGCCCTCATGTTCTTCGTCGTACTCGGTGCTATTTCGCTCGTCATTTTCAAAGTATTGAATTCCGAAAAAGCGGTCGACGGTTAAACGGACGGGAGGAGGTAAACGCAATGCGAAAGTCAACGTGGACATGGAGCCGAATTTTCACCACCATCCTATCACTGGTCGTCACGGGCATTACCATTTTCCCGCTCGTCTGGATGGGGCTCGCCGGATTCAAGTCGCAGGAAGAAGTGCTGGCGGCTCCTTTAAAGTTTTTTCCGACCGTATGGCACTTCGAAAATTATACGAGCATCTTACACGATCCGCTGTTTCAGAAGGCGATGGGCACCACCTTCCTCGGCGCCATTACTTTCATGATTCTGAGCGTGGCGGTCAACGCGGCCGCCGCTTATGCTTTTTCAAGACTGGAGTTCAGTTTCAAGAAGTTCTGGTGGGTTTACGTCATGACCACGTATTTTATTCCGGGATTCGCGATCACGATTACGTCTTTCGTAGTCGTATCGAAGCTGGGCATGCTTGACAAGCTGGCGGTTCTCATCCTGCCGGGCGTTGCGTCCGCTTACAGCATGTTCTTCATCCGGCAGTTTTACTTGAATATTCCGCTGGCCCTCGAAGAAGCGGCGCTCATCGACGGGGCGAACCGGTTCCAAATCTTCACCCGCATCTTCCTGCCGATGTCGCTGCCTCCGTTCGTCATTATCGGGATCGGCGCTTACCTGGGGTACTGGAACGCTTTCGTTTGGCCGGTGATGACGATGACGAACGAGAACTGGTTCCAGATTGGCCAATACATTTTCAACTTCCGTTCTGGCCGGGTCGCCGAGATGCATCTGCTGATGGCGAGTTCCTTCCTGGCGGCGCTCCCGACGGTCATTCTGTTCCTGATCTTCCAGAAGTACATCGTCGCGAATCTCAAGATGTCGGGCTTGAAATAAACGAAATCGGGATTGGAGGCCGTAAAAGCATGATCGTACTGCATAACGGGCGAATCCGGCTGGAGTTGAACGCAGCCGACGGTTCGATCCGCAGCCTTCGCGATTTGCGTAAAGGCATTGCGTATTCGGAGGATTCGGCGGGCGGTGAACCGTTCCGCCTGGAAACGGACGGAGGCTTCAGCGGTTCGTTCGAGGCTTTCGAATGGCGGGAGGACCGGATGGAATCCGGGATCCAAACCGTTTCGCTGACATGGCGCACGCCGAGTGGCGTTACCGTTCGGGCCGAAGTATCCCTTGCGGCCGAAGCAGACGAGGCCCTGTTTCGATGCTCCGCGGACAACGGCTCGGATGAACGTCTGCTTAGTCTGGAATATCCGATTATTCCGGATCTTCGCACGATTACCGAAGACGGGAAAGATGATTACATTGCGCATCCGTTCGCGACCGGGTTCAAGGTTCGCAATCCGATGAAACTTTTCGTTCATGACGGGCTCGGTCAGCGATTCATGCCTTATCCGGAAAGCTTCTCCGGAGCTTCGATGCAGTTTTTCGCTTATTACGGGATGAACAAGGGTGGGCTCTACTTCGCGGCAATGGACGGTGAAGGATACGTCAAATGGCTCAATTTCTATAAGAACGCAAATGGGCTATTGGAAGCTTCCTTCATTCATGGGTGCGAAGATATGGGAGCGGGCAAGGGGATCTATCCCGATTACGCGGTTCAAGTTGCCCTGCTAGAAGGTAGAGATTGGTACGAAGCGGCGGATTTGTACAAGGGCTGGGCGGAACGGCAAGAATGGTGCAAACGGGGTAAACTCGCAGAACGCGGCGGTGACGTTGCGGGGAAGTGGCTTCATGAAGAGATGGGCGTTGCGACTTTCGGCATTAATGCGGGTGCGGATAGAACGCCATGGCTGCGCAAGTACCATGAGTTTATCCGGACACCGATGTTCCACATCCTCGGCCCGGACTGGACCCATGCGCCGCAAACGTTTTACAAAGGGGTTCCCGGCGGCTTCGACGACTGGTTCCCGACGAAATTCAACCCGGACAACATCGCTTGCATGAAGGAATACGGTGATCGTTTTGCTCCGTTCGAATTCGATTATCTCTATCATTTCGAAGGTGCAGACGGTGAATTAGGGAAAGCCGCCGCTCAGAAGTTTCCGGAAAACAAAAAAAGCATAGACGCTTATGCTTTTCCCTTTCTTTGTCCCGCCCATCCGTATGCGCATGAGTTTCACGTACGCCGCGACGAAACGCTTCAACGGACGGACGACGTGGATGCCATCTATTACGACATTTCCGCGAACAACATCTTGAAAATATGCATGGACGATACGCATGGACATCCCATTGGAGCGGGCAAAACGATCGAGGACGCCTATCGCCGGAATTTCGCCGATACGAAAGCGGCGATGGCCGCCGTCGCTGGACGGTATGTGCCGATGGGAACGGAAATGATGAACGAGACGCTGCTCGATCTGATCGATTATTACCAGGCGCGGGCCGGAGGACAGCCTGCCGCCCCGTTGGAAGGATGGCCAATCCGCGATCTGCTCAAGACGGGCGATGCTGAGCTTATTCCGATGTTCTCCTACGTTTATCACGAGTATGGCGCTATGAGAATGGACGGCTGGGGCAAACTGGTCGAAGAAATCGGCGAGCTCTATTACTTTACGGTTGCCCGAACCTATTTGTGGGGTGGTCTATACGAACTGAATTACGAATATAGTCCGATGGAAGCGTTGGACGGGCATGAGAATACAATAGGTAATGCATTGGAAAACGCATCGGAGGAGCATTATTATCCGTTCGAGCCGCGGGGTTACGCATTTTCAGCGGAGCGAGCGCGATATTTGGCCATGTTTGCCGGTTTGCGAGTCGGTTCAGCCAACAAGTATTGGGCTTACGGACGGATGCTGCGTCCGCTTGAATTCGAAAACCCGCGAATCCGCATGGATTGGTTCCATTATAATCACGGCAAAGAGACGAAGGAATATAATGATTCCGGTAAAATGACGGTCGATGCCATCGTCCATTCGGCTTGGCGATATAAGGATGAAAGTGTTGGTTTGTTTTTCGCCAATGTGAGTGAAGAAGGGTGCAAGGTAAGCGTGCGACTTGATCCGGTGAAGTTCGGGATGAGCGAGGCGAGCGCCCTGTTGTTCATTGGTGATAGGGGCCATGCGGATAACTTCGAGCTGTCCCGGTCACCATCCGGCGAAGCCGAGTTTCATATTCCGGCCAGAAGCGTCGTTATGCTTGAATTGACGTAACGGCGGATGCGACCGCACCACGAGAGACGAGATCATAGTTTAATCAACAGGGGAGAGGTGCTGTGAAATGAAAGCGCTGGTTATGGAAAAACCGCATCATGCGGTCGTTAAAGAAGTGCCCGATCCGAAACCGAAGCCGGGAGAAGTGGTCATTCAGGTGGCGCAGGTCGGCATTTGCGGAACGGATTTTCATATATTCGAAGGAGAGTTTCTGTCGCCGTATCCCCTTATTCCAGGGCACGAATTTTCGGGGACAATTTATGAAGTGGGTGAAGGGGTTGAAGGCTTCCGCGTCGGTGACCGGGTGACGGCCGATCCGTCGCTGTTCTGCGGACGATGTGTCTATTGCCTGACTAATCGTGGAAATCAGTGCGCCGATTGGGGAGCTCTCGGGAACACGGTGAACGGAAGCATGGCGGAATACGTGGCAGTACCTGCCCGCAACGTCGTGAAGATTCCGGATGCGATGTCCTTTGCGACAGCGGCGTTTATCGAGCCGATCGCCTGTGTCGTGCATGCGATGAATCGGCTTCAGCTGCAAGTCGGGCAATCCGTTCTTCTTTTCGGCGCGGGGGCGATGGGGCAGCAGCTTGTACAGGCGTTGTCCCGGGCGGGCGCATCGCGGCTTGCGGTCGTCGACGTTTCCGAGAGCAAGTTGGAGCTGGCTCGAGTTTTGGGTGCAACAGATACAGTGAACGTTAAAGAAATGGGGAAGCTTGACAGGGAAACGTTCGACGTGGTCGTGGATGCGACGGGTATTCCTTCGGTGATCGAGCAAGCGATGAAATATATGGGCAAGACGGCGAAATACCTGCAATTCGGAGTAACGCCGAAAACCGCGCAAATCCGGTTGAATCCGTTCGACCTTTACCATAAGGACTGGACGATACTGGGCTCGATGGCGATCAATCATACGTTCCTGCCCGCTTTCGATTGGGTCAAGGAAGGACGAATTAAGATGGAACCTCTCGTATCCAAAGTCATTTTTCTGGAAGAAGTCCCGGAATTCCTGGCGAAGTCCAAGGACCCGGAATTGCTGAAGGTGCAAATTAAAATATGAAAGCTCGGTTCCTAAAAGAAGGGGCTCCCGCAGGTAATTTCGCCTGACCCCGGACTCGTGCAGGCAATAAACCTTGCCGAATCCGAACATACCCAATCCGACGGCTTTGAACTATAATGGAGGTATCGTGAAGGGGGAGGACGGGCTATGAGCGAAGAAGAAAAGGGCAAGCGGAAAGAAGCCGTGAAGGAGCAGCAGGCCAACTATTTGATTGAGGAGAGATATGAGATTATTGAGGGAGTGCGCTACGACTTCCTCTCATCGCCGAGAGTATCGCATCAAATACTGGTCACGGAACTGAACGCTTCAATCCGTTCGACATGCCACGCCAACGGTATCGTGCTGGTGGCGCCGATGGACGTCCATTTTGACGAGAACAACATTGTGCAGCCGGATCTCATCTTTATCGCTAACGAAAATTTGCATATTATCAAAGACGGATGGGTTAAGGGCGTTCCGGATTTGCTTGTGGAAATCCTGTCCCCGAGCACCGGCTCCAAGGATAAGGTGCGAAAGAAAATCATTTACGAGCGGTTTGGCGTTAAAGAATACTGGATTGTCGATCCGGTATACTCCACTATCGATCAGTTGGTGCTCGTTGACGGCAAATATCAGCTGGAAGCCTCTTACGGAGATGAAGACACACTCACGTCCCCGAATCTGTCCTGTATTTCAATTGATTTGCGTCAGCTGTTTCAAGAGGCTATGCGCTTCAATGTGCAGCCAACCGAATGAAGGCATCCGAATGCAGCACGTTCAATCTGTCAAACGGATGATAACCGATTCATTAAACAAAAAGAGGCTCCCCGGCGCGGTTTGCGCCTTAGGGAGCCTTTTTTAGGTTGAGGCAGCAGCGGATCCTAACCGATCGTTCCTCCGCAGCGCTTCTTAATGAAGAAACCGGATCCGCGGCTCACGTACGTGAAGTCGCCCAAAAGGAACTGGATCATTTCTGGTCGGAAGTCAGAAAAGTGGAACAGAGAGGGTTGAACTAATTGTCCTCTGACAACCGGAATCTATGAGGAGTTTATCAGCAGGGAATCGAAGGGAAGGCTAAGATTCGGCTCATCGGTGTTCATTAATCCGGACGAACAAATCGGCATCGGCCAAGCCATGAAGCATCGATTGGCAATTGATGGAGATCGGCATCAACGGGTACATCTGCTTTATCGAACCGGCCCGATCCATCCCGGCGGCTTGTTACGTGACGGAGATCGCCGAGGTCAATCGGGAGCTGTATGCGAAGGATTTTGGCTCCCTGAATGACGTCCCCACGCATGCGATCACCTTCGGTTTGGGAACCGTGCTGAGCTCCCGGGAGCTATGTCTAGTGGCGGTTGGGCGGCATAAAGCGGATATTGTAGCCACTGCTTAGATGGGGGGCGTCTCATCCGAATTGCTCGCCTCGATCATGCAGCTTCATCCGAATGCGAGAACGTCATTCTCGACTCGGAGTCTGCGTCCAAGCTGCCGGAAGCCGAGCTAAGCCGCCGGGGTTGGGATTTAGTCAAAGGTGCAAGCTTGTGGAACAAAAGATTTGTTGCAGATTAGAATTGATAAGAATCACATAGAATGATACTCTTAACATATGAAACCGATTGCATAATATTCGCTGCAAGTTCTGGAGGATTATATGAATAAGAGTACGATTTACCATATTGCCGAGCAGGTTGGCGTGTCGCCTGCCACCGTATCGAGAGCGCTCTCGGGAAGAGGGTACTGCGGCGAGAAAACAAAGGAAAAGATACTTAAGATCGCCAAGGAATTGAATTACGCTCCCGACCAAGCGGCCAAAATGCTGAAGACGAGAAAGACGAAAAAAATTATTTTTGCCGTACCCGATATTTGCAACCCGTTTTACTTCGATATGATTAACGGCATCAATCAGGTGTTGGAGTCCTATGGCTATTTGCTGATTCTTTTCTACACCAAACACAGCTTAAAGGAAGAACTGAAAGCGATCCAGAACGTGAGGGAAAAAGTGGCTGACGGCATGATCATGGTGTCCTTCCATTTTTGCGAGGAAAACATTAAGGCCATTAACTCGCTCCATGCCCCGGTCGTATTAACGAATAAATACGTATCGGCGGAGGGCGGCGACAAGTTTGATTACGTATATGTAGACACCTATGAAGGCGTCAAACTGGGAACAGAGCACCTTATCAAGCAGGGAATCGAGAAAATCGCTTTCATCGGCGGCAATATGAGCGAGCAAACCGGCTTTCAACGGTATTGCGGCTATCGAGATGCTTTGCTCGACGCGAACTTGAACCTAGATGAATCGTTGGTTATCCCATCGAATTATACAGAAAGCGGCGGCTATTTGGCGGCCCAGTCGCTGCTTGAGCGATCGGAGCGGCCTCAAGCCGTTGTCGCGGCCAACGATTTAATGGCGATCGGCGTCATGAAAGCATGCGAGGAAGCGGGGCTTTCCATACCGGATGATATAGCCGTGGTGGGAATGGACAATTTGGATATCGCATCGCGTGTGTATCCGAAACTGACCTCCGTGGCTTTATTGCAGGAGGAAATTGGGCGAAATGCTGCGCAAATTCTAATGGATCGTCTGCACGGGAATTTAAGCTCGGATGGCGAAATCAAGCTTCTCCCGCGTCTCGTCGTCCGGAAGTCCAGCATGCGATTCGGTTGAATCGACAGAAGAGGCTCCCGGGCGTCATTTCTCCTGCGGGAGCGATCCGAATCATACCCAATCCGACGGCTTTGAACTATAATGGAGGTATTGTGAAAGGGGAGGACGGACCATGAGCGAAGAAGAAAAGGACAAGCGGAAAGAAGCCGTGAAGGAGCAGCAGGCCAACTATTGGATCGAGGAGAGATATGAGATTATTGAGGGAGTGCGTTACGACTTCCTCTCATCGCCGAGAGTAACGCATCAAATGCTGGTCACCGAACTTTACGCATCCATCCGTTCGACATGCCACGCCAACGGTATCGTGCTGGTGGCGCCGATGGACGTCCATTTTGACGAGAACAACATTGTGCAGCCCGATCTCATCTTTATCGCAAACGAAAATTTGCATATTATCAAAGACGGATGGGTTAAAGGCGTTCCGGATTTGCTTGTGGAAATACTGTCCCCGAGCACCGGCTCCAAGGATAAGGTGCGAAAGAAAATCATATATGAGCGGTTTGGCGTAAAAGAATACTGGATTGTCGATCCTTTATACTCCACTATCGATCAGTTGGTGCTCGTTGACGGCAAATATCGGCTGGAAGCCTCCTACGGAGACGAAGACACATTCACGTCTCCGAATCTGACCTGTATTTCAATTGATTTGCGTCAGCTGTTTCAAGAGGCTATGCGCTTCAATGAGCATACGGCTGAATGAAGGCATCCGGGCGGATGATAACCGATTCATTCACGGGAATTTAAGCTCAGATGGAGAATCGGCTGCCGTATATTGATATAATGGGAGAATGGAAAAACAAACCTTATTTAAGCTAAAAACCGTTGGGATACTTCTGCCCGCGCTGGCAGCTATATTCGTAACTCTCTTTATTTTCTCCAACAACAATGAACGCCAAGACGATGAGCTTAATATGCCTCGCGATTATGTGTATGGCACGGCCGTCGCTGCGAACGGCATGGAGCTGCATTATTTGCGAACGCGACCGTCTAATGTTGCGCTGGAATCTATTCACAATAATGTAACGGCGGCCCCCTACTACGGCATTAATGGAGGGTTCTTCTATCAAGACGCTTTGCTCAGCATCGCCGTCGTCAACGATCTGTCTGTCAACGAAGCGGAAAGCCAATACGGTACGGGTGAAACCAATGCCAAATACGCGAGAGGCACTTTAGTATGGGATGGAAACCTGGACCGGCTTAGCGTGCAGGTTGTAAGTCGGGCATCCGAGCTCTCGGTTACGGATCGCACGCGTTTCTGGGCGCAGGGGGGCATCAGCATGAGCCTCGACCGTAACGATCATTGGTTAGAGCAAGCCGCGTTTGAAAATGCCCCTTTGCCGGATGATTATTGCTTGCGTTCAGCGGCGGTATACGATCTCGACGGGAGCTTGTACCTGATCGTCAGCACCACGAAGGGATCGCTGGCCTCATTCCGCGAAGCGATCTTGGAACAAATCGGAGATGGGAAGCTCATAAATGGCATCTTCCTGGATGGAGACGGTTCGTCGCAGCTCCGCAGCCGCGAAGCGAAGCTGATAGGAGACGGCCGACCGGTCGTTCAGATGCTTCGCCTATTGAAGTGATGGATTATGCGAAGGCACGAGCACAACGCGCTCGCCCCTAAGAGAGGCAGAGGCGTTTCTTTGCGTTGAGAACAAACTGTAAAAAGCGCAGGTTGATTCGCCAAAAACGGTTTTTTGAACCGTTTAACTGCAAAATGTGCAGGTAATCGGGGCTAGTTTGAGTCATTCTAGCTGATTTGGTCCAAACACCTGTAGAAAATGCAGGTTGATAGGCGAATATCCCGTTTTTAGACGATTTTAACTGTAGTAAATACAGGTTCCTCCGATTAACAGTAAAGATTTTGTTGCAGCGAAGGGGCTGTCCCATAAAGTCTGAAAAAGACTTGAGGGACAGCCCCTGTTTCTTCGTGCAATTCTTTCAGAATACATTTCAGCCAGTCTTCATGAAGAGTTCAGGTACAGGTCGCACAATGAGATTATATCGATACAATACGTCTGCGTAGATAGAGGAGTGGAAGTGAGCATGAGCAAGTTGAAGAGCAAACAATACGATAAAAGAGATTATGGCTAACCTTGTTGTTCCAAGGATAAGCTTTGTAATGACTATCGAGATCAAATGAGCGTATACTGGAGGATGAAAATTAGCTGCCATTAGTTGCGGAATTCGATTGGTCAATGTCACTTGCGAAATGGGGAGGTTACCGACATGGTACTTATGAAAGAGCTATTTAAAGAAAAGTGGAAAATGTCTATTTTCGGCAGATTGGTCATTACGTTTCTTCTCATTATTTTCCCCATCTACGTTCTTAGTATCGAAATCTATCAATGGGCCATACAAACCCAAAAACAGGATATTTCCAATACGATGCTCTCCCAGGTCAATTTTTATATGGAGAATCTTGAAAAAGAAATACAAAGAATAAAACTGCTACAGTATTACAGCACGGACGACGTGAATTTGCATCAACTTGCTTTCGTTCCTGAGTCTCTCGATGACTATGGGAAAGCGCAAACGATTTTACAACTGCAACAGCATTTGAAAGCGATAGCCAGCAGCAGTTCTTATATCACAAGTGCAAACGCTTACATTCCTTCTATTAACAGGGTTGTATCTTCATCGACTTTTGAAAGCTCCATCCCTAAGGAGGAATTTAATATCTTGGATACGAATTCCTACAATTCTAAAGACGCACAAACGATTTATTGGAATAATCGTCTTTTTCTAAGCATCTCCAATTTATCGAATACCCCTATTGATACCAAAAACAAAGTGAAAAAGAAACCTGCTTACATTATTGCCGTCGAACTGAACCTGAGTGTATTGGAAGACGCACTAAAGCAGTTCAATACTTACAAAAACGGAGGGGCTTTGTTAATAGACCTTCAGAACGATTTCATATTGACGAGTACGAATAATACGGAAGAAAATTCAAGGGTTGCGGAATTTGTAAAGGAGGCCGTAAAAACCGCGAAAAGCGGCTCCGAGAATATAAAAGTTATGGACAAGGCCTATTGGGCGATTTACACGAGCTCCGATTATCTTGGTTTTACGTTGTCTAAGTATATACCCGAAAGCGAAGTCCTTAAAGCCTTCAAGAAATACTCCAACTGGTTCTGGATTTTTACTGCGACAGCCATTCTGCTTATTCTTTTATACTCCTTTTCCACGTACCGTTTGATTTACAAACCTCTGTCGTTGCTAGTAAAATCCTTCCGCAAGATGGAGAAAGGCGACTTGAATATATCCATTGCACATAAAACCGACAACGAATTCAGATACCTATACGGCGCTTTCAATAAAATGGTCGATAAGTTCGGTACTTTAATCGAGCAGGTCTATAAACAGAAAATACTTGCGCAGAATGCGCAATTGAAGCAGCTTCAGACGCAAATCGTCCCGCACTTTCTTTACAATAGCTACTTCATTCTGCACAGGATGGTGTTGGATGAAGATAACGAAAATGCGGCCCGTTTCTCGGAACAGCTTGGAAATTATCTCAAATTCATCACGCGGAGCGCAGGGGACGAGGTAACATTAGCCAGTGAAATTGAGCATGCACGGATATATACGGAAATATTGAGCATGCGTTTTGCCAGCAGGATGAAAATCGAATTCGAAGAAACACCGGAACAATGCAGTCCTATTAGGGTGCCCCGTCTTATTATTCAGCCTATTATCGAGAATGCGCTTGAGCATGGTCTTGAGAATAAGGCCAGCGGCGGAATACTGATCATCTCTTTCGTAAAGTCGGAAGAAGTTCTGGATATTGTAGTTGAAGATAACGGAAATAGTTTGAATAACGAGGAATTAGAGGCTCTGCAGAAGTCTCTTGTCGAAAAGGATCATATTGACGAGGTGGAAATGACCGGAATTAAAAATATACATAGAAGGCTTCAATATAGTTTCGGAAACGACAGTGGATTGATATTTTCCAGAAGCGGCTTGGGTGGGTTAAAGGTGGTTATTAGAATTGTAGGTTAGCCTCTCGGAATGATTAATTAAAGGAGTGAGACGATGTATAAACTGTTGATTGTGGATGATGAACAGATGATCGTGGATTGGCTTTATCGACTTTTTAGCGGTTTACAGCAACTCGAACTGGATATATACAAAGCCTATAGGGGAGATCAAGCCATGAGTTGGCTGAACAGGACAAAAATCGATATTGTGCTGACGGATATCCATATGCCTGAAATGAACGGAATACAGCTGCTTGAGAACATAAAGAACAGATGGCCAGACTGCAAAGTTATATTTTTAACCGGATACAACCAATTCGATTATGTGTATACGGCAATCAAGCATGAAGGCGTAAGTTATTTGCTGAAAACGGAAAACGACTCTGAAATCATTAAGACGGTAGAAAAAGCCATCGGCGAAATCGAGCATAGTTATAGAAATACGGAACTGATCAGCAGGGGGAGACAGCAAGTAAGCAAGGCGCTGCCGCTGCTTCAGAAGGAATATCTTACTACGCTGCTCCAAGGGGAGAAGTCCGTACTCCCGGTTACACAGCAACAGCTGGATGAAATGGAAATCTCTCTGAACTCCGAGCTTCCGGTATTAATGCTGATTGGAACAATGGACAATCTATCCAAAAAGCTTGTCCAGGCTGAAAAGACCCGTCTGATCTATACAGTTAAGAACATCGTGGAAGAGTATTTGTTTGAGAACATCCATTCCGCCTATATTTTTTATGAAGAATCGTACTCCGTTTGGTTAATTCAGCCCGCGGATTCTCAGTCCGACTGGGAAAGAACCGGCTTGTTCATTAAGGAAATGCTGGAAACCGCCCAGAGAGCTTGTATGGAATCCCTTCAGGTAAGCATGTCTTTCGCGCTTGCTAAAGATTTAAGCAGCTGGGATACGGTTTCCGAAAAGTACTACGGTTTAAAGCAGCTGCTCAACTATCGTATTGGCTCTAAAAGCGGCATTATCATAACAGAGAATGAATCCGACCCCGTTGTACAGGATCAAGCATTAAGTACAAATCGGTATGACGGAAACATACACGCTCAACTGAATAAGATCGGTAAATTGGAGAGCTGTTTAGATCGAGGCCAGAAGCAGGATTTTTTCGAAATATTTTCCGAGATAACGGGGTTTCTGAAAAGTATTCCTAGTATGCATTACATACCTGCATTGGAAATCTATTTTTCATTATCAATAAAGCTGTTGTCTTACATCAATCGGAGAGGGCTTGCCGCGAAACGGGTTTTCCATACGAGCATAAACAAGCTTACCCGTATAGATGAATTCGATAGTTGGGCAGATGCCGCCGAATATTTGCAACAGACTGCAGACGACATCTTTAAATTGCAGGAACGTGATCAGGAAAAGCGGGAAAAGGATATTATCATGCTCGTGCAGCAATATATTTTCGAACATTTATCGGAGGACATATCGCTAGTAAAGCTAGGCGAGTTAACCTATTTCAACCCTTCTTACTTATCGCGGCTATTTAAACAGATAACCGGCACTAATATTTCAGACCATATTCATCTTGCGCGGATTAACAAGGCAAAGGAGCTTTTGAGCGGGACCGGAATGAAAATACATGAAGTTGCTATCTCTATCGGCTTTGATTCTCCCGCTTACTTTGCTAAGTTTTTCAAAAAATCGACAAGCATGACGCCGCAGGAGTACCGCGATTCTTTGTTCATGAAGTAAACGGAAAGCTCAAAAGTAAAAAATGTCATATATTAAACGCTTTCATTCGCTGACTATAATAAATTAGAGGCCTCGCTTAAACCAAACAAAAAAAACGGAGGGTTTACATGAAACATCGAAGGTTCGCTAAGCTCATTTCTTTAGTGCTTGTGGCTTCTATGATTTTAGTAGCGACTGCTTGCAATTCTTCGAAAAATACACAGAACGAAGCGACATCCGGATCTGTTAGTTCGTCAGCCAGCACCTCGTCATCTCCGGAAAAATCAGAAGATTCAGAAAAATCTCCTATGGCCAAATATGATCCTCCAATTACGCTTACAAGCGTACGAGCGGATCTTGGCACAAACTATAAATATGATGAAGGCGAAACCATTGACAACAATGTCTGGACAAAAACGTATGAAGAGGATCTGGGAATTAAGATCAAATATAATTGGGTTGTTCCTGGAGACCAATATGCGCAAAAATTCGGTGTAGCCATTGCTTCAAACGATTTACCCGACGTATTTGATGTCGATATGAAAAATCTCAAGCTGTTGATCGACAATGATGTCATTGCCGATTTAACAAGCGTATACGACCAGTATGCCACGCCGTTAACCAAAAGCGTTATTGAAGGGGACGGCGGCTTGATGCTCGGAACGGCCAGATTCGACGGAAAGCTGATGGCTATTCCGGAGACTCAATCGATGTTGGACAATATTGAAATGATCTGGATACGCAACGACTGGCTCAAAAAATTGAATTTGCCGACACCTAAGACAATGGATGAATTGGTAAAAACGGCAGAGGCGTTCGTCTCGCAGGATCCTGATGGAAACGGGAAGGCCGATACGCTTGGCTTTGCAATCAATAAGGATGCGGTAAGCGGCGGAGTTACCGGTTGGGCTGATATTGCTCCGATATTCTATGCCTATCATGCGTATCCGGGCGGATGGATCAAGGATGCTTCTGGCAATCTGGTCTTCGGCACCATACAACCCGAAGTAAAGACAGCATTGGCTGCTTTACAAGATATGTACAGCAAAAACCTGATCGATCGGGAATTTGGCGTTAAGGACGGTACAAAAGTGGCGGAGTCCACTACGGCGGGCAAAATTGGAATCGCTTACGGAGCTATGTGGAATTCGATTTGGCCTCTCAATTCAAGCAAGGAAAACGATAAAGACCCTGGCGACTGGATACCGATTCCGTTGGTTTCTTCAGACGATAAGCCGGTACTGTCTTTGGTCTCGTCACCTGTTGGGGGTTACCATGTCGTAAACAAAAATTTCGAGCATCCTGAGGCACTTATCAAAATAGTAAACGAATGGGTAGAGAAGACAGTCGGCCCTAATGCAGATAACAACAAGTATGGTACTACGCTTGAGGGCAAGGAAGTATTCAAGATGTCCCTGTTCCGCGTATGGAAGCCCAAGCAGAATCTAGAAAGTTACCAGGCAGTTCAAGCGGCATTCCAAAGCAAGGATCCTTCGCAGCTGAATACTACAGACAAATCCAACTATGACAAGACTCTCGCATATCAAGGCGGAGATCTCAAGAGCTGGGGTTATGCAGCCGTATTCGGACCGGGCGGCTCGCAATCCTTATTAGAGCAAATTGATAAAAACAACCAATGGGTCTTCAATGAATACTACGGCGCTCCTACGCAAACGCAGTCGGACAAGGGAGCTACTCTTGCCAAAATACAGAACGAAACATTCCTCAAGATTATTATGGGGAAAGCGCCAATCGATGAATTCGACAAATTTGTGGATCAATGGAAAAAGCTTGGCGGGGATCAAATTACTAAGGAAGTCAACGACTGGTACAAATCTAAATAACGATCGGGTGTGAAAAGGAAAAAGGAAGTTGGCGGAACCAACTTCCTTTTTCTGAAATCGAAATGCAATACGACGGAGGAATAAGCATGGAGGCTCTAAGATCGAAGGGGAAAAAATGGATTCGGGAATCGCCCTTGCATCTGATGATGGTACCCGGGATCATTCTGCTGCTGATATTCAGCTATGGACCTATGGTGGGAATCGTAATGGCATTCGAAAGGTTCAATGTGACCAAAGGATTCTTCGGATCGGAATGGATAGGACTCGATAATTTCGAGTTCATCTTGCAAATACCCGATGTACGTCAAGTGTTCTGGAATACGATTTTTATCGCCCTAATGAAAATTGTCGCAAGTTTGATCGTACCTGTCGGACTAGCGCTTCTGTTAAATGAATTACGTGCAAAGTATGTGAAAAGAGGCATACAAACGATAATATACCTCCCGTACTTTTTATCATGGGTTCTCTTGGCAGGGATTTTAATCGACATCCTATCTCCCTCCAGCGGTATCGTAAATCAATTTTTAGGAATATTCGGAATCAAGCCTATATTTTTTCTAGGGAATGAAAAGATGTTTCCGTATTTGCTTGTCGTTACGCATGTGTGGAAGGAAGCTGGATTTGGAACAATCATCTATCTGGCAGCGTTGACAGGAATAGATCCGACGCTGTATGAGGCAGCTATCGTGGATGGAGCTAACCGCTGGAGGCAAACCTGGCATATTACCTTGCCCGGGTTGACCCCTATCGTGATCCTTATGACTGTATTGAGCCTTGGCGGTATTCTAAATGCAGGGTTCGATCAGGTTTTCAATTTATACAACCCTCTCGTATACAGTACCGGAGATATCGTAGATACGATGGTTTACAGGATGGGGTTGATCGATAACCAATACAGCATCGCGACAGCTGTCGGCCTATTCAAATCGGTTGTTTCCGTTATTCTTATATTGGTTTCATACAGACTGGCAGATAAATTTGCAGGATATAAAGTTTTATAATCCGTTGGAGGAATGGTATGAAGGTTAATACTTCATTTGGAAAAATGCTTTTTCCTATTTTCAATTATACGGTTCTTATTGCGTTTGCCTTGCTGTGTTTGCTGCCAATGATCCACGTGCTGGCCATTTCATTCAGCAGCGGTACGGCAGCCGCAGCAGGTTATGTGACTTTGTGGCCTATTAACTTCACATTCAAAGCCTATGAGTTTGTTGCCAATAAACCGGAATTTATCAGGTCCATGATTGTTTCTTTTAAGAGAGTATTAATTGGCGTGCCTATCGATATGCTCTTGATCATACTGATTGCTTATCCACTCTCCAAAGATGAAAGAATGCTTTCATTCCGCAAGGCGTATATTGTATTTTTTATGATTACGATCCTCTTTGGAGGCGGATTGATTCCTTGGTATATGGTCATCAAAATGACCGGGCTGATAGATTCCATTTTCGCGCTGATTTTACCGGGTGCCGTTCCTGTCTTTAGCGTGATCATTCTGCTTAATTTCTTCAGGAATTTGCCCAAGGAGATCGAAGAGGCGGCTTTTATAGACGGTGCCAGCCATTGGTATACGTTGTGGAAAATATACGTGCCGCTTTCTATGCCAGCCATTGCCACGTTGATATTGTTTTCTTCCGTAGGTCACTGGAATAGCTGGTTTGACGGCATTATCCTGATGAACAGGACAGAACATTATCCTTTGCAAAGTTATCTTCAAACTGTTGTGGTACAGCAGGGGCTGCTCAAGATGGTTACCATTCAGGACACCCAAACGTTCCTCGAAGTATCCAATAGGACGAACAAGGCGGCGCAGATTTTTATCGGAGCATTACCGATTCTGTTGGTTTATCCTTTCCTGCAAAGGTATTTCATGAGCGGAATCGTACTGGGGAGCGTTAAGGGATGACGTGAGAGTAGGGAGCGGAAGATATCAGGGCTTTACGCCAAGATGGAACGGGTGTTACGGAGAATATCTTTCATTACATCGGAATCAACCGGAACGCTGGCAACGACTTTGATTTTACGTTTTCTCACGTCCAGGCTCTTTAATTGATCCGTTAGAACGACACCAGTGAATGGGAGTCCTTCCGGAAGCGGAACTTCAAAAGCATAGTCCTTTGCTTGGTTTGTGATTGGACACACGACCGCAAAGCCGGTCAAGTCGTTAAATTCTAATTCAGATAATACGATGGCGGGACGGCGACCAGCTTGTTCCCGCCCGGCTTGCGGATCGAAGTCCAGCCAAACCAGATCGCCTCGTGCTGGAATGGTCAAATCAGTTCGTCTCCTTCAATACCGAGGTCGATTTCTTCATGGCGCGGTGAATCCGGATTGACTTTCGCAAGAAGTTTCTTCATATGAGCGCGTAATTCCTCGTTCGTCTCTTGCGGTTTTACCACGGGACGAAGCAGAATATCGTTCTCCGGCGTTAACATGATCTGCAACTCGGCGCCTTCTTCTAAGTTAAGGCGTTTTAACAATTGGTTCGGAATACGGATAGCGCTGCTATTGCCCCATTTACTGAGAGTTGCACTCGTCATTAGGATCATGTCCCTTCCCTTATTATGATCCAATTATAACTCACCCTCTTTAGGAAGTATATCCATATGATATACAATGGTTACGATATCGATACCCATATTTATTAAAAAGAAGCAAGGCGGCCGTTTTATATTGGCGCCTTGCTTGAAAAATTCGGTTTAGAGGTCAGTCATCGCCTAGGGGCAGTTTTTTGGCCTTGGCGAAGTCACAACGCTGCGTTTCAAGGTGGTGAAGGCAGTTTTTTAGCCTTGGCGAAGTCACAACGCTGCGTTTCAAGGTGGTGAAGGCAGTTTTTTGGTCTTGGCGAAGTCACAACGTTGAGCTCCCGGGTGATGTAGGCAGTTTTTTGGCCTTCGAACCATAGTACAGAGGCGGAAGGGTTAATGACGGGAACAGGGAGTTCAACCCACCGTCAGGGGAGCCAGCAAAGGGAAATATTCATTGGCGAAAAGCTGCCCTTGACGTGGTCTGGGACCGAGCAAACGGATGTTGTCGACGTTCTGCCCTTTGTTCTCATAAGCCATGTCGCTCGGCATCAGATGAGAAACGACCGACAGGCGCGGGGCATCGGACAAGTTAGGTCCCGATGCATGGAATGCCAGGGAATGGTGAAAGCTCGCTTGGCCTGCTTTTAAGGTCATGGGAACTTCCCGCCACTCCCGCCCATCCCGGGCGAATTGATTCTTCAAGGAATCGAGATCTTGATTAAAGAAGGAATCGCTGGTCGGCACAAGCCCCCAACGGTGGGAGCCGGGAACAACCATCATGCATCCGTTCGAGAGATCGGTGTCCTGGAGGGCGATCCACGCCGTCACCAAGTTGTCGCTGTTCGTGCATTGCCAGTAGGCATAATCCTGATGCCAGCCGACATTGCCGGAGGACACATTCTGCTTATTTCCCGTACCCGGTTTATAGATGACTTGGTCATACCATACACGGACGGCATCCGTATCCATCAATTCCGCCGCCATCTGTCCGAGCAGCGGATTCGTAATGGCGTCCTTGATTACATCGTTGACCCACCAGGCATTATCCATCTTGCGCAACTGCAGGGGATTGCCGTTCGATTCCCATTCCGACAAGGGAAACCCGTCTCCGTCGTAATCGCGTGCCCAGATCCTGTCATGGGCTTGGCGCAGTCGCGCTAACTGGTCATCATCGAAAATCCGGGGGCTGATCCAGTAGCCATTATCTTGATAAAACCGTACATCCTCATTGGTTACGACACGTTTGTTCAATTTCATTTTACCAACTCCTTCTGCACATTAAACCTCTTACCTCACACCTTGCGCCTGGAATCCAACAACTCAATTTTGCGGCGACGGCTCCCACGGCATTCTGACCGGATAGCCGATTCGTTCGTTGCGGAACAGCTTCTTCGCCCGGTCGCTCAACCCGTTGTAGACGTCGCGGGGGATCTGGATCTCAAATCCGCTTCCGTACCAGGCGCGATTATAGATGAGGGCAATGTTCGTGCGGCGCGCGTTCGAACGGTTCGGCGTGCCCCGATGCCACATCCGCAGGTCGCGAATGACGATGGAGCCGGCCGACATATACACTTTCTCGGACAGCATGTGCTCGGCGGCGCGAACAATATGAAGGTGAGGATTCACTGAGCCGTCCAGCGTGTCGTGATTAGCGTAATCCGGATTCATATGCGTGCCTCCCGGCCATACTTCCAACGGTCCGTTCTCTTCCGTCGTATCGACTAGAGGGATATTCACTACCAAGCTGAAGGCGGGAAGAGGAACCGAAAGCTCCGGGAATAACGGCATCGTATCGCTGTGCACATTCTGGTAATCCGACCCTGGCATAGGGGTATCCGAAGCGAAATAAGTGCATTTGCAGTCGTGGCCGAGAATTTGTTCGACGATCGACAGGGCGATCGGATGATTGATAATGCGCTCATCGTTATACGGAGCCATGAACGGCAAGTGCATCTGTGCCCGGTTGGTTCCGGTATTGTAGCCTTTGCGGCTAATATAATCGTCGAACAGAGGATCGAACGAAGCCCGCAGCTCGCGGATGAACGCTTCATCCAGCACTTTCTCGAACACGATATAACCGTTTGCTTTCACCTGTTCGACCGCAAGGGCCAACGTTTCCGGTGCTAGTATCCCTGTGGACAACTCTTCTGGAGTTAAATGGATTTTCATAGTAAACAGCCTCCTGTAATCAAGTCGTTATTCTTTCAAAGCGCCCATCGTCAAACCCGTAATGATTTTTCGTTGGAAAAGGATATAAGTTAAAATCGTCGGAATCGCCGAGATGATCGCCGAGGTGGCAACCATGCTGTAGTCCATCGTAAATTTCGTGCGAAAATAATTGAGCCCCACCGGCAAGGTGAGCAAATCCTGATTACGGATCAGTATGGTCGGCAGCATGAAGTTGTTCCACGTGCCCAGTACCGCGAAGATCGCCGCCGCCACCACAACCGGAGTCATGAGCGGCATGATGATGTAGATCAAATTTTTGAATTCAGTCGATCCGTCCATTCGGGCCGACTCCAGCAACGAAGCGGATATGTCCTTCATGAATCCGCGGAAGAGGAATACGGTAAATGGCACGCTCAAAGCGATTTGCGGCATAATAATCGCCCACCGGGTGTTCAGCAGCGATATGGATTTCAAGTTGAAGAAAAGCGGGATAATAATGAGCTCGATCGGGATAATCAACCCCAACACGATGAGCAAAAACAACATTTCCTTGCCGATAAACTTCAGATAGGCGAAAGCATATGCCGCCATGATCGAGATAACCAAAGAAACGACGACTACGATGAGGGTGACGATGACGCTGTTCTTGAAGTACGTGCTGAAGTTGCCGACCTTCCAGATGTGTACGTAATTATTCCAGGCCCAAGCGGAAGGCAAAGCCAACGGGCCGTTCTTGATCACTTCCTTGGTCGTTCGCAGCGAGGTGTTCAGAACGAGAATGAACGGTCCGGCCGTAAACAAAGCGACTATCGTTAGAAACACGTACATTTGCGTCTTTTTCAAACCTTCCAAGCTTCTCATTCCGATCACCTGTCCCTTTCCCTGACATAGATGATCAGGCGCGTGACGACGAGCACGAATACGGTCAGAATGATCGAAGCCGCCGCACCGAAGCCTACCCGGTTTTGTATAAAGCCCTGGTAATAGACGTAATACGAAATGACGTAGGAGCTGTAGCCCGGACCGCCGTTTGTCGTCGTCATGACCAGATCGAAAATGCTGAACGAGCCAACCGTCATAAGTACCACCACGCTTGTGATCGCCTGATGAATACCCGGAATCGTAATGTAGCGGAATTGTCCCGCGGATCCGCAGCCATCCATTTTCGCCGCTTCGTACAGATGGGGATCGACCCCCTGAATAGCCGCGGTGAAGATGATGACGCAAAATCCGTACGTTTGCCACAGATAAATGATGAACAAAGCGAACATGACGATTTTGGGATCTCCGAGCCATCCCGTTGCCCATGCATCCAGCCCTATTGAACGCAGGATGACATTTAACGGACCGAATGTCGGGTCGTAGATCCATTTCCAGATAACCGCCGCGATGACCATCGAGATAACCTGCGGGAGGAAGAAAATCAGCTGGAACCCTTTGCCGAACCGGGCTTTGCCGCGGACAAGCATGCTGGATACGACAAGGCCGAGCCATACCGGGAGAGTAGCGGAAGCAAGCACCCACAGCAGCGTATTTCGGAGCGCGATCCAGAACGTCGGCTCTACGGAGAACAGATCGATGTAATTTTGGAAGCCGACGAAAGTTTTGGGGCCGATTCCGTCCCATTCGGTTAAGCTCGTATAGAACGTTTGCAAAGCCGGCCAGCCGACAAAATAAAGGTAGAAGAAAAAGGCGGGCAGCAGAAAAAGATAAGCGACCGTAGACTTGCGCAAGGTTGATCTTATAAGCGGTTTCAAAGGTTGATTCACCTCGCATTGGAAACGAGCAGCCGCCCCATTAATTCATACGGCTGCTCGTTATTTCGTTATTTGGCCTGGGCTTGAGCTTTCAGCTTCTCGTACTCGGTTTTTATGGCGTCCCAGCACTCTTGCGGAGTGGATTCCTTGAGCATCATTTTTTGCGTCTCTTTCACGACAACGTCGGTGAAGCCCGGCAGCGAGCCATCCAAATAGAAACCGATGTTCGTCTTGCTGATGGCCTCGTTCAGCTCCTGCTTAAGCGGCGGCAAGTTAAAGGTCGAAGAGTCCACTGTAATGCTGGAAGTAAGACCGCCTTCGGACCAGATTTTCACCACTTCGGGATCCATGAAGATATCGATGAAGTCGAGCGCCGCTTCTTTCTTCTCCGGTGTCAGTTTCGCGTTAAGCGCCCAGGCGCCGTCCGTCGAATTGACGATGGTGTTCGGCAGCTTGCTGTCCGTAACCGGGAAGGCGAATACGCCGACAGGGAAGTCCAAATCCTTGTAAGCAGGCAGGTTCCAGTCACCGTCCACGACCATTGCGGTTTCTCCTTTGGCGAACAAAGTCGGAATCGCATTGTAATCGATCGAGGACATATCTTTCCGGTAGTAGCCTTTGTTAACCCAATCGTTCACGGTAGTGAGGGAGGAGACCATCGCATCCTCCAGCGGCTTGCTGACGCCCTTCAAATAATAGAAGTCGTTGACGTTCTTCATGTCCACTTGCCCATACAGCAGGGAGAATACGCTCCACATAAGGTTGAAATTGTTCAGGCCCGCATTTTCCATCGGAATTTTGCCTGCTGTCTTAACCTTTTCCAGAATGGCGTTATATTGTTCGACGGAAGTCGGCGGCGTGAGATTCAGTTCCTCGAACATTTTTTTGTTGTAAAACACGACGACAGGCGCCATCAGGAACGGCACGCTGTAGTAGGTGTCAGGCGTTCTTAAGTTGTTGTATTCGATGGCTCCGGACACTTGCTTATCCAGCCAGCCCCGACTTTTTACATCTTCCGTAATATCCATCAGGTAGTTGTTCTTTTGCAGCATCTGCTGCTTGGCATCGTCCACATACACGATATCCTGACCTTCGCCGGAGGAAAATGCCAGCTTCAGGCTTTGTTCGTAATTGCCGCCATCGGCGCTGTGCTGGATCGTGACATTCGGGTGTTTCTTGTTGAAAATGGCGATCGTCTGATCCATCATCTTGATGCGCTCTTCGCTGTTCAGATAGGATGTGACGGTCAGGGTAATGTTCTTTTCCGCATTCGTTGCGCTTGCGCTCTCGGAACTGCCATTGTTTGAAGTACCGGAGCTGCAGCCGATCAGACCGGTTACGAAGGCAGCTAACAAGGACAACAAGACGATTTTTCTGCTCATCTTATGAACGAACCCCTTTCTGTGCAGAACTCTGATTGATAAGACATGATTATTGTAGCGCCCCGGGCAACCCTCTGAAATGCAAAAAACAACGGGTTCACCGCGGTCCCCGTTGTTTTGTCCCAGTAGCCGCAACGTGCGCGGTCAGGACGATCTTATTCCTGGTACTATTCTACGATTTTGGGACTGCAGGCAGCCGAAGCGTTACGCAAGTTCCTGCTTGTCCGCTTTGGATCTCGATACCGTAACGCAATCCATAATGCAATTGCAGTCGCTGGTGAACGTTGGATAGGCCAACATTGTCTCGCTCTTCCGGGTCTTCCAGCTTAAGGCGAAGCGCCGTTAGCTTGTCCTCGGGGATTCCGCAGCCGTTGTCGCGGACATGCAGCAGCATATCGCCATCGGTGCGGGCGCCTTCGATCCGGATTTCTCCCCGAAAACGGGTCGGCTCCAAGCCATGCAGCAGCGCGTTCTCGATGAGAGGCTGAACGATAAGCCGCGGAACCGTAATGTCGAGAAGGGCTTCCTCGATATTCACGATTAAATGTATCCCGTCACCGTAGCGGGTATTCATGATTTTCAAATAATCTTGGACATAATCGAGCTCTTCCCGCAAGGGCACGATCGGGACGGTGCTCTTGTATATCGGGCGGATCAAGTTTCCCAGTGAAGTGATCGTTTCCATAATGTTCGTGGCGCGGATGGAGATAGCCATCCATTTAATCGTATTTAGCGTATTAAACAGGAAATGAGGGTTGATCTGGGATTGCAGCACCTTGATTTCGGCAAGCTTCTTGCCGCGTTCGATCCGGTTGTTCTCCTCGACGAGTTCGCTGATGCTATGCGACATCCGGTTAAATTCTTCCACGACGATGCCGAGTTCGTTCGAAGGTCTGTGCGCGATCTGTGTACCGAGATGTCCTTGCTTCAAATTTCTCATCCCGGCAAGCAGCGTGTAGATAGGCCCGGTCAGCTTTCTCGTCCACCAGAACGAAAACGCGCCGCCAATAATGAGGCTGATCAATAACACAACCATTAGCGTCCAACGCAGAGTATAGATATCGGACATAAACACGGATAGCGGCATTTCCATGCCGAGCAGCCAGCCCGTTTCCGATAATCGGTAATAAATGAACTGCCGTTTCTGATCGTCCATATTGGTAATAAAGCTGCCGTATTGGCCAGTCATTTGATCCAAATCGGAACGGCGCTGCCCCAAGCCTGCCTTGTCGTTGGAGGAAATAATGGTCCCATTCGCATCGAGCAGCACCATGCGGGTGTCCGGATCGTCCGTTAAATCCCCGAATGTGTCGTAAACGGAAGACTCCAGCAGGTTGAAAACCAATGTCCCGCCTGGAACGGACTGATAGAAGGTTTTCACTGCGCGCGCGGCGGATATGATCGGCACGTCCGCGCCGGGCTGCTTTCTTTCCGCCACGCTTGTTTCAAACGGACCGGATCGTCCTCCCCCTGCCCAGACGAGACGCGGATAACGCTCCACGGCTTCCAGATTCATCGGGGATTGTTGGAAGGGGCGGGGCGTCGGCTGCAGCGAAGCGTAGCTCGTTGACGACGTTACCCCGATGGTTTTGCCATCCTTGGTAATAATGAAGATCGAGTGCAGGAACGGATAATTTCTCACGTCCGCCGCCATTGTCTGCATGATGGAGCGAACCAATTGGATGCGGCGATATTCGTTTTTCTCGGTGTCGTTCAGGAAAGTTTCGAAGTCTGAATTTAGAAAATACGATTTCGAAAGGCTGTCCGTCTTCGTCTGGAAATCCAGCAGATTGCGTTCCACCTGCCGGAAGCTCCGGACAGTCGATTCCTCATTCCGATGTTGGAGAATTTCCAGCAAATTCACATACAGGAAAACAGAACCGAGCCCAAGAATGAGCAGACTGGACAACAAGAAGGTCAGCAGCAGCTGCGTCCGCAGCATGAGCGCACCGAATTTGCGTCGGAGAGAGGATAGGGCGCTCATGGCCTGTTTCCTTGCGCCAGAACGGAGTCACGGCGTTTGCGGTATTCCGTCGGGTTCAGCCCAGTTTCCTTTCGGAATACCCGGCTGAAGTAGCTGTGATCGGAGAAGCCGACCAGATGGGCGATTTCGTAAGTTTTCATCATCGTCGTGTTCATAAGTTCCATAGATTTGGCGATTCTATAGCTGTTCGTATAATCGACGACGCTTAGGCCGGTTTCTTTTCTAAATAACGTCCCGAAATAATTCGTGCTCATAGACACCTGCGCGGCAAGGTCGGAACTGGAAAGCTCCTCATTGTAATGGAGGTGAATGATCTCGATGGCGTCGGCAACCGCCTTGCTGAATGTTTGGCGGGACTTGATCCGACTGGCCAACCGATCCATCGCATCGATTATAGCGGAGACCGCTTCTTCCAGCGATTCGCTGCTTGCCAGCTTCTCGTGGGCCGCAAATGCGATTTGATCGGCTTCAGATCCCGTCAGCGCGAAATACACTACTGGCAGCTGCAGAAGCTGGGTCATCAGCGCGTTTAATGCATTCCGGTCATGCGGATTGTCGCGCTGCAGGTACGCCTTTATTTTGGAATCCCATTGTTTCTGAAATTTTTCATCGCCGAAGAGAGCGCTATGTTTCGTCAGCTTATCCAACTTTGACTCCACAAGGTCATTTACCGCATCTATCCGAACTTCCGCCTTGTGGATCAGCCGGTCTCCGCCTAGCACGAATTTGTAAGCCAGTGCTTCCAAGCATTCCGCATATTGCTTTGGAATATGCTGAAATCCGTTGCGCATGGGGCTGACTCCGAATGTGACGGTAACATTGAAAAAGGTGTTCATTACTTTCTGAATGTGCCCGGCCATCTCTGCGATGAGCTGCTGAATTTTTAATTCGCTGTGGAGATCGTGCATACTCAGCAGGAGCATATAACGCCAAGGTTCTATATGAATGACAAGTCCTCGGTTGTACATCATCAGAACTTCATTTAGCACATTAAGCAACGAGGACTTGATCAAATCGCCGTTCTCATCGTTGAAGCGCTTCTGGAGCACGTGGAAATGATCCACATCAACGACCATCATAAGCAGCTTCTGATCCGGCAGCTGTTTATTCGTCTGTTTCAGAAGCTCGGTAAACTCCGGAGTGCTGTATAATTGGCGGAACATGAAGTCTTTGATCAGATTTTCCAGCCATACTTGTTCATTCAAGGGAGGAATGGCCGAAGTACGTCTTTGCTGCTCAACCATCTTTTCTTTCACTTTGAGCAGCACATTCTCCATTTGATCCGGCGTCATCGTTAGCTTAAGCATATAATCGGTTACTCCGAGGGAAATCGCTTGGCGAACCAGATCGAATTCTTCAAGGGCAGTCAAGATGACGATTTTGGTATGCTCGTCCTTCTCCCGAATTTGCTGAATCAGCTTCATCCCGTCCATAATGGGCATCTTTATATCCGTGATGATGATGTCCGGTTTTTCTTTCACGTAGACGTCCCATGCTTCCGCGCCGTCCGCCACCGCGGCGATGACTTCCATCCCCAGCTTTGCCCAATCGATCGAATTGCGCAGCCCGACCCGGACCAGAATCTCATCTTCGGCAATTAGTACTCGGTACATGGCGGTCACGCTCCTTCAATCATCCTGTTACCACACAATATAGTCTATCCTGACAAGCGAGACAAGCGTGTTCGGAAGACGTTCTATCGGAAAAGAGCTGAGAATAGTGAAAAGAAATCAAAGGATATGGTAAATCAACCGTACAATAATCCGCTTAGTATTGTAAATGAAGGCGTTTACATTTTATGCGGAGGTGTCGGTTCATGAGCACTAGGCTTGCAATGAGGTTTATATTTTTGACATTCCTGCTCGTCCTGCTGGCAGGACAGAGCGCATTTGCATCATACACTTTTACGTCGGACGGAATTATTATCGCAAGGGATGACGGTTCGGGTTTCTCCTATGATTACGCTCCTTCCGTGATCGTTGACGGGACGACGACCAAAATTTGGTGGTGCGGCCGAGGGCTGAACGGCGGCGACAGCATTTTCTATTCTTCGAAAGTAGGCAGCGGTTCCTTCTCCACACCGCAAATCGTCCTGTCTCCGACGGCCGCGTGGGAGACAACCCATACATGCGACCCTTCGGTCATTAAGGGAAACTGGACGGTCGGAAGTTCCGGCTACACTTATGCGATGTACTACGGGGCGGCAGCCGAAGTGAACGTTGGCATTACCAGCACGAAAATCGGAGTTGCCTTCTCCAACGACGGAGTGACTTGGACGAAGTATGCCGGCAATCCCATTTTGACCAACCCGGACTCTAATTACGATTACGGCGTGGGCATGATGTCCGCCTATAGCACCGGCGGATCGAACGTCACTTTAGCGTACTACGATCACAGAAAAAACAGCGCAACGATCGTGCGTACGTCTACGGACGGGGTAGCTTTCAGCAATCCGTACAGGTTGCCCTTCTCCGGATTGGATACGACCGGCGATCTGGCCTACTCCTCCACTGAAAACAAATGGTATTTGACGACCAAAAATCAGGAAGCCGATAATATCGACGGGGTAGAGCGGTCGGACAGAGAGATGCACGTTTTCCGGACAAACGGAAGCTCATTGTACAACAATGACTGGTCCTATATCGGTCATATCGGCCAGTCCCTTACGGGGTATTATAAAAATCACAATCCGGGATGGTACAGGGACGTTTCCGGAAATTTGCATGAAGCGTCGGGCAGCCGGTTTATCGGATTCGGAGCGCAGACGGCTAACTGGGGCACAACCGATCCCAACAGTTGGGATTTGGCGCGGGTAACGATGTCCGGGACTCCCGACTCCGTTTCGTCGCCGGGCTCCTTCCAATTGAGCTCTCCCTCCAATGGTTCGCTTGCGCTGGATCCACAGAACGTTACGTTTAATTGGCAGTCATCGTCGAATGCCAACAATTACATTCTCACGGTTTCCGAAAGCTCGTCGCTTAGTCAGTACGATTCGGGAATTTCCACCCCGATCGTAACTTCCATTCATGCAACCTCGTACCGGGCAATTCAGACTTCATTTAACACTTGGAACTACGGCATGGTTCTGGAGCCCGATAAAACCTATTACTGGACGGTCAAGGCCGTGAACAGTCAGGGAGACGTCGTGGCTTCCAACGGCCCGTATTCCTTCACGACGAGGAAAAACTTGAATTGGGACTTCAATGGTATCAATCACCAAAAGTGGTTTTGGCAAAACGGAGTGACACCGACAAGCGTAGGGGCCGGTCGGGCGATATTCGATTTAACGGGAACGGACAACCTAATCTCCAACGGCAGAACATACGGTCCCATCAGTCTGGATCTATCGGCTAAAGATAAAGTAATCGTAAGAATGAAAAACAAGTCTTCGGCAAATACGCTGAGAGTGCACTATGCTTTAATGGATGACAGTTATTGCGGGGACAACAATGCCGGCTGCTATCGATATAAAGACTTCAAAATCGTGCCGAGCGACACCGTGTATCGGGAATACGTATTGGATATGTCGGGAAGTACGGGGTGGAATACTTCGGGTAAGAGACTGGCGCTCGTTAAATTGAATTTTAACGGTACCGGAGTCGTGGAATTGGATAACATTATGATCGCGGGCAGCGATTTCGCCAGAACGAATATCGATGATCGGGTGCTTCGGTTCGGTGCAAGTGCAAGCAGCCATTTCGACACCGCGAACTTCCCCGTCTCCAACATCATGGACAATCATTCCGGGTCCATGTGGGTCAGCGCGGGTCACCCGGGCGAGAATTATACGGAATCGGTCGTCCTCGATACGGGAAAAAGCGATAAAATCACCAAGATCATATTCACTCCCCGCAGCGACGGGTTGGCCGTCCCGAAAGATTTCAATGTGTACGTCAGCGATAATCAAAGCAGCTGGGGAACGGCCGTCGTATCCGTAACGAATAACCCAGCCGGCACGACTGAGCAAGTTTTCACGCTCGGTACGCCCAAAGCGGGAAGGTACGTGAAATTCGAGGCGACCAAGCTAAGGACGGACGGGAGCTCGACTTATTTTCTTCAAATCCCCGAATTGCATGCCGATCGCGATATTACGAATCTCGCAACGGTTCCCAATGCGGATTTCGAAAGCGAGGTCGTGAACTGGTCGAAGTGGGCTAGCAATGGCGACCCAACGATTCTTTTTACGGGAACCCGTAATATTACTGGCGTTGCTGCCGTGAATGGTTCCCAGAACTACGCCACCGTATTCGATGCGGTCGGTACGGCAGGTCGATTGTACCGGACAATCTCGGGGCTTCAGGCAGGCGCAACCTACAAAATTACGGTTTGGGCGCAAGCTTCGGGAAGAAATGCCAAGCTAGAAGTGAAAAATTACGGCGGGGCGGACGTATCTGCAACGACGACGAGCAGCACCTGGGTTCCGATCTCGGTGAACGTCACGCTGGGCGGTGCGAATACGTCGCTCGAAATCCATTTGTACGGCGAAGCGGGCAGCGCATGGTCCTACGCTAACTTTGACAATTTGGAAATCTTCAAGACATAATCAATGAAGTAGACGCAGTGAACCGTCGGGCGATGGGAGGATTCCAGCCCGGCGGTTTTGTCGGCTGACAACATGATGGGGGTTAAGCGGATGTCAGAACCTGTGCATATGAAGAGTGAACTCATCGACAAGTTGAGTATGATGATTCCGATCATTCACCACGTAGGTTGGGAAGTGCGGGATCACAAATGGGCTTGTCCGACCCAGGCAAGCAAACACGAACCTTGTTTGGAATACGATGAGACGCAGCGCTCCTATTTTCGGGCCATTCCCTATCACTGGATGATGATGGTTATTGAAGGACAGGTAGAAGTCATTCTGAAAGACGGGAAATACAAGGTAGAGAAGGACATGCTCGTCAATTTGCCGCCTCATTGTCTTCATCGGTTGCGGGTCGATAAAATGGCCAAGTATGTATGGGTGCACTATAACGTCAATATTTCGGATGTACGGGAAGAAGCTCATGGCTATGCCGATTTCGAGAGAGAACAGGAGCGGCTTACGGGGGCAGCAAATTATCGCCGGGCGCAAGTCGATCTGCCGGTTCTGAACGTTGTCCAGAATCCCCAAATGATCCGCAAGGTATTTGTCGCTGTGACCGAGGAGTTCATGCTGGAGGAACCGGGCTACTTGCTTGCTTCCCGGGCCAACATGCAGTTATTGTTGACCTTGCTGTACCGGAACGAGTATCAAGAAAAAGAAAACCGTCATTCGATCGGAATTTCGGACCCCTATATTGCCCAAACGGTCGAGCATATCCACCAGTTTTTCGCCCACAAGCTTACCGTTCCCCAGTTGGCCAAATCCATCAATTTGAGTCCCAATTATTTTACGTCCAGATTCGGCGAATTAACGGGCTTCAGTCCGGTTGAATACATTCAAAGGCTGCGGATCAACCATGCCAAAAAACTGATGAGGGCAACCAACTATACGCTGACCGAAATCGCCGACTTGCTCGGCTTCGACAGCATCTCCCATTTCAGCCGGACGTTTCACAAATTCGAGGGAATCTCTCCGAAAGCTTATCGGATAACGATCCCCCGCTACTAGGATCCGAAGGCTTCGCGGTGGGCTTGAATAATCGCATCCTCCCACGTTTCGAGGCTGGAGTCGGGGATATGTCCTTGTTGATCCATGTATTCAATCACTTGGCGCATGCCATCATCCAGAGAAACGGCGGGAACGAATTCCGGAACGTCGCGAAAAATTTTGTCCGAGCTGTAATAGTCGTTGTGTGCAAAGATTTCGCTGCAAATACTGAATCTTTCCTTGTCGAGAGAGAGCAGCGTTTGCAAGGAGATGCCAACAAGCTCCACTTCCCTGCCCAATACCTTCATGGCGGTACGATGGTAGTTCTCCCAAGTGGTAAAACCGCGATTGACGAGGTTATACGTCTGGCCGATGCAGCGCTGTTTGCCGATGACGCCTGCGAAACCTTTGGCGGCATCATCTACATGAAGGAATGAATGAAGCGCTTTTCCGTCCCAGCAGACGATTATCGGTTTTCCCCTGCGGATACGATCTATCCAGGAGAAATCCCAGGCAACTTGACGGAGCAAACCCCCTTTCGGTCCGTAAGTTGTCGAAGGCTTGATGATCGTAACGGGAAACCCTTCCCTGTGATAGGCTTCCAGCAACAGATGATCCGCATCCGCTTTGCCTCTTCCATAATCCGTAATGGGCCTTAAAGGATGATCCTCGGATACGGGGAGCCAGTCATAATCGACTCCATAAGTACAGACCGTCGAGCATTGGATGAACTGCCCGATCTCCGGAAAGGCCGCAATACTGCTGGCCGCATCTTCCTTCGTAAAGCTGATCATGTCTATGGCTACGTCAAACTTCTCTTTGCGCATCGTCTTCTCGAACGTTTCCCTATCCTTACGATCACCGATAATGATCCGTGTTTCCTTCAAAGCCTCGGCGTGGTTACCTCTGTTGTAACAAGTAACTTCGTGCCCTTGCTTCAGCAGCAGCCTGACAATACTCGTGCTGATATTCCCCGTGCCTCCCAGAATAACAACCTTCATCCTCATTCTCCCCGTTCCTAGTGATTTGAAGAAATTATAAGCTTATATGAGCTATAAATCCACAGGGTGTCAATAAAGGAAACGAGGTTTCCTTTATTTTTTGCGATTGGGAGTACAATGGCGAAGCCTAGCTTAAACGTTGATCAACTTGTATCGTCCAAAGATGCTTCGAAGAAGTTCGGGGAAATTCGGAAGAAAGCGCAAGAAAGCGCAAGAAAGCGCAAGAAAGCGCAAGAAAGCGCAAGAAAGCGCAAGAAAGCGCAAGAAGTTTCGCAGTTTGTCATGGATAACGGTTCTGGCTGGTCAAGTCCATAATTGAAGCATCTACAGTTGAATAGAGCGGATTATCCGCTTTAAATCGGCTAAAGAGGCTCCGTGGGTAGGAATAGAGCGGATTATCCGCTTTAAATCGGCCGAAGAGGCACTGTGGGTAGGATTAGAGCGGATTATCCGCTTTAAATCGGCTAAAGAGACATCGCAAGAACGCCCTTTTATACCGGAATAACGTTCTACCATAACGCTATTGGTTGAACGTCACGATGGGAAAGTAATTGGATTTGTCCCGTTATTATGAAGGTAATCGGTGGGTATGGGCTAAAACGAGAGGAAGCACAAGGAGTTATCCATTAAATTCGGAAAAACATCGCCAATTCAATCTAATTAACGGGAGTTTTCCATTTATTCATTCTTCTTCAGAATTATAAGTATCACTTGTGTCTCGTCATTTGTTAAAGTTAAATGGACGGGGGGAGTCGAATATGGTAGCGAAGTACATGTTTCGTCAGCTCTGGAAAAGATCCATTATTCGAAATATGCTGTTTTCCTACCTGGGTATCAATCTGTTGCTACTGTTCCTCCTTGGTATCGTGTCGATCCGGGATTCGACGGACACGATGACGAAGGAGATTACGGACTCAAGCTACAAAGTAATGGAACAGGCGGCACGCGGATTTAATTTTAGCCTTGAGGAAGCCAAAAGACCCCTCGTTCAGTTTGCGGGGAATTATTCCGTTGTTGCGCTTATGACGCCTGATAATAAAGTCAGCGTAGAGGAACGAATCCAACATGAACGCAATATTGGCGTTCTTGCTGCGGGAGTGACTTCTTTCCAATCTTTAATAAGCGACGTCTTGATTTTAGGCTACAACGGTTATCTGAATAATCTGGACGGCCGCAAAACGCTTTTGTGGGATTATCCCTTTGTTGAGCAACTCTGGTTCAAGAAAGCAGTATCCGCTAACCCGAACAAAGGTTTTATTACCTTAAATCTTCATAAACAGGATTACTACATCCGTACTAATGTATCCAAATACAACCAATTCACGTTTTCTATCGCCTTGCCTGTTAAAGATTTCAACCAGCACACAATCGGTGCGGTTGTCGCGAATTTGGATCTGAGCAAAATAAACGGTTTGTTTGAACTTACATCGGATCAGAATGACGAAAATATTTTCATGATTGACGAGGACGGAACGGTCGTTGTTCATCAGGACAAAACAAGCATTGGCTACAAAATGAATTTTGAGGGAATCCAACGAATATTCGAGAAAGACTCGGGCAGCTTTGTATCCAATATAGAGGGCAGAGAACGGCTCGTTATTTTCCATCCGACGGCGGTTCAGGGCTTAAGGCTCGTTTCAACGATTCCGATGGCGGAAATCCGCGGACAATCGGACTCACTGAGGGCTAACTTGAGAAGTATTTTATATTTGTGTCTCATTCTAAACACTCTTTTGTCGGTTATCATCACCCTCCGTATTTCCAGACCCTTCAGCCGACTGTTGATAACCATCGATAATATGGGAGACAAAAGCTTATACGTGGTTCCCAAAAACTATAAATACCGCGAACTGAATCTGATAGGCGATAGATTCAAAGAACTGGTTGGGCGAATCGAGCAGTTGGTTAAACAAAACTATGTTTCGCAAATCGCCCTGCAGGAAATACAGCTAAAGACGCTGCAGTCGCAGATCCATCCGCACTTTCTGTTTAACACGCTTCAATTGGTTCAGACGGAAATCGTTTGCGGGAACGCCGAAGATTCCAATCATTTGTTGCTGTCATTAAGCAGCTTGCTTCGCTATTCCATGAAGGGCTCCAAGGAAACGGTTGAGCTTGGACGCGAACTGCAGAACGTTAAGGATTATCTTTTTATCGTAAACAAGAAGTTTGCCGGCCGCATTGATATTGAGTATGTCGTTCCCGATCCGGAAGTGCTGCGATCCAAAACGATTAAACTAATGCTTCAGCCGATAGTCGAAAATGCCATTGTTCACGGTTTTGAAGAAAATCCGAAATTCGCTCGCATTAGGATCCATATTCTGACCGTCAAAAAAGGGATTCTTATTTCGATCGTCGATAATGGGGTAGGTATGAGCAAGGAAAGACGGGAATGGCTGATTAGCCAATTGCGCCTGACGGACATTCCACTCGATAATATCGGGCTCTGCAATGTGGATCAAAGAATAAAACTGAAATACGGCGATGAATACGGAATTCGAATCAGAAGCCATGCCGGAATAGGAACGAGAGTATATGTATTGTTGCCTAGGCAGTCTTAATGCGATGTGATGAGAGGAAAGGATGGAATACATGAAGCTGCTCATAGCGGATGATCAAATGTCTTTGCATACTTATTTGGATAAAATAATAGATTGGCAGTTATTGGGGATTACGAATGTCATACATGCCTATAACGGTAAAGAAGCTGCGGATATTGCTAGGGACTTCTTGCCTGATTTGCTGATTATCGATATTCGGATGCCTGAGTTAAATGGAATCGATGCGCTAAGGAACATTCAGACACTCCCCAAAAAACCGAAAACCGTCATCTTGAGTGCTTTCGACGAATTCGAATATGCCCGAGATGCGTTGCGGCTTAGCGTCGCCCACTATCTGTTAAAGCCTGTGGACGGTCAATTGCTTATCGAGACGATTCGTGAACTCATTCGGGAAATCAGATCCGATTTGCAATCGGCAGTGGTGCGGGAGCTCGAAAAAGCAGGGCATACGAATGATTTTTCAGAGAGTTGTTTAGGCGTGTTAAGGGGAGCTTTCGCGACGTATGGAATCGTAAGTTATGCGGTATCGACAATTAGCGGAAATTTACCTGCGGGTTTGACGTCGGAGCTTCTAGCATGGGGAAGTGATAATAGGATTCCTTACTCATTCTTGCTGCGAGAGAGTAACGGGGAGTATGTTTTTCTGCTAGGAATGACAGTAGAGATGTTGCATGAGGAGTGGCGGGATTGGTGCGAAAATAAGGTTGGTGCCTGGAGAGCGCTTCGGCCGGAGTGGGCGGTATCAATGGGAATAAGCCGAATAGAAACTCAATTGGATGCTCTCCCGAGGCGAATGGCCGAAAGCATCAACTCCTCCAAGCTCTCTTTTTATTTGCCTGAAGCCGTATTGGAATACAGTGAACCTTCTTTTGCGGAGAATAGCCATCTATGGGCCATTCATGAATTGGAAAAAACTTTCGAACAGAAAGTAAGAGGCGGGTATAGTCCCGAATCCATAGGAAGCAGCATGAACGAATTGCTTGATCAGCTGCGGATGAAGAGGGCGGATCCGGATTTTGTCTATGGAGTTTGCCATCGTTTATTATTCATTTTCCTTCATGCCGATACCGGTATAGCCCCAAAGAGCCCCATCGGTTCTTGAACTGAGAAGCTCATACCGGTTATTCGACGATTTGCAGCGTTATATGAATGACCAGGTTGATGTTTTCCTATTTTCTGCTGGAAGTCCGAACAAGTCGGTCGAGGTGATCCGTCGAATCAAGAGTTATATCGACGCTCATTGCGAAGCGGATTTATCTTTGCAGACCGTGGCGGATCAGTTCGGCATCGATAAATATCGGCTGAGCCGGGAGTTTAAGCAAGAGTTCGATGAGAACTATTGGCACTGCGTTACCCGGATCCGTATGGAACAGGCTGCTTCATTCCTCAAGGAAACGAATTGGAAAAATAGCAAGATCGCGGAACGAACGGGTTACGCGGACGAAAGTCATTTCAGCCGGGCCTTCAAAAAGCACTATGGGATTTCGCCTAAAGACTACCGCACGACGAAGGATAAAATTCAAAAAGATGAAATACGCAACGATTGACAAGTTTTCACGCAACAAAATGAATTCATGCTCCTCCGAACAGAGATTATAATCAACTTTGAAAGGGCTTACAAAACAAAAAACAGGGGGAACAAACGAGATGAAGAAGTTTCTTTGGTTTGGCAGCGCTTTGCTGTTGTGCTTGTCGATGGTGCTTACGGCCTGCAGAGGCGGAAATAATGCGGAATCTTCTGGAAGCGTTAACAACACAGAGGGCTCTAAAGAGAGCTCCGATAAAAAAGTAAAGCTGAGTATTCTATCATGGAACAACGAAAAAGAAATGACGCCCGTAATGGAAGCGTTCACTAAGAAATATCCGAACATCTCATTCGACTTTCAGACCGCACCTCCGGTTAAGGATTATATCGCCAAACTGCAAACGATGCTGTTATCCGATTCCGCAACCGATATCTTCATCATAGCTGCGGAAAACCGCAATGAAGTTATTGACGGGGGTTATGCTCTGGATATAACCGATCAACCGTTCATGTCCGCGATGGTAGACGGAAATAAACCGATGCTGAGCAAGAACGGCAAAACGTATGCTTTTACGCAAACCGGATGGGCCGGAGGCTTATTCTACAACAAGGAATTATTCGAGAAAGCGGGCATCGCCGAAATTCCGAACACTTGGGATGAATTTATTCAGGATTGCTTAAAGCTGAAGGCAGCCGGAATTATCCCTCTCTACGACAACATGCAGGATGTCACGACGATTCACAACTCTTTATTCGCCAACCTGCAGCTATCTAAGGACAAGGATATCGATGCCAAGATATTCGCTGGAGAGACGACCTTCTCCAACACGTGGACGGAAGTATTCAAGATCTGGAAAAAGGATCTAATCGACAATAAAATCCTTACGCCGGACATGATTGGACTTTCGGGCGATCAGATCGTGAATGAATTCGCGCTTGGTAATGTAGCTATGTTCCCGGGCGGACCTTGGAACATCAATACGTTGGAACAGACGAACCCGGATTTGAAATTCGATATGATGCCTGTTCCCGGACCGGATCCGTCGGGCGGCAACTACTTTGCGGGAGCTCCGGGGGTTGGATTTGCCGTTAATGCCAAAACAAAATACAAAGATGAAGCCCTGCTCTTCCTGCAATTTTTGGCTTCGCCGGAAGGCTTGAAAGATTTCGAGACGGGTACGGGGGCGTTGATCACGGCGAATGGGTACGAAGGCAAAGTTCATCCGGCGATGATGAATGCCTATAAGAACGGGCTGATGGCCGGTAAAGTCTATTTGCCGATGGTCTCATGGCCGAGACATCAGGAAGCTCTAAGAAGCCAATTCGTCGTTTCGATGCAGGATTTGGCGGTAGGCAAGGTAAAGCCGGAAGAAGTGACGCAAGCTCTCGACAAGAAATTCAAGGAAATGGAAAATAAATAAAAGTAGGATAACGGAGGGCGAGGGATAACCCTCTACCCTCCCTTAACCGGAAGGAGGTCCATGTGGTCAGGCTAATGCGCCAACTGCAGTTTCAGATATTCATACTTCCGATCCTGATCGTCTACACGTTATTTAGTATTTATCCGCTCATTAAGTCATTCGTGCTGAGCTTTACGAATTTCGATGGGTATACGAAGGCTTACGACTTTGTCGGACTTAAAAATTATGATCTCATTTTCAGCGACGATGCCATCGTATCGGGTATGTCCTATACGCTTATATTCGCATTTTTTAGCACCATGCTGATTACTGCGCTTGCCATACCGCTTGCTTTGATACTTGACCAGAGATTTTATACGAGCAAGCTGCACCGGGCGATCTTCTTCTTCCCATCCATTCCAAGCGGTTTGCTTCTTGCTTATATTTGGGGATTCATTCTGGCTCCTATTTCCTCGGGCGTATTCAATAAAGTATTGAAGGAATTGTTTAATCTTGGACCACAGCCATGGCTTTCCGATCCCTTATTGGCTAAATTGTCTACGATCGTCGTAGCCGCCTGGGCATCGACGGGATGGCATGCGGTACTGTATCTTGCGTTCCTGCAATCGATTCCGAAGGATTATTATGAAGCGGCGGCAATTGATGGAGCAAACCGATGGCAGCAGATCCGTCATATCACGATCCCTTTGTTAGCGCCTGCGATGACGATTAGCGTCATGCTTCTGCTGACCGGCGGACTGAAAGTATTTGAAATTCCGTTCGCCTTAACGCGAGGCGGACCTGGATTCGAGACGCATACGATTACGCAGGTCATCGTGCTCCGGGGGATTTCCGAAACTCAGTACGGACTCGCCTCGGCCATGTCTATCGTATTCTTCTTAATCGTTTTGTTAATCGCGTATTTCCAAGTAACCTTCATGCAGAAGAGGGAGGAGCGTAACCGATGACCAGCGCTCCGAAACGGATTTGGATACTCGACGTGCTGATGCTTCCCGTTGGAATCGTTGTTTTTTTTCCGTTTTATTTAATTATCATTAATACGTTCAAGAGCTTGAAGGAGACGGCCTCGAGTCCGATGAGCCTGCCCAAGGAATGGATTTTCTCCAACTATGCCCATGTTATTCGGGAGACTCCGTTGCTTCGCAGTATGGGGAACAGCGCGACAATAACGATCTCGTCGGTTATCCTTATGGTATTGATCGGCGCGATGGCTGCTTACCCGGTTGTATTTAATAGCAACAAGCTGAATCGGGGCCTCACTGTTTACCTGCTTGCGGGCTTTATGATTCCGTTCCAGACGACTTTGATCCCGTTGTTTCAACTGATGACCGATTTAAGCTTGATCAATAAAATTTACGGTTTAGTTATCTTATATATGGGCGGAGCCGTATTCGTCTTTTTCCTAATGATGGGATACATGAAGACGATTCCTAAGGAACTGGTCGAAGCGGCGACGATCGATGGATGCAGCGTATGGGGCATCTTCTGGCGCATCATATTGCCGCTGCTTAAACCGATTACGGTAACGAGCATTATTTACCAAACGATGTGGATCTGGAACGACTTTCTGGCGCCGATGCTGTTTCTTAACTCTCAAAGCAAAGCGACGTTGGTATTGCAAATTTATAAAGCCAAAGGCGAATTTTCGGTGAATTGGCCGATGTTCATGACGTTAACGGTCATCTCGCTCGTTCCAATCTTTATTTTCTTTATTGTCATGCAAAAACAAATCGTCAAAGGCATCGTAGGCGGGGCTATTAAAGGTTAGGAGGAAACGAATATGAATGCACCGTTATTTCGAGATCCGATCTATGACGGAGCTGCGGATCCCGTGCTGATATGGAATCGGCAGGCCGCGGAGTGGTGGATGATTTACACGAACCGCAGGGCGACGGCGGAAGGACCCCGTTTCGCATGGGTTCATGGGACCGATTTGGGTGTCGCTTCTTCTTCAGATGGCGGTGCTAATTGGGTGTACCGGGGAACGCTAACCGGACTGGAATTCGAATGGGGCCGTAATACATTCTGGGCTCCCGAAATCATCTGGCACGGCGATCGTTATCACATGTACGTCAGCTACATCCAGGGCACTCCTCATGATTGGCCGGGACATAAGCGTGAAATCTATCATTATACGAGCCCCGATTTGCTGGAATGGACTTTCGTCTCGAAGCTTGAGCTCAGCTCTGATCGCGTTATCGATGCTTGCGTTTACCCATTGCCGGATGGGCGATTTCGCATGTGGTACAAGGATGAGGCGAATGGTTCCGCTACTTATGCGGCGGACAGCGACGACCTCTACGAATGGCGGGTCGTTGGACCCGTTATTGAAGGTCGTGGGCATGAGGGACCTAACGTTTTTCGCTTCAAAGGCACCTACTGGATGATTGTTGACGAATGGAGAGGGCAGGGGGTTTATCGTTCCGATGATTTGGAATCCTGGGAGCGCAACGGGATGATTCTTGATCGGCCGGGTACGAGGAAAGACGACGAAACGATCGGATTACATGCGGATGTGGTGGTACAGGGAGACAATGCTTATGTGTTCTATTTCACGCATCCGGGTCGCAAGGGGGCTTTGGATCAAGTCGAACAAGAGCAATCATATGCAACCCGAAGATCCTCCATTCAGGCAGCCCGGTTAGATGTAATAGATGGTTTTCTCGTATGTGATCGGGATGAATCTCTTGAATTGAAGCTTGATCCGGATACGGATTAGCAGAAAAAAGAGGCTTTCTCTTATGGGATTAACCCGGGAGAAAGTCTCTTTATTTGTTCGGAAAACCAAACACCGGCATTAAATTAAGAGCTATAAATCTACCGGCCATAAAAGCCTGGCTTTGTTACGCGCGGTTGGTGCGACCCACTGAGCCAGAGTTACTCGGTTTTTCCGTCTAACTCCCCGCTATTGGGCCTGCTGAGGTAGAATTACTCGGTTTTTCCGTCTAACTCCCCGCTATTGGGCCTGCTGAACCAGAATTACTCGGTTTTTTCGTCTAACTCCCCGCTATTGGGCCCTCTCCTGAGGAATTAATCGATTATTTCGCGTTACCGTCACCGCCATGAATGAAAATGGGCACGTACGCATGCTTTTATTCTTCTCGCAAACTGGGAAAAAAGAGAATAGAACAGAGCAAAAGACGGTGGAGTATTGGTTAATCCGTCGAGTAACCTGTCTTATTGCAGTTTCGAGAGCCGCCCATTGTCTGCCAAAGACGCGTATAAACTCTCCTAAATTTAGCTGCATGGTCTGTTCTAATTTTATGTTAGAAGGTGTTTGAGATGGATGCGGTTCGAAAAGTTTGTGCTGGCTTGGATGTGCATCAGAAGAATGTTGTTGCCTGTATTCTTACAGGACCCCTGGAGGGCAAACCAACTCCTATCATTCAGTCTTTCGGCACAACAACGCGTGAATTGCTGGAACTACAGGACTGGTTGGAGGAACACGAATGCCGGGATGTAGCGATGGAGAGCACAGGCGTACTGTGGAAACCCGTGTGGAACATCCTAGAGTCTACGTGTGAGCTAGTGCTTGCCAATCCACAGCATATCAAGAATTTGCCCGGTCGCAAAACCGATATCAGGGATGCACAGTGGATCGCACAACTCCACCGCTGTGGACTGATTGAACCGAGCATGGTTCCTCAGAGAGAAGTCCGTGAGCTTCGGGACAAGACCCGTTATCGCCGCAAACTAGTACAAAATGCAACCGCAGAGAAGAATCGGATTCATAAGATTCTTCAGGATGCCAACATCAAGCTTACTTCGTTCATCACCGATTTGTTCGGCGTATCCGGGCGTGCTTTGTTAAACAGGCTAATCGACGGTGAGGTGCTGGAGGAAGCGGAAGTACGCACGCTGGTGAAGGCCCGGCTTAAAGGTAAAGTCCCCCTACTAATGGATGCGCTGAACGGTAAACTGCTGAAACATCACCGCGAGATGATCCAGTATCACATGGAGCACCTGACCTTTCTCGAAGCAAAAATTGGGCGGCTTGAAGAGAACATTCAGGTACTTGTAGAGCCTTATCACGAAGAGGTGAGATTGTTAGACACGATTCCTGGCATCGAAGAAATCGGCGCGATAACGCTTCTGGCTGAAATTAGCCCAAATGTTGCCGAGAAGTTTCCATCTGATGCCAGGCTGGCATCCTGGGTTGGTGTATGTCCGGGCAACAATGAGAGTGCCGGAATAAAAAAAAATGCCAAATCACGTAATGGGAACAAACACGCTAAAAGCATCCTATGTCAAGCTGCCTGGGCCAACGCCAAGAGCAATAGTCGTATCGGGGAATATTTTAGACGAATACGAAAACGTCGAGGCGAACAAAAGGCCGCAGTCGCCACGTCGCATCTCATACTCAGAATCGCCTACGCAATGCTAAAGGATCGAATTGAGTATAAACACATCGAACCGTCTATTTTTCAAATCCCGACCGAAAAAATGACCGAGCGTTTAACGAACCAATTGAAACTGTTGGGATATGAAGTGGAGCTAAGGCCTACAGGCACCCATTAATTTTAAAAATTCTTAAAGTCAAATACAGAGAGCCCCCCCCTTTTTTTGCCTTCTCGCATCCTTCATTTTCGTATAAACTCCCGACTGCTTCCTACCTAGCTCATTTGTAAGATTGACCTTACTCCTAAGCAATAATTATCTAGAAACTCAACCTATGCTTTAGACGACGCAAGCAGCAAAGCTTTATTCCCTACCGCTATAATCGCGCATGTGGCATATAACGTCGCGGACACGGTGAGCGCATATTGAACGCCGAGAAGGTCGGTTAAGCCTGCCATAAGTAAGGATGAGATGCCGAAGGTGGCGAAAGCCAAAGTCCCTTTGGCCGAAAATACCTGAGGCAGCTTGCCCGGCTCGATCCATTTCTGGCATAGGGTACGCTGGGCGATATCGCGCAGCTGGAAAGCTGGCCCCATAAGGAAGTTGAGAATCAGAGCGGCTGACGGAATCGGAATCCAGGCGAAGCTGAACGTTAGCACGCAGAAGATCAGGGAGCCGAACATGATCGTATGGCCAAGCCAGCGATCAACGAACCTAGATAATAGGATACCGCCAAGTCCGCCGACTAACGTGCCGACAAGGAAGCTAGCGTTTATGAATCCCCACCAATCTTCGCCGCGGTGGAGGACATTCTTAACGTAGACGAGCATGACGGCTCCCGCGAAAATACCGCCTGCGAGACCTTCCAAGATCTCTAATGCGGAAATCACTCGCAGCACGGGCAAGCGCCATAGAATGACCCAGCCCTCTCGCAGCTTGTGCCAAGTCGATTGGAGTTCCGGTTGTTCAGGGTGCAGCGTAGCAGATAACCGTATGCGAGTCATCGCAACCGCGGAGAGTGCGAAGAGAGCAAAGGTCAGCCACAAGACGGGCAACGCGCCAAGCCATACGAATACCGCCGCCCCCAAAGACCAGCCGGCAAGCCGGACTCCCTGATCAACGGTAGCGAGCAAACCATTCGCTTTGACAAGCTGATTTTCGTCGACGAGTCTGGGTACGATGGCATTTTTGGCGGGTGAAATCCAGGCTTCGAGAATGGAGATCAAGATCACGAATCCGAGTATGATGGGAGGGGATACGGGATATTGCGCGAAGTAGAGAACGACTAAACCTAACAGCAATGTGGCTTGCCCGAATTGGGCGTAAACGAGCAGAGAGCGAAGCGGGAACCGATCCAAGATCAACGGAGCAAAAAACCCGCTAATGAGATTGGCTAAGCAGCGCAGGAAAGCGACCATCGCGGTGTACGTGGCCGAACCGGTTGCCGCGTACAGCAGGGTGATCAAAGCGACGAGGTACAGGACGTCGGCAAGGCTGGCGAAGGATTGGCCAATCCAAAGAAACCGGAACGAGTATTTATTCATGGTAAATAACCCCCTGTTTCCCGTTCAACCGCCTTGGCTGGCATAAAATTGGTATCCCGTTCCTCGCAGCGTTCTGATTTCTCCTTCTTCGGGAGGCCAGTGCAGCAGTATTTTGCGCAGCCGTTTGATTGCCAGATCTACCGCACGGTCGCTGCCCTCATAGTCGATTCCCCATACTCTCTCGATTAACTGCTCACGATGGAAAATTTGATTCGGATGCTCCGCAAGGAACAAGAAGAGGCCCAAATCCCTTGGATTAATCGTCAAGCTTGCCCCGTTTAGGTAAACGGCTCGCGATTTAAAGTCGATTTTCATGCTTCCGGAATGCTTGTATCCCTCGGTGACGTAGGATTGCGTTGGCCTTCTTAGCACGGCTTGGATCCGGGCAATCACTTCTTCAGGCTCGAAAGGCTTCGAAATATAATCATCAGCCCCTTCGTTCAACCCATGCAAGCGATCGCTAATATCGCTTTTGGCGGTTAGCATAATAACGGGACAAGAGCTTAAACGGCGAATTTCGCTTAATACATCCCAGCCATTCATTGTCGGCAGCATGACGTCGAGGAGAACGAGCGCGGGTTGAACAACTTTGAACTGTTCCAAAGCTTCTTGGCCATCTGCGCATATGACGCAATGAAATGAGGCTTTCCTTATATATGCGGCTAAAACGCGGGAAATCGCGGGTTCATCTTCGACGATCAGAATCGTTTTCATGATCCATCCTCCAAGTAAGAGGCTCAGTGTATCCAATCCTCTAAATTATACCAATATAAATCGCCAGTGTGTCAGGCAGATGTCTGCTCCGGACATCTTCTTGACTTATTGTTAGAATAAATTAACCTCATTAGGGATTAGGAGTGGGGAGAAAATGATGAAATTGAAGTTGGCGGCGTTAATCGGAATCATCGTTCTTGGAGTTTTGTACTATTACATTGACCCGCTGAAAGAGCAATCGGCGACGACGGGTTCTCAATCGACAAAGTCCCCGCAATCGAATTCATCCTCGAAATCGCCCCCCTCCGCAACGGGTAATTTACAAGGAGTAAGATTCACGAAAGGTCTCGCGAAGGTGACGAATCCGGGAATTGTAAGCTGTAAAGGCGGACGGGTGAGCGCATTGGGGGAAATAACATCGGAGGACGGATCGAAGTGGGTCGTGCCTTCGAATGTGAACTTGTCTTTGAACGATGCTTCGGATTTATCGAATCGCTGTACGGGAGTTGAGTACAAAAACATTGCGGACGTCGATTTGTATTCCATTCCAGTGGTTGAGATCGACTCGGACGGCGTGATCATCACCGGTTATATTTTTGCGGACAATTATTTCGAGTTATACGTGAACGGTAAGCCAGTGGCTAAGGACCCCGTTCCCTTCACGCCATTCAACGCTTCAATCGTGCGGTTCAAGGCTAAATATCCAATGACTTACGCGATAAAAGCGGTAGATTGGGAGGAAAACCTGGGTGTCGGTACGGAGGATAACCGCGGGAATAAGTACCACTTCGGCGATGCAGGTTTCGTTGGCGTTTTTAGCGACGGAACCGTAACGGATGAAAGCTGGAAAGCGCAAAATTATTACATTGCACCGTTAATGAGCAAAGAGGATGTCGTCATTGAGATTAAAGACGGGAAAGAGGTGCGCGCCGCTTCGAACTATTCCGAGCCTCCAGCTTGCGATGCAAATTGTTATGCGGCCCACTTCGCCATTCCGGACAATTGGTTTGCCGTGGATTTCGATGACTCGACCTGGCCGAACGCGTGGACTTACTCGGAAGATGCCGTCGGAGTAGATAACAAGAGCGAATATACGAATTTCCGCGATGAGTTCGGCAAAGGGAAATTCATATGGACGAACAATCTCAATCTAGATAACGAGATTCTGCTTCGTCATACGGTCCAGGGGAAGTAGGATGATACAATCGGGTGAAGGAATACATTTTTGCAACATATTGGTGGATATTTCCGTTAAGTAGATAAAATAAACCCTACTAGCGGAGGGACTCATGAAAAGCTTGTTGTGTTTAATATGCGCTGTACTCATCTTGACTGGCTGTAATTCCGTCCAAAACGTCGGTGACACGCAATCGATTCCAACGGTTGAATCGGCGAAAGTGAATGCAATGCCTTCATCAAGTCCGGTAGAAGGATTAGAGGCGATTCAGCAAACGATAAACGAGCATTGGAAAGAAATCGGACGCCGACAGTCCATTGCGCTCCAATCGTCCGGTGCCGGGAAAGACTCGATTGAGATAGTCATCCGCAGTTTCGGAGACTTCGAGCGCATATTATCGAAGGCGGATATCGGGGCTTTTAAGAAGTCGCTATTCGAGCTTGCGGGCAAGGAGTTCCCTTTAGAGCTTTCCGTCTTGGAGTGCTGCACGGGAAAACCCAACGTTACGGGAAAGATTACCGATGTGGACACGGAGGAAAATCGGATTTTAGTCATTAACGAGAAGGAGAAAAACGGGGATTCGGACGATCCGGTCGCGGATTGGGTCGGTCTAACGGAGGACGGCAAAGTATTCGCGGATGGACTAGAAATATCGTCGATTTTTGATTCCTCGCTTATCGGCAAAGAGGTGAAGGCATAGACGACCGGTCTCGTGCTTACTTCGTATCCAGGTCAAGTGTCGGCCATTAAAGTAGTTTTGAATGAGCCCGGGAGTTAGCTTCAACGAATTTATAAGGTGACAGAGTACGTGGATTGGGGAGATAGGCTCCTTGTTCACGTACTTTTGCGTTCATTAGGAGGAATGTTTTAGAGAAGCCCTACTATTTTCCTATCATCTCAACAAAAATCGACGGGATAGCTTTGCAAAAGTTGAGTTCATAAAGTATACTTTGAGTGTAACGGGGGGGAGCGATCATCGTCATTAAAATCGATAAACGTCCTATGTACCAATATATCGTGGATGATTTCAAAGAGAAAATCATGAAGGGTGAAATATCCGGCGAAGAGCCGATCCCTTCTCAGCTCGAACTCGCCAAACTATACCAAACGAGCGAGATTACGTCTCGTCGCGCGTTGACGGAACTGGCCAGCGAAGGGCTGATCTACCGTGTGAGGGGCAAAGGCTCCTTCATCAACAAAGATTATATGGACCGAGCAAACGCTAAGGAATCAAAGATTCATACGATTTATTTGGTGTACCATACCATCCCCATAGAGCTATTCAATCATGGCTTTTTCGGCGATTTACTGCGCGGTCTCCATGAGAAATGCGAGGAAAATCAGGTCGCTTTCCAGATGTGGGACATTGAGAAGAAGGGGGGCTTGCCGCCGGATGCCGATCATTCCGGATGGGTGCTGTTGCCGACTCCGATTGAAACGGAATACGTATCGGCCGACATCGTCGCGGGCTGGAAGCAGGAAAACCGCAGATTCGTAACCGCCCATTTCTACTTCCCGCATCTTCAAATCCCTTATGTCATTGTGGATAATATGACGGGCGGCTACTTGGCGACCCAGCATCTGCTGTCCATCGGCCACAGACGCATAGGCATCGTCCTGACGGGGAATTCCCCTGTGGAGATTAACCAAGAATTTTCGCTTCGTCTCCAAGGCTACAAGCTTGCCCTCTCGCAGTACAAAGTAGGCTTCGATCCGTCTCTAGTCGTCGTCATCGAAGGCGTTAAGGAGGATTCCGAATCGGGGGCGCAAGGTTTCGATCGGCTTATGGATCTGGACGAGCCTCCGACCGCAGTATTCATGAGCAGTGATTTCAAGGCGATAGGAGCTTTGCATGCCGCGGAACGAAGAGGGCTGGATGTTCCGGGTGACGTCAGCCTCGTTGGGTACGATGACTTGTTCGTCAGCAGCTTTGTCCATCCCGGACTCACTACCGTCAATCAGAACACGTATTTGGTTGGAAAAAGAGCTGTCGAGTTGTTATTGGATTGGGAAAACGGGGGAGCATCCGGCTTCAAGAAGGATGAAATCGTGCCTAGCTTGATCATCCGGGACAGCACGGCGGAATGGATTCCGTAAATTTGATGTCGCCTGATTTGGCGAAGGGGTGCGAGCAATCGCGCTTCTTTTTATTTTTCTCTTGAACATTCCCTGATCAAAGTATATATTATATAGTGTAAGTATACTTTTAATAGAGGAGAGGTCAGATGAAAGTCTCAAAAAAATGGCTAGCCGTCTTATGCCTGTCACTTGTTTTCTCTTTGGTAGCAGCATGCTCCAAAGGAAACGGCAATGCTTCGTCGTCACCTGCTGATAGCGCTTCCAAGGAGCCTTCGCCAGCGCCTTCCGTATCGGAATCGGCATCGCCGTCCGAGTCGGCCTCGGCCGCTCCCGATCTGTCGGGCACGCTCAAGATTTCGCTGCCGAACGCGTCCGCATCGGTGTGGAACGCGGTAGCGGAAGCCTACATGAACAAACATCCGAACGTGAAAGTGACCGTTGACAACAAGCCGGCTGAAGGGTACAAAGAATGGCTGACCTCGCAGTTCGCCGCCGGAACGCCGGACGTGGACCTTGCGGTCATCAACGAAGTGGCCGGCTTGCAGAATGACCGTAAATTCGTCGATTACTTGCCTTGGTTCGAGAAGACTAATCCTTACTCCGGCAAGGCATGGAAAGAGACTCTCGACCTTGGCACGATGGGAGTCAACCTTGATGCCATGGGAGAAAACGACCACCTGTACACGCTCAACTTCGAGTCGGTGCAGATCGTATGGCTCTATAACAAGGAAATTTTCGCGAAGGTGGGCGTTACCGAGGCTCCGACCACCTTTAACCAATTGATCGAAGCGTTCAAGAAAATCAAGGAAGCGGGCTTCGTACCGCTTGCGCTCGCCGGCAATTCCAATTCCATGTGGAGCGGGGAAGCAGGATGGCTCGTCCGCGTATACGGCGACCAATATATGAGGGATTCGGTCAATGTTGTCCGATCTCAGCCTAGCGATTATAACTTTGTAGCGGATTTGGACGACAAATGGAAATTTGACCCGACGGATCCTTATAACGACTCGAACAGCCAAGTCACCAAGAACGACGTCCGCGTGTGGAAAGCGATCAAGGAGAAGACGGGACCGTTCAAGATCGAAGGAAACCCGCAATGGAAAGGGTTCATGGAAAATTTGAAAACACTTTTCCAATACACGGAACCGGGTTTCTTCGGAGTCAACTCCGAGCAGGCTTACAGCTTGTTCCTAACGGGCAAAGCGGCAACAATGCTCAGCACCCCGGGGTCCTACTGGCAGTTGCCCAAGGATTTGGCGGACGAGAAGAAATCGGGTACGAAGGGCGGCGCCAAAGCATTCGAATACGGATTTTTCAACATGCCTTCGATGGAAGGGCCTGAAGTCATGGCGCCAGCCCGTACGATTCAAATTCCGATCGGATTCTACGGGCTCGTGTCCAAGGATGCGAAACAGACGGAGCTGGGCATCGATTTCATGATGTACTTGACTAGTCCGGAAGGTTACAAAGTATACGTAACGGCCATTCAGAACAGCAAGGATGCTTCCATTGCCGGCTCTCCGGCGCTGAAAGATATCGAGCTTCCCGAAGAAATGGCCAAAGCGTTCGCGAACTTCAAGCCGATCGGAAATACGGAAGGCTTCCCAAGCGCGAACAACTCGCTCGCCCGCGGCATATGGGACTTCCAGCCGTCCGTTCAGGAGTGGGTCGGCCTCATCCAGCAATATTTCGGAAACAAAATCACGATCGATCAATATTTGACGAAGTACCAGGCTTCGGTCGACAAGCATTTCCCGGCCGCATTGAAGGATAAGAAACTCGAGCCGGCTGATCTGGATACACCGGAACGCAAACCGCCGGAGAGAAAATAAACCCAAGGTCTGCACGGGCGTCAGAAGTCCGTGCAGACCTCCGTTTCAGACAGGAAAGGGGGATGACCGCATGAGGAACGGATGGAAACTCGGTTTGGCGTCGCTCGGACTGTTCGTGTTATTAGCGCCAATGAACGTGTCCGCGCAGGAGAATTGGACGCTCGATCAAGGGAAAGCTGTCACGTCCCTATCGTTGTCGGCGGATGGATCGAAGCTTGCCGTCGGCAGCTATGACGCCCATGCTTACGTGTTCGACCAAGAGGGAAAGAAAATAGCGGATATCGAAGCGAAGAACGTTGTGACCGGCGTAAGTGTCATCGGGAACGAGAAGCTGCTCGTCTCGTCGGACGATCGCCGCCTGTATGCCTATGATCTGAATGGAAACCCGCTATGGGAATTGAATCTTAAAAAGCGAGTAGAAGGGGTGTCGGCTTCGACGGATGGATCGATCGCCGCCGTCACCGTTCAGAATAGCCCGGATCTCCTGCTCATCGATACGGCTAGCGGGAAAGTAAAGGGCAAGACGGAGCTTGGGTTCCGCGTCGAGGACGCAGCCGTAGCCCCGAACGGCAAGTTTATCGCGGTCGGCGGCAAAGACCAGAACGCCTATTTGATGGATGGACAAGGCAACCTCCTCTACAAGATCGGCATCGACGGAACGATCAGCAGCATCGCGGTTACTGGCGAAGGGGAAATCGTCGTCGGGCTTACGACGCCCAGATTGATCGTCCTGAACGCTAAAGGCGAAGTCGTACGAACGGTCGATGTACTGGATTCCGTCAAGGACGTGGACGTAACCGCAGATGGCAGGACGATCGGTGCGGCCGATTACTCGGGCAACTTTTACTTAATATCGGATAAAGGCAAGGTGCTCTGGAAAACCCAGGTAAACGCCCCTGCGACTCAGCTTGCCTTCGATTCCGAAGCCGGCAACCTTTACGGGGGAACGGAGAACGGGCAAATTCACCACTATTCCGTGGAGTCCGTCGTGAAGGGGGCCGAGTCCGCCGCCCGCAAAGCTCTGTACGTGAACGCGTCAATCGCGGCGGGTTTGCTTATTGCCTTGGCGGTCTTGCTCCTTGTGCTGAAGAAATACGATCGCCTCTCCGTGTTCCGAAGAATCTGGAAAGCGAAGTGGATTTACCTCTCCTTGTTTCCGGCTTTCTTCCTGTTGATCGGATTTCTGTACGTACCCGCTTTTTCGGGACTCTATCATTCCTTGTACGATTGGAATCCCGGGGGCCGCTCAACTTATGTCGGCCTGGCGAATTTCCGCAGGATGCTGGAGGACGAATACGTAACCAAAGGGATCGCCAACCTCGGCATTCTGATTGTGACGGGGCTGATCAAGGCTATCGTTCCGCCGTTTATCGTGGCCGAATTGATCTATCACCTGAAAAGCAAGCGGCTTCAATATTATTTCCGGACGGCATTCGTCGCGTCGATGGTCATTCCCATCGTGGCCATGCTGCTGATCTGGCAAAACCTGTACGACCCCAACGTCGGTCTCATCAATCATTTTCTGGATGCGATAGGTCTTGGAAGCTTGAGTCATGCCTGGCTCGGCGATCCGAAAACAGCCCTATGGTCCGTTCTCTTCATCGGTTTTCCTTTCGTTGGCATTCTACAACTGCTGGTGCTCTATTCCGGCCTGCTTGGCATATCCGAGGAACTGGTCGAGGCGGCGAAGATGGACGGGGCTAAGTTCAGGCGTATCGTGTGGTCTATTCATCTCCCGCTTTTGTCGGGGCAGTTCAAATTTCTGATCATCCTTACCCTGATCGGGGTTATCCAGGATTTCAACGCAATCTTGATCGTGACGGGCGGCGGGCCGATGGATTCCACCTACGTGCCGGCTCTGCAGATGTACTACGCCGCTACCAAGTTCGACCAGCTTGGTTACGCTTCTGCCTTGGGAGTGTCGATGTTCTTCGTTATTCTGCTTATTACGGTAATCAACATGAAGTTCCTGCGAAGTTCGCGGGATTAGGGGGTTAAAATGGCCATGACTACTTCGAAGCCATCCGGGGGCGCGATGTTCAGCCGAGCTTCCTTCAGGCAGCTCATCCTGATCCTGTGCCTTGCGCTGCTGGTTGTTCTTACTTTGGTTCCGATTTTGTTCATGTTCTACAGCTCTTTGAAGAGCAATTCTCAGATACTGGGCAGTTTCTGGTCGCTGCCTTCGCCCCCGCAGTGGGAAAATTACGCGGAGGCTTTCTCCAGTATTTGGCGGTATGTGGTCAACACAATTCTGTATTCGGCTGGCGCGAGCACGACAGTGGTGTGCCTGTCCGCTGTATCGGGGTATCTTTTTGCCAAGAAGGAGTTTCCGGGTAAAGAGTTCCTGTTCATTCTCCTGCTGGCCATGATGATGGTTCCTGCCGTTCTTACGCTCATTCCTGCCTACGTCTGGTACGAGAAGCTCGGGCTGACCAACACTCCGCTGGCCATCATTATCGCTCATGCCGCAGGGGGGCAAATTTTTGGAACGTTCTTGTGCCGTACATCGATGGAAGGGGTGCCGAGCTCGCTGTTCGAAGCTGCGCGCATCGATGGGGCGAAGGAGTGGACGGTGTTCGCGCGTATCGTGCTTCCTCTTTCGGTCCCGATTCTCGCCACGATTTTCATCATGCAGGCCGTCGGCACTTATAACGATTACGTATGGCCCTTGCTCACGATCAGGGACAGCAGCATGCAGATGGTCGGGGTAGGGCTTACTCAGTTTACGAAGCAGTTCGGGATTACGGACAAAGGAGTGCAGTTCGCCGCATATACGATTTCTTCCTTGCCGTTGATCCTCGTATTTTCATTCGGCATGAAATATTACATCCAGGGAATGGCGCAAGGCGCCCTGAAAATGTAGGAGGGTTCACAGATGGATACAGGCCCATACGAGTGGCTTAAAGAATACAAAGATCCAACGGCGAAGTATCGGCCCGTGCCCTTCTGGGTACTTAACGGAGAACATGACGAGCAACAAATCAGGGAGCAGCTCGCGCACCTGCAAACGATGGGGATGGGAGGAGGGTTCTTTCACCCCCGGCCCGGTCTCGTTAACGAGTACCTTGGCGAGGAATGGTTCGGCTTGTTCAAGGCAGCTTTGGATGAAGCGGAAAAGCTCGGACTTCACTTGTATATCTACGACGAGAATTCGTATCCGTCCGGTTTCGGCGGCGGGCACGTGTCCGCGGAGCTTCCCGACTGTTTGAGCCGCGCCGCTGCGCAGACGCTTTACGAGAACGTGGACGCCCGAGATCTTCCTTACGCGAACGAACATTTCTTGGCCAGTCCGGGACATCCTATCGCGGCTTACGCTTTCGAACGAACGCCGGAAGGCGGAATCCGCCTGACGAAATCGCTCTCCGGGCTGCCGGTGCGCGAATGGGGAAGCTTCGGCCGATCGTTCGCCGTGTACGACTGGCGGCCGGCAGAAACGAATTCGTGGCTAGGAGGCTTCGCGTACGTGGATTTGTTGCGGCCGGAAGTGGCCCGCGTGTTTATCTCGAACACCCATGAACGCTACAAGGACCGGTTCGGCGACCGGTTCGGGACGACGATTCCGGCCGTCTTTACCGACGAACCGGAAATTTCGCCCGGCAACCTGTTTCGTCCGGACGAGGTGGCCATTCCGTTCTCCTACTGGTTCGCGGCGCAATTCGCGGACCGGACCGGCTACGATCTGATCGAGCACTTGCCGCTGCTCTTCCAGGAGATCGAAGATGCGACGGGAAGTTTGCGTGAAGCGAGAGAGGTTCGCTATGACTATTACCAAGTCATGTACGAACTGTGGAAAGAAAATTACGTCGTTCCCCTATCCAAGTGGTGCGAGTCTAACGGCTTGGCGTTCACAGGGCATTACCTTGAGCATCAATGGCCGATTCCGTGGGTGCGATTCTCTCCCAACGTCATGTCGCTCTATGAATATATGGATTGGCCGGGCATCGACTTCCTGACTTGCTCTCCATTGGAGAAGGACGGGACGGATACGCTTCTCGTCACGGTGCGAGAGGCAGCCAGCGTTTCGCATCAACTCGGTAAACATCGAACGTTATGCGAGGCATTCGGCGCGGGAGGCTTCGATTCATCGACGCAGGATTACAAGCGGATTGGGGACTGGCTGCTCGTTCACGGCATCAACTTTATCAATCCGCATCTGACGGCAGGATCGCTCGCGGGAGCGAGGAAGCGCGATCATCCTCAATCCTTTGACTGGCGCCTGCCTTGGCAGTACGAGCTGCGCCAGATGAACGATTATTTCGCCCGTGCGCAGCTGGCGCTGACGCAGGGTAAGCCCGATCGTCGGGTTCTCCTCCTGCACCCGACCCAAACGTCGTTCCTTTACCCGGCGACGGCATCGTGGAATTCGGCCGGACAGCCTTTCGAAGAGATGGTGGCAGCCTATAAAGATCTTCTGCAGCAGCTTTTGGATGCCGGAATCGACTACGACTTGGGTGATGAGGAGATCATGGCAAATCACGGGAGGATAGCGGACGGCAAGTGGACGGTCGGCCTTGCTTCTTACGACGAAGTCGTGCTTCCGGCAGGTATGGAAACCGTGAAGGCATCAACTGTAAAGCTGTTAGCTGAGTATGTCAAAGCGGGCGGTATCGTTTGGGTCCTAGGCGACAGTCTGCCGGGTTACGTGGACGGCAAGAGGAACATGGCAGTCCGAGAGTTGGCGGATCGGGAACCAGCGGCTTGGGAGAGCACGAACGTTGCTGCCCTCCTCGAGAGGTGGGGCGGGGAGAGCCGGAGACGCTGCGGATACGCCTTGCGCGAAATTGGCACTGAAATCGGAGATGCAGCCGCTGCTCCGGCAATGGCGGTAGTTCGAGGTCTAGCGGTTCAGTCGCGGGTGTTGTCAAACGGTGATCGGATGTTGTTCATGACCTATAGCGCGCCGGAACCGAAGATGGTTTCGCTAGTTTTATTCGAAAATGCAGCTGTACGGTTGGATCTTCTGCGAGGCACGGCGAATGAGGTAACCGGCGAGCAACAGTTGTTGTTAGAGCAGGGCAACTCGTACTTCTTCTTGCTCACGAATGGCGCGTCTTCGGTTGGCGACATAGGCGAGTGGCTGACTCTCGATGCCGCGGCGGGGCCATCCCCGAACGCGCGAAACGAAGAGCATCGCAGCCTAGCGTTCCGTCGCATAACTCCGCTTAATGAGAATGCGCTCATTCTCGATTACGCGGACGTGCGCAGCCGTCATAAGGAGTTGAAGGGCGTTTCCGTTCAGCGCGCCTGCCACTTCTTGTTCCAGGAAAATGGATTCGACACGAATCCTTGGGACAACAGCGTGCAATACAAGCGAAGAGTACTGGATCGGGCGTTAAGCCAACGTACCGATGGATTCAACGCGGTGTTCCGGCTTGAAGCCGCCTCTGTTCCGTCCCGCGCGAGATTGGCTGTGGAAAGAGCCGAATTTTACCGGCTGGAAGTTAACGGAGTGCAAATAGACTTTTCCGAATCGGAAAGCTGGATGGACCGTGTCTTTGGCGTCTTCGACCTCACCGGCAAGCTGGCCATCGGAGTTAACGAAATTGCGCTTCGCGCGCCCGCATTCCATCCGTTGCTTGAACTAGAGCCTATCTATTTGCTCGGCGATTTCGGGGTGGAGCCTGTCGAATCCGGCTTCCGCATCCATGCGGAGATGCCCGCCCTCGAAGCCGGCGATTGGACGGTTCAAGGCTTGCCGTTTTACGGCGGCCAAACGGAATACGAGCTGGAGGCGGTCGTCGTGGAAGAAGGGGATCTTTCGTCTACTCGTTACTATTTGCGGATGGAAGGGCTGCAAGGCTCAGCTGCTCACGTTCGGGTGAACGACGGCGCACAGGCGGTGCTTCACATGGGGGGAGCCCATACGGATATAACGGCCAGCCTATCGCCGGGCATCAACCAGCTTTCCGTGATCGTGTCCGCCACGCAGCAGAACGTGTGGGGACCTCACCATGCGGGCGAACCCTGCAAATTGGCATCCCCTTATATGTGGAAGATCGGACCGGCCGAAGGCCCACCGCCTGGACATCGCTATTCCGTCGCGAAGTGCGGCTTGGACGGGGTTGAACTGATTACCGTCTTTCGTTAAACAGATGGAAGTCTATTTAAATTTTAACAAGAGCAAGCCGCATTCTAGTCTTGATGTTGCTTACTCTTTTTATATACAAATCCGGCTATCAAGTTAATTGCCGTTATTCAAAGAATTCTTAATGATTTCGAGGCATAATTGGATCGATAGCGGCAATCGCTGCCGTTATCCTTGTGAAAAATGATATTTGTGATGAGATAGCGGCAAATCCTGCCGTTAAATCAAGTAAGCGGTCTCAATATTCTTGGTCGACTGTATACGTTTGTATCCTGATCATTCGATTCCCGTCCGCCTGAGCTAAATTGATAGCCATATATAGAAATGACCATTTAAGGAGGTTTACATTTAATGTTCAGAAGAAAAAACTTTATTTCCCTTGTTGTAATCGCTTCCATTTTGCTGCAATTGCTAACTCCTCCAATCCATGTGTTTGCCGGACCCTACGATCCAACACTTACGGTCAAGAATTCATATACAGGAAGCACAATCTATCCGCAGCAAGTGATCAATGATTTCAATACATCGGATCAGGCAGCCTTATGGACTGTCGGGACCCATGTAGACGAGATTAACAATGTGACTACACTCCTCAATTCTCCGGGTTCTCCCTATGAAGGCGTGGGAGCGTTGGAAATCGTACCTCAACAAGTGAAGGCATACGAATGGAGAACGATATACCGGACATTCGATTCTCCTCTTGACCTTTCAGATGCAAATTTTGTTGCGGTCGCTGCGGATGTATGGGGCTGGAAACTGGACGACTTCTATATCAAAATGACACTCACCAGCGGTGCAGATACTTATGAAGCCATCTCTACCATGACCGCAAACAGATGGAATGTGATTTATTTTGATATCCATAATTGGGCGAATAAAAACAGTATTAATAAAATAGAAGTCTCCTACATGAAAAATTATAACCTTGAAGGGATGTCTCCAGGAGACCCTGGATATGATTTCTGGGATGGCAGACTGCAACTGGACTATCTGAGTGCTACCCGGATTGCTAACCTTGATTTCAATGTTGAAGGCAGTACCGAAGGGTTTTCAGCAGTGGGAGGAACGGCTGCGGTATCTGTAACAGCCAACAATCATTCCCTTCAATATACGGTTACGGATACGGCAAATACCTATCTCGAATCATCCAGCTTGAAGCTGGATGCATCAAAACGCAATGTTATCAACATCCGTATGAAGAACAATACGGGAGCTGCCAAGGTGAAAATGGCATGGATTACCGATCAGGACCAGACCTGGGATGAAGAAAAGTCCATGCAGTTCAATATAGCGGATGCTTTGGTCTTCACCGATTATGATTTTGGAATGACCAGCCCTTTATGGCGCGACAAGATCGATAAAATTCGGATTTCACCCATGACAGCAACTGAAGCAGATACGATGCTGGATATTGATAAGATCAATTTTTCGCTGCAAAACCTGGAATCCTATACGTATCAGGGGAAGGTCGACAGCCTTGCGGTTGATAGCGATAAAACTACGATTGCTATCAGCGGCAGTGTGAAGTCCGATTATCTGAGCAGCAACCCGGGTGCGGAAGTCATGGTCTTTGAACTGCCGGTATATGCGGATGAAAAGATCATAGATTATGCCCCGATGGCAGCTCTTACGACAGGTGTGGCTGCCGGGAGCTTTAGCCTGAGCTTTAATGTGGTTGAGAATGATGTCAGTCGAATTTACTCCAAATTCGTAGTTGTATTGAAAAATGGCAACGGTGAGTATGTATTGGCGGATACCCCAAAATACGTGACCAATCCGGAGATTATTGCCACGAATGCAGATCCCTACACGACCACTAAAAGCATCAAGGGCCTGCAGGTACAGCTTCCTGCAGATGCCGAACGTCTGGGGGTTCAGCATGGCGCCATCAACATTGCTTATGACCAACTGCTGACCTTGAGCGATCATGGTGCCGGCTCCATTCCTTATGAATTTGAAGGGAAAACCTTTTATTTTAGAAAGGATTCTATCAGCCACCTAGACAACCAGATCAAATCCATGACGGATAACGGAATGGCGGTAACAGCAATTCTGATCATGTACAGGACTGGAATGGATGATCCGGACTCTCCCAACAAAGATATTATCCATCCCGATAGCACTCCAGAGGGTACGGTGTTTGCCCCTAACATCACCAATGAAGCGGGTGTGAACTACTACAAAGCGATTACCAGCTTCCTGGCTGAGCGCTATTCCAGAGCTGACAAAGCCTATGGAAGAGTCATGGGGTATATTGTTGGAAACGAAGTAGGACAGAACAAGGTATGGAACAACATGGGCCCCAAACTGCTGGGCGACTATGTCACACAGTATGAGCGTACCGTACGTTTGACCTATAACATTGTCAGGAGCATAAGTGCAAATAACAGGGTTTATATCTCTCTGGATCATTTCTGGAATGATGGTCAATCGCCGGATTCTCAGTGGATTTATAGCAACAAGGCCGTCGTGGATACCCTGAACAAGTTGGCCAAGGAAGGTGGAGACTATGCATGGAATGTCGCTTTCCATCCTTATCCGGAAGACCTTTTTAATCCTAAGACCTGGGCGGATACAACCGCAACCGACACCTTCGATACCTACCGCATTACCTTCAAGAATCTACAGGTGCTGACAAACTACTTGCAGCAGACACACATAACCTATAACGGATCCCAGCGGCATGTGATTCTCTCGGAGCAGGGCTTTCACAGCGGCGGGAACACGTTGGAAGAGCAGGAGGTACAGGCAGCAGCCTATGCTTACGCCTATTATAAGGTGAAATCCCTGTCTGGAATTGATGCCTTCATTCTCCACCGGCATGTAGACCATGCGGGAGAAGGCGGCTTGAATCTAGGGCTGTGGACTACCATGGCGGGCCAGATGTTTGAGGCTGGAGAGGAAAAGGCGATATATGACGTTTTCAAAAAAATCGATACAGTAGACTCTCTTGCCGCAACGGATTTTGCCAAGAGTATTATTGGTGTGAGCAGCTGGCAGGAGGCTATTCCGGGGTTTGACCTGGCAAAGCTGGAGACAAGACCTGCCCAGGCACATATTCCTATGGGGATTGCTTCTGCGATAACGGGAGAGGTTCAGCTTAGTAACTTTGAAGATGATATGAATGGCTGGTTTGCTACGGACAACGTTTCCAGCGTCTCCCTGGATACTACCGACAAGGCGGAAGGAGAAAGAAGCTTAAAGGCCCCCGTTGCCGGCTCGTACCGCAAGGACTTTAAGGGTGTGACTAAAGTATTTGATACACCTCGGAATCTGACTGCCACACCTATAATCAAAGCTTCTGTCAAGGCTAGCGGTATCGGCGCAGAAGAAAAGGCGGAATTCATGATCCGTGTATACAGCGGGGACAAGGTTAGCGAAGGCTCTGTCATCGCAGAGGCAGAAACCTGGAATGAAGTAGCCCTGGATCTCACAGGATTGGACGGTATCGACAGTGTAGATCGCATTAAAGTATGGGCTCAACCTGAGAAACCGGTTGCCTGGACAACCGGAGCTATTCAGGTGGATGATGTGTCTTTGGCTGCCTCTGCTGTCCTCACAAATTTGACGGTTTCATTGGATCGTGATGAAGTGGTAGATGTAGGCGATACATTGACGATTCATATTCAAAATAAGGGTAACCAGAGTTTTACAGGAACTGTGGGCTTAGCCGGATTGAATGGCATTACTCTGGATAAGAACGACAGTGTTGTTACAATTGGTTCCAGCGAACAGAAAATCGTTGAGACAATGATTACAGGGATAAATTTGGTCAATTATCAAAGCGGCAAACTAGAGGTTACGGTGGGCGATCAGAAATTCACATTTAAACTGACGGATGCTCATGTGCCTGACTATACAAATGATAACGGAGATTTGGTTTTTGGCGATTTTGAAGGTGGATTCACGGATGGTTGGGCTGCCGGAAGCAGCACTTCATCTGTGGCCGCTGTGCAAAAAGATTCTACGCACCAACTATATCCTTCCGCTGCAAAGCATGGGTCTTATATGCTAGAGATTGCAAAAGCACCTAAAGTAGCTACCACGGAGAGTATAGCAGTAAAAACCTTTAAGACACCTGTGGATCTAAGCTTTTATGATAATATCAAATTTGATATATACGGGTGGGGTGGAACTTCTTCGGCATATCTGGCCAAGATTAAGCTGATAGCGGCTGATGGAGCAACTTTCGACTTTGAACAACAAATTGGCGCCAATACGTGGGTTACCGTATCTGCTGATATTTCAACATTTGCAGGTAAGAACAATGTAAAAACCATTGAAATTTCCTACAGAGGCAAGGATACTGCTTACTATTCAGGGCCCTGGGGAGGATTCTTCTATATTGATAATGTAAGATCAACCCAAGCTTCCCAGCTGACAGGCATTATTCCGGATAAGACAACGGAGACTCTTGCATTGGATGGAGGCAAAATGCAGTTGGTGATCCGCGGTAGTAAGTCTGACGGAACAAGCAAAGACGTCAGCGCTGCAGCTGAAGGAACCACCTACATGGGGTATAATGCAAATCTCATTGATGTCGGTGTGAATGGGCTTGTTACGGCTGTTGCAGCCGGAACCACGGCCATCACTGTCAGCAATAGCGGGTATACCGCTAGAGTTTCCATTACCGTAGCGGCCGATCATCCCAAAGTTGTTTACGGCTTTGAGACCGGTCTTGAAGGGTGGGGCAAGTCTAATCCTGCAGATAGCAACATTGGTAGTGTCAGCGCAGCTATATCTAGCGGCGGAACTCCCAAGGAAGGCGGCATACCCGGAGCGCAAAATGGTGGGAAAATGCTGCAGGTAGATATGACAGGCGTTTCCCCTGCAGTCGCGAAAATGGTAGGCGTTAGTTATGAGACCCCTCAGAGCTTCAGTAATGTAGATGCTGTAAAATATTACATTTATAGCTGGGGCGGTTTGACCGGACCTGTAAAATATAACACCATTTTCAGATTGACCTCGGACACAGGAGAAACTTTTGAGAAAATCAATCAATTCCCATCGGATTCCTGGACGCCTATTACTGTTGACATCGGCGAATGCACTTTCAAGAGCCGGATTGTAAAAATCGAGATCGGACATCGTGCAGACGATTCTGATATACCTGCATGGGCCGGCAAGTTCTTTATCGACAACATCTCTAGTGTACTGAAATCAGATCAATCGGTCGCATTGAGCAGCATCTCACCTGTTAAGAGCACCGAAACCCTTGCTCTACTGGGCGGAAAAATGCAACTTGTGATCCGTGGAACCATGTCTGATAGCAGTGTTAATGATATTACGGCAGCATCCGAAGGCACGACTTATGAGGGCTATGATAATAGAATTATTTCGGTTAGCTCCGATGGATTTGTGGAAGCAAAAGCTGCAGGTGCTACTACGGTTATCGTAAAAAATGAGAAACAAACAACGTCGATAGGCATCACTGTATCGGCAGACATGCCTGAATTCATGTACAGCTTCGAGACCGGACTTGAAGGCTGGGGCAAATCTGACCCGACAGACCTTAGCATCACGGGTGTGAATTCCGTCTTGTCCAGCGGGGGTACGCCAAAAATTGTCGGAATCCCTGGATCTCAGAATGGCGGCAAGCTGCTGCAGGTGGACATGGCTGGTGTATCTCCGGAAATACAGAAGATGGTGGGGATCAACTATGAGACACCCATGGATTTGAGTCATGTGACAGACATCTCTTACGCCATTTTCAGCTGGGGAGGGGTTCCGGGAATACCAGGACCTGATGGTCAAGTCGGAACAGGAGATGATATCGCTGTTTCCTATATAACCACATTCAAATTGACTTCAACCACGGGAGAAACATTCATACGGGAAACTACTCTATCACCTGATTCCTGGGTGCCCGTTAAGGTAGATATTACCGAATGTACTTTCAGGAAAAGCATTGCCAAGATGGAAATCGGTCAGCGGATGGAAAATGCGGGGATACCAGCTTGGCAGGGTAAGTTCTTTATTGACAGCGTCTCGAAAGTGAATGCTCCTGTGGATGCAAATGGTCCGGTAGTTGCATCCACAGCACCAGTTAATAATGCTGCCGGTGTGGCTCTTGGTAAGATCGCAGTCAATTTCAACGAGAACATTTTTGCAGGAAGTACCATCGGTGATATTACATTGAAAAAAGGAAATCAAGCAATAAGCTTTACTTACAGTATTGTAGATAACCAACTGGTAATCACGCCTGATGAAAACCTTGATTACAGCAGCACCTATACGGTAGTCATTCCGGCAGGAGCGGTTGAGGATTCGGCAGGCAATAGCCTGTCTGCGGAGTATGAACTTAGATTCACAACCACGGCAAACCCAGATAGCAACAACGGCAACAACAATGGAAACAACGGCAACAATAATGGAAACAACGGCAACAATAATGGAAACAACGGCAACAATAATGATCATGAAGGCTATGTGACGATTCCGTTAGGCAGGGGAAATGAAAGTGCCACAGCAACAAATGATAAGAACACCGGCAGCCTTACGGTAGATCTGGCAACCCATTTGCTGAACCAGGCATTTGCCGCTGAGAAAGCCAATGCAAACGGAATCAAGACAGTAACGATTGAAATCCCCAAAGCAGGGGGGGCCGACTCTTATACGCTGATGTTTTCCGCCGATTTCCTTAACACTGGGAAAGCCAACCGAGTATTGAATGTGATAACAGACCTGGGTGCTATCGGCGTACCAGACAACATGTTGCAGAAGTCCGAAATCAAAGGATCCAGCAACGTATCAATCAGGATAGAGAAGGGGGACAAGTCTACTTTAAGCCAGGAGGCGAAAGAGCTTGTCGGAAACAGAGAGCCCATCAAGTTGAATCTGTTGGTCGACGGAAAGCAGGTAGATTGGAACAACCCCAATGCCCACGTGACTGTGTCCATACCCTACACGCCGACTGCAGAAGAACTAAAGGATCCCGACCATATTGTCGTGGTTTATCTGGATGGTAAGGGGAATGCGATCCAGGTCCCTAGCGGGAAGTATGTTAGCAAGACCGGATCGGTAATCTTTACGACCACGCATTTTTCACAATATGCCGTAGCTTTTGTGAAAAAGAGCTTTGACGATCTCGGGAGCCTCCCCTGGGCACGAACCATCATTGAAGCACTGGCATCAAAAGGTGTTTTCGAAGGAACCGCCAGTACTACTTTCTCTCCGGGAAGAGCCATTACCCGGGGGGAATATCTAGTCATGCTGGTAAACACCCTGGGGCTTTCAGCGGAATTTACTGCAAATTATGATGATGTGAACCCGACGGTTTTCTATTATCAAGCGGTTGGTATCTGCAAGGAATTGGGCATTACAGAAGGGGCTGGAAACAACAACTTCAACCCAAAGGCTGCCATATCCAGACAGGACATGATGGTGTTGACGGAGAGAGCTTTGCTGCTGGTTAACAAACTGAACGCTAATCAGAACAGTGATCTGAGCCGCTTTAAAGATGAGGGACAGGTGGCAGGTTATGCCAGAAACAGTATTGCAAACCTTATCAGATTGGGACTGATAGAAGGCTATAATGGCCTGATCGATCCAATCGGTAAGACAACCAGGGCCGAAGCAGCAGTCCTTCTTTACAGGATATATAAGAGTATTTGATGTGGTGTGAATCGAACCGGTTTGGCGTTCCCCGCCTCCCGGACGAAGTTACTCCGTAGCGAAGTGCGGACTGGACGGCGTTGAACTCGTGACAGTCCATTGTTGAACAAACACGTTGATAGTCAGTCTCAAACAAGAGCAAGCTGCATTTAAGTTTCGATGTAGCTTGCTCTTTTTATATAAAAAAAAACGCTATTTGAGGAGGATAATTATGAAGATCGTTAATCGTTGGATGGTGGCATTGATCTGCCTCGCGGTATTTGTTCCGTTCATTCCGGGATCGGTTCCGGCAGCGGCGGCCGTGCTCGAGACGGACATCGGCAACTTCGAAACGGGCACCGATAATTGGCAATGGGGCAGCAACGTAACAGGTCTCTCGCACGTGACGAGCAGCCTAAACGGCCCAACGACTCCTTATGCCGGCAACCGGATGGGAGAGTTGTCGACTGCGGCGATACCGGGCACGACATGGAGGGCGATTTACAAAAACTTCTCCCCAGCCCTAAACGTTTCCGCTACCCACTATTTTCATGGTGCTTTCAACACGTACGGCATCGATGCCACTCATACTCAGTTTGAGGTGAGAATCACTTTCTACAGCAACAGCCAAACCCTCGTTTCTACCCAGAGCATTGCGGGCAACCAGTGGAACGAGCTAAGCGTGGATCTGAGCGGATGGAGCTATCGGAACAACATCACGAAGATTGAAGTCGCTTACCGCTCCGTGACTTATTCGACCAACTGGACCGGGAAACACCAACTGGATAACATCGGTTTCTCCGCCTATCCTCCTTCATATCCGGGCGCCGTGAGTCAGGTTTCCGCCGGTTCCTCGCAGATTACGGCACAAGGAACATATACGACCGCTTCATCCGCACAACTGGATCTCATTGAGCTTCAGCCTTACGAGAAGTACGACATTACTGCAACGTATACGGCTCAGGCCACTCAGACCTTCAGTCCGAGCGGGGGAGTCGCAAGCTTTGCGTTGAGTACGCCCCGGTATGCATCCTCTCGAGACAAGGTTTATTCCAAGTTTGTCGTCGTGGATCATGCGACGAAGAAACTAATAGCGAGTCCTGCGTACGTGAGCCAATTAACGGCTTCCGTGAATACGTATGATTTTCCAACCGCGAGAACGATGAAAGGGCTGCAAGTACAAAACGTGGACGATGCGCAGAAACTCGGAATCGGGCATGCGGCGCTCAACGTATCCTTCAATGAGCTGTTCCAGACGGATCCGACGAATGCAATTCCGTTCGTTATGGACGGCGCAACCTACTACTTAAGGCAGGATTACGTAAATCGGTTGGATCATGACATCAAGACGTTATCGGACGACGATGTCATCGTTACTCTTATTCTGATTATGTACAACAGGCCTGGCTCGATAAACGCGTTGCTCGTTCATCCCGACTATTCCGGCAACGGTACGGTAGCGGCGATCAATGCGACGAACGCCGACGGCGTCCGGTACTGGAAAGCGGGCGTGGAGTTCCTCGCCAGCCGGTACACGAGAAGCGACGAGCTCTATGGTCGGGCGGTCAATTACATTGTCGGCAATGAGGTGAACTCCCAGTATTACTGGTACGACATGGGCAACAAGGCGCTGCAGGATTTCGTCGAGCAGTACGCCAGAGCCTACCGAATCGCGGAAACAGCGGTGAAGAAATATTACTCCAACGGCAGAACGTACATCTCCCTCGACCATTTCTGGAACGGCAGTGCCGGGACGGATGCGTTGAAAACCTATAAAGGGAAAGCATTGATGGATGAATTCAACAAACGGATAACGGCCGAAGGGAACATCCCCTGGAACATCGCTTACCACCCATACCCGGAGGACTTATTCGATCCAACGATCTGGAACGACACGACCGTTACGAACGATGCTAACTCCGTCCGGATCAACTTCAAGAACTTGCAGGTGCTGACCAATTACATCGGAGCTTCCAATTATCTTTATAACGGAAATAAAAGAAGAATCATCCTATCCGAGCAAGGCTTTCATTCGCTCAGCAATTCTTTGGCAGATCAGAAGACCCAGGCGGCAGCTTACGCTTATTCTTACTACAAAGCCAAGTTCCTCGGCGGGATCGATTCCTTTATTCTGCACCGGCACGTCGATCATGGCGAGGAAGGCGGCCTGAATCTCGGGTTATGGACGAGAGACGCAGCTAAGTCGGTCCCGTACGCGCCCCAAGATCCCAAGTACATTTACGACGTGTTTCAAAAAATAGATACGAGCGAGTCCGTCGCAGTGACGGAATTCGCGAAGCCCATTATCGGCATTACGAACTGGTCATCCGTCATCCCCGGCTACGATTCGTCCCAGCTCGCGGATCGGACGCCTCCCGTCGTCGGCAGCCTGTCGTCGGTATCGTCGATCGCTCCGACGGTGGGCGTCTCCGGCTTCGAGACTTCGACGGACGGATGGGCGATCTCGGAATATTCCCAATCGGCAGCTGAGGTAACAAGCTTCGCGAACGGTCCGGGTACCCCTTACGCAGGTTCCAAGGCGCTCGAAGTTAATATCAATAACAGCCTGACGGGCGATGGAGAAGGCGGGGCGAGAGCCGAGAAGGGAATTACCAAAGTGTTCTCTTCCCCGATCAGCGCCGCAAGTGTGCCGAAGTTCCAATTCGCCATCGACTCTTACGGGGCTTGTCCGAACGCGACCCAATATAACGTAACGGTGCGCATCTACAGCGGCATCAACATCATCGAAGGCAAAGCGCAGATGACTCCAAATACTTGGAACAAGTTCTCGATGGATGTAAGCGGGTGGGCTTACAAAGGCAGCATCGATAAAATCAAGATTTGGTTCAGCACGAATTCAACGTCCCTTTGGGACGCGAGGTACCAGGTCGATCAGATCGGGTTCGGGGCGTGACTACTAGCGTTTAATCGTTTGCCATGCAAATAAAAGTACGTGAGCAGGGGGCGTAATCCCCTGTTCACGTACTTTTATTACTGAAAGTTGCGCCAACTGTCCCATTCAATTATGCGATTCCACTAGTTGGACGCTTGCGGCGGAGTCCCTCTGGCAATGTAAGGTTCTACAATTCGTTTGATCCGGTCAAGCCCGTCCCACATGTTTCCGGGGCCGTCGTAGATAAGGACAAATGCGCCATTATAGCCTGCAGCCTCTACAGCCTCAAGGCAGCGCATGAATTCGGCTTCGTCGGGATAGCCGGATTCGTCGTAAGCTGCTTTCGCGTGAATGGACACGCTATACGGGACGGTCATGGCGATTTCCTCGTATTTGGCTTGCCCGGCGAAGTTTCCGAAGTCCGTTATCATGGAGACTGAGCCTTCCGTGAGAGCAAGCAACTTCAAACAGCTTTCCCCCTTGGAGGTAAGCGCCTTAAAGTTCTCGGTAATCACGCGCACGTTCCGGGAGTCCCCATACTTGGACAACTCCACTAGAGCTGCGGCAGATCGCTTGATCGCGGCCTCATCCGCAGGCCTCGCTTCCCCCGCAATCAATCGGATTTGCTTGGCACCGCACAAGGAAGCAATATCGATCCATTCCTTGTACAGTTTCATATCTTCGATGGCTCTGTTATCATCCGTTGAAGTCAAATCACCGTAATCCAGCAGAAGCGTATCCAAGGAAACGCCCGCATCCGAGAAAGCATTGCGAAGCTGCCCTAGATAGGCGGCGTCCGTAAACGGAAAATGAAAATGGCAAACCTCGACAGCTTGATATCCTCGTCCCGAGGCTTCTGAAGGCAACTCAAGCAGGGTTAGTAGTTGCGGCTGTTCTTGTACGCTCGTTCTGTGCGTGCCGGCCTCGGCATCCCAGATCGTCCAGTGCAGTGGACCGAGTAGTCGATGCAAGCTCCAAGTGCTCACTGATAAATAGGACACGGTTATTCCTGCCTTTGCGTTTGTGGAATATCCACTTGCGGATATTCCAGTTTAAGCTTGTTTAGGGTGGAGACGATAATCTTAAGCACGAGATAATCGCGGAACCATCTATTGTTGGCGGGAACGATAAACCACGGATTATGTTTGGTAGCGGACGCCTTAAAGGCATCCGAGTAAGCTTTCATATACTGACCCCAATAATGGCGTTCCTCGAGATCGCTAGGATCGAATTTCCACATCTTCTCGGGGTTTTCCATGCGTTCGTTTATTTTCTTCAGTTGAAAGTCCTGGGAGATGTGAAGGAAAATCTTGATCACGACGATTCCGTTGTCCGCGAGAAGTTTCTCGAAATGCTGAATATGCTTAAGGCGATTGTTCGCGACTTTCTTGTCGATGAGTTCGTGCACGCGAGTGATGAGCACGTCTTCGTAATAAGAACGGTTAAAGGAAGTGATGTAACCTTTGGCTGGCGTTACTTTGTGAGTGCGCCATAGGAAATCGTGGGCCGCTTCGTCGCTTGTCGGCTGCTTGAAGCTTTCCGCCCGGAAGCCTTGAGGATTAAGGCCGGAGAGTACTTTTTTGACAACCCCGTCCTTGCCGCTGCAGTCCATTCCTTGGAAAATAATAAGAACCCCGTGAGTTTTGGAAGCGTACAACCGTTCTTGGATGTCCTGCAGTTGTTCCTTCAATTGCTCGAAGCCCTCTGCGACTTCTTCCTTGTCCTTAAAGCTCGCCGTGTCATCGGGATCATAGTCTTGCAGGGACGCCTTCTGCTTGCCATCCAAACGATATTTGTCCAACATGCGGATCCTCCTCTTCAATTGCTCGGGATTTTGCTTCTCTTCCATAGTAGTCTATTTAACCAACCTTTTCTAATTTTTATTGTACTATTGTTGTAGTGTTTTTTGTCCTGGCGAATGTTATCGTAAAATAAGGATAGGAAAGCGGCGGGTAAAGGATGGATCGCAAATTGAGTACATATATATATGTTGTTGCCGCAAACGAAGAAGAACGATCGTTGTGCATGCTGGAGATGCGCTCGTTATTCGGTATTGAGCCCACGTTCAATCTCTTGGAGAGTCCGATTCGTATCGACCCAAGCCGAAGCCCCTTCATTAAGACGAGGATAGAGGTGCTGTTCGATGGTAGCGGCGTTGAGGAAATCGGGGAACTTGTGCAAAAGATTCAGCTGGATGGGGCGACCTTCAAAGTCGTTGCGATAGATTACGATAATCCGTACGATGATACGAAAATAGAGTATGAAGAGAAACGCGCCGTTGAGCGTGAGATTGGTCTGCATATTAAGGGTAAAGCGGAAATGCGAATGCCTGACAGGGTATTCGGCGTCGTGCGGATGGGTGGACGTTGGCGATTCGGCGAATGCGCGATGGGAGAGGCGATATGGCTCAAGCATAACGATAAACCGCGGAAATATTCGACCGCGCTAAGCACCCGGGTCGCTCGGGCAATCGTGAATATTGCCGTTCCGCAGACGGCGGGAGTTACGGTCATTGATCCCTGCTGCGGAATCGGCACCGTATTGGTGGAAGCATTATCGATGGGGATCGACATCGTTGGGCGCGAGATTAATCCGCTTGCGGCTATCGGAGCAAGAGAAAATGTTGCTTTTTTCGGGTTCGAAGCGGAAGTCGTGCTAGGGGATATGCGAGAGATTTCGGAGAGGTATGACGTTGCGATAATCGACATGCCTTATAATCTTTGCTCGGTTATAAGCCCCGAGGAGAAGCTTGAGATGCTAAGCAGCGCTTGGAGATTCGCCAGTAGAGCGATTATCGTAACGATAGAATCGATCGATTCGATTATCGAGCAATCGGGGTTTGAGATTAAGGATCGCTGTACGGTGAACAAAGGGAAATTTACCCGCCATGTCATCGTTTGCGAGCGGCTTTAACGGAATTGTTGAAATTATGATCGCTTTCGTCCACAATGTATGGAGAACAATACCTAATGAGGAGAGAATTTGACCATGAAATATATAAGTACGAGAGGTAAAGTATCGCCGATCGGCTTTATCGATATGTTCCTAATGGGCCTTGGCGACGATGGCGGCTTGATCGTTCCGGAGACGATTCCGACGGTATCCGCTGCGCAGCTGGACGTATGGGCCAAGCTTTCTTATGAGGATTTGATGCTGGAAATTTTCTCGTTATTCACGAACAATGAAATTCCAGAGTCTGATCTGAAGACTCTTATTAAAGATAGCTATGCCGGATTTACAAGCCCGGACGTACTGCCGTTAACGACATTAAACGATTCTTTGCACGTGCTCGAGCTGTTTCACGGGCCGACCTTTGCGTTCAAGGATGTTGCCCTGCAGTTCATGGGCAATCTATACGCCTATGTGGCGAAGAAGCAGAACCAAGTCATTAACATATTGGGCGCGACTTCCGGGGACACGGGAGCATCGGCGATTAGCAGCGTTAGGGGCAAGGAAGGCATTCAGATTTGCATTCTCCATCCGAACGGCAAAGTGAGCCGCGTTCAGGAACTGCAGATGACGACCGTGCAGGACGATAACGTGCTGAACTTGTCGGTTAACGGAAACTTCGATGATTGCCAGCATATCATTAAGGAGCTGTTCGCGGACATTCCTTTTAAGACGAAGTACCATCTCCGGGCGATTAACTCCATTAACTTTGTCCGTATTTTGGCGCAGTCGGTTTATTATTTCTATGCTTATTTGCAATTGCCGGCAAAAGCTAGGGCGAATGGCGTCAGCTTCAGCATTCCTACCGGTAATTTCGGCAATATTTTCTCGGGTTACCTAGCTAAGAGAATGGGAGTACCGATCAAACAGCTGATCCTAGCTACGAATGAAAACAACATTCTTGAGCGGTTTATCAATGAAGGTGTCTATAAGCCGGAAGGATTCCGCAGCACGCATAGCCCTTCAATGGATATTCAGATTGCGAGCAACTTCGAGCGCTACTTGTACTACTTCAGCGGGGAGGATGCGAATGCCGTTGCCGCACGCATGGAGCAGTTTAAAGCGGAGGGACAGCTTACGTTCACGGAAGAGGAGTTAGCTCGTATTCAGCAGGATTTGACCGCTTATAGCGTTGGGAACGCGGAATGTCTGGAAACGATTCAGATCTATCAAGAGAGTTACGGATATTTGCTGGACCCGCACTCCGCGTGCGGAATCGCCGCTTATGAGGGAGCGGGCCGCAAAGAGAACGGGACGTTCATCTCGCTGGCTACGGCGCATCCGGCTAAATTCGACGAAGCGATTCGTCTGATCGGAATCGAGCAGAAATTTCCGGAGCGGATTCAAGAGCTGTTCGACAAGCCGCAGCGTCAAGTCGTGGTCGACAATGCGAAGGCGGAGATCGTCGCCCAGCTTGAAGGATTTTATCGGTTGGAACAGTAGATAAGGTTGAATGGGCAGGGGGAATTAAGTTGTTAATAGGTGCAGTCGAAGCTGGTGGAACGAAGTTCGTATGCGGGATAGGGAACGAGGCGGGCGAAGTATTGGATCGCGTCAGCTTTCCAACGGAACAGCCGGAGAAGACGCTGGCGCAGGTCGTCGCCTATTTCCGGGATAAGCAGGTGGAAGCCATCGGGATCGGCTCATTCGGTCCCATCAACATCGATCGCGGGAGTCCGTTGTATGGATATGTAACGACGACGCCAAAGCCGGGATGGGGGAACTACCCTGTATTGCCCGAGCTTCGGAAGGCGGTCGATGTTCCTATTGGCTGGGACACGGACGTGAACGCAGCAGCCCTTGGGGAAGCGACTTGGGGCGCTGCCAAAGGGTTGGACAGTTGTCTTTATTACACGATAGGCACGGGGATCGGGGTTGGCGTTTTTGCCGAAGGCAGCCTCGTTCATGGCTTGGTTCATCCCGAAGGCGGACATGTATTGACGCGCCGCCATCCTAACGATACCTATGAGGGCAAATGCCCCTATCATGGGGATTGTCTGGAGGGGATGGCGGCAGGTCCGGCGCTGGAAGCAAGGTGGAAGGTCAAAGGCGGCGATTTGCCCGCGGATCATCCGGCTTGGGAGATGGAAGCCTTCTATATCGGTCAAGCGCTGGCGAATGCAATTCTGCTTCTGTCCCCTAAGAGGATCATTCTAGGCGGGGGAGTTATGCATCAGGTGCAGCTATTCCCGTTAATCCGCGAGCAGGTGCGCAGCAACCTGAAAGGTTACGTGAGCGCAGCCGCGTTAGCGGACGGCATCGATGACTATATCGTGCCTCCGGGTCTCGGCGATAACGCCGGATTAAGCGGATCTATCGCACTTGGGTTAAGGGCGCTTCGAGAAGCGCAATAGGTGTCTTTTGTACTACTTAGATCTCCTATAATTTCTTTCTTTTAGATGGTGAGCGATAGCGGTAGTTTTACAGCTACAGCAATTTGATCCCCATTTGGAGTCAGCAGTAACCTCCATGCGACACTGTAAGTCCAGATTCCGAACCTATTTGCGATTAATCGCAGTAGGCTATGAATCTAAAAAGCTTGACCATTTAGGGGTTGGCTCGCAAGAGTCAACCTATTTGCGTTCTCCGCGTTACTTAAACCAACGATTCGAGAGTGTGGTTAAATCGGTGTTTTTTACTTTGCAGATAGGAACGATTAAAGTCCGATACGACGCCATGCAGGTTTTCCACACCGATAACAGGAACGCCATGCCTCCCAAGCGATTGGCGCTTTAACGGATTATTGCTGAGCAATAGGATTGGATTCGATCTTAACATGTTTAGAACGATGGCAACATCTTGATAGCTGCGATCATCGAGATTATGTCCAAGGCTTAAGTTAGCCTCAGCCGTATCAAAGCCATGCTCCTGAAGCGCATAGGTCAATGATTTGTTAAATAGTCCGATACCGCGCCCTTCATGATTTGCGACGTAGACGATCGCTCCGACTCCGAACTCGACGATTTGCTGAAAGGCGATATGCAGCTGGCTCCCGCAATCGCAGCGCTGACTGCCGAAAATATCGCCCGTGTGGCAAATGCTGTGGATACGTACCTTGGCCAATTCCGAATCGGAATAGTCTCCATACGTCAAAACCGAACTCTGCTGCAATTCGGCAAGGGGTAGCCGGTCTAGCATGTTAAGCAGCGATTCGGAATCCGCGGGCAGATCGGGATGCTTCAACCATGTATACCACTGAAAGGGAAAAGTTTCGCCATCGATTTGAATCGGCATTTGGACAGGGCCGAAGAGAAAGATCCGTTCCCCATCGGGGTTAACGGATTTTTTCAATTTGGAGAGCAGCATTTTTTTGAGCTCCGGCGTAAGAATATGCATATAAGGGGGACTCCTTCAGGCGTAGATAGTAAATTATTTCTTTAATTCGTAGGAAGCCCAAGCCTCTGGCGTTTCCCATAGCTTAAGAGTTAAAGCTTGTATATTGGGCGCAACAATACGTTCACTCAGTTTTAAGCAGAGAATTCTGGAAAAATGTTCGATGCTTGGGTTGATGCCGGCAAATTCGGGCAATTCATTCAGAGTGCGGTCGCGATAAGATTCCACGACCAAGTCGAAAGCCGCTTCGATATCCACGATATCGACTAAATAACCGTGCCGATCCAATTGTTCGCCATGCAATCGCAATTCCGCGATGAAATGGTGGGAATGCACGAAGTTTTCTTTTCCCCAATCCCCGCCAATTAAAAAGTGCTGCGCGATAAAATCCCGTTTAACCGATACTGTGTACATTTCAAATTCTCCTCTTTATTCGAATTATTCGTAAATAATGACGGCTTGAATGATTTGGTCAGATTGCTTGTCCAACATTTCGTAGGCTTCCGCTGCTTTATCCAGAGGGAAGCGGTGTGTGATGAACGAATCCGGACGAATCCGGCGAATCATTTGCCAGGCCACGTCGATTCTTCTCGCGTTATTCCATCTTCCTAGCAGATCGGGAGCTATCGTGCTGACTTGACTGCTGATTAACCTGATCCGGCTGCGATGAAAATGCGAACCTAAATCCAAGGAAGCACGCTTCAAACCATACCATGAGCCGACGATGATTCGACCGTCATATCCGGTCAAGGCCACGGCTTGATCCAACGCAGAAGGTGATCCGGATAATTCGTAGGTGAGATCGACACCGGCTTGGTTTCCGTATTTCGATAATAACGATTCGATTTGTTCTTGATAGTCAGGCGCTAACGGGTTCACGCTGTAATGGGCTCCGGCCGTTAACGAAACGTTTCTTCTAGCCGGATGCAAGTCAAAGCTTAGCAATTGGGAGACTGGCTGCAGAGCCAGCAAGGACACCGTCAACAATCCGACGATTCCTTGGCCGAATACGGCAACGCGCTCTCCGATCAACGGCCTGCCATCCAATAACAAGTTGACGGCCGTCTCCATGTTCGGCATGAAAATCGCTTCATCCAAGCTCAGATCCTCAGGAATGCAAATCAATGAATCGGGAGCGGCAAGGAAGTAGGAGGAATGGTGGTGAAACGCAAACACCTTTTTTTCGATCCAATCCGGATCCACATCGCGCCCGACCTCCACGACTCGTCCTATCATGCAATAGCCGTAGGGAAGGGGATAAGCCAAGGAGTGCGAGAGCGAAGAGATCGTCGAATCGGCGGGCATATGCTGCGGAGCTAGTCCGCGGTAGATTAACAGCTCGGTGCCTGAACTGATTCCCGATACCAACGCTTTTACAAGAACCGTTCCCGCGCCCGACTCCGGTATTGCGCTTTCGCGAATTTCCACTTGCCCGGGACCCGTAAAATATAAGGTTTTATTGTACATAGGAAGCCCACTCCAGATCCGAGGCCATCACCATATCGGCCCCCCATTGTTCATATACGGTTTGGCTTAATAGCGGATAACTGGAATCGGAAGATTTCATCCCCACTGGACGCAACCCTCCAACAAGCATCGGGCTTGTCGTAACGATCAATTGATTGCCTAATCGATGTTCAAGAAAACCGGCAATGACGCGCGCGCCGCCCTCGATCATTAAGCTCCGAATGCCCAGTTCTCCCAAGGTCCGCAATAAATGGGAGAGGTCTACTTGTCCGCTGTCGTTCTTTCGCAAGGGATAAACGCGCGCGCCCGATTGTTCCAGATTCGCTCTTCGGTTCTGGCAGATGTTATTCCCCGTCATCAGCCATGGCCTTTTGGGGTTGGACAGAATGCGCGCGTCCTCCGGAAAACGCAGATTCGTATCCAACACAACAGGCTGGGGATGCTCCCCGCTCACCAAGCGAACCGTTAATAAGGGATCGTCCGCCAGTACGGTCTCGATGCCTACAAGAATGGCATCGTGATTCGCCCGGAGAGAATGCGTCATCTTAAGAGATTCCATTCCGCTGATTGCCAACGCGCAACCGGCACCTGCTGCAATACTTCCATCGATACTCTGGGCATAAGTAATCGTGCAATAAGGCAAACCTGTCGTTCGATGGAAAGAAGCCGCATTTGCCAGTCGGTCTTTCACCCGTTCCATTATCAAAATAAACCCTCCAATGTTTGATATCCCCTGAGTTGACACTTTTCGCTAAAATGATTATTTTTGAGAGTAATAGTCTGGAAGCGGAGGGTATGCGTAATGAATCACGATGAGGGGCTTCAAACGACTTATCAACAAAAATTGCTGTGGCAGATCGTCGAGAACAAACCTGAACTGCCGTTCATGAATATCAATGTTCATCTCCAATTCGAGGGGCTGCTCGATTATTCGTCCATGTTGAACGCCATCGTGCAGTTGGTTAACGAAGAGGCCGCCTTAAGAACTTCATTTCATGAAAGCGACGGCGTGTTAAGACGGCGAATCCATGCTCAACCTGCGATCGAATTTGACTATGCAGATAAACGGAGCGAATCGCCTGAGCGGCAATACGATATCTTGCATTCCTACTTGGAGAGTATCTACTCCAATCCGATGCCAATGAAGTCGCCTTTGGCGATTCGCGGTTGCTTATTGCGACTAGGCGAAGAGGATTTTCGATTGATAGCGACCTTGAATCATATGGTTGCGGACGGACATGCCGCAGTATTGCTATTATTGCGTTTGGCAGAGATATATGGGGGAGATCGCAGTATGTCTCCACAGCCCCAAAATTTCGAAAGCTACTTGGAAGATCAGAACCGATTTCTGTCCGGCTCGCACGAACGGAGACAGATGGAATTTTGGCGACAATATTTGGACGGGTTCGATCCATCGGATTCTTACTCCTTGCCATCGGCGCCCGAGAAATTGGTTCTTTACCGATCGCAGCTTCCGCCGGATACAATGCGGAAATTAGCCGGAGCTGGCGAGGGGACGCTGGGCCATGCCCAAATCGTTCTGAAAGCCGCTTACTTGGCATTGCTAGCAAAGGCTTTCGAATTAAAAGATATCGGAATGTTCTCGATTCTTGCCAACCGTTCAAGAGATTACCGTACTACGATTGGATACTTGGCCAACATCGTCATTTATCGAACCTCGATAAGCGATGAGCTTGCTCTTCAAGACTTAATAGCTCTTGCCAAATCAACGCTGCACCAGGTTTCCCGAAACGCGAAACTTCCTTACTCGAAAATATGGCGCGAGATCTTCGACGAGGACGCGAACCGCATTCCCCGTTTTTATTTTAACCTGATCCCCGTGCCGGACAAGTCGCAAAATTTTGGCCTTGCAGCCGCCCAACCCGTGCCCGGATTGAATGATTGGATCTATTGGAACGGCCTTGAGCATCATACGCTTGGATTAACCGTGTATACGGCCATGCCGCATTTTGCCGGAATCGAGTGGAGATACGACGGCCGCATCTTTAACGCGAAAGACGTTCAGAGATGGTCCGATTTCTATTTGAAAATCGTCGATGATCTCCTTGATTCGAAGAACGTCAAACTTTGCGAAATCGATTTTGCCTAGAATCCCGACGTTCGATTAACCCTCAACTACTAGAATATCATTTAATGGTAAAATACCGGTAAAATTTCGACATCATTTTGCATTTTTTTTGGATCTAGGGCTTCTATTTTCTTGATCTCTCTGCATGCTTTCGGCTGTCATAGAACGGAATAATCAATCACGCTCTTTTCCGAGGCGTACCCTTATAAAGGGTGCCTTGTTTGACGCGAATGAACTATTTGTTCATTTGCGTTTTTTTGTGCCCAAAAATCAATTGCGAAGGGGTATCAAGGAAATAGCGAATATTTTGACTACGGTATTGCCGGGGCTGGAACACGTACTACAGGATGAAATTCGGGTTAAAATAGCTGACGCAAACTGATACATCGATTTCGGGTCGGTCACCATAAGCTTCATCTAGACGATATCGAAAATGAAATTTCCAAACTGGACTCGTCTTGGGGATGCCTTAGGCGCTCCGGATTCATCAGCTATAAAGTCAACACCAGCCGAGTGGGGAAGCATACATATTCTCGTTTTGATGCGGCAGAAGCGGCAGCACGGGGGATTGCGAAGCGTGATTCCCGTTATCGGATCAGCACAGCTGGAATGCATGATATAGAGTTTCGGCTTGATATTCAGCTGTGGAAGCTTCCATGGAAAATATCGGACTCCATGATCATGTAAAGATCCAGCATTGGGATGCCCGCCATCTGCCTATCGATTCCGGCTATGTGGATAAAATGGTTAACAACTTGCCCTTTGGTCGGCAAATCGCTGCAGACGAAAATATTGCCGGGCTGTATTACGATGTTTTTAAGGAAATGAAACGGGTGTTGAAAAAGAACGGGTGCATTTATTGTTTAACGGATGCGGATGCAGCGTTGCAAACAGCCGCGGAGCGGGTTCAGTTCAGCTTCTCGAAGGAGATGACTCTCAGCTTAAAAGGGCTTCATCCGACCCTGTTCTCGCTCAAAAAGCAATAAACAACCGGACATGAAGAAGGCTGCTTTTTCCGTTGGATGGCAAATGCAGCCGAGCCGCAAACAACTATTAGGGTCTGGGGATTTTCTGACTAAGGTCGGTGGAAAAGTCTGGACCCGAGTAAGTTCTTGGAAAAATCCCCTCGCTGTACAATGAAGACGTCAAAGATGAACCTCCCCTACTTACGCTTCGCTAAGAAGTAGGGGTTTCTTACCAGCCATACCGGTACTTTCTGCAAGCAAATAGGTTGGCTACTTGCTTTCGCTGCTGGCAGCGGAAATCTAACGGTAGGGTTCAGTAAGCAACACTTTTGCAAGTGGGTGGGAACTCACCATCTACTACTTCTCGCTAAGCGATCCGTAGATACTTTATCGTTTGCGTTTCGCCCAAATATCGGATATCTCCATGCAGGTGCTTGGACAATATGCCTTTGCTGCCGTGAATATCCCGGTGTTCGCTATAGCCGCACGAACATTTGTAATTTCTTGTAGAAGTCTTTTTTCTTCTACCGCAACAAGGACATTGTTGACTGGTATAGCTCTCATCTATCGTTCTCACGCTTGTTCCCTGTTCTTCAAGCTTGTATGCCAGCTGCTTCTGAATTTTGCCAAAACTCCAATTGGATAGCTTTTGCGTGACGGTCTTTCTTTTCTTCTTTTTCGTGTTGCGCTGTACGCCTTCCACTTCGCCGACAACCACTTCTTTTACCTCATTTTCCTTACACCACTCTGCGAATTGCTTTGTTGTTTTGTGGATGACATCATTCAACTGGCGCTCGCTTTTACTGAGCATGTACATTTTGGCTCTTTTATACTTTTTCCACTGCCGACTGCCTTTTTTGCATTTGCTCATCAGCTTCTGAAGCTCGGCCAGCTTCTTGTTTCGGAGTCTGTGGATGCTTCTTGCTTTTCTTCCCGTGATTATGATCGCCTTGTTTTCGGTGGTCGTTGCTACGATCGAGTGGATTTCACCCAGATCAACGCCTGCAACTTGGTTGCCTTGATTTACTGAAACCGATCTTCCGTCATCATAGCTCATCGAAACCATGAGTTTTCGGTCAAATACAAGCTCAATTTCCTTAATGTCTGCTTCAGGCAAATCTGGAACGATGATTCTGATCGGCTGCAGGCGTTTGCCGTTCTGAATACCCAAACTTAAGGTTAGGGTGTTGCCCTCTAATTTGAACGATTGGTCTACCCATTTCGTGTTGAAGTGTTTTTTGTTCTTGTACGGGTATTTATTAGCCAAACCTTGGTTTTTGGCTTGTTTCGCGCTGTCTCTGGCAAACAGATATTTGTGGCACACCGCTTGAACAGATTGCGAGTGCAGAGGGAATTGGTTTTTCAATGCCGCTTGAAGATTCGTTTTTCCGATCCATTTGCCATCGTTCTGCAAAGCGTAATGCTTAGCGATGAGCAAACACTGGTTCCATATCTCTGCAGAAATCCGGTTGCACGCAAACAGCCGTTCCAGGTCGGCTTTTGAAGCTTGAAACGCTGTTTTAAGACATCGGATCATCTTGTTTTCGCCCCCTATCCGAAACCTATTCGCTAACTTCATTATACCAAACACTTGTTCTTATATCTAGATTTCCGAGCTCATTGTAAGATTTAAAGGTCATGACTTCGAGCACGAAGATTCTAGGCTTCGCCTAGCCGAAATTCATCCCCTCCCTATAGAGGAAGAGGACTTCTTTCGGATTGCCGTTAAACGAATCCTAATCGCATAGGGGGGCAGTCTTCTTGAACAGGCTGCCCTCTTTTTCAATTGGTGAAATGCTGTAAAAGTGGTATCATTTAATTCGCATCACTATGGACACCCTAAGAGCAGTACGTGCATCAGGAGGTCCATATGTGGAGGAAATTAGCCGTATCCAGAGGATATATTTACGCGATTCACGGTTTTCTGATTTGTTCTTTAACTGGGTTAATCATTTCAATATTGGAACGCGATATTAGGATAAACAATCTGTTGCCCGAAGAGCATAAGATAGCAATCGTTGCCCACCGCGGAAGCTCCGGTTATGCGCCCGAATGCACGTTATCTGCCTATCGCTTGGGCGTTAATATGAAAGCCGATTATATTGAAATCGATTTGCGGCAAACGCTGGACGGCGAGCTCATCGCTATGCACGACGAAACGGTTAACCGAACTACGAACGGCAGCGGTGCCGTTAAGAACATGACACTGGCTGAGATTAAGGCGCTGGACGCCGGCTCCTGGTATAACGAAACCGAATTCGTTGACGAGAAAGTACCTACTTTACGGGAAATATTCGAGGCTTTCGGGAAAGACACACATTATATGTTGGAAACGAAGGCTCCTGAAGAAAATTCGGGGCTGGAGGAGAAAGTGTGGGCATTGGTCAAGGAATTCGAGTTGACCGATCATGTCGCGATTCAGTCGTTTAGCAAGGAAAGCTTGCTGAAATTTCGCGAGCGGAGCAACAATGTCCCGCTATTCCAATTGTTCTGGTATGATAGGCCTGCTCAAATATCGGAAGCTTTGTTAGAGGAAATCAGCGCGTACGCGAATGGAATCGGCGCTAACTTCTTGCGGATCAATGAAAATTACGTACGCAAAGTCAAGCAGGCCGGCTTGCTTATGTATCCTTACACGGTAAACCATAAAGCCAACATGACCAAAGCAGTGAGATGGGGAGTAGACGGCGTTCATACCGACTACCCGGATCGTTTCAAAGAAGTCGTGGATAAAATGATTATCATTAGATAAGGAGTGAGCGCGCTTGTTGCCTAATGGACGCGTTGGATTTATATACGCACATCCCGATGACGAGACTTTTCTGAGCGGCTGCCTTATCCGGCAGTTGGCTGACGAAGGAGGCAAACCTGTCCTTCTCTTAGCGACAAGGGGAGATGCAGGCTTTAAGAACGGAGATTATAGCCATGTTACGCGTGAGGAATTAGGGGGCATACGCGACGAGGAAATTGCGGCAGCCTCATCATTGCTAGGTTTGGATGCAGTTGAACAGCTTGGCTAATCCGACGGAAAACTAAAGGAAACGGATATGAATCGGCTGGCGGAACAAATCGTCCAATTCGCCAATCGCCATTCCGTCACTTCGCTGTTTACTTTTCCGCCTGACGGAGGAAACGGGCATCCCGACCACGTGGCGATATCGCTGGCAACGACGATGGCATACAGATCTGGACTTTGCAACACCGTAAGTAGCTTGTACTATACTTTATCACCAGCGATGGCTGCCGATGGAAGATCACCGGATTTGACCGTCGATGTCGCGAAGCATTGGACCGTTAAAGCGGCTGCCTTGCGAGCCCATGATTCGCAGAAGTACGCGATTGTACGGTACTTCGGCGAGTTGCTTGATGAGGCGCGCGAGGATCGGCGCTTTGAACATTTCGTGATCGAGAACTGAGTGGAGGAGATAGAGAATGGCAACCAACAAGAAAAATCAGAGGCGGCAAAGGCAATTGCCTTCAGCGACATCGGATTCCTCCGATAAACCCGTGACGTTAAAGGATATGTTGGGTGCGGGGACTGTCGCTAAGCTGAAGCAGCACGCCGAGGCGTTAAAGCAGGAGGAAGCGAAGCAGCAGGAGGAGAAACGGCTTAAAGAGGAAGCAGCCCGCCAAGCGCAGCAGAAGCTTAAGGAAAACGACTTCGAATATTTGCTGAACAACAGCGGGATGGATTGGAAGAAGTTCAAATCATGAATCGCCTTCAGGGAGCTCTCAAGCCATCCTTTGGTTCGAAGTTCATGCAGGGTTTACCGGAGGAAGATAGAACGGTTAAGCTAGGCATACTATGCGATTTGAAGCCGAACGCTTTGCACCCTTTAGGAAATTTCGGATCCCAGGTTACATAGAAATAGCGGCATTTCATGCAATCGACTCTCTGAGCTTCGGACATTGCGACCCCTCTTATTCATAGGATAGAATCATTATACCTTAAGGTTTATCCTTTTGCTGTCGCGGGTATTATAACTTAAGTTCATCTTTAATTATTATTCGCGAAGCAGCATAAAAAGGAGGACGAAAATATGCATTTACTTTGGGTGTTAATAATCGGCGGCGTGATTGGTTGGTTAGGCGGTTTAATCGTTGGGAGAGACGTCCCCGGCGGAATCATCGGCAATATCGTAGCAGGACTTGTCGGCGCCTGGCTCGGAGGTTTGCTGCTAGGCAGCTTTGGACCAATCGTAGCCGACTTCGCCATCGTTCCGGCTATACTGGGAGCAATCGTAGTCGTTCTTATTCTAAGAGCGATCCTCAGAGGCACTCGCAGAGCATAAGATTCCTCGACCGCGAGAAGAGGGTTTGACGATTAGCCGAAACGATTAAGAACAAATATGACTTACCGAAAGCTGCGACGATATTGTCGCGGCTTATTCTGTTTTTCCTGTTAAGAGTTTCAATGAACGGAAGGATGGGTATATAAACCTGAGTATTTCATTGAATCTAAATTATGCAGAAATTTACCATAAAGGAGTCGTGGCATGGATTATCCCGTCAACATTCTTATCGTCGACGATCATCCGGAGAATCTGGTAGCCATCGAGGCGGTGCTGACCGGAGAACCTTACCGCTTAGTAAGAGCGTATTCCGGTATGGAAGCATTGCGGTGTCTTCTAGAGGATGAATTTGCCGTTATCGTCATGGATGTACACATGCCGGATATGGACGGATTCGAGACGGCAAGCATTATTAGAACCCGTGAGAAGACGAAGGTTGTGCCGATCATGTTCTTGTCGGCAACGAATAACAAGATGGAGCATTTCTTTACGGGTTATTCGGTCGGCGCGATCGATTATATGACCAAACCGTTTATTCCCCATATTTTCAAGTCGAAGATCGAAGGTTATGTCGGCATGTACGAAGCTAACCACGCGATGCAGGTTCAAAGCGAACTCCTTCAGAAACAAGCCAAACAATTGGAGAAAACGAATCAAGCTCTTATCCAAGCCAAAAACACGGCCGAAATTGCTTCAAGGGTGAAATCGGAATTTCTGGCTATGATGAGTCATGAAATCAGAACCCCGTTAAACGGCATTATCGGGATGTCGGATTTGCTTCTTGCCTCCGATTTGCCCGAGGAATATTCCGAGATGGCCAAGATCATTCATAAGAGCGGGAACGCGCTGCTTTCCGTAATCAATCATATTCTGGACTTCTCCAAGATCGAGTCGGGGAAGATGGACTTGGAAGACGAGCCGTTTCTCTTGCAATATTGCCTGGAAGAAACGGTCGATTTATTCGCGGTTGAAACGCGGGAACGTAAATTGGAAATGATCGTGACCTTGGATCCTGCCCTGCCCGTTTACATTAGGGGAGATATGAATCGCCTGCGGCAGGTGCTGATTAATTTAGTTGGCAATGCCTTGAAGTTCACGCAAGCGGGCGGTGTCTACATCCATGTAAACATGCTAGATGAGAACGAGGATAGGCTAACGATCGAATTCGTGATCAAGGACACGGGGATCGGAATCGCGCCCAACAAAATGGATCAATTGTTCCAGCCTTTCGCCCAATTGGATGCCTCCACCAACCGTAAATACGGCGGTACGGGACTGGGATTATCGATATGCAAATCATTGGTGGAATTAATGGGCGGAGCCATTCGGGCAGAACCGTCTGACGAGGCTGGCGCTCAGTTTATTTTTACGATTCAAGCTGGCAAATAAGCAAAAGTAAATAAATCTCAAGACGGAAGGTTGAGACTATGGCTGAGCAAGAACGTAAGCACGTCATCGAAGATGAACCGCTTCAAGCGGGGGAATTATTGAATGCACTAATGGCGCTGAAAAGAGGGGACTTCAAGTTCCGGATGGCTTACGATCATACAGGCATAGCCGGCAAGGTTGCCGATACGTTCAACGAGATCATGGACATGCACGAAAGCTTGGCGTACGAGGTCCAGGCGGTATCGAAGGTCGTGGGGAAAGAGGGGAACCTCTCCAGGAGATTCGTCCATAAAAATAATGGAGGCTCATGGGAGACGGTAATCGATTCTTTGAACGGCCTCGTTATCGATCTGATCCAACCGACCAGTGAGATGGTTCGCGTTATCAATGCGGTAGCGAAGGGGGATTTGTCGCAGAAGGTAGAGTTGGAGTTCGAAGGCCGAGCTCTAACCGGCGAATTCCAAAGAACCGCCAGCAACATCAACATGATGGTTAACCAGCTCAGCACGTTCGCCTCCGAGGTTACTCGCGTGGCGCGCGAAGTAGGTACGGACGGCAAGTTGGGCGGTCAAGCGGACGTTAAAGGCGTATCAGGCACATGGAAGGACTTGACGGATAGCGTAAATAACATGGCGAGCAATCTGACCGATCAGGTCCGTAATATCGCGGCCGTGACGACCGCCGTCGCGAACGGGGATCTCTCGAAGCAAATCACGGTTAATGCCAAGGGAGAAATCCAAGAGCTGAAGAACACGATTAACACGATGGTGGACCAGTTGTCGATGTTCTCGTCGGAAGTTACGCGGGTAGCTCGCGAGGTAGGCACCGAAGGCAAGCTGGGCGGGCAAGCGGACGTTAAAGGCGTATCCGGAACGTGGAGAGATTTGACGGAAAGCGTTAACTACATGGCTTCCAATCTGACGAACCAAGTGCGCAATATCGCGGTCGTTACGACAGCGGTTGCGAACGGAGATCTTTCGAAGAAAATTACGGCCGACGTTCAGGGGGAAATACTCGAGCTTAAGAATACGATCAACACGATGGTGGATCAGCTGTCGACGTTCGCGTCCGAGGTAACGAGGATGGCCCGAGAGGTAGGCACGGAAGGGATACTCGGCGGTCAAGCCGAGGTAAGCGGAGTTGCCGGAACTTGGCGCGACTTGACGGAAAGCGTTAACTACATGGCTTCGAATTTAACGAACCAAGTGCGCAACATTGCGGAGGTTACGACGGCGGTAGCTAAAGGCGATTTGTCCAAGACGATTACGGTCGACGCGAAGGGAGAAATCCTGGAACTGAAGAGTACGATCAATACGATGGTCGACCAGCTTAGCAATTTCGCTTCCGAGGTTACTCGGGTAGCAAGAGAGGTTTCCACGGAAGGGAAGCTGGGCGGGCAGGCCGACGTTAAAGACGTATCCGGTACTTGGAAAGACTTGACCGACAGCGTTAATTTTATGGCGGGTACATTAACCGACCAAGTGCGCAATATCGCCGAAGTGACTACGGCCGTCGCCAAAGGGGATCTGTCCAAACAGATTACCGTTAATGCGACCGGCGAGATTCTGGAGCTTAAAAATACGATCAATACGATGGTGGAGCAGCTTTCTACCTTTGCATCCGAGGTTACGAGGGTTGCGCGAGAGGTTGGAACCGAGGGGATGCTGGGAGGACAAGCCCAGGTTAAAGGCGTTGCGGGAACGTGGCGCGACTTGACCGAGAGCGTTAACTACATGGCCTCGAACTTGACTAACCAAGTGCGTAACATCGCCGTCGTTACGACAGCGGTAGCGAACGGAGACTTGTCGAAAAAAATTACGGCGGACGTGCAAGGGGAAATACTGGAGCTCAAGAACACGATCAATACGATGGTGGACCAGTTGTCCATGTTCTCTTCGGAGGTTACGAGGGTCGCTCGCGAAGTAGGTACGGACGGCAAACTAGGCGGGCAAGCCCAAGTTAAAGGGGTAGGCGGAACGTGGAAAGACTTGACGGAAAGCGTTAATAACATGGCGCGCAATCTGACAGACCAAGTGCGCAATATCGCTGACGTGACAACTGCGGTCGCAAAAGGGGATTTGTCCAAGAAGATCACCGTTGACGTCAAGGGAGAAATTCTCGAGCTTAAGAATACGATGAATACAATGGTAGACCAGCTTAGTAACTTCGCATCGGAGGTTACCCGGGTTGCGCGCGAAGTAGGCACGGAAGGGAATCTGGGCGCACAAGCGGAAGTGAAGGACGTTTCCGGGACATGGAAGGATTTAACGGATACCGTTAACTATATGGCCAGCAATCTTACGATTCAGATGCGCAACATCGCAGGCGTTACGACTGCGGTAGCAAACGGGGATCTATCCAAGAAAATTACCGTAGACGTTAAGGGTGAATTGCTGGAACTTAAAAATACGATTAATACGATGGTGGACCAGCTTAATTCTTTTGCTTCCGAGGTTACGCGGGTGGCGCGCGAGGTCGGTACGGACGGGAAATTAGGCGGTCAAGCTCAAGTCCGTGGCGTCGGCGGGACGTGGAAAGACTTAACCGATAACGTTAATATTATGGCGACGAACTTGACGGATCAAGTGCGCGGGATCGCCAAGGTCGTTACGGCGGTAGCGAAAGGGAATTTGAAACAGAAGCTGACCGTGGAAGCCAAAGGTGAAATCGCGGAGCTGACGGATACGATCAACAATATGATCGATACTCTTGCTACCTTCGCCGATCAGGTTACGACAGTAGCTCGCGAAGTAGGAGCGGAAGGAAAGCTGGGCGGACAAGCGAGCGTTCCGGGCGCTGCCGGCACGTGGCGCGATCTTACCGACAACGTTAACTATATGGCGAGCACGTTGACTACTCAGGTGCGGGCGATCACGAACGTTGCGACGGCGGTTACGAACGGCGATCTGTCCCGGGCCATCGACGTCGCCGCCGCAGGCGAAGTCGAAACGCTTAAAGACAACATCAACGAAATGATTCGCAACCTTAAGGAAACGACCCGTATCAATACGGAACAAGATTGGCTCAAGACAAACCTGGCGAAAATCTCCCGTTTGCTGCAAGGTCAAAGAGACTTGTATGCGGTCAGCAGGATGATTCTGTCCGAATTGGCTCCGCTCGTATCAATGCAGCATGGCGTATTCTATATCAACGAACCCGCTGGCGGCGAACAAGTCCTTAAGCTGTTCGCGAGTTATGCTTACCAGAATCGCAAGCATCTGTCGAACGAGTTCCGAGCCGGGCAAGGGCTGGTCGGCCAATGCTTAATAGAGAAGCAGCGCATATTGCTCACGAATGTTCCTGGGGATTACGTCGTTATTTCATCGGCGCTTGGGGAAGCAACTCCGCTGAATATCGTTTTGCTGCCAATTATTTTCGAAGATCAGGTTCTTGCAGTATTGGAGCTTGCTTCCTTCCGCGCTTTCAGCGGGATCGATCTTGCTTTCCTGGATCAATTGACGGAATCGATCGGTATCGTCATTAATACGATGCAGGCGAATCAGCGGACGGAGGAATTGCTCATCCAATCCCAGTCCTTGACCGAGGAACTTCAGAAGCAGCAGATGGAACTGCAAAATACGAACGATGAGTTGGAGGATAAAGCCAAGCTGCTTGTCATTCAGAAAGCCGAAGTGGAGAGCAAGAACAACGAAGTCGAGGTTGCCAAACGTTTTCTCGAGGAGAAAGCCGAACAACTCGCGTTGACGTCCAAGTATAAATCCGAGTTTCTCGCGAACATGTCCCATGAGCTGCGTACTCCGCTTAACTCCTTGCTGTTGTTGGCGGAACAGCTTGCCGAGAATCCGGACGAGAACTTAACGGATCATCAGGTCAAATTCGCCAAGACGATCCAAGACTCGGGCTTCGAATTGCTTAACCTCATTAATGATATTTTGGATCTGTCGAAAGTCGAGTCAGGCACCATTACTCCCGATTACGGTGAGCTTTCTCTAATGGAACTGACGGACGGGTTGGACCGGACATTCCGCCATATGGTCGATGAGAAAAAGCTGGATTACCGGATCAAGATCGAACCGGATGTCCCGGGAACCATGATTACGGATGCGAAGCGGCTGCAGCAAATCTTGAAAAACTTGCTGTCGAACGCGTTTAAGTTCACGGAAAAAGGACAGATCATGCTTCTCATCCGCAGAGCCAAGGATGGGTGGAGTTCGAACAACGATACGTTGAATCGCGCCAAACGGGTAATATGTTTCTCCGTAAGCGATACGGGGATCGGCATTCCTCAGGAAAAGCAGCAGATTATATTCGAAGCTTTCCAGCAGGCGGACGGAAGCACGAACCGTGAATATGGAGGAACGGGCTTGGGTCTTGCGATTTCCAGGGAAATCGCGGAGATGCTTGGCGGCGAGATTACGCTTTTCAGCGAAGTGGACAGCGGAAGCGTGTTTAACCTGTACTTGCCGACGGAAGCGGATTTTCCCGAGATTGAGCAAAGAACTAAACACGTTCCCGAAGTTATAGACGTAACGCCTCCAAAGCGTACGCGCAGCCTTGCGAACCAAGCGGACGAAGAGACGATGGACGACCGGAACAATATTCAGCCTGGAGACCGCGTGTTTCTCATTATCGAGGACGATAGGAAGTTTAATGAAATCATAATGGATGTTTTACGGAAAAAAGGCATCAAAGCCGTTATTACAGCCAAGGGGCTAAACACGCTTGAGCTTGTGCATAAATACAATCCGGTCGCGATCACTTTGGATTTACATCTTGAGGATACGGATGGATGGCTTGTCATCGAACATTTGAAGAACGACATTAACGTACGGCATATTCCCGTGTGCGTCATGACCGTGGATGAAGACGAAATTGAATTGATGAAGAAGGGTGTTTACGATTATTTCTGTAAGCCGGTGACGAACGAGGATCTGGAGAACGCGCTCGATAAGCTTAATCGTTATGCCGATAAAGCTGTCCATCAATTGCTTGTCGTCGATAACGATGAAACGCGGAGCAAAGAAACAGTGGCAATGCTCGATAATAAGGATGTCAAGATTATTGCCGTGGATACAGGACGCAAAGCCTTGAACCAGTTAAACTCCAAGCCGATCGACTGCGTACTTGTGGATTTCGAATTGCCGGATATGAACGTGTTTCATTTTATCCGCGAAATACAGAAGAACGGCAAGAACAAATATATGCCGGTCGTGATTCATCCAAGCAAGAAACTAACACCTCAAGAGGAGAAAGATTTAGACGAAATCATGAAATCGGCGATCGTTAAAGTCGTGAAGTCGCCTGTCCAGATGATGGACGAAACGACTTTGTTCCTTCACAGGAAGGCGGAGAGTCTTCCGGCTGAATCCAGGGAAGCGCTTGAGAAGCTTCATCAATCGGACGATATGATCGAATATAAGAAAGTACTTGTCGTCGATGACGACATCCGGAACATTTTTGCATTGACGTCGATCTTGGAACGTCATTATATGAAAGTACTTCCGGCGGAGAACGGTCATGACGCGATCACCATCCTGGAACAAACACCGGACATAGAGATCGTCCTCATGGATATTATGATGCCGGTCATGGATGGCTACGAGACGACTCGCGCCATTCGCCAAATTCCGGAATTCAAAGAACTTCCCATCATCGCGTTAACCGCTAAGGCTATGCAGGGAGACCGCGAGCTGTGTTTGGAAGCAGGGGCTTCCGACTATATTACGAAACCGGTGAACAGCGCGCAGTTGCTCTCCATGATTCGCGTTTGGTTGGATCGTTAGGCGGCTTTTGCTTGCTATTATCCAACATAAATCGGGGACGAAGGGCATAGAGATGATATTGGGAGACGAATAAGAGGCTCGAGAGGGTCGTAATGATCATCGCGCTGGTTAACAAAGCAGAGAAATAAGTTTTTTCATGGACGGACCGGAACGCTCATTTGGGCGCTTCCGGTTTTTTGTTGTACGATCAGTAAGTTTTGGACACCTACTCATCTGGAAAATGTAGGAAAAAACCGGCACCTAATTTCAGTGCCATTTCGGAGAAATGGTACCATTATCCCCTTGCTTCAGAAGTGAGTTGCCAATCAGCGGATATTCGAATGTCATGATTTAAGAGGGAGTTGCCAATCAGCGGATTTACGAATGTCGTGACTTGAGTGGGGAGTTATAATCAGCGAGTTGCATGATTGAGTGGGAGTTGCAATCAACGGATTCCCGGATATCACGCACAAGTTTGCCGTTTCTTGAATTGGAATGGAACTGAACGGGTTATCGGCAACTTAAAAAGCAGTCATCCCAAGCATCAAGCATTCCATAAGGTGAGATATTTTCCTTTCCACTTCGCTTTGCTTCCCCAGATCACCCAGGGAACGGTGAGAACCGATTTGCTGCGGGTCAGATCTTTGTAAGTCAAGGTTGGTGTCACAGCGCACCAATGGAGCAGTTGGCTGAAGACCGGGGCATGGCGGAGTTTTAAGTTCAACCGGAAACAAAACTCGTCTAAATAAGCCTGCAAATGTTTGGCCCCGATGCCATTAAACGTATTGTTCAGCCACGCGGTCACCTTCCACTTGATTAGGTTCAAAGCTGGGTGAAGTTTGCCGCGCCCCAAAACGGTCACAGCCTGTCCATCTATATGATCTTTTACGAACGCTTGGACACCAGACTTTTCAATCCACCTCAACGCGTTATTCACATGGCTGGGATCCGGTTGTTTGATTTTGACCTGCTGAGGCTCGTCTCGCTCGTTGAGGGAGACGCCGATCAACAGCGGCTGCTGGGCCTCGCTATAATACGTATAACCGTAAGAGATCGGGTCAACTCGCACAACACCCGTGAGCGGGTCGCCTTCATCGGCTTGTTGCAGGGCATGGCGGATTTTTCTTGCGATGAGCCACGCAGTCTTATAGGTGACTTGAATCACTTGGGATAGGCGGGAGGCGCTGATGCCGGAAGGCCGGGAGATGAGAAACATCGCTTGGAACCAGCGGGTCAACAAAGTGAAGCTGCCTTCCATGATGGTGCCGGCGATGACAGACGTCTGATGGCGACAGGAGCAGCATTCGTATAGAGGCAGTCTGCGCGTAGAAATGAGATAAAAATGAGTATGATGACAAGTCGGGCAACGGAAGTCGTCCGGCCATCTGGCTTCGAACAGCGCCTAGGCGCAAGCCTGCTCGGAGTTGAACTGCTGGCAAAATGCCTCGAAGGTCAGATGATCCGGAAACATAGACGACTCCCCTTTTACAACGAAATAGAACATTTGTTCTTATTTTCATCATACCAAACATGCGTTCTATTTTCAAGAGATATCGGGTAAAATTTCAACGTTCCGGGTTTATTTTCAACTGTATGAACCAAGTGTTTTCCCCCTTATCGGATGGGATAATGGTACGTTTTCGGGGGAAGGAGGTAGGGAAGGCTGCGGTGGGCTTATTCTCTTTCTGATGCGAGGGGATAATGGTACGTTTTCGCGGAAAGGAGGTAGGGAAGGCTGCGGTGGGCTTATTCTTTTTCTGATGTGAGGGGATAATGGTACATTTCGCGGAAGGAGGTGGGAGCCGTTGCGGTAGTCCTATTCTCCTTCTGATGCGAAGGGCTAAAGGTACGTTTTCGCGAACAGCCGCAGGCATGAATGGGTACGATTGCTACGGCCGGAGGTCAAGCCTCCGGTTTTTCTTAAATAAAATTTTTGAGCGCATTTATCTCATTTGTCAGCTATACGACATTATGAGCGCCGTTTTTATGATAATATTAATATATCCAATCGGAATACTGTAGTTTAGCCGACTATGTTTGAAACGGAATTAGAAGAGGTGATCTTACCGTGGATATAATTAATGACCAATTAGAATTCGGCGAAAAGGATAGCGTTATGGACGTCATCGTCGATGCTTTTCACAAATTCGGCGTCCAAAGAACGTTCAAAAAAAATGAATTCGTTTTTCTCGAGAACGATCTGCCTAACGCCGCCTATTACGTGGATTCGGGTTTAATTAAAATTTCCCAATCTTCTCAGGAGGGTCAAGGGATCACTTTATTCCTGCGCTACGCAGGAGAAATATTCGGCAATGCGGAGATTTTATCGAATCTAAAGCGACAAAGATATGCTCGGTGTTTAAGCGATAGCGAAATGATCACGTTAGATGCCCGAAAGTTTCTGGAATTAGCCCGGGAGAATTCCGATTTCGCTTATTCATTAGCCGTCTTAGGCGCGCGCAGATTGTTGCAGACGCAAAAAGTCGTTGAAACGTTAATTAGCCGTCCCGTTTCGTGGAGGCTTGCTTGGTTTCTGGTACAGATGGGAAAGCCAATGGACGAAAGACTTGAGATCCTGCTGCAGCTAAGCCATGAGGAAATTTCCTATGTCATTGGATGCAGCAGGCAAACGATTACCGAAACTCTGAATAAATGGAGCGAGAAAAAACTAATCGATTACACGAAGAAGAAAATCATCATTTATAATTCAAGCCGTTTTTTAGCGGACATCTAAAGAGAATAAGGCATGGGGGTGGAAAAATGATTGAAATCAGCAATGTGGGTAAGTCTTTTGCGGAGCGAAATAGAGAGCATTATATCGCGCTGGATCAAGTTTCTTTTGCCGTGAAAAAGGGGGAATTCGTTTCATTGGTTGGACCCTCCGGTTGTGGTAAATCGACTCTATTGAATATGATCGCCGGATTTGAAAAAGCGGAGACCGGAATTATCGAAGTAAACGGGCACAAGGTGAAAGGTCCGGGTCCCGATCGCGTTGTCGTATTTCAAGAACACGGATTGTTTCCGTGGTTAACCGTTCTTGATAATGTAGCGTTCGGCTTAAAGCAAAGGGGGTTGAGCAAAAAAGAACGACATTCAATTGCCCTAGAGCAAATAAAAGCCGTTCACCTAAGTAAATTTATCGATCGTTATCCTCATCAGCTATCCGGCGGAATGAAGCAGAGGGTCGCTATCGCTAGAGCTTTAGCGATGGACCCGGATATTTTGCTGATGGACGAACCTTTTGCCGCTTTGGATGAGCAAACGAGGTCCATTTTGCAAAAGGATCTAGAGGAAATTTGGGTGAAGACGCAAAAAACGATTTTGTTTATCACCCACAATATCCGCGAGGCCGTTATGTTGTCCGATCGCGTTCTGGTGATGTCCACGCAGCCCGGCAAAATAAAGAAAGAGTTTATCGTCCAAGCGGCAAGGCCGCACAGCATCGGAGATCCGTTGATCCATCACCTAGAAAGTAAAATAACCGAAGAGCTTGCAGACGAGCTTGAGAAGGTCGTAAGGGAGGAAATGGGGGATGAATATCGCATTAAGAAGAACACTTTTTCTATTCCTTCTGTTGATAGCATGGGATTTGGGATATAGGTATCTTCACTGGGGTTGGAAGTTCCCTTCTCCGCTTCAGACGTATCAAGCCTTTGTTGACGGATTCACTCAAGGTCATCTGTGGGGTTCTATCTCTGCGAGTCTCAGGCGTTTGCTGATCTCTTTCGTAATCTCGATTGCCATCGGAACGACTCTGGGCTTTTTATTCGCCCGCTTTCGTTTTTTCGACCAAACTTTCGGATTTCTCGTCGTCGCTCTTCAAACCGTTCCAAGTATCGCCTGGTTGCCGTTCGCCATTATCTGGTTTGGGCTGAATGACACAGCCGTCATTTTCATCACGACCATTGGGGCCACTTGGACAATGTCCATGGCGAGCCGCACCGGAATTATGAACATATCAACGTTGCACATAAGAGCAGCACAGATGATGGGGACAGGAAACGGATTCCGCATGTTTTTCCAAGTGATGATTCCTGCGGCTTTTCCTCATTTGATGACGGGGATACGCGTAGCGTGGGCTTTCGCATGGAGAGCGCTTGTAGCGGGGGAACTGGTTGCCAAGGGAGTGGGACTGGGACAAATGCTTCAAGATAGCCGCGATATCGGGGATACGGCCTCGATCTTGTGCGTCGTCATTATAATCGCGATCATCGGGACGATATCCGATCACCTTTGCTTTAAACGGCTGGAGGACAAAATTATGCTTCGCTTCGGCTATATCAAATAATGGGGGAATGGAAATGAGGAAATTTACTTGGACTATCAGCGTCATCGTATTCATCGCAATTATGGTTTCGGCATGCGGGCAAAAAAACGAAGCAGCTTCGTCAAATGAAAATTTAACGGTAAAAATCGGGTTGTTGAAAAACGTTACGCACGCTCCGGCGTTTATCGCGATCCAAAACGGCTATTTTCAAAAAGAGTTCGGCAGCAACGTAAAAATCGAAGTAACCGCATTCGACAACGGTTCCGACTTCTCAACGGCAATCGCTACCCATCAAATCGATCTAGGTTTCGTCGGTCCTGGACCCGCGATCAACCAATATCTCAAAAGCAAAAACTTCCGTATTATTTCGGGTTCCAACAATGGCGGTGCCGTTTTGATCGTGCGAACAGGGGCGGGCATTAAATCGGTGAAGGATTTGGCCGGCAAAACGGTCGCGATTCCGACTAAAGGAAGCACAAACGAAATATCCCTTCGCTTGTTGTTAGAGCAGGAAGGACTGAAAGTAACGACGGACTCGTCCGGGGTGCAGCTCATCACTCGTAAGCCGGCCGATACTTTGGTTGCCATGCGTCAGAAAGAAGTCGATGCCACGCTCATTCCCGAGCCTTGGGGCTCCCAAATGGTTCAAGAAGGAACCGGAGAGGTGTTAGTGGATTGGGACCGAATTCCTCCTAATAACGGAGATTACCCGTTAACTCTTCTAACGGCAAACGATCAATTTCTTAAAGAGCATCGGGATTTAGCTATTAAAGCGATTAAAGCCAATATCCAAGGCATCGACTTTATTACACAAGATCCGAGCAAGTCGTACGATTTAATTAGTCAGGAGCTTAAAGAGTTAACGGGCAAAGGAATGAAACCCGAACTTATTAAAGCCGCGCTGGATCATCTTAAGCTAACGCATGAGGTTCAGCCGGATGCGATTAACGTTATGGCGAAGGTTTCGTTTGACGCTGGATACATCAAAGGAATCAAGGAAAACGAACTGGATTTAAGTCCGTTTATCGATCTGTCTTTATTGGATGAAGCGGTAAACAATAAGTAACGTTGCATGGAGGTTTTGAAAGTGCGCATTCAATCACAGGAAAAATGTTTGGCGGAATTCCACGATAGCTTAAAAGTTGTTTTATTGGGAACGGGTACGCCGCGGGCTTTCTACGATAGAGCAAAGCCGGCTGTTGTTGTTCTGGCTGCTGACCAAGCGTTTCTGGTGGATTGCGGGGCTGGGACGGTCAATCAATTAATTAAGGCGGGGGTTATGCCGCAGAGGATCTCCAACATTTTATTTACCCACCACCACAGCGATCATAACTCCGGATTTTTCGATGTATTTATCTCAAGCTGGCGGACGCATGTGATCCCTGATCGCGTGTTCGAGGGGCGAGCCGTTCCGATGAACGTATATGGACCGACCAACACGCAAGAGATTATCGGTAAAATGAGGGATTCCTTCGCTTTCGATGTTAATCTGAGGGTGAATTATAATCTGTCCGCCGATGCTGGAGCTGAAATTCATTATTATGAAAGAAATGAAGGCGAAGTGTACAACAAGGACGGAATCAAGATTACAGCCTTTGAAGTGGATCACAGACCGGTGTATCCCGCCATTGCCTATAAATTCGAATATAATGGCAAATCGTTAGTCATTTCGGGAGACACGGTACCTGTTGAAAATATGGTTAAATACAGCAGAGGCGTTGATCTTCTCGTACACGAATCGTATAACAAAACATGGTTGGACGCGCTCATTGCGAAATTCCCGGACCAGGCAAATGGGCTGGCTAATCCGGCTAAGTATCATTCGACAACTCTCGAGGTTGCCGAAATCGCAAAACAAGCTGGAGTGCCGCACCTTGTTTTAACCCATCATATTCCTGCGCCTGCCGCGAATGAAGAAGCGGAAGAGGAATATATACAAGGGATGCGGGATATTTATCCAGGTAAAATCACGGTAGGCCGAGATTTAATGGAATTCGAGCTTTAACCGCACATCATATATTTAATCAGGTTAACTATTCCGCCAATAACTCTTTAAACAGCCGATAGGGCAGAAATGTTTGTTTATACAAAGTGCTTGCAAATGTAACGACCAACTCGCGTTCGGGAACGACGAAGATATACTGGCCGCCATATCCCATCGCAAAGAAGGGTTGAGGCGCCGCCGGTTCTTCGCCGTTAGGGCGCATGATCCACCAATGATAGCCGTAGGATCCGATATGATCGTAGGTATGGAAGCGTGGTTTAACGCTTTGTTCGATCCAGGCCTCGGAAACAACCTCCGTCCCGGTACCCGCGCGCCCTTTCCCCAGCATAAGCTTTCCTAATTTATGAAGGTCGGGAGCTTTAAGCTCGAGACCGAACCCTCCGATCACGATACCTTTGGGATCGGAATACCAACGGTATTCGTCTATCCCCAAAGGCTTAAATAAGTGTTTCTCCGCATACTCGGCCGTCGTCATCCCGGTAACCTTTTGCAGAATTGCGCTAAGCAAGTGTGAACTTCCGGAATTATAAATCATGCGAGTGCCCGGATTGTGCTTGAAGGGGCGGGACAGAATGTACTTCAACCAATCCGAACTATTGATCATCGCCATCGGACGCCCGCCCCAATCCTCCATCTCGGGCCAATCCCAGCCTGTCGTCATCGTAAGCAGGTGCTCCACCGTTAGCGGATATTCTACATCGCGCAGACTAGGAAAATAATCGGATAGGGGAGTATGGACGCTATGGAGATGCTTGCGATCTAGAGCTATTCCGATTAATAAGGAGACGACGCTTTTGGTAATGGAGTTGATTTTGTGCAGCTTGTGCGGTGATTGGGAGTTCCGGGCATGGGTAAAGACGACCTGGTTGCCAACGGAAACCTCGGAATAGTCGATCTTGGTTTTGGTCGCTTGCTGCAGCAAATTATCGAGTTTATCATTCATAGGCGTGAGTGCTCCAATGGGATGCGAAGAGTCTAGCTGTCCGGGAAAATCGAAGCTTCCTTGCGGCCATAGGCGAGCAGCAGCTCGGTCACTTTCTGCAGGCGCAAGCATTCGTGAGGCTTGAGATCGCGCTGGAAGTAGCCGTACATATAAGCCGCTTCCAGAAAAGCGAGACTGGGATAACAGACAACCGGCTGATGAGTATAGGGGTTGTCGATCAATACCTGCCATTCTCCGTCTCTTCCGGATGGTGGAATCGCCGACAAAGCTTCATTTTTATAATTGAAAATGATGTCGAACTCCTCCCATAAGGTGCTCCAAGATGGGCTAAATTGCTCCGGTGTCGGGAAGAGAGCTCGAGCACGGATAAGCTTATATCTATAATGGATAATATCGGCATCGGAATAGCGTTTTAACCCATTGCGGAAATCTTCCGCGAATTTATAAAAAGAAAAATAACCTGCAGCTTCCATCGCGGATTTGAACGCTTGTTCCGATTCCTCCTGAGCGATTTGCATATAATGATGAAAGGTCAACTCAGACATCCCAGACAACCCCTTAACTGTCATGATTAATCGCAATAATCTTTGAATATTATACCGCACGGTGTGGCATTGCGCCCCGCTTTTTATGATATAATGAGAAACAATGCGCAAGACCGCGGAAAGCTTTATGGGAGGGACATACAAAAGATGAGTCGGCGTTTTGTCATCGAGGCTGTAATGATCGCTATCTATGGGCAGCTGCTTCTGCCGAAACGACCTGTCGAATACAGGATTCCTTATACATCGGTAATGGAGCTCTATGATATGAAGGATAGTCCCGAACCGGTTATGCCGGAAGCGGATGACGATGCTCACGTTAAATTAAAGATTGCCGAAATGATTAGTTACTTCGAGGATCCGTTTAATAAGAAGAAGCTGGAGCGTGCGCTTATGGCGCCGTGGCGAGAAAGTCCGCCTTTACCGATCAACGAGAATGTCACCTTCGTTATCGTTAATGCAGCGGAGAACATGCAGTACGGAGAGCTATTCGATCCGATCGAGACGGAAGTCATTCTAATGTCTCTTCGCTTAGAATGTCCGGTATTAACCGATCAAATCGAATTTCAGGATAAAGTGGTGCAAAATTCCGTCCCGGTTCAATTGTTCGACATCGATGATTTTGAATTCGCGGTCGAAGAAGGTTTATTATCTACGGACGAGAACACGCAATAACGAAGCTGCCGAGAGTCTCGGCAGCTTTTGCGTCAACTGGAGGGAATGCCTATGGTTAAATCATTTGCCAGATGGATGGCTAAGAGGCTGCATAAACAGCAGAAGCTTCAGCAATCTCTCCGTTGGTACGATAGATGGGGAAGCGATAAGATGACCGCGGATGAACGGGTCGATTATGCGGGACTCCTTCATGACGTCGGTAAATCCGAACAGGCGGTCGACGTGCTGACGGCGATGCTGCAGAAAGTCGCGCACTCTCATGCTTACGAGCGTAGAGCTCATATCTACAATGAGCTTGGCAAAGATGAAGAAGCGATTGCGGATTTAAACGAAGCGATTAGGCTGGATCCGGGGCCTTATATTTATTGGTATACGAGGGCAATCTCCCATCATGATCGGGGCGAGTTCGATCTGGCCGTGCAAGATTTCAAAGAGGCGCTCAAACGCAGGGAAGATTCGAAAGCGTCGACCTATTACGAATTAGGCAATGTATATATGAAAATCGGGAATTTTACCGAGGCGGAAGCTTGTTATCGTCAAGCATGCGCCAATCCGGACAAAGCGATTTCACACTATTACTACCGACAGGCGCAAGCTTTGGAACAGTTGAATCGACTAGAGGATGCCCAGTCCGTCTTATTAGAAGGCATCAAGCTGCAGGACCGTTGGGCTAAGCTTGCCGACCGGGGGGCAGCCATGCTGAAGGAACGGACGAATTATTCCCATGCCGCAGTCGCAAGCTTCATCAAAGGAGCGCAAGAGGAGTTCGGCTTCCGATTATATGAATCCAGATTATTCGAAACCAGGGGGGAGCTTGCCGATTCACTCGCTTCCATCGATAAGGCGTTGCAATTTTATCCAAACGCGGCGGAGTTGCAACTGCGTAAAGGAAACTTGCTGAGGCAGCTTGAACGTAATAAGGAAGCTGTGGAAGTATTGATTCGCTTGAAAGACAATAACCCTGTCTGGTTGCCTGCGTATATGGAGCTAAGTACCACTTACCGTATGAAGAGGTTGTACGCGGAAGCGGTCGAAGTTCTGCAGGAAGCCAAGAAACATTTTCCAAGCCATACGGTTGTACGTTTCTGGTTAGCGGATGCTTACCGGGAGGCCGGAAAAGCAGAGGAAGCGCGCAAGGAAAACGAGGAATTGACGGACATGGAGCCCGAGGATCCGTTGAACTGGAAACAACGCGCGGAGCTGGCAATTGATGAAGAACAATACGAGGAAGCCGATAAAGCGTACACGCAGGCGTTGCAGCTTGATGAAACGGCTGATTTCTTCATGCGTCGCAGCTACTCCCGTTATATGGCGGACCGTTATGAAGAAGCGATGATGGATATTCAATCGGCGGTTAAGCTGGATGAAAGCCTTATGAAGGAAAGCAAAACGGCTTATGCTCTAGGTGAGCTATACGTCGGCATGGGTAACTGGGAACTGGCGGAAGCCGAATATTCCCGTGCATTGGCGCTTGAGCCGGATAATTCACAAATCTATGATCGGCGCGCGCGTTGCAGATTCGCGGATGATCGTCTTGGGGACGCGTTAGAGGATTGCAACCGGGGACTTCAGCTTGATCCGAGCAATGCCCGGCTAACCTGGTTAAGGGGCCTTATTCAATATCGCTTGGATGATCATGAAGCGGCACTAATCGACTCGCTGACGTATTCCGATTTATTGCCGGGCGATTCCCAAGGGCATTATAACTTAGGATTGATCTACAATCACCTTGATCGGCACGATGAAGCGATTGCCGCTTTCACGAAAGTGATTGAGCTTAATCCTTTCGAGGCGCAGGCGTATTTGGAACGGGCGTCGTTATGGTATCACCATTCCTTCGACCGCGTGCGCGCGACGGATGATTTGGCGCAATGGCTTCTTTACGCCGGCGGGGAGACACTGGAGGGCGATCGGTTCGAGCTCTTAAACGAAGTTCGGGGTTTCGATGATGAGATGCGCGAACGGGCAAAGGAACAATTCCTTCTTATTTACGGCAACAGCAGATATTTGTCTTAGCAGTTTGGTTCGTTCATGCCCCTATGGTAAAATAAGGGGGCACTTAACGATCCGAAGGAGGAATTACGAATGTTGATCACGACAACGCCTAACGTGGAAGGTTACCGGATTACGGCTTATTATGGATTGGTTACCGGCGAAACAATTATGGGGGCGAACATTGTTCGGGATTTTCTAGCTACGATTACAGATGTTGTTGGCGGGAGATCGGGTGCTTACGAGAGCAAGCTGAAGGAAGCGCGCGATGTTGCGATTGGGGAAATGACAAGCCAAGCACACAGTCTTGGAGCCAATGCGATCGTTGGCGTGGATGTTGATTACGAAGTCATCAGGGATGGCATGCTCATGGTTGCGGTTACGGGAACCGCGGTTCGTGTAGAAAATTAATCAGAGGACGGAATCCACATGAAATATAGAATGCTGGGTAAATCGGGATTGCGAGTGTCCGTCGTCGGAGTCGGAACATGGCAATTCGGCGGGGAATGGGGCAGAACCTATGAACAGCATGAGGTTAACGCGATTCTGGGTACAGCCAAGGAGCTCGGCATCAATCTCATAGATACCGCTGAATGTTACGGCGATCACCTCTCGGAATCGCTTATCGGCGAGTCCATCCAAGGGAGCCGGAACGATTGGATCGTAGCAACGAAGTTCGGCCATCATTTCCATCGGCCGTTCGAACGTACGGACGTATACGACGCCAAGGATGTCGTGAAGCAACTGGAGCTTTCCCTTCAAGCGCTAAAGACGGATTATATCGACCTGTACCAGTTTCATTCCGGGCCGAATTCCTCCTTCGATCAGGATGAACTGTGGGACACGCTTCAAGAACAGGTTAAAGCGGGTAAAATACGTCATCTCGGCATATCCATAGGCTCTAACGAAAACATACATCAAACCTCTCGTGCGTCGGATGTTAAGGCGGAAGCTATTCAAGTGGTGTACAATCGCTTGGATCGCAATCCGGAGAAGGAAGTATTTCCTTCTTGCGCGGAGCAGAATTTGGGCGTACTCGCACGCGTGCCGCTAGCCAGCGGTTTCCTAAGCGGCAAATACAAGCCGGGAACGCAGTTTGCCGCCAACGACGTGAGATCGAGATGGGATACGGCGAAGCTCGATTCCTATGCGAACGAGGTCGAGGCCATTAAACGCGAAGAAGTTCCGCAAGGAACCGATATGGCGGCTTGGGCGCTCGCTTGGTGCTTGAAGCATCCTGCGGTGACAACGGTTATTCCGGGCTGTAAAGATGCTGCGCAGGTCAAAGCGAATGCTGCGGCAGTCGAGCTTGTCGATGAAGGGCATCCTCAAGAGGCGTAGCTTTTGTCGACTATTATATTGTTCTTATAATGCCTCTCCAAACTTTTGGGGAGGCTTTGTTGTTGGATGAATGCGGGCAATGTAAAATAGAAAATACGATGAGGAGGGGTCAAGCTGCAATTGGAGCAATTGTATTCCTTGTACCGGACGGATTTGTTCAAGCTGGCCTACCGTATGCTTGGCTCCGTGACGGAAGCAGAGGATGTCATTCAAGATTTATTCGTAACCTTGCAAACTCAAGAAAACAGAAACGATATCGCGAATTGGAAAGCTTATTTACTGAAAATGACAACGAACAGGTGCATTAACGTGCTTCGTTCCGCTCGCCGGTTGAGGGTATCGTACCCGGGAACATGGCTGCCTGAGCCTTTATACGAATCGAATGATCAGCCTCAACATATTATCGAGCGCCAGGAAGGGTTGAGTTATGCGCTGCTCGTTCTAATGGAACGGTTGACGCCATCGGAACGCGCTGTTTACGTGTTGCGTACGGCATTCGATTTCCCTCATCCGCAAATTGCCGAGTTCCTTGGGAAAACGGAAGCGAGTTGCCGTAAAATGTATAGCAGGGCAGCTGCGAAACTTAATCTCACGGATGGATCCGAGACGTCAACGTTGCGTTTAGATACCCGAGTGACGGAAGCTTTCGTCCAATCGGTCGAATCGGGAAACTACCGGAAGCTGGTTGAACTCTTGATGGAGGAAGTTACGTTGTGGTCGGATGGCGGAGGTGTCGTCAGATCCGCATTCAATCCGATCCTAGGCTTATCGCGGGCAATAGCGTTCTTCGAAGGCGTGGCGAAGAAAAACGTCGCGCTTGTAGGGAATTTTCGCCAAGTCTTATTGAATGGAGAGCCAGCGCTTATTTTGTATCAAGGCGGAATTCCATCGCTCGTACTATGTTTCGATTACGAACAGCGCGAAGGAAAAGTCCGCAATGTTTACTGGATACGAAATCCGCACAAATTAAGTCATTTACCCAAGCTTATTTCAGAGGATGTCACACTATGACGATCTCGATTGTCTTATAGGGTGAAATAACATTCAGGAGGCGATTGGCATGGAAGTAAGGATGAATCATGGAGCGGTACAACCGGAAGTATTAAAGAAAATGTTGCAACTGGAACAATTCATGAGCGAGTGCGGATTGGAAAAGACGCTTTATGAATTAATCAAGCTGCGGGCTTCGCAAATCAATGGCTGCGCTTATTGCATGGATATGCATAGCCGGGATTTGCGTAAAATGGGAGAGCCCGAGGAACGGATTTATTTGCTCAGCGTATGGCGGGAAACTCCGATCTATAGCGATCGCGAGAAAGCCGTGTTAGCATTAACCGAAGCCGTGACCCTGATCGCCCAAGACGGCTTGCCGAATGAGATTTACGAGCAAGTGAGAGTTCACTTCGACGAACGAGAATTCATGAACATGATTATGGCCATTAACGTCATTAATTCATGGAACCGAATCGCGATCTCGACAAGGATGTTTCCAGGTTGTTTCTAGAATGGAGGAGCATGACCGCATGAACGCCACAGTCATACCGGTGTACGTCCTGACCGGATTTCTCGGAAGCGGCAAAACAACGTTGTTGAATCGCATATTGGAAGAGGCCAAAGCTCGAGGCATAAAACCCGCTATCCTGCTGAACGAAGTCGGGGATGTGAACGTAGAAGGTCAACTCATCGAGAAGGACATTCCCATGTCAGAGGTTCTTGGAGGGTGCATTTGCTGCACGAGTCGCGGAGATCTAGGGCTGGAGCTGGTGCAGCTAGCACAGGAGCATCAGCCCGACGTCATATGGATTGAATCGACGGGGGTGGCGCAGCCGCTCGAGATCATGGATGGCGTAACGGAAGCTTCGCTCTATGCCAAGTTGGAACTTAAGAACGTCGTTACGGTCGTGGACGCGCGTCATTTGCTAGACAGGCTTCGCATTGGATCGGGGAAAACCTTCAAGCTCATGAAGGAGCAAATTCAGGCAGCCAACTTGCTCGTGTTAAACAAAATCGACCTTGTGAGCGAGGAAGACCTCTCAGAGGTGCACGATTCGATTACGGATTGGAATCCTTATGCGGAAGTGGTCAAGACGGTGAGAAGCGAGCTCGATCCCGCGATTCTATACGCTGAGCACGATAAGCTCAATTACTGTGAACATAGCGATAAGGACCATGTACACGATGAGTTTTGCGGGCATGATCATACACACGAACATGAGCATGAGCATCCTCATGTGCATCACTCGTTGCATGATCATGTAAATGTCGTGACCTATTACTTCAAAGGCAATGTCGACAGCAATGCCTTTGAAGCATTCCTTAAACAGCTCCCGGATGAGATTTACCGCGCGAAGGGAATCGTAGCCTTTCAAGATACGGTAAGCTTGTTTTTGTTCCAATATGCCTACCGGGAAATTGATTTTCTGCGCATTACCCCGCAGAAGTCGGTGAACCATGTAGCCGTGTTTATTGGCGAAGGGTTCTCGCAATCGGAATTGATTTCACAACTTGAGCAATTGGATGTTCTAGCTTAGGGTTAGGTTCAGATTTAATGAGGTGTCATCTTCCTTTTCAACTTGTACATGCCGGATTGGACGACTTTGATTTTCACCGTAACTTCGCCAAGTTTTATGGGATGGAGAGCCACTTTGCCATTTGAGGTTAGTTTCTTCCACAACTTAAACTTTTTGCGATATAGAACATGTTCCAGCCGAAGCAGATCGATTTGACGTTTCATTCCATTTTGAAATGTGGATCTGATTTCTTCGGCGATTAGTTTGTTTGCCAAATTTTCTAATTCCTTCTCCGATGTTTGTGTCCAAAGTTCCAATAATATTGCCGCAGCACTCACCTCGATATTAAAAACGGGTTCGCCGTTTGAAATATTGATCCGAATTTTGGACTTGGGTTTCGCTATCTTGAGCGTAGCTACGTTCGAGTTGTTCTTGCGTAGAAAGATTCTTGAGGTTAGCGTTCTATTTTTGAACCATCTAAGTCCGGTTAAGTCCTTATAATCAACCCAACTCTTGAATGAATCATCGTGCATGGCGAAGACCCCGTCGACCTCAAGCTTTGGATCGGGCTTCTTATTCGCTGTCCATGTTCCGTCCGAAATGCTGAGGGAAGGAAGAAAAACCATTTTACCTGGTTCCCTCAAGTCTCTAATAAATTGAGATGTGCGCATAGGAGTTATGATGGGACGTTGATTATAATTCGTTTCCGGCGAATACAGTATGGAGTTCAAAGGGGATAAGTTAAAGAACGGCTTAGTTGTAAGCAGTTCGCGCATATCTTTCTTTGACCCATAAATCCAAGGGGTGTATCGGATTTCAGGACTGCGCATCAAGGCATCGAATACGGCGAGCAAATTTCCATGCTTCAACACGTCTTCCGATAAAATGATCGAGGATAGATGCCCCCAGAATACCGTTTGTTGAGTTGTTTGATAGAGCTCGATAACGGCTTGGGATATTGATTCTCCTTCGGCATGACCTACCCATACTTCCGCAGGTGTGCTCAATTTTCCGCCTTCCGTTTTGGCTACGCTGGAGAAGTTCAACTGCTGGATATAGATTTGATATTTATTGTTTTTATAATCGATGCCTATCCCCGTGAAATAGTTAACATCCTGCAACGATTTAATATCCCAACAGCTTGTCAGGATGAGGGCAAACAAAAGGGATATCAAGCCCATAAGGAAACGTTTCATCAGGAGTTCTCCTCTTGACGGTTAGTATCTTGAGGCGCGTAGATCTTCGGTCTCTTCTTATCTAATTTCCAAGGGAAGGCGAAGACCGAAAACAATAAATCTCTGTACCGGATTGGGGATAAGGGGCTAAGAAACGGAATGCCGAAAGAAGTGAGCGATGACATGTAAATAACGACCATAAACATGGCAAGGAAAAATCCCAGCATGCCGAATAGACAGCTTAAGGAGAGGACGAAAAATCGGATAACCGTAACCGAGCCGCTGAGCGACTGATTAACGAGTGTAAATGTAGAAACGGCTGTAATGGCTGAAACGACTAACGTGGTCGGACCGGTAATGCCTGCGGAAATAGCGGCCTCTCCGACAATTAACCCTCCAACGACGGCAACCGTTTGCCCTACGGCCTTAGGAAGCCGCATGCCTGCTTCGCGAAATAGTTCGAATAAACCGATCATTAAGAAAAGATCGACAGGTCCGGATAAAGGGAGACCAAGCCTCGAAATGACAACAGTAGCAAGCAAGGGGAACGGGATTTGATCCAAGTTAAAAGCGGATATGGAAACCCAGAAACCAGGAAAGAAAATCGCGACAATTAAACCCAGCATTCGAAGTAAACGCTCAAGAACGACGTAGTAGAAGGGCAGGTGGATATCTTCCGGAGATTTAATTAATGACATTAAGTTAGAGGGACCAATAAGCACCATCGGCGAGCCGTCGACAACGATCGCGAATCTCCCCTGAAGTAGACTGTCCGCGATATAATCGGGGCGGCCCATGTATTCCAACAAAGGGAACATTGAATAAGAGGAATCAGACAAGCCATCCTCTAATTGTTGACTGGACAATACGCCATCGACATCTATTTTCTGGATCCGTTCCCGTACTTCATGAAGGATGTCCTTATTCGTAATATCGGTCATATATAACAAGGCGATTTGCGTTTTGCTTCTGCGGCCTAATTGGAATTTTTCAATGCCGAGAGTCGTTGTTTTCAGACGCTTGCGGATTAATGCGACATTCGTATCAATAGCTTCGGTAAAACCGTCGCGAGGTCCCTTAATGGATATTTCCGTGTTGGATTCGCTTGGCGCGCGTTGGGGAGGACTCGCCATCTGAATGACATAGATGCAGCGTAACTCCTCGAAATACAATACCAGATTGCCTGATAATACTTGCTGAATCATATTCTCGACGGCATGTGGTTCTTCAATCCTATAGATGTTTTGGTTATCGAGCGGCGTAACCGTCAAGGGCGAACTATCGGCGGAAGGTGGAATTGTCAGAAGCTTTCTTAATTGCATGTATAGAAAATCGTTTAATTGTTTAGGATCGATCATGCCGTCGCAATAAACCAATAGCGGATTGGGTAAACCTTCTTCGCTGACGGTGAAATAGGAGTGAATATTAACATCCGATGAGTCTTTGAATAATTCAATTAATCTTGACTGATCAAGCTCTGCTAAAGAAAGATGCGGAGGTTGATCTCGTTCCTGATTATTTTCCGGGTTCCGGTGATCGAAATAAAACGCTTTGCGGAATGTATTATGTAAATTCATGATGGGCTTTACCTCGTTTCATAAGGATCAGAAGGAGAAGCAGAAAAGGGAAAAAGTAAAAAAACGAAAGAGTGTAAGGGAAATAGTAACGTTGCAGAAATTCGAAAAATATGGCGTCGCTTAGATTTAATCGGGTTACCATTACGATAAGAGCGACACAAGTAATGAACATCCAAATCCATTTTTTTCGATGGTGAGTCATATGCAGGAGATCGAATAACAAAAAAAGCGCCAGAGATATACGTACTAACGATCCGGAAAGCCATTGATAAATAGACAGGAAATCCAAATGCGAAATGAACTTGCCGATTAAAACCATTCGCCACTGTTCGTAAGACGGATACCTCTGGTCAGCAGCCTCATAGGGACCGAATATAGCGATAGAGGCAATTACCGGACCGAATATTAAGCAGGTAACGGCTAAGGTCATCAGGATTAACGTTGAAAATCTCATTTTCTTGCTCAGATGTTGCTGTACGCTAAGAAGCAGTATAAATTCAACTAATCCTCCCAATACGTAAATCGTACCTTTTAATGCGGGAGCATACCCGTTCGTGAAGACCGGCAGCAGATAGGAGTAATCCTTGAATTGGTAGTTGACGCTCATCACGAAAAAGCCGAACATAATGACTGCCGGAAATAAAATTCCTGCTGCTATAGTGATCGTTCTAAGGCCGGTTAGAGCGGCGATAAACCCGGCAAACACATATAGACCGACAATAACGGGAAAGGGTGTCTTGGGTAAGTAGGTAATTTTGGTCCATGCGGTCGTATCGCGTATCGTAACGAACAGAATTAAAAAGACAAACAAGATGATCGGCGCGATGACTAACGATGCGACTAAGGGATTGTAATGGGTCTTGAACCAAATGTATAATGACTTCTGTTTCGTTAACTTCATAATCAAAAATAAGATTGTGGTCCACAACAGTAGCGGCGGTAAAGCAATAAGGGGACTGATCCATGAGTCCCTAAGAGCGGAGTTAAGAATCAGCGGAACGATGATGACGTGATTCGTAATTCCGACGGCAAGGGCAAACAGAAATACGGCTTGAACGACGTTTATTTTCTGGTTCTGCATCCGCTCACTCCAATGATCCAAATTTATCCTTATTATGGTTGTTAGTTCGAGAAACTATTCACACCGAACGAGAGGATGGACGCTATGAAAGTGTTGCCGATAGTTACGGATGAAATGCTCCAACAGGCTTTCGACATTCGCGTTAAAGTGTTTGTTGAAGAGCAAGGCGTGCCAAGAGCGCTGGAGATGGACGAATATGATGCAAGCCCGGACGCCTGTCATCATTACCTCGTTGTGAAGGGCGAAGAGCCGATCGCTACGGGTCGTTGGAAGGAATATGAGGCTGGAGTCGTCAAGATGCAACGAATAGCCGTCCTAAAGCCTTATCGGGGTTTGGGAGTGGGTAAATTGCTGCTGGAAGGTATGGAACAGGATGCCGCGCGATTGGGTTATCAAGCATCTCTATTGGATGCTCAGTGCACGGCAGAAGCTTTCTATTCGAAGCTTGGTTACCTCACGGAATCGACTGAGCCTTTTATGGATGCAGACATCCTGCACGTACGAATGCGCAAACGCCTGTAAAGAAATGTAAGCGACTGTAAGCCCTTGAGAATCCTGTCTCAGGGCCTTTTTATTTTAAATTCTATTAATATAGCAACCTTTGCCTGGAAATCTCGTTAATACATATGATTTAATAAACGGATGTACCCAAACAACGAGACTAGAAGGAGACAATCATGCAGAAAAGGTTTACGCAATTATTGTTAGTCGTTTTATTGTTATGTTCGATCCCTATTCCGGTACAGGCCGCCGGAAGCGCGGACGGACTGGAAAAACTCGTGCTCATTCAAGGTTCGAAACAAATGATCCATAACGGAACGAATGTGATGGCCTTACAGCCGCTTACCGCAACGAAAGGCGTTACTTATGTGGCCGCCAGGTCTCTATTAAACGAAGTTTATGGCAAGATTGCTTACGAGACGAAAACGAAACAATATGTACTTAGCAATGGGATTAACGAACTCAGGTTTACTGCCGGGAAAACGCCTTACTTATTAAACGGAGTATCTCAGAAAGATGGATTAGGCGCACCTTACGTGCTTAAGGGCACGTTGATGATACCGCTGCGTACAGTCGCCTTTCATTTCGGGTTAACGTTAACGGCTTTCCCGAAAGACAAGAAAGTGGAATTGACTTGGTCCTCCAAACCAATCGCCAAGTTCACCGTATCTAACGTGAACCCTTACGCTCAGCAAACGCAAATCGATTATACGGATTTGTCCTATCATCCAAGGGGGCTAGCGATCGTAGATCAGCGCTGGGAAAATAACTTGAACCTGTTCGAGGAAGCGGGAACATATGTTGTTACGCACTGGGTACAAGACGAAAGTGGAGCTTGGAGCGATCCGTATTCGGTAACGATAACGGTTAAGCCGCCGAACCAACCTCCGGTTGCCGCTTTCACTACGGACAAAGATACATACAAAATGGGAGAGTTCATCACTTATAGCGATCAGAGCACCGACGATGAAAATCGGATCACCAGCCGGTTGTGGACGAACAATGGCCGCGGATATTTCGAGCCGGGGCAGCAAACCATTACCCTCAAGGTTACCGATGCTAACGGCGCCGTTAACGAATTCTCCAAAACGATTACGATAACGAATGAAACGCTCTATTCGAAAGAAGAGTTTTACCTGCTCTATACGGAAATCGGCGAGAAGTTCCCGATCAACGGGTCCGATGTGCTCAATTTCCCGACTATGAATTATGACATTAATAAAACGCAACCTCAAACGTTGATTCGCGCGAACAGTCCGGAAACAATCGTTGACGAAGGGATCTATTACGAGGATGTCGTTACTGGAAACGTACGGTTTCTTGTTCACAATTACAACAGTCGGTCGACGCCGGTGAAAGTATACGTAATCGCTACGAACGAGGTCAACAACGGAGTTGCTAACGTACAAATTGGTCCGGTTGGAATCGGTGGACCCAATCCTGCCGTCCCTTCGGTTGGACGTGCGGTTACCGGTAGATACCTGGAATCGCGTCTTAATCCGAAAATTACGAATGTACAAATACCTGCTGGACAAAGCCGAATCCTAGTCCAGGAATACAGCGATAAAGTCGTAAAACCTGGAGATGCCTATTCCATGTTCGCGGACGTGGTGATGGACAAACAGTTGAAAGTGCAAGTCGTTGTCGTGGATGCATCCCGTAACGTATTTAGTACTCTTCCTTATCTCAGCATCCTGCCAAGCAATGATAGGCATATCCGCGGCACATTCGAAGACGCTAACCGTACAATGATCGTGAATCAAACGATCGGTGACATTAAGAGTCGGATGATCCTCGCGGATAACGTTGTAGATACCCGGCTTCCCGGAGTCGACAAGACGACGAATACCCCGGTATTGAACATGGGTAATTATGGGACGTTGTATACGATCAAAATCAATAACGTACAGCCCCATACCGCGATTGTCGTAAATCCCCGAGGCGGCCATTACGGTGGAGCGTTTACCGTGAACGGTACAGTCGTCTATACGACCAATACGAGCATACTCGTTAATCCTAATGAAGTAGGGATGCTGTACAAGACTGGGGATTCCGTAGAATCCGTAACTATCGTGTTCACGCCTGCTTCCGGCAGCAATTTGCCTATTAATCTCTTATTCATGCCGATGCCAGGTCCTCCTCCGATTGTCGGTTCCTTTGAATAAAGTATGGAATCATAGCGAGTCAGGAATATAGACTCGGAACAAGCTGCCCTCATCAGGGCAGCTTTCTACGTTTAAAGACCCTCCATGAAGTTCGACGAGAGAGCGGGTGATGGACAATCCGAGGCCTGAGCCTCCATACTTGCGGGCACGAGACGAATCGATGCGGTAGAAGCGATCGAACAAACGGGGCAAATGCTCGGATGATATGCCCGAACCGTTATCTCTAACGGTGAGCTCTGTACCCCTGTCTCGTTTATTGACGGCAACTTGAATTTCACCTTGAAGAGGGTCAGTATGCTGGACGGCATTCTGAAACAAGTTCAGCAGCACTTGTTTTATTTTGTCGCGGTCAAGCCGCAGCGGAGTGAATGAATTTAGATCGAAAGATACTTTGCGTTCCTCCGCAAGGATCAGCAGTTGCGGTTCCATTTCTTTAACGAGTTCGGACAAATCGCACGGCTCCAAACGTGCCTCAGGAGCTCGGTCAAGCTTTGCGAGCAGAAGTAAATCGTACACTAATTTGTTGATTCTCTCCGATTCTCCGTGCATGCTCTTAAGCGCTTTAGTTAGTTGTTCAGGGTCTGATGCAGCACCGCGCAGCAATACCTCGAGAAATCCATGAATCGAAGTAAGCGGAGTTCGCAACTCATGAGAAGCATCGGCGACGAAACGGCGCATTTGCTCTTTCGCTTCCTGTTCCGCAAGGAAGGAGCTTTCAAGACGTTCCAGCATGCGGTTAAAGGAATGCGATAAACGGTCAATTTCCATCGGCTGTACCTTCTCGGGCAGACGTTCATTTAACTTGCCGGAATCAATCTGTTCGACTGTCGTTACCATCCGGGATAGAGGCGTCAACGTTCTTCGTATGGCGGGTAAGAAGGTCAACAATCCTCCAATCAAGGCTGCGAAAGCGAGAGCCAGGAACAGCTTTAATTGACGATAAAGCTCATCCCTGAGCGGCTTAGTGCTTGTGCTGACTTGAACGACACCGCCGATCCCATTAAATGTTCTCACGGCTTGAAGAACGACCAGTTGTTCGCCTTCCGTGTTGTTGTTCACGATTTTATATAATGGCTTTCCCATGCGCGGTCGACTTAAAGCATCTGAGTAGGCCCGATCATCTAGACGGGGTATAGAATCCGACGATGTATTTAGCCGGGATAATACGGTCAATTTGCCTTCATTGTTTATGAAAGCAACCGAAGAAGAGGGGAAGAAAATAAAAGACTCAGCCGGACCTCTGCGTTTATTCGGATTAAATCGCTCCCACATTTCCCCGGGGACCGATTGGATTTGCCTTTGTATGCTTGAAGCCTTGTTCTGGTAAAGGAAACGCTCCATGAATACATATTGAAACAAGCCGATAACGATCAACAATCCCGCCAGGATCAGGAGAATGCGCGATAACAGTTGATAACGAAGGGAACGGGGGAAAAATAGATTTCGTATCATAACAAGTCCACCCGGTAACCTGCGCCTCGAATGGTCCGTATTACCCGATGCTCGCGATCTTGCAATTTGTCTCGCAAGGAACGGATGTACACTTCCACGATATTTTCTTCTCCGCCGAAATCATAACCCCACACCTGATCGAGAATAACGCTTTTGCTAAGCACCTGAAGATGATTAAGAACCAAATGTTTCAGCAATTCGAATTCCGTCGGGGATAAATCCAACGCGCGATCGCGATATTTTATTTCCTTGCGGGCAGCATCTATCGTGAACGGGCCGACCGATACTTCGCTGAGAAGGTGAGGGAATTGGTTGCGGACTCTGGCTTGAATTCGCGCGAGAAGCTCCCCGAAGCCGAATGGCTTGGACATGTAATCATCCGCGCCGAGAGTTAGGCCTTTGACCCGATCGTCGATTTCTTCTTTGGCAGTGAGCATGATGACCGCCACGGGCTTCATGTCCTTTAACGTTTGACAAACCTCGTAACCGTCCATTCCCGGCATCATCACATCGAGAATGACGACATGAGGGTTGAATTGTTCCGCGAGAACGATTGCTTCCGGCCCATCTTGCGCGGTTTTCACTTGATAACCTTCGTTTGCTAGGCCGAGCTCCAGAAATTGCAGTATATTCGGTTCGTCATCGACGACAAGAATTTTAATGCCTTTGCCTTGCTGCACCATGCTGATTCCCCCGCTATGCCCATAATTTCCTATTATGAGGGATCAAGCTTAAGTTTGGCTGAGTGAAAACTGAAGGAAAGCTGAAAGGGACGTTCAGAAAACATTCAGCGCGCGCTCATGTTGAACTAAGGTTTGCCTAGCATAATGTGCCCAAGACCCTATTGGGCGAGGACAAATTATGGTAAGAAAATTTCGGGCACAAGGTGCATTGCCGAAGGAAGGGTGAAGGTCAAACATGTCACGGAAAAAATGGTGGATTGTCGGGCTGGCGGTTGTTCTCGCAGCGGGAAGCTGGGGAGGGTATCGGTACTTCAAGAAAGACGATAAGCAATTGGCGGCAAGTTACGTGACGACCCAAGTTCGTAAAGGCACGTTAGAGGTTAAGATCAGCGGAACGGGAAGTATTCAGCCATCGGCGCGTGCGACCCTTAAAGCAAGCACGGTCGGAACGGCGCTTAAAGTGAACTTCAAACAGGGAGACACGGTAAAAAAGGGCGACGTTCTGATTTCTTACGAGGAAGAGGACGTCTCGGATCAAGTCAGCAGCAAGGAAATCGATGTAAAGAAGAAAAAGCTGGAGCTGACGGACCTGCAAACAAAGTACAAAGAAGCAGCGGATGATGCAGCGCGCGAGTCTCTTATGCTTAGTATTCAAAAGCAGCAGCTCGATATCGAGATGGCTCAGCAAGATATATCATCCCTCAAGACTAGCAAAAGCATCGATCCGATCGTAGCGCCAATCGACGGAATATTGTCGACGTTCGATGTACATGCTGGGGATTCTCTTAATCCTAACGGGGAACTCGGAGAGATAGTCAACTTCTCGCAGCTGCAAATGGTTGTCGGGGTAGATGAACTGGATATACCGAAGGTGAAGCTTGCGCAGGAGTCGCAAATTTTAGTCGAAGCGTTGCCTAATGAAACTTTTACCGGGAAAGTCGTTGCGATAGCGGATGAAGGTACGACGAATAATGGCGTCGCTTCGTTCGACGTTACGATTCAATTAGCGGAGACGAAAAATCTTAAAGTAGGCATGTCCGCGGAAGCAAGCATTATGACGGATAAGAAAACGGATGCGTTATATGTTCCCGTTGAAGCCGTTCAGTCCTTCCAAGGAAAATATTTCGTTATGGTTCCTAGCACCGGTACAGGAACGAGCGCGGGCGGGGGGACTAATGCGGCGGCTCAAGCTGCAGAGGGGAATGCTGCGGCTTCTCCTCAATCCGGGCAAGGCGGTCAGGCAGCGCAAGGTCAAACCGGACAGGGGACGCAAGGCCAAACCGGTCAAAACAGAAATTCCTCCAGGTTTCAGAACATGACCGATGAGGAAAGAGCGGCGATGCGCGAGCAATTCGCAGCAAATAGGGGTACGGGAGGCGCGAACGCGAGTACGGGCACGGGAACGAACACGGCAGCGACTACAACCCGGGTAGCCGTTGAAGTCGGAATCAACAATGAAGACAGCATCGAGATCCTTTCCGGAGTAAAAGAAGGCGATGCCGTCGTACTTCCTACAGTCGTGAGTTCGAGCTCTAAATCGAACGCACAAACCGGAGGTTTCCCAGGGTTAGGCGGAGCAGGCATACCTGGCGGGGGCGGAGGTTTCGCGGGCGGAGGCGGATTTTCCGGCCGACAATCTACCGGCGGAGGCAGCGGTTCGACGGGCGGTGGGCGTTAATGACGACGATAGCCGAACCGGTGATCCGCATCGAACTGCTAAGCAAACAATACCGAATGGGCGGGGAGCTTCTAAAGGCTTTGGATGAAGTATCGTTAACGGTTAATCATGGAGATTTTCTAGCGATTATCGGTCCTTCAGGCTCCGGTAAATCCACTCTTATGAACGTCATCGGGTGCTTGGATGCCCCAACTTCGGGAAAGTATTGGTTAGACGGAGAAGAGGTTAGCCGGTTAAAGGAAAATAAGCAGGCGGAAATTCGCAACCAGAAAATCGGCTTTATTTTCCAAGGATTCAATTTGCTCTCGCGTCTGACGGCTATCGAGAACGTGGAACTCCCGCTTATCTATCGGGGAGTTCCGGCGAAAGCGCGCAGGGAACTTGCGATTGCTGCGTTGGCCAAAGTCGGGCTTGAGGAAAGGATTCATCACCGCCCGGTCGAACTGTCCGGCGGTCAGCAGCAGCGGGTCGCGATTGCCAGAGCGTTGGCAGGAAACCCTCCGATCTTGCTTGCCGACGAACCGACGGGCGCGCTCGATACGAAAACGGGCAAAGAAGTCATGGGTTTCATCAAAGAATTGAACACGCTCGGGCATACGATCGTACTCATCACTCATGATCCGATCATTTCCGAGCAGGCGAAACGGATCGTTAAAATTATGGACGGGAAACTGAACGAAGAGGGAGGAGGACGGCTTGAACTTCATTCAGGGATTTAAGATGGCCATCAAAAGCATTCTGTCCAATAAACTCCGTTCGCTCCTGACGATGCTCGGCATTATTATCGGGGTTACTGCCGTCATTGCGTTAGTGGCGTTGGGACAGGGCGCGACGAAATCCGTCAAAGAGCAGGTTCAGAGCTTGGGAACGAACCTGCTGACGGTTAACATCTTGGGTCGGGGTTCCACGAATACGTTAAGCGGCACCGATGCGATAGCCATCGGCGGTAAAGTTAATGGTATTAAATATACAGCGCCAGCAAGCACTCAAAGTACGTCGGTTAAATTCAATACGACAAGCGTCGATGTTAACGTCGTTGGCACGAACGCAGATTATGCGTTGGTCAAGGATTATAAAGTGTCTTCCGGACGTTTTCTCGTGCAGATCGATTTGGACGTGTACCAGAAGGTTGCGGTAATCGGTTCAAGCACGGCAACGGAATTGTTCGGGTTCACGAGCCCGATCGGCGAGTACATTCTCATCCAGGGCACCCGATATAAAGTCGTTGGCGTATTGGCCGAGAAAGGCAGCTCGACGACGGGCTCCAATGACGAAGTCGTCATGATCCCTCTCACTTCGGCTGAGCGGCTGTTCAAATCCAAAGGCGTCAGGACGATCTACGTGCAGGTGGAAACGACCGAACAGATCGACAATGTCGTTACCGGGCTGGAGAAGGAGCTTAGCAGTCATTTTCGCGGAAATACGGATAGTTATCGCGTGTTTAACCAAAGCGATGCTTTGTCCACTTTAACATCGGTATCCGATACTTTAACGCTCGCTTTGGCAGGTATTGCCGGTATTTCTCTGCTCGTCGGCGGTATCGGAATTATGAACATTATGCTCGTATCCGTAACGGAGAGGACGCGGGAAATCGGGATACGCAAAGCGATCGGCGCCAAAAAACGGGATATTCTCATTCAGTTTCTGATCGAATCGATGGTGCTGAGCGGATTGGGCGGCGTGCTTGGCATAGGCATTGGAGTCGGCGCTGCTCAGGGTGCGTCCAAGGCTTTTAACATGGACATTGTTTTCTCAGCCAATATTATTCTCGTCGCCTTTTTCTTCTCCGTAGCGATCGGCGTTTTATTCGGGATGTTCCCGGCGAACAAAGCCGCCAAATTGAAGCCGATCGAAGCGCTGCGCTTCGAGTAAAGCGGACAATGACATGAGCGACATACGAGGGGGAAGGAGGAGTACCGCATGGTTGTCAGCCCGGATTATGAAACATTGGTTACTCCGCACCTGGACGACATGCGGAAATATTGCTTCTATTTAACGAAGTCCAAGTGGGATGGGGAGGATTTGTTCCAGGAAACTTTACTGAAGTCGCTTGTCTTTTTCCTGCATACGGAGCCGTATTTGGACGTGAAGCCCTTCTTAATGCGAGTTGCGCGGAATTTGTGGATCGACGATTGCCGGAAAAGACGGAGAAGGCGTATGGCAAAATTAGATCCTCCGAAAGTTTACTATACCGACAACGACTACGTGGAAGTCCGCGGCACGTTAGAATGGATGGCTGAACATTTTCCGAAGCGGAACATCGAGATGTGGCTGCTGTTCCACTATTTTGGCTACACAATGCAGGAGATCGCAGATGATATGAGTTGTTCGATATCTGCGGTCAAATCCGTTCTTTTCCGAACACGGGAATGGCTTCGCAATCGTCACAGTCTGACCGAGCATCGCAAAGTGATCTATCTGGACGTGGAACGCTGGTCACGCGCCGTCATGCAGGATCGGCCGCAAGAGATAGTAAAACATTAAGATGGGAACCCCATTCCATTAACTTCCGTAGTACAATTGGAATACAAGCTTACGGGAGGCATATGGATATGGCGCACATCCTGATCGTCGATGACGACCCGGACATTTTAGAACTTATAAGGTTTTATTTGTCAAGAGAAGGCTTTAAAATAACGGTTGCACACGATGGCGTAGAGGCAGTTGGCATCGCGGAGCGCGTCAAAATCGATCTTGCGATCGTGGACGTCATGATGCCGGAAATGGATGGATGGGATCTGTGCCGGCACCTGAAGGACGGGTTCCCGGAAATGCCGCTGCTCATGGTCACCGCTAAAGGCGAGACTAACCATAAAATTAAAGGCTTTAACCTTGGGGCCGACGACTATCTCGTCAAGCCATTCGATCCGCTCGAACTGTCGGTTAGGGTTAAATCTCTCCTCAAGAGATATCGGATTCAGGCATCGATGAAGGTTCAGATCGGCAATATGGTGTTGGACAAGCATCGTTATGAAGCGGTCATAGAGGATGTACAGATTTCGCTGCCGCTGAGGGAGTTTGATCTCTTATTCAAGCTGGCAAGTTTTCCCGGTCAAATCTTTACCCGGAACGACTTGATCGAACAAGTATGGGGCGCCGATTTCATAGGGGATGACCGGACGGTGGACGTGCATGTCAAACGTCTGAGAGATCGGTTCTCCGACATCGGATGCGCGTTTACGATCGATACCAAACGAGGGCTCGGATATAAGCTTGAGGTCCTCGAATGATAAGAACGTTATACGTTCGCGTGGTGCTCACTTACATGGCCGCAGTTATACTGGGACTGATCTGTACGTATTATTTGACGTTATTTCTGCTGACGGTAGCGGGGGAACGTTATTTGGGTAAAATGAAAAATGAATTGGAAGCGGACGCACCGCACATTATGGAAATTTATCAACAAAACGGGCTTGATGGAGCCGATTCTGTTTTCGAACGAACGCCATACAAGGAGCAATACAAGGTCAGGCTGTATAACCGCGAAATGGAACAACTGAACAGTAAAGACCAAAATGAGCTTGCGAACAGCTTCTCCATCTCCAATCGGGTTATCCGGTCGGTTTTGGCCGGCGAGACGTACCATGGCTCCGATAAAGACATCGAACAACTGGTTTTTGGTTTGCCGTATGAGCAATCAGGTGAGCATTATGCCCTTTTCATTCAAATATCGGATAAAAAACTAGATTCGATCAACCAGATATTGCTTCTATACGCCTTGCTTATCAATTTATTGGTAGGGAGCTTATTCATTTTCGTTGCCGCCCGTTATTTGGTTAAACCGCTGCGTAAAATGAAAGAAGCCGCGGAACGGATGGCTAAAGGCGAATTCGATATCGAGCTGAAGTGGGGAAAGAGAAAGGACGAGCTAGGCCAACTTGCGCAAAGCTTCAATTACATGGCCGGTCAATTGAAGCAGTTCGAAACGATGAGACAAAATTTCGTATCCAATGTTTCCCATGAGATCCAATCTCCGCTGACGTCTATATCCGGGTTTTCAAGCGCGTTGCTGCAAAGCGGCGTACCGGAGGAGGATAAAGTCAGATATTTGACCATTATCCAAGCCGAAAGCGAAAGGCTGTCCAGGCTAAGCGACAATTTATTGCAGTTGGCTTCGCTGGACTCTCAACGGCATCCGTTCGAACCGCATGTTTACGACTTGGATGAGCAGCTTCGCAAATCCGTCGTCGCATGCGAGCCGCAATGGTCCGCCAAATCGCTCGATTGGGATTTAGATTTGCCAAGGGCGAAAATAAACGCGGATGAAGACCAGCTTAGCCAAGTATGGATCAATTTACTGAGCAATAGCATTAAATTTACGCCGGATGGCGGAAAAATCAGCATAACCATCGTTAAACATACCAATTTGATCGAAATTAGAGTAACGGACACCGGAATCGGTATTCCGGAAGAAGACCTCGGTAAAGTGTTTGAAAGGTTCTATAAAGCGGACAAATCGCACAACAAAAAACAGTCCGGGAGCGGTTTAGGGCTAGCTATAGTCAAAAAAATCATTACTCGGCATCGCGGCACTATCGTATTGAGCAGCAAGCAAGGCGTTGGAACGACCGTTACCGTTACCCTACCTCATCGAACAGCATAATTGAGAATGAAGCCAATGAAAAAACGGGATTGTCCTATTCCCACTTTCGTTGGCTTCTTTTTTATAACTTTCAGAGGGATTATTTAGAATTTCTTTAGATTTATATCCACCTGTGCTTTAGAAATTTTCTGTAACCTACATGACAGAACAATAAGGAGATGAATTTGATTAATAGACAGTTTGAGATATTTGAAATTAATCGATCATGTCATAGTTTGTTCATATTCGTGTTATAAATTGGTACTTAGCGCACAGGAAAGCTTTCCCAAGAGGATGAGGGAAATAGCGAATTAACTTTATTGGAGGGTAACCTGTTGAAAGGATTAATAAACTTTTCCATGAACAAAGTAGCTGCCATGCTGATTTTGATCGCGATTTTACTTGGGGGAGGCATTTACTCAGGAAATTCGTTGAAAGTGGAAAATATGCCGAACGTTTCGTTTCCCTACGTGATCATCACGACTCCCTTTCAGGCTTCACCGAAGGACGTGATGAACCTCGTAACAAAGCCGATCGAGGATAAGATTTCGAACGTCGAAGACCTGGAAATTCTTTTCTCTAACTCAAGCGACAGCATGTCCATGATTACCGTTCAGTTCAAGCAGGGGGTTAACATCGATAAGAAGAAGCTGGATCTGGATAGCTTGGTTCAGGACGTGAATCTGCCGAGCGGAGCGCTCCGGCCGAAGGTTTCTACGATTGGATTCGCCTCTATTCCGGCTTATTATTTGGCCGTTTACGCCAAAGACGGAATGACTCAAACCGAACTTGACCAGCTTTATGAGAAAGAGCTGAAGCCGGAGTTCCAATCCATTAGTGGTCTCGATCATATCGATTCCATCGGGGTTCGTTCATCATCGCTGGATATTCAGTTGGATGCCGGCGCTCTAATGGCCTACGGTCTTTCTCCCGTTTCGGTCACAGCTTCTATACAGGCGGCGCTTACGAACGGTTCGGTCGGAATGGTCAAATTTAACGGCAATACCCAGATTGCCCGGGTAACGGGAGAGATTAATAGCCTGTACAACCTGGAAAATCTGGAGATAACGGCACCGGCCGGACAGACGTTGCTGCTGAAAGACGTGGCGGATATTAAAGCCGTCAGCGAATCCAACTTCGTCGCCCGGTTGGACGACAAGCCGGCTATCGGCATTCATTTGTACAAGTCGAGCACGGCAAACGCAGTCGATTTCTCTAAACAAACGAACAAGCTCATAGCGGAATGGGAACAATCCCATCCGGAGATCACCTTTAAGAAAGTGTTCAACAGTGCCGACGAAGTGAATCAATCGATCAGCGGATTGCTTCGCGAAGGCATGATTGGGATCGTGCTGGCCTCGTTAATGATATTGCTTTTTCTTCGCAACCTTAGGATGACGCTTATTGTGGTAGTGTCGATTCCTCTTTCAATTCTGATGACTTTAATGATGATGAATTATATGGACATCACGTTAAACATCATGTCGTTAGGCGGTATGTTTATCGCCGTCGGCCGCATCGTGGACGACAGTATCGTCGTCATTGAAAGCATCTACACCAACCTGCAAAAAGCGCAGGAGAAAAATCAATCGGTCATTTTACTGGCTGTACGACAGGTAGCCATGGCTATTAGTTCGTCAACGTTCGTAACGGCTGGCGTGTTTTTGCCCATCGCCTTCGTAGGCGGCATCATCGGCGGGTTTTTCCGGCCATTCGCGGTTTCAGTCGTATGCGCGTTACTGGCTTCCCTGCTGGTAGCATTGACTGTCATTCCTATGATGGCGAAGCTTATGGTGCTGAGAAGTGCCAAACAACCTAATGAGGAAACTCACACCGAAGGCAAAATGGTCACTTTCTACGAAAGAATTTTGGTTTGGATCTTATCGAACCGAATCAAGACGTTGCTTCTCTCTGGTGTACTGCTGGTGTTGACGATTGCGATTACCGTGCCGAATTTGGCTATCGGCTTTCTGCCGGACACCAAACCCGGTAAGCAAATGAATTATACGATCAAGCTTCCGTATGAGACGACCTTCAACACCTCGAACCTGCAGGCTAAGCAGATTGAGGCGCTGTTGCGCGAAGCCAAGGACGATGCCGCCCAGCCGATGTTTACTTTCGTGGAGGCGCTGGTCGGTTACGGCGGGGGCGACGAGCGGGTTCCTTATGTGATAGAGATCATAACGGAAGTGAACAGTGACGTAGATCCAGAGACGGTCATGAGACAGTATAACAAGCTAATAACGGCCCAGCTCCCCCGGGGGTCCGAGGTATTTCCCGGCTCGCTTGAGGGCGGCGGCAGTGATTCTTCGCCCCAGTTTTCTTATGTGCTGTACGGGGAAGACCAGCAGATGCTGGAACAGGCGGCCGCGCTTGTTAAGAAGAAGCTGCAGGAATTCCCGGAGTTGAAGGATGTCAATGACAATTTGGGAGATGCGAAGATGGAGGTGCAAATAACCGTCAATCCATCCAAAGCCAGACAATTCGGTCTTAATGTCTCGCAAGTTCATGATTTGATCGGAGCATGGATTGCCAGACAGGAGCTTGGCAATCTCCGATTAGATAACACTGTATACAGGACAGCCGTCGAACTCTCGCCGGAGCATAAAAACTCGCTTCAGCAGCTCGGACGGATGCCGTTACAGGATGCTTCCGGCAACACGGTTTATTTGAACGAAGTGGCCAAGCTCCAGGAAGTTGAAGCTCCAGTGTCGCTGCAGCGGGAAAGCCAAAAACTGATGGTTCAGGTGACCGCGAAAATCAACTCTGCCAATAAAGCGGCGATCAGCGACAAAGTATCGGGTGCGCTCGGCGAGCTCGAACTTCCTTCAGGCGTCACGACGACCGTTAAGGGGGTCAACTCAGATATTAACTCTGGCTTCTCGCAATTATTCCTCGCCATGGGTGCAGCTATCGCCATCGTCTATTTGATTATGGTGCTCTGCTTCGGAAATGCGGGAACTCCGTTTGCCATCTTGTTCTCCTTGCCATTGGCCGTCATTGGAGGCTTGCTCGGGTTATGGATAGCCAACGAGGCGATTAATATCACCTCTTTGATCGGATTTATGATGCTTATCGGAATTGTTGTCACCAACGCGATCGTCTTTCTCGATCGCACCCAGCAATTGCGAAAGGAAGGTTATCTGGTCCGCCATGCATTGATCGAATCCGGCAAAGTCCGTCTTCGGCCGATTATTATGACGGCGGGAGCGACTATCGCGGCCATGATTCCGCTGGCGATCGGGTTATCCCATGGCACCTTGATTTCCAAAGGGCTAGCCGTAGTCGTTATTGGAGGTCTTGTTACTTCCACGATTCTAACGCTAGTTGTCGTCCCGATCGTTTATGAAATGATCGAAGGTTTCAAAGGAAGAATGAGCAGAATATTTAACCGCGGCAGTCTGGCGAAGCGAGATCATGAATTAAATGGTTAACATTACAGGAAAGGAGCAACTGCAAATGCACATTAAGACACAGCTTTCAACAAAGAACATAAGCAGAAAAGCGAAAATGGCATTCATTCTCCTCCTTATTACGGCTTATATTACGGGATGCTCTTCATCTCCATCCCCAACGGCGGAACCCAAACCGGCGGCAGAAACTCTGGTTAAGGTAGAAAGCATAAGCAAGCAAAGCATGGGCGATCCGCGGGAGCAGGTGGCGGAAGTCAGCGCCTCGGTGCGGGTGGATATTACGGCTGAGGCCGGAGGAATCGTTCTGTCTATGCTCAAGAAGAATGGTCAGCGGGTTAAGGCGGGCGACGTCATTGCCAAATTGGATAACAAGAATTCCTTGATCGAGAAAGAAAAGGCTCGGGCTGCTTATACGAGCGCAGAGCAATCGCTTGCAGCATCGACAGCGGAATCGGCAACGAATCGGCTGCAATTGACCAACAACATCGCCAAACTGGAGGATTTATTGAAGCAACAAGCCAGGGAAGGCAATGAAGCGGATAATAAAGAGACGGTTCGCAGTCTTCAAGTTTATAAGCAGCAGTTGGCAGCCTTAGAGGGCAACAAAGCGCTTGCTGCCCTGCAAGCGCAGGTGGAAACTTCGAAGCTTATTTTAGAGCAAGCAGAGAGGTCTTGGGGGAATGGCGAAATCAAAGCGCCGGTCAGCGGTGTGTTGACCGATGTCAAAGCGGATGAAGGAATGAACGTTTCGGCAGGCAGCGCATTCGGGATTGTGCAAAATACGGGGAAAGTCAAAATAAAAGCGCAATTGACCCAAACGGCGGCCGATCTAGCCCGCAATAAACGCGAGATTGTCTTCTATGGCTCCGATAACGATAGTTTAAAGAGAAAAGCCAAAGTTATCAGCCTAGCCGAAATACCTGATGCGAGCACGAAATTGTATGCGTTGGAGTTGGAAGCGGACAATGCCGATGGTTCTTTGATACCCGCCTCGCGCGTTCAATTGCAGTTGACGACTCCCGAAGAGGAGAATGTCGTCGCCGTTCCATCATTGAGTATTTTGCGCGAGGGCCAGGAGACGTACGTATTCGTTCTGAACGGTAGCAAGGCCGAGAAACGGAAAGTGTCGCTCGGTCGAATTAACGGCATATACCAAGAGGTGCTTCAGGGGGTTAGCGTCGGCGACCAATTGGTAGTTTCCGGACAGCACGCGTTAAAAGAAGGGCAAACCGTCCGTAAATGAGCGACGTCCGTTCTCGAAAGGAGGACCATCGCGTGGATGTCATTCCGGCATACGAAACATTAGTTGCTCCCCATCTGGATGACTTGCGATTGTATTGTTTCTATTTAACGAAATCCAAGTGGGATGGGGAGGATTTATTCCAGGAAACGCTGTTGAAATCGTTGCTATTTTTCGTACACGCCGAACCGTTCTTGCATGTAAAACCTTTCTTAATGCATGTTGCCCGAAATTTATGGATTGACCATATCCGTAAACATCAGAGAAGGCGGCACGCGCAAATGTCTCCTCAGATGACTTACTATACGGACAACGATTATGTTGAGGTTCGCAGCGCGCTCGAATGGTTGGCCGAACGGTTGCCGAGGCGCAATATCGAGATGTGGCTGCTGTTCGAATATTTCGGTTATTCTATGCAAGAAGTTGCCGGCGCCTTGAATTGTTCGATTTCAGCGGTCAAATCCGCCTTGTTCCGTACTCGGGACTTGCTCCGCAACCGACAAACGATAGCGACCAATCGCAAAGTGATCCATATCGACGTGGAACGATGGTCGCGCGCAGTCATGCAGGATCGGCCGCAATGCCTATTATTTGAAGGTTAAGCTTATGGAAACCCGGACCTTTACGGTTCGGGTTTTCAATTATGCTATAATCTATGAAGGTATTTAATAGGGATGTTGGGGAGCTTATAAGAGAAATGAAAATGGTTCAGCGGTTTATCATCTTGTTTACTTTACTTCTAACGGTATACTCCAGCATCAATTATTACATCGGCTGGCATATTACGGAGTGGTTCGATGCGATAGGGCTAGCTTATAAGCCGGCAATTTTCTGGACAGTTTTAGGCGTTATTGCTTATGGTTATATTGGCGGCCGCATTCCGTTGCCAGGCTTCAGTAAACCGGTAGGACGTTTATTAAAGGTCATCGGCTCTTATTATATTTTCATAATGGAAGCCGGGTTTCTTCTTTTCCTAATCGGAGATTTGATCGGGTTATTCGTAAGTTGGTCCGGAGGCAATCGGGAGGACTATACGTTATATTCGGTCAGCTCTGTCCTAGCAATTATATTAATCCTATTAATTATCGGCTCTCGCAATGCATGGAGTCCTATCGTTCGTAAATACGATTTGGAAATAGACAAGCAAACTGCTGGCGCGGAAAAGGTTTGGACCATCGCAGTCGCCTCTGACTTGCACCTGGGCAACGTAGTCGGCAGACGCCACCTGAGGCGGTTGGTCGATCGGGTGAATGCCATGAATCCCGACCTGATCTTGCTGCCTGGCGATGTTATTGACGATACGATCGAGCCGTTCATTCGCAATAAGATGAGCAGCCTTCTGGGCGAGCTTAAAGCTAAACATGGAGTATACGCCGTGCTTGGCAATCATGAATACTATGGCGGGCACATTGAACAATATATAGCGGAAATGAACAAAATCGGCATTAAGGTGCTTCGGGACGAAACAGTGGAAATCGCGGAAGTTCTGTATGTGGCGGGCCGAAAAGACAAAACCGCGGACTCAGCCGATCTAACCAAGCGAATGAGCGTGAGTGATCTCTTAAGTACGCTGGATTTGAACAAACCCGTTATTCTCATGGATCATCAACCGACGAAATTAGCGCTTGCGGCAGACTCCGGTGCGGATATTATGCTCAGCGGTCATACGCATAGGGGGCAGTTCGCGCCCAACCACTTGCTTACTGGAAGGATTTTCGAGCTCGATTGGGGTTATTTGAGAAAAGGTGCGATGCATGTCGTTGTTTCTTCCGGTTTCGGCACATGGGGACCTCCGATTCGGATCGGAAGCCGCTCTGAAATTATTCAGCTTAAGGTGATGTTGAAGTAAGACAAATCATTTTGCAGCCTTGTTGCAGCATCTAGACGGATGTTGTGGCAAGGCTTTTTTATAATGCATCATAATGATCAAAAATAGACTTTTATATTGTGTCATAAATATTTATATGTTATATATTATATAAACGAAACAACTCATTGGAGGGTTACATATGGAGAGAGAGCTAGCATTGGAAATCGTACGCGTAACCGAATTGGCGGCTTTGGCATCAGCGCCTTGGATGGGTCGAGGGGATAAAATAAATGCAGACGGCGCGGCGACTTCGGCGATGAGGGCGATGTTCGATTCGGTATCGATCAGAGGTACGGTCGTCATCGGCGAAGGTGAAATGGATGAAGCGCCAATGCTATATATAGGAGAGCAAGTAGGGAGCATGAACGGGCCGGAGGTCGATGTTGCCGTAGATCCGCTCGAGGGAACGGAAATCGTAGCCAAAGGCTTGAACAACGCGATGTCCGTCATCGCGATCGCGGGCAAAGGCAATCTGTTGCACGCGCCCGACATGTACATGGAGAAGCTTGCGGTAGGGCCGCAGCTTGTTGGGAAGCTGAAAATCACGGACCCGATGGAAGTCACCTTAACGAAAGCGGCCGAAGCCTTGAACAAAAACGCATCCGAGTTGACGGTCATGATATTGGATCGGGTGAGGCATGAAGCGATTGTCAAGACGCTCCGTAAAGTAGGCGTGCGAATCAAGTTTCTGTCGGACGGTGACGTAGCCGGTGCAATGGCACCTGCTTTTCCGGAGGCGGGCATCGATCTGTACGTCGGTTCCGGCGGCGCGCCTGAGGGTGTTCTCGCGGCGGCGGCGCTCAAATGTCTGGGCGGCGAAATACAAGGCAGGCTAATGCCTTCCGATGCTAAAGAATACGCCCGTTGCTTGGAGATGGGGATCGAAGATCCGTACAAAGTACTTTACATGGATGATATGATCGGTACCGAAGATGTAATATTCGCGGCTACTGGCGTAACGCCGGGTGAATTTCTAGGCGGAGTTCGCTATTTGCCCGACGATCGCGCAGAAACCCACTCCATCGTCATGCGCGCCAAAACAAGAACGATTCGATTCATTAGAGCCCTGCACTACTTGCCTAATAAATCTTTGCTTCAAAAGTAAATAATGAGGAACGGTCCTTTTTATAGGGCCGTTTCTTTTTGTTTATGTTTGAATTAAATATATTCAAACATAAACAAATATGATAGGATGATATCAAACACAAATAAACAATTAACCGGAGGTATTTCCATGGTACAAAGCTTGTGGCAATCATCGAAAGCATCAGAGCAGCAAAGCGGTTTGGATCAACTCGTCTATCGCTCCAACATCATTGGCGCGGACCGTCGCGTATGCAACTTCGGCGGCGGCAATACGTCTACCAAAACGATCGTTCAAGATTTCCGCGGACGCGACACGGAAGTGATGTACGTCAAAGGGAGCGGCTCCGACCTCGCTTCGATGAAACCGGGTAATTTTACAGGCTTGCGCATGGATGACATCCGTCCTTTATTCGAGAAATCGGAAATGTCCGATGAAGATATGGTTGCCTACCTGGCGAATTGCATGATCGATTCGAAGCATCCTCGTGCATCGATCGAAACGCTGCTTCACGCATTCCTCCCGTTCAAACAAGTAGACCATACGCATCCCGACTCTATCATCAGCTTATGCTGCGCGGATAACGGCAAAGAGCTTGCCCGCGACATTTTCGGAGATCGTTTTGTATGGGTTCCTTATATTCGTCCCGGCTTCACATTGTCCAAGATGATCGCCGAAGGCGTGCTTAACAATCCTAAAGCCGAGCTTGTGCTCATGGAGAAACACGGTCTCGTCACATGGGGCGACACTTCCGAAGCTTGTTACGCGCAAACGATCAAGATCATCACGGAAGCCGAGAACTTTATCGAAGCTCGCGTTAACGAAGCGAAAATATTCGGCGGCGTAAAACACGCGACACTCGAAGCGGACGTTCGCAAGAGCATCGCATCTCAAGTGATGCCGACCATTCGCGGCGCCGTAAGCGATGCGAAGAAAATGATTCTTTCCTTCGACGACGCGGACGATGTTCTGCAATTCGTAGGCGGCATAGATTCCGCAACGTTGTCCCAAGTGGGCGCGGCTTGCCCCGATCACCTCGTGCACACGAAAGTCGTTCCGCTCTTCATCGACTGGACTCCGAACGCGGAAGACGTTGAAGGCCTGAAAGCCAAGCTGAAAGAAGGCGTAGCGGCTTACAAAGAAATGTACAAAGCCTACTTCGAGCGCAATAAAAATGAAGGCGACGTCATGTTCGAAGCAGCGCCTCGCGTCATTCTCATTCCGGGCGTAGGGATGATCAACACCGGCAAAAGCTGGGCGATGTCGCAAATCAGCGGAGCTTTGTACCACCGCGCGATTGCCGTCATGAGAGGCGCAACCGCGCTTGGCAACTTCGTTTCCCTAGTAGAGAACGAATCCTACAACGTGGAATACTGGCCGCTTGAGCTTTATAAGCTGTCTTTGGCTCCTGCCGAAGCCGAGTTTTCCCGTAAAGTAGCTTTCATCACGGGCGGAGCAGGCGGGATCGGCAGCGAAACGGCTCGCAGACTCGTATCCGAAGGCGCGCATGTCGTCCTGGCTGACTTGAACTTGGAAGGCGCACAGAAAGTAGCGGCGGAAATCAACGCGAAATTTGGCGAGAACCGGGCGATTGCCGTTAAAATGGACGTAACAAGCGAAGAGGCCGTACAAGCCGCTTATGCCGAAACTGCACTTATTTATGGCGGCGTAGATATCATCGTCAACAATGCAGGACTTGCGACCTCCAGTCCTTTCGATGAAACTTCGCTGAAAGAATGGAACTTGAACATGAACGTGCTCGGCACGGGTTACTTCCTCGTTGCCCGCGAAGCGTTTAAGTTGATGAAGGAGCAAGCGATCGGCGGCAACATGGTATTCATCGGCTCCAAGAATTCCGTTTACGCAGGCAAGAACGCTTCCGCTTACAGTTCCGTCAAAGCGCTTGAAGCGCATCTTGCACGCTGCATCGCTGCGGAAGGCGGAGAGTTCGGAATCCGCGTGAACACCGTATTACCGGACGCGATCCTTCAAGGCTCCGCGATCTGGAACGGCAGCTGGCGCAACGAACGTGCGGCGGCATACGGCATCGAGCCGGATCAATTGGAAGAATACTACCGCAAACGTACGACTTTGCTCGTCAACATTTTCCCAAGGGATATCGCGGAAGGCATTGCTTTCTTCGCTTCCTCTAAGTCCGAGAAGACGACGGGCTGCATGCTGACGATCGACGGCGGAGTACCGGCAGCGTTCACACGATAAATCGGAGGGTATCAAGCATGCATAAGCACCGCGGCGAGAAGCTTTGGTATATTCCGGACGGTTATATTCCCGAGACGAGCTCAGGAACGTTGACGAGCCATGAATCCATCTGTGTCCTGAACACGGCTTCGGAGGAAGCCCTGCTGAAGATTACGATTTTTTTCGAAGACCGTGAGCCGATGGAAGATATTATGGTCGTTGTTGCAGCCAGACGAACGAAACACATCCGTACGAGCTCTTTACACCAAGAAGGGGCGCCGATTCCGATCGGCGTTCCCTATGCCATAGAAGTTCAAAGCGATGTTCCTATTATCGTACAGTATAGTCGATTGGATTCAACGCAAGCCGAGAATACGCTGATGTCCGTTATGGCTTACCCGATCAAGTGAAAGTAAATCGCGGAGTAGAGGAGCAGTCACCTATGCAACAGAAAATCGTTAGCAATTACGAATCAGCTAAAGAGCAATATGCTCAGCATGGCATCGATGTCGATCAAGTTCTTAGCAAGTTGGAAAAAATTAAAATTTCCATGCACTGCTGGCAAGGAGACGACGTTCGGGGGTTTCTGAACAAGGATCAAGATTTGACCGGAGGGATTTCGGTAACGGGGAACTATCCCGGTGCGGCTAGTACTCCTGCGGAATTGCGTTCGGATTTGGAGAAAGCGTTCTCTCTCATACCCGGCAAACATAAAGTGAACCTGCATGCCATCTACGCCGATACGGAAGAAAAGGTCGAATTGGATAAAATCGAGCCGAAGCATTATCAGAAGTGGGTCGATTGGTCCAAGGAGCAAGGCTTGGGTCTTGATTTCAATCCAACGTGTTTCTCTCACGAGAATTCCAAGGATGGATTTACGCTAAGCCATTCAGATCCGGCCATACGTCAATTCTGGATCGACCACTGCAAAGCATCGCGGAAAATCGGAGCCTATTTCGGCGAACAACTCGGACAGACTTGCGTAACGAACGTGTGGGTTCCAGACGGCTTCAAGGATGTTCCAGCCGACCGCATGGCACCAAGACAGCGCTTGAAAGATGCGCTCGATCAAGTGTTTGCGGAAGACCTGAACCCTGCTTATAACTTGGATGCGGTAGAAAGCAAACTGTTCGGCCTCGGCTCGGAAGCTTATGTTGTCGGATCGCATGAGTTTTACATGGGCTATGGCATTCAGAACAACAAGCTTATTTGCCTAGACGCGGGGCATTTCCACCCAACCGAAGTCATTTCTAACAAATTATCTTCCCTTGCTTTATTTACGGATGGAATTCTTCTGCATGTTAGCCGTCCGATGAGATGGGACAGCGATCACGTCGTCACGTTGGACGATGAATTGATCGATATCGGCAGAGAGCTCGTTCGCGGCGATTTGCTCGGCAAAACGCACATCGGCCTTGATTTCTTCGATGCGAGCATCAACCGCGTAGCCGCATGGGTTATCGGTACACGCAACACGCTTAAGGCATTGCTGAGAGCGATGCTTGATCCGGTGGAAGCTTTGAAGAAAGCGGAGCTGGAAGGCGACTATACGACGCGTCTTGCTTTGACGGAAGAATTCAAAAGCTATCCATTCGGAGCAATTTGGGATTATTACTGCGCGAAGATGGGCGTTCCGGTTCGCGAAGAATGGTTGGCAGAAGTGAAAACTTACGAGAATGAAGTGCTGCTGAAGCGCGGTGTATAACTTAATATAAGGGTGATGCAGATTGTCGAGCATTCTCGCGTTTGATTTGGGGGCGAGCAGCGGCAGGGCGCTGCTCGGCCGACTCGTAGATGGAAAGATCGAAGTGGAGGAGCTTCACCGATTTTCCAACGATCCGGTGCAGATGGGTAACCGCCTGCATTGGGACATATTGCGGCTGTATCACGAAATCAAGCAAGGGCTGCTTAAGGCAAAGCACGCGGGGATCGCGTTGCAAAGCATGGCAATCGATTCCTGGGCCGTCGATTTCGGTTTCATTGGCAAAGACGGGGAACTGGTCGGCAATCCCTATCATTATCGGGATCGGCATACGGAAGGCGCAATGGAAAGCTTGTTCGCCCAAATTCCGCCGGCGATTATTTTTGCCCGGACGGGCATTCAGTTTCTTCCGTTCAACACGATCTATCAGCTGTTCGCGCTTAAGCTGGCCAACTCTCCTTTGCTCAAGGAAGGCAACCGGTTTCTCATGATCCCGGATTTACTCCGATATTTTTTGACCGGACAAATGCATAATGAATTTTCGAATGCGACCACGACCCAATTGTATAACCCGGTCGAAAGCAAATGGGATACCGAATTGCTCAAGTTGCTCGAGTTTCCGAAATCGTGGTTCGGAGATGTCCTTAAGCCCGGATCTCATGCGGGTATGCTTCAGCCATCCGTGTGCGAGGAATTAGGCATTCCGTCGATTCCTGTCTATGCGGTAGCCGAGCATGATACGGGTTCCGCGGTTGCGGCGGTTCCTGCTACAGAGAAGTCATTCGCTTATTTGAGCTGCGGAACCTGGTCTCTTATGGGGACGGAAGTTAATAAACCCGTTATTAATGATCTGACGCAGAAGCTGAACTTCACGAATGAAGGCGGCGTGGCCGGTACTTACAGACTGCTGAAAAATATTATGGGTTTATGGATTCTTCAAGAATGCCGGAGAGAATGGGAGAGAGCAGGGAAATCCTACTCGTTCCCCGAATTGGTACAGATGGCTGCTGAAGCTGAGCCATTCGCCGCTCTTATCGATCCCGACGATTCCTCATTCCTGCCTCCAGGAGACATGCCGTCTAGAATCGTTCAATATTGCCGGCAGACGGGGCAGCAAGCTCCGGAAAGCGCGGGACAATTCGTTCGTTGCATATTGGAGAGTCTCGCCTTAAAATATCGGTATGTGTTCGAACTGACGGAACGATTGTCCGGACAACGGTTTAATGGCCTTCATATGGTCGGCGGCGGCATCCAGAATACGTTGCTCTGCCAATGGTCGGCGAATGCGATCGGCAAACCGGTATGGGCCGGACCGGCCGAAGGAAGCGCGATCGGGAACTTAGTCGTACAATGGATATCGCAAGGCCAGTTCGCGGATATTTGGGAAGCCCGCAAAGTTATTCGCGATTCTTTTCCAATTACGATCTATGAACCGGAAGAACGGGAAGCCTGGAACGACGCGTTTGAACGATTTTGCGTAATAACGGGGCTTACTGAATAAATTGGGTATCGGAAAAGAGGTAAGCTATGCTAGTTGCGGAGCGTTATGAGAAAATCGTAAGCTTGGTCGGCGAGAGAGGAAGCATACGGGTATCCGAACTGAGCGAGCTTTGCCAAGTGACGGAAGAGACGATTAGGCGCGATCTGGATCGTCTTGAGCGGTCCGGTCGCCTTCGCCGTTCCCACGGCGGCGCGGTTAGCGTGAAAGACGTCCCGCAGCATCCGGAAATCCCCTATGCCCTGCGGGAAATCACGCACGCAGAGGAGAAGAAGCGGATCGCTTTGGAAGCGATCAAACGGATTCAGCCGAAGGACCGCATTCTTCTGGATGCGAGCTCGACCGCTTGGTATATGGCATCCGATGTACCCGATCTTCCGCTGACCGTGCTTACCAATTCGATCAAGGTCGCGACGGAGCTAAGCAACAAGGAGAAAATCGAAGTGATCTCAACCGGCGGCATTCTCGCCCAGAGATCGCTTTCGTTCGTCGGCCCATTAGCCGAACGCTCCTTGGATGCTTACCATGTAGATAAAGTGTTCCTATCTTGCAAAGGCGTTCATCTGGAACGGGGAATTAGCGAGTCCAACGAGCTGCAGGCTCGCATTAAGGAACGGATGATCGGGATGGCGGACGAAGTCATTTTGCTGGCGGATTCCAGCAAGTTCGGCGTTCAGGCGTTCACGCATGTCGCCGATTTGGCGGAGGTCGACGTTATTATTACCGACCGGCGAATAGCCAAGGAAACGAAAGAACAGTTGGAAGACCGGGGGATTACCGTTATTACGGTTTGATCGTGCGAAGAAGTTGTGCCTTCGATTAATTGCTCCTGAGTGAACTGCATACATTTAATTTTTACAGGGAATATGCAGTTTAATCAGGAGTTAATTGGAGGCATATATTTCTTCCAACTTGTCTGATAACCTGATATTATGGAGTAAGAAGCTGAAGAGGGGTGCGCGGCATGAAAGTTTCCTTATTCATAACTTGTTTGAGCGATGCCATTTATCCGAGGGTCGGAGAAGCGATGGTCCGATTGCTTGCGAATTACGGAGTTAAAGTCGAATTCCCTACCGTGCAAACCTGCTGCGGTCAGCCGGCTTTCAACAGCGGCTATTGGGATGAAGCGCGTGCTACGGCTAAGACCATCCTGGAGGCATTTGAGGATTGCGACTTCGTCATCTCGCCGTCCGGTTCGTGCACGGGAATGATCCATCATTATCCGAAACTGTTCGAGAACGATGCGATCATGTACGAGAAAGCCGTTAAGCTGCAAAGCAAATCGTATGAATTTACACAGTTTCTCGTGCAGGTGCTCGGCGTTACCGATGTCGGCGCGACTTTTCCGCATAAGGTGACCTACCATCCCTCATGCCACGGAAGCCGCTTGCTTGGCGTTAAGGACGAACCGCTCGCACTCATGAGCAAGGTTAAAGGGTTGGAATTCGTACCCTTGCCGTTCGCGGAAGACTGCTGCGGGTTCGGGGGAACTTTTGCCGTGAAAATGTCGGAAATATCGGGTGCCATGGTTAGCGAGAAATCCGATCATGTGAAGGAAACCGAAGCGGAAGTGCTTGTGGGCTTGGATATGGCTTGCTTGATGAATATCGCGGGCAATTTGCGTTACCGCAACGAACCGGTCAGAGTGATGCATCTGGCTGAGCTTCTTTACGAAGGGGTGAAGCAGGCATGAGCAGCGGACACGGACATTCCGACGGAGCTACGGTAAAAGAACGTGCGGATCTCGCGTTAAACAATGACTTTCTAAGGAAAGCGGTCAAGTTTACGACGGAGAGACTAAAAGGCGGCAAGCTCAAAGCGACCGAGGAGCACGGAAACTGGGAAGAGTGGCGGGAGCGAGGCAAACAAATTCGCCTTCATACAATCGCTCACTTAGACTATTATTTGAACTTATTCGTAGATAACGCGCGCGCTAACGGGGTTCATGTGCATTTTGCGGATACCGCTGAAGAAGCGGTTCATATCTCTTTATCTATTGCAGAACGCAAGCAAGCCAAGTCGGTCGTGAAGTCGAAGTCGATGGTAACGGAGGAATTGCATCTCAACCATGCGCTCGAATCGATCGGCGTCGAAGCCGTCGAGACGGATCTCGGCGAGTATATCATTCAATTAGCGGGAGAAACGCCTTCCCATATTATCATTCCGGCCATTCACAAGAACCGTTATCAAATCGCGGATTTATTGTCCGAAGATGCAGGGGAGAAGCTCGAGCCGGATACGTCTATTCTGGCCGGGTACGTGCGCAGGAAATTGCGGGCGAAGTTTCTGGAAGCCGACATCGGAATGACGGGCTGCAACTTTGCGATTGCGGAAACGGGTTCCATGGTATTGTTCGAAAATGAAGGCAATGCACGCATGGTAACGACGGTACCTAAAACGCAAATCACGCTAATGGGCATGGAGAGAATCATTCCTTCCTGGGCGGATCTTGAAGTCATGGCAACCTTGTTGCCGCGCTCGGCAACCGGACAGAAGCTGACCGTATACATGTCCGGCATTACGGGACCCCGTCGTTCGGCGGATGCCGACGGCCCGGATGAAATGCACATTATTATCGTGGATAACGGACGTTCTCTGCAGCTTGGAGATCCGGAGTTCCAGGAATTGCTCAATTGTATTCGTTGCGGCGCTTGTTTGAATGCTTGTCCTGTCTACCGCCATATCGGCGGCCATGCTTACGGGGGAACCTACAGCGGTCCAATCGGCGCGGTGCTGACGCCATCATTGCAGAAAAACGTAGCCGAGTGGGACGATATCGCCAACGCTTCGAGCTTATGCGGAGCGTGTTACGAAGCTTGTCCGGTCAAAATTCCTTTGCACGAGATGCTGATCTATTTGCGTCGACGCAAGATCGAGAGCGGGCACGGAGATAAAGTTGAAGCGATCGGAATGAAAGGCTTCGCGACCGTCATGTCCAAGTCCGGCCGATTCAAAGCCGCACTAAAGCTAGGGAAGCTTGGGCAGAAGCTCGTCGCCCGCAATGGGGAAATCCGCATTAAGATCGGACCGCTTAAAGGCTGGAACAGCGTTCGGGTTACGCCGAGCTTACCGAAGAAATCATTCCGCGATCAATGGGGCACGATGGAAGCGGAAATTCGAAATGGATTAAAGGAAATGGATCCCGATATGAAAAACCGGATGGAAGCGATCGTGAAAGACCGGGCGAACGGAGGAGGTCACGGACATGGCTGATACGCATCAGGATTGGCTGATTGAAATGGAAGCCGAGTCTCGTTCCAAGCAGACTAAGTTCATAAACAGTATTTCCGAGAAATTAAGACGCCCCATGGTAACGGAGCCTCCTCGCCACCCGTTCCGCGGTTCTCCGGATTTCTGGAACGACTATGAGTTGAACGAAGAAGAACGGATCGAGCGGTTTACTACAAACTTCAAAAGCGTAGGCGGTCATGTACAGAGACTGTCGACTATGGAAGAGGTTCAACGTTTTATTGCAGATAAAGCATCGGAGTTAAGCGCAAAATACGTCATTAGGCAAAATCAACCGGAGCTGGACGAGCTTGGTTTGGAAGGAGCGCTTCCCGGCGCCCAAGTGTCGGTGTGGAACAGCGATCCCGAGCAACATTGGAAGGCACGAGCTGCCGAAGCGGATATCGGCGTCGTGATAGCCGATTATGCGGCAGCTTATACCGGTTCCATTACGGTGCTTTCCTCCAAGGACAAGGGGCGTTCCGTCAGCCTTCTGCCTACCGTCTTAATGGCTATTATTCCGGTTGAACGGTTGAAAACCCGGTTAGGCGAAATCATGGTTCACTTCGACGAAGGCGGACGCGACAGCTTGCCTGCCGGTATACACTTCATCTCCGGTCCAAGCCGTTCGGCGGACATCGAGAACGATCTGACGATCGGCGTTCACGGACCCGGCGTTGTCTACGCCCTGATTGTCGGTTGAAACGGAGGCTAGGCTGTCATGGAATTGACCCGGTTAACGAAACGGAATCATTATGAAGAAATCAAAGACCAACTCCAGCAGATGATTTTGGACGGTAAGCTGAAGGTCGGAGATAAGCTGCCTTCGACCAAGGAGATGTCCGAGAGGTTCGGAGTTGGACGTTCCACGACTAGGGAAGCATTAAGCGCGCTAAAGGCGATGGGGCTGATTGAAATCCGCCAAGGCGGAGGGTGCCGGGTTATCCGCAACTCTCCCGCTGCTGAGCTTGCGCTTCCCGAGCTTGATTCCTTGAGGATGAACAGAGAGACATTGCTCGAACTTCTCGAAGCTCGGCAATCCCTAGAAGTATCTAACGCCTCCGTCGCCGCTGCGAAAAGAACGGATGAAGACTTAGCGCAGTTTGAAGAATTAATATCTGTGATGGGCCGTTCGGTTGGTCAAGATATCGAAGGTGAGAGAACGGATTTGCTCTTTCACCTCACATTAGCCAAAGCCACCCACAACTCCATCCTTGTTAGGTTGTTCGAATCGATTGCCTACCAGTTGGAAACAGCGATCAGAGAAATTCGCAGGGTCGAGCTGTATGCCAACCAACAGGTTGCCGAGCGCCTTTATCTAGAGCATTCCGCGATATTCGAAGCCGTGCGACTGCAAGACTCCGAGCTTGCGGCACAAAGGATGAAGCAGCATCTTCAGCATGTTGAGAACATTTTGATGAAATACATTTGATAGTTGCATGGGAGGAGAGTGCCAGGATCATGAAGAAGATTGTCGCCAGCGTCGGCGATTTCTATCATAACGAGCTATGGATCAAGCAAGCGCTAGAATCGGCTCTTGCCCCATTGCAATCAACAATGGAATTGGAGCTCCTGTACGTGGATGCTGCCGATCTAAGCAAGGCGCTTGAGGAAAATCCGGCAGTCGTTGTGCTATTCAAAGAAAACCGGATCAATCCGGAGGATGAACAAGTATCGATGTGGATGGATGACGGCGTATCAAGGCAAATCGAACGGTACGTCAGCAACGGCGGCAGATGGCTCGCTTGGCACTCGGGCTTGGCATCCTATCCGGAAGACAGCGCTTATGTCGGGATGTTAAAAGGCTATTTCATATCCCACCCTGAACAGCACAAGTCGGTGCGGTACACGTCTGCGGAACTTTCGGCTGCCAATGGAGAACAGCAGTCATTCTCCTTTATCGACGAGCATTATTTCGTGGCTTGCAACGAAGCGGAAACCGAAGTGTTTCTTCGTTCGGAGTCGGAAGACGGCAGCTCTATCGCCGGATGGAAGCACGTTTACGGATCTGGGAAAGTGTGCTGCCTGACCCCGGCCCACAGATTGGAAGGCTTGACGGATCCCGAATTTATCGGAGTGCTTCGTCAATCGCTGGAATGGTGCATCTCAAGTGATCTCGTCCTTTAGGGGACGGGATTTTTTTGCGTTCCGCAAGGATTTTTACAAGGAATTGGAACTTTATTGGGAGGATATCGTCTATAGGTATGTCGGCGAAATGATTTATTTTTGAAAGTAGAAGGAGAATACATATGGAGACGAGCAACTTTCGGGTGTGGAAAGTCATTCTGGCATTGCTAATAGGATTAGGAATCATGCACCCGTTGCTGGCTAAGGCCGAAGGTACCCCGCCGCTCACGCAAACTGCGAATCATTTATTATCGAACGTAGAGCAAATAGAGGCAGGCGATACATCTGGGTTTGCCGTAAAAACGGATGGAACGTTGTGGGCTTGGGGAGGGGGGCAGGGCTCTCTCGGAAATGGAACAACCATGCCTGCATACACGCCGGTAAAGGTACATATCGATCATGTCAAACAAGTATCAAGCGGCTATCGAAGTACGCTTATGTTAAGAACGGACGGGACGGTATGGTCAGTCGGGGGTAATGAGCACGGGCAGCTTGGGAACGGGAAACAATCTACCGATATCGCTGTCGAGCCGCATCAAGTAGTAGGTTTAACCGATATTATTGCAGTATCTGCTGGCGACATGCATAGCTTGGCGTTGCAGCGAGACGGTACGGTGTGGGCTTGGGGAGGCAACGGCCTAGGACAGATCGGAAACGGCACCCTGAAAAATGCTCTATCTCCGGTAAAAGTCGACGGATTACCTACGATCGTAGCGATAGCGGCTGGAAAATATACTTCTCTTGCACTGGGTAACGGCGGTGAAGTGTGGGTATGGGGGTTAAAGCAATACAAAGGCTCAAATATGCATGAAATAAGAAAACCCACGCAACTGGCAGGTTCCGGGGAATATAAGGCCCTCGCGATCGAAGATGATGAAGCTGCAGCATTACAATGGGATGGCACGGTATGGACATGGAATAACTATACGCCGTTTAGCTCTGAGGCAACTTTAGTTCGAAAACAGGTTACGGGCTTAACGGATATCGTATCGGTATCTTTCCGTTCCGCTGTCAAAGCGGATGGAACGGTTTGGGTTTGGAGTAAAAACTCTAAAGAGGAATGGATCGCTTCTCAAATAAAAGGCATAAATGACGCAATTGCAATCACGCGAGGAACCCGCAATCAATATGTTTTGCTGAAGGACGGACATGTGCTTTCATGGGGAACGAATGAGTTCGGTCAAACGGGACTTGGTTTTACAAATTCTGCGTTTGAACTGCCTACTTTAATCAATAATTCCGTTACCGTTACGATCGACGGCAAAGAAACGGAAATGCTCGTTTCTCCATTGATCGTTAATCAAGTGACCTTCGTTCCTCTTAGGGGAGTATTGGAGAAGTTGGGCGTTCAGGTGGAGTGGGATGTCAAAACCCGTTCGATCCTCGCTACCAAGGGTGATATTCATATCGTTATCAACTCTCTAACCGGCCAAACAACCGTTAACGGGAAAGTTGTTCCGTCCGAGGAGAAACCGCTTTACGTGAACGGAAGCATCCTTGTTCCTCTTCGGATAATCGGAGAAACTGTAGGAGCCGATGTGAAATGGGATGCCCCAAATTATTCGGTACGTATCACGCAGTAATTTAAATGTCATGCCGAGGTGAGCAAAATGAGAAATCAAGTGCAGCAACTATTGCTGCTATCCCTATTTTCAATAGGTATCGTTACGGGTTGCGGTCGCTCGAATGACTCAGTGCCAGCCCAACCAACGAATACCTTTACCCAATCGGAATCCATGTCCAATGAGCCAAGTCAAAGTAAAGAGGTTACTGAGCCTAGCGTGACAGAGAAAGTACCGTTGCTGCCCCATGATATTTCCTACTACGATGGTAGTGCAAAGCTAGATGGACTCGAAGGCCAAAACACACCTGCGACGTTTAAGAGACATCGAGACCTGCCGTACGGATTTTATTTTCTTGATACGATGGAGGAATATGTGCTAGAAGATGGAACCGAATGGGGCATGGACAATCAGAGGAGTTTGTTCTCGTTGTTCACGAAAGATCAGGCTCCGTTCGAGTCCAACTATACGAATCCGTCACTTGCTCAATACTCTGAGTATGCCGGGACGGAAAAGGACGATAGCGGGAGCTACTACGATTACTTCAAAATCATCCATAAGGGCAACGAGCTTCTTGTAAGGTTGCATTATTTTGAACAAGACAAGGAAACAACATTACCGCTATTTTTAGATATCCTGAAGAATATTCGATATGTGGCCGATCCGACTTCTTTTCAAGCAGGGATAGCTATCGATTTCCCGAAAGGAGCGGACGACGACGAAGAGGCGGTCATTCTGCTTGTAAGGAAAAACATCGAAGCTATCGTTAAGAAGGACAAAGCCGCATTTAGGTCTACCCTAGTGCGTGATAACGATTTTCTCGATTATATGGTTGGTTCAAATCATCAATACCGCTTCACGAAAATGACATTGATCCGTCCAGACGATATAGAAAGTGGACGAATGGATATTCAACTAGAATATGAGTTTTTAGACGACGGTATTGTCAAATATTCCGGGAACACCGTTGTATCGCTAAAGGGAAAAGACGGTAAGTGGAAGATCGCGGATATAGATTGAGACAGCGCCGTTCGATCTTTTTTGCAGAAGAGGAGTGGTATAATGAGTAAATAAATGTAAGGATTTTCAAAGTGTGAGGTGAAGGTGCATGTCAAGGGAGATCCATCAGAGGATAACCAGCGAGAGAGATCGAATGGAGAAGCATTATCTTGTCGGTAGGGATAATGAGGTGCTATTTTATCAGGAACAAATATTAGGCGATACCTTCACCGTAAGAATTCTTAATCTTTACGGGACCGGTGGAGTAGGAAAGAGCTATTTGCTTAATGAATTTCGCCGACTTTCGGAACAGGCTGATATCAAATTCCTCATCTTAGACAGCCACGTATTTCCTCGTAACCCTTCGGAGTTCTGCTTGTACCTCCTACACATGCTTCACTATCCCGTTCAGTCTATAGAACCGGCAGCCGACATAAGCCTATTAAACGACGAATGCCTTAATGCACTTCAGGAAGCCGTTGGACAGAAGAAAATGGTGCTTGCTCTGGATACATTCGAAGTCATTGGCGAGATGGAAAGCTGGTTGCGGGATGTTTTCCTACCCAATCTGAAATCGAATATCCTTATTATCATTTCGGGGAGGCACCCCTTACAAGGATTATGGCTTTCTTCGCCTGTTTGGCGGCAGTTCATTTACCGTATGCCTCTTGCAGGTTTTGATTATTTATCTGTGAAACGGTTCCTAGAGCTCTCAAACATTGAGCAGGAAGAGAGGATTAGACACGTATATGCCTTGTCCAAGGGGCACCCACTGACCTTAGCACTGCTCGTCGCTAACCCATCGGCACTGCCCTTGCAGAATATCCCATTTGAGGATAGCAGTGAGACCTTCAGATATGTTGTGAATAGCTGGTTAACGGAGGTTCATAGTCCGGACATGCGCGTTTTGGTTGAGACGGCCGCTGTAGTTAGGCATTTCAACCAAGAATTACTAAGTTATGTGATGGAGAAAGAGGTAACAACGGAGCAGTTCCAGCAGTTATTAAAGCTTTCTTTTGTCCAGCGGGTGGATAGAGGATGGGTGCTGCATGACTTGTTACGTGATGCCATCACTTATGAATTGCGGTTACGTATGCCTGAATACTACAATCGACTGTGGAAACGTTGTGTTTTGTATTATTACGATAAAATCAAACAAACAGCTCATACAAAAATAATGTCCTGGGAAAATGCGGAGTGGTTTTATTATATTGGAAATCAGTTGATTCAAGCTGTTTTTTATCAACAATCCGTATGTTATAGCTCGGAGCCGCTCAATCCCTCGAACAGGGCGGAAGCCGAGCGGTACATCGTCAATCGCCACCTCAACGCGAAGGACGTACGAATCAAGCTTACGAACCCGGATACCAAAGAAGAGCATGACTACTTGATAACAAGTGAAGACAGCCTTTATGGGCTAAAACATATCCACCTGAAGGAATTGTACGAACTGGATCCGAATTCCGTTAAGCTGACAAGAGACTCGCAAGGGACGGTTTGCGGTCTATCGGTTATTATACCTATTAACGTGCATACATTGGACTATTTACGATCTAAACCGTTGTCCTCGGTATACTTCAACAGCCTACCGGAATCCAAGCTTAAAGAGCTGAGGGTTCCTAAGCATTCAAGCGCGGGTTACTTCTTCAAGACGCTAGATATCTACGACTTATCCGACATCCCCATGCTGCAGTCAACAGGGTTAACCTTTATCACGCATATGCTGGCTTGCGGCTACGTAGTGGCAGCCCCCCCGCCCATTCCCTTCACTTATGCCATATTAAAGAGCTTGGGGTGTGAAATGACGAAGGATGTGGTCCACTTCGATTACGATGAGAAGATCCCGTCCCCGCTGTTCGTTATAGATACCAGAGGAAACAAGCTGGAGCATTACCTGAATAGAATGGTCGCTTCGTTCGGGATCCTAGAGGAAAGGAAAGGCCGGGATGAGAAAAATGCGTCCTTGACCCTTAAGGAAAATGCGGTGATTGAGCTTGTTATTAAGGGATATTCCAATCTTGAGATCGCCAAATGTTTATTTCTCAGCGAATCCACAGTAAAGAAGCATGTCAGCAATATCTATAGAAAGCTGGACGTGAATAAAAGAGCGCAGTTAATCAATAAGTATCCGATGAAATCAAATGATCAATAAGAAGAGAAGCCTTGGCGGTTGCTGAGGCTTTTACTTTTGTGCAGCCCGTTTCTACTCCGTTTATACTCCTTTAGTACTTCTTTCGGACAATACGCATCGAGACCACGGCATGATACCGTTAAAGAGGTGTTGAATAGAGGTTCTTAGGAGGAAAGTAATGAGAAGAATAAGTATGGTGCTACTACTAGTCGTAACAGCATTATTCTGCCTTGCAACAGGAGCGTACGCCGCCAGTAAAATCACAGCGATTAAGGCTTTCTTGGACGGGGATATCAAATTCGTTAAAGACGGAGTGAACTGGCAACCAACGGACAGTAAAGGGAACGAGGTTCTACCGATTACCTATAACGGAACGACCTACTTGCCTCTTCGAGTCATCGCCGATGCTTTTAACATTCCAGTAAAGTATGATGGCAGGGCAAAAACAATCTCACTCGGAAATACCGAGGGGGTCTCTGACAACCAAAATGTCACCCTGTACGCCAAGCAAATGAAAACAGAGTACTCCGCCTCTGCCTATTATGACGTGATCGACAAAAAGCAGCTAGTCTTCGGAGGACATCAGTATAATGGAGCCTTTGCAGTGACGGCGAGCTCCAGTGAGATCTATTATTTGAAAGTAGATTTCGGGCAAAAGTACAATTCCTTGCATCTAATAATGGTGGGCAAGGCCAACATGAAATTTAAAGTGTACAACGGGGATAAGCAGCAATTGACGGATGAGATCAGCCTCGTTGAAGGCGAAGTCAAAGAGGTAGACGTTGATCTGCAAGGCAGCCAATTTGCCACGATATATACGTACGGGGCCGATACGAGCAACGGCTATCCTTTAGTTTATATTTTGAAGGACAGCTATGTGAAATAACTGAAGGAGGAGAGGCTGTGAGTGTAGCAAAAAAGTCGTTTGTAGGGGTCATAGTCTTTCTTTTATCGTTGTGTGCTGTAGGACCGATGCCCCGTATATTCGCAGAAGGGCACATTTATAATTTTAGCATTAAGAGCGCGGATCCTTATTTAATTGCCGGGAATCGCTATTCCATTTCATATACGTTAGAAAAACCTTCAGGGTCATTTACTACTACCGAAATACAATATTCCACTAGTAACGGATTAAATTGGAACAGCTTTGGGGATGTGCTGCATTTTATCCTTCCTCTCGATTCACAGCTAACTTCGGCCATTTTCCGAGTAAATGTAGACTTTGGAGCCGTGTTCCTCGGACCCGCCGCAAGCCATTCCGATCAGACAATTGGTCCATTCAAAATTATGCAGCCTGGTTCGGCGACAGATGTCACAGCGGTGCCAAATGAGAATGGCTCAGTAACGATCGCTTGGACTGACAATTCGAACATGGAGTCGTATTACCAGATTACACGCGATGGCCCTGACGGTACTAAAACGTTCTATGTTAAAAATACGACAGATTACTTCGGCCCACTCAGTTACGTGGATAACAGTACAAATAAATATGTCAGTACGATCTACGCATACTCCGTGTTACCGGTTATTGATCAATACAGCTTGCCAGACAACAATAAACCAGGAGCTGTAAGTGCGCTCGTCAAAACCATTGCGCAGAAGAGGTCTTTGGATTCAATTGACGCCTTAAAAAATATCCCCCTACTAACTGAACCCGACACGAGTATATTGACATTCAAGACTCAGTTTAACGATAGGTGGAGCAAGTACATTCTGGACATTGATAAAGTACCTGTAAGCAGTGTCACATTAAATAAAAAAGTAATCACTCTGATGAAAGGTGAGAGCGAAGCGCTGACAGCGACAGTAGTTCCTGCTAACGCGGCCAATCAGAAGGTAGCGTGGAGCAGCGATAATCCGCAAGTCGCTAACGTAGACAGTGCGGGTAAAGTAACGGCCATTTCTCCTGGGGTGGCGAAAATCATCGTGAAGACGGATAGCGGAGGATTAACCGGTGTTTGCATCGTGACGGTACCGGAAATGCCGGCACCGCCCCCCGTTAAACTTGAGCTCGGATTCACGGATATTGCCGGACACTGGGCGAACGAGTATATCACGAAAGCAGTGGCTATGGGATTCGTCAGCGGTTATCCGGATGGAACGTTCCGTCCGGATGAGGGTATCACACGCGCCGAGTTTACGAATATGCTCATGAAAGGGATTATGCCCATGACGGAAGGTACGCCGCTTGTCTTCAAGGATAAGAAGGATGTCGGAGTCTGGGCAGTCAAATCGGTGGAACAGGCGGTGAAGCTCGGAATCATCAGCGGTTACGCAGACGGTACATTTCGCCCGCAAGCAAACATTACCCATGCGGAGATGATTTCGATGGTTGTCCGAGCTTCAGGCATTCCCGCTGACCAAGTAAAGCCAACCAGCTTTACCGACGATAAGGACATTCCGAAATGGGCCAAAGCCACCGTCTCTACAGCCGAGCTGACCGGCATTATTATCGTGAGTGGCCTCACGGACAACAAATTCGCACCACAGACGAAGTCCACCCGTGCAGAAGCGGCATCGGCGATTGTCCAGATGCTGCGTATTCGAAAATAGAAATAGCGGCTTTCCGCCAATCGGACTTTGTAGCGTTCTTCGGGCGAGGCAATAAAGTTGATAGCAGTTAGCCGGCGAAGGGATATCACATCCCTTCTTTTTTTGCGAAAAAGCCCGTATGAGGTGATTCAGCTTTCTGGAGAAGGACCCCCTTTGGAACCTTCGCTCATCCCGTTTAATTTGCTTAGCGTCTTGCGCGATGAAGACTGTTCTTGAATTCGTTGTTCCCATTCCGATACACGCACTTTCGACAAGTTCATGAAGTCATTTTCATTTGGCAACATGTGATTTCCTCCTTGCGTTCTCTTCTGAGCTTTATTATGCTGTAGACAAAAGAGGAAAAAAAGTGAACAGTTTTATTTTCCCTTTTCCCCTTTTAAGGAGGGACCTTTCATGTATCCAGCGGTTGAGAGATATTTAACGATACTAAATAAACTAGGAATTCACGAGGAAAAGGGCTCATCCATCGAAGTGTCCACGGATGAATTAGCTCTAATTTTGTTTTGTACAACGCGTAATGTGAAAATCATTATTAAGAAGCTCGTGGATGAAGGGCTTATCGAATGGCAAGCAGGGCGGGGGCGGGGCAATCTATCCAAGCTTACCTTTCTGGCGGAGAAGGAACCGCTTCTGATGGAATGGGCACAGGAGCTATCGCGAAAAGGGGAATATAAACAAGCGTTCGACCTCCTGCAGACGTATTCCCAGAGCGCCGAGGTTAAAGATCGCTTCGTGCATTGGCTGAATAGTCATTTCGGGTATGAGGCCGAGCAAAAGGAAGGAAACTCGGTAGTCGATACGCTTCGTTTTCCCGTATACTGTCCGATCAACACGTTGGATCCTTCAGAGGTTCGTTTTTCTTTTGATTCGCATATGATCCGTCAAGTATTCGATCGTCTGGTCGAATATGATTCGGTTTCAGGACGAGTTATACCGAGCATAGCTCATTCATGGGAATCCAATCCCGATGCCACGGAGTGGACCTTTTATTTGCGTAAAGGAATTCGATTTCATCACGGAAGAGAACTGACGTCCGAAGATGTTCATTTTACGTTGGAAAGATTAAGAGGGAATAGACCGCACAATTGGTTGGTCCGTTACGTTAAACAGATGGAGTGCATCGGGAATCGTACGATTCGGATTGTTTTAGACAAACCCAACCATATTTTTTTGAATTATTTATGCTCATCGGCGATGTCGATCCTCCCCAAGGATCTAATGCTTAAAGATGAAGAGCAATTCTGGAATTTTCCGATTGGCAGCGGACCGTTCCAGCTTTTCCAATGGACGGAGTGCTGTTTTGAAATGACGGCGAACCCTTATTACTATCAAGGAAGAGCGCACCTAGATCGCGTCGTAATTGCAATCATGCCCGAGGATACGGCTTCGCTGTCTTCCAATGCGAATTGGCGACAGCTCATCTCCGATCATAGAACGAAGGATACGGTATCCGATAGGGATTGGAAATCGATAGAGTCTCTATGGCGTGGATGCACGCTGATTTCCTGGAATTTGAGAAAACAAGGACCGCAGCAATCTCTACATTTTCGGCTGGCATTCGAACTGCTGCTGGATCGAATGAAGCAGATTCGCGATCTGGGAGGAGATCGTTCCTATCCAGCCAGAGGCTTCAGACCAACGGAGCGGACTCCTTATGAAGAGTCTTCTTCAAACCCTGAAGAAGCCAAACGATTGCTTAGAGAGGCTGGGTATGAAGGGGCAACGATCCAGTTGTTGACTTATGGCAGTCACGTAGCGGATGCCATTTGGATTCAGGAACGGTGCGCTGAGTTCGGGATAACGGTAATTGTTCATACCGAGGACAACGTGTGTACATCGGAAGGCAAAGGCGACATGGATTGTATTCTGCATGGGATGGTATTCGGCGACGACGAGGTTTGCGAGATAGAGAATTATGAGCAGATCGGAAATTCGCTCAGGGATTACTTACATCCGACAATGCTCGAATGGGTAGAAATAGAAGTCGAGAAAGTGCTTGCCTGTAAGCAGAAAGAGCAAAGAAGGCAGTTGATGGACGGGATCGAGCAGAAGTTGCGAGAAGAAGCTCATCTCCTTTTCCTGTTGCATAAGAAAATAAATACGCAGATCCATCCAGCCGTAAATGGCGTAGGAATAACATCGCTTGGATGGATTGAATTCAAGAAAATCTGGTTGGAAAATCCGGCTTCCGTATCCTAAAGGCTCTGCCTGAATTTCAGCAAACTTTAAGCAGTTCTTTAACCCTGTTTCAGCTTCGCCCTTCATAATGGCGTTAGGCCCAGCAACTGAATGACTCGTACCTGCCAATAGAAGGGATGTCGTTACTTTGTCAAAGTCCAAGCCATTGTCCAAACCTTTGTCCCAAAACCGATTGTGGATTTTTATCTCCGTGCTTCTGGCCATCATTCTCGTCATTTATGTTATTCTGTATCCTCCGGGTAGAAAATCCGGGAGCGACACCACGACTTTAGCAAGCGTCAACGGCATCAGCATAAGCAAAGGAAATCTTTATGACGCTCTCCTGGCGACTGGCGGACAACAAACGATGGCAACCTTGATCAATAATGAATTGATCCGACAGGCCGCCGAGAAACAAGGGGTTGTCATAACGGATGCCGATGTCGAGAAGGAAATGGAATCGGTACGCCAAAATTTCGGTACGGACGAGGAGTTTCAGCAAGCACTGACGATGTACGGAATGTCTCTGGATAGCCTCAAGAAAGAAATGGCTACGCAAGCGCAGCTTCGTAAGCTGCTTATGCCTCAAGTCAAAATTACGGATGCGGATATTAAGAAATATTACGACGATAATCTTGAAACGTTAAAGACGCCGGAGAAAGTTAAAGCATCGCACATTGCGGTCGCCACCAAAGCGGAAGCGGAAACGATTCTGACGGAGCTTAAGAACGGCGCTGATTTCGCCGCCAAAGCAAAGGAAAAATCGACAGATACGGCGACTAAGGATAAAGGCGGGGAGCTCGAGCCTTTCGCCAAAGCGGACAAGGAAGAGGCCATATCGAATGCCGTGTTCGCGTTGAAAAACGGTGAATTAAGCGGAGTTGTTGAGGCGAAAGACGGATTTCATATTTATAAGTTAACTGAGCGGCATGCCGCCATAACTCCAACGCTAGACGAGAAGAAAGATGAAATTCGGGAGAAGCTAACGACAGAGCAGATCGCCACTTTATCCAAGACGTGGATGGAACAGCAGAAATCCAGTGCCAAAATCGTTAATTCACTTACACCCGTAAGCTGAGTTATCAATCTGAATACCGGTGGAGCTGGCTTAAGTCTCAGTGACTTGGAGCAGCTCCATTTTTTAATTCGAAAGATTGCAACGCTATGAATTCAGCCGCGTAATCCCTATAATGAAATCATTATGGTTTATGAAGAGAGGATTTTCTCCATGAATTTTGCGAGCAAGCTCGTTCAGAAGGTCAAAGATCGTTTCGGACAACATAAACTTAAGCATTATACGGACAAGCTCAATGAAATCGGTCGCCATAATCTTGAAACATGGGATGATGAACGGCTTAAGGCTGCATCGCTGAAGCTTAAGAATAAAGCCAGGGACGGCGCTTCCTTAGACGAGTTGTTGGTTGAAGCTTTTGCATTAGCGGGAGAAGCTGCGAGCAGGGTGCTGGGGATGCGTCCTTTCGACGTGCAATATATGGCGGGTACCGCTCTTCACGAAGGGAACTTAGTGGAGATGCAAACAGGCGAAGGCAAAACACTGGCGGCAGTCATGCCGGCATACTTAAATGCGCTGCAAGGGAAAGGCGTTCATATTCTTACTTTCAACGATTATTTGGCAGGCAGGGATGCGCAGTGGATGGGTCCCGTCTATCGGTTTCTCGGTTTAACCGTAGGCTTCGTGAGAGATGGGATGACTACGGAGGAGAGACAACAGGCTTATGCGGCGGATATTACGTATGTGACGGCGAAAGAAGCCGGCTTTGATTATTTGCGGGATTCGATTGCGATGAGCCAGAACGATATCGTCCATCGGCCGTTCCATTATGCGATCGTAGATGAAGCGGATTCGCTCTTGATCGATGAAGCACGCGTTCCGCTAGTTATTGCCGGAGAAGTTGCCTCTACCGGGACAGACGGAAGTCGTATGGCTAGCTTGGCGAAAGAATTAGTGCTGGGAGAAGATTACGACTTCGACGAGAACAAAAGAAACGTTTTTCTAACAGAAGAAGGTGCAGAGAAGGCCGAACGGATTTTAAGGAGCGGCAATCTGTACGAAAATCATAATAGCCATTTGTTAACGGCATTAAATTGTGCCCTGCATGCGGAATCCCTGCTGAAAAGGGATGTCGACTATATGATTCGCGACGGTAAGTTGGAGTTGATCGACTTATACACGGGGCGCGTTGCGGAGAATCGGCATTGGCCGGATGGCTTGCAAGCCGCGGTCGAAGCTAAGGAAGGTATGCAGACGAAATCCTCCGGCAAAATATTAGGGACGATTACGCTGCAGCATTTGCTCAGCCTCTATCCGAAAATAAGCGGAATGACCGCTACCGCTCAAGAATCTGCCGAGGAATTCGAAGAAACGTATAGTTTGAACGTCGTCGAAATTCCGCCGAATCGGCCGCGTGTCAGAGTGGATTACGAGAGCAGAATATTTACCCATAAGGAAGCCAAGCTCAAAGCTTTGGTGAATGAAATCGCGGAGGTTCATGCCACGAAACGTCCGGTCCTGATCGGAACGAGCAGCGTGGAGGAGTCTGACCTGCTGGCATCGGAATTGAAGAAGGCGGGTGTAGCCTGCCACGTCTTAAATGCCAAGAACGACGAGAAGGAAGCCGAAATCATCGCGAATGCAGGAGAATTAGGCGCGGTCACGGTATCTACGAATATGGCGGGCAGAGGCGTCGATATTCGTCTAGGCGGCGGTCATCCGGAGCAGGCTGATGCAGTAGCCAAGCTTGGCGGTTTGTACGTAATCGGTACTCATATGAACGAAAGCGCGCGTATCGATAATCAATTAAGAGGGCGTGCCGGACGGCAAGGGGATCCCGGATCTTCCCGATTCTACGTGTGCCTTGAAGACGAGCTGATCAATCGATTCGGCATTGAGAAAGCCATCCCTGCAGCTTATCGAACCAAGAAACAGGATGAACCCCTTGAAGCCTCTATTTTCCATAAGAAAATGGAGCATATCCAGCGTGTCGTCATGGGCCAGAACTTCGAAATGCGCAAGACGTTAAACAAGTATTCGGATATGGTCGAGGAACAACGTCGTATTCAGCACGAGCAGCGCGAGGCCGTTCTAGCGAACAAGGAGTCTCTAAGCTCTACGGAAAGACATGTGAAGCTTTACCATATGGACCGCAGCTGGTCGGACCACTTGGCGTATGTTGCCTATATCCGGGAAGGCATCCATCTTGAGAGCTTGGCGAATCGAAATCCCGTGGACGAATTTCACCATAGAATCATCCATGCGTTCGAGCAATTACCCGATAAAATCGAGAAGGAAACAGCCAAGACGCTGAGCAAGCTAAGTTCATCCGGCGGCGGATCTAAGGACAATATCGACTGGGAGAAGGAAGGGCTTAAAGGCCCGTCTCGAACGTGGACTTACCTCATTCAGGATCAGTTTATGGAGAAAAAAGCGAATATTTTCGGGTTATAGAAAGAGGTTGCTCGCATGAACGTAAGGAAGATGAGACTTTACGATACGGAAAACATCCATTCCGGCGAAGACCGGGATGAATATGAGAAGGACTACGCCAGGCTGATTCAATCCCCGGCTTTCCGCAGACTGCAAGGGAAATCTCAAGTGTTCGGCGCGGGATCGGGAGATTACTACAGGACCAGGCTTACGCACTCTCTCGAAGTTTCCCAGATTGCCCGGGAAGTGGCTAGGCGGCTCGGTAAACAATACGCGTTCTTGTCCAAGAAGGAGCATCCGGGTTTAATGATCGATCCGGAAGTGGTGGAATGCGCATCGCTCGCCCACGATTTAGGGCATCCTCCTTTCGGTCATAAAGGCGAAGAGGTATTGGACCGATTGCTTCAGGAACAGCATGGCTTGAAATATGAAGGCAACGCGCAAAATTTCCGTATCCTCATGTTTCTGGAGAAACGTGCCGGAAGCGGCAGCGGGTTGGATTTAACCGCTTCCGTGCTGCTGGCCATTAACAAGTATCCCTTCTGCATCGATGATCCGGGCAGGCTTAAGGGGGTTTACAGCTCGGAATGGGAAGGCATAAATTCCCTTCGCCAAACTTGGGGGATGCCGGGAAACTCGGCAACTCTCGAGGCGCAGCTGATGGATTTATGCGACGATATCGCTTACTCCACGCACGATCTTGAGGATGGAATTCGCGCAGGCAAAATCCAGATGGACCGCGGATTTTTCGAGGATGACCGCCTTGTCACTCAGGTTATTCAGGAGATTACCAATGATCCTAGTTATTCCGAGGCGAATTGGGAGCATGTCGATAAAACCGCAATGGTTAAGGAAGTGCTTATTCATTATCTCGAGCAATGGGAAATTATCTATGCGGAATGCGATCGTGAGCCTTCGCGAACGCGGAGGGAAATGAAAGCGCGTTGGGTGAGGAAGTTCGCCAATGAAGTCGGCATCATCGACGATCCCGAGGCCAATTGGAAGAAGGTCACTTTGGTTCGGGAAGGCAAACAGAATATAGAGCTGCTAAGAACAATGGAAATTCTAAAGAAGCTTGCTTGGGTAACCTTGATTAAAGACTTCCGGGTCCAGCGGCTGCATAAGCGAAGCGAAGTCATGATCGAGCGGTTATGGGGAAGCTTCAAGAACTATGATACCGGACACCTTATCATTCCGCCGGACTGGCTGGAAAGCTATGAAGGGCAGAAGGACAAGTGGCCTTGGGAAAGGCTCGCGGCTGATTACATATCGGGGATGACGGACGCTTACGCGGAGAAGGTGTACGCCGAATTTTTCGCCAGCCGCTCAGGCTCCATTTACGAAAGAGATTAAACTTTTCGCTTGACCCTGACATTAATGTCAGGGTTTATACTAGGTTTGTATCGATCGACAGGAGGGAAATGATCGTGAAAATCGGAGAGCTTTCCGCACGCACCGGAGTCAGCATACGTTCGTTGCGGTATTACGAGCAGCAGAAGCTGTTGACATCCGTGCGACAGGAAAACGGTTATCGGGAATATACCCCACTGGCGGAAGAACAAGTTCGGACGATTCAATTTTATTTAGCGCTTGGGATAACGACGGAGCAAATCGCCAGCTTCTTGAACTGCGTCTTGAAGAACAAGGAAGCCTTCTGCGAAGAGGTGCTTCCGATCTACAAGCAGAAGCTCAAGGAGATCGACGATCAAATCCACCTGTTGAATAATATCAAATCGAACTTGGAAGACCGTATTCGATCGATACAAGAAGGATAACAAACCTAGTATTGGAGGAATGGAACTATGAACATGCTTGCGGTCAACGACAAAACCTTCCAGGGTAACGTCCGGCAGGCCGGAGTTACGCTTGTCGATTTCGGAGCTACGTGGTGCCCGCCGTGCAAAGTGCTCAAGCCGATCTTGGACGAACTTGGCGAACAATACGGCGAGAAAATATCGGTACTGGAACTGGATTGCGATGAATCTCCATCCGTTGCAACCGAGTACGGGATTATGTCGATGCCAACCGTCATCGTGTTTCACAACGGAGAGCCGGTCGAGAAGCTTGTCGGACTTCGCCCTAAATCCGTTTACGAAAGCCTATTAACTAAGTACCTGTGAAGCCGCGATCCCCGCGGCTTTTTTCTTTGCGGTAACTTTACCATTCTGCTTCCGTCCGATAAAGTCATAAACGATCGAACGAGACACCAGTTTTTTGCCGCAACCGCGGCGATTCCACTGTTGTCTTACATGGACAAGTTAATGCCTCATGTGGTAAAATATAGTTTGAAAATGGAAGGAGGGCGAGTATAGTGGCAGTCCTTAAAAGAGTTTCCGGAACTACGAACAGCGGAGAAGAATACGAGGTCGTTGTCATTAGACCAGCCTTCATTCGTCCGGTCAAGGTCATTACAAGAGACGAGTTCGTGAAGAAGTATGGCGTTAGAAGAACGCTTCTCCAGCGACTTGGATTTAAGTCATAGATATAGTTTAGCATTCAGGGTTATCTGGTAGGGTCTATCAAGGCCATTCAGATAACCTTTATTGTTTGTGATAAGATACATTACTGTCAAGAAAGAAAGGGTTGGTTGCCATGAATATCGATTTGTCCAACAGAACGGCTCTTATTACGGGAGCAACAGGCCAACTAGGCCGTGTAATGGCACGAACGCTTGCGAAATGCGGGGCAAACATCGCGATCCATTACCGGAGCAACGAGGCTCAAGCTCAAGAGCTTCAAGATGAAATTCATTCCTTCGGCAGCCGGTCAACGATTGTTCAAGCGGATATAACGAAGTTAGATTCGATATTAGCGATGAAAGAAGCTATCCATGAACAGTTAGGTTCAGTCGATATCGTAGTGGCCAATGCGGTCGTACAATACCAATGGACAAGTATCCTGGAGCAATCCCCCGAGGACTATGAGAGTCAGTTCGATTCCTGCGTGATGCAAAGCGTCTATTTGGCCAAAGCGTTCGCGCCCGCCATGATTCAGCAGAAGTGGGGAAGGTTCGTTGGAATTAACACGGAATGCGCCATGCAGAATTCTCCGACGCAATCCGCTTACGTAGCAGGCAAAAGAGGCATGGACGGGGTATACCGGGTTCTTGCCAAGGAAATCGGCGAGCACCAGATTACCGTTAACCAAGTCGCGCCAGGCTGGACGATCAGCGAACGCGATCGTACGAACAAGACGGAACATAGCGAGTCTTACGAGCAGACAGTTCCCTTAAGAAGAAGAGGTACGGATCAGGAAATCGCGAACGCCGTTGCTTTTCTAGCCTCGGATTTAGCGAGTTTCATTACCGGTGCCTATATCCCCGTTAGCGGCGGCAATGTAATGCCATCTATTTAATTCTTGAATCCAATAATCGTAAAAGTAAAGATGACTCCTGAGTTTAATAGGGTTCATCTTTTTTAAAACATAAGAAAGTAGGATCCTATGATTTCAATTGAGCCGATTAAATATGAGCATCTTAGCGACTTATGCCGGTTATATGAGGAACTTATTAATAAAGAAACAAACTACACAAAGTTAGTAAAAGTATATGAGTCAATCCAGGACAATAGTGATTATATTATTCTTGGTGCGTTTAATGAGGGAGAATTAGTAGGCTCTCTCATGGGGATCATCTGCCAAGACATCGTGGGAGAATGTAAACCGTTTATGGTCATCGAGAATGTCATTGTTTCCGCTCGCGCCCGAAGACAGGGGGTGGGAGAGAAGCTAATGCTGGAGATTGAAAATATAGCGAAAGAAAGAGGCTGTTACTATGTCCTATTCGTGTCTGGGGGACAAAGAACGGAAGCTCATGCTTTTTATGAAAAACTAGGTTTTAAGGAAGAGAAAGTAGAAGGATATCGGAAGCATTTATATTGAGGTACATTTTTACGTGACATGTAAGGGGTGCAAACCATGAAAAGATCTGTATACATCATTTCTGGACCTGCCGGTGCCGGTAAATCTACGACGTCTAAGAAGATAGCTGAGCGTCTAAGTAAAAGCGCATATATCGAAGGTGACAATATTGATCATATGGTCATTGGAGGCTACGAGAAGCCTTGGCTAAGTCAGTACCATACGGATTTAATTTGGCTGAACATACTAAGTTTAACAAAAAACTTCCTGAATCAAGATCATGATGTAGTCATAGATTATGTCGCCTTTATGAAAAATGCTGAATACATCGTGAATGCGATCAGGGAGTGGGATGTTTCGGTCAAATTCGCAATTCTGCTTCCTAATGGAGAAGAATTACTTAAACGAGATGCCGAGCGCATACCAGAGTATCGTATGGGGCTGAGATGCATAGCGGGACTAGAGGAATTCCGGCAATCTAACCCTCCTATTAAACACATAATCAATTCGACGTACTTGGATGTGGACACGGTGATCAATGATATTATGAACAATGATGATTATTTGATCGTTAATAACTATTGAAAAGAGAAATAAGTGATGATCAATCGTGAAAGCACGCTTAAGAAAATCATAATGATAAACCCGGTGCTTGAGACTGCTTTTCAGAGAGTGCATGATTTAGGGTTAGGTGACTACTATATTGGTGCAGGCTGCATCACTCAAACGGTTTGGAATCATCTTTGCGGGAATGATTTGCTGTATGGGATAGGCGACATTGACATTATTTATTATGATACGGATTTGTCTTACAGCAAGGAGAACGCATTTGTCGAAAAAGCCTCTGAGCTGTTTCACGATTTACCGATCAAGATAGACCTAAAAAATCAAGGCAGGGTTCATCTATGGTACCAAAAACATTTCGGTTATCCGATACAGCCCTATCGTACGTTAGAAGAAGCGATTGATACATGGCCGACGACCGCGACTGCTCTTGGAGTAAGCAGAGGACTAAATTCCGAGTGGAAGGTATATGCTCCGTATGGGTTAAATGATTTGTTCGGAATGATTATTCGCCCCAATAAAGTCCAAATTACAAAAGAGATTTACTACAAAAAGGTCAGCAAGTGGATTATTAAATGGCCGCAGTTAGAAATTATTCCATGGAGTCACTAGAAGTTAGGGGAGAGGTAATCATGTTTCGATTAAATGAGGAGTGATGGCTGTGTACGGTAATTATTCCAAGTCAAAGTTTATTTCAGTAGTTTTAATTATCATCGGGGCTCTAATGTTCTTCATTGATTTAGTACGCTCGTTTTCTTTCTCATTGCTGGGAGTTATCCTAGTATTGTTGGGAATTAGCCTGATTTCAACGATAAAGACGACTGCAGAAGAATTTAGTGTGTTAAGACAAGAGTTAATTGAAATAAGAAAAATCGCCAAAGAAAATAGCAAAGACAGAAGCTAATTTGTGTACCTAACAAGAAGGTGAGCTGATAACCATGAGCAATGCCTTAATCGTATCGCAAGCCACTATTAATGATCTGGATGTTTTGGCCGTTTTATTTAATGAATATCGGATATTCTATAAGCAGCAACCGGATTTGGATAAAGCGAGAGCCTTTTTATTTGACCGTTTTGAACATAGCGAGTCAATTTTATTCATAGCCAAGGATCCAGATGTTTACCTGACCGTTGGATTCCTGCAATTGTATCCTTCGTTTTCTTCCATTTCGATGAAGAGATCGTGGATCTTAAATGATTTGTACGTGTCAGAAACATACCGAGGACGGGGCGTCGCGCAATTGCTTATAGATGCCGCTGTTGAATTCGCTGCGCAAACAAAAGCTAAAGGATTAGCGCTCTCAACGGCGATCGATAATGAAATTGCGCAAAAAATCTATGAACGGAACGGCTTTAGAAAAGACGACGTGTTCTTCCATTATTATTTAACGCTCTAGATTGGTGTCCAGCCAACGTGTTAACCAAAATCGAGTCAAAAACACAAAATCATGGAGGAATCTTCATATTGAATGAGTTGAATGAATTATTTCGTAAACGACTTGGCGTTCCAGCGAACGAAAAACTTACATTCGAAGCACTAAATAACATTCTTGAAAAAACAGCTACAACCCTTCCTTTTGAAAATTTATGCATCATTTCAAATAAAACAAGTGCTATAACAAAAGAGAATTTAATTGACAAAATGCTCGTAAAAAATGAAGGCGGTCTTTGCTATCAATTGAATCCTCTGCAAAACTCGGAAGAACTCACGTAGCTCTTCTTTTGCAACATGAAGGTCAAACGTACTTGGTTGATACTGGATTCGGTGGAAACCTGCCGCTTAAACCAGTGCCGCTAAACGGAAATATAACCTCCTCATCGAATGGTGAATTTCGAGTCAAAGCAATAGAAAGCGATTATGGGGACTATATACTTGAAATGAAACTAAAATATAAAGATGCAAATTGGAAAATAGGTTATGCTTTTGATACAAAACGACCATTAGAAAATTTATCTGAATTGAATGAGGTCCAAGGAATCATCGTTGAGCACACAGAATCACGCTTTAACAAAACCCCACTGATTACCAAACTAACAAGAGATGGGAATATTACGTTAACCGATACTTCTTTCACGCAATGGATTAATGGAGAATCGAAAAAGGAACAGATCGACAACGTTAAATTCAAAGAGTTAGCAAAACAGCATTTTGGATTTGGAGGCAATGAACAATGATTCAAGAGGATAAGGTTGACGTTAATTCGCAATATCATATCCAACTCCTCAACCAGATCAGACAACTATGCCTTTCTTTTCCCGAGACGAATGAACGTGTAAGTCATGGTGCCCCGACCTTTTTCTATAAGGACAAAAAGTCTTTCGTGCAATACCATTCCAATCGTCATGGCGACGGCAAAATCGCGCTATGGTGCGCATCAACGTCGGATATTCAATCCTTGCTCGTTGAATCGAATCCAGAAATTTATTACTTGCCTCCCTATGTCGCTTACCTAGGCTGGGTTGGATTAAGGCTAGATCGCGATGCCCAGTGGGATGAAATCAAGAGCGTTATAGGAGATGCCTACCTTACTAAAGCCTCCTCAAAACGTAAATGAATATTATGTTTGACCACAGCTATCGAGTTTGTTTCCCTGAGGAAAGAGTGTATATCTCCAGAAATCATCAATGGGCGTTCGCGGCATGGGCGATGGGAAAACAATCCGGAATTCTAGGCTCTCGAACGACGTTGCTGCACGTAGATGCCCACCTAGATGATACATGGGATGGGATTATCGTCGAAGGATTAAGCGATATGAAGAATTCTCAGGATTTCTGGGATGTCGCGGGCAAACTTGAGATAGATAACTTTATTTGGGCTGGTTTTGCCGCCAGTACGATTGATTATATCGTGTACGTATGTCCAAAAGGTGTAGATGATTCCGACCCGTTCGACTTGACGGCTTGGAACCTGGAAGGGGAGCAGCTAAAGCCAGTTAAAGATCTTCTCATGGAAAAGGACTATAGGGGCTCTAGATTTGAATCTGTCCTTGATTTCAAACAGTTTCTAGAGAATGGCACCCTTTTGGAACAAGTCTTGGGCTCGCCAATCTCTGTCATTCTGGATTTGGATTTGGACGTATTTAAGCTTAATATGAGCAATCCAGAGGATTCAGCGTTGAAGCCCGAAGCTCAGATTCGAGAAGAACTCATTTTCCTCAAAACATTGTATCCCTACGACATGATTACCGTCGCCTTATCCCCGGCCTTCTGCGGGGGAGAGGAGAATTGTGATCGGCTGTATCAGTTATTTCTCGAGGTATTTGAATTAAAGCTGTCTGACGCTGTGCCTTGGTGAGGAAGAGTTCGGGCATTAAGCTTGGTTGTTGGTAAATGCGGCTGCATTAAAATGGAGGAGGCGGACAATGAGAATCTTAATTCTCGGGGGAACCGTATTTCTTGGTTATCACCTCGTACAGAACGCTGTAAAAGCCGGGCATGATGTTACGATTTTTACCAGAGGGAAAACGAATGTGGATTTGTTTCCTGAAGTTGAGATGTTGATGGGGGACAGAGACGGAAATTTGGCTTCGTTAGCCGGTAGGCGATGGGATGCGGTTATCGACACTTCGGGTTATGTTCCGAGAGTTGTTCGCGATTCCGTAAAATTGCTTGCAGATTTGACGGAGCAATATACGTTTATTTCTAGCATTTCCGTTTATCGTGATTTTCTTAAACCTGGAACGGATGAAAATTATCCTGTTGGGGAATTGGAAGACCCTTCGACAGAGGATGTCGCATCCTCCTATGGACAACTTAAAGCTCTTTGCGAGCAAGAAGTTGAAGCAGGTATGCCTGGGCGTGCGCTCCTGATCCGTCCGGGATTAATCGTTGGACCACAAGACCCGACGGATCGGTTTACCTATTGGCCTGCTAGAATAAGCAAAGGAGGATCTGTTCTGGCTCCAGGTCATCTAGATGCCTCCGTTCAATTCATCGATGTAAGAGACCTTGCCGAGTGGACGATACGAATGGTCGAAGCGCGAAAAACGGGTGTTTACAACGCTACGGGACCCGATCATCGATTAACGATGCAAGACTTATTAGAGCAATGTAAAGAGGTTACGAATAGTGATGCTAAGCTCACATGGCTAAGTCATGATTTTCTGCTCCGGCAGGGCGCGGGTCCTTGGATTGAATTGCCGCTCTGGATTCCAGGCGAGGGCGACACGGAGAAGATGGCTTATATGCTATCCGTTAATGTCGATAAGGCCATTAGCGACGGACTTACCTTCCGCTCGCTTGCCGAAACCATTCAAGACACATTAGCATGGGATAAAACTCGAGTAAACGTGACTCGTAAAGCCGGAATGACCGCGGAGAAAGAATCTCAATTACTAATGGCTTGGAAAACGGAGGCAAACTAGATGTTACAACCCTATGAGATTGTTCACGCAGTCAGAGAGGATTTAGAAAGCATCGTCGAAATATACAATACGACTGTCGCCGGACGAATGGTTACGGCAGATTTGGAGCCAGTTACGGTGGAGAGCCGAGTGAAGTGGTTTGATGAGCATTCTGAGAACGGTAGGCCACTATGGGTGATGAAGGTCGCAGACGAGATCATCGCTTGGCTAAGCTTCTCGGCGTTCCATAGTCGCTCCGCTTATGATGCAACGGCTGAGATCAGCATCTATATTTCTCCTGAGTACCGGTCACAGGGTATTGGCAGTATTTTCATACAGGAAGCGATCCAAGAATGTCCACGTTTAAATATCCATAATATCGTAGGTCTTGTCTTCGGACATAATGAGCCAAGCCTCGCGCTTCTAAGGAAATTTGGATTCGAACAATGGGGACTTCTACCCCGGGTCGCAATCTTGGATGGAGTGGAGAGAGATCTCGTTATTATGGGAAGAAGAGTTTAAGTCGGTGGGGTCCTTTTCAATCAATATACGAATACAGCGTACATAATTCTAATATTTAGGGATTAATTGGAGTTTAAGGAGATATTCTATGATTATCTTCGTATTTGAAGGGAGCATGCAGCTACTCACTAACGCATCAATATAATAAAGGAGAATACATATGCTACTCAACATTAAATCCAAGCTAGAAGATACTACGATTATGGAATTGATTGAATTAGCTACTTATCCAGATCCTGAACACGTCACAGCAACTATTAATGAATATAATGATAATCCAGAGCTTGAGCTTAAAGGCTATTACTTGGGGGATCAAGTCATCGGTATTATTGGATACCGAATGAATGCCAATAGCATTCTAGAGCTTAGACATATTGCCGTTTTGCCTGAAGAAAGATTGCATGGCTTCGGAAGAGGCATGATTCTTGATGTGTTATCTCTCAATGAGCCTAAAGAAATCATTACGGAAACTGACGAAACTGCGATTAACTTTTATAGGAATATTGGCTTTACGATTGAAAGTTTGGGAGAAAAATATCCAGGTGTTGAGAGATTCAAATGCACCTATGTAGCAGAGATTGAGGATTAGGCATTACCCACTGAAATAAGATCGGAGGGAGAAAAACAATGATAACGCTTAGAACCGTTACGAAGGATGACGTAGTTGCGTACTGGGAGCTGCGGCTTGAAGGTTTGCTTAGGAATCCGGAATCATTCGCGTCCTCGTATGAGGAGTCCGTTAATCAATCGATGCAGAGCGTAATGGAAAGAATGAGTGAGACGGATGATCATTACATCGTTGGCGCATTTAATGATAACGACGACCTCGTTGGTATGTCGGGATTTATCAGGGAAAAGAGACTTAAGCTTAAACACAAAGGTTTAATCTGGGGAGTTTATGTCACAACTGATTATCGTCAACAAGGGATTGGGAAGAAAATGATTGAAGAAATTGTTACCAGAGCCAAGTCAATTAAAGGGTTAACCCAAATCAACCTGAGTACGATGGCAACGAATGAAGCCGGAATTAGATTATATCAATCGTTGGGTTTTGAGACTTATGGTGTTGAGAGAAAGGCGTTAAAAGTAGGCGATGTGTATCTTGATGAGCATCTGATGGCATTACATCTGGAATAGTGTAACTAGATATCAAATAGGTCCAATTAGTGATCTTATAATAAAGGAGATCAATCTATGTATGAATATACTTTTGTGGAAACCTCTCTCGGAGGCTTTTTCTCATCCGCAACGCATCAGGAAACGATTGTTCAGTATGCGAGTGAAGGCTGGCGCTTAGTTCAGGTGCTGCCTACGAATTATAATGGCCATGGCAAACCGACGCATTACGAAATCATTTTCGAAAGGCCTCTTGCAGAGTAAAAAGGGGACTGCCCGACAAGTTATTCGCTTGTAGGACAGTCCCTCTTTTCCATTAAAATACTTTAGTCGTCCAAGACTCGCAATTCCAGACCTCGGTCGCCACTTCGCGATAAAACTCAGGCTCATGGCTAATCAGAAGGATGCTGCCTTTGTAAGCCTGTAATGCTCGTTTCAGTTCTTCCTTGGCATCGACGTCTAGATGGTTGGTCGGCTCATCGAGTACGAGCAGATTCGTCTCTTTATTAATCAGATTGCACAGACGAACTTTGGCTTTCTCGCCGCCGCTTAATACGGATATCTTGCTCTCGATATGTTTGGTAGTTAAGCCGCATTTGGCCAACGCCGCGCGAACTTCGAATTGAGTCATGGAAGGAAAGTTCTTCCATACCGCTTCAATACAGGTTTCATCCACGCTGCCCTTGATTTCCTGCTCGAAGTACCCGATGTACATATTCTCGCCTTGTTTAACCGAACCGGACAGAGCAGGTACTTCGCCAAGAAGGCTTCTTAGCAGCGTTGTTTTCCCGATCCCATTCGCACCTACGATTGCAATCTTCTGACCGCGCTCCATGAGCAGATCGATATTGCGGCACAACGGTTCTTCGTAACCGATGACCAAATCCTTGGCCTCGAAAATAAGTCGGCTTGACGTGCGGGCTTCCTTAAACCGGAATTCCGGCTTCGGCTTCTCCTTAGCCAACTCGATTACATCCATATTATCAAGCTTCTTTTGTCTGGACATCGCCATGTTACGGGTAGAGACACGTGCTTTATTGCGGGCAACGAAATCCTTCAGATCGTCAATTTCTTGCTGCTGACGTTTGAATGCCGACTCCAACTGCTGCTTCTTGGCTTCATGCAACAACACGAAGTTATCGTAATCCCCAACGTAACGATTCAGTTCTTGATTGCCCATATGATAGATAAGGTTGATGACGCTGTTCAAGAAAGGAATATCATGCGAGACGAGGATAAAAGCATTCTCATATTCCTGCAAGTACCGTTTCAGCCATTCGATATGCTGCTCGTCCAAGTAGTTGGTCGGCTCATCGAGGAGCAGAATGTCCGGTTTTTCGAGCAATAGCTTCGCCAAGAGAACTTTTGTACGTTGGCCGCCGCTTAGATCGTGCACGTCCCTGTCTAATCCGATATCGCCCAGTCCGAGCCCGCGCGCGATTTCTTCTACTTTGGCGTCAATGAGATAGAAATCGTTAGTCGTTAGTATATCCTGAATGGTACCGACTTCCTCTAGCAGCTGCTCCAGTTCCTCGGGTGTGGCGGAGCCCATCTTATCGTACATTTCATTCATCTCGGTCTCGAGATCCATCAAGTAACGGAACGCTCCACGAAGTACGTCTCGTATAGTCATTCCTTTCTGCAGGACAGAGTGCTGGTCCAGATACCCGATCCGAACTTTCCTTGCCCATTCCACTTTGCCTGCGTCCGGCTCCAAACTTCCGGTTATTATATTCATGAACGTTGATTTGCCTTCGCCATTGGCGCCGATCAGCCCAACATGCTCGCCTTTAAGCAAACGAAAGGATACATCATTGAATATCGCGCGATCTCCGAACCCGTGAGTTAAATTTTTAACCGTAAGAATACTCATCTGTAGACACCTTTTTCTCTTTTCATCGATTTCTAAACACTAATTTACATTATAAGCCGCTGGCGGTACAAAACTCAACGGTTTCGATTTAACGGAAGTCGAATTTTCTCGATTCTTCCGTTATACTATGGAAGCCATAAAAGGGGGAAGATCAATAATGGAACAAAGAATGAGAGTATCGACAGGATCTCCATGGGAGCCGGTCGTCGGTTATTGCAGGGCAATCCGAGTTGGCAGTCTTGTCGAAGTAGCGGGCACGACATCGATGAAAGACGGGAAGGTTGTATTCAAAGGCGACCCTTACAATCAGACGCGTTATATACTCGAGATCATAGATCAGGCTTTACAAGAGGTTGGAGCTGCAATGGAGGATGTGATACGGACAAGAATGTATGTGACTAATATCACGCAATGGGAAGAAATAGGGAGGGCGCACGGCGAGTGGTTCAAGGATATTCGCCCCGTTGCCACTATGGTAGAAGTGAAGGCGCTTATTGATCCGGAATTGCTTATTGAAATCGAAGTTCAAGCGGTCGTTCATGAATAATGATACTAGACGGCTTTTCTATAAGGAGATTAATAAATGAGAAAATCAATATTAGCTCTTGCATTCGTAGTTGTGTTATCTGGGTGCACCGGGAACTCGACAACTGGGAATTCCAGTAACGCGCCTTCAACTGAAGAAAAGACTTCGCCATCGCCATCTGCAACGGAACCTGCAACGGAACCTGTAACGCCATCTGCGATTTTAAATGCGAGCGAGCTTACAAATCAATTCGGATTCGCGGACAGCGAGGGGAAACTCATTGTGACTGTTGAGCAGCAAGAGGAGACAACGACAACGGATACTAATGAGGACACGTTAAAAGGGATAAACAAGGCGGTCGGAGAGAATGGAAATGTCATCACGGTGCGTTATGTTAAACATCAGTCAAGGACCGAGCAAGACAACGGAAGGCAGGCAGCGAACAATTTCAATAACCTTGAAGGGGACATTTTCGAAGTTCTTGAAGGCAAGGCCGTACCGGATGCTAGCTATTATTTAGTTAATGACAAGGACTTCAATTTACAATCGCTGCTTAAGATTAATCAAGTAAAGCCGCAAGACCCGCCTGCTGTAATTACAGACGAGATTATAAAAGCTCGCAACAGAACAATAGCGCAAAGTTGGCAAATAGCCACCTTGGGCGAAACCAAGCAGATCTTCCTGGTTCAATTCGAACGGAAAGAAGATCAAATGTTGGCTAGCTTGGTTGTTAAGGATGGCGAAGAGTGGGTGTACATGGACTATCCCGCCACATACAATGAAAATTCAACTTGGCGCGTCGATGATCAGGGTGAAATATCTCCGGACATGTTCTCCTTTTTATTCACAGCTAATTCGTCGGACGGCCTTGTACTCGGCGTGAAGTGGATGGGGGCTGAAGGCGAGAACATTAACGTGATTAAACAATCGGCCAATCGGTTTGTAGAAACCGATATCCATTCTAGTCGATATATGTCGCCTATCTAAAGATATGATAACCTCGTTCGCCATAGGGCTGGAGCTTCTCGATCCAGCTCTTTTCCAATTTCTTCAATTCATCCTTCTGAACGACGAACGGATTGTCGCTAGGCTTGAGCACTTCCAATACTTCCATGACGAAAGCCTGCGATCCATACTCGTTCCATTCCTTCTGTAAAGCTCTACTGCTATGAGTTCCCGCTTGCAGGGTGCCGCTGCGCCCATTCAGCGATCTCAAATTTAAGGTACTATCGATGAACACCTTTCCGTTCACGGTATTTCGAATTTGGTATACGCCGGCTTCGATGGGAATTTCCTTAAATTGTTGGATTAATTTCGCACGCTCTTCTTTTCGATTCATCGTAATCGACTCCTATTCTTTAAGCCAATATTGGCTGCCATCCGGCTTGCGGTCAAGAAATCCGTACTCAATCATATACCGTCTCAACGTTACGAAATCGTCGTATGCCGTTTGTAGAATTTGATTCACTTCCTTCTCCGTATACAATTGTTCGTTGCGGAAGCGTTTGGCGATTTCACGCAATACAACGAGCTTATGCTTTTCCTTAAGAGTAAAGGTCGTAAGTAAACCGTCCGTTCCGTCCGGAAAATATTTCTTCAAAACTTTGTCGACCTCATCCTGCGTTACGTTGTACCGATCATCGACCATACGGGCTGTTTTGTGTACGTTTACGATAGTCGGCGCATGCTTGTCTTTATCCTTCAGCAACTCCATCAGTGCTAAGAATACTTTGGACTGACGTTCCTTTTCCTTCAAGACGAAGCGGTGATTCCGAATGGTCGAGGCGCTGCCGATACCCATTTCCTTCTGTATTTCGCTATCGCTCTTGCCCTGATGGAACAGATGAAGGAGGCTATTCTGATGCTCGGTAAGTCCGGTCAGCTTCTTATCGAGTCCGATCAAATAATCAAACACGGAATAGTGGGTTTTCTCGATATGCTTGCGCATGAATTTCTCAGCCTCGTAATAAACCCCGTCATCGGGGTACACAATTCCGATTTCCGATTTTTTGCCGCACAGTAAACATATATAATGATCGGATTCCAGAATGTAGCCTTGTTTCAGTTCGTCTATTGAAGAATTCCAGAAATATTCCGATACGTTCAATTCATAAACACATCCTTCAAACGTTTGTAATTTTATAGACAATATATAATAATGTTTATTTATAGTCAACCCGCATTACACCTATACATAGACCTCGGAGCAATAGGGTTGTATAATCGAGGAATGAGAGGTGAATGGTTCATTGAGTAAATATTGGAGCGAATTAACGGCATCCCTTGTTCCTTACGTACCAGGAGAGCAGCCTAAGGACAAGAGGTATATCAAACTGAATACGAACGAGAGCCCTTATCCACCTTCTCCGGCTGTCATTGCTGCCATTAAATCGGCGGCGAACGAGGACTTGCGGCTGTATCCGGATCCGACATGCGAGAAGTTAAGGCAAGCGCTGGCGAAATACTACGGATTAACTTCGGATCATATCTTTGTTGGGAATGGTTCGGATGAAATATTAGCGTTCGCTTTTCCCGCATTTTTCTCTCCCGAGAAACCGATCCTATTTCCAGATGTCACTTACACGTTCTATCCCGTATATACGAAGTTATACGGCCTGACCTATGAGACCATACCGGTGGACGAACAATTCAATATTGAAGCAGAACAGTATCGCAGGCCGAACGGCGGCATTGTTATTCCGAATCCTAATGCTCCTACAACACGTTACTTGCCTGTGGATGATTTGCGAGTCATACTCGAGGCCAATCCGGATCATGTGGTCATCGTAGACGAGGCTTATGTTGATTTCGGCGGGGAATCGGCGGTAAGCTGCATTCCAGAATTTCCGAACATATTAGTCGTTCAGACGTTGTCCAAGTCCCGGTCATTGGCCGGATTGCGCGTAGGTATGGCAATGGGACACCCTGATTTAATTGAAGGATTAAATCGGATTAAAAATTCGTTTAACTCCTATACGTTGGACCGCTTGGCAATAGCCGGCGCTGTAGCAGCCATTGAAGACCAAGATTACTTCATGGAAACGACCCGCAAGATTATGGCAACAAGGGATCGAACGATCGAGATTTTGCAGCCGCTCGGATTTCAGATCGTTCCTTCCAAAGCTAACTTTATTTTCATCTCCCACCCTCGTCAGTCTGCGCAATCGTTATTTAGCGAGTTGAAAGTCAGAGGAATACTTGTACGTTACTTCAATCAACCGAGAATCGATCAATATTTGCGCGTAAGCATCGGTACGGATGAGGAAATGGATTATTTCGTATCCGTATTGCGTGAGATATTGGGCTGACAACTCAGACTAAGGAGCATGGACCTATGACGACCGACTTGAGATTCCCTATTGGACGTTATAACTGCGAAGGTGAAATTTCCGCAGAGCAACGGCTTGACTGGATTTCCGATATCGCACATTTGCCTACGCAGCTTGCCGCCGCTTTAAACGGGCTTAGCCCGGAACAACTGGATACTCCTTATCGTCCGGAAGGATGGACCGTCCGGCAAGTTACCCATCATATCGCGGATAGCCATCTGAATAGTTTTATCCGGTTTAAGCTCGCACTAACGGAAGATCATCCGGCGATTAAACCTTATTATGAAGATCGCTGGGCGCTTCTGGCAGATACGATTCAGGCTCCGGTGGAGCAATCTACGACATTGGTCGCGGCATTGCACGAACGTTGGACGTATCTGCTTCATTCGATGTCGGATGCGGATTTCGGCAGAACTTTTTTCCATCCGGAGTCGCTCAAGGTATTCCGCTTGGATTATGTTCTCGGAAATTATTCCTGGCATGGCCGCCATCATGTAGCTCACATTACTGCACTTAGAGAACGAATGGGCTGGTAACGAATTATTTTGAAGGGGTGCTGCAATAAATGGGAGCTTTTTTGGTCTGGATAGTCTCAACAGCTGTCGGAATATTCATTTTATATTTGGTTGTCAAAGCCGCGATCAATCATTCCGTTCTTTATGATATTTATAAGGAAACCAAACACCAGAACGATCTGAAAACCCGCGAAATCAAAGCGTTGAACCAGCATCTGGAAGACATCAAAAAGCTGCTTAAAGAACGAGAAAATCAGGAATAAGCGGAAGCGTGTTTGACAATCGGTCCTTCTGAGGCTATACTGTGGCACAAGATCTTAATTTACTTTAAGGCAGGGATCACCAGACATGGATCACTATTCTACTTCCACGTTCGTCAATCATGAAATCCGGAGTAGGGATAGGTCTGTTCCATTCAGGTGAGCTAGGTTGCTGCACCCGAATTAACGACTCATAACCTCTTCGGATTAAATTCGAGGAGGTTTTTTTGTGCCCATTATTCTTGTTAAAGATATTACATTCTCCTATGGAGACCGCGAGTTGCTTCGGTGGGACGGTAAGTTTGCGATAAATGATGGAGACCGGATCGGAATCGTCGGAGTCAACGGCAGCGGGAAATCCACGCTTATGCAGTTGCTTGCGGGAAAAAAGCAACCGGATCGCGGAACCGTAACGGTAAATAGCAACTTTTCGATTATTGAGCAGATAGCGGACGAGGTATCAACTCCTCTCACGGGAGTCAACAGAAGCTGGTGGTCTGTACCTGATGAAGATCGGGAAACATTCAGCGGCGGAGAGGAAACACGGATGAAGATTGCCGCGGCTCTAGAGGAGCATGCACCGCTGTTGTTCGCGGATGAGCCGACAAGCCATTTGGATCTTACGGGCACAATTCAGCTTCGGAAATCGTTGCAGCATTATCCCGGCGCAGTTGTTCTTATCTCACACGACCGCGAGCTTTTGGATGCCGTGTGCAACAACATTCTTGAAGTAGAGGAAGGTAAAGTAACTGCCTTCACGGGTAACTATAGCGACTATCAACAGCAGAAGGCGAATAACCTGCAGCGGGCGCAATTCGAATATGAACAATACCGAGAAGAGAAGAAACGACTGGAGCAAGCTGCCCGGCATAAAGTAGAGCAGGCTCATAAGCAGAAAGGAAAGCCTGCGAGGATGAGCAACAAGGAAGCGCGCCTAGGCATTGCGAAGGCGCAGAATGCGGAAGCGAAACGCATCCGTTCAGCGAATGCGGTTCTCTCCAGGTTGGAACATATGGATGTTAAAGAAAGGCCGATCCTACCCGATCCTGTTAATTTCGATGTGAACGCGCACGTACCTATAGCCAGTAAAGAAATATTGCGTCTGGAATCCGTGCGAGTAACGAGGGAGCAGAGGGAACTATTCCCGCCGCTAACCTTCACCCTAAAGCCTGGAATGAAAACAGCCGTTATAGGTCCGAATGGCTGCGGTAAGTCGACTTTGCTTCATACGATCAAGGAGGGAGCTGAGGGGATAACGACGGCTCCTCGCGCAAGTATTGGTTTCTTCGATCAGAAGCTCGAGCATCTCGTAGCAACGGACACAGTCCTTCAAGCTGTAAGCAAGCATAGCCGATATTCAGATACCCAATTGCGAAACCTTCTTGCGCGTCTCGGCTTTCGCAAAGATTCGGTATTTCGCCTCATTAGGCAGCTAAGCGGGGGAGAGAAGGTCAAAGCGGCGCTTGCCCAACTATTTTTCGGACAATATAATTTGCTGCTGCTTGACGAGCCGACGAATTATCTTGATGCGCTTACGCGCGAGCAACTGGAGACGGTGCTTGCCGCCTATCCGGGAACATTGCTCTTTGCAACCCATGACATGCGTCTCGTCAAACGAGTGGCGAGCCATACGCTGACGTATGATAACGGGATTTTCCGATTCGCAGAAGCATTCCCGCCCTCTTAACCCGCGAGTATGAGGGTACGGAGCTGATCCTCCGGCAAGGGCTTGCTCAATAAGTTGCCTTGAACGTAGTCGCACTGGCATTTCTTCAAATACACGAGTTGATCATAGGACTCAAGCCCTTCCGCAACGATGCTGTAGCGAAGCTGCTTGATGAATTGGATTATAGAGCCCGTTACTTCCTGTTCAAGGGAATGTCCGATGTCTTGAATGAAGCTCTTATCGATCTTGATCAAATGAAACGGCAGCCTGCGAAGATAACTCAAAGAGGAGTAACCCGTGCCGAAATCATCTAAAGCCAATCGTAACCCTAGAGCTTGAAGTTTCCTTAATTGACGCTCGGCAAGGTCAAGTGAGCTCATCAAGGCGGTTTCCGTTAATTCCAGCTCCAACCGTTGTGCAGCTAAACCCGATTGGGCTAATATTTGCGTTACTTGCTCTGGGAATTGTTCATCCATGAGCTGAACGGCAGAGATATTTACGGATATCGTGTGATCGGACGGATATTCAGCTACTCTCAGCATCGTTTCGCATGCTTGCCGCAGAACCCATTCCCCAATCGGTAAAATCAAACGCGTTTCTTCGGCAATCGGAATAAAATCGGAGGGAGGGATCGCCCCTAATTCCGGGTGGTCCCACCGCAGGAGCGCTTCAAATCCTCTTAACGCTCCGCTTTGCAGCTCGTATTGGGGTTGGTAGTGTAAGAATAATTGATTATTTTGCAGGGCGGTCCTTAAATTGACTTCGATTAAGGAACGATAGCGAATTTGTTCGTTTAACTTTTCATGATAATGAACGGTTTGACTCATCCCTTGCACCTTAGCTTGCTGCAGGGCGGTAAATGCGCGCTGCAGGATTGGATCCAGCGTTAGCACTTCTCCTGTGAACCTCGTCATACCAATGCTTAACGTTACATGGCGAGCGCTATGGTCAATGAAATAGGGTTTCGATAAGATCGATTGCATTTCTTGCCAATACTCTGGCGTTAGCTCCGGGAGCTTTCCTGACGATGGATCGGCGATACAGATTAGAAATTGTTCTCCATCTAATCGACAGACAATGCCGGTGCTAGGCAGCCAGTGCTTTAATCGCTTGCTGATTTGCAATAGAAGCTCATTTCCGTAGGTGATGTTATTCAACTCGACGATCGACTTGAATCCATCAACATTTAATACAGTTAAATAAAAGGGTGTTCGTTCGTTTATTTTTTTGCGCAGTTTGATTTTGAAATGCCTGAAATGCGGCAGTCCCGTAATCTCATCGATTGCTAATTCGCGCCGCCTTGTCCATACCATGTTCATGAAATAGTGAAACAACACTGCCGATAAAGGGAATATAAGGAATAGGATCAATGAATATTGATGCAAAACGACGGCCATATTCTGTATCAGGCTGATCTGTAATAAATCCCAACCGAGCAAAGTAATCACAATCACCCCGTAATGAAATCGTTCTCTTTAGTATGAGGGGCAAACGTTTAGAAAGTTAACGGTAAAATGTTAGTGACTGCCAATGTACGTACTCATTGGAAAAGGCTCCCTATGAAAGGAGCCTTTAACGATTTATCTCTTATTTAATGAATTTGTAGCCAACACCCCATACGGTCTTAATAAATTGGGGCTCCTTCGGATTCTTCTCCAGCTTGCGCCTGAGATTGGTCACATGAACGTCAATCGCTCGGTCGTTGATGAAAGAGTCGATACCGCGGACGGCGTTAATCAATTCTTCACGACTGAATACACGCCCGGGATGCTGAAAGAATAGCTTCATGATCTCGTATTCGGAGAATGTCGTTTCAATGTGGTCACCATCAAGCACGATCGTTCTACGCTCTAGATCAAGCGAAAGTCCTAACTGCGATTCTGGCATGCTCGCGGAATCTGCTTGGGTATGCTGCACGGCCACCGGTTTCGGGGTCGTCACGCGGCGCAGCACGGCTTTCATACGAACCTTGAGTTCCTGCATGCTGAACGGCTTGACAAGAAAATCGTCCGCTCCGGCGCTGATCGCCTGAATGCGGTCGGCAACGGCTGTTTTCATGGAAATAACGATGATAGGAATGGCGGTTAGTTGTCGGAATTGCGAGCACAACTCCGTTCCCGATGCATCCGGCAGCATCAAATCAAGTAAGAGGATATCCGGATTAAAGGTGCCGAGAGCGAACTTTCCTTCTCGCGCCGATTCAACGCGCTGTACGATAAACTGCTCTTCGGTGAGGTAGAGGGTGAGCATTTCTCCGATGATGGGATCATCTTCAATAACGAGTACTCTCGTCAACAATTGTCACACCCTTTAGTCTATTGTTAGGATTGCTCATACTTTACTAACATTTTCCTATGTAAAACTATTATATAATGTCGAATGAAGTTCGTCTAACTCCTTTTTTGCAGAAGAAGGTTTTGTATTGTTTCGAAGGTTTGACGAAGCTCGACACCTAACTCCTCCAACATTTCCGTTAAGGAACCATGCTCATGAAGAATCCGCTCAGCCGTTGCCGCGGATTGTTGAATACCAACTGCGCCTAAATGACCGGCAGTTCCGCTCAAGGAATGTACAAGCCTGATCGCATTGTCTCTGTCACCGTCTTTCAAGAAGCGATGCAAACGGCTCTCCGTATCGGAATATTGCTGAAGAAATTTGTCAAGCAGCTTTAAATACAGACCGCTCTTGCCGTCCAATCGGAGCAAAGCCAATGGAACGTTAAGACCCGGCGTATCCGGCCATGATTCCTCATCTTTCTCGGCGTTAACTGCAGGCGAACTCTGAGTGGATGGGAGCCAGCGCGATAGAGTGGAAAAGAGGAGGTCCGGTTGAATGGGTTTAGTAATAATATCATTCATACCGGCTGCCAAACATTTATAATGTTGCTCCTCCGTGACATCGGCCGTTAATGCAATGATCGGCAATTCCTTCATATTAAATCGCTTACGGATAAGTCTAGTAACCTCGCAGCCATCCATATCGGGCATGTGCAAATCCATAAGGACTAAATCCATGGTCGATTGCTCCAATACTAATAAAGCTTCTAAACCGTTTTCCACGGTCGCAACTTCGAAACCCTGCTGCTCCAATAACTGCTTGGCGACCAGTCGGTTAATGACCTGGTCATCCACGACTAGAATTCGCAGCTTGTTTAACAGGGGATCTTCACCCGGCGTTCGTGGATAAATCGCGTCATTCTCCTGTAATGAACTATAGTGAACATGATTGCTGATCACCTGCAGAGCTTGAAGCACTTGTAGAGCAGAAGCAGGTTTGACAAGCACGGCAGCAGGCTTAAGGTTATCGGACAAGTGCTGCAGCGCATCGCGTCCGAGCAATGTCGTAGAGGAGATAACTTGGATACCTTGGGCATCAAGCTCCGTTTTCCACACTGCCCAGGTTTCCTCACCGTGCATGTCTCCCGCTTCCATATCTACAATAAACAGATCCCATTTTTGCTGTAACAATAACGGTTGGGCTTGCTTCCACTCGGACAAAGCAGCAACATCGCAACCCATGGAAATGAGCAGCTTACGCCAGTAATCGGCAACCTGCGGATGATCCTCTAAAACCAAGATGTTAAGATCAAGGTTCTTGTTAGTTCCCGTTACAGTTTTATTGTCGTCAACCTGTAAAGTAAGCTCGAAGGTAAAAGTACTGCCGACCAGATAAGTGCTCTCGACACCTATATGACCGCCCATTCTTTCGACCAAGGTATGAGAGATGACGAGTCCTAGACCGGTTCCGCCGTATTTACGGCTTGTTTTCTCATCTGCTTGGACAAAAGGCATGAATAATTGCGCACGCTGTTGTTCCGTCATGCCGATTCCGCTATCTTGAACGCAAAACTTCAAGCTCGCTTGCCCATTGGAAATGCTCGTTAGAGAAATACTCATTTCGATCAATCCATAATTCGTAAATTTGATCGCATTACTGCCTAAATTAAGCAGCACCTGTTCCAAGCGGGTTGGGTCTCCGATGAGCCAAGCCGGTATAAGCGGATCTACGTTCAGAATAAAGTCGACCGGTTTAGGGCCGAGCAATACGGCAAAGATGCCGCTAAGTCGTTGCATCGATTCCTCAAGCCGGAAGGGGACTTGCTCTAACGCTAACTTGTCCGCTTCCAGCTTGGAGAAATCCAGAATGTCATTAAGTATTCGCAGCAAATTTTGCGAGGAATCGGATACTTGGCGTATATAATCCTCTTGGATTTCCGTCAATTCCGATCTCTGCAGAAGATAGGATAAGCCTATAATCCCGTTAAGCGGCGTTCGGATCTCATGGCTCATCCGGGCAAGGAACGAACTCTTCGCTTCATTTGCTTCGTCCGCTTCGTCTTTAGCTCTTACTAACTGCCGCTGAATTTCCTTCTGGTCTGAAATGTCTCTCACGATCGTGGAGAAGAACGAATCCTTGCCATCCTCGGTCACATGGGCAACAACGTTAATCGAAGCCATCTGCACGTCACCGTCGGCGCCGATGAATTCGATTTCGTTCTGCCAGAATCCATGCTTCTGCGCTTCCGTTAATCCATCCGCAAATCTCACCGTAGTCGGAATTGGCATGTAATGGCTCAAGCGGTTGTTCTGTTCGTTCAGCGCGCCTATGCCAAGGAACGCGTGTCCTGCCCGGTTCAAATAGAAGATGCGGCCGCGCATATCGAAGGAAGCGATCATGTCGTGGGCGCTCTCAATAATTTCTAATAACCTTGTGTTCGTTTCGACCGCTTTCTTGATATCGCTAATATCTCTGGCGATGAGGACGTATCCCTTAATCGTTCCGTCCGGATGCCGCATGACGCTTGGATTCAAGGATACAAGCATGCGGGAGCCTTCGCGGTTAATCCAAGTCCATTCCCAGTCGGGCAAGAAACCTTGATGAGAGAGAACGAACAACACCGTCTCATCAGGGTTTATTTGCCGATTGAGTTTGACCGTGTAGAAATTGGCGCGTTCCTGCAGCTGCTCGCGATCGTGCCAGAGCAGAAGGGACTTCCTGCCGACGACTTCATTTTCCCCGTAACCAAGCATTTCTTCCGCACGTTTGTTGTAGGAGGTAATAACGAACCTGGAGTCGGTTACGATCATAGCGTACTGATTATGCCGGATGAAGGCTTGAAACGGCTCGAACAAATCTTGTAAATTATCGATCATTCCGTTGATGGAGCTTGACAGCAACCCCATCTCGTCTTTGCTTTTAATGCGGAGCGGCTGCGTATAGAAGTTGCCTGCAGCTACTTTCTGGGTAACGGCAACGACTTGTTTAAGCCGGCCTAGGATGGATCTTTCGGCAAGGATATAGAGAATGGAGCCCAGGATCATTTCCGTTAAAGCAATAAGGGCCATATTGATCCATAAGGCGCGTTGGAGAGGCGCTTCGAATTCTTTCTTCGCTACGGAAAATACCGCATACCAATCGTGGCCCGGAATTCTGACATAGAACATTTTGAGTACACGGGTAAACACGGGCGCTTCCCCAAACCCTTCCTCGCTAGTCCTGATTTGGTTGGCGAAGTCTAGCAGGGAAGGCACATCCTTAATGTAATTGCGTTTGAGAATCAGAGAACGGTCCTTATAATGCAGAAGATTCATATCCCAGTCGATGAGCACGATGGCGCTGTCTTTATAACCGTTCTGCTCGACGCTTAAAGGATCGTTGAACATACGATAGGAGTCGAGCGCAAAGCCGATGACGCCTTCCACGCCATTGATGGAGTTGTATTGAGGCACCATCAGCCATAATACCGGATTACCATCCGAATCCAGCTCCGGATCGGCATAAGCGGATATCCCTCTCAAAGCACTCTGATAGGCTTCCATATGATCGACTGGGAGTGTCGAGTTGTCAGTTAATTTCATGGTGCCGTTTCTATCCGCAATCCCAATATGCAACGCTATTAAGTTCGACGAGGGAGTTTCTAGCTTTAAATAGACTAGCTGCTCTCCTAACGATTTCAGCCGCAGGGGGATGGAGCGGCTCATCAATTCCGCTTCCTTCATACGCAAGGACAACATCGTATTGAGGTTCGCGATGGTGTTCTTCAGGTTAGTCAAACTGTGTGTTACGAGTTGCTTGTTCATCTGTTTATTGGAAATTTCAAGGTTGATGAGGGACATCGCCGTAAAGGAAATGATGTTAATCAGCACCAGCACGACAACAATCTTGAAACGGAGTGACCGGAACATGAGAACAGCACCTCCGACATATGATCATGAGATCGGAAAAACAATCTATTAGCGAATTTCATAGAAAACAAATACACGTTATGGAAATTTTCTAATACTTTGTTTATATCATAACGAAATAGGACAACAATCGACAGACCCAACTTTTGAAAAAAGGCAGAGAGGAGTTATGTCAAAATGCTGGTGAATATGATGGATTGGCAAGTCGCAGGGCCAAACGGATCGGAGACAGTCCATATTATTGAGTTATTCGGGGATAGATACGACTTTACGCCAAGCGAGAAGGACGTATTGAGGCTGCATGCGCTGTTCGGATTCCAGGATGAGGAGATCATCACCATCATGCGCATTTCTACGCCTATTCTGGAAAACCTTCTAACCTGTATGATGGGTAAAACGAGGACGCATTCGATACGAGAGCTGCAAGCTTTGTTTATTCGATATCTATTGCAAAAGCTTCCAACCTGAATCGGCGGAAGCTTAAAAGTTATTAATATCATTAATTAGCCGGCAATAGCACCGTGAACTTGGCACCCTGATCTTGGCAATTCGCGGCGAACACTTCTCCTTCATGCATATCCATGATCTTCTTGACGATCGATAACCCGAGTCCGCTGCCGTTGCTGGAACGATCGCGGGCTTTATCTTCCTTGTAGAAACGCTCGAATAGATGGGGGAGAGCTTCATCGGATATTCCGATACCGTTATCGGAAATATCGACACGAATGCGGTTATCCTGCTTGGCAAGCTGCAGGCTGATCGTACCGCCTTCCGGCGTGAACTTAATGCTGTTATGAAGCAGGTTAACCCACACCTGACTCATTAAATCTTCGTCGGCGGTTACGATAAGCTCCGGTAATTCAACGTCCATCTCGATGTTCTTATCTTGCCATAAAGGTTCGCATGATAGAATAATATGGCGCAGCTGCCGATCCAACCGATAAGTCCTTCTCTCGAACGGATGGTGTTTGGATTCGAGCGAGGTCAGCTTCAGCAGATTGTCGCTCATTCTAGATAGGCGCTTGCTTTCCGTCTCGATAATGTCCAGATAATGATTGCGAGTGTCCTGCGGAAGATGCTCGCTCTTTAATGCCCGCGCGAATCCGGTAATCGACGTGAGCGGCGATTGAATTTCATGGGATACGTTAGAAATGAATTCCTGGCGCATCTGCTCCATTTGATTTAATTCGGACGCCATCTCGTTAAAGCTGGTGACAAGGGGGCCGAATTGACCCATATATCTTGGGTTGGATTCCAAGGAAACGTTAAAATCACCTTTGGACATTTGCTTCATCGCGTTGATCATCTGCAGGAACCAATCCATCTGACGACGGACCGGCCCGAAAGTTATGCGAATAAGATTCATGATAAGGAATAAAATCGAGAACGCCATGACAACGGTCAAATACTGGCGAAGCAACGTAAGTCCGTATTCCGGAAACCACGTTCGAGTGATCCAGCCCATCAGCAAGTAGGCTAGTCCCCAGCTAATAGCGATTCCGACATGAATTAACGTGATTCCGAATACGATCCACTTCCTAGGCGGACGGTATTTCTGACCAGGTTCATGCATTCGATTCTCCTCGCCGCGTTTCATGCCGTAACCTCCAGCCGATAGCCGAGCCCGCGAATTGTCGTAATGCGAAATCCGTATTGCCCATCTGGAAACCTCTCGCGAAGCCGCTTAATATGCACATCCACGGTACGTTCGTCCCCTTCGTAATCGAAGCCCCATATTTGTTCGATCAGCTGCTCGCGCGAGAAGGTTTTGCCGGGATAGCTGGACAGCTTGAACAAGAGCTCGAATTCCTTAAGCGGCAGCGTAAGCAGATTGTCGCCGACTTGCAGCGAATAATTATGCCGATTGAGCTGGACGGATCCGATGGTTACGTTCTGGGAGATGAATATCCGGTAACGCTTAAGGAGCGCCTTCACCCGGACGACAAGCTCCGCAGGCTCGAAGGGCTTGACCATGTAGTCGTCGGTACCGAGCTGGAAGCCTTTGACCTTCTGAGTAGTTTCGCCTTTGGCCGTCAGCATGAGCAGCGGCATCTCGTAATGTTCGCGCAGCTCGCGGCATAGTTCCCAGCCGTCCATGTGCGGCATCATAATATCGAGAATGACCATATCCGCGGTAGTCGTTTCCAGAAGCGAGAGGGCGTCGACTCCATTACTCGCTTCGATTACCTCGAAACCTTCCTGCAATAGAAACACTTTAACCAATTCGCGAATATGCGGATCGTCATCTACGACCAAAATTTTAGTCATCCGCCGTCACTCCTTTTTCACATTATATCGGTTGTTCCTGGTATCTAAGCTGCTGCGTGGCAAACTCCCGGTACAGATCATGGCTGGCTACTAATTGTTCATGCGTGCCGTTGCCCGTTATGCTTCCTTTATCGAGGAAAATAATTTGATCGGCATCCACGACGGTGGATAGGCGATGGGCGATAACAAGCGTTGTTCGGCCTTTCATGAGATTGTTAAGCGCTTCTTGCACGACTCGTTCGGACGTGCTGTCGAGTGCGGATGTAGCCTCGTCCAACATAAGAATGCGTGGATTGCGCAGCAACGCTCTGGCGATAGCGATCCGTTGCCGTTGTCCTCCCGACAGCTTCATTCCCCGTTCGCCGACCTCGGTGTTATAGCCTTCGGGAAGCTCCTCAATAAATCCATCCGCATAAGCCATCCGGGCTACGGTTGCAAGCTGCTCGTCGCTTACTTCCCGGTCCAGTCCATACGTAATATTTTCGCGAATCGTTCCCGACATCAACGGGCTTTCCTGCGAGACGTACCCGATCTGGCTTCTCCAGGACTTGAGGGAAAAGTCGTTAATCTCGTGATTACCATAGGTGATGCTGCCTTCTTGCGGTTCATAATAGCGTTCCAAGAGGGAGAACAAAGTCGTCTTGCCGCTTCCGCTCGGACCGACTAATGCCGTTATTTTACCGGATGGGACGGTGAAATCGACGGATTTGAGTATTTCTTCTCCATTGTCATACCGGAAAGTTAATTGTTTAAGCGTAATGGAGGAGTCTGCTGCCGGTACTTGCAAGCCCTGATCTTGAACTTCCTCGGAATGGCCGAGAATGTCAATCATTCTCTCGGTGGCTCCGATAGCTTTCTGCAGTTGAGTGAAAAATGCTGTAATTTGCCCAAGCGGCATAATGATCTGAATGAGGTATAGAATAAAAGCAACCAATTCTCCCGCGGTAATCGAACCGTTAGATACGCGCAAACCGCCGTATCCGATAATAACGACCATAAGGGTCATAATGACTACGCCCATAAGCGGTCCGATGAACGCTTGGATCTTGCCTTCGCGAACGCCAAGCTTAAACAGCTTATCGATCCCTTGTTTCCCGCGTCCGTATTCGATCGGCTCTGCGTTCGAGGATTTGACAAGGCGCACTTCCGAGAGGACCTGGGTGAGCACGGATGTGAAGCTGGCCGTCTCGTTTTGCATGTTCCGGGAAATCTGATGCATCTTCTTGCCGAGCGGCAGCAAAATGACCAATGTAAGGGGCACCGCGACGAGAAGCAATAAGGTCATCTGCCAATCGAGGGTTAACAGAATGACGACGGAGCCGATGATCGAGATAATTCCGCCAACGAAACCGGACATATGCTCGGATACGACTTGTTTGACGACGTTAGTGTCGTTCGTTACCCGGCTGATGAGTCCGCCGGTTTCTTCTTTGTCGTAATGAGCTACCGGCAAGTAAAGCAGCTTGCGCCACAGAAGATCGCGGAGACCCGACAAGATCTGCTGACCGAACTTGTTTAGCAGATAGATGGACAGTCCGCCTGCAATCGTTTGCGCGACGAAGGCGCAGACGAGGAGGACGATCTGATAGGACTCGAGCGAGTCCAAGGAAAATCCGTCCACGAGATTCTTGGTGAACAAAGGGACGAACAAACCTACGACTGTCGTAATCAGACTAAGACTAAGGGCGATGGAAAGCATTGCGTAAGAAGGTTTGGCTTTGCTAATTAGAGAGATGAACGATCGCCAATTGTTCTTGACTGAAGTAGAAGCGATTTTGGGTGGGGTCGGATTATCGGATTTGGTTGAACTCATATGTTTTCCTCTTTTCTTATACTGGGTAAACTAAACCATCAATATTTCCATTATGATCATACGTTTAAGCTAAATCCACCGTTTCACGGGAGGGGGTCATTCCGGTTATTTGTTGTTTGTCGATGAGAACATCATGCAACAGAAATATGAACAGAGTATGAACTGATTATGATGGGGTAATACCAGCGTAGCTGATGCCACTCGCAAACGCATGGATTAAATTGGAAATTAAGAATAACCTCGTTATATTCATTTTGAGCATCGGTAATTGCCAGCTTTGAGTATACTGCCAAAGATTTTCTGCTTTCATGGCATCGAATTCGGACGCTTTGCTGAAGAGGACGGAAAAAGGAGAGGGGAAGGGAAGCCGAAGATATTCGACTTTCTTGGATTCAACGTTCCGGGTCAAACGCAAAACGAGCGGGAAGAAATTCAAACAGAAGATCAAAGCCATGAAGACGTGGATCAGGTTCAACCGACATTTAGACCAAGAGGCATTACTCAAGACGATCCGCTCCAAGCTAACGGGTCATTACCGTTACTACGGAATAACGGATAACTACGGGAAGACCAGATCCTTTTATATCCTAACGGTCAAGCTCATGTTTAAATGGCTGAAACGTAGAAGCCAGCGCAGAAGCTTTACATGGGAAAGATACAACGAAGTCCTAAAGGACTTCCGGCTTCCTAAACCTCGTATCTACGTCAATCTCTAAGGCAATACAACTCTGTAAATGATGATGTGAAGAGCCGTATGCGGGAAATCCGCACGTCAGTCTGTCTAACAATTATTTCAATATATCCTTTTTTTAGCATGTAAATGGATGATCTTTGTCGAATCTCTTTACCTAAGGAGATGAGCGCATATGCCTTTTATTGAAGGTGAAGATAGACTTCAAATTCATTTACTGCCATATACGTTGGACGATTTTGTAGAAGAAGAAAATCCTGTTCGAGTTATCGATGCTTACGTTGATAGCTTGATCCTAGAAGAATTGGGGTTTCAGGTGTATTCGGGCTCCAAAGCGGGGCAAAAACCTTACCGCCGGCAAGAGCTTCTCAAGCTCTATCTTTACTGCTATATGAACGGCATCCGTTCCTCTTGTAAGATGGAAACCGAGACGAAAAGAAATATTGAACTGATGTGGCTAATTGGTAAGCTCCAGCCGGACCACGGCACTTTATCTGCTTTCATGAAGAGTAACCAAACGGCCATAAAAAACTGTTTAAAGAATTCACCTTAATGTTAAAAGGTTTCGGGTTAATCGATGGTCAAATTGTCGCGATTGACGGCACAAAATTAAAGGCAGGCTGCTCTAAAAAGAAACATTATAATGACAGCATTATCAGTAAGAAGCTTGAGTATATCGATGAAAAAATCGATGCCTACTTGCTCTCCTTTTTAACAGAGGACGATCGCCTCAAAAAACAAGAAATCACGGAAAAGTTAGAGGTCTATCAAGAGAGAATGCACGAGCTGCAGGTTATGAAACAAGAACTCAAGGAAACGGGTGAAAACCAGCTCTGCGTTACCGACCCCGATGCCAAATCCATGAAAAATAACGGGATACATGAAGTTTGTTTCAATGTTCAAACTGTGGTGGACAGCAAGTATAAATTGATCGTGAACTGCGATATGGTCAATGATGTCAACGATCAAGGGCAGCTGTCCAACATGGCAAAGAAGACAAAGTAAGTTTTCCGTGATCAAAAAACCACAATTCTGGCCGATACAGGCTATTATAACTATCTTGAAATCATCGACGTTGTCGACGAAAACACTGAACTCTTAATAAAGCCACAGAAGGGTAAACATAACAAAGTAGCTAGTGGATTTGATAAAGAGAACTTTGAGTATGATGCCGTAAACAATAGATATATCTGCCCGTTGGGTTATGAATTACCTTTCAAATGGAATGGAAAACAAGATGGAAAAGAGTACAGGCGTTATACATGCGAAGCCTTCGAAATTTGCGGACAAAAGGATCTATGCACGTCTGCCAAAGGTGGGAGGTCGGTAACCAGACTTAGAGATGAAGATGTGATTGAACAGATTACCGAAAATACCCGTAGCCAAAGCAATACATATAAGCAAAGAGCGGCAATCGTTGAGCACCCTTTTGGGACGATAAAACGTCACCTGGGATATACATACTTTTTAACGCGAGGTTTGGCATCAGTAGGCACTGAGACCAATCTGATTTGTCTTGCCTATAATCTTAAGAGATTGATCAAAATAAAGGGAGTGAATGAGCTCATATGTCTCTTCAGAGACCGAGCTCATTCGATTTCTAAAATGCACAACGTTAATTTGAGTAAAATTGCATAAATCCACGTTTTAAGCGTGCTCAGAAATCAGTTGTTAGACAGACTGACGTCCGGATCTGTGAGGGGTATGGGGCACTATCCTCGAAAGGAGAGGCCCCGCCTACTCGACCTGCCGAATTCCAGTATGAAAGGTGGGAAATAATGAATGTCGGATATGACAATACGGAATGGAGCGGGACAGTGAACTAGGATAACGAATCGGAAGAGCTCGTTTTATTGGAACTCCTCTAATTCGTTGTCCCCAGGTTGTAGTATGGATGCCAAGGGCTGTGCTTTTCGCTGTTTGATTCGCCGCTGTAGCTACTGCATTTGATCGACGAAGATGAAGATCGGCCTCGGCGTCCGAAATTTCTGCAAGCTCTTTCGTTCAAGTTGGCGACTTGCTTTCATACAACGGCATATCGATCACCTTGCCAGGGAACATTCGCTTTGATATTCTATGAGCGGAACGAACGTTCGGAGGAAATGCCTCCGATACGTTACTTGGTTATGCGTAATGGGAGACAATCAAAGAAAAAACGAATGATGGTGATGGCTGCACCCCGGCGAAATGGTCAACTGCCTCTTCCATACTCGTTGTCAGATCCGCTCCAAAACCCACAAGGGGATTCAGATGATCTATATTGATATTGGCACAGAGGCAGTACAATTTGCAAGGCTTATTCAATTGTGGTGGCTTGATGAGATTCGAATGTTCTGGGGCGAGCCTTCTGCTTTTCCCATGTTCTACCTGTAACTGCATAACTCGTGATAACTCATATCGTGTACCAGCTATATTCGTTAATTGTTAATATTGCAAAGCAGTGTTATTATAACGGTAGTTAGACATTAACTATAACGCTTTTGGAGGAAGTATAGAAATGATGGTAACGAAGAAGGACATTGCCAATTTTCTCGGTATATCGCGCACATCGGTTTCGCTTGCGTTGAATAACGCGCCTAACAGTACAATCTCAGAAGAAACGAAGAACAAAATCTTAAATGCTGCGAGAGAGTTGGGCTATCGAGATAGCGAGATTAGTCCTAAGTTGTGCTTTATTATTTATAACCGTGCGGAAAATGACCCGCGTTATATTAATGATCTGAAAGTAGTCGAGGAGTCAGCGAGTCGCCATAATTATCGGGTCATTTATATGAGTATCAAAGCAAGTTATCTGGAGCTTCAGAAGCTGCAGAAGTTTTTACAGGGCCAAGAGGTCGAAGGTGTGATCGTGTCGGGCGACATAGATGACCAACTGGTCGAATTGATTGAGAAGTCGAATGTGCCGTATGTCTTTTACGGCGGAATTCAGCGCGAGAATGTTAACAGTATTGTAAATGATGACAAAAAAATCGCATATGAAGCAACCAAGTATCTAATTTCCCTGGGTCACAGGAAAATCGCGTTGTTCTCGGGTCGGTTGGATTTACAGATTCACCGCTTGAATATTGAAGGGTACAAACAGGCGTTAAAAGAAGCCAGGATTCCCCTGGATAATTCGTTAATTCAGATCAGCGGAGAAGAGGATGGCTACGAGCTCTGCAGTCGCATGCAGGCTCTTGGCATTGCCTATTCAGCTGTTTTTTGCGTGAATACAATTATGCAATTTGGCGCCTTGCAGCGACTAAAAGAGAGCGGTGTGAACGTGCCACATGATGTCAGTTTGATCGGATCGGGCATTTCAGAAATCGTTCGGGTGAGCGTCCCTCATCTAACAACTATGTATGTCGGACCTGAAGAAAAGGAATTGCTGGTGACGCGGTTGCTTGACATTATTAACGAAAAGGCAGAGACCCCCCAATCCATATATATTTCGAACTTTGAATTGTTTGAGGGGGGGACGGTAACTTGTAAAAACAAAATATAACGACCCTTAATTATATAGGCTGGATAAAAGTGAAATGATTCAATATTTCACTATTATCCAGCCTTTTCTGTCGTCCTGGGGGCATTGGATTAGTCGATAATGACGCCTCGTTATTTTTTTGTTGACAATAAAAATAACTATGGTTATATTTGAGGAGTCACAAAAGTACATACAAGGGAAATTGAGAAAATCAGGAAATGTTAAGCGGTTTCAAATTCGCAACAAATCAAAAATTACGGGGGGAAGAACATGAGAAGATCACGGTTTTTATCGGTAATAGCGCTTATCAGCATGGTAGTGGCATTGGCAGCTTGCGGTTCGAATAAATCAAAGGGTGAGACAGCCTCAAGTCCATCCGCAACACAGAGTGCGACTACAACGACGGAAACGGGATTAAAGGGCGAATTGGTTTACTGGTCAATGTGGAACGAGAATGAAACTCAGGCAACGGTAATCAAAGAGGCTATTTCAGCTTTTGAGGCAGAGAACAAGGATGTCAAAATTAAGGTTCAATGGAATGGCCGTGACAACGGCAAGTTGATCAAGCCGGCGTTGGACGCAGGACAGCAAGTCGACATATTTGATTCGGACAATAACTCACTATCCGGATTTGAGAGCTATGCGCTGAAGCTGGACGACTACATGACCAAAGCCTACGCATCAACAAACGGGAAAGCGTTGAAAGATGCTCTGGCGCCTGTATTCTACAATGCGATGCAGGTTGCGGCTACTGACGGCACATCCGTATATGGGATGCCTTATCAGCCTTATATGTACTTAATCCCATATAACAAGGCTTTATTCGCGAAAGCAGGAATAACTGCCGCTCCTCAAACATGGGCCGAGTTCATGGAGGCATGCGAGAAGCTGAAAGTAGCAGGAATAACGCCTCTAACTGTTGATGATGCTTATATGGGAGTTTCTAGAATGTACCATTTCTCAAGATATCTGGGTCAAGAAGGCGTAGCTAAGCTTGTTAAGGACAAGACCGGCGCTGAATGGGATAACCCGACGGTGTTGAAGGCTGCTAAAGATATTGAAGAGTTGGCGTCAAAAGGGTATATATCCAAACAGGTTGCAACAAACAAATTCCCGGCGGGTCAGATTGAATTTGCGAACGGCTCTGCTGCAATGTACTTTGGAAATGGAACATGGCTACCGAATGAAGTGGCTACAGTCGTACCAGCTGATTTCCAATGGGGCGAATTCGCTTTCCCGGCAGTAGACGGCGGAGTGCAAGGTCGCGAAGCGGCTATATACGGAACGCAGTGTCTGGTTATTAATAACAAATCAAATGCTCCTGATGCCGCTGTTGCGTTTGCTGCTTCATTGGTAACAGGCAAGTTTGATTCGGAGCTTTCTAAACAGACCAAAGGCATCGCGATGGGGACTGATTCAACTTGGGCTCCAGAGCTTGCAGATGCAAAAGCGGTGTTTGCCGAAGTAACGACACAGCTTACAAAAGGCGGCGGGTGGGATGAAGATGCCGACAAAAATGCAGTTGTAGGCGCAAACTATATTAAGCTGGTTACAGGAAAGATCACGGCTGAAGAATTCGTGAACAATTGCAAGAATAATGTCAAATAGGTAATTAGATAAGGCAATGGTTGTAGTGGCGGAACATTATGATGTTCCGCCACAACAGTAATACTTGCTTCATTCAAGCTCCGTTGCGGCGCGGCCATGAAGAACCTGTAAGTACCAGTTGCCCTAAAAAATGTTTAGCGTCTGTGGAGGTTTAACATGAAAAGCAGTAAATTGATGTTTGTTGTTTTTTTGGGGCCGGCATTGCTGTCCTATTTGATTATTTACGTATATCCAGTTCTTAGAACGGCATTGATGAGTTTCTTCTACGTACAGAATATTACTGATAACAGCTCCGAGTGGAAGTTCGTTAAGCTTGATAACTATATCAACTTGTTGACGGACAATCAGTTGTTTATGCAATCCCTAAAGAATATAGGATATATCTATTTCTGGGGTTTGCTAGGTGTCATGTTTTTTGCTTTATTGTTTGCTGTTATCCTTAACTCCGGTGTGCGGTTCAAAGAATTTTTTCGGTCCGTCCTCTATTTGCCCAATATCGTTGCAGCAGTAGCAATGGGTACGATGTGGGTGCAATACGTATTTAATTCTCAATATGGACTGTTAAGAAGCATTTTTAATTTTTTCGGATTAACCGGACTTGCTGAATTTGCGTGGACAGATGACACACATTTGCTTTTGTCCATGACCATTGCCTACAGCTTTGGCTGCATAGGCTACTTTATGCTCATCTACATGGCGGCGATGGATAAAGTCCCTTCCGATTATTATGAAGCAGCTACTATAGAAGGCGCCGGCATATTCAATAAATTTTTCCGAATTACACTGCCATTAATACGCAATGTATTTCGGACTACGCTTGTTCTGTGGTCAACAGGCTGCATAGGTTTTTTTGCTTGGTCTCTCATGTTTTCAAACATCAACTGGAACATAAGAACTGTAACGCCTATGGTGTATATGTATAATATCGTTTTTCAGGATGCAATAGGAATGGACCCGTCCCAAAAAAATGCCGGCGCCGGGGCTGCCGTAGGTATGATTCTGACGATTCTGGCTGTTGCTGTTTTTACAATCATAAATTTCGTGGTTAAAGAAGATGATGTGGAGTATTAAGCGAGGAGAGAAGGATCGCTATGCGCACAAACAAAACATTAAATAGGTTCTCACTATCGAAGGAACTACCGTTGCTTCCTGGCTATATTTTGGTAACTATATGGGTTGTATTCACACTGATTATGGTGGGCTGGGTTTGTTTGGCTTCGTTATCGACGACCAAAAGCATCTTTTCGGGAAATATACTGGGGGATGGCATCCATTTTGAAAGCTACAAACATGCTTTTCTAGATAACAACTTAGGCGCTTATACCCTGAACAGCATTATATATACTTCTGTTTCAATCACAGGAATGCTGCTTATTGCCGCTCCTGCCTCTTATATGTTGGCAAGGTTTAAATTCAGGGGGAACAAATTCATTCAGGGCATGTTTGTCGTTGCAATGGGAATTCCGAGCATCATGGTCATCCTGCCTTTGTTTTCATTGGCTGCACAACTGGGAGTTCTGAATTCACGAATAACATTAATTATTGTATATATCTTTACAGGCATACCGTTTACTTTATTCTTTTTGCATACTTTTTTCTCAAATTTGTCTCGTTCTTTTGAAGAATCGGCGGCGATAGACGGCTGCGGTCCTATAAAAACGTTTTGGGTCATCATGCTGCCACTGGCTTCGCCAGGTATTATTACCGTTACTATATTTAATTTTATCGGTATTTGGAATGAGTTTTTTATGGCGCTCATTTTTGCAAACCACTCTTCGTTACGGCCGCTTGCAGTAGGCGTATACGCGACGATGAAATCCTTTCTGTATGCAGGTGACTGGCCCGGTATGTTTACAGGCGTTGTCGTGATTTTCATTCCAACATTAATCCTGTATATCCTGCTGTCCAAAAAAATCATTGCTGGTGTAACCGGAGGGGCGGTTAAAGGATAAATAAGAAAGGAAAGGTTAGCAGAATACATGTTCATACGATTGATTAGGAGGTCCTGTTTTGAATCTGGGTGTGATAGGTTACGGTCTCAGAATGCGAACTGTAATTGGTGAAATAATGAAGCTGGACCCTTCATGCCAAGTGACAGCCGTCGTTGATTTGAACAATAATGCAATAAGCGCACGTATGAGGGAACAGGGCACAGAAGATATTCGGTTCTATACATCGACTGAAGAAATGCTGGATGCGGAGCGGCTTGACGGAGTGCTAGTCGGAACCAGATGTTCTTTGCATACAGAAATGGCATTAAAAATTATGCCAAGAGGTATTCCTTTATTTCTGGAAAAGCCTGTTTCCACAAATATGGAAGACCTGCTTCGCTTGAAACGGGCATATGATGATTTGCATTCCCCGGTTGTCGTCTCATTTCCACTGAGAATGACAACGATTGTGAAATCGGTTAAGGAAATCGTCGATTCAGGTAAGATCGGCACTGTGGAACACGTTCAAGCGGTAAATAACGTGCCTTATGGAAGTGTTTACTTCCAATCCTGGTATCGGGACGAGAGCATCACGGGCGGATTATTTCTACAGAAGGCAACTCATGATTTCGATTACATTAACCATGTTCTGCAGTATAAACCAATAGAAGTTTGTGCGATGACCTCCAAGCAAGTGTTTAAAGGCACGAAACCAGCTGAATTAAAGTGCAAAGATTGCGAAGAAAAGCATACTTGCGCCGACAGTAAAGCTTTCAAAACCGGCGAGGAAGGAGATTGGGAGTATTGCTGCTTCGCGGAAGATACCGGAAACGAGGACTCGGGAAGCGCGATAATCCGCTATGAATCGGGCATGCATGTTTCGTATTCCCACAATTTTTTCGCGCGTAGGGAGGCTGGGAGACGCGGGGCTCGCTTCCTCGGATATAAAGGAACGGTAGAATTCGATTTTATCAAAGGTAAAATTATGGTCATGATGCATCATACACCGCGGGTAGAAACATATGAATTCGAAGCAGGAAAAGGACATTATGGAGGAGATGCCGCTTTGGCGGAAAACTTCGTTCGAATGATGAAAAACGGTGCGTCCTCGCAATCTTCATTGGAAGACGGACTGACAAGCGCGCTGATGTGCTTGAAAGCAAGAGAATCAGCTATTTCAAGGCAATTCCAGGCAATAGGCTGGGATTTCTAACTAACAAACTTTTCTCCATTTGGCGTTTTCGACCATTCATATACGCGAACAAAAAATCATGAAGGCGAGGTGGGAAAATGGTGCGCAAACGATACTCTTGAGGAAGGATGCGATTTTAAAAAAAGGCAATCTATACGGAAGATGCGTACTTTGATTACGTCAAATTCACGATCACGTATGTCGATGCCGACGGGACAGTTAATCAAGACAAATGAAAGCGCTTAAAAAAAAGACATATTTCTCCGTAATTCACACAAATCAAGGAGGTAAGGACAATGAAGAGAATAGTTATATGGGCATTATGTGCGTTGTTGGCGTTCGTTGCAGTACCCACCGGTTCATCTGCAGCACCGGCATCAAGGATATGGGTGGCGCCGAATACGGTAAAGATTACAAAAATTCAGGGACCGCCTGCGAGTTCCCAAGGTTCAGTAAATATCAAGATGGCTAAAAATGAATATGAAAGCGCGCAGGTAATTGTTACCGCCGGTTCAACGGCAATCAACAGTGTGACAGCCAGTATTTCTAACCTGGTGTCGGGCGCGAATACGATATCGGCAAGCGACGTGAAGTTATACGTACAGCATTATATTAATGTTACGGTTACAACATCGGGGTCAACCGGGGATTTTGGAACTGGCTGGTATCCGGATGCAATGATCCCCTACCAGAATTACATGCAGGTAAAAACAAATCTTAGTGTTCCGGCCAATAGCAATCAGGGATTATGGTTTACTTTCAAGACGAGCAGCCAGACGCCAGCGGGCACATATACAGGAAACATAACGATTACGGCTGATGGTGTAAACAGCATTGTTCCTGTCGAATTGAAGGTTTGGAATTTCAGTCTAACGGATGAGACACATTCCATGAGCAGCTTCGCGATCTGGGGGGGAGATATGTTAATTGCGGGACATCCAGGCATCGTACAGAATAGTCCGCAATACTGGACGTTGATGCAGAACTATTATAATTACCTGCTAGACTACCGCGTGTCTGCAGGGAAGCTCCCAATTCCTGAGACGGATATCAACGCTTACATTCAACAGGCTGCACAATATGTAAACAATCCGAGGGTTCCCTCCTACAATATTTCATACACGCAAGGAGATTTCAATAACGGCAGGGCTGCGCAAATCGTTCAAGGCCTGAGAAACGCCGGTCTGCTCAATAATAAAGCATTCTACTATCTCGGCGCCGAGATCGACGAGCCCAACCCGGCTATGTACCCGGCCGTTATTGACTTTTCCAATAAAATAAAGGCGCTTGATCCTAATCTGCGGCATGTTGTAACTGTCGAACCGGTGAAGGAATTGATGGGTACTGTTAATACATTTACACCTCTTTTCTATTATTTAACAAATGATTATATCAGGAAGATGAGTGCAGAACATTTTAAGACGCCTGGTAATGAACTCTGGTGGTATGGCTGTGTGGGACCGCAACATCCTTATCCATCGTACCATATTGATGATTACACATTAGGCGCGAGAGTTATTTCATGGATGCAGAAATCGTATGGGATTAAAGGAAATCTGTACTGGGCGGTAAATATTTATAAAAAATATGTCAATGGGCAGTACATCGCAAGAGATATCTGGAATGATCCGATGGCATTTTCCCCCGGTGCGAACGGCGACGGATTCCTGTTGTATCCCGGAACGGCTTACAACATTAACGGGCCAATCGGAACGATAAGGTTGGAAGCGATACGCGACGGAAATGAAGACTACGAATATCTGTGGACCCTGGAACAGAAACTGAATGCTGCAGCGACTACGCTAGGAGTAAATGTAAAGCTGGACGATATCATGCAACCGTTGTATGACAGATTGTTCGGCAATGTAAACGACTATTCCAAAAATCCAGAGGTAATGGACAGCGTCAGAGACGAAGTAGCTGCGATGATTGAAAGCTTGGATAAGAATCCTAAAGCGCTTGCAGTTTTTGGAACTGCAAATACTACAAGTGCTCAAAAAGAGATTACAGTATATGCAGAACAGGGTACAACAGTAAAAGTAAACGGTACAGTCGTTAATGCAAGCGGCACAGTAGGAAATGCCAGCAAATACACGACAAGTGTAGCCGCAGTCCCCGGTTTCAACCAGATGACGTTGGAATATTCCAAAAACGGAAATACAGTAAGTATGGTCAGAAGTTTCATATGGACCTTTTATTCAACGAGTTCAATCAACAATTTTGATAATTCAACTGAACTGGGCAAACTGAGCACCCAAAATGGCGTGACTTTGAGCCTTTCAACCCAGCATGTCACACAGGGGACGAATGCGTTGAAAGCTGTTATTCCGGCAACTGTTCAATACCCCGGATTTTACCTTAACGTGGATACAGGGTTAAATGACATGCGCAAATACAAGACGTTGGAGATGGATATCTACAACGAAAGCAGTACGACGCAATATTTTTATGGAAAGTTCTTCAATACGAGCGGGCAAGTTCACGATAGAAGGATCGGATTTCTGACGCCGGGGCAAAATCATGTATCATTTGATCTGAGGAGCATGCCATCAAGCTTTAACAAAGCGACCATCAATCAGATTTTATTCTGGCTGGATGGCAATAATCCAGCTCCCATAAACCTGTATGTGGACAAGTTATATCTCATCAAAAGCGGGCTTACGGATATAAACAATTTTGAATCGGCAGCTGATATTCAAAGATTTAGCGCTCAGAACGGAGTAACATTAAGCCGCTCCAAAGAAGTTGTCGCAAATGGAAGTAATGCGATGAAGGCGGTAATACCTGCTACAAACCAATTCCCGGGATTCTATATCAACACTGATGCAAGCTTCAGCAATGTTTATCATTATTCGTCATTGGAACTGGACGTCTATAATGACAGCAATGTCAGCCAGGAGTTTTTTGTCAAATTCGTCAACAGTAAAGGGCAGGTAAGCGACAGAAAAGCAGCAGATCTTGCACCGGGAAAAGTAACCCATGTTTCATATCCATTGAGCGACATATCCTCTTCTTTTGACAAGTCGGTCGTAAGCACGATCATGTTCTGGATGTGGGGCGGCAACAGCCAGGTGTCCAACCTATATATCGATAATTTCGGCTTTATTGATCTTGCCACAACCGGTTCGATCTACCAGGCACATGTACAGAATATAGGCTGGCAAAGCTGGGTCAATAACGAAGCTACTGCAGGAACGGTCGGACAGAACTTGCAAATGGAAGCTTTGAAAGTTATGTTGACCAGTCCACCGGCAGGCGCACATATTAAATACCAGGCACATGTGCAGAGTGTAGGCTGGCAAAGCTGGGTATACGATGGTGCGATTGCAGGTACAACAGGCCAGAGTTTGCGAATGGAAGCGGTTAAGATTATGCTTGAAGGCGCACCGGCTGGCTATCATGTCAAATACAGGGCGTATGTAACCAACATAGGCTGGCAAAATTGGGTGTTGGATGGTGCGATAGCGGGTACGACAGGCCAGAGTTTACCGATTCAGGCTATTGAGATATCTGTATATAATGAGTGAAAATAAGATAAAGTTCTAGACATTGTACGGCCTGGATAAGTAAATGATGCAGGGGCAGGCAGAATGCATGCATTCGTCTGCCCTCTCTGCCATCGCATAAGTAAACATTAAAATTTAATTAGACCCGATTGAATGAGCCTGCCTCATGTCATGTTAATTCCCCGTATTATTATAACTTTGATTTATAGCTATGGTCCGATGGCCGGCATTGTAATGGCCTTTCAGAAGTTCAACCCTGCATTGGTTTTTTTTAAATCCAAGTGTGTGGGGGTAGAAAACTTTGAGTATATCGTGAATTTACCGGATTTTTATCAAATTCTCATGAATACAGTTGCCATTTCGTTCTGGAAAATTATGCTGGGTTTATTGATACCTATAATAATTGCCATCCTGTTGAATGAAGTTCATCAAAGTTGGTTGAAAAAGAGTATACAAACAAGTATTTACCTTCCGTATTTTTTTTCGTGGGTCATTTTTGGCGGAATAATTGTAGAGGTTTTTTCATTAAAGGGTCCCCTGAATATTTTTCTTGAGAATATTGGTTGATAATGTAGTATTACAGCATAACAATTGATTCGGCTTTTCGCTGTACTAAGCCGGAAGCAATAAGATTTGCGTCCCATGTCGAAATCATGAGAAGTTATTGCGACATGGGGCGGTTCTTTTCATTTTGAGTTTTTCATGTAGCCTCTCGGGATTAGACAGGGGGTTGAGGGGAGATGGCGGAGGAAATCAGGGGAATGGCGTTGGAAAGGATGGAAAGTGAAAACCAGTTTCAAAAAAGGACAGACTCCGCCAATTTGCAAGACGTTAATTTTTTAAAATTTAGGCGGCAGTGGGGAAAAACAAGGATTTCAGTTTGTCCCATTCGTCCTTCTGGCTGACGTACCAGGGATCCATGTGCTGGCAGATCATAATGCTATAGATGCGCATATACCACATTTGGGTGGAGCGGTGCCGGCCGGATTCGAGGTGGTAATCGACTTTCTCGCGCTTGTTGGAACGCTCAATGGATGTGCGTCGCTTATAGACCAGCTTCCACTTCTCCGAGTCACGTTAGTTTAACAAGCAGGCTGCAATTGGTAAATTTATCACTCATAAAAAGAACTCTCCAGACGCGGAGGGTTCTCACATTTTTTTCCATGTGTTTGCGAGTAGTGTCAGCTACGCTGGTATTACCCCATGAACCGCAAATCGATCATTCGCCAGGAACGAAGCATACTCCCGTACACTCGTCCGTGTTACAATGGTCGCACAGAGTGCATATTGACGGAGGGGTTCTAATTTATGTCGCAGTCGGATTTATGGAATAACGCACGTTTGTCCGGGCAAATCTCGTTTCTTCTAGAAATCGATAAGCTGAAAAACGTGCTCCGCAAAACTTTTCTCATTGACAAGAGCCGACTCGAGAATACCGCCGAGCATAGCTGGCATGTGTCTCTCATGGCCATAGTGCTGCTGGAGCATGCGAATGATCGATCCTTGGATTTGAATCGGGTTATCCGAATGTTATTGCTCCATGATCTCGTGGAGATCGACGCCGGCGATACTTTTGCCTATGATACGCAAGGTTATTTGGATAAGGAAGAACGGGAGAACGCGGCGGCTAGGCGACTGTTCGGTCTTCTGCCGGAAGATCAGCGGGGAGAATGGATGGACCTGTGGCGGGAATTCGAGGACGGGATAACTTACGAATCCAAGTACGCAGCCGCGCTGGATCGCCTTCAGCCGGTCATTCATAATTATTACACGGGCGGCGTAAGCTGGCAGAAGAACGGGATTGTCAAATCCCAAGTGTTGAAACGGCTTGCACCGGTGAAGGAAGTATCGGACACGCTGTGGATCTTCACCCTTGGTGTACTCCAGCGATCGGTGGAACAAGGGATTTTGCTAGGCGATCCAGCAGCCGAGGAGGGATAAAATGCCACGTGTGCACGGGAAACGAATCATGCTGCGGGAATATCGTCGGGACGACCTGCCTTGGATGCGCCAATGGGTGAACGATCCGGAAATCGTATACTATTTATCGGATATTTTCCTATACCCGCACCCGCTTGAATCGACGGAAGCCTATTTGGATTCCATTCTGGAGGGGAGTCAGGACAGTCGGGGATTCGTCATAGCGGATCTATCGGATGAGGCTTATATCGGACAAGTAAATTTAGACTCCATCGATTGGAAAAATCGCGTCGGTCGCATCGGAATCGTCATTGCGTCCACGGAGTATTTCGGGTTAGGGTACGGGACGGAAGCGATGAAGCTGCTCATTAAGTTCGCTTTTCTCGAGATGAATCTGAATCGGCTGGAGCTGGAAGTATATGATTTCAACGAACGGGCGATCAGAAGCTATTTATCTTGCGGTTTTCAACAGGAAGGAAGGCTGCGGGAGCGGCAATATAAAAACGGGCGTTACGTGGATGTCATCCAAATGGGATTGTTGCGATCGGATTGGGAGGGGCAACGGAATGGGCAAGGTGATGGAGTAGGCGAAGGGAAAGAAACCCGATGATGCCGGAACTTCGGCCTATCCCGCGCTCTCCGTGGCGCTTGCGTATTGGTAAATGGGCATATACCTCTCAGCGTTATATGGAGTGGATGTTTGGCGGCGTTAAGTTTGCTCGGTTGAAAAGTGAGCATTCACTCCCGCATCAGGCGATGACGCACAAGACGCCTTTGTTGCGAAAGCTGTCCAATACGGACTTATGGCTGCAGCATAACAAAATCATCAATCTATCGGTAGCCATTCCGCGTCTTGACGGCTTGGTGTTGCGACCGGGTGAGACATTTTCTTATTGGCGATTGCTAGGGAAACCTACAAGGCTTAAAGGCTACGTGGATGGGATGATTTTGTTCTGCGGGGAAGTGCGGACGGGAATAGCGGGCGGCTTGTGCCAGCTGTCGAACCTTATTTATTGGTTGACGCTGCATACGGAGTTGACCGTGACCGAGAGACACCGCCACAGCTACGACGTCTTCCCTGACGCAAGCCGCACGCAACCATTCGGAAGCGGAGCCACTTGCTCCTACAACTATCGGGATTTAAGGATCGCTAACCATACTTCGGTAATCTACCAGCTGCGGCTCTGTCTTGATGGGGAGTATTTGTGCGGGAGTTGGTATGCGGCAGAGCCGTCACGGTACCGTTACGAGGTAAAAGAGCGGGATCACGCGATCACCTCCGAGCCTTGGGGCGGTTACGTCCGGCACAACTTGTTGTACCGAGACGTTTACGCGCTCGATGGAGAATGGTTACGAGAAGAGGAGATAACGGAGAACCATTCGTTGATGATGTATTCGCCGCTATTACATGAAACCTCTAGCACATAGTTGCCGGACTTAGGTTAAAACACTGGCGTGGGAATATATCCCTTCTCTGGAATAGTTCTACGGTCGGTTACTTTGTCGGCATACGTCTGCTATAATTCTTCTATTCTAGTAATACAGAATAGGAGATTAAGAGATGAATATGTGGGGAAAAGCAGCTTTAGCTGCCTTAATAGGAGCAACAGTCATTAGCAGCGTATCAATAGGATCATCCGCCGCCGCAGTCAAAGGGGAAATCAAAGTCGTATTGGATGATGTTCCTCTGCCTCTTGGGGCTTCTCCAGTCATTAAGAATAACGTGACCCTTGTTCCTTTTCGATCGATTGCCCGTGCATTAGGTATTGACGTGATTTGGGATAGCAAGACGAAGTCCGTTCGTGCGCAAGGGGAAGTAGGCGGAGTTACGAGGAAAGTCGTCCTGCGGACCGGACAGAAGAAGGCTGAGGTAGACGGCAAATCGGTGGAGTTGCTGGCGGCGCCCTTGATCGTAAACCAACAAGTGCTTATTCCGCTTAGTTTCTTCGGCACCCAGTTCGGGGCTAAAGTCGGGTGGAACAGCGCCGCGAACACGGTTACGATCGTTTCTCAGAAGAAGTCAATGCATTTGCGGGCTTTCTACGCGATGGGGTCGTTCGCACAGCGGGATAAAATTGCCTCGATGGATTCCGTAGCTTTCGGATGGACTCGCATTAACGAGAAGGGGGAGCTCACGCTAGAAGGCGCTGATTTCAACTGGCCGGAAGCTGCAGGGGAAGTCACCCCGGAATCGCTCGTCAAGGATACCTCCGCGCAAGGCGTTAAACCATACCTTATGGTATATTCCGTAGACGGCAAAGGCGAGCTCACGAAGATGCTGAGCGACGAAACGCTTCGGAACAATTCTATTGAGAATATCGTGAGATTGGCGAGCGACAATAGCTTTGGCGGTGTTTTGCTAGACTTCGAGGGACTCGGATTAAAGCTTGATCCCCTAGGTCAGCAGAAGCTGCTCAACGATTATGTTCGATCGCTTGTCAAGGAGCTGGCTGCGATTAATGTGAAGCTTTCATTGGCCGTACCTCCGCCGAATAGCGCTTATAAAGGCTATGATTATAAAACGTTGGCATCGTTGGCAGACGATCTGGTCGTTATGGCCCATGATTACAATCCAAAGGGAACCCCGGATCATACTCCGGAGCCTAACGCTAAAGTTGATGAAGCCATCTCTCTGATGATTAAAGCCGGAGTGCCCGAGAACAAGCTAATCCTTGGTATTAGCTTATGGAACGAAACGACGGCAACCGTCGACGATAAGCTCGGTTTGGCAAAGAGGTATGGACTAAAGGGTGCATCTTTCTGGAGACTTACCTTCTATAGTCCGGATTTCGCAAATGTTATAGATCGTGTTGTCGAGAAAGTAGGAGAGTAAAGTTGCCTTTTGACCAAGTGTTACAGAGGTATTTCGGGAGTGGGGAATGGAAGTTCATCGAGGGACAATCGGGGTGGAATAACACCATGAGGTTCATCGAGGCGAATGGGCGCCGGTGGGTACTGAGAATCTATGAAACTCATAAAGATGCCGAGAAAATTAAATTTGAGCATGAGATATTGCTCGTGCTGAGCGAATGTTCGTTGCCATTTCAGGTACCCGTACCTGTGAAGTGTGAGGATGGGAGTACTGTAGTAGAGTTGGAAGATGGGACCGGGCGATTGGCCTGCTTGTTCCATTACATCGAAGGCCACAGACCGGAGGAGGGAAGCACGGAGATCGCCTATACATTCGGAGCCGCGACGGGGCAGCTAAGTGTTGCATTGGCCTCATTGAAGGTTGAGGGCAAGCCGATGTACCCTCCCTATTACGAGATGGACTCCGCTCACCCTCTATGTATGCCGAGTAAAGTGGCGGAATTCTGTTTTAACCCTCCAACTGAATTTCAGGGACAATCGGCCGCACTTCGGGTGATCGGTGAAGCTATACAGAACTTTCGCGGCTATTTGCCACAGTTTCGCGAGCTGCCTCATCAACTTATCCACGGGGACATCAATTACTCGAACTCGCTAGTATCGGAGTCTGAGTCGGATGGAAAATGTGTCGCGGCTATATTGGATTTTGAATTTTGTACCCGTGACCTACGCGTGATGGAGCTTGCGGTTATCGTTTCCGGGTTCTTGACTGGTGAATTAGCGCTGGACAATATTGAGGGGATTCTCTCCGGCTTTGGGGAACAACTGCAATTGGAACGAGCTGAAGTTGAAGCCATTCCGTTGCTCGTACAACTCCGGATTCTGGACGTATTCCTTCATTTCCTAGGGCGCTATCTGGATGGAGTTGACGGGGAAAGCGTTCTAAAGGAGCAAACTTTATATGCGTTGGACGGCCTTCGGCAGCTAGAGAAAGTTGAAGGGGAGATATTGGGTCTAAGTTTTCAATATTTAACGACAAAATAGTGATTTCCTATAAATCATTGACGTATTCGCTATGATCGGCGTGGATGCGTCTTTTTGTTAGAACCGTATAATTGGAGGGGTAATAATGAAAGGAAATCCGTTATCAATTATAATTGCTAGCGTGATCATTGGATTCTCGATCATTATGGGTTGTTGGTTATTAAAAGATGAACAGATGAAAGGAAAAACGGCAGACATTAACATTACAGCTATTGGGCCACTGCTTACCATTGAACAAACAGCAACATACCTAAACATGTCTCAGGAACAAGTGAATGTTATTATTGCTGCTGAACAAAAGATATTGAAGGATAGCGGATCATTTTCCGGTAGTATGTTTCCATATTTTAAGATTAATAATGAGACTTACGTCAGTAAAAATGAGTTAATGAATTGGATCAAAGATGTAACTGAACAAAGAAGAGAATATGTAAATGGGACGGTATTGCAATGAGCCAATTCGAAATCTTCATAACTATCAAAAAATGATAAATACACTATTGAAAGTGACGTAACGTAATGTTGTAAACTATAGTTACCGGTAGAAAGCTAGCGCAGAAAAAGGGGATGATCATGAAACAACGGTGGAAAATTGGTGAACTTGCCCAGTTAGCGGGGTTGACGGTTCGAACGCTGCAATACTACGATCAGATCGGTTTGTATTCACCATCGGGTCATTCTGATTCCGGACGCAGGCTCTATACCGAATCAGATATTACACGACTGCAACAAATTTTGTCATTGAAGGAGCTCGGCTTAACGCTAGATGAGATTATTTCTGTTCTGGCCGGTGATGATGTCAGCCTGTTCGACATAGTAACTTATCAGATCGCCCGAATTAAAAAGAATCTCATCGCACAACAGAAGCTTTTACGGGAATTAGAGCATGTATCCAGTCTGATGTTAAGGAAAGAACTTTGACCGTTGAAGATTTTACCAAGCTATTGGGAACGATGCGAATGACTCATGAGAAGTTTTTTGCCGAGAAGCGAGAGAGTTGGAATGTAAATCTTGACCGGCTTGGCGATTATCTTGACAACAATCCAGAGTAATCGAATGAATGGAGGACTTATCGATGAATGAACATTCAGTAAAACACGACACTTTCTTTATCGAACGTAGTTACAACGCCTCGCCTGCACGGGTTTTTGCCGCATGGGCAGATCCAGCTATCAAAGCCAACTGGTTCCCGAAAGCGGAAGAGTTCGACTTCCATGTAGGCGGACGGGAAATCATTCGAATGAGCTCGCCAGAAGGCACGATCTATACTTCCGCCGCCAACTATCAGGAGATTGTGCCGGACAAGCGTATCGTCTACACCCTTTATATCGACATGGGCGAGACGCGGATATCGGTTGCGGTGATTACGGTGGAATTCAAGTTCGAAGGCGCCGGCACGCAACTCATCTATACCGAACAGTGTGCTTTTCTCGACGGCCTGGATTCGCTGGAAGATCACATGCACGGAGCGAATGATTTTCTGGACAAACTGGACATTGAGCTGAAGCGAGCAAATTGAATATAAACGGGAGGGATATATAGATGAGAAAAATCGTTGTATCCGAGTTCGTATCGCTGGATGGTGTCATGGAGGATCCAATTTGGACAATCCCATTCAATACGGATGAACAGAATCAACACAAATTCGAGGAACTCCAATCATGCGACACTCTTCTGCTAGGCCGGGTAACTTACCAAGGTTTTGCCGCAGCTTGGCCTAAAACGGGAGAAACGAATACAGTAAGGAATAACATACGGGATTTTTCCATTCCTGATGGTTTTGCTGACCGAATGAATAACTATCCTAAATATGTTGCATCAAAGACAAAGACTCAACAAGAGATGAAATGGAATTCCAGCCTCATCACAGGGAATATCGCGGAAGAAGTTTTGAAGCTGAAACAGCAGCCCGGTCGGAACATTTTGGCCCTCGGAAGTTGCGAACTCGTAAACACGCTCATGCAATATGATCTCGTTGACGAGTATCGGATCATGGTATTTCCTGTTGTGCTGGGGAGCGGCAAACGTCTTTTTAATGACAATAACGACATGAAGACTCTAAAGCATGTCAATACAAAGACTTTCCATTCAGGTGTTGTGGAACTGACGTATGAACCGGTGAAGAAGGATTAACGGCAATTATCTCCAAACTCAATAAAGCGTATTGGGCTGTTGCGTAAAGCGGCAGCCTTAGAGAATGTAGGGAGGTCGATTAGAACTTATGCATAAATCTGTTCTCTTTATATTTGAATTGCTACGGTTATGTATATTACTTGCGTTGACTTTGCTTATTTTAGGTGGTTTGGAAAAAATCATCTACCAATGGATAGTTGGCGAAACCGTTTTTCATTGGAGTATGGCACTAGGGAATATGATTATATTTCTAGTGTTATACCGGAATTACTTTCAGTTTAAGGGTTGGTATAAATCTGAAAATAACAAAAAATTGAATAATATATCCACAATAAGTTTAACCGCAGTTTCACTAGGGTTATTATTGATACCGATTTGGATAAACCATTAGAGAATGCGCAAAGAGCGTAACGAGCCAAAACAGCAACTTAAAAAAGGTGGATACCTCCGTCCTCAAAACGGCGGCATCCACCTTAGCCCAACAATTCAATCCAATTAATCTAAAATGAACCCGCTAGTTAGGTTGGCAACCGTGCCCGTCATTGATCCGGCATGTTCCGAAGCCATGAAGACCGCCGTGTTCGCGACTTCGGCAAGCGTCGGAAGCCGCTTCAACAACGTGCCACCCGCTGCGCCCGCCATCATCTCCTCGATTGTGACGCCGACGCGCTCAGCAACGAAGCCGAAGATGTCCCGGCTGTGTGAGCCCAACGTCGTCGCCTCGGGAATCATATGAGACCTGAGGCAGATCACGCGGATACCGCTCGGTGCGAGCTCGCCTGCCAGATGGCGGGTAAATGCTTCGATCCCCGCACAAGCGACGCTGTGTCCCATGTACCCTGGTCCCGGCATTCGCGACGCTGGCGTCGAGAGCGTGAGGATAACGCCCGAGCCATTGTTCGTCATGTGCCGGGCCACTGCCTTCGCAGTGATAAAATTGGTCCGTGTGTATACGGTAATCGGAAGCTCGTAGTCCTCGAGGGAAAGTTCCGCTATAGGCGTGCCTTGAACGTGATTAATTCCGACAGCGTTTAAAGCGATGTCGATGCCACCCACCTTTGCAGCCACGGAATCGACATGTTTCTCGACTGATTTCTCATCAAGAGCATCGACTTGGGCGGTTTCGGCAAATCCCCCTGCGGCGGAGATGTCCGCCGCGACCTCGTCGAGTTTGGCAAGGGTTCGACCGGCTAGGAACACCTTCGCCCCTTCGCGGGCGAAAGCACGGGCAACCGCACCGCCGATCGCTCCACCCCCTCCGTAAATCACGGCGTTCTTGTTCTTAAGCAGCATATTATTTTCACCTCCTCTAGCGCTATCATAGCATCTAACCTATTTCGTGGTTTCTTATCGATTGCTAACTTTTGGATTCGACAAAGCGATGAAGGGATTAGTCTTGCGAAACAGCTACATACTGCTATTGACATATAACCGAGGTGAACGAGATGAGCTACGATAATTTGACGCTTCATACGGATAAATACCAAATCAATATGATGTACGCTCATTGGGTGCAAGGGACGATGAACGAAAAGGCGGTGTTCGAGGCTTACTTCCGCAAGCTGCCGTTCGGCAACGGGTTCGCGGTGTTCGCCGGGCTGGAACGCATCGTCCGCTACATTCGGGACTTGCGATTCGGCGACGAGGAGATCGCGTACTTGCGCACGCAAGAAGAAAACTACAGGGAAGGATTCCTTGATGAGCTTCGGCGCTTCCGTTTTACGGGGAACTTGTACGCCGTGGAAGAAGGAACGCTGGTGTTCGCGAATGAGCCGCTGGTCCGCGTGGAAGCCAGCGTGTTCGAAGCGCAGCTTGTCGAGACAGCCATCTTGAACTTCATGAACTACCAGACGCTCATTGCTACGAAAGCAGCTCGAATTAAACAAGTGGCGCCTAATGACACGCTTCTTGAATTCGGTACGAGACGGGCACAGGAGGCGGAAGCGGCGATATGGGGAGCAAGGGCGACTTACATCGCGGGATTTCACGCAACCTCCAACATGAGGGCGGGAATGCTTTTCGGGATTCCCACTTCAGGAACGCATGCCCACTCCTGGGTTCAAGGTCATGATACGGAAGAGGAGGCTTTCAGGCAATATGCCGAAGCGCTTCCCGATCACGTAACTTTACTGGTAGATACCTATAACACATTGAAGAGCGGGGTAATTAATGCCATTAAGATTGCTCGCATCTTAGAGGCGCAAGGGAAAAGAATGAAAGGGATTCGCTTAGACAGCGGGGATTTGGCGTATTTGTCGCAACGCGCTAGGGAGATGCTGGACGACGCCGGTTTCCCCTATGTGAAAATCGTCGCTTCTAACGATCTTGATGAAAATATTATTTTCAGCCTTAAGGGGCAAGGTGCGAAGATCGACATCTGGGGCATTGGAACGCAGCTTATTACTGCCGCTGACCAACCCGCGCTCGGTGGCGTATATAAGCTAGTCGCGAGAGAGAAGAACGGCGAATACGTCCCCGTTATTAAGATTTCGGGTAATCCGGAGAAAATATCGACGCCCGGCTTTAAGGAAGTTTACCGAATCGTGAACACGCAGACAGGCAAGGCAGAAGCGGATTATTTGACTCTAAAAGATGATGAGACCGTTAAGGAAGGGAAACGAATCAAGCTGTTCGATCCCGTTCATCCTTACATTTTCAAACATATTGAGTATTATCATGCGGAGCCCCTGCTTAAGCCGATTTATGTGGACGGCGAGTGCGTCTACGCATTGCCGCAGCTTGAACAAATTCGCGAGTATCACGAACGTCAGCTGAACCTTTTCTGGCCGCAATATCTTCGCAAGCTGAATCCGGAATCTTATCGCGTCAACTTAAGCGAATCAGCGTGGGAGTTGAAGATGGATTTAATCCGCAAATATCAGAACTGAGCCGTAGATTTGATATAGTGATTATTAAATTGTATAGTTGATATATCAAGATTACGTCGTGAGGATGGTTAACGATGGATATTCCACTATACGAACAAATATTCAACGATCTATTTAATAAAATAAAAGGGGGCAGCTTAAAGAAGGGTGAACGCGTGCCCTCAGAGAAAGAGCTGGCGGATCAGTTCAACGTTAGCCGCATTACTTCCAAAAAGGCATTGGAGTTATTGTCTCAATATAGATTAGTCGAGAGGATTCAAGGAAAAGGATCCTTTGTTGCCGAGACACTTCCGGATATGCAGGAAATCAGGATGCAACGGCAATCAGATAGCTCTGAGGCGAACGAAGAGTGGCGAACCATTGGCGTGATTGTACCGGATTTTTCGGATTCTTTCGGCGCTGCATTGCTTCGGGGCATCGAAGAGCAGTGTTCTAAGAACGGCTGCCGGATCATGTTGAAACTGACATATGACAAACGAGAGGAAGAAGAAGCCGCTATACGCTCGTTTGTCAGATTAGGCGTCGATGGGATTATTGTTTTTCCGGTTCACGGGGAGCACTATAATTCCGAATTGCTTAGACTTGTCGTAGACGGCTTCCCGCTTGTGTTCGTCGATAGATATTTGAAGGGTATCGCAGCTACTGCGGTGTTTATTGACAATAGGAAAGCGGCGTTCGAAGTAACTAATGTTCTGCTGGAGAAAGGCGTAAAGCAGGTGGGCTTCCTCTCGGCGCCGGCGGAAAACACGTCGACCATTGAAGATAGGCTGCTAGGCTTCACCGACGCGTGCATCCAGAAGGGGTGGACACCGAAACCCGATCAAATCATGACGAACTTGTACAGTTCGCTGCCCCAGTCGTTTGATACTCCGAAAGTACAAGTAGATATCGAGACGATTCGGCGGTTTGTTGAAATGAATCCGGAGCTAACCGCTTTTGTAGCATCAGAATACAACATTGCACTTATTTTAAGAGAAGTTCTCTTATCGATGGGGAAACGGATACCCGAAGATTACCAGATTGTCTGCTTCGATTCTATCAGTCAGCCATACGGACAATATTTATTTACTCACGTCCGCCAGAACGAACGAGAAATGGGGCTAATGGCAGTAACAAAACTGATAAGCATGTGGAAAAACGAAGAATCGCCATTATACAACATTGTGCCTCACGAAATCGTACTGGGACAATCAACCCTATTATCATAATGCCAAAGTTAAGTAGAAAATTACCGCTGGTTTATCAGCGGTAATTTTTTTTATGAATAAAAACATTCAAACCCAATTGTTATATGTTGACATACTAATTATACAGATATAATATATTAACTGTAAGAGATTTACAAAAATTACTAGGAGGGATAGGATGAACAATCTATGATAATCGTTATGGAATGGACTGAAGAATGATAGGAGGTTACTGATGTGAATAATTATTTTCAGAGAAACCATAAAAAGCAAACGCTTTCACAGTGAGTAAATAATCTATTTTGTGGAGGTATGATGTTATGGAAGCGGCAGCTCAAAAAAAGAAGAACTTTTTGTTTCAAATATTTTTGGCGCTATTAATCGCTTTGCCTATAACGATGTCCAGCTTTCATCAACAAGCTTCTGCCTTAAGCAATGGTTTAGCTTTAACGCCGCCGATGGGATGGAATAGCTGGAACTTCTACGCTTGCAATGTGGATGAGGTAAAAATCAAACAAGCGGCGGATGCAATGGTCAGCAGCGGTATGAAAGCCGCAGGATACGATTATGTGGTCATTGACGATTGTTGGCAAACGGGCCGCGACGCCAATGGGGATATTATCGCAGATCCGGTTAAATTTCCGAGTGGGATGAAAGCGCTTGCGGATTATGTTCACGGCAAGGGCTTAAAGTTCGGACTGTACACTGACGCAGGATTTACGACTTGCGCAGGCAGACCCGGCATTTACAGTCACGAAGTGCAGGATGCCAATAAGTTCGCCTCTTGGGGAGTAGACTATGTCAAGGTAGATTGGTGCGACAACGGGGGGATGGATCCGCAGACACGATATACGATCATTCGAGATGCGATGGCCAATTCAGGCCGCAGCATATTGTTCAGCATTTGCAACTGGGGGATCAATAAACCTTGGATATGGGGTCCAGCCACGGGAAATATGTGGAGAACAACGGATGATATATTCGATTATTGGCAGAGAGTAACTTGGATTATCGATCAGAATGTTCCGCTGGCGAATTTTGCGGGTCCCGGCAGTTGGAATGACCCGGACATGCTGATGGTAGGCAATTATGGAACGGGTGCGGTGTTCGGAGGGGGGATGACGGATACGGAATATCGTTCGCACTACTCCATGTGGGCGATCATGGCCGCGCCGCTCATTGCCGGGAATAACCTTGCCAGCATGAACCAATACACCAAAGACACGTTGATGAATAGCGAAGTCATCGCAGTGGATCAAGATTCGCTAGGCAAACAAGGGGTATTGGTTAGCGATTTGGGCGGACTCCAGGTCTATTCCAAAATATTGCAGACAGCGGGTACCCGTGCGGTCGTACTTCTTAATCGAAAGGATGCGGCTTCCAATATCACAGTGAATTTTGCTAGCTTGGGGCTAGGGTCAAGCGTAGCGGTACGCGATTTGTGGCAGAAAATAAACTTAGGATCCTTCTCCAACAGCTATACGGTGAATGTTCCATCGCACGGTTCTGTTATGTTGAAGCTGACCGGCACGGAAGCAACGACAGGTCCCATCGTTTCCGGTAAAACGTACAGGATCATACCGAAATCAACCGGGTTGTCGGCAGCCGTTGATGGGGCTTCAATGTCTAACGGGGCTTATGTTTTACAATGGGATTACGGAATTGCGCAAAACGATAAATGGATAATAACTGCAACTCCCGGAGGTTTCTATAAAATCATCAACGTAAAAAGCGGAAAGGCACTGTCCGTCGAGAATGCATCTCCAGACGACGGGGCAAAGGTTCTGCAATGGGATTTGGGCTCAACCGGCAATGATCAGTGGCAAATTCAAGGACTCGGCCAAGGGTATTATAAATTGCTCAATAAACTCTCGGGCAAATCATTGAATGTATCGGGTAACTCGTTAATCAGCGGCGGCGGCTTGATTCAATGGACCTATGCCCCGACGGATAGTATGACTTTCCAATTGATCGAGACTGACATCACTTACGAGGCAGAGGCGGGCGTACTTCACTCCCTCTCAACCGAATCAACGCACTTCGGATATACAGGTACAGGATATTTGGCCGGATGGAATGCGGGTGGGCAATGGGTAGATTTCAACGTGATCGCGAATGCAGCTGGGAACTATAATCTGACTTTCCGTTATGCGGGCGGGGCTGGTACGGCAGGACGTTACCTCTACGTGAACGGATCCGGGATCGTTAACAATGTGACATTTAACGGAACAAGCAACTGGGATACGTATAGTACGGTCACTATTCCGAATGTCCCATTAAACACCGGCATCAACACCATTTCACTCATTTACGACGTCGCAAAGGGCAGCACGAACTGGCTGAATCTCGATAGCCTGAAAGTATCCCAGTAACTATTTTCGACAAATGAGAGGGGAAATGAAGATGTTAACATGGAAAAAGCCAATTGCATTCGCGCTTGCTTGTTTGCTCACCGTGTCTCTATTTATGCCCGCTCCGAATCAAAAGGCCGAAGCCTTCACGACTTCCAACGCCGATACGGCCATGACCGCATTCGTTAATACGTTTTATGATGCTTCCGCCAAATACTTCTATACCAACAGCGATCATCTGATTCATCCGGAACATGCGTACGGTCCGAATGGAGGCTTGTATACCGACTTTTGGTGGGAAGCTCAACTCTGGGAAACGGTCATGGACGCCTATGAACGCACGAGCAGCCCAACCTATCGCACCATGATTGACGACATTTACACAGGCTTTAATGCGAAATATACCAATATGATGGCCAATGTATTCAATGACGATTTGGGCTGGTGGGCATTAGCTTGCCTGAGAGCTTACGAGCTGACGGGAACGGTGGAGTATTTGAATCGAGGCTCGTTCTTGTTCGACCAAATCTATTCGGAATGGGATACGAGCTATTACAACGGCGGCATATGGTGGAGAAGAGATGCGCACAATCCGAACGTCTCGGCCAATGCCCAGAAAAATATGGCTACGAACGCGCCTATGGTCATGACGGCAATCAAGCTGCGCTACGCCTATAACAATACCGCTTACCTGACGAAAGCAACCCAAATTTACGATTGGACGAAATTGAAATTGACTAGCGGAAGCAAGGTCAACGATCATATGGAAGGTACGGGCGCCGGAATCGTCAAAGATTGGGATTTCACTTACAACTACGGGACTTTCCTCGGAGCGGCAGTATCCCTCTACCAGGCGACCGGAAGCAGTTCTTATCTCACGGACGCCAACAACGCCGCACAATACGTCATCGATAAAATGGTGTCGGCACAATCCTTGATGTACGAAGGAGAAAACGATGCAGCAGGGTTTAAAATGGTATTTGCCCGTAACTTGAATCGTTTGCGGGTTCAGGGCGGGCAATCGCAATACTTGAGCTTTCTTCAGCAGAATGCGACGCAAGCATGGAATCATCGCCGCACGAGCGATAATATTATAGGCAGCGATTGGCTTCGTCCAACAGGCTCCGGTTACGTGCAAAGTCTCACGGCAGCGGCAGGCGCCTCCATTTTGCAACTTGTTCCGGCAGACAATTATACGGGGTATATCGCCGGAAATGGAGCCTATGAGGCTGAAAATGCGCGGAGAACTTTGGTCAGCGGAAGCGGCATGGTCAACGAAAGCACGTATGCGGGTTTTACGGGTAGAGGATACGTTGCGGGTTGGAATACGAATAATACTTCCCTTGATTTTTATGTCAACCAGAATTCTGCAAGCACTAAAACGATTTCATTCCATTATGCCGCGGGCGCCGGCAACGCATCGCGTTATGTGAAGGTGAACGGCGTATTTGTCTCTAACAATCTGGTCTTCGCCTCAACTTCCGGCTGGGGAACCTTTAGCACAGTAACGGTTTCCGTGCCGCTTAATGCAGGGTCCAATACGATCCAATTAGGTTATGACAGCTCCAAGGGGAATTCGAATTACCTCAATGTCGATTTGCTTAGCGGGTTGTAATGCATGAAAAGCGGCTATCCTAATAGTGGAATTTCCTACTATTGGATAGCCGCTTTTTTGTTTGAGTATTTACATTTCTATAAAAATAGATATAATGATCCTATGGATAACTTATCAATCATTAAAGCCTTGTCGAACGAGACGCGATTCAAGATATTGGAGTGGCTGAAGGAGCCGGAGGTTCATTTCGGGCCGCAGGATCATCTTGCGAAAGAATGCGGTTTTGAACATGGAATATGTGTAGGATCCATTGCTGAGAAAGCGGGGTTAGCGCAGTCGGTAATATCCGGATATCTTGTCAAAATGCAAAAGGCAGGCCTGCTGCAGTCCAAACGAATGGGGCAATGGACTTATTATCGGCGGGACGAAGACGCCATTCGGCGGTTTAAAGAGAGCGTTCAGGCGGATCTGTGAACAGGATTGTTCTCGTTATGGATTCTCTTTGCATAGTTGCATCTATATTTATATATATTAAGATACAATTGGTTTATTCCAATACTTACACAAATGGAGGTTCACAATGGATAATTCGAATACCGTACTTCATTCTCATTCCGTGGAAAGCCTGTTTCGCCCGATAGCAATAGGAAATCTGCAATTGCCGAACCGCGTCGTAATGGCACCGATGACTAGGAGCTTCTCACCAGGCGGCGTACCAGGAGCCGATGTAGCTGCTTACTACCGTCGAAGGGCTGAGAATGGAGTTGGCCTAATCGTGACGGAAGGCACTTTGATTAATCACCCGGCAGCAACAGATGATCCTAATGTTCCTAACTTCCACGGAGAGAAGGCACTGCAAGGTTGGGCTAACGTCGCATCCGCAGTGCACGAAGCGGGTGGCCGGATTTTTCCACAGCTATGGCATATCGGCATCACGCGCAGGAATGGCACTGAGCCGAATCCGGAAGTACTCACGATTGGTCCATCGGGTCTTAAATTAAACGGTGAGAAACTTACTGAACCGATGACCCAGTCGGAGATCGATGACATTGTTGCGGCATTCGCCCAAGCGGCGGCCGATGCGAAGCGGATTGGCTTCGATGGGATCGAACTGCATGGTGCGCACGGTTATCTGATCGACCAATTTTTCTGGGAAAAAACCAATAAGCGCACCGACCAATATGGCGGAGATATCGTTGCGCGCACACGTTTCGCTGTTGAGATCGTCGAAGCGTGCCGTCGTGCGGTTGGACCTGATTTTCCGATCCAATTACGAATATCGCAATGGAAATCGACCGACTATAACGCGAAGTTGGCTGAAACCCCGGAGTTGCTTGGACAGTTGCTGGCGCCTTTAGTAGCAGCCGGTGTTGATATTTTCCACTGCTCGACTCGCCGTTTCTGGGAACCGGAATTCGAAGGCTCGGATCTTAACTTTGCGGGCTGGGTGAAGAAGTTGACAGGCAAACCGACAATTACAGTTGGGTCCGTCGGGCTGGACACCGAGTTTACGAGCGCTTTCAGAGGGACGGGTTCGGAGACCGCCAATATTGATGATTTACTTGTGAGATTGGAACGTGAAGAGTTTGATCTAGTCGCCATAGGCCGCGCCTTGCTGATTGATCCGGCATGGTTAGCCAAAATACGCGACGGTCGCACGGATGAACTCGTTCCTTTTAACGTGGAGGCATTGAGAAAGTTATATTGAGATAAAAAAGTTGAAAATGGATCTATTCGAACCCCATCTCCTTCCTTAGGATGATGGGGTTTTACGCGTCCGTTAATTGGTGATCTGCTTGACAATACATAAAAATCAACTTACACTTAACCACATGGTTAAATATAATGATGAAATTTTGAATGATGTTTTCCACGTGATTTCCGATCCGACGAGAAGAGAAATCATAAGACGTTTAGCTATCGGAGAGATGACGGTTATGAATTTGGCTGAACCTTTTGAGATGTCATTGCCGGCGATCTCAAAACACTTGAAGGTGTTGGAGAATGCTGGATTAGTCTCAATGAGAAGGGAAGGGAGGTACCGGTATTACCACTTACTTCCAGAGACGATGGATATCGCACACGAATGGTTAACAGACTTGAGAAAGTTCTGGACTGATCAATTGGTTAGCCTTGAACACTTTTTGGATAAACAATCTAACGAAGACTAACGGAGGCACTATAGATGATTACAATGCTGGGTGGGAAATTTTCGCTTAAGCTGAATCACGTTTACAACGCGAACAAAGAAAGAGTGTTCCATGCTTGGACAAAGGAAGAGCTGTTAAAGCAATGGTGGGGTCTGGTAGGCTTTACGACGAACATTGAACAAATGGACGTTTCAGTGGGGGGGAAATACCGTTTTCATATGCGAGCTCCCAACGGTAAAATTCATACTTTAGAAGGCCGGTATGTCGACATCGTTCCGAATGAAAAGCTATCGTTTACTTGGAAGTGGGTGAGTGAAGGAGACGATTCAGAGGAAACGGTGGTTACGATTAACTTTGTCGATAAGGACGAGAAAACGGAGCTTATTCTAACACATTCCGACTTCTCCACGATGAAAGTCACGGAAAGACACAATAAAGGTTGGACCAATTCTTTAGAAGGCGGCTTGCGCAACTATTTTAATTAAGGCTTAGGAAAATTTCCACCTAATTATTAGGAGGTGATGCTTATAGGAATGCCCCTTTCAGAAAAAAACAAACGAACAGTAGAAAAAAAAGCGGAGCTTGCGCTGCCACGCAAACCCGCCGAAAGCCATCCGTGGAAAAACACGGGTGACAAAACCAAACTAAGCGTATCACAAAGCCAATTACGTTCCAAGCAGCATTTTAAAAATTAATTGAAGGCAGGTAATTTGATTATGGCAACAGTATTATATATCACAGCAAATCCGCAGAATACTGAAACATCTTATAGCATGGCAGTAGGAAAAGAATTTGTACAGGCTTACCGCTCCGCACATCCGTATGATGAGGTTGTTCATCTAGATCTATATAAAGTGGATGTTCCGCAGCTCGATGCCGATGTTTTTAGCGGTTGGGGCAAATTAGGAGCAGGCACTGCTTTTGAACAATTGACCGATGCGGAAAAAACGAAAATAAGTCGTCTCGGTGAGTTGGTAGATCAATTTGTAGTTGCTGATAAATATGTATTTGTAAATCCGATATGGAATTATTCATTTCCGCCCGTCATGAAAGCATATATCGATTCCGTCTGCGTTGCAGGCAAAACTTTTAAATACACGGATAAAGGTCCGGTTGGCTTGCTGAATAGTAAAAAAGCGGTTCACATTCAAGCCAGCGGCAGCGTGTTGTCTTCAGGGTCAGCTTATGCAGAATTTGAAATGGGTCATCGCCACCTGGATGCCATTATGAAATTCTTTGGAATTCCTAGCTTTGAAGGCATTTTTGTTGAAGGTATGGCTAAGGCTCCCGACCAAGCCCCGGCAATTAAAGAAAAGGCGGTCCAACAAGCGCGCGAAGTTGCCCTGAGCTTCTAACGACTCTGCAAACACGATTCATTATAAGGCCACATGATTGGTGAATAGTCGCCAGCATGTGGCCTGCTTTTACACTTATTCCGAGGCTTCTTGCGCCAATGTCGCACGTATGAATTGGATGTTTCGTCGAATGGAGTATCTATAATGTCACTTTCGTCAATCCAATAAGTCCGCTACAGAATCCTTAAACGTAGCCGTTTCGGATTCTGCTTTCTCTTTGGTCAAACCCTGCGATTCCTGCAGCCAATAATAATACCGTTCATAAATATCACCTTCAATTACACGCTGTCCGGGAACGTGCAAAAACTGCCAAGCTAAATCACTAAAACCCATAATATCAACCTCCAAAGCAATCATATTAAACAATCGGAACCTGGTATAGAGGTATCTTTTGTCGTAAAAAATCGAATGTTAGCTTACTCCCCGACCTAAGGTCTATATCCATAAAAGGGAATCATGGAGAAATTGTCGAACAATAGGATATCAGTATTTAGAATCTATAAGTGATTAAGAGAGGAGAAATGATCCGTGAGTGCAGGTTATTCTGGAACGCCTTTAGTCAAAAAGCTTGGAATTAAAGAAGGAAATATAATTTGTATTATTAATGAACCCGCAAATTACTGGGAACTGCTCGGGGACTTACCTTTTGCAATTGAGCGGGTAGAACCGAATGTAGATCACATTGATTTTATACATATTTTTGTCACCTCAAAGACGGAGTGCGAAGCGTTAATTATTGCAGCTAAGAACCAGATGAGCAAATCAGGTATGATCTGGGTTTCGTGGCCTAAGAAATCATCTAAGGTGCCAACCGATGTGAATGAAGACTTGATTAGGCATATTGCGATAGAAAATCACTTAGTTGATGTTAAAGTTTGCGCAGTGGACGATACATGGTCTGGGCTTAAGTTGGTCATACCATTAAAGTATAGATGATAAATGGAGGTTAAAATGAGCTTCATCACACGTTTCGCGAACAATGAAGATTATCATGATGTTGCTGAACTGGTGAGGCAAATACATGAAATCCATGTCATAGCGCGCCCAGATCTATATTCACCTGATCCTTGTCCAATGGGTGAACCTTATTTTCGAAAACTGATTAAAGAGGAACGATCTCAAATCCTAGTTGTAGAAGATGATGAACAAAAAAAGGTTGTAGCCTACGCCGTAATTAGAATAGACGAACCTCCATACCGTGCGATCTATAAACGAAGAAAATACATTTTTATTGACGACTTTTGCGTAGACGAGAAGGTAAGGGGACAGGGACTAGGGAAATTGCTATTCAGCTCAATCATGTCCTATGGAAAAGAAATAGCAGCCACAAGCATTGAATTAGGGGTATCGGAGTTTAACCAAGAGGCTATCAGATTCTATGAAAGCCTTGGAATGAAGACTAGAAGCCGCAAGCTGGAAATGAACATTGAGGAGAATAGAAATGACTAATATATCCTTAGATGGTTAAATCATTCATGCTGCTAAGGAATTAGCTCTTACTGCAGCTAGGCAAGCTGGACAAATTGCTAGAGAACGATTTGACCGTATCGAGCAAATAAACACGAAGGGTAGCTTTGGCGATGTGGTTACTGAAGTTGATCATCTAATTGAGGAACTTATTTTATATCACATTCAGAATGCTTTTCCAAGTCATCAAATACATAGTGAAGAAATCGGCGATAACGGAAAGAGTTCAGAGTGGCTTTGGTTAATAGACCCGTTAGACGGAACTAATAATTATGCAATAGGTCTGCCTGTGTTTGCTATTTCCATTACGTTGATGTTCCAAAAAGAGCCTGTCTTAGGAGTCGTATATGAACCTATGACGGACAGAATGTTCGTGTCAAGCCTTCTTGATGGAGCTTATTGTAACGATAAGAAGATTCAAGTCAAGAAAACCATGAATTTCAACAAAGGTAATATAGGTTGGATACAAGGTCATAAGGTTCAAAACGATTCTAGAGCTTTATATCTAAGACAACACATCGACAAAACTTTCAAGAGAATGCTGCGTTTATGGGCGCCAACGTTACAGTGGTGCATGCTTGCCAAAGGCGATCTTGATGGTATTGTCCTTTATAATTCTGAGGGGGACGATCTGTACTCCGGAATCTTAATGGCGAGGGAGGCCGGGGGTGTTGTCCTAGATTTCGAAGGGAATTCTATTGTTGGAATGAGTGAGGAGCCTTACATCATTGCTTGTTATCCTGACCATGTCGAACAATTATTGAGCGTTGTCCATGAAGGTTTGAGATCTAATTCATAATATAGTTATCGAGTCCCTAAATACGATTAAACTAAAAGAAAGGCGTGATTGTTCTGATTGCCAAAAGGGTCGCTGCGGAAAAAGCTGTAGAGCTTATTGATAATGGAATGGTCGTAGGCCTCGGATCAGGTTCGACTTCTACTTTGGCTATCCGAAAAATAGCCGAATACGTTAAGAATGGTCTTCAGATTACGGCAGTGGCTAGCTCTAAAAACTCGGAAAAACTCGCTAAAGAACTAGGAATACCTATAATCCCATTTTCCGAGGTTAAGGAAATCGATATCACGATCGATGGAGCAGATGAAGTTGATCACGATATGAATCTGATTAAAGGAGGGGGCGGAGCCCTCCTAAGAGAAAAGATTCTGGCGTTCAACAGCAAGAAATTCGTTGTTATCATCGATGAGTCGAAGCTTGTGAACAAGCTCGGCCAGTTTCCATTGCCTGTTGAAATCGTACCTTTTGCATCCGAATTAACGCTTAAGCACTTAGAAGCTCTCAATTGCAAACCATTGATCCGGAGGCATAATGACAAGGAATGGATATCAGACAACGGGAATCTCATCGTCGATTGTATATTTAATGTGATTAATGATCCATCGGATTTGAATCAGAAGATCAGATCCATACCGGGCGTAGTCGAAACGGGTTTGTTTATTGGAATGACCCACACGCTAATTATTGGGAATATGGAAGGGACGACAAGAACGTTGTGAAGGTTATAAATTCATCGATACGCAAAGGGAGACCCGCTGTCATTCAGACAGTGATCTCCCTTTTTTATTGCGCAGAACTATTATGAAGTTAGGAGCTTACGTGAAGTTGAACGCAGGTAGAAGTAGGCACAACCGATCGAGATTACGACGATGATCGCCATACCCCAATAAATATTACTGTAAGCTTGTGAAAGCGTAAGGTCCTTCTGCCAAACAAGGGCGCTTGCCGTCGTCGCGACCCCGAATGCTCCGCTGAAAAATTGGAGCAGTTGGAACAATCCGAGTCCGGATCCGATTTGCGATGGGAGCAGTATACGTGACATTTCATTAGAAATGCTGCTCGTCAAGAAAGTGAATCCGATGCTCATTAACATGTAGATAAACATAATTGAAAGATAAGAAGTGCCTTCGAACAAGGCGAATAAAACTACGGATGTAAGTACGAGCAAGGGAATGTAACGGATGATTGAGCCATTTCCTCGGACATCAATAATACGTCCAACCCGCCTTGATATTAACATCGCCAATAACGAGCCGGGAAAAATAACAAGGCCTGCTTCGATGGCGCTTAGGCTATACTGATGGACTAGAATTTGCGGCATGAGGAATAGGGTCGCAAAACTGCATAGATACGCCGCGATTCCGACTGCACCCAGTGTTAGGTATGACCGATTGCGGAAAAGCGAAGGGAGCACGAAAGGTTCTCTCGCAGATCGAATTCGCACGACGAACAAAATGAGCGCAATAATTCCGGAAACAAGCGCAATCCATGAATGGTTCGTCAAATAAAGCAGCAAGCCGGTCGTCCCTACTCCAATGAAAAGTGCGCCAAGTGCGTCGAATGACCCTTTTGCTGGTTTTTCCTTAGGAATGAGTAATGAAAAGAAAGGCACTAATAATAAGGTTATCGCAGTTACAACGAATAAGTAATGCCAACCCAGATACTCAACGACTGCTCCACCAACGACAGGACCAAGGCCTAACCCTAGAGAAGCTGCCGACATGATCGTAGCCATTGCTTTGCCTCGACGTTCGAGAGGTACATATCGGGAAATCAAGACTAAAGACAAAGCCGGTATCGAACCCGCTCCCGATGCCTGCAGGATGCGAACAATAAGCAGCATAATGAAGCTGTTGCTGAATAACCCGGCTATAGCAGCGAGACTGAGGGACAGTATTCCGATGATGAAAAGCCATCTGATCGGAACGAAATCGGATAAACGGCTGTAAGTAATGGATGAGATCGCGAATACGATAGAATAACCCGTAACGATCCACGAAGTCGAAGAAGCCGTCAAATGGTAAGCGAGCGATACGTCTGGCAGCGCTAGATTAAACATCATCGTATTCATAATAACAAGCACAATTGAGATGCCGAGCAATAGCGTAACCAAACCTTCTCGCATGGCGTGCTGCTCCGCTATCGGATTGGTTTCCCGTGACGTGACCGACATAGAAGTCCCTCTCTTCATTTTCTAATTTCGAATATCATCGAACATTAGAAATATATCATGAGTCATTTTAAAATGCAATCATCTTGTTTAATGGAAAATGGTTAGGAGGTGCATGATAAAAGACAAAACGAAGGTATTGGATGTGAGTAGATTTGATCCAACAAATGATCTTAGCCGCAATGCTCGCTTATTCGAACCTAAACGGGACAAACGAGCCAAATAAACCGATTGACGTCGTATTCGCTGGAGACACGATGATGGATGGCTCCGTCAAACGCGCTATTCAGCGTAAGGGGCCAGATTTTCCATTCCGGAACGTCAAGTCGGAAGTATCGAAAGCCGATCTCGCGATTGCGAATCTTGAAACATCGGTTACGAACGCCAGTCGTAAAGACAACGTACAGTTGTTCAATTTCAAATCCGACGCAGCTTCGCTTGCGGGAATTAAACATGCCGGGTTTGACTTGGTTTCCGTGGCCAACAATCACGTTCTCGATTATAGGCAACCCGGGCTATTCGACACATTCAGGAACCTTAACAGCTACGGAATTCCTTACGTAGGCGCCGGCAAAAATGAACAAGAAGCTTATTCTGCCAGAACGTTTCTCGTCAACGGGAACGTTATCAAGATAGCGGCATTCTCCCGATTTCTCCCTTCGGGAAATTGGTTCGCACGAAACGATCATGCAGGCGTGGCAGAAGCTTATGAGACGAGCCGAATGATGCAGGCGATCAGACGGGAACAAGTCGGGGCGGACTATCTGATCGTCTATATCCATTGGGGCGTCGAGAAGAACAATCGTCCCGAAGCTTGGCAACGGGCTATGGCTAGGCAGATGATCGATGCCGGCGCCGATGCGATCGTGGGGAGTCATCCGCACGTGCTTCAGGGCTTTGAGATCTACAAAGGTAAACCTATAGCCTATTCCATCGGCAATTTTCTATTCCCCGACTATGTTCGCAACCGGAAGGCGGAAACGGGGCTCCTTCATTTGAAGCTAGCGCAAGGGCAGATCCGGATGTCTTTCTCTCCTTACTATATCCTCAACAATCAAATCGTTAAAAGGGGCGGTAATTATGACAAGTCGCAGTTAAAATACTTGGAGAAGCTTTCTTACGGCGTGAAAATAAGGAACAGGGAAATCGTGAAATAAAATAATATCGCCTAATCGGTTCCACGGCATGGAGGAAGGAGGAACCGGTCAGGCTTTTTTTGTTGTACAATACGAATTATGTAATCAAAAAAATGGTGACGAAAGAGGGTATAGAGGTGTCTCATTCGGGTTTGAAGTCTGCGGAGGGATTGGCAATGCTTCGCAAAGCGAGGGGAACGTTCTCCAAGTTGCCGGAAGTGGAAGAGAAGATTGACGGGTTCGGCCATTCCATCGCGCAGGTAAGAGGGAAAACTTTCTTAATGATGGGAGAGGGAGAAGGGGAAGCTGGACCGGGGATGAGCATCAAGACCGATAAAGAAACTCAGCAGCTCCTTGTCGCGAAGGGCGGTTACTACAAAACACCCTACATCGGTCAGCACGGCTGGGTATCCGTTAAAGCAAGCCAAATTCGCGATTGGGATGAAGTCTCTCAATTAATCATTGAAGCTTATTTACGGCAAGCTCCGAAGAAGCTTTCCCAGCTTTATTTGCAAACCTGATGTTGGTGGTCATGTTTTATTCGTTCGGAGTATAAAATGGTATCGTTACCCTAACGGGTCAATGCAACTAAGCGGGCTCGGTGCGAAAGGAGCGTCGATTTGGAAACTTTCGGAAGAGGCTGTCTTTATCTTATCGTCGGCATTATCGTTCTTACAGTGTTCGTTATTTTCACCCAAAGCTCCATCAATATCCCTTGGTTTATCCTTATTCCAATAATCATTTTTGTCTTCTGGATAGCAAGCAAGAAAAGCAAAAAGTGAGGGCAAACCGCCCTCACTTTTTGCTTTAACGCGGATGAATCATTTGCTCTGGGCGAACGATCTCGTCGAATTGCGCTTCGGTTAATAATCCACTCTCGAGCGCCGCTTCTTTCAGGGTGAGTCCCTTACTATGAGCTGCCTTGGCAATGGCTGCCGCATTCTCATATCCGATATGAGGACTCAGCGCTGTTACAAGCATAAGCGATCGTTCGAGATGTCCTTGGATGACCGCTAAGTTCGCTTCAATACCAACGGCGCAATTGTCGTTCCAAGAATGGATGGCGTCGGACAACAGTCTCGTGGATTGCAAGAAATTGAAAATAATGACCGGCTTAAAGACGTTAAGCTCGAAATTGCCTTGGCTAGCCGCAATGCCGATCGTGACGTCGTTACCCATGACCTGAGCGACAACCATCGTTAACGCTTCCGATTGGGTAGGATTCACTTTGCCCGGCATAATGGAGCTGCCTGGCTCGTTGGCGGGAATCGTAATTTCGCCAATTCCGCTTCTAGGCCCGCTAGCCAACCATCTGACGTCATTGGCAATTTTCATCAGATCGGCAGCTAACGCTTTGAGTGCCCCGTGAACGTAGACAAGCTCATCGTGGCTCGTAAGCGCATGAAATTTATTGACCGCGGACTCGAAGGTTTTCCCGGTTAATCGGCTAATTTGCTCAGCAACCTTAGAACCGAATAGGGGATGAGCGTTAATGCTCGTACCGACCGCCGTTCCACCGATAGCCAATTCCCTTAAGCTTTCCGCGCTTTCCTGGATCATCCGTTCGGTCTTGTCGAGCATCCGGACCCAACCGCTCATTTCCTGACCTAGAGTCAGCGGGGTTGCATCCTGCAAGTGAGTCCGGCCTATCTTGATGACGTCGGAAAATTGTTTGCTTTTCAGCGACAAAGTCTCTTTCAGTTTTCTAACGGCAGGGAGAACGTGATCGTGAACGGCAAGCATAGCGGCAATGTGCATCGCAGTCGGAAAAGTATCATTGGAGCTCTGAGATTGGTTTACGTCATCGTTCGGATGGACGCGTTGCTTGCTGCCTTGCTCGGCAAGGATCTGATTGGCGCGATTGGCAATCACTTCGTTTACGTTCATGTTCGATTGCGTTCCGCTTCCCGTCTGCCAAACGGCAAGAGGGAAGTGCGTATCCCATTTCCCCGCGATGACTTCATCGGCAGCGGCAATAATGGCTTGGGCCTTCTCGGCATTTAATTTGCCAAGCTCGAGATTCACGATAGCCGCGCTTTTCTTCAATATGGCAAAGACGGCTATAAGCTCGAGCGGCATTTTCTCCGTACCGATCCGAAAATTGGTCAAGCTGCGTTCCGTTTGGGCGCCCCAAAGTTTGTCGGCAGGGACTTGAACCTCTCCGAGCGAGTCCTTCTCGATCCGATATTCCATTCGCGCACCTCGATTCCTCATTGTAGTTGACGAGAGTTTAACTTGTAGCATCTATCATTTACTAAGAAATTAACCGTCCGCTTTGCGGCGATCGATGGCTTCGGCCATCGTTTTATCGGTAAGATGGGCATAAATTTGCGTTGTTTCCGGCGAAGCATGGCCGAGCTGTTCTTGAGTTTTGTAAAGATCGTTGCTTAAGTAGTAGTCGGTGGCAAAAGAGTGCCGGAGCTTATGAACGGACAAATACGGCTTACCGAAACGTTTGGCGTATTTCATGACCATCTCTTGAATGGCTCTTTTGGTCATGCGTGAACCTTCTTTTTTCCCATTGGCGATGGCCAAGAATAACGCTTTTTCCTTCTTCGGGGCTTTGTATCTGGTTTCGCGTTGGCCCAGATATTGTTCTAAGTCGCTTACCGCTTCCTGCCTGAAGTAGACGGGAGTCTTGAACGTATCGTCGTTCTTTCCTTTGCGATGCACGTACACGAGCCTTTTCTTGAAGTCCATATCGTCGACGTTCAAGTTCACGAGTTCAGACACCCGCAGACCTGAGTTAAGAATCAGGCTTACGATGCAGCAATCGCGAATCCGATTGAGTTCATGGGCATAAATCGCTTGTTTGTTGGCAGCGGCGTCATGAGCGTAATCTTGTTTAATGTAGTTAATGAATTCGATAATCTCTTGCTCCTGTAGAAGCTTGCCTTCCAATTTGGCTGCGGTATCTTTAGGTTTCTGTGTACGCTTGATCGACACTTTGGCCATGACATTGCGCTTAAGCAATGGATAGAAGTTCTCGTCCTCGGCGATTTGGCTTAAATAATGGAATAAGGAACGAAGAGAAGACAGCTTGCGGGATATCGTCGTCTTCGTGTTGGCGTTGTCCCGTTTCGTAGCGAGGAACATCCGGAAATTATCAACGCTGTCCATATGGAGACGTTCCAAATCCTCAAGAGGGATGCCGCTCATTTTATCCGCCGAGGTTAATCCTTCCGCCATAAACCAGGAGAAGAAGGCTTCGTAATCGCGAACGTATTCCAGCAGGGAAGATGGAGAGAGATCGGGAAGTTTATAATTGACGAACTTCTCGACGTACCAAGGCATCCTTGGAATTCTTAAGTCGAGTTCTTCGCGGTCTTTCTTTTTTTGCAGGTTCATAGAATGCCCCTTCTCCGACGCGTATTTCTTATTACCAAGTATACCAAATTTCTTGATGCAAGTTATTGGGTTAGATTGAACGTGTCATTTCGTTTGCGCCGGGTATTTTGATACAATGAAGTTATTGGTCGTTTGAACCCTGAAAGTTCAAGGAGGAAAAGCCATGCAAGGTCCGGGATATGTGTTCATTTGGATATTTCTATTGATCATTCCGATAATCGCTCTTTGGAAAAGAAGATGGTGGGCATTGGCGCTCTATGTGCTCGGGTGTATTATCTTTCTAGTTGAGGTTATGAAAGGCAATGGCGGCTGGGATGATCTCGCTGATTTCGCCACGCTTGTTGTCATTGTTATTCCAATCTATATTGTAGCAACGATCGTGTGGGTGGTTGGCATCATTATCGATCGGAAGAAGAAAAGATCAACTAAATAACATAATAATAATTATGTAAACTAAAAGAGGTACTTAAATGATTAATGCAGTTAACTATGGTAAATTCGTTGAGCATGAAGCCCTGACTTTCATACAGATGTTCTACGAAGAATCAGGGCGTTCTATTGAAGAGAGAGATGAACGAATAGCCGCAATTGTTGATTGCGGACGTAAGACTGGCACTTATACGCATACGATCGAGGAATTGACTTACGGAGCAAGAGTTGCTTGGCGCAACAACAGCCGATGTATTGGTCGACTGTTCTGGGAATCCCTTGAGGTTATAGACGAAAGAGGTGCGGATACGGAAGAAGCCATAGCAGAGGCGCTTCTCCGACATGTTGCTTATGCTACGAATGATGGCCGGATTCGCCCGGTAATTACGGTATTCGCACCCGAATCCGATGGACGGCGAATCCGAATTTGGAATCATCAGCTCATACGTTACGCGGGTTATGTGACTGCCGATGGAATTATTGGCGATCCGGCTTCAGTGGACTTTACAGAACAATGCATGTGCTTGGGATGGACGGGCAGGGGGACTCGGTTTGATATTTTACCCCTTGTCGTTCAAATAGCAGACCGTCAGCCTAAGTGGTTTCCAATTCCGGATTCACACATTAAGGAAATTGATTTCGTTCATCCGGATATCGAGAATTTCAATGAGCTGGGTCTGAGATGGTATGCGGTACCGATAATATCGGATATGGTTCTGGATATAGGCGGCATACGTTATACCGCGGCACCATTTAACGGCTGGTACATGGGTACGGAAATCGGAGCGCGAAACTTAGCGGATGTCGACCGTTACAACGAGCTGCCTGCAATCGCGAACTTGATGGGCTTAGATCGCTCTACCAATACATCGCTTTGGAAAGACCGGGCGCTTCTCGAACTCAATACGGCCGTTATTCATTCCTTTAAGCTAAACGGAGTTAGCATAGTCGATCATCATACAGCCGCTGAACAATTCATGCGTTTTATGAAACGAGAGCAAGATAACGGACGAAACGTAAACGCGCGATGGTCTTGGTTAATTCCGCCGATGTCGCCAGCCGCTACTCCCATATGGAATCATAGCTTCGAGGAACGCGATGTAAAGCCCGATTTTATTTTACAACCCCGCGCTTATTAAAATAATGTTGGATAGGAGGTTTCTTAATGGCCATCGTACAAGTGACAATCGTCCCTCTAGGAACCGGAACACCCAGCGTAGGCGATTATGTTGCTGCTGATGACCGCAGAGATAAGAAGGGTACGATGGAACAGAAGATCCGTTCGGTCGAAGAAAAGCTGAAATAATGTCATTTACATAGCGCCCGTAAGAAAGACACTTTGTAACAGGTGGCTCTCTTGCGGGTATTTTCGAAAGGATGATTTCTTTGCAGCGCATTATGATTTGCGAGGATGACCCAAAGCTATCGGCCATACTCAAGTCGAATATTGAGAAGTATGGATATGATACCGGGGTAGTTCAGGAATTCGACAGAGTCGTTGAATTTTTCCAATCCTACGATCCGCATCTCGTATTAATGGACGTCAACTTGCCTAAGTACGACGGCTTCTATTGGTGCAGGCAAATACGGGCGTTATCCAAGTGCCAAATCCTATTCATTTCCGCCAGGTCGGGCGAGATGGATCAGGTAATGGCATTAGAATACGGTGCCGACGATTACATAACAAAACCATTTCATCTTGAAGTGTTAATGGCCAAGATTCGCAGCCAAATGAGACGTGCTTACGGTGAATATGCTCCGAATACGGAGGAAAGAATCGTTAAGCTTTTCGGATTATTTCTTTATCCCGAGCGATTGGAGATGGAATTGAACGGCAACAATAACCAACTGACCAAGAAAGAAGCCGTGTTATTGGAAATTCTCATTCAGCAATCTCCTCGAGTCGTTAGCCGAGAAGCCTTATTAGAGAAGTTATGGGATGATCAAGCATTCGTCGACGAGAACACTCTGAATGTAAATATAACCCGGTTACGGAAGAAACTTCAGGAAATCGGAATTGACAACGGGATTGAAACCGTGCGGGGAGCTGGTTATAGACTCCAGATCGCATGGGACAATAGGGACTAAGCCATGAAACTCTTCTTCCGCGAGCATATGCCGCTTGTTATCCTTCATATCGTTCAATTGTTTCTGGTCCTTCTCATTTATTGGCTCGACGGCTATCGAAATATGCTTACGGCTCTTTATTCCATCTTTCTCGGACTTGTATTGCTCACCGGTTATTTAATTTACCGTTACGTATCTCATCAATCGTTATACCGAAGATTATCCGATCCTATGGAAACGTTGGCAGACTCCATTCAAGGGGGCGGCTATACTCCATTATCCGATGCGGTCAATGAACTGTTGCAAACACAATATGGGCATTACCAGCAACAGCTTCGATTGGGGGAGAAAACCCGTAAAGACCATCTTACCTTCATGAATCAATGGGTCCATCAGATGAAGACGCCTCTTTCCGTTATCCGATTAATGATGGAGGAAACGAAAGATACACGGTCCGCAAGCATTCTCGAAGAAACGGATCGGATGGAAAAAGGGCTCGAAACGGTATTATACGCCGCACGTCTGGAAACCTTCGAACGCGATTTCAAGGTCGAAGCCGTGTCGCTTAGAGCCGTCGTTGAGAGTATTATCCATGAGAACAAACGGTTATTCATAGGAAGCAAAGTCTATCCTGAGTTAAAAGTAGAGCCTGAATTAATCGTTGAAAGTGATGCCAAATGGCTTTCTTTTATGATCGGCCAGCTAGTTACTAATGCCATTAAATATTCGGCGGATTCCCATCAGAAAGTTACGTTTTCTTCATCGACAACGAGTAAAGAGGCCATTCTGGAAATACGCGACCGCGGAATCGGCATTCCTTTATCGGATAGAAAAAGAGTGTTTCAACCTTTCTATACCGGTGATAACGGTCGAATGTTTCGGGAATCCACGGGTATGGGGCTTTATTTTGTGCAGGAGATAGCCAATCGCCTCGGTCATCGGGTCGAGCTTGATTCGGAGGTCGGCGAAGGAACGACTGTCCGATTGATCTTTTCTTCTTATCTTACAAAGATGTAATGAAGTTGAAAGGCAAATCGATTGGGCAAATCCTTCTCGTCCATTACACTCGTTACAGAACCTGATAATGGACTGCACGTTGAAGAGGAGAGTTTATCGATGGAGATGCTTAGCGTTCACCAACTGAATAAAATCTATGGAGGGAAGGTTCCATCCCGCGCCTTGACGGATATAAGTTTATCGATAGAGCAAGGTGAATTCGTTGGGATTATGGGGCCATCCGGAAGCGGCAAAACAACGCTGCTTAATCTGGTTGCTGCGATAGACACACCGACTACTGGGGAAGTGCTCATTAACGGGAAAAATCCTCACAAGTTAAAGAAGAAGGAATTAGCACGTTTTCGCCGCAAGGAATTGGGCTTCGTATTCCAGGATTTCAACTTGCTTAACACGCTTACGGTTGAAGAAAATATCGTACTTCCCTTGACCTTGGACGGCGAACGGGTAAAGGTCATGGAGGATAAAGTAGCCGCAATTGCCAAGAAACTCGGTATCGAATCGATTCTTAAGAAGCGTACTTATGAGATATCCGGAGGCCAAGCACAACGGACAGCGATTGCCAGGTCGATGATTCACTCGCCGAAGTTTCTGTTCGCGGACGAGCCTACGGGAAACCTGGATTCGAAGTCGGCCCGGGATGTCATGGAAACACTGAGCACTATTAACCGTACCGAAGGCACGGCCATGATGTTAGTGACCCACGACGCGGTAGCGGCAAGTTATTGTCATCGAGTCATCTTCATTAAGGACGGCCAACTATTTAATGAGATTAATTGTGGAGATAACCGACAAGCTTTTTTCCAGAAAATCATTGACGTCCTTTCGTTGTTAGGAGGGAATGCGCATGACCTTTCGTCAATTCGCGTTTAATAATGTGCTGCGCAATAAGCGTACGTATGGGGCGTATTTCCTCAGCAGCGCGTTCTCTGTTATGGTATTCTTCATGTATGCCGTGTTCGCTTTCCATCCTGATTTGACGGGAGGAACGATCCATAAGAACATTATCACCGGGATGCACTTCGCGGAAGGGCTTATTTACGTCTTTTCATTTTTCTTTGTCCTTTATTCCATGAGCGCGTTCTTAAAGACGCGCAAGAAAGAATTCGGGTTGATGATTATGCTCGGGATGACTCATACGCAATTGCGTGCGATGATATTTCTTGAGAACGTGCTGATCGGTTTCTTCGCAATTGTATCCGGAATCATGCTAGGTTTGGTATTCTCCAAAATTATGCTGCTCGCAGCCCAGAACTTCCTTCAATTGGATCAGAGCTTGCCATTTTATATGCCCAATCAAGCGATCATTTTGACTTTCGCAGCGTTCGCGGGCTTATTCGTCGTGATTTCTTTTTTTACCGTGGTCATTTTAAGAGCCAATAAACTCATTGACCTAATTAAGGGCAGCAGCATGCCGAGAACAGAGCCGAAGTCGTCCGTTACATTATCCTGGTTTGCCGTATTGCTTTTATGCGGAGGATATGCGGTTGCTTTAATAGTGAAAGGCATATTTGTCTTCTACGCCATGATTCCGGTAACGCTGGTCGTTATCGTAGGGACTTATTTCTTGTTTACCCAATTGAGCGTTTACGTCATTCACAAAAGCAAAAATAACCGCACGTTCTTCTGGCGCAAAACGAATATGCTGTTCCTCTCGGATTTGGCTTACCGGATGAAGGACAATGCCCGCACCTTCTTTATGGTCGCTATTTTATCGACGGTTGCTTTCTCTGCGATCGGTTCGTTAGTCGGGTTTAAGACCATGTCGACAGAGGTTATGGTGAACGAGAATCCATTTGCTTTCGAATATACGGCCTACGTTGGCAATGAAAAGAAAGCAGATGAGGATCTTAGAACAATCCAGACTGCGCTTCAAGCAGAAAATATTAAATATCAACGGCTTCAAGCGGCTATGTCAGAGCAGCGAATAGCCGATTCGGTTAAAATAACAACTGTAGTGAAGGCTTCGGAATTTAACGCCATCGCAATCGCGGCCGGTGAACAAACGGTTAACCTGAAGGATGATCAATCAATGATGGTTCAATATTCAAATTCCATGTCAGAAAATAAAGATAAGGGTAAAGTAGAGGGAGTTAGATTACAAAACGGGAATATTGCTCTTGAACCTCTAGGAAGCCTTACATCCGTTACGCTTCCACTATTCAGTAAATATTATGTCGTCTCGGATTCTTTGTTCGATAAGCTGAATCATGGCAAATTAGAAATGTTCTATGCTTTCGACGTTGCCAACATGAAGCAAACGGAAGAGGTTGGAGAGAATCTCACGAAGAAATTGTCCATGGGAAGTAATCACTTTATGTCCACCGCCTATGAATTGCATCAGATGAATCAAGGCTTCGGCGCAGTACTATTCATCGGACTCTTTATCGGTGCCGTGTTCTTCGTTGCAGCAGGCAGCTTCCTTTACTTTAGACTATACGCTGACCTTGGAGATGATAAAGTAAAGTTTAGATCCATCATGAAATTAGGGTTAACCGATGGGGAATTGTCTAAGATACTGACCAACCAGCTTCTCATCTTGTTTTTCGTCCCGATTGTAGTAGCCACAATACATGGAGGGGTTGCGTTAACCTCGTTGCAGCATATGTTCGGCTATTCATTCATGAAAGAATCATTCATGGTGCTGGGGACATTCGTTCTCATACAGATGGTTTATTTCTTGCTTATTAGATCCCGTTATATCAAACAGGTGATTGCAAAGTGAAATACGGGAAATGGCGATGCATGTTGGCACGGAAATAACGAGATTTCCGGTTAGGCGATATAACGAAGGTCAACCATCCTTTCTGGTTGGCCTTTTCTTTTCTCAAGCTCCTAGAAGACAATACTCCATAAAGCTGCGCGTTTTATCCATCTGAAAGTGATTCGATTTATGTTTAAATGAAAATGAAGTTTACATGAAAGCGCTTAACAAGCAAATGTCTCTGGTTACACATTCCAGAAAGGAGAGCAATGAAAATGAATAATGACATCAAGGCCGGCAGAATGAACGTAAAGGTGGATTCCAATCGATTCGGCTTCGACTCAGATCAAATTACATTTAAGGAAGCAGTTCGCGAAGCGACGGTTTTGGTTGGAAAACGAGAAAAGAAATTGACAATTGGAACGGAGGGAAACGTGTTACATAGCTGCACGAGCCGGTCGACTCCTGTCGGAGAAGCGATCGACTATACTTGGCGCCGCGAGAATAGTGAAGGGTTGACGCTCGCTTGGACGCTCAGCTGCCTTGATCATCTGTCAGCAATCACGTTGCGAGCTAGTGTAACTAACGGGACGGAAGACAATGTTCGTTTAAAGGAAATCGTTCTGGCCAGATCGTCAGACGATTCACTTTGCTGTGATGGCGATCCTTCAGCCTGGCTGCTTTCACCGATTTCACATGATAAGAGAGTCGGCCATTTAGGCCAGACCCTTACGAGTGCTAACGAAGATACGATCGAGTTTTGGAAAAGCATGAACGCCGCAGTTCCTTTTAAGCTTCCAACCGAAGAGCGTTTCATTGACGGGCGTTGGAGGTCGTACAAAGATTTTGTGACGCTGTATACGGAGGCCGGGGAGATTGGGCTAACGATGGGCGCCGTAGGCGAGCCTGAAGCGGATGTTCGGTTTGACTGCAAAGTTAACAATGGGAAAATGCGTCTAGATATCATCAGTGAAATGAGCGATGTTCGAATAGAACCGGGAGAAACCCGTCATTCGCAAGAAGTGATGATCCTTGCAAGGCCCTATGATGAAGCAGTCGACACGCTTTTTAAATGGCTGAGCACAACCCACGGAAGCCGGACTCATCAAGGAGCGAAGTATGGGTGGTGCAGTTGGTACGATCTTCGCTGGGATATTACCGAAGACACCATTGCAGCAACTGTCCAACAATTTAATAAGCGTAAGGATCGAACACCCGTGCAGGTTATCCAAATCGACAACGGCTTCGAGAAAAAGGTTGGTGACTGGCGGTGCAACGACAAGTTTTCTGGTGGATGGGCGCCCCTTGTCCATAAGATCCGGGAAGCCGGTGCGGAGCCGGGCATTTGGCTGGCACCTCTGGCCATGCACGATTCGTTGGGTTATTTGGGAGAGCACCCGGACTGGTTTCAACGAAATGCCATAGGCGAATTGGAACTGGGGGATGACACTTGGGGAGCAACGACTCATTGGTTGGACCCGACTCATCCGGAGGTCCAGACGTTCATGCGCGACATCGTGCGCGACCATAGACGGGAAGGATTCACGTATTATAAAACGGACTACAATACCATTTCAGACAACTGCCGCTTTTACGACAGTAAGAAGACTCGACTGCAAGCCTATCGAACATTTTACCGGTTGCTTCGAGAGGAAATAGGAGAAGAAGATTATTTGCTGGCTTGTTCAGGTTTTACTCGCGGAATTATGGGCTTTGCCGACGCTTGCCGGATCGGACCTGATTCTGTTGATGTATGGAGTACGGCACATACGCCATGCACGATCCTTGAAGCGATTCGGGCAACGGGTAAAACTGCGGCAGCCAATGGAATCTTTTTTGCCAATGATCCGGACGTAACCTACACCATGATCCGTCCGCAATCAAGCGTGAAAAGAACTCCCATGGAAGTTGGCGACAGCCTGACTTTGGAAGAATGGCGGACTTGGCACGGGTTTGCAGGTTTGCTTGGAGGCATGCAGTTTATATCCGATCCATTAGAAAAACCAGTCTATGCGAATGCGTGGCGCAGTTTTGAAATCTTGACGCCTCCAGCACCTGAACGAGCACAGTCACTGCATGCGGGCACGGATCTGAATCATCAACGCTTTGGATTTGTTGCGAATCGCGAATGGGGTTCATTTGCTTCTTTGTTGCTTTGGAACGCGGAAGACGAAGGCGCCTCAATAGCTTTAAACAGCAACCGGTTGGATCGGCTCGGGGAATCTTATCACATATGGTCATTCTGGGATGAGACTTATTACGGAATAGGTGACAGCAGCTTTGTTACTCCTCTTCTGCAGCCGCATGCCTCTCTATTACTGCGGTTTACGCCTTGCTATGTTAGCGATGAACGTCCGGTTCTAATCGGCTCCACGTTACACATTTCTATGGGAGCATCTGAAATCAGTGGAATTACTTCTACCAATCATACTCTCGATATCCTTCTAAATGATGGCGGAGCTTCCGATGGCAAGCTCTTCGTTTATAGTAAGCAACCGCTAGTTCTGCAGAGCGCTGAAGGTTGCACCGTTGAGGGTATAAAGGAAGTTGAGGAATTTGTATGGAGCATTCACCTCGCATCACGTCAGAGGGGCAGAAACCAAGCCTGTCATTTATTGTTTTGAACGTTCCGGTGGCTCTGAATAAATAACAAATAGGAGGATTGAAATGAAGAAGAATCTTTCTCGTAAAGCATCGTTCTTTGTTTGTCTGGTACTTTTGTTCTCCTTGTTCATGTCCGTCACTTCGCCTGCATCTTATGCCGATGCTGCTGGATCTGCAGCTGCAGAGGAATCGAGTATTCCGAACAATTTGATGGGGGATTACCGCGAGCCCACTGTTGCACCGATTAAAGGTGTTGATCTCGTTGTCGCGGGAGAAAGCCGTGCAACTGTTGTCTTAACGCCGACCGCAACGGATCTGGAGAAGCAGGCGGCGCAGGAGCTGCAAAGCTATTTGAAACAGATATCCGGGGTGGAGCTGCCCGTTGTGACCAATGCGAATAACGCCACTGGGATCAAAATTTACGTAGGAAGCACTGCACCCGATCCACAGCTGGAACAAATTCGCCAGGGGGGAACGAATGCCGATTCCTTCCGTCTATCCGTCAGCGGAGACAGCATTCAACTCGTCGGCCTTTCCGACAGAGGCACGCTGTTCGCTGCCTACGAGATGCTCGAGCAGATCGGCATTCGTTGGTTTAATCCCGGAGAATTAGGCACGGAAGTTCCATCCATGCAATCGATTACAGTGAAGGAGCAGAATACGATTCAGCATCCGGGTGTGACGAGTCGGTATGTGGGAGGGATAGATTATCTTTTCTCCCAGGAACCGATGGAGTTCGTCGACGAGTTTGAAGGAAAGAAGTGGCTGCAGCATCGCAGGGGTAACAACACGGTCGCTCTTGGCGGGCACGGGCTCCCCTGTACGATCACAGTACAGGAACGTCCAGATTTGTATGTTCAAGTCAATGGAAAGCCTACCAGTCAGTTCGATGTCACGAAACCAGAAGTGCTGATCTGCGTCGTTGAAGGGGCATTGAAGTACTTGGAAGAAAATCCCGATGCAAAATATTTGAACCTCGGACCGAATGACGGCGACGATTTTGGCACATCGGTCTGGGATGCGGAAGATTATGATCCGCTGATGGGCTCCAACTCCATCACTGACCGCTATGTTAAATTTTACAATCTGGTATTGGAGCAAATCGAGCCGCAGTATCCCGATGTCGGCATCGCGTTCTTTGCTTATCTACGCTATATGAGAGCGCCGGTTCGGGAAATTCCTAACCCTAAGCTTCTGCCTGTTATTGCTCCGATCACGGTCGAGCGCATCCATTCGATGGAAAACGGCATGTCATGGGAACGGTCTTATTTGAAGGATCTCATCGACGATTGGAAGAAGCTTGGCGTTAATGTCTCCTTCTACAGCTATATGTACAATTTGGCTGACCCTGGCATGCCTTTTTCGATAATTAACAGAATCGTAGAGGAAATGAATCATTTCAAACAGGAGGGGATGAATCAGCTTCGTTTCGAAGGCCTGCCGTCTTGGGGTTACCAAGGACCTTCCTTATATTTGATGGCGAAATTGAGCTGGAATCCGGATTTGGATGTTCAAGAGACGCTGTCCGACTATTTCTCCAAGTTTTATGGTCCGGCGGCAAAGCCGATGTGGAATCACTTTCGAAAGCTTGAAGATGCGTTTGCTCAAGCGGATTACTATACGGGCGCTGTATTCGATTTCTCGAAAATATTGACTCCGGAAGTGATGGCGAATTTGGAAAGCACCTTGTCCAAAGCGGAGAAACAAGTGCCTGCGAACTCTAAATACGCCAAGCGAATCCGGATGGTACGCGTTGCGTTCGATTTTGGGAAAGCGTTTACGAAGATGAGGGATGCTTACCTCAAATTTAATTTTGTGAAGGCAAAGCAATATTACGATGAGGCCAAAGCGCAATTAAAGGTGGCTGCGAAACATTCTCCCGTCATCATCCATCCTTGGGCGGGCGGATATATCGATATTTTCTGGAAGTACCAAATTGAGCAGGCTTATGAACGGGTTACCAACGGAAGCGGAATTGTGGCAAAGCTCCCAGACGAATGGTCGGCTATGCTTATTCCGGGCGGAAACGGCGCGAAGCTGGGATTATGGAAACCAGGGATAGGCATGAAATCGTGGATGAAGCTTAAGACATATTCCGAAACATTTACCAGCCAAGGCTTGCGTTATTATAAGGGTGAAGTCTGGTACCGAACTTCAGTCAACGTGGCTGAAGCCTATAAAGATAAGCCGATTCGGCTTTGGTTCGGAGACATCGACGAAACGCCGCGAGTGTGGATCAATGGGAAGGAAGTTCAACCTATGACCACCGGCATCGCAACGGTTATCCCTTGGGAATACGATGTATCCAGCGTGATCAAGTTCGGCCAGAAGAACGATATTGTCGTCTCCGTCAACAATCGATATTTAGATGAGTTGGGCACGGGCGGCATTGTAGGTCCTGCCGTTCTCTGGACGCCTGCCGGCACAACGCCGTAACCCGAATTAGGCGCAAAAGAGATTGTTAACGGCATTAAACCTTCTTTAACATATCTTGAACAGTGTCATTCTAATTGCTTTTCTGCCGGGAGCCGAACGGGCTTCCGGCTTTCATTCTCTCATTTTCTGCCGATATACGCTAGGTGAGACTCCTGACCATTTTTTGAACATTTTCGAAAAATACATGGCATCGGGATATCCTACGGAAGCGGCAACCTGTTCGATGGTAAAAATACTAAGAAGAAGTGACTGGGCTCGCTGCATGCGCAATTTAAAGAGATATTGGGTTGGCGAAATACCGGTATATTTGGTAAAAAGCTTGGTCAGATAGGAGCGGTGGTACCCCATTAAATCTGCCAGTTGTTCAATCGTAATTTGCTGATTATAGTGTGCTACCATCCAGCGGATCGATTTTTCAACAGCTGAATAGCCTTCTTGATGCGTAATCATCGCTACTGGCTGATTTTTCTCCATTATTTTTCTGAATTCAACAAGCAAAAGCCTTAAATAAGCTCCCGTCGGTAAATCAAAGAAATTGTTTTTCGGCTGAAAGTGGTCATGGATGTTAGTGAAAAGACTTGGAATTCGTTCATCTTCATCGATATGCAATACATGTAAATCTTCAGTGATGCCAACAGCATTTAACATTTCATGCGCATATGAACCGGTAAAACCAACCCATGTATACTTCCACGGATCCGTATTGTCAGCCACATAGGCTACCAATTGATTCGGATAAATAATAAACAGGTCGCCAACTCCAAGTTCGAAACGTTGTCCGCTGTTCGAGAAGACGCCCTTGCCTGATATTACAAAATGAATGAGATAGAAATCAAGGATCTGAGGTGCAACCGAGTAACCAGCTGTCGTCTGGCTAATTCCACTAGTCAAAACCATGATTTCACCCGGGCTGCTATTTGGGAGAATAAATGACGTCTGAAGCAATACGCTCACCTCTAAGCTGAAAGTTACCATATTCATTTCTATCGTGCAAGATTGTTGAAACCATATGAGAGGGCATAATAGGTATCCGAATCGGAAGCTAAATTTATAAAGATAACATAATTTATATTATGTAAACTTATATGAATACATGAAGGGGATGTTGGATATTAATTACATTATAAAGTGTGTTACAAAGAATTCGATTTACAGCGGCCAATAGATTGGATACAATACACAAGTTCAAGCCGCCAACCAATTGGTATGGCAAGCGATGGAATCATAGTTTATAGATCGATTGTAAATAATTCATCAAAACTAAATCATTTCTGATCGTATCTAATCTACGCAAAGTAATCAAAGAATCCGCAGTTAGTTGATCTCAGGGATTAAACTGAACTTGTGAAATGAAATTGTATTCGTTGAAACAGTGAGCGACAACATAAACCAAAGATAATATGCAAATTGAACAGCAACATGAACAGCAACATGAACAGCAACATGAACAGCAACATGAACAGCAACATGAACAGTTAAAGCAATGTCTCACTTATGTTTTTATTTACTTCTTCACAAAACCCGTATTTTGTACATATGTCACAAAAGAGCTTTTTTGTCTGTCTGCGCCAATGTCTAACTTTGTGTCGGAAGTCAACAACTTGATCCCATAAGTGACAAGAACATTGTCCCATTCCCTTTATGTCTGGCCCCCTAATGCTAAACTTCTCATCCCGCCAGAAAGTTGACCTGTATAGCGACACAATGTTGACCGCAATGAAAAACGCAGTCTGCTACGAGCAGACTGCGTGAATGACTCGATTAAACTAACGTCTCCCGTTAGCTGAACGAATAAGGCTGCCATTGATGGCAGCCTTATGTCCTACACTTTCATTTTATCATATTCATTTTTTGTTAGACCATAAACGAATTCATCGAAATGTTGACCCTTAGTGAAAATCATATCTCTGAGTCGTCCTTCTTGAGCGAACCCAAGATGCTCCTGTAATGCAACTGAACCCTCATTAAAGGCATAGACATGTGCGTTTACTTTCCGATATCGCAGTTCCTCTAAATAATATCGCAGTAATATCTTTACTGCCTCTGAAGCATAACCTTTACGCCAATGTTCACGGAAAATTGCAACACCATATTTGAAGGTTCCATTGCGTGTATCACAACTATTAGCAGATATGCTTCCGATTAGTATTCCTTCAAGAGTTTCAATAGCTAACGAAACGTTATCGCCGTTGGATGTATTTGATGCTTGATGTGTAGCCCACGACCTTGTTCCTTCTTCGGATCTTGGAAAGTGTATTACATCGCATAGTCTAGCACCATCGGAATCAAAATCGTTATTATGAAACTTCTCCCAATCGGTGGACAGAATAGGTCGTAATCTGACTTTCATACCAGACCAAATGTAATTATGCATATATGATCCTCCTAATGATAAAATTCACACCACCCAAAACTTTTAATAAAGGTGGTGATCTTGAACGAGGATCTACTTTTTTTGTAATTACATTGTTCTCATCCCTTTCTTACTGGTAAATTGTAACATGTTGTGATGTATAAATATAGCGATTTACTCATTTCTAAACTGTCCAGCAACTTAACATAAGTATTCTACTTTCACCACGTTAAACTGCCCGTTAGTTTAATGTCCCCTCCGTCCACTCCGTCGGGAATGAGACAATGTTCTTGTCACAAAACGGGAATGGGATCAAATTCTTGACCCCCGACAGTTTTCGTGGATTTTTGCGACCGCTGTTCTCGTCCAAGTGTTACTCGCCGATATTGCCTTATTTGAGGACTCAAAACTCTTAGTCAAACGTTTTAGACTGCAGATATTCGAACTCGTCGATTCGTCCGGAAGTGATCAGGTAATAGAGGGTTGCTTTCGAATGCTGGGATGTTTGTCTCGAGATCCGGTTATTCCGCCCCATCAGATCCGTGGCTTTCTGCGGGTAATCGTAATGGATCAAATGGTTCGCCGCCGTTACATCCCACCCCGCATTTGAGGAATCCGTCAAAAGCAGTACGGCCGATTCCGGCAATTTGCCGAACTGGTCTATAATTTGATTCACTTCATGCACGGAGTCATGTTGGGTAATGTTCAAAATGACTCTCTCACCGAATATCTCACCCAGAAACGCGACCAACTCAGAGGCCACAACGGTCGACTTCGTCATGAGAACAGCTTTTTCGCGTGACTCCCGTACCTTTGAGACGATTTCGGAGAGTGCGTCCAGCTTTCGCGGGTTACGATTGCATAAGACCGCCATCTCTTCTTTAATGGCCATCATATTTTTCTTCTCTTCGATGGATGAAGCACGGCCGTCCCGTTCGGAAGCCGCAAAATAATTGTTCAAGAGCTCGAAGTATCGGCTGTCATGAGGCTGCTCCAGAGAGACGACGATCGTGGTTTCTACGACTTTCATGCACTGGCACATCCTTTCTCACATTTTCTGCAAGTATGCCTCGAGATGTCCTTCCAGTTCCAAAGCAGCGTTTTCATAGGGTTGATCCATCAAGTCTCCGACGATTTTGCTGCCAGGTATATTCCACTTGGTTGGAACACCGAAAAATACGCGTTGACACTCCCAGATCACAATCCGATGGGTGTCCAATATATTATCCTTGCTGGTGACATCAAGTGTTACTTCAGAGCAATAGTAGGGAGAAAAAGTATCATAGCCTTCCCGCGACAACTGGAACTTGATGTCCAGACTTTTGGCGGCGGCGATTTCCTGGTATTTGAGATTCAACTTATCGCACCATTTGCCCAACTCTCGTTCGGCTTCCATAATGTTTCCTTTCATTGTCCGGGTCAACTCGTGTAGTTCCAGTCTCATGCTGCGGCACCCTTTCTGTCAGTTCATGGTGACTTATCTTCTATTATCGCATATGAAAATGGGAACACTACCGGTGAAATTATCCAGCCTATTTTTTGAGATAAAATACTACACTTCAAAAGATTCTTTCTTTCCAATCAATGAATCTGATAGCCACAGTTTTTGTTGCAATAAAAACACGGCAACACAAATTCATGCTGCCGTGTAAAAAATGTTGAGTATGTCCCGTTGTTGTCTAACGACACAAATGTTCCAGACATAAACCAACTATCGTACCCGTTAGTTGAATTACATATTACTCTTCTTTGAGACTTCGTTCAAAAGCGTTCACGTTACCTAAGCAACAAGCCCCTTGGGGGTTGTTTACCTCACACCCGCATCGCCCAGCCTGAACATGAGCTTTGATTTGGTCAGCAGGTTTTTGGTCGGTGCCCACGGCTTGAATAAGCCGCTCTCTTGTCCAATCAAAACAGTAACACACAGGCACGTCTGCGCTCATATTTTTTTGGTACACTGGCACCTTTAGGTCGTTCTGCACAAACGTTTGCGAATGGTTACTGCTGAAGTAGACGATAGAGCAAGGAGGGTTGGAACAAAAAACATAAGATTTATCTGGCTCAATGGTTTCCAATGCCGCCGCTTGAAGTAGGGACTTGAGCGTTATGAGTTGCACGTTTTTGCCCTTTTCACCGCAGGAAGGGCACTCTGTTTTTGCAGTTTCGACGCTATTAGCTGGTGTACAGCAATCCATAAGTTTTATCTCTCCTCTATTTCCGAGTACAAATTCGCAATTGATTTCCGTCTAGATCTAAAACTGTCATCATGCGGAGACCTTCAAGATCCTCGCTTGGAGGCTCAATAATATGGGAGTTTATTTTGCTCTTGAACTCGCTATACCAGCTATCAACATTTGGAACAAAAAAGTGAATCAACCCGCCGACTTGACAGTCGCCCGTATGTTCAGTCAAATAAATCACCATTTCATCCTTCGAGATTTGAGCAAAAACAGGAAAATGCGGTTCAAACCGATGTTCCCAGTCCATTTGAAAACCCATTCCCTCCACGTAGAACGCCTTACTATTTGAATAGTCCGTGATGCGAAATGCAGGAATCACTTTCTGCATATTGATCCTCCACAATTGTTTATTGCTATTTTATCATACTCTAGTTGCGTTTAATGAAGCTATAACCACACTTCGGGAATCGGTATACATTCTTGGCCTCAATCGGCAATCGGTACGAAATCTTGACATTGATTTTTGACAAGAATATATACCGATAAAATAATAAATCCACTTTTTACGCGGGTTAGAATAAGTACACAATCTTATCATCCGACATTTTTTATTTATTTTCCTTTATTATTATGATCCAGGAATCACTCATAGAGTGTATTCATTCTATTCAAATGATGATGATGACAAGAACATTGTCCGATTCCCTACTCTTTGTACTAAAAGAAATTGCAAACCCCAACAGTAAAATAAACTGTGGGGTTTGGTTTTTTAGATTTATACCTTTTTCAGTAAGAATCCTTTTAGTGTCCGCCAAAAGTTTCTCAGAATCCAAGACTAGAAAATCTAGCTTTGGACCGCTCCTTATTGTATATATAAATTAGTCATTTAGCTACTCTGCTAGAAGCCTACTTGCCTAACGTAACTTGCTTTATAGGCTAGCTAACGCCTGATTAAAGTCTTCCATTAAATCATCGATATCCTCGAGCCCAACAGATAACCTAACGGTGTGCTCTAATCGTGTTTCATGCTCGGTGCGAGATTTCTGTTCGGGATTAATGGCTAGACCTGGGGAATAAATCAGGCTTTCAAAGCCTCCCCAGCTCACGCCGATTTGAAATAGCTTCAGATTGTTCATCAGCTTTGCTACAGCAGAAGGACCGCCATGCAGCTCAAAGCTGAACAAACCTGTGTTCCCTTTAAACTGTCGTACCGCAAGCTCATACTGCTCATGCTGCTCCAGCAATGGAAGATTGACTCTGCTGACATGAGGGTGCTGGCTAAGCATAAGCGCAATTCGCATCGCTGACTCGGCATGCTGCTTCATACGTAGTCCGAATGTCTTCAGTCCACGAGTAAGCAGCCACGCCTCCAACGGTGCTAATGTAGCCCCAAGCAGCACGATTTCATTGTTCGCTATCGCATCAATCCGCTCTTGCGAAGCAATGACTACTCCAGCAGTCACATCACTGTGACCTGACAAATATTTGGAAGCGGAATGGATCACGATGTCAATGCCCCATTCAATGGGGCGCATTGTTGCAGGTGTTGCGCAAGTGTTATCCATTACCGTTAGTAATTGATGTTTCTTGGCGATTTGGACGACAGCCGGAATATCGAATACATCCATGTAGAAGGTTGAAAACCCTTCACAATACAGCATTTTCGTATTCGGCTTAATCGCTGCTTGTACCTGGTCTAATTGTCTGAAATCCACGAAATCAGCAGTAACACCAAACTTAGGCAAGTAGTTTTGGAGCAGCTGATATGTGCCACCGTATATCGGATAGCTGCACACTACATGGTCGCCTTGGCTCAAGCAGTGAAGCAACGTAGAGGAGATTGCCGCCATTCCCGAAGTGAATAGCTTGGCCGCCTCTCCCTTTTCCAACGCCGCTAGCTTCTTCTCTGCGATCTGCCGAGTAGGGTTAGAAATCCTTGAATAATAATAAGCCTCTTGCTGCCATTGCGACTTATGGAATGCCTCATACGAATCAAATGTAAATAGTGTATTCATAAACACGGGTGGAACAACCGCTCCTAGAAACGTTTCATCCCCATAATGGGCAAGCATGGTCTGCATGCCTGCATCCTTGGTTTCCTTCCCTAATGGTTTGCTCATCTTGTCCTCTCCACCTCTACCTCTATCTATTCAAGCTTATCGATTTTCTAGCCTTTCACAGCCCCATCCGTCAGTCCGTTAACAACAAATCGTTGCATAAAGGCAAACATAATCAACGATGGAACGGTTGCTGCTATGCCTCCAGCCGTCATGACACCCCAATCAATATCATAGTTGTGTATAAACATGTTCAATCCTACTGGAATTGTTTTTAAACTGTCGCTGCTTATTATCATTACTGCTCCAAGCAGATCGTTCCACGCTCCAACAAAGGCAAAGATGAAGGTTGCAATTACACCCGGTAACATTAGGGGCAGAATGATTTTGAATAGTGACTGCATTTTGTTGCAGCCGTCGATCAATGCAGCTTCTTCAAGGTCCATCGGAATTCGATCGAAAAAGCTCCGCATTAAGATCAAGCTAAATGGAATAGTCCCAACTGTGTAAAAAAGGATGAGTCCGCCCATTGTGTTGGTTAAGCCAAGCTTGGAATACATAATAATCGTCGGTACTAACACGAGGACACCTGGAATCAATTGTGTTAACAGCAAGCCGTAAATGACAAGTTTATGTCCTCTGAATTTGAATCTCGCCATCGCATAACCGCCAAGAACGGCCAGACAAGTACCAAACAATCCGGTAGCCAATGAAAGAATAATACTGTTCTTAAAAAATATGTGAAAATTAGAGGTTTCAAAAAGGTAGATGTAATTGTCGAATGTGATATGTTTCGGCCAATACTGAATATTAGTTGTAAGGATATCCAATTTGGGTTTTAACGAAGTGATAAATAGCCAATAGAATGGCGCTAATACCATCAGCAGATAACCCAACAAAACAACAAAACGGACAATAACAATAGGCGCACGTTGTTTTTTGTTCATTATAAGTTACCTGCTTTTTCAAATTTAGTGAGACGAAGGAAAATAAAAGCAAATAGGAGCAATAATACCATAAAGAATAGACCGATAGCCGCTGCTTGACCGTAGTCTAGCGAAGCAAAAGCTTTCATGAACATGTAGGAAGCTAACGTGTTGGATGAATTTGCTGGTCCGCCTGTCGTCATAATATAGATCAATTCGGCAGATGAAAACACCCAAATGGTTCTTAGCAGCAATGTAATCAGAATAGTTTGCTTAATGTAACTAAAGGTAACATGCCAAAACCTAGAAATGATTCCCGCTCCATCTATTTCCGCCGCTTCGTAAATCTCATGCGGAATAGATTGCATCGCTGCAAGCAGCATGATTGCAAAGAAAGGAATTCCCGTCCAGGCCATGGCAATAATAACCGAGTATAGCGCCATTTTAGGATCGGACAGGAAATAAATTTTTTCGTGAATTATCCCAAGCTTCAACAGAATATCATTGACAGGTCCGTACTCTGTATTGAATAACCAGCGGAATGTCAAGCCTATGACAAAGGAGGAAACTGCCCATGGTAGGAAAACGAAAGCCTGATATACATTACGCAAAGGAAACGGACGACTCAAAGATAACGCGAGAATTAAACCAAGAATAAATTGCGCTCCTACTGTTAAAACTACCCAGATTAGAGTGTTTTTCATGATTAACGGAAAGTTATTATCGGTAAGAACAGCTTTAAAGTTCTCAATTCCGTTAAAACCAATAGCATTAGGAGCGGTCAGCTTAAAGCTTTGAAAGGCGTACATGATAGAGCTTAATAAGGGATACGCCAGAAAAATAAATAATAGAAAAAAACTAGGAAAGAGCAGGATATACGGTTCATTCTTACGAACATATTTCAATTGCAGAAACCCCCAGTCACTTCTGAAATTCAAAAAAACATATCAGAGGTCAGTGAACTGACCCCTGATCGTATAGGATGCTTACAGATTCAATCCTTACTAGCCTTTATAATTTGCAGCATGTGGAACTTTGTAATCCGGATTTTCTTTCATAAATTTCTGCATTCCCTTCGTTAAAAAGTCACCTAAATGCTTCATCGTATCTTCAGCCGATTGCGTGCCTAATAAATATTTTTGCACTTCTGCATCCATAATGCTTTCTCTGAATTCACCAAGCTCAGGGAATTTTCCCATATCTGCACCAGGTATCCGCTTTGGATCATTCAACATATCGATAAATCCTTTCATTGGGCCTTGGCCGAGCTCAGGATCTTTAAGGGAATCTTGCATGATCGGGATCAGGGTCATTACTTTACTATATTTATTATTGCTTTCCGGTTTGGAGATGAATTCAATAAATTTCCAGGCCGCTTCTTTATTCTTAGAGTTTTTGGAAATACTATATCCCCATGAAGCTCCTGCTCCGCCATATGAGTTGCCGTCTGCTGCCGGAGGGGTAGGAATGACCGTCCAAGTTCCATCCTTCATAGAGGCTTGTGCGGTAGCAACTACTTCAGTAGTTTGAGATAACATCCCGCTTACACCTGATGTGAAGCCCTGCACCATTTCTTGGTATCCCCAGTTTATGGAGTCCTTTGGAGCCCAGCCTTTTTTATAGATATCGGTGTATCTCTTGAATGCAGTCAATGCTTCGGGTCTAAGAAGAACTGATGTGCCGTCCGGTTCATAGCTTTCGCCTTTTGTAACAGAGAAAATGTAAGCAAAGATTTGGTCAAACCCTGAACGAGCTCCCCGGTACGAAAAACCATAACGATTTTTGGCTGGATCCGTCAATTTTTCGGTAGCATTAAACAATTCATCCCATGTTTTAGGCAATTCCAGATTCGCTTCTTTCATCCAATCTGTTCTTATGAACAATGCCTCGCCCATAAGACCGTCCGGAATGATATAAACATCATTGAAGGGTTCACGCTGCTGTTTCTCGATTGTAACGTTCTTTACGAATGCTGCAAGATTATCTTTCTTATCCCATGCATCATATTGTTCCGTAATCGGCTCTAGATAGCCTGCTGGAACGAAAGTAGTTAACCAAGATGGGTAAACGTTGACGACATCGGGCATTGTTTTGCTTTGACCTTGTGCTGTCAGCTTTGCAAAGGCTTGATCCCAAGGCACTGTTTCCAATTTCACTTTGATATTCGTATTTTCTTTTTCGAATTCAGCAATGATTTCATTAAAGAATTTCTTTCTCTCAGGCGATGGAGCAACGTCAGTAAAGCTGATTTCAATCTTCTTGCCTGAACCTCCACTGCCGCCGTTGCTACAAGCGCTTGTAACTAGCAATGCCGTGCTAATAGCTAGCAAACCAAACATTCTTTTATTCATTGAAATCTCCCTCTCTAAATGCAATTTTTTATAATGCTATTCCAATTACAAGGTGCTGCTTCTATACATGAGAATTCATACTGTAAACGAATACCCTCACTCTTCGGGGACAATCCAAAATGGCTGGGACCACGCCCTCTTGTTACCATGCCCCAAGCACTCGATACGTACATAGAATGCTTCACTCAGATCTTTATTGTGTAATCTGGGATTCTCACGCAATTCCTTCATGGTCAAAGAGGAAGAACCTCCATTTACTTTTTTCAAAATAACCCCATTTCGACTAATCCAATGAACTTCATCAGCATCGGATTCTATTGAAATACACTGATTGTTATCTTTTGTTTCAATTTTTGAAATGGATACTCCCGTTGATGCATAAAAGCGTCCCTCTGAAAGTGAGGCGATAATTCCTTTTGGATCAATGGCTTGCGAATCTGGCCACTGCACACAGTTCCAAGCAATAAATTGATCTTCCCGTGCATGCTGGTCATCCGTTGCATGGCCCAAAATCCTCCATCCCTTACTCAACAGATAGTCCCAGCGATCAGTCGCTAAAGCCTGTCCGAACAGTCTTTCGATAACCCCAGTATAGATTTCTATACCTTTAATACCTTCCATCGAATCGAGCATTTGATCTGTAGCATATTCTTGAAAGGGCTTGAAGTTGGGATGATTGAAAATGCAAAGTCCTCCGGCCTGATGCACTCTATCCATAATTTCCCTGGGTGTCAATGAAAGCGGAGGAAGTACTCTGTCAGCTCCAAGATATTGAAGAGTTTGTTCGTCTTTAGCCGCGACCTCTACGGCCGGGATTACACACATCTTCGTATAGGGCTGTAGTTCTTCTCGTCTGAGTAAAAAATCATGTTCGGAAAGGGCAAAGTAATCGTATCCAGCTTCCTCATAAGCACGCACAATTGTTAAAGGTTCGTCGGTGCCATCCGACCTCGTCGAATGTCCATGATGATTGCCGCGAAGCCATTTGAAGCTGATGTCAGACTCTAAGTAGGACGATATAAAGTTATGCTGTTTAATTTCCAACATTTTCCCTTCCTCTCTCAATCAGTTTGGTCTTCCCTAAATTTAATGCCCCATAAACGAAGTTCCAAGTCGATGGGCCGGACCGGCGGCTGGATTTGGTCGGGGATATAAAGTAGTTCCTCGCCCAGCATTTGTCCGTATTGCGTAAGCATGTCGTCATTCAAGAAACGGGTTTCGATAAATGCATCGCTGTCTTGTACTGTAATGATCCGGTAAGATGGTTTTATTAGGCAAGCGGCGGTCTGAATATACACCCATGGACTGCTGTGGTGTGTAGAGTGAATATGATTGTGACCGTTGCAATACAACCCGATCCCTTGCTTACTCGCGAGAATGCCTGTTAGCCGGTCATTCCGGATGGAAAGATGCTCCATTTCGGAAAAAGTGGTAGTTCCAAACAACGGGTGATGGGCAAACAATATAACCGGCTTGCTCTCGCTGCTCAATATCAATTCCTGTAGCCAGTCGAGTTGTTCGTCCGAGATCGCTCCCGAAGAGTCATCAGGACACTGTTCCCACACCGTATCGATAAATGCCACAATGGCATCCTCAGTCGACACATGATAATACAGAGGACGCTGTATTACCGAAGATATCAGCTCCTTAGGAATCGTCAGAGCATCATGATTTCCTATCGCTTGGTAGAAGTGAATATGTCTCTCATTCGCGATTTGGTAGATCCGGCCGAATTCCGCAGGAGAGCCAGAGTGCGTTAAGTCACCGACTGAAACATGCATATCGGCCGGGACCTGAAATACATTATCGAGATAACGTGTGAGGAAATCTTCCTGATACTCCTTCAACGAAGGATCAGCGAACGATAGCGAATAATGCAGGTCCCCCATCACTACGATCTTCATCATGGCTATCCCCCTGTGCTGGCTTTGATATTGTCATCTTTAAAGGTCCAAATGCCGTAAATTCAGGCACACCTATCAGATCTGATTACTCAACTTTCTGTAGAAACCGTCAATTGTGGAAACCTTATAAGTGGGAACTGGGCTTGCTCGTGGACGACTTCTGTGGTAAGAAATCCAAAGCGTATCGATTCCCGCATTCCTGCCCCCCTTAATGTCGGTGTAAATATTGTCGCCAACCATTAGGCACGCGTCCCGACTTGTTCCGGAAAGCTCAAGCGCTTTTTGAAACGGATATGGCTCAGGTTTTCCAATGGAAATAACGCTTGGCCGGTCCAACATGGAAAGCACCGACGCCAGCAGTGCCCCCGTCTCTGGCACTCGCTCCCCGAACGCACCTGGGTGGTACACATCGGAATTGGTAAGAACCAGTTTTGCCCCCCGCTGCACTTGGTTGACGGTTCTACTCAATTTCTCGTAATTAAAGTGGACATCCCGGCCTAACACTATGAATTCGGATGTTCTTTGATCGTCCAGGCGGACGACTCGATGTCCAAATCCACTTAAGCTTGCCTCCAAGGATTCCGATCCGCATACCGATACAGTTACCTTGCCGTACTTCTCTAGCAGATATTTTCCGGTTAAATCGGTAGCTACCATAGCCTGTATTCCCAAAACAGGAAATCCCATGTCCGACATATTGGCAAGTACCTCATCCGATGTCTCGGTAGAATTATTGCTCAGAAAAATGATCTTTTTGTTCTTGTCCGCAAGGTATGAGATAAGTGCGATTGACCCTGGGTATGGTTCATTTCCCGCGTACAAACATCCATCCAGGTCAAAAATATAAGTTTCATAATGCCCAAGCTCACATGTCATCCCTATATTCTCCCGATTTGGTCTATGGAGTATAATTCTCTAAACAATTATTTCCAGTGAATTTTATTCCTTCTAAGTTATTTTTTGATTCTATCTTTCAAGATAAGTATCGTATCTTAATAAATGAGGATTCGATTCATGGATCATACCTCCTGACTGTCCGTTACATTGAGGAATATAATTCTTTGTTTAATAAATAAATGAAGAATAATATTCCTTGTTGATTAAACATTTTCATCTTAACTGTTGAATGTTAACTGAAGGTTATTGTGATTTTAAATATTGTAAATTTGAACGGGGTTTTCTTGAATGGATTGGAATGTGATAATATAAAATCATTGATGATGATTAATAAAAAGTATGGAGAGCGTTCATGGACATTGCGAAGGATTACCTAGTCATTATTAAAAATTTGTTACCCTCTATGCATCAAGGAGAAAAAAAAATAGCGGAATACATTCTGAGTCACCCTGCTGATGTCATTAATACGACAATTGCTCAACTGGCTATTCTTCTGTCAGTCGCAGATTCAAGTATTGTCCGATTCTGCCGATTAATTGGTTTGAACGGATTTACTGACCTAAAAATTAATTTAGCTAAGAATATTTCCAAATCATCCTCCCCCGTACCGGAAGAGATCAGTCTTCATGATGACGATTACTCGATTGCTTTGAAGGTATTCAGTTCAAGCATTCAAACCTTACAGAATACAATAAATACATTGGATAAAGAGGAATTCCATCGAACGGTTCAACTTTTATTACAGGCTAAGCGAATAGAAATTTACGGCGTTGGAACATCCGCCACACTCGTCCAAGACGCTTATTATCGCTTTATGCGTATCGGTCTTCCGGCTTATGCAGCCACCGATCCTCATATCAGTCGCATATCTGCAAGCATGCTAGATGATGAATGCGTGGCACTTGGTATTTCACATACCGGCCGCACAAAAGATACAATTGAAACATTACAAATTGCAAAAGGAAAAGGCGCAAAAATTATTGGCATTACAAGTTTTTATAAAACTCCCCTTCTGGATCTCGTAGATAGCAGATTGGTCATCTCATCTATTGAAGCAGACTTTCTAAAAGAAGCTGTGTCCTCTAGAATTGCACATCTGGGATTAATTGATAGCTTGTGTACTTGCCTTATCATCAGAAGGTACAAACAGACAGAGCCGCTACTTGACAGTATGACTTATATTTTAAATCAGTTGCGTTATTAGTTTTATCTGGAAAGCTACATATCAACGGCTAAGACCCACCCTGCCTATTTTGCGAACAAATTATATGAAGCTGGAAGGGATTAAGTTGTAGCGGTAGCTATATCTTCTTTTTTTGGCGGGGCAGTTTTCCTCTAGAATATATCTTAGCCTTCTTTTGATGTGGATTCATTCCATACCGCAGATTAACATCTTCAATTCAAAAAAAGCCCTCTCAGAAAATGAAAAAAGTATTCAGACTTAAGTCCAAATACTTTGCCCAGGCGTACGGCTACTATTCTGTGTGCTCCTTCATGGTTCACCATGTTCGCGCCAGTAACACACAGATTAATTCTTAAGAAGATTTCAATGGATTCATTATTTCCAAGTTATTGTTAAATTTGCTTAACGAATAGCCATTCCGCTAATCTGCCCGTTAGCGTAATGACCCAACCAAGTCTACCGTCGGGAATGGGACAATGTTCTTGTCACAAAACGGAAATGGGATCAAGTTCTTGACATCGCCCAATGTCAAGAACTTGATCCCATAAATAAAAAAAGCCGCGATTTACGCGACAATTAATGGGACAATGTTCTTGACTCCCGACAGAATTTGTCGGAAGTCAAGAACTACGCCGCGCTGTCATATTCGCTTAGTAGCTCTTCATACCTTTTGATATATCCAAACAATTCGCATGCCAGTGGGAGGTTGAGAGATGAACGAGAACAATGGAACTCGCCCTAACAAATGGTCCGGAGATACTCCGGCAGCTTTTCATTCGCAGACGGTGGGCGAACGAGGCCCCGTATTGGAACAGGACAACGTGCTGCATGAAGCGCTGGAGACTTTCATCCATACGAAATTGTTGGAAAGACCCGTGCATGTCAAAGGCTATGGCGCATTCGGCTACTTTCAGACCGTGCATGCCATGACGGCTTACACGCAGCTTTGTTTCTTACAAAATCCGGGTCAGCAGGTCCCCGTCGCGGTAAGATTCTCCTTAGCCGTCAGCAACAAAGGCACGCCGGATACTTCCCGTAACGTGTGCGGATTGGCCACCAAGTTCTATACGGATCATGGCGTGTTCGATCTTGTCTGTAACCATATCCCCGTGTTCTCCGTCCGAGACGCCATCCGCTTTCCCGAGTTTATCAAGGCCTTCCTGCCGTCGCCCGTTAACAACTTCATCGATCCGGAACGATTTTGGAGCTTCGTCGCCCGAGCACCGGAATCTACAAACTTTCTCGTCCGGCTCTACTCCGACGCGGGCACTGTCAAGAGTCTTCGCCACATCCCGGGCCACAGCGTCAATACTTACGTCTGGAAAAACGCACAAGGTGTCCGCACTTACATTAAATATCATTGGATGCCTCTTGCGGGTGTGCAGTATATTGACCGTCAAGAAGCAGCCCGGCTCGCTTGCGAGAATCCGGATTATGCCGGCAAGGACTTATTCGATACGCTGAAAGCGGGCAAAACGGTTGAATATGGGCTTTACGTGCAGCTGATGAACCCCCAAGACGAGTCCTATCTCCCTTATGATCCGCTGGATAATACAAAGGTATGGGATGAGCGGCAATATCCCTTGCTCCCGGTCGGGAGATTGGTATTAAATCGCAATCCGGATAATTATATGGAGCAAGTAGAAAAATTGGCTTTCTCCCCTTCCAACCTGCTGGAAGGTGCAGAGTTGTCGGACGATAAGATACTACAGGGGCGCGCAAATATTTATTGGGATTCGCAGCGACGGCGGCTTGGTCCGGATTTCCGCAAGATTCCGATTAATCATCAGAAGAACTGGACACCTGCTTCCCTTGTGACCAGCGGCAACGGGAGATTCGTGGAAGGACGCCTCGTGCGGTCCGACGTGCCCAAGCAAGACGACTTCGCGCAAGCCGGTCAGTATTATCTTGCTCTTGCGCCACTGCAGCAAGAACACTTGGTAGATAACCTGGCCGTCGATCTGGTCGGTATATCCCTCGAAACGAAAAACATCGTGCTCGGCTACCTGTACCAGGCATCCACCGAGCTTGGGGAACGTGTCGCCCGAAAGATCCAAACTTCATAAGGAATCGCATGGAGCAAAAACTTGCCGTCACTTATGATAAAGTTCACCGCGAATGATCTTAAACTATCCACCCAGTATATCAACAAATGAAAAGGAGCTGCCATTTGGCAAGCTCCTTTTCTGCAATCGTGTCCGTTATCGCGGCCTCACATTGCCCTCATCCCCCCGTCTTTCCGCTTCGCAGTCTGCTGTTTAGATTCCATTTAGATCCGTCTGCTAAGATCAGTAATTGACTGCAAGTTGATAGATTATGAGGAGGAAAATTGAACTTGTATAAACGCCTATTAAGTCTGCTGCTATTGTCTTGCATACTCGTAACCTTAATGCCTCCTGAGATTTCTGCCACTTCACGTTCTTCTGTCGAACCTGCGACAACACATCAAAAGACTGCGCAGTCCGTGCCTCAAAGCTTGTTTGAAGACGTGACACCTTCGGCCTGGTCCTACGATTCGGTCATGTATGTCAAGCAGAATGGCCTGTTCAGCGGTACAAGCAAAGATCGCTTTTCGCCTGACGCAACCATGAGTCGTGCCATGTTTGTTACTGTACTTGGGCGAATCGCCCAAGTAGATGCAAGTCAATACAAAACTTCCGCATTTACAGATGTGCAGCCGGGCGATTGGTATGCGCCTTATGTGCAATGGGCAATCGAACGCGGCATTGCAAGCGGAACCGGCAGCAACAGATTTTCGCCGGACGCCGCAATTTCAAGAGAGCAGATGGCAACGCTGACATTGAAATATTTTGAAAGCGAAAGTATCCCTTATCAAAAAAACGACAGCACATCTACGCCTAACGACATATCCGACATTTCTTCATGGGCGGTTGATTCGGCGGTAAAGCTTTGGCAAGCCGGCTTATTTACCGGGGATGCAAAAGGCAATTTCCTACCGCGTTCAAAGGCGACTCGCGCTGAAGCGGCCGCGCTTTTTATGCGTACGGACAAAGTCGCGAGTTTCAGCGACGGCATAACCTATACGGTTGCGTTTAACCCGAACGGCGGTTCGCCGATCGACAGCCTGAGTCTGAAGCGAGGCGAATCGCTGAATCAGCTTCCGCTGGCATTCAAGCCAGGCTCGATTTTCAATGGCTGGTATAAGGATCGTGCTTTTACGCAACCGGTCATGAATGGCGATACCGTCAAGAGCGACCTGACCTTGTACGCCAATTATATTACATCGCCCGATGATGCTGTGATAATCACTCCGAATGCATACGCAATGGACCAAGCACCGAACTTTAGGATCGCCGTGAAAGATTCTGCAGGTAAAATGACGGCGGCGGCCGTTCTAGCCGGCATGACATTCAAATCTCCGTCCAATCCTGATTTTGCAGGAATTGCGGTAACCGGCTCGAATGGCAACTTTACTGTAGCTGCAAAAAGCGGTGCATTCGAAGAGGGCAGCACCTACCAAATCACTTTGAAGGATACAAATCTTGCTTTCACAGGCAAAGACGCAACGACTAGAAATTATATTTTTAGTATTGCCAAACAAGAGGTCATGCGGCTGCCTCTAAATCCTTACATGATTTATTTGAAGTTTTCCGATATCTCTCAAATGAGCCAGAATGGCGCATCCGTTGCTTCCCCTTCGATCGCTGTAATGAGCGCGAACGTTGGCGGCGGATCGGGTTCGAACTCGGCCCCTGTTGCGAGCGGTACCTTCCGCTATGACGGAAATACACGCTTGAAGGTGGGCGATACCGTCTCCGTTTATGAAGGGACTCGTCCCGATCTGCGCACTTTGGATACTTCCGATGATGGCGATATCGCCTATGTAGCGATCACTGCGATCAACGGGAATATCTATTCCTATACCAGCGCAAACCCGACGAACGTTCTTCTTAAACCGCACGTGCTGCCGGTCGACCCTGCGTCGGACACCGACGGGGACAGGGCGAACCGCTCCATCACGGTCGCTCCGGCGTCGATGGATTATTCCGACGCCAAATATGCGCCTATGGGTCTTAACTCCGCTACCGTTGCCAGAGTCGGGGACTTCCTCGCGCTCGTCAATATGAGTACGGGAGCCTCTTCAGGCTACGGGAAAGTGACGTCCGTCTCCAACTCGGGGAATAATTATGTAATCGCTTATACCGATGCGACACAAGATGACATCACTCACGCCCTGGATTTCTATAAGCAGGAAACGATTAGCGGAGCCGATCTGTTGTCGCAAGCCGATATCGCTTCTTTGGAGGATCAAATCAAGCAGCAAGCGCTGGCAAGCGGATTTGTCGATGAAGCTGCAAACTATTTGTCAACTGCCGCTTTGCAAACCGACAGCTTCAAAACGTTGATCGCAGCCAACGCCTCAACGACCTTGCAGAAAGACAAAAAATCGGAAGTCCACATCCTCTCCGCGAAACCGGGAGAAGAGAATACGGAAGTCACCATGCATAACTTGAAGGTTTCAGCAGACATAGGCACGAAGTTATCCCATTTTCAGAAAAAGTCCGGTTTGCGTCTGAATCTCGCAGTTTCAAGCGATATTCAAGTTTCGACAGGCGCGGACAACGATATTCTTATTCATATGAACGCTGCATTTACGGAAGAAATCTCTTTGAGCGTGGGTGTAAATGGCAATACGGTTTGGGGGTATATCGATCTGGGACTGTTCGATCTCCCGTATCCCAAGGACTATCAAGCAAGCGCCAACCTGGACGCCTTCACGTTTACGAGCATAGACGCGTCTGCGCAGATCGGCACCGTGGCAGCGGATACTCCGCGTGATCGCTGGACGAATATTTGGAATACTGCCAAAAACAAAGTAGACATCAAGGCGCAACTGAAAGCGGTTCTGGAGCAGACGCCTTCCACTCCGGCCAAGGTAAACGCCGATACGCTGGTGGAAAGCTATCAAGCTATGCTGGAGAACGAGACGGATTGGGTTGACTTGGTAGAGGAAGAAATCTTCGAATTAGACAGACACCTGTTATTGGGTCTTCTTCATATCAACTTTACAGGAAATTTCGTCATCAGCATGAATCCGAATATTGCCCTGGGGATCGGCTTCAGCTATGAATCCGCGAAGAGATATACGGCCAGCTTCAAACTCAGCGAAGGATCGCCTTCTTTCGGTACTGTGGATTTACCGGGCGACGGCACCTATAATTTCTATTTCTATGTCATGGGAACACTAGGCCTAAAGGCAGGAATTCGTCTCGAACTGGCGGCTGGTTTGTTCCACATCGAATTGGACAGTATCGGGATCACGGCAGAAGGCGGCGCCTACCTTCAACTCTACGGTTTTTTCTATTACGAAATCTCATCTTCGGCGCCGACAAAAACGTTAGGAGCGCTGTTCCTGGAGATCGGCATGTATGCGGAGGCAGAGTGGGAAGCACAGATTCTCGGTGGGTCATTCTCGTATTCCGACCTCTTTTATAGCGAGTACTGGCCGCTATATAGAGCCGGCACACCGAATGGTCATTTCATCGGTTTCGCCTATGAAGAAGAAGCAGCGCCTTCCTTTGTCGCTTTTGAGCAGAAAGTGTTCCCATCGATCGGGGACGCCTTGAAACTGAACGATTTGAATCTGGTAACGGGCGAAATCATTACAGGCAAAGATCAACCACAGAACTACACAATCACTTTTAATAACAATAAGTTTACGTACGATCCGAAGACATTCCGTGTATCCGTATCGCCCAATGCCACGGATGATATTCTCACCAGCAAGATGACTGTAACGTGGAAGGGCTCAACGACAGGTTTAAATTCTCTTCCCTACTCGCGCGATATTAATTTGACCTGGTACAAGAGTGGATACCACTCTATTACCTTGAATCCTAATGTCCCATTAGTAAACGGTCAAGATCCAAGAGAGGAAGTTCGGGTGAACGAGTACGGGCGGGTTGTTCAGCCGGTCAACACGTCAATCAAAAATTTAAAAAGATTAACAAACGTGCCCAAAAGAACTGGATATACCTTCAAGGGATGGGCCTTGGATCCTGAAGGAACGAAACCTTACATCATTCCTGATATCATGCCGGCAGGAAATATAACGCTTTATGCGCAATGGACACCGCACACGAATATACCCTACTTGGTTGATTACATTACGGTAGATCCCAATACAGGGAATCGCACCACCAAGAAAAAAGATACCTTTTCCGGTACGGCAGGCGCTTCCGTTTCACCGGCGCCGATAGCAATCGAAGGCTATGATACACCGCCAACACGAACCATTACAATATTCGGAACCGGTTTATCGAAACTGAGCTACGAATACCTGCCTGCCACGCGCAAAATGACTTTCTATGCCGATCCGGGCGGAACCTCGATCGTTTATTCGGCCAGAAGCTTATCGAAGGTACCCGATAGTGCAGTGCCGAATTTCACAAAACCCGGCTATACCTTTGTCGGCTGGTCACAGGCAATTCCAGGCACCATGCCGTCAAGCGACACCACTTACACAGCGACCTGGAAAGTACGTACCGATACGCCTTACCGTGTTTCGAACAGGCTGCAAGGTGTCGGAAGCACTTCGCTTTACGTTGAAGCCGACACGGGAAGTTTTCAAGGGACAACCGGCGCGCTAGCGGCGCCAGCGATCCAGCAGTATCCCGGTTTTACCTATGACTTTAACATAGCCTATGACAGCAGCGGTAAAGCATTGGCAACGAGTACGGTTGCAGCCGATGGAAGCCTCACGATCGTGCGTTATTACACACGCAACAGCTACAACTTGACGTTTGATGCAAACGGAGGCACTGTCGGTTCCACAGATCGAGTTCAGTACGGCACTGCCATACAGGCGCCAACCGTAACGAAATCAGGCTGTACTTTCACAGGTTGGTCGCCCGCGCTGGCAAGCACAATGCCGGCCCAAGACGCCACCTATTCTGCACAATGGAATTGTTCGCCACCGCCACAGCCGCCGGCACCGGTGCTTAGCGGCGCCAAGTCGGTTCTGTCCAATGCGAACGGGAATGTGAGCGGGGTCAGCCTTTCGGCTCCGAGTACGCTGACAGTGGGTCAGTTGTTGAGCGGGTTGACGGTATCCCCTCACGCTACAGCCCAAGTGTTGGATCAAGCCTTGGCGCCTGTCACCGATCAGACGGCCGATATCATTTCAAGTATGATCGTACGCGTTACCGCTCAAAATTCGTCTACTGCGGATTATCATATTCTGTATAACGACGTTGAAGTGACATCGAGTAGCTATCAAATTGATCAGAACGCAGGGACGATTACCGTGCCTTCCAATACTTATGGCATGACTCTATCTTTAATTGCACCAGCGAATGGAAGCTATAAAGCCTATGACCAGATCAACACAGAAATTTCACATGGATATTTCATGCAAAGCGGAGACACGCTAGTCGTAACCGCACAGGACGGTACTCAGAAGACGTATACCTTTGTCGTACAGTAAGTTCATAGAAAATCATGGCACGTAACAATAAAATCGCCCGCAGCTGGTCACAGCAGGCGGGCGATTTTATTTTCCGGACGCTATTTGTTCAGAGCATTTTTTTCATTTCAAAGTACTTGGCTTTTTTCTCATCGCCGCGTTCCCTATGATACTGGATCAGAATATTTAATGCATTTTCGAACCTTACATCGTACGGTTGCTGTATACTTAATGTCCATGAATAAAGCTTGTTTTCAAATAACATGCCTTTGTACAGCTCCACCATTTGCTCGAGGATTTCCATTTTACTCTTATCTTCATTATAACTTTTACTGAAGTGATCGAACTCCAACAAATCCACTTTAATGTCTTCGATGTTGAGCCAAATGTTCCCGAGTCTGCTCTTGATCAAATGATGGATGCCAAAAGCCTCGAATCGCTTCTTTAGGTTATATTGCGTCGTATATAAGTTTGCATACCCTTTATCCATTTCCAAATCGGGCCACAAGTCATTAATGATTCGTTCTCTGGACACGTACTTGCCGTTCATACATAACAAATAGGCGAGAAGCTCTTCCGTTTTTTTGGTTCGCCAATTGTCGTCGATCAATTTCCCATCTATAAGTACGGAAAAATCGCCAAAACACTTCATCTCAATTTTGTGTCCGATGCCGGTTTTGCTTCTAATCTTCTTTATTTTTTCCAATGTGACATAAAGCTGTTCGTACTTCACCGGTTTAACGAGAAAATCCAACGCTTTTGTTTCAAGCGTGTCCGACACATAGGCATGGTGAGCACTTGTGAAAACAAAATCCATTTCCGGTCTTTTTTTGAACATCATCCCCAACAAATTTATGCCATCGATCTCCGGCATTTCGATATCCAGAAAAGCAAGGTCGGGCTGTATGCTGCTCATTTCTTCCAAGGCTGTTGTAGGATCTTCATACATCGCAACGACTTCGACATCCGCAATTTTCTCCAACTTGTTTTTCAAGTTCCGCAGCGCATAATATTCGTCATCTACAATAATAACTCTCATGGCTGCTCCTTAATGGGTACGTCAAAACGAACCGCAGTTCCTTTACCCTTCTCGCTGACGATTTGAAGCTGCGTTCCATACTCGGCCTTTAGCCGCGCGTTTATGCTGGCTAGCCCAATGCCCTTGTTGGGCGAGTATTCAAGCAGTTTATATTTGTCCGCGTCTTCAATGCCGACGCCGTCGTCTTCTACCGCTATGAAGTAGCCCTGTTCAAGCTCTTTAACCCTGATCGTGACTGTTCCTGCAATTTTCCTTTTACGTATACCGTGTTTAATCGCATTTTCTACCAAGGGTTGAATCACCATGCGCGGCACCTTCAACTGAATGCCTGGATCAATTTCATAGTTGACGAATATTTTGTCAGGAAACCGGGCTTGCTCAATGCGAACATAAAACTTGACTGCATCCAACTCCTCATGGATAGAAATATATCTTTCCGAATTGCTGTAATCGAATATATTTCTGAGATAATGGGATAAATCGTTGACCAAACTTCCCGCTTTTTCTTTGTTTTCGGCAATAACCCCTTCTATCACATTCAAGGTATTATGAACAAAATGAGGATCCATTTGTGCCCGTATAAAAGCAAGCTCAAACTGCCTGGCTTGAATCTCGGAATTTTCAAATAGAATTTGATTGCGTTGCTTCTCTTCATTTAAATCATTTATGATTTCTGCGAGAGACAGGGCAAAGGCGATAGCGGAGACACAAGAAAGAAAAAATAAGTAATAAATCATAATGTAACTTTGAGGCAGCAACCCGAAAACCATCAAATAAAACAGGATTATCGACACAATACACAAGAGCCATGCCGTTATGAGTTGCGGCGAACGAATAATTTTGTACCTTATTCCTTTAAACATAATCATAAAATACAATACGTACACCACAGAAGATGCGCCCGCACTAAATGCTCCCAGCTCTTTACTGACGAAAAGAAACAGCAATAAATTGATGGGGAAGTAAACGATGAGCAGCTTTAAACAAAAATCGATCTTCGGGAACCTGGTTTGGGTCTGAAAAATCGCTCTCATAAAAATGGCGATGGCAAGCGACATAAGAATGCCGATGCCCGCGGAATAATCCGCAATCCAATAGGCGTACTTGAAGCCCGTGATGTTTAAAAGTCCCGTCGTTGCTGCGTTCCATAACAAGGTGGCGAAAACAAAAAAGCAGTATTTAATAAAAGTTTTGTTTTTTATGGCTAAGCCCATAATCAAATGATAAAAAAACAATGCCGCCAAAACGCCGAATAAGATGCCCCCTGCCAAGACGTTTATCATGCTTGTCTTCCTGAAGAGATCGTCATTTACGATTTGGACAATAAAGTTTTGTCCGTATAACGATTTGCTTGTCATGTATATGTACTGATTATGATCAAAATGAGGCGGGATTTTGAATGCGGGGTAGACATAGCCGATCTCATCGGAATTGCTCTTATACGCGAACCCGAAATGCTTTATTTCGTAATCGTTACTTGTCGGGAGGTAAATCGTTACATCTTCAAAAAGAGGGTTGTTTATTGTAAGGTAATTGATTTCATCCGCGTTATACCGATTTAATTTTATTTTGAACCATAATCGGACCGGAGAATAGCCAACCTTGGAATAGTTGCCAGGCAAAGCTACGAATTGATCGCTGACTTTAACTTCGGACAAAGTCATGTTGCCTGAATTGTCTTGTAGAATCTCCATACTGATATCATCTTTGGATTTGTTCGCATCCTGAAAGTAAATGACGAAAACGAATGCGGTGCAAAGCGATATGGACAAAAAAATGGTCATTATTTTCATTAAAAATATAGTAGATTCCGATCTCATAAACATACTCCCCAGTAAACTCGGACGATGTCGATTCTTGGAGCAATTCTACCATGGTTCCGTCCATCCTTCAATCTGTCAGCTTTAATCGGTCCAAACCGAAAAAATGTAAAAGTTGATTCATCGAACTGTGTTGCTCTCAATGAACTCGTATTACTTTAATGCATTCAACTTATTCATGAGTCCGGCAAGAATAATTATAATCTTGTCAGGACGGAAGCCGCGTTGTCCGCGCAGCTTCCGTCCCAATCTTCCGGACGACTAACTCAAGTACCGATTTCGGATGACCCCCATGTGATGAAGTTCGTGTCCCGCGATGCCGTACGCGAGGGCGCGCGCCGTAATGCTTACGTTGTTGGCTATGCCCTTGCGGGACCAAGCCTCTGCCGGCAACCCGCGCAGCAGCGTGATCGTCGATTGCCGTACGGCCCGGTAGTCTTTGGCCAATTGCGCGATTGTCCAGCTTCCGAAAGGAGAAATGAACAATTCCTGGTCGAAACCGGGCAGAGGCGTCTGGTCCCCTCTTGCGAACCGGAGCAGGCGGTAGGTCATGACGCGTTCCCCGTCCGCGATGTGGCCCACGACTTCTTTCAGCATCCATTTTCCTTCCGCATACCGATACGCGCCCTGGCTTTCGGTCAACGATGCCAGTAGCTCGGTCATTTGCTTTTCCTGGGTGAGCAGAATGTCGATGATGTTGCCTTCCGGCACCAACCGGATATACTCGCCGAAGTCCCCGGCGTATTCTTCTTCTGACGGTCTTTGGTTCATGCGTGGTCCCCTCTCTATGGAGATATAGAAAATTATAGCACGTGTGCAACACTGCGTGGGCTCAACTAGCGACAATGACCCTATTTTCGTGTCGTTTGCTTACAATGTCCACACATTTGTGTCGTCAGACATGATTATTATTAGGCCCCGTTAGAGCCTCGCGAACGTGATGTAATCGACTTGGGCAGGCTCTGCCGATTCGATCCGAAGTGCCCGGTTGATCTGTCCCCGGTGATATTGCCCATGTAAGAGGACATGCGACAGAATGTCCCGGACGGACGTTCGGAACGGAACTCCGCTCTGGTTCGCATAGTCGATCATCTCGTCCAACTCGGATTCCTCGAGCCCTTCGATATAGGCGCGATATTGCTCGGCGTTTTCTTCGAACATCGTCCGGATCGCCGTCAGGTCTTCCGCTTCCTCCCACAACGAATATTGGAAGCTGCCCTTGCCCTGCAATCGGGACAGCCAGACTCGTTCCGCGACCGCGACGTGCCGAACCAGCTTCAGAAGGTCCTTGTTCTTCGTCTCACTCTCCTCGAGCGAGTCCAAGATGCGTGCGTTCGCCCAGTACAGGTGGTCCATCATGCACTTGATCGTCTTCATTTCGGTTTCCCCCTCTTCGTCTCATCGATTACTTGAACCTACTGTTATCCGTTAGCGTAATCAAACTTTATTTTATATCGGTTCTTTGAAGCCATATTGCCTCAATATTCTCAATGTTGTTATCACTCATAAATTTTAGAGTGCTTATTTCAATATTCTCTAATAACTTTAACCACGAGGAATCGTATAAGCTGTAATGATCCCCTTCCTTAATTGCTGATAACCAGGTATTGTTTAGCTCTTGAACTTTACTTATTATAATTTTCGTATTTGCATCCAATACACTTTCATGAGCTTCATCCCAGTCATAAGATAATCGTGTAATCTTTATTGCATTTAATGAACTTTGATCATGCTGAAAATCATCTTCTCGCATATTGAACTTAATTGCCATTTCTCTATATTTCAAGATGATATCTCTGATACTTTCATTACTCCTCATCAGTGAGTTCACCTGTGTTTGTGAAATGCTCTCTGAAATCAACACCTCACTATAAACAGAATTATTATTCTGTATGGTGGTGATAAGCTGTCGGAAATCCGCGTTTAGATTGTTGGATATATAGGATTTGTACATCTCCTTTGTCTTATATTGTGAAAAACTGAAAAAAATCAGAAGAAGAACAACAATACCCAAGAGCAGTTTATAATATTTTATTTGCTTCAATTGTAAAACACCTCCTAGAACATATTCGCGAATTAGCAATAAAACCCTTTCAACTTTCCTGCCCTATCGTACCCGTTAGCGGAACGAAGTTACCTCGATTACAATTAATCTTGTATGCAACCCCAGTTAATTTTGGATGTTCTCTCGTCTTTAGTCGAATATTTCTTATCGAGAGTGGATTCTATTTTATCCATATAAGAATTGGCTTTGGAAACTTGCTCATCATGCTTGTTTTTATCAATTTCTTGATTTACCCATACTAAAATATTTGTCATTTCAGTTGCCTTATAGGCACTTGTGGTTATCCATTTACTTTTCTCAAAAGAACCCGATATCTTCCCAACAATGGTATGCCCATCTGATTCGGGATTAGCTATCTGCCAACCATTGTCAGACCAGATGTCTTTAATTTCTTCAAATGGAATCTCGTGCTGATATTTTACCTCTACGATTGCCCCATTATATGGGCATCCTTCACTGACTAAAACACCCTTAGAGTTAGCGGCTCCACCTTCGTTGCTATTAGCGGCACAAGCCGTGAACAGCGACAGCAAGGTTATTGCAAAGATCAAACTTTTTTTCATAAACTACCTCCTTACTAATCTCCATAACAAACAGACGAACGAGCAAGCACGGTTGTTGCGTTATCCTGCCCGTAATGCCCCTCTCGAATCTTTATCCCGTGGCAATCGGAGAATCTTCTTGTCATCGCCAAATGACAAGAACATTGTCCGATAAATAAAAAAGCCCGCGGTTTACACGGACTTCATTAGGATAATGTTATTGTCTTCCAACAGCATTGTATTTGGTGTCAAACACTATATAACTATATTTTTCGGTTATAAAATAATAAGATTTCCCGATCTCGATAAAATAAGGATTCTAGTTAACCTGGAATCCTTATGCCAGTTATACATCCGTATCTACTCAGAGCAAATATGTCTGTCCGCTGCATCGAATCGATTCGATCCGGTCGAGTCGGAAATGCTCCACCTCGCCCGATTGCTCGCACCAGGCGATCACAGCCACATGCTCCTGAGTAGCTTGGGAATACGTCCGGTACGGGTGAATGTCAACTTCATGCTCACCAATGTTGTCGGCGTAGACGATGTGCAGCTTGTTGCCGCGTTCAATCGCTTGATCGATGTCATGCTTATGCTGCGCCGTCCTAGTATCCACGATAAATGCAGGCAACTCGCTATCCTCCGGCTGGTACGGTACGAAACGTTTGAGCGTCTGTATAACCCGGTCCAATCCTTCCACATACCCTATCGATTTGACCGCTTCCTCATATTTGTAGATTAGAAAATTTACGATACGAATATCCGTCTCCGTAAGAAACACGGAGGGCAAAATATAGGCCGCATCATTGTACTCGTAGCCGCGGCGCCTGGCATTGTAGCTCATCGGCGCGCGCAGCGATTCCTGCATATATTCGATGTCCCTATCTGCCTGCCGCGCCGAAATTTCGAAATGTTCCGCCAATGCTTTCGCATTCGGGAAGTGCCGCGAGCGAATTTGCTCATCGAACCACAATATGCGGTGCATATTGCTCACAGACGCATGCCCTCCTTTCCGAGATACCCCGAGCTTCTTCCTCGAACATAAACGCAATTACCACCACTCGAACGTGACCGGATCGAAAGCGGGCAGCGTCGGAGTCCTGTGCACAGCGGCTTTCAGAACCTGTTCGACATTTTCGGCATGCACCATCGTTCGGAATGTGTCGTGAAAATGGAACGCCGGAATCATATTCGGCCACTGATACGCGCTCAGTCGAGCAGACTGCAGCTCAAGCAGGAACGGAGCATACAAAGCGTCCGTCGCCTGCCCGCTTTGCTCCGCCGCCGTCTGCGAGACGGTCAACTTGAGCACCGACCACAACTTGCCAATTTCTCCACTAGGTGCAGTCAGTTTACGCAGGAAAGCCCAAGCCAGCTCCCGTTCCGGGCATGACGGTGAAATGCCGTAGCCGTACACTTCGAATAAATTCGACTTTCCCGGATTGCGCGGAAACCCGGCAACGCCGAATTTCGCCCGCTGCTCTGCCTTCATCGGCCGGATGGTCCAGTTCGCACTGATATACATCGACATTTTACCGTGAATAAAGCAGTCGATCCATGAATCGCGGCCGACTTCCATGCGGGGGGACAGCCCCTCGTCAATCAACCGTAAATAACGGCAAACCCCTTCAATCGTAGCTTCGCTGTTCAAGTAGCCGTCCAACTGCGTCCCGTCTTCCGACAAAAAAGCTCCGCCGCAGTCCCAGACAACCGGTTCGACGTAAATCATGTAACCGAAGCTGGCAAAAACGCCATGGCGCCTGATGTCCCCCCGCTCATCCCGAAGCGTCAATCGCTTCGCCGTTTCTACGAACTCCTCCCACGTCCAGTTTTCCCGAGGATACGGAAGCCCCGCCTGGTCGAAATGGTCCCGATTGTAATAGACGCCGAGCGTATCGGCCATAACCGGAATCGCTCCGATCCGTCTATCCGATTGCACCGCCTCATAAACGCTTGGATAGTAGTCGCCCATGTCAATGCCGTCGCGCGCGATCAAATCGGACAAATCCGTCAATAGTCCGCCTTCCAGACATTGCCCCATGTTCGCCCCTTCCCACTCGACAATGTCCGGTCCGTTTCCTTCAGCCAACTGCCGCCGCATCGTCTTTCTGTCCGGCACAAGCTCCAATACGGTAGTGACGTCTGGATATTCCTTTCGAAACTGCCGCATCGCTTCCTGAATGACAGCCATCCGCTCCTCGTCATGCGTCGCAATTCTAAGCTTCATTTCATTCCGACTCCTTTATATGAATTTACTTACAGCCTCAATATATCGGATGCGCTCGGACATATCGTGTCCTACACAGACTAACCTGTTGAGAACTGAATGATCCGCCAAGGCAGACTCTTCTTTTGCTTCAGTTATCTCAACCCAATTTTGTTAAACCGGTTGTCTAGCCTTTCTTTCATGACGTTTTGTTCTCATCCAGTTATTGCGTCTACCTTGGTTTGTGGTGCGTGAGAGCACCGTTTGCACACTTTCACTACTGTACCGTCGGACTTTGACCGGGAATATAGTAATTTAATCCGTGTTGTACTACAAACCTGGCATGTACCACGTCCGCGTGAAGGAATGCTCCAAAGGGCGCGGCCTCTTTTCGTCTTCGCCATTGATATAATCCCCCTTTGTTGACTCAACTTGAATCTGCAATTTCTCCTTCAGTATAAAACAATTGGTAGGACATAAAATGTCATACCAGTAGAAAATTGCACTTATAACTAAGCAATCCTGCCGTTAGCTTAATAATCTCCCTCCTCTTCTAGAATTGGGAATGGGACAATGTTCTTGACTCAAAATGGGCATGGGATCAAGTTCATGACATCGAGCAATGACAAGAACTTGATCCCATAAATGAAAAAAGCCGCGATTTACGCGACTTTTAATGGGACGATGTTCTTGACTCCGGACATGTATTTGGTTTCATACACTATAACCCCTATTTTTCGGATATTTCGTTGGAATAGGCACGGAATTAGAACGAGCCGGGTTGGCGATGTTAAGGTCTATTGAAGTTGTGAAGTTCTTCTACGTAATTGGATATGTCTCCAATAACTTAAGAATCGTTTCATTAACTAATGTCGGGTTTTCCCTTAACATATGCGGTCTATGGCTCCCGCCTGGAACAACGAGATAGCTCGATCTTGTAACAAATGAGCTCAAGTGTTTGATTTTTTTCTCGCCGACAAATGGGTCATGTTCTCCAGTAATAAATAGCGCCGGACACTTAATACTGCCGAGTTGTTCCTCTGAAAGTTGTGGATATAGACGCCAATCTTGTGCGGCTTGTCTCATATGTTCTTGCCAATTGCCTCGATGTGCTTCCATATGTCTTTCCGTCATCTGATTAATCGTATCCTGCTCTTCATTTTCAATAAGCCATTCCGGCTCAAATTTTTCAACACCGGTTGGATCACAAAAACCGCTAGTTCCAATAGTCGTAAGAGTAGCTACTCTGTCGGAATGATTAACGGCAAGATAAAGTCCAACATTCGCTCCCAAGCTGTAACCGATCAGATGAGCGGTTGAGATATCCATTTGATTCATAAATTCGATTACATCATTGGCAATTTGAGGTGTAGACCATTCCAGGCTTCCACATCTTGTTCTGCCGTGCCCTCTGAAGTCGGGAAAATAACAAGTATATTTCTTTTGGAAATCCAGCATTTGACTCGCGAAAGCCAAGATGCCCCTGGAATAGCCGCTGTGCAAAAAAAGCACAGTTTCCCCTGCGCCCATTTTTTCGTAGAACATCTGCAATCCTTTAACTTGTAAGTATGACATCATTCTCCATTCCCTTCATGAGTATTGGGCAATGAAATCTAAAATTGTATCGTTGACAAACACCGGATTTTCGCCGCTCATGTGAGGTCTATGGCTGCAACCTGAAACGATCGAATAACGAGAGTTACTGATCAGAGCAGTCACTCGCTCTAGATCTTCCTTTGGCGCGAGCTCATCATATTGTCCGGCAATTAAGAGTGTGGGACAGGTGATGCTTCTTAGTTCGTCATCATTCAGCTGCGGATATGTACGCCAATCTTTAATCTTTGCCCTTAAAAATTCCTGCCAATTCCCTTGATGTGCATCCATATGTCTTTCTTTCATGGAATGAATAAAATCATTACGACCGTTTTGTATGAGCCATTCCGGTTCGAACTCTTCTGATCCTTTTGCGGCGACAAACCCGCATTGTCCAATTGATGTCAATGATACGAGTCTGTGAGGATGACTGACAGCCAAATGAAGCGCAACCCCTCCTCCCATACCATATCCAATAACATGTGCCTTATTAATATGTAATCGATCCATAAATTCAGCAATATCTTCAACATGCAGCGGAGTACTCCATTCAAGGCTGTCGCACCTGGTTCGGCCATGACCCCTAAAGTCCGGAAAATAACAGGTGTACTTCCTTTGAAAGTCGAGCATTTGACTGGCAAAAGCCAGTATCCCTCGAGAAAAGCCGCTATGCAAAAATAACACCGGATCGCCGACGCCCATTTGCTCGTAATATATCTCCAAGTTACTACATTGTAGATATGGCATCACTACTCAACTCCTCAATTTTGAAGATGTGCTTTTCCAAATTGAAGTAATAGTTGCCTATCTTTGAAGTAAACTCGAATACACAATAGTCCGGATCATTAACACCAAGAGGATAATACTTCTCATCACGTTCAGACCAAAGCATTTCTTTGCTTTCCCGATCAAGACAAACCTTCATTTCGCCAATAAGCATTAGTCCATTATTTCTTCCAACACAATAAAGGCTGGCCTTCGGGTTTTTCATAAATTGCTGAGTACGTAACGAAGAAGTGTTGGTCGAAAACCAAAACTTGTTTAATCCTTCATGCTCCCTTTTAAACATCTGTTTTGAATTAGGATAGCCGTTATCATCGACAGAACTAACCACAATCGTGCGTACATCTTCTACTAAAGAAATAATATGAGATCGCGTAATAAGATTCATACTTTCACTCACTCCTTATATTGCTTTAGATTATTGAGCACTTTTGCGAGCATATTGTCGAACCGGGTTATTTCCTCGTCCGAAAATCCCTCGTAGAAAAGTTCGTTCATCTGAATGGTTACCGCATCATAGCTATTTTTAAGAGACTTGGCCTTTTCTGTCAGCGTGATCCGTATTTGTCTTCGGTCTTTCGAGTCAGGATTCCGTTGAATGTGACCTTGATCGGCCATTCGATCAAGCATGCTGGTAAGGGTAGTTTTGGCAAGCGATGTTTTTTCGCCAAGCTCACTAATTGATAAGTTTTCCTTCTGCCAAAGCACGAACAATATTCTGCCCTGAGGACCATTGAATTCCTCGATGTCATTATCTTTTAATAACTTCTCAAAAATTCTGCTGGATAATTGCTTGATTTGGGAGATATAAAAACCGCCATGTGTTTCTATTTTCATTTGCACCACCCCATTAATATTATATAGAATAGTACTATATAGAACTATACGTCAAGTGGGATTGGTTAAAGTTAAACATGAGTCGGCGGTCGTACAAAATCGGCGTCTTTTCTAAATTTTTGATGACCGAATCAGGGAATTTCGTTCGGCGTTTAATTTAAGTAACCTTAATCATTGACCTCAAACAAAACGATCGCCATGTGGAGCAAGCAAACGAAGAAAAACGGAGGTTGGAAGAAATGAATATTAAATTCGAAACGCTGATCTATGCCATATGCCAACGGTTCAAGAAGGAAATCATCTCTGCAGACTTCCAAACCACGCCATTACAGGGCGGAACTGTGGGAAATGTGTATGAGGTAACGGGGATCGCCGAAACCGCGGATGGCGAAAAATTTCCGTACCGTATTGTGCTGAAGATCCAGAAGAAATGGGAGCGTTACGGCGATCCGGGTTCATGGCGCCGGGAATATGATCTCTATACGTCTGACTTTGGAGCGACGTTCTCGGATACCTTCCGCTGGCCGACATGTTATCATGCCGAGATCAATGCCGAAGAAAATGAATTCCAGCTGTGGCTGGAATATATCGATGGCGTAACCGGTTTAGACTTGACCGGTGACATGTATAACCAGGCTGCGCTGGAATTAGGACGCTTTCAAGGCAAGCTGTATGCGGAGCAGCCCGCTGTACTGCAGAGCCTGACTAACCTGAGCCATGCGGATCTCATGAAGAATACATATCTGCATTACCGGTCATGGCCGGTCGTCTACGATTATATACGCTCGGAAGACTGCGAATTGCCGCAGCACGTGCGGCATATGCTCATCGACATCGATGAGCACTCAGACGAGATACTCGCCCGCATCGAAAAATTGCCCCTCGTGCTATGCCACCGGGACTTCTGGGTGACCAACCTGATCTATGCCGACGGGAAAATCGCGCTCATCGACTGGGACACATCCGGATGGGGTTACTTGGGAGAGGATCTCGCAAGCCTGATTGCGGATGAAGCGGATATCGATCACATGGTCGAATACTACCAGCGATGCGTCCCCGCGTATTACAAAGGCTTTTCTGAATATGCGGATGTATCCCCTATCGCTGATCATTGCGTCTACGAGATGATCCTTCTCGTATTCGGGTACAGGCTTGTGGAGTGGTATCTCCACACAGAGGACAATGACGAGAAGACGAAGCATGTCCATACGCTCCAAAAAATCTATGAAATGAAGACCAGCCTTGCACAGGGTTGACTTTAAAAGGAACTCCGAAAACCCTTGAATGTAGTGGGCTTTCGGAGTTTCTTTCATGAGCCGGCCAATAGTATTCAATTCATATACTTTTCGAATTCGCGTTTCAACCAGTGCTGATTTTGCACTGAAATGTATTGTTCCATCAGAATAAGTAAATCAACCAATTCTGGCTTGGTAAGCTTCATGTAGTGCTGTCTTACTCGATCAACGTCACGATCACGTTTTATATGCTTGAATGCATCCAGATCGTCGTCTAAGGGCTGGTGTGACCTTTTGCGAGGCTCTTACTACTTCGTAGTACTGTGTTGAAGAAAATGCTTGTGAAGCTCTTGGTTTTTGCGAATGGTGTTTGGGTGTATGCCTATTCCATCCGGATCAATTTCTTTCGATTTATCAGAAATTGTTCTGTAAGATACAAATTTACCTTCTTTAATTAGCGCTTCGATCTACTTTATACCAAGTTCGATCGAACGGTTTTTCTTCTTGTCGTACGATTCTTGTAGCCATCCCAGTTCATTTGTTTGAGGAGATACGGATTTCCGGCGCAGAAGTCTCATCCTTTTGAGATTTTTCGATCAATTGGATCTCCTTGAGCTCGTTTCTCGCCCTGTTTTTTTGCAATCTTCATCTTCTTCGCTTCAAGGAGTAACCCTAACTGCTCAAATTGCTTTTCACTTTCATCCGCCCAATTATAAAAAGCAGTTATTTCTTCCTTAAATTCCGGCCGAGGTACTTTCGCTCCACACCCGACACAAGCCATTTTAGTCGGGCATACCGAGTCAATGGTACCATACCATCGGACTGGTCCATCAGGTCCACCGTATACTGGTAGAGCTCCTCATTAGATTCAATCATCTGCGTATGGTCACAGCAACCGTCCAGTGTCACATTCATCATCAGGATTACACGTCCCATATGCAGCCTCCTTTTTGTCTACATTTTATCATACAACAGCAGGTCCAGTTTCTCATGGATTGCTAAATTATTGTTTTGTTTTTTGTCGAACTTATCATCATTTCTTCGTCGCATTTAGTAGAGTCATTACAACTGGATTATGTAGCTGACATACAAACGCTCACGTCATTGACGGTGATTATTTCACCGATAAAGAGTATGAGCGGTAACAATTACAGGCATGGCTTTCTTTCGAAGCAATGTTTCCATCCGCTCTATCCGACCTCCATCATTCCGACCGTCGTCCGACCGCCCTTATTTGGACGGATACATACAAATTCTACATTCGACGAACTCCGTCCTCCGCGTCCGTTTCCGTCTTCGATGTTGAAGACGAGCAAAGATCGCAAAGCAGGATGCACAAATTGCAGATCCACAACTTATTTTCGCCCCGCTTAGTCTATAAGTAAATCCAGATTCTCTTGATTTGTCCGTGGGAAAGAACCCAGAGGATTTTTTCCTTTACATCGTAATGATACCCAACAAGGCGCACAGAACAAGGTTGTTACAGGCTAAAGCATTTCCTCCATAATACTTCGAAACAATAGCCATCAAGACGCACAGGACAAGATCAGTAGCCGAAAATCCGCCACCGGTAGTATACTTAACCAAAACAATTACCTCCTAATGGAATCTGTGTGATTTTCTACTATTATACGGACCTTTAATACAATTGCTTGGACATCCTACTTAGTTTCGAATAATAATCAGAACATAAAGAAAGAATCCCACGCCAAGCATCACCACGTACATCAGCTACATGAGCCGTGACGAAAATCGATTATAGGCGTTGTTACACAGAAACAGAACAAGGCGCGGAAGAATTACTTCAATTAACAAACGCATAACCGAAAATACCGAAATTATTTTTATTCCGCCTATCCCTACATTGGTTGTTGCTGAAAATAAACGTTCATATTTCTAGGAAGTCATTGAGAGGCACAGAAGTGAGATTCCAAACGCTAACGTAAAAGTAGAAAATAGTGATAGGTCTGAGGAAATCAAACGACTGATGCGCGAAAGGGGTTTATAAATTAAATCGAAAACGCTTGGGAATTTGGAGTTAAGGAAATTTTTCCTTACCCGAAAATAAAAAAAGCCCAAGAGCCGAAGCCCCCGGGCACTTCTGTGCTCTAGCGGAAAATGTACATTTCTGTATGAATGCACTTGCCGTATACTTATCCATGCATAAACTAACCATGTGATAAACAATCACAATAAACATTGGTGGTGATAAATATGGGCTATGGAGTTGGCGGTGTAGGTTCTTGTGGCGGTTATGGCGGCGGTATGCAAGCTGCTGCATTCGCACTTGTTTTATTCATTCTTTTGGTAATTATCTTAGCAGCCGGACGCACCTACTAATCAATATTACCTCTCTGTTTACACCACTTCCCTCTGCCCTGCTCCGTGTGAATGTGATGGCGAATACAGTCAGCAAATTCCCGCCAGCCAATCGGCCAAGCGGGGATTTGTTTTTTATACGAAAAAGAACACCAACCGAAGCCAACAGGCTTATCTAATTTTCATTGTACATATGCGGATTAATGATGGACCTGTGTGAATGCACTGGCAGTACGCTTATCCATTCATATTATAGGAGTGGTAATAATCACATTTTAACGGCAGGTGGTGATTATGGTATGCAGGCAGCTGCATTCGCACTTGTACTCTTCATCTTATTGGTCATCATCTTGCGGGCTGGAACTAGATATTAAGTTCACTTCTTCAACTTCTCGAATTGCATCAATAAGAAGGAGGTGAACATATGGCAGTTCCGAAAAAACAACTGAAAACTAAATCTGTTTACGCAAAATCCTTCAAAAATAAAAATAAGAAAAACGTCCGTACGAGTGCGAGTAAGATTAAAACCAAAAAACCTGTGAGTACAAAAGCCTTTTTCCCGTTTGGATTCGAACGTTTTGAGCCATTCGAACGATTCGAGCGTTTTGAGCCATTTGAACGTTTTGAGTTTTTTGAACCATTCTTTTTCTTTTAACGAGGTTTCCGGGATTTCTTCTAAACAAACGCTCAATAATCAAAATCCCCGCTCAGTCCCGTGACTGGGCGGTTTTGTTTTGGGTAAATAAAAAGCCTGAGAGCCGAAGCCCCCGGGCACTTCTATGCTTTAGCGGAAAATGTACATTTCTGTGTGAATGCACTTGCCGTACACTTATCCATGCATAAACTAACCGTGTGATTAACAGTCACAATAAACTTTGGTGGTGAAATCAATGGGTTATGGTGTTGGTGGTGTAGGCGCTTCTTGTGCAGGTTATGCTGGTATGGGAGCTGCCGCATTCGTACTTGTACTTTTTATTCTTTTGGTCATTATCTTGCGTGCTGGAACTGGGATCTACTAAGAAGTATTGAAACCCTCCTGCTTCTTCTTTACCCCATCATGAGGGGCTACTTGATGGGGCTTTTTTTATTTCGAAATATCGATAATCCAGGGTAATGATAGGTTCGCTCATGAAAAAAGCACGAGAGCCAAAGCCATCGGACGCTTCTGGTGGTGATATCCAAGAGTTATGGTGTTGGTGGTATAGGGTATGAACATCATCATGTAAGAGAATGGCGGTTTCTTTACAAAAATCAATTAGGTGGTGATGTAATGAACATTTCTGTTGTAGAACTGATCGTACTTGTTATATTCATTCTTTTGGTTTTTTTACTTTTCGAAAAATTATTTTCTAATAATCTAATTAACCAAAATAAATATCAAAATAAACCAATTGGGATTTCGATGGTGAAAAAATCAGGAAATCAGGCAAAAAAAAATCGGCGATCATAAACATCGGCGAATTAGGATATATTTTCAAATGATGTAAGGGGCAAGTTACAAGGAGGAGTTTCTTTTAAAAAATAAATTAGATGGGTTCCATGAAATGCTGAGCGAACTGCAGAATATGCCGAAGCGCACAGAAGAGTTGGAGAAAACACCTTCCGACTCTTTTGAAACATTGTTCATTCCTTCATTTATGAAGAAATTCACAGTCTTCACATCATTTAAGGAAATGTTAGTCGCAGGGGGATTTGAAGTCAGCTGTGAGGAAGACTTTCAAAACATCCCCGACGACTTGTTTGACGAACACATAGCAAATCATACTTTTTTCGACGACTGGCAAGAGATGTTGGACACGGCCATGCAGGAGTATGTCGCCCGAAAACTTGATTTCTAGGTATTAAAATGGAGTTGTCCGTAGAAGAATCTGTTCATATTCTTTAAGGCGATGCATTATTTGTCGTCCTTTCCTTGTGTGCGTGCAATCGGTAGCGTAAAGAAAAAGACGGTACCTTTCCCCTGTCCCGTTAGTTGAAGAAGTGACAATTAATTTCCAGTATTTCCTGATGATATTTATTGTATTTTATCTTTGGAATGTGCAATATTCTTTCTCATTCAAATGATAGATTAGTTGCACAACGCCAGATGAGTGTTCTTGTATTAACTATTTTTAAATTCAACCTCTGTTTAATATCAATAAACAACGGTTTTCCTTCTCCCAAAATAACAGGATGAACAGATAATCTAAATTCATCAACAAGCCCTAAATTGATAAAAGTTGTAATAAGACTTGCTCCACCATATAGCCAAATGTCTTTACCAGGCTTATTCTTTAATTTATTGACTTCTTCAAGAATATTATCATTTATGAATATTGCTTTATTATCAGTCCCTTTTTGCGTTCTGGAGAACACATATTTTTCTTTACGATGAACCAATTCCCAAAAGTTTTTTTCATCATTCGAATGATCTATTCTTGGAACAAATTGTCCCCATAAATCATAGCTTTTTCTTCCATATAAAATAGTATCAATTTGATTTAAGAAATTATTAAAGCCCATCTCAGAGTCCATAATGCACCAATCAACTTCCCCATTTTTCCCTTCAATAAAACCATCTAAAGTAACTGCTAAATCTAAAATTATTCTTCGTTTCATGATTTGTTACTCCTTTCGTTGATCTACCATTTTTTATAGACATTAAACATGTCACCTTGTGACATATTTATAATAGAAAGGTTTGGTCGGTACGGTTTTATGCGCTCTTCACAGCATATCGAACGCGTCTTCTAAGAATGACGCCTCCTTCACAAAACCGTATAGCTTTCATTATAGCTTCTTTTCCATCTGGCCGGTTTCTGTCTTGCGCAAATACGCACCCGTTATCGAATGTTCGGCGGCAGCGAGTTGAACAGGTGTGCCTTCGAAGACGATTTGGCCGCCCCGGTAGCCGCCTTCGGGTCCTATGTCAATGATCCAGTCTGCGCTCTTGATCACATCCAGGTTGTGTTCAATGACCACCACCGTGTTGCCCCCGTCGACCAAGCGGTTCATAATGTCCATCAGACGAGAGATATCGGACATATGCAGTCCGGTTGTCGGCTCGTCCATTACATAGAGACTGCCTTCCTTGTGAAGTTCCCCGGCCAGTTTGATGCGTTGGCATTCTCCGCCCGACAAGGTGCTCAGAGGCTGGCCCAGCGTTACGTATCCGAGTCCCACATCCTCAAGCGTCCGCATTTGACGGAGCAGTTCCTTCCCGCTGAAGAACGCCGAAGCTTCCCGTACCGTCATAGCGAGGACGTCACTGATGGATTTTCCGTTCAGTTTATACTGCAGCACTTCATCGCTGAACCGCTTGCCCGCGCATATTTCACATGTCGTCCTTACCGGCTCGAGAAAGGCCAAATCCGTGTAGATCATCCCAAGACCCTGACAGTTGGAACAGGCTCCCTTGGAGTTGAAGCTGAACAGGGAAGCGCTCACCTTGTTGGCTGCTGCGAACAGCCGGCGGATCTCGTCCATCATCCCCGTGTAGGTAGCCGGATTGGAGCGGATGGACGTTCCCACGGCCGTCTGATCAATGACAATCGCTTCCGGATGCGACGGCAGGAATGCTCCGTTAATCAGCGTACTTTTGCCTGAGCCGGCTACTCCCGTTACCACGGTCAGCACACCGACGGGTATATCGACTGTCACATCCTTCAGATTGTGCAGGCTGGCGCCGGCTACGGTCATCCGACCCTTGGGCACCCTGGTTGAAGTTTTCAAGGGCAGACTTTGCTTCAAGTACCGTCCTGTCAAGGTATCCGCGCGGAGCAAGCCCGCAAAGTCGCCTTCGTAGACGATTTCTCCGCCGCGGGCTCCCGCATGAAGTCCGACATCGATAATGTAATCGGCGATCTCCATTACTTCGCGGTCATGTTCGACGACAAGTACGGTATTCCCTTTGTCCCGGAGCTGGCACAGCATGCCGTTCAGACGATGGACATCCCGCGGATGCAGTCCGACACTCGGTTCATCGAAAATGTAGATCATGTCGGTAAGACTGCTGCTCAGATGCCGGATCATCTTGATTCGCTGCGACTCCCCGCCCGACAAGGTTGCGGTTTGACGGTCCAGACTCAGATACTCCAGCCCAATAGAGACCAGATGGTTCAAGCGGATCAGAATCCCGCCAATCATCGGACCGGCAACGGGATCCCGAATGGCTTCAATCATACGTATTAGCTCGCCAATCTCCATCGCTGCGCATTGGGCAATGTTGTATCCGTTAATCCGGCAGCCCAAGGCCACTTGATTAAGCCGGCTTCCCCCGCAAATGTTACACTCGCTATAGGAAAGAAAGCGGTCAAGGGTTTCGCGTTTGGCATCTGACATCTCGCTGCTGTCCCGCTTTAAATACAGGCGGGTGAGCTTGGGCAGCAGACCTTCATAATCCGATTCGATATCGCCGCCTTTGGTACGGTATACGATCTTGCTTTCTTTGCCGTGGAGGAGGGCATCCCATTCTGCCGGCGTATAGTCGGCAAGCCGCTTGTCATTGTCGAACAAGCCGGAATGGGTATACGTATTCAAGTACCAGCTTCCCACTTTAAATACGGGGAACAGGATTGCGCCTTCATTCAGCGACTTGGACCTGTCGAGCAGTTTGTCCACATCAAACTGCACCACCTGTCCGACTCCAGAGCATTCCGGGCACATGCCGGCCGGTTCGTTAAACGAGAAAAAATGTGAAGAGCCGGCAAAAGGCTTGCCGATTCTGGAGAATAGCAACCGGAGCATGGCATAAATATCCGTGATTGTGCCGACCGTCGAGCGGGAGTTGCCGCCGAGCCGTTTCTGGTCGATAACAACCGCCGTGGACAAGTTCTCGATGAGATCGGTATCCGGCTGACTAAACCGGGGCAGCCTATTGCGGATGAATGCGGTAAAAGTCTCATTAAGCTGCCTCTGCGCTTCTGCGCTTACGGTGTCGAATACCAAGGAAGATTTTCCCGAGCCCGAGACGCCGGTGAAGATTGTGATTTTTCGCTTCGGTATACGGACATTCACGTTTTTCAGGTTATTCTCGCGTGCTCCTTTGATTATGATATCTTCGACGTTCATATACTCCACCTCGGATTTCCATTTTCTTAGCTTTCACAGTATAACGGAATAATCACGACAACATATGTCATGATTAGACGAATATTCTTAGTGGAGATAAAGTTTAATTTACCCTCATGATTGCGTTTCCATTTATATATATTATTTGATCTGCGACTAACGATGTATGTTCTTGTCCTTCTACACCCCTAGATTCGTCAACCCACCACATCTAAAAAGAAACCTTGAAAGGCATCAGAGCCTATCAAGGTTATAAAATTAAAACGTATTATATACATTTTCACATTCTTCCGCGGTCGGTTCATAAAAACAGTGCTTCTTCCATCTTCCTGCTTGCGGCTGATTATACCAAGTTGGCGGACATGGTCCGGGATTTTCGAACGTTCCTGGACGGAAATACCATAGGGAGAATTTGGCTGGCCAATTCCGCTCCCCATTCACAGCCCGTTGTGCCAGACGGCGTTCCCTCTCTCTTGCGTTTTGATAGTACATACCATGTTGCAATGCTTCGAACGCATGCGGCTGGTTGATCATCTGGGGAATTGTCCGGAGTCCTTTAAAATCGGAGCAATTCGCTCTTATTCGGTTAATGCCAACATTTCCAACAAGGAGCATGCCCATTTCGCCTTCGGTCTCAGCTTCAGCTCGAAGCAACCTTGCCAACATATCAATATCCTGTTTCCTGGCTTTTACGACTGCCATTGGCTCACCTCTTTAGATTTCTAGGCTCATCATATTGTAGATGAAGCAGATGTGTTACTCTGGAAAAATAGAAAGCGATAAAAAATGTCCTCTTCTGGACTTCATTCGGATAATGTTCTTGTCATCCGATGAAAACAAGAAGAACTGCCGTGTGGCAGCCCTTTTGTTATTCAACTATCGTTTTCCGTTAGCGTAATCTATAGAGTCCGCGTTTTCACACTCTCTTCTTATACACCCTCATTGCAAAGAAATAGGCTACTAGCAAAATCCCGACGCACCACGCAAGAGCGACCCAAATCTCATTGCCCACCGGCTGACCTGACAGTAGCGCACGGATGGCATTCACGATCGAGGTCACCGGCTGGTTTTCGGCAAAGGCGCGAACGACCGACGGCATCGACTCCGTCGGCACAAACGCCGAACTGATAAACGGCAGGAAGATAAGTGGATAGGAAAACGCGCTTGCACCTTCCATCGTTTTTGCGGACAGTCCGGCAATCGCCGCGACCCAAATTAAGGCCAGCGTAAACAACGCGAGTATGCCTGCTACGGCAAGCCATGGCAGTATTCCCGCGGACGAACGAAAACCCATAATCAACGCTGCGAGAATGATAACGAGAACCGATATGGCGTTGGACACCAGAGAGGTCAGCACATGCCCCCACAGCACGGCGGAACGTGAAATCGGCATGGTGTGAAACCGCTCGAATATGCCTCGTTGCTTATCCATAAACAGGCGGTAAGCCGTATAGGCTATTCCGCTTGCGATAGCCATAAGCAGTATGCCTGGCAACAGGTAATTCACATAGTTATCCGTTCCGGTTTGAATGGCACCGCCTAACACATAGACGAACAGCAGCATCATCGCAATCGGAGTGATGCAGACCGTGATGATGGTGTCCATACTGCGGAAAATATGGCGCATGGAACGTCCTAGCATAACGCTAATATCGGTGAAGAAATGATTCTTTGCCGTCTCCATTTACTTTGCCTCCTTTTTGCCGACGATGGAGAGGAAAATCTCTTCTAATGTCGGCTGTTTTTCAACATACTCCACCTTTGCGGTTGGGAACAGCTTTTTTAGATCCGAGAGCGTGCCGCTGGCGATAATCCTACCCTCATGCAGAATGGCTATTCGGTCGGCAAGCTGCTCAGCCTCCTCCAAATACTGCGTAGTTAGGAGTACCGTCGTGCCGCCATCGGCAAGCTCCTTGACAATCTTCCAAGCCTCAATGCGTGCCTCGGGGTCAAGCCCAGTGGTTGGCTCATCGAGGAAAATGATCTGCGGTTTTCCCACAAGGCTTAAGGCGATGTCGAGCCTGCGGCGCATACCACCTGAATAAGTAGACGCCCTGCGGTCGGCGGCGTCTGTCAAGCCGAAACGTCTAAGCAAATCATCCGCTACCAGACGCGGACTTTTGAGATATCTCAGCTTTGCAATCATGATCAGATTTTCCCGTCCGGTCAAAACTTCATCCACGGCGGCAAATTGCCCGGTCAGACTGATCGCCTGCCGCACATGGTCGGGGTTGGAAGTAACGTCGAATCCATTTACGGTAACGGATCCTCTGTCTGGTTTGAGCAGCGTGGTGAGGATTTTGACCGCGGTTGTCTTGCCCGCGCCATTGGAACCGAGCAGGGCGAAAATCTCACCTCGCTTCACTTCAAAATCGACGCCCTTTAGGACTTCTGTGTCCTTGAAAGACTTTCGCAGACCTTTCACTTCAATTGCTTTTTCCATCACGATATCCCCCTTTTACTTAGTTTTATCCGTAACCTTTTTCATGGCCTTGTTACCTTCTTGGTCAACAGATTCTTGATAGATGTCAGCGTAAGTTTTTGAATCTTTGATTAGATCGTCGCAGAAAGCCGCTACGTCACTGCCCGTCACTTCGAGCACGCCTTTCCCCAAGGCCGCGCCCTCTTCAAAAAGATCGATAATCCCCGAGAGCAACCCCGTACCGTCGGTTAGCTCAACAGGGCCGACCTTAAAGAGATATTTTTGAATCTCTTTATAAACAATCTGATAATCTCGCGGGAGCGCCTTGACACGCGCCACGTGCGCTCGCCACTCTTTTTTGCCTTCGATGATATCTCGTATTCTCATCATTTTACCCTCCTATTTACCTAATTTTTTAGCGATATTATTGTTGAGTTGCTCGCGCCACTTGTCGCGAAAAGACTTTGCCCCTTCTTCGCCGGCCAGCGCTGAACAGAAGCCTTTAATATCGTCACCCAAAACCTCTTGGACACTTTGACCGTCAGCCGCCGTTTCTTCGAGCAGACCAAGCACACCGTCAAGAATTGGCATGAGGTTGCGACCGGTGAAATCTGAGTACGGCCAAAGATTGGCAAAAACTTTTCCCCATGCCGCTTGATAATCAGCCGGTAGCTTTTTGACTCGCGATTCAAAAGATTTCAATTCTTTAGTCATGTCGCTGCCAGTGATTTTTTCCCAAAAATTCATTATTTCTTCTCCTTTAACTCGTTAATTTTTGATGATACGAACTCCCATTTTTCCCAGAACTGCCGTAGTTCCTTGCGCCCCGCGTCGTTGAGCACGAAAAACTTGCGCGGCGGTCCCACCTCGGAGGGCTTCTTGGTGATCTCCACCAACTTGTTTTTTTCAAGCCGGATCAGGATGGTGTACACCGTTCCCTCCACAACATCTGTAAAGCCGAGGGCGTTCAGCCGCCGCGTTATTTCGTAGCCGTAGGTTTCTTTGCGGCTTATTATTTCAAGAACACAGCCCTCAAGCGCCCCTTTGAGCATTTCCGTTAGATTTTCCAGCACAGTCACCCCTTGCTATTCTGTATCACTGGTATGAAGTGATACTTACTACCGCTATAAAGTAACACGTAGTAGTTTATTTGTCAATAGCGTTTGCTCTGACACGGATTTTACATTTTCAACTATCCTGCCCGTTAGTTGAATCAAAAAGGATCAGGCCGCAGTTGCGAGCTGATCCATTAAACTATCGTTTCCCGTTAGTTTAATAACACAGGCTGAAATACACATCATTTCCAACCCGCACGTTGTAGTATCTCTCTCACAAAATCACCCTTTGCATTTGTGTATGCCAAACGGTCATTCTGGAATCGTTGTGCAAGTTCCAATTTTAAGTCACCATATTGTTTGGCATCCTCTGGATGATTTCTCAAATAATCTCTAAAGAGGATATGACGCTTATATTCGGCGTTTTCCATGGTGCAGACGTATAGGTGATGCCAAGTTACATCGGCGGGAGGAATAAAAGCCTCTCGTCCCGTAGCTCCTAAATCGCCTTCATGAACGTAGCCAATGGTGGCTAGCCTTTGAATAGCCGTAAGGACATCTGATTGCGTAGACACCACCACGTCTATATCTACAATCGGCTTCGCCGCTAACCCTGGAACGGATGTACTGCCAACGTGTTCTATTGTGACTACAAAATCGCTTAAAACAGGAAGTACAAAGCCTCGTAACTGTTCAAACATCTGAACCCAACTAGGGTCATATTCACGTACTAATAGACTGGAACCCATTCAAACTCCTCCTGACTGTAACAACATGATTACAAATCAATTCGTAGGAGATTTGCGTATTCCTGCCCGTTAGATTAACGCCAGCGCCTAGTCTACAACTTTATTTTCGCGGTCTAATACTTTATTTTTGTCCGCGGACGTTGGCTGTCAGCCGAGCGTGCCGGCATTCCTGGAGAGTTCCGCTGGTGCGATCGCCGGACGGATCCGGACGTTGGCCGTCAGCCGCGTTAACTGGCATTATCTATGACTCTAGTATTTCCAATCCTCGAAAATGATATTCCGAACTTAGTATAACTTCCCTAATACTATGAGCATTTTTATTTAGTAGTTGATTATTGGGTTGATAGAGAGTAAATCAATCACGCAATGAGAAAGAGCATCTCTCCTAGGAGAAGATGCTCTTTCTCATTACGTATACCTATTCGAGTTTTTCTTCGGGAGCGTCCGTAGAATCGCTTTTTTTCGTGTATGCGGTAAGTTCATCCGCGCTGTTTTCATGTATCGTATTATTCTTAAAAGTATATTTAGTACCATTCGCATCTATCAGATCGAGATCTTCCCAAGAGATTGACCAGTTGACGACGATCATGTCAGGGGTACCAGGGAAGAACACTCTTGTCACGTTATCGCCCTTAAAAATCAACTGTAAATTCCCGTACTTATCTTCCCATGTACCCTCATATACCGTTCGGAAGGCTAGATTTTCCAAATGCTGCTCAGTATCCTTGTAGCCCTTGATCTCTTCGAACACTTCGATTCCTTTTTTGAAATCTTTATTTGCGACATACTGCTTGCCTAGCAGGTACTTACTCTCGGTAAGGTATTCCTTGGAACGCTCGTAACCGTGTAACTCTGCAAATATAGAAATAGCTTGTTCATATTTCCTGTCCAACATGAAGGTCTTTGCATCGGCATACTTCCCTTTGGGGACGAAGTACATCATGTATACAACTACCAAAGAAATAACAATAACAATCAATAATACGATAGTGATATAAAGCTTTTTATACTTGGATTGCTTTCCGTCATCGTAAGTAAAGCTCTGCATGAACTCAATCTCCTTTTCCAATTAAAAGCATTTACTTCTTTATAGAGCAAATTGGAATATTACTCAATATGTTGTAGGGAAGGCTGTCGACTTTTCGATATTATAATAGAATGGAAAATGCAGTCACAATCCGCCTGCGGGTTCGTTTGCAGGTCGATACGTTCGGAAGCGAGGCTCTTCAAGGGCTGTTCGATCGCTATATGGATTTGCGGACGAGCATAATTCAGCCGAAACCTTGGAAGCACGAGCTGCCCTTCTCCGTGGTCTGCATCACAAATTAGATCCACCATGTATATATCCGATAATTCATCAAGCATACGCTGGCTTTGTAACTATTAATAAGGATATCATGGGAAGGATATTATGGTGTACTTGGATTGAAGGTTTACTCGCCCAGTTAACAAAAAATCCACCATTCAGCAACTCAGGAGTAATACTTTCCATTGATGTCGTGTATTTCATCCTGAGTCGCCCCCCTATCTTCATTCCTTATATTACCATAAAATACTGTTGAGCTATCCTGCCCGTTAGCTAAATAAAATGAGCAGGCCTACGTAGCGCCTGCTCAACCATGTATTTTATTCAACTATCGTTCCTTATTAGCAGAACAAAGTGTTGCCACGGCTGCCCATTCGATCTTGATTCTTCCCTTTCTGGGACTACCCACGGGACGATTGTAAAAAAGGCTTGACGGCTACTTTAGAATGGCTTTAGGACCATAAGCACGGTTATGGCAATCATCAGCAGCTGTGACGCCATCTCGATTGGTACGATCTTCTTCATCAATCGAGCGAGCTCGGCGGGTACTTCATCCCCTTTGCCTTGACTTATAGATACAATCTGCATGATCTTTTTAATGCGCGGCCCGATCAACCCGTCGATCGTGGCGACCATGAGCAGCGATAAAAGGATCGATATATTTAGCCACATTTGGGACAACCCCATCTTCGTTATGATAATAAGCCAAACTCCGGTAATAATAAGTACGGCTCCGCCAATTTTAGGCAGGATGGCAAGCTTGTTCGTTACATCAAAAGCAAAGCGCAACTGGCCGACGGTTCTAGCGGACCTTCGAATGACGGGTACCACTAAAGCGGGACCGATTACCGATAGAAGCCAATATATGCAAAACGAGGATCCATCCAAACAAACTGATCATCTCCCTTCTTGCTCCTTAGCGCACCGGAATCTCGCTTTGATAGGCGAGTCCGACCCTTTTCCTCTTAAAAGGCCCTCCGAGCTCGATATGGTCCATCATGCATTTCACGACATCATCATAAGCAACATCCAGCTCTTGAAGCCGACTGAACAAGTAACCGGCTATATCGGCCTCGGATAATTCCTTGATAGTCTTCGGAATTGATATGGGCAAGGTTTCCGTTGTTACATGCAGATGAACCGACACCGGAGGCTCTATCGAATCAATCATAGTTCCCGGACACATAATTGACCAATCGAGCTCAGACTGCAGCAGTCGTTCAAAATTCCGGTTGTGATTTTTATACGCGGGCGGGAAGCCGGGCAGATTGTTGCCAATGAGATCCGTATATGGAATATCCAGCAGGCCGGCACCTCCCATTACCCATACCCTCCCAGAAAAATTTGGGTGGATTTCACATTGGCTTATAATGTTATCAACGAGACGAACGAACTCATCTCCTTGTCCTGCGTGGCCGGCAGCAATAATAGCGGCGTCTTGATGCGAGAGCGCCTCGCCGACGCTTACTGGGTTTATGATATCGTCCACGATCACCTTCACATGTTTTGCGGAACGCTCTCTTTGCTGTCCATAAAACTTCTCGGAGTTTCGTACGAATGCGGTCATTTCATGTCCCATTTTACCCCCTTGCTCCAGCGCTCTTCTCCCTGTATTTCCCGTTGCTCCGAAAACAATAATTTTCATCATTTTTTCCTCCTTTTATAATTGATTCCCGATATTTCATCTCTCGATTGACTCAAGCTTAGCATCGTTTCAATATCTTGATAAGAACCCACTTTAATGTAGGGTACTTACTTAAAAGTAAGCATAAGCAGAAAGGGATATCCATGTTTGTCCACGGCGAAAATCTTAAAGGAAGATTGACTGTAAATAGCAAAAGCTGCCAGGGAAAATCCCTTGGCAGCTTTTGTTATGAGTCCTTGAATTAGTGTGCAAATGAATTGAACCAGCTTTAAGAAGCAGATTCTTCATAATTCCGCTTATTATGGTTTTCTCCCCAAGCACACATGACTTCTGATACAGGAATCAATGTTTTACCATATTCACTAAGGGAATATTCTACTTTTGGAGGAACGGTGGGGTAGACCGTTCTATCGATTATGCCCTCTCGTTCCAAGTCCCGTAGATGTTGCGAAAGCATTTTTTGAGAAACATCAGGTATAAGCTTTTCCAGATCGTTGAATCGCTTATTGGATTGTATCAAATGCCATAAAATCATTGGTTTCCATTTGCCGCCTAGAACATGAATGATTGTCTCCACTGGACATTCAAGCTGATGAATCATTGATAAATCATCCCCTTACCTTTAAGTAAGCTCATTACCCTAAAGTATACACTTAACAAAATTCTACAGAATGTTTGCAATCCGGTCAACCAAATCAAATTAATTCGAAACAGACAAAGAGAAAAACTTATTGGGACCACAGTCAGAATCATTAAGCCATTCATGACCAGTGTATCCTAGACCATCTCCTGCTTGCCAACTTTCATACTTATCATGGTGCCCATTTACAAAAAGCGTTTTTCCAGATTCAAATTACGAAATCTGAATGAATTAGAAAACTCAAAAAAGTCCGCGAAGCGCGGACTTTTTCGGACTTTTACATATGATGACTCTTTACACTTGCTGGGCTTGTCCTTTAAACGACGTGACGTCCCAAGATGAAGCGGTTTTTGAAGTAACCGCTATCTAAGCTCTTGATATTTACGCCAACGCCCGGTTGATTGTTAATAAACTTGCCGTCGCCGATATAGATGCCAACATGCGAAATTTTTCCTGGAGTTCCGATACTAAACATAACCAGGTCGCCGACACGCAGGTCGGACTTCGATTTAACGAGCGTGCCAATTTGGGCTTGGGCTCTAGAACCCCAAGGGATGGAAATACCATTATTTTTGAAAACCAATTGGGTAAACGAAGAACAGTCAAGAATAAGCTTTTGTGTGTCACGTACGCCGAATTTATAATGCACTTTACCAATATAGGATAGTGCATTGTCGACGATTTTTTGTTCAACCGATGTAACGGAGACGGTTTGCGTCGGTGCCGCTTGAGTTGTTTGAGCGGTTGCTGCAAATGCTTCTGTTCCTGAGAAGTTTACTGAAATGATCGACAATGCAGCTAAAGAAGCAATAAACCATTTTTTCATGATTGCGCACTTCCTTTCGAGGACTTTGGGATCGATCAATCACAAAACCGATTGTATCACGGTTTTTAATCCCAGCTTGTCCCAATGAGAAAGGAAATGCCCCAATAGCCCGCCTATTCAACTATTTATGATAAAACAACAAGGAATTTATCATTTTCTGAGAATGTTAGCACTTTTCAAGCCATTCTTCTTCTTCGTGCTTGTTATTGCTTTTTTACCAGTTTAGGTATCGCATATTATGTGAAAGGATGCAAGTTCTTGACCTGGCAAAAGGACAAGAACTTGCATCCTTAGAATGAAAAAACCGCTGGGGCGCAACTTACTCGCTGCGAATTTATATTTCAAATAGAAAGTGCTTGTTCTGACATTACTTGTACCACAAGATGGTTTGCTCATTATTAGGAACAATTCTTAGCAGAATAATCGTCAAGCTTCTTCAAAAATGGACCAATTTTTCTTTCGGATTCAAGTGCCCATTGTAACCAACTTTTTGTAAACGGAAATCTCTTGAAGGGGGCAAATACCAAATATGTCGTGAATGGAAATCGTAACCACACACGCATAAGCTTGAAATCGTTCTTGTGAAGCTTCGAAACCTGACGGTAACCATCCAGAATAGCTGATGCGATCGAAAAGTTCCATTCATAATCTTTGCATGAATTATAAATGACCCGGTATAAATCGTAGGATCGCAGGTCTACATGAACAGTCTCGAAGTCGATAAGGTAAGTACCTTTGTCATTTATAATAAAGTTGCTCGGTCCTCCGTCTCCATGACACAGAACGCCGGTCTTTCGAGGACTTCGAAAGTATGTGTGATATCCGCTGCCTCGTAGCATTGATTTCGCCTGGTTCGAGTAACGCAAGATCTCAGATCCGTGTTGCTTGATAAACCGGCTAATCGGTAGACTAAAACCATTTCTTCTTGCTTTAACAATTTTGTTTTTAATATATTCCTCCCTATTTCTTAATGTGGAGTACCATGATCCAATTCCACTATAAGCGATCTTCCCCTTTAGTCCGGCACGCCCGGCTTTATGAAAGCGTGCCAAGGCGATGCCGCACGCTCGCATATCAGATAATGAACGTGGAGATGGTTTCCTCCCCGATATCCAGGGTGTTAAGACATAATGCTCTCCTTTCCGGGAAGTTACATATGGTTTGCGCCCCTCTAGGGTATTGGGGTTGCGCCATGCTAGAAGCGATCCATTTCGCCGGATCCTGAGCAAGACTCGGTCGATCCACCTTAATCTTCCTACTTGCTTTTGCATCCGCTTCAAACTGAACGTCTTCCCATTTGATGTGACAACCTGACATATGCCGCCTCGAATTTTCTTCTGCCTGCTTATCTTAATCCCAAAACGTTTTGCAATATGGTTAATCATAGATCCACTCATGCTTTGCTCCCCTTTTTTAATTCCCCGAACAATGACTTATATTTTTTAGCGATAGCAGGCCATCTAAATCGGGCGGCAGTTGATCGAGCATTGGTTATTCGTTTCCTTGACACGGTAGGATTGCTCCAGAACGCTTTGATGGCCTGGGCTATACTCGCACTATCGACAGCGCGTATGATTTGAGCATTTTGTTTGTTCACAAATTCCTTTAACCCACCCGACAATGTAGAAATAAGAGGTACCTCGTTTGCCATTGCTTCCAGCGCAACCAAACAGAACGTTTCGGTCTTGCTTGGAATGATAACAGCTCCGTAAGAAGCGTACATCCGTTGCACAGTACCATACGGCTTTCTATTAACCCAGCGAATTCGTTTTGTCACGCCAACTTTCCTTGCTAGTGTTTTAAGTTTTCTTTGATAGCTCGGTTTGCCACTTCCAACGATCGTCAAATGACCACGACTATGATTTCTAGATAACAACGCAATGGCCCTAATTAAAGGCTCGAGTCCTTTAGAAGGAATTAATCTGCCAACGTAGAGTAAATTATTCGGGGTACCCTTTTTCTTCTTGGATATTGGTTTAACACCATGAGGGATCACAGCCGCTGAACTAATAACCATTAGTGGATAACGTTTTTTAATGGCTCCAATCTGCCAGTTGCTGGGAACGATGATTTTTTTTGCAATTCGAAACAATTTCGTTTGGTTTTTCCCAGATGGCGAGTTGATACCTTGCGATGCGAGAGAATGGCATGAATAGACGATTGGGGACAAGAACTGCACTCTTGCCTTTTTGGCCGTATCCGCAAATTCCGTGCTATGCACATGAACGATATCCGGTGGAATGTAGCCCATCGAAGAAACAGCACGCATAACGGAAGATGCCTTGAATGATTTTTGGGAATGGTTATAATACCGTGAATTTCGGGGGAATCGAAGAATACGCAGATTGACGTTCGGATTAGATACTGACAATCGATTGGATTTACCCGAGCAAAGCACTGTGACTTGTACACCAGTCTTGCTCAGAGCTCTCGTTAAGTGAGTAGCGGCGATCCCCAACCCCCCTACTATATTGGGTTGGAACTCGTAAGACATGACCCATACCTTAAGCTTGCTCTTTTTGTTCATTCATACCCTCCTTTTGGTTATGGCTTAGTGCACTTCACCGGGTTGAGCCGGTTATTATGAAGCGCGATCCCTGCTTTGCTGAATGACTGGGTAAACAGCCCTTTCTCCGCTGCAATTCCGACTTTGGCCCCATGTTTTCGTAATCTTCGGGATAACCGGAGCTCTATTCGGAATAGTGTATGTATTCAGGCTTGAAATTGCACTGGACCGCTGTCCGTCGCCTAAACCCTAATCGGACGTATTTTAATGCATTCGGGAGATCATAACCTTTGAATATTCGGAGATCAGTCTGCTCGGCAATCGGTACACATTCTTGGCCTCAATCGGGAATCGGACAATATTTTTGTCAACCGACAAAGAAAAATAAAATATTAGACCTGGTGCGGTGATCCCGCCCGGCTTTTTGATTCACTAAACAGTCAGACTTCGTAAAAAAGAATTGGACTGACCCAAACTATAGAGCCAGCGGCAGCCATGGACGCGAAGGACTCAGCTGCTTCTAAGGAACACTTTTCTTCCTCGTTATACTTTTAAGATCTTGCAAAGTGACACTTCGGTATTTCCGTTTCTTGAGAATCGACAGCGTTCCGTTCAGCTCCAGTACCGCGAACTCGACCTGCTCGAGTTCGAAAATTCCCTTCCCTCTCAAGCCTTGCTTTAATGCTTCCATCGAGTATTTGTACTTCTTCATCTCCTCCTGCAACAGTACGCCGTCCTTAATAATCACGATCGGCTCTCCGGAAATAGCCGCGTCGGCCTTCTTGCTGTACAACGATATTCTCATCAGCGCATACCCGATTACACTGATGACGAACAAGCTCAAGATGAAATTCATCAAACTGATCTTGAGATTGAATGCCATATTACCGCCGATCGTCCCAATCATCATCGTAAGGACGAACAAGTGGTACGAGCTCTGCGCAATCAGGCGCATGCCGATCAATTTCGTGTACAACCATAGCCATAAATAAGAAAGGATCGTTCTTATTATAATTTCTAGGGATTCGTTCAAGATGTGACCAGGGCCCCTTCGTCTTCGTGTTGAGAGTTGAAGATTTACGAAAAATTCACGTTTTCCCACTATTCTTGCTATGGAGATGTTGTTTTATCCATAAGCCAGGCGACTTTGTCTTAATAATTATCGGCTCCTACCTGTCGATAAAATCCTTGGTCAGGATGGAAGCTGCTCGCCTTCCCGCGGCAGCCTCGGTTAGCTAAACAGGCTGCCGATCTTCGACCGGTAGCCTGCTGTTGTTGTGCTATATCCATTAGCTAATGCTTTAATTATCTTCAATCCCAAAAATTAAAGATGACATCCCCGACGGTTTTAGGTTTTCAATGATAAATTTGGCTTACTTCCGCTTCGATAAAAAAGGAACCAGCCGAAACGCTCCTACGATCCAGCTGGCGTGACCATCTGCTATTCTTCTTCAAACAACCGTTCGCCTTTATGCAGCCTCTGGGCAATTTTAGCTGTATGCGGGAGCTCGCGTGCGGTTGGCGCGTGTGCCGCCAAATATCGAGTGCAGGCGAGCAGCATCGTTTCTTTGGCCTTCTCGGCAAATGGGCCTGCTACCGCATGCCAGCGGTCGTATTCAGCCACTGCGGCCTCATACATTTGGAAAGAATGGAATTCCGCATCCTCCCGCAACAGCGCATGGCCAAGCGTGTTAAGCAGCGCTCCCGGCTCACCACCGCCATGAATGTAGTCTATCACCCATTGCGCGGCCGGTCCGATCTGCTGGCGCAGATCGAGCAAATCGAGCAGTTCCTGATGGTTGGTCGGCGCGGCGGAGCCGGACGGCTTCGGACGCGCGGCTGTCGGCACGTTTAAGAAACGGTCAAGATATACGCTGACGGCTCCGTGAAAAATCGCCCGCTGCAGCAGCGGCTCATCCGATTGCAGCAGCCTTTCATGCACGGCGTGAGCATAAGTGAACGTATGGAGCACTGCAATCCAATCGCCGAAATCGTTCTGCGTATGGAAACGAACGATCCGTTCCGCGGCCGCCAAAGCAACGAGCTGCGCCAATTGCGCCGGAGCCGTTCCAGCCATGAGCAGGTCGCGCAGCAAAGCGATCGTCTGCTCCGGCGTATCGCTCAGTAGCTGCTGCAGCAATTGCTCTTCCGTATCAGCAGATAGCCTCGCATCCCTTGACCCACCGGCGAGTTTCGCCTGCGCCGCATTCTGCTCCAGCCCGGTGACCGCTTGCTTGATCGGCTCTACGAGGTTCAGCGGCGCCTGCCACTGGTGCAACTCCTCGCTCCGTGTCGGACGAGCCATCATCGGCACGAGCGAAGTTAAAATCCGCTCTTTTTGCGACACCTCCGCCCACTCCAGCGCTTCAAAAGCTTTGCTGTGGAAATCGAACACATGCCCGCCGTCCAAGTAAAAGTGATCTGTTGCGGCGACAAGCATCATTTCCGACAGCCGCTTCGTGTCAATGCCTTTCAAAATGGCCGTTATCAGCACTTTCTCAGCGCCCTGCGTATCCCGCACCTCTATGCAGCTGCGATACCACTCGGTCAACCGATTGAACGGCACTTCCGCCGACGGCAACGCCGACAGCAAGTGACGGGTTCCTCTGCCCGAGCTGCCTCGAGCGACATGGACAAGGCCTTGGTACAAGGCGAGTATTTTGCCGTTCTTGTCCAGCTTGTCGACGCTTTGCGCCATCGCGGTCAGAATCGTAAGTCCGGCGTTCCAGCCCGTTCCATATGTCGTGCCGAATTCAATGCCAATGCGGGCGATGTCCTGCTCCGGCACTCCCGCTTCGATCAGTCCGACGACCGCTTTCGCGATGACGATGCCGATATTTTGCTCGAGTCCTTCTTTCAGTCTATGCTTATATTTTTCTATACCTTCCGCTCTTCTGGAAACCGGATTTACCCAAACTTCGCCGCCGTCGACCCTCACTTCATACGACGGAACATCGTCCGCCCACGGATCAAGCGTACCCCCGCTGCAGACGTCAAACCGGGCATGATGCCAATGGCACGTCAAAATCCCTTCGCACAAGCTCCCCATATGGAGCGGAAAGCCTAAATGCGGGCAGCGGTTGTCCACCGCGTATACTTGGTCTTCATGATAAAAAACAGCGATACCGCCTCGTATAACCTTTGCACCCTCTTGTTTAAGCGCTTCCAAATTACCTGCTGAAATCCAGTTTAAACTGACACTCATCGATAGAGCCTCCTCCTTTATTCTTTCAAGTTGCACTCCCTAGTTGGAAAATATCTTTTACCAGTTGCTCCCGTTACAAATATAGTCATCGTTTATCCTCAACTAATTTTTTTTAGCGTAACATACCTTTATATACTTTTTCAATTTTTATGTATGTTAAGTGAAAATGTAATTAGTAGTTATGGGACTATGTTTTTTGGGGGGTACCTAACTAAGATGGGTAGATAAAAGGACGTACAGGGTAACCGCCCTTTTATCCATGACAGGTTGCATTTAACGGCAATCCGAAATTCATCCCCTCCCTATAGAGGAAGAGGACTTCTTTCGGATTCCGTTAAACTGCTGAAACGTGCAGCAATCTCATTCCCGTAGAAACGTTTAAACACCTCGGCCATATCGGGTGGATTTCGTAGGAGACGTTCAGTAACAAGTGATTCATCGGGCAAACTGGCTGCAATGCTTATGATGAGCATCCTCGTCCAAGCAACATGTTGTTCCCATAGTAATCGAAACAATTGGTTTAACTCTTCTTCTGCTTTACTGATACATGCAGTATCTTGGAATGGGATCGGTTGATTTCCTGGATAGATAACGTTTATTGGATAAATATAAGGTTGAAACCGTGGATCTGATGTCCATGGCGTTGAATAGAACATGCATATTTCCTCCTCCAACATAGTCATTCACCTAATAAGCAAATGTAGTGGAGATGTGACTTGTTTGGGCGCATTGGCTTCTGTCAGATTGAAGGTTATTCTAATATTCCCAACTGTTCATAAACCGCTATCGAGACCACGCCGTTTTGCGTCAGGCCAGTGTCACGTTGGAATTTTTTCAGAGCGTGGGTCGTACTCGAGAGGAATTTACCGTCGCATGGGCCGTTATAGTACCCGGCACTCTGTAGCCGGGATTGGATCAATTGCACGTCGCCCCCGACGTCTCCTTCCGCCAAATCCCTGGGATTACGACTGGGACCTCCTAATATATGCCCGTATATCGATACCTTAGTTCCAATCGGGATCAGGTCGAATAACTCCACCACGTCCCTGTTGTTCATCCGGATGCAACCATGGCTTAAGTGTTGTCCAATCGAGTAAGGCTTATTGGTACCGTGAATCCCGTAATTTCCCCAAGGCACGTTTAGCCCCAACCATCGCGGACCAAAGGATGGCCCCCAGTTCTTTCCTTTGTACACTACTTTATATTCACCGACAGGAGTAGGAGTGGACGGATTCCCGACGGCAACGGGATACGTCTTTATTTTTTTGCCTTGCAGTCGCACGATAAGTTGGTGATCGCGAGGATATACTTCGAGCGAAAAAATCCCTTGATCGGCTACAATTGGCAGCGATGGCTCGGCATAAGCAGTCGAATTTGACGAGCTGCCTAACGACGTCATAAGCAACACACACGCAACGATTCGAAGAGAATTTAGATGTAGATTTCGCATCACTGTCGTATCCCCCCTTTTTCCTGTATTCATTCGGAACTTATTAAGTTTGTATTTAACACAGTTTTTTATTCCTTATCAATATTGGAAGGGATCATGAAAGTCCTCACGCAACCGGGCGAATGGGTTTACTTATGATAACCAAAAATTCGCATGTTTAAGTATGGGCTTTAGCCGTGGTCGGACAACATTGGAGCTCCATAAGCTGATCTTATAGGAAGTAATATTGAAAAATGAAAAGCCCGCTTAACTGCGGGCTTTTCATAACTAACCAACTGCATAAATGATGGCTGTCAACACGATAATGCTAACAAAGCTGACCTACTTAGAAAATGGTTTATGTAGGATCATGTCTTGCATAGATAACAAAGAAACCCGCAAATTACGCGGGATTGAATCGAACTTACATGTGATGAATTGCCTGCACAGGTTTTCCTGTGAGACTATTCTCAAACATATCAATTATAAACAAGAAATGTTCAGCTTCTCGGAATACATGATCCGCTAATAAAGGATGAATTATGCTCTTAATCCGGCAAGCTTCTATTAGATCGCGAGCTGTCTTCTTAAAGTCACGAAGCGATTTGACTGATACGCGATTCTGGTCCAGAAATTGATCAAGAAGCGGTAGTGTTTGCGATTGAGGACGCATAGACTCCAAGTCTTTAGCTTGAAATAATAATTGGTCGAATTCATGACTAAAATTATTCGCCTGTTCAACGAGTTTTCGTTCGGATGGATCAAGTAAATGGCTAATAAACTTGGCATGATCGGCCATGATTCTCAGGAAGAATACATTCTCATCAATTATGGCGTCGGGAAGCGGTTCAAGTCTGCCCTGATTTAATTCCGTCAACCGATTTCTGAAATAGTTGGCTTCCCTGCTCACATGATCCACTAACAAGGGGAAATTGTTGGCACCGGGAAGCTGACATGTCAGTATCAATCCAAGTACTTTTCTCTTGAATACCCAAATATAAGATACTGCATGATGAACTTCTTCATTAAACCTTCTGATTACGTTTGGGTCTGTTCCAACTGCATAGTTATTCGCTCTATTCTCGATCGCTTCAAATATAGAATAAAATTGATTAGCCTCGTTAATCAATTGCGTGTCTTCACATCGAAATCCCAATCTTAGAAACAATGAATGTTCTTTCATGATCCTAGACCAAAATCTTACTTCTTCCAATGATCGGGATACAAATTCATCCGCCAACGGCAGCTCCTCCCTTGAAATCTTTTCTCCAACTACCGTATGTGAGGAGTGCTTGGTTATATGCATCAACTCAGTGAAACAATCTAACTCGTTCTCCTGACTTAATCAAAGACCGGAATCTGAATTAAAATAAAGCCCGCTATGTCAAGCTTTTTTTACTCCATCAGTCTTTTTTTATCATATACATACACAACCATACGAGTAAAAACAGATCACTTGATGGGCAATAAATCCCATTAAGTGACCTGTTTTATGATGTTGGGCTATTTCAGGCCCAGCCGCCTATACGCCTATAACCATTAGCCATTTACTTTTTTTCCATTACGGCAAAGTAATTTTCTTCATCGTCTGCAAAGTTAAATACTTTTTCCCCGGAAGGCATACTTACAATTTCTCCGACTTTGACATTTTTATTGGATAAGTCGGCATGCAATTGATCGACATTATCCGTGAAAAACATTAAAGAGGGTGTGCCGAGATTCATTTCAGGCTCCATTTTAGCGACGAATTCCTTATTTTGGAGAACGATGCTTGTTGCTGCACCCTTGGGAGCAACTTCAATCCATCTCATTCCTTGACCGTTATCTTCCTCGGCGATGACCTGAAATCCTACTTTTTCTGTCCAAAAATCCCGTGCGGTATCCTGGTTATTGACATACAACATAACTTGACCAAGTTTACTAATCATCGTTTTTACTCTCCTTTGTATTGAGTACTGACCAAACTCAGGCTCTCCAAGCCAGATGGCCGTCTCCGTCATTCCTTACTTGACCGCGTTCAGGCGCTCTTCCAAGCGATCCCAAGTTTGAGTGACGCCATTCAGCACACCCATATCCATGACGCTCTTGAGGGTTTCCGCGGACACATATTCGGAACGGCTGACCAACTTCGTCTTGCCGCCCAGATCAATAAATTCCATCGTGATCTCGGCCGACGGCATGGTGTCGTTCTCATTCCCTTCGGCGTCCGTGAAGTAATCGGTGTAGATGATCTTCTCCGGCTCGACAATTTCCTTGTACACGCCTTTGCCCCAAGATTCAATGCCGTATAATTCACCTTGGTTCTGATCGACGCATTTCATGCAGTAGTGCCAAACGCCGCCCGGCCGGAAATCCATGTTACAGACCGGAAGATCCCAGCCTCTCGGTCCCCACCAATGTTTGAGATGCTCAGGCTCTTTGAACATCGTGAACACAAGATCGCGTGGCGCGTCGAAAACGCGCTCCAGCACCAACACACGTTCGTTCTCTACCCTAGAAACCATTGCGTTGTTTGCCATTGTAATTTCTCCTAGGATTTTTTTTGGTTTTGAAGTTCCCGCAAGTAGTCTTCCAGATTGTCGATTCTGCCTTCCATAACGTGCCGGAAGGACTTCAGCCAAGAATCCAGCGCTTGGAAGGGCTCAGGCCGGAGCTTATAAATCCGGCGGTTTGCCTCGGCCATCACTTCCACAATCCCGTTGTCACTAAGCACCTTCAAATGCTTCGAGGCTTGGGGCTGGCGAAGCCCGAGACGGTCCGCGATTTCCCCCACGGTCAGGGGACCGCCGCACAAGAGTTCGACGATATCCCTCCGATTCGGCTCGGCCAAAGCGCTCAGCGTCGTCATGTCCATGCCCGGATTTTTCCCTGACATGCCGCTCACCTCGTTAAAGGATGGTCGCTCGTATCATCTCTCATCTCCTTCATCACAGTGGTCAACTTCTTGATGACTCGAATATACCAAATAACGAATATTCCTGTCAAGGAATATTTTAACCGAGCCTCATTCCGCCCGTGTGGCGGCTACGGGCTTCATCTACGCGGTAAAATCGCTCCCACTATGCAAAGGCAAATACACGGTAAATATAGTCCCTTGATCAACCTCACTATTTACCGTAATAAAACCTCGATGAGACTCGACAAATTCTTTTGCAATTGCAAGTCCCAGACCCATGCCTCCCGTATGACGGGAACGCGACTCTTCAACGCGATAAAAACGGTCGAACAAATAGGGAAGCTGCTCCTCCGCGATACCGACTCCGGTGTCCGCGATCGAGACGGCCGCAAATCGCGACCCTTCATGATATCTGTTCGAAATTCGGATCGAAATATTTCCACCGGACGAGGTATACCGTAGGGCGTTGAAAAACAAGTTATAGAATACCTGAGTGATCCGGTTAGGATCGACAAACGCAATCAACTGTTCTGCTGGGTACGAACGGACAATCTCGATTTGCCGTTCCTCTGCTTCCGGTTTTAACATATCGATGATCCGCTCCAAAAGAGGAATAAGATCGGTCGGGGTTCGATCCAGCTGCAATTTCCCTGCTTCGGCCAGCGTTAACTGGTGGAGATCGTCGACAAGCTTGGACAAACGGATCACTTCATCCTGCATTGGCAACAAGGTTTCCGGAGGAATGTCCCGCCTTCCCTCCTGTATAATTTCCATTTGGTATTGAATAATTGAAAGCGGCGTCCTTAACTCGTGCGCTACATTGGCAGTCAAATGTTTTCGCACCTCTTCTGCGCGCAACAACTGCTGCGCCATATGATTTAGCGCTTCCGTTACTTTCCCGAATTCATCTCTTGTTGTCACGGGAATGCGAATGTGAAGCTCTCCAGCTGCCATTTTTTGTATGGCGGGGATGAGACGTTCCAGGGGCCGTGTTAATTTCTTGGTTAACCATAAGCCAAGAAGCAGTGCAATGATCCCGGTTAAGACCGGTACCATAACACCTTTGGTGCGCATGGAGTCCAGAACATACTTCTTTAATAAATAATCTTCGGTGGATTCCCACCTATCGACATAGACCGTGCCGACAGTTGTTCCGTTTACCATGACTTTATTCCGTTTTCCCTGATGTATCAACGATTGAGGATCGCCCGACCCTCTAAAAAACAAGATGTTGCCATCAGGAGACAATAGAGCGATCGTGAGATGATCAGGATTTCTCTGCTCCAATCCGTCTGAAATTTTCATTTCCTCTATGCCTACCCATGAATTTTTATGCTCCTTATAGTAAATTTCAAACGACTCTGTCGTTTTTTCTTTGAAGTAACGTTCAAAACGGCTTTCTAAGTATCCTTGGATTGCCCCATAGTAAGCCAAAGTGACAAAAAGTACCAGAACCGCCATCGCGCCAAACAATTTATCCCCGATGCACCACCGAACGTTCATAACTTGTCACCGAATCGATAACCGAATCCGAACAGGGTTTGAATATATTTCGGGATCGCCGGATCGTTCTCGATCTTTTTCCGCAAGTTGCTGATGTGGGAATCGATCGTGCGCTCGTAGTTGATGAAATCATCTTCCATGACCGCTTTCATCAGTTGAAGCCGACTGAATACAATACCGGGTTTGGCGGACAAAGTAACCAGTAATTTGAATTCGGTAGGAGTTAAAATGATTTCTTCGCCCTCTTTCATGACTTGGCACTTCGATTCGATAATCGTCAAGTCTCCCCTTTGAATCGTCTGATGTTCTTCGGATTTACCCTGTAAGCGGCGTAAAACGGAACGAATTCTCGCTGCTAACTCTCTCAAGCTGCATGGCTTTGTCATGTAATCGTCCGCCCCGATTTCCAAACCGATGATTTTATCCATTTCCTCCTTTTTTGCCGTCAACATAATAATTCCATATGACCCCATGCTTCGAAGTTCGCGGCAAACTTCAATTCCGCTCATTCCCGGAAGCATCCAGTCTAAAACGACCAAAGCCGGATTCTCCGCTTTAGCCACAATGAGAGCATCTTTACCGCTTGTAGCGCTCACAATCCGAAATCCTTCATTTTGTAAAAATGCAGCCATAGCCTCAAGCATTTTCACTTCATCTTCCACCAGAAGTAAAGTTGTTTCCATATTTATCCTGCTTCTTTCCTCTGTTTTAACTCGTATTATAGCTTTGTTTTTAAACAAAAACTGAATCACCATGAAAAAAGGATAGGTTCTCCACAAATTCTCAACATTAGCTTGCTACTCTTTAGTTGAGCTCGGGAGATTATCAAACGAAAGAGAGGATTCAAAGATGAATAATCTATTAATAAACAAAGCAAGTATCGTCTTTAAATGGCTTGCATGGATATTTACAGTTTGCATTTTGATCCAAGTGTTTCTCGCCGGCCTCGCATTGTTTTGGAATTCAGAGCAATGGGCAAGTCATACGGGCTTTTCCAGAATCTTGATGATTCCACCGATCCTGATGCTCGTCACTTCTTTCATCGCTCGGCTGCCGGTCTCCCTTCGTCTGAAAAGTGCAGGTTTGATTGGCATGCTTATCTTAATGGGTGTCAGCGCCAATTTATCGTCTGAAATGGGATATTTATCGGCTCTTCACCCGGTAATCGCGCTGATGTTGTTTTGGGGAACTATGTCTATCGCACGGAAGACTGATGCCCTCATTAAAGCAAAACAGCAAGTATATGCGGAGCAAAGCGTTTGAATTGAATTTCGATCATAATCTTCAACTTTTATGGAGGAAAAGATGCCACCCTAATCTAAACGATTATCTATTGGTCTTTCTATTCCTAATCGCGTCTGGAGTATCGCTGCATCTGGTTGCGCATGACTATGAGAATCGAACTCATAGGTTTCGAAAAATTGTAATTGTTCTATATGGAATGTTCGATATCCTTGTTTTCTTTATATTTGTCCAAAGACAATGACCGAAGAGAGCAAGTATTAAAATGGATGCTTTGGTTATCGCAGACATGGTGAAAACGGCTATTCAGATGCAATACATCCTGCCATTGAAAAAAGTCCGCGGATTACGCGGACTTCATTTGGAGCGTCTTAATCATCTAATCCCTTTCCATTGAGAATATACGGCAAATATTTTTCAACCCTTGACTCTCTGGTTTTGGATTGTTTTGGTGCGGAAAAATGAAGAATGTACGCTCTTTGCCGTCCCGGCGTCAATGCTTCGAAAGCCGTTTTCAAGTCAGGGATTTCAACGAATTTATTTTGTAATTCTTCAGGAACGATGTATTCCGTATTCTTTTTAAAGTCCACTTGCAAACCGGCTTTTTCAACTTCAATGGCTTCATCAATATAAGTTTTCAAGATCATCTGCATCTCGTCTATTTCTTGAACATGGGTGAACCGAATCTGGCGTGCCGCCTGCACATTCTCCGTTTGTTGGATGAGGATCCCATGGGGATCTTTTAACAAGGCACCTTTGTGAAATAGAAGCGCGCAGTATTCTTTAAATCCATGGATTAAAACGATGTTTTTATCTTGAAACGTGTAACAAGGATGCATCCACTTAAACTCTTCGGTCAACTCGCAGTCAAGAACGATATTTCTCAATAGCTCGAATTCTTCTTTCCACTTTTTAGCCTTGCTAAAAAATGGATCAATCTTAGGATTCCTTTCACCCTTTATCATCAAGGTACACCTCTCTTCAATTTTCACTAACTTTGGGATTCATTCTACGGCCGTCAGCTACCCTAAGCTGGTGGGCTGAACTATATTACGCTCGGCCAGATCCTCAGCACGCTAAGTCGCTTCTCGCTTGATTTGAAATTTGTTTTTCCGCAATAGGGTTCTCCTTCTCCACTGTGACCCAATTCGTGGACGGTAATAAATAAACAGCTGTTTACTTATCCAGCCAGTAGATGACTTCTGAATTCATTAAGGTTGTTTGAGCCGGAACCTCCTGATATCATAAACATAACTCTGCCCACGGCTTCTCTGAATGACATCATCCATACAAGGAGGGAACAACATGGAAGTTTTTAAAGAATATTTAGCGCGAATCGATAACCCGCAACATCGGGACCGAACGGAAGAGATTTTGGGTTGGGTATCTAAGAAATTTCCAAATTTAATGCCAAAAATGGCGTGGAATCAGCCTATGTTTACCGATCATGGCACCTACATTATTGGCTTTAGCGTAGCCAAACATCATTTGGCTGTTGCCCCTGAACGAGCAGGTATGATTCATTTTTCCGATGAAATCGTACATGCTGGTTATGAACACAGCAAGGAGTTGGTACGTATCCCGTGGGATAGTCCGGTTGATTTCTCGTTACTTGAGAAAATGATCGAGTTCAATATTTGGGATAAGGCAGACTGTTCGACTTTTTGGCGAAAATAAAAAAGGGTTGGGTGAAACATCAGCGCAGCGCAACCAAACAAACAATCATTCCATTATGGAATGATTGTTTTCGTTCAGTCGTTTTTCAATTATTCAAAGTATCTATTGTTGACCTTTAATTGGACACCATTTGGTGATTTGATACATTACATCAAGTATTTTCCCGTGATCGACTGCTCCGCATGAATGATCTGAGCCGTTGTGCCCTCGAACACCACCTGGCCGCCTTTGCTGCCTCCGTCCGGTCCCATATCGATGATCCAGTCCGCTTGGCTGATCACTTCGAGATTGTGCTCGATGACGATAACCGTATTGCCGGTATCCACGAGGCGGTTCATGATCTCCACAAGGTGGCCGATATCCGACATATGCAGGCCGGTCGTCGGCTCGTCCATTACGTAGATGCTGCCCTTCTTATGCAGTTCGCTTGCCAGTTTGATGCGCTGGCATTCGCCGCCCGACAGCGTACTGAGCGGCTGGCCGAGCGTAATATAGTTCAGCCCCACGTCGCTCATCGACTGAAGCTTGCGAACAACCTCTTTGAGCTGGAAAAAATCCAATGCCTGCTCCACGGTCATCTCCAGCACGTCCACGATGGATTTGCCGTTCAGCTTGTAGGCAAGCACCTCTTCCTTGAACCGTCTGCCTCCGCATACTTCGCACGGCAGCTCCACGCTGTCTAGGAAAGAAAGGTCGATAGAGACGACGCCTTGCCCTTGGCAGTTCTCGCAAGCCCCCTTCGAGTTGAAGCTGAACAAGCCTTGGTTGACCTTGTTCGCGGAAGCGAACGCCTTGCGCACATCGTCCATTATGCCTGTGTAGGTCGCGGGATTCGAACGCGTGGACACGCCTACCGCCGATTGGTCGATGACGATCGCATCCGGATGCTGGCCGAGGAATACTTCGTTAATCAGCGTACTCTTGCCCGAGCCGGCGACACCCGTAACGACGGTCAACACGCCGGTCGGAATATCTACGCTCACATTCCGCAGGTTGTGCAGCGAGGCATCCTTGATGGACATCTTGCCGGAAGGTTTCCTGCAATCGTGCTTCACCTGGAGCGGCCGCTTCATATGGTTGCCTGTCAGCGTACCTGACTCCAGCAAGCCTTGGAAGCTTCCTTCGAATACGATGGTACCGCCGTGGCTGCCGGCGTGAGGTCCGACGTCGACGATATGATCCGCCAACTTGATCACGTCGGGATCATGCTCGACGACAATCACGGTATTCCCCTTGTCTCGCAGCTTCTGAAGCAATTCATTTAACCGATGGACATCGCGGGGGTGCAAGCCAACGCTGGGCTCATCGAAGATGAACGTGACATCCACTAGACTGCCGCTCAGGTGCTTTACCATTTTGACGCGCTGCGACTCGCCGCCGGATAATGTATCCGTCTCGCGGTCAAGCGTCAAGTAGTCCAGTCCGATATCCACCAGATGCTGCAACCGCTCCGTCAGCGATTTAACGACCGGTGCGGCAGCGGGATCGTCGATCTCCCGAACGACGCGAATGAGCTGTCCGACCTCCATGGAGGAGAGCTCCGCGATGTTGAGTCCGTTGATCTTGCAGCCGAGCGCTGCCTGACTGAGTCTCGCGCCGCGGCAACTGGAACAGGGACCTTCGGTCAAGTAAGGCGCAACGGCTTGTTGCGTACGGTCGGACTTCGTCTTCACATCCTGCTTGATGTACTTGTTGGTAAACTTCTCGATGACGCCTTCCACCGTTATATTCATTGCCTTCCCGGCGAAATCCATCTCCACTTTCCTCGCCTTGGCGTACAGCAGTTGCTCGAGATCCTCATCCGAATAATCGCTCAGCTTCTTGTCGAGTTCGAAGGAACCCGACTGCACGATCATGTTCCATTCCCAGCCGTTCACCGTATAGCCAGGCAGCAGGATAGCCCCTTCATTTAAGGACTTCGACATGTCCAGCGCCTTGCTCATGTCGACGCCCAACCTGCGGCCGAGCCCGTTGCACTCGGGACACATGCCTTGCGGATCGTTGAACGAGAATAGGTTCACCGGTCCGACATAGGGCCGTCCCACTCGAGAAAAAAGAAGACGGAGAATGGGGGAAATATCGGTAATCGTACCCATCGTGGAATGGGAACCGCCGCCCAAACGTTTCTGATCCACGATAACGGCCATGCTCAGGTTCTCGATCGCATCCGCATCCGGTTGCGGAACGCGAGGCAGGAAATTGCGCACGAACATGCTGAAGTTCTCGTTCAGCAATCTCGTGGATTCCGCGGCGATCGTATCGAAGACGATCGATGACTTGCCGGATCCGGATACCCCGGTAAAAATGGTGATTTTGCGCTTGGGTATGCGCAAAGATACATTTTTAAGGTTGTTTTCCCGGGCGCTGCGGATTTCTATATATTCTTGGGTCATAAGAGATCCTCCATTACTCGTATTAAACGGATGAATGATGTGGTACTTCCAGTTCGAAATCAGAAACAATCGGCATACGTGGAAAAACAGATCGCTTGATGGTCAATAGATACCATGAAGTGATCTGTTTTAGAAATTCGGTTATTGTTCCAACACCTTTTCAAGATTGCCGAGCATTTCACTCCAGCCATACTTGGCGCCACCGAGTGCTTGAGAATTAGAGATTCCGGTTTGCTCGAGATGAAGGTTTACCTTTCCGTCCCCTAAATCCTGCAGCGTCCAGACGACCGTGTGTTTCTCCCCTCCGCTGCCCCAGGTATAGGACAACCGGTTTGGCGGGTCCACGATAAGCACTTCGCCTTCTACAATGCCATCCCACCATTCGGTCGGCTCCTTGCGAAACTGAAAACGGCGTCCTACGACAGGCTTAAAATCATTTTCCATGACCCACTTGGCAAGTTTGTTTGAATCGGTCAAGGCGGACCAAAGCTTCTCGATCGATGTCGTGTACTGAAAATCCAAAGTTAAAGTCAAACTCATTCTTCTTCCTCCTCTAATAGTTAGGCCAAAGGATTCGGCATTTCATCTGCAAACAGGATGAGAACCACGACAGCGAGCGCAAAAGTAACGATGGCCGGAATCGCTTTGGCAACGGGTTCTTTGACCCGAAAATGCGAAAGGATTGCAAACACCATTGTAATTCCGAGCCAAACGCCGGCCCATGCGGCCATCCCCGGATACCAGTACCCGATGACCAGTCCTGCACAGCCGATCAATTGGATGACGCCGGTGACGATGCGGAACCACTGGGGCAGTCGGATCGTTTCAAACAGTTCGACCTGAATTTTCGCCCCTGCGATTTTGCTTACGGCTTGAAAGGACATCCAGACGAGCAGCCAACTTTGAATCACGATAGCAACGATATGCATGGAATTCACCGCCAGGTTGATGTTATGGAGGGATCGAATCAGCGTAAGTTATCCAAGGATAATGACTCATTCTTCTTCCTCTAATAGTTGGTTCAAGCGCAACATATTCGTACTCCAAAACTTGCTGTAGAAGGCTACCCAATCTTGAATTTCTCTGAGTGGAGAGGCGTTTAGCCTAAATCGCGTTTCTCTGCCGACTTTGCGGTCAAGTACCAGTCCGGCCTCTTTAAGGATGGTCAAATGCTTGGAAACCGCTGTACGACCCATTTGAAACTGTGCCGTTAATTCATGAAGCGGTATCTCCTCTGCCTCTGCTAACAGACGAATCAGTCGGCGCCTAGTTGGATCTGCGATCGCGTCAAACGCATCCCGGATCTGGTTGTTTTCGCTCACAACACCCTCTCCTAAATATTATTACAAAGGGACAACCTTCCAATGACTAACTCCTAATTGGACACCAATTAGTGTTGCTTTAATTATAGGTCACCATTTGGTGTCGTGTCAACCTCCCTAGGGGGAATCCTATTTCAAGAGACCACAAATCATGAGGACTACATTTCTATTACTTTTGAACAGTAATCCATATGTCAGTACGCTGACCCGTTTCAACGCATCTTGTCTCACCTATTTTAAGCACATCTTTGAGCAGAAAGCGGTCACCCTGACGAAAAAAAAATTAAATATGCATTGACAAGAATATTCCATAACAGGTATATTAAAACCGTACAGTTGAGACGCGCGCGACTGCACTCAAAAAATAGGATGAGGTGACCCAAGCATGGCTTACAAATCGACCCATACGTACCTAAACTTGCCGGTGAAAGATTTGAACCGGACGAAGGAATTTTTCAGCAGCATCGGTTTCGAGTTCAACCCACAGTTCTCCGACGATAAATCGGCCTGCATGGTGATCAACGACAATACGTTCGTTATGCTGCTCACGGAGTCGTATTTCCAGACGTTCATCAACAAGCCGGTAGCCGATGTCGCCAGCGCTGCTACAGGGATTATCGCGCTCTCCGCCGACAGCAGGGAGCATGTGGACGAACTGGCGGACAAGGCGTTGTCAGCGGGAGGCAAGCAGTCCAAAGAACCGGCGGACCATGGCTTCATGTACGTCAGAAGCTTCGAGGACCTGAACGGTCATCTTTGGGAAATTGCCTATATGGACATGAGCGCTTTTTCTCAGGCGTAAGATAGTACCTGCCTATGTTTAAGAGGCTAAGCGATTGTTTCGCTTAGCCTTTTACGGCGCTTATACCTGCAATATGCAATCCCTCGGGGTTCTCCACGTTACGCCATAATTGGTAAATGCTCCTCTGCCTATCTACTCCCTCTGTAGTTAAGTTGTTTTTTGATAATTAAATCATCGCTTCCCCAAACACCCCATGGATGATCGCAACATTATCATCAATGGAAACACAAATGATAGTCGTTTTGCTCCCATCCCCTTCCGACTAGCATGCTCCTTCCCTATCGTATTCTGATAAAAAGAATATAAAATGATCCCTAACCGGCAGATGCTCAGCACCGCTTTGACGGTTATTGACTTTTTTTTTGAATCTTATAGGCTTTAACCGTTTCCAGACAAGTATCTTCCTCCATAAACTAATCCCATATTTTACTCATTTACAGAAAGGAGTCCAATATGAAAATTCCTGTCACTGGATTCGTGATGGATTCTGGAGATGGCAATTCTGATCATTCACACAAGCTATATATAACATCTTGGAATGGCAACCCTGTCCATGTTCATGCTTTTTCCGGTGTGACCTCCATTAATGACGGACACTCCCACGAGTATGAGAGTTGGACTGCCTCTGCACCTACGGGAGTGCCTCATGTGCATGAATACCATACATTTACTTCTTATGATCAAGGGCATACCCACCTGATTCAAGGAACTACCGGTCCGGCGATTGATCTTCCTAGTGGCGGGCACTATCATTTATTTGAGGGGTATACGACAATTAACGGCTGCCATCCTCATTCGCATGCCTACCGTGGGAGAACTGGCAATGAGGTTAGTAGCGGGTAAAGTTTATCTCTTTTGCTCCATGAAGGACGTACACCAAAACTTTTCCGGGTACGTCCTTATAAAATTATCTATAATTTGAAATAAGAGAATTTAATCAACAAGAATTAATTAGCCTAGGAGTCCAGCTTCTTCATTTTTTCTTTAATAAAATCCGCTGTTCTTAACTCAAGCGACATTTAATGAATGATCTTCCTCCATGGGGACAACCTACATCATATATTTGAAATTTGCAGCTTTTTATATATGGAGATGAATTATGGATACTGTTTGGCAATACTCCCTCAGAACTTTTTACATATATTACGGGAATTGCTCTCGGAAACATTGCGGGTGAAACGGTTTTAAATAAAGAAATTAAAGTAGTTGCAGGTATCACTGCCATGACAATGTGGGCGCTACTTACGATCATCATAGAGCAACTAAGCCTTAAATCACCGATGATTAGAGTTTTATTCGACGGGGAGCCGGCAATCGTCATCAAAAATGGAAAAATTCAACGAAAAGCCATGGCACTAAGCAAATTAAATGGATGATTTAAGTATGCTTCTTAGGGATAAAAATGTGTTTTCTATTCAGGAAGTCGACTATGCGATTTTAGAACCAAATGGAAAATTAAGTGTATTAAAGAAACAAGAAGAGGAAAATCCAACAAAAAAGGATATGCAAATACCCGTTCAAGAGCGGTTGTATCTTCCGAGCGAACTAATTGTTGACGGCAAAATCGTAAAGAGGAATCTAAAGGAACTGCATTTGAATCGCGAATGGCTTGAAGAACGCATCAAATCCTACGGAATGCAGTCTGTCCAAGAGGTGTTTTTTGCCGAACTGCAAAGTGATGGAAGTCTTTTCTTGGATAAAAAGCAATAAGGTAAAGCCCAAAATCTTTGAATCGAAAATGAATCGTTCAGTTGGGTCCTCAAGCATGATTAAATTGTCTGTTTGGAAATCCCCCGAAAATATTCAACAACTACCTCCCGGAATTCCAGAGCAGCCCGCGAAATGTACCGACTCCTGTGCCATAATAAAGCGATCTCCCGCACCAATTCGTGGTCCTCTACTTGGAGATATGAGATATGTTCCCGTGAATTCCTTACCGTGCTTGGTATGAAGGCTATGCCAATTCCGGCTTCCACAAGAGCGCTTAGCCTGGTAGGCTCATTTCCCTCACATACATATTTAGGTACAAATCCAGCCGATTTGCATATAGAGTCCGCTAGATCGCGAGTACCGTAGCCTCTCTTTACACCGACAAACCATTCATCTCTTAGTTCTGTCAAGGATACGCTGCTTCTGTCTGCCAGCCGATGCCCCTTTGAAACAGCTACAAGGATCGGGTCGATGAACACGATTTGGCATTCTATGTCATCCCCTTGTATCGGAGGTGAGGACAAGCAGAAATCGACCTCTCCTCTATGAAGAAGCGTAACCATTTCCTGCGTAGTCAGCATTTGCACATGAAATTGGATATGGGGCCGCTCTTTCCGAAACTCTCGAAGGATATTAGGCAACGTGCTTGCGGTGGTCACCGCCAATTCTATTGTGCCATGTTCCGGGCTGGACAGATCGCTAATCTCCTGCTTCCCCTGTTCCAATTCAAACAACGCCCTTTCTGCACGGTGAAAGAATCTGCTTCCGAACTCATTCAATCGTAGCTTCCTCCCTGTTCGATCGAATAGAGGGACCCCTAGATCCTCCTCCAGGCGTTGAATCGTTTTGCTTAGCGACGATTGAGTAACGTGCAGACTTCGTGCAGCTTCGGTCACATGTTCCAAACGAGCTACCGTGAGAAAATATTGCAGTTGAAGAAGTTCCACTACGCAGCCTCCATTCATTCCCTCAAGTCAATGAAATCATAACATGAAATGCGTTGGAATAAATAACTGATTTCAATTACGATGACATCAATACGTTTTAGGGGGACAAAAAAATGGATGCTCGCAGAAGGTGGTTGATGATTTCCGTTGGACTGGGGGTACTATTGAACCCAATGAACCTCCCCTACTTACGCTTCGCTAAGAAGTAGGGGTTTCTTACCAGCCATACCGGTACTTTCTGCAAGCAAATAGGTTGGCTACTTGCTTTCGCTGCTGGCAGCGGAAATCTAACGGTAGGGTTCAGTAAGCAACACTTTTGCAAGTGGGTGGGAACTCACCATCTACTACTTCTCGCTAAGCGATCCGTAGATACTTTATCGTTTGCGTTTCGCCCAAATATCGGATATCTCCATGCAGGTGCTTGGACAATATGCCTTTGCTGCCGTGAATATCCCGGTGTTCTTTATAGCCGCACGAACATTTGTAATTTCTTGTAGAAGTCTTTTTTCTTCTACCGCAACAAGGACATTGTTGACTGGTATAGCTCTCATCTATCGTTCTCACGCTTGTTCCCTGTTCTTCAAGCTTGTATGCCAGCTGCTTCTGAATTTTGCCAAAACTCCAATTGGACAACTTTTGCGTAACAGTCTTTCTTTTCTTCTTTTTCGTGTTGCGCTGTACGCCTTCCACTTCGCCGACAACCACTTCTTTTACCTCATTTTCCTTACACCACTCTGCGAATTGCTTTGTTGTTTTGTGGATGACATCATTCAACTGGCGCTCGCTTTTACTGAGCATGTACGTCTTAGCTCTATTGTACTTTTTCCACTGCCGACTGCCTTTTTTGCATTTGCTCATCTGCTTCTGAAGCTCGGCCAGCTTCTTGTTTCGGAGTCTGTGGATGCTTCTTGCCTTTCTTCCCGTGATTATGATCGACTTGTTTGCGGTGGTCGTCGCCGCGATGGAGTGGATTTCACCCAGATCAACGCCTGCGACCTCACTGCCTTGGTTTACTGAAACCGATCTTCCGTCATCATAGCTCATCGAAACCATGAGTTTTCGGTCAAATACAAGCTCAATTTCCTTGATGTCTGAATCAGGCAAGTCTGGAACGGTGATTCTGATCGGCTGCAGGCGCTTACCGTTCTGAATACCCAAACTTAAGGTTAGGGTGTTGCCCTCTATTTTGAAAGATTGGTCTACCCATTTCGTGTTGAAGTGTTTTTTGTTCTTGTACGGGTATTTATTAGCCAAACCTTGGTTTTTGGCTTGTTTCGCGCTGTCTCTGGCAAACAGATATTTGTGGCACACCGCTTGAACAGAT
>NZ_JAIOAP010000040.1 GCF_021190915.1 Cohnella silvisoli
ACCTCAAGCTGTGACGGGGAGGGAAAATCACAGTACCGAAGGTCATGTACCCACGCTGCCAAGAAAAGCCTCTAGCCAGGAGAAGGTGCCCGTACCGTAAACCGACACAGGTGGGCGAGATGAGAATTCTAAGGCGCGCGGAAGAACTCTCGTTAAGGAACTCGGCAAAATGACCCCGTAACTTCGGGAGAAGGGGTGCCCCGGTAGTGTGAATAGCACGAGGGGGCCGCAGTGAAGAGGCCCAAGCGACTGTTTAGCAAAAACACAGGTCTGTGCGAAGCCGCAAGGCGAAGTATACGGGCTGACGCCTGCCCGGTGCTGGAAGGTTAAGAGGAGTGGTTAGCCGCAAGGCGAAGCTATGAATTGAAGCCCCAGTAAACGGCGGCCGTAACTATAACGGTCCTAAGGTAGCGAAATTCCTTGTCAGGTAAATTCTGACCCGCACGAATGGCGTAACGACTTGGGCGCTGTCTCAACGAGAGATCCGGTGAAATTTTAGTACCTGTGAAGATGCAGGTTACCCGCGACGTGACGGAAAGACCCCATGGAGCTTTACTGTAGCTTGATATTGAACTTTGGTACGGTCTGTACAGGATAGGTGGGAGCCGATGAAGGTGGAGCGCAAGCTTCATTGGAGGCGCCGTTGGGATACCACCCTGATCGTATCGGAGTTCTAACCTACTACCGTGACCCGGTAGAGGGACCGTGTCAGGCGGACAGTTTGACTGGGGCGGTCGCCTCCTAAAGCGTAACGGAGGCGCTCTAAGGTTCCCTCAGCGCGGTTGGAAATCGCGCGCAGAGTGCAAAGGCATAAGGGAGCTTGACTGCGAGACCTACAAGTCGAGCAGGGACGAAAGTCGGACTTAGTGATCCGGTGGTACCGAATGGAAGGGCCATCGCTCAACGGATAAAAGCTACCCTGGGGATAACAGGCTTATCTCCCCCAAGAGTCCACATCGACGGGGAGGTTTGGCACCTCGATGTCGGCTCATCGCATCCTGGGGCTGAAGTAGGTCCCAAGGGTTGGGCTGTTCGCCCATTAAAGCGGTACGCGAGCTGGGTTCAGAACGTCGTGAGACAGTTCGGTCCCTATCTGTCGCGGGCGTAGGAAATTTGAGAGGGGCTGTCCTTAGTACGAGAGGACCGGGATGGACGCACCGCTGGTGTACCAGTTGTTCCGCCAGGAGCATCGCTGGGTAGCCAAGTGCGGAAGGGATAAGCGCTGAAAGCATCTAAGCGCGAAGCCTGCCTCAAGATGAGATTTCCCAATTCGTAAGACCCCTGGAAGAACACCAGGTTGATAGGCTCGGGGTGGAAGCGCGG
>NZ_JAIOAP010000041.1 GCF_021190915.1 Cohnella silvisoli
AACGAAATATTCATTTGCACCTTCGCATCGTTCATCGATGCCGCGTTAAACTGGCCGTCCAGCGCAAACGTCTTTCCGGCCGTCACCGCCACATCGCGGTACAGCTCGATGTAGTGGCCTGCGCCAATGCCCGTGAGTCCTATTCGCTGTGCTCGCGTGCCTTCCACGACCGGCGTCGTCACAACGCTCCAATCCGAGCCGTCCGTATTCCATCCATCTGCCGCGCCGCTCGAGCCGGTATACGTTTCAAACCCGCCATTTGGCAGCAAGTTGCCCCCGGCTGTCGTCGCGGTTACTTCCGCCGCTTCCGATTCGTTGGCCGCTGCATCTGACGCCACGACTGTCATCGTGTAGCTCGTTGCTTTCGTCAGTCCCGTCACTGTGTAGTTCGTATTTGCGGTCGTGCCTACAAGCGTCCCGTTCTTATAAACTGAATACTTCACCGCTCCTTCGTTGTCCGTGGAGGCGTCCCACTCCAGACTAACGCTTGTGTTCGTCGTTCCCGTCGCATGCAGGTTCCCCGGAATCGAGGGCATCGAGTAACGGAAATTCAGTCCATCCACATAAAGCGTCGCCGTTCCGTTGTCTGCCGTCGCATAAATCCGCGGGCTAATCACCGCCTCGACCGCATTCGCCGGAATGTTGCCGCTCGTCTTCAGAAGGACATAACCGTCCGTAACGTCGAGCAGGTCCTGTTTTTGTTCCGAGATATGGTTGTTGTTGGCATCGTAGAACGCGATATTCAATTGCACCTTCGCACCGTTCATCGCCGTCGCATTAAACTGGCCGTCCAGGATGAACGTTTTGCCCCCCGTCACCGGGATGGTCCGATACAGCGATACGAAGTGTCCGGCTCCAATACCTGACAGTCCCATCCGCTGCGCACGTGTGCCTTCTGCCACCGGCGTCGTCACAATGCTCCAGTCCGAACCGTCCTCGATCCAGCCATTCGCCGCGCCGCTTGAACCCGTGTATGTCTCAAATCCGCCATTCGGCAGCAAGTTGTCCCCAGTTGTCGTCGCGGTTACTTCCGCCGCTTCCGATTCGTTGCCCGCCGCATCCGAAGCCACGACCGTCATCGTGTAGCTCGTTGCTTTCGTCAGTCCCGTCACTGTGTAGTTCGTATTTGCGGTCGTGCCTACAAGCGTCCCGTTCTTATAAACTGAGTACTTCACCGCTCCTTCGTTGTCCGTGGAGGTGTCCCACTCCAGACTAACGCTTGTGTTCGTCGTTCCCGTCGCATGCAGGTTCCCCGGAATCGAGGGCATCGAGTAACGGAAATTCA
>NZ_JAIOAP010000043.1 GCF_021190915.1 Cohnella silvisoli
TCTTTTCCTCAGGGTACTTAGATGTTTCAGTTCCCCTGGTGTGCCTCCAACGACCTATTTATTCAGTCGAGGGTAACTACCCATTACGGTAGCTGGGTTTCCCCATTCGGAAATCCCCGGATCAATGCTCACTTACAACTCCCCGAGGCATATCGCTGTTCGTCGCGTCCTTCTTCGGCTCCTGGCGCCTAGGCATCCTCCGTGCGCTCTTATTAGCTTAACCAATGCTCCGGGATATCGATTCTTTATCTCCAATGCTCCTCTCGTTACAAAGCTCCCATCATAGATGGGCGACAGTAACGCAGGACCATGAGTCGAACAGAACCGATATCTCTACGCATACGATTTTAATGACACTAGTAAGGCAGAGATGATACTTCAACTTCTTCTAATTCGCGCTTTGTTTCGCTATCCAGTTTTCAAGGTACAAGTGCGAGCGACCCGAAGGCCTCTCAGAAAGTCTCATGGTGGAGACTAGCGGGATCGAACCGCTGACCCCCTGCGTGCAAGGCAGGTGCTCTCCCAGCTGAGCTAAGTCCCCATGGGAAGTATGCTTTTAAGAAAGATGGTTGGCCTTAGTGGACTCGAACCACCGACCTCACCCTTATCAGGGGTGCGCTCTAACCAGCTGAGCTAAAGGCCAATATGTGCGCCCGCTCTTACTTGGGCTAGTTCGCTTCGGATCTCCGCAAGTGAGATCAGAAAAGCCCGGCTTGGCGACGTCCTACTCTCCCAGGACCCTGCGGTCCAAGTACCATTGGCGCTGGAGGGCTTAACGGTCGTGTTCGAGATGGGTACGCGTGGAACCCCTCCGCCGTTGCCACCAAACCGGCATTTCTAAGAAAGAGTGAATTGCTCTTTCAAAACTGAACTTGAGCGTAAGAAACGAGTGCCACTTCGCCTAGGCGACTGTGGACTTTTATAGCCCCGAGGGGCTCCTTAGAAAGGAGGTGATCCAGCCGCACCTTCCGATACGGCTACCTTGTTACGACTTCACCCCAATCATCTACCCCACCTTCGGCGGCTGGCTCCCTTGCGGGTTACCCCACCGACTTCGGG
>NZ_JAIOAP010000004.1 GCF_021190915.1 Cohnella silvisoli
CCCCCAAAGATCTTCTCCACCACTAATACCTTCTTCATCTCTGCTCTGGTCAATGTCACTGTCTCCTGTCCCATAGTGACATTATCTCAGAACAGTTATAGGGTGACATTATCACAGCACAACAACACATGCTGGTGCCAAATAGTTGACGAAAATTGGAGAAGTGATTAAACTATTTGAGCATTTTTATCGAAACCCGCCGTCGTGGCATCTCTTCGTTACGCTAACGGAGAACGATAGTTGAATCACCGATAACAAGGCCGCCAATTACTTCGGTGGCCTTCTGTGCATCTTATGAAGGCTTAATCATTGCCCTTGGATCGGGTCAAAAAGGTTGGCAATCATGCGCCGCGGCGCATTTTTCGCCGATAGACCCGTTAAGCTGAACCGTACCATAAGTGACGGCGAGTTTTTGGTGGGTATCGGAGAACGAGATACCTCAAGTTAAAAATTAATCAATATTTTTGTAGTATGGATATGTCGAGATTGATCCATGTTGTTCGTTGATTAAATGTAAGGAAGAAAATCTAAAGCCAAAGGAGAAGTGAAAATGAAATTCCTATGTTTGGGTTACATGGATTCTAAGAAAATGAATTCCCTCCCGCAGGATGAGATCAATGCGGTTATGCAAGAGTGTATGCCACACCTTAAGGAACTCTATAAGAGCGGCCAAGTTATTATTGATGCCGGTCTTACCTCGGAAACGAAATGCTTACGGCGGGCGAAGGGGAAGGTGAAGGTTACGGACGGTCCTTTTATCGAAACGAAGGAGATGATTGGCAGCGCATTTATCATAGAAGCACGAGACATGGAGGAAGCAACTCGCATAGCTTCTTTACATCCGACTGTACAGGTAGACTTGGGAGAGCAGTATGGTTGGAGGATTGAAATACGACCGATCCACTACTTCGAAGAGGGGTCTAGTACCATCTAAGTTCCTATTTTGCGAAGCACATGGGTTTGGCCGTCCTTACAAGGGTGGCCTTAAAACTTGCCGTTACATACAGTGCGGAGAACCGTATCATAAGTGACGGCGAAAAATTTGGTGTCGGGAATGGCAGGGGAATGCTGTGGAATCAGTGTTTGAGCCCCCTAAGGCAACAGGTTTCTGGGGTCTTTCTTTTGAGAAGAATTCACACAAAGACGACCATTATAAACCAAGCCACCACCAAAACAAGTATTGCGAGAATAAATTCAATCCAAAAATATTCGAAGATTCGCCGAAATGATGATACGCAGAGTAATGCAAGAATATGAGTCGAGCTTAAAACATTATATAGCCACAATAAAAATCACCAATCCCGACACGGACTTGGTGATTTTTATTCATATAAGCTGACTTAACGCTTAGTATCGAGCGCATTAAAGATGTCCCGATTTATCTTGTTAATCATTTCAAGTTCTTCTATACTCCTGCCGCTTATCATGGACATATGTTCATCAACTGCCCTCTGATGTGCCTTGGCGGCATCATTAGTTTCAAGCCCATCCCGAAACAACTCAATAGGCGGTACATGTAAAGCTGTAACAATTTTCTCCAATGTTTCTAGGGAAATATTGCGTTCTCCGCGTTCTACCCCACCTATATAACTATAATGAAGTGACGAAGCCTCTGCGAGTTGCTCTTGAGTCCATCCCTTCGCTTTCCGCATTGACCTAATTCTATTTCCAACCAAATTCGATAACCTCACCAAAACCACCTCTACTACAGGTTAGGGAACGTTTTAAGACACGAACAGATATTTAAAATAGAAATAGTATTGCCTAAAAAAAGTACTTAATAGTACTATTTTAAAATAAAAACTTACTCTATCGTATTTGAACCAACCATGCTGTTTGATGAACTATCAAAACTTGAAGGCGACATATTTAGAAACAAGGGCAACGGCGAAGAAATCAATTGTACCGAGAAATCGTGAAAAACTAGGAAAGGAACGGGAAGGAAAATTCCTTCAGTGAAGCTGAAGTAGCGGTTCTCAAAAAGGAAATTTCCCACAACCAAAATCAACCCTGGCGATAGAGGAGCGTATTTTCGTGAAACTTTTAACCCGCTAGAAATGGATTGAACGGATGTGGGCAGGGATAGTATGGGTTGTACGAGGAATCATAAGATAGGGAACCATTTTTATTTCTCGTCAGATGTGTTACGGAGAACCTTTACCATAAGTAGGGTGAATTTTTGGTGAAAACCCTTATTTGACTTGGAATGCTTACGATTTCTACGAGAGTCAAAATAGCATTGCGATCAGTTCCTAAGTCCACTGCTTATGGTACGCACAAACAACGATGTGATGCCATGGACAAGCTGAGATCCGGATTTGCCCGTGCAATGAAAGTTCTAATAGGCTGAGCTTGAACGAGCGAAGATGCAATGAGGCTTGAAAAGTGGGTTATTTATCTCCGACCACGAGTTGACATTGCCTCGCGCTTGTTCTAGTAATTGATCGAAAAGTTGAATGAATTGTTGAGCACGATTCAGTTGACTTATGAATAATTTGGAGTTAACGTTATTAACATGAAATAGCAAGAGGATGTGCGGCAATCAGAAATGGAAGATGACAAGCAACAGCCTGAGCAACTTACTCGCCCCTATCGAATGGAGGCCAGGGCAAGATCGGCGGCAATAACGGGAGAACGTATACTTGATGCTGCGGTGGAGATTTTTTACGAGCAACCGGTCGCTAACCTCTCTCTTGAGGAGGTCGCGCGCCGCTCCGCTGTCTCAGTGCAGACGGTGATACGGCGTTTCGGAGGCAAGGAAGGCCTCTTCGCTGCAGCCTCCGAGCGCGAATCGAGACGAATAGCCAGCCATCGTGACCAAGCGGCGGTGGGAGACGTGGCAGGGGCATTACATATATTGCTCGATCATTACGAAGAGGTAGGTGATGGGGTGCTTCGCATGTTGGCCGAAGAGCATTGGATGCCAGCACTGCGAGAGATAATTGACGGCGGACGTGGTTATCACCGGCAATGGTGCGAGCGAGTGTTCGCCCCAGCGCTGACCGAACGAGAAGGGACCGAGCGGGAGAGACGCCTTGCTCAGTTGGTAACTGTGACGGATATCTACACCTGGAAACTACTTCGTCGCGATTACGGTTTGAGCCGCGACCAAACTGAGCTCGCTCTGGGCGAGCTACTTCATCCTCTAACTGGAGGTAATTAGATGGCCCGTATCCTTGCTTATACTTCGCCCGCCCGCGGACACTTGTTTCCGCTGACTCCGATTCTGGATGAGCTTTGCAAACGCGGTCACGACATCGTACTGCGCACACTGGCTTCGCAGATGGAGCTCGCACGATCGCATGGCTTCGACGCCGCTCCGATCGACAAACGGATCGAAGCAATGCCTCACGATGATTACAAGGCACGCACGGCACGGGGGGGACTGCAACGCGCTGTAAGCATGTTCAGCGCGCGTGCGGAGCATGACGGACCCGATCTGAAGCAAGCGATCGCGAGTACGCGCCCCGACGCTGTAATCGTCGACGTAAACTGCTGGGGTGCTGTCGCGGCTGCCGAGGCTTGGGGCGGTCCATGGGGGACATTCTGCCCCTATCCGCTTGCGTTGACTTCGCGTGACGCGCCGCCTTTTGGTCCAGGGCTTCCGCCTGCTCGCGGAACTCTTGGCAGAATGCGCGATCGCGCTCTGAAGCCGTTGTTTGTAGGTACCTTCGAGCGCACTATGTTGCCGCCGCTCAACGAAATACGCAAAAGGCTTGGGCTTGGCCCGGTAAGCAGTGCCGACGATATGTTTGGCCGCCCGCCGCTTCTACTCTATCTTACAGCCGAACCGTTCGAGTACCCGCGCTCGGATTGGCCGTCAAACATCGTCATGGTCGGCCCCTGCGCTTGGGACCCGCCTGCCGAACCTCCTGAATGGTTAGCTGAGATCGAACGTCCAATCGTACTTGTTACAACGTCCTCGGAGTTTCAAAATGACGGTCGCCTTATCGAAGCGGCGCTTGACGCTTTCACTGAAGAGAATGTCCACATCATCGCAACAATTCCCTCACAAGATTCGGCCAAATTCCGAACATCAGCCAATGCCAGCTTAGTACCATTTCTTCCTCATGGACTCGTGCTTGACCGCGTAGTGTGTGCAATTACCCATGGTGGCATGGGGGCCACGCAGAAAGCTCTTGTACACGGCGTTCCTGTGTGCGCGGTGCCTTTTGGACGTGATCAACTGGAGGTGGCGCGGCGCGTCGAGGTAGCCGGAGCGGGCACGCGCCTGCCCGCCGGCCGACTCAGCCCAAGTCGCCTACGTGCCAAGGTGCGCGAAGCGATGGCGTGCGTCGAAGGCGCCCGCAGAGTATCCGAAAGTTTCGCGTTAGCGGGCGGAGCCATTGCCGCTGCTACTGCGATTGAGACGCATCTTTTAGAACTTAATCGTGACTAAACCTCAAAAGCACGAAAACGATTCAATCCTCTGAAGGTCGAAGCCGGAGAACATCCAAAAGAAACCGTTCCAACGGAATCCCGAGATCGACGTCCGACCGACGAATACGGGGTAAAACCAGAAGCCTGCTCCGCCGCGCGGCCAAATATACGTAAAGCGGAACATGCAGCGGGAGATTGCGCCCGGATCAACGGCAAGCGTCGATGTGAGAGGCTTCGGAGGAATCGTTTGAGGCGGCGGCGAAGAGGGGGGCAGCGGCCCGCCTTGCGGTCCGAAAGGAGGCGTAAAGGCCATGTTCATCACTCCTTAAGTAGTCGGCTGTCCTTGCGTCCTCAGAGTAGCGATATGGTGAGAAGGTTAAACAGAACAAGCGGAAGCACGAAGTCGGTATAAGGGTTCGGCGGACCTGGAAAGAAGGCGCGAGCGTAACCCTCGTTCGATAGGCACAAATATAGAATTCCTCTGTCGCAATGAAGGATATACCCTTCGAAGACATCTCCGTCCATTGTCTCGACCTTGACCAACCGATTGGCGTGGTGAGCGCACAACCGATGAAAATGGTCTCTGACGGATAGCAACGTCTTATGAACATTTGGATCGCACTGATAGATCGACGTTAGTTCTTGATGAACCGTAATTTTCGAGCCCATGGCAAAGACCTCCGTATTTTCGAACATGGGTTATTCTATGTAGGGGCCCACTTCGGCGTTACATTAGCATGAGTAGTCCCAAACTTCATGCAAAACAACCTCCAATTCCACCCATAAAGTGGAGATGGAGGTTGCTTTGCTTGAATTCCCTTTTCCGTTTTGAAAAATTAACGGAGAAGCTGCAGAACGCCTTGAGGTTGTTGATTGGCTTGTGCAAGCATAGCTTGCGCGGCTTGAGCAAGGATGTTGTTCTTTGTTAGTTCCATCATTTCCTTCGCCATATCCGTATCACGGATACGAGATTCAGCAGCTGTCAGGTTTTCAGAAGAAGTGTTCAAGTTGTTGATCGTGTGTTCTAAGCGGTTTTGAACAGCACCTAGGTTGGCGCGTTCAGAGGACACCTTATTTATTGCATTGTCCAGTACTTTAATCGCAGCAGATGCTTTTGTAGAATCAGTTACGTCAAGAGAATATTCAGCAGCGGTATTGTCCGTTCCATTAGTAGCGGATTTTGTTGCGGTCCAAGCTGCACCCGTTGCTCCGGTCGCTTCGGAAGAATTAGCAGCGCTAATTCCAAGAGCATCAGAACGCATGTCAGCCAAGCTCATTGCTAAAGTTTGTCCTTGATTTGCACCTACTTGCATGGTGAGGGACTTGTCTACAACTCCATTTTCAATTTCAAATGTTGCTTTGTCAGTAGTAGCAATATTAGTTCCAGCTTTAATGTTTATCCCTGTTGAACCTAAGGCTACCGTATCATTAGGATTAATAGATTGATTGGAAACGTCAGTTGTTTCATATGAACCATTGTTGTCGGCATCTCTTTTAAGTGTCATTCTGAAGTCATCCGCAGGGATAACATCTTTAACCGAGAAAAAGATTTCACCCGCAGCAATGCTAGTGCCTGGCGTAGTTCCGTTGTATTTAAGACCGACATTAAATCCTAAATCAACTTTTTCGGTTGCGGTTGTTCCAGTAAGTGCATAGGTTCCTCCTCCAGCTGAGGTTCCATCTGCCTTTTGGACCGTTGCAGTCAATGATGTCGAACTTCCGATTTTAAAGGTCACATTACTCGTTGCTCCTGCAGCCATCACGCTCAACTTGGATGAATCTAAGTCGATTTGCACGCCATTCCCTGCAGCTCCGATTGCAATGTTAGTGAGATTAGCAGAGTTGGATAATTGGCTTTCCGTGATATTAACCGGACCTCCAAGCGCAACGCCGCCTGTATCTTTCAATTGAATCGCATAGTTATCTGTGTGTGTTACATTCGTTGAATACGTATTTCCACGTACAAATTGGTTCGTATCGTCTACAGTAGTGAACGATAGTTTTCCACCATCTGCAAATGTAAGCGTCTGTGTAGCGGAAGCGGCTCCGTCATTAAAATCCGCAATTTTAATGTCACCCGTTGATTGTTGTGTAACCGTAACGCGGTTGCCGAGGGTTAATTGAATTTCTTGGTTGTCAAAAGAACCGTTTACTGCAGGAGCAGCGTTAGCATCAGCCCACATTTTGGCATTATCTAGATTGAAGCTAACGTCTCCCAATTGGATCGATGTTGAACCAGCACTATTCGTTACTGTAGTATTTGCTGTTTGTAGTACGGTTCCTCCGGAATCTTGCAATTCAAACGTAAAGGCTGCTTGACCGGCTACGCCCGCAGTAACTGTTTCGGTTTGCTTAACTACAATCTTGTAACCAGTACCATTTGCATACGGCGAATTACCGGCAATCGTAATTCCCGACATTGCTCCAGTAGTAGCCGTGTCGGTAATCGTACCTGCACCAGTTCCTGTTCCTGCCGTACTAGATATCCTAGCCGAGGTAGTGAAGGTATAAGTACCCTCTTTAGCAGGATTAGCGGGGTCGGAATTAGCAGAAACAGCGCTTATTCCCCCGCCGTTAATTGCAGTTGCTGCCACAGTAGTCGTTTTCGCGACTTCAACAGTATAGTTAGCGGCACTAGCCGCCAAATTAGAATTCGCATCGATGGTAATGGCATTATTACCGCCCGCTGTATTAAGAACGGCTTCATTAACAGTGGCGTCATCTGTAACTGTATTCGTAGATTTTGCAGTTTGGCTTGCGACTACAATTTTATAGTTACCTTCAGCGAGACCAAGGTCGCCATTGCTTGCAGTACTGAACGATTCAACTCCGGTAGCATTTGTAGTGCCTGTAAGTACGTTATCACCTACGCTTTGATAAGCATTACCGGATCCGCCGGCATTTGTAATAGAGATTTCATACTTTCCGGATCCCGCTGTTGCATTGGGATCAATAGTAAGATTACTTAAATTTGCTGAAATCACAGGTGTGGAGCCGGTTTTCAATTGTTTTGCGGCACTACTTGCAGAAATATTACCGTCTAACAATTTTTTGGTATTGAACTCCGTCGTATTAGCAATTCGGTTAATTTCAGAAGTTAGTTGATTAACTTCCTTTTGAATTTGTTCGCGGTCTTCTGAAGTATTCGTACCGTTTGCCGCTTGCGTAGCGAGCTCCTTCATACGTTGAAGAATCGAGTGAGTTTCGTTCAATGCACCTTCCGCTGTTTGAACAAGAGAGATCCCATCTTGAGAGTTACGGCTTGCTTGATCCAAACCGCGAATCTGCCCTCTCATTTTTTCGGAAATCGCAAGACCTGCAGCGTCATCTCCTGCACGGTTAATGCGAAGACCAGATGATAACTTTTCGATGTTTTTGTTGGAAGCAGCAGAGTTAGCAGACAACTGACGGTACGTGTTAAGCGATGCGATGTTGTGGTTAATTCTCATTGATTATTACCTCCATGTGGTGTGTTTTAGGATGCCTATCCTTTTGCATCCCTTTGAAGCGCATACCTTGCGATGCCTCACAAATCAGTGATGGATTGCGCGCCGATCCAAACGATTTGTAAGTCAAACGGGTTATCTTCCTTGACTTGCACCACTCGTCCTTAAGTGGAAGAGGTCTTGGCCTTTTCTGCCGTTCCTAAAGCTATATTTTTTTCTTCCCATAACTCTCCGCGAACAATGGGAATATGCTTCGGCGCTTCGATCGCCAAGCGTAAATGACCTTCATCGCTCTTGATGACCCTTACCATAATGTTGTTGTCGATCAGCACATATTCTCCAGGTTTTCTACCTAACACGAGCATTGGCTCATCCCCTTATTTCGCTTATAAAATGGACATAAAAAATGAGCAAACACGTCGCTGCCCTTCTTCATCCTGAAGAATGACGGCGACCTATTTGCTCATCCATAAGTCTGCAAATGATTCAATTTTCAAAAAGCGACATTAAACAGCAAAAAAAGACGAATAAATAGGCATGCGTTTCAGATGTTCCTCCCTGAAACTTCATGCCTATTTACTCGTCCATGAGTAATCGAATATGAGATTGATTTATATATCGACAATTCGCTTGAAATGTTTAGTCTTTTCGCGAAAATCTTTTTGAAAGTGATTAATAAATTTTTATAAATCGAATTCGTTGTGAATCCCGCTGATTAGTATATTATGAATATAGTCCTATTTTTTTGTGATTATAGTCCTATCAATATAAGGTATTCATAGGGTTCCATATCTTCAATCCATGTTAGATGGGGGTTAAAAACGTTGAACGACAACAAAGAGATGACTTTAAGGACGTTCATGAAACAGAATATAATCGATCTCCGGGGATTTTTCTCCATCGCATTGGAATTAGTAGAGTTGATTAGAAAGCGGCATCTAAGCGGTGTCATTGTGCACGATTTAAACCCAGCGAATATATGTATTCAATCCCAAAGCGCTCGACCGACGCTTCGGCTTATTCATCCATTCGGATCAGAGCAGATTCATGGGCAAACCATCGTACAGCCAGACGATCTCATCCACGCGTTTGCTTACATCTCGCCAGAGCAAACAGGTCGCATGAAACGAAAAATCGATCAACGCAGCGATTTGTATGCTTTAGGTGTTCTTTTTTACGAGTTGCTTACGGGGGACGTTCCTTTCAAGGCGAAATCGGCAAACGAGTGGATCCATGCCCACATGGCGCTGCTGCCTATTCCTCCGCGGACCGTCAAACCCGAAGTCCCGCAAATGTTGAATGATCTCGTGATGAAGCTGCTTTCGAAAACAGCGGACAATCGGTATCAAAGCGCCTACGGTCTCCATGACGATCTGCGAAAATGCTCGGAACAGCTCACGGAGAAAGGAATAATCGAGCCGTTTCCATTAGGAGAAGTAGATGAAATAAGCCGTTTTCGGTTGCCGGAAAAGCTTTATGGCAGAGAAAAAGAATTGCAAGAGCTGCTCAACGCTTATGAGCGCTCCTGTTCGGGCTCCATGGAGATCATGTTAATCGGCGGTCATGCCGGAAGCGGTAAAACAGCGTTAGTCAAAGCCATTCAAACGCCCGTTATTCATAAGAAAGGGTATTTTATTTCGGGTAAGTTTGACCAACTCAATCACTCCATACCCTACGCATCGCTTATTATTGCTTTTCGCGATTTGATTCGGCAGATTTTAGCGGGGAGCGAGGATCAGATTGCCGTATGGAAAACAAGGATTTTAGAAGCCCTGGGACAAAGCGGCATCGTTCTCATCGAAGTGATTTCCGAGCTAACGTTGATTATAGGGAAACAGCCCCCGGTAGAGGATTTGCCTCCAACGGAATCGACGAACCGGTTCCAAACGCTTTTCAGCAACTTGATTAAGGTTTTTGCGGATCGGAAGCATCCGTTGGTCATTTGGTTGGATAATTTGCAATGGGCCGATTCGGCCTCGCTTCGCTTGCTTCGGGTTTTAATGGATGACCCGTCCAATAAGTATCTGTTCATCATGGGTACTTATCGAAACAATGAAATCGACGAGGGACATTTATTAGGAGAAATGTTTTTAGATAACTCGTCTAAGATGGATAACGCCATTCATTATTTGAACATTAAAGCGCTCGGTTATCTCAAAGTAATCCAATATGTCGCGGATGCGCTGCATGCCGATCAAAGCGGAATCAAGCCGCTGGCGGAAGCCTTGTATCAGAAAACGGCGGGCAATCCCTTTTATCTAAAGCAAATGCTGCAAGTTTTTTATGATGAAAAGCTGCTCTATTTTAATTCGGACAAGACGCGCTGGGATTGGGATATTCAATCGATTAAGGAACGGGAAGGCTTTAAGGATGTCATTAGCCTGATCGCGGGCAGGTTTAACACGCTTCCGGAAGAAACTCGCCAAGTGCTGCGTTTAGCGAGCTGTATCGGAAACTCTTTCGATATTGAAACGTTGTCTATGCTATACGGGCAGGGGACGGATCATACGGAACAAGATTTGCTGCCCGCGTTAAGCGAAGGCTTGCTACTGACTGAAAAAGACGCCTATATTTTCTTGCATGATCATGTGCAGAGAGCGGCTTACGATCTTATGCCGGACGAGGAAAAGAAGCAAGTCCATTTGAAAATCGGCCGTACCATGCTTCGTTATTATCGATCGGATACAACGGACGATCATCTATTCGAGGTAGTACATCATTTGAATTTGGGCAGCGAGTGCATGACGTACCCCGCGGAGATCGAACAGTTGTCCCGGCTTAACCTGCAAGCTGGAAGAAAGGCCAAAGCTTTCGCAGCGTATGTCCGGGCGTTGGAGCTATTGGAAAAAGGCGCGCTGTTGATTGCAGCCGAGGGTTGGTCACGGCACTTTGCTCTGTATTCCAACCTCTTGCTTGAAAGCTCAGAATGCCGGTATTTCTGCGGTTATTTCGATCGGGCGGAGGCCGATTTGGAGCAGTTGCTGCTGCGCGCCGGAAACGTATCGGATCGAGCCAAGATCTATGTCATCCAGATTACGATGTACGCTTTTCGGAAGAGAGACGGAAAAGCGTCCGATATCGCCTTAAAGGCAATGGCGGAGTTCGGGATGAATATTCCTCCCAAAGCCTCGCGTCTATCCATTATGGCCGAGATTGCCTATACGCAAATGGAGCTTTCCAGAAAAGCGAGCCGCCTAAAGGACTTGCCGATCAGCCGGGATCCGTTGCATAAAGCGTTAGCGGATATCGTCATGGCCTCGTCGTCGATTTTATTTATCGTCAACGAGGAATTGGCCGTGATTTTGTTTGCGAAATACGTACGAATGTCTTTGAAGCAAGGGCACTCCGAAGCGTTCTCCATTGCGCTCGGCTCTTATGCCATGACGTTGGCTCACGGATTAAAAAGCTATAAAACCGCGTTACGTTTAGCCGAGATTGCTCTTCGCTATTCCGAGAAAGCGGACAGTATCCTTCTCAAAGGAAAAATTCACTGCATCATGGCATTGGCTTTGCAATTTCGGCGACCTCAAGAGCCGGGACGATACTTTCAGAAAGCAGAACGGTTAAGCTTGGAAGGCGGGGATAGGGTATACGCGGGATACGCCATATCTTCGAGATTAATTACGGAAAGAGAAGATTTGCGCCGCTTGAATCATATCTGTCGTCAATATGAGGAAAAAGCAACTCAAACGCTGGACGATATCACTTTAAGGGTGCTCTACCAAACGAAACAATACGTACGCCTTTTGCAAAGCGCGACGGATACGAACCATCTGATTTTCAGCAGCGAACGTTTCGATGAGGGCCAATTGCTGCGGGAAGAAAAATCGAACAACGTGTATAAAGGAAATCTGTATTATTACTACACCTGCAAGCTTGAGGTTTATTATTTATATGGCCGTTCTTCGGAGGCTGTGGCATTTGCCGAACAATCCAAGAAATTATATGCATCCCTTATGTTGTCGGTAACGCAGAGACACTGCTTCTATCATGCATTAGCCATTACGGCCGTATATCCCTCTGCTCCGAATGATGAAAGACGCAATTATCGCAAAGAGTTAAATCAATTGCTGGCCCAGATGAAAAAATGGAAGAAGCTCGTTCCGGAAAGCTCATTGTCCAAATATCGAATCATGTCGGCGGAATGGGCACGTTTGGAGGGCAAACATTCGAAGGCGGCGAAGCTTTATGATCAAGCGATTGAGTGGGCTCAAGAAACGGGCTATCCACAAGACGAAGCGGTCGCGAACGAATTGGCCGCAAAAATGTTCCTGTCGTTGAACAATAATCAAATGGCGGAAAATTACCTCCGGAATGCCTGCAAGGCGTACTTTAGATGGGGTGCGAATGGGAAGGTTAGAAGCTTGCAGGAACGCTATCCGATACTCAGGACGCTTTCGTTCGAGGAACTGGACGAATCCGAGAATTCGGACGGCAGCGCCGAGAAGGAAATCGCCGCAATGGATAGTAGGCTTCACAACGGGCTTGATAACGAATTGGATATGGATACGCTGCGGCAGGCTTCGCAAATCGGGTCCAAGGGTACGGATGAGACGGAGTTGCTGGAGGTTTTCCTTCATCTGGCCATCCATCATGTCGGAGCCGAAAAAGGTTTTGTCCTGTTGGGTAAGGAGGGGAAATGGGTTGTTGAGGCCGAGAAGGATATCAACCGGAACCGAGAGAGGACGGTGGATATCGAAGACTCTTATTCTACCGCCGTGGTTCAATTCGTGATGCGAACGCGGGAATCCGTCGTTCTTGGCGAAGCGCGCCAAAGTATATTCGCAGCGGATCCTCATATCCAACGGAAGCGCCCCAAATCGATTTTGTGTTTGCCCATTCGTTATCCGGACAACCGAAACGGCGTGCTGTACCTGGAAAACAATCTAACATCCGATGCCTTTACGGCAGACCGTTTGGAAGTATTGGAAATGGTGTTCTCGCGAATGGCCTATATGAAGCTCTGGCAATTACGAGACAATGCCGACGAAGACGCGAAAACGGTCGAAGCGAAAATAACACCTTCTCTGGTCGAATCGCTTACGAACCGAGAAATTGAAATCCTTCGTCTGATGGCCGAAGGTTTATCCAATAAAGAGATTGCCCTGCGATTAGAGATTACGGAAGGAACCGTAAAAATTCACTCTTCCAACATCTATGGAAAGCTGCAAGTGAATAGAAGGGTACAAGCCATCTCCAAAGCAAGGGAACTGCAGCTGTTGGACTAGTCCAACAGCTGCGTAGTGCAAGGTTGTTGCACATCGACTCCCGCTTATTCCCGATCAAGCAATTCTCCGCGAACGATAGGGATGTCCTTCGGCGCTTCAATAGCCAAGCGTAAGTGCCCCTCGTCGCTTTTAATGACCGAAACAATAATTTTTTCGTTGATCACGATGTATTCTCCGGGTTTTCTTCCGACAACCAGCATTCGACTCGCTCCTTTACCGGGGAGGATATATTCATGTGATTTGAACACCTTTACGAGAATGATCATAATTCGTTCCAGCCATAAAGGTATCTGACGAAAGATATAGATGGACAAATAAGTTCCGAATATTGACGTGACCAACCTGTATAACGAAAGATATATTCGATAAATTTCCCGTGCAGAGAGTTATGAACCGAACTCATGGCAATGTACTATAAAGGGCGCAAATAAAGGGAAACCAATGCTTGTATAGAAATTATATTTTAGAATACCTTCACGGAAAGGAGTCAGTGTGTTGAAAGCAAATCGTATGGAAGCGTTCAGCGATGGCGTGCTAGCCATCATAATTACCATCATGGTGCTCGAATTCAAAGTTCCCGAAGGCCATGATTGGAGTTCTTTGGCCGACTTGGTTCCCAAGTTCCTCAGCTACGCGGTCAGCTTTATTTATGTAGGGATCTACTGGAACAATCATCACCATCTGCTTCACACGGTTCAAACCTTAAACGGAAAGCTAATGTGGTTGAATTTGTTGTTGTTATTCTCGCTGTCTCTCGTGCCGTTCTCTACGGCTTGGATGGGAGAAAGCAACTTTTCCTCCACGCCAACGGCGTTGTATGGTATCGTGTTGCTGCTTGCAGCGATTTCATACACACTGTTGCAGCGCGCGATTCTTAAACAGCACTCCTCCGATTCTGCTTTCGCGATCGCGATGGGTAAGGACTTCAAAGGCAAGATTTCACCTTTGTTTTACCTGGCAGCCGTTGTGTCGGCATACCTCAATTCATGGGTATCATGCTTCTTCTACGTGCTGGTCGCTGTGATTTGGTTCGTGCCTGATAAGCGGATTGAGCACTTTATAAGGAGCAGGGCATCGTAACCAAGAAAGAGACCCTATGAACTTCTGTGAGAACCGACCTCTAAAACTCAGTTTTAGGGGTAGTTTCGTTCCTCGCTTTAATCGTTCTAGCATATTCCGACGGCGTCATGCCGACCGTTTTCTTGAAGTGTCGAGAGAAGTAATGGACGCTGCTGTATCCGAGCAGATCCGATATTTCAGTCAAATTGTATATCTCTTCGCGGATGTATTTTTTCGCGTGCTCGATTTTCGACTGATTGACGTAAGCGATAATCCCGATCCCGACAGTCCGCTTGAACAGGATGTTCATTTGCGTTCTGCCCATGCTGAATTGCGCGCACAAGCCGTCCAACGTAATTTTGCTCGACAAATTCCGTTCGAGGTATTCGATGATTTGCTTGCTGAGATGCGCGCTTTGATTTTCTCTTGTCGTCGATAATAGGGCGGCTTGCGGCATGTCTGAGCGTTCATTGCGTATGATCAATATAAGCAACTGTTCTAGATAGATTTTGAAAAGCTGCTCTGAGGCGAATGGAGCATCTTGCTTAGGCGTGATCGGGAACAGATTCAGGCCGAAGGAATTCAGGCTTTCCTTCATTAATCGCGCTAACACCGCATGCTCGACTTGCCCAATGCGAAACAGCTTATGTTCGTCAAAAAACTTCATCGCCTCGTTATCGCAGCGAAACGTGACAATGAACAAATTCGGCGCCTTATTGCCGGTGCTCTCCAGTTGATGGTACTCATTCGGACTATGAACGAGAATGTTGCCCTGATTGAGCCGATAGTAGCCCGATTCGGTATTCGCGTTGACTTCGCCTTTATCCACGTAGACGATTTCCCAGAAATCATGACTTTCCCCGTTATATTGTTGCCGATTGGACAACTCGAAATAGTAACAGGTGAAGATGTCGTTAACGACAATCTGTTCGTTGAGTCTGTAAGGTACAAAGTCCATCGTCAGTTCCCCTCCAATATAAAGTATAAATAATCCGTTCTATAATGCAAATGGAAGTGCAAATAAATCGATGCATTATCTAAATCAAGCGGATGAATTAAGCGTTATCATGGTGACTGTCAGATTGCATTCCAGATAAGGAGATGGCAGTACGATGATTAAAGTCGGATTGATCGGTTTGGGGTCGATGGGACGTGTGCATCTGGATATTTTCGCGAGGTTAGAGAGCGAGGGATTTCCGATTAAGCTGGTTGCTATTTATGATGTCGATGAGCAGAAGTTTAAGGGGAAAAGCCAGGAGAGCAACATAGTCGATTTGGGTACGGCGTACGACTTGTCCAAGATCAACACGTATACGGATTTAGAGCTATTTTATCAGGAAGAATTGGATATGGTGGATATTACGCTGCCCACTTATTTGCATGATGAGTTCACGATCCGATCGTTGAACAAGGGGCTTCATGTGCTATGCGAAAAACCGATTGCGCTAGATTCGGACAGAGGGGCGGCCATGGTGGAGGCAGCAGCGGCAACGGGGAAAAGTTTGATGATCGCTCATTGCCTTCGTTTCTGGCCTGAATATGAATACTTAAAAAGCATGGTAGACAGCGAAAAATACGGAAAAGTAAGGGTGGCCAATTTCTACAGAGGCGGCAATGCACCGGGATGGTCCTATGAGAACTGGATGCTGCAAGTAGATAAGAGCGGCGGCGCGCTCGTGGATTTGCACATTCACGATGTAGACATGATCAACTGGCTGTTCGGCAAACCGGAAGCGGTATCGGCGCTGTGCAGCGAAAGTTATGATATTGTTTCCGCGCATTTTCGTTATTCGGACGGGAAAATCATTCAAGCGCAGGCAGATTTATCGCTGCCGGGGGAAGTCGGGTTCTGGATGAGTTATCGCGTTCATATGGATACGGCGACGCTTGAGTTTCAAGATGGCCGATTAACCGTCTATCCGGCGAATGGGCAGTCCTGGGTTTACGAGCATGAAGGGGATCTTGGATATTATCGAGAAATCAAATATTTCGCGGAACGACTGTTGAACGAAGAGGCTGTAATCACGTCGACGCCGGAGGATTCTCTTCTTGCGCTGCGAATCGTCGAAGCTGAGCGGAAATCCTCCGGCAAAGATGGACAATTCGTGCCGATAGGCGAATAAAGGAGGCAGTTATGATGGAAATCGGCGTCATTCATATGCTCGACACAAGCGTGAAAGGGAATATGTTTCAGGTTGTCAGCGAATATGGCTTTCGCGTCTGTCAGCTTTGCGGTTGGGACATGGAACTTTGTACGCCTGAAGTGGCCGAACGCGTAGTCCAAGAAGCGCGCGAGGCTAATGTACGCATTTGCGCGATGTGGGCAGGGGTTCCGGGTCCGGCGGTATGGAATTTTACAGAGGGACCTGTCACGCTGGGACTTGTACCGGAGCAATATCGCGAGGAACGGATCAAGGCGCTGAAAGGATGGGCGGATTTCGCGGTATGGATCGGCGCGCCTGCGATTATTACCCATTGCGGATTTATTCCGGAGAACATGACGGATCCGGAATATCCGCAAGTCGTAGCTGCGATTCGCGAGGTGGCTGCCTATTGCGAAAGCAAAGGGATCGGCTTCTGGTTCGAGACTGGACAAGAAACGCCGATCGTGCTGCTTCGCACCATACAGCGGGTCGGCACATCCAATCTGGGAATTAACCTGGACCCTGCGAATTTGATCTTGTACGGCAAAGGCAACCCGATTGATGCGCTGGATACAATCGGCCCTTATGTGCGCAATATTCACGTGAAGGACGGGCTGTATCCTGTCGACGGCGACCGGCTGGGCGAAGAGGTGCGGGCAGGCGCGGGGAAGGTGAATTATCCGGTGTTCATGCGCAAGCTTAAGGAAATCGGTTTTACAGGTGAATACATTATTGAACGCGAAATAGCGGGAGAAGAGCAGCGGCAGGATATTTTGCATACGACAAATGATTTGAAACGGTGGATGCAGGAAGAGTAGACTCATAATCCTATCGAAGCCGATAGAACCGTCAGGGCCTCTGACGGTTCTTTGTGATAATCGGACCCTAAAGCGATCATAAAAAAGACGACTCCTAGTGAATTTAGGAGCCATCTCATGGCAAATTGCATAGGATCTTCATGATTGGAAAGAAGCTTTTTTATGTCAACTAGGTGGGTCGATATCCTTATTTGGTCGATAAAGAGGAATAAACCTTTTCCAGATAGGCAATCGAAACTTGCTCCGCTTCCTTCCTGAGTACCAAATCAGTAAAGCGATAACGAAGGTTTTGGTATAAACGAATGGTTGATTGCAGGGCATTATAACAGCTCTTGGAATTGTGGGAGGGGATAGTCTCCTCTAATTCTGTGATCACGTTGCCGGCATGTTGCTCCAGTCTCCTTACGCCCCTAGGCAGCTGTCCGTTCTCGGTAAGAATTAATGGACCTAATACCACGCTCCGTATGAATGTAAGAAGATCAATTACTTCGAATAACTCGCCTCTACCTAGTTTGGTGGCACCGTAATGGATCCATACCCAGAATCGGTCTTCATTCCATTGAGGATCAGGAGAAGGACTGTTGGGGGAAGAATGCTGTAGTATTGTACTGATTTCTATCCCTCTCTCCCAAAGAATAAGAGGCTGCTCGATTCGTTCTGCAAGCTCCTCGGGTGTAACGAACTTAAAATCCACATGTAATGGGGATGGACCGTATAGGCAGATGACTAGCCGCGGCTCTCCCACATGTTCACCAGTGAATGCTGACAGCAAGCTCCCTAACTTTTCCACTATATTTAAGCGTTGTTTCATGATCTCTGCTTGATAGGCTGGCTGATACACGACAATAAGATCCAAATCGCTGTACTCATCCATTGTTCCATATATCATGGATCCGCCCGCAAGAAGGCCAATTATCCTTTTATCTTGGATGAAACTCTCTTTTACATGTTCGATAAAGCGCATATGAATCGGTAACACCATTGTAATGCCCCCTAATAATATGACCCATGAAAATGGGTATTACGCGAATATATCATTGGTATATTACCTTGTCAATGCAGAGAACCGTATTATAAGTATCGGCGAAAATTTTGGTGAAGCAGCTTGTGGAGAGCAGTTAAAGGGAGTGGTTAATACTGTAAGAACCAGCCTCTAATCTCGGTTTAGGGGGTTTTTGTTGTCTCTAATCGTGTCAATGAACTGTAAACAAAGGTGAACTAACTACAAATCGCCATACTGTGTTAGATTAGAGTTAGAAAAGGAATTTCATGGGATTTATGGATTCGTAGAAATGCCGTGTATATGGATGTTTACGAACTTCGCAAATAAGAGTTATAGGAAATCAACGCAAATCATTAAAAACTCTTGTAGGAGCCCATATGATGAAGATAAAAACAAGAAATATTAGTGTGCTATTAATAATTCTCGGAGCTTTATTTTTAATATTTTGGCGAATTGGATTACTCGGTTTATGGAATGAAGGGATATCATATATTGCTGATAACACAAAGAATTATAGCGATAAAAATGGTCATATAATTCAAGAAAATTATTCAATTTCGATTAATCTTGCAGATTTAAAAAGCAATATTGGCAAAGTCTTATATGATGATGGAGATAATAAGATTTATGTAATATGGGTTAGTAATTCAGACAATATAAACTCGGGTGGTTATAACATCGGTTTTAGATCAATCGGTAAATATTCATTATCAGGAGCAACATTGATTTCTGGGGTACATCATAAAACATTAGGGGAACATTCATTTACTACAGAAATGTCAGCAAAAATGACTGTTGAATATAAATCCAAGAAATACTCAAGTTCCACTGCTGGAATTAGTGGTTTGAACTATAAAGATGGGGACGATTTTTCATTTTTTATTTTCCCGTCAACCGCATATGAAACAAAAGAGGTATCATTAAATGAAACAGGAGAAGTGATTATTACAATATCCAATCTCTTTAAAAATATCTGGATCAGAAAATAATAATGAAACTACTACTGTCGGTTAATTCGAAGACGGCGTTGACATCCTATAACACCATGTTCACGCTTCGGGCCATTCAGCCCTCGGTCCGGCAGGAGTTAGATGAGGATTCAGAGATGCAATAGGCAGCAACGAGGAAGCGGAATCAGCCGGACACATCCGCACCACCTAACCGCGTCGCGGCCGGCACCTGACGGTGCCTTAAGGTGGTGGGACGTCGTGAACACGAAACGTTATGTGAAATACTTACAATTAATTAATTATTGGAGTTGATTCAATGCTTGTAGTTCATTGGTCTCCAGTAAATAATTCAAAAAGCATTCTGAAAAATGGGATAAGAAAAAATCAAAATGGCCTATACTGTTATCCAGTTACAGGCCATCTTTCTTTAGATAGGTGGTGGATGAAGGCTCTTAAAAGATTTCGGAGAGATGGAAAACGATATAATGGTTTTATTTTCAAAGTCGAGGAACAAGATCTACCAGCATATTATGGTCATTTCATGGGAGCGACTACAAAAGATAAATTTGAAAAACCAATAAAAAGCTTATTAGAATTAGGGCAAGAACTTCAGAATACAATCATCTGGAGAATCGGGGAAAGAATTTCAGGGGGAACCTCAGAAAGGATAACAAACGAAACTGATTATTTAAAGCTCGGTAGGGATGAGATCATAAAGAGACCTGATATATATAAAGAAACACTTAATGATACTGCATTTATGGAATACATACTTGAGGACTTCCAAATAGTATTAACGAAATCAATAGCAGCAAATAGAATAATTCGAATTATCCCGTCAAACGAAGAATTCGGAAGAATTTTATATAAAAACAAAAAACAGCAATATGTTGAGGGAGAATTCAGGGAAGGCAAGTACTTCGGCTAACACCATGTTCACGCTTCGGGGCATTCACCCCTCGGTCCGGCAGAAGTCAGATGTGGATTCGACGAGGCATTTCAGTATCGAGGAAGCAAATTCAGCCGGACACACCCGCACCACCTAACCGCATCGCGGCCGTCCCTTCGGGACTTAAGGTGGTGGGGCGTCGTGAATACAAGAACGTTATATGCAATCAAAGCAAATTCCCATGTGGAGGTAATTCAATGGCAGAGAAAACAATTAGATCATACGAAGACTTATTGAGCATGCTTGATCAGAAGTTTCGTTCACCTGAACAATTCTGGGATCCCTTTTATACAAATCGGGAAAAGCCTGTCCCGTTTTTCAAGAATGCTCCAGATGAGAATTTGGTATCTTATTATGAAAGAAATCTTATCCAACCAGGTAAAGCAATGGATTCAGGATGTGGTTCGGGTAGAAACTCCATTTATTTAGCTAAACAAGGATTTGATGTTGTTGGTTACGACATTTCAAGCGTAGCAATTGAATGGGCACGGGATCGTGCAGATGAGAGTAAGTTAAATATACATTTTGAATGTAAATCAGTGTTCGAAATTAATGTCCTTGAACAATTCGACCTTGTTTACGATTCAGGTTGCTTGCATCATCTCTTGCCTCATCGAAGAATCCAATACCTTGATATGATTTACCGGTCCTTAAAGTCTGGAGGATTTTTTGGAATTACATGTTTTAGACCAGGTTTTGGAGATCTAGGTGGTCCTGTTCGTGAGATGTCCGATTGGGATGTATATGAAGAAGGGACTATGAATGGTGGATTAGCATTTTCAGAGGAGAAAATAAGATATATTTTGGAACCATATTTTGAATGCATCGAATTCAAGTCAGTTGAAAAGCAGGATAATGATGAAGTCTTTGGAGTCCCCTTCTTATGGGGTTCTCTGTGGAAAAAGAAGTAGTTGTGAGAAATCTCGAAGATGGCTTCGACAGCATATAACACCGTTTTCACGCATCGGGTCATTCGGTCCTCGGTCCGCCCGAGGTATTTCGAGGAAGCTGATTCAGGCGGACACATCGATCTCCCTAAGATAAGAGCTATCTTAGGGAGATCGACGTCGTGAATACATGAACGTTATACGAAAGAACCTAAGAGATTTTAAACACGTAGGAGATCATTATGACTAAACATCAATTGATTCTTGATGTAGCAGGAGTAATAATAACAAACCTTTCTCCGACATTTTGGCATGAAATAGCCGATTCAGCGGGCATCCCTTTTGAAGCCATCACAATTCAAACAAGATATTCGTAATTTATTATGGTCAGGAAAGATAAGTGAAGATGCGTTTTGGTATTGGCTTAAAAAACAATGCCCATCATTGGAGATACATAATGCAAAGTCAATTTTAATCAAACAGCTTAGTTATTTGCCTGCATTTAATTGTATACCTGACTGGAGCCAATTAGCTGATATTCATCTGCTAAGTAATCATCGATCGGAATGGTTAGAGCCGCTATTAAAACCAATAAAAAAGTATGTTAAGAGCATAACAATCTCAAGTTCCGTTGGATTTTGTAAACCTGACCGAGAGATATATGAAATCGTTCATAATAAATTAAATGTGAAACAAAAAGTATTGTTTATAGATGATCAGGAGGAGAACTTGAAACCTGCACAAGAATTATTTTGGAGTACGCTAATTGCAGATAAAAAAGGCATTTGGATAGAACAAGTAAATGAAATGTTAAACACTGATTAAAGATTTTGCAGCAAGTTCAATGAAGAGGTTCCTTCGTATAACACCGTATTCGCGCTGCGGGCCATTCGGCCCTTGATCTGCCAGAAGCATTAAGTTTATTCAGGCAGATACATCCATTCCCCTAAGATAAGAGCTATCTAAGGGGAATGGACGTCGTGAATACAAGAACGTTCTACGAAAGTCCACAAAGGCTGTAGGCTCCAAAGATATGGTATAATTTCTTCATAAGCCCAAGAAATGAGGTAGAGCCATGAATTGGGAAACTTTAAGAAACCATTTTCCAGATCAGTGGGTACTTTTCGAAGCAATTGAAGCGCATTCTGATAACGGTAGAAGATTGGTTGATCGAATAGCAATGATTAATCAATACGTTGATGGTAAAGACGTCTTAAATGAATATAAAATAATCCATAAGACAGAACCTAACCGAGAACTTTATGTTGCTCATACAAGTAAGACTGAATTAGAGATTATAGAGCGCAAATGGATAGGTGTTCGAATATGAATAAAGCAATTCAGCTTTCAAATAGCGATTTACCTTTTATTGAGAATACGGTATATTACAATAATCAGAGCATTAGATTGCCCAAAGTACTGATTGATACAGGATCATCAAGTACGATCTTAAAATTAGATATAATGGAAGAAATCGGATTGACTGTCGAACTCGAAGATGTCTTAGGAACAATAAGCGGTGTAGGCGGAAGTGATTTCGTCTTTTTTAAAACTGTAGATGCAATTGAAGTACATGGATTTAAAATTGAGAACTTTCAGGTCGATATAGGAACAATGAATTACGGGATAAATATCGATGGAATTATTGGAATGGACTTTTTATTAAAGGCAAAAGGGATAATTGACTTGAATGAATTAATATTGATATGTAAGTAAAGCAGGAAGCGTGGACCTTCGTATAACACCAAATTTACGCTTCGGGGCATTCGGCTCTCGGTTTGCCCGAAGCAATTCAAAGTAGAATATCAGGCAGACAAATCGATCCCCCTAAGATAAGAGCTATCTAAGGGGATCGACATCGTGAACACAAGAACGTTATCTGAAAGCTTCCAAGAGCATAATGATTTCCATTTTATTGTTATTGTTGTAAGATTAATTATAGCAAATTGAATTGAGGGATGATTATGTTACCTCCATACGTAATAGATCTCTAGGTACCGTACTCAGTACCCAATAGGGTAAATCTAAAGTATGTGCCAGGGATTGTATTGTTTAATGTAAATGAAATTAATGATTGGAAACAAGCTTTACTTGAAAAGAGATTATTAAAAAAACAAAAAGCATGTAGATGTTTTGACCCTAGACTAAAAAAGCTTAAAGAATATCGACATCACAGAAGAACTAAATATATCTATGGGAATGAAAGCAAATTTATTAGAAACATGACTCAAAGAAAATTTAGAAGAGCAATGAAAAGAGAAATATTAAGAGAAGAATATTACAGACCTGTACCCCATGATTATAAGACATATGGATGGCTGACTTGGTGAGAAAGTAAAGCAAATGATTAACTTCCTGAGAACTGATGATTTCCCGCACCAAGGATGTGTTTCCAGAAATGGACGATCCTGAGATGCGGGAAATTTTTATATATAGGTTTAGATTGATTTATCAAATTACCCCCGAATAAAAACCCCAAACTCAGTCGAATATCTGCAACTCAACTACAACCACACGCATGCCATTTCCCAACTTCGCTAGAAATTTAAATCATTTTTTTTAGAAGGCCTGTATTTAATAAAATTTAAATGTTCGACAATTATACTGGGGTTATCAGGAGAGTGGTATTCAGAATAGTTGAAGCGGAGGGATTGATATGGCCAAAATGAACAAAAAGTGGGTAATCCTGTGTTCAACGGCTGTTGCTGCGGTATACGCTGCCGGATATTTTACGACGGAAACCCAGGCATCCATACAACAACAACCGCAACACACCCAGATTAATATTCAATCGAATGGCGGCCAATCAAATGATACTTCAATAAATAAGAGCCCAACAAGCAGCCTTTATCAAGACGGTACCTATACGGGTATGGGAAGAAATCGGCGTGGATCGATTCAAGTAGCAGTAACGATTAAGAACGATAAAATTACGGATGTTGAAATCAGCGATTTTGCCATGCATTATTCCGAAAGTGACGTAGTGGGAATGCCTGAAGAAGTCATACAAAACCAAAGCGCGAAAGTGATGAATGTCTCAGGCGCGACGTACAGCACTCAAGCTTTCGAAGATGCCGTACTAGATGCACTCTCACAGGCACAGAACGCCTAATGGATAAACAATGAAAAAAACTAAATTATATATGGATACGGTTGTAGATATACAGGTAGTCACTGGGAAATGGAAATCAAAGGACGAGGCTGAAGCTAAAATCAATCGGGCTTTCGAGGCGTTTCAAAGAGTAGAGCAAGCTTGCAGCCGTTTTAGTCCTGAGAGTGAATTGATGGTGGCTTGCAGTCAGATCGAAACCTCGATCCAGGTGAGTCCGTTTTTATTTGAACCGCTCAAGTTTGCTTTAGAAATGGCGAAATGGACAAATGGTGTATTTGATCCTACCGTGGGAAAAGCGATGGAAGATCATGGATTTAATCGTCATTACTTAACGGGGCAATCCATTGAAAGTCCTTCTGCCGATTCAGTTACGTATCGGGATATCGTGTTAAATCAAGAAGATCGTACATTATACTTACGGAAACCTATGGTAATTGATTTAGGAGCCGTGGCCAAAGGGTTCGCCATCGATTTGGCCGCAAATGAGTTGAAAGAATTTGATGGTTTTGTGGTTAATGCTGGCGGTGATCTGTTTGCAGGAGGTCTGGATGAGCGGGGAAACCCCTGGGAAATAGGCATTCAGCATCCCGGGCGAAGAGAACAAATCATACACACAATTAGAATTCCTAATGAGGCGATCTGCACATCTGGAAGTTACGAGCGTAAGAGCGCAATAATGCCCGGCATGCATCACTTATTCCACCCCATAACGAGAATATCGCCAAATGATTGGATAAGCTGCAGTGTAATTGCCCCTTTCGCCATGATGGCGGACGCTTTTTCGACGGCATCGTTTTTGCTGGGGACAGAAAGCGGGAAAATGTTGATCGAACAAGCCGATCTAAGAGGAATCTTGATCACATCCGGTTTACAAATCGTTAGAGTTGGAGGGATATGAATGACAGCAAACCAATGGATCAAATCACCAAAGGGTTATGTCGCAATTGCCATAGTTGCATATCTTCTTATAGCCTCCATTGGGTCACAAGACATGATGGGCATTATAAATGGTATCGTTGCCGTCGGTGTTTCTGTGGTCGTTGATATCATTTGTAGCCGTATTGAAAAAAGAAAACGAATCATGCCGGATGGTGCGGTTATTACAGGGTTAATCATTTCTTTGATCTTGAGTACAACAACCTCTTGGCCCATCGTTGCGGCAACTGCAGCCATATCTATTTTGTCCAAACATCTTCTTGTCCACAAGAAAAAACCGATCTTTAACCCAGCAGCTCTAGGATTGCTTCTGTCCATCTTGTTCTTTCAAACAGAACAAAGCTGGTGGGGGGCATTCGGGGATCTTCCCGTATGGACCGTTACGTTTCTTTTGATTGGCGGATACGCAGTAACTAACCGAGTGAATAAATATCCTCAGGTTTTTTCATTTCTTGGAACGTTTTTCATTCTACTGTTCTTTATGGGCCATTTTAATGTTGGAGATGCCTCTGACGCACTCCGACCGCCATTTATTAACGCTGCCCTTTTCTTTGGTTTTTTTATGCTTACAGATCCGCCTACTTCGCCGGCCAAAGTTAAGGGTCAAATCTTTTTCGGCATCCTCGCCGCGGTAGCGGGAGCGGTTGTTTATGGACTCTTCGGAGGATTGATGTACTTGTTTATCGGACTACTTATTGGGAACCTTTTTCACTTACTAAAAACACGCTCGTCATCACAGCGAAAAGTCGCAGAACGATTGGAACTATAGATGGTGACCTGCGTTTCAACGGCAAGTGAGCACGAGAACAGCACAATTAGTAAACGTTCTATGAAGCTGGTAACGAAAATCCCGAGTCAGGCTGGTGCTAACTTGATGAATAAACTAAAATCTTGGCCTATAATTTGTGGAGTTATATGGTCATTATTATTTGCTTTCATGAGTTTCTATTGGGCGAGCGGAGGCATGCTTGGAGTTGACACTCTCGGAGGAGAAATTTATCGGCAGGCTGTTTTGCGGAACGAGGGTTTTATTTTAATCGTATGGTTAACGGGAATTGCCAAAGTGCTAGGAGCGCTTTTATTGCTCAGTCTCTTTATACATTGGAAAAAAAAGCTCATTATCAGAGCCATTTATTTTATAACTTTGATAGTCGGAATTTTTCTTTTGATTTATGGTTTGATAAACTTTGTCACGATTTTTCTCTCACTCATTCATATCTTGAACCTTTCGATTGATAATCGTTCGGCATGGTGGAGGCTTCTTTTCTGGGAACCTTTCTGGATGTTAGGCGGGGTGTTTTATATGATTTCCGGTCGTTTGTTGATTAGGGGAAAAGCCTCTGCAAATGGTCACGAGTAAGCGGTACCGGGTGTAGGTCTTGCTTTTACTGCAGCAGCTTTAGGATATAGATTAATTATTACACTTCCAGAGAGTTTCAGTGTCGAACGTCGAAAACTCTTAATTGCTCTTGGAGCAGAATTAGTACTAACCCCAGCTCCTGAAGGAATGTCGGGAGCAATCAGAAAGGCTGAGGAAATAGCCTCCACAATTCCTAACTCATTCATACCTCAACAATTTAAAAATCCTGCGAATCCAGAAATCCATAAGAAAACAACTGCTGAAGAGATCTGGAGAGATACGGAAGGTGAGGTAGATATTTTTGTTGGGGGTGTTGGCACAGGAGGTACAATATCTGGAGTTGGTGAAATACTTAAAAAAAGAAAACCTTCCGTTAAGATTGTAGCTGTTGAACCTTTTGATTCACCAGTACTTTCCGGAGGGAGTAAAGGGGTTCATAAAATCCAAGGTATAGGTGCAGGATTTGTTCCCGAAAACTTTAATAGGTCAGTTGTTGATGAAATTATCCAAGTAAGAAATGAGGAAGCATTTGAAACTACCCGTCTATTAGCTAGATCCGAAGGCTTGCTTGTAGGAATCTCATCGGGCGCTGCCGTATTTGCGGCACTTCAACTAGCCAAGAGACCGGAAAATCAAGATAAAAAAATAGTCGTACTTCTTCCGGATACAGGTGAACGTTACCTATCCACTGCTCTTTACCCGGATATATAAGGATATTAATGATGGAAATTTAATACCTGTTCCTCAACTAACCGAACCATTTCAGCAGCAGATATATTGAGTTGTTGAGTCAACGCAAAAATGGTATTTAGAGTTGGCCGGCGCTTGCCGCGTTCCAGTAAACTAATATAGGTACGGTCGAGCTTTGCGCGAAAAGCCAATTCCTCTTGGCTGAGTTTGTTTTCTTCTCGAATTTTACGTAATTGTTGCCCAAAAATGATCTCAATGCTCAAGGTAATATCACTCCTTGAGCTTTATTATTTCTAGTCATGCGACAAATAGTCTACGGACTATAGTCACGTGATAACATTTATGATATTGTGATGACTATAGTCCGAAAATGATGCGTGTTCTTCAGGAGGGCAGCATGTCGAAGAAGTTTGATAGTAACATTCAAAAAAAGCGAGTAGATATCGTTCAACTTCGAATAGTAAGAGAAAATAGTTTGTGGGCTACTTATAAGGTTGAGTCTCCAGAAGACGCTCATCACGTATTTCGTCAATTTATCGGAACGGAAAGAGATCGCGAGCTTTGTGTTTTGTTATGTCTGGATACCAAAAATCGGCCAACGACCATTCATGTGATTTCCATTGGAACACTGGACAGCGTGCTGATCCATCCACGCGAAGTTTTCAAAACAGCCATTATCGCAAATGCGGCATCTATAATTTGTGCACATTGGCATCCAAGCGGGGACCCCGAACCGAGCACGGAAGATGTGAAAATCACGTATCGGCTAATACAGACGGGAGCTATTGTTGGCATCACGTTACTGGATCATTTGATTATGGGCTCGGACAATGGTTATATCAGTCTTAAAGAGAGCGGTCTTATGGATATGATGAAACAAGCAGGAGTCACGTAATAGCTAATGACAGATGCGGGCTGCACCCAATAACCCCTGTTTTTTAAACAAAGAGCAATCATGATATAATTGTATTTATTTTCACTGAGGAGCAGATGAGCATGCGATATCATCGTCTTGGGAATAGCGGGCTGGAAGTATCGGCATTAGGATTGGGCACGAACGCATTTGGCAAACGGGCCGATCAAGACACATCCATCAGAATCATTCATTATGCCTTGGATAACGGCATTAATTTCATAGATACGGCTAATATTTATACGGGTTCCGAGTCAGAGAGAATCATTGGACAATCTCTGGAGGGAAAGCGGCATAGTGCCGTATTAGCGACCAAGGCTGGTTTGGTGAAAGGGAAAGGTCCGAATGAGAGAGGTTCTTCTCGCTACCATTTGCAGCAGGAGTTAGAAAGCAGCCTTAAACGTCTAAAAACGGATTATGTCGACCTGTATCAAATCCATGCATTCGACCCGAATACTCCGCTTGAAGAGACATTGCGCACTTTAGACGACATGGTGAGTTCAGGGAAGGTTCGTTATATTGGAGCCTCTAATTATGTTGCATGGGAGTTAATGAAAGCGCTGGGGATTAGCGAGCTCAGAGGGTTTAGCCGGTATATTTCAACGCAAATCAGTTATTCTCTAGCCGATCGCACGCCTGAAAAAGAACTTATCCCGATGTGTCTAGACCAAGGCGTCGGGATCATTCCCTATTTTCCATTGGCAGGCGGGATCTTAAGCGGAAAATATAGCTTAACGGATAAGGCGCCTGTAAGCTCGCGGGCGGATACGGATCCTAACTTTAGTAAGTTTCTTGATGATAGAACCATTACGCTCGGCCAGAATGTAAGTAAATTGGCAGCCGAACATGGCCATACCTCCAGCGCCCTCTCGTTAGCGTGGCTCATGGATAGACCCACCGTATCGACTGTTATTGTAGGAGCTACGCGGGTAGAGCAACTCGAAGATAATTTGAATAGCGTATCCATTATTTTGGATTCAGAAGTCATGCAGAAGTTGGATGAAATCAGCGACCCATTTCGTTACGGTAAACCATTTGCTACTTTCCGTTTACCTAAATGATTGGGCGGTACTAGGAGGATTGTTGCAGTTATGGCGACTATAGATGATTTTATTGCGTTAGACATACGTATAGGCACCATTGTAAAAGCAGAGCCTTTCCCCGAGGCGAAGAAACCCGCTATTAAGCTGGAGATTGATTTTGGACCATTAGGAATTCTAGCCTCTTCGGCACAAATAACGAATAGGTATTCTCCCGAGACGCTCGTTGGCAAACAGGTTGCGGCTGTCGTGAATTTCCCTACGAGGCGCATTGCAGGATTCAAATCCGAAGTGCTCGTTATCGGCGCCGTTCCGGAAGAAGGCGATGTCGTGCTTCTGCAGCCGGATCAATTCGTCGAAAATGGTACGCCTATTGCTTGATCTGATTCAACAGGAGGGGGCGCTATGCCGATGTCGAACCTGCAGGTGGGCACATTCCTTCGTCATCTTCGAGTTAGTTCCAAGGATGAGCTTATGCAGCGGGTTGGGTTGTACCTAAAGGAAATCAACGAGAACCCGGTTCCTTTTCGCTGGAAATAGAGTCTGGAAAAAGCTTCATCTTGCCCTATTTCGAAACTCCAATGGGGGCATTCCAGAATGGGCTTTAAATACTTTGCTGAAATAGCGCTGGTCTGCATACCCTGTGAGCTCGGCGACCTCTTTCAAAGGGAGAGAGGTGGTGTGAAGCAAATCAGCGGCTTTCCGGAGACGCATTTCGGTCAGAAACTCCACGAACGTCCTATTCGTAAATTGCTTGAAAAGGGAGCATAGATAAGAAATGGATACGCCGTACAAATCGCTGAGAACTCCCAAAGTCGCCGGCTCATTCAGATGGTTGGACAGATAATCGCGAATTTTTGCGAACAACTCTTCCCGGGTTGCGGCGATTTCCGGCGGCTTCCATTCTCTTGAGATGAAAGAAACGAACTTTTCGTTTAAGGTTCGATAGGAAAAGGAGGAACGAACGAGCCGCTCCGCGACCATCTCGTATTCGACCATACTCTCCGTGGCCTCCTCTGCAAACTTGGCGATCAGGCCGGTTAATTTCTTCATATTCCATTCAAGCGCGTTTAAAGAGCAACCTTCTTGTTCCCATACGGAAAGCATTCGTCCAATGAACCTCTCCAATCCGTTCCAATCCCGGTTGCTAAGAATGGCGCGTATTTTGCTGTCATGAACCGAGCCGAGGCGGGTGAAACCCCGGTGGCCAGTATCCGATTTGCCTGGCAGTCGAACGAACGCAGGCTCGCTCAAGGTAACGCAGTGATGAAAACGGGTATGCAGTTGTTTCATGTCCTTTAATTGGTCAATTCCGAGGTTGCACCGATATCCGACCTGCAAAAAAGACGGGAATTCTGCACGAAGCCGGGTGAGGATGGCTTGAAGGTCGGAGTCCACCAAGCGCGGAGCGGCGATCACGATAAGCATCTCGGTCAAATGCCCCAGAGGAAACAACCAAACGTGAGAATCCGAACCGCTCATGCTTAGCAGCTCGGCGGCGATCGAACGAAGCGAAGCTTCGGACGTCGACCTTTCGTGTGAAATTCCGCTAACAAGGTGAGTCCGAAAGATGAAGATCGAGTAGTGCAACGGGCCCAAAAGCTCGCCGAGTGTGGCTAGAATAGCGTCTTGATCGGAAGGTTGCGACCATAAATGTTCCAACCATTGCCGTCCATGGTCGTGCTTATGCCGCAGCTCGAGCTTATGCACCAATTCGTGAAAAATCTCGGAATGAACCGGCTTCTGAATAAAATCGACGACGTTCGACTTGAACGCTTCCCGGGCGTTCTCGAATGACGGATAGCCGCTCACGACGACGACCTGAACGTGTGGCCAATTCTCCCGGATTTGCTTGGCCAACGTCAGCCCGTCAACGGTCGCCATCCGAATATCCGTAAATACGATATCGGGACAGACGAGGGGAAGCTCCTCCATCGCCTGTACACCGTCGTAAACCTCTGAAACGATTTGGAGGTTGGAGCCGTAAGCCAAATTATAATCCGCAAGGAGTTTGCGTATTCCCATGATAAAAATCGGTTCGTCGTCGACGATCATGCATTTCATGTGAGCGCCTCCTTTCCTTTCGGCAGCGTATATTGGATGCGAATGATGGCTCCCTGACCATCGTTCGCATCTATGCGAAGATCGATCCGCTCCCCGTATAGCAGCTTTAACCTTAAATACGTACTGGCGATTCCCATTCCGCCGACGGACAAGCCGTCAAGGCCGTCCTTCCGGGATAAGCCGTCCCCATGACGCTTCATCGCTTCCATGACTTCGCCGTACTTGTGCGGCTCGAAGCCGCTCCCGTTGTCCTTGATCTCGATCGTCAAGCGATCGTCAGCCATCCGTGCGCCGACTTCGATGAGCATGGGGCGGTTCAGATTTTTGAAGCCGTGTTTCAGGCTATTCTCCACTAGAGGCTGTATGATCAGCTTCGGCAGCTCGATATCCGCGACTTCTTCCGGCAGCGAGATTCGATACTCCAGGCGATGCCGGTAGCGGCTTTTCATCAGCTCCAGATACATTTCCGTAATGTGAAATTCTTCCTTCATTGGCACTTTGGTTTGATTGTCGCCGATCGTGTATTTGAGAAATTCCGCCAGCTTTATGCAAAGATCGGCGGCAAGCCGGCTCTCGTTATGGTCGGACAGCACCTGGATGACGCCCAGCATGTTGAACAAAAAATGCGGATTGATTTGGGACTGAAGCAGGTCAAACCGGGATTGAAGCTGCAGATTGCGAAAATGGACGATTTCATTTAACGATTGCTGCAGCCTTGCGTTCATTTTGCGGAAGGAGCGATTCAACCGTTCCATCTCGTCAAGGTAATAGTTTTGGTTCAGATCGACTTCCCATGCGCTTTCGTCATCACCGCTTAATTGCAAAGAATCGAGAGCGGACCTGATCTTCTTCAGCGGCGAAGTGAGAATCCGTGCTAAAAAGTAGTAGATCAACAGCGAAAACAGGACAAGGAAGGAGACGATGGCGATCATCACCCATTGAAAATTCCGGATCGGCTTATAAAGTCTGTCCAACCCGACCGTCATGTAGAGCGTGAAATGGCCGGATTGCGATTGCCGATAAAATTCCAATCGATCCGACTTCGTTCCAGACTTCGCCGTATCAGGGTAGGAGTAAATGGGAGAGGAGCCACTGTAAATGATGAATTGATCGAAAGGAATATCGGAAAGTTTAGCAGGATCGAATATTCTTGAGGCTTCGATCTGAATTTGCATCACCCCGACTGGCTCTGTTCCGACTTGCAGCAGTCTGGAGAGGGCGAATACGGGAACGTTGCGATTCTCGGAGTAAGGGTCGCGCTCGCTGTAATTTGCGGCAACAGCCCCCCCTAACCTACGGGCATTGTCGATCCATCGCTCGCGCTCGGCATTCGGCGGGTCGCCAGAAACTTCTTTATTAGAAAATATCGTGCCGTCTTGGAGAATGATGTTGATGCGGTCCCAGTCCTTGTTAATCTCTTGGCCAAGCGAGATGAAATTTTTCACGGATTGAATCGTCACGAACTTGTCGGCGGTTTGGTGTCCCAACGCAGCGAGTTGTTCCACCAACGTATCGTTGGACTCGTTCCCGTAACCTCTGATCAGGTACATCTGTTTCGTATAGTTGTCGAATTGGGACTCCAGAAGGTTGAAGTTGTTTATTGAGCTGTTAAACACCTGCTCGACAATGGCGTTTTGGTTTCGGACGAGTTTTTCTTTCAAGTAGTAATAAGTCGGCACGGCTACGGCAACCGTCAGCAAGATAATGATCAGCGAGTAGGAGACGAACAACTTGGTATGAAAATTACGAAATAACAAAAATCTCCTTCTCACGGCGCCGCCTCTCGTCCTCTGTTTTTTAGTAGACTCAGTGTAGCATAATCCAAAATGTTTGAAAACGCTTTAGTCTCAGGAAGAAGATATTCCACATACCCGTGCAAGATATTCGATTGTTGAGGGAACGGGGAGCAAATATAATCTGACTGTAAGCACTTACAACTCAATTGGGGGAAGCAGTATGAACCGAAAGTTACGGAAGATCGCTACGTTCGTCACGATGATTTGCCTGTTGGTTACGCTAGCTGCATGCGGCGGCAACAAAGACGCTAACGGCGGCAATTCACAGTCCGGTGGTAGCTCCGAATCCGTCGGAACGCCTACGGCTTCGGGTACTCCGGAGCCTATGAAACTGAAAATCGTCGGGAACGGATCCAACTTCACAACCGGTTGGGAAGCCGTGATGGCGGACGCGAAAACGAAAGGCTTTGAAATAGAACTCGAGAAGCTTCCAGGCGGCAGCCAAGGTGACGATATCGTCAAGACGAGGCTGGCGACTAAGGAATTGCCCGATATTTTGCTAACCTATTCAGGCCAAGCGACGATCGTAGGGAATGGGAACCCGGACGAGCTGTATGTAGATCTGACCAATCAGGCTTGGGTGAAAAATTTGAATCTCGATACATGGGGAAGCTCATTCGCCTATCAGGGCAAGGTCGTGGGCGCTCCGTTCCAGGGTGCGCAGGTGATGGCGGTATTCTATAACAAGAAGGTATTTGAGAGCATGGGGCTAAAGCCGCCAACCACGTACGACGAATTCCTGGCGGCGTGCGACGTCGTTGCCAAAGCGGGCAAGACACCCGTATTTTTGCCGGGCAAGGACCCGTGGACGCTTCAGTTCCCCACGCTGTTATCCACGGCGAAGAAGGACTCCACCGAGATTACCGGCAAAATCAGCCAAAATCAAATGAAGTTTGCGGAATATGAGGATTTCAAGACGGGGCTGAACTTGCTGAAGGAAATCGTAGACAAAGGGTACGGAAGCAAGGATCCGTTCGCGCATGGCTATGACGATGCCGTGAAAGCGCTGGCCGACGGAGATGCCGCCATGTTCATGATGGGCGCATGGTTCATGACGGACGTCGTGAAGAAATATCCGGACAAGGTGAACGATATCGGCGCGTTCGCGATGCCGTTCCCGGACGGCAAAACGCCAACTGTAGCCGTCGCTCCATCGGTTGCCTTATATGTTATGAAAGGATCTGAAAATCAGGTTGCGGCAGAGAAATTCATCGAATATTTCGAGTCGATCGATACGCAAAATATTTTCTTTGGCGCGGAAGGCGGCATTCCGGAAATCACCGGTGTGAGTAAGCTGACCTTGACGCCGGCCGAGTTGGAAGCGAAGGAGATCGTGGACGCGGCCAATGGGTTCGTGAACTTCCAAGGATCTGTATTGAAATATCCAGGGGGCGATTTCCCGAGTTTAAGTGCGGACATCGTCGGAGGGAAGAAAACGCCGGAGAAAGTGCTGGAAGCGATGGATAAGGAGTTCGTCAAACAGGCGAAGTCCAAGAACGATCCGAATTTCAAATAGTAACCATGGAGAAGAGAGGGCGGTACGTGCCCTCTCTTCACAACGAAAGAGGTGAATGTCGGATGAGCAAATTGACCAGACAAAACTACCCATACTACCTGTTGCTGCCCGGCCTTCTCATTTTCTTCTGTTTTTTTGCTTATCCGTCGGTTAGCGGGTTTTATTATGCCTTCGTGAATTGGGACGGCATTCAAGTCAGAGGATTTACCGGATGGGACAACTTCCGCAATTTAATTGACCGTGACGACTTCGGCCTGGTGTTCTACAATACGTTTTTGTTTACAGCCGTCACGACCTTTTTCAAAATCGCGCTCGGTTTGCTGCTCGCGGTTTTGGCCAATATGACGCTGCGATTTTCCAAACTGCTGAGGTCCGTATTGTTCTTACCTGTTATCCTCAGTTACGTGGCCGTCGGTTTGGTGTTCTCGGCGATCTTTGAACCCGATCGCGGCCTGTTGAATCAGTTGCTCACGTGGGTGGGAATGGGTGGATGGACGCAATCTTGGTTGACGAACGAGCATCTCGTCATGTTTTCCATCTCGGCCGCCGAGATTTGGAAGACGGCGGGTTTTTGCATGATGCTGTTTTTGGCGGGGCTGCAAACGATCCCGAAGGATTGGTACGAAGCGGCCCAAATGGACGGTGCCGGCGCCGGCGCGAGATTCCGCTATATTACGCTGCCCGCGCTTCGGCCGGTTATCCAGATCAACGTGATTCTAACGTTAATCAGCGGACTGAAAGTGTTCGATCTCGTCTACACGATGACGGGAGGGGGGCCGTCCGGCGCGTCGGAGGTCATCTCCACGGTCGTCTATGATTCTTTCTCCAAAGGATACTACGGCGAAGGCACGGCTGCCAATTTGCTCTTGTTCGTGCTGATTTTAGTCGTAGTCATCTTCACGCACAAGTTGATTACGAAAAATGACAAGGAGACCAGCCATGCTTAAAAAACGAAAAAGCAACCGGGCAGGCTGGGAACTCCTCATCTTGGCCATTTGTTTCGTCGTGTTTCTTCCTACTTTCATGGTGGTCGTCAATTCGTTCAAGGACGCCGCCGGCGCCGCGGACATGTCCCTTTCCTTGCCGGGGGTTTGGCACATCGCCGACAATTACGCGACCGTCTATCGGGAAGCGAATATTCCCCGAGCCTATTGGAACACATCGGTCGTCACCGTGCTGAGCGTGATCGGGATCGTCCTGCTTTGCAGCACTTCCGCTTACGTTATCCAACGCAGAGACGACCCGATCATCCGCACGCTGAGATACATTCTGTTGGCCGGCATGATCTTACCGTTAACGATCATCCCGACGTTTATTTTCTTTCACAAAATCCATCTCACCGGAAATTACTGGGGGGTTATCCTGCTCTATATCGCTTCTTCTTACCCTTTCATCTCCTATGTGTACAGCGGTTTTTTCGATGGCATCTCGAAGGATATTGACGAGGCGGCGGCCATGGACGGGGCCAAAGGGGCGGGGCTTTTTTTTCGCGTTATCTTCCCGCTGCTCATGCCCATTAATGCGACGGCCATCATCATTAGCTTCATGAGCTTCTGGAACGATTTCGGCATAGCGATTTATTTCCTGAGTTCGCCGAAGCTGCAGACGCTCGGCCTGACCGTCTATTTTTTCTTCGGTATCCATACCAGCGACTGGAATTACGTCTTTGCCGACTTAGTGCTCATTTCTTTGCCCGTCATCGCATTATATGTCGTGCTGCAGCGGTATATTGTGGCGGGACTGACTTCAGGCGCTGTCAAGAGTTAAAGGGAAAGGAGAGGAAATCGGGACCATGAAACTAACGGACTGGGAGAAACGAGAGGACGCCCTTTATCTCGAAACGGAGTCGGGGATTGCGAAGCTGACTCCGGTTTCCAATCGGATCATACGCGTCGTCTTTACGCAAGATCGGGAGTTTAGCTCCAAGGAGAGTCTTGTCGTCCTTCCGCAAGCCGAGGAGTCGGTGCGGTGGGAAGTCCGGGAGGATACGGAGCGGCTTGTCCTGCGGACGCCTGTGCTGCAAATCGAGATCCGGAAAGAGACTTGCGCGATCACGTATTTGGACGGCAACGGGCGATTGCTGACAAAGGAGCCCGAGCGGGGAGGCAAGACGCACGTGCCGATCGAAGTCGAAAAAACCGTATACGACGGTAACGTAACGATCAAGACGGGACAGGGCGCCGACGGGGTACGAGCGCGGGTCGAAGGCTCCCGCAAAACGGTCGACCGGCGCGCTTATCATACGAAGCTGGAATTCGAATGGCAGCAGGATGAAGCACTGTACGGATTGGGCTCTCATGAGGAAGGCGTCATGAATTTGCGCGGAAGCCATCAATATTTGTATCAGCAGAACATGAAGGCAGTCGTGCCGATGATCGTATCCACCCGGGGTTACGCCGTTCTGTGGGACAGCTGTTCCTGCATGATTTTTCGCGACGATATGCACGGATCCTACCTGTGGACCGATGCGGACGATGAGATGGACTTCTATTTTATATACGGGCCTGAATTCGACGAACTCGTCGGCGGGTACCGGAAACTGACGGGCGCCGCTCCGATGCTGCCGAAGTGGGCGTTCGGCTATGCCCAATCGAAGGAACGGTACAAATCGCAGGAGGAACTGCTCGATATTCTGCGAGAGTATCGCGAGCGCAAGCTCCCGCTTGACCTGCTCATTCTGGATTGGCAATCCTGGCCGGGCGACTGGTGGGGGCAAAAATCGCTTGATCCCGAACGCTTTCCCGACCCCGCCGGCATGATGCGGAGCATCCATGAGGAGGGAGCCCGACTCATGGTCTCGATCTGGCCGATTATGAACAATAACGGTCCCAACCAGCAGGAGATGAGGAATCGCGGCTTTCTGCTCGGCAATCAGGCCAATTACGATCCTTTCCAACCCGAGGCGAGGCGTCTCTATTGGGATCAAGCCAACGATGGATTATTCAAGTATGGCATCGATGCCTGGTGGTGCGACTGCACCGAGCCGTTCGAGGCGGATTGGAAGGGGGCGGTCAAGCCCGAACCGGAACAACGGCTGTCCATTAACGTGAACGAGTTCAAAAGTTATTTGGATCCGGAATTCATCAACGCCTACTCGCTGCTTCATTCCCGCGGCATATACGAAGGCCAGCGGGAAACCGGCGATGAGAAGCGGGTCGTGAATCTGACAAGATCCGCCTATGCCGGACAACAGCGTTATGGAGCCATCACTTGGTCGGGCGACACGGCGGCGTCTTGGACGACCTTGCGCAACCAGATTCCCGCGGGTCTGCATTTCTGCGCGACGGGAGTTCCGTACTGGACGATGGACATCGGGGCGTTCTTCGTCGGGAGAAAACCCGAAATGTGGTTCTGGAACGGGGATTACGACCGGGGCTGCGAGGACGACGGATACCGGGAACTGTACGTCCGCTGGTTCCAGTTGGGTGCCTTTCTTCCGATGTTCCGTTCCCACGGGACCGACACGCCGCGAGAGGTGTGGAGATTCGGCGAACCCGGCACCGTATTCTACGATACGTTGGCGAAGTTTTTGCGGCTTCGATACCGCCTGATGCCGTACATTTATTCGCTGGCCGGCTCGGTGACGCACGAGCACTATACGATGCTTCGAATGCTGGCTTTCGACTTCAGGGAAGACATTCGCGCGCACGATATCGGCGACCAATTTATGTTCGGCCCCGCATTTATGGTGAATCCGGTGACAGAACCGATGTACGACGGCAGCCGTTCACGCAAGCCGGAGGGCGTATCGCGGACACGCCAGGTATACTTGCCGGCGGGGACGGACTGGTACGACTTCTGGACGGGAAAGCGGCTGGAAGGAGGCCAGGAAATCGAAGCGGAGGCTCCGTTGGAAATCATACCGCTGTTCGTTCGCGCCGGATCGATCGTGCCGATGGGGCCGGTCGTGCAGAATACCGACGAGCTCGGCTCGCAGCCCTATGAAATCCGTATTTATCCCGGACGAGACGGGAGCTTCGGGCTGTATGAGGACGAAGGCGACAACTACAATTACGAGAAAGGCGACTACGCCTGGATTCAGATGGAGTGGCTGGACAAGGAGCGTACCTTCAGAATCGGAAGAAGAAACGGGGCTTTCCCCGGCCTCGTGAGAGAGCGTCGAATGAACCTGATCCTGGTCGGGACCGAATCCGCACAAGGCAACGGGGAAGCGGAGACCAACGTTTTCGATTGCACGGTGACGTACTCGGGAGAAGCCGTTGTCATTTCGTTCGACTCGGGAGGAGCAACGCTATGACGGCCGCGGGCAACGAGTTGAAGCTGTGGTACGAGCAGCCGGGTAGGAGATGGGCAGGCGGATTGCCCTTGGGGAACGGGCGATTGGGCGCCATGGTTTATGGCGGTCCTGAGGAAGAAATTTTGGCTTTAAACGAGGATACATTATGGTCAGGCTACCCGAAAAAGGCGCACAACGACCAGGCGCTGAATGATTTGGAGCCTGTCCGGCAGCGTTTGTTCGCGGGCCGTTATAAGGATGCCCAGCAATTGGTCGAAGACAACATGCTAGGATTTTGGCAGGAATCTTATTTGCCGTTGGCCGATTTGTCTGTTTCACTGGAAGCACTTCCTCATGTTTCTGATTATCGGAGAGAGCTGGATTTGCGCACGGCGATCGCTTCCTCCCATTACACAAGCGCCGATGGCGTACGGATTGAGCGGGAGTGTTTTGTTTCTCATCCCGATCAGGTTCTCATATACCGTATAGTTGCGTCCCGGCAGGGTAGCTTGAATGTGAGAATAAAATTGACAAGCCAGCTGCTCAACCAGATTCAAACGGAAAACGGCGAGCTACGCCTGAAGGGAGAAAGTCCTTCGCACGTTGTGCCCCATTACGTTCCAAGCAAAGATCCGATCCGTTACTCGCAGGCCGGAGATCGTCGGGGGATGGCTTTCGGTGCGGTAGTGAAGGTATTGCGGGACGGGGGAAAGCTTCATCATGATGGAGAGGGCATACGGGTTACGGAGGCGAGCTCGGTTACGCTTCTTCTCTCGACGGCGACGGGCTACAACGGGTATGAAACAGCCCCTTCCCGTGACGGCGAGCAGTGCCTGGCGCAATGCCGCAAGCGAATCCGCAATGCGGCGTCCAGACCGTTCGAACAACTGCTTCGCTCCCATCTGCGGGATTACCGTTCTTTGTTCGACCGCGTCGAGTTGAAATTGGGTTCCGGGAGCGAGCCCGGCATTCCGACCGATGAACGGCTGCGCAGGGCGTCCAGCGGCAGCGCAGACCCGGCATTAGAGGTTCTGCTGTACCAGTTCGGGCGATATTTGCTCATTTCCAGCTCACGACCGGGTACTCAGCCCGCCAACCTGCAAGGAATTTGGAACGACCGAGTCCGTCCCTATTGGAGCAGCAATTGGACGACGAATATTAACGTTCAAATGAACTATTGGCTGTCGGAAAGCGCGAACCTGGCCGAGTGCCATGAGCCGCTGCTTCGGCTGATCGAGGAGATTAGCCTGACAGGGAAGGATACAGCCCGCATCCATTACGGCTGCAGCGGATGGGTCGCCCATCACAATGTCGATCTGTGGCGAACGACGACGCCGGCGGCGGGGCTTGGGGAGCACTGGGCCTGCTGCTCTTTCTGGCCGATGGGGGGCGTGTGGCTGAGCCAGCATCTATGGGAGCATTATGCGTTCGGCCTGGACAAAAGCTATTTGGCCGAGCGAGCCTATCCGGTCATGCGGGAAGCGGCGATGTTCTGTCTGGACTGGCTGGTCCGGTCGCCCGATGGATACTGGGTGACCGCTCCGTCCACGTCTCCGGAAAATTCGTATTTGAACGACGAAGGTGCACGAACGACCGTCAGCATCGCCACGACGGCCGATATGTCGATGATTTGGGAGCTGTTCGCTAATTGCATTGCGGCAAGCAAGGAACTGGATAAGGACGAGACGTTCCGAGCTACGCTGGAGGAAGTTCAAGCGCAGCTGTACCCCTTTCGCATCGGCAAGCATGGGCAGCTGCGCGAGTGGTTCGACGACCCGGAGGAGTTCGAAATCGGGCATCGTCATTTTTCGCATCTGTTCGGCCTATACCCGGGAACAAGGATTTGTCCGGACGAGCAACCCGAACTGGCGGCAGCGAGCCGAATCAGCCTGCAAAGACGGTTAACCGGAGACTCCGAGCCGATCGGCTGGATTCTTGCCTGGCTTGTCTCCCTCTACGCGCGATTGGGAATGGCCCGGGAGGCCCACGAAGCCGTGCTGCAATTTGTGAGAAATTCGGCATACGAGACCTTGCTCAGCTGTCACTCTCCGCTTAGCCAGGAAGAGGAGGCGGTATTCCAGATCGACGGGAATTTCGGCATGACGGCAGGGATCAATGAAATGCTGCTTCAAAGCCAATCCGGCGTCATTCACCTGCTGCCCGCTTTGCCCGAAGCGTGGCCTGACGGTAGCGTAACCGGATTGCGGGCAAGAGGAGGTGCAGAGATCGGCATGCGCTGGGAGGGGGGCAAGCTGCTGGAATACGTGATCCGATCCTCCATCGACGGCACGGTCACAGTCCGCTATGAAAGCGCAATCCGTACCGTTCGGCTTAAGGCCAATCAACGGCATACCTTTAAGGGAAGCGAGTTTGAAAAGGGAGAGACTGAATCATCTTGTTGCTTGTAAAAATGAAAATCGGGAGGCAAACAAATGAAACGGTTCGTCATGGTGACCATACTCAGTCTGTTGGTTTGTTCAATCGCTCCGTTCCTGCCGACTACTGAAGTATCAGCCGCTGTTCAAGCCACTTATTACGTATCTCCGAATGGAAGCGATACTAACCCGGGCACGCTGGCTGCGCCTTTCCGCACGTTGGAGAAAGCTCGCCAAGCTGTACGTACAGTGAACGGAAATATGACGGGCGACATCATCGTCTATTTTCGAGGGGGGCAATATCCTTTTACGGGTCCCGTGAATTTCGATCAGGCGGATTCGGGCACGAACGGCTACAATGTTTATTACCAGGCGTATCCGGGCGAAGTCCCGGTCTTTAACGGAGGAACCAAGGTCACGGGGTGGACGCAAACGTCCGGCAACATCTATCAAGCGACGCTGACCCGGAGCGCCAAACTGAGGACGTTGTACGTCAACGGCAAACGGGCCGTCATGGCCCGGGGTCCGGTCATTGCGCCGCAAGGCGGTGACGGGACTTATACGATCAGCGGCACCGAGAGCTGGGCGCTTAGCGCCGGCTCGACCTACTCGGGCATTAAATTCAACGCGTCCGATTTGGGGAGCTATGCCAGACCTTCGGATGTCGAGCTCGTGAACCAGGTCGGCTTTTCCTTCCATGTCGTCGGCTTGTCCGATTTAACGACAAGCGGCTCCTACCGGATAGCGAAGCTGCAAATGCCAATGGGAGCGATCGCGTTATCGGAGCCGCAAGGTTGGGGAATGGCGTTTTATCAATACAACAACAATCCCGCCAATCATTTTTACGTGCAAAACGCTTACGAGCTGCTCGATCAGCCGGGGGAATTTTATTTTAACCGGAATACGAATACGCTTTACTACTATAAGAGAAGCAATGAAGACATGAGCAAGGCCGAGGTGTACGCGCCGACCTCCGAAGGCATGATCCGGATCGGCGGAACTTCTCGGTCGAACCGGGTGCACCATATTGTGTTCCAAGGAATCACGTTCGCGAACGATCATTGGTCCCTCATGAACGTGGCCGGCTCGGTCGGGGCGACGACCGTCCAAGCGAACGCGTTGTACAACAAGTACGTATCCGACGGCAATTGGCATAGTGTCACGTACCGGAATACCGATGTGATGCCCGCGACTGTCGAAGTTGCCAGTGCGAGCGACATTCAATTCGTTCGCAACGTGTTTGAGCATCTGGGTGCGGGAGCGATTACGTTCGGCAACGATACGGTGAATTCTTCTATCGTCGGCAACCGGTTTTCCGATATTAGCGGCTCGGCCATTACGGTGGGAGACCCGCTGAATACGTATATCGGAGACGGCGATTTCGCCGCAAATCAGGAGGGCGCTCCAACGAATATTTCCGTGCAGAACAATTACGTGATTAACGCAAGCGCGGAGTTTCTGCAGACGGTACCGGTTACGATTATATACACGGTCAATCTGAACCTGGCCAACAATTTGATCGTAAACTCCCCTTATACTGCGATAAGCTTGGGATGGGGATGGAATAATTTCGCGGGGTACGAGGCAGGCGTAACGCCGACCGATGTCGCGTCGGGCAATACGATTCAAAATAACCGCATTCTCTCGTCGATGAAGCTCTTGCACGATGGCGCAGCCATCTATACGGTAGGCAAACAAACCGGCACGAGAATTACCGGCAATTATATGTATGATATAGGCGGCGTATCTTACGGCAACGGGATTTATACCGATCAAGCTTCCTCGGAGATGGAAATCGATCATAACGTGGCGGAAAATTTCAACGGCGTATGGTGGTTCGTATGGGGGACCTACGCTTACGTCAGCCAGTTGAACGTGCATGACAATTACGTCGACTACGCCACGGGGAACGAAGGATCGTACGCGACGAGCACGACGCGAACGAACAACGTCGCGGAGCCGTCGGCGCCGCCAGTGTCGTCATGGTCGTCCGGCGCGCAAGCCATTATTAATGGCGCGGGACTGCAATCGGCCTATCGCGACATCGCGTCGGCGAACGGTACCGTGTTCGAAGCGGAGGACGGCGTCAAATTCGGCCGGGCCGCCGTATACGACGACACGGCCGCCATCAACGGCCAGGGCGTGCAAAATCTCGATTTGAACGGGGACGCTCTGCAGTTCAATAACGTGCCTGCCGGCACGCAGCTGACGCTTAAGTACGCAACACCGAATACAGGCAATTACAGCTTATACGTCAACGGTGTCAAAACTTCCGTCAGCATCGCCTCGACCGGGAGCTGGAACACTTACGGCGTCAAAATCGTTCCGGTCAACATTCCGGAGGGGGCAAGCGTCAAACTCCAGCATGACACCGGAGATATCGGCATCAATCTCGATCAAATCGCCGTGAGCTACGGGCATACGGTTCTCGAAGCGGAGTGGGGGAGCATGTCGGGCCGGGCGTCCGCCTACGGCGATCCGGCCGCTTCCGGAGGTCAGGGCGTGCAGTATCTCGATTTGAACGGGGACGCTCTGCAGTTCAATAACGTGCCAGCCGGCACCCAACTGACTCTCAGGTATGCAACACCGAATACAGGCAATTACAGCTTATACGTTAACGGTATCAAGACAAGCGCCGCGATCCCGCCCACCGGAAGCTGGTTAGGGTACGGGACGGTAACGATCCCGATGGGTATTCCGGCCGGCGCCACCTTGAGGCTCCAGCATGATACAGGGGATATCGGCATCAATCTCGATCAAATCGTCGTGAGCAATGGTAGCACGGTTCTCGAAGCGGAGTCGGGGAGTCTGTCGGGGCGTGCGTCCGTTTACAGCGATGCGGCCGCTTCCGGAGGTCAAGGCGTGCAGAATCTCGATTTGAACGGGGATGCTCTGCAGTTCAATAACGTGCCAGCCGGCACGCAACTGACGCTCAGGTATGCAACGCCGAATACAGGCAATTACAGCTTATACATCAACGGTGTCAAGATAAGCATCGCGATTCCGTCCACCGGAAGCTGGTTCGGGTACAGGACGGTAAAGATCCCGATGGGTATTCCGGCCGGTGCCACCTTGAGGTTCCAGCATGATACCGGAGATATCGGCATCAACCTCGACCAAATCATCGTGAGCAATGGGCTTACGGTTCTCGAAGCGGAGTCGGGGAGTCTGTCGGGCCGTGCGTCCGTTTACAGCGATCCGGCCGCTTCCGGAGGTCAGGGCGTGCAGAATCTCGATTTGAACGGAGACGCTCTGCAGTTCAATAACGTGCCAGCCGGCACGCAACTGACGCTAAGGTTCGCAACGCCAAATGCGGGCAATTACAGCATATACGTCAACGGTGTCAAAACAAGCGCCGCGATTCCGTCAACGGGAAGCTGGTTCGGGTATGGGACGGTAACGATCCCGATGGGTATCCCGGCCGGTGCCACCTTGAGGTTCCAGCATGATACAGGGAATATCGGCATCAACCTCGACGTCGTATATCTTCAGTAAGGAGATACGAGGAAAGCGATAACAAACAGCCTCGGCTCGATTGCGGATCAAGCCGAGGCTGTTTGTTTTTTTCGGTGTTCAACTGAACCAGATCAAGATCAGTCCGCAGCGATCTTCTCCGCATACTGCTCGAAACCGTTGGCCAGCGCTTCTGCGGTGAGCCGACCCGCATGCACGAGCATGCCATAACGCAGACGGAGCAATTCACCCGGCGGCAGATCGAACGCTTCCTCGAACAGAAAGGCGGATTGCAAAAACTGCAATTCAGGGGTATTCCACACATAAAAAGGAGAAGAGAAACGGAGATTGCCGGGATGATCGTACATGCAGATCCCGCCGAAAATATCCTTTCCGCCGTCCAGCGGTCCTGCAAAATCGCACCACTTGGCTTTCATTCCATGCGCTTGCTCGACTGTGCTCCCGCCTTCCGAATTCGCGATCGCCGCAGCAGCCATGCTTCGGACCGGCCGGAACGACATTCCCGCATAGCCGCCCCAAGAGAATGTCTCCGGCGGCGTTCGGTCGAAACGGAGAACTTTCGCTGTCGCGTTGCGGAAGGTCGTGTCCATTGCAATCCAATACCCGCAGGCGGGGGCCGGTCTGTCCGCTGCGTCCCAGTCTGAGATGCGTATCGACCGTTCCTCTTCCATCAGCAGCGTGTGATCTTCACCGCATTCCCAGACCAGCTTCTGCTGCAGATGGACGCCATTCTCTCCTGCATTAGCGGTGATGTTGTCAATCGTGCGCATTTTTCCGCTGTCGGCGGCGGGCTCATTTTCCTCCCAGAAATTGAATCCGTTGATCAACTTCCACGCGAAATACAAGCCGTGATGCCAGTAATGATCGTAAGGCGAATCGAGCGTCAACACATGCCCGCCCGGCAGCCGGACGGGATGAAAATAGCTTTTTGGCTTATCCTCTCCATACTGGTAGGTCAGCAGATGCTCCGCACCCTTGTAAATGTCAATTCTCTTGCCCGGATCGTGTATGCAGCCCCAAGTCATATCGGGCTACCTCCTTAAGGCATATTTGCCGATTTGTTGTACAGTACGAGTATAAAGGTCTATACGGCACGCAGGAATGGGAATAGCGCGCCACTTTTTAACCATTTGTTGCTGAGGGTGGCTTTAGCCGGTATTGGGAAGGCGACAGCGAAGTCCAGCGCTTGAACTGCCTGCTGAAGTGATAGACGGAGGAGAAGCTTAGCATCCGGGATATCTCTTCTACAGCCAGATTGGTCAGCAGCAACAATTCCTTGGCCTTCTTCAGCTTGAGATTGGAGTAATATTGCCGGGGCGAGACGCCGAAAACTTTGGTGAAGATACGCGTACATTGACTGCGGCTTAGCCCGACGGCTTCGTATACCTCGGACATGCTCAACGACTCCAGCACATGGGATTCAAGAATTCCGCGGACGTTATCGGCCATTGTCAGATCCTGTTTGGAAATATCCTGATATTCTCCAGACAAAGCAGTCTCGCTTACTCTTACCTGCCGAATATATTCCGAAATGATCTGCAGAATGCACGCTTGAAACGTAAGCTTATCGCTCTCATCCAACTGGAGAGCCAACCGCATGTCTCTCTCGATGAAACGATTGCGGCTGATATTCGATTGGAGCAAGTTGTTGATCGTAAGCGTCAAGTCCTTCAGCTTCATGTTCCCGGCCAGCTTAGCCGGCACATGGATCAGTGCGGATCGCTTCAGCAGCCGCCGCAGTCCGGGATCGTCGATATCGAAATGGATCGCCATATAAGAGAAGTGATGATCCGGCGAGCTCGTCGTGCCGTGTTTTACACCCGGTTTCAGGAACATCCAGTCTCCTGCGCCATAGACGAAAGTCTCTCTGCCGATCCGCTGCTCGGCCAATCCTTCGATGCAGAACGTTAGCTCGAAGATATCGTGATGGGAATCTTCCAATGTCCACCCCGGCTCTTCAACTCCGAAGATAAAGCCATGAATAAAGATGTTGCTGTTGATATCGGGCACTGTGATATGCGTTCGCATGCTTGTCCCTCCCTGTATGAAGCGTGACGCCCCTATTCTAACACAGGCCGGTTTTGCTACAAAAGGTTAAAAAGACTCGCACTTTCGCTATTTCTTTGAAAACCGGTTTCCCCAATAATGTAAGGGAAAGGTCAAATCCAAATGAACGGAGGAATTTTTTTTTATGCCTATGAAAGTCGGATGTTTTGCTCTGATCGATCCCTTTACCGTGTTGGAACACCAACTGAAACGAATCGCGGATATGGGCTTCCGTTACGCCGATATTACCGACAATCGCGACGGCGCCCAGCTTGGCGTCGAGTTCGGTTTTGCCGCGACGGCAAGCCTCGATGCGAATCCCTTTGATCTCAAGCGTTTGTTCGAGCAAGCCGGGCTTACCATCACCACGTTCTGCGCACATGCAAACCTTCTGGATCCTTCCGCTCCCTGGCGATATGGCACATCGCAAATCATTAAGGCCATCCGCTCCGCTGCCGCGATCGGCATCGAGTATGTGATTACGACTGAAGGTGAGCCGTCAACGGCATTCGGTCACAACCTGACGGAAGATCAGAAGGTGTTTTCTGTTATAGAGAAGCTTCAGGAGCCGCTCCGGGTCGCCAAGGATCACGGAATTTCCCTCCTGCTTGAGCCGCACGGCGAGCTGACCGACTCTGTCGCCGGGCTCGAGAAGTTGATTCACGGACTGGGAGATCCCGATCATCTTGGCATTAACCTGGACACCGGAAACAGCTGGCTCGGCGGGGCGGACCCGGTCGAAATGGCCAAAGTATTCGCTTCAAAAATCAAGCACGTCCACTGGAAAGATCTCCTGAAAGAGATGGAATCCAAGCGTGGGACAACCTACGGCTGCGGCATGAGCGTCATTCCGCTTGGCACCGGAGCGATCGATATCGAGGGTGTGTACCGGGTGCTGGAGAAGGCAGGTTTCAATGGACATACGACATTGGAAATCGCCGGAGACGCTGCCGTGCTGGAGAGTTACGCTTACCTGAAACGGCTGGGTGCCGAGTAAGACATGCCATGAAAAGAGGAGAGAACGCAGTGTTGAAACTAGGTGTCGTTGGATTGGGATTAGGGATGACGCATGTAGACGCAGCTCAACAATGTGGAGAGGAAGTTGCCTTAGTCGCGATATGTGACGCAAATCGTGATCGCCTCCAAGCCGTGAATGGCGATATCCGGCGTTTTACCGATTATGGTACATTTCTGCGCGAGTCCGGTGCGGATGCTCTGGTGCTTGCCGTCCCGCACGATCTTCACGCAAAAATGACACTCGAGGCGATGGAGCATGGAAAACACGTGTTGCTCGAGAAACCGATGTCGACCTCGGTCGCCGACGGTGAACGGATGGTGGCATCGGCGAAAGAACGGGGCCTATCCTTCATGATCGCCCAGAATTGGCGATATACGCCTTGGTGCCGGCAGATTAAAAGCATTATTGACAGCGGAGAGTTGGGCAATATCCGGATGATTCGTTCGGATTGGGTGCTGAACTTTCATGATTTTTATCCAAAAGGAACGTGGATATACGATGGGCAACGCGGTGGAGGCGGGGCTGTGATTGGTCTCGTTGTGCACAATTTGGATTATTTGCGGTTTCTGTTCGGCGAGGTGCGGAAGGTGTACGCACAACATCTTTATACGGATGAGTGGTCCTCGAACAGGGCAGAGAATATGTCGATGATCCAGTTCGAATTTGAATCGGGTGCTCTTGGACAGATGCTTACCTCATATACTCCTTTCATCAATCAAGATTCTGGTCCTCTTCAGGTGTACGGCGATCAAGGCATGTTAACGGCCAAGCGCATGTTCCCCGAGCATATTTACGTCACTTCCTCAAGCCGTACCTCGGCAGAGAAGGCGGTTGATCGCCGGTTTGACGAGGTTTCGGTGGAGCCGGGCGAACCTTTTGCTGTAACGCAGTTGCGGCATTTCGCCGAGTGCGTGAAGACCGGAAACAAACCGATCTCAAGCGGCGAAGATAATCTTGGGACAATTCGGCTGGTAGAGAGCATCTACGAATCCGCGAGGACGGGCGAGCCGGTGCTCGTTGGCTGTCTTTGAATTGGATAAGACTTTTAACCTATGATTCCTGAACCGATAAAGCCGATTTCCTCCCCGGCTTGCCTCAGCAGTAGAAAAGCAGTATTCGCCAAGCCGAACAACTGCAAGTGATTAAAAAAGAAAAAAGGAACATGCTTATGTCTACTATCAAATCGAACCCGCTTACGGGATTCATCATCCGCGGCGGCCTGAAGCGGACTGCCGAGAAGTTGAAAGGCGGGCGAGCGACAACTGTCGCCTTTATCGGGGGATCCGTTACGGTGGGAGCAGGGGCGTCCGACGGCGAATGTACCGGTTATCGGGCGTTGACTTGCAATTATTTGCAAAGCCGTTTCCCGGACGTCGCCTTCACGTTTGCTAACGCGGCCATCGGAGGGACCGACTCGGCGTTGGCCTTCATTCGGTTTTTCAAAAAACATAATCATCTCACCCCGCAGGAATACCGGACGATGTCGCATAACCAGCATAATACTTAATTGTCTTTATCGAGTCTTCTCAACTGCTTGCGCCATTCGGCCGGGCTTTGCCCGTAAGCTTGCTTGAATAGCCGGGTGAAATAATGGACGCTGTTGAAGCCGGTTACTTCTATGATGGCGCTGATCGGCATATCGCTTCCGGACAAATAGCGGACGGCTGCTTTAAGACGAAGGTCGCGGAGATAATCGAAAGGGGTTGTCTTCGTCTGTTTCTTGAACATTCGGACGAGATAGGAAGGGTGCAAATGCGCCAACTCGGCCAGCGTTTCAAGGGTTATGTTTTCTTTATAGCGCCAATCCATGTAATTGATCAGCATGTCTGCCACCTCATGGGGCTTCCGTTTGGTCTTCAAGACGCTGGAAGGCAACTCGTTCGAGGTACTGTCCAGAATGTGCGCGATCAGCTTGTACGTCTTCTGGATTTCAAGCAGGCACACCTCATCGAGGTTCGGATCTTGATGCGCCGCTCCCGTAGACTGAAGGTGATAGACAAAATCTAACGATTGAACGATTGAGGATGCCAGTAACGTCTTCGAATAGATGTCCTTACGCGACTGCATGAAGTTCCATTGGTTCACTTGTTTGTCCGTGAAAGGGAATTGGTCCCAGTCGGCGAGTTCCACGAAACGGAACTTGGCTTCCGAGTGCAAGCTTGTCAGTTCATGAGGCGTGGATACGGACATGATGAATACAGCCGGCGCCTCCGCTTCGCATACGTTGTCCGTCCATCGAAATCGCACCTTGCCCCCGGTAATATGAAGGATTTCATAGATGGACGGATGCATCCCCCCGCCCGGAATATCAGCTGACTTGGAGATCGAGCCAGCGCTGCACAGACGGATCTTCATCACAACTTCCTCCTCTGAAATAAAAAATGTCAATATCGTGCAAAGCCATTATCGAAATACCCGCAATATTCCTTGTTGAATAAAATAAACATAGATCCGGTATAGGGATATACCGTGCAAAGACGATCCTTCATCCCCATTGTACACTTAAACCAGTTAGGTCAAAATACTTTGGGGTAAAGGATGTTGATTAAGTTGAAAGCATTGCAGATTATCGGAAAAGATTCATTCGAAATTATAGACCTACCGTTGGCGGAACCGCACGAGGATCAAGTGACGGTTCGCATCGAGATTACATCCACTTGTCCGCGCTGGGATATCAGCATGATGGGGGGCAAGGATATGTTCGATGCGACCAAGCAACCCGACTATCCGTTGCTCCCCGGATTTCCCGGCCACGAGATTGCGGGAACGGTCGTTGCGGTAGGCCGCGGAGTCCGTTCTTTGAAAGTGGGCGACCGAGTGGCTGCCCTGGAGCATCTGAGCGGAAACGGGGCTTACGCGGAGTACTTGAATTACCGCGAGCATGAGCTCATTAAGCTGCCCGATGCGGTTGAATGGAAACAAGCGGTATCGTTCGAGCTGTTGAAATGCGTATTGATTGGGCTGCTTCAGTTCGGCGACATTACCGGCAAATCGATGCTGGTGTCCGGCCTTGGGCCGGCAGGGATGTTAGCCATGCAGGCGGCCAAGCTGCTTGGAGCGGCGAGCGTAACGGCAGTGGATATTAACCGCGAGCGGATCGCTCTCGTGAACGGCTTGGGAATCGGGTTGGCGAAAAATACGGAGGAGTTGGGAGACGAGCGGTTCGACCTAGGCTACGATTGCGTGGGCGCTTCGGCTTCCGTGCAACAGCTGCTCGAGCGAGTCGACTCGCATCTGGTCATCTTCGGGGTGTTGAAGGGAGAAGTTCGCTACGGAGAGCATCTTTGGTTCAGGGGAACTAAGCTGGAATCGTACCGGTACCGGAAATTCGGCGAACAAGATCAAGCACTGCTGCTCGATCTCGTCGTGAACAAGGGGTTAAACACGGAATGCCTGCAGACGCACCATGTTCCTTTTTACCGGTACGGGGAAACGGTTGAGCTGTTAAGAAAACAAGAAGCGATTAAAGTATACTCTTATCCCGCGACCGACTTCGTCGCCGCGCCTACAGGAGGTTAACATGAGAGCAGAAGCCGTCGTATTTACGGGAGTGAGGCAAGTTCGCTACATGGAAGTCGAGGCGCCGGAACCGGGTCCGGAGGACGTCGTCATCGATCTGGAGTATTCATGGATTAGCAATGGGACGGAATCATCATTCCTATACGGAGAGAGGGTCTCGGGGGAACAAGTAACAAGACCGGGAGACGAACTGCCGTTCCCTCAAGTGGCCGGTTACCAGAAGGTCGGTATCGTACGAAGCTGTGGAGAACAAGTGCAAGGCTTGAAGCCGGGAGACCGGGTATTCGCGTCTATAAGCAAAGTGAACGGCATGAAGTTCGACTCCGGCGGCCACGTTAATCCGTCCGTTACGCATAAGAGCCAGGTGTGGAAACTTCCCGAGGGCGTTGATCCGCTGGCTTATAGCGGCATGGTTCTTACGCAGGTCGGATACAATTGCGGTATCCGTCCGGCGGTCGCGCCGGGAGATCAAGCGGTTGTCATCGGCGACGGAATGGTCGGGCAATGGGCTGCCCAGACGCTCGCCCGTCGGGGGGCGGAAGTTACGGTACTCGGCCGCCATGATCGGAGATTGGCATTGCTTCCGCCATCTATTCACTCCTATAATCTTAAGAAAGAGCCTTTGGCACAATGGCTGGGCGATCGGGCGGACTTGGCAATCGTCGTCGATACCGTCGGTGCCATGGATACTTTCCGGCAGTTGAAGCCGGCCATGAAGCTGAACAGCCATCTCGTTTCGGCCGGATTCCTAGGTACGGCGGGAATGGTCGACATTCAAGAATTGCGGGCGCAAGAAATTACTTTGCATTGTCCCTCGGGGTGGACGGAAGAACGAATGAATAATACACTTACAGGTATACACGAGGGTTGGCTTCAAACGACGCCGCTGATCACGAATAAGTTTCCGGCGGAAGAAGCAGAGGAAGCTTGGCGATTGATCATGGATAAGTCTGAGTTTTTTCTAGGCGTCGTGTTGGAATGGAAAAGGATGAAATAACGAGGGAATCAAAAGGGAGTGGACATTACAGATGGTTAGCCAGCAGACAGCGGAATCATTCGTGTTCATGAAGGAAGAAGCGTTGCCTCTTCGATACCGGCCGCTCGCCGGACAGTCGATAGAGTTGCGAAATGATTCTGATCCTTCGCACCCGGGTCTGATAAGTTACGAGGAAGGCATAGACTTCGTTGTCGATTATGACAAGGGGTTGATAAGCCGGACGAAGGGAAGCCGGATTCCCGATGGTTCGCTTCACCCTATGTACGGGGTGAACGAATTCGACCACACGCTCTATCCGGATTACAGCAATCGCGAATATACGGTATACGCGGATTATGCGACTGAAGGCGGCCTGGCTGACGAGAGTCTGACGATCGAGGATGTCGAGCGATCCGGGTTGCTCGGGCGGACAATCCGCAAGCTCGCAGCCGGAGAAGAAGTGCTCTACGTCGTCTACGGTGACAGTATTAGCACGGGCGGTGAAGCAAGCACAGAAAGTTTGGCCTATTTCGGGAGATTTGCTGAAATGTTGCAAGGTTTATATCCGGAAGGTCGAATCCGCATCGTAAACAAGTCGATCGGAGGAGAAGCGAGCGATGGCGGGGCGAGCCGGGTGAACGATGATGTCGTTCCGCTCAAGCCGGATCTCGTATCGATCGGTTACGGGATGAACGACCAGAATAAGCACGAACATGGTAACTACGTGCCGTTGGAGGATTACGATAAGAACCATCGGCATATCATCGATGCGATCCGCAGGGACGGCGATAGCGACATCGTGCTGGTCACGCCTTGCGAGCCGAATCCGCACTGGCGGTATACGAGCGGCGACACTCACCGCTACGCGGAAAAGCTGCGCCAATTGGGTGCGGAGTACGGAATCGGCGTGGCTGATGCGCATACGCTATGGTGCCAAGAGCTTGCCGCCGGCAAAACGCCGGAAAGCCTGCTCCTCAACAACATCAACCATCCCAACGATTACGGTCACTGGATTTATAGCCGTGCATTCGTGCCGATGTTGAAGAAATAACATAATAAACATAAGAAACATAAGAAACCTCCCTTTCTCATCGCGATTTAGGGAGGTTTCTTATTGTTATTTTTTAATCTTGCCAAACGGGAAAATAAAAAAGTTCTAATTTTTGCACAGTAAATTGCCGTAATAATGTAAGGAAGCCGAATTCAGTAAACGCCTCAAGTAAAAGACTTTGGAGATGAATCGGGAATGCAGTCTCTTTACAAAAATGATTATTTCTACCTTCTATCTCAGCAGGATAAGGTTTATATCGAGGTTTTCGTAGCGGATTTTCAAATCAAGCAATTCGACCAGGTGCTGCAAGAGGTCCCGCGAGTCGCGCTGACGCAATTCGCGAATCTGAAAAATGCACTGCAATCCATCTCCAAACACGTCGTAGAAATCGGCACTTTGAAGCCGCGCGTCGAATTAACGATATCCAACGATTTACTGCAAGTTAAAGTCAAGTTGAACGTAACCGCGGCAGAGCTTGAAGAAAGCTTGCCGGAAATCACTGCAGAAATCATGGAGGCGCTTAACGCACACCATATAACCGATGGATTGCGGGAAGATGTGCTTAAGTCAGGCTTGAAAGCCCGGGAAGAGATTTTGATTGCCCAAGGGGAGTACCCGGTTCATGGGGAAGATGCGGTTATCAATTACTATGTTTTGTCGGAGCGTAAGCCCGTTATCCAACAGAATGGAACCGCGGATTACTACGAAATGAATTTTTTGGACGAAGTGAAGAAGGATGAATGGCTCGGAGAAAAAATAAAGGCCGGTGAAGGAACGCCTGGCCTAACCGTTACAGGTGAAGTGATTCCCGCTAAGCCAGGGAAGGATAAGCCGCTGCACTATGATAAAAACACGATCGTCGAAGTCGATGAAGGCGATAAAGTTATACTCCGAGCTAAGACCGACGGCGTTGTTACTAAAGTGAATGGAAACATCTCGGTAGAAGAAGTGTTGGTTATTGAAGGAGATGTTGGAGGTAAAACGGGTAATATCGACTATGATGGCTGCGTAACGATTAAAGGCACCATCAACGACGGCTTCAGCGTTCATGCAACTAAGGATATATCGGTGCTTAGCGATATCGGTCTTGGAGCGATAGATAGCATCGTTTCACGCACGGGAGATATTTATATTAAAGGCGGCATATTCGGCAAAGAGAAGGCATTGATCCAAGCTGCGCAAAATGTTTACATGAAACACGCCAATGAATGCACGATTCAAGCAGGCGGCGACATACATATCGGTTTATATGCAATTGGTTGCAAGCTGACGGGTAATAATATCTATCTGGATGTTAATAGAGGTCGTATTATCGGCGGGGAGATCCATGCGAAAGCGCAAGTGGTTACGGCTATCATCGGTAATGAAGCGGAACGCGCGACAAGCATCAGCATCGAAGGCTTTGATCGCAATGCCGTTAAGAAAGAGCTTGATGATCTCGTCGATAACTATCGTAAACTAGAAATCGTCATGAGTAGATTGCAGGGCGATCTTGAATCGTATCAGATTATCGTGGAAGAGAGAACGGGGAACGAAGTAGCGGCGCATGAGGCGATTCAAAGCAAATATGAGCAAATCCGCAGAGTCATGGCTTCGATTGATGAGCGCCGAAATGCGTTAAATACCTTTCTGAGAACAAAAGGAGAGGGAGAAGTATCGATTATGCGCAAGGCATTTCCAAAGACATCTCTCAACATTAAAGAGCTCCAGAAAGAAATCGAGAATACGACGACGGGGGTATTTTTCGTTAAAGACAAGACATTGTTCTTCGAATGAGAAGCTGTTGGCTGTTACAAAGCAAATTTACGTATTAGGTCTTCTATTAGGGGCTCTCCCCGTAGGTCTATCACGACCTTATGGGATAGCCCCTTCTGCGGCTTTATTGACAACCATTGGCCTGTCGCTTAAAATCTACCTATCAGACAGGTGGCAAGGTGGGGGGCGGGCAGGCAATGAGAAAAATTCAAAAAACTCTTGTGCACGAATTGGTGTCGCAAGAAATTCAAAATTATATTCAAGAGAAGGACCTGAAGGAAGGACATAAACTGCCTTCCGTTGATGAAATGACGCTAATGTTCGGAGTCGGACGTTCTTCCTTGCGGGAAGCGTTGCGTTACTTGGAAGCGGTTGATATCGTGCAGGTGGAGAACGGCAGAGGTATTTTTGTACGAGACGTCAATACGTACCGATTTACCGGCAAAGTCAAGATTGAGAAAGAGCGCAATTTTCTGCTGAATACCCTCGACGTGCGAAGAGCCTTGGAAGGCAAAGCGGTAGAGCTGGCTTCGAAGAACATTACGGCGGACCAAATCAGGGAATTAGAAGATTGTCTTGAAGAGTACCGAATTCTGAAGGAAAACGATAAGGATACTTCCAAGATCGATTTGGCATTCCATCGCTATATTATCAAGGCAACTCACAATCCGATTCTCGAGACGGTGATGGATTCTTTTTCCGGTCTATACGAGAAGTTCTTTAACGAACCGCTTGGTAACAAGCAGCTCTTCGATGAGACTTATCCTTATCATCGAACGATGTTCGACGCGATTGCCGTCCACGATACGGAAAAAGCCCTGGATGAGTTCAATCAAATGATGGACTGCATCGAGGAAAAGATCAAAACTTACTAGGTTGACAGGGTTGTCTCTGAAGCAAAATTAATCGCTTTTGGGTCAGCCCTTTTCTATGCATGCATGTCACCATGGTAAACGTAGGGGCATTTATGATCTTTTAACAAAAGTGGTTTATTGTCTTGACAAGAAAAAGCGCTTTCAATATAATCAACCTATCAGACAGGATGACTGTATGATACATGTAATAAAAGGGGGATAAATGTCGATGATAAAGCGCAAAAAAGTGCTAGTTTCGTTGCTATGTGCCGTAGTAACGGTTGGACTGTTGGCGGGATGCAGCGGCAAGAACGAAAATAGCGGTAATAGCGGCAGTGGGGACAAGGTCACGCTTCGTATGATCGAGAGCTTGACCAGTCCTAAGAGAACTGAACTGATTCAAGCAATGGTTACCAAATTCGAAGCGGCTAATCCGAACATTAAAGTAGAGTTCATCTCACCTCCTTTCGACCAAGCAGACAACAAAATCAGAACGATGCTCGGCTCGGACGAACAGCTGGATGTCCTTGAAGTCAGGGATTTGACCGTTGCCGAGTTCGTCAATAACGGCTATGTCGAACCGCTGAATGCATATGCCGACAAGTGGAAAGACTTCGCTACTGTAAGCGCCGTATCTAAATCCGTCGGAACGGTAGGCGACAAACTGTATTTCGTGCCTAACGGCCTTTACGAAAGACAAATGTTCTACCGGGCGGACTGGTTGAAGGAAGCGGGCTTGAATCCGCCGACAACATGGCAAGAGCTTTACGAAACAGCTAAGAAATTGACAGATCCGGCTAAAAACCGTTTCGGCTTCTCGTTCCGCGGCGGCGCGGGTTCTAACGGTACCACGGATGCCATGATTCTGGCGTTCAACGGAGATAAAGTGAATCTGGACGATTCCATGTTCACGAAAGACGGAGCAACCATCTACTCCACGCCTGAAGCCAAAGCGGCTATGGACCTTTACCTGAAGCTTTACAAGGATGCATCTCCTCCGGATTCCATCAACTGGGGTTTCCAAGAGCAAGTGCAGGCATTTACTTCCGGCGTAACCGGTATTCTGCTGCAAGATCCGGACGTCATTCAATCGTTGCAGGAGAAGATGGCCGAGGGAACTTGGGCAACCGCTCCTCTCGTTACGGGCCCGACAGGCAAAGCTCTATTCGCTGCAGGCGGCGCAGGATGGGGAATCACATCCAAATCCAAGCACAAAGAAGAAGCTTGGAAGCTTGTTGAGTTCTTGTCCAGTCCAGCCGAGAATACGGCATTCTCCAAAGACTACGGCTTAATTCCGATTCATACGAGCGCAACTGAAGACGAATTCTTCAAGACGGGTCCTTACAAAACATTGATCGACATGACGGATAAACCGGATACCTACGTGAACTACAAACCGCCTTTCCAATACCCAGGTACGGGTCAGTGGGGTCAAGTCACGATGGAGTCCGGACAATCGCTCCTGTTGAACAAATCCAACGTTGACGATACTCTCAAGAAGTGGGACGCTTACTGGGCGGATCAGAAGACAAAGTTAAAAAAATAATCGGTTAATATAAGTCGTGATGGGTGGCGGTTGCCGCCCATCACCATTTATTATCCAAGGCGGTGCGGAAATGAGAAAACAAAGAGTCTTTATTCTATCCGGGTTAATTCCCGCCCTGCTGTTAGTGCTTGCGTTCACGTATTATCCGTTTGTCAAAGGGATAGTGATGGCTTTTCAGGAGTATAAGCTTTTCGATTTGCGCAGCGTTCATTTTGTCGGGCTCGACAACTTTAAGGCTGCTTTTAACGATCCCAAATTCATTATGGCTTTGCAGAATAGCGGATACTGGGTGTTCTTCTCGCTTATTCTTCAGTTCTTATTTGGTTTAACGCTTGCGCTGCTATTAAAGAAACAGTTCAGAGGACGCGGAGTTTATCAAGGATTCGTGTTCTATTCTTGGGCTTTGTCCGGTTTCCTCATCGGGATGATCTGGAAATGGATGTTCAACTCCCAGATCGGCGTCATCAACGATATCTTGCTCCACCTAGGCCTCATTCATGAGCGCATCGGATTTCTATCGGATCCGAAATGGGCTATGATCTCCGTCATTATCGCTAACGTTTGGTATGGCGTCGCATTTTTCGCCATCATGCTTCTGGCTGCTTTGCAATCCGTCCCTTCCGAGTTGTACGAAGCTGCGGTCATGGACGGGGCAAGCTCATTTCGCAAACTGTGGAACGTAACTCTACCCTATATTATGCCAACGATCATCGCCACTACGCTGTTAAGGGCGATTTGGATATTCAATGATCCCACGATCATCTACGGATTAACGAACGGCGGTCCTGCGGGCAGCACGCATATTTTATCTTCATTGATGCTGGACAAAATCATTTACGGTGGAGATTACGGAGCCGCCTCGGCAATCGGGATCATCATGATCATTATTTTGCTGTTCTACACGATCTTCTTCCTATCGGTCACGAAGGCAGAGAAAGCGGGGGATTTCTAATGAAGCAGCGAATTCTGGGCCTGTCCAAGTTCGTCTATCTGGCGGTCTATCTGCTGATTATGGTTTTTCCGCTTTATTGGATCGTAATCACGTCGCTTAAGCCGCAAAAGGATATTTTCTCATTTCCGCTTAAATATTGGCCCGAGCGCTTTACGCTGGACAATTACGTGCACATTTTCAAAATATCGAAGTTCCACATTTACATCGGCAACAGCTTGCTGGTAGCCATTACATCCGCCGTCGTCGTACTCGTTATCGCGATCCTGAGCGCTTACGTGCTGGCACGCTTCAAGTTCCGGGGGCACAGGCAGATCATGCTCGCGTTCTTCGCTACCCAGATGCTGCCCGGTTTCGTTGCGCTTGCGCCGTTGTACTTGATGATGAGCAGCATGAACTTGATTAACAACCGTTTCTCTTTGGTGCTTATGTATACCGTTATACTCATCCCTTTCTCCACCATCATGCTGCGCGGATTTTTCCAACGGATTCCCGCCAGCCTGGAGGAAGCGGCGATGATCGACGGTTGCTCTCGGTGGTCGGCATTGGTGCGAATCATCATTCCCGTCATGCTGCCGGGGATCGCTTCGACCTTCATCTTCGCCTTCGTGCAGAACTGGAACGAATTGTTCCTAGCCGTTATGTTCATCGATAACGATGCGCTGAAGACGCTGCCGGTGGCAATGAACTCATTTATTCTTAAATTCGACGTCGATTGGGGTGCAATGTCGGCTGGAGCGGTGTTATCGATCATACCGACCATTCTTTTATTTGCTTTCGCCCAAAGATTCATCGTAGAAGGATTAACGCAAGGAGCAGAAAAAGGATGAGCAATCGAGAAGAACAATTTACTAAGGCGGCTTATGATCCGAGAGATGCCAGACATCACGGAGCCATTCATGTGCCGATTTATCAGAATAGCTTGTTCGCGTTCGATCGTCACGATCAATTCGACGATGCGATGAAAGAACTGCTAAATCATCACGTTTATTCGCGGGGCAACAATCCTACCGTTCAATATTTGGAACAGAAACTTGCGGACATGGAAGAGGCGGAATCGGCTAAATGTTTTGCCTCGGGAATGGCCGCGATCAGTTCGGCAATATTGTCCGTTGTCGGACAAGGAGATCATATCGTATGCGTTCATCAAGCTTACGGCCCGACGCGGGAGTTTCTTAGCTCCTACTTGAGCCGTTTCGGCGTGGAAACGACGTTCATCGACGGGAGCTCAATCGAGCAATGGCGCGGTGCGGCACGTCCGAACACGAAGCTGTTCTATCTGGAAAGTCCGACAACGTCTTTCTTTGAATTGCAGAATCTTCGGTTGTGCGCCGAACTCGCTAGAAGCTTGGGTGTCAAAACCATTATCGACAATACTTGGGCGACTCCGTGTTTTCAGAACCCACTTACTCTTGGCATTGATTTGGTGGTCCATTCGATCACAAAATATATCGGCGGGCACAGCGACTGCATTGGCGGAGTAGTTCTAGGCTCGAAGGAATTGATCGATCGGATCGGGTATATGGAATATATGCTGCTTGGCGGCATTATGACCCCGCAGACGGCAGCGATTGTATCCAAGGGATTGCGGACGCTCCCTCTTCGCATGCAAAGGCATGAAGAAAGCGGATTGCAGGTGGCGGAGTATATCGGAAAACAGAGCTTCGTAAATCGCGTCAACCATCCCGGACTGCCCTCCCATCCTCAGTATGAGTTGGGTTTAAGTCAGATGTCGGGCTTCAGCAGCCTGTTTTCTTTTATCTCGACGGAACCGATCGCGAAATTAAAAGAATGGGCAAACAGACTGAAGTATTTCAAGATCGGCGTTAGCTGGGGCGGATTCGAAAGTCTGGTAACGGTCAATCGTGTTGGAAACGAAGAAGCGGGGGAACAACCCTCTTCCGTCGTGAGGTTATATGTTGGAATGGAAAGTCCGAAGGACCTCATCGCTGACATGGACCAAGCTTGGAAATCGATATAGTGCCTAACCTTTACCATGTTCAGGGTGCCCTTGGGGTGCCCTTTTCGCATGTTCGGCGGATATAGGTTAGAATTGAGTAATGAAAGCAAATGGGAGCTGTAAATATGTCTAACGATGAAGTGATATTAACCAAAGAGGGTTTAGCTAAACTGCAGGCCGAACTAGACGATCTTAAATACGTTAAACGCAAAGAATTGGCCGCCCGTATTAAATTAGCGATCAGTTACGGCGATCTCAAGGAAAACAGCGAGTATCATTCGGCCAAGAACGACCAATCGTTCATGGAAACGAGAATCATCGTCCTGGAGAAAATGTTGAACAAGGCGCGCGTCGTCGATTCGGATGACTTAGACCTGACAACGGTCCGGGTGGGTGCAATGGTCATTCTAAATGACATAGAATTTGCCGAGAAAATCGAATATCGGATTGTCGGTCCCGCGGAAGCAGACGTTCTGGAAAATAAAATTTCCTATGAGAGCCCTCTTGGCAAGGAACTCGTCGGTAAAACGGTAGGCAGCATAATTAGCGTCAATGCCCCGATGGGGATCGTTAAATATGAGTTGCTTGAAATAAGGGCAGTCTAATGGAATATTATCCGAAGGTAGGAGTGCGCGTTGAAAAAACGGATTGGTTGCTTGCATGCCCATTATTCTAACATTGAGTATATTGAACAGGCGTTCTCTGCGTGCGAAGTCGAATTGCTTCATTTTGTCGATCCTGCTTTGGTTTACAGAGTATCGTCGGACGATACGTTTAGCTTAATGGATGCTCAGAAAAAGGTTATTGAGCAGATCGATTGGATCGTGCAAGCCCAAGTTGACGTTATCCTGATCACGTGCACGAATTACATTGCCGTACTTCATGAGGACCAGCTTGCAGTAACGGTCCCGATTATTAAGATCGATGAACCCTTTTTCAGCTACATATGCAACATAGAGCAACCGCAGATATTACTGTTTTCTAATCCCGCCACGGTAGAAGGCACAATGAAGCGGCTGAATGAGTATGCGCATGCTAATGATAAACACCCGGAAGTGGAAGCGCGAGTAATTGAGCATACTTTCGAACTAATCATGCAGGGAAAGAAAGAACAGTACCTCATTGTATTGTCTGGATATATACGCAATTTGCTGGCAACGCATAATAATAATGCTATATCCGTAGCGCAATTATCGATGGTGGAAGCAGCTAGGGATATTCAGAAAGAAACAAAAATTAATATCGGAAACCCCTTGGAAAGCTTAATGGCTTATATCGGTGAGAATTTTAGGTGAAGAGGGAGCTAGGAAAGCCGACCGCATGGTTGGCTTTTTTGACATGGAGCAGGGCGAGTGCACCGCATTTAATATTGACACATATAATATGTATATATATAATATGTATAAATATTGAAAATGAGGTGGGAAAAACATGTGGGAATTTGAGCATACGGTAACGACAACGGCAAAAGCGGAGACGATTTGGAAGCTGTACAGCGATATTACCTCTTGGGTGGAATGGGACAAAGGCATTGAGTATGCTTCGTTAGATGGGGCGTTCGCCGCGGGTACCCGGGGGATTCTGCAGCCGGAAGGACAAGAGCGTCTGGCTTTCGAGCTCACCGAGGTCGAACCTTTGCGTGGATTTTCGGACGTTACGGATATTCCGGACGCGGGCATTCGAATTCGCTTCGTACATCGCCTGCAACAAGCAGCCGAAGGAACGAGCGTTACGCATCATGTGACGATCACCGGTCCTAATGCACATCAGATTGGGGCCGGTATGGCCCAAGGCATTCCGCATACTATAGAAGGGCTTGTCGCATTGGCGCTGGAAAAGGAGCGTCAATATGCAGGCTGAACGGTTAAGCGAACAAACGCGATACTGGGTAGGCGTCGTGTCCGCATCCCATGTGAAGCTAGGAGTACAGGGCGGTTTCGCCCAGCTCTGCCACGGCAAGTCGGTTCCGTTGCGGCGGATGAGTCCCGGCGACTGGCTCGTCTACTACTCACCTCGCACCGACTTCACGCTAGGGGAGCCGCTGCAAGCATTCACCGCTATCGGACAAGTAGAGGATGACAGGGTCTACGAATATCGGATGTCGGATTCCTTTGTACCTTTCCGCCGCAATATTCGCTATACTCGGTGTAAGGAAACGAAGATCGGCAACTTGCTGGAGCACCTAAGCTTCACGCGAGGCAATCGGAATTGGGGATATCGGTTCCGTTCGGGTCATTTTGAGATCGGGCGGAAAGATTCTCTGACGATTGCGGGTGCCATGCTGGAGGAGCAAAATGAGTTCAGAATACAGTGAATCGAAAGAAAGCCCCGGATTTCTGCTGTGGCAGGTAACGAATATATGGCAAAAGGACATACGGCGCGCTCTGGAACCGTTCGAATTGACGCACCCTCAGTTCGTGCTGCTCTTCTCGTGCCAATGGTTGAATGACAAAAACGACAGTGCCGGCGTGACTCAGGTCCAACTAGCCCAGCATGCGCAAGTGGACGTGAACGTCACGTCCCAAGTGCTGAGAACGTTGGAGAAAAAAGGGTTCTTGAAACGCAGTCCCCATCCAACCGACACTAGAGCGAACATCATTACGATGACTCCGTCCGGAAGCGAACTCGCTTTCCGCGCCGTTCAAGCCGTCGAAACTGCCGATCGAACCTTTTTCGCCAGCATTGGCGACGACAGAGAGCAACTGATCCGGCTTATGCGGCAGCTGACGAGGCGTTAGATTAAGCAAGGTACAATAAGAGTTCATGGGGCATCCAATCGGGTGTCCTTTTTTTAGTCGACAAATTCATCAATAATAGTGTATATAAATACATATATAACCTTTTTCCGACAAGGAGATTACTACAATGATGCATCCGCATACGGAGCTTCGTTACATTGACGAGAAGATTGGCTTCGGAGTATTTGCTACCCAGTTTATTCCTAAAGGGACATTAACGTGGGCGCTCGATGATCTGGATCAGATTCTGGAGCCTGAGGTTGTAGACGCCTTGGATGAAGATCGCAAGAAATTGGTTTTGAAATACTCTTACCGCAACCAGAACGGAAAGTTCATCCTTTGCTGGGACAACGGGCGCTACGTGAACCACAGCTTCCATGCCAATTGCATCGGCACGGCGTATGAAGTTGAAATCGCCGTCCGCGATATTTATCCCGGGGAGCAGCTAACCGACGACTACGGTTCGCTCAACGTGGATGAACCGTTTGATTGTTTACCGGAGGAAGGTACCGATCGAAGCAAGGTCATGCCCGGCGATTTACTTCAATACGCGGAGGTATGGGATGCTCAGGCGATTGATGCTTTCAAGCAATATGATAAGGTTGAGCAGCCGCTCGCGCATCTGATTCGACCGGAGTTCAAAGATAAAATGGAAATCGCAGCCAAACAGCATAAACTCGTGGATTCTATTCGCGCCATTTACTTCGACCGACTCTCCATGAATTCCGCCAAATGAGGGGCATGCTTAAGTAGATCTTGGAAAAATTCACGCTGCAGCGTAATGAATACAACAGGCGTCAAAGTCTGAATGGAAGCCGTACGGGGAACGTTGCGCAACAAAGCCACTTCCCCGAAAAAATCGCCATCGGACAGAACCGCAACCCGCGCATTTCCTCCTAACTCATCCTTTTTCAATACCTCGACCTTACCTCGAACAATGACGTAAAATTTGTCGCCCGGATCCCCTTCGTGAATGATCGTCCGGTCTTTGGCATAGGATTCGGTCGCAAAGAAATGAGAAATTCCCTGTAAAAAAGAATCATCCATATCCGCGAAAATAGGAAACAATTTAAGTCGTTCCGCGCTAACTTCCACATGATAACCGTCTTCGCTGATCTCAAATCCGGTTTGCTTCTGCCAAGATTGCTTATACCGACCTGCCGGCAGCTTCAGCAATTGTTGGTGAGAGCCTTGTTCCGCAACTTCCCCTTGATTGAGCACATAAATGCAATCCGCATGCTCGGCCGAAGCGAGACGGTGGGTTACGGAAATGACGGTTCTGCGTGCGGTTAATCGTTGCAACGTTGCGTTGATTGCTACTTCCGTGGCCGGATCCAGTGCGGAGGTCGCTTCGTCTAATATGAGTATAGCCGGCTCTCGAATGATCGCACGGGCGATCGCAACGCGCTGTCTCTGCCCGCCGGACAGACGTCCTCCTCGTTCCCCGACATCCGTGTCGTATCCATCCGGAAGACTCATAATGAAATCGTGTATTTCCGCCGAACGCGCGGCTTGAACGACTTCTTCGTCGCTGGCCTCAGGCTTGCCTAGGCGAATATTTTCCCGAATGGAGGATCGGAACAGAAAGCTTTCCTGAAAGACAATGCCGATTTGCGAGCGAAGGGATTGCAGCGCGATTTGGCGGATATCGGTTCCGTCATAAAGAACGGCTCCTTGCTGCGGATCATAAAACCGCATCAATAAATTAATAATAGTGCTTTTACCGGAACCGCTGGCTCCGACGAAGGCGGCATAGGTACCTTTCGGAATCGTAAGGCTAATCCCGTTAAGGCTTAATTGCTCTGGGGTATAACCAAATTTGACTTCACGGAATTCAATTCCGCGTTCGAAGTGTGGGAGGTCGCGGGCTGTTTCGCTGTCGTATATGGATGGCTGTTCTTCAAGGAGCTCGCGGACGCGCTGCATTCCGGACGTGGCTTGAATAAACTGCGGAGCAAGCCATGTGATGGCTGCCACTAAATAGCTCAAGCTAATCAGAATAGAGCTGAACGCAAGAAGCGAGCCGATAGATAGAATTCCATGGTAAGCAAGCAACGACCCCACGCAGATCGTCGTGAGGTTCAGAATCATCGTACCCATATTCGTCGTACGATCTATAAGGAAGTTAGAAAAGCTGGAACGGCTGGATAGATTTCGATAATGGGTCATATGATCATCGAAACGCTTAATGAACAACGACTGCAAGCCGAATGCTTTAATAACGGGTTGGGCGCTGACATTTTCCTGAACGGCTGTAGCAATGTTTGCTTGTTCTTCTTTCAGCTTATAACTAGCGTCGTAAGCTTTCGGGCCGAATAACTTCGGCCCGACCAGACAGAGCGGCAGGCCGATTACGGCAATGAGGGCAAGCTGCCATTGCAGAATGAACAGCACAGCGACGTTAAAGATTAGCCCGAACAATGACAGAAGCGCATAGGGGATCAGCATAATGAAAGTATCGATGGAAATCAGGTCGTTATTGAATCGCGAAACAATGTCCCCTCCATTGGTACGGTGGTAAAATTCCGTTGGCAGGCTTTGGAGCTTCTCGAACAGTTGTTTATAGTAATCGGTAACGATGCGAGAACCCAGCTTCGTGAACATGCGGTCGCGCAGTATTCCAATGACGACTGAAGCGAGAGCCCCGGAAACCATTAGGCACAAAATAATGACAAGCAGAGTATATTCCCTGGGAACGATGGCAAAGTCGATTATAAATTTGAAGCTAAGCGGCATGAAGGTTTCGTAAGCGAGTTCAACAACGATGGCCGCTAGCAGCAACGCGGTCGGGAGTCTATATCGCAAGAAAGAAGAGACAACGATACGAACAAAGGAAAACATCGAGTACCCCCTGAGGAATTAGTCCGGCGGATATGCTTATCCTATATTAACATCAGGGATTAATTTGGGGTATCCCTATTCCGCTCACCCATTTTTCCGTTCGTTCCTCCCCTTTGCGCCGATGTTACATAGACTAATTTATTATGTCTGAGCTGCATTCGATGATGAGCGAGGAGGGAATTAAATCATCTACCAATCAAAGCTGGGGCGAAGGTTTAGTTCGATCGTGCAAGTGCTTACGGATAAAGGAAAGTTCTTCTTGAAACCTTTTTAGGGTCCGAAAACGCGCCTTGATCGCGTGTATGCCAGAATGGTTTGGTTTAATAATCATGTTTTCACAAACATGCCCCGATGGCTTAAAACGAGCAAAGGCAAACATTGGGTAAGAAGTAACGGGCGGCTTTATTATGTATCGGAGTAGATTCAAGGGACTAAATTGGACGAAAACGAGCAGGATTATGAGAGACTCGGTGAGGCGCTGGCACGGCTTCATCTTGTTCCTCATTTTGCTCCAGCCGAGGAGGGGATTGGCATTGTCGATAACCCGTGACATCGAGGAAACCTTTCCCGTGACGATAAGAAAAACGACGAGAATCCGCGACGTGTATCGGGTGTTGACAGTGAAGGGGCGTTTGCTTTGCAGTAAAAGCTACGATATCCCTGAGCCGGAGATGCATTTTATCGCACGAGTGATGATGCATCTTGCCGAAGCCGGATTTCATTACGGGCCGCGAATAATCCAGACTAAGAGCCAAGCTCAATGGGCGATAAGAAAAGGAAAACCGTATATGATCACCAACTGGGTACGGGGAAGGTCGCCCAACTTCAAGGAGCGGTCGGAGTGGAAGAAAGCAATTCGAACGTTGGCTGAATTCCATCAACATGCGGAAGGCATCGCGCTGGATGAGATACCCGCGGGAAGAGATCGAGTCGTTTTTTTGCCAAACATGATTGAACATTATCGTGCAACGATAAGCGATCATAAGGGAATTGGGGATATAAGCGCATTCCTTTCCCTCTTCGATATTGCAACTTCCTATATCAACCAACCGAAGAGCCTAGAGGCGATCGATCACGAAAAGTCCGTACGCGCATTCGCGCATGGAGACTATAATTATCCCAATCTTGTTCTCGATCGGAAGGATGCTATCCATCTTATTGATTTTGAGAACGCATCGCTGCAAGCAAGAATGACGGACCTTGCTCATATTTTACATCGTAATCATGCCTGGAACGGAGAAGATATGTTGCGATGGATCGAGTATTACGATCGTATAAGGCCTTTAAGCAACGAAGATAGGCATTTGTTATACGCGGTACTGCACGTCCCGAATCCGCTCGTTCGAGCGATTCGCTTAAATAAAAGCAATAAAACAATTGAAAACGAGATACCTCAAACGACGACGATCGATCAATATGTCACTGCACTAAGAATAATGATATGAACAAGAGAGTCCACGGGAATGGGAAATTTCCTTTGGGCTCTCTTTGTTTAGGAATAATGATTATCCAATAAAGAAATGAATTGTTTGGCCGCCGGGGAAAGATGTTTGCTGCGATGATAAATATAACAGATCCCCCTGTGAAAATTTACTCCTTTTATAGGGACCTTAACTAATATGCCGTTTTTGATCTCCTGTTGGATGGCGAAGTTAGAAACGATGGATACGCCGAGCTCATGAATGACGCCTTGTTTGATACCCTCCAGATTACTGATCTCCAGATATTTGGGGGAGCTAAATCCGTATTCTTTGAATTTTTCTTCCAAGAAAATTCGGGTAGCCGATTTATCCGGTTTAATAATTAAAGTTTCATTGACCAAATCCTCTAGCGTACACTCCTTCTTATGCGCAAGCGGATGTGAGGGATTGACGATAAGGACAAGCTCATCCTGATAAAAGGTCGTGCGTTGAAATCGCGATTCATCAATCATGACCCGATCGGAGAGAACCAAAAACTCTACTTTGTTGGATTCCAGCATGTGATTGAGGTGATGGGAGGTTGTAATATTCATGTTTATCTTAATATCCGGAAATTTTTTAGAATATTCCCTTAGTATCTTCGGGAGCAGATAGACGCCAACGAAATTGCTTGCTCCGAACGATAAGGTTCCGTAGGATAAGTCCTCCAGTTGCCTAATATGATCTTTAGCCGAATGAAGCAAATTAATAATTTGCTCCGCGTATGGCTTGAAATGCTCGCCTTGTTTGGTTAAATAAAGCTTTTTGCCGATCCGGTCGAAGAGAGGAACCCCTAAATCGTCCTCCATACTCTGAATTTGCATACTTACGGACGGTTGAGAGCAATAGAGCCGTTCCGCAGCCTCGGTAAAGTTTAAGCACTCCGATAGCGTGATAAAGGTTTGCAGTTTGTTGACGTTCATATCCTCGGCCCTTCCCCAAATGAGATTAGTAACTATAAGGTTATATTATTGTTTACTAAATATAATCAAATTGTTTAATAATTTTACTATGGATATACTGAAAGTGCAATCAACCCAAATAATGGAGAAAGGAGTAAACCGTGTCATACAGGATGCACTAGGAATCGGTATGAAAAAGGAGGGAATAGGATGGCAAAACCTTTTCAAATCATAGAGTTTGATGAGAGGGATGAGCTTCCTCTGCGGTTCCGAATGACAATGCAGCCCATACGTGATAATCCTAAAAATATCAACTTAAATGGGTTTGCAGAATTAAACATTTCAGGCAGTGGACAGTTTACAGAAGGCGGTTTGGCCGAAATGAGAAAGAGGTTCGGCAAAGTTCATTGCATCATTATAGATTTACGACAAGAAAGTCATGGCTTTTTTAACGGGAAAGCCGTTTCTTGGTTTGGAATTCATAATGAAGCGAATCAGGGATTAACCGGCGAACAAGTGGAACAGGATCAGAAGGAGAAGCTGAATTTTCTGGCAAATGCCACGTCCGTTCGGTTTGACCAATTGGAAGGGAAGTCAGTTGATTGGGACGGCGAATTAAATCCGATAAAGGTAAGCTCCGAGAAGGAGCTAGTGACCTCACAGGGCTTCCAATATGTTCGATTCTATGTAACAGACCACCATCGACCTGATGACGATGTTGTCGATCTTTTCATCGCATTTGTGAATGCGCTTACAGAAAACCCTTTGCTTCATTTTCATTGCAGGTTAGGAATTGGTCGAACAACGACCTTTATGCTGATGTTCGACATGATGCGAAACGCAAAGGATGTATCTTTCGATGATATTCTCGGTAGACATATTTTGATCGGTGGGCGGAATATGTACGAGATGGACCCCGTCAATGAACCTTATAAATACAATTCTGCTGTAAACCGACTAGACTTTATTCGTCAATTTTATGCATATTGTGCCGAGAATCAAGATCGTTTTAAAACGGTATGGTCAGAATGGATTGAACAATTGGAAGCTACTCCATTTACTAAAATGGAGCTTCAATAAAGATATTTAAGAAAATAAGGGGAGGTATTCAAGTGCGAAAAGCAAAAGAGAAGGGCAGGCTTACTGCGGCTTTATTGGTTACACTGGTGTTGGTCATGGCAGCGTGTTCAAAGAGTGGCACTAACACTAAAGAAAGTGCTGCCACGGCCTCTGGTACTGCTGCTCCTACTACTGCAACTGCAACTTCTGATCCGGGAAGCAGCAACTCAGGGGGGGCGGCAGTGCCATCATGGGGCGAGCAAGTTGGCCTGAACAAAGAGGAAACGGCTGCAGAGATTTATGAGAAGGCTAAACAGGAAGGCAAAGTGGTTGTTTATTCAGAATCCAGCAGGGTCAAAGACATTAAAGCGACATTCGAGGAGAAATATCCCGGAATTATCGTAGAGGCTTATGATATGAGCTCAGGGGAAATTGTTGAAAAAGTGATTCGCGAGCAGGAAGCTGGAATTTTCAATGGGGATGTCGTTTTTGTTAAGGATTCAAGCGGCTCTGTTTCCAGTGAAGTTCTGCCAAAGGGTTATTTAGTGCCCTATCTGCCTAAAGATATTACAAGCCTCATGATAGAGCCGTACAAAAGCTCTAATCTTGGAATTGTGCCTTACGTGTCTCTACGCGCCTTATACTACAATACGGAAGTCTATGACAAATCTCCAATCACTAACTATTGGGATCTTACCGACCCGAAATGGAAAGGCAAGGTTGTGATCCAAGATCCCTACCAGTCTGCTGACGCTTTGGATCATTTCCTCACCATGGTGGAGCATTCCGACGAGATGGCTGAAGCATATAAGGAAAAGTTTGGAAAAGAAATCGAACTTAACGGGACAGAAAATGCCGGATACGAATTCATCAAACGTCTATTAGCCAATGACCCGGTGTATATGACGGATACGGAGGAGATTGTAGATGCGGTTGGACAACCCGGGCAGAAGGAACCGCCTATCGGTATTTCAGCATCCAGTAAACAAAGAAATATTGAAAGTAAAGGATTGTCTGCAGCAGCGTCGTATGACGTAAAACCGAGAATTTCCAACATGCAGCCTTCTTATGTATACGTGATCAATAAAGCACCTCATCCAAACGCAGCCAAATTATTTATTCGCTGGATGACCGGAGAGGCTGATGGCCAAGGAAAAGGCATTGATCCTTACAATGTTATCGGTTCATGGCTGACTCGTTCAGATCTGGCTCGTAAAGATCAGCCTGGTTTGGAAGAGATAAAAACATGGGCTTACGACGGAGAATTCCTCTACAAAAATGCGGTGAAATTTAGAGATTTCTGGGTTTCAAATCAATAAGCCATAACCGTACTATAAACGGCTATGGGTTGCCTGACCATACGTCAGGCTGCTCATAGCCGCATAGATTATGTAAAGGAGTGCTACCGTGCAGGAATACGAATATGCAAAAACACAACCGCACAAGAGATTTACCCGATTAAAAAATAGAATAACGGGCATCTTGACCAATCCCTTTCATGTCATAAGCATCATTGCTCTCATCTTCCTCGTGTATACGATCGTCTTGCCGATGCAGGATATTATTAAAAATACGTTCATTTGGCAGGATTCGGATGTTCGATTGTCGAGTGAAGCCGATCCAGGCAGCTTTACGCTTTTTCATTGGATAAAGGTTTTATCCGGCAACATCAGTCATGCGATATTGTATTCACCCTTGTTCCATTCTCTGAGTATCGCCTTTACAGCTACATTTATTTCTTTGATTCTAGGTGGAGGATTAGCTTGGCTCGTCACCAGGACGGATATTCCTTACAAGAAAACGATCTCTTTCTTTTGCGTTGTACCGTATATGCTTCCGTCTTGGACGAAAGCGTTTGCTTGGCTCATCGTATTCAAGAACGATCGTATCGGAGGATCCCAAGGACTATTGCAAAACCTATTTCATCTCAATCCTCCCAATTGGCTGTCGTATGGATTCCTTCCCATAACACTCAACTTGTCGGCTCACTATTTTGTATTTTTCTTCTTGTTAATCGCTGTGGCTTTAAGATCGATAAACAGTAGTTTGGAGGAAAGCGCAAATATTCTGGGGGCAAACAGAGTTTCAATTCTGAGGAAAATTACATTTCCTCTGATCCTTCCGGCGATTTTATCCGGCATGATTTTAACCTTTTCCAAAGTGTTGGGGACGTTCGGCGTGCCGGCATTCCTTGGATTGCCGGTTAAATATTACACCATTTCTACGATGCTTTACGGCAGCATGAGAAACAGAATGGTTACCGAAGCCTATATCTTGTGCTTAATCTTGATTCTCATCTCTTCGATCATGATCTTTATTAACCAACGGGCGATCGGGAAGCGGAAGAGCTACGAGACGATCGGGGGCAAAGATTCTAGAAAAACCTTGACACCTTTAGGCAAATGGAGAATTCCCACTTTCTCGGGGGTAATCTTATTCTTGGGATCGGCCGCTATATTCCCGCTTATCCTTTTGCTTCTACAGTCCTTTATGTTAAAGGATGGAGATTACAGCTTAAGCAACCTAACCGCTCATTTTTGGACCGGTGAATCTAATCTGTCCATTGCCGCGGGCGAGGTTGGTGTGTTAAGAAATGCCGCAATTTGGTCCGGTGCTTTCAATTCTTTTAAAGTCGCTCTTATTGCTTCAGCCATAGCGTCAGTTATGGGATTAATTATGGGATATGTCATAAGCAAAGGAAGAAAGACGCTTTCCGCCAAAATCACGGAGCAGCTTTCCTTCTTGCCTTATTTGATTCCAAGTGTCGCGCTTTCCGCCATTTACTTGAGCATGTTTGCGAAACCACAGTTTTTATTGCCAAGCTTATACGGAACTTTAGGTTTAATTATGTTGATTACGATAGTGAAGGAGTTGCCATTCGCTACCCGTTCAGGAACTAGTACGATGTTCCAAATTGGCGGCGAATTGGAGGAAGCGGCCAAATTGGCCGGTGCGTCATGGTTTAGACGATTCTCTCGCATTATGGTCCCATTGTGTAAACAAGGATTGTTCAGCGCATTCCTATTACTTTTTATTAGCGCGATGAAGGAATTAGATTTAATCATATTGCTCGTTACACCAAAGACGGCAACATTAACGACACTTACTTTCCGCTATGCGGATCAAGGTTTTCACCAGTTCTCGGAAGCTATCATCATTATCATTATAGTCATTATATTAATCACATATTTCTTGGCAAGCAAGATTGGTAAAGCCGACATTTCCAAGGGCATAGGAGGATAACATGAGCCGTATTGTACTTAAAGGAGTTAATAAGCATTTTAACAATAATCACATTTTGAAGGATCTTGACCTGACGATCGAAGAAGGCGATTTCATGACATTGCTCGGTCCATCGGGCTGCGGCAAGACAACGACCCTGAGGATTATTACTGGGTTGGAAAATCCGGAATCCGGAATCATTACGATCAGTGACAAAGAAGTGGTTAACGGAGAGCTGCGCCACTATACGAAACCGTCAAAAAGAGGCTTGAATCTTGTATTTCAAAGCTATGCCCTATGGCCGCATATGACCGTATCGGAAAATGTATCGTTTGGCTTATCAGTTCAAAAATATTCGAAAGCCGAGACGAAAGAAAAAGTGGGCAATGCACTGGAAAAAATGCAAATTTTACATTTAAAGGATCGGTATCCCTCTGAGCTTTCCGGTGGACAACAGCAGCGTGTTGCTATAGCCAGAGCCATTGTAACAGAACCTAAGGTGCTGCTGCTCGACGAGCCCTTGTCCAATCTTGATGCGAAATTGCGGTTGGATATGAGGGCGGAATTGAAGAGGCTTCATCACGAATTAAAGACAACGATTATTTACGTTACGCATGATCAGGTCGAAGCCTTAACCATGTCTACAAAAATTGCGGTCTTCTTCGAGGGAGTTTTGGCGCAAGTGGCGCCGCCTAGAGACATTTATCGTTATCCTGCTAATATTCGGGTCGCCAGCTTTATTGGGAATCCGAAAATCAATTTTATTGATGCAGATTGCGAGGCGGTAAATACAGGAACATTAAAGATGGAAACCTCTTTAGGAACATTGCATATTCCATCTAAAAATGTTTACAGCGGAAAAGCGGATCTTGCCATTTATCCTGAAGATATTCAAATTTCTACTGAAAGGACAGCAAATGGAATACCATGTGCGATTTATTCCGTTCTGCCGGCAGGATCGGAGACATTGGTTCAGCTAACGACGAAAAGTAATTTGAACCTGCTGGTCAAAGTGATAGGCGAATTGGATGTAGAAATCGGCAAGACGGTTTGGATTGATTTTCCTATGGATAAAGTCAATGTTTATGATCGAGAAAATGGAGAACTTGTGCAGCTTCAATGAAAAACCAACAAAGGGAATGAGCGTAATTGACATTTTTCGGTGATCAAATATGGACGATCAGTCATTATGACTTGATTATACGGATGGTTATTGCGTCCGTTTTGGGCGGATTAGTTGGAATTGAGCGCGAGTGGAGCAATCATGCGGCGGGACTTCGAACTCACATTCTCGTCTGTTTAGGTTCCGCCACGATCATGCTTATGTCGATTTACGGATTTTCCGATTTTGTATATGAAGCAAATGTCAGGATTGACCCCGCCCGATTAGCCGCGCAAGTCATCAGCGGCATTGGTTTTCTTGGCGCGGGGGCTATTCTTCGCAACGGCAATATCATTAAAGGCCTGACTACAGCGGCATCCATTTGGGTGGTAGCCGCAATCGGATTATGCGTCGGAGCAGGATTTATTATCGGAGCCATTGTCTGTACGTTTCTCGTTCTGATTAACCTTTATTTCTTAAACAAATGGGAAAAGCACATGCATCGGCGTAAAAAAATCGATCAAGTAGACATTATGATCAAAGATGATCCAGGAGCAATGGGCAGGGTGATCGCGATATTGGAACAACAAGACATTGTCATTTCCAACTTGAAAATCACTTCCGTTGAAAAAATAGGGTTGGGGGATCGGGACAACCTGAACATGCATCTTACATTTAGCTTAAAAAGCCAAAAAAAGAAGAATGTCTTGGCAGCGCTAGAAGAGTTGTTGTCATTGGATTCGGTGATTTCCCTGGAAGCCCGCAATCCGGAATCATTCGAAAGCAATGAAGTTCTCCGCAACAATGGCGGTAAGATGACGATATAAACGGATATGCGAATAAAATAATGAGGGAGATGCTTAATCTTTATCCCTCATTATTTTTATTTATGAAAGGTCATTATTGAAGGAAAGGAAGTGATGCGATTATGAGGAAATCTATTCATTTCATGAACCCTTTGAAATCGGTAGGGATGAAGTTATTCATTATTTTCTTTGTTAGTATCGTAATGTTTGTTTTTGTTTCCGGTTATATTTCTTATACGGTATCCAAACAAATTTTGGAGGAAAAAATCTCGGATGCCTCGCACACTACCGTTACACTGGCCAGCCAAAAAGTCGATTTAATGCTGAAAAGCTATGAACAAATGACTGCGGAACTGGTCACTGGAACAGATTTTAAATTAAACGTATCCCATTTGAGTAATAAAAAAAATACATCAATTGAAAGGCTGCAACATCAAAGGCAATTACTAGATACGATCTCAAATCGCGTAAATATTAACAGTATGATCTCTTCGATAGCACTAATTCCATTAAATCAAGAAGATTTACCTGCGATCTCTTACATGAACATGGAGGTTAAAATTGATAGAAACAGTGATTCTTATAAGCGAGTTTTGGAAGGAAATGGACATGCGATTTGGTTAGGAATAAGTGAAAATCAATTTATAGGTAATTCCAATAATCCGGTTATTACTTTGGGTAGAACTATAAAAAGCATTACGACAAATGAAATGGAATATATGTTGGTTTTACAAATCAAAATCGGTGCGATAGATGAAATGTTCAAAGATGTTCATATTAGCGATTCAAGCGCAATCCAAATTGTAAACAATGAGAATGAGCTCTATTTTTCTACCCATTTGTCTGAAATGTTTCAACCGAGTTCCGTTGAATTTCGGGCAAGTGTGACTGAAGAGCCGTACATCGCGATGGATCAAAACGGTACGGAGCAAATCGTTGCATACCATCGATCGGAGTATATGGGGTGGAATGTGATGGCCATATCTCCTGTTGAAGAACTAGTTCGGGATACCAACGTTATTGAGAACGCAACACTCATCATTGCGGGTACCGCAGCGTTGCTAGCGATAGTCATTGGTTATTTCATTGCTAACATGATTGGGAAGCCATTAAGGAAATTAAGAGATTTAATGTTGAAAGGTGCTGAGGGGAACCTCGCTATCCGGACCGAAACTAGCAGATCGGATGAAATCGGGCAGGTTGGAGCAGGTTTTAACCAAATGATAGAGCAAATCACGCTTTTGGTCGAGCAAACGAATCGATCTGCTCAGGATGTGCTGGCTACCGCAGCAGAGCTATCCGAAGCATCCAAACAGACATCTATTTCCGCTAAAGAGATTGCCGTTGCGACCGATCAAATTGCCAATGGGGCGAGTGATTTAGCGATTGATGCGGAAAAGGGAAATGAAATAGCGTTTCGGATGGGCGTTAAAATGAAAAACGTGATGAATTCCAATGCAGAGATGGGTGAATCTGCTTCAGAGGTGCGCAAGGCGAGTGAACAAGGTACGATCTTTATGAATGAATTAATTGCAAAAACGATCGTAACCGAAGAATTGACACGGAATATGGTCGATAAGGTAGATAAGTTGAAGGAAAGTACGGCCTCTATCCGACAAATATTGGAATTGTTAAACAGCATTACAAAGCAAACGAACATATTATCTTTGAATGCAACCATTGAGGCAGCCAGAGCCGGAGCAGCGGGTAAAGGATTTATGGTCATAGCCGATGAAATTCGCAAGTTGGCAGATCAATCCAAGCAATCCATTCATGTCGTAGGTCAGATCGTAGAAACGATCCAGAATGAAATCAATGAAACTGTAAACGTATTATCCGAAGCGTATCCTATTTTCGAAGCACAAATTCATGCGGTGAAAGAAACGGATTTAATTTTCAAAAACGTACAAATTCAAATGGGCGGGTTTGAGACCTGTCTAAATGAAGTGACTGATTCTATCCAACAGCTGGATCAATCGCAGACGGTGTTATCGGAAGCTATGTCTAACGTAAGTACTATAGCTCAGCAATCTTCCGCAGCATCTGAGGAGGTTGCATCATTAAGTTCTCAGCAGCTAACGATAAGTGAAGATTTGGTCGGTCTTTCCGCGAGGCTTGATGCGTTATCCAGTGCATTGAAAGATTCGTTATCCCGTTTCCACATCTAATAAGCCCTGCATGCAGAATCATAACGAAAACTTATCATATACAAAATATAATCAAATTGTTTTATATAAATCCTATGAATATACTTAAAGTGCAAATAAATCACAGGTGAAGGTTGGGGTAGGATGGTTGATAAATATTTCATTCGATATTTAGCGTATGGGGATGAGTTGCTTTGAGATTAGGAGTTGGAGTAAGCGGAACGGGGAGAATCGGACGTCTATTAATTAGAAAAATATTATCGGATAATACCTGTCCAATTCTATTGAAGGCCATTAACACGTTATATCCTATTGAGACTATCGTCCATTTATTAAAATATGATTCCGTACATGGGTTATGGGAAGCTGAATTATCCATATCCGATAATTCCCTTGTTGTAAACGGTCGGCGAGTGGAGGTCATCCGCGAGAGAGAACCAGAGCTCATACCATGGAAAGACTTCGGTGTTGACATAGTGGTAGATGCGACAGGTAAATTCAATGATCGTTCTGGGGCTTCGAAACACCTTGTGGGCGGAGCATCAACCGTTGTATTAACCGCCCCGGGAAATCAGGTGGATCAAACGATAGTGATGGGTGTAAATGATCAAAAGTATGATCCTGCGAACCATTTTTTACTTTCGGCGGCTTCTTGTACCACTAACTGTTTGGTGCCTCTTCTGAATATTCTAGACCAATCGTTTGATGTGAACCGAGTTGGGTTTACAACGATTCATTCTTATACGAGTGACCAAAGACATCTTGATAATCCTCACCAAGACTTGCGCCGGGCTCGCGCATGCAGCCAATCAATCGTTCCTACCAGTACCGGGGCAGGAGATTCTATAAAAGATATTTTGCCTAGACTCGCTCCATTAGTCAGCGGATTTTCCATAAGGGTGCCTACGCCCGATGTATCTCTGCTTGATTTAACGGTCGGTGTGAGTCGTCGCTTATCGTACTCAGAGGTGCATGCCGCGCTGCTGTCGGCAGTTAGCGGGGAATATAGCAGTTATGTAGATTATATTGAAGCGCCATTAGTGTCAATAGATTTTGTCGGTTGTGATAAATCGGCGGTCATAGACGGATTGTCGTTAACGGTTAGGGACGATCAGATCAAGCTCCTAGCTTGGTATGACAATGAATGGGGATATGTAAGCAGAGTAATGGATTTAGTAAGTATGGTTATTCACAAAAAAACGGGAAGTGCTTAATTGATATGAACGGTGATAAAGATACATCAGTCGTGTTGGGGGTTATTCTGTGCAAGTATTGCGGCAGCGAAATCGCAACGGTAGATACGGAAAAAGTCGTCATTTATTATAGCGATTGCAAGCTTGAAGTTTGCCTGGATCAGAGGAAAGGGAAAGAACAGGAATGATAACAATACGTTATAGTTATCAGAAGTAAATCAAATTGTTTTATGATTGAAGATTGGATAAGATGAAAGCGGTAACATCACACATTAAGGAGGATGCAAGATGACTGAGGTCCCAGAGACCGTACAGAAGGATGGTAACAAGCCTTCTCCCGAGAAGAAAAGTAAGACGGAAGAAGTCATGAAGAAGCTTGGAATACCACTCGCAGTTATTGCTGCGTTACTTCTGTTCTTCATGCCTACACCGGAGGGCATGAGCTTAGAAGCCCAAAGAGCAATCGCTATATTTACCGGAGCGCTGATTCTTTGGATTACGACCCCGATCCCCATTTATCTAACGTCAATAATCGCGATTTTATTGCTTCCTTTGGTTGGAGCGGTTGAAGATCAGGAAGTCGCATTCGGGACATTAGGGTTTGACGTCATTTGGTTGATGGTTTCCGCATTTATCCTTACCTCTGCCATGATTAAATCAAATTTAGGCAGAAGGTTATCGTTATGGATGATCACGAGATTCGGGAAAACGCCGAAAATGACGTTGCTCGTATTGGTCATTATTAATTTTGTTCTAGCTTTCTTCGTTCCTTCCACAACTGCAAGGGCTACGCTCATGGTACCTATATGCTTGATTTTGCTGGAAGTCTACAAAGCCCTGCCCGGTCGAAGCAATCTTGGAAAAGTAATGATGCTTCAAGGGGTTCAGGCCGACGCTCTCGCTACTTCGGGTGTCATGACGGCTACTTCGGGCAACATCATTGCAGTCGGCTTCATCAATGACCAAGCGGGCGGCAACATCGGTTATATGGATTGGCTTCTAGCCTCTATGCCTACTGCGATCATCACGATGCTGATTACTTTCTTCATTGGCTTAAAGCTATTTTCGTTGAAGGATGAATCTAATTTCCACAATGCAACGAATACGCTGAAGGATGAGTTAAAGAAACTAGGTTCCTTTTCAATAGACGAGAAGAAGGCAGTGACTATCTTCATCTTTACCGTCATCCTGTGGGCTACCGGAGATTATCAGAAAGATTGGATCGGTTTTGAATTCAGTACGGAACAGACGGCCGTTCTTGGAGCACTCTTGTGCCTGCTTCCTAGAATAGGTTTGCTGACTTGGAAAGAAACGAATATCAAATGGGAGCTTATGATTTTTGCCGCAGGCGCCTATGCGGTAGGCAATGCGCTCGATAAATCGAAAGGCGCGGAATGGATCATCGGCAAAGTAGTCGGCGCATTGGGGTTGGAACAGATGAATCATGCCTTGGTTTACGTGGTCGTAGTCTTCCTTAGCATGTACAGCCATCTCATTTTTACGAGCAAGACAGTACGGGTCACGATTTTAATACCGGCTTTCATAGCGCTGGCCAAGACATTGGGCATGGACCCCGTTCCTCTTGCACTAGCCGCCGCCATGACCATGACGTATACCATTACGCTTCCACCGCATTCGAAAGTGAATACCATTTATTTCGGAACCGGTTATTTTTCGGTATTGGATCAAGTGAAGTATGCGATCGTAACTTGTTTTATCGGGGCTTGCGTAATTAGTTTGGCTTTATTTACTTGGTTTAAGGTGATCGGAATATAGATATTAGGAGGAAACCATGCTGCACAGAAAAGTCATCTTGGCGATTGCCGACGGGTTGGGGGACCGTCCGCATCCTTTATTGGAACATAAAACCCCGTTGGAATATGCCGAAACGCCTAATCTGGATAGACTAGCTTCGATGGGGATTACAGGTATGATGGATTTGATTGGTTCAGGCATTCCCGTGGGGACGGATATGGGGCATTTGATCTTATTTGGATACGAACCCCATCATTATCCGGGGCGTGGACCGATTGAAGCTTTAGGAATCGGAATGGACGTGCAGTCGGGAGATATCGTGCTTCGGTGTAATTTCGCTACGGTGGATGAAAACGGGATTGTCGTTGATCGCAGGGCAGGACGAATACGCGAAGGAACAGTTGAAATAGCGGACGCCATTAATGGTTTAGAGTTTGAGGGGGTAAAGGTTTATTTTAAACCGGCTACGGAGCATCGGGCTGCGCTTATCCTGCGAGGAATCGGATTAAGCGATAAAGTTAGCGATTCCGATCCCAAAGCGCCGAACGATGGAAGTCCTTATCACTTAGTAAGGCCGCTTGACTCTTCCGAAGAGTCCAAGAGAACGGCAGCGATTCTCAATTTATTTCTTGCGAAGGCTCATAGAATATTATCGCGTCATTCCGTTAATGCAGAGCGTCTTGAGAAGGGAAAATTGCCGGCTAATTTTATACTGACAAGGGGAGCTGGCCAGATGGCGCAGCTTGAACCCATAACGGATGAGCTTAATATAAAGGGGAGCTGCATCGCCGGGGAAAGCACGGTTCTAGGTGTTGCCCAATTAGCAGGCTTTGAGCCTATTACGGATAACAGCATGACAGGCAATATAGATACGAATATAGAATTGAAAGCCAAAATGGCGATCGAAGAAATTGCCAAGAAAGACATGGTTGTGGTACATGTAAAAGCGCCGGATCTTAAAGGCCATGATAATGAACCGTTTGAAAAAGCAAAAGCCATTGAACGGTTTGATCAGATGGTAGGCATTATCGCACAGGGATTACCCGAAGATGTGTACTTGGCCTTGGCTGCCGACCATTCTACGCCTTGCGAAGTCGGAGAACATACCGGCGACCCTGTTCCGATCCTTATTTACGGGCCCAGCATTCGTAGAGATCGAGTCATGCAATACAATGAATTGGATTGCGCTTATGGGGGATTAGGGCGGTTATCGGGAAATGAATTTATCCGAACACTGCATGGGTTAATGGGACGCGTGAAAAAACAAGGCAATTAGAATACTCCCAACCGTTTGATGAGGACATGAATAACGGCACCGTTCCTGGATTTCAAGGACGGTGCCGTTGTCGTTGCAGTTTAGTTACATGTGCAATTGCTTAATAATGACGTGCGGTAATAAATCGGTTTTTCCAATAACCCGAATTCAAATCGGAAATCGCAACGCCGGTACTAGGCGAATTGCCGATGAACTTACCATTGCCTATGTATATCCCTACGTGATTGATACGGCCTGGCGTGCTAATGCTGAACATGATCAGATCGCCGATGCTTAAATGGGCTTTGTCGGGAACCGGAATGCCGAAACGGGTTTGCGCATTGGATCCCCAAGGAATATCGATGCCGTTCTGCTTGAAGACGAATTGCGTAAAAGAAGAGCAATCAAAAATCAGACGTTGGGGGTCTCTGGTAGAAAATTTGTACTTCACCTTACCTATGTACGACATCGCTATACTTACCGTTCGATCTCCGTGAGTTGCATAAATTTCTTGGGCAGAAGCAGTGGATGGCATAGTCAAAGCGGAAGTAGAAAAAAGGAGGGATAAAGCGATCGCTGATGCAGCCACTATTTTTTTCACTGGTAACACCACATCCTTGTCCTATAATTGGTGAAATGCAGTACCCAAGGAGTAGTGTACCATGTCAAAATTTAAAGCGCCTTAGCGGGTTGTTGGGCTTCGAGTAAATTTTATCCACATTTAAGGTTGGCTGAACGGCTGGTCCGTTTTAGTTGGAAAAGCAGGTCTCATATGATATGTTTGATATGTATTGTTCACCGATCATTTATGAACGCAGTGTTGGAGGCTAGCAGGCATGAGCATGGACAGGGAACCCCTCTATATTCAGATTCAGAACCACTTTAAGGAATTGATCCATTCCAGGCAGCTTCAGGAAGACGATAAGATCCCGACGGAAAAGGAGATTCTGGAGCAGTTCAACGTAAGCCGGATTACGGTGGCCAATGCGCTGAACGAGCTTGCGAGGGAAGGTTGGATCTATCGGATTCCGGGGCGTGGCACATATGTGAAAGGCATTCCCGAGAAATATATTCCTAAGGTCGCCTCGATCACGGCTCCTCTCTCCACCCCAAACCGCTCGGAACTGCCTAAGATCGGCCTCATTATTCCCTTTGTCGGGGATTATTTTGCCATTCGGCTGGTTAGAGGGATTACGGTTGCCTTGGAGAAGGGCGGGTTTACACCGCTGTTGATGTTTACGTTCAACTCCAAGGAACGGGAAAAAGAAATGATCCAGGATCTCAAGGACAAGGTGCAAGGCCTGATCATCTTCCCGGTAGATGCCGAAGTGTATAACGAGGAAATCATCTCCCTTAAGATGATGAATTATCCTTTCGTACTCATTGACCGATACTTGCCGGGAGTCGAGACGAACGCCGTCTATGCGGATAGCGCGCTGGCGGCCAAGCTGGCCGTAGACCATCTGTGGAGCTTAGGCCATCGCGACATTGCCATTTGCTCGGATTCGCCGAGTCTCACGGTTTCGGTGGATGACCGGGTGAACGGTTATACCAATGCCCTTAAAGAAAAGGGCGCATTGATCAATCCCGCGCTCTTCCTGACCGAGTTCGCAACCAAATCTTCGGACATCGACCCGGAGCACCCGCTTTACCGATTTATCAAGAATCGAATGGCCACGGCATATATTGCTCTCAACGGTAACCTGGGCGTACAGATCTGGTCGATTGCAAAGCGGCTTGGTCTTCGCATCCCCGAGGATCTGTCTATCGTGACATTCGACAATCCGAGTCCAAACATTGAAGAATTCGGTTTGTTCACTTACATCGACCAATTCGAGGGAGACATAGGGAAGAAAGCCGGGGAGCTCATTCTTGAAGTCGTGAAAGCTAACCCGCAATCCGTTAAAAACCGCAAAATCGTATTGGAGCCCGCCTTGGTTGTTAAACAATCGACCGGCCCGATTTCTTTGCCGGAATAAAGCGTCCGAAAAAGCAGCACCTTAACATATAGCGACACGAATGAAATGCACTCCTTAGGGGTGCATTTTTCTTTGTAAATAGAATTGAATTAGCTGATATATATGATATATTAATACTATCGAATTTTGCGCAGCTCTCATAAGAATAAAATTAATTTGCACGACTACACAATTATTTAACCTTAAGGATGGTGCAACAGCAAGATGCCTTACACACCCATTAAAGTAGACACGCTTAAAGACACGCTCGAACGAATAGAGAAGTTGATTTATACGAAGGTAGCTCCATTAACGGTCACCGCTTTCGTTACGAAGGAGCCCGTAACCTTCTCCGAGAGAATGACCGGACAGCGCTTGGATATCCAGCCAGGAGAGAAATGGGGAGAACTGTGGGATTGCGCCTGGTTCCGTTTTCAAGGCCAAATTCCGCATTCCGCCGCAGGAAGCAAGATCGTGCTGCTCTTGGACGTTAATGGAGAGTTGTGCTTGGTAGATGAAGAAGGTACGCCTACGCAAGGACTCACTAACGTTAACTCGGAGTTTGACCTTTCGCTCGGTTTGCCGGGTAAACGCGTCGCGCATATCGCTGCATCAGCATCCGGCGGGGAGGTTATCGATCTTTGGGCGGACGCCGGTAACAACGATTTATTCGGATATTATCGGAGCGGAAAGCTTAAGGAAGCCGATATCGCCATCTGCAACGAAGAGACGAGACAGCTGTATTACGATTATGAAGTGTTGCTGGATCTGGCCGTGAATCTGGGAGATCAGTCCGCTAGAAGGGCGAAGATTCTACAAGCTCTCTACGATGTTCACCTTCTATTAAAAGGAGTATCGGAAGATCCTATCGCGCAAGCCCGGCGTATTCTGGCTCCGCAATTAAGTAAGCAGGGCGGGGACCCGACGCTCACCGCAACCGCGATCGGACATGCGCATATCGATCTGGCGTGGCTGTGGCCGATCCGCGAGACTTACCGCAAGGGCGCTCGGACTTTCGCCACCGCTCTGCGAATGATGGAGCAGTATCCCGATTATGTGTTCGGGGCCAGCCAGCCTCAATTATACGAGTGGATCAAACAGCAGCACCCGAAGCTGTATGAACAAATCAAGAAACGCATTGCGGAAGGCAGATGGGAAGTACAAGGGGCCATGTGGGTAGAGCCGGACTCCAATATTGCCGGCGGAGAAGCGCTCGTGCGGCAAATTTTGTACGGGAAACGGTTTTTCCGGCAGGAGTTCGGTCAGGATATGAAAATGCTGTGGGTTCCGGATATTTTCGGCTATTCGGCCAGCTTGCCGCAGCTTCTGCAGAAGTCCGGGGTCGAATACGTCATGACGCAGAAGCTGTCGTGGAACGTTCATAATGACCACCCTCATCATACTTTTTTCTGGGAAGGGCTGGACGGCAGCCGCGTGCTGACGCATTTGCCGCCCGAAGATACCTACAACGGCCCAGCGCTGCCAAGGTCGATCTTAAAAGCGGAAAGGGACTACTTGGATAAGAACGTGTCCGACCACTGTTTCGTCGTATTCGGGATCGGCGATGGCGGCGGCGGACCCGGGGAAGAGCATCTGGAACGGCTCTCTCGGGAGCAAAATCTTCAAGGCCTTATCCCAGTCAAGCAGGAGCCGGCCCTAAACTTTTTCGAGAAACTTGCCAACAACAAAGAACGCTACAAAACCTGGAAAGGCGAGCTGTACCTGGAGAAGCATCAAGGAACGTTCACCAGCCAAGCCCGCAATAAAAGATACAATCGGAAGATAGAGAAGGCGCTCAGAGAACTGGAATTCGCCGCTTCGCTTAATTACGCATACGGCAACGAATATCCGTCCGAAGAGCTGGACGTCATCTGGAAAGAAGTGCTGTTGTACCAATTCCACGACATCCTGCCCGGGTCTTCCATCAAGCGCGTGTTCGATGAATCTCTGGCCCGTTACGAAATTTTGCTGGCTAGGGTAAATGTGCTTACTCAGCAAGCGTACCAAGGTTTGGCATCCGGTATTCGGACCCCTGAAGCCGGGCGGCAAGCCGTCATCTTCAACTCCCTTCCTTGGGAGCGCAGCGAGTGGACGCGTATCCAAGATCAATGGGTGCGTGCAACGGTTCCGTCTATGGGCTACCAAATGATAGACACGCTCGCGTTGCCGCCGGTAACTTCAATTGAGCTCAAGGCGGCGGACGACGTACTGGAGAACGAGCTAATTAAAGTTACCTTCGGGGAAAACGGCAGCATTCGTTCGATTGTCGATAAGGTGCTGGGAAGAGAAGCACTGGCTGCCGGCGGGTTGGCCAACGTATTGTCCATCTATGCCGATGACGGCGACGCTTGGGATTTCCCGGAGGATTATGCGGGCTCTGTACCTGCGAAGATGGCGTTAACGGAATCGGTCGCTTATGTCGACGGTCCGCAGGCCGTGGTCAAGCAGATTTATCACTATGGCAAATCGGTGCTGACGCAGAAAATCATCCTGACGGCGGGCAGCAAACGAATCGATTTCGACACGGACGTCGACTGGCAGGAGGACGGCAAGATGCTGCGCGCTTCATTCCCGGTCAACGTGTACGCGGAGCAGGTCAACTGCGAAATCCAGTTCGGCCATCTGAAAAGGCAAACGCATCGCAATACATTATGGGATTATGCCAAAGACGAAATTTGCGCGCATCAGTGGATTGACCTTTCCCAGCCTGATTTCGGCGTCGCTCTTCTGAATGATTGCAAATATGGATACAGCGTCAACCGCAACGTGATGGACATCAATTTGCTCCGCAGCCCTTCGCATCCCGATCCGACTTGCGACCGTGCGCGCCATCAGTTCGTGTATGCGATCTTGCCTCATGCAGGCGACTTCATCCAAGCCGAAGTGTTCAAAGAAGGTTATGCAATGAACTCGCCGCTTACCAGCGTCTTGGCAAGCCCGGAAGCGGGCGCTAAAGCAAACAATCTACAGGAACAGTATTCCAGCTTCGAAATCGAAGGCGGCAGCGTAATGATCGAAGCGGTGAAAAAAGCCGAAGACGAAGACGGTGTTATTGTCCGGCTCTACGAAACTTCGGGTGGGAACGCGGATATCCATCTGGCGGTCAATCTTCCCAACAAAGGTGCGGCGTTAGTCGATCTGATGGAGAATACGTTGGAGTCGCTTAACGACGAGGGCGGGAAGTATAAGCTGTCCTTTGCTCCTTTCGAAATCAAAAGCGTTCTCGTCCGTTTGTCCAACTGAAGATCTCCCATCTCTAGCTTCTCAAGCTTCCCCAACATCAAATGCCTCCAATACCGCCACATGCCAGCGGTTATTGGAGGTTTTTTTACGACGTATTCCTTTGAAATGGATTGTGGTATCGTTATCGTAGGTTAATAAAATAGCTCGGAATCGGGGACTATGCTGATGAGAAGGTTCTGGAAATTTACGCGAAAAGGGATGTTATATGGACTCGCTCTTCTTATAGTTTTATTAGCAATCGGTTTTACGTACCAATGGGCAAGCGCTAGACACGATTGGGATAAATATAAACCCGTCGGCAGCCAATACGATGTTCTTGGTCATAAGATGCACATTTATACTGGAGGCCAAGGCGATACGACGGTCGTATTCAATGCAGGGTGGGGGACGGTTAATCCGTACGTCGATTTTTACCCGCTGTATGACAAGATCGAGAAGGACGCCCGATTTGCGGTTATCGACCGCTTTGGTTACGGGTATAGCGACATGACGGATCGCAAACGCGATATCGACAATATCGTCGAAGAAACTCACGAATTGCTAAAAGCATCGGGTGAACATCCGCCCTACATTTTCGTCGGACATTCTCTAGGCTCTCTCGAGACTATCCGCTACGCGCAGAAGTATCCCGAAGAAGTGAAAGGAATCGTGCTGGTGGATGGCGGAAGCCCGGAGTATTATGCGAAACAATCGCCGCTAACGGCTATTTCGTTGTTCCAACGGTTTCTTGTCCGATCGGGCGTGGCAAGGGCGTTGTATCATTTCGATGGATTTACTGAATCGGTGGCGAGCGAGCGAAACGGACTAAAGCTTTTGCCGGATGAACTCAAGGAGCTCGATCGCCTATCCACGCTGCTCAGAGCCAATAACAGAAATATTACCGACGAAATGCGCCAAAGCCAGAGAAATGCCCAAGAGGTTGTAAAAGGAAAGAAGCCCTTGGACATTCCGATAACCGTCCTAACAGCGGGGAGTTACGGCAAGGCGGCAAGCGATTGGCTGGAAAGCCAGAAAGCTCTACCCTCATGGTCCGTGCAGGGTAAACAAGTGATTGTAGAAGACGCCGAACATTATATTCATCACTATCATCCGGAACGGGTAGCCGATGAAATATTGGAACTGGTGAACGGTTAAACGTTGTAATTGACAACATAATTTTGCATTTCCGTATTATAGTAGCCTTCGCTGTATTCGATCACATCGCCCGTTTCGTCATAGGAATAACGCAATCTTTTCAATAAAGGTGTTTTCTCCTGCACGCGTAATTTCTCCTCGACAAGAGGAGGGGCGAACGCTACCGCAAAATGATCCCGATATTTCGCTAACGTTATCTCTTGCTCCTCAAGCCACCCGTACAGAGACTGAGCGTTCAGATCCGATTGTTCGATGTCTCCGATTCGCATGGTCAAATAATGCATGTAATGGATATAGGGTACGTCATTAAGGCGATACAGACGTTCTATGCGGACGCACTGCTCACCGAATAATCGATGCGGTTCCGTGCCTTCTTCCGTCTGTATCACTTCTACTTGCAACAATTCCTTCTGGATCTGATGGCCTTCTTCTACCAACAATTCCGTGAACCGTTTCCACGTAGACAGCTTGGAAGTAGTCGTATTACGAATAACCTTCGTCCCTTTGCCGCTGCCCTTCTCCAAGTAACCTTCTTGACATAGTTCTTTGATGGCGTTGCGGACCGTAATCTTGCTGACGTTGAACTCGTGCTCCAATTGGGGCTCCGAAGGGATATTCGACTCAATAGGATACACGCCGTGCAATATTCTATCCTTCAAAATATTTTTGATTTGCAAATATAATGGCCTTTGATTCCGGGATAAGTTCACTGCGGCATCCACTACCTTTCTACGTCGCCTATTGAGTCCGACATGGCCCGGAGTATCTCACTCTCCGATGACATCGGGGTATCTCCCGCAACCGTGTGCGCGAGCATGGCCGCCGCCGCGGCAAACTCGACTGTTCGGGCAGCCGGGAATCGTTCCAACTCGCCATGCACGATCCCGCTCGCGTAGGCATCTCCAGCCCCAATTCTATCATAGACGGAGAACGTGAGCGTTCTGGAGAAGGTGAAAACCTGATCTTTGAAAATAAAGCCCTGCAACGAATGCGTATTGTCGCCGTTGATGGAACGGTGGGTGCCTGCGATGACCGAGATATTATATTTTCGGGCAACGGCTGGAATAAGCTCCATGAGTTGCTCCTGCCGGTTTTCTTTATCCGTTTCCATCCTCAGGATGAATAGGGCATCATTCTCGTTCATCATGACGATATCCGCCAACTGAAGCATATCCTCATAGAACGGTTTTGCTTTCGCATATCCATCTTCTCCCCAGTGGGCAGTGCGGTAATTGCAGTCGAAGACAACCGTTCCTCCGTTCTCTTTGACCGCTTGCGCGAAGCATTTCATGTGATGCCGGACGGAATCGTTCATGGCTAGGGTGATCCCACAGAAGTGGACGACATCAACTTGCTTGGCGATTTCCGCGAAATCATACGTTCCATCGGGTGCGGTATTAAAGCTGCTATCCTGTCGATTGGAATAGGTAACGCGACTAGGCCGCGCGCCGAAACCATTTTCCAAGAAGTACATTCCGACGTAGTTGCCGCCGCGAACAACGAATGATTGCGTGATACCTAGCTTTCGAAGATACGAAACGGCAGCATCGCCAACCGAATTGGCGGGCAAAGTGGTGACGAGGTACCCTGTATGCCCGAAGCGCGTTAGCGCCGAGGATATATTCACCCCCGACCCAGAGAAAGAATAGCTTAGCGTGCTGGCTTGGGACAGCAAATCAAAACCCGGCACCTGCAAGCGCATCATGACCTCTCCGAATGCCGCGATTTTTTTAGCCATCGGAATCAACCAATCTTTTCATCGTTTCAAGCAGTTCGCGAACATCCTCGACCTTGGTGTTCCCCGTTTCCTTGTCGATAATCGAGGAGTACACATGCTGGATGATTTGAGGGACGTTAGCCTCCAAGCAAATACGTAAGATCGCCTCGAAATTGTCCTTGTCGATGCCGCCCGTCGGCTCTAGCGCGAACCCTTCTTCTCCGCAGGCTTGCGCGACTGCTCGGAGCTCGTCTTCATGGCTTAACCCGCCCATCGGAAAGTATTTCAAAGCATTGCCGCCCATGTCGCGTACGAGCGCAATCGCCGTCTTGACGGGAACAATCGCATGTTCGTCCTGCACGGCGCTGATAGGGCCTGTTGAGATGTTCACATAGCCAACGCGCCCGGAAGGAGATACCAGGCTGTTAATCCAACTATCTTGTCCGCCAAGGTTGGCGCGGGTAGCCCCCACGGAAGGAAACACTTGATTGATATGGCTTCCGGGATAGTGCTTAGCGATCTCCGCGACTACCGCGGCTTGGCGATTATCGCCCGCCCCTAATCCTATCGATACCGCTTCATCTATTTTTTTGCCGTATGCCTTCATCGCACCGACGGCTTGTTCGACCGTTGAATAATCTTTGGAGAGGACTCCGACCAACACATATCCTTCCGCCGCTTCGAACACTTCTTTGGCGTTGTCTACGTGGTTGGCTAAGACGTTTAATGCGGCGCGGCCTTTGTAGAAACGTTTGGTTATGTTGGACATCTTATTTGCCTCCCGCCAATTCGCGTATTCTAGATTCGATGACATGGATATCGTCCCCTTGAAGCGGACGCGGATCGATATCGAAATAGCCTTGTCTGACGCCGTAATCCCTTGTGTAGATCGCAATTTCGCCATCGCGGAGCTCCGTTACGACTTTCTTTGCGTCCGTGTTTGCTCGCTCTGGATCAATTTGAATGCGGGCTCGGAAAATGGCTCGACCGGCTTCATCCTGCACGATCGTCACCTTGATGCCTGCGATGTCATTCAGCGGCATTAACGCTTGCAACGCATCTTTCTCTTGCTCGCTTTTATCTTCCTTGACGCTGTACTCGTCAAGCGCTTGAAGCAAACCGAACGAGGTTTCTTTGCCGACCTTCATACTCCGCCCGATGCCATGCAATTGAACTTTAACCCATTCGATATAGTTTCTTTTACCGCCGACAATGCCCGAGGTAGGACCTTCGATAGCCTTGGAACCGCTGTAGATCGCAAGGTCGGAATATTTGACGTACTTCTGCAAGTCTTCTTCCGCCGCCGCATCCAAGATCAGGGGAACGCCATTTCGCTGCGCGATCTCCCAAGCTTCTTCGATGGAAATCATGTTTTTCTGGACGGCATGGTGCGACTTCACGTAAAGGATTGCTGCCGTATATGCAGTAATGGCATCTTCGATATGCTCAGCTTTTCCTTCATTGGCATAACCGACTTCGACGAGCTTTCCTCCGCCTAAATAGACCATTGTTTCAACGGGTGCCCCGTATTGGACGTTGTGGCCTTTCAATATAATGATTTCTCGCTTAGGAATGACATCTTGATGGAGACGCTCGCTCAACCGGCGATTCCCTTGCGTTACGATGGCCGCAACGGAGAGCGCAATGCCGCTCGATGCCGAATTCACGATAATGGCGGCCTCCGAACCAACAATACGCGCGATATAATCTCCCGCTTTATCTACCAGATCCGCGATCTCGACATAACTTTGACCGCCATGCTTCATCGCGTCCATAACGGAATCCGTCGGAGCGGATACCCCAAGAATACTCATCCGTCCGCTTGCATTGATTACGCGTTTAAGCCCGTATTTAACATTCAATGAAGACACCATTCGCAACGACTCCTTTGGCTTCTATGCTCCTATCGGCTACACGCTTGTCCCCTTCGGAATCAACAAGTGTAATCGGATCATTCTTTATGGCGAAGAGGGTTAAGTTGGCAACGTCCCCAACTTGTATTCGGCCAAGCTCCGGTTTCCCGAGCCAGTTGGCCGCATTTGTCGTAACGGCTGAGATCACTTCTTCAAGCGAGTATCCCAAGTGAAGAAACTTCGAGAGAACGTTGGCCATATTGTGCACCGGGCCATTTAATCGGTTCCCGCGGTAAATGTCCGTGCTGATCGTATTTAAGCCGATGCCATGCTGCTTGGCTGCCTCGGCAATCTTAAATGAAAAGCTCGCGGTACCATGGCCAACATCCAAATGAACGCCGCGTTCAATGGCATCTACTAATACTTGAAGGGGATTACCCTGATCATTGAAGAGATTGTTTTCTTTCCCGTGGAGATAGTGAGTGATAACGTCTCCCTTCTCTAAGAGAGGGATGATCTCCTCAATGCTCGGCGGCCCGGAACCGATGTGGACAATTAACGGCAGCGAGGTTTCATTAGAGAGTACTAGCGCCATCCTCAATGGTTCAATACCGGTTTCACCCACCACGCTTTTGCTGATTCGCGCTTTTAGTCCCACTATGAAATCCTTATGCTCGTTTACCGCCTGAACGACTTTGTTCGTATCTATCCATTGTAGATTGGATAATTCATCGATTCTTTGCAGGCCCACTCGCGAAATGTTCAGAAAGGCGAATAAGTTGGTTCGGGCATGCTGTTTGCTTGCGGCTAACGCTGCAATCCGGTCCGCGCCGCAGCTTCCGGCATCCACGATAGTCGTTACGCCTAGCTTAATTCCGATCTCATCGATTTCATCGCCATAAGGCTCGAATTCGGGAAACGCATGGGCATGCAGATCGATCCAACCGCTCGATACGTATAAACCTGAGCAGTCTATTATGCGCTGTCCTCGTCCGCTGCCGGCTGTTGTGATCTCGGCAATTTTACCGTCTATGATAACGATATCGATAGCTTCTCCATTCACGAGCTTTAGATTACGTAACACAAGCGGCTCTTTCATGCGCTTCACCTTTTTCCGCAGCTCGATTTAAGAACGCTTACAAATAGATTATTTTCTTAAGTTAAAATAATTATAACGTTATAATGTTAAGGTAACACAGGCACGGAATAAAGTAAATAAAACATTATAATGTTCCGTAATGGGGTGAACAGCGATTGAATAAAAATTAATATTAAAGTATATTTATACAAAAACAAGCGGGGGATTTTATAATGAGTAAGACAATCGAAGAGTACTCACTCAATGCCTGGCCAGCGCTGCAAACGCTTGTTCTAGACGGGTGGCTATTACGTTTTGCTGACGGCTACACGAAGAGATCGAATTCTATTAACGCAATTTATGCAGGAATGGAAGAGAACATCGGGGAGAAAATTACGAAGTGCGAAGAGATATATTCTAGATCAGACTTAGATGTCGTTTTTAAGATCACTCCTTTCGTACCGGATTTATTGGATAAAACGCTGGAGAATAGGGGGTACAATGTCCTCGACCCTTCGAGTGTAAAAACATTAGAGAGCTTAAAAAATATTAAAGATCCATTTATGAAAGACGTTGAGAATGCTGAATGCTTGAATGATAAATGGCTCGAAATAATGTCTGAATTTAACGGTCTTTCGGAGAGAAATAAATTCATTACGCAGAAGTTATTATCCGGCTTACTCGTGAGGAAAGGTTATTTTATTCTGTATAACAATTCGATTCCAGTGGCATGCGGGCTTGGGGCTGTAGAGGGAAATTACGTAGGATTATATGACATTGTCACGTCTGCACACTATAGAAATCACGGGTATGGGGAGCAATTAATCTTAAATATCCTTAATTGGGCGAAGTCTATTGGAGCAACTAAAAGCTATTTATTGGTCGTTCAGAATAACATGCCTGCAATAAAATTATATGAAAAGTTAAATTATCGAGAGATCTATACGTACTGGTATAGATGTAAGAGAATTCTGTAGTTTGGATCAATAAATGGAATAATTCGAGCATTTGAATCCTCATAATCGACCTCTAAACCCCATGAACGGTTGTTCAATTACTTCAATGGATTCATTTCCTGTGAAGAAGATATAGAACTCTCTCTGCGGATCGGCAAGGTGAAATTTTTTATATTCCCTCCACGCTTCTCTTGAATCTGGGAATTCCGACATAACAGACATCTCCTCAATGATTCGATGATTATTAACAGAGGAAGCCTTAATTGCTTCAACTAAAACCCAAGTATTTGGGTAGTGATCTCGAATGGTAGGCCATTTCATAAGGAAAACCTCCCAACAATTTTGATATGCTTTTATTTTATCATAAGGTAACAATTTTGAATGTAATTTGAAAATGTAAAACACACCTTAAGGAATACATTCCTAGAGGTGTCTCTTTGTTATACAGATTAGCAGTAGTTGGAAATAAGCAATAAGAGTACAATTGTTTCATAAGGGAGGGCGTTATTGTGGCTGCCACGCAATTAAATACGCAAATGGCAATTAAGCGTAATCCTCGGGTATCGACTCCAAAACATTATATTACCATTGTGTTCGGCATGTGGTTGATCGGCGGGATATTCGTAGACGGTTATGCCCATAATCACGGTGTCGTTGAGACGTTCTTCACGCCGTGGCATGCCATTCTGTACTCCGGATTTATAGCTTCGGCAATATGGATGACATGGCTCCTATATCTATCTAGACGGGCAACCGGTCTGCCATGGCTGCAAGCGGCGCCGATAGGTTACGGCTTAGGATTGGTTGGCGTTGTCGTGTTTCTTGCAGGCGGAGTCGGCGATATGATCTGGCATATCGTCTTCGGGATCGAACAGGATACTGCTGCGCTGCTTAGTCCCACTCACTTGGTATTGCTGGTAGGAGCCGTGCTGATCTTATCCAGTCCATATCGGGCCGAATGGCATAACAAGGAGAGCAAGGAACCAAGATGGCGAGAATTTGCCCCTCCGTTTCTCTCCGTAGTCATTACGATGGGCGCGGCCAGCTTTTTTCTCATGTACGCTTGGATGTTCCGCTTTAACCTGTCGGCCCAACCGGTTGTCGATTGGTATTGGAGTACTTTCTCCAACGAACATATTATCGAAGTGAACGAAACGCGCGGGCTTACCTACACTCTCTTGGACACGATATTGTATATGTTCCCGATTCTCCTCCTCATGAAAAGATGGAAATTGCCGTTTGGTGCGATCATGGCGTTATTTGCGATTATTACGATCATGATGAACGTATTGGACGGATTCGAGGGCTGGCGCACGATTCTAGTAGCGATGGCTGCCGGTTTGATTGGAGATCTGGTCTATCATGGGTTGCGCCCTTATGAGGGACGGATGTGGGCTTACCGGGTCGTGGCGTTTATAACGCCAGTCGCTTTGTGGACTATCTATTATATTTGGATGTTCATGCTGACCGGCATCGGGTGGTCGGTCGAGCTGTGGACCGGGTCCGTCGTTGAAGCTGGACTCGTGTCGCTGGGGCTTAGCGTGTTGGCGTTGTCGCCGAAAAGGGAATAGAGATGGGGAAGCGCAAGCTAACTTTTATTGTCGCGTGGATCATGGTCGGCACGTTCATTCTCGGAGGATGCTCCGATCCTAAGATTGTTAATGTAGACATTAACCCTCCGACCAAAGGTCTTCTGCATTACCTAAAGCAGGATCAAATGGTGAACGTGTCCGACAATGGCTACAAGGTGCGCGTGGAATCTTCCACTGCCGAAGTGAACAGCGAAACCGAAGTGAAGTTAACGTTGCGGGTACTGGACTCATCCGGACTCCCGGTTCGGAAGTTCTCCGAGGATATGACCAAGCTTATGCATTTAATCGTGGTGAGCAGCGACTTGTCGTCGTTCTCTCATTTGCACCCGGAATATAAAGGGAAAGGGATTTTCTCGGTTGCCTATAAGTTCCCTTTCGGAGGCGACTTTCTGCTCATCTCGGAATTCATGCCGGATAAGCAGGGAGTTACCGTCTATAAGCAATGGATTAGCGTGAAGGGCAAGTCCCCGCTGGCCGAGAAGCTTATCTCGGATACTGCGACTAAGCAGACGGTGGGCGGTCTGGATGTATCGTTGTCGATGATGCCGGATGCGAAGCATTTGGCGGCGGGGCAAACCGCCATGCTGAATTTCCGGTTTACCGACGCGAAGACGCATAAGCCGGTTAAATTGGAACCGTATTTAGGCACGGCCGGCCATTGCGTCATATTAAACGATACAGCGAACCAATACTTGCACGTACATGCTGCAACCGATATGAGCTCCGGCGAGAACGTTATGTTTCATACCCAGTTTCCGGCTAGCGGCACCTATAAGCTATGGGCTCAGGTTCAATATGGGGGCAAGGTCAATGTCGTTCCTTATGTTATACGGGTTCAGTAAGCTCTTGTTACCAATGGATGATACCCGTTCTGCATGGAAATGATGGTGGAAACGGAATCCCTAATTCAACAAAAGATGAGGTTAATAGATGAGCGACAATCAACGTTTCGCAGATTACGGCTTAAGCGAAGAGATTATCCGGGCGCTTGGCGGCTTAGGTTACGAGCAGCCGACGGAAGTTCAGCATAAAGTGATCCCTCTCGCGCTGCAGAACAAAGACCTGACCGTGAAATCGCGGACGGGAAGCGGCAAGACCGCCGCATTCGGAATTCCGGTCTGCGAGCTCGTTCAATGGGAAGAGAATAAGCCTCAGGCGTTGATCTTGACTCCAACGCGAGAGCTCGCGGTGCAGGTGAACGAGGACATTACGAATATCGGGAGATTCAAACGGATTAAAGCGACGGCTCTGTACGGCAAAGAGTCGTTTGCTAAGCAAACCGCGCAATTAAAACAGAAAACCCATGTCATTGTCGGTACGCCAGGCCGCGTAATGGATCATATCGATAGAGGAACTCTGGAGATGGATCGGATCGAATATTTGGTCATCGACGAAGCCGACGAGATGCTTAACATGGGATTTATCGAGCAAGTGGAGAAGATCGTCGGGAAGCTGCCTAAGAATAGGATGACCATGCTATTCTCGGCTACGTTGCCCAAAGATGTAGAGAAGCTCTGTCATAAAATCATGAGGAATCCGGTCGATATCGAGGTGTCAACGGCGGCGGGAGCAACGAATACCCTGATCGACCACTCCTTGATCACGGTGAGAGAGGGCGATAAACCGAACTTGCTTCACGATATTCTCGTCGTCGAGAATCCGGACAGCTGCATGATATTCGGCCGAACCCAGGAGCAGGTCGACCGAATCTATAAGCAGTTGGACCAACTTGGTTTCCGAACGGGCAGAATTCATGGAGGCATGGAGCAAGAGGATCGGTTTAAGGTGATGAATGAGTTCCGCAGAGGGGCTTTCCGTTATTTGGTCGCAACGGACGTGGCTGCACGGGGCATAGACATTGAGAATATCACGCATGTCATCAACTACGATCTTCCCCAAGATGCGGAAAGTTACGTGCATCGGACGGGGAGAACGGGCCGCGCGGGCAAGACGGGAGAAGCGATCAGCTTCGCCGCGCCGAATGAGGACAAGTTCTTGGCGGCTATCGAAAGCTACATCGGGTTTGAAATCCGCAAGCGGAAAATGCCTTCCAAGGACGAAGTCGCGCTTAGGCAAGCTGCCTTCGAGAAGAAGCTGAGCGTTCAGCCGACGATCAAGAAGGACAAGAACGAGCAATTAAATCAAGGCATCATGAAGCTATATTTCAATGGCGGCAAGAAAAAGAAGCTAAGAGCCGTAGACTTCGTAGGTACGCTTTCCCGAATCGAGGGCGTTACGGCGGAAGATATCGGCATCATTACGATTCAAGATAGCGTTACCTTCATTGATATCCTGAACGGCAAAGGCCCGCGCGTCATCGAAGCGATGAAGGACACGACGGTGAAAGGGAAGCTGTTAAAAGTACAAGCAGCTAAGCCTAATTCGTAGTAAAGAAAATAGGAACGGATGTAATGATTTTCAGGAAGAAGGGGGAGATTAATGTCCATAAAGGCAAAGGAGGATAACAAATGAAACGTCTTGTCATGATCTTAATCTTGGTATTGCTGGCGGCTTGCGGGAAGCAGAACACACCGATGAAAGCACAATCGCTTACTCGGTTGAGTTCGGTGGATACGACGCTCCCCGCCAACCAACATGTCGTTCAGAAAAATGAAACGATAAGGGATATCGCCGATCGATACCATGTGAGCATAGACGAATTGCTAAAGCTGAATCCGAATTTGGGGCAGAACATTAGCGCAAATCCTGAAGGGTCGGCCGACGTGCCAATCCAACCGAATCAGACGGTTACGCTCCCTGCCAACCAGAGCCTCGACGGCTATGAAGCGCAAGTGTTATCGCTAACGAATCAAGAGCGGCAGAAAGCGGGATTGTCGCCTTGCGCAGGGAACGATTCAAACCTTAATCGGTCTGCCCGGGCGAAGTCCGAGGATATGGCGGCCCACAACTATTTTTCCCACGAATCGCCTACCTACGGCGACCCGTTCGTAATGATGCGGAATTTCGGCGTGCAATATCAATCGGCCGGAGAGAATATCGCGAAAGGCCAACCAACCCCGCAAGAGGTCGTGACGGCTTGGATGAACTCGCCCGGACATCGGAAAAATATAATGAACGGTTCCTATACTCATCTGGGAGTCGGTTATGTACTAAAGAACGGGGAAGCCTATTGGACGCAGCAATTTATCGGAAAATAAAAATAATCCTCGACGTCCGCACGTCGAGGATTATAATAGGTCATCCCTTATTTAAAAGTTGGTTGCGGGGGCAGGATTTGAACCTGCGGCCTTCGGGTTATGAGCCCGACGAGCTACCGGGCTGCTCCACCCCGCGGCATTAATGAAACCGGCGACATCTTCACCACACTCGACCGGAGTTCTAACTCTATAGCATTCCCGCTAAATATGCAAGCCCATTAAATCACTAATTGTGGGTCTTGAAAAAAATATTTGGCATACGCTTGCGACATTTGAATATATATGTTATAGTTGAAATCTTACAAACAAATTAAAACCCTTGGAATCACATATTGCAAAGGTTATCATTTGTTCGATGATATCTTTTCCAATGTGTGATTTTTGTTTGAACGAAAAAAACATGTTAATAAATTTGTGGAGGTTATCTATTATGGAAACAGGTTCAGTGAAATGGTTTAACGCAGACAAAGGCTTTGGCTTTATCGAAGTGGAAGGCGGAAATGACGTATTCGTACATTTCTCCGCTATTCAAGGCGACGGCTACAAATCCCTTGACGAAGGCCAACGCGTTCAATTCAATGTGGTACAAGGCAATCGCGGACCGCAAGCAGAGAACGTTGTAAAGCTGTAAATTTCAACGAACGCAACTGCCCTTAACCTGGTTAAGGGTAGTTTTTTTTCACTCAAAGGAGGGGTTGGCGTTGTATTTTCGCAAAAAATCAACAGAGGATCTCCCTCATGAAGAAACAGCGATTTGGTCTTGCAATACCGCAGGATGCAAGGGCTGGATTCGCGACAACTTTGCTTTCGAGAACTTGCCGACCTGCCACTTATGCCTGTCTCCGATGGTAAGCGGAGTGAGAATGCTTCCGTTGCTTGCCAATACGAATAAAGATATGAAGACCCTTAAGCAAGGTACGCTCATTTCGTAAACGGTTCAATCAAACCACATAAATACGCATCGGGTTGTTGAGAGAATTTTCTCGACGGCTTTTTTGTTTTTAGGGCAGGAACATCTCCATGAAATGGCGGGCGCTCTTGGAGAGATGGCGGTTCTTCAACCATACGATCCCGATGTCGCTGTGAAATTCGGCATCCGAGATCGTCTTTTGTTTCACGTTCGGCGAGGCAAACGAGGTCATCACCGATTTAGGCAACAGGGCAACTCCGATTCCGGAAGCGACAAGCGCAACCGTAATGGCGACGCTGGAACATTCGCTCACGATTCGCGGTTCCAAGTTTTGCTGCTTGAAGGCTTGAAAGACGAGCTCATGCATTCCCGTGGTTCTATCCGTCTTTAAGGTAAGGAGGGGATAACGGGCTAGTTCTTGCAAGGACAAGGTCTCTTGAGCGGAGTTCGTGCACCATTCGCTGGGAATGAGGGCGACAAAAGGATCCGAAGGGAGAGGCAAGACGGAATAGTGCTGCGACTGGAAGTCGGATTCGAAAGGAAGGCGGCTTAAGATCAGTTCGATATCCCTATTCTCGAGCCATTCGCCCATCTGAAAATGGTCCCCTTCACGGATTTTGAAGGTCACCTGCGGATATTTTTCCGAGAACGTTCGTATGGCTTTGGGTAATAAGGAGATACAAGAAACGACGGCCCCGATCGATAAGACGCCCTGAACGCCTTCGCCCAGCTCTTGTACATAGGTAATCGTTTCATTAAACTGATGAAGCAGGGCGATCGCCTTCTGGCGCAGCCGTTCCCCGGCATGCGTAAGCTGCAATTGCTTCCCGTTGCGATCGAACAAGACAACCCCCAGCTCTTGCTCCATAAGCTTAAGCTGACGGCTTAAAGGCGGCTGTTCCATATTGAGTTGCTTGGCCGCGCGGGTAATTTGCCCTTCGTTCGCTATATACTTAACGCTCTGCTATCATTCAACTATAACCGACAGAGGCAAGGAGAAGATGTTTAAATGGGACTCACAATCGTGGTAGAGCGTACGACGGCGCATAAAGCAAAGCCGGCAATCGATCAGCTTAGCTTCGGGAAGTATTTTACGGATCATATGTTTATTATGGATTACGATGCGGGCAAAGGCTGGCATCATCCGAGAATCGTTCCTTACCAGCCGATTCTTCTGGATCCCGCGGCCAAAGTATTCCATTACGGGCAGACGGTGTTCGAAGGAATGAAGGCGTATCGGACCCCGAAGGGCCAGATTTTAATGTTCCGCCCCTATAAGAATTTACAGCGGCTTAATCGATCGAATGCGCGGTTAAGCATTCCGTCCCTTGATGAAGGACTGGTCATGGAAGCCTTAAGACAGCTCATCAAGGTGGATGAGGATTGGATTCCCGCCGAACAAGGAACATCGTTATATATTCGTCCATTCGTTATCGCCACGCAGGCAACGCTCGGCGTATCTCCTTCAGAACAGTACCATTTCATCATCATCCTATCGCCGGTGGGCTCTTATTACGAAGAAGGAATCAACCCGGTCAGCATCTATGTGGAATCGGAATATGTCCGGGCCGTTACGGGCGGGGTTGGCAACGCCAAGACCGGGGGTAATTATGCGGCAGGGCTTAAAGCGCAGCAAGAAGCGACCGACAAGGGATATTCTCAAGTGCTGTGGCTAGACGGCGTCCACCGGAAATATATCGAGGAAGTCGGCAGCATGAACGTATTCTTCAAAGTAGGCGATAAGGTCATTACGCCTGCTCTGAACGGCAGCATATTAGACGGAGTAACACGGGATTCGGTCATCCGTTTGCTTAAGCATTGGGACATTGAAGTCGAGGAGCGTGCGATCTCCATCGATGAATTGGTTGAAGCCTATCGAAGCGGCTTGCTGCAGGAAGCTTTCGGTACCGGAACGGCAGCCGTCATCTCGCCGATTGGGGAATTGAATTGGCAAGGCGACAAGTTGACGCTAAACGAAGGCCGGACAGGACCTGTTGCGGCCAAGCTGTATGACTTCATGACCGGAATTCAAAGAGGGGCGATAGAAGATCCGTTCGGTTGGGTCGTGGAAATCAAATAAAAGCCAACCTTCAGCAGAAAAAAGAACATTTTTTGACAAAAATCTTACATGCTATTGAAATGAATGCGACTATAAACATATAATAAGAGGATAAGAGCCTGTAAATAGGTTTCGGGATTCAAATCTCATAGTAATAAAGTTGTAAAAGACCTACCCACTAACGAGACGCACACACGAAAAGGCAAACCTCTTGAAAAAGAGGGACGCAAAGCTATGGGCCTAAGGAACTAACGTTCTACGGTCGCCAAGCTGCCGAATGGGGTGTAAGACATCTTCCATTCGGGGGATGTCTTTTTTTTGGTTTATAAACCGCATACATTTCGCACAATTCCATCAGTTTGTGATTCGAGAGGTGCAATTCATGAAGAAGTATATTTCCGAGGCAGAGCTGACTACGCTAATCAATCAATTAAACCTGGATGAAATGGACGATTATTCGGGGAGCGAAGAAACAAGCGTAGACGCCTCAAGTTCAGATAAGCACAATAATAAACAAGATGGATGGATTCGCATCGTAAATCAGCAAATTTACGTGCAAAATCCGATCAACGGCGGAGATTATGCCATTATCTATCCGATGAGTCCGGTTAAATTGTACATAAACGACAAGGAAGTTGCTTGGGAATCCAAAGTGACCGCGGAAGATAGACTATCCTGGGTCATTGAAGAGCAGCCCTTGTTCGATATATCCATTTCCGAGGATAAATTATTGGCCCACTTGCTTCTGCACGCGAAAGAACGATTTCCTTGGCGGCTCGTCGACGGCGGGCCAGCCAATCGACTCATGCTAAGGGTAGAAGAGGATCGAGACATCGTATTAAAGACGGTCCAATTGGGCGACGTGGTCTCCAAGCTCGAGGAGATGTCTATTAAGGCGCGTATTGAATTTGCCGCTATCCAACAAGAACTATTGCTGCCCACCTACCAACCCGTCATCGTCGCCAGAGGAAAAGAGCCGATACCCGGCAAAGACGCGCGGTTGGAAATTTATTTTGCCCAGCAGGTGGAAAGCCAGTTTTTCGAAGTGGAAGGCACGATTGATTACCGGAACCATTTAAGAATTCCGTCCGTCCAGAAAGGAGAGGTAATGGCGAGAAAAATCCCATTGGTCGACGGGATTGCCGGATATGACGTTCTTGGAAGCATCACGATACCGAGCACGCCCAAAGACTTGTTCATCGTGGCGAAATCGAATGTCGAACTGACCCCGGATGGAGCCGTAATCGCGCGGATACAAGGGAGACCCAGAATGACGGGGGGGAAAATCAAAACCTTCGACGTTTCTACGTCTTATATCGTGTCGGGGAACGTGGATATCGAAACGGGCAACATTGTATTTTCCGGAGACGTTGTTATATATGGGGACGTTACGGATAATATGATTATAGAGTCGCTTGGCAACGTGTATGTTTACGGAAACGTATACAACTCTACCATAACGGCCACCGGCAGCATTAACGTCAGAGGGAACGTTGTCGCGAGCAAGCTTTACTCGGGTTATTTTGGCGTATTGTTTAATCGTCTCTATCATACTTCGAAACTGTTATGCGACTATATTGAGAGGCTGTTGGCCGCGTCCAAACTGCTGGTAGAAGCGCTCGAATCCAAAAGGCAGGCCGTTCGTTACGGGCAAATCATTTTGCTGCTCATGGAAACGAAGATGAAAGAAATTCCCGATACGATTAAAGAATTACAGTTCGTCATCTCGAACATTCAACACATCAAACAAGAGGAATACGAGAAGCTGAAGGAAATATCCGGAATATTCTCGCAGCCTACGAAACTGCTGGAAGTAGCGACTTACGGTTTCGTTCAGAGTTTCCTGACATTGCTTCAGGATACCCATAAGGAAGTAGCCAGGATGCAGGAAGAGAATGTGGAAATCAGTATCAATCAATGCCACAACAGCGAATTGAAGTCCAACGGCGACATCGTGATTCACCGCGACGGGGTGCTGTTATGCGATCTGTATTCTGCCAGGAACATTATCTTTATGCATGATAATTCGATATGCCGCGGTTCCCGGCTTGAGGCGGGGGACAGCATATCGGCCAAAGTAATCGGGGGGCAAACGGGCGCCAATTCCGTCCTTAAGGCCAAAAGAAAAGTACAGGTTAAGAAGATGTATTCCGGACGGGTTTGCATAGGCAAATATTGCAAGGATATTTTTGAACCGGTCGATAATACGACTTTCGATATTCAGACCCTGAAGAAGAATGCTTAGACCGCACGAGAAAAGTCTGATAACGGAAAGTGGATGGTGAGATGAATAAGGATCAATCGCGACAGGATCTATATATGGGTATGCGCGTAAACAAGAACATATATAATGACCTGGGAACGCTGGTTATTCCGAATTTCACGGTATTGACGCAAAAAGATATCACATTGCTGGCCCAACAGCAAATTGCACTGTTCGATGACGACGTCGAGCCTGTGGCCATTATGCACCTAGTGGATTCCGCGATTAAAGAGGTCAAGGATTTATTCGATAAAGCAAGAAACGGGGATCAAATTCCGTTTATGGCCGTACGCGATAAGATTATCCCGATGGTTATATTCATGAGCAATCACCCGAAACTGAATCAAATATTCATTCATTTGGAGCAACGGGATGAGTATGTATATAGGCACAGTATCGGCGTAGCGATATTGTCTAAGTTAATCGGCAAAGCCCGGGGGTTAGACGAAGGGGAGTTGTTTGAACTAACGACCGCGGGTTTCTTGCATGACATCGGGAAAGCCAAGATACCGCTTGCTATTCTGAACAAGCCGGGGAAATTATCGGACGAAGAATACGAGATGGTTAAAGAACATACCGTCTACGGTTACGAGATCATCAGGCATTCGTCGGGAATATCGGAGCGATATGCTTATGTCGCGCTGCAGCATCATGAGCGAGAAGACGGTAGCGGATATCCCTTCGGCTTAAAGGGTTCTGAGGTCGATATTTACAGCAAGATCGTTGCGGTAGCGGACGTCTTTCACGCCATGGTTTCCAAGCGGGTGTACAAAAATCCGGTTCCGTTCTACAAGGTGCTTAAGGAAATGTCGGACAATGTGTACGGGGCACTGGATCCGGCGATAACGCTTAGCTTCTTGAAAAGAATCATGGATATGCTCATCGGGAACAGGGTTGTCTTATCGGATGGAAACGAAGGGAAAATCGTAATGGTGAGCGCTCATGATCCGGTGCATCCCGTCGTTGAGGTAAAAGGAAATTATATCGATCTTAGCAAGGAGCAGGAGCTCCATTTGGAAAGGCTTATATGATATCGATTGTTCATGCGTTATGGCACGTAAGCCCCTTCAACCGTTATGGCGAAAGCAGCTGGTCTTTACCTCGACCAGTCTTCACTGGCTAGATTTGCCCGACTTGGCTAGGCGCGAACTGTATTTACTACAGTTATTTTGCTTGAAAACGAGATATTCCGCAATCAAACTGTATTTCCTACATGTGTTCTAGCCCGAACCGGCTAATATGGCTCTCACTAACCCCAAACACCTGTACTATTTGCAGTTAAACGGTTAAAAAAACATTTTTTGGCGAATCAGCCTGCACTTTTTGCATTTTGTCATGCGAAAACATCCAGGCGTTAATAGACCAAAAATACAAAATGGTTGGGCAGGAATAAATCACTGCACAACCATTTCTTTCAGCATTCGCGAACAACTGCTTTAAGGCGGTCACGGAGTGACCGCCTCTCTCTTATTAATCCGTTAGTTTACTTCTACTGCAAGATGGTGTTTTTTGAAAACTTCGATCATAGCGGATTTGGCTTCCGTTTCGTCCGGACCATGAATCTCAAGCTTGTAGGTATCGGAATTTAGCAGAGTTATGCTCAAGCCAAGAATACTTTTTACATCAACCATTTTATGATTAATTTGGAGTACGATGCTTGATTTGAAGTTGGCGGCGGTTTGATTAATATCAACGATAGTTTTAATGCCAGCGCTCATTGGCGGCAGCCTCCTATGACTATAGTCAACGCTAAACGGCAAGCGCGTATTTATTCGGAAATAGGTTGATAGGATGCTTTCTTCTTAGCGGAAACCGTTTTTCCGATGATAACAACGAGTAAAGCCAACCCGATCGGAATGATATAATGGCCTATTTGGAAATTGGATTCGACAAAGCGATCAATCGCTTTATCGTTCAATACCATCTCTCCCGCCGTGTAGCCCAATAAACCTGCCCCTAATAGAACGATAATCGGGAAGCGATTCATTAGCCGCATCAACAGCTGACTTCCCCATATAATCAACGGTATGCTAATCGCGAGTCCAAGTCCGATCAACAATAGATTGCCATCCGCTGCGCCGGCCACGGCAAGGACGTTATCCAGACTCATGATTAAATCGGCAACGATAATCGTTTTAATCGCTTCGCCCATTCTGGTGCTTGATTTTAAGTTCTCCTCGTCTCCATCGTTTTTCAACAGCTTAATCGCAATATAAATGAGCAGCAGTCCGCCGAAGATTTGAATATAAGGAATTTGTAACAACCAAACGGCTATGAAAGTTAAAATGACCCGTAAACCGATTGCACCGACGCTGCCCCAGAAGATAGCCGTTTTTTGCTGATGCGCCGGGAGGTTGCGGCATGCCAATGCAATGACGACGGCATTATCACCGCTTAAGACGATATTAATGACCATAAGTTTAATCAAGCCGACTAATAAATCGCCAACCACGTTCATCTACCCCTCATCTGTACTCTCTAGGAATTCTCCGCGCCACGCCGGTCTTCATAGCGGCTTTAATAACGAGATCCCGAATCGCTTTCACGACTTGTTGATTAAACACGCTGGGTATAATATAAAACCGATTTCTTTCTTCATCTGTTATCGACGAGGCGATAGCTTCAGCTGCGGCAAGCTTCATTTCTTCATTGATCGTCGTAGCCCTGCAATCCAAGGCGCCGCGGAAGATGCCTGGAAAACACAATACGTTGTTGATTTGGTTAGGGTAATCCGATCGGCCGGTTGCCATGACCGCGACGATATCTTCCGCCTCTTCCGGCCTAATCTCCGGCGTCGGATTGGCCATCGCAAAGACGACCGGATTTTCGGCCATTTCCATGACGTCCTCACGGTGCAGAAGTCCGCCCGCCGAAAGGCCGATGAATACATCCGCGCCTTGAATGGCTTCTTGCAGAGAACCCTGAATGCGATAAGGATTGGTGTGCTCCGCATACCACTGCCATATGGCGTTGTCATACTTCTTATCGGCAGTTAAGGCACCATCCCGGTCCACGCCAACGATCTCTTTGACCCCTGCGGATAGAAGAATTTTACTGCAAGCAACGCCTGCCGCGCCAATACCGCAAACGACTACCTTAATCTCGTCAATGGATTTGCCTACGATTTTTAAAGCATTAATCAATGCCGCATATAAGACGACCGCCGTGCCATGCTGATCATCGTGGAACACGGGGATATCCAGCTCTTCGCGGAGCCGTTGTTCGATTTCAAAGCATCGAGGCGAAGAAATATCCTCGAGGTTGATCCCGCCGAAGCCGGGAGCGATGGCTTTGATCGTGGCGATAATCTGTTCCGTATCCTGCGTATCCAAACAGATCGGGTAAGAATCCACATCGGCGAATTGCTTGAAAAGCATGGATTTCCCTTCCATGACGGGCATCGCCGCGTAAGGGCCGATATTGCCAAGACCTAACACAGCGCTTCCGTCCGATATAACGGCAACGGTGTTTCTTTTGACGGTTAACGTAAAAGCTTTCCTTGGCTCTTCATGAATAGCCATGCATACGCGGGCGACATCCGGAGTATAGACACGAGAGAGGTCATCCCGATTCTGAATGGGCGTTTTCGGTTTGATTTCGATTTTGCCGCCCAGATGCAACAGAAAAGTTCTGTCGGATACGTTTACCAGGCTGACGCCTTGCAAGTTCTTGACCGCTTCCGTGATTTTATGGATATCGATCGCGTCGGCAACGGTGATCGTGATGTCTCGCACGGTCATGTTCTGGCTCGTCTGAATGACGTCCATGGCAACAATGTCGCCGCCTGCTTCGAATATTGCCGCTGCTACCTTGCCGAATTTGATTTCATGGATATTGATTTCGAGTCTGAGAATAATGCTTTTTCCGCCGAGCATGTTGTTGTCCATTGTAACCTCCATCTGGTTTCTTGATCTCGACGTGAATTAACCTTCTTCATTGACGATTACTTGTTTTCCTCTCTTTTTCATCAAGAGCGGGACAATAATCCAGAGCGCCGCGATCAGCAAGAACACGGCGGACATCGGTTTTTGCAGGAAAATCATAAAATCGCCGTTGGAAGTGGTCAGCGCTCTGCGCATATTATTCTCAATCATCGGTCCGAGCACTAAGCCGAGCACCAAGGGGGCTAAAGGATAGTCGTTCCTTACGAGAAAATAGCCGGCAATACCGCAGCCAAGAAGCAGCATGAGATCGAAGATTTGCGCTTGAACCGCATATACGCCGAAGATGGAGATCGCTACAATGATCGGAATTAAATATTTCGCCGGCGTCTGAATGACTTTGGCGAATACTTTAACAAGCGGCATATTGAGAATAAGAAGCATCAAGTTTCCGATAAACATGCTCGCAATCAGCCCCCAAGCCACTTGGGGATGTTCATCGAATAATAAAGGACCCGGCTGGACGTTATACATGATTAGGGCACCCATTAGAATGGCAGTTGTACCAGAGCCGGGAATTCCTAAGGTGAGCAGCGGGATCATTGCTCCGCCGGATGCCGCATTATTGGCGGATTCGGGAGCGGCAACCCCGGCGATATTCCCTTTGCCGAACGTTTCGGGCCGTTTACTCATTTTCTTTTCCATAATATAGCTGAAGAAGGAAGCCAACGTAGCGCCGGCGCCCGGCAATATTCCAATAAAGAACCCTAATAACGAGCCCCGGGCTATGGGAGCTGCGCTGTCCTTGAGATCCTGTTTGGTCGGTAAGACTCGCCCTATCTTAGCTATTTTTCCGCTGGAATAGTCTTTTTCCAGAATCGTTTTAAATACTTCGCCCAAAGCAAACAAACCGACCGCTACCGTCAGAAATTCGAGACCGGAATAAAGCACCGGTATGTCATAAGTGAATCGTGCGACACCGGAAACCGTATCCATCCCGATGGTGGCCAGAAGTAAGCCTAGCACGGTCATGATCAACGCCTTAGTCATCGATTTCCCGGCCAGACCGCTCACGGCGGCAAGTCCCAGAAGCATTAAAGAGAAATAATCCGCGGGTCCGAACTTGATCGCTACTGTAGATAAAGGCTGCGCTAATACAACAAGCGCGATAAGCGCGAACAATCCGGCAACAAAAGATCCGATCGCTGCTATGGCTAGGGCCGCTCCAGCCCTTCCTTGCCGAGCCATTTGATAACCGTCCAAGGTAGTCACGACAGAGGAGGATTCCCCTGGCGTATTTAATAAAATGGAGGTGGTCGATCCCCCGTACATCGCACCGTAATAGACGCCTGCCAGAAGAATAATGGAGCTTGTCGCCGCTTCTTCCGGTCCAAGGCCTCCGGTCATCGACGCCGTAATGGGAATCAGCAAAGCTACGCCGCTCATGGGGCCGATTCCGGGAAGAACCCCGACAGCCGTACCGATTAATACCCCTACAAAAGCGAATAGTAAATTATGCCACTGGAGAGCGGTTGCGAAACCATGCGCCAGATAGTTTAAGGTTTCCATTCAAATACCCCCTAGGATAAAGATAGCCAAGAAGGAAAGCCTGGCATCGATCCTTCCAGAATAACGACAAACAAGACGTAAACACCGACTGAAAACAGGCTGGCAATAAGCAGCGACTTTAGCCATTTTCCTCGTTCCAGTACTTGGAAGCTGAATAGGAGAAAGAGGAAGGTGCCCAGGATATAGCCGATGTCTTCAAAGAAGAAAGCATAGAGAACAGCCGCGGCAAAAATCATCAAAAATCTTTTGTAGTCGAGTTTTTCTTTTTCTCCGCCATGATCTTTAGCCTTTAATACTTCGTAAAATAAGCGGATACTTAGCAGGATAAGCAGCGACCCAAGCCCAAGGGGAAAGATATTGGGCCCCACGTTACTGCCATAGGACGAAGCGCTGATCGTCGTACTCTGCCACACGAATCCGATTCCAATCAGTAGATAGACGAAGCTGGCGTAGCGATCGAATTTTTTGTTCAAGATTGTGCACCGCCTTTGGATAAATAAAGAAAGGGGGAGGAAGGACCTCCCCCGATATAAGCTGATTATTTCTGCATGCCGAGCGCCGTCAGCAACTCTTTTACGACCGATTCTTGGCTTGCCAGAAAGCTTGCGAAGTCGGCGGAATTTTTATATTCGCTTTGCCAATCGTTTGATTGCAGTTCCTTTTTCCATTCTTCGTTCTCGGAGAGAGCCTTTAATTTGCCGTCCCAATAACTAAGTTCATCCTTGGTCATTTCTTTCGGGCCAAATACGCCGCGCCAAATCGTAAATTCCGCGTCGATGCCCAGCTCTTTCAAAGTAGGAACATCCTTAAAATCTCCGCCGAGTCTTTCGGTTGAAGTAACGGCGAGGATTTTGATTTTTCCGGCTTTGAGATAACTGCCTAAAGACGAAACATCAGTTCCGATGGCATCGGCATTATTTCCGAGCAGAGCGGCTATCGCTTCGCCTCCGCCATCGTAGGACAAGTATTTAACCGATTTCGGATCGATTCCGGATTTGAATGCAGGCAGGATGGAGATTAGATGATCCATGGAACCGGGCGCCGACCCTCCCGCAAACGTGAGCTTCGTCGGATCTGCTTTAATGTCGTCGATTAAGGATTTGAGATCGTTGTATTTAGAGTCGGCAGATACCGCGATCGCGCCGTAATCTTTGGTTAGCTGAGCCAGCGGTGTCGTATCTTTATAACCGAAAGGGCTGTTTCCTTCTTTTTTAAGATTGTTAATGAGAATAGGCGGTGAGCTTACGAACAGTTTATAGGGGTTATTTTTGTCTTCTGTAGCATAAGCTGCCAAGAATACGGCGCCACCGCCGCCCGGTTTGTTTTCCACGGTCATCGTTTTATCCACGAGCTTCGTTGCGCCCAGCACTTTGGTAAGGGATCTTGCTGTTTTATCCCATCCGCCGCCAGCGCCTGAAGGCGCAACTACGGTAATGGGCTTCTCCGGATACTTGGAAGCGGGTTCTTGCGTTCCTGCGTCCTTTGTATTAGTCGTACCGCATGCGGTTAGACTAACAACAAGGAGAGTCGCAGTCATCATGGTTTTCCAATTCATTAATTTGTGTCCTCCCTTAAATTAGAATGCGTATTTGTAAACGCTTTCTTTTCTTTCTGTCCTTAATATAAACGCCCTCTGAATGCGCTGGATAGTATAACGAAATAAGTTGAAAAATAATCATAAGGCGTATTTTGTTCATAAAATTCACGGCTGCAATTATAGTGCCGTGTTATCATATATTCAACGAGCCCTTTTGGAAGGAGTGACTTGTATGCGGTTACAAACCAGGTTGATCCTGCTGATTGGCGCCCTTTTATTTATTATTATCAGCGGTCTGGCCTTTACTTTTGAAAGACTGCTGGAAACTACGCTCAAAGGGCATATCGGTTCTTCTGCGCTCAAGATCGCTAAGACGGTAGCCTCTATGCAAGTCATAAAGGATGCTTTTTCCGAGCCTGATCCATCGAAGATCATTCAACCGATTGCGGAAACGATCCGCATAGAAACCGATGCGGAATTCATCGTAGTCGGCAACTTAGACGAAATCCGTTATTCTCACCCGGTTCCGAGTCAAATCGGCAAGGAAATGGTCGGCGGGGACAACGGGCCGGTATTGCAAGGACAATCGATTATTTCGGAAGCCGTCGGCTCTTTAGGACTTTCTTTGCGGGGAAAGGCGCCTATCTTTGATAACAACAAACAAGTCATCGGTATCGTATCGGTCGGATTTCTGGTGGAGGATATTAATAAAACGGCCGTTGCTTATCGGAACAATTTGATCCTATTGGCGGCAATCGCGATTATGATTGGAAGCGGAGGGGCTATCTTTATTGCGAATGGCGTGAAACGGTCCATCTTCGGGTTGGAACCGAAGGAAATTGGTTTGCTGTATCAAGAAAAGAAAGCTATTCTCGAGTCCATCCATGAAGGAATCATCGCCATCAATAAAGAAGGATCGATTACCCTGGCGAATCAAGCCGCATTAAAGCTGTTGAGTCCGCACGAGGAAATGGATATTTCGGGGAAACCTATCTTGGATGTATTGCCGGAATCCCGTTTGTTGGAGGTCATGAATACGGGGGCAGCCGAGTTTGACAAGGAAATGATTATTAACGATAGCTTGGTGGTAGTCAATCGTTTGCCTATCCTTAATCATCAGCAACAAGTCATTGGTGCCGTATCCAGCTTTCGTAATAAATCGGAGCTGCTCCGGTTAACGGAAGAGCTCTCTCAGGTGAAACGTTATGCGGAAGCGCTGCGTGCGCAAACCCACGAATATTCAAACAAGCTGTATACGATTTACGGGCTCATCCAATTGGAATCGTATCAGGAAGCCATGGATCTTATTACGCATGAAACAGACGTTCATCAGGGTCTCATCCACTTTCTGATGAAAGAGATTCCGGACCCTATCCTTGGAGGAATTCTAATCGGCAAGTTCAACCGCGCGAATGAGCTTAAGGTGCAATTGGAAATTGATCAGGAAAGTACGTTCCGAGATGTCCCCCATTCCGTGAGTCGCAATCATCTGGTCACCATCATCGGAAATTTAATTGATAATTCATTTGACGCCGTGCTTGCCGCTGATCGCGAAACCAGGAAGGTTAAGCTATTCATGACCGATCTCGGCGATGATTTAATCATCGAAGTGGAGGACAATGGGGTAGGCATACCGCCGGAAGCAGAGGATCGTATTTTCGAGGTCGGGTTTTCCACTAAAAATGGGACTGAAGGCGGTTTTGGCCTTGCTTTAGTCAAGCAGGCGGTGCAGCAATTGAACGGCTATATTACGTTTCAAGCACATCCTCACGGGGGAACGATTTTTACTGTGGCCATTCCAAAAGGAAGGAAGTAAAAGGATGATCCAAGTGCTAATTATCGAAGATGACCTCCGCATCGCGCAGATCAATCGCCGGTTCGTGGAAAAGGTAGAAGGATACGAAGTCGTTGGCATCGCAACGGACGAGCAGCAGGCGCGGGATCATCTGGAAATATTTAAACCCCATTTGGTGCTGTTGGATTTGTATTTTCCGGATATGAAAGGCCTTGATCTTCTGCGCGATATTCAAAAAAACGATCCGCTAACGGATGTTATCATCATTACCGCGGCCAAGGAAATTGATGCCGTAAGAGAAGCCATACGCGGCGGCGTGTATGACTTCATGATTAAACCGGTTGTTTTCGATCGATTTGAAACAAAGTTGAAATCTTATCAGAAGTACCGTCAAAAAATGCGCCAATTAGAGGACGCCAATAAACAAGTAGATCAGGAAGAGGTTGACCAGCTGTTATGGGGAACGAACGAGAAAGGATACAAGGACTCCTACCTTCCTAAAGGAATCGACAAGCTTACGATGGAAAAGATTGCTTCAGTCATCCATCGGAGCGCGGAGGAATTGACGGCGGAAGAGCTGGGGAAAAGGGTCGGCGTCAGCCGTTCAACCTCCCGTAGGTATCTGGAGTATTTTGTGGCAAAAGGCGAGCTGATCGCAGATATCTCGTACGGAACCGTTGGAAGGCCGGAGAGAGTATACAGAAGCACGCGGCGTGAAGAATAACCCTCGCTACGGAGAAGAGCGACTTAATTCCGAGTATTCTTCTTGACAATATACAAGTTAACCGATAGGATATAAAATTATGCTGACTGACTAGTCGATCAAGAGGTGAGGATGATTCCGAATTCGGATCGCGATGATTCATACAGCAACGAGCGTAGAAGGCATCTCATGGAAATTGCTCTTAAACGCTTCGCGAAGGACGGCTACCACCCGACCAAAATATCGGATATCGTCGGCGAGGCGGGTGTAGCTCAAGGTACGTTCTATTGGTATTTCAAGAGCAAAGAAGCGGTTGCCCTCGAAATCGTTGAGGATGGACGAAATCAGTTGCTTGACGTTATCGCCCAAGGTTATCGTCAGGATTCCGGTACGGTTCAAGATATGGTGCAGGCTTCGGAAACTTTGCTTTGCAGGCTGTTCCTCTTTGCCGAAGCCAACCGACATCTGATGGAATTGCTGCTGGGAAGCATGGCCGCAAGCGACACGATCCGTCAAGCGATCGGGGAAACCCGTATCGCGATGGAAAATGCGTTTCTGCTTAATATCGAACGGGCGATTGAACTGGGAATGCTACCGGCGACAATAGACGCCAAGCTTAGGTCGGCGTTTCTTATGAGCTTGATTGAGGGAGTCATCTCGCGTTGGCTGTTCGCGACGATGTTGCCCGGCAACGGTACCCAGGCCAAAACGGCTCAACAGCTTGCTTCCGAAACGGCCCGATTTGAATTTTTCGGATTGCTGGGCATATAACGGTTGATGGTTTTAACTGGCGAGAGCCGGGCACCTTATAGACAAATAGATAACAGGGAGAGAATAACCCATGCTTACCAAATCAAAGAATTCATTGATCCTTACGATATCCGTCATCCTGCTTGTTGCGCTGGCGCTCGCCGGATGCGGCTCTAAGTCCAACTCCAATGACAATCAAGCTGCAAGCTCGCCTGCGGCTAGCGATAGCGGAACTGCGAACACCGATAATCTGCTGAACCAAGTCAAGAGCGCCGGCGTCTTGAAAGTAGGGCTCATGGGCACATACGCACCCTATAACTTTCTGAATGAGAACAAAGAGATCGACGGTTTCGACGCAGACATCGCTAAAGAAATCGCCAAGCGTCTCGGGGTTAAGGCCGAATTCGCCCCGCAGGAGTTCTCGGGGTTGATCCCCAGCCTGCAAGCCGGCAAAATCGATGCGATCATCAGCCAGGTGACGATTACGGACGAACGCAAACAGCAAATCGACTTCACGCAGCCGTACATTACGAACGAAGTCAAAATCATCGTCCGCCAGGATAACGATTCGATTACGAAGCTGGAAGATTTCAAAGGTCGAAATATCGGCGTAGGTCTCGGCACGAACGATGAAACTTATTTGCGTAAAGAAGTGTTGCCTAAAATAGGGAAGTTCGATATCAAAACCTACGACGACGTCATTACTTCGCTTCAAGATTTGAATGCCGGACGGATCGATGCCACTATCAACAACCTGTATGCTTTGAAGCCAATCGTCGATAAGAACGGATTCAAGATCAAAGCCGTCGGGGAAGCCCTTAAGGCCGATAAAGCCGGAGTCGCGGTTCGCAAAGACAATCCCGAATTCCGCGATGCGCTCGATAAAGCTTTGACGGACATTAAAGCGGACGGAAACTACAAAACCATTTTCAAAAAATGGTTCGGCGAGGAACCAGCGGCGGAATAACAAGGGAATCAGAAGGGAATCGGCGGTTATGGATCTTTTATTGGATAACGGGTTCTTCCTGCTTAAAGGAGCCTATTATACGCTGTTGATCACCGTCATATCGATTTTTTTCGGACTGATCATCGGCATCGCGGTTGCCTTAGCCAGATTGAAAGGCAGCCGTCCAATCCGGTGGCTGGCGCGCGCTTACGTATCCGTCATTCGCGGTACGCCCGCTCTCGTGCAAATTTTTATCGTTTATTACGGGCTGGTGGATTACGGCATTACCCTTGATTCGTTAACCGCTGCTTGCATGGCGCTAAGCATCAATGTCGGCGCTTATTTGTCCGAGACTTTCCGCGGCGCGATTCTTTCCATACCGAAAGGGCAGACAGAGGCGGCTTATGCGTCGGGGATGACTTCGTGGCAGGCTCTGAGAAGAATCGTCTTTCCTCAAGCTGCCCGCGTGGCCATCGCGCCGATGGGCAACACTTTTATCGGGATGCTCAAAGAATCTTCGCTCGTTGCCGTTATTGCCGTAACCGAGTTGCTCCGGTCCGCACAATTGCTGATCGCACAGTATTATGTGAACATGCCTTTTTATCTGGGCATTGCTGTTATGTACTGGGTGATGAGCACCGTATTTTCGGCTATTCTGGAGCAGATCGAGAAGCGGCTTTCCAAGGCATATTGAGGTTGGGACGTGAACATACGATGATTCAAACGATCGGACTATCGAAAACATTTCATGACGCGGAAGTGTTGAAAAATATCGATTTACGGGTTGCCAAAAGCGAGATCGTCGTTCTGCTCGGTCCCAGCGGATCAGGGAAAAGCACGCTTTTGCGCTGTCTGAATGGGTTGGAGGAACTGAGCGGAGGCGTCGTCGAAGTGAACGGTATCCGGGTGGATGCGGCTATGAAATCTCGGGAGAAGCATGCGAAATTTCGGGAAATTCGGCGGCAAACCGGAATGGTTTTCCAACAGTTTAATCTGTATCCGCATAAGACGGCACTCGGTAACGTGATCGAATCGCTGCTGATCGTTAAGAAAATGCCGCGCGAACAGGCCGTGCAGGTCGGCGAACAGCTGCTTGAGCGGGTCGGGTTGGCCGATAAGAAGGATGCATTTCCTTCCCGGTTGTCCGGCGGTCAGCAGCAACGGGTGGCCATCGCCCGGGCTTTAGCCATGGAACCGGCCATTATGCTGTTCGATGAGCCGACATCGGCGCTGGATCCGGAATTGGTCGGAGAAGTACTAGATGTCATGCGGCAGCTGGCGAAGGAAGGGATGACGATGGTTGTCGTCACGCACGAGATGAAGTTTGCGCGTCAGGTTGCGAATCGAATCGTGTTTATGGATGGCGGAAGCATCGTAGAGGAGGCTGAGCCGGCAGCCTTTTTCCGGGAGCCCCAAACTGAAAGAGCGAGAAGGTTTCTGAACCAACTCAGCGATTATTAACTGTATTATCACTAATCTCACGTGAGAAAGCGGGTATACACAATGAGAGTAACGACAACATGGCAAGGGAAACGCGCATTTTCTTCGGTGGGGGATTCTGGCTATCCGATCGGTATGGATGCGACGGCTGCCTACGGCGGCGATGGCAAGGGCGCGACACCAATGGAACTGTTGCTAGCGGGTTTAGCCGGTTGCATCGGGATTGACGTTACCATGATCTTGGAACAATTTCTGGGAACGATTCGGAATATCGAGATTGATGCCGATGGAGCCCGTAAGGAAGAAATGCCGACAGGATTCACGTCGATCGAGTTGACCTTCAAAGTGGACGGGGATATTCCGGACTACAGAATTTGGAAGGCGATTGAAATGGGGAGCAAAAAGTACTGCGCGGTATCCGACTCGCTCAAAGCCGATATCCGCTACAAACTCATTTTGAACGGCGTCGAAGCAACCAAAGGTTAAGAATGAGTTATAACTGCACTTCTTGAACGGGTTGGGCAGCATCCTCTTGATTTCGGCGGTTGGGCTTGTTTTTTTTCTCGGAAAACATCTTTCGGTCTGAGATTTTAATGAGATCGTCCAGGCGATTGCCTTCATCGGGATAGACGGAGTAGCCAAGGGAGACGGAAATCTCGATTGAAGTATAGCTGCTAATGTGACTCAATCTATTCTCGAGGTTACTATACAGCAGGGTAATGGTCTTCTCGTCTACTCGCGGCATAATGACCAGAAACTCATCCCCGCCCCACCGGATGACATAATCCGTATTCCTGAAGGAATCGGTAAGGACATTGGCAACTTGCCGTAACACTAGATCGCCCATCTCATGATCATGCTTTTCGTTAATGGACTTGAAATTATCGATATCAAGGACGAACACCATTACCTTCTCAGACTTCCTATCGGCTGAAAGCTTGAGCTTTGGAAAGATTTGAAGGGCATAACGTCGATTGTAAACTTCGGTTAGCGCATCATTCTCGGAATTGTATTTGGCTTGGTCATATTTTTTTCCGAGCGACCAGCTAGTAAACGCATAGATAACGGACATGCAGGTCAACGCAACTACAGTATAATCTTGTTCTAAATAATAATCGGCAAACAGAAGCACAGAAATGGCAACGGCAATCTGAAGCGTTAGTATTCTGCCTCTGTAATTCATGATCGAGGCACCGTCCTTCTCGAGGTTATATGACGACTAGCAGGACTTCGTTGCCGATGAGCGACTGCATGATTTTCCCCAGAAATAATCGCGTGATCTCCGGATCCAGCGCCCCGAAAGTATCATTCTGCATTTGCCTCAGAATATCGTAGAACGGCGACGCATTGCGGTAAGACCTTCTCGAGGACATCGCATGGAAAATATCCGCAACCGCTATGATTCGGCTAAAGAGGTCAATGTCGGACGATTGAATTCCATGCGGATAACCGCTTCCGTCTTGCCTTTCATGATGCTGCAGAGCGACTAACGCCTGTCTGTGATTTGTCCCCGGCGTCTGTTTGATGATTTCATATCCGAATTCGGCGTGTTTCTTCATCATGGCGTATTCTTCATCCGTTAGCTTGCCTGGTTTGTTCAGAATGTCCAAAGGGATTTTCACTTTGCCTACGTCATGAAGCGTTGCCGCCATCGTTAATTCCGATAGATCGGACTCCTCCATATCGAGCCATTGGCCAATCAGGGTAGAGATGACTCCAACCCCTAGATTGTGCCGATACGTATAATCGTCTTTGGATTGCAACGTAGCAAATAAACCGAACAGGTTCTGGTGCTCGGTCGTGTGATGAATCATCGGTATGATATTGTGGCTGGCGAATATCCAGAAGCGGTACTTCTTGCGTGTGGCGCATCCCCTGAAAAATCCCTTCCATTTGCAGGATGCATTCATCCATCATCGCGCTTTGCTCGAAGTCTACATCCTCTACAAAGGAAGGGGTAATCGTGACATCGTAATCTTCCAGTAAAATTTGATGCTTTTCTAATAGGCTTAATTGCTCCCGGTCAAGCACCGAATCCGCAGGGACGACAAGAAGCATGGACTGATTGTACACGTCCCGGTTTAACCGTTCTCCGAGAAATCTGTCGTTCGTGTATAAGCTCTGACCGATCATTCTCATCCCGCCGAGTCGAATATTAAATTTTACTTTAAATATAGACCTGTACGCGGCAAAAAAAACTATGACGGCACAATTAGCGAACGCATATTTGTTCCCACCGATCCTCAAGTTGCTGTAGGTATATCTGTGGAGATCGATTAAATCGTCTTCGTTGGACGCCGTCAGGAAGGCGAGCGCTCCACTGGACCTTAAGCGCAGCATAGGTTTCGTAGCTCACGGATTGCAAACGAACCTTGACGTGTTTTTGGCGAAGCGCATCATCCAACATGTTCCCTGAGACTTAACACTTGTTATACAGCTACAGAGAAGCCTCCAATGCCACGAATGTGACTGGAGGCTTCTTTCTTAAAGTTCATGTATTTACCGATACGTAAAGGCGTATAGAACCTCACCGGAGTTTGCGTCAACGACGACATTGAACTCGTGATTAACGACAGGTTCTTGACCTCTGAGGGCATGCCCTTTTTTTGTAATTCCTTTGAAGGTTACGATATAGACTGGAGTATCTTTCAGGAAACCTTCTTCATTGAGTTTCGGGTTTTTTTCCTTGGCTGCATCCGAGAACAATGCAAATTGATTGTTCGTCATGAGTTGGTACTCCGCATTAATCTCATTGGCTTCCTTCGCATATCCTGGCGCGTATTTCGAGGCAATCGAAATGGCTTGGTCATTGCTGAGGGCAGTAGCGACATCCGGTTTTTTGAGCGTCACGCCATCCAATAGAAGCTCAGCTTGGTCTTGTGCCGTTATCGGGGAGTTATCCTGCCCCGCATTCGCCTTAATGGCATAACTTGAAACAGCCGTCACAGCAGCGGCAAGCATAAGTACAGTTATCCAATTTTTTCTTTTCATGGTCAGTCACCTCGTCCTTTCAGTTTTCTAAGTATCCCAAGAGTACCAGTAGCCGCTAGAGCTCCAATTGGATGTACTGATGGAGCTGCCCGTATCATTAGTGAAGGTAAGAGTAGGCTTTTTCCATACCCACTTTGACATGTCCGAAGAGGAAGCACTGCCATCCCAGTAAGTTACACTTTCTATTTTCATTTTATCCGTTGAAGTGCCGATGTAGCTCGTGCTTGACGAATCATTTTCGTTATAGTACTGAATGCAGTTGGGCGCAATCGAAGCGTTGGTCGAAGAGATTAGGGTAGACCCGACATAACCTTCCCAATAACCGCTACTCGACTTTTTAACGATATAGACATGTGAACTGCCTCGAGCCGGACCAACGGTGGATGTGACTTCATGGTAGGTACTTGAATTTGGCATCCACCCAAAAAAGTAATGCGGATCTTGGATCCCAAGATCAGGTTCAAAGGCAAAGCCCGTCTGAGCAATCGTCATGGTAGTATAGTTACCAACCGCGCTCCATGCCGTAGTCATCTCTGAGCCTGTAATGGACGGATAATTATTCGGCGTTACAATTGTAGCCTGGGCACCTTGTACTACCTGAATTGGTCCCGTTAAGCTAGCACTCTGGCCTCCAACAGAAACATTTGCACTTGCGAGAGACGGAAAACTTAGAAGCATGACGGATGCTGCAGCTACTGCCCATTTCTTAAACAACGCTCCTCGCCAACTCATTTGATCATCACTCCCATAATTTTTTATATATTACTATATTTAGTATATTTGGAATACCCTTTTTTTTACAGGGACTTTAGAATCAATTTCAAAATTATGGGACTTCACTTGTTTAGACTTCTACAATACCGGAAATGTTGCACTTTTTTTCTACGACTGACCAATGCAGGCTCCGCGTTTTTTTTCTACGACGGCTCAATTATCTAACAGATTTTTCCTATCTATTGTCGAAGGTATAAGGGACAAAGAATTTAACAAGAGTTGGTCCCTTATGCTATCCAAAAATCGACTCGGTTCTGCGCCGAAAGTATACTTCAGACCTGAATTGCATAACTGCCCGCATTGCGGGATCAAGCTAACACGTTCCCAAAACGCATGGAACAAGAAAATTTCAACGCTAACCGGGGTCGTTCATGCATGGAGCATGGCTTACGCATGCCCCAACGAAAGCTGTTCGTATGCTGGCGTTGCCTATAAATCAGCGGAGGCGGAAGCGCTCAGCATGAAGCATTCTTCTTATGGTTACGACGTGCTCTGCCTCGTTGGCGAGCTGCGCTTCAAGCAGCACCGCGCTTGCAAGGAAATTGCGGATGCGTTGAATGAACGTGGCATTGTGACCAGCGAACGATATGCACAGACGCTATATGAACGTTATCAAACACTGTTAGCAGCTAGCCTCGACGATCATGTCAGACAAAGCTTGGCGGAGACAACTGCTGAAAATGGGGGGAGCATCCTTTCCATGGACGGTGTCCAACCCGAGAAGGGAAATGAGATGCTGTATGTCATTCGCGAAGTCTTCAGCGGCACGATTCTCGTAGCTCAGAACATGAAGAGCGGAGCCGCTGCCGAGCTGAGAACGCTGATCGATCCGATTATCGAAATGGGGTATTCCCGTTGTAGGCATCGTCAGCGACGGACAGGTTTCCATCCGGCAGGCTTTCGAATCCCTCTTGCCTGACGTGCCGTATCAATACTGCCAGTACCATTATCTGAAAGACATTGCCAAGCCCGTCGTGGATGCGGATCGAAAGCTCAAAATGGAACTGAAAAAGAGCATGCGCGGCTTGCGGGATGTGGAGCGAAAAATCGAGAAGGCCGAGAAAAAAACAACGGAAGCCGCACAGACAAACGAGGATGCGACTTCTGACTCATTGGGCGCAGCAGCGGAAAAAACCGTGCCCTCGGAAGTGCAGGTGGCGAAGGGGTATGTTGCCGCTATCCGCGCATTGCTCTTGGAAGACGGTGAACCGCCACTCGAGTTACCCGGCATGTTGATCTATGAACGCGCCCAGGCCATACAGGCGTCGCTTGCGTGATGCTTGACTAAAAAAAGAGCCACATCTCCTTCAAGGTCTATTCAGAATTTTCAGTAAACTTGATGAACAAGCCTCAAGATATGAAGCCGTAGGCCGCTGGGCGACGCCGATTGCCTACATTGCAGCAGCACTGGAACTAGGCGAAGATAAGACGAGCGAAACCGTAGAATGGGAAATGGCCCATGTGTTGAGCTGGCTCAAACAGACCTATACGGAAGAGAATGATTCCGTCATGGTCGATAACGTGACCAGCTATTCCCGCGGGTTCTGGAAAGGGCTGTTTACCTGTTACGATCATTATTACATTCCGTGAACGAACAACGATCTGGAACAATTTTTCCGCCGAACGAAAGCAGGTCATCGCCGAATCACGGGTCTTCGTAATTGGAACAGCTACATCATTCGAAACGGAGAAATGATTGTACTTGTGGACGACGCGCTTCGTCAAAAACACGTCATCGCCCGTCTGAGAACTGTCAGCTATGAAGTATATGCAAAGCGCAGAGCACGATGGGCCGAACGCCTTTCCGAAGGTGTTCAACGCAGACGGTTTAACCGGAATCCTCACACTTTTTTGCAACAGCTAGAGGCACAGTGGGATCAAATAGATATTGTTCGTTAATTGTGCCGTCGTAGAAAAAAAATCCCCCAAATAGGGGAGGAAGGGGGGGAGCGTGACTTAGAGTTCGAGCCACCACACGCCCGCGCATTCGGGTAAGCGGACGAGATTTTGTTCAATGACCCGGTCGGCTACCTCGTCTCCGAAGAAAAACCGCGTCAATCGCTCGGCTTGTTGAATGCTGTCGAATTCATAGTCCGTTCGAATCCAGCGGTGAGAGAAGCCGTAAGTGTCTACCAACGCAGAATAGTATTGTTGCAGAAAATCGGGAGCATTGGGCGACTCAAAGCAAGTGCCTAACGTCTCGAAAATAATAACCGTCCCATTCGGTCTAAGCACACGTTTGATTTCCCCTATAACTTCGCTTATGTTTTGTTCCCAGTTATTTACGTTCGTGCTTCCCAAGTAACAGATTGTCCAGCCGGCGACGATAAGGTCCGCGCTTTGATCGGCTAGCGGGAGCTTCCGATGATCGGATACTTGCGTTGTCCAGTTCGTTAGATCCGCTTGGCGAAGCCTTTCCGCCGTAATCTCTAGCATCGCTTCCGAGGCATCGAGCGCGACTATCGATTTGGCTTTAGGCGCGAGAACCGTTGTCAGCCTCCCCGTTCCTGCTCCGATATCAACAATGTCCAATCCGCTGATCGGCCTGATTTCCTCGATGAATACGGTTAAATCAGGCTGTTTCGAGATTAGCTCGTGATAGTTGGCCGCTTCCTGCTGATAGATGTGATCATGATCCGGCATCGTAGCATTCCTCCTTGTAGGCATATAGGATATGAAGCAGAGGGTTGATTTGATGAGATTTTACGTGGAATCCATTGGATTCAAACCAATCATTCAAGATTTGAATGGAAGGGTATTGATCGATGTTTTCATCGCTAGGAGCATTCGAAACCATGAGATCGGCTATGCAAATACGCCCATGAGGCTTAAGAACCCGCCGCATTTCTTCTAATGCCAGCAGCTGTTGGACATCGTTCAGGTGATGAAAGGCAAAACTGGATACGACGAAATCAAATTGTCCTTCGAGATAGGGGAGGGCAAGGAAATTCCCTAATCTCGTTTCCAGAGCGGGGTATTTTCTTTGGCAAAGCCGCAGCATTTCTTTGGACTGATCAACGGCCGACATAGCGATATTCAGCTCCATAAACCTCGCGGCCAAATTCCCCGTTCCCGTTCCAATGTCCAAGCCCAGTTCGTTTTGAGCAGGCGCAATCGATTCAACGATTATATCCAGCGCCTCATCATAATCCGCATAATGTCCGGAATGACTGGCTACTTGTTCATCATGGGTGGAAGCTAATAAATTGAAATCCCATTTATCCGTCCAACTGCTTCGTTGTTCCCGTAATTTCTTGGAAGCTTCCGCAAGTCGGTAGATATGTTCTAGGGGTAAGGACTTCTCGGTTTTGAGAAGCGTGATCATCTGGTCCGTCGTGTCAATCACCTGTTTGATTTGCAACCACTCGGACATCATGACCGTTCGCTGGAGCTCAAGATAATATTGAAGCTCCTCTTTGTTGTTCTCGTCCCATGTTTCCAATGCGCTCTTAATATCCGATATGGACATTCCGGCTTCACGAAGAGAAATAATGGTTTGCAGTCTCCATACATCCTTTTCGGTAAAGGTGCGATAGAGATTGTTTGCCTGCTTAGCGGGTGAGAACAAACCTTTTTCTTCGTAGAAGCGTACTGCTCTCGCAGATATTTTAAGCTTGGCGGCTACTTCATTAATTTTCATTCTAAACGATCCCTCCATAACCATTGTAAACTGTAACGTTACGTTAAAGTAAAGGGGTTATTGAAATCGCCGGATAAGGTTATATAGGTCTGCCGTTGCAGCTTTGTCATTCAAGGAAGTGACAAAAACGATGACAGGGGTCACTATTAGGTAAAAAAATCCAGAAATATAATGAGTAGGAGGAAACAATCGCAAAATTCGGGAGGAGCATCGCATAATGGTCGTTAACCCAACAATTGCACTAGTAACAGGAGCTAATAAAGGAATCGGGTTTGAAATCGCACGGCAGTTAGGAGAACGAGGAATTACGGTTTTGGTGGGGGCGAGAAACGAGAAAAGGGGAGAAGAGGCCGTACAGAAGCTCATCGCTCAAGGAGTGAACGCATATTTCGTACCATTGGATGTAACCGATCAACAGACTATAGATGACGCTGCCGCTCATATCTTAACGACCTTCGGCAAGCTGGATATCCTAATCAACAATGCGGGAATATTTTTGCAGGAAAGCCCGCCGAGCAGCCTCGACGTGGAAACGATGAAAGCCGTGTACGATACGAATGTTTTCGGTGTTTTTAGGGTTACGAAGGCGATGATCCCGTTGCTGCGGCGTTCCGAAAGCGGAAGGATCGTGAATATGTCCAGTTCCCTGGGCTCGCTTGGGCTAAACAGCGATCCTAACTTCGAGCTGGCGTCGTTTCTCGTTCTTGGCTACAATTCTTCCAAAACAGCCGTTAACGCGATGACCGTATTCTTCGCGAACGAGCTGAGGGGTACCTCCATTAAAGTAAGTTCAGCGGATCCCGGCTACTGCGCCACAAGCATGACCAACTACTCCGGTTCTCGCTCTCCGCAAGAAGGCGCCCAAACGGCAGTCCGTTTGGCTACTTTGCCGTCAGAAGAAGCTACCGGCGGCTTCTACAATGAGAACGGAGTTGTGAGTTGGTAATGTAGTGATAAGACAGGGGGATCTTATGAATTATTTAACAAGCTCAAACGTTATTGATTACGATCACGCAGTTATTGATGATTTGTTTGATGAACTCAACACGGACAATTCCGACGCTACTTTTGTCAAAAACGCGTTTCATTTCGTTAGAGACTCTATTCAATTCGAATTTAGTCCTTTTGAAGATAAAATCAGTGATACGGCAATCAAAAAGAAGGGGCAATGTTACCATAAAACAAACCTTCTAGTTGGCCTATGCAGAAAGAAAGGCATAAAAGCCGGCATAAAATATAGCATTATTGATATTCAAGTGATGGAACCCGTTTTCTCCGAGGAAATACTGGAATTGTTTAAAAGCGAACCTATAGGTCATTTTTTTCCTGCCATTATGATTGAGGGCGAGTGGGTTTCCGTAGATCCCATGTTTGATACGGAGCTATTGGAATATTCGAATAGGCTGAATTGGGATAATGCCAAAGATTGGGATGGGAATCAATTTGCCAAGCTTCCCGAAAGCCTTATCCTATCGGAGCAAAGTGAAGTACTAGAAAGTGCGTTTAAGGAGAATGAAATACCGCATAATCCTATTGTGGATAAAATGAATGAAAGATTGAAAAGTATCAGGAACGGTATTGCGAAATAGAGTCATTAAGGGGTCGCACCATTACTCTTCGTAGGAAAAGAAGCCGTCAGCATTCTCCATATGGAGAATGCTGACGGCTTCTTCTTATGATCTTCTGGAGCTTCTATCTATCGCCCGCCGACGAACGGATATTGATCAGCACATTGATCGCGAACAGGAGGACGCTAAGAACAACCAGAATCGCGCCGATCGGAATGAGGAACTCGAATGACTCCGCTCCGCTGATCAACAGGAACAATCCTAGCATCATCGGGGGCAGACCGATATTGTGCAGCAAGAAGTGAATGACGGACAACCGACTGCGCCCCGCCCTTGAAACAAGTGATAGACGATGCCCGCCACCGCAAACCCGAAGGTATTATACCTTAGTATAATATTGATCCTCCGATGGGGCAGATGCTTATGCACGCTGGCTCAAGACTTGCCGACGAGAAGCTTGATCAAATGATTGCGATTCTTTACAGCCAGCTTGCCGAATATGGAACCCATATGCTTCTTCACCGTAACCACGCTAATATAGAGCGCATTGGCGATTTCTCCGTTGGTCAAGCCTTCAAGCGCGAGCAGGGCGACCTCGCGTTCCCGCTCCGTCAGTCGCTCAAGCATGCCATCCGGCAGGCGTGGCCTAGGATCGGAATATCCACCCTGCTTAAGCAGAAATCGAAGAAACTGCTCAAGCTTCTCTCCGCGGGTGTCGAGCACGAATGTAGGTGTCGGCGTCCTGCCGTCATAATGAAGATGGAAGATGCCGGGCGCAATTTTGAAGCCCATATTCAGATGAGCGGATTTAAAAAACTCCATAGGCGGCGGTGAAGCGATGAACAGGCCGCCCGAACACAAGTAGGAGAAAATCAAATACATCGATTCGATGATCAGATCGACATTTTGCCAGTCCACGTAGTCAATCGTGCGAATAAACCATCCCGATTGCCCCGAAGGTTCAACCGCCAGAAGTTTCAGGTCCTCCGGTGGCAGGGAAGACAGATATGGAGAGGAGAAAGGGTCGGTCATCAAATAAGGCAGGGTAGCTGAATGGATCGGGATAATCGAGGCAAGTCCGACAGCTTCACCGCTTCCCGAGCGAAGCAGCATGACCGACTGCCGATCGAGTTCGACCAGTGAATGCAGATCGAAATCCTTGATCGTCAGTTTCATATCCTCCATGGCTACGAACTCATGATAGCGCTGATCCGTCTCGGAGTTCGATCCGGAGAGCAACAGAGCTGTCGCTGCTTCCCCTCTTCTTCGCAGGTAAGCTTCGCCTTCCCTGATATTGGTCATCGTCAGCGCCTCCCAGGCGTACTGGCCTCTGGAGGAGGATTGAATTAAAGCCCGCACCATGCTGTTCCCCGTCGTATAGTAGAACAGCTCGCCTACTTCCCATTCCGTGCTGCGGGAGCCTGAGATCCGTCGGAGCAGATCGGCATAATAATACGCCGATCTGCCCATCAATCGGTGCAAATATTCCGGTGTCCGCTCCTCCAACTGCTTGCGTGCGGCCAATCGCATCAGATCGTGCAGCATCCAGCCGCGTCTTGTTTTGCGTACAAAGGACAGGGAGATCAGCGCGTCGAACGATTCATCATTGACGTCTGCCTCCATTACGAAGGCCAGCACTTCTCGGTTGACATGCAGCAAAACGGCTGCCGCCTCGACCATACGGCGGAGCCGATCATCCGGTACCTCGCGCAGCCAGGCTTTTACCAGAAGGTCGAACCAGCTGGTATCTTCCGTCGGCTGATCTGTCCATTCGACTCGCAGAGGCATTGAAGCCGCAAGCGATAGCGCGAGCGGATGTCCGCCGGTTTTCAGTTGAATTTGCGCGATCTGCCTGTCATCTATGATGCCGGAACGGCGAAGGTAAGCTTCGCACTCGCCGTCGGTCAGATTCCCAAGCGGAATATAGAGAATTCGCTCTCTCAGAGCCGGGGACAGAATCCACTGGTCACTCAGCATATAGCGGCCGGCAAGAATAAGCAGCACGTTGTCCGGGAGCCGCTTGAACAGCCTCTCCCGCAGCCAACCGTCTAGCTCCCCCATTTCCTCATACGTATCGAAAGCCAGCACGACCCGAGTCGTCTGAGCCAGCCGTTTCAGCTGAGCCAAGCAAGCCTCCAGCGGCAGCAGCTGCTCGTCGCTGTTGCCTTCCTCCTGCTGCGGAAGCAGCTGACGGAGCAGTTGACGGCACAACAGCTCGCCCTTATGATTGAAGTCGCGGCTGTCCAGATGGAGCATGGGGACACCCGCCAGCCGCGCTTTCCGGCGAAACGAATCGAGGAGGAAGCTCTTGCCTACGCCCGCCGTTCCGTAGATGTTCCAGATTGAATGTTCTGAGTCGCTTTCCCCGGTCAGATAGCGGTTAAACCGCTCCAGTTGCCCCTTCCGACCGACCAGAAACTGTTCCTCCCGTATGTCGAATCCGCTCATCATCCCGTCGGTTTCTATTTCATGCACCATGATCACCCTTCTTCTAGCTCGGGATTTTAACTGTTGTGCAATATTTTACCATAGGCAGAGTGGGGAGCTAAATGGACGATGTTAGATAATCTATATCAAATTTTGTCCATCTTGCTGTTAGCGGCGGTGTTATGGGCTTCGCTGTCTATCGTATACGTAAGCTGGAAGAACGGAATTTCCCCGATGCCTTCATCGGCTCCTGTGCGTCAAGCCGTGGCGGAAGAGATTAGTCGGTTATCGAAAAAAGGTGTAATCGTAGAGGCGGGCTCGGGCTGGGGGACGCTTGCGCTTCATGTCGCGAAGCGCTGTAGAGGTTGGCGGATTGTCGGCATTGAGAATTCAGCGGTCCCTTTGTGGGTTTCTCGGCTTATAGCGCGGCTCTCCCGTGCGTCGGTTACTTTTGTCCGGGGCGATCTCTACGCTTACTCGTATGAGGAAGTTGAACTTGTCCTCTGTTACCTATACCCAGGCGCGATGAAGCGGTTAAGCCCTATTTTTCAAGAACAACTGAAACCGGGAGCACGAATAATAAGCGTCTGCTTCTCGTTGCCCGGTTGGCAGCCGGACAAAATCATTACATGCAGGGACCTCTATCGCACGAAAATTTATGTATATGACGTAAAGAATAGCGTTATCGAAAAATAGCCAGTCACCGCCCATGCAATCAAGGGAAGTGACTAGCTATTTTTCTTTTATTTGACCACGGAAGAATGGGCCTGGCCCGATTCGATTAACTGTTCGACGGTTGCGAATTCATAACCCCTCTCTCTCAGGTCCTTAATGATGATAGGAAGAAGCTTCACGGTATGATCGATCGCATGCTTGCGGCCGCCGAATGAATGCATGAGGATGATTCCGCCTTTATGGGTGTGGGCGAGCACGTTTTTATGCATTTCCGCGACAGAACTGCCAGCCCAATCTCTAGTGTCGACGGTCCAGAAAACATGCTTCATGTTTTCTTGGTGAACGGAATTCAATAAAGCGTTGGATATCGCCCCGTAGGGTGCCCGCATCAATAGCGAAGTAACTCCCGTAGCATTTAGAATGACTTGTTGGGTTTTGTTGAGCTCGTTATCGAGCGCTTTGCTTGAGAGCTTCGACAAATCCCTGTGCGACCAGGAATGATTGCCGATGGAATGTCCTTCTTCCACGATTTTCTTCGCGATTTCCGGATACTTCTCAACCTGTAAGCCGACCACGAAGAACGTAGCTTTAACGTTGTACTCCTCTAAGATTTCTAGAATCTGCTGCGTATATTTGCCGTCGGGACCGTCGTCGAACGTTAAGGCGACGAGTTTTTTATTTTTGTACTTTTCCGGGTTCGGTACGATTGGAAAAGGCGCCGGTATTTCCTTATCGGGCGGTTTTACTGCCGGTTGCTCCGGCTTGACAACATCCGGCGTCGCTGTTTCATTCGGTACGGATGTTTCCGTCGCGGGAGCGGCATCCGCAATGCCGGGCCCCGACAATCCGTTGCCATCCCATTGCTGCGCGATTGAGCATCCGCCCAACCATACGGCAAGCGCCATAAAGACGAGCGTACGCGATAATGCGTACGTTCTGTTTGTTCGTTTTCCCCGCATAACCTGTTCCTCCACAATTCCACTTTCCAGTCAGAAACGAGAGGCGTTTGGGGATGATCTGCGCAGGAGGGATCCCCATCCCCGCCCGAGAAGACCGATTTCGCTTTCTGTTCTTATTGGTTATCTATTAGACGGAGGAAGACAGGGAAAAGTTAGAGGGAATTCGTCGATTTATTAGAAAAAAGAACGAAAAAAGCCGCGTTTTTTTGCGGGAGTCGAAGTTTTATCTACGATGGGAAAACGAAAGTCACTTTCCGGTGCCGAAGGCTTCGTTCCCGTTCGTTGCATATTTTCCACGGAGGCTGCCAACTGCGCGATCGCTAGCCGCAACTCATCAAGCTCGGCACGGTGCTGCAGAACTTGGGCGGATACGACTTCATCGGCTTTCTGTTGCAACGAGCGTTCGACTTCGCGAATGCGGGATATTACGTCATCATCTTCGCGAGAAGCAGGGACTAACCCAATCTTCCGTTCGGACGGGGAAACGAGGTTTACCGGAAGCGTAATGCGGCCCAAAGTGTTTCCTTGCTCGATTTGGTCCTTAATAAATCGGAGCAGACTGATTTCATGGTCGGAGAATAGATAATGGCCAAAGCTGTCCTTCTGGAAATAAGGGGAATAATAAGAAACCCATCTTTTGACGGTCGTCTGGCTGACACCTAGCAACTCGGATGCATCCTTCGTTTTTACGGTCATCATAACCACTCCATTCGAAAAGGTTGCTTACTAATTCGAGGCTGGCGGTCTGCAACCTTCAAGGGTGACAAAGGAAGTGTCGATTCGATAAATAAAGTGATATTTCGTGTGATAAATTGGAGGGCTAGGTATTAGGCAGCGGGTTGTGGTTTAATAAATTAGCAATGGGAAGGTGGAGAACAATGCCCGCAAAGCTCAGGAAGAAACTGCTGGATTATTATTACTCGCTGTCGATCAAGAAAAAAATGACTCTCGCATTTATGTTTACATTGTCGCTGCTGATCATTTTGCTGGCGATTTTTACTTTTCGCATTTCATCGGGCATCCTTATCGATAAAGCCATTGAAAACACGGCGCAAAATCTGAAATTGGTATCCGAGAAATTGGAAATCATATTCGAGAATGCAGAAAATTACTCCAATATCGCGATTACGAACAACACGATTCAGCAAATCGTAAGCGAGCCTCCGACGGATATTCCGTTGGAAAATTACAATAAATATTTCGCCATGCAGGAATCGTTGAGAAATATCGTGGATTCCAAGACGTTCGTCGATGCCTTGATCGTTTACGATCTTAACCGCAAAATATACGACTCGGGAAATCTCGGCAACATATCCAATATAAGCGTTACGTACTTCAGCAAATTCGCCGGTTCCTTCTACGGGCTCACTTGGGAGGATACCCATGCAAGCAACTATTTGAAAGGCAATGACAGCCGCAACGTCATTTCATTGTTCCAGAAATTCAATTCGGCGAGAACGGGAAGCCCCTTGGGGTTGCTCCAACTGTCCATCGATGAAAGATATGTCGCCAATCAATATGCGAATATCGACATCGGTGAAAGCGGAAATATTTTTATCGTCAATAAAGAAGGAATGGTCGCTTCCGATACCCGCAAAGACAGGCTGTATTCTTCCATAAGCAAAGATGTTTATTTTCCGTGGGCGCTCAGCCATGAAGGCGGGAAAATATTTCATATGGACGGACAAGATGTGCTGGTCGTATCGCGAGGGTATGCGCGGTTGAATTGGGTCATCATCGGGATCGTTCCGATCTATGAGATTACGAAGGACAATCAAATTCTGACCGAGAAGTTTTTCGGAATCGGCGCTCTTTTTGTCATTGCGGCTGTCATCCTTACGTTGTTAATCGCCAAGTCGATCACGCAGCCTTTGAATAAAATTAAAAAAACTGTTCAGTCCGTTCAGGATGGCAACCTCGACGTTCGGCTTGATATCAAATCGAGGGATGAGATCGGCGCCTTGGCGAAAGAGTTCAACAAGATGGTCGGCAATACCAAAGTATTAATGGAGAACATCATCGACGAGCAGAAGAAGAAGAAGGAATATGAGCTCGCCGTCATGCAGTCGCAAATCAATCCGCACTTCTTATATAACACGCTCGAAAGCATTTGCGGCCTTGCCGATCTGAAAAGAAATGCGGACATCGTGAAAATCGTGAACCAGCTCGCTCTTTTTTACCGCGGAGTGCTGAGTAAAGGAAGCCCTATTATTTCGGTGGAGGACGAGATCGTCATTACGCAAACGTATTTGGAAATCTTGAAGATCCGTTACGGCGACCAAATTGACTACACTTTGGATTTCGATCCGCAGGTATATAAATATAAGACCATCAAGCTGCTGCTTCAGCCGATCGTGGAAAATTCGATCTACCATGGTTTAAAGAACAAACGGGGGAAAGGCCATATTCATATTCAAGGCAGCGTCAAAGGCGAGCAGTTGGTCATTAGCGTTGAAGATGATGGGATCGGCATCAAGAAGGAGCAGTTGGACAAAATCTTCAGCATTGGGGATACGGATTCGGATACGGATTCGGATTATAAGAACAGAGGCTTCGGTCTGAAAAGCACGGACGAGCGGATCAAACTTTATTTCGGGCCGGAGTACGGCTTGGTCATTCATAGCGAATACGGCAAAGGCACAAGGGTTACGCTGACATTGCCGACTTTAGAGACGCGGGGTGAAGCGTAATGATCAAAGTGTTAATCGTCGACGACGAATATTTGGTCCGGGAAAGATTAAAGCAGGTCGTGGACTGGAACGAGCTCGGCTATGAAATCGCTGGGGAAGCCGCCAACGGCGAAGATGCGCTGATGATGCTCGAGCATATTCCGGTGCAGCTGGCGATCGTAGATATCAACATGCCGATCATCGACGGTTTGGAGTTTGCCCAAGCGGTGCAGGATCGCTATCCGGACGTGAAGATCATCATTCTGACAGGTTATAGCAGCTTTGATTATGCGAAATCCGCCTTGAAAGCAGGCGTTTCCGATTATTTGCTGAAGCCGATTAATATGGACGAACTGTTGCAAGTATTAAAGAGGCTGCATGAACGTATCGAGGCGGATAGGCAGCAGAAGCATTTGAACGTACATTTGCAGCAAAGCTTAGTGGAAAGCGACAGCATCCTGAAGAGGAAATTTATTCAGTCGTACTTGGAAGGGACCGCCGCCGGAACGGCAAAAGATAAATTCCTAATCTATTGCCCGCAGATGCGGGACGGACCTTTGTTCGTTATCGCCATCAGTATCGACAGGACCATAGGTGCGGGGTCTGAGAGCAAGCCGTTATGGAAAAGGTTTGCCGTATCGAATATTTTTAACGAGATATTCGTAGAGGGTGGAGTCAAACCTTTCGAAATGACTTATGACGAAGAAAATAGGATCGTTATGATAATCAACGTACATGCGAACGACGGCGTAAATGCGGAGCTTGGATTTATGCTGAAGACGTGTCAGAATGCAATCCGCGCGGTAAACGGGTTTTTGAAGTTTACGGTGACGGCGGGGGTTGGATCCGTCGTGGAGAGCATCGCGGACGCAGCGGCTTCTTACAGAGAAGCGGTTGCGGCATGCAAGCATAAAACGATTTACGGAGGAGACAGGATCATCCGCTACGATACCCTTCCGGATATGAAGGTATCCGATGATCTTTCGTACATCCGTGAAGATATGATCATTAAATTAAGATTAGGCAATGCTACAGCGTTAGAGGCGGAATTGCACAAGCGGCTTCATACGATAGTGGAGCACAAGCAATCTATCGACAAACTTTATTTGACTCTCTATGAGCTCATCGTCACCTTGAACATATTCGCCGCGGAAAATAAGGTCGATTTGAGCCCGTCAATCAGCCAAATCAACCCGGCCCGGCTCGTCGACGAACTGGAAACGATAGAGGAGATCGAGCGCTGGATTCAGGACACCTATCGCAACGTGCTCCTTCAGGCGAGCAATCTTAAGCAATCGACCCCTGCTAAGCTGGTGGAGAAAGCCAAGCAGTATATTGACCTTAATTATGCCAATGCGGAGCTGGATTTAACTGAAATCGCCGGAAGCATCTTCGTGAATCCCAGCTATCTCAGCCGTATTTTCAAGCACGAATCGGGTTACTCCGTTGTCGAATATTTAACGAAATGCAGAATGGAAAAAGCCAAAACTTTAATGGAGCAAGGCTGCAAAAACTTGTATTTTATCGCGGAAACGGTTGGTTATAAAGACACTCATTATTTCAGCAAACGATTTAAGAAACATTACAGCATTTCCCCGTCACAATTCATCGCTGCCGATTAACGAATGTTAAAAATATTCCCCCTGCGGTAAAGATATTGCATTTAACGAAGGAAGCGCCGTCCTTATAATAACGTTATGTCGGGCCGACAAAGAGTTTCATATTTGTATCCGCATTCAGAAAAGGGGAGGCAACCTATCGTGACCAAAAAGACACTTTCATTGATTCTTATTTCCATCGTTGTCATGGCCACCGTTTTGGCCGCCTGTGGGAATTCCAAAGACAACTCCACAACACCTGCACCGTCGCAAAGCGAAGGAAATCAAAGCACGGGCAGTACAGACGAGAAAGTTACGTTAAGGATTATGACGAGGACTGCCGGTACAAGTCCGACCGTAACCGCCTATCAAGGTTTGCTGAAAAAGTTCATGGAAGAAAATCCGAACATTACGGTAGTGGACGAATCCTTGAACGATGAAGCCGCTTTTAACAATAAATTCAAAACAGGCCTGGCAACAGGAAACCTGCCGGAAATTTGGATGAACTACGGCGGGGAATCGTTTAAGGAATATGCGAAGAACGTCGCTTTGGATTTACAGCCGTTCTTGGACGCGGATAAGAAATGGTCGGGAGACTTCTTGCCGCTGCTAGGCACATGGCAATATAAAGATGTACCGGGTACATTCGGTGTCCCAACAGAATTTTACAGTGTAGCTGTTTATTATAACAAAGAACTATTCGAGAAAGCCGGTGCGGAAGTGCCGAAAACAGTAGAGGAAATTCCTGCGTTGGTAGAAAAGTTCAAGGCAGTCGGTGCAGTACCGATGGCAATGGGAGAGAAAGAAAACTTCCGCGGAGGACACTTGATCTCCAATCTGGCGCTTAAGAAATACGGCTTCCAGAAAACGCAGGATCTGATTAGCGGAACTGCGAAGTGGAACGATGCAGATATGGTTTCCTTGCTGACGACGATGAAGGAATGGCAGGATGCCGGCGTTTTCGGTAAAAATATCGTGACGATGGATGGCAATTCGGCATCTACAATGTTCTTTGAAGGAAAAAGCGCGATGTACTTCGAGGGAGTATGGGCATTGTCGCAAATGGCGGCTTCCCCGATTGCAGATAAAATCGGCGTCATTACGTTCCCGGGTTATAAAGACAAGCCCGATTTGAAAGACAACTGGTTCGGCGGCGCAGGCGGATATTCCGTATCCAAAGCGGCTACCGGTGCCAAGCAAGACGCGGCGATCAAATTGCTTAAATATATGACATCGGCTGAAGCGTTCCAGTATTACTTGAAGGAAACCAAAGGCGGAGTTTATCCGGTTAAGATGGAAGTGGATCCGGCTACGGTAGATCCGATTACGGCTCAATATATGGCGGCGCTCAAAACCGCATCAGATTTCAAAGGCGAGATCACGGAGTACAGCCCGATCACGCAGTTGCTGGATAAAACCCGCAATGAAATCCAAGGCATGTTTGCCGGCAACAGCCCGCAAACAACAGGCGATGCGATCCAGAAGTTCGTTGATTCCAACACCAAGTAAATTGAACGCAACTACACATCATACCGCCTGTCTTCGGGCGGTATGATCCATCTTAAGGGGTGGATTCGGGTTCTAATGGAGGGATTCATGTGGCGAAGAGAAGACCTTATTTGATTGCGGCTGCCTTCTTGCTGCCTGCATTTTTTTTGTACACGCTCGTATACGTCGTTCCTATGTTTCAGACCGCGTACATGTCTTTTTTTACTTGGAATGGCATAAAGAGCGTACCTTTGGAGTTCGTCGGCTGGCAAAACTACAACGAGATGTTTCATAAGCCGGAGTTTTATCGCTCCTTGAAAAACATCGGCGTATTTATCCTTGCTTCGTTTGTCTTGATTTTGCCCATTGCGTTCACCTTTGCTCTCATTATTACGAGCAAGTTGAAAGGCAAACGGTTTTTCAAAGTGGCTTTTTTCATGCCGTCCATTCTTCCGCTCACCGCTGTCGGCTTAATGTGGCAGTTTCTGTTGAAGGGAGACGGAGGACTTGTTAACGCCGTGATCTCCGCGCTGGGCATGAGCTCGTTAACGAGGGATTGGCTCGGGGAACCGGCCATAGCCATCTACGTGGTCGTCATCGTAAACGCGTGGATTTATTGCGGATTGAACATGATTATTTTCGCCAGCGGACTTGTCGCCATTCCGGAAGATCTTTACGAGGCGGCGTCATTGGACGGAGCGACCGGCTTTAAGAAACTTAAATACATTACGATACCCTTGATGCAGGAAACGATCAAAATTTTCTCGATCTTGGCTGTGACGCAGTCACTGAGGGTATTCGGGCAAATTTTCGTTATGACGAACGGCGGTCCGAACGGGGCGACGGATGTACCTACGACATTGCTGTATTACGAGTCATTTAAATACAACAATTTCGGAGTAGGGAACAGTATAGGAACATTTATTATCGTTGCGGCTTTGCTATCGACCGTCCTCTTAAATCAGTTGATGAACACCCGTGACGCAAGATAATCGAGATCGGCAGGTGATACAGCAAATGACAAGCATTAGAAGGTTGGGCGTCTACAGTTTCTCGGCGATATGTTCCTTGGTATTAATATATCCGCTCGTTTTTTCCTTGTTATCCTCCTTTAAGGACAACACGGGTATCTACAGCAGTAAAATATTCGCTTTGCCCGACGTATGGCTTTGGAGCAACTTCAAAATGGCGTTTACCGATGCGCATATCCATTACGCCGTTCTAAACTCGTTTTTATATGCGATTGCCGGTACGGTAGTGACGCTTTTTTTAGGTACTATGGCATCGTATGTGCTCTCGAGATTTAATTTGAAAATAAACGGATTCGTATATATTTATTTTATTCTTGGTTTGATGATCCCGGTGTTCTCCTTGGTCATTCCGATTTCGCGAATGATCGGCAGCATTAGCGGCTTTAATAACTACTTCGTGATGATGGTTCTTTACGGCGTATTCGAATTGCCTCTGGCGATTTTCTTGATTACCGGATTTATGAAAGGCATTCACAAGGAAATCGACGAATCCGCATTAATGGATGGTTGCGGTCCATTCCGGTTTCTGTTTCAAATATTGGCTCCATTGGCGATGCCCGCGATTTCGACTGCCGGAATTCTGGCGTTTTTCAGCATCTACAATGACCTCCTATGGAACGTCATTCTGATCACGGACAGGGATATGTACAACATCTCGATGGCCTTGATGTCGTTCGTCGGAGAACGGGGATCGGCCCAGATGGGACCTACTTTCGCGAGTATTATGCTAACGATCATTCCAACGGTTGTCGTATATTTGCTGTTCCAAGAAAAAGTCGAAGGCGGTCTGAGCTCGGGCGCCGTGAAAGCATAGTAAAGTGTTAGGGAACGTTGAAGGGAGAGAGATTGAGGATGCGGTTTAGACAAATACACTTGGACTTCCATACGTCCGAAATGATCAAGGATATCGGCAAGCGGTTTTCCAAGTCGCAGTTTCAAGAAATGCTGAAGGCAGGGCACGTCGATTCGATTACGATATTCGCCAAATGCCATCATGGTTGGGCTTATTTTCCTTCGGAAACGAACGAGATGCATCCCCACCTCGATTTCGATTTGCTCGGGGCACAGATTGAAGCCGCTCATGAGATTGGCGTAAAAACTCCGGTGTATCTATCGGTAGGGTTTGACGAGAAGTTGGCGCGGCACCACCCGGAGTGGTTGATGCGGGACGAGAACGACCAGACGAACTGGGTTAAAGGGTTTATGACGGCGGGCTGGCATCAATTTTGCCTGAATTCGCCTTATCTTGATCTGATGGTTAGCCAAGTAGAGGAAGCCGTGCGGAAATATGACGGCGACGGCATTTTCCTGGATATCGTAGGGGTACGTACTTGTTATTGTCATACTTGCGTGGCTGATCTGAGAGCAGAAGGGAAAGATCCTCGCAACAAGAGCGACGTGGTCGCTCAAGGTGAACGAATTTATGCCAACTATACGCGCCGGATTAAAGAAGCGGTTCATGCCATCAAACCGGATATGCCGATCTTCCATAATGCGGGACACATTTCCCAAGGGCGCAGGGATTTGGCGGCAATGAACTCTCACCTGGAGTTGGAGTCGTTGCCGACCGGCGGTTGGGGTTACGACCATTTTCCGCTGTCGGCCCGTTATGCTCAATTGCTCGGCATGGATTTTCTGGGGATGACCGGCAAATTCCATACGTTCTGGGGAGAGTTCGGCGGATACAAACATCCGAACGCTTTGCGTTATGAAACGGCATTAAGCCTGGCGAACGGGGCGCGTTGTTCGATCGGAGATCAGTTGCACCCCGAAGGCTTGATGGATCGAGGCACTTATGAGCTGATCGGTGCGGCTTACTCGGAAGTGGAGCAGAAAGAGGCTTGGATTACGGATACGGTTAACATCGCGGATGTTGCTTTATTGACGGCTGAGGCAGCCGGAGTAGGCAGCGCGGATAGCTCTATGTTTACCGGCAGAGCCGATGCGGGAGCGGTGCGGATGCTGCTGGAAGGCAAATTCTTATTTGATGTCGTCGATCTGGATGTCGATTTCAAAGCGTACAAAGTATTGGTTTTGCCGGACCAGATCGTTATCTCCGATCAATTGAAAGCTAAGCTGGACGATTTCTTCAATCAAGGCGGGAAAGTGCTGGCGACGGGCAAATCCGGATTGGATCCGACGGGGAATGAATTTGTCATCAATCTAGGCGTTAAGCGCATCATGGAAAATCCTTATCAGCCGGATTATTTCCGCCCAGCGTTTTCGTTGGCCAACTTAGGCGACTCCTCTTTCATCATGTACGCGAAAGGCCAGAAGGTTGCTTTGAATGGGGGAACGGAGATCGGACGGCGCGAGGATCCGTATTTTAACCGCGACGTATTCACGTTCTGCTCGCACCAACATACGCCAAGCAGCATGAATGACGGCGGCCCTGGTATGGTCGAGAGCGACAAGGGCATTTATATCGCGTGGAACCTTTTTGAGGATTACGCCGTTAAAGGAAGTTTGTCGCTTAAGGAAACGGCGGTGTATGCTCTAAATCGGCTGCTGCCGGACAAGACGCTAACGACCAACCTTCCTGCGCAGGGTATTGTTACCCTTCAGGAGCAGCAAGCGCAAGGAAGAATCGTTAACCATTTGCTCTACGCTTCTCCGGTTAAACGGGGAGAGAATGTTGAGATTATTGAGGATATATTACCGGTGTATGATATCTCGGTGAGTATAATCGTTCAGGATATGGCGAAACAGGTGTATTTGGCTCCGCAGATGACTCCGATTCCTTATCAACAAAATGGCCAGAAAATCGATTATGTCGTTCCGAAGCTGGAATGCCATCAGATGGTCGTTATTGATTTCGAAAGCCGGAGTAGTAACTGAATAGTTAGCGAATCAGCACTGCCACTAGGTAGTGCTGATTTTTTGGCCAGAGCTGCTTGAATCGGCTCCTGAGATGGTCAACTTTCTTTTACATAGCGTCAACAGTCCAATAATATGGTTAATATTCTTATTGGGTACAATATAGATAAACGTCCACAAAAAGGAGTCTTTATGACAACTGACCAAATCTCCCAATTCGAGAAGAAAATCATCATCCGTAATATTGAACGAGAAGACTTCGATAAAATCATCGAGCTGCAAAACATTTGCTTCCCCAATATGCACCCTTGGACAAAGGATCAACTAGAGAGCCACATTCGAATATTTCCCGAGGGACAAATCTGCGTCGAGCTGGATGGCGAGATTATTGGCTCTTGTTCGAGCCTGATCGTTAACTTCGACGATTACCTGGAGCAGCATACGTATTCGGAAATTACGGACAAGGGTTACATCCGGAATCATAACCGACGCGGAGAGAGCCTTTACGGGATGGAGGTCATGGTCCACCCAGACTTCCGTCGCATGAAGATCGGTAGACGATTGTATGAGGCGCGCAAGCGCTTGGCGGAGAAACTCAACCTGAAGAGTATTATCGTAGGGGGACGCATTCCGGGTTATCACCATTATAGCGACAAAATGTCACCCAGAGACTATGCCGAGGAAGTGCTGCAGCAGAACATTTACGACCCCGTCCTTACTTTCCAGATGATGAACGGGTTCACCCTGAAGCGGATTATAACCAATTATTTGTCCGACGATGCGGATTCCAAGAACTATGCGGCTCTGCTAGAATGGAATAATATCGAATACAAACCGAACATCAATAAAACTCATTATAAAATGTCTTTTCCCGTCCGCATCTGCGTCATTCAGTATATGATGAAGAAGATCGACTCCTTCGAGGAATTCGCCACGCAATGCGAGCATTACGTTGACGTCGCGTCGGACTACAAATCGGATTTCGCCGTATTTCCGGAAAATTTCAGGATGCAGCTGCTTTCTTTTCTGGATGAACGCTCTCCGAGCTTGGCGATTCGGAAATTAAGCACGTTCACGACGAATTACGTGGAACTTTTCTCGGAATTAGCGGTCAAATATAACGTGAATATCGTAGGCGGATCTCACTTCGTGGAAAATAATAACCGCATCTACAATGTGGCGCATTTGTTCCGTCGGGACGGCTCGATCGAGCAGCAGTACAAGCTCCATATTTCCCCGAACGAGCGCAAGTGGTGGGGCATCAATGGCGGCTCCAAGCTGCAAGTGTTCGATACGGACTGCGGCAAAATTTCAATCCAGCTCAGCAGCGATATCGAGTATCCGGAAATTTCCCGTATCGTCGCGGAAGAAGGAGCGCAGATCATCTTCGTGCCCTTCTGCGCGGAGGATAGGCAAACATTCCTTCGGGTCAAGTATTGCGCGCAAGCAAGGGCCATCGAGAATCAAGTGTTTACGGTCACAGCCGGCACCGTAGGGAATCTGACCCACGTAGACAACGTAGATATTCAGTACGCCCAATCGGGCATCTATACGCCGGCGGACTTCTCGTTCTCGCGAGATGGAATTGCGGGCGAATGCAGCGAGAACACGGAAACGGTTATCATGGTGGAAGTGGATATGGAAACGTTGCAGCGGTATCGTAAGTCCACGGACGCATTGACGTTCAGAGATCGCCGCACCGATATTTATTCGCTACAAATACGTTCATAACTAGACAGAGGTGCAGACATTGGTTCATATGAAAAATCTTACGATCGCAACGACACAATACGGACTTACCGATATTCAATCGGAAGAGCAATTTTGGACGGGAATCACGGCGAAGATTCGCGATGCATCCGAGAAGGGGGCGGCGATTATCGTTTTTCCCGAATATGTGACCGCGCATCTGCTTAGCCTTGAACATACGATGCTCCATGATGAAGCGTGCCATTTTCTCGATCATCGTACAGAGCAATACGTGCAGTTTTTCCAACGGCAGAGCAGGGAATGGAATATTGCCATCCTTGCTGGAACGCATATTTGCAAGGCTGAGAAAGACCACGAGTACGTAAACAAGGCGTTCCTCTTCTTCCCCGATGGCCGGATCGAGACGCAAAGCAAGCTGCATCTGACGCCGGAGGAGCAGATCCGCTGGCCTTTAGCGGCAGGGGATGAGCTGAATGTTTTCGAGACCGAGTGGGGCAACATGGCTATACTGACCTGTTACGATATCGAATTTCCTGAGCTAGCCAGGGTTGCGGCCCTTAGGGGGGCGGAATTGATACTTTGTCCGTCCTACACCGATAGCACTCATGGTTATTATCGCGTGCGGCATTGCTGTCAGGCTAGAGCGATCGAGAATCAGCTCTTCGTCGTGTTGAGCGGATTGGTCGGCTCTCTATCGGAGGATCGTCCTCAGGTTGACCAAGGGTACAGCCAAGCAGGTGTGTTCACGCCATGCGATACTCCTTTTGCCGCGGACGGTATACTGATAGTCGGGGAACTGGGCGATGATATGACGGTGATCGCGGAAGTCGATTTCCACAAGCTTCGCGAGAACCGCGAACGCGGCACGGTAGCTCCTTTCTACGACCGCCGGCCGGAGCTGTATGAGCAGGAGCATCGCAAAACATTTAGTTAGGGTTGCTGAACCAAAGAACGCTGACCGCATTCGGTCAGTGTTTTTTTGGGACGATCATAAAGTATAAAATTGAATGTCTCTATACTCATCTGATCGCTCGATACAAACGTTTACCGCCGTTTATTTGACAGTTAAGAAAGTTTAAGTGATTCATCACGCTCCTAGTGCCCCCAACCAACCTTTTGCCCGAAATCCCGCTCGCTCAGGACTGATTATTTTACCCGAAATCCCGCTCGCTCAGGACTGATTAATTTATGGATAAAACTTGAAATATCGCTTGCAGTACGAACGTATGTTTGGTAAAATTTAGATAGGAACAAACGTTCGTGATAGGGGTGTGCGTGATGGAAAATGTTTCTTTCGAAGCTTTCTGCGACCTGTATGCCACAGAGGCCGACTGCATTTCCGCTTTGTTCGCGGCGAAATGGCCGGACGGTTTCCGCTGCCCACGCTGCGGGCACTCGCAAGCTTATCTCATCCATACGCGTCGTCTCCCCCTCTATGAATGCCGCGCTTGTAAAGCCCAGCCTTCCTTGACCTCCGGTACCGTTATGGAGCGCACCCGCACGCCTCTTCGTTTGTGGTTTCAGGCTATCTATCTTCATGCGCGCCCGGATGGCATTAACGCTTTGCGACTTTCTCAGATCATTAGCGTTACCTATAAAACAGCCTGGCTCATCTGCCACAAGCTACGCTATGCCATGTCTCAGGCGGAGGCAGAGGTATTGCTGAGCGGGCTTGTCAAAGTGACCGATGCGGTACTTTATCCTCGAATTCCGCTAGCAAGCGGGGAGTGGCAGAAGAAGGAGCAAGCGCTGCTGGCCGGCGTTTCGGAAGCCGAAGATGGAGAGAAGACCCACATTAAAATCAAATGGTTCGACAAGAAGACGCTTCCGGACAGGCGGACCTCGCCAGATGTAGCGCCTTTTATCGCGCAATTCGTGGTCCCTGCGGCAAAGACGATCATTGCTCGTCGCTATGACAAAAAAGAGAACCGAATCCTCGGACATCCACTGCGCGGCGTATGCGGAGCGGCAGGATGGTGGCTTGGTTGGAAATTCGGGGGCATAGGTCCTAAGCATTTGCAGGTGTATTTGGATCATTACTGCTATATGTATAACCGTAAAGGGGAGGCCATCTGTCAAATCTTGTTACAGGATTGTGCGACCCGATCGACGATAACATACCCGGAGTTGATTGCAACGACGAACCGTCGATCCTATCGCCTTCCTCGAACAGCCGTTCAAAACCATGTCATCGCCAGCTAGTTCATGATTACGGAGGATAATCGTTTGTTGAGCAACAATTCCTATGGAGGGAATCTGGTTCGTATAGCAATAAACGTTGCTTCAAATATTTCCCTGAGCGACGGGGATTTCGGGCAAAAGGGGTTTGAAGGCATACTTCGCCTAACGGTGCTTGATCGACGATTCGCCTGAGTGACGGGGATTTCGGGTAAAAGGGAAGTTGAGGATATAAACGAGGTAGGATTCACTGAGCCGATTGGGTTACCGAACAGCGATAACAGCTGAGAAGTCAGACTAACAGATGTTAAGTTACACCTATGAGAGTCCTAAATAAGGTGCTCTTTCGGAGGAAACCAAATCGTGCGAAGATTCACCCAGCCTTGTGAGTTAAAGGTGACTCCCCGAACGGATGGAAGAAAAGCGGTGGGCAGAGGTTTTTCAGATAGAATGTACAATTGGTGCTCTTTGATAAGAACCTGCTCGATTTTGTCGAGATAGATCGCCCGGGTTCTGGGATCTGGCTCCTTCTTGGCAGCGGCGAGGGCTAGCTCGATATCGGTTCGGGTATGGGGCTCGACGTGCTCGGCTATCGTCAAATAGAGGTCGAACAGGCGAAGTTGCTCGTCCTGATCGCGCAGCAAGGAGAACAAGATCAAGTCCGACTCTAACCGAACGGCTCCTTTGAATTCCTCGGGGGAAACGGATACGACTTTGCACGCATAACCGGATTTCCCCAGCTTGTCGGCCAAGGCATCTGCGTCTTGTTGGTATTGAGGAATCGTAGCGATTTGAATGAGAGTGAGCTGAGTAGGCTGATCGCATGGGCGGTCGCCGTCCTCTACTGCAGACACAGGCACCTCCGTACGAAGGCAAGCAAATAAACGCGCGCGAACGGTCGGATCGTTTAACGGTCCGGCCTTTTTGGTATTGCACGTAATGAACTTTCGGACGGTCGTCTCCGAGTGGATGTAGCTTAAGGTATTGGCCGCGGTGGAAGGGTTAGGTATGACATGAAAGGGAGAAAGGTTATCGTTGTATCCGGTCTCGTTATCCAACGGAACGTGCACGATTTCCACCCGATCGAGATGAGCTCGTCCCTGGAAATAAGGACTGAACACCTCCAATACGCAAATCCCCTCATTCATCTCCGTAATCTTGAACGGTCCCGTCCCTACAGGTGATTTGCCGAAACGCTGACTGCCCAAATGATTCAAATTTTTCGGAACGATGGCAGCCCGGCTCGTGCATAAGAATGGAAGGAACAACTCGTTAGGCTCTTCCAGCTCAAAGCTCACGGTCAGAGGGCTAAGGGCACTGACAAGCTTGATTTGCTTGAAAATAAAGCTGTACAACGTTCTGCGCGACGACCGGATCAATCGCTCGAACGTATAGACGACATCATCGGCGGTCATTACTTTGCCATGATGGAATAAAACCTCTTTCCGCAGGTGGAAAGTCCACTTCGTACGAGCGGCATCCACCTCCCAAGCATGGGCGATACCCGGAACAATCCCATCGCGCTGATCGGTTCTTCGTGCAAGTCCGTCGAACACGTGGCTGGACACAAAGGATTCGGCTAGGAGATTCATATAGAGAGGATCGACGGTGTGAAGCTGTTGACGAATCGGAATGCGAAGGGTGTCGATCTGACGGTCGCTCCTGATCTCGGAGTGGTGGCCGAAATACGTGAGCAGCCAGTCTTGCAGATGCCCTTGCAGGGCAGAGGATTGCCGATGGATTCTAATCTGATCAATTGCGCGCGTGATGTCCTTCCGGTTGATGGCTTGCATCATGGATTGTACCGCGATTTCTTCGGGCTGAACAAGGAACCGCAGGTGGGAGCGGCGTCCTCGCCCACGGTAGGCGTCCCAGGATATCCAACCCCAATCGCTCATCTTACGGACAATATTCGTCGCATTGCGATGGGTACATTCCAGCACTTGGGCGAGCTCATCCAAAGTCATGTCGACGGACGGCATACTTCCATAATGGGAATGGAGCCGAAGGAATTGCTGATGCAGCTTCATACCGAAACGAACCTCCCGCCATCAAAGCGTAAAATAGGAAAAATATCCTCGAGTTATTTCTCTTTATTTTCCTATTTTAGCATCTACAATAGGCATTAGAAAGTCAGGAAGCGGAGGTATTATGTTGAACTTAAGAAGAAAACCAGCCATAGAGCGCTCCTTTATGGCTCTGATCGGTGCGTTCGTGCTGGCCTTTGTCCATCAGTATTTGTTTTACGGCAACGATCTCGGAGTGTCTTTCCCTATTTTCGTGCTGCTGTTTTACTTGTACATGGTTCACGACATCAAGGACCGGCTGCGTCTCATTCCGTGGTTTGGGTGGTTCTTGTTCGTGATCATTCTGATGCTCACTATGACTTACGCGATGTTTAACAACCCCATCTTCTACGCCTTGAATTTCGTCGTGGTCCTGTCGCTCATCTTCGCGCATCTCGCCTATATCCGCAGTGAGAAGAAATTAGAGTGGTGGGATATCCGGTTAGTCGGCAGCGCGCTCGATCATCTTATCCCGCAGAGCCTGCGGCATATTCCCACGGTTCTGCGCATCCTGAAGATCTCGACCGTCAGGAAGATGGGAAACCGGCAGAAGAGCGCAGTTGGCAAAGTACTCATCGGGCTCGTCATTGCGGTACCGCTGCTCGCTATCGTAATTAACTTGCTGGCCTCGGCTGACGGTGTCTTTAATCGTTTGCTGATGGGGTTTCCGGAGTGGTTAAGCCATCTCTCCATAGGCGAAAGTATCGCTCGTGGTATCTGGATAGTGATTTTCGGCGTCGTATTCTTCGGTTATCTGTGGGGGTTCGTTAAGCCCAAATACAGTCGAAGGGTAGTCGAAGCTGAGGACGGGGAAACGGGCAGCGAACGCCTCAAGGTCGATCCGATTATTCTAGCCACCGTGTTAATATCGGTTAACGTTGTATATGTCCTATTCGTGTGCGTGCAGTTTGCTTATTTATTCGGCGCGGGGAACGGGGTGTTGCCGGATGGAAAAACCTATGCGGAGTATGCGAGAAGCGGGTTCGTCGAACTCGTAGTCGTAACGGTTATTAATTTTGCCATCCTCATGGTGACTCTCGTTTATAGCGGCATGAAAGAATCCGGTATATTGGGGAAAATAAATGCGATTCTGCTTTACATATTGGTCGGATGCTCAGGCGTTATGCTGTACTCGGCCTATATGCGGCTCATTCTGTATGAAGAGGTTTACGGCTACACGTATATCCGTTTTCTCGTGCATGCTTTTATGATCTATCTCGGAATTTTACTGGTTATCGCGGCGCTGCGGATATGGAGCGAGGCGATTCCTCTTGCGAAGTGTTTCATCGTCATCAGCTTGTTCGCATATGTGCTAATCAATTACGTGGGAGTAGATCGGATTATAGCGGAGAACAATATCGAGCGTTTCAGGGAAACCGGGAAAATAGACGCAAGGTACTTAAGTGAACTCTCTACCGACTCGATTCCCTTGCTTATTCGGTTCAGCAAGGAGGAATACCCCGAAATGAAGCCCTATTTGAAAAAAAGGTTTGCGGAGCTAGTGGAAGTGGATTACGATTGGCAGTCTTTTAACGTTTCGCGTCACCGAGCGGTCAAGGAGTTATATTCTTTCATTGAGGTACCTTAATAAGTGTATAATGGTTATGAGGTATAGGAAGGATGAGGACATGCTTACGATTGCGGAATACAGCGTGGAGCTGGTGAAGGACCCGTTTAAGATTTTATCGGGCAAGCGGTACGAATTTAAGCTCGATTTGGAAATCGAAGAGGACGATGAGCTTTACTCCGAGAACGGAATATACGTGAAGGTTGTTTATAAGGTGGATGAGGAGCAGGGCAGCATCGTGACCTACGACTTGATCGAGAAATCGACCGACCGTTACCTCGACCTCGACATGGAGGCCGAAGAGGAGGAAGCATTGGCCGCTTTCTGCAAGGAGCATTGTTCGGAGGCATAGTAATGTAGACGGCAGCGGAAATATATCCACTGCCGTTTTTTACGGTTCTTTTATGTGAATAACGTCCACCCGGAAGATCAGGCAGAGCAATAAGGTGATGAAGAAAAAGACAAAGACGGCCAGAGCCGGTCTCTTCTGATGCAGAATGACGAACGGAAAAGCAAGGCAATTAATGACAATGGACCACCACATATTCCATCCGTCATTGTACTTGAACACCCCAAGCTTAACGACTATCCATTCGTGAAGGCTAAAGACTCCAGCCCAGAGCGCAAGATACAGCGCTTGCTTGAGTCGCGATTTCTCGGGATAGTGCGACAGAAAGAGCATGATTGCGAACGGCGTCGCGCATAGGCTGATCAGGACTTGTATAAAATGATGCGAAAAATGAAACGTCGGGGATAAGAACATCCATAGATGATGGTTTTTCGTCAGAAGATTGTATAGGAAGTCACCGATGATGACCACGTATATACTTGCCCGGAATTCTCTGAACCTGCTCCAGTCCGCCCATCTCCAAGCGCTCCAGGTCCACCCGACGATACCTGCCATATAAATCAATTCCACTATCGTATACTGCCCCCGCTATTATGGCATACCCATCATTCCCAACGTTGTCTAGAGTATTAACTCCAAGCTTTAAATGTATTCAAGATGGACTGCGTCAGCAGGATATGAATGCTGTATAATTCACTTCTCCACAGGAAATCACTTTTCGATTTTCACCCGACCTCAAGGCGTACCTTCGAGAACCTCGTCTAGCACCGTATTCTCCCATTGGCCATTCGCTTTTCAGTCCGGCACAACAAACCATTTATAAGATCACATTTTTCGGATACAATAATAATATGCAATATATAATAACAATAACGAGGTGGTTGTATGTCGAAAGCAAAAAATGTAACCTTTAATCTACCGCCGGATTTAATTGACAAATATAAAGTATACGTTAAACACAAGTATATTCCTTCCGTTAATGCTGGCGTTAAAGAAGCGCTTGAAGAATATTCAAAGCGTATTGAAAAGGAAATGTTGAAAAGCGAGATGATAAAAGCTGCAAAAGATCCGCTCTTTATGGATGATTTGAACGAAAACATGAAGGCTTTTGAAGAAAGTGATGCTGAGGCTGAGAAGGGGAACACGGAATGGTAACCTATCAATGGGGGATTTTTTGGGCTGACTTGAATCCAACCAAGGGATCTGAACAAACGGGGACAAGACCGGTACTTGTCGTATCCACGGAAGAAGTTAATGAAGTACTTCCCATAGTAACGATTATCTCCATTACAAGCTTAAAACAAGGAAGACGAGTGTATCCAATTGAGGTTTTGTTAACAAGTAATGAAACAGGACTATCCAAAGATTCAATTGTAATGGCACATCAAATTCGGTCCATAAGCAAAGAACGACTTGGTGTAAAATGTGGTTTTGTTGGATCTGAAGAAATTCGAGAATCAATAAAGAAAGCAATAAAATTATATTTAGATTTGGAGTAGGCGGAATCAGCTGGGTTAAAGGGAACCAATTCCACTCCTCACGATTGATACGAACATATGTGCTGTGATATTATCATAAGGTGGTAAATTTTTTTGGAACGAGGTGGAATGATTGTCCTTTGTCGCTCGGCTGAAATGGTTTTTCAAGGATAGGTGGGGCAGCTATGCGATAGCCGTTTGTCTTATGACCGCTGTCAGCTTGTTATCCACGATCCCGCCCAAGATGATTGGGAACACGATTGATTTAATGAATAAAGGAACTCTCACATCCTCTGCATTAAACCAAACCGTTCTGTTGCTCGTCTGCCTCTCTTTGCTCTTATATGTGATGGTATACATATGGATTACGACCTTATTCGGCAATTCCGCGTTGATCGAGATGATGTTAAGAGGGCGGCTGCTGAAACATCTCACGAAGATGACGCCGGCATTCTTTCAACGCAACAGCACGGGCCAGCTGATGGCGCTCGCGACCAATGACATCCTGGCGATCGGACAAACGGCCGGGTATGGCGTTATGACATTAGTAAACACGTTGGTAGGGGCTTCCGTCGTCATTGCGATGATGCTTTCATTTATAAGCGCCAAGTTAATGATCGCGGCGTTAATTCCTTTGCCTCTTCTTGTTGTGGTCATTAGCAAGTTAGGCGGTAAAGTGAGAACTCGGTTTATCGCGGCGCAAGAGTCGTTCGGTAAAATGAACGATCATGTGCTGGAATCGATTTCCGGTATTCGCGTTATTCGTTCGTATGTGCAGGAAAGTCACGATCTTAACGCATTCGATCGAATGACCTCTGAGGTTATGGACAAGAACAAACGCGTATCTATCTTAAACGCGCTGTTCCAACCGCTAATCTCGCTTATCGTTGGCGTGAGCTATAGCATCGGAATCGGTTACGGGTCCTACCTCGTTTTCCAAGATGAAATTTCGCTCGGCCAGCTGATTTCATTCAACATTTACCTCGGAATGCTCATATGGCCTATGATTTCTTTCGGAGAGTTTATCAACGTTCTGCAACGGGGCAGCGCCTCTGCGGACCGCGTAGAAACCGCATTTGCCCAACAAGCGGATATTCAGGATGCGTTGGAACCGGTCCGGATCGAAGTGCCGACCGTTATCGAGATGAGAGATTTAACCTTTACTTACCCGACGGCAAACCATGCAAGCTTGGACAGAGTCTCTTTCCGGCTTGAGCGCGGGCACACCTTGGGCATCGTCGGCAGGACGGGAAGCGGGAAAAGCACGCTGCTTAAGCAATTGCTGCGCCAGTACCCGATCGAGCGGGAAAAGTTGTTCATCTCTCATATTCCCATAGAGAATATAGAATTGGACCAAGTGAAGCGATGGATCGCTTATGTTCCGCAGGAGCATCTTCTGCTGTCCAAGTCGATTCGCGACAATATCGCGCTGGGCAAGCCGAATGCCACTCCGGATGAAATCGCCCGCGCGATAGAGATGGCCTCCTTCACCCAGGATATCGCCCAGATGCCCGAGGGGCTTGGGACGATCGTCGGCGAGAATGGCGTTATGCTGTCAGGCGGACAGAAGCAACGTCTAGCGATTGCGCGCGCGTTATTGATAGATTCGGAAATATTGCTCTTAGATGATTCCTTGTCGGCCGTAGACGCACGGACCGAAAGTCGAATCATTCGCCAAATCCGTCAGGAACGCGCGGGCAAAACAACCTTGATTACGACGCACCGGCTGTCCGCGGTTAGCCATGCCAATTGGATTCTCGTGCTTGATGAAGGCCGAATTCGGGAAGAAGGCACGCACGACGAGCTTATGCTGCTTGGCGGCTGGTATAAGGAACAATGGGAACGTCAGCAAATGGAAGCCAGCCTGGAAGAATAAACAAACGCATTCGCCCATCCTACAAAGGAGGCTTATATGATCGACAAACCATCCACGTCGAGAAGACTTCTCGACTACGCCTTACGGTATAAGTTCAGGATTATAGGATCGTTGCTCGTTCTTTGTTTAGCCGTAGGAGCGGAGCTTGGCGGGCCTTATATTATTAAGACCATCATCGATAAGCATCTGTCGATCCGAACGGGCGAGATAACGCCCGTGCTTACGCTGCTTGCCTTTTATATGGGACTTATCATAATCGCGGGTATTAGCAATTTTACTCAAGCCTACACCTTGCAATCCACCGCTTTGAGGATCATCAAGAACATGCGGATGGATCTAATGAAGCATATTCAGCGGATTCCGCTCCGTTACTTCGACAATACGCCGATTGGACAGGTTGTATCGCGGATTGCCAATGATACCGAGGCGGTTCGGGATTTGTTCATGAGCTTCATGGCGACGTTCGTCGTCAGCTTCGTGCAACTGACCGGTATTTTCATCGCGTTGTTCATTTTGGATGCGCGACTCGCCGTGTTTTGTCTGCTGCTGCCTCCTTTGTTCGTGCTTATCATGTACATTCATCTTAAATACTCGAAGAAATATATTTCCGTCATGCGCGCCCGGTTAAGCGATATGAATGCCATGATTAACGAGTCGATCACCGTTATGCCGGTTATTCAGGCATTCCGCAGGGAGACGGTTACTCTGGATGAATTCGAGGTGCTTAACAACGATCGTTACGTCAACCAAATCAAGCAATTTCGCGTGTTCTCCTTGTCCTCGCGCAATATCGTGGGTACGATCGGAAGCTTGGTTACAGCGATGGTCATTTGGTATTTCGGCCGGGGTTCGCTGCTCGAAACGGGCATTACGTTCGGTGTGTTTTATGCTTTTATCGATTACCTCGGCCGCGTGTTTAACCCGATCATCGGGATTTTCGATCAACTGACGAATGCTCAGAGAGCGTTCGTGTCCGCGGACAAAGTATTCGCGATTATGGATATGGAAGGCAAGGAAGTCGAGGAAACCGATCAAGTGAGCCGTCCGCAAGGCATAGTGAAGTTCGACGACGTTACGTTTGCCTACAATGAAGGCGATAACGTGCTGAAGGGAATTTCCTTCGAAGCTCGCAAGGGCGAGACGGTAGCGCTGGTCGGCCACACGGGCTCAGGCAAAAGCTCGATTATTAACTTATTGCTCGGCTTCTATGAACCGGGCGCAGGCAAAATCACGATTGATGGCGAGGACATTTCCTCTATGTCCAAGCAAGCTCTGCGCAAGCATATGGGCATCGTGCTGCAAGACCCTTACCTGTTCGCGGGAGATATTAAGTTTAACGTGAGCTTATACAACGAAGAGATTACGCTGGACCGGGTGAAAAAAGCTTTGAAAGACGTAGGCGCGGCAACGTTCATCGAACAGCTTCCGCACGGTTATGACGAGCAGGTGGTGGAGCGGGGAAGCACGCTGTCTTCGGGCCAACGGCAACTGATTTCCTTCGCCCGGGCGCTTGCTTTCGATCCGGCTATTCTTATCTTGGATGAAGCGACAGCCAGTATCGACAGCGAGACCGAGGGTCTTATTCAACAAGCGCTGAAGGTTGTTAGCGAAGGGCGAACGACGTTAGTTATCGCGCACAGACTGTCAACGATCAGGGAAGCCGATCAAATTCTCGTGCTGCATCGCGGAGAGATTGTCGAGAGGGGCAATCATGATGCGCTAATGGCGCTCGAAGGCCGCTATTACAAGATGTATCAGCTGCAAAAAGGGGAAAAAGCTGTATTGTCTGCATAGAGGTTTGCTCGCTATCGCAAAAGCGACTGCTCACGATCACGGTTATACGTGCTTGTGCAGTCGCTTTTTCTATGTTTCTAGCGTGGAACGGGATAACGCTGCCGGAGACGCTCGGACATCTCCATGATGGAACGGGGCTCCGGCATGTGAATCCTGGCATTCGTTAAAGCTGCATTTCCAGAGGCCGTCTGGAAATCGCTTAACGTCCGTATCACCGCATTCGTGAAAGCGTCTACGCCGCCATTGCCGATAACCGAATTTTCCAGCAGGCTGCGCATGCTCTCGGGAACGATTATCGGAAATGAACCGGGCCGCGCCCCATTTCCCGCACGTTCATAGAAAGCTCTAACCCTCTCGGCGCGAGCCGGTGCCGAACCTTCGACAATTACGAAAGCTTGAATAATCATCGCCCGTACTTGCCTGCGCTGCGCAATGCCGCAAAATTTCAAACCATCGATATGTAAGTCGTATTCCCCCGGGCAATAGGAACCTTGTACTTCTCCTTTACTCACCGTGTAGCCATATGCCGAAGCTGCAGCCCCGCTTATTAAAGCGTACATCCGTTCAAAGTCATTGCGGAATCCGAATGCATATTTTTCAGACATCGGCATGATCAGTGAAAGGTTAATAACGCCCGCATCGAGTGGCACCGCCGCACCTCCCGAATGTCGCACGAGCACCGCATAACCGGCTTCCTCCAGCTGGCGCACCGCATCGGCAGCCTTAGGTAATCGGCTGTCCCTGCTCCCCATGACGAAAGCGCGAGGGTGGCGCCAGAGGTGGCAAACAGGCGGGCCTCCTTCTCCGGCTTGCTTGCACAATAGCTCTTCTAAGGCAAAGGGGTAGCCGATGTCCGTATTATCCGTGTCGTTCGTGCGGTCTAACAACAGCATATTTTCAGTCCACGAATAATCGTTTTCGCTCATGCGCGTACACTCCATTAGGTTGAATTTTGCTTTTTGAGTATCAATGTGCCAAAGTTGAACTTAGGCTCACGTACATTCTACCAATAATCAAGGAGGAATAAGCAAATGAATGCATTTGAATTATTTAACCCGACCAAGCTCGTCTTCGGACCGGATAAGGTTCAGCAATTAGGCGAGTTGGTTAAGCCATACGGCACGCGGGTCCTACTTGTATATGGCGGTGGAAGCATTAAGCGGTCAGGCCTTTACGAGGACGTGTTGTCTCAACTTGAGGGCATTGGAGCATCCGTCCACGAATTGTCCGGGATAGAACCGAACCCGAGACTAACTACGGTTAACCAGGGGATTGAGATCTGCCGTGCGGAAAATATCGAATTCGTGCTCGCTGTCGGAGGAGGCAGCGTTATCGATGCGGCTAAGGCCATTGCGGCCGGAGCTTTGTACGAGGGTGACGTATGGGATTTTACGGTGTTCAAAGCGGTTATTCAGAAAGCATTGCCTCTTGGAACGGTATTGACCTTGGCAGCGACCGGATCGGAGATGAACGGCAACGCCGTAATCACTAATTGGGAGACGAAGCAGAAGCGGGCGTTTGGCAGTAAGCTCGTCTATCCTAAATTCTCGATCCTAGATCCGAAACTTACATATACGGTGCCCGTGAATCAGACGGTTAACGGAATTGTTGATATAATGTCTCACGTGTTCGAGCAATACTTCAGCCTAACGACGGATATCCCGCTGCAAGAAAGGTTCGCGGAGTCCATCCTGCTGACGGTGATCGAGAACGGCGAGATAGCGCTGGCGAACGGCTCCGACTACGATGCTCGGGCCAACCTGCTTCTCGCCGGAACGTACGCGCTGAACGGGACGTTGGCGACCGGCGTAACGTCGGATTGGGCGACGCACGGGATCGAGCATGAGGTTAGCGCGATCTACGATATCGCCCACGGCGCGGGACTTGCGATTCTTTTCCCGAATTGGATGAAGTATGTGTACAAGGAGCGGGTAGGTAAGTTCGTGCAGTACGCGGAGCGGGTGTGGAATATCGACGCGAATGGCAAGAGCGAAGAGGAAGTTGCTTTAGCGGGCATAGAGGCGACCCGGGCGTATTTTACGCGTATCGGCGCTCCGGCAACGCTGGGTGAGCTCGGCATCAACGGCGATCAGCTCGATCGAATGGCCGAGGAAGCGACCCAATTCGGGCCGATCGGCAACTTCAAGAAGCTGTCGAAGGAAGACGTGCTGAGCATTCTGGAAGCTAGCCTGTAAAGGCGGCGGACTTTAAGCCGCTCCCAGCGGGTTAAGAGATGGATTCAGTCCATCAAAAACTCATTTTACACGCCCAAAGCCTGTTGTAGTCCCCTCACTGGGTGAAGTAGAACAGTGAGGGGAGACATTTACAGTTCAACCAATGCCATGCTCTGTATCATACGGTCACATTTCAAAGATTCGGGACTGCCCCGCTGATCTTTTTAGACCTTAGGGACAGCCTCCTGATCTATATTTGTCACATACCCAGAAGCAGCTTGCGTGTTTTCAAGACGCCTTCTAGTCCGGTTGGGTCGGCAGACACCTTGTGGGCAGCGAATCGCTCGCCTGCTTCCGACGTGCGCAGGCGCAACGGCTTGACTTCCTTATTGACGAGGTCGAGCACGACATCCGCGACGGATTCTGATGTTTGCGGAACGGAGTTTCTCTTGGAGAAAGTATCGATATAGGCATCCAGAAACGGTTTATATTCGTCGTTTAGAACGCCGCCGGTGCTGCCGATATGTTTAAGTACGGTTTGATTGAAATTCGTAGCGATGGCGCCGGGCTCAAGCAACGTAATATCGATGTTGAATAGCGGTTTATAGTAAGTAGCCATGCTTTCCAGCAAACCTTCCACCGCAAATTTACTGGCACAGTAAATTTCATTGAAGGGCTGGCCGACCAATCCGCCCACGCTGGAAGTCGCGATAATATGCCCGGAGTCGGACTTGCGAAGAAGCGGGAGTGCTGCCTTAATCGTATGCATAACTCCGTATACATTCGTATCGAACACACGCTCAATATCCTCGATCGGCGCTTGGCCTAGAGCTCGCAAATATCCGAATCCCGCATTGCAAAATAGAACGTCAAGCTGATCATGCGATTGGCCGATTTCTTCGAATGTTTTGCGTAGAGATGCTGGACTTGTGACTTCCATCTCCATAAAATGAAGATTAGCCTCTTCCCCGTATAGCCCTCGATCCCGAACCACGTCACGCGTTCCGGCATACACGATCCAATCGTTCCTTGCGAATGTAAGCGCCGTTGCCAATCCGATACCCGACGAAACGCCGGTAATGCAAATGGTTTTTTGCATGGCCTATAACAACTCCTTTTTCATCACAAATTGCTTAATTACTAAACAGTATATTATCTAAACATATAAGTCAATGCAGAAACAACAAAATCCCTACCAAGGCGGTATGGGATTCATAGAGGTAATTTATCCAATAGCTGTCTTAACAAAGCCAAATCGTCTGAAGAGTAGGGTTTAATTAATTTATCAATTTCTTGATTATATGCATTCAGGATGGCGTCGACGAGCTCGTTACCTTTGTTGGTGATGTGAATTTGCAGGCTTCGACGGCTAGTCGGATGGGGCTTGCGGATAACGAGACCTTGCTCCTCTAATTTATCGAGCAACTGCGTAACCGCGCCGCGTGTCAGTCCGAATTCATTGGCGACATCAACCGCTTTGGCTTCGGCATTTCTGCGAAGAAACTCGATGGTATACATCATAATAGGAGTAATCCCATACTGGGGAAGCACTCTGACTAAATAACCAGAGAGCATATTTTTGATTTGTCGGAGCTTGTAGACGATCACTTCATTATCGTTCATGCTTTACTTCGCCGCCTTTAATTGCTTACTATCTATACAGTATAGCAAATTCGTTTCGATTGGGAAGCCGGGAGGAAACCGCGAAATGCGGGGAGAATAAATAGAACAGCTAGAGTATGCGGTTATCGCATCCAACTGAACGGAGAGATGGTTATGACAATTACGCTGGAAGAAGTCATGGGCAAGCTGGAGGAAATGGGATCCGAACAGACGAAGAACACGTTCCTCCGCCACGGGGCGAAAGAGCCTTTTTTCGGAGTTAAAGTCGGGGATATGAAGAAGCTGGTCAAGGACGTAAAGAAGGACCAAGATGTCGCTCGTGCTTTGTACGCAACGGGAAATAGCGATGCGATGTATTTGGCGGGCTTGACCGTAAACCCGAAGACGGCAACAAAAGAAATGCTGCAGGAGTGGGCGCGAGATGCTTATTGGTACATGATAGCGGAGTATACAGTCGCCTGGATTGCTGCCGAAAGCCCCTATGCCATGGAGTTGGCTAGAGAATGGATTCAGTCGCCCGATGAGCAAATCGCGACATGCGGATGGAGTACTTACGCGAATTTTTTAGCGATCACGCCTAATGACCAATTGGATTTGGAGGAGATCAGCGTACTGTTGCGGCAGATCGAAGACGGCATTCACGAAGAACGAAACCGGGTCCGCTATAACATGAACGCATTCGTCATTGCCGTAGGCTGCTATGTTCCGCCCCTATTCGCGGAAGCGGTCAGAGTAGCCGAGAAAATCGGTAAAGTACACGTAAACGTTGGACAAACCGCCTGTAAAGTGCCGCTTGCAACCGAATATATCGATAAAGTGGAGCAGATGGGCAGAGTCGGGAAGAAGAAAACGACGTGCATTTGTTAGTCATGAAGGAAACCTCGACTGACGAGGAGAATAGATTGTAAATGAATGCGTTTGCAATCTATTCTCTCGGAGGTTATAAGATGAGGCAAAAGCTTCTGAATTCCCCGATGATGTATGCGTTCGGGATGTTGGCGATGATGATTCCCAGCACTGCGTTCAGTTCGTTCTATAGTTATTATTACGTGGAAAAGCTAGGGCTGGGAATCGGACTCGCGACGTTGGCGCGCACGATTTTCTTGATCTGGGACGCCGTCAATCAGCCGTTAGCCGGTTATTGGTCCGATCGCACGAATACGAAGTATGGTCGAAGGCGTCCGTGGTTGCTCGGGTCTATTCCATTCTTCATGCTGACGTTCATTATGATTTTCTCCCCTCCCCACGGTCTGTCCGAGATGGGGCTTTTCACGTGGTTCCTCATCGCGCTTGTGTTATTCGAAGCTGTGGCAACCGTTATCTGGGTCAACTATGGCGCGCTTTTCCCTGAGTTGTTCCGAGGAGATCGGGTTCGCGCGAAGGCTTCCGCCGTTCAGCAAGGTTACCAGATCGTCGCGTTGCTCATCGGTACTGCCCTTACGCCATATTTGTACGACGCGATGGGCTTTAGCAACATGTCGATCGTCTATGCGCTGGCTTTTGCCGTATTTATGCTTCTCTGCATACGATATGTGAAAGAAGACGAGGAAGCACGGAAAACGCCGACACTTAAATTAAAGGATGCATTCCGCGAAACGTTGAAAAATAAAGCCTTCTGGGTGTTTAATATCGCCAACTCGTTCGCGCAGACGGTTAACGGGCTGCTTAGCTCGATCATCCCATTTTACGCCAAGTATGTACTTAAGATTCCCGAGGCTCAAGTGACGTTTCTGCTCGCTTCCATCTTCGTATCGGTTATTCCGCTTGTCTTCGTATGGTACTGGTTAATCGGCAAAATGGACCCGTTAAAAGGCTGGAGGCTGTCGCTATTCGCCTATGCGCTTTCCGTCATCCCGCTATGGTTCGGCAGCAATCTGTTAAGCGGCATTCTCGCGGGCGTGTTGGTCGGATTCGGGTTGGCGGGTTTCCTTGTTACGCCGCCTATCGTCAGCAGCATCATTATAGATCGGGATTTCGCCAAAACCGGCAGCAGGCGCGAAGGGACCTATACCGCGGTCGCAGGATTCATTACGCGTTCGAGCGGGCTCATCTCTGCTCTGGCTTTTTTCATTGTCGGGATCGTATTCGGTTATGAGAGCGGGGATAAGCCGGGCCCGGATCCGGAGTCCACATTCCGTTACTTGATCAGCGTCGTTCCGCTAGGTTTGCTCCTGATTTCGATTATCGTCTCGCTCTTCGTGAGATTAGAAAGGAAACATGCGCATGAGTCCTAAGCATCTCATTATCAACTGCGACGATTTCGGCCAAAGCCCGCCGATGAACGAAGCGATCCAACATCTGCTGGAGGAACGCAAAGTTTCTTCAGCAACGATCATGGCCCCGGCTCCCGGCTTCGAAGAAGCGGCCGAATGGAGCAGGCGCAGGGGGCAGCCGAATATCGGTCTGCACTTGACGCTAACGAGCGAATTCAACGCGCTTCGCTGGCAAAGCATGACCGGCCATCCTTCGCTGCACGATGAGAGCGGTCATATGCATAAGACCGTCGAAGCATTCGAACGAAACGCCGATACCGACGCCGTCATGAAGGAAATCTTGGCGCAATATGAGGCGGTCGTGCGACATGGAATCCCGCTTACTCATGCGGACAATCACATGGGCAGCTTGTATGGCATGGCCGTTGGCCGCAGCCATATTCCCCAAGTGCTGAGACAATGCGCAAAGTGGAAACTGCCCTTCCGCCTATTTCGGAAAGTACATCCCACGGATACGCTGCTCTCTTCCATTCCCGGAGTGGAGCGGATCGTCGCCAAAGCGTCCTCCCTTGCCGGCGTTCTTGGCGTGGCGATTCCTGATTATTTGTTATCCCATTCGTTCGAGGTCGAGGAAGGCGAGACTTATGAGCGATTCAAGCAAACAATGATTACGAAAATGTACAACTTGCCGGATGGAATAAGCGAAACTTACATTCATCCTGCGGTAGAAGACGCCGGAATGCGGACCTTAATCCCGCATTGGGAGAAGAGGGTTTGGGAATATAGGCTGATGTTGGACGACGATTTCGCCTACGCCATTAAGGATGCGGGAGTCGTGCTAACGAATTACGATTACATCCGCAAGTACGGACGGGCGTCCAGAGTGGGTTCGGCCTTCGCTTTGGCTCGGGAGCTATTAAGGAAATAGTGTGTAGACATTGATAATATAAATAGCGAAATATATGTAATTAATTGTAGAATTTTAGCGAATGATAAGGTATATTTTGTAAAAGAGATACTATTCATGTAGTCAGACAGAGCGGGGTTGACGTGACCATTGTCCCTAGAAAAACTGCTGGGCAAAAGAGCTAAGCACGACGTCCTAAATGCAGTTGGCCTAATGCTTCTTCCTGCCCACGTCATTATCGACGAAGGGTACATTCACCTGCTCGAACAACATCATATCCATTATTCGGAAATTATGCTTTTGGACGACGGACCTGATGCGCCAACTTTCATTCCGACTGAAGTTGTGCATGAGGCTGCCCGTTATTCCAAGGATTTGTTCGATAAAATCAAAGTAACGAAGAAGCTGCCGCTGTTAGAAATTACGCACGAGCTGCTCCCTTTGGTCGAGCAAGTCTCCTCGCACCCCGATGTTTTCCAGCTTTTCGAATCGGTCAAGGCCAAGGATGAATATACCCATCAGCACAATATCGGGGTCGGCGTGTTGTCCACTCTGATTGGGAAGTGGATGAAGCTGAGCGAGGCTGATATCGCGATATTATCAATGGCGGCTACGATGCATGACGTGGGTAAGATTCTTATTCCCGATGAGATTCTGCTGAAGCCCGGGAAACTAACGACCGAAGAATTCGATGAGATGAAACGTCATACGACCTATGGTTACGAAATCCTGAAGGAAACCGAAGGGCTGCACCCCCGTATCCCATTAGTTGCTCTGCAGCACCATGAACGTGCGGATGGGACAGGCTATCCTCTTAAGGCGCAGGAGCATGACCTTGACCCTTTTAGCAAAATCGTGGCAGTGGCGGATGTATTTCATGCCATGTCATCCAAGCGGCCATACCATGATCCTCTGCCCTTTCACGAGGTTGTGAGTCGGATGAGGAAAGGCTCTTTCGGCGAGCTCGATCCCAATGTAGTGTCCGTATTCCTGAAAATGATGATCACACACCTAGTCGGCAGCAAAGTTAAGCTAACGGATGGCAGATGGGGAGAAGTCGTGTTTATTAATCCGCACGATGACACGCACCCATTAGTTAAAATCGAGGATACATTTCTTGACCTCAGTCTGGATCGCCAAATCCACATCCTAGAAGTCGTCGTTTGAAGAAGCAATCATAAGTATTAAGATACAATCCCCAAAAGACTGCCGAATTTTTCGGTGTCCTTTGCGGGATTTTTTTGAACTATCAGAAGATACATACGTATACCGCCGTGCCAAGGAGAGCCCGTTTTACTTGTACGAACAGGGAGTTTATGACCAGCTACTCATCTGGGAAATATAGGGATAAACCGGCACCTAATTACCGTGTCATTTCGGAGAAATCGTACCATTATCCCCTTGCCTCAGAAGTGCGTTGCCAATGAGCGGATATTCGAATGTCATGATTTGAGAGGTAGTTGTCAATCAGCAGATATTCGAATGCCATGATTTGAGAGGGAGTTGCAATCAACGGATTCCCAGATATCACGCACAAGTTGCCGTTTCATGAATTGAATTAGAATGGAACGGGTTATCGACAACTCAAAAAGCAGGTATCCTAAGCATCAAGCGTTCCATAGGGTGAGATATTTTCCTTTCCACTTCGCTTTGCTCCCCCAGACCACCCAGGGAACGGTGAGAACCGGTTTGCTGCGGGTCAGATCTTTGTAAGTCAAGGTTGGCGTCACGGCGCACCAATGGAGCAGTTGGCTGAAGACCGGGGCATGGCGGAGTTTTAAGTTCAACCGGAAACAAAACTCGTCTAAATAAGCCTGCAAATGTTTGGCCCCGATGCCATTAAACGTAAAGTTCAGCCACGCGGTCACCTTCCACTTGATGGGGTTCAAAGCGGGGTGAAGTTTGCCGCGCGAAACTGTCACGGCCTCTCCATCCGTATGATCGTTTACGAACGCTTGGACGCCAGGTTTTTCAATCCACCTCAACGCGTTATTCACATGGCTGGGATCCGGTTGTTTGATTTTGACCTGCTGAGGCTCGTCTCGCTCGTCGAGAGATCCGCCGATCAACAGCGGCTGCTGGGCCTCGCTATAATACGTGTAACCGTAAGAGATAGGGTCAACTCGCACAACACCCGTGAGCGGGTCGGCTTCATCGGCTTGTTGCAGGGCATGGCGGATTTTTCTTGCGATGAGCCACGCGGTCTTATAGGTGACCTGAATCACTTGTGACAGGCGGGAGGCGCTGATGCCGGAAGGCCGGGAGATGAGAAACATCGCTTGGAACCAGCGGGTCAACAAAGTGGGGCTGCCTTCCATGATGGTGCCGGCGATGACAGACGTCTGATGGCGACAGGAGCAGCATTCGTAGAGAGGCAGTCTGCGCGTACGGATGAGATAAAAGTGAGGATGAAGACAAGTCGGGCAACAGAAGCCGTCCGGCCATCTGGCTTCGAACAGCGCCTCGGCGCAAGCCTGCTCGGAGTTGAATTGCTGGCAGAATGCCTCGAAGGTCAGATGATCCGGAAACATGTATGCCCCTCCTAAAATAGAACATTTGTTCTTATTCTCATCATACCAAACGTGCGTTCTATTTTCAAGAGGCATCGGGTAAAATTTCAACGTTCCGGGTTTGTTTTCAGAAGCATGAACAAGGGTTTTCCCCCTTATCGGATGGGATAATGGTACGTTTTCGCGGAAAGGAGGTAGGGGAGGCTGCGGTGGTCCTGTTTTCCTTCTGATGCGGGGGGATAAAGGTACGTTTTGGCGAACAGCCGCAGGCATGAACAGGAATGCCGGACCGGTCGACCCCCAGAATTACAAGGGAGTTCATGGGTATGATTGCTTTATTACGGATATCCGCCAAAAGTAAAAGGGCCGGTGGCAGTACTCCCGGTTGTTCTTAATCACCCTCGAGCGAGAGAAGGCCTAATCTGAATGAACTTACCAACTAAAGGAAACCGTAGAAGGGTCAGTAAACATAGCCACTAAGAAATTAACTTCACATGGAGGCAGAGCATGCGTGTAATTAAGAAAGCTTGTTTGGTAATGGCGGCGATGACCCTTCTCCTCTCGTTGGGGAACTTAACTGCCTTTGCGGCTAAGCCGCCGCTTTCCCTTAAAGCGGCATTCGTGCGCGGAGGAGATTTGTGGATCAAGACAGGCGGCGTCGAGCAGAGACTGACCAAGGGACAATATATTCGAAGCCCGAAATGGTCAATCGATGGGAAGTGGATCGCCTATACAAGGGGGCAGGAGGGGCGGGAAGTATGGCTGTGGCACGTCCCAACAGGACAAAATCATCTTGTTACCTCAGCAGGAGATGGGAGCTATCAATGGGCTCCGAACCAAGATATTGTAGCCTTTGTGGCAGAGCAGAAGCTGAACTGGATCCATCCGGATAAACCGGACAAACCGGTGGAAGTTGCGCCTGGCATCGGCAATTACTCTTGGTTGCCAAACGGAAGCGGGTTTATCGCTTCGACCGCCGCGGAATTGCTCCCAAGCGGTTGGACACAGGTTCGTATTCTGGAAATCCCTTTAACGGACAAGGCAGATCCGAAGTCAATCAAAACCCTGTACGTGCTCCCTAAGCAATCCAACGGCTTCTTTGCCGTGGGCACAAGCATCTTCAAGTTTTCGGCAACGGGGCGGTGGATTGCTTTCTTGGCAACGCCTACGGCATCTTTATCCGCCGACAGCAACACCTTATGCGTGTTGTCGTCAGACGGCGCTGTTTTCAACAAGGTCGATGAGATGGCTAACAACGACCAGTGGTTTAATTGGGCAGAACAAGACAATACGTTGGCTTATATCGGAGGCGTCGGAAGGGAGGCCACGAGCAATAAACAGCTCAAGGTAATCGAGGTTCCCGACGGGAAACCCGTCTCGTATACGCCTTCGGGATTTGTAGACCAGAGCTTCACTTGGCAAGGCGCTAAGAGTATAGTTGTTTCAAGAGCTAAGGAATTGCAAGCGTCTAGCGGTACTGCCGCCAAGCCGTTTCCGTTCTTAGTCGAGGTGAAGCCGGACAAAGAGCGGAGCAAACGCGTGACGCAACCGTCCAATGCCCAGGGCGATTTCAATCCCCAATTTCTTTCGAAGCCGCAGCGGCTTACATGGGTCCGGTCAAATAGAACGACTGCTAGCGTCATGGTAGCGGAAAAAGAGGGCAAACAACCCTCTGTCTGGATCACCAACATCGATCTAGGGGCTAACTTTAACGAGCAGTGGAGATGGAGCGACGTTCTAAGCTTCTATTCGCGATAGGGAGTTAACGATCAAGACCAACGCCTAATTCGTGAAGAGTAACCTTGCTTCGGCCTTCGAACTGCGGGCGGGGTTACTCGGAACGAATAGACTAAATCCGCACGAGCTTACGATCATCCCGGTCCCAACGCCAAACATCATGATTTCCCTGTAGATGAACGCCGCCGAACCAAGTATCGATACCGTTCAGGGATAACCAATCTTGGTCTTCGGCTACAATGTGACTGCCCAGATCCGTAAGCCGTATGCGGGTGTTTAGAAAATCGTCTGCAGATTGAGAATACTTCGGAAATATCACGTCATTGTTGACAAGGATTAAAGGGTGAGATCCTTGCGACATTCGGCGTAAGCTGAGCCAATATTGCAAATCTCCCATTCCAAGCTCATGCAGCTTGTCGCCTACACGTTGAAAAAATTGCAGCGGCGTGTCATAACCTTCAAGCAAATATTCGAGAGTCGTTTGTTCGACGATCCCAAGCCCGTTGCGAGCGGATGGGTAACGATTCAATTGGAGTTGGAAAGTATTATGCAAATAAGGAAGCGCGCTCGTATCCTCATGAAGTAAAGACAACAAATCTCGCGGCTCCGTTGAAACGTAAGCCTCCCAAGCTTTTTTCCCAAGACTTAGTTCTTCTTGCCCGACCTCGTGCCGCTTGCTCGCCAAAGAAGATAACTGTCCGACCGACAATTGTCCCATCCCACGGAAAACCTCAATACCCGGATAGTCCCCGATACAAAGCAAGCTTAGCTTGGTGTTGCCGAGAGTTTGGCTGGAAAACCAATGAAGAAGGTAACCTAACATCGTTTGGTCGAACAGATCATGCTCAAACCACAACACGACTTCCTCGTAATCTGTAAACTTCGCTAACCTTTTTTCCTGAGCCTCGCTTGAGCTAACCCATTCTTCCCGGGGAATTCCGAGCTCGCGCTCCAAGTAATTAGCCCGGATATTCCGATGCTCTGCTGATCTAGGCTGCAAGAACAATGGGCCTTCCGTATAAATTTCTCTCCACACCAAGATATCGCCATGAATCGCGGCTTCCTTCAGTTTATTTGCTACGGAGTCGCCGTTTACGATATGAAGCATTCGATTATCCCCTTTATCAAGAGTGTGAGCGAGACCTTTATGAAGCTTATTATCGGCTTTAATCGGATGAGTGGCAACAAGTTGCAATTGGATTTCGTGTTCAATTCGGTATACGATATTCGTAATGGAATATGAGGCTTAAGCAGACGGCCCGATTATGCTGCGGAAAGAGGTTGGCTAAGATGTGGATTGCAATCTTTATTATTGTCGGAATAGTTGCTGCGGGTTATCTCATGGTGAGAAATTATCCTGCCCTCGGTGGAACAGCGTCGCCGGATCGGCGAATTGAAATCGACCAATCTCCTAACCGATCCAAAGGGAAGTTTGTTAATCAAATTCCAACGCCAATGGATATGAACCTTCGGTCGACGATCAAAGTCCTTTTCCAATTCATTAAAGGAAATCCTAAAGGGAAGCCAATCACGCCCATTCAAGCTGTACCCTTGCCGCGGCACCTCATAGAAACCAAAGGAAATAAGCAACCGACCGCAACATGGTTTGGTCATTCGGCGATATTGCTGCAATTAGACGGTAAAACGCTGTTCATAGATCCGATGTTAGGCAAATCGCCTTCTCCGTTCCCGCTATTCGGAGGGCGCCGCTACAGCAAGCAATTACCGATCGAGATCGAGGATCTTCCTTCCATCGATGCCGTCCTTCTGTCGCACGACCATTACGATCATCTGGATTACGGCTCGATTAAGAAGATGAAAAATAAAGTCGGCCACTTCTTCGTCCCGCTCGGCGTAGGAGCGCACTTAATCCGGTGGGGCGTAGACCCGGCTAAGATTACGGAGCACGACTGGTGGGATGAGTTCGAATTTGCGGGGCTCACTTTGGCGAGCGCGCCGGCGCGTCATTTCTCGGGCAGGAACGTCGGCGATAGGGACACGACTTTGTGGTGTTCTTGGGTGATTATGGGGGAGCAGGCTAAAGTCTTTTTCAGCGGAGACAGCGGTTATGGGCCTCATTTCGCGGAAATCGGGGAGAAATACGGACCGTTCGATCTAACTTTCATCGAATGCGGGCAATACGACGAACGTTGGTCCGCGATCCATATGTTGCCTGAGGAAACCGTACAAGCGAATCTGGATGTCGGAGGGAAAGTGATGATACCGATCCACTGGGGTGCTTTTACGCTGGCGTTGCACGATTGGACCGATCCTGTCGAGCGTGCGACTAAAGCCGCGAAAGAACGGAAAACCAACCTATCTACTCCTAGAATCGGAGAAACCGTCCTGATCGCTTCTCCGGCGTATCCTAATTCTGCATGGTGGAGATAGGAAGCGCGAAGAGGAGCCACAACTGGTGAAATATGCTAGAATGGGCTTACAAATGTCTGTCCAGATGGGGGAGAACAAGGTGAGTGATCATTCCGTTCCGGAAACACAACATCAAGTGACCTTACAGAGCGATGACGACAGAAAAATCAACCACTACGAAAAAGTAAAGGAAGACGTCAGAAGCGAGATTAAGATGCGGATTAAGCAAAGGGACTATTTTGCGATCCAATTGGTTATTATGCTGGTGCTTCTTTGTGCGGTCGGTTTTGCGGACAAGGGGTATACGCAAGTGCTGATCGTCGCTCCGTTGTTATCCGTATTTTACACGATGCTGATTTTACATAGTTATCGGAAGCATGATGCATTAGCGAGGTATGCGAGGGATGTGCTCGATCCTCAATTAGCGGAGTTATGCCAAATCGATCCGGCGCACGAGTGGCATTCTTTCGATTTCAAGACAGCTAAATCCGGCGTTCTTAGAGTCTTTTACCTCTGGGCGATGTGGGTCGTTTGTTTGGGATCAATGACCTTCCTGTGGTTTAATGCGGCTTCCGGCTTTAGGCAAACCATCTCTATCTTCGCAGGCGTGTACATTCTAGCGATGCTATATATAACGTTGTCCTTCATGGGCGATGCGGAAGTGCGAAGAAAAGCAAAACATAAGGGATCGCCCCATAACTCCGGCGTGTACTTATCATAGAAGGAGGGAATGTTCGATGCAGCCTTTCACGGAACAAGTGATTCAGATCATCAAGAGCATACCGGAAGGTTATGTCATGACCTATGGCCAAGTTGCGGAGCAGGCGGGAAGCCCAAGGGGGGCCAGGCAGGTCGTAAGGATCTTGCACTCGCTAAGCGCGAAGCATAACCTGCCTTGGCATAGAGTCGTGAATGCGAAAGGGGAAATCGCGATCCAGGAAGGGGAAGGGCGATACATGCAGCAGCTCTATCTGGAAAATGAAAACGTCGAGATCGGCTTGGGCGGCCGCATCGACTTGGATGTCTATCGATTTATTCCGCAGCCGGCCTCCGTTCAAAAAGCTTAACGATCTCGATGATCACGTTAGTCGCTTTAATCATCGTGTCTACCGAGACGTATTCGTATCTTCCGTGGTAATTCTCGCCGCCCGTGAATATATTCGGCGTCGGCAATCCCATATAAGACAACTGGGAGCCGTCGGTCCCTCCACGGATCGGCCGAATGATCGGCTCGATGCCCAGGTTTACCATTGCTTGATGGGCGATATCGACGATTTCTTTGACAGGCTCGATTTTCTCGCGCATGTTGAAATATTGGTCTTTGAGTTCCAGTAAAATTCGTTGTTCCCCGTAAGTCTCTTGCAATTCCTCCACTATGCTAATAAGCTCGGCCTTTCTCCCGTCAAACCGTTCCCGATCGAAATCCCGAATGATGTAGTGAAGCTTCGTTTCCTCCACATCGCCTTGTATGGAAATCAAATGGAAGAACCCTTCGTAACCTTCGGTATATTCCGGAGCTTCTTCCGCCGGCAAACGGTTGTTGATTTCCATCGCGATCTTCGCGGAGTTAACCATCTTGCCTTTCGCTGTACCTGGATGAACGATTTTGCCCGTACAGGTTATTCGAGCTACAGCCGCATTAAAGCTCTCGTACTGCAACTCGCCAAGCGGACCGCCGTCCATCGTATAAGCATAGCTAGCGTTGAAAGCTGCAACGTCGAAGCGATGAGGGCCTCTTCCGATTTCCTCGTCCGGCGTGAAGGCGACTCTGACTTTGCCGTGTTTGATTTCCGGATGTTGGATCAAATAAGCCATCGCGGTCATGATTTCGGTCATGCCGGCTTTGTCGTCGGCGCCTAACAATGTCGTTCCGTCCGTCGTGATTAAGGTTTGGCCTTTATAATCGGCGAGCTCCGGGAAGTCCCGCGGCGACAGGACGATGTTCTGCGCTTCGTTCAGGACGATATCCTTGCCGTTGTAGTTGTTGACGATTTGCGGGTTAACTCCCTTGCCCGTGAAGTCGGTTGCCGTATCGATATGGGCGAGAAATCCGATCGTCGGCACATTGTTGTCCGTATTGGCTGGCAAAGTGGCCATGACGTAACCGTTGGCGTCGATCGTGACTTCCTCCATGCCGATTTGCTTAAGCTCCTCGACCAGCATCCGGCCAAGCGTTAATTGACCTTCGGTAGTCGGGCAAGTCTGGCTGCTCTCATTGGACTGCGTGTCCACCTTTACATAAGAAGTAAATCTGGCTATGATCTCATTTTTCACGTTGGGCTCAGCTCCTTGATGCTATTTTACCAAAGTTCCGAATGGGTTTGAAATCATCGGCAAGATGGCGGCTATGGCGGGGGAAGGTTATACTTATCGTAGTTAGTTCACAACAGGAAGAAGGATCACCATTGCCGCGTCTTGTCTATGTTGCGCTTATTATGCTAAGTCTCATTTGGGGCGGATCGTTTTATTTTATCAAAATGCTGCTTCACGACTTCGGACCTTGGACGATCGCCTTTCTTCGTTCCGGTTGCGGATTAATTATCGTCGTGCTTATTATGCTTGCGCTTAGAAAACCGTTCGGATTCCGGGTCATTCCATGGTTCCCCATGATCGCGATGGCTCTGATCAACACCGCAATTCCTTGGTCCCTCATTGCCTTCAGTGAAACGCATCTGTCCAGCAGCATGGCGTCGATTCTAAACGCGACGACACCGGTATGGACGATCGTCATTGGAATTGTACTGTTCAGGCATGGATCGACCCGAAACCAGTGGTGGGGTATCGCCGTTGCTTCGGTGGGCTTGATCGTGTTGCTTGGCTTAAGGCCCGGATCTCCCTTGTCCGTTGATAAGATCGGACTCGTCTGCATGCTTTGCGCCACGTTCTGCTATGCCATCGGGTCGCAGTTATCGAAACGTCTGCTCATGGGCTACTCTATGTATCAGATAAGCTTCGGCACGCTGCTAACGAGCATGGTTGGAAGCGGCGGCATGGCTTTCGCGACGGAATCGTTCAGCATATCGGACCTATTTCCCGCAACTAACGTTCCTATGCTTATTGGTTTGGGCGCATTTGGATCGGGGTTTGCTTATATTCTGTTTTACTACATGGTTCAGAAAGGCAGCGCCGAGTTTGCGACGATGGTCACCTATCTGGTCCCTTCCACGGCTTTAATATGGGGATATGCTTTGTTAAACGAAGAGATCAAATGGAACATGTTGGCAGGGCTATTCATTATACTTGGGGGTGTATTCCTGGCGGGCAGGAAATCCGCATCGAACAAAAACGCATAAAACCATCCTGAATAGCCTGAAATTCTATCGCGCGTTGTCTGAAAGCTGGGGGACGTGAATAGAATATAAGGCGACTTCCGAAATGAAAGCGCAAACAAACTGGATCCTAATGCAGGATAGCAGGGGGCGATGGAAATGGGAACGCGTTTGTTGTCCGAGTATTTAATCAAGAAATACAATCCGCATCTGAGATATGTGCGAGTCCATACGAGCGGGAAAACAAGGCGACCTTATATGCATGGAACGATGATCTGCAATTGCCGGATAAAGACGTCGAAACGTTAAAGCGATTCGTTTCCGGATATTTGCCCTCTTATGTTTGTTTTCAGATTAAAGCCTATTCCATGATACAGGTGGATAGAGTACCGCAGGAATACGAGTTGCCGGACAGCATCGTACAGACGGCTATGATGAGGGACTTAGATCAATACGGTATCGCCGCTGCCATTAATAGCATGCTCGCAAGCGGCGGGATGGCGTTCAGCAGGTACGATATAAATACGGGAACGCTGCATTTCAATCTTCATACGACAACCGTCGTAACGGAGGTAGAAAAGGAACTCATTAGCAGGTATCTCTCGGAGATCATTCCGCTTGGCTTTCATTGCGAGGTTAGTTATTAAACGGAAATTGAACGGGCAACGGGTATTTGACGACGGGCCATTTTTGCTTGCGCAGGGCGTTCATTAGCTCCGGTCCAACTTGCAGGTTGCTTGACACTAATTGACTCGGGGTTAATGCCATCCATTGATTCAACGATAGATCCGCGAACCGATCGCTCTTAAACATTTCCAGAAACCATAGGCTTGTGTTTCCGGTGTTCTGGATGTAATGGCCGAAGGCGAAGGGGACGTAACCGACATCGCCCGCCCGATAGTCGAAAGTACGGGCCGTGCCTTGGCCTGCGAATACGGTCATGCGCGCCATGCCGGATAAATAATACTGCCACTCGTCGTTGTTGGGGTGCCAGTGCATTTCTCTCATGCCGCCCGGCTTAACTTCGACGAGCGCAGCTGCAATCGTGGTGGAAATGGGAAAATTGCTCGAGTCGACGATGCGCACCGTTCCGCCCGGCGTGACGATCGGGTCCTGTGCCAGCAAGCGATGCGTTAAGCTTAGGGGCATTGTGCCGTTCGGATCGCTGACTTTCTGGCTGTCTATCGAGCCGGGTACTGTGTCCTGGTATATATAACGCTGCTTATTCGGAATAAAAGCAAAGGCGTTCTCAGGTACTCCGAAATTCGCGGAGAGAACGTCTCTTGGCGTGTGAGCAAACCAGTCGGAGATCGACAAGGTGTTAAGATCCGAGAAACTGCCATCGTCGAAGACAAGCAGAAACTCGCAGCCGTCCTCCAGCCCTTGTATGGAGTGGGGAATTCCGCGAGGGAAGTACCATAGGTCGCCCATGCCGACATCGGCGATGAAATTTCGCCCATTCTGATCGACGGCGGTGATTCGCGCCCGGCCCAAGATCATAAAAGCCCATTCAGCCTGCTGATGCCAATGCATCTCTCGGACGCCGCCCGGCGTCAGGCGCATGTTCACCCCCGCCAGAGTGGTTGCGATCGGCAGTTCCCTTACGGTAATTTCCCTTGACCACCCTCCGTGATTTAATTGCATATGAGTATCGGAAAAGGCAAACTTCATGTTGGGCATCGTTCCTGCATCGGTTGCCGGAGGAACTAACATGTCGGGATTCTCTAAGTCACGCATCACGTCGCGTGGACCGAAATCCGTCGCTCCGGCGCCGTCTTTGCGAATAGGCTGCGGAATAACGCCATTCCACAATGGATTTGGAGGGTTGTTTTCCATGATTCGTACTCCTCTCGGCTTGCAATCGGATTGGAAAGCTGCACCATCATTCTAGAAATGTATGATTCAGGGCTTGCGTAAATACATGTCTGGATGCTGAATGCGTTCGGCGGCAAGTAAATCCATCTACACGGCTTGAGCCTTTGTTGCGGAACAACTATACGCGGGGGTACAATGTACCGATAGGGGGTGAGCTTCATGAACACTTCAAATCGGGGCAGTCAAATCGGTCCGCCGCGTTTTGCGATCGCCGTTCATATCTTGGTGTGGCTAGCAAAAAGCGGAAGTTTCCTTTCCAGCTCTGCCATAGCGGATCAAGTGAATTCGCATGCCACTTTCATGCGCAGAGTATTAGCGACGCTGGTGCAATCGGGAATCGTCGAGGCTCGCGAAGGCCGGGACGGCGGGTATAGCTTGAGATTGCCGGCTGAGAGCATAACTCTGGCTGATGTATATACGGCGGTAACATGGGTGACTTGCGAGGCAGCGGATTCGGGAGAAACCGGAGAGTGCGGCGAACAAGGCGTGCAATTGGACCAAGCTTTGCTCGAAATCATGAATGAAGCCGAACGTCAGACCGTAGAGTACCTTAAAGGCCATACGATCGCGAGTTTACTATAAAGGATTGACTTCTCAGGGAACAGGTTATAATATGTGCTTATAACAGGTGCAGTTAACTTCGCGTCGACTGCGCTTTATTTTAACCCATACTGTGCTTGAATTAGTATCAGTATTGGGTAAACGGGGGAAATCATGATGGATATCGCAGCGATCGTATTGGAGGCTTTACTGGGTTTGGCTTTTCTGATGGCGGGTGCGGGGAAAATGGCAGGCTCCAAAATGCATGTCGATAACTTCAAGCATTGGGGATTGCCGCAATGGTTCCGTATTGTGACCGCTTTGGTTGAATGGGTAGGAGCGATCGCCATGCTCATAGGTATTTGGGAGCCAAGTTGGGCTGCCGCGGCGGGCTTGTGGCTTGCATTCACGATGTTGGTTGGAATATTGGTGCATGTACGGGTTAAAGATTCATTTAAACAAACGTTTCCCGCAGTCATCCTATTTATTCTGCCGCTCGTCGTCTTTTTTATCCAGCAGTCTGAATTGTCCGCTTTCCCTGGGTTCTAAATCTGCTGTCAGCGCCTAAGAAATAAGCCTTCAATCCCACTTGTAGAGTGGTTTTGAAGGCTTATTGTTATTCTTGTTCATGTTTCATATAAAATTTGTCCGGTAAGAGACAGGTCATATCCTGCGATTGCTCGGAGTTCCTGTTTGAAGTCTTCGGACTGCAGAATGAGCATAAGACTGTCAATCCATGGCTGATTGTCTGCTCTTTTGATCATAACGAGATCATAGCGTTCTTGAATCAGCGGGATAAACTCGATATTTCCGACAATGGAGGCTGCTTTCTCTATCCCTAAGCCAACATCGGCTTCGCCTGAAGCCACTTTGGCCGCCACCCCTAAATGATTGGTGAGTTCATGATTGTATCCAATCAAATGTTCTGGCTTGATTCCATGCAGCCGAAGCTGTTCATCGAGAAGTATCCTGGCGCCGGATCCTTTCTCGCGATTAACGAAGCGCAGCTCTTGACGGTTTAAATCTGTCCAGTTCGTAATTTTGTGCGGATTTCCTTGTCCAACATAGAAACCGGCTCTTCTGGATAACAGATTAACGACCAAATACGAGAAACCGACAAGCAACTTGCGAATATAAGGGAGGTTGTACTCTCCGGTGTCACCGTCCAGAAGATGAGTACTGACTATGTCCGATTCGCCCTGGTACATGGTAATCAGGCTGTCGAGACTTCCGGCATAGGAGCGCAAGGGTCTAATGCCTGTCGTTTTTTTCTCTAAATGTTTGGCTAATATGTCCAGACTTATATCTTGGCCTGTAATGACAATAGGACGAATTCCTTGACTGACGATAGGAGTTGAAGAGGGAGCAGGGCGAGTCGGTAATTCATGTTGAGCTTGAACGGAAACACCTTTGCTTTTTTGTTTATAGGCTTCCAGATCAGATTCGTCGACTCGCATTTGTTTGCCGACCCGGTAGGAGGGCAGATCGCCCTTTTTGATCAAATCATAAATGGTAAGTTTGGAAACCTTAAGTATTTTTGAGATTTCTTCCGCGGTATATGAATTTTCGTGGGACATCTAATTCCTCCTTCTTATGACAGCTTAAATCCATATTCTTCGAAGATCGTGCTGGCTTCTTTTGTTTTTAAATACTTATAAAACTCTTTAGCCTCGGTGCTATGCTTCGAATCTTTAACAAGGCCCGCCGGGTATACAATCGGTGTATGTACTTCAGGAATGATTTTGATAGCGATTTTTACTTTCTTCGATGTAAGCGCATCGGTTTTATAAACAAACCCGGCATCCGCATTTCCGGTCTCAACATAAGTTAATACTTGACGCACGTCTTTCGCGTATACCAGTTTAGGCTCGAGATCATCCCATACTTTTCGGGAATTTAATGTTTCTTTGGCATACTGCCCGGCCGGTACCGATTCTGGCTGTCCAATCGCGATTTTTTTGATATCTTTGTCGGTCAGTTCTTTTACGGTGGTCCATTTCCGTTTTGAATCCAATGGGACGACCAAAACAAGCTCGTTTTTTAATAGGTTTGTGTTATCGGAAATGAGATCCTGCTTAACCAAGGCATCCATCTGCTTCTTGCCGGCGGAAATGAAAAGGTCGGCGGGCGCTCCTTGTTCGATTTGTTTTTGCAGAGTACCCGAGGAACCATAATTAAACGTCAAATTAATGTCCGGATGTACTTTCTCGTATTCTTTTTCAATCTCGTCCAAGCTGTCTTTTAAACTTGCCGCTGCGGAAATCAAAATTTCCGTTTTGTTTTTGGCAGCAACAGCCGGATGTACAGAAGTGGCCAGAACAGATAGCAGTAGAGCCAGTGTAAGAGCAGAAACCCATACTTTTCTCAACACAATCTCCTCCAATTATCATTAAAATATTTTATGTCAATCATTTTAACATATGGAAATGATGGTTTATACTATTTAAATATATTTAGAATATTACTCGACTTATAATCGGGTAAAATAGATATAAATAGAATGATTTAGATATGTTTAGAATAATTTGTAATTGCATAGATGTTTGCAAAAAAACCATGTTGACATTCAAACGCAATTGTATTATCTTAATATTAAGATATAAAACTAAAAAGATAACTAATCCAAGCAGAGGAAGGGGGCAAGCGGACAGGATGACGAACAATAATCAGGAAATCTCATTGGACCTTTTCATTGCCCTCAACCGGGCGATCCAGTGGATTAACGCGCACGCGGATCGGGATATTAAACGATATGGATTAAATCGTACCGAATTCGGAGTCGTTGAGCTGTTATACCACAAGGGCTCGCAGCCTCTGCAGCAAATTGGCGGCAAAGTGCTTATGAGCAGCGGGAACATTACTTACGTCGTTGATAAGCTGGAGCAGAAGGGCTTGGTAAAGCGCAGAGCTTCCGAAGAGGATCGTCGTCTCATCTACGCCGAGATTACGGATGCGGGCAAACAATTAATCGAAGAAGTGTTTCCCAAGCACGCTATGGTGATTAGTCAGGCTGTAAACGGGCTTTCGGATGATGAAAAGAAGGTCGCGAGCCAGTTGCTCAAGAAATTAGGCAAATACGCGGAAGCCGGTTTTAAGTAGCAGGGAGTAGCCATTATCCCACCGGCTCAGCCATCTTTATCAAGTATCTTAAATTAAAGACTCTCAAATTGGGCATAATACAATGTTGATCCGATTTCAGCAATTTCATAAAATAAACCTAAAGGGGAATAAACGAGATGAAACAACAAACTTCAGGAATTCACCACGTTACGGCTTTCGTGAGACATGCACAGGCAACGGTTGATTTTTATTCCGGTATATTAGGGCTTCGACTTGTGAAAAAAACGATCAACTTCGACGCGCCGGAAGTGTATCACTTATATTTCGGCAATGAGGCGGGAAGCCCGGGTACGATCATTACCTTCTTCCCATGGGCAACCTCCCGTCAGGGTCGCATCGGCGGCGGACAGGTGGGGATTACGACTTATGTCGTTCCCGTCGGAGCTTTCGAGTTCTGGAAAGCGCGCTTGGAGAAGCTGAATATTCCGGTTACCGTAACGACGAGATTCGGCGAGCAATATATTCAAGCGGCGGATCCGGACGGCTTGCAGCTTGAAATCGTGGAGCGGGAGGAAGGAGCCTTGAGCCAGTGGTCTTTCGGAGGCGTGCCCGCGGACAAAGCGATCAAAGGCTTCGGAGGCGCCGTTCTATATAGCACCGCCCCGGAAAAAACGGCTGCCGTTCTTGAGCAAGTGATGGGACTGGAGAGAATCGGGCAGGAAGGGGACTTTACCCGGTTCAAAGCAACAGGAGACTTGGGCAACCTCATTGATGTCAATATTACGGCAATGGCGCATGGAGTCGGTGGAGCAGGAACGGTCCATCATATTGCATGGCGCGCTAAAGACGACGAGGATCATGCGATTTGGAGACGACGGGTGGAGGAGAGCGGGCAGCATCCAACGCCTGTAATTGACCGTCAATATTTCAATGCGATATATTTTCGGGAAGAAGGCGGAATCCTGTTTGAAATTGCGACGGATCCTCCGGGGTTCGCTCGCGATGAGCCTGCAGAGACGATGGGAGAACAGCTGATGCTGCCGGAATGGCTTGAAGAGCATCGCGATCAGATCGTACAGGGCTTACCGCCAATTGAAGTAAGGGTACTGGAGGCTGATGGACAATGAAGCATATTTACAAGCAAGGAACGAACGAGAGCGCGCCGGTGCTTGTACTGTTGCATGGTACAGGAGGAACGGAGAATGATCTTCTGCCGCTGGCGGAGATCGTCTCCCCGGAGTCGTCGGTCATTAGCATAAGAGGTAACGTGCTGGAAAATGGAATGCCGCGCTACTTCCGAAGATTGGCCGAAGGGGTATTCGATATCGAGGATCTTATTTTCCGGACGAAGGAACTGAACGATTTCTTGGATCAAGCGGCCGCTGAATACGGGTTCGATCGCAGCAATCTTGTAGCCATCGGTTATTCGAACGGTGCCAACATTGCCGGAAGCCTCCTATTTCACTTTGAAGGCTCTCTGAAAGGAGCGATTTTGCATCATCCGATGGTTCCGCTTCGGGGCGTGAAGCTGCCTGATTTATCGGGCGTGCCGGTCTTTATCGCTGCGGGGGAAAACGATCCGATCTGCGTCCCTCAGGAAACGGAGGATCTAAATAAGCTGTTGAGCGACGCCGGAGCTGACGTATCGATCCATTGGGAAAGATTCGGCCACCGCCTGACCGCATCGGAAGTAGATGCCGCAGCTGCTTGGTATCAATCGCATTTCGTGGCTCAGCCATGATAGCTATCGACCCAACGAGTCTGAGCGAGCGGGATAACTATAAGCTGATGATCGGAAGCATTATACCGAGGCCTATCGCTTTTGTTTCCACTTTGTCGGTCAGCGGGGTATTGAACGCGGCGCCCTTTAGCTATTTTAATATCGTAACCGCTAATCCCCCGATGATTTCGATATCCGTGCAGAGGAAAAACGGGGCGCGTAAAGATACGTCGAAGAACGCCGTGGAGTCCGGAACCTTCGTCGTTCATATCTCCGATGAGTCCTACATTCGGCAGATTAATGAAACGGCTGCCAATTTGCCGCCGGAGGAAAGCGAGGTCATCCTTGCAGGACTGACCCCGATACCAAGTGAGAAGATTCCCGTGCCTGGCATCTCCGAAGCCAAGATTCGCATGGAATGCGTGCTTGAGCAAGCGATTCCCCTCGGGGGGACGGAAGGTGCGCCCGCATGCGACTTGCTGATTGGACGGATCGTGTGCTTCCACGTGGATGAAGCCGTCTATGAGAACGGGCGCATCGATCCCCAAGCGCTAAAACCTGTCAGTCGGCTTGCGGGTACCTCGTATTCCAAGCTGGGCGAAATGTTCTCGATTGAACGTCCACTATAGAAATGCCCGACACTATCACTGAAACCCTCAGTATTTATCGCTTCTTTGAAGCGGGACTGGGGGTTTATTTTATGTCGAATCTTGTAATTATTTGACTGCAATTATTCCCAAATATAGCCTATAATCATAAGTGTAATCTTCTTAGCGGAATAAGGCGTAGAAGGAATGAGGTTAACTAATGGACAAACAATGGTTGAGTGCCGCGAATTTTCTGATTATCGACGATCAGGAATACAATATTAGTTTGTTAGAGAGAATATTGCGCCGTGCCGGTTTCTCCAACCTGTTTAGTACGACGGATGCGACAAGCTTAGAGAGGCTCTATCACGAAATTCAGCCAGATATCGTACTGCTCGATTTACATATGCCGGAAGTAGACGGGTTTACTGCGTTGAGGCGCCTGAGGGAGCTGATCCAGGAAAGCAATTATCTCCCGGTTCTAGTGCTCACCGCGGACGTTACCCAGGAGGCGCGGCAGGAAGCTTTGCATTTAGGGGCCAACGATTTTCTTACAAAGCCTCTGGACAAAACGGAAGTCGTTCTGCGCATTAATAATCTTCTCAGAACGCGATTTCTCCATTTGCAGCTGCAGGATCAGAATCACCTTCTGGAACAGCGGGTTCTAGATCGGACGGGCGAGGTTGAGCAAGCCAAGCATGAAATTCTGGAACTGCTCGCGCGAACCTCTGAATTCCGCGACGACGAGACGGGGCAGCATACGCAGCGCGTAGGGATGATGGCAATGAAAATCGCATCGGCTCTAGGGTTGCCTAAGGCGGAGGTAGAACTCATTCAAAGGGCTACGCCCTTGCACGATATCGGGAAAATAGGCATTGCCGACAGCATTCTGTTAAAGCCCGGCAGATTTACTCCGGAAGAATTCGAGAAAATGAAGTTGCATACGACGATCGGGGCAAGCATACTCGAAGGAACCGTGTTTCCCGTCTTGCAATTGGCAGGAACGATCGCCTTATCGCATCATGAGAAGTGGAATGGCACCGGGTATCCTAATGGGCTGAGCGGGGAGGACATTCCGCTTGCCGGACGAATCGTGGCGCTCGCGGATTTCTATGACGCGTTGACCCATGAGCGTCCCTATAAGCAGGCTTGGACGCGGGAGCAGGCTTTGGAAGAAATCGAGCGACAACGCGGCGTCCATTTCGACCCCAATGTCGTGGATGCATTCATTCGTATTTTATTTAGCGAAAATCATTCATAAGCGAAAGGGAGTGCGGGCTTTATGAAAGGAATGGTATTCACCTCATTTCTGGAAATGGTAGAAAATAAGTTCTCGCTAGACGTTGCCGATCAAATAATCGAAGCCTCGAACTTGCCTTCAGGCGGTAGCTACACATCGGTGGGTACCTACCCCCACAACGAAATGATTCAGCTCGTTGTTCAGCTGGCCGAACGGACGGGCATTCCCGTGGCTGACTTGGTCCGTACTTTCGGCGAATATTTATTTACACAGCTTATCGCAATGTATCCGCAATTTATTCAAGAACATCAAACGGCTTTTAGCATCTTGCGGAAAGTGGACAACTATATTCACGTTGAAGTCCTCAAGCTTTACCCTGACGCGGAACTGCCGACATTCGAATATGAGACTTCGGAACCTGGTACGTTGATTATGATCTATCGCTCTTCTAGGCCTTTTGCGGATTTGGCTGAAGGTCTTATCCTAGGCTGCATTGAACATTATGGCGAGAACATTGAGGTCAAACGGGAACCTATGGACGAAGGTACGGCTGCTCGCTTTGTCTTGACGGAACGGAAGTGACGCCGATGCAGGAAATCGAAGTTCTGCGCAGACAAATTGAACGGGAGAAAAAGGCGCGTAAGGAAGCCGAGCAAATTGCGGAGCAGAAAACCCGTGAAATCTATTATGTTAATCAAGAGTTGCTGCAACTGAACGATCAGCTGGAGGAATTGGTTAAAGAGCGTACCGCGGAGCTGTCCCTTGCTCGCGATGAAGCCATCGAAGCCAATCGGATCAAGAGCCAATTTCTGGCCAATATGAGCCATGAGCTGCGAACCCCTCTTAATGCCATCATCGGCTACAGCGAAATGCTGAAAGAAGAGGCCGAGGATGAAGGCGTTGAGGGTTTTGTGGACGATCTCGGCAAAATTCATCATGCCGGCAAACATCTTCTATCGCTCATAAACGACATTCTCGATCTTTCTAAGATTGAAGCCGGTAAAATGGATCTTTACTTGGAAAGCTGCGACATCAATACGACGATACAAGATGTGTTGACAACCGTTTCCCCGCTCGTGGAGTCCAATGGGAACCGTCTTGAATTCGTCATTCTGCAGGGCGTGATGAGAACGGATATTACGAAGCTGAGACAGATTTTGTTTAATCTGCTTAGCAACGCCGGTAAGTTTACTAAGCAGGGAACGGTTTCATTAACGGTTAGCCTTGAAGCCTATCATGGGAAGCCCGGGGTTTCTTTTTGCATCCAAGATACGGGTATCGGCATGACTCCCGAGCAGATGGACCATTTGTTTCAGGCATTCAAACAGGCGGACTCATCGACGACTCGGAAATATGGAGGCACAGGGCTGGGTCTTGCGATCAGCCAAAGGCTGTGCCAGATGATGGGGGGCCATATTGCCGTCGAGAGCGTCTACGAGCAGGGGACGACCTTTACAGTGTGGCTGCCGTCATCAGGAAGCAACCCGGATTGCGAGTCTGTTCTGCCGGAGGAAGGCTCCCAATCGTATCTGGATGAAGGCCATAACACCATACTCGTTATTGACGATGATCCGGCGATGCTGCAGTTGATGCAACGCTACCTTAGTAAAGAAGGATACGCGGTAATTGTTGCCCGGAACGGGCAGGAAGGGATTCGCTTGGCGAAAGAACGGCGGCCTTCGGTCATTTCTCTGGATGTTTTAATGCCTGGAATGGACGGATGGACCGTGCTTACAACGCTTAAATCCGATCCGGAACTTGCCGGTATTCCTATTATTATGATTTCGATGACCGATGACAGAAATTTAGGTTATGCGCTCGGAGCATCCGACTTCCTTATCAAACCCGTTAATCGGGACAAAATCATCTCCGTTCTGGATAAGCACATTATGGAACGACAATCCGACTCCATACTGGTCATCGAGGATGATTTGGCGACCAGTCAGATGATGACCCGGATGCTGGTGAAGGAAGGGTATCGGGTCATTAGAGCCGGGGATGGAAGAATTGCCTTAGAATGCGTCGCACAATCGATCCCTCAATTTATTCTGCTCGATCTCATGATGCCGAATATGGATGGGTTCGAATTCGTAACCGAGCTGCGCAAACGCGACGAATGGCGATCGATTCCCGTAGTCGTATTAACGGCTAAAGACATTACGGCAGAAGATCGGATGCGCCTGAACGGGTACGTCGAAAATATTGTCCAAAAAGGTCATTGGCGGCGTGAAGATTTGTTAGAGGAAATACGCAATCTTTTGATCGGTGCCAGAACCAATCGATAATAGGGAGGTTGACCAATTTGCATTTCAAATTAAAAGGCAAGGATGGCAATAGCATCACCTCTTCTATAAATGCTGATCATAATGATAATAATCATATAATGTCAGCTCTAATAGTTGATTTTGATGCAGACCCAGAGATTCAGCAAATGATCGAGGAATCTGATCGAGCGATTGAGAAAGGCCATGTTTTCTCGATGAAAGAAGTAATTGAAATGATAAAAAACGGAGAAATCTAGGTCAATAACCCCCACTTAACTAACGTTTGAAGTGGCGGCTTGTGACTACCCAATCGTGCAAACGTCTTTCGACTCCGATCTTTGGCTGTTCATTAAGAACGTGGTGTCACATCTACGGAAAGCTTATGCTTACCGACGGGCAGATTGACAGCTGCCCTGCAAACATAGTCATGCTATGCTTGTACCTTCTTCAAGGTATTTCTTTCCTTTGGCTAGCAGGTTCATCGCTGCTATTCGGTCATCGTTGCTCTGATAGCCGCAATTCCGGCAACAAAAGTGATGCTTTATCTTGTCTCGATTGGCTTTCTCTTTGTGGTTACAAAGTGGACATTGTTGAGAGGTATATTTCGGGTCCACTGCAATTATCCTAGATCCTGCAAGTTGTGCCTTATACTCTACCATCTTGCGCAGTTGGTGGAACGCCCACGATACCGATACATAACGGTCTTTGAGCTTGACCTTTTCTGTCACGTTGCGCACGCCCGTCAAATCCTCCAGCACAAACAGCGTTTTCGCACCATATCGGCTAACGAGTGCCTTACTGACCGCGTGGTTTACATCGGTCATCCAACGGGTTTCTCGTTGCCCCATTTGTTTGAGCTTACGGCGGGCGGATGGCGTTTGCTTTTTCTGCAATTGCTGGCGCATTTGTTTGTATTTCGCCCGCTTGCGTTTAATCGCTCTACCCGGAAAGAAGATGGTTTTGCCTTGTGTGTCATAAGCTGTCGCGAGAAAGTTGATTCCCAGATCGATGCCTACAATCTGTGTCATCTCTTCCAAATGCGGCTCGGTCATTTGTTTGGACATTGGAATATGCAGAAACCACTTGTGATGCTTGCGGACAAGCTTCGCGGTTCTGAACATCCAGGAACCATCGAAGTAGGCCTCCATCGCTTTCCTCTCAAAGGGCACCTTGATTCTTCCTTGCAAGGTGTTCACTGAAAACAAACCGGAGGTTAACGAATAATCGCGATTCCATACGAGATCGTACTCCGGCTGCTTAAACTGAACTTGTGTCCAATCGTGACCATTGCTTTGATTGGTCTTGTATCTGGCGATGACGGTCTTCATGGCCGATTGGGACATCTGGGATCGGAGGCCAATGGTGCTGCGAAGCATGTTGTAAGTGATTTGATGCAGGGCAGGTTGCTTTAATTGTTTGGTGATAAACACCAACGAAGATACGAGATTGCAGCCCTTACGATAAGCGGAGACGGTTTCCAGCAGCGCTTCTGCATGAGCTTGCGTTGGCTTGATTTTTATTTTTGCCGTCACCGTTACGATCATACGTTCCCCTCCTCGCTATGCTGATTATAGCACATTTCAGAGGAGAAGGAAGCATCCGAAAAAGGCATTCAGGCTCACGCCTGACGCTCATTCCTCCCCGACTTATAGAAGATCGGAGTATCCTGCGCGTTTTCTGATGAATGTAGAATGGACCGAATAAAAAATACAATTAGTGAGACGCATTGAACAAAAGATTCTGCCGAGAACCATACCTATTTTAAGTGGGTAGAGGTTCTTTTTGTTTTGTTGGCTTTTTTGTTTCATTACCTCTTTTTTGGGCAGGTTATTATGGTGTTTGATTTCACTGTTCCAAAGGGGATGCTCATGCATAAGCGTCAAAAACCCGCTCGCGGTTCCGGGCGGCTGGATAAACAGACGGTGCTGCTGCTTATAGTCAACGGCCTTCTTATTACCGCAAATGCGTTATCCGGTACGTTTCTTGGGGTTTATATTTGGAAAGCGAGCAACAATTTCTTATTGCTCGGCTGGTTTACGTTGCTTACATACGTTTTCATGGCATTGACGTTCTGGATTGCAGGCAACGGGGTCAAAGAAGGCAACAAAATGGTTTTCTTGAGGCTTGGAATCGGAGTTTCGGCCGTTTTCTATTCCATCGTGCTTCTGCTTGGAAAAAGTGCATTCCATTACGTATGGCTGCTGGGAATCGTTCAGGGGTTGGCCATAGGGTTTTTCTGGCTGGCTTTCAATGTCATTTATTTCGAAGTTACGAATGCCGGAAACCGGGATCGGTTTAACGGGCTGGCGGGGGGCATCGGATCCATCGCCGGGATGATTGCGCCTTGGTGCTCGGGTTATCTGATTTCGCGCATGACTGGCGAGAGCGGGTATCGTATCGTATTTATGATCTCGCTGGGTATATTCGTGATAGGTATCGGCGTCAGTTTCCTCCTGCACAATAGGAAGACGGAAGGGAATTATGATTGGCTAATGCCCTTACGTATCTTGAAGAAGCGGCAAACCCCGTGGCGGCCGGTATTTGGAGCACTTGCTGCGCAAGGGCTGCGTGAAAGCGTCTTTGGCGTTATGATCGGCTTGCTTGTTTATATTCAAACAGGCAGCGAACTATCGGTCGGCAACTTTGCGTTGATTACATCGACGGTCGCGTTTATAAGCTTCTACGCAACCGGCAAATGGCTGAAGCCCATATGGCGAAGAAGAGGAATGTTGATCGGTACGATCGTGATGACCGCTGTCATCGTTCCTTTCTTTTTCGGCGTGAGTTACGCGACTCTGTTGACTTTCGGTATCGGCGCGGCGCTATTTATTCCGCTATATACGATTCCGATGACATCGGCGGTATTCGACCTAATCGGAATGGACGAGGATAGCGCGCGGGAGCGGGTCGAGTACGTGGTCATGAGAGAACTTGCGCTTAATGCGGGCAGAATAGCCGGAATGGTTATTTTTATCGTAACGCTCTATTTCAGCCGGGCGCCTTTGGTCATCAACGGCATGCTGCTTGTAGTCGGAAGTTCGCCGCTGCTCAGTTGGATGTTCATGCGTAATCGTCTTGTCCCCCAGCAAAAATAAACGCCAGTTTGTAAAACGGCTTCGCCGTCCTTAGGATGGCGAAGCCGTTTGTGTCGAGACCTGTCAGTAAGGAAACTGCGAGGAATAACCGCTGAATTGCTGTTGTGCCTGTTGAAGCTTCTGTTGTTCCTCGGCCTCGAGTTTGTACCACCCATTCTGAAACATCATATTGTATAGCTCTCGTCCGCTATGATGCGTTTCGGTCAGGATTTGAAGCAAATCGGCATGAAGCTGTGCATGGCTGGCTTCGCGCACGGCGACATTCAGGCTGTCGGTTAAGTATTTGCACGTGCTGAGCCCGTCGTTCAGGAAGTCCCGATCGTTCATCTCGGGCCCTTTCACTTGCGGTAATTGCGAGGACTGCGGATTGGCGATTTCATTCTGGTTTGTCATGGACAGCAACCCCCCTTACTGTGAAGACTGCTGCGTCTGATTGGGACGAGGCAGGTTGGCCATAGCCGTATTGTTGTCTACTTGCAGATGCGTGAGAAGTTTCTGGTAATGCTGTTGATGCATTTTGCCCGTCTTATCGAGCGCCTGTTTAATTTGCGGATTGGAAGCCTGTTGGGCGAAAAAATGAAACTTCTTAAAAGCGATTAATTCCCAAGACAACGCATCTTTGATGTAAAGCAGATCTTTGGTTGTAATGACACGCGGCGGGACCGGAATCGGCACTTGCGTTTGCTGGGCCGGAGGGTTCTGGGTAGTTGTTGTCATCATGCAGCTCCTTTGTCGTAAAGTCTGTACGTTTTAGAATTTACTAAATAAGGTCGATTATGCTTCGAAATTATAGGGCATAATAAAAATGAATTGACGCGAAACCATTTGGTTTCGTATAATGAGAAACGAAACCAAATAGTTTCCTAATTCAGGAGGTAATCACATGTCCAACAATTCGCAAAATACGCTGCCCGATATCCGCCAAACCTTAGTGCTGAAAGCGCCGGTACAGAAAGTATGGGCCGCCGTCGCGACATCGGAAGGAATTTCCGCATGGTTTATGCCCAACGACTTCAAGCCGGTTGAAGGCTATGAATTTCATATAGATGCGGGGCCTTATGGCAAATCCCCTTGCAAAGTGACGGTGATCGATCCTCCTAATCGTCTGACTTTCAACTGGGGCAAAGATTGGACGCTTACTTTCGAATTAGTCGACCAAGGAGACCAAACGGAGTTTACTTTGATTCACGGCGGGTGGACCGCGGACGAGGCTACGGAATTCGGAGAGGCGCATAGTCTTGTACGCGACCGGATGAGTCAAGGCTGGGTCGGCATAGTTAAATCTCTGACCGCTTACGTCGAGGCCTAAGATGGCCGAGCCATCACCGAAGCACGACGTGTTCCAAGCAATCGCCGACCCGACCCGCCGCAGGCTTCTCCGATTGCTTGACGATCAGGAAATGCCGGTGACCGTTATCAGCGGACATTTCCCCATGACCCGGACGGCCGTTTCCAAACATTTGCGCATCCTTGCGGACGCGGGGCTCGTCAAGGAGAAGAAAGTCGGCAGGGAGACGCGTTACCGGCTCGATCCCGAGCCGCTGCTGGAACTTAAGCGTTGGCTCGCGTATTATGAGCGATATTGGGAGAACAAACTGGGTGCGCTTAAGCGTTATGTTGAATCGGAAGCCGACAGTTGATACAATGTAAGCAATAGCATACAAGTCCGAATGCGTACGGGAGCATACGTTTGACGCGTTTCGGGAGAGGTTCTAGCAACACCCTCTATAAAAAACTAAGGAAACGGTATCTCCTTGGATACCGTTTTTCTATTGGCGGGAGGATTTATTAGATGAAATCAGGAAAAGCCGTCGTTGTGTTCAGCGGCGGACAGGATAGTACGACTTGCCTATTCTGGGCGAAACAAAGATTTGAAGAAGTGGAGGCGGTCACGTTCGATTATGGCCAACGCCACAAGCAGGAGCTTACATGCGCAGCCCGGATCGCGGCGGATCAGAAGATTAGACATCATGTGCTGGATATGTCGCTTCTCGGACAGCTGACTCCGAATGCGCTGACGAGACACGACATAGCCATTGAACAGAAAGAAGGCGAGTTGCCATCAACATTCGTGGATGGGCGGAATTTGCTGTTTCTGTCCTTTGCGGCCGTACTTGCGAAACAAGTTGGCGCTCGTCATATCGTAACGGGCGTGTGCCAAACCGATTTCAGCGGGTATCCGGATTGCCGGGATATTTTCGTCAAATCGCTTAATGTGACGTTGAACTTGGCGATGGATTACGAATTCGTCGTCGACACGCCGCTCATGTGGTTGACGAAAGCGCAGACGTGGCAATTGGCCGACGAACTGGGCGCTTTCCAATATGTGCGGGACAATACGCTCACCTGCTACGAAGGGGTCATGGGCGACGGATGCGGACAATGCCCGGCGTGCGTGCTGCGTTCCCGGGGGTTAAGCGAGTTTGAGACGGCAAGGAGGGAGGGACGCCGAATATGATTCAGCAAATTTACCCATCAACCCCTCATCCTTATCGCTATGAACTAAACAAAGACTTGCAGTTCGCCGCCGCTCACTATATACCCAGCGAGTACGCCGGCGACTGCGCCAAGATGCACGGCCATACTTATTTCGTTAACGTAACGATTGCAGGCAACGAGCTCGACGAGAGCGGGTTTCTCGTTAATTTCTCTCAAGTCAAGAAGCTGATTCACGACCGATTCGATCATTCGCTTCTGAATGGGCATGCGGAGCTTTTCGGAGACGATCACCCGAGCCGTTACCCGACGACGGAAAATGTAGCCAGAATACTGTGCGAGATCATCCAGCAATTTCTGAACGAAATGACTAACAAGCCGTTATGCGTGCAAATTTTCTTGCGCGAGACGCCTACCAGCTATGTGGTGTACCGTCCGGCTGCGGGAGGATCATATGGCGCCTAGTCGTTTGCCGGTTATGGAGATATTCGGTCCGACCGTGCAGGGGGAAGGGATGGTCATCGGGCAGAAGACGATGTTCGTTCGAACTGCCGGATGCGATTATAGTTGTGCTTGGTGCGATTCCGCCTTCACGTGGGACGGCTCGGGCAAAGATGAAATTCGGTTGCTGACGGCAGAGGAAATTGCGGCGGATCTAGATGCGGCAGCGGGCAACACCTTCTCGCACGTAACGATTTCCGGAGGCAATCCGGCGTTGCTGCCGCACCTGAACGAGCTCATAGACTTGCTGCACGGAAAAGGAATCAAGGTTGCCTTGGAAACACAGGGCAGCCGCTGGCAGGACTGGTTTCTATCGATCGACGAGCTGACTCTGTCACCCAAACCGCCGAGTTCAACGATGACGACGGATTGGAGCGTATTGGATGTCATAGTCGGCAAGCTTGCCGCAAGCGGGCGGAATTTCAGCTTGAAGGTTGTCGTGTTCGATGAGCAAGATTTACGCTATTCGACTACCGTTCATCATCGTTACAAGGATGTTCCCTTCTACTTGCAAGCGGGTAATGACGATGTGCAGGAGCAGGACTCGTCCGTCTTGCTAAACAAGCTTATTGATCGCTATAAGTGGTTGGTGGACACAGTGATGACATCAACCGAACTCACGAATGTTCGAGTGCTGCCCCAACTGCATGCCTGGCTGTGGGGCAATAAGCGGGGGTTTTAATCGACGATACCAACGTAAGCGAATATTAGCATAAACCCCAAACACAGCAATCCATAAGAAATCCCGCCTTTTCAGTAATGCTATAATGGGAACGAAAAACCCAATAACTGGACGGAGGGATAATGAAGGATGGCAATATTTAAACCTTTTCTGCATTCGGAGGATTCCAGAGCTCAAGCGAGTTCTATATTAGAGCGCTCGGCGGGGAGATCCAGTCCGTCATGACGCATGGAGAGGCTCCGGAGCCGAATGATGCGATCAAAGATAAAGTGATGCACATGTGCCTGATTGCCGGAGGGGTAACCTTCTTCATGGCTGATTCATTCGATCCCCTTACACGCGGGAACGGCATAAGCCTGAATCTGCAATTCGATTCTGGAGCCGAAGGCCGGGAAGCGTTCGATAACCTTGCGGCAGGCGGCAAAGTGATTCATCCGCTCGAGCCGGTATTCTGGGGCGGCATGTTCGGGCAACTGGAAGATAAATACGGCGTCTTGTGGATGATCAACTGCTAAGCTGCACCCGAGTAGCCTCTCCTTAATATGCGACTTCGACTTGTGAAGCGGAGCTAAGCGCCCTTGCAGGCAAATTGCGCGTTATGTTATCCTGAAGGTAATGAAATCAAGGAGGTGAAGGTAGGATGAATCGAGAGTTGGTCAATAACCAAGTGAGCCGGCTGCCCATTGCGATGGCTGGCATCGTTCATGGTTTCGTGAATGGCGGGAGAAGTCTGTCCATTTATGCCCATAGGTTATACCCATTCACGAGAAGACTCCTACCTTAACCGGAACGGTTTGCACCGACGGGCGTAGGGAATTTTCCCTGCGTCTTTTTCTATTGTTCTGGCGCCAGGCTAGGGTCTTCATTCAGGAGGATCCTTTATGTTAACGATTAATTGTCAAAATGTGAAAAAATACAACGGCGCGCAGCTTATTCTTGAGAATGTAACCTTCGACATCCATCACGGCGAGAAGGTGGGGCTCGTTGGCCGCAACGGGAGCGGCAAGTCGACTTTGCTCAGGTTGATTGCGAAACAGGATACGCCGGATGAAGGGCTGCTGACCGTTCGCAAAGACGCTCGCATCGGCTATCTGGAACAGATACCGGACGACGTGGTAAACCGAACCGTATATGATGTGCTGGCCTTGGGATTTTGCGAGTTACTCGCATGTCGGTTGTCTATGACCGAACTGGAGAGGGAGATGGCAGAGCCGAAAGCGGTAAATGACGAGGAGCGCCTGTCGTCTCTGTTAGCCCGGTATTCGGCGCTGCAAGAACGGTTTGAACGGGAGGGCGGCTACGAGCTGGATGCGAGAATCGATCAGGTCGCCAGCGGGTTGCGAATTGATCGGGATCGCTATGGCAGAACGTTCTCCTCCCTTTCCGGAGGGGAGAAAACCAAAGTGAGCGTAGCTTCTCAGCTTATTTATAAGCCTGACATTCTGCTGCTGGACGAACCGACGAACCATCTGGATTTGAGCGGGGTCGAATGGCTGGAGGATTTCCTCGGTAAATACGAAGGGGCTTGTTTGATCGTATCGCATGATCGCTATTTTCTGGACAGGGTCGTTACTAAAATCATCGAGTTGGAGGACGGGGAATCGACCGTATACCCTGCGAATTACACGAAGTACGTGAAGGAAAAGGAAGAGCGTCTCTTGCTGGAATTCGCCGATTATCAAGAGCAGCAGAAGAAGATCAAGAAGATGAAAGAGACGATCGCACGGTTGATGGAGTGGGGCCGGATCGGCGACAACGGCAAGTTTTTCAGAAGAGCGGCGTCCATGCAGAAAGCGCTGGATCGGATGGAGAAGCTTAAGCGGCCGGTTGTCGATCGCAAAGGAGCAGAGTTCGAGCTGAATCCCGTGGGTCGGTCGGGTAAGCGAGTCGTCGAATTCGATGGAGTGACGAAGAAGTTTGGTCATTTCAAGGTGTTGGACCAAGTATCCGGGTTGTTGGAATACGGGGAGAAGGTCATGCTGGTGGGAAATAACGGGTCCGGCAAAACAACGCTGTTAAAGCTCATTCTAGGCGAAGAGCGGGCTGACGAAGGGGAGTTGAATCTAGGCTCGAGGTTGGATATCGGATATCTTGCGCAGCAGGAGTATCCGGATGATCCGAAGAAAACCGTGCTGTCCTACTTCCGGGAGGAAGCGAGTCTCGAAGAAGGGGAAGCGAGGTCTAGGCTCGCGGCGTATTTGTTCTACGGGGCGGATGTGTTCAAGCCGGTAGGTCAGCTATCCGGTGGAGAATGGACGAGATTAAGACTGGCGTTGCTCGTGTTGCGCAAGCCTAACTTATTGGTTCTGGACTAACCGACGAATCATATGGATATTGCATCCAGAGAAGCGCTCGAGGAATCGTTGGAGGAATTCCCCGGAACGATATTGGCGGTTACGCATGACCGCTACTTGATCAATCGCCTGGCCCAGAAAATCTGGGAGCTCGACCAAGGTCGGATGAAGGTGTATTTAGGCGACTTCGATAGCTATAAGGACAAAAGCCGGCAGCAGCGCTTAAATAAGGAAGCCGAGCTTGCCGTCGCTGCTGCCGTCGTATCGACTAGCGTTTCCTCTCAGCGCACGAAATCTCAACGTTCGGAGAAGACGGAGGAATTCAGTCGTGACTTGCTGGAGTTTGAAATCGCGGAAGAGGAGCGCCGATTGCTGGAAATGGATATTTACCTGCAGGAGATGGCGAGTCGTCAAAATTCAGCGGAATTGGAGCGGAGATGGACGGAACGGGAAGCTGTCCAACTCCATTTAAACCGCCTGTATGAGCTTTGGATGGCGGAGTCGGGGGGTTAGCGAACGCGAGGATCGCATAATTCACGCTTATTCGGGTACGATAGGGTCGAAGCGTGTACAATCGAGCGAAGCGGGTGAAGCGATTATGGCGAGAAGAAGGAAGCTGGCCGTCCCTGGCGCGGAGCAAGGCGTTAGCAGATTGAAAGCGGAGGTCATGCGGCGAGAAGGGTATCCGGTCAACCCTGAAAGGCCGGATGACGTGAAGTATGAAGTGGCCGAGGAAATGGGCGTGCCGTTAAAGCCGGGCTATAACGGCAAGTTATCGACCGAAGATGCCGGCAAGGTTGGCGGTAAAATCGGCGGGTCGATGGTTCGCGAAATGATTCGGATAGCGCAGGAGAAACTGTCCAAGCGAACGTAGTTCTCTTATCATAAAGCAAGCTTGAGAGCGTAAGCAGCGCTCCGGCTTGCTTTTTCTTCTGACGCCGCATAACCTAATTCTCTGAATTAAACCTGCCTGAAGCGGCGAGACGCAACAAATGGTATAATGCGTACATCAATGATAAGTAGAAACAGGGGCATGCGGATCCATGGACATATCGGATATTTTGTCTAATCTCACAGAGGAAAATTTGAAAAACGTTTTGGAACAGTATCGGGATTTCGGTCCCTTTCCCGGCATTGCTCTGACATTCATGAAGTCATTCATCCCTCCGCTGCCAACGATCCTTATCGTCGGAGTCAACGCTGCGGTATACGGCTTGTGGCTCGGATTTCTTTACTCGTGGCTGGGAATCGTAAGCGGATGCCTAGTTACTTTCCTCATCGTCCGCCGAATCGCGGGACATCCCTACTTCCTCCGCTGGGCGCAGAAGCCGAAGGTACAGAAGAGCTTGGTGTGGGTTCGACGCAATGCGTTCAGTTACGTGTTCCTGCTCAGTCTCTTTCCCGTCGGCCCGTTTGTCGTTATTAATATAGCGGCTGCCATAGCAAGGATGAGACTTCGGTCTTTCTTTATCGCTATCGTGTTTGGCAAGGCCATCATGGTGCTGTCGGTTTCATTTATTGGCCATGACTTTGCGCGGTTCATCCAGCATCCGATCGAGTTAGTATATGTTGTATTATTCGTCGGAATCTCGCTGTGGATCAGCAAGAAAATCGAGGCGCGGTTTACTAAAGATACAGACCACGTCTTTTATAATCACAAGCAACTATAAACCGTGAGGCGGATGGCAACTATGTTAAGTTTTGAAGAGAAACTGACGATTTTGGAATCTTTCCCTGAATTAGAACGTCGGGATGTATCTCTCGGCCGCGTCAATTTCCATTACGAACAAAGCGTCTTCGAGAAGAAAAACGTCGGTTTCCATTTTCATCCTAATGGCAACGGCTATATTTTCGCGGGGGAGCTTGACGGGGTTCAGACGGATGACAAAGGTTTCGTTAACGTTCGCGATTATAGCGCTGAAGAGCTTCGCAGCCTCGTTGAACAGTCGATTCGTTCCCTGACGGGCGAAGCGCCTTGGAAGGAAGGTCAAGAGGAGAAGTGGGTCGATTCGGAGCAAGCATCGTTGGTGCTGAAGTACGAGGACGACATGTGGTACATCTTCTCGGGCCTCAACCTCGAGGCGGCATTCGAGACGTACGAGGAAGCAAGAGAGTACTTGAGGGATGAAGGATTCGCCCGGCAATAGTCGGAACCTAATGGACTTGCATCGGTTTTTCTATTTCCAGTCTGGAAAAATAGGGATTTTCGTGGTTAGTTCCTATATAATAAAGGACAAGGAACTCTAATCTATTACCTATTCGGGAGGAAACAATGAAACGTATTTTATTGTTTATCTTAACCAACTTATTGGTCATGGTGACCATCGGTATCATTTTGTCCGTATTCGGAGTCGGTTCGTATATTAACGAAGCGGGCGGGATAGATGTTCGCTCCTTGCTCATCTTTAGTTTAATCGTCGGTTTCACCGGCGCATTCATTTCCCTTGCCATGTCCCGTTGGATCGCCAAGAGAATGATGAATGTTCAGGTGCTGAATCCAAGCGGCAACCTGTCGCAAGGGGAACGCCAGATCGTTGAGATGGTTCATCGCTTATCTCAAGCCGCGGGCTTGCTTCATATGCCTGAGGTAGGAATCTATGAATCGAAAGAAGTAAACGCATTTGCCACTGGCCCATCGAAGAAGAGATCGCTTGTTGCAGTCTCGACGGGATTGCTAGAAGAGATGGATTCCGATGCCGTTGAAGGCATTATCGGTCACGAGGTTGCCCATATTGCGAATGGAGACATGGTTACCATGACACTCCTGCAAGGCGTCGTGAATACCTTTGTCGTATTCCTGTCACGCTTAGCGGCTTGGGCGGTTTCGCGATTCGTAAAGGAAGACGTTGCTCCGATTGTCCATTTTATCGCTGTCATCGTTTTTCAAATCGTTTTCTCCATTCTTGGCAGCTTGGTCGTGCTCGCGTTCTCCAGGTACCGTGAGTTCCATGCGGATGCGGGCGGAGCTCATCTAGCCGGCAAAGACAAGATGATCCACGCGCTTCAGAGGCTGCAAGCCTACACGGATCGCATGAAGGACGACAAGCAGACCGCCATTTCAACCTTGAAAATAAGCGGAAAGAAACGGTCGCCATTATTCTCCACGCATCCGGATTTGGAAGAAAGAATACGCCGTTTGCAAGCTAGCTAAGTCAATAAGAGTAGCCCAGCCTTTCTTCTACGGGAGACGAGCTGGGCTCTTTTCTTGAAACGCCTCAAAAAATTATTCTTGTAAACGGTGCCAACCCGTAATATAATAAGCGTAAAGTTTAATCGCTTTAACTTTTGGAGGATGGTTATAACTGGATATACTTTTAGGTGCTAGTGGAGTATATTTTTTTATCCCGAAAGTTAAAGCGATTAAACTTTTAGAGGTTATCGAAGGGGGATTCAGGGGTGAAGTCAACGAGGGAAAGCCGCCGTGAAGGCAGATTGTTTTACTTCTTCATTTCTCCGTGGCTGATTGGATTTATCGTATTTGCGTTGTTTCCGGTACTCGCCTCTCTGTACTACAGCTTCACGGAGTACGACATTATCCATACTCCCGAATTCATCGGATTCGGCAATTACACCGAATTATTCAAGGACGATCAGTTCTGGAATTCGATCAAAGTAACGCTCAAGTACACCTTCATCAGCGTCCCGCTTACGTTGTTCCTATCGCTTATTTTCGCAATCCTGATCAATCAGAAAATTCCGTTTCGCGGATTGTTCCGGACGGCGATGTATTTTCCAAGTATGATCTCGGGCGTGTCGATGGCGCTTCTATGGTTCTGGGTGTTCAACCCTCAGGCTGGGCTATTTAATTACTTCTTGTCATTTTTCGGGGTCGGTACGATCAACTGGTTCCTTGATGAGAATTACGCGATGTGGGCGCTTATCATTATGTCCTTCTGGGGATTAGGAGGCGGAATGTTGATTTTCTTGGCAGGCTTGCAGGGCATTCCGGCTCATTTGCTGGAAGCGGCGAAGCTAGATGGAGCAGGCCGCCTAAGAACGTTCTGGAATGTTACTTTACCGCTGCTCTCGCCGGTGTTCCTATTCCAGCTCATTATCGGACTTATCGACTCTTTCCAAGTGTTCACGCAAGCTTACACCATAACGCAAGGCGGTCCGAACTACTCGACTTGGTTTTACGTATACAACATCTACATTAACGCTTTCAAAAATTTCCGTTACGGCTACGCCTCCGCTATGGCATGGATACTGTTAATCGCCGTCACCATAATCACCTTCATCATCATGAAACTGTCGAACCGTTACGTCTATTACGAAGGGGGGCGTGAGCGTTGAGCAACTTGGCACTTACGAAACAACTACCCGTCAAGCCGAAAAAAGCAAGAGCGGAGATGGCCCAAATTATTGGTTTCCTAATCCTATTGCTCGTAACGGTCGCGATGATAATGCCCTTATGGTTCATGTTATCGACTTCTCTCAAAACAACGAAAGAAATGCTCGCTTATCCGCCATCCTTCATTCCTGACCATTTTGCATGGGGAAATTTCAAAGAGCTATTCATCAATACGGACATCAAATTCGGCCGGCAATATATGAACAGCTTGATCGTCGGAGTCGCAACGGTCATCGGAACGGTGTTCTCTTCCTCGTTCGTGGCCTTCGGATTTGCCCGGTATCGGGCTAAAGGCAGCACATTTTTCTTCATGCTCGTACTCAGCACGTTGATGCTTCCTTATCCGGCGATCATGATTCCGCAGTTTCTATTATTCACGAAGCTCGGCCTGCACGATTCCTTGCTTCCGCTTATATTGCCTTCCTTTTTCGCATCGGCGTATATGATCTTTCTATTAAAACAATTTTTCACGACGCTTCCCAATGAGCTTTACGATGCAGGGAGAATCGACGGTTGCAGAGAGATTCGTCTCTATTGGAGCCTGACCCTCCCCTTATCCGGTCCAGTGTTGGCGACGGTGGCGATCTTCTCCTTCATCTGGAGCTGGAACGATCTGCTTGCGCCCGTGCTCTATCTGGATTCCCAAGAAAACTTCACGCTTCCGATCGGGATGGCGGCGATGCTCTCCTCGAAGTTCAGGATCGCTCCATGGAACCTCATGATGGCGGCGTCGTTGCTGTCGGTGCTTCCGATCGTGGTGCTATTCGCCATCGCTCAAAGGCGTTTTGTCCAAGGTATCGTTCTTACCGGCATCAAGTAATCATTCACATAATCCAATACCACAACTATTAAGGGGGATAAACATGAGTAAGAAGACGGGCAAGTTCATGCTCAGCTTGACACTGGTATTCGGTTTGGTAGCAACGGCTTGTTCAAGCGGCGGCGGCAGCGGCAGCAAGGATGGGGAAACGGTTACGATCACTCACTATACGATCGACTCTCCCGACCGTACTTTCGTAGAGAAGCTGATTCCGGATTTCGAAGCGAAGCACCCGGGCATCAAGATCAAAGTCACGAAGGCGCCTTACGAGCAATTCGACTCCAAGCTTCAGTCTTCCATAGCGGCCAAGAACGCACCGGACGTCACTTCCCACTGGGGCTATGGCGGATTCATGGAGTACTATAACAAAGGCATGCTGATGGATATGACCCCCTATCTCGACGGGTTTAAGGCTTCCGACTACAACATTCCGGATGATGTCATGAACATCTATAAAGTAGACGGTAAAACTTACGGCATTCCGCTTAACAGCTACGTTACGGTTATGCTCTATAACAAGGACCTGTTCGACGCAGCGGGACTCCAATATCCGCCTACCGATTACGAAGATAAGAGCTGGACGTTCGACAAGATGGTGGATTATGCGAAAAAAATGACCGTTGATTCGAAAGATCTGGCTAAGGCGCAGTATGGCGTTGACTTCGGTTTCGGCGAGCGCGACCAAAGGCCGCAATACTTCGGCGCAGACGTCTATTCTGCGGATACTTGGACTAACGGCGGCAAGCCGTCCGAGATCAATCTGACGAAGCCGGAAGTCGTCGAAGCGTACAAGAAAATTTACGGCCTCATCTGGGATCAGAAGGTTTCCCCGACGCCGGCGTTCTCCAAGTCCGTATCCGGTCAATTCGGCGATCCGTTCCTCTCCGGCAAGATCGGGATGTCCGTCGTCGGCTCCTGGAGCTTGGCCGCGTCAAGCAACTTTAACTTCAAGGTCGGCGTAGCGGCGGTTCCGCAAGGTCCGAATGAGAAAGTGAGAAGCGTTCTGTACGTGGATCCGCTCTTCATCCTGAAAGATTCCAAGCATCCGAAGGAAGCGTTGGAATGGATTAAATACTTGATCACGACGGAAGTGCAAGAGAAGTCGATCGAGTTAAGCGGAGGCAATCCGCCGGTTAACCAGAAAGCTGCCGAGAAATATTACAGCAACTTTGAAGGCATCGATCCCGCGCAAATCAAGCAAGTATTCGAAGGAGCGTACAAATACGGCTTCGAGTCTTACAATCACTTGATCTCCAACTACTCGCAAATCAATGAGTTGTTCATTAATGAGTTGGCGACCGTCGAGAACGGGGATAAGAAGGTAGAGGAAGTATTGCCTAGTATCGAGGATAAGCTCAAGAAGCTGCTCGAGCGCGTGAATAAGTAAGCAAGCGGCGGAGGGGAAGCGTGATGATTTCGCTCTCCTCCGCCAGCCTTCGCTAAACCGATGCGGAAGCATGAATAATTGCATCGAATATGGTACGGTTATTACAAAATTTATTTCTTCATACAGGAGCGTACATCGATGAAAGTCAGTATCTTTGATGTTGCCAAGAAATCGGGTTTGTCCGTGGTAACCGTGTCTAGAGTGCTTAACAATTCAACTTCGGTTCGAAACAAGAATAAGGAAAAGGTATTGCAGGCCATGAAGGAGTTGGATTATCATCCGAATGCTTCCGCACGCAGCTTGGCGCGCGGCAAAACGGGCATCATCGGACTTACCTTAACGACTTTGCATGACTCGTTCTTCGATGCCGTCGTCAAAGAGGTTAACGATCGCCTCGCCGAACACGGATATTTTCTGGCGCTTTCGATTTCAACCGGCTATGAGGATACGTTTCATCGATCCTTGTTTCAGGAAGACCGCGTAGATGGGGTTATCCTTTTGTCCCCAATCAACGAAGACGAGTACGTCATGGAGCTTAAGAAGAAAAAAATTCCTTTTATCATGATAGATAACCAGCAGCGGAACCCCTCGGTAACTTCCATTATCGTGGACAACTTCAAGGGGGGGTACGAAGCCACTAAGCATCTCATCGAGATTGGCCATACGGACATCGCCCATATTGGCGGACCCGATCCCTTCCTCAGCAGTAGGGAACGGGAGCGGGGTTATTTGTTCGCGATGGAAGAAGCGGGATTAACATCCCATCGCATCGAACGCGGAACATTCGAAATTGCCTCTGGGTATCGGATTGCCAAGCAGTGGATCGATTCCGGGACTTTGCCATCGGCCGTATTCGCGTCGGATGATTATATAGCGCTTGGCTTCATGGATGCTTGCAAGAACGAAGGCATACGTATCCCACAGGACATTTCCATCGTCGGCTTCGATGATCAAATATTGGCTTCGGAATTTCGCCCGAGGCTCACGACGGTCCGGCAGCCCGCGGACAAAATCGGAAGCGCAGGCGTTGAGCTGCTATTGGGCGTCATTAACGATCCGGCCAAACGCAACGTGACTTTGCAAATGGAGCCTGAATTGATCGTCAGGGAATCTACGGCACGTAAAACATAAGTTGGCATAAGGCAGGAGTGAGTGCTTTGAAATATTATTTGGGCGTCGATGGAGGCGGAAGTAAAACCTACACGTTAATTATCGATGAGCACGGAACGATAGTAGGTAAAGGCAAAAGCGGCAACGGCAACCATCAGACGGAGTATAACGCAGCGAAAAGGAATATCCGCGAATCGGTCGAGATGGCTTTGCGGCAAGCGGGGCTTGCGCAAGAGGATATCGAGTTCGCTTATTTCGGATTGGCGGGAGCGGATCGGGAAATAGATTATAAGATTTTGCGGCCTATGATCGCCGAACTGGGTTTTCCTCGGCATCAAATCAATTGCGATACCATGATCGCACTTAGAGCAGGTACCAATCGCCCCTATGGCGTTGTATTGATATGCGGTACCGGAACGAATAGCGCGGGCGTTAATGCACAGGGACAATTTTATCAATGCGGCGGGTTCTCTTATCAGTTCGGGGATTTCGGCGGCGGCGGTTCCTTATCCGTTGAGGCTTTCCGCGCTGTTATTCGCGCGTGGGAAGGGCGCGAACAGCCTACGTTATTAACGCAGCTTGTGCTTAACGATTTGGGGTACGACAACGTACAGACGCTGTTCGACGATTATTTGGATCATAACAAGACACCTCCAATCCGCGTAGCGAAATTGTTGTTCCAGGCTGCAAGCCAAGGGGATGCCGTCGCTAAGGACATCCTGCGTAAACAAGGCGAGGAGTTAGGGATAACGGCAAGCGCGGTCATCAAACGGCTAGGCATGGAAGGCGAAAGCTTCGATGTCGTGCTTGCCGGAAGCATAATTACCCGCGGGGAAGGCGACTTCATCCACGCTTACATCGAACAAGCGGTTAGGGAAATTTCTCCTGGGGCATCGCTTGTTAAGTTGCAGGTGGAACCGGTTGTCGGAGCGGTATGGCTCGCGGTCGAAGCGAGCGGAATCGCGTTGCCGGAACAGATATACAATCAATTAAATTCCATATCGGACTATAGCTTGGTTTGACCTATTGGACGTTCTCATAGAGTATTCACCAAGGAGATGGAAATAGAGATGGCTAATGGATTGAAAATTGCAGTCATTGGCGGAGGATCCTCGTATACGCCGGAAATCGTAGAAGGATTTATACAGAAATACGAGCAATTGCCGGTCAGGGAGCTGTGGCTTGTCGATATCGAAGCGGGTAAACATAAGCTTGAGATCGTAGGCGAATTGGCTAAGCGCATGGTGGCCAAATCGGGGCTTCCGATAGAAGTCCATTTAACGCTGGATCGTCGCAAAGCGATTGAAGGAGCGGATTTCATCTCGACGCAGATGAGAGTCGGACTGCTTGAAGCGCGCAAATGGGATGAGCATATCCCGAACAAGTACGGAGTTATCGGTCAGGAGACGACGGGTCCCGGAGGCATGATGAAAGCTCTTCGCACGATTCCGGTATTGCTGGATATTTGCAAGGATATCGAGGAGCTTGCTCCCAATGCTTGGCTGCTTAACTTCACGAATCCGGCGGGGATGGTCACGGAGGCGATCAACCGTCATTCCAAGGTTAAGAGCATCGGATTGTGCAACGCTCCAATCGGTTTGTTTAAGTGGTTGAGCAAGAAGTACGAAACGCCGGCCAACCGCATCTACGCCGAATTTGTCGGTCTCAACCATCTGCATTGGGTAAGCCGGATTGAAGTGGCCGGGGAAGACAAACTATCGGAGTTGCTCGATAAGCGGGAAGAGTATTCGGGGAAAAACGTTCCCGCCTCGGAGTGGGACCTTGATTTTTTACGCAACCTCGGCGGTTTTCCGTCCTATTATCTGAAATACTTCTATATGACCGATGTAATGCTGGAGGAGCAGTTGGCTTCCCTGAAAGCGAACGGAACCCGCGCCGAAGTCGTGAAACGCGTGGAAGACGAGCTGTTCGATCTGTACAAGGATCCGAATTTGCAGGAAAAGCCTAAGCAGCTCGAACAGCGCGGCGGAGCTTACTATTCCGAAGCGGCGGTTAACCTGATGGATTCGCTATACAACGACAAGCGCGACATTCAGACGTTAAATGTACCTAACGGCCGCATCCTTGATTTTCTTCCGGAGGATGCCGCGATCGAGGTTAATTGCGTTGTTACCGGCAAAGGGCCGATAGCGCTTCCGGTTACGACCGTACCCGAGCAAGCGAAAGGATTGATTGCAGCGGTCAAAACTTATGAGAGACTGACCATAGAAGCAGCGATTTCAGGGGACAGGGGCATCGCGCTTCAAGCGATGGCGAGCCATCCGCTCGTACCCTCGGTCAACGTTGCCAAAGCTCTTCTCGACGAGATGCTGGAGCATAACAAACCGTTTTTGCCTGCATTTTTCAAATAGAAGGCAAAGTTGAGATTAAAGTGGAGTTCGTCAAAAACCTTCTCGAGCCTTCAGGAGTTAAACGTATTGCCAAAGTTGGGGAATAAGGTATGCCACTAAGAGTTCAGGGATCGGAGATCATTTCTCCGGTCTTTTTTTGTATATCGGAAAGTATAAAATTTCGCTATCCTTGCCTGAACCGAATAGAGCGTCTGAGTCGCTTTAAATCGGGAGATGAGGCATTTGGAGTGGGATACTTATACCGCCGTCTTCAGGCACCAACAAGCTGGGCGACGACTTAATCGTATTCATTCCTGAAGGAGCAACGGATCAAGAACTGCATGTGACCATAGAAAAATTAAAGCGGTGACCGTCATTCTGAAGCCGCTCGCATTGAAAAACTAATCGATCCCAAACTTTTTTCGATTTTACCTGTATTTTACCGCACATGATTACAATGGATTTGTACAAGCTCAAATCCGCATATTGTACGATAAATTATGTGACGAAAGGTAGAATGGAAATGGCTAAGGTGATATCGATTAAAGTTGCCAATCCCGGGGATGTTCTTGCCAGTAAGGTTACTTCTGCGAATGGCAGTGTCCTGCTCCCTGCGGGAGTGAGGTTGACGAGGGAGCATATTGACAAATTAAAAAGGTTTGGAGTTACTACTGTTGTTATAGGGTGAGCATAAGAAAGATAAGGGAAGAAGATAGAGTCGAAATCGGCTCTAGCTTATTGCTTATGTCAAAAAAGAGAAACCTCTCTCGAAAGGGTATTCCTCGTAATTATTGGGGTCATTCTGAAATAAACTTGGATAGAATCTGCGACGATTCTATTTTTTTTGACACAAAAAGATTTTTTTCTCCATTTTACTACTATTTTACCGTTGAAGATTAAACTGATGTGAAGAAATGAGTAATGCGCTTTTAATAGTAATCGGTTTAATGAAAATAAGGAGGGGTATTTTTGTTTTTTACTTATATTATTAAATGGGCGGGATCATGGTCCAGGGGATTAATTGTTGGATGTAGTCTCTGCATAGCTTATTTGGGTTTTTTTGCATCGGTGGCAACCGCAGCGCCAGCGACCGGATGGATGCAGAATGGGAGTCTTCCTGATTCATTATTCAGCGCGTCAACCGTAGCTGGATCAAATGGATATATTTACGCAATTGGCGATAGCTGGGATGGGAGCAATCAACAGAAGCTGTATATCTATAACCCGGCTACGGACACTTGGAGCATGGGGGCAAGCATTCCGAACACTGATAAGTTGACTGGCAATGCACTGGTTTATAGCGGAAGCACTCTTTACGCTATTGGGGGCGGCGGCCAATTTTCAGGGAATACGTTTTCGAGCGCGGTATACACATACGATGCTGCTGCAAACACTTGGTCGACTTCCTCGGTTAGTTTGCCCCAACCGCTTAAATATGTGTCAGCTAGCGTACAGTCTGATGGAACGATTTATGCATTCGGATTTTACAATAATGGAACAACCAATGGAGGAGCACTATATCACTTTAAACCTGGCGTTGATTCTAGTTGGACGCAGGTGACAGGACTTCCCGCCGGACTGAGCTTTCCCGGCCCCATGGCAGCTTCTAGCAGCGGAACCATTTACTTCATGGAAGCAAGTGCCACTGGAAAGTTTTATAGTTATATTCCAGGGACTAATACATGGACACCATTAGCGGATAGCCCATACAGAGGGAATTCAAAAGGAGTCACGATTGGCTCTTTCGTGGAATATAACGGGGTCTTGCACTTGCTTGGCGGTTATGACGCAAACAGCGGGAACGGTTTATACAGCACATTGATTTATAACATGAATACGAATACTTGGTCATATGGGCCAAATATGGTAAGGAATCTAAGCTATTTAGGTGCGGTTGTGAGTAATGATGTGTTATATACAGTAGGGGGAAGTTATGGGGGTGGTGGGCCGGTCAACTTCACTTATTCGTATTATGACGGGCCGACCGGATTAAGCCACAACAGTATGATGTCCAGTGGTTGGACGGAAAGTTGGAGTGCGGTCCCGGGAGCCGCTTCCTATAACGTTTATGTGGACGGAGTGCAGGTGAACGCATCGCCAATCATTGGTACGACGTACGATGTGACAGGCCAATCGCCGGGTACGACCTACTCGGTGACAGTGACAGCGGTGAATGGGACGGCTTTCATCGGTTCCAGTGCTTTGGAAAGCGTAGCGTCAAGTGCAGATAGTGTGGCGACCCTGCCATCAGCGCCGACGAATCTGTCTCATAGCAGCATCACCACGACTGGCTGGACGGAGAGTTGGGATGCGGTAACGGGAGCGACCAGCTATAACGTGTATGTGGACGGTGTGAAGGTGAACGGCGCTTCGCCGATCATAGGTCTAACGTACAATGTGACAGGTCAAGCTTCGGGTACAACTTTCTCGGTGACGGTGAAGGCAGTGAATGCTTCGGGAGAAGGCGCCGCATCGAGCGCAGACAGTGTGACGACTAAGCCCGGAGCACCAACGGGATTATCGAGCAGCGTGCACTCCACGACCGGCTGGACACAGGCATGGACAGCGGTGACGGGAGCTAGCGGTTATAACGTTTATGTAGACGGTGTGAAGGTGAACGGCGCATCGCCGATCAACGGTACAACGTACGATGTGACAGGCCAAACACCGGGTACGACCTACTCGGTGACGGTAACAGCGGTGAACGCTTCGGGAGAAGGCCCGGCGTCTAGTGCAAACAGTGTGACAAGCATTCCTTCTTCTCCGACTGGATTATCTCATGGTAGCATTACATCGACCGGTTGGACGCAGACGTGGACAGCAGTAACGGGAGCTAGCGGCTATAACGTGTATGTGGACGGTGTGAAGGTGAACGGCGCTTCGCCGATCATAGGTCTAACGTACAATGTGACAGGTCAAGCTTCGGGTACAACTTTCTCGGTGACGGTGAAGGCAGTAAATGCTTCGGGAGAAGGCGCCGCATCGAGCGCAGACAGTGTGACGACTAAGCCCGGAGCACCAACGGGATTATCGAGCAGCGCGCACTCCACGACCGGCTGGACACAGGCATGGACAGCGGTGACGGGAGCTAGCGGTTATAACGTGTATATAGATGGTGTGAAGGTGAACGGCGCTTCGCCGATCAACGGTACAACGTACGATGTGACAGGCCAAACACCGGGTACGACCTACTCGGTGACGGTAACAGCGGTGAACGCTTCGGGAGAAGGCCCGGCGTCTAGTGCAGACAGCGTGGAAACTATTCCTTCGGTTCCAACGGGATTATCTCATGGTAGCATTACATCGACCGGTTGGACGCAGACGTGGACAGCAGTAACGGGAGCTAGCGGCTATAACGTGTATGTGGACGGTGTGAAGGTGAACGGCGCTTCGCCGATCACTGTTCTAACATACGATGTGACAGGCCAAGCTTCGGGGACCGATTTCTCGGTGACAGTAACAGCAGTGAATGGTTCAGGAGAAGGTGCCGCGTCCAGTGCAGACAGTGTGACGACTAAGCCCGGAGCACCAACGGGATTATCGAGCAGCGCGCACTCCACGACCGGCTGGACACAGGCATGGACAGCGGTGACGGGAGCTAGCGGTTATAACGTGTATATAGATGGTGTGAAGGTGAACGGCGCTTCGCCGATCAACGGTACAACGTACGATGTGACGGGCCAAACGCCGGGTACGACCTACTCGGTGACGGTAACAGCGGTGAACGCTTCGGGAGAAGGCCCGGCGTCTAGTCCATATAGCGTGGAAACCATTCCTTCGACACCAACGGGATTATCTCATAGCACCATTACATCGACCGGCTGGACACAAACGTGGACAGCAGTAACAGGAGCGAGTGGCTATAATGTGTATGTGGACGGTGTGAAGGTGAACGGCGCTTCGCCGATCAGCGGTACATCGTACAATGTGACAGGCCAGACCTCGGGTACAACTTTCTCGGTGACAGTAACAGCAGTGAATGGTTCAGGAGAAGGTGCCGCATCGAGTACCGATAGTGTGACGACCATTCCTTCTGCTCCGACGGGATTATCGAGCAGCGCACACTCCACGACCGGCTGGACACAAACATGGACAGCGGTGACGGGAGCTAGCGGTTATAACGTGTATATAGATGGTGTGAAGGTGAACGGCGCATCGCCGATCAACGGTACAACGTACGATGTGACAGGCCAAACACCGGGTACGACCTACTCGGTGACGGTAACAGCGGTGAACGCTTCGGGAGAAGGCCCGGCATCGAGTGACGACAGCGTGGGAACTATTCCTTCGGTTCCAACGGGATTATCTCATGGTAGCATTACATCGACCGGTTGGACGCAGACGTGGACAGCAGTAACGGGAGCTAGCGGCTATAACGTGTATGTGGACGGAGTGAAGGTGAACGGCGCTTCGCCGATCATTGGTCTAACGTACAATGTGACAGGCCAAGCTTCGGGGACTGATTTCTCGGTGACAGTAACAGCAGTGAATGGTTCAGGAGAAGGTGCCGCGTCCAGTGTAGACAGTGTGACGACTAAGCCCGGAGCATCAACGGGATTATCTCATAGCAGCATCACTTCGACCGGCTGGACCCAAACGTGGACAGCGGTAACGGGAGCAAGCGGTTATAACGTGTATGTAGACGGTGTGAAGGTGAACGGTGTATCGCCGATCAACGGTACAACGTACGATGTGACAGGCCAAACACCGGGTACGACCTACTCGGTGACGGTAACAGCGGTGAACGCTTCGGGAGAAGGCCCGGCATCGAGTGACGACAGCGTGGGAACTATTCCTTCGGTTCCAACGGGATTATCTCATGGTAGCATTACATCGACCGGTTGGACGCAGACGTGGACAGCAGTAACGGGAGCTAGCGGCTATAACGTGTATGTGGACGGTGTGAAGGTGAACGGCGCTTCGCCGATCACTGTTCTATCATACGATGTGACAGGCCAAGCTTCGGGGACCGATTTCTCGGTGACAGTAACAGCAGTGAATGGTTCAGGAGAAGGTGCCGTGTCCAGTGCAGACAGTGTGACGACTAAGCCCGGAGCACCAACGGGATTATCTCATAGCAGCATCACTTCGACCGGCTGGACCCAAACGTGGACAGCGGTAACGGGAGCAAGCGGTTATAACGTGTATGTAGACGGTGTGAAGGTGAACGGCGCTTCGCCGATCAACGGTACAACGTACGATGTGACGGGCCAAACGCCGGGTACGACCTACTCGGTGACGGTAACAGCGGTGAACGCTTCGGGAGAAGGCCCGGCGTCTAGTCCATATAGCGTGGAAACCATTCCTTCGACACCAACGGGATTATCTCATAGCACCATTACATCGACCGGCTGGACACAAACGTGGACAGCAGTAACGGGAGCTAGCGGCTATAACGTGTATGTGGACGGTGTGAAGGTGAACGGCGCTTCGCCGATCATTGGTCTAACGTACAATGTGACAGGCCAAGCTTCGGGGACGGATTTCTCGGTGACAGTAACAGCAGTGAATGGTTCAGGAGAAGGTGCCGCGTCCAGTGCAGACAGTGTGACGACTAAGCCCGGAGCACCAACGGGATTATCGAGCAGCGCACACTCCACGACCGGCTGGACACAAACGTGGACAGCAGTAACGGGAGCTAACGGTTATAACGTGTACGTGGACGGTGTGAAGGTGAACGGCGCTTCGCCGATCAACGGCACAACGTACGATGTGACGGGCCAAACGCCGGGTACGACCTACACGGTGACGGTAACAGCGGTGAACGCTTCGGGAGAAGGCCCGGCATCGAGTGACGACAGCGTGGGAACTATTCCTTCGGTTCCAACGGGATTATCTCATGGTAGCATTACATCGACCGGTTGGACGCAGACGTGGACAGCAGTAACGGGAGCTAGCGGCTATAACGTGTATGTGGACGGAGTGAAGGTGAACGGCACTTCGCCGATCAGCGGTACAACATACAGTGTGACTGGCCAGAACTCAAGTACTACCTACTTCGTGACGGTGAAGGCAGTAAATGCTTCGGGAGAAGGCGCCGCATCAAGTGCAGACAGTGTGACGACTGCGCTCTTCGTAAGCAGCAACGCGGATTTGAGCGGTTTGACGCTATCTAGCGGTGCACTAAGTCCCACATTTGCATCTAGTACAGTCTCCTACACGTCTAATGTCGCTAATCCGATATCAAGTATTACTGTAACGGCGAACGTGTATGACACTGCTTCAAGTGTAACGGCCAGCGTGTACAACAGCGGCAATATTCTTGTATTCGGTCCGATTAATTTAACGGTCGGTCAGGCATCGGATCCGCTTCCGCTCGCCGAAGGCGGCAACCGAATTGCTGTGACGGTTACAGCTCAAGACGGTTCCCAACAAATTTATTATGTGAATGTGACGAGAGAAACTGCAACGACACCGTCACAACCGGGACCATCGCAACCAGGCGGACCATCGCAACCCAATGTACCATCTCCGCCAATCGTACCATCACCACCAACCGTACCGGCGGAGATAATTAAACTTTCCGGCGTCGTTATGGATGCCGTAGTGAAGAAAGAAACGACAAGCGGGGGTCAGCCTGTTACAAGGGTAACCTTGGATGCAAACGAGTTAGGCAAAGCGTTGTCTTCCGCGACGACCCCATCGGTTACCCTTGAAATCAAGAACAGTGATCCGGTGGTCAAGGTGGATTTTCCTGCAGCAGCTCTTCTGGATGCGGCAAGCAAGCAGCCTGATACCATCGTTCAAATCAAAGTCGATGGGGCAACTTACAGCCTTCCTGTCAACGTACTGAAAAATGTGCCGAAGGATGCGGTAATTACCGTTACGATTACGAAAGTATCCGGGAAAACAAGCAGCGATGTGGATGCAGCGGTCGATCAACAAGGGTCGAAGCATTTACTTGAAAATCCGATCGATTACTCGATGAGTTCAGATGGCGAGGAAGTTACGGACTTTAACGGAACGTACGTTGATCGGACAATAGCGTTGAATTCCTCTGTGGATTCCAGCAAGGTAACGGCGGTGTGGGTCGATGTGAACAACCAAATACATTTTATCCCATCCGTTTTTGCAAATAGCGGCGATATCGCGAATGTAACGATTCATTCTCCGCATAACAGCGTATATACCGTGATTCAATCCGACAAAACATTCGCTGACCTGAAGGGGCATTGGGCGAAAGCGGATATTGAATTGCTGGCGAACAAGCTGGTTGTTAAAGGGATAACCAACACCAAATTTGCGCCGGACAATAACATTACGCGCGCAGAGTTTGCGGCTTTGCTGGTACGTTCGCTAGGCCTAGTCGAAAACTCCGCGGCCAATGCGTATACGGATGTAAAGGCGACGGATTGGTATTCGGGAGCTGTAGGAGCAGCGCAGAAAGCCGGCTTGATCAGCGGGACTGCAAACGGAGCATTCATGCCGAACGCGAACATTACCCGCGAGCAGATGGTTTCGATGATTGCAAGGGCGCTGAAGCTCGGCGGGAAAGAGCCGACGGTAGATATGAACGTGCTGGATAAATTCACAGACCATTCTGACATTGCGGACTGGGCTAAAGAAGCAGCGGCACAATCCCTGGTCGCCCATATTATCCAAGGCACGACCGAAACTACATTTTCCGCTAAAGAGCGCGCGACGCGTGCTCAAAGCGTCGCAATGTTGAGAAGAATGCTGCAATATTTGCAATTTATTAACTGACCTATCTTACGGATTTGTGAGAGGCCCATGCAATTGCGCATGGGCCTCCTCCATTTTTACGGACAATTTTTTTAACCAATTAACTGCTATTTAACCGGGAGGAATTATCATTAGGAATAGGGGATATACGCTGCCGCAGTTTGAAAGTAAACGCTAGGTGGGGGATAAGATGGCGGTAATATTTATTGAGAAAGCCCGCGTGGGAATGAGGATCTGCAGGCCTGTTTACTCCAGTACCGGAGCAAAGCTGCTCACTATGGGGACGGTGCTCACGAAAGAAAATCTCCATATGCTGAAGAAGCATAACGTCAACCGGATTGAGGTGGACGATAGCGTAAGTCCTGTATCGGATCATAGAAATTATTATGCGAAAGGGATAAACGACGCTGCTCGGGCAAGAAACGAAAGGGCATTGCTTCACTCTACTATGAAGAAAATACCTTTATTCGCTAGCCTTAACAATGAGCATCTGGAACTGTTAACGGCGAATTTTCGCATAGAAAAGGTGCAGGCGAGCACCATTTTATTTCGTGAGAAAGAGCCTGGGGATTCTTTTTTTGTTATCGTAAGGGGCTCGACCAAAATATATACCCAAAGCAATGAGGGGAAAGAAAAGATCCTATCCGTTTTCCGATCGGGAGATAGCTTCGGCGAGCTTTCGCTTCTTGACGGAAAGCCGCGTTCCGCATCGGCGCAGACGCTTGAGGAAACGGAGCATATCGTCATTTCGCGAGACAGCTTTATGAAGGTGCTCCAATCCCATTTCGATATCGCAAAGATAATTATGAAGGAAATGATCCGGCGCATATCCGATACTAAGCAGCATGTTGAAGATCTAGCCTTTCTGGATGCTCATTCGCGTGTGGTTAAAAGCTTAGTCAAGCTAACGAACCGTTTCGGCAAAAGAACCGATTATTCGGTGGAAGTAGAGTTGCCGCTCGATTATAATGAGCTTGCTCAGATGTCTGGAGTGAAGGTGAGAGAGCTTCATGACGTTCTTTACGATATGGAAGAAAAACAACTGCTAAAAATGAACGCCAATTATTTCTCGGTCAATCTACTGCAATTGCGGCTTTAGCTTGTTGATCGTCACTGTCTACTCCGACTCTACAACGCCATAAGGATTAAACTTATAACCCAGACGATCGACCGTAATGATATACCGAGGAAGAGCCGGATTCGGCTCTATCTTCTTACGCAAATTAAAAATATGAACTTTAATCGTATCCTTGGAGTAGTTGACATCATTATTCCATACTTGACGATAGAGCTGCTCCGGATGGAAAACTTGATTGGGCTGCTTGGCGAGCGCTATCAACAGTTGAATGTCCTTGGCTAGCAGCTGCACGGGCTGGTTATTGACCGTTACCGTCATTCGATCGAGATCGATTTGAAGCCCTGGGAATTCCAACCTTTGCTTCTTGGTATCGAGTTCTTGATCGAGAAGGGCGCTCCACCGAAGGTTGGATTTCACCCGAAGGACGAGCTCTACCGGATCGAACGGCTTAGTTATGTAATCGTCGCCGCCGGATTGGAGGGATTTCACTTTGTCCTCTTGCTGCTTGGTGCCCGTAACAAAGAGTATCGGTCTATGGTACTGCTTTCTTATATTGTGGCACAGCGTAATCCCGTCCATATCGGGCATCTGAATATCGAGCAGCATGAGATCCGGCTCTTCCACGTCGAGCAAAGCGAGAGCTTGAGCGGCGCTAAGCGCGTTCCGTACGGCAAAGCCTTCATGAGCGAGAAAGGCGGTAACCATCTGTTGGATATCCGGATCGTCATCGACGATGAATATCAATTTTCCTTCCATACGAGTCCCCTCGATCCATACAAGAATAAACATTTCCCTTCCTATTTTATCATTAATTGTCGAAAAAAATAAGGAATAAAAAGCTATGAACTAGTAGGAGTAGTTGCTAGAACGGGGAGAAATAAGATGAGGAAGACGATCGCAGAGCAAAATCTGTTGTTTATTTTATCCATACTGGCTCTTCTCGCGGGGGTCGCATTGGTATGGATATATTTTGTTCCCGAGAAGACGGTATCCGCTCCCGGTAACCGCATGGCTTTGACTGACGAAGAGAAAAATTACAAGATCAACGCACAGATGGACATTCTCCCGGATGAGGAAGGGCAGTGGACCTTTCAAGAAGCCGCATCCCCGTCCTTTAGTAAAAGCTATCAGTCAGCATTAGGCAAATCTGCTTTCGGCCTATCCGCTAGAACCTATTGGATAAGGGTGACGGTAGAGAACCAGTCTTCTCGCGAGGAATGGGTAATGCGCCTCTTTAACCCGGTCGTGGATGAGTTTGATATTTATATAGGCAGCAAAGATGGTTCAGGGAACGACTTAGCCTTCGTTGGGGATCGTATCGAGGATCATTATTGGTCCCAAAAGCTTCATCTACCCTCGAATCAACCGGTAACCCTTTATATGAGAGCGTCAACGGACGGTTCCATGATTCTGCCGATAGAATTAATGGACGACAATACGTTCCGGAATCAGATTCGGGATGAATATATACTGTTTGGCTTGTACTACGGTTTTGTTCTGCTGATGGCCGCATACATGTTCGCCACGTATGTTAACATGCGCATGATCGCCTACCTATACTACTCGATTTATATCTTATGCTTCGCCCTGTCTCAACTCGTCTGGAATGGTCTGTTACAGGAGATGCTTGGCAAAAGCCATTGGATTCTTAAGGTACTTCTTGATCTGTTCGATACCTACGAAGGCGTGTTTTTGTTTTTCTTTATCCTGTGCCTATGGTTCGTGCTGCTGTTCCTATCGAAAATGCTGCAATTGGAAATCTATGCTCCTCGCATGCACATCATACTCAAGGTTCTCAACGTGATTTTCCCTCTGATCCTCATTGGTTTGCTATTTCATTGGCCAGGATTCTCTTCAATCGCGATTTATTACGAATTCATAGTCGTAATGACGCTGTCCATAGCCATATTCAGGAGCGTATTCAAGGGGAATCGGGCGGCCAGATATATCCTTCTTGCTTTGATTCCGTTAATGGGATTGGCGAGCCCTTCCATTTTATATACGTTTAGCTTAATGAATTTCAGCACGCTGACTCATTACGGTTATCAATTCGGTTCCATTGCCGAATTTATTATACTGGCATCTGCGTTGTCTTACCAATCCAGGCAAAATCAGATTGGCAAAGAAAAGGCGCAGGAGCAAATGATCGCTAACCAAGAGAAGCTGGTCCGGACGTTGGAGCATTGGAACGAAGAGCTCGAAGTCACCGTCAAGGAACGCACGGAGAAGCTTGTTCAATCTCAGAAGGAGCGTAACGAGCTGCTGCAGAACATCTCCCATGACATCCGCTCCCCGCTAACCGTCGTGCAAGGAGGCATTCGGGCGATGGTGCTCGGAATTGAAGTCGAACCGGGCGAGAAGAACAAATACTTGGAGAAAATTTATGAGAGGGTTCTCTTCATTACCCGGTTCATCGATGATCTGTTCCAACTCAGCAGATACGATCAAAAACTGGACGATGCAGCTTTCGAAGCCGTTCAGGGCCGGGAATGGATAGCCCACGAATTCATGATCCTTGCCGAGGATATCCGGATGACCGGCAGGACATACGAGGTGATCTTACCCGCTGAAAGCCAGGGGATCATGGTCATTGACCAGCATGGCATCCGGAGGGTGCTCTCTAATCTTGTTCATAATGCTTGTAAATTCTCGCCCCCGGGAAGTACGGTCGAGCTTGAAGCGGCGATGGGCTCGGATGAGATAACGATTAGCGTAAGGGATAACGGAGAAGGAATCCCCGCGGAGCACATGGATCATGTGTTTAATAGGTCTAATAGAGGCGGGCAGACGGATAATTCCACCGGGAGCGGGTTAGGGCTTGCTATCGCGAAGGAAATTGTTGAGAGGCATGGCGGGAAAATCGGCGTGGAGAGCGCGACAGGTAAGGGAAGCCTATTTTACTTCACGTTGCCTCTCGAGCAATCGGAATGAGGTGCCTGCCTGCACGGATATGACGTCCTTGGACGATTAAAGGTGTATAATGAAGCGAAAAGCTCGTTAAGCGAACAATCCAGAAATAAATCTTACTTGGGAGATTGTGCCTCATGCCGGATTTGATTGCCCTTTCAGTGAGAACCCTCGTTGAGCACGTGTTCCGCAGCGGGAGCTTGGATTCCGGGTTTCGAACCGTAAGCACGCTTGCGGAGGGTACGAGGATTCATCAGAAAATACAACGCCAATATAGCGAGCAAGATCAGAAAGAAGTGTATTTAAGCGCGGAGATCCCTCATGGGGATCTCCTTTTCGTCATCGACGGGAGATGCGACGGCCTGCTGATTGCGGAAGACGGCGGGGTTATCATCGACGAGATCAAATCGACTTCGCTGGAGCTGGACTCCGTGACCGAGGAAATGTACCCCGTGCATTGGGCGCAGTCCAAAATGTATGCTTACATGTATGCCAAGGAGAGTGGGGTATCCCAATTGCGTGTCCGCTTGACCTACGTTCAGGTGGATACGGAAGAGCAAGTCAGGTTTGAGCAAGGAGTTCGTATGGACGAGCTTGAATCGTACGTGGCGGACATCGTCCAACGTTATGCTCCGTATGCTCGGTTGCTAAGCCGAAATAGACGGTTAAGGGACGAGAGCATCGAAGCGTTGGCATTTCCCTTCCCCGCGTACCGCGAAGGGCAAAGAAAGCTGGCTGGGGCGGTCTATAAATCCATCGATGAAGGTCGGAAACTGTTCGCTAAAGCGCCTACGGGCATCGGGAAAACGGTGTCAACGCTATTCCCCTCGATCAAAGCGATAGGCCAAGGGAAGGTGCAGCATCTCTTCTACCTGACGGCCAGAACGATTACGAGAACCGCAGCCGAGGACGCATTGGCGCTAATGAAGTCGCAGGGTTTGCGATTAAGCTCGGTGACGATTACGGCAAAGGACAAAATCTGTTTCCAAGAGGAAGTGGATTGCCGCAAAGAGAAGTGCTCGTTCGCGGACGGCTACTATGATCGGATTAATGAGGCCATTCTGGATCTACTCACCCATGAAAGCTTGATTACTCGGACGGTGATCGAAGCTTATGCCCGTAAGCACTCGGTGTGCCCGTTCGAATTTTCCCTCGATGTCGCTTATGCGTCTGATGCGGTTATTTGCGATTACAATTATGTATTCGATCCGCGCGTATCCTTAAAGCGGCTGTCCGGCGAGCATAAGAACAAGACCGTTCTTCTCGTGGACGAAGCGCATAACTTGATCGACCGTTCTAGGGAAATGTTCTCGGCGGCGTTGGAAAAGAAGGATTTCCTGGAGCTGGAGCGGGAATTTAAAGGCGTTCCGACAGGTGCTACGGGGGGTGTACATGCAGCGGCCAAAGCGATCAACAAGTATTTCATTCAGCTTAGGAAACAAGCCGAAGGCCAAGTTGTCATCATGAAGGAACTACCGTCCGAACTGTTGGAGTTGGCGGATGTTTTCGTCGTCCAGGCGGAGCGGGAGCTTGCCGGAAGGGGGCCGGGCGCAGGGAATGCTCGGCTGCTGGAAACCTATTTCTCAGCGTTGAGCTTCCTCAGAATCGGGAAGTTGTATGACGAAAGCTATGTCACTTATGCAGAAGTCAATCGCAACGAAGTCCGGCTGAAGCTATTCTGCCTTAATCCTTCGCATTTGCTTCGACAGATGGGCAAAGGCTATCGTTCGCACGTATTCTTCTCGGCGACGTTATCCCCGCTTAGCTATTTCATGGACATGCTTGGAGCGGAAGAGGAGGATTATTCGGTTACGCTGGCTACTCCCTTTGCCAAAGAACAATGGGAAGTGTCGGTAGTGCCGATCTCTACGAGATATGCAGATCGCGAACGGACGAAAGAACCTCTAGTCAGCGCGCTTCGTAAACTGTCGGAAGAGCGTCCGGGCAACTATCTGTATTTTTTCCCGTCGTATGAATATATGAATGGCGTATATGAAGCTTTCATGGCGGGTTGCGAAAGCTCAATTCGTACAATGCTGCAAACGTCGGATATGGCGGAAAACGAACGAGAGAGCTTTCTCGCAGCCTTCGACGTGAATAATGGCCCGGCATTAATCGGGTTTGCGGTAATGGGGGGAATCTTCTCAGAAGGCATTGATTTGGTGGGAGACCGTCTTCAGGGGGTCGTGGTTGTCGGGGTCGGCATGCCTCAGATCGGTTTGGAGCGGAATTTAATTAAAAGTTATTTCGACGGGGAAGAACGCAATGGGTTCGATTACGCCTACGTGTACCCCGGGATCAATAAGGTGCTGCAGGCAGGCGGAAGATTGATCCGATCGGAGCAAGACAAAGGCGTGCTCGTGCTGGTGGACGACCGGTATCTGCAGCCGCAATATCGACGGTTATTGCCGGAGGAGTGGGGGGTATAATGGCAACCATCCATCCATCGATCGAGCCATCCTGCTATCATTGGTAAAAGCCTTCAAAGCCACGAGAACCGCGGTTTTGAAGGCTTTTTATTGCAATTCGTTTATTCAGACGCGGAAGCCGGTGCGCTTGCGGACGGGCTTGGGCTTTCCATGCCTGTGCCGGAATCGGGTACGACAGCATCCGTGCCGTCATTGTTATTATTGTTGCTGCTGCATGCGGTTGCGCCGAATAGCAGTGCGATGCTCATTGTGGCGGTCATTAGCAGCGTGATCCATTTCTTATTGTTCATTGCGGATTTCATGGCGGAAGTCCCCTCTCTGTTCACGTGAAATATTTTTGCGGTGCTGAGAGTTTAATACCCTTCCTGGAATGAATGTTAAACATTAGAATTCTGAAAACCGGATAATAAACCCGTTGAGCGGAGCCATATATTGTGATATATTAGGCGCAAAAATGCGGAATAATGGTCAATGCAGATGAAAGGGGCATATCACGATGTCCGTGCTCAATATTTTACCTTTTGGAGAATCCATCCTGCGCAAGAAGGCCAAACCGGTGGAGGAGATCACGCCGAAAATAATTAAATTGCTAGATGACATGGCCGAGACTCTCTATGCGACGGAAGGGCGGGCAGGTCTTGCCGCACCTCAAGTCGGGATCATTCGACGGGTCATTGTAATGGATTGCGGGGAAGGCTTGATCGAGCTGATCAATCCGGAAATCGTTCATGCGAGCGGGGAGCAAGAAGGCGCGGAGGCATGCTTGTCTTACCCGAACTATCACGGTTATGTGAAGAGAGCCAATTACGTTAAGGTGGTTGCGCTGAACCGTCAAGGGGAGACGGTTCAGCTAGAGGGGGAAGGTTTCCTGGCTCGCTGCTTTCAGCACGAGATCGATCATTTGAATGGAATATTGTATGTCGATCATGTTCAAGAGCCATGGCTGTATCACGATCAGACGAAACGCAAGATTAACCTCTTTGAAGTCGTGCGCCTAACTAACAAAGGGTTGTGAACGAATAGAGGAACGGTGTGGAACATCCCGCGCATGCAAGCTTGCTGTGCTTATGCGGGGTGTTTTTTATTTTGCTGTAAATGAAATTAAATAAGTCAATTCGCTTGACTATAATGAGAATAGGGAGTATAAATAGTAAACAAGTCAATTCAATTGACTATATAAAAGGAGGAAGAAAAGATGAGTAAGACGAATCCTAATATTGAGATTGTACGCGGGTTTATCAAGAAATTCTGGAATGATGGAGATTTCGAGTGCGTGGCTGAGTGGCTGACGGAGGACTATGTGGATCATGCTTATGTACCCGGCAACAGGGAGGGCTTGTTAAACATGGCGCGTATTCTCCATTCCGCATTCCCCGATCAATCGTCTACGGAAGAAAACATAGTTGCAGAAGGTGATCGGGTAGTTGTGAGGCTTAGGATGACAGGCACCCATCAAGGAAATTTTCGCGGCACGGAGGCGACGAATCATCCGATAGATGTCCGGCTTTATCGGGAATATCGCATTTTGGATGGAAAGATTGCAGAACATTGGGCATTGTTCGATACGGCAGCATTGCTTCGGCAGATTGGAGCGGAGCTGAATGAGCAGCCGGCCTGTCGAATCGACAAACATAAAATAGATTAGCGAAGGTAGGGGCATATATGCAGGATGCGAAGTCGCCGAATTATGAATTAACCTTGCTGTTTTCCATGGCTTTTCGGACAGCTATTGACGAGTTGCATGCAGAATTGGAACAGAGGGGCTTCGGCGACGTTCGGCCGTCTCACGGGTTTGTATTTCAGCGGCTTGCCGCGCAAGGCGCGACCGGTATTGAATTGGCCCAGCATATGGGGATTACGAAGCAAGCGGCCAGCTTAACCGTAGATTATCTGGAGCAGCATGGGTATGTAAAGCGCGAGCCTCATCCTACGGACCGGAGAGGGAAGCTCATCGTCTTAACTGCCCACGGATGGGAATGCATCCGCGAAACCGAATCGATCTTCACGGCGATCGAGAGCCGATGGCGGGATCTTCTCGGTGAAGAGACGATGGAGAAGATGCGGCTGGACTTACGGCGTATTATTCAATCGTCCAAAGCCGCGAACCCGTATTCGTTCAGACCGCCGGTTTGGTAAACTAGGTTTCGCATGCTCGTTAATAGGGTACAAATAAGCTTGTCGGCTTCGGAGATTGATCGCTGTTCTCCTACCTTTTTCGTATGTGCACGATGCGGTCGTTATGCTACAATATGGAAAACGCGGCGCATTTTCGACAAAGTTTTCAGGGGGATTGCAGCATGAACAACGGCAATAAACGGCGTTCCTTGACATCCGAGATGATGTTGTGGATTTTAGTGCTGGTCGTATTGCCTGTGATCGTGTTGACATTCTACTTCTATATTACGATTACTTCCGCGTTAAAGGAGACCGGCTACGAGAAGGAATTGCAGACCAACCATACCACTCAGAGGTCTATTGAAGCACTAGGCGAGACGATTCTGGGCGTGACGATTACGAACGGCTACTGGGAGGATAACCGGCAGGCGCTGCTAGCCCGCGATATGGAATGGTTGGAAACAAATATCGCCGATATGCCGAACGTCGTACCGAATATCGACTTTGTCGCGGAAGCCGACCTGGAAGGCAACGTTCTTGTGCAGTCCGGCGATGTGGATTCGTTCACCGATCGTGTAAAGGTTCCTTATATCTTTACGAAGTTCGAGACGGCGAAAACATTCTCGGGGCTGCTCGATACCTCTAAGGGCTTAGCTATAGTGGCGATCTCGCAAGTAACGGGCGACAAGGGCGACAACGGAACGGCGGGGTTGCTCATTACGGGTCATTTTCTGAATAAAGAAATATTGGCTCGCCTTCATGACACGATGCAAACCGATGTCGCCCTGCTGCTCGGATCAGGGCAGTTCCTCTCCTCGACGAATGAGGTAAAAGCGGATGATCTCCAACGATTCCTAGGGGAGAAGAAGGTAGGGGATTCGCTGGAGATCGTGGCCAACGACGATGTCAGCCTCACTAAGTCCGCCGTGGATCTTCGGGATATGTCGGGAAAAATCATTGGGGTCCTCTACACGCAAAGCCAATCTGCAACGGCCATGAAGACGGTCAGCGGATTAGGCAAGTTAGGCTTATATTCTCTGATCGTAATGGCGTTTCTGCTCCTATTGGTCGCTTACCTGCTAAGGCGCAGAATCATGCTCCCGCTGCGGCACCTGACGCTAGTGTTAGAACAAGTTGCCGCAGGCCAGCACGTGGACGATATACCGAGACATGTCAAACAAGCGGACGTAGAATTGCTGCAAGCCATCGGTAGAATCGGGAGCCTGAACCAGCAGCTGGAGTACACGGTTCAGAAGCGCACGGCTGCCATACAAAATCTATTGAACTATGCTCAGCAAGGTTTTTTCACGGTTCACTCGGATTTGATAGTCGGTGAAGAATATAGTGCTCCATGCACGAGAATATTCGGGCGCGACATTGCCAGAGTCTACCTCCCCGAGTTGTTCTACCCGGACAATGAGCAGGAAAAGGATCTGCTCAAGGAAATCTTCGAGGAATGTTTCGTGCAGAAGGATGAGCTGAAGCGTGAGCTTATTGTATCGTTGCTGCCGGAGGAACTGTTGATCGGAAAGCTAACGGTAAGCGCGGAATATAAGGTTATCGAAGATGAGTTCGGCGTCACTGCGGAGATGATGGTCGTTCTAACCGATATAACCGAGAAGCGAATGATTGAACGGCAGATGGCCCGGGAGCGGCTTGTGTCGCAGATGGTTGTCCAAGTCGTCACCCATTTGGAAGAAACCCATCAAATATTGGGCGAATTCAAGCGTTTCTGCGAGATGGGCATCGTAGACAACATGAACAGCCCGCTTCCGCTGGAACAGAAATTGCTGTCCGTTTACAAACGAATACATACGTTTAAGGGAAGTTTCTCCCTGCTTCAATTTCCGAATATCGTACCCCGGTTGCATGAATTGGAAACTCAGCTTCAAGAGAAAATCTCCCAAGCTGATGGTTCCGGGGAACAAAGCTTGCAATTTTTACGATCCCTGCAACTTCACACTTGGGTAGATGAGGACTTAAAGGCGCTAACCGATATTCTAGGCGAAGAATTGCTGTTCCAGCAACAGCGCAACGAGACTGTAACGATCCCGCGCAAGGATTGGCTTATGCTCGAGAGTAAGTTAACCGAAGCTTTAGCGGAGCCGCAGCATCTTGATTTGTTGGCAGAGTTGAGGGAAGTAAGGAATAAGCCGTTTAGGGAGCTTGTCGCGCATTATACGGATTATCTCGTCATTTCCGCCGAACGGTTAGGCATCAGGCTGCATCCGATGCGGTTGGAAGGAGGAGAGGTTTCCGTCGACGGTCAGCGGTTCCTGCTTTTCTCCCAGTCGTTGATCCATGTTTTCCGCAATATCGTCGTACATGCCATTGAACCGCCCGAAGAGCGCATCAATCTAGGCAAGGATAAGAGGGGCACGGTCGAATTGCAGGTGAAGCAAGCCGGCGGCGACCTCGTCGTTACGATTAGCGATGATGGCAGAGGCATCGATGTTGGGAAATTACGTCAGCGCCTTGTGGATAAAGGAATATGCGATGAACAGACACTGCTCCATCTATCCGACAAAGAGGTCATTCCTTATATTTTCAGGGACGAGCTGACGACGACCGAATCCGTATCCGAGCTTTCAGGCCGGGGCGTAGGGTTATCGGCGGTAAAGGATGAGGTTGACAAGCTGGGAGGCTCTGTAATGGTAAACAGCGTATCGGGTCATGGGACTGTATTTACTTTTACGATTCCGCTTGAGGAATATAGGAAGGAAACATGGGGAGGAGTAATAACGTGAGGCAAAAGGAAGCCGACTTTTTCTCTGAGCTTACGATTTCCGCCGAGAACAACATCACTCAGCTAGGCATTACGGCTAAGTTATCGCCGCAAGCTTCGACGCGCGAAGGGAATTTAGACGATTATACATCCTTTATACAGGTAAGCGGAGCCATACAGGGCGGGGTTATTTTCACTGTAGAAGCGGAGTTGGCATTGCTATTGGCGCAAAGTTACTTGCTCGATCCCGTAACGCCCGATGAAGCGAAGACCTACGCGGTTGAAGTCGTCGCCGAGCTTTCCAACGTCATCTGCGGCAATGCGATTACGGAAAGGGGGCCGCACCCCATATACTTGGGAAATCCTTTAATTTTCGTAGCGCAGCAAGCGGAAATTCGTACTCGGTCGGCGCAGCCACTCGCGCAATATTACGACACCGACAACGGTTCATTCCAAATCATGTTTATTCCAATGGATCAAGAATCCGAACTTGCAACCATATTGAACGTCCAGTAGACCAAAAGGGGGAAAATAAAGTGGCAAAATTCATGATCGTAGACGATTCGGCAGTCATGCGGAAAAACATCCGTTCCATTCTGGAAAGCGAGGGTCATGAGGTTGTGGCGGAAGCGGCGGATGGCCGCGAAGTCATGGTCAATTACGTTAGCTATAGGCCGGATATCGTAACGATGGACATTAGCATGGGGAATATGGGGGGGATCGAGGCGCTGCAGTTGCTGCTTAGAACCTATCCAACCGCCAAAGTCGTCATGGTGAGCGCGATCGGGCACAAGCAGCAGGTACTCGAGGCGATCAAGCTCGGGGCCAAATCTTATGTAGTCAAGCCCATCGAAAGAGTCCGGTTTCTCGACATCGTCAATAGGGTTGATGCGCAAAGCTGAACGTCCGGACACCTTCGTGGGTGTCTTTTTTTTGTGAGATCGGAGGTTCAATTGCGGGCGACTCGGTTAAAATGTTAAGGAAAAACTAAATCCGTGCTAGGAGGAATTCAGATGACCGAATACAATCATGTTGTGGACAAAGACGGTGACGTTGATCCAAGCAAGGTGGAACGCGCGATTTCGAGTATCGACTCCGGGGAGAAGGAGCGGATTCTTCGCGATTTCGATGAATTTAAAGGTTATCTTGGCAAACGGATCAAGTTAGGCGAGAGCATCGGTTTAGGCGAGGAGCAAATGGCCGTCATTGCCCAGAAAGTAGCCGATTACTTGGCGAGCCACGAGGATCCCCGCAATAGCGAGGAGAAGCTTCTTCAGGAGCTGTGGAAAGTAGGCACGGAAGAAGAGCGCCACAAGTTGGCGCACATGCTCGTTCGCTTGGCGCAGCCGGAGCGTAGGCATTAGATTGGCGGAAAGCTCCCCTTTCAGGTTTCGAGGGGGAGCTTTTTTATAAGCGGTAGGGAATTGATCGAAAAATTCGAGTAATTCCTGTGCAGAACAAGCCCCTCACCTTTGAGAAAGTGAAGGGGCTTGCCGTTATTTGTTAGTGCTATGCTGCTTGCCCGGCAACTTATTGCCGGGATCTTCTTCGTTTTGCCGCTGCTTGTTCTTCTTATCTTTCTTCTGCTTATCGTGTACTTTTTCTACGAATTCATGGGTGTCGTCCATTTGGGAGAAGGCCTCCTTGAGTGGTGGTAACCTCCCTACTATTCCCATTTAGACGGATTCTATTTCGATTTAAATGGCTATTTACTTGAAATCAATGGAGCCCGCAAGCAGAGGTCCATTCTCGCCGGCATGATAGACGGAAAGGGTGTCTTTGCCGTCGTCCACGACCAGGTAAGGGCAGCAGTCGTAAAGGATGAGGCCTCTCAGATTGCCTTTCACGCGGATCGATTCATGGAACCCTTTCTTGATGTCCTTGAAATCGTTAGCGGTATAGGCGACGATCTCATCGCCGACTTTCTCGGCGTAGTGATGGCCGGTTTTGCTGACGATCTTCGTTTGCGTTGTCGGTAGGACGCGGCCGCTGTAGTAAGCGGCGATCGGGTCGTTCTCTTTGCCTTTGGCAAACTCGGGCCATAAGTCGCTGAACACCATATATCCGTTTTTCGCGCTTTTGATGAGGATAAAAGGAAGCTGCTCAGGGCCGTATGGAAGAATAAACAGATCCGTCAAATCGCCGACGCGCTCCTTGCCCTTCGTTTGATACAATTGTCCATCTTTATTGTACACATAGACTTGATTGCCGACTTGCACAGCCGCGAAGCCGCCTTCTGTTTGCACACTCGCTTTAATGGGAGCGGCAGGAGCGGCTTCCTTAGCTACTTCTGCGGCATGGGCAACCGCTGGAACCATAAGCGCGCAGACAATAGCCGCCGTGGTAAGTAATCGAATTGTTTTTTTCATATTAATAATAACTCCTTTTCATTGCGTCCGATCGAGGAACCCCTGCCGTGCACTGCAAAGGCTTCTATCAGTTCCGCCCGGAGTCATTATATTCCATTTTCCGTAATTGCAGTAAGTTACCGGAGTCATCGTTTTGGTCACATTACTGTCATTTTATCATCTGGCCGCTTCATCAAATAGGGATAAAGCATAATTAAGCCGGCAATATAGAGGGCGATGGCGAAATATGCAGGAAGAAGATGCAGGAAATCGGTGTAACTAATGTGATAATGCACGCTTAATCCGGCGATAAAAGCAGGGGATCCACCCGCGAGCAGCGTCCACCAGAGCCATCGCTCTCCTTGTTGAAGTCCCCAAAGAGCAACAATAAGCAACATGACCGCGTCGGAAAATAAAGCGCCGCCGAAGCCGGCACGATCGTGGGCGATCAGCGGAATCAAATGTGGATTGGCCTGTTCAAGCTGCTCGCGAGTGACCCCCATGAAGGTTAAATCCTGCGGGACGAATACGTGCGTAACGCCGACGCCGGCGATTACGATTCCGCCAATGCTTAACGCCACGCCTAATACTACGAAGCATAGCTGACCTCGCATTGCCAGTCGCCACTCCCGGCTGTTGCGAGTATTGACCGGGTTGCGGGAAGGCCGATCAGGGTTTCTTCGCATAGCTAGAATGAACATAGGAAATAAGATAGCTGCAGCAATTGCATGAATTGGATCAAAAAATCCGTAGCCCAAATACAGAAAAAAGCTTGGGAATCCCACGATCCCCGACATCAATAAGGCGGTTCTCGCCCAATGCAGTCCGTACTTGAGTCCATTTTTGGCGAGTTGATAATATAGAATCCCGATTGAAATCATCGTTCCGGCCAGCGTAATTCTATCATGGGACATGAAGTGAAGCAGGTGCTCGTTAATTTGTTCGAGCTCGGAGCGGGACATGCCAAGGAATGCTTCGTCATAAGGCAGTAAAACCGACGAGGCAGCTATGATCCACGCAATGATACCCCCTGCGATCATCCCTATTCCGAGCAAGCACATCCATCCCCAATGCTTCCAGAACGAGGGTTCTTCCGCTGGAGGAGTTTGACGTATTTTCTCATAAATAATGGCTTCGTTTACCCGTTTGGGCAGTCCGGGTCCGGCGTATACGAGTCCGCTGTTCAACAGCACAAAGTCGGCTCCCGCCTGAATCATATCGAGCGCGTCCTGCGGCTCATGGATGCAAGCCGACGATTTAATGACGGAATCACCGGGCGATATTGTCCGAAGGAATTCGATTTTGCTCAAGGCAAGTGTCTTGCCGTCACGGCCAATCCGTACCCCATCGCGCTCCCGTAGAGAGCTTCCAATGACGAACCCTTGCCATGCGGAAATATCGGTACCGCGCAACGTTTGCTCCAGCCGATCGTCCGGGAAATCCAAAGGGATATAGAGGAACATGGGCTTCCGGGTTGTTTGATAGGCGTGTATGGCAAGCGCTGAGGCTTGTTCCAACAAAAGCCGGGTTTGTTCCAAGCTCCGTTCAATGGACAACACGTCAAGGTAGAAGCCGGCCGCGCCCGTGAGCGATAACGTTTCTAGTAGAGTCCGAAACTCATCCACGGCTTGTGCGACGGAGACTCCGGGCATCGGGGCGATTCGGACGAATTGGGGCAGGGAATGGAGCGGATTATCAATGATGCGCAGCGATCGGATTAATCCTTCGTTCTCATATTCATTGGGATAGAAGATGGATTCCCGCTCGCGATCATTGAGGATGGGGGAATTGCTCTCGATGGGATGAAGGGTAACTGGCCCGACCTCTATGAAACCGATCCCGAACTGGGAAATGGCTGTATGAGCGATCCCTTGCGGATCCACTCCGCCGGATAAACCGACGGGAGTCGGAACGGGTATTCCGGCAATCGCGCTTTCTAATAGCGGGGAAGGCTCCATGTGGCCCATTGTTTTAATAAGCAGCGTTCCGCCCGGCAGGAGACTGACTCTACGCATCGCATTCAAGGTCAAGCTGCGAGCGACTCTAGAAGGCAGCCAGAACAATAGGGGGCGAAACAACGTTTGATAAGACCAATCCGGCACAAGCTCAGCTCCCCGTACTATTTTCAGAATGAGTATACCACATCTTATAAGGGCGCTAGGCAATGAGAAACGACTAAGTCTGGAGAAGGGTTGTCGTGCGATATTGAACCTGATAATATTCGGTTAGGCCTAAATAATTTAAGTCAGCCGACAGGGAGCCGAACATGAAATTCGCCATTCAATATTTATCGTTTTTCGTTATTCAGAGCGAGGGTTCCGATCCGGACGGCCCTAAGAAATACAAGCATTATCAAACGTTAACTCATGAAGAGTACCAAGATAGCGAGCTAAAGGCGTTCCTCGACGGAGAGTTCAAGCGTATCGCCAAGCGCAAAGCGGAGGTCAATGCGGCATCCGAGCAAGTCCCGACGAAGATTGGACGTTTCATTGTAGAACCCGGATATGATTTGACGAGCAATCCCAATTACAACTTGTTTCAACGTTTAAGAATGGCAGCGGACAAGGCGGAGTTCCACAATTTCAGCGACGACCTTCTTCGCATTTACATGGACACCAACTCGGTTAGAGGCGGGGCGTTCGTCCTGGCAACGGCTAAGCTTAACGAGCTGTACGATGAGCCGTTTCTTTTTCTGTTCAAGTGTGATTTCGAATCGAAGATTGCCCGGGTTTCGGATGAGAAAAGCTTGATCTCGCAAGTGGAAATGGCGATTAACGCCAAGAACATCAAGTCTATTCAATATCCTCATATGCCAGAAGAGGGGATGCTGGAGGAGTGGGAGCTGAAAATCCATCAGGCTTCCCACGCTAGGTATTTTGAAGATTTTCTTAAGTATGTCAGCTACGAGAAGTCGAAGCCCGAGATCGTCGCGGACCAGGTGATGGAGATGGTTCACCATTACATGGAAACGAAATGGCAGGGAACGGAAGCGGCGGAAGGCGCCGACGAGACGGAAGAGACAGTGGCGATGCGGGAAGAGAAGCAGCAATTCGATGTTTGGGCTGCCGGAGAGAAGCGCGAGCTGCAGGAAAAATGGACCCATGAGCATGTCGTTGAAGCGGCAACGCGAATCGTGGAAGTTCAGCCTGAGTTGGAGCTTAAATTCAAGCTGGACGATGTTGTGGTGAAAGGGCAGATGGCTGACTATGGCAACAACATTCATATCGCGAGGGTGAACGGGCGGTATGTCGTGCTCATCGAGGGAGATTCTTTCCAATTCGATAAAGGCGTGTCGCCGATCGAGCTGCTACATCCTGAAGATTTGGATGAAGTTTTGCGCCGAGTCGGCAAAGGTTATCGCAGAACGCCGATCGGAGAAGCGCCGGCGTTAGACTAATAATTGCTAGACATTGGAGTACGTGAACGGCTTTCATTCGGTTTATAATTAAGGTAGCGAGTGAGTCTAACTTCTACCGAGGCGAATTCAATGAATCTTGAATATATCGAATCAAGCAAAAACAAAAGGTTTGTAATCTGGCTTCAGCGGCGATTGTCCGGAATGTTGGTTAGGGATACCCGGCTATGGAGATTTGTGATCGGCGCAATGTGGGTGTTTAGCGGTGCGGCGGTCGCGATAGCGACGTTGGGTATGCCCACAGGCTTTGGTACAGGGTTCGATGTCGTAACGGTCATTTCGATGAATACGATTGCGATGCTGTTAGCTTCCTTCTGTATTGCGGCCGTCCTAGCAATCGTTGGGCTGGCGGTACCTCGATTCACCGTTGGCAGCTTGATTTATACGGGCGTTGTGGCCTATTTCTTTTTCGTCTTCTCCGAGCTTGGCGTTATAGGCTCGGTTATTTTTTCTGCTGTTTATATTCTATTCGGGGCAGGTATGGGGTTTCTGATCGGGTTGTTGGCGCCTCTGCGTTTTCGCATCAGTCGCAGGAGATTAAGGTGGACGTTTGTACTTACGGGCATCGTTGCTTTAATCGTTGTTTACGCGGTTTCGGGATTTCCTCGGTTGCTTCCCGCAATGTCGGGTTCTGACAATGATCGGGCTGATCGGGCTGACAGCGCCGACGGCAAAGATGTGCATTCCCTATCTTCAAACCTTCCCGATCCTTCCGAGCCGGGGATCTACCATTACGAATCCTTCACATACGGCAGCGGGGAAGATCGGCATCGCTCCGAATTCGGAGAACGAGCCGATGAGCTATCCGATCCGGTCGATGCTTCCGCTTATATTCATGAATGGCCTTGGCTGCGGAGCAAATTCTGGGGCTTCGACGAGACACGGCTCCCGCTGGACGGTAGAGTTTGGATGCCGGAGGGGAATGGCCCCTTTCCGCTAGTTCTTATGGTTCATGGCAATCACTTGATGGAGAAATTCTCGGATGAGGGCTATGGTTATTTGGGCGAACTATTGGCAAGCAGCGGCATGATCGCGATCTCCGTCGACGAGAACTTCCTGAATTATTCGGCATGGTCGGGAATTCCAGATCAAGATATGAAGATGCGAGCATGGATCCTGCTCAAACATATCCAGCAAATTCAGAAATTCAGCCATGAAGCCGACTCTCTTTTCTACAATAGAGTGGACTTTCGGCAGATTGCCTTGCTCGGACATTCGCGAGGCGGACAAGCTGCCGCTATGGCTGCGGATAGAAGTCTTTGGTTTCAGAAAGACGGAAGTTTGCCTGAATCGGACAGCTACTCGATTCAGGCGGTCATTGCCCTTGCGCCAACGGATACGTTAGTCGATGGCAAATCGACGCAATTGATGGACATTTCCTATCTAACGCTGCAAGGAGCTAAAGATGCGGATCTCGTTAACTTTTACGGTGACAGGCAGTATGGGAGAACTACGTTCTCTGAGAGTACCGAGGCCTTTAAGGCTTCGCTTTATATAGAAGATGCCAACCATAGCCAATTCAATACGGAGTGGGGCGAATCGGATAACGCTTTGCCGGCCGGGCTGTTCATTCGTCCCGCGGAATTGCTGGAGCCGGACGAGCAGAGGCAGGTAGCGAAGGTATACGTTGCTGCATTCCTAGAGACGGTAATGCATGGGTCCGAACAGTACGACCTCCTGTTCCGCGATTATCGGGAAGGTCTTGATTTTCTTCCTTCAACACGTTATTTTAACCAATATGCAAGCGGAAGTTTTCGCCGGATTGCCGATTTCAAGGGCTCAGACCGTACGATACTGTCCCCGGGCGTAACCGCGGAATCAACGGACTTGACCGACTGGCGGCATATGGAAGCATTGGATCGGCAGGGCAAAGGCAAGGGGAACAATGGCGTTGCGCTGGAGTGGAAGGATGAAGGTTCTTATACGATCCATCTGAGTCCGTCATCGATCGGCAGCGTTGAGGAGGAGACTATCCTAATGTTCTCTTTGGCGAATATGGAGAAGGATTTGGAAGATGAGGAAGGTTTCGAGGAGTTGGAGGAATCCTCCGAGCTATCGATTGATATAGAGGTGGAAGATCGATCGGGCATTGCCGTAAGGCTTCCGCTCAGTCAATTCATGGAGACGGAGCCGCAAGTGGCCACTCAATTTACGTGGTTGCCGGGAATGGAATCCGTTATATCGGAAGGTAAATTCAAAGACGCAGAGGAGCCTGTGTTTCAAACCTATGAGCTTCCGTTGGACGAATTCGTGACCGCGAATTCCGAGTTCAGCCCGTCCGAATGGTCAGCGATTACTTTTTATTTTAACGCCGGACCGGGTAAAATCATGCTCGATAATCTGGGTTTGATGCAGGAATGAGCCGTTTTCCTTGTAAAGAAGGTATACTTAGGAGAGGGAACGGAATGAAGGGGGATAAGCCAATGGCACTCGAAAGAAAACTCATCATTAAAGGCGGGGTTGGCAGAGCACTGCTCGATACGTCAAAGCTAGGCTGCAGGTTTGATTTGGAGCCGTCGGAGCGTGGTTGGAAAATGAGAATCGAGGGCGCGGGAGCGGAGCTGGCGGAATCGATAAGCAGGTTAGTGGAGGAAATTCACATTTTCTACTACGAGGACGATATGGAGCAACAGCATCATAAGAAGTGGTGGTTAAGCGATCTTAATTGTCCGGTTTTGTCCTATGATCCACAGGGGGATATTCTCACGATCGAAGTGTCCGAGCGGGTAGGGTTTACCGTCGATAGTTCGGAGCATGGGAAGCCATAATGTAGAGGTGAAAATAGTGATTATCTGGATCAACGGCGCATTTGGTTCCGGCAAAACTCAAACGGCGCATGAATTACATAGAAGAACAGCTAACTCGTACGTATATGACCCCGAGAATGCGGGTTATTTTATTAGGAAGAATATTCCCAAACTCATAAGCAAAGACGATTTTCAGGATTATCCCCTATGGCGTGAATTTAATTATTCGATGCTGAAGCACCTGGATAGAGAATATGAAGGATTAATTATCGTACCTATGACTGTCGTAAGCGTTCCGTATTTCAATGAAATCGTGGGGAGGTTACGAGAGGATGGGGTGAGCGTAAATCATTTTACGTTGTTCGCTTCCAAGGAGACATTGAAAAAGCGTTTGAGCAGCAGGTTCGAGGGAAGCCATTCGTGGGCTGCCAGGCAAATCGATCGGTGCATGGAGGGCTTGTCCCAGGACACGTTCAAACATCACGTCGACACCGAAAAGATGTCCGTTGCGGATAACGCGGAATACATTGCTTCCATGGCAAATATTGAGCTGTTGCCTGATCCTAGAGGTACAATAAGAAAAACGTACGATCGGTTGGCGACGCAAATTAAACATATTCGTTTTTTTCGGATAATCATTCAATTTCTTCATTTTTCTTGATACATGAAGCCTTCTTATGGGGCTTCATGTTCTTTTTGTTGGGGAGCCGATTTCGTCCGATATAAAGAAAAATGGCTCATATGCTCTCAAGATGAGCAATATTTTCCGATAAGGGAATTAAACACATTTGGTATTTACCTACATGCAGAAGGCGGGGAGCATCGTGGCTGAAGGTCATCGAATTGGTGTGATTGCCCCCCACTTGGATGGGGAGTACTATGGTCGGCTATTGCCTTTTATTCATCAAGCGGTCCGCGAGAAGGAGTCGCAGCTGTTCGCCATACAAGTAGCGGACGACTATCTCGGCATAACCGCATTGGAAGAACCCATCGCATTCGGGATTGTCGATGCATGGATTCTGATTCTGCCCTCGGCAAGCGCGGCTTTTCTAGAATTACTCGGGCAAAGCGAGAAACCTTTCGTTTGCGTCGGGTTTCAATCGCCTTTTCCTCAGGGGCATTCGGTTCTCATCGATAATCGCGTGAGCATGAGCAAAACGGTTAATCATTTGATAGAACACGGGCACCGGGAAATTGCTTTCGTCGGCAACCTGGATCAATACGATTTGTATGAACGCTACTTAGGATATCGGGATGCACTCGAACAGCATGGGCTGCCTTTCGAAGAGCTTCGTGTCATCAATGCGGACGATAATTTATTGGAAAGCGGCATATTGGCAACGGAGAAGCTTCTTCAGAGCGGGGTTTCATTCACCGCCGTCGCTGCAGGGTCGGATTTGAACGCGCTTGGAGTCATTGATTGCCTGCAGTCGAAGGGCTACTCTGTTCCTCAAGATTATGCCGTTACCGGCTTTGACGATATCCATCAGGCCGCCGCTAATTATCCGTCCCTGACGACTGTGAGGCAGCCTTTCGAGGCGATGGCCAAGGAAGCCGTCCGCAGAGTGTTCGATATGCTGGAAGGACGGCAGTTTAACGAAACCGAGGCGTTGATTCCCGCGCAATTCATCGTCAGATCTTCGTGCGCTTGCGCCGAGAGAACGCAGTTCTCGTCGTCGGATGATTTCGATAATTACATGCAAAGCCTCTCTCAACTGCGAACTTCCCTTCATAAAATAACGGTCAACAATTATAAAATGACGAGAGGATTAATTATAGCCACGAAGGAAGAGAAAATTCATATCTCCAATCTGTTCTGGAATTTATGCCACTGGGGCTGCTTAGCCTTATGGGAGGAAGACGACAAAGGTCAAAGGCACCTGGTCGTGCGCCAGGTGTTCAGCAAGAACGGGGATGCGGTGCCGCCGGAAGGGGAGAAATATCAGCTCGACAGCTTCCCTCCGATATCCTATCTCCCCCCTAGTACCCGGCTTGGCGGAGAAGATATCGTTATCCTCCATCCGGTTAAGTCCGATCTTCAGAACTGGGGATATATCGCGTTGGCCGGCCCGCTGGATCCTTTGAACAATTTTGTCGCTAACGATTTATCCCGTCACAGCTTTACGATACTGGCAGTCGCATTGGAACGCGAGCTGCTCTTTCGCCAAGTACGATCGATCGCCGAGAAGCTGGAGATCGTAGCGAGAACGACGAACGATGGGATATGGGACTGGGATTTAGAGACGAATAAGATCGAGTGGAACATACGCGCGCATAAAATTCTCAGCGGGTCGAAGGTGGAATTATCGGATGCTCCCAGCTCCTTGATTGAGTTAGTTCATCCGGAGGACCAATCGGCCCTCAGATTCGCCTTTATGCGGCCTTACGAGAAGGACCATCCGATTCAATTGGAGCTTCGCATTCGAGGGCTGGATGAACAGTTTATTTGGGTATTCCTAGCGGGGGACATCGTCTGGAATGCCGCGGGTAAAGCGGTTCGAATCATCGGATCCTTAACCGACATAACGGAGAAGAAAGCGAACGAGGCCAGAATCACCCAGTTGGCTTATCAAGATGCGCTTACCGGTCTGCCTAACCGGCTCTTGTTCAAGGATCAGTTGCAGCAAGCGATGGAAGATAGAGCTCGCGACGGGGAGAAACTTGCCGTTATGATGATCGATCTGGATCGATTCAAAATCGTAAACGATACGCTCGGCCATCAGACAGGGGACTTGCTTCTCCAACGTGCGGCGCAAGGACTTAGGGAATGCGTAGGAGAACTTGATATCATCGCCCGCCTGGGCGGTGACGAGTTCATTGTGTTGCTATCCAGAATCGATGGAGTAGAGGACGTAGCTTGCGTAGCCGACAAAATGCTTCGGATGTTGACGAAGCCGTTTCTGTTGGAAGGGCAGGAGTTTTTCTTGTCGGCCAGTATCGGGGCATGTATGTATCCAAGTCATGGTTCGGACGTGGATTCGTTGATTAAATTCGCCGACTTGGCGATGTACCACACCAAGGAAAATGGCGGCAACCGCTTAGGGATTTATACGGAAGCGCTAAGCTCCAAGAGAGTGGAGAGATTCAATATGGAAACCGGGCTTAGGTATGCAGTGGAGCGGCAGGAACTCGTACTGCATTTCCAGCCGCAGGTATCGCTCTCTACCGGTAAAGTCTATGGAGCGGAAACGCTGCTCAGATGGCATACTCCGGACGGTAAAATCATTCAGCCTGACGAGTTCATTCCGTTAGCGGAGGAAACGGGGCTCATAATCCCGATCGGGCAATGGGTGCTCGAACAGGCGTGTATGGAGTGCAAGCGATGGATAAACGCAGGAATGCCCGCATTGGTCATTTCCGTTAATTTATCGGCGCTGCAGTTTCAACAGGAGCATTTTCCGGACATCGTCCGCAAGGTTCTTAAGGACACGGGAATTCAGCCCCACAACTTATGCTTGGAAATTACCGAATATACGGCTGTTCAGAATCTGGAGCATAGTATTCGAATGCTGGGCGAACTAGTGGATATCGGCGTAAAAATCGCCATCGACGATTTCGGCATCGGCCAGTCTTCGCTTCTATGGCTGAAGAAACTCCCCGTGCATACGGTGAAAATCGATCCGTCCTTTATTCTCAATATGATCGAGGACTCCGATGGCGATGCGATTGCGAAAGCCGTCATTGAAATGTCGCATAGTCTTGGCCTGTCGGTTACGGCTGAAGGGGTCGAGACGGAAGGTCAATTGATGAGGCTGCAGCAGTTGCAATGCGACCGGATTCAAGGTTTCTATACGGGCAGGCCGATGTCTTCGGACCATTTCATCGCGTATTTCCAAGAAATATCAAATTGGGTGGGCTAGCGTCGCAATAGGCAGATTGGTTCAAGGGCACCCTAGATTGGGTGTCTTTTCATATGAAGGCTACATATTTTACACTTTTTTTAGAATTGTTTTAGAGAGGCTTTACAGGTAGGAGTTACAATAAATTCGGAAAGGAGAATGTCTGTTCATGTCCATACGCAGGAAACTGTTGCTATCTTACGCGGCGATGATCATCATTCCGCTTATCTTGTTCGGAGTTTCGATTTTTTTAGCGTCTTCCTTATTCATTAAAGATTTCACCGGCGGCAAGGCATCAAACACCCTCCCTGCCAAGGAGCATGCTCCGTTCGCGGCTTTCGGGCAATGGTTCGGAGGTCGGAATGAAATGATATCCGGCATTAAGTATATCGCCAAGTATGACCCGCGCTTATTAAGCGATCCTGAGTTCATTAAGGAAGCGGATGCGCAGCTAGCGAAATTCAGCGCAACGATTGTCGTTACGATCGGTGAACGGGTGGAGTATGCGTCCAGCAGCTTAGACCCCGGAGAAATCCCGCAAGCACAGAAACATGGCTACTCTGCGGAAGAAATTCCTTTTCAGCTTGAGAACGGGCAAAACGGTAAGTTGATTGTGGCCACCGACATGCAGCCGATTTACAACTTTGTGCGCAAGTTCATTCCGACGGTTTTGCTGGCCTTGCTCTGCGCGCTTATCTTAACGAATGGCGTTCTTACTTATGTCGTATCCAGAAGTATCATTAAACCGCTATATGCCCTGAAGAATGCCGCTGAGCAAATTAGGGAGGGCAATCTGGAGCATGGAGTCAATCTCGGGGGGCGGGGGCGTCACGATGAAATCGGGCAGCTAGGAGCGGTTTTCGAGGAAATGCGCGTTCGGTTGAAGCAATCGATCGGAGTTCAGCTGCAGCTCGAGGAAAACCGTAAAGAACTGCTGGCGAACATCTCCCATGACCTCAAAACCCCGATTACGGCTATCCAAGGCTGCGTGGAATGCTTGCAGGACGGCGTGGCGGATTCCGATGAGAAGCGAGCTAAGTATGCGGGCATGATCGCCAAGAAGGCGTCCGACATGGATCGGTTAATCGACGAGCTTTTCCTGTATTCCACGTTGGATATGAAAAAACAGCCTTTCCACTACGAAGTCATCGAGTTGGAGGACTACTTGGGGCAAACGATAGAGGAACTGAGGATCGACCCAAGATTGAGCGGGGTTGAAATTGACTACGGAGAGCGAGATTAACGACGGTCCGATATGGCTAGAGGCGGATCGCAAGAAGCTGCATCGTGCCATCTCGAACGTCATCGATAACAGCCTCAAGCATATGGACAAAAAGGAGAGGAAGCTGGAGATAGGCTTGCGGGTCGAAGGAGAAGGGGTCGAAATTCGGATTTCCGATAATGGACCGGGCATTCCTCCGGATGCACTGCCCTTCGTGTTCGAGCGATTTTACAGGGCGGAGCCGTCTCGCAATTCCAATACCGGAGGAAGCGGATTGGGTCTGGCTATCGTTAAGCAAATCATCGAGGAACATGGCGGAACGGTTACCGTGAAGAGCACGCAAGGGCAGGGCACCCATATTTATTTTAAGCTGCCTAAGATGACGAGCCGGAAAGGAGAGACGACATGAAGCGTATTCTCATCATTGAAGATGACCCTATCATCGCGGAAGTGCAGAAGGACTACATGCAAGCGAGCGGCTATTCGGTGGACGTGGCGGAACGGGGGGATATCGGTTTGGAAATGGCTCTCCGGGAGAGCTACGACCTGATCCTGCTTGACCTTATGCTTCCGCACACGGACGGTTACGAAATATGCCGGCTAGTTCGTCAAGCGAGTAACGTGCCCATTCTCATCGTGTCGGCGAAGAAAGAAGAAGTGGACAAAATCCGCGGATTCGGATTGGGTGCCGACGATTATATTCTCAAGCCGTTCAGCTTGGGCGAGCTCGTGGCTAGGGTGAAGGCGCATTTGGCGAGGTTCGAGCGGCTAGTCGGAAGCGGGGAGTGGCGCAAGGACGAGATCCAGCTTCATGGAATTCGCATCGATAAAAAGTCCCGGAGGGTATACGTGAACGACGTGGAGGTGGCTTTCACCGCCAAGGAATATGAGCTTCTGCTCTTTCTCGTTTCGCATCCCAATCAGGCGTTCAGCAAAGAGGATTTGTTCGAGAGGGTGTGGGGATTGGATGCGCTAGGCGACCATGCCACGGTAACCGTGCATATAAGCAAGCTGAGGGAGAAAATCGAGCGAGACCCCGCCTACCCGCGTAACATCGAGACAATATGGGGCGTCGGTTACCGTTTTAACCTATGAAGAAGCTGGAGGTGAAGTCTAGGAGAGTGCTGCTGACGCTTCATCTGCTGTTCGTTGCTATCCTATTCGGCGTACATGTCGTGCTCATTACGGTTAGTTTGACGGCAGCCGTAACCTCTGATGAATCGGTTCTTAAAGCCTGCTATACTGTGATGCATTTGTTGGCTGCGACTAGCATAAGAGCCTCGACGATCGGCACTGTAGTGACGGGAATCTTGTTATCGGTATTTACCTCGTGGGGATTGTTTCGCTTTTATTGGATTATCGCTAAGGAAATTTTGACCTTGTTATGCATGGTCATCGGGCTCGTCGGGATTTATGATTGGACGCTCAAGGGGGTAAGGGTGACGGATAGCTTCGGTATGCTGGCGCGGAGCAGCCCGGATTTCACGGCAAACCAAGCTTTTCTGTTCACGGGGGTTGTTCTCCAACTCCTCTCTATGGTGGCCATGTACGCGATTTCGGTATGGAAGCCTTGGGGGAAGGTAAGCAGGTTTGGCGGGTTCTAGGTAGGAATTTCCGAACTCCTTCGCAGCGATTAGGCTGTTCGGGAGTCGGTTTTTGATCTTGTTGGACATTTTCCAACTAAGTTTCAGTCCGTTATAAAACCAGCCGGCGTCCCGATGTTAGGGAAACCCGAGGCTAAGATGAATATCCCGATGATGATGGCGATAATCCCGCCTATTCGGGCCGTTATAAGCGCGGCTTGGCTCGGTTCGGCATTCTTGTACTGCCAGCCGTATTTCATAAACCATGACGCTCTCGGAAACAGCACATTCAGTACCCCGATCAGGATGAACATAATAGGCACGAGCTTAAATAAAAACAAATGAACACCTCCACGGATCAATAAAACCATTTACGTATCCCGCCAAATTCCGTTTCAGTTCAAGCTTAAGCGACCGGTACTTCGCTCGTCAGCGCATGTACGTTGCGGTCCGGGTCGTAGAAGAAGGCCATCCATACGGTAAACCCGTTGAACTCGGCTATTTTGTGCGGGGGGCTGACGAAATCGACGCCGCTGGCAAGCAGGCTCTGATGGGCTTGTTCAATGTTCTCCACGCGAAAATAGACGATGGAGCTGGGATGATCGAACTCGGGTTTTTCCGGTATACTTAACAGCAGGCGAATTCCGTTGCAATCAAGCAAGGCCATGTTGGATTGCGAGAATAGAAGCGGAAGCCCTAAAGTCTCGTTGTAAAATGAAACGGATGCCGCGACATCGTGAACGCGAATGGATAGTTGGGTAATGCCTTGGATGGAAACGGGTGTGTTAGACAAGAAAATTCCTCCTCAATGAGTGGTTAATACACGGTTTCGACGCACGGGGTGGTTTTCCTTTTAATCGGTGCATAGTGGGAGTTGGGAATCGTGACAGGAAGTACTGTAAACAGCAAGGTGGCACTGTCGTGGAGCGGGGGCAAGGACAGCTGTATGACGCTGGACAGGCTTGTTCGAGCAGGGTACGAGGTTGTTTGCTTACTGACGACGGTGCCGCAGGAAATCGGGCGAACGTTCGGACACGGAGAGAAACTGGAACTGATTCGGGCGCAGGCAGAGGCGTTGTCCTTGCCGTTGGAGTTCATAGCTTGTACCTTCGAGACGTATACGGATGATTACATAAGCGCGCTCCAAGGATTCAAAGACCAGTACGGATTGGAGGCGATCGCATTCGGGGATTTGTTTCTCGAGGAGCACAAGGAGTGGGGGACCGGGGTGGCTGAGGCCGTAGGAGTTGAGGCGCTTTATCCGCTTTGGATGAAACCGGACGGAACCCGCGATGCGCTGAAAACGTTCGTTGACTCCGGATTTAAGGCCGTTGTTATCCGCGTTAGCGATCGTGCTCTCTCGGAAGAGTGGCTCGGCAGGGAGGTTGACCAGGCCTTTTACGACGATATTGTACGGGAACGACAGGTTTGCCCAATGGGGGAAGGCGGGGAATATCACACCTTCGTATACGATGGACCGCTGTTCAAGCATCCCGTATCGTTCGAGAAGGGGGAGATACTCCAACTTGAGACGACCAAAAGGTTGGAGCTCGCGTTGTATCCATGATATACACTGTATCCCTACTCGCTTTCGCTCCCGTACAGCGAAACCACCGCTTTGCTTTCTTCATACACGCTATGGCACAGTAGCGCGGGAGAGAGAGCTTGCACATGCCGCCCATAGCCAAGGATGATCTCGCATGCGGATTCCAACGTATTGAATTCCACGTCGGCCTTCACCCATCCCTCATCGTCTACTTTTTCGCTAGTTAGAACGGTCACATACCTTTCCTGGCTGAATCTGCTCCAACGTGCCGAAGCTACTTTTACGCTCGCGGGAAAACGGGGGAGATTCGATTTGAAGTTTTTCGTCGATTGCTCCCAGTAAGCGGCAAGGTCGAAGCCGCCAGGGCGGGAAAATGTTTCTTCGAGCATAGAGGCATTCTTTAATCGAGAGATCCGGTAAGTGCGGATCTCTTCTTCCGTTTGGGCGATCAAATACCAGATGCTTTGTTTGGCGACAAGTCCGAGCGGGCAGACGAAACGTTCTGTTTCCGAGACGGAATCCCAACTGCGATAGACAATCTTCAACTTCCGCTGCGCCCATATCGCTTCTTGAACAATGGGTAAACAAGGCATTTCAGAGTGGATGGAGGAATGCCAGCCGGCGCCATCGACGTGGATGAGTTCCCTTACGGTTTCCGTTTCTCGTTGAACGGTCAACGGAAGAGCAGAGAACAGCTTGCGGAACGCCGTCTGTACTTGGTCTTGCAGTCCGAGGTCTCTCACGACGCTGGAAGAGTGCAGGAGCAGCAAGGAGCGAATTTCATCCGTTGTCATCCCGGTCATCTGATTGCGGTAACCTTCCGACAGAGCCCAGCCTCCCTTGGGGCCTCGTTCCGCATAGACGGGAATCCCGGCTACGCTAAGCGCCTCCATATCGCGGTGAATCGTCCGTTCGGACACCTCAAGCTGAACCGCCAATTCCCGCGAAGACAGCTGCCCGTGGGTTTGCAGCAAAGACATAATCATAAGAAGCCTATCCGCTCTCATTAATGCAACTCCTCCGGTCCTTTGGTTGTTTCTAGTATACCATCTATATATGACAGAGGCTGTCATCTATCGGGATTATACTTAAGAAGTAAAGGACATACAGAAACAGAGGAGGCGTTTCTTTTAATGAAACCATTAGAGGGCAAAGTGGCGGTTGTAGCCGGAGCGACGAGAGGCGCGGGGCGGGCGATAGCAATGATGCTTGGGGCGGCAGGCGCAACGGTATACGGGACAGGACGCAGCGTTAGGGGTAATCCATCCGACATAGGTCGGAATGAAACGATCGAAGAGACGGCGGAGCTTGTGAGCCAGCAAGGCGGTAAGGGCATCCCAGTGCAAGTCGATCATACGGTCGAAGAGCAAGTAAAGGCTTTATTCGAGAGGGTCAAGGTAGAACAAGACGGCAAGCTGGACATTCTCGTCAATGACGTATGGGGCGGCGAAACGTTGACGGAGTGGGGAACCCCGTTCTGGGAAGGGTCGTTAAGCAATGCGCTGCTCATGCAACGGCGAGCCGTTCATTCCCATATGATTACGAGTTATTACGGAGCTCCGCTCCTTGTTAAGAGGGGCGAAGGCTTAATCGTGGAAATTACGGACGGATACGACTATCGATACCGCGGCAACTTACCCTACAGCTTGGCCAAAATCTCGGTTATCCACCTGGCCGAAGCGCTGGCGGCGGAGCTGCGTCCGCATGGAGTGGCTGCGGTAGCGGTAACGCCCGGCTTTCTGCGGTCGGAGCAAATGCTGGATCATTTCGGCGTTACGGAGGACAACTGGCGGGATGCGGCAGACAAGGACCCTCACTTCTTGGAGTCGGAAACGCCCTTCTTCGTTGCCCGAGGGCTGGCGGCATTGGCTGCGGATCCGGATCTCTTGGGCAAATCGGGGAAAACTTTTACCTCTTGGGGTTTATCCGACGATTATGGCATTGTCGATGTCGATGGCCGGCGTCCTCACTGGGGACGGTATGCCGAGAAACAGGGATTCTAACAAGGTTAGTTGGGCAGACTTCCCCGCTTTCGCAAGTAGAAGTGCAGCCATATAAATCCTAGCGAGACGATTACCGCGAAGAACGCATCGAGCGCGATGTGAAGCTGATAATTTCCGAGCGCGTCGAATAATATCCCGGCAAGCAACGCAGCGATGACCCCTCCTCCTTGATGGAAAAGGAGGAGAAATCCGGTCTGGGTCGCGGAGCCTTTGGTTGTTTCCTGCGCAAGCAGCAGGCTCCCGGGAACCGTCGTGTTATAGGCAGCGCCGAACAATACGGAGAATAATACCGGCGTTGCATCCAAATGCAGAAACAGGAAGCCAAACCCGATCGTCCGGATGCCATATAGCATAGCGAGCGCAAGGGCGCGCGGAATTTTATCGAGCATATATCCGAATACGAAAGAACCCGCAACCTCCATGAGACCGAGCAAGCTGACGGCTAACGCGATTTGCGAGGAGGAAACGTGCGCATGCTGATGGATGGCGACCATGTTCATCTCAACGGTGCCCATATGGAATCCGCAAGCAAACAGCGCCATTATGATGATGGGCATGACCGGGGTAGAGATAGCCATAGATAATTGGTGTTTCAAATTTTGCCAGCGGTTGCGTTCTTTCTTCTCTACGGTTAATGTGACGTCATCAGACACGGAGTCGGTCTTATCGGCAGGGCCATTGCGCATGAAAGCCGTTGTAAGCGGGACGACGAGACCGAAGCTGAGCAAGGAGCTAAGCAGAAAGGCGACATTCCATGTCAAGCCTTCGGCTTGAATGAATAGAGGTGTCACTAGCGCTAACCCTAACGGGGAAGCGCTGTTCAGTATGGTTAAAGCCATGCCGCGGCGGCGTTTGAACCAATGCACGACCAGCGTGAAGGAGGTTGTGGCCCCAAGGCCGATCAAGCCGGATAACAAACCGAAGGCGAGGAAGAAGGTGACCGGGTTCGGAAAAAGATATACGAGCAAGGAGCCGATAGCTCCGATGATTACGCTGGTGATTAAGATTAACTTAGCGCCGTATTTATCGACCAGGTAGCCGCCGATAGGGGCTGAGATCGCCGCTATGAGCAGGTTCGACGACCAGGCGACGGAGATGAAACTGCGGCCGACTTCGAAATCTTCGGCAATGGTCGCTTGATAATAAGCCATGACGAAGCGGGATAAGGCGCCAATGCAACCGATGATCCAGAGAATGCCAAGCAGTCCCCATGCATATTTTCTTTCGCCGAACCACATCCGCATTTCCTGCCTCTCGCAAACAAGAATAGAGCCTATTATAGTCCATAATGCGAGAATCGCACAGGACAATAATAGGCTTATACGAGTAGGCCAATTCGGCATCAACTCGTAAACTTCTCGATTTGCCGTTGCAGAGAGTAGGAAAGGTTTTTCAGCATTTCCGCTTGTTCCGACAATTCTTTCATGGCAGTCAAATTCCTGGAAGAAACGTCGTTCATCTGGTCTGCTTGCTCGGAAGAACCTTTGGCAATGTCGGCAATTTGTTGAATGGTTGCCGACACCTGCTCGGAAGAAGCCGACATCTGCTCCGAAGCCGCCGAGATTTCTTGGATTTGACTGGCAATGCTGCGCGTTGAGGAGAGGATGAGCTGGAAGGTTAGGCCTGCATCCTGAACGGCACGACTTCCCAATTGGACTTCCTGCTGCACGTCGTTCATGGCTTGATACGACTGTTCGCCGGCCGATTGGATTTGACTGAGCAAATCTGCGATCCCATCCGCAGAGGAGCCGGACAATTCCGCCAGCTTGCGTGTTTCGCTCGCTACAACGATGAATCCGCGTCCGTGCTCGCCGGCTCTAACCGCTTCGATGGAAGCGTTCAATGCAAGGATATTGCTTTTATAGGCTATTCCTTTAATAAATTCGGCCATTTGCCCGACTTGCTGGGCAAACCCGTTCAATAACCCGATCGATTGCGCCGTTCCGTTAACCGACTGCTGAATAGCCCCCATCTGGTTAACGACCCGATCCAGAGCGAGCTTGCCTTCCTCTGCTTGTCCGGCGGATTCCAGCGATACTTGCAAAGCGCTTCCGGTCGTCTCGGCTATACGTCCGATCCCGATCGCCATCTCGCTAATCGCTTTGGCTGAATCCATCGTGCTCTGCAGCTGCATATTGGTGCCTGATGCGGTTTCTTGGATGGAGGCCGATAACAAGGCGTTGGATTCGGAAGAATGCTTCGCGATGTCGGCCAATCGCGCGGAGGTGTTGGCGGCTTGCTCGGCGTTCCGGCTGCTTGCGCCGATCAGTTCCCGCATTTCAGAGACCATGTGGTTGAAGGACTGGGCCGCCGACTTCATTTCATCGCGCGTTGCTATGGGCATTCGGGTTTGCAACCGCCCTTTGGACACTTCTGTCGTCGAGTGGAGCAGTAACCGGATCGCCCTCATGATGGAGGCGTAAAATCCGATGAACATGTAACAGACGATCGAGATGAGAATGACCACGAAGGAAATAACAAAACGTTTGACCTGAGAGTAATGGATCTCTCTTGTCTGAATTAATCCATCCAATTGTTTAGCATCGACAACGTATAAGGCATTCGTGGCTTTAATGGCTGCCTGGGAAGCTTCAGTGTATTGGTCGTAAGTACCGGTTACCGTATCATTTGTGAGATAACCTTCCTTCAAAGCGGCCAGGAATTGCTCCGCGCTCGTTTGGAATTGCTGCAGGGTTTGTTCCAATTTAGCTTTCAATGGCGGATTCTGCTCGATGATTATTTTGTAACCGGTCCCGATGGCGTTAACCGCAATCCGTATTTCCGTTGCTTGTTCCGTTAAATCCGTCAATTGTTCGCGAGTAAGCGTTTTTTTCTCGGCCAGTTGCTTTCCTTGGTCCCTTAAGTCGCCGATTTGTTTCGCCAGCAAGGGAAGGCGAATGACGGTTGCGTCCATTAAATAATAAGAATCCAGATCGGGATCCAGAATCAGCTTGGACGTATCCCCGACATGCGAAATAAGCGCCGCTCCTTCTTCCAAGAGGAGGGCGTGCTCTTGACTCGATTGTTTCGCGGACATTGCGGCCCCCGATGTCTTAATCATTGTCCAATGCTGCTTCAGTTTCTCCCAGTCTTTCGAAGCCTCAAGAGCGGCTCCTAAATTACGGTCGGTTATATCCATCTCCGCGATCTTCCGGTCGACCAAAGCTTCCGCGGTTTGCGCTTGATCCCCGCCCGAGACGGCTAATCGCCGGTGCTCATCCACGGCTGACATCATCGCTTGCAGCCCCAAATTGTATTCGACGCCTGTCCGCTCGTCATAAGCGAACTCGTACCCTCGGTTTAATTCCACGACTAGATAATACATCGTTACCGCGAGAGGAATTAGGATCAGAATGCCAATAAGTAAGAATTTGTAACCATACTTTAATGAATTCAGAATAAAGAGTGCTGGCTTCAAAATCATTTGCATGGCTTGGCTGAGCTCCTTGTCGAAGTAAATTAAAAGGATCCTATGTAAGTAAAACTAACACAAAATCCCATTTTATTCGACAATTTTATTCGCGCGGCATTCCCATCCCCGCTTCGCGCGCCAGCAGAATCGCTTCCGATCGATCTACGACCTGCAGTTTGTTCAGAATATTGGAGACATGATTGCGTACGGTTTTCAGAGTTAAGCCTAACTTGCGGGAAATTTCCGCATTGCTTAGGCTGGAGGCGATTCACCCCTTCCTCGGCAGCTCATTCAGGGTGATTAAGGGTTTCGCTCCCGACGGTGTAAGGTGTCGTGACTCCTTCGTACATCAGATGCATGGACATTCCGACGGCGGCATGCGTCAGATTGTGGCAATGGTCCATCCATAGTCCGGGGTTATCCGCGACGAAGCCGACTTCATACGTATCTCCGGGCTTCACGTCCAACGTATCGGAGTACCAAGGACTGCCGGTCACCGGCTCGCCGTTATAGGACAACACCAACATGTGGTGGCCATGCAGATGCATCGGATGATCGACGGCGCCGAGGTTTACGATCGTTGTTTTCACAAGATCGCCTTCGCGGACCATGAACATGGGGGTATCCGGAAATACTTTGCCGTTCAGCGTATACAGAGAGTTGAATTGGCCATTGTAGAAACCGATTTTATTGTCGAGAATCAGCTGGAACTCCCGGTCAAAATCGCTTTGCGCATTTATTTGAGTTGCGACGGGGGTGCCATAATGGGTTAAATCGAAAACTTCGGTTTTAGGAATATCAGGAATTTCCCCGGTGCCATCGCGGCTTAACAGGATACCTAGCTTCTGATCTCCTCCAGCGCTAAGAAAGACGGGATGATCCGGCATGACAAACGTCAAATCCGCTCTGCCGCCCGTCGGTAATTCGAGGTGCGTATCTTGTAATTGTCCCGGTTCGTTAAGGTCCGTTCCATCTACGGCGGCTACTTGGAAGGGGGTGCCCGTCAGAACATACTTCTGCCTCACCCAGTCTTGGGTATTGATCAACCTTATACGTACCGGTGTCCCGGGAGTCATCTTCTTGCGTTGAACGCCGGTATTTGCTCCTATAGAGAAACCCGCGTTTTCCCATACATGAGTAATAACCGTTATGTCTTCAACCGGGGACGTTTCAACCGGCGTTTCGGGCTCGACGATCAATGGGCCGAACAAACCCTTTTCCACCGCTTCTTGGGAATCTTGGTGCGAATGGTACCAGAAAGTTCCTGTTTGCTCCGCTATGAAGCGATAAACGTGCTGCTCTCCCGGCATAACGGCGTCTTGAGTCGCTCCGGCAACCCCGTCTTCTGCGTTGGGCACATCAAGTCCATGCCAATGGATCGTTGCGCCTTCTTCGATGTCCCGGTTGATCAAAGTAACTTCGACCAACTCCCCTTGCTTCATCCGCAGCTCCGGGCCGGGAATTTGTCCGTTATACGTCCAAGCATCTACCTGCTCTCCGGAGCTTAAGGTTATCGTCTTTTTCTCCGCCGTTAAGGTGAACTTCCGATCCGGCGTCCCTTCTCGAGGGCCCGTCAGCATAGCAACTGAAATGGCTCCCGGCGCATTGTGCGCAAGTGCCGGTCCTCCGCCGAACTCCATCGGCCCTTCAGCCATATTGAGCTGATCAGGGAGGCGGCTGTTCTGGCTCTCGATAACGAGAGCGGTTGCGCTTAGCCCTGCCGCGACGAAGAAGATTCCTAATCCTCTGAGCGCTCTTCTCCAGGGCTGGTAAACGATGACTGCCTCCGGGTGACTCACCCTCTGAAATCGGCGGTCATGTACGAACCATAGCGCTACGATCGCGGCGGCCCAGATGAGGATAGGGACGATTGCTTTCGTTAATTGGAGGGGTACGGGAGTGACGAGCAAGTAATAGAAAACCGTAACCGCGCCTAGCGCCGACATTTGAAAAGGAACGATGATCAGAGGGTGCGCGGCTTGCCTGCGGATGTCCGCCGACAGCGGGGAGCCGGTTAGTTTGCGCGTTTCCCGCCAGAGCTTCCATAACCTCGGCATGGACAAAAACCAGATCGCCAGCAGAGGCACCACGGTGAGTGGAAGGTGGAGAAGCACGCGATCCTCCCAGAATACGGGGCTCATGGATTGGGTCATGAGGAGAGTGGCGACGACAAGGCTTGCGGCAGGCAGAGACGCGTAAGCGGCCCATACCATTTGTTTGCGGGTTTTGCGGCTTAGCCTTTCGGCTGAACCGCCGTACAGCAATCGGGAAGCTTTGCTTCCGGCGATCCAGGATACGATTAGTATGAGAAGTGCGCTTGCGAAGATAGTATTGGTAAGGATGGAGAACAAAGGGTTTACCTCCTTGAACTAAACCGCATTCGCGCGGTAAATTTCTTCTACGTTCATCTTAGCGCTTGCTGGGGAATGCTCGTAACCGTCTGGGGATTGGATTCAACCCCGACTAAAGTTGGATATGAATACCCGCCTTGCATCGGTAATAGACTTTTATCCGCGCATAACGAAACACGCCGTATTTCTCGAGCGGTCATGAGAAAATACGGCGTAGGCTAAGGTGCGATCATTTTCGATAATCGATTCTATTGTTGTTCGACGATAATATTTCCGCTATCCGTTCTGACCTTCACGTAGTCTTTCGTATCCCTCTTAGGTTCTGGAGAACGAACCAAACCGGAGTCGGCCTGCAAATCATAGAATCCCGCAAAAGCAGCAGGAACTTGCACGTAAACGTTGCCCGAATCCGCAGACAACTCCGCGCTTGAAGTGTCCAGCTTATACAGCTTAATGTTGCCCGAATCTACGGATACGCTGGTACGTCCCGTCATGTTCTCGAATTTGATATTCCCAGAACTAGCGGTAGCCGTTAGATCGGTTGTAACTTTGTTACCATTGATTTTGCCCGAGTCGACATGGACATTCAATCGGTCGCTTTTGAAATTGTTGATCGTAATGTTGCCGGAGTCCGCGGTCAGGTCGGCGTCGGCAATTCGCAGAATAGCTGCGTCCGTAATGTTCATAGTGCCTGAATCGACTTTCACGTTCAAGGAATCCAGAACGGAATCATCCGTCACGGAGATAACGAAATCTTCATTAACGCTGTCAAAGTTGAAATCGAAGAAGTTGATATATTTTTTAGGCAATCGGGTGAGATCAAACTTTAAGCTTTGGCTGGAAATTTCGGTTTTCATCGCTTTTTCGATCATTTTATCGGTTCCATGTCCCTTGAGTTGAATGGAGTTGGTGCCGTCCGTGCTTTTAACGAAAGAAATATTTACGTCATAATCGCTTACAATGTGCAGTTTGCGCAGATCGGCGGCCGCGAAAGTCCACGTTTTCTCGAATTCCGGCAGTTTGTCGCTTGTTGATTTCCATCCATAAGATGCGACGCCTGCGAGCCCGATTAGGATGAGGGCGATAGCGGTAAGGTACCAAAGCTTTTTCATTTCAATGACTTCCTCTCCATGTCTTGTAATTCCATTTGGCATAGTTCAATGTGATGAACACCAGCCATTTTCCGATAGATTTTGCGGCAACGGCGAGCAGCATGCCGATACCGACCATTCCGATCGCGACGAACCATTTACCCGGCATATAATTACCGTACAGTACGGTTTCCGCCACTAAAGCAACGGGAGCTAAGAAGCAGCTAAGCGTCGCTGCACATATCGCGATGAAAGCCGCCCATATCGAAGCAAAGACTGGAATCGCAAACATCACGTTCAGGAAAAAGAGCAAAATCGATACGCCGATGAAACGCGGAATGTCCCGACGGGACGGCGACCATGGCGGCGGGGGCAAGAAATCCGGGCCAATGGCTTCCCGAGCCAACGCTAACGGGTCTCCTAACTCTCTGGCGATTTCCGTTTCGGACTTTCCATTCTGCTGCCCGTAGATAAAGTGCGCTTCGTAATCGCGCAGCAGCTCGTTCCGTTCATCCTCCGGCAATGCGGCCAGGTAGTAGCGGAGCGTTTCGATAAACTCCAATTTATTCATGGGATTCTCCCTTTTCCGTTTCCGTTATTTTCAATCATCATACCTTGTAACCATTCAATCCGGTAACCGACGCGAGTTCATGCGCAACCCCGACTAAAGTAGGGGTTTGAGGGTGAGAAGGCCGTCAGGCCAGCTTCATTCTTTGGGAAACTCGCCTTGCTCGATCAGATTAGCCACGTTATGCACGAAAGCGTTCCAGGCTGTAATCAACTCCTTGGAATACTGCAATCCCTCGGGCGTCAACTGATAATATTTGCGCGGCGGGCCTTCGCTTGATTCCTGCAAATAAGTGGTGCAATAGCCGTCCTTGACTAAGCGGCGAAGCAGCGGGTAAAGCGCCCCTTCCGCCACTTCGACGTGTTCCGATACCGCTTCAGCAAGTTCGTAACCGTAACGGTCGTGCTTCTGGATGAGTACAAGGACGCAAAGTTCGAGTACTCCTTTTTTGAATTGGGTGTTGATATCCACGGCTCTTCCTCCACTCTCTGTCCTAGCTTCTATATGCTTGTATATTCAGTACTGAATAAACTACAGTAGCTCTTATGGATATAATTTATCACACGGTATTGAACAATGCAAGGTAGTGTGAAAAATAATATAGCGGAAATAGTTGTCGAGAAACGTTTCCCTCTTGTGGTACAATATGTAAATGTTTAATAGGGCTGGGAAAGAGAGGTGTTGTATGGAAAACGCAGCATTGTAATAGATACATAGACTATCAAATTAAGGAAGTGAGCATATGAGTCGTAACCGAATCGCTATGTTTATTTTATTCATTACCTTGTTTACTGGCGTGCTTGCCGGCTGCAGTACTGGCGGGAATGATTCCAAGGAGAATGTTAAGACGTCGATTAAAGTGATGTATTACGACGAAAGAAGCTTCTATCAGCAATATGGAATGCTGTTCGCCGCTATGAACCCTAATATCGAGATAGAAGTCGTCTCTACGCAAAGCGTCCGATACGAAGAAGGCAAAGACATGAAGAAAGCGATGCAGGATTTTCTTGACGAGCAGAAGCCGGACGTTCTTATGCTAAGCACCGAGGAATACAAGCGGATGGCAGGAGAAGGCAAACTATACAATCTGGAATCTTTCATCAAGAAGGATAAATATGATCTAGAAGGTATCGCTCCGGGTATCATCGATTACATTAAACAGCAAAGCGACGGCGTTCTGTACGGGTTGTCCCCGAACTTCTACAGCCAGGCGCTCTTCTATAATAAAGACTTGTTTACCAAATACGGGGTTCCGTTCCCGGAAGACCGAATGAGCTGGGAGAGCGTGCTTCAGCTTGCGGCCCGATTCCCGACAACGGGAACGAAAGAGAATCGAATATACGGATTGAAACCGGGTTATAACCCTAATTTGTATTATTTCGGTCTTTCCATAGGTTCATCCCAAGGTCTAAGCTACATTAATCCAACTACGAAGCAGATGACGATCAATACGGATTCATGGAAAGCCGCGTTCGAGCTCGCGGATAAAGCGATGAAATCCGGCGCGCTCTATACGGAAGATCCTAATGGCCAGATGACTCAAAACTCCACTTATGAGAGCTATCTGCTTAGAGATCCATTCATCAGCGGTAAAGTGGCCATGACTATGGAAGGCAATTATATAATGGATCAGCTCAAGGAAGCTAAAAATGTCCTCAAGGATAAAGGAATTAAGAACTGGGATGTCGTGACGGTGCCTGTAAATCCGCAGCAACCCGATGAAAGCACGGGGATGTCCATCAACCAAATTTTCTCGATCGATGCGAAATCATCGAATACCGACGCCGCGTGGAAATTCATTAGTTACGTAAACGGGGATGAATTCGCCAGGGTCACGTCCAAAGTGCAGAATGGCGGATTTCCTGCCCGTACCAAATACCTCGACAATGGAGAAGGGCATCATATGGAAGCCTTCTATAGTCTGAAACCGGTGCAGTCGAATATGTACAAGGATTTCGATAAGCTGCCGCAGGACTTTTTCCAGAAATTCGATGGAGTGACGCAACAAGAGATGCAAGGAGTAACGGACGGCAAGACAACCATCGCGGATGCGCTGGACAACATTCAAGCCAAAGGCCAGCAGCTTCTGACCGAAGAGAGCAATAAGGCCGGTAAAGACGGCAAAACGGATCCGCAGCCATCTGAGTCATCCAAAGCGGTTGAGCAGTCATCGGGAGTGACCTCCTCGGCGGTTGCGCAGTAGCCATTTTCTGTAGATACATGCGTCAGTACGCGTGCATGAGCCCAAATTTGTCGCAAATGTGAATTCCGACTTTAATCTGTCACAAGTATGTGCTAAAATGTTCACATATAGCGCTTACACGAGAGAGGTTGGACCTCATGAAAAATAAGGAAATGTCACGCATGCTGAAATGGGTCGCAATGATTGTCATCGGCGTCGGCATCATCTGTTGCATGATGAACATCGCGCAGTTTAACGATCGCAACCTCGGTTTAATGGTTGGGATCGGATTCTTGATCGGCGGAAGCCAGATTATGCTGTTCGGCGTAATCGCTCCCCTGATGCAGAGAAATCAAGAACCTGCCCAAACGGCTGCCACTGAAGAGCTTGCTTAACTTAATGGTCATTTAAGAACCGCCGCGACAGAAGGAAACTTCTGCTGCGGCGGTTTTTTGTTACGAAAGTATGTACTTTATTTCACAATTCGTCGAAACGGTGAACATTGTATTGCGAAATTTCAACGAATGTTTGACGCCTTTGTTAACTGTGCGGAACCTCGCTTATCTTTCTGATATGTTGGTTACAGATGAGGGAAGGATGAATTTCTGACGGCCCTCGGCAGTCATGTTTTGTGGAGATGGGGGAGATGGAAATGAGGAAAGGGCTTCGGCGTCTAACGGCGGTTCTGTCGTTGATAACCATGGCGATTCTAATGACGGGCTGCAGCGATAAGGTGATCGTGCTGAATCCGAAAGGGGCTATCGGCAAGCAGCAACTGGATCTGATGATCATATCTACTGCGCTTTGCTTAGTAGTTATTGTGCCTGTGTTAATACTTACTTTCTATATTGTATGGAAATATCGTCACCAACCCGATAGAAAAGCGAAATACGATCCCAATTGGGAGCACAGCACGAAGCTTGAAACGATCTGGTGGAGCATTCCAATTGTCATTATAGTTATTCTTGCAGCCATTACGGTCAAATATACTTATTTGCTTGAACCGTCCAAGCCGCTTGAACACGAGGCTAAACCGCTGGTCATTCAGGTGACGTCGCTCGACTGGAAGTGGTTGTTTCAATATCCGGAGCAAGGCATCGCAACGGTGAATTACATTCAATTTCCTGCGAATGTCCCGATCCGTTTCGAGCTGACTTCAGACGCGCCGATGAACTCCTTCTGGATTCCGCAGCTGGGCGGCCAAATTTACACGATGTCCGGGATGGCGATGAAGCTGAATCTTATTGCGGATGAGCCGGGGTCCTACTTAGGCATGGGGGCCAACTTCAGCGGACGCGAGTTCGGGAAAATGCAGTTTACCGCAGAAGCGACATCGCAAGAACAATTCGATGCTTGGGTTCAAGGCATTAAGGGTTCGTCTCCGGCCTTGACTAAGGAAGGCTACGAGCAATTGGCGATACCCGGCGTATCGGAGGTTGAAAGCTTTTCTTCGATTCCCGCAGGCCTGTTCCAGCAAATCGTAACGAAATACGGCGGTCACAATCATGGTTCAGGTAGCGGCGAAGGTGCGACGGAGCATCATCACGGTTCCGATTCAGGTGAAGCGGATGCAACCGATAAAGCTCCTGCGATGGATATGAACATGGATATGGGCGATGGCGCCTCCATGAATCACGAAGGTCACATGAATCATGAATAGAGGGAAAGAGAGGTGCCGTCATGTTGGACAAAATTAAGGATTTCGCGTCCGAATTTTTCGTTACGGGCGATCCGCTTATTTACGGGGCCGACGTTTCCATCGGGCTTACGATAATTGCGGTCGTTTCCGCGCTCACTTTTTTCAAAAAATGGAATTGGCTATGGAAAGAATGGTTAACGACCGTCGATCATAAGAAAATCGGGATCATGTACGTTATCGCATCGCTGCTCATGCTCTTCCGGGGCGGAGTCGATGCGCTTCTCATGCGGACGCAATTAGCGATTCCGGATTCGGAATTCCTATCTCCGGAGCACTATAATCAAATCTTTACGACGCATGGGGTCATCATGATCCTGTTCATGGCGATGCCTCTGATGTTCGGGTTATTCAATCTCGTTATTCCGCTTCAGATCGGAGCGCGCGACGTCGCGTATCCGTTCCTGAACTCGCTCAGCTTCTGGCTCTTCTTCTTCGGGGCGATGCTGTTCAACATGTCTTTCGTTATCGGCGGTTCTCCGGATGCGGGCTGGCTCGCCTATCCGCCGCTATCCGAGCTGTCCCATAGCCCGGGAGTCGGGCAAGACTTCTATATCTGGGGGATCCAGATTTCCGGGATCGGAAGTCTGATGACGGGGATCAACTTTATCGTGACGATCCTTAAGATGCGCGCGCCGGGCATGAAACTGATGAAGATGCCGATGTTCACCTGGTCGGTGCTTTCGAGCTGTTTGACGATCATACTGGCGTTTCCGATCTTAACGGTCACGTTGGCGCTGTTATTTATTGACCGTTATCTCGGTGCCCACTTCTTCACCCTCGACGGCGGCGGCAACCCAATGATGTACATTAATCTCATCTGGATGTGGGGACACCCCGAGGTCTATATCGTAGTATTGCCTGCGTTCGGGATTTTCTCCGAAATCGTGGCGACCTTCTCCAAGAAAAGATTGTTCGGCTACAAGTCCATGGTATTCGCGTTAATGAGCATCAGCGCATTCTCGTTCTTCACGTGGGCGCATCACTTCTTTACGATGGGTTCGGGGGCGAGCGTTAATGCGTTCTTCGCACTGACGACGATGATCATCGCAATTCCAACTGGCGTTAAAGTATTTAACTGGTTGTTCACGATGTTCCGAGGGCAGATAACATTCCAGACGCCGATGCTTTGGACGATCGGGTTCATTCCTTGTTTCGTCGTAGGCGGGATGACGGGGGTATTGCTGTCGGTCGCGCCTGCCGACTTCCAGTTCCATAATAGCTACTTCCTTATCGCTCACTTCCATCAGGTGCTTATCGGAGGAGTAGCGTTCGGTTACTTCGCGGGCTTGTATTACTGGTGGCCTAAGGTGTTCGGCTTCAAACTTAATGAGAAAATCGGCAAATGGGCTTTCTGGACTTGGAATATCGGGTTCTATGTGTGCTTCATGCCGCAATATATACTCGGTCTGATGGGGATGACCCGCCGCGTAAGCAGCTATGGCTGGGATAAAGGCTGGTGGGAGCTTAATTTGGTGTCCACTATCGGCGGTTTCCTCATGGGAATCGGATTCCTCTTTCAAGTATGGCAGATCCTGCACAGTATCAAGTTTATGGAACGCGATACGACCGGCGATCCGTGGGGCGGTCGTACGTTGGAGTGGTCAATCCCTTCGCCTGCGCCGGTATATAATTTCGCGACATTGCCGCATGCGGACGAGAAGGATCCTTGGTGGGAAGAGAAGCTGCGGCTTGCCGCAGGCGGAACACCCAAACCGCAGCCATCGCTTGAACCCATTCATATGCCGAAAAACTCGGGTATACCTTTCGTGATGTCGTCCTTCTTTTTCGTGGCGGGCTTCGGTTTCGTCTTTGATTGGCTGTGGTTAGCTATTCCTGGACTTATCGGAGTTGCGGCTTGCATGCTCGTTCACTCTTTCCGCTATAAAACGGACTATTATATACCGGTCGATGAAATCAAACGCACGGAAGCTGCGGCGAGGAGGGTTGTCTAATGGCGGATAATAGGAATGCCCATGCCCATGAGGGGCATCATGATCTCGAAGCGCTGCGAATGATGGGCTTCTGGATTTTCTTGATCACCGACTGTATCCTATTCGGCACCTTATTCGCGACTTACGTCGTTTTGAACGGAAATACGGCCGGCGGCCCGACGGTATCGGAATTGTTCGAGATGCCGGGCGTTATCGCCGAGACGTTCATCTTGCTGACGAGCAGCTTTACGAGCGGGTTGGCAGTGTTGTCGATGAACAAGGGAAATCGCAAGGGACTTATCGGTTGGCTGATCGTGACGGCGTTGCTTGGAGCTTCATTTATTTCGCTGGAAATAACGGAGTTCGTGAAGCTCGTTCACGAAGGCGCGGCAATATCGACGAGCGCTCAATGGTCTGCTTTTTACACATTGGTCGGCACTCATGGTTTGCACGTATCGGTCGGCCTCGTGTGGATGATCGCCATTATGATTCAATTAGGGCGCCATGGGATTAATTCGGTCACCCGGCGCAAAGTGAATATCATAAGCTTGTACTGGCATTTTCTCGACGTGGTATGGATCTTCGTCTTTACGATCGTCTACCTGATGGGGGTGATGTAAAATGGCGCAACGGCATTCGGCCGCAGGGGCTCACGATTCTCACGGAACGCCGGGTACGCATGACTCTCATGATTCGCATGAGGCGCACGGTTCGCTTAAGTCTTACGTTATCGGCTTTCTGATGTCGCTCGTGCTGACCGCGATTCCGCTCATCGTCGTCCTGAACCATTTGTTGGAGGGCAAGGCGGCGACATTATTGTTGCTCGGATCGGCGGTGCTGCAATTTGTCGTGCAGTTGGTCTACTTCATGCATCTGAAGGAAGAGGGCAAACCGCGTTACAACCTGATGGTGCTTATTCTCGGCTTGTTCATCGTATTGACCATCGTTGCCGGGTCGATCTGGATAATGACATACAACAAAGTGGCTTAGTTTGCCGAGCGATATGCGAAGAGGTAGTCTCAAGGTCGATAGGACCAGAGGGACTACCTCTTTTTTTGTTAGACATGAGGGGTGTACGCCGACGGTTCCCAGGGATTTAAGTGGATCATGACCTCCACGACGTCGGGGTCATAGTCCATGATCAGCTTTTTGAGCTGCCTGCTAATATCGTGTCCCTGTTGGATGGTGTAGTCATGGGGGACACCTACCCGGACGTCTACGATAATGTAATGACCGTGCTCGCGCGCTCTTACCCGGTCGATTCTTTTGACATTGTCCGCCGTGCGGATTAAGGCTTCGTAGTAGGCTAATTTCTCTACCGAAACATTACGCTCCATCAGAATGTCGACGGAATCCCGCCCGATTTCATAAGCCAGCTTAAGCACGAGCAACGAAACGACGATACCGGCGATCGGATCACCGTAGGCTGCCCAATCCCAATTTAAACGATCTCCCAATAGCCCGAGTCCAATGCCGATAACCGCGGCCAGAGAAGCGTAAACGTCGGCAAGGTGATCGTAAGCCGTCGCCAGCACGCTTTTGCTTTTGGTCGCGTTACCCACGCGGATCGTGTAAATATATAAGGCTTGCTTCCATAGGAGAGAGATGGCCGCTGCTCCGAGCGCCAGCCAACTTTCCTCGCCAGGGGGTTTGAATAAAGCGCCGATAGACTGGATTCCGATCCAGAAAGCGGCCAGCACGAGGATGACCGCGACGAATGCCGACGCCACAACCTCAGCTTTACCATGTCCGTAGGGATGATCGTCGTCCGCCGGTTTTTTGGACACCATAGAAGAGGTCAATGCCGCCACTGTCGCGATGATGTCTCCGGCATTATGCACGCCGTCCGCAAGGAGCACGGGACTAGCGAGTACAAGTCCTGCTGCGATCTTCAGCGCGGTCAATATAATGTTGCTAATCAAGCTGATCCATATCGCCAATAATCCTGAATGATGCCTATCCGCCACAAAGATTACCCCTTCAAAGAAAGTTTGCCCCGCGCAAGAAATAAAACAGGCTTTCAACCTTGGGGTTGAAAGCCTGTTTTCGTCCATATATAGGTTCGCTTGCGATTCGGTTTCATGGGTGACAACCACCCTCTCCAAAAATACGGTCTCACACAACATATTTATTTTAACACAACGTAAGGTTTCAAGCTAATTTTTGCGACAAAGAAAATGTGTAACTTTAACATAACTAATAATGTCATATACATGTAAATTAGACAGAAGAATATAGCGAATTAATGTAACTATTATTGACATCACTATATCAACGGAATATGATTGGAATAAAACCCATTATGGAGAGGGAGCCGTTCTACATGGAAATGATGAACGAAGTATCGGTTACTTCGCCTTCCTCCCGTTTTTACGATGAGATGTATAACGGAGCTCAGGTTCGCACGCATTACGGTAAAGTCCACCAGATGCTTTCCCGCATGTCCTTGGAGGATCGGGTAACCCGGCAAACGCAGATGAACGGTCGACTGCTGGAGGAAGGGATCACTTTCACCTTGTCGGGAGGAGATCAGCCTGAGGCGCTGGAACGGACGATTCCGTTCGATCTGATTCCCCGGATCATCCCGGCAGAGGAATGGGATACGATCGAGCAAGGCACAAGGCAGCGGGTACGGGCGCTAAACGCTTTTCTGGCAGACATTTATCACGAGCAATGTATCCTGAAAGACGGACTCGTTCCTCGTCGGATGGTAATGGGAAACCGGTATTTCCGGACGGAGATGATGCGGCTTCAGGTGCCAGGGGGAACATACGTTACGGCTTCCGGAATTGATTTAATCCGCGATGAGAAGGGCGATTATTATGTTCTTGAAGACAATTTGCGTTCTCCCTCGGGATTTTCCTACGTATTCAAGAGCCGCTCGATCATGACCCATGACTTCCCCGAATTGTATTTCTCTTACCCTGTACGGGGTATCGAACGCGCGCTGCACGAATTCCGTTCTTCATTAAGAAATCTGGCCCCTACGGACAAAGCCGAGCCCGTCATTGCGCTGTTGACGCCGGGAAGCTTTAATTCCGCGTATTTCGAGCACACTTTTCTCGCACAGCAGATGGGGATGGAGCTCGTCGAAGGCCGGGACCTCGTGTGCCGGGACAATAAGATCTACATCCGCAAGCTGTCCGGACTAAAGAAAGTCGACGTGCTTTATCGCCGGATCGATGACGATTACCTTGATCCGCTCGCGTTCCGCCCCGATTCGATGCTCGGAGTCGCAGGTCTGATGAACGCATACCGCTTCGGAAACATTACGATCGCCAATGCGCCGGGCACAGGGGTTGCGGATGACAAGGCCATCTATACTTTCGTTCCGGAGATGATACGTTACTATCTGAACGAGCGCCCTATATTGAACAATGTACCAACTTACTTGATGAGCCGTCCGGACGAACGGGAGTTTGTCCTCTCCAAGCTGGAGGAGATGGTCGTCAAGGAGACTTCCTTATCCGGAGGGTACGGAATGCTCATAGGCCCTTCATCCACGGAGTGGGAACGCGAAAGATTCGCCGCCAAAATCAAAGAGAACCCGGACAACTATATTGCCCAACCGACGATTAAGCTATCTACTTCCCCCATTAGCGTTAACGGGCAGATGGCTCATCGACACATTGATTTAAGGGTTTTCGCACTGGCCAATGGCCGGGATGTGCATGTGCTGCCGGGCGGGCTGACGAGGGTGGCAATGAAGGAAGGATCATTGGTCGTTAACTCCTCTCAAGGCGGCGGTGTTAAGGACACTTGGGTGCTGGCGGATTAAAAAATAGACAAATTGAATCGTGTCCATAAGGAGTGGAGCCTTATGTTGGATCGCATAGCGGAATCGTTGTTCTGGATCGGACGGTACACCGAACGCGCGGAAAATCATGCCCGGCTTCTGGACGTTTATTATCATTTGCGCGAGGAAGGCAGCGGGGAGGCGGAAGCGGTCTGGAAACGGATTGCCGAGGCCATCGGAGATTGCAAGTTGTACGAGGAGCGGCATGACGCTTACCGGGAGCACGACGTGCTTTACTTCCTTACCTTGGACCTCACGCAGGACAATTCTATTCTGTCTTGCGTCGCGCAAGCCCGCGATAATCTGAAAAAAATCCGCGAGCAGCTTCCCTCCGAGTTATGGAACTTGCTTAACGGCTTCTACTTGTGGCTGAAGGGAGTTCAGCTCGAAGAGGTCATGCAGCAATCGCCGCATCGTTTTTTCCAACGGGTGAAGGAGGGCCTCGCGGCTTTCCAGGGAACGGCGGTGTCCATATCGCTGAGGGATGAGTCGTGGCATATGCTGGAGAGCGGGAGATATTTGGAACGATCGGAAAATGTCGTCAGACTGCTGCAGTCTGTCAGCAATATTGCACCGGAGAAACGTAAAGCCTCCTACGCCTATACGATGGCGGTGCTGAAGTCGGTCGGCGGCTATGAAGCGTTTCGCAGGTTGGATCTTGAAGAGTTGTCCTTGGAGGAAATATCGAGGTTTCTCGTGCTTCAGGAAACGTTCCCCCGCTCGGTTCATTTCGCGCTCGCGACCTTCGAGCAGCACTTGAAGGCGATGCGCGGGCAGTCCGATAGGTCGAGCTCCGGTCTCGAACGGATGATTCGGCTCGCGGGCAAAGCGCGGTCCGAGCTTGGCTGGTTGGATCGCAACGATATTACGATGGAAACTTTAACCGCGGTCTTGCAGCAATTGCTCCATACGAACAGACAGCTTGGCGAAGCGGTTGCCAAGACCTTTTTTTCCCCTGGACAGGAGGTTATCGCATGAAGCTCGATATATGCCACGTGACCAAATACCGCTACGACTCGTCCGTGACGGACAGTGTCAATGAAATTCGGCTGACGCCTCGTACGGATGAGCGGCAGGCCTGTTATCAGCATCGCCTTATTATCGAGCCGAATGTGCAGTTGCTGTCCTATGAGGATTATTTCGGCAATCGCGTCCATTCTTTTACGGCTAACGCCCCGCATCGGGAGCTTACGATTACTTCCCATTCAACCGTCGTCACTCGGGATCGGGATGTCGTTTGGAAGGCGGCATGGGGACCGGAGCAATCATGGGATCGACTGCGGAGCGCGGACTTTATTGACGGGTATGCGGAATATTTGCTTCCGTCCGCTTATGCGACATTTCACCCGGCAGTAGAGGCATACGCAAATGGCATTCGAGGCGAAGAAGATGGGGTGTTCGGATTTATCCGATATGCGGCCAGCGCGATCTATGGCGACTTTGAATACAAACCTTATTCTACCGGCGTGCACACGACGGCGGACGAACTGATCGGAATCGGAACGGGAGTATGCCAGGATTTCGCTCATTTGCTGCTATCGGTTTGCAGGCTGCGCGGGGTGCCTGCCCGGTATGTGAGCGGTTATCATTTTGTCGGCGATCTTCAGGGCCGGGACGCGGATTTCGAGCAGGCTTCGCATGCTTGGGTCGAAGTGTACATTCCGGGAGTCGGCTGGCAGGGGATCGACCCGACGAACAACAATTTGATCGATTGGCGATACGTGAAGCTAGGTCATGGGCGGGATTATACGGATATCGTACCTGTGAAAGGGATTTACAGGGGGACTTCTGGACAGTCGCTTCAGGTGACGGTGGACGTTAGGCTGGCTGAGACGGGGTAAAATGATGGGGTGGGCACGATGGGGGAACCAATGGGGTGGGCCCAAGAACTAGGTTGGTTAACGTAAATCTGTGTAAGCTGTTCCGTGGAGGTTAAGAAAGTGTCTCCGCGGAGCGTGTTGGCCCATCGATGAAACCGAGTAACTCCCGCCGAAAGTCCCTGCCACGCACGAATTACTCGAATAATTAGAACAACTCCCGCCGAAAGTCCCTGCCACGCACGAATTACTCGGATAATTAGAACAACTCCCGCCGAAAGTCCCTGCCACGCACGAATTACTCGAATAATTAGAACAACTCCCGCCGAAAGTCCCTGCCACGCACGAATTACTCGAATAATTAGAACAACTCCCGCGGAAAGTCCCTGTCACACACGAATTACTCGGATAATTAGAACAACTCCCGCCGAAAGTCCCTGCCACGCACGATTTACTCGAATATTTAGAACAACTCCCGCCGAAAGTCCCTGCCACGCACGAATTACTCGAATATTTAGAACAACTCCCTCCACAAGCCAATGCCACGCACGAATTACTCGAATAATTAGAACAACTCCCGCCGCAAGCCTCTACTACGCACGAATTACTCGGATAATTAGAACAACTCCCGCCGAAAGTTCCTGTCACACACGAATTACTCGAGTATTTAGAACAACTCCCCGCCACGGCCGCTATTCTCAAAAATAAGTGGTGGAATTATGCGACTCGGTTAAGAATTTGCATATATGCGGAGGTTGGCGGAATTAATGTTCGGAAATGATGATAAAAATGCACATAAATGTATGCGATGAAATTATATATGAATTTATAACCGAATGTTAAAGACGACATCCCATTGACTTGTACGCCAATATCAATTACTCTACATAATGAAAATGATTGTTACAACGATTCATCCATTCGTATATCCTCGGCAATATGGGCTGGGGGTCTCTACCGGGAACCTTAAATTCCCGACTACGAGGGGATGTGGGATAACCACACCCTTCTACGTCGGGAATTTTTTATATTTTCCGCACGCTGAAGGAAATCAGGAGGAGATATACGGATGAGCATGTATGACGTTATCGTGGTTGGAGCCGGTCCGACCGGTATTTTCGCTTGTTACGAGTTAACGAGAACTTCCCCACATCTGAAGGTATTGCTGGTCGACAAGGGGCATGACATCAAACATCGCCACTGTCCCATCCTGGAAAATAAAATCGAGCTCTGCCCGCCGCCCGCCGGGAAAAAAGAATTCGCCGGCTGTCTGCCCGCGTGTTCGATTACGGCTGGTTTCGGAGGCGCAGGCGCATATAGCGATGGTAAATTCAACATTACGACAGAGTTCGGCGGATGGCTGACGGATTACTTAGCTCCTTCTCAGGTGTTGAACTTAATCCGATACGTGGATGAAATCAATTTGGAGCACGGAGCAACGTTAAATCTGACCGATCCGACCACCGATTTTGTAAGAAACATAGAGCATAGAGGTTATGCGGCGGGGTTAAAGCTGCTGAGGGCGCAAGTGAGGCATCTGGGCACGGAGCAGAACTTGGAGATTTTGAAATCCATCTACGTATATTTGGAAAGCCGCATCGACATGCGTTATAAGACGGAAGTCGCGGATCTGCTGACGGTAAAAGAAAATGGAACCCATCGAGTACGAGGGATAACGCTCAAGAACGGCGAAGAGATCGAAGCGGATACCGTTGTGGTCGCTCCGGGCCGGGATGGTTCTGCGTGGCTGGCGGATGTTCTGAAACGCCGAAGGCTCGCTATGGTGAACAACCAAGTCGACGTGGGTGTTCGGGTGGAGACTTCCGATGTGGTTATGCGAGAAATTAACGAGCATTTGTACGAAGGTAAATTCGTATTCAATACGTCCGTAGGCACTCGAGTGAGAACGTTCTGCAGCAACCCGTCGGGTCATGTCGTTGTCGAAAATCATAGCGGGGTCATGGCGGCGAACGGTCATGCATTTAAGGATCCGGCGCTCGGCTCGTCCAATACGAACTTTGCGCTGCTCGTCTCCCATAAATTCACGGACCCGTTCGATAAGCCGAACGAGTACGCGCGAGAAATTTGCAAACGGGCGAACGATCTTTCGAGCGGCGGCGTCATCGTGCAGAAGTTCGGGGATATTATTCGCGGACGACGTTCAACGGCAGGGCGCATCAAGGAAGGGTTTATCGAGCCGACGTTACATGAAGCGGTGCCGGGAGATCTCGGTTTGGTGCTGCCCTACAATACGATGAAAAGCTTGATCGAAATGGTCGAAGCGCTCGATAAGGTAACGCCGGGTATCGCCTCCGAGCACACGTTGTTCTATGGCGTTGAGGCGAAGTTTTACTCGGCGCGTCCTAAGCTTAGCGAGACGCTGGAGACGGAAATTTCCGGGCTATACTGTGGCGGCGATGGTGCTGGGGTTACTCGTGGCTTAGCCCAAGCCGGCGCAGCCGGAGTCTGGATCGCTCGGGCTATTGCGGATCGAAAGGCACAGTAAGTAAGGCCCTATATTACAAAGACATGTAAGTTAGAATCGACAGCAGCAGGGAAGCAATGAGCATGGCCGTGAATGGGCGAAGGGCGCGGGTACGAAAATCTCGTAGACTAACGTTCAGCCCGAGGCCCGCCATGGCCATTCCGAGCAGCAGCGTAGTTACTATCGATAAACCGTGTAATAGCATGGCGGGCTCGGGCAGAATAACGGGAACAACGTAACTCCCGAATAGGCTCATAGCGACGAAACCAAGCAAGAACCAAGGAAATGGGAACTTGGTCACCGCATTCACTCTCGAATTTCCCGCTTCAGTCGTTTTCGAACGGCCACGAAGCTTTGCCAAGCTCAATATTCCGATGCACAGCGGCACTAGCAAGGCTACGCGGCACAGCTTAGTAAGCAGTCCATCGGCTAACGCATCCGACCCTGCCGGTGCGGCGGCCATCGCGACATGCGCGATTTCGTGTAAGGTAAGCCCAGACCAGATCCCATAGGCAGCAGTATTTAGAGGTAACCAGGGTTGAATAAGCGTATACGCCGGTGCGAATACGGTTCCGATCAAGGCGATCAACCCGGCGCTAATGGCGGTATCCTCGTCTTTGGATTTAAGCAGCGGCGATACGGCGGCTATGGCCGCGGCTCCGCAGATCGCGGTCCCGATCGCAAGCAGCATCGTCAACTTGCGATCCGCGCGAAACAAACGTCCTAGCGCCATAACCGCTGCGAGACCAAAGACAACGGTTCCGCAGCTTCGTGCTAGTAAAGGGAGACCCTGCTGCAGTAAGTCTCCAATGTTAAGCTTAAGTCCGAAAAGAATAATGGCAAGGCGCAGCAACGTTGCGGAAGAGAAGCGGATGCCGCTGGTAATCGCGCTCGGGTATCCGAATCGGTGTCTGTAAGCGGGGGCTAGAAGCAAGGCGCACGCCAGCGGACCGAGTCGTTCCAACCCAGGAAGTAAAGACAAACCCCACCCGGCAAGCGCGAGTAATAAAGTCAATAGAACGCCGTATATTCGAGCTGGCAATGCGGGAAGAGCGGCGGTCGTTGGGGGAGTTATTTTGGCTAGCATGATGTCTGATTCCTCCGATACTGTTAGCTGTAAAAGAAGCCGGATAAGACTTCCTCTGTTACCTTCAGCATACGCCGGTTTTAATAATAAGAAAAATTAATTATAATTATATTAATCATAATAAATAACTTATAAATGAGGGGGTAACGCGCATGGATCATTCTCTGCTCGTTTTCGCTGCCGTAGCGGATACGCGCAACTTCTCCCGCGCAGCGGAGCGGCTGCATATGACGCAGCCTGCAGTTAGTCAGCATATTCGCGCTCTGGAGGAGCGGCTAAAGGTTAGGTTGCTTGAGCGCAATAATAAGTCCGTCGCTCTCACCAAAGCGGGAGAAATCGTGCTGCATCATGCGAAGGAAATCGCGGGCTTATATCGTAAGATGGAAGAGATGGTAAGTGAATTGATGCACTATACGGGTGGTCCGTTATCTATTGGGGCCAGTTATACGTTCGGGGAGTATGTACTGCCGCTGACTCTAGCGCGTCTGAATACGAATTTTCCCGATATTCGTCCGGCTGTGACGATCGGCAATACGGCGGACATAGCGGAGCAGGTTCACAATCGCGTATTGGATGTCGGTATCGTGGAAGGCGAGGAAATCGGAACGGGTCTCGTCGTGGAGAAATTAGCTGAGGACGAAATGGTTGTGGCCGCGGGAGCGCTGCACCCTCTTGCGAGTCAATCCCGGATACCGCTGGCTCTTCTAGAGGAGCAGACGTGGCTTGTGAGGGAACAGGGCTCGGGGACAAGGGCGGCTGCCGATAAAATGTTCGCGATGCTTACTCTGAATCCAACGCGTTTAATGGAAATGGGAAGCACGCAATCGATCAAAGAAACGGTAGAAGCTGGGCTCGGAGTTACTTTGCAGTCACGCTGGGCGCTACGCAAAGAACTCGGGCTCGGCTCCTTGAAAGTACTGAATATAGAAGGGCTTCCCGTTACAAGAAGCTTTCACATCCTGCTGCGTAACGGCGATCTTCGTACCCGGACGATAGAGGTTTTCCTGCAGACGTTGCGCACAGTAACGGAAGAAAAATTAGCGACTCAGCTCTCTTGAGAGATTTTCTTGAATGCTTCGAGAAACTGCGCGGACGGATAAGCGCCGGACAGCGCGAATTTATTGTTAATGATGAAGAACGGAACTCCACTGATGCCGAGCGCTTGGGCGGATGCCTGGTCCTGCTTGATATCGTCGAGGCCTTCTCCCGCCTCAAGAAGTCGTCGCGCTTCGTCGGCGTCAAGTCCGAGTTCAGCGGCGATATCCATCAGAACGTCTAGCTTGGCGATATCCCGACCGTCTTCGAAATAAGCTTTCATCACCGCGTCCAGCCAGTAAACCTCATCTTCTTCCGGCAGCAGCGCCGTGATCCGGTGCGCCAGCACGGTGTTCGGCATGCGCTCTACCTTGTCGAAATTAAAGGTAACGCCAACCGCGGCTCCCGCATCGGTCACCCTCTGAAGCATAGGCCTAAGGCGTTCGGCCCCGCCCATTTTTTTCTCCATCACATTGTTGAATGGCAAGCCTTCGGGCGGGAGTTTAGGATCAAGTTGATATGCATGATATTTGACTTCGACCGTCTGCCCCGTCGATTCGTTCCAAGCTTCGATCGCATCGCTCATATTTTTTTTACCGATCCGGCACCATGGGCACACCATATCGGAATAGACATCGATTTTCATCGGAATCACCTCTGGACTCATAATTTGTTTCCCCTAGTATGGCAGAGAACATACCGGCATTCAACGTGCGGAGCGCAACCTCTCGTGATAAAATGGGAAAACATGCAAAATAGACCGACGAAGGAGGATTTGGAGATGTCTTTAACGATAAATTCGACGGTGGAGCTGCTGAACGGAATAGAAATGCCGTGCCTTGGTTTAGGCGTATGGCGTGCCAAGGATGGCCAAGAAACGGAAAATGCGGTATTAGCCGCATTGCAAGCAGGCTATCGCAGCATCGACACGGCTTCGATGTACCGCAACGAACAAGGTGTCGGCCGTGCGGTAAGGGCTTCGGGCATTCCGCGCGAGCAGATTTTCGTCACGACTAAAGTATGGAACGACGAGCAAGGCTTCGATAACACGCTTAAAGCTTTTCGTAACAGCCTTGATCGGCTGGAAATGGATTACGCCGATTTGTATTTGGTCCATTGGCCAGTCGTAGGAAAATACAAAGAAACTTACCGCGCGCTCGAGGAACTGTACGATCAAGGGCTTGTGCGAGCGATCGGCGTCAGCAACTTCAATATTCACCATCTCGAGGATTTGATGGGAAGCTGCCGGATTAAACCGATGGTCAACCAAGTGGAAATGCATCCCTTGCTTACGCAGAAGAAGCTGTTTGCCTTCTGCCGCAAGGAAGGGATTCAGCTCGAATCGTGGAGACCGCTTATGCAGGGCCGTTTAGACTTGCCGCTTATCCAGCAATTGGCGGCTAAGTACGGCAAAACTTCGGCTCAAATCGTCCTTAGATGGCATCTTCAGCTTGGCGTCGTGACCATTCCGAAGTCGACTCAGGAAGGGCGCATACGCGAGAATGCCGATTTGTTCGACTTCGAGTTGGAGCCTGAGGATATGAACCGGATCGACGGACTTAACGAAGATCAGCGCTTCGGTGCCGATCCGGATCATATTGATTTCTAGGCCATGGTACTCGGATAAAGGAGAACCGAGCTTGAAATAATACAAGATGGGGAGCCCCTTGACAACCTTAACTGTAACTGATATTATTACAGTACCACCAAGGAGGCGGCGCTCGTTATGAACAGTGAATTCATCATAGCTGTCCACAGCCTTGTACTCCTGGCGCATCGTCCTGACGGCATGGCGTCAAGCGAAGAAATCGCAACCAACGTGTGCACGAATCCGGTTCGCGTTCGCAAGGTCATGAGTTGCTTGCGCAAGAATGGATTTGTGGATACACGGGAAGGTTCCGGAGGCGGCTATAAGCTTTCGCAGGAACCGGGCGAGGTGACTTTGGCGGATGTTTATCGCGCTTTGACAGCGGGATCGCTTGCTCCAAGTTGGTGCAGCGGAGATCCGACATCGGATTGTTTGGTGGGCTCCAACATGGGGGACGTCATGAATTCCGTTTTCTGCGGAGCTGATCAGCAGTTGGAGACGTATTTCGAGTCGATTACCATCGGTCAGATGCTGTCTAGACTAACCGCCATGGCGAAAGCGTAAGCATCAAGTAAGTGATTGTACTTGGGGTGGAGCGGGTAGTTAGGATTACCCGATCATCATAGGGTTTAATACATTAGTTAAATTTGGATAGGAGAGATGTCACATGGCAGTCGTAGTCACGAAAGACAACTTCGCTGAAAATGTAGCGCAAGGAGTTTCCTTGCTGGATTTCTGGGCACCTTGGTGCGGACCTTGTAAAATGCAGCTTCCTATCGTTGAAGAGCTGTCCGAGGAATTGAAAGGCACGGCAACGATCGCGAAAGTTAACGTTGACGAAGAGCCCGAGCTCGCAAGCCAATTCGGAGTCATGAGCATTCCTACGCTGATTCTGTTCAAAGACGGACAGCCGGTTGATAAGCTCGTTGGACTGCAAAGCAAAGCTTCCCTGCAAGCGAAAATCCAAAACCAACTGTAAGAATAAAGTTGGACGTGGAACACCGCAAGCCTTCTTTATGAGGGTTTGCGGTGTTTTTTAATTCGTTGTTGCAAACGCTAATCGAACGTGATATGATCATTTTGACCGAATGACCAATAATGAATTTTAGTCACTTTGTATTGAAAGGAGATGCCTGAATGCTCATTGATCGAAGAAAACTGATCGTGGATGCGGCGTCGCAATCGTTCGCTTTGTTCGGATATAAGGCTACGACGATGGATCAAGTCGCTAAGCTTGCCAATGTCGGAAAAGGTACGATTTATACGTTTTTTTCCAATAAGGAAGAGTTGTTCGACGAAATCATGAACCGCCTGATTCAAGAGATGAAGCTGGTGGCGGACGAGGAGTATGATGCGGACCGGACTTTTTTCGATAACTTGAATCGCATACTGTATCAAATTCTCGATTTTCGGGAGAAACACCAACTCGCCATTAAGATGGCCCAAGAAGTCAGGGATATGGGGACGCCGAAAGCGATCGAAGGTCTGAACAAACTGGAAGGCGCGATCGTGTCCTACATCCAAGTTAAGATTCAGACGGCAATCGACAAGCAAGAGCTCAAGCCTTGCGACTCTGAAGTCACGGCATTCGTCATGCTCAAGCTGTATCTCGCATTGGCTTCGGAATGGCAGAAATCGCATGCTCCGCTTGAGAAGGAAAAAATTACCGAGCTGTTCCAACTTTACTTAATGAAGGGATTGGCCGTCGTGTAGATGGTTTTGCGGCGGCGTAACCATTCTTTTTATGAAATAAATTGACCAAATGAACAAAATAGTCATAACGTATAGGAGTGTTGATCATGAAAGGGTTCAAGCAGTTTGTTAAAGAAATGGCAGGGATTGGCCGCAACCCGAAAGTACTTATTCCGGTGCTGGCGGTACTCATGGTTCCGGTATTATACAGCGCGATGTTCCTCGGTGCCTTCTGGGATCCCTACGCCAAGCTGGATGACTTGCCGGTTGCCGTAGTCAATTCGGATCAAGGTACGGTATACGAAGGCAATTCCATGCATGTCGGCCAGGATTTCACGGAAAAGCTGAAGGAAGGCAGCAATTTCGAATATAGCTTTGTCAGCAAATCGCAGGCAGAGGAAGGCTTGAAAAATAATACGTATTACATGGCGATCGAGATCCCGGAGGATTTCTCGGCTAAGACGACGACTTTAACGTCCGAACAGCCAACTCCGGCCCAAATCGTATTCATGCCCAATGAAAGCTTCAACTTCTTGGCGGCGCAAATCGGAAATACGGCTATCGAGAAAATGAAGAACGAGCTGAGCAGAGAAGTGACGAAGGCCTATACGCACACTGTATTTGACCAGATTCAAACGTTGGCGGACGGCTTAAGCAAAGCTAGCGATGGTGCGAGCCAAATCGCCGTGGGCACCGACAGCGCTAAGAATGGCGCAGCGCTTATAGAAGCGAATCTGAACAAGCTGGCATCGGGTTCGCTTACCATGCAGAGCGGAATCACCAAGCTTGTGGATGGCGGCGGCAAGCTCGAGAAAGGCGTTAGCGAGCTGCAGCAAGGAGCGGGTTCTCTGGCTAGCGGATTATCGCAATTAACGGATGGCAGCGGCAAGCTTAAACAAGGTGCTGTACAGGCGAATATAGGCGCAACGAAGCTTGCCGACGGACTTGCGCAGTCAGCTGCGGGGGCCGATAAGTTGGAAGCAGGGGCAAAGGGGCTGGCAGGCGGGTTAGAGCAATATGCTAAAGCTCATCCAGAGCTTGCCGACGATGCGAGTTTTCAGCAATTGATAGCCGCGAGCAAACAGGTTGCAGGCGGGCTCAGCGCAGCCAAGCAAGGGCAAGACCAGCTCTCCGCAGGCGCGGCGCAGCTAAGCAAAGGCACGACTCAATTGGCGGGCGGACTTGAACAGTTCGGCGATAAGCTGAATACGGCAAGCGCAGGCGGCGCCAAGCTGGCGAAAGGCGCAGATCAGCTTCACGGCGGCGCAGCTCAACTGAATCAGGGACTAAGCAGTTTGTCGAAAGGCTTTAACGTCTTCGTAGACGGTTCCAGCAAACTGGATCAGGGCGCTCAGCAAATGACTCAAGGGTTAGTGACGTTGACAGACGGAACGGGAGAGTTATCCAGCAAGTTAACCGATGCAGCTCAGAAGACTTCCAATATTAAAGGCGGGGATTCGGTCATCGATATGTTCGCCAATCCTGTAGATCTGAATGTGGTCAAAACCAAGGAAGTACCTAACTATGGAACGGGTTTCGCCCCTTATTTCATCTCTCTTGGCCTGTTTGTAGGAGCTCTTCTTCTGACAATCGTGTATACGGTAAAAGAACCGGCAATTAAGCCGACAAGCGGCTGGAGTTGGTTTATCGGCAAACTGATGACGATGGTGTTCATCGGTACCGTGCAAGCGATCATAGCCGACCTCGTATTGCTATACGGGCTTGGACTTGAAGTGCAAAGCATGCCGTTGTTCATTCTTTTCAGCATCATTACGAGCATAACGTTCATGGCTTTGATTCAATTTTTGGTAACGGTGCTTCAGCATCCGGGACGGTTTATCGCTATCGTTATCTTGATCTTCCAATTAACCAGCTCCGCGGGTACGTTCCCGTTGGAATTGATTCCGAGCTGGCTGCAAAATGCGAGCGCATGGCTGCCGATGACGTATTCGGTCGCTGGGCTGAAAGCCGTCATCTCAAGCGGCGATTACTCCTTCATGTGGGATAACGTATGGATTTTGCTAGGTTATATCGCACTCTTCGCCGCAATGACTCTCACTTACTTCGTAGTGGCCTATCGTAGAGAGTTTGGGGGAAAACACAGCCAAGACCATACGGTTGCGGTTTAAGAATATCGTCATCATCACATTACCGCTCCTCCAAAGCAGACGACTCTGCTGGAGGGGCGGTTTTGTCATTTGCAATAGCTTGAAGAAGCAGCGCGAGGATAATCAAAGAATAAGGCATATGTAAACGTAACCAAAGAGCTTCTACCGCCTAATTTGACTTGTTTTTTTCTGAATCGAGGTTTTACAGTTCAAAACGTCCGAGAGTATGATGAGTGAGTTCATATCGCTGAGTTTCCGAACTGGGAAAACGGGGGAACCGAGCGCGGCGCTAAGTTAAAGCATCGCATGGGGTGAATCTTCAATTGATTTTGAAGTAGGGCGACTCTCGCCGTCCGAATCCGACAGCTAACCTCGTAAGCGTTGAAGGGAGAGGTGTAAGATGGATGTATTTACATGCGTCCGCAGAGGCCTGTTCTTTGCGGTTTTTTGTTGTTCGCGAGAGATAATACGTACGATAACTGATCTGGACTCGGGGAGCGACAAGTTCATATGGTAAGCAGAATCAAACGTTTTCTAATCGGTAAGCCCATGAAATCGACAGACATCGAAGAAGAGAAGCTGGGAAAGCTGAAAGCGCTAGCGGTGTTATCTTCGGATGCCTTATCTTCCGTTGCCTATGGAACGGAACAAATCCTACTCGTGCTCGTTGCGGTTGGTTTTGCGGCAGTATGGTATTCCATTCCGATTTCAATTGCCGTACTTGGGTTGCTTGCCATTCTTATTCTTTCTTATCGTCAAACGATATTCGCTTATCCTTCCGGCGGCGGCGCTTATATCGTCGCCAAGAATAACCTAGGAACGACTACGGGGTTAATGGCCGGCGGATCGCTGCTCGTCGATTACATCCTAACCGTAGCCGTTAGCTCCTCGGCCGGGACGGACGCTATCACCTCCGCGTTCCCGTCGCTGCATGATTATCGCGTCATCATCTCGTTAGTGATGATCGCCTTCTTGACGATATTGAATTTACGTGGAGTTACAGAATCCGCGTCGATACTTGCAGTTCCCGTATATTTGTTCGTTATCGCGATCTTCATCCTCATCATTGGCGGATTGGTAAAATTCGTTACTACCGGCTTTCATGGGAGCGTACCGGAGTTGGGGACGGCTGTCAACAATATCAGCTTGTTTATCTTGCTGAAAGCATTTAGTTCCGGCTGCTCCGCTCTTACGGGAGTGGAAGCTGTCTCTAACGCGATTCCGAATTTCAAGAAACCTGCCGAACATAATGCCGCGGCAACGCTCGTCATGATGGGCGTCATCTTGGGAAGCATGTTTATTGGTATCAGCTTTCTAGCGTACGGATTCGGGATCGCGCCTGATCCTAAGGTTACTGTCGTCTCACAGATCGCCGAGGCTACATTCGGTCGCGGAGCGGTGTATTACATCATACAGATCGTAACGGCCTTGATATTGTTCCTGGCGGCGAACACGGCTTATGCCGCTTTCCCGCTGCTCGCCTTTATGTTGGCGAAGGATAAGTTCATGCCTCATATGTTCAAGGTGCGTGGAGATCGCTTGGGTTTCTCAAACGGCATTATTATGCTCGGCGTATTGTCAGCCGTTCTTATCACAGCGTTCCAAGGGGATACGGAGAAGCTCATTCCGTTGTATGCCATCGGGGTATTCATCCCGTTCACTTTATCTCAGCTTGGCATGATGGTTCGCTGGATCAAGCTGAGGCCGCCCGGATGGACAGCCAAGCTGATCGTGAACACCATTGGAATGATTACGACGCTCACGATTTCGCTTATTTTTATTTTCACGAAATTCCATCAGGTGTGGATGGTGTTTATCTTCCTTCCGATCGTCATGTTCGTTTTCATGCGGATTTACCGGCATTATACGAACATCGCCGACGAGCTGCGGATTAATATCGAACGGGATAAACCGCAGATGAAAGGGAGCACCATCGTAATTCCCGTAGCGGGCGTCACACGCGTTGTGCTGAATTCCATCAGTTACGCGAAGTCGTTGTCCGATAACATCGTGGCGGTATACATCGGTTTTGATGACGAAGAGATTCAGAAAATGGAGGAGAAATGGGAGCAATGGAATCCGGGCGTCCGGCTCATCGTGCTTCGTTCCCGCTATCGGAGCGTCATGAAGCCGCTCATTCGCTTTATCGAAACGGTAGAATGGAAAACCGCGGAAACCGACCATATTACCGTGCTCATTCCTCAATTCATCACGAAGCATTGGTGGGAAAATATTTTGCACAATCAAACGAGTTTGCTCATTCGGGCTTATCTGTATAACCAGAAGGACGTCGTCATTGCGACGGTTCCTTATCGCCTTCATCGTTAGATAGTTGGATAGCACTAAAAAAGGTTGAGCAGGGGGATATCCCTTGCTCAACCTTTTTTAGTGTGAAGACCTTACGTTGTCCATTGGCCATGTACGATCGCGACGAGCTTCCAGTCGTCCGCGGCGCCGGGAACGAAGACGAGTACGAGGCTCTGCCAATCCATTCCGCCCAGTTCCTTGTCGAAGCCCGGGAAATGATACTCGACGTAGGAGGCGTTCGGATAAACCTCTTTGCCGTTAAATTCGACATTACCCGTCCCGACGATTTTGTTGACATTCACGTTGGGTGCGTCCGCGTAATCCTGATTATATACGAATTTCTCGTAATAATCCCGGAACGATAGCTCGATCGCTTCTCCGCTGCCGTCCGCGGTTCCCCACTTGAGCTTGGTCGCATCCTTAAAAGCAGGGAGTTTATCCGCTTTGAAAACAAGGTCGGTATCCTTATTGATATGCGAATACGGAGAAAACCTTAGTCCTTGCTCCGGGTCAATCCATTGGGCGAGGGACTTTAAGTCTCTTTCGCGGAGATATTCGATGACTTCTTGGGCGGCAGCCTTCAATTGAGCTTGCGGTACTTTGGACGTATCCGTCTCTTTTGTTATGGATGGGTTACTCTCTGAGGGCGATGCCGAAGCTTCGTTGCTAGTTGTAGCGGTGACGGTCGGCTCAATCCCTTGGGACGAAGCGACGGGCGATTGGGATTCGGGAACAGCATTCGGAACATCGGTTGTTCCGCCATTATTGGAGTTGGCTCCGCAGCCAGCCAATATTAGAGCGAGAAGAGCCGCAATGAGAAGCGGGTACATTCTGCGCATTATTCATACCTCCTAGCAGTTAAGTAATCAGTTAGACGCAGAAGATGCCGAGATGTTCCGGTGGAAAATGCTGTGGGATAAGATTTAGTTAGCAGCGGAATGCCGTAGCTGTACTCTTATTTCCTTGTGTGGGATAACGTGGAAAGTTTAGGGTGATAAAGGGGCACTTTTATTACTTTTATTACGGCACCCCTTAGGGGCGGCCTTGCTTATGCTATAATTTGGTTATGTGGATTCATCTCGAATAAGGGGGGCAAGCATGAGTAAACGCAAACCGGGATTTGGCAAACAGTTGGCGGAATTGCACCGTTGGAACGGATGGATCGTACTCATTCTGGCGATTACCGGGCTGCTGTTGTCGTGGGAAACGGTACGCGGCTGGTTGAGTGGCCATTTTCGCAATCCCGTTAAACAACTCCATATTATTCTCGGTATCCTTTCCGGCGTACTGATCTTTCTGTATCTCCCGCTGATGAAACGCCACCTAAAACAAATTAGGCAACGGCCGAAGCAAAAAGGCAATCTAAGCTTCGTTATGGTGCTGCTCATAGGTTGGCTTCTTTCCGGCATCGTGCTGTGGCAAATCCGTAAATTTCCTCCGGAGTGGGCGAACGGCGCGCTTATCGTTCATGATCTGCTAACTTGGGCTGGGGTTCCGTATATTATTTATCATTCCGTTACACGTATTAAATGGATGAAGAAGCCTGAACGAAGAGCGATTAAAACAACGGATGCTATAGACGATCCAATAACCCAAGCGCCTTCGGTGGCAGCTCACACTAAGGTGCCTTATTCCGAGCCGACCCCATGGATCAATCGCCGCCAGTTTCTAAGATGGTCTTTGGGGGCCGCGTTGACGGTCGCGATTGCGCCGTCCTTCTTTCGGTGGTTAACGACAGCGACCGGAGGGACGATATCTACTGCGCCTGGGGGAATGAAGGACGTATCGGATGCCGCGAACGGGATGCTTCCCAATCCAACGCCATTGCCGGATTCGGTAAATGTCGTCGGTGGCGGGGCGAAAGGTTATTTTCGCGTGTATACGGTGACGCCGTTGCCCACTTTCGATTCCAAGACTTGGAGCTTTACGATTAACGGTTTGGTCGATAAGCCGGCGACGTGGAATTGGGAGCAGTTTCTCGCGTTGAGTCGCACCGTGCAGGTGAGTGATTTCCACTGCGTAACAGGGTGGTCGGTGTACAAAAACACTTGGGAAGGCATACCCCTCTCGGCATTGCTGAAGCAAGCCGGGTTGAAATCCAATGCGAAATTCGTCAAGTTTTACTCCGGCGATGGAGTTTATACGGATACGCTGACTTTAGAGCAAGCGAACATGGATGACGTGATGGTCGCCGTGCTGCATGACGGAAAGCCGATTCATCGGGACTACGGAGGTCCAGTGAGACTGATCGTTCCGAAAATGTACGCTTATAAGTCGGTGAAGTGGCTTGACCGGATCGAGTTGATCGATAAGGATCATATCGGTTACTGGGAAGAAAGAGGTTACGATACGGATGCATGGGTTAATACTTAATTCTATGCTTTGTTGTTCTCGACATCGGGGTATGTTAACGTAGAGGAACGGATTCCTAGGTTTTTCTGAACGCACAAGCGGCTCAGCCCTCAGGGCTGAGCCGCTTGTGCGTTGTTAATCCGTTTCCTTCTTGATCGTCGGAACGGGAGCGACGGACTTGGTTCTCTCCAGCGTATCGTTGACGTACGCCATGTCTTGGTTCCGAGCTTTCATATTCGTCGTTCCTTTGTAATTGCCTTTATGCGATTTATTTTCCACGGGATTCCCTCCTCCCTCTGACGATCGAACGCGGCACAGGCTTCGCTTGATCGATCGCATCCTTTAGACGACATCGACATTGTGCGCAATCCTCTTCAACGTTATCCGCAAGGAGGTTATTCATCATGAATTTCTTGAAAGCATATCGAAGCCGCCTTCGTACGTATTTGACATTGGTTGTTGTCGTGATTCTAATATTCCTTACAGCATGCCAGGCAAGTAAACCGTCCGCTTCATCACCTGCAGCTCTCTCTCCAACTCCTTCCGAAGTTTCGGCAGAGGACAATGCATTGGAGTGGTTAACGAAGGCCAAGGCGGCCGCCCGGAAAATGAATAAATACGGGTTCGAGTTGCAAATGAATCAGGAGCTTGGCGGCGGAGCTAATGATAAGAATCATTCCAAAGTGGAAATTACGATGCAAGGCCGCGTGGAACGAACTCCGCTTAAGTTGGATCAGACGATAAAGAGCAATATCGATGGAGAGGAATCGACCTTGCGTATGATACTTGTCCCAGATGCCAATTACATGTATCTTCCCGAATTCGAGGAATGGAGCAAGCTATCCAAAGAAGTCGCCGACGAGAATGTGAAGACGCTGTCTGATTTCCAGGTTAATCCGGAGCAAGCGCTCCAAGAAATTCAAGCACTGGGCAGCCCGCTGACCGCCGAACGGAGCGGACAAGTCGTAACTATTCGTTATGACGGCGTTAGTCCGGAAGCGACCACTTTCGTCGCGGGAATATTGGAAAGTACGATGGGGCTGTCGGGCATGGGGGCCGATATTCAGAAGAGTCTTGCCATCCAGAAGCTCAAAGTAGCTTTAACCGTGGATGCTGAGCGATATTGGCCGCTCTCCTACCGAATTGAATCGGATATGACGATTGAATTTGAGCCCGGGAACAAATCCGCCGTTACCCAGACGCTTGCCGGCACTTACAGCAAACCTAATCTTTCCGCCGCGGTAACCGTTCCTAAAGAAGCCCAGCAGGCGATAGATCCCGATAAAATCAATGAGCAGTGACGACTAGATATGGACGTTGCCTCGTAGTTCCGTTATAATGGCGTGAGAATTGAACAGCTTGACGATCGGCCCTGGCGAAGCCTGCGGACAGCGATCGCAAGGAGTCAGGAGTGTTAGAACAATGGCACTGTCGTGCGGAATTGTCGGGCTTCCCAACGTGGGAAAGTCGACCTTATTTAATGCAATTACACAAGCGGGAGCGGAAATGGCTAACTATCCATTCTGCACGATCGATCCGAATGTCGGAGTCGTCGAAGTGCCGGATGAGCGTTTGCAGAAGCTCGCCGATATCGTTAATCCGAACCGGATCGTGCCTACGGCATTTGAGTTCGTAGACATCGCCGGCCTTGTGAAAGGCGCTAGCCGCGGAGAGGGCTTGGGCAATAAGTTCCTTGCCAACATCCGCGAAGTCGATGCGATCGTCCATGTCGTGCGTTGTTTTCAAGACGAGAACATCACCCATGTTTCGGGCAAGATCGATCCGATTAACGACATCGAAGTCATCAATTTGGAATTAATCCTAACGGATATCGATTCGGTCGAGAAACGGATGGAGCGCACGCGCAAAGGGCTTAAAGGCGGCGATAAGAAAGTTGCCGAGGAACTTGAGGTTCTCGAGCGCATGCATGCAGCCCTAACAGCAGAGAAACCGGCTAGAAGCGTAGAGCTTACTAATGAAGAGAAGCTGCTTGTTCGCGACCTTCATCTGCTGACGATCAAGCCTGTGTTATACGCTGCCAACGTTAGCGAGAGCGAAGCGGCAAATGCGGATAGCAATCCTTACGTGCAGAAGGTTCGCGAGTTCGCGGCTGCGGAAGGCTCGGAAGTTGTTTCCATTAGCGCGAAGGTGGAATCGGAGATCGCCGAGCTTGAAGGCGAGGATAAAGAGCTGTTCTTCGAAGAACTGGGTTTGACCGAGTCCGGTCTTGACCGTTTGATCCGCGCTTCGTATAAGCTGCTCGGCTTATACACTTATTTTACGGCGGGCGTGCAGGAAGTTCGGGCTTGGACGATTCGCAAAGGAACGAAAGCGCCGCAGGCTGCGGCAGTTATTCATACCGATTTCGAGCGGGGCTTCATTCGCGCCGAAGTCGTTTCCTATGAGGATTTAACCAGCACCGGGTCCATGAAAGCCGCCAAGGAAAAAGGATTAACGCGCCTTGAAGGCAAAGAGTACATCGTAGCTGACGGAGACGTCATGCATTTCTTGTTTAACGTATAATATCGATTTGCTGAAGCGGCTTAGTGGGGGTTACTCCTGCTGAGTCGTTTTTTTGTTAAAATATTCTAATGTAACCTTTCCGAGCTTATATGCGTCTTAGACACTGACAACCAGGCAAACAACAATAACGCTATAAGCGAAGGGAGAAACAAAACATGCAGAAGAAAAAACTATTGATCCTCGTAACGGCAGTCGGACTACTTGGAACAACTGCCGCGGTAAGCGCAGGCGGTTTGATAAGCAAGGTCAACGGGGTATTGCATAATGAAATCGCGGTTTCCGTCAACGGCACGGATACAACACTGCACCCCGTATACATTAACGGCAAAGCTTATTTGCCGGCACGCGACACGGCAGCGGCACTTGGCTATAACTTGAACTGGAATACCGCCGGCAAAGAAATTGAGCTTACGGGCCAGAAGGAAGAAGCGGAGAAATACATTCAGTCGATGGGTGTAGTCGTGAGCGTAAATCCTTTGGAAAAAGACGGTGCCTACCGGATCGAGCTGCTCGGCAAAGGGGAATACAGCTGGATTATTCTCATCGCGGACAAAGATACGATATTGACGGATGAGAGCGGTCAAGCGTTTGCCGTTAAAGACCTTAAAGTAGGCACGAGGATTACGGCCGAGTTCGGTCCGATGGTTGCGATGAGTTTCCCGGGCCAGTCCCATGCGCACAAAATCGTCGTAGGCAGCGAAAGCCTGGTTAAAGAAGACGTAATCCAATCGATCGAGAAAACCGACGATGGCTGGCAAGTACGCTTCGGCGAGACGAAAGACGGGGTAGCAACTCCGACGCTTGTATTAAATGCCGGCAAAGAAACGAGCGTGTTAACTTCGCAAGGCGAATCGGTTGATTTTGCCAGCTTGAAGGCCGGCACTAAAGTTACCGCTTACTATGGCCCGATCATGACGAAGAGCATTCCGCCGCAAAGCCCGCTTCATTATCTCGTCGTATCCGCGCCTATAGCTGGGAAATTAGCTCCGGCAGCCGCTCAGGAATATCGCGAGTTGGCTTGGAGCAACGTACCGGAAAGCGAGAAATCCCACTTGACGACTAAGAAAGACGAGGCTCAAGTATCGATTATCGAATCGAAGAACGCAGCCATTATAGCCGTAACGGATGCGCAGAAGAAAAAGCTGGCTGAAATTCAGGCCGTGAACGGTCCCCTTATCGAAGTCAGATACAGCACCGATCAAGACGCGCTTCTTGGGCCTTTGACGATGGCATTCGATCCGGATACGAAAATGCTCGTCGGGTTTTTCCAACGGATGTAGATAGACGCAGTAAAACGTAAAATCGAGTTAAAGAAGTAGGCGATTCCTGCAAGCGGTGCAGGGATCGCCTCTTTGCCATTAATTCCATTCCCGCACGAATGAGCCTTAATGTGGTATAATAATTCATAGTATGTCTTGCCGAATGAATGTGAACGAAGGCCCACAAGGGTAACGGAGGATGAGGAAAAGTGTTAGACCGTCTGCAAATACTTGCGGATCGATATGAGAAGCTTAACGAATTGCTTAGCGATCCCGACGTGGTGAACGACTCGACGCGGCTGCGTACTTACGCCAAGGAGCAATCCGGGCTTGAGGAAGCTTACCGCGCTTATGAAGAATACAAGCTTGTGCTAACCCAACTGCAGGATGCCAAAGTCATGCAGGAAGATAAATTGGACGACGAAATGCGCGAGATGGTGAAGATGGAGATCGAAGAACTCGATAACCGTCGGACCGAGCTTGAGGAGAGGATCCGTTTTCTGCTGTTGCCTAAGGACCCTAACGACGGTAAAAATGTTGTCGTGGAAATCCGCGGCGCGGCAGGCGGAGAAGAGGCAAACTTATTCGCTGCTGAGTTATATCGGATGTATGCGAAGTATGCGGATAGCCAAGGCTGGCGCACCGAGATGTTGGAATCCAGCGTCAGCGATCTCGGCGGATTCAAAGAGGTTATCTTCTCGATTAGCGGGCAAGAAGCTTTCCGGAAGATGAAATACGAAAGCGGGGCTCACCGAGTTCAGCGGGTTCCCGAGACGGAGTCGGGCGGACGTATTCATACGTCGACTTCAACGGTCGTAGTTATGCCGGAAGCGGAAGAACTGGATATCGTTATTCATGACAAAGATATCCGCGTAGATACGTTCTGCTCCAGCGGCGCAGGCGGTCAGTCCGTTAATACGACCAAGTCTGCCGTTCGCGTAACTCATGTACCGACGGGGATCGTGGCCACCTGTCAGGATGGCAAGTCCCAGAACGACAACAAGGATAAAGCTCTTCAAGTGTTGAGGACGCGGATCATGGATGTGAAGCGCCAGGAAGAGGAAGCGAAGTATTCGGGTGAACGCCGGGAGAAGGTCGGTACCGGAGATCGCAGCGAACGCATCCGGACCTATAACTTCCCGCAAAGCCGCGTCACCGATCATCGTATCGGATTGACCCTTCACCGTCTGGAATATGTACTGAATGGCGATATGGAAGAGATCGTTAAAGCGTTGTCGCTTGCCGAACAAGCGGAAATATTGGAACGCGAGCAAATGAAATAAGCAAGGAGGCGCTTGGCGTGAGCCTGGAACACGAACTTAAGCCTCTGGCGTTAGGCAGTGCTTGGCGTCAGGGCGCGAACAGCTTGCGGCAAGCCGGAGTAGAGGAAGCGGACGCGGATGCGGAGCTTCTTCTTCTTTATTTGCTGGGAATAAGCAAGACGGAGCTGCTGCGAGATTGGCGCGATCCGTTCCCGAAGGCGAAGCTGGAAGCTTGGAACGGGCTCTTGGAGCGCAAAAGGGCAGGGGAGCCCGTGCAATATATAATCGGGGAGCAGTATTTTCACGGTCGAGCGTTCGAGGTTACGGCTTCGGTGCTCATACCGCGTCCGGAAACCGAATTATTGGCAGAAGCCGTGCTGGAAATCGCGGATCGATTATGGCCTGCACCGAAAGGGATAAAGCCCACCGTGCTCGACGTAGGCACAGGGAGCGGAATCCTCGCCATTACGCTGGCCGCCGAACGGTCTGAATGGCGGGTTGCTGCATCCGACTTGTCGGTCGATGCGCTCGAAGTTGCGCGTCGTAATGCTGAACGTAATGGAGTAGGGGATCGCATTGCCTTCATTCAGGGTGATTTACTAACCCCGTTTCTCATGGGCGGTACGATTGGTGATCAATTGAAGATTGATATACTAGTATCCAACCCCCCGTATATCCCTTCCTCGGATATTCCCGGCCTGCAGCGCGAGGTGCGTGATCACGAGCCTCATTTAGCGTTGGATGGCGGCGAGGATGGGTTGAATCCTTATCGAATGATGGCAAGCCAATTAAGGAGATTGCCACATCTCCCGCGAGTTGTCGCATGGGAAGTTGGAGCGGGACAAGCCGAAGAGGTCTCTAACCTCCTTCGTGCCTCCGCGATGTGGAATGAGATTCGTTTCGTTAATGATTACGCGGGCATTGACAGACATGTTCTTGCTATAAGATAAAAAAGAAGACCGCTATGTCCGGGAAACGGATTGCGCGGTCTTCTTTGTATAGGTTTAGATCGGCTTTACGAGACGATTCCTTGCTGTTTGCTCCAGAAGCGTCATGGCAATCTCGCCTAATAAAAGCTCGTGCCTTTCATGCATCAGCCTGGATTCGGTTACGTCTTCCTTGATCTGGCCGACCCAATCGATTGTAGTATCAATCCGTTGTTCCAAGCGTTCTGTTCGAGCTTCCATTTTTGTTAGTCTAACGTCTAACTTACGTACGTCTTCCTTCAGAATTTGTACGTCTTCTTTAAGGATTTGTACATCTTGCTTAAGGACTTGCACGTCTTCTTTAAGGACCTGCACGTCTTCTTTAAGGACTTGCACATCTTGCTTAAGGACTTGCACATCTTGCTTAAGGACTTGCACATCGTCTTTAAGGATTCGTACATCTTCTTTAAGAACATGTACGTCATCCTTAAGTCCTCGCACATCATCCTTCAATATGCGAATATCCGTTTTCATTTCAGCCATGTCTACCTGCATAATGTTTACGGTGCCTTGCAGCGATATTACGGCATCTAGAATCTTATGCATGATTGGCTCTTCCATAATCTGCTCTTCCATACTTTGGCCCCCTCGCCCGTGTCAATGATTGCTTTCGATTGACCGGTGCTTCCGGATCTTAATTGTATGGTAGCATAGGGTAGAATTGGACGTCTATACCCATTTCTTACATGAACAGTATAAGCTTTAAAGGCCTGCGGGAACGAAATCTAAAAACCGTCTAGCTTGAGCCGGCAAAGCCTCTTTTCTCTGGTGAAGGGAGATGGGATTAGTTAATCGTACGTCTTTTACGTAAATCCTTCGAAGATCGCCACGCTCTACCTCTTCACGAGCCTCCAGCGCCGATAGAAAGGCAACCCCATAGCCTTCCGATACTACGCGGATCAACTCGCTAAAACCATTCAACTGCAAACCGACCTTCGGCAACTCTAATCGATGGAGTTGGCACATGGCTAACAATTGTTCTCTGGAGTAACTGCCCTTTTCCCGGAATGCAATGGGTTCTTTTATCACTTCTGCCAATAAAGTTTCTTGGGACGCGAGCCTATGATTTTTATGGATGACAAACCACATTTCGTCTTCAATCCATTGCTTACTGTCAAGCGAAGGGTGTGATTGCCGGGCCCCGCCAATGAACGCGATATCCGCCTCGTAGCGGAGTAGAAGGTTAATGGCATTGGCGGAGCTTGTTGTCGTAAATTGGACTTCGACATTGGGATAATGCTGCTTATATTTGGCAATCGATGCGGGCAGCAAGAAATTTGCGGGAAGATAGGTGGCTGCAATGAGCAACCTACCCGCATTTCCTTGAATATAATCGTCGATAGTCTGCTCGATATTCCGTTCCAGCGCAAATAATCTCCCTGCTTCCGCCGCCAACCTCTTTCCGGCCTCCGTAAGAAGAATGCCTCTACCTAGAGGAGACAATAATGGCAGACCAAGCTCGCGCTCCAATTTCTTGATCTGCGATGTTACTGCTGGCTGGCTAATATTTAATTGATCGGCTGCTTTCGTTACGCTTCCTTGCTCCGCTACGTGATGGAATAGCCTAAGCGCATGCAAATTCAACATAGTACGTTCAACCTCATCATTCATATTTATTAATTATGATTACTTAATAATTATATATTATATTTATAATTTAATATCCCTTATTCTAAGCTTGTAGACCGGTTGCGGGCAACCCTTATAACGGAAAGCAGGGATGCAATTGAAATTCATTTGTTGTGATTGTCATGTCGGGCAAGCCGGGTTCGATTACCGATGTTCATGCGGAGGTTTATTGGAGGTTGTTCATGATTTTAAGCATTTGGACGCCGATCATCTGAAAATATTATTTCATCACAGGTTATCGGATCGGATGAATCCGTATGCGAGCGGGGTGTGGCGGTACAAAGAGCTTATTTATCCGGAGTTACCGGAGAGCGACATCATAACGAAGTATGAGGGCAATACGGGTCTCTACGCTTCCAATCTCATTCAACAATCGCTGGGCATCCGCAAGGTTTGGTTGAAGGCGCAAAGCGAGAATCCCAGTGGGTCATTCAAGGATAACGGGATGACGGTCGCCGTATCTCATGGTCGTTCTCTCGGGTATAGGCGATTTACGTGCACATCGACAGGCAATACTTCTTCTTCACTGGCGATGTATGCCGCGCTTGGCGAATGCAATTCGTATGTGCTCGTTCCTAATGAACAAATCTCAATCAATAAAGTGCTTCAAACAATGGCTTACGGTGCCAAAGTTATCGGCTTCGACGGGACCTACGACGACGGAATCCGCTTTTACGAGAAGCATGGAAGAGAGCTTGGAATGTATATTTGCAATTCGGTAAATCCTCTCCGCATAGAAGGGCAGAAAAGTATCATTTATGAAATCGCCCAAGGATTGAATTGGGAAATGCCCGATTGGATCGTCATCCCCGGGGGAGCATTAAGCAACTTATCAGCACTAGGAAAAGGCTTGAACGATCTTAGACAACTAGGTCTGATTAATAAAATACCTCGAGTGGCGTTAATTCAGGCGGAGGGTGCGAGTCCCTTTCATCGCATGATATCAAGAGGCGAGAGCGAAATAGTGCCTATTCCCCGACCATCGACGATAGCTTCCGCCTTAAACATAGGCAATCCGCCGAGTTGGAGGAAAGCCCGCCAAGTTATGAAGCAAACGGAAGGGATTACCTGCTCCGTCTCGGACGAGGAGATTATGGAGGCGAAAACTCTCATAGACAGGAGCGGGATCGGATGCGAACCGGCATCTGCGGCGACGGTTGCGGGATTGCGGAAACTGCTGGCTGAGAAAAGAATCGATAAGAACGAAACCGCGGTGTGCATACTCACGGGGAATTTGCTGAAGGATACCGATGTTCTTCGAGAATATCAAATGAGTCGGCTATTATATGCGGATCTAACCCTCGAATCCGTGGGGAAATGGCTGTGAGGACCCCAAAAAAACGCAACTTGCCACCCGTTCGAGGGCAAGTTGCGGCTTCCTATTGAAAATGAAAACTAACTAATGCAATTTAAAGCCAGACAACACGTTGTGCAAATCCTCGGCAAGTTTGGATAAGGCTTGGGAGGAGGAGCTTATTTCCTCCATTGTAGCAAGCTGCTCCTCCGTGGAAGCGGAGTTGCTCTGGCAGGATGCGGCTACCTCATTGCTCGCAGCGGATACGCCCTCAACCATCGCCACGATTTGCTTGCTGGATGCAGCCAATTGCGTCGTCGTTGTCGCCGTTTGTTCTAATTGCGAGTTTACGGCTGAAACATTAGTACCGATAGTGTGGAATACTTCGTCTGCTAATTCCGCCCTGGATAGCCCCAGATTTACTTTCTCCGTCCCATTATGCATGGCGGTTACGGCTTTCTGGGTTTCAATCAGGATGCCTTCGATCAGCTCGGAAATTTGCAGGGTAGATTCTTTGGACTGCTCTGCCAGCTTCCGGATTTCTTGGGCAACGACGGCGAAACCTTTGCCGTGTTCGCCCGCCCGGGCTGCCTCTATACCGGCATTAAGAGAGAGCAGATTGGTCCGGTAGGCTATGTCCGTTATGATGTTCGTGATTCCGCCTATTTGTTGCGAGCGGTCGCCCAACGACTGAATGGCCGATGCCGCATGCCGAACCGTTTCTTGAATTTCCTTCATCCCTTGGAGGACGTCTTGAACGGCGTGAATTCCCTGGGTTGAAGCATCCGACGCCGAGTGGGCAAGACGGAATACTTCTTCGTTGCTGGCGGACACTTGCCCAATACCTGCCGACATTTGTTGAACAGCCGCAACTGCTTCCGCAACGTGCTGCTGTTCTTTTTCCGCGCTGACCGTTATCAATTGGGTCGCTGCCACGATTTGTTCCGTTGCCAAGGTCGTTTGCTCCGCGCTGGCCGTCAGCTGTTCAGAGGATGCCGCCACTTGAATCGCAGTATCTTGGGCCTGGGACAAAATAGAGCGTAAATTGCGCACCATGCGGTTAAAAGAATGGGCGAGCTCGGCAATCTCGTCTTTAGAGCTTAAAATAATTTCACGACTGAGATCGCCATGGCCTTCGGCTATTTCTCTAATCTGGACTTCTACCTGGCGCAGAGGTCTCGTAATCGAACGGGCTAATAACAAGCCGATGATGATCGCGATGATAACGCTTATAGCGAAAATAACAAGCATGGTCATGTTATGACGATTATTTTCCGCCTGACGATCTAACAGATCTTGATTCATTTCGGTGACCAATTTCTCAAGCAAAGGGTCGATGACGGCGTTTAGATTTTTGCGTGCTTCCCTTTCGTTCGAAAAATGCAGAGTCTCCGCTTCGCTTGCTTTACCTCTGCCGATGAAAGATAGTACTTGCTGACTCACTTTGAAATATTTTTCGTATTCCTCCTCGGCTCGAGCCATCGTTTCAAGGTCCGACGAATCAAGCGTTGGATTAGATTTAATGGCGGACAGCAGGTCTCGCATCTGTGCATCCTTCTTGGCGATTTCTGATTTAAATTGGGGATCCCCGTTCAGGATGAAAGCCCTTTCGTCGTTAGACATCCCAGCAAGCTGGAATTGAACCGATTTGAGATCAAAGCGAAATTCAGCATCCCTCAACATTTCTTGATGAGCAGCCCGGGTTAGTTTCGTCTGATTGAACGTGTACAAACCTAGGATTAAAAGCAGGACAATCATTGCGGCAAAAGCGATTAGAAGCTTAATGCAGATTTTCATCTGATCCCTCTTCTCATAGGCGCTTTTCGGCAAAAAATATTTTAATAGGATATATTTCGACATTTTTCGCGGGTTTCATTAGATATTAATTGAGAGGGGTATAGTTGGCGGCATCTAAATTTTATTTAATAGGTTTATAGAGTTCAAATCCGGACATAATGAGGGCTAAGACGTTCCGGAACGCATAGCGATGCACCGACGGGTGCTTCAAGGAGCGAGAACCTATGCGGCACAGCCATCATTCCCAATCATTCTTTTTTCTTATCGCAAGTAAAATGACACTAGCAGGCTTTGCAATCTTTCTAGGCCTATCCGCTTTAATCGGACAGTTCGCCTCGGCGAGCTCTGGTAAGCTTATTCCCGACGATGCGATACGCATTCGCATAATCGCTAATTCCGACAACGATTCGGATCAACAATTGAAAGTTAAGCTACGCGACGATGTGGCTGCATTGGTTGAGTCTTGGGGCGCTATGCCCGCTTCTCATGATGAAGCCCGCCAATTGATCAAAGCCCATCTCCCCCAAATCCAGCAACTAGTAAACGCTAAGCTTATTGAATATGATGCGTCGTATGGCGGCAATGTGGAGTTGGCTAAAGTTCCTTTTCCGGAAAAAATATTCGACGGAACAAGCTACGCGGCGGGAAACTACGAGGCATTGCGAATTACGCTCGGCCAAGGCGCGGGAAAAAACTGGTGGTGTGTATTGTTCCCGCCCTTATGCTTAACGGCAGCAACGGCGAAAGACGACGATGCGTCTGCATCGAAGGTAAAACAAATCTCCACGAAGAAAGATCTTGCGAAAGCAAAAGCAGATAAAAACCAACCCGCCAACGAAAAGCCGCATGCGAAATTTTTCCTCTGGGAACTTATTAAGAAGATCATTGCATTCCTAGGCTCTTTGTTCTCTTAGAGGCTGTGCTATAATAACGGAAACGAGATGGTTCGGCTGCCCGAATGACAGGCGACCGACGAGGATGGAAGACGACATGACGGTGGAGACCAAATATTGGCCTGCGGAGCAATCTCAGGCCGGATTAAAGGAAGCCGCCGCGGTACTCGCCGCTGGCGGCGTTATTGCATTTCCGACGGAGACGGTATATGGGCTTGGCGGGGATGCCCGGAGTTCAGTGGCAGTAAAACGGATTTTCGCGGCGAAAGGAAGACCTTCGGACAATCCGCTAATCGTGCATTTGGCGGACCGCGAAGAGGTGCACACCCTCGCGGAACGGATAAATGACGTGGAACAAGCGCTAATGTCGGCTTTCTGGCCAGGTCCGCTAACCCTTGTGCTGCCCGTAAGAGAGGGAGCTGTATCTAAGCTTGTGACTGCGGGGTTAGATACCGTAGCGGTAAGAGTTCCTGCGAATGAGTTAGCTAGGCAGCTCATCGAGCAATCGGGCTGTCCGCTCGCGGCGCCCAGCGCGAACCGTTCAGGTCGGCCTAGCCCGACGCAAGCCCGACATGTGATGGAGGACTTGGACGGGCGGATCGACGGGGTGCTTGATGGCGGTGCGACCGGCGTGGGGTTGGAATCGACCGTTGTTCGGGTTTTAGAAGGGAAGATTTATATTCTTAGGCCCGGAGGAATTACGCGCGAACAACTTCAAGAAGCTGTCGGAAAGACTGTAGAGGTTATCGTTGCGGCAGAGGATCGGGTTCAGACCGAGGCTCCAAAAATGGAAATCGCCTTTGATTCCGTCGCCGGACGCACGGAAGCCCCTCGGTCCCCCGGCATTAAATATACCCACTATGCTCCTAAAGGCGAGATGCTGCTCGTAATCGGACAAAATAGGGACAAGCTGATCGCGTTCGTTCAACAGCAGGCGAATGAAGCAACGCTCAGGGGCTGCCGTGTTGCAGTACTATCCTGTACGGAACACGTGTCTCGCTACCAAGCGGAAGCTGTGTTTGATTGCGGCTCCATGACCACACCGATTAAGGCAGCTCAATCTCTATACGCCAATCTTCGAGAATGCGACGAGCGCGGATTGGATTTCATTATCGCGGAAGGTTATCCTGAAGAAGGAATCGGAGCCGCGCTCATGAATCGGTTGCGCAAAGCTTCCGGAGGAAATGAGATCATCGTTTGACGATTAATCGCTGTTTGCGTTTGGCTCAGTCCCTTTCAAGTTCCTCGCAGTAGTGCATGTTCCCCCTCTTGTCCGCATATGTTGGAGAGAGGACTAGAGTGTACGAACGGCGTAAGGTGACGAATAGGGGGGACAAGCTATGTTCGACGTGTCCGCGGCAACCGGGCAGATGTTGACCATACTCGTGATGGCGGTCGCTCTGGGCATGGACGCTTTCTCGCTTGGAATCGGCATCGGCCTGAAAGGCGTCAGGCTTCGCGACGTGTTAAAATTAAGCTCGATCATCGCCGTATTCCACGTGCTCATGCCGCTCGGCGGGATGATTACCGGACAATACGTAAGCGGGCTTCTCGGCGGAATCGCGACTTCTGTCGCGGGTGCGTTGCTTTTGCTGCTCGGAGGACATATGGTATACAGTTCCCTGCGCGGGGAAGCGGTTGACTCCATTGATCATCGCACGGTGTGGGGGATGCTCGTATTTTCTTTCAGCGTCAGCATCGATTCTTTTTCCGTAGGCGTCTCTTTGGGGATGTTCTCCGCGCACTTGCTGCTTACCGTCCTTATGTTCGGATTTTTCGGCGGAATGATGAGCGTGTTCGGGTTATTGTTAGGACGGCGGGCAAGCCGTTCCTTGGGAGGATATGGAGAGGCGCTTGGCGGTGTTATTTTATTCGCATTTGGTCTATTATTTCTAGTATAAGCTTTGGAACTCATCCAAGAGCAAGGAGGGGAGAAAATGAACCGAATCTTAATCGTATGTACGGGCAATACTTGCCGCAGCCCGATGGCTGAAGCGATGCTCAAGGATTTGGCGGCGCGCGGCGGGAAGCCGCTCGAGATTAAATCCGCCGGAGTTTCTACGGCAAGCGGGTTGCCGATTTCTCCCCATGCGGCAGCAACGCTTAGAAAACGTAAACTGGTATTGCCCGGCCCATCCACGTCATTATCCGCGGAAGAGGTTGCTTGGGCGAATTTAATTTTGACGATGACCGCTGGGCATAAGCGCGCGATTCTGCAGAAGTTTCCCGCAGCCATCTCAAAAACTTTCACACTCAAAGAATACGCGCTGCGCGGGGACCCCGTCATGGACGACGTGGCAGAAGCCGAAAGATTATATTCCGAATGGCAGGTCAGGCAGGCTTTAGGCCAGAATCTGAATGCCGAACAACGTGCAAGACTGTTCGAGCTTCAACGGAGCATACCCGATTTCGATATCGCCGACCCGTTTGGCGGGCCATTGTTGCTATATGAGCAGTGCGCCGATGAAATCGAAGATATTTTATTGACCTTAGTCGACAAATTGGATTCGGATCCCCAAGAACAATGATTGATTTTTGCCTTCTCCTTAGGTATGATTAAGCTATAACTTCAAGGTTCCGATGTAACTGGCGACGACAAGTGGATCAAACCACGGTGGAGCATCGGAATGACGGCCGGTCGCCTGGGCAAAGAGCAACGTGCGGAAGCACGTTTGCTCTTTTTTGTCTTTATCAACCTGTGTGCGGGCGAACGGGGAGGGATGATCTGACGCGCTGCGACAAACCTTGGGAAGCCAAACTGTTTGAGGCAGGGGAATTCAGGTATAATACCTTTGTTAAGAGAGACCAAGCTCAGGATCATCCAGTTTGCGGTTGGTCGTCATGATTAAGGAGGTTTATTACATGAAAATAGCGATTGGTGCCGATCATGCCGGTTACCGGCTGAAAGATGAAATTGCTCCGTTCTTATTATCGCTTGGCCATGAGCTTGTAGATGTCGGCTGCAGCTGTGGCGATTCCGTTGATTATCCGGATTATGCCGTTCCGGTATGCGATAAAGTCGTCAGCGGGGAAGTCGAGCGGGGAATTCTCATATGCGGGACGGGAATCGGGATGTCGATTGCTGCTAACAAAACGGCAGGCATCCGTTGTGCTCTGGTACATGACATGTTTTCCGCCAAAGCGACGAGAGAACATAATAATACGAACGTACTCGCAATGGGCGAGCGCGTGATCGGACCCGGGTTGGCGCAGGAAATCGTCAAGATTTGGATCGAAACCCCGTTCTCCGAAGGCGAAAGACATAAGAACCGTATTCATAAAGTCATGGCGATCGAGGCTCATCAGTCCTAATTGGGAGGTCTAGTCATGGCAGACAATTCTCAGTCTATAACCGAACAAGTGGAATTATTGCTCGAAGAATTGGTGCAGATCGGTGGATTGCGTCCGGGACGAATCATGGTGTTCGGAGTGAGCACCAGCGAAGTGCAGGGCCAACGGATCGGCACCTCGGGAGCGGAAACCGTAGCCGAGCAAATCTATATCGGCGCGGAACGGGTTCGGGAGCGAGTCGGGTTTCATATCGTGTGGCAATGCTGCGAGCATTTGAATCGAGCGCTCGTGACCGAACGGTCCGTGGCGGAAGCGCAAGGATGGAGCGAGGTATCGGCCGTTCCCGTTCCTAAAGCCGGCGGTTCTATGGCTTCATTCGTCTATCGGCAGATGGACGATCCATGCTTGGTCGAATCGGTGCAAGTCCACGCGGGCATCGATATCGGCGAAACGATGATCGGGATGCATCTTCGTCCCGTGGCTGTTCCGTTAAGGCCGTCCATCCATTCGATCGGGCAAGCAAGAGTGAACATGGCGATGACCCGTCCTCGGCTGATCGGCGGAGCGCGTGCCGTATACGTTTTGCCTGAGGAACGGTCGACTTTAGAGGCGAAAGATGCCGTTACGAAAACTTGTGATTAATGAAATATCCATATAACTAAACACTTGGGAGGCTTCATTACTATGTTGGAAAATTTACGCAAGCAGGATCCTGAAATCGTTAAAGCACTGAATTTGGAATTAAAGCGTCAGCGCGACAACATCGAATTGATCGCATCCGAGAATATCGTAAGCGAAGCGGTTTTGGAAACGATGGGCACCGTGCTCACGAATAAATACGCTGAAGGATATCCCGGCAAGCGCTACTACGGCGGCTGCGAGTACGTAGACATTCCGGAAGAGATCGCCCGCAACCGCGCCAAAGAATTGTTCGGAGCCGAGCACGCGAACGTGCAGCCTCACTCCGGCGCGCAAGCGAACTTGGCGGTTTACTTGGCGGTGCTCAAGCCCGGCGATACCGTCCTCGGGATGAACCTTGCCCATGGCGGACATCTGACTCACGGAAATCCGGCGAACGCTTCCGGCTTGCTGTATAATTTCGTTGCTTACGGCGTAGATGAGCAAACCTTTACGATCGATTACGAAGAAGTGCGGAAAGCGGCTTTCAAGCATCGTCCCCGCCTTATCGTAGCCGGAGCATCTGCATATCCGCGGACGATCGACTTCGAGAAAATGGGCCAAATCGCCAACGATGTCGGCGCGTTGTTCATGGTCGACATGGCGCATATTGCCGGTCTCGTTGCCGGCGGAGAGCACCCGAGCCCGGTTCCGCATGCGCATTTCGTCACGACAACGACGCACAAAACGCTTCGCGGTCCTCGCGGCGGCATGATCCTATGTCGCAAGGCATGGGCGGCGGCTATCGATAAAGCCGTATTCCCTGGAACGCAAGGCGGACCGCTTATGCATATTATCGCTGCTAAGGCGGTCGCATTAGGAGAAGCGTTGCAGCCTTCTTTCAAAGACTACGCTCGCAACGTAGTCGTTAACGCTAAAGCGTTGGCGGATGCATTAATCGCCGAAGGCCTCAACATCGTATCCGGCGGCACCGACAACCACCTGATGCTGATCGACACGCGCAACTTGAACATCACGGGCAAAGTGGCGGAACATGTTCTCGATTCCGTTGCGATCACGGTTAACAAGAACGCCATTCCATTCGATCCGACTAGCCCGTTCGTCACGAGCGGCATCCGGATCGGTACGCCGGCTATCACGACGCGCGGAATGGGAGTGGAAGCGATGAAGACAATTGCCAAGGTAATGGCACTGACGCTGAAAAACCACGAGGACGAAGCAACGCTCGAGAAAGCCCGCGGCATTGTTGCCGAACTGACCGCGCAATATCCGCTGTATCCAACGTTGGGATATTAAGTGAGATGAAGTAAGTCTACCGATATTGAAACAAAAAAAGCTTTCAATACCACTGTCTGAGTGGGTTGAAGGCTTTTTTCTTACGTCTTTTTTGAATGGCCTGGGTTAATCCGACGCACGGAGGAACTTTAAATCAAAAGCGTAATAACCAAAAGCTCGTACAAGACTAGCGTCAGTATAGCGTTCGAGGCATAGGGTCCAAAAAAACGTGCGTCACCGGTCATGATGTGCAAGTAAGAATTGTCCGAGCCGATGACGACGCCTTCGTAGGTGTGGCCGTCCAATGTCTGCACGCGAACGGCGCGGTTCATGCATTGACTGCAGATCCCGGCGAGCTTCTGGCGCGTTCTGCGCACTTGATCGGACCACTGGTTATCCGCTTTGTAAATTTGGGCGGGGTCATCGTTATTACGGGCTTGCATAGGCATCTCTCCCTAGAATGATCTGCTTCATGCTATGCAGATAAGCTGGGTTCGGTCCCATCTTAACTCAAGGAGCTGTTCCAGCCCCCTCCTCGGAATATACTCCGTCGGTAACGGTATCATCTTCGGCAGTGGTATCTTCGGGTACGGTGTCGCTGTGGTAAGTAGAATAGATTGTTTTTCCGGATGGCAATTTATAATTCTTAAAGGCATCGTCGGAGAGTTTGAACACGAAGCCGCGGTTTGCGGACAATTTGGTTGAGATATCCTTCGCTTGATCAGGCTTGATAAGGTTGTTCTTGATCGCGGCATTCACGGCATCCTTTACCCAATTGGGGCTTCCGGCGCCTTTCTCCACTTTAGTGCCGAGAAATTTCTCCAAGAGAGCCAGCGCTTCTGCGGTAGTGAGTTTATTGTCCGGGCCGAATTTACCGTCACCCAAACCCAAATTAAGGAATTTTTATAGACAATTTTCGACGAAGTCCACGAAGCGTGGAGCGGATGTTATGCACCTGATCGGAGACAATGATATAATGTACGGGCAAACTACATAGGACAACGTCGGACTTGCGGCTGTACATGCCGTAATAGGTTCGTTTAAGAAAGGGAAGAACTCAATGGGGCGTCTCGTCATATGCGATCATCCGCTGATCCAACACAAAGTAACTTTTATCCGCGACAAAATGACTAATACGAAACAATTCCGCGAGCTGGTTGACGAAGTGGCCATGCTGATGGCTTACGAAATTACGAGAGATGTGCCTCTTTCCACCGTCCGGGTGGATACGCCGGTCCAGATGGCGGAAGGAAAAGTCATTGCGGGCAGAATGATGGGCCTCATTCCGATCCTTCGAGCCGGACTCGGCATGGTAGACGGGGTGTTGAAAATTATTCCGTCGGCTAAAGTCGGGCATATCGGTTTATACCGCGACCACGAAACGTTGCAGCCCGTTGAATATTATTGCAGCCTGCCCTCCGACGTTGCCGAGCGGGAATTGATCGTAATCGATCCGATGCTGGCCACCGGCGGGTCCGCGAACGCGGCGATCGATATGCTCAAGAAGAGAGGCTGCCGACCGACGAAGCTGATGTGTCTGATCGCCGCTCCCGAAGGGGTTAAGGCGGTTCAGGATCAGCATCCGGACATCGACATATACTTGGCCGCATTAGATGAGAAGTTAAATGAGCATGGCTACATTGTACCGGGTCTAGGCGACGCCGGAGACCGCCTGTATGGGACTAAATAAAGGGAGATAACCGACTTGAGCGATAAAATTAAAGTAATGACTATATTCGGGGTGCGGCCGGAAGCGATTAAAATGGCCCCGCTCATCTTGGAGTTGCAGAAGTATCCCGAACATATTGAACCTATAGTTTGCGTAACAGCCCAGCATCGTCAGATGCTGGACCAGGTTCTAGAAGTGTTCGACATCAAGCCCGACTACGACTTGGACATCATGCAGGCGAGCCAAACCCTTAACGATATTTCCATCCGCGTCCTGCAAGGTTTAGAACCGGTGTTAAGGGAAGCGAAGCCGGACTTGGTGCTCGTTCATGGCGATACGCTTACGACGTTCCTTGCGAGTTACGCTTCATTTATGCAGCAAATTAAGGTTGGCCACGTCGAAGCGGGATTGCGCACATGGAACAAGCTCTCGCCTTATCCTGAGGAGATGAATCGGCAGCTAACCGGAGTTCTGGCCGACTTGCATTTCTCCCCGACCGATTGGTCGGCAAGCAATCTGCGCAAAGAGAACAAAAGCGAAAATCAAATCTACATTACGGGCAACACGGTTACGGATGTGTTCCAATATACGGTGCAGCCGGATTTTACTCATCCTGTCTTGGACTGGGCAGCGGGTAAGAAACTCGTCCTAATGACCGCGCATCGCCGCGAAGCGCAAGGCGAGCCGCACCGCCAGATCTTCCGGGCGGTGAAGCGAATTGCCGACGAATTCGAGGATATCGCCATCGTCTATCCCGTTCATCCAAGCCCGGCCGTTCGAGGACCGGCGCAAGAGATTCTCGGGGATCATCCTCGCATTAGGCTGATCGATCCATTAGACGTGGTCGAGCTACATAATTTCTATCCGCACACCCATCTGATTCTGACGGACTCCGGGGGTCTTCAAGAGGAAGCGCCTTCCTATGGCGTTCCGGTACTGGTCCTGCGCGATACGACGGAACGGCCGGAAGGAATCGATGCGGGAACGCTCGAGTTGGTCGGCACGGATGAGGATGTTGTCTACGACCGTACCCGAGCTCTGCTTACAGATAAGGATCTTTATGCGAAAATGAGCCAATCGGCTAATCCATACGGGGACGGACAAGCCTCCAAGAGAATCGTCGGCGCGATCCTACATTATTTTGGCAAATCAGATCGACCTGAACCGTTTCGGCATTAAGCCGAACGGTTTTTTAACATAGCGGAAAGTATAAAATCTCAAGGTGGCAACGCCGCCTGGGTAGTTTATTGGCCTTGGCGAAGACGCGATGCTGCGGTTCAAGTGGTGAAGGCAGTTTTTTGACCTTGGCGAAGGCGCGACGCTGCGGCTCAGGGTGATGAGGGCAGTTTTTTGGCCTTGGCGAAGGCGCGACGCTGCGGCTCAGGGTGATGAGGGCAGTTTTTTGGCCTTGGTGAAGACGCGACGCTGCGGTTCAAGGTGGTGAAGGCAGTTTTTTTGGTCTTTGCAACATACTGCAGTGGCGGAAGGGCCGATAACGGAGTAAAAGGATAGCGCATTCCTTCCCGAAAACGGCAGAGACGGGATTCATGGAATCGGTTCCCTTCCCGCACTTTATTTTGCCAATTTTCGCAAATTCCATCCAGAGCGATCGGGAATGTTGGAAGAGTATGTCTGCTTGTCTTGAAAAAACGTACAGCATACAGCGGAACTGTATGGTTTAAACAGCCGGGAACTCCTGATTTGACGGGATTTGCGCGATTGTTGTTCACATAAAGTTTGAATTTCGATCAATTGACAAACGTTGTCGCCGAACGATACAATAAAACGTGAACATGGGGAAGAAAGGGCTTACTTAGGCTTTTCCGGACCCTTGCAGCGTCAAAGGAGCGACAAATCCATGGCGGAGTCTCCCCGCAAGCCTAATCTACCGAAAGACGAGAATCCTTGGCGGGCCGCTGGCCTCGTTGCGGGTTTGGGTGTGGAGTTGGCCGTCTGCGTCGGGCTCGGCTGGTGGCTGGGAACCGTGTATGACGACCGGAACGGTACCACTTACGGGTATTTAACCGGCGTGGTGATCGGACTGGTAGCGGGTATTGGATCGGCCGTGGCGCTGATCCGGAAATATACGGGAGCTGAAAGACCGTGATGTACGATTTGCCCGCTTTGATAAGACGCACGACCCGCATTACATTCTTTTTTTTGTCCTTAGGTTGCATAGGCTTGGCAATATGGCCTGATTACAAGCCATATTTCGGCGGATTTATGATCGGTACCATCGGGAGTTTACTGGGCTCTTTTCACTTGGCCTGGAAGACGACCCGTATCGCTGATCTTGCAGTGACCGGCCGTAAGAGCAGATCGGGATTCGGTTATCTATCCCGCGCAGCTATCGGAGTGCTTGCCGCGGTTGTTTCCGTGCAGGTGCTGCATTTCAATCTCGCAGCGACTGCGGCAGGAATATTAGCTTCACCGTTGGTGACACTGTTATTGGGATTATTCACCATTCGCCGTCTGAAAGATGGACAGTCCAATGACGAAAGGGGTGAAAAATGACAACATGGAACATTTAGCACCGCTTATTGAGATCGGCGGAATCGAGTTCGACTTGGCCGCGATTATGATGGTCGTCATTTCAAGTCTTGTCGTGTTCATCATTGCCCGGCTTGCCGTTCGCAACCTGTCGGTGGAAAACCCCGGCAAGCTGCAGAACTTCATTGAATGGGTCGTTGAATTCGTCCAAGGGATTATCGGACAGACGATGGACTACAAGAAGGGCAGACCTTATCTCGCGCTCGGATTGACGCTTATTCTGTACATTTTCGTTTCCAACATGTTAGGCCTTCCGTTCAGTATCATTACGGAAGCACATGGCTCTCATATCCCGACCGTGTTCGGTCAGGAGCTAATCGTGAAGGGCGAGCATGAGCACTTGGCGTGGGCCTGGTGGAAATCGCCTACAGCCGACGCGGCCATGACGATGGCGCTGGCGTTGATCGTCATCGTACTGTCCCATATTCAGGGCTTGCGGCATAACACCAAGCATTATCTCAAGCACTACACCCACAATCCGAATCTGGTCTTCTTGCCGATTCATCTAATCGAGATTGTGTCCAAGCCTTTAACGCTCGGCTTGCGGCTTTTCGGTAACATCTTTGCCGGCGAAGTTATGATAGGCGTCATCCTCGGCATGGGCTGGGTAGGTATTCCGGCGATGCTCGTGTGGCAAGGTTTCAGTATTTTCGTAGGTGCGATTCAATCGTTTGTATTCACGATGCTGACTATGGTTTACATTTCACAGTCCATCGTTCATGAAGAAGATCACTAATAAACAAAACCCAATTATTTGAGGAGGATTTACACAATGGATTTGAATACTTACGGATATGTAGCAGCAGGTATCGTATTTGGTCTTGGAGCGCTTGGCGCAGGTATTGGTAACGGTTTGATTTTCAGCAAAACGGTAGAAGGAATTTCCCGTCAACCGGAACTTCGCGGTACCCTTACGGCTACTGCATTCATCGGGGTTGGTCTCGTTGAGGCTATGCCGATCATCTCCCTCGTTCTTGCCTTTATGTGGGCTAAGTAATCAATTTAATCGAAACGTAAGGCGCGGAGTCGGAATTCCCTCCACGCCTTCCTTTTGCAGTTAATGCACGTAGCTTCAATTGAGCCGTGTGAAAGGAGTGAAGTTCGGTGTCAATCGTTTGGTCCAACTTTTTTGTCCAATTAGTATCCTTTGCCATTCTGTTCTGGCTCTTGTCGCGCTTTGCGTTCAAACCGTTGTTCAGCGTTATGGAGAAGCGCCGCCAGCTCGTTCAAGAGCAGATGGAGAGCGCCCAGAATAACCGCACGGACGCAGAACGCTTGATTGAAGAGCAGAAGCAGGCGCTGCAACAAGCGCGCAAAGAAGCTTACGATATTATCGAGCAAGCGAAAACGACGGGCTCCAAGCAAGCGGATGAAATCGTTCTGGCTGCTCGCAACGAATCGAACCGCATCAAAGAAGACGCGATACGCGATATCGAAACTGAGAAGAACAAAGCGGTTGCAGCATTGAAAGCCCAGGTTAGCGGATTGTCCGTACTGATCGCTTCCAAAATCATTGAGAAACAAGTTGACGAGCAATCGCAGAAGCAGCTTGTCGATCAATATTTGCAAGACGTAGGGAACAAGTCATGAGCCGCGGTACGGTAGTGGCCAAGCGTTACGCCAAGGCGCTGTTCCAACTGGCACAGCAACAAGGGCGCATAGCGGAAACGGAAACCCAACTCAAATTAATCGTTGACGTCGTAGAAAGCAACGCCGATGTTCGCGCGTTCCTCACGGCGCCTAACATTACTCTCGACACCAAGAAACAAACGCTTACCCAAGCCTTCGGAGCGGAGGCTTCCCCAATCGTCCTCAATCTAGTCGGCTTGCTGATTGAACGCGGGCGCGAAGGGGAATTGGCCGCTGTACTGGCTGCCTACCTTCAGGTAGCGGGCGACGTTCTGAGTCGCGCCGACGCGCACGTCATTTCTTTCCAACCGATGACCGACGGCGAGCAATCCAAGCTGGCGGAGAAGTTCGGAGCTTTACTTGGCAAGACCATTCGGGTGACAAACTCTGTAAACCCGGAATTGCTCGGAGGACTTACCGTCCGCATCGGCGATACGCTGTATGACGGAAGCCTTCGCGGCAAACTTGACCGTTTGGATAAAGCGCTGCAATCGGCAGCGATTTAATTTTACAATACCATTTGTTAGCAATGGAGACAGGGGTGAACGAATTGAGCATTAGGCCCGAAGAAATCAGCACGCTGATTAAGCAACAGATCGAGCAGTATCAATCCGATATTCAAGTCGTTGACGTAGGTACCGTCATCCAGGTCGGAGACGGAATCGCGCGCGTTCACGGCTTGGAGAAATGTATGGCCGGCGAATTGCTCGAGTTTTCCAACGGAGTAGTGGGCATGGCCCTCAACCTGGAAGAAGACAATGTCGGTGTCGTCATCATGGGTCCTTTTACAGGTATCCGCGAAGGAGACCAAGTTAAGAAAACCGGCCGTATTATGGAAGTTCCGGTTGGTGAGGAAATGCTCGGCCGCGTAGTAAACGCGCTGGGACAACCGGTTGACGGCAACGGTCCGATCAACACGACGAAATTCCGTCCGGTTGAATCTCCGGCTCCAGGCGTTATGGCACGGAAATCCGTACATGAGCCTATGCAAACCGGTATCAAAGCTATCGATGCCATGATTCCAATCGGACGCGGCCAACGGGAGCTCATCATCGGTGACCGTCAGACCGGTAAAACGCAGATTGCTATCGATACGATCGTTAACCAAAAAGGTAACGGCGTTATCTGTATCTACGTCGCTATCGGACAGAAACAATCGACCGTTCGCGGCGTTGTTGAAAGCCTTCGTAAACAAGGTGCTTTGGATTACACGATTGTCGTATCCGCAAGCGCATCCGAGCCTGCTCCGCTCTTATATCTTGCACCGTACACGGGTTGCTCGATGGGCGAGTACTTCATGTACAACGGTAAGCACGTTCTGATCATCTATGATGACTTGACCAAGCAAGCTGCCGCATACCGCGAGCTTTCCTTGCTGCTCCGTCGTCCTCCGGGCCGCGAAGCGTATCCGGGCGACGTTTTCTATCTCCACTCCCGTCTGTTAGAGCGCGCTGCTAAGCTGAATGACGAACTGGGCGGCGGTTCTTTGACCGCGCTGCCGTTCATCGAGACGCAAGCGGGCGACGTCTCAGCGTATATTCCGACCAACGTTATTTCCATTACCGATGGTCAAATTTTTCTAGAAGCCGATCTATTCTACTCCGGTCAACGTCCGGCGGTTAACGTCGGTATCTCCGTATCCCGGGTAGGTAGCTCCGCGCAAATCAAAGCGATGAAGAAGGTCGCGGGTACTCTTAAAACCGACCTTGCCCAATATCGCGAGCTGGCGGCTTTCGCGCAATTCGGCTCCGACCTTGATAAGGTTACGAAGTCCCGTCTTGATCGCGGTATCCGTACCCTTGAAATTCTTAAGCAAGGCGTTAACCAGCCGTTGTCGGTTGAGCGCCAAGTCGTTTCCCTTTACATCGTGACCAGAGGTCATGTAGATACGATTCCTGTGCAGGACGTTCGCCGCTTCGAAGGGGAATTCTTGTCCTATGTGGACGCGAACCGTCCGGAAATTTTCAGCTCTATCCGCGACACGAAAGACTTGACTCCGGAAACGGACAAAGCTTTGGTTGATGCGATCGCAGCGTTCAAGAAGGGCTTTGCCGTAACGGCATAAGCTAATCTTCATGGCTCGGATTGTAACATAAAGCTTGAGCCGGGTTTGCCGAAGGCAGGCCCTGGCAATAAGGTGGTGACAACGATTGGCTAAAGGCATGCGCGAAATTAAGCGCTCGATTAAGAGTAAGCAGAATATGAAGCAAATCACGAAAGCGATGGAAATGGTTGCAGCCGCGAAGCTTAGAAAAGCTCAGGAGGCTGCGGTCGCATCTCGCCCTTATGCGGACAAGATGAAGGAAGTCGTATCCAGCATCGCTTCCGGTGCCGGCGGCAGCAAGCATCCGATGCTGCAAAGCCGTCCGATTAAGAGAACGGCATACCTGGTCATTACTTCGGACCGTGGACTTGCCGGCGGGTACAATGCCAACATCCTTCGTAAGGTCTTGCTTACGATTAAAGAAAACCATCATTCTCCGGATGAGTATGCCGTATTCGTCATTGGGCGGAAAGGCCGCGACTTCTTCAAGCGTCGGAATATCGCGCTAGTTGATGAAATTACCGGGATATCCGATACGCCGAAGTTCTCGGATATTAAAGAAATCGCGGCAAAGGCCGTTCAAGGCTATGAAGCTGGAACTTTCGATGAGCTTTATCTAGCGTATAACGAGTTCTATAACGCGATTACCCAGGTACCAAAGCTTAAACGGCTGCTTCCGCTTGATCAGATGCAAGCGGGCGGAGACAAAGCGGACTACGAATACGAGCCTTCCGCGGAAGAGGTGCTTAACGTTCTCCTGCCGAAGTATGCGGAGACACTCGTATTCAGCGCGGTGCTCGAAGGCAAAGCCAGCGAGTTCGGAGCAAGAATGACGGCAATGGGCAGCGCAACGAAGAACGCGACGAAAATGATCTCGCAACTGACGCTCACTTACAACCGCGCGCGGCAAGCGGCAATCACCCAAGAAATCGCGGAAATCGTCGGCGGAGCGAATGCACAGCAATAAAATTTGTGACGGTTGATCTCAAGCCCCGACGGGGAGAGAGTTTAATTGCACTTCAGGAGGTAAAACCATGAGCAAAGGGCGCGTTGTTCAGGTATTGGGACCGGTTGTCGATATCGAATTCGACCACGGCCATCTGCCTGACATACTCAATGCGATCAAAATTGAAGCAAAAGCGGATAGCGCTGGCGCTCGCGAAATTAGCCTTACGGTTGAAGTCGCGCAGCATCTTGGCGACAACCTGGTCCGCGCGGTAGCGATGTCCTCCACTGACGGTCTCGTCAGAGGCACGGAAGCGGTTGACCTTGGCATACCGATTACGATTCCGGTCGGACCTGCAACGTTAGGCCGCGTATTTAACGTGCTGGGCGATTCGATTGACGGCAAAGGCGTAGTAGACCGTACGCATGTGAACCCGATTCACCGTGCGGCTCCTCCGTTCGAAGAACTCACGACCCAGACGGAAATGCTGGAGACGGGCATTAAAGTCGTCGACCTTCTCGCGCCTTATACCAAAGGCGGTAAAATCGGTCTGTTCGGCGGTGCCGGCGTAGGTAAAACGGTTCTCATGCAAGAGCTCATTCACAACATCGCTTCCGAGCATGGCGGGATTTCCGTATTCGCCGGCGTTGGCGAGCGTACTCGCGAAGGAAACGACTTGTATCACGAGATGACGGAATCCGGCGTAATCGCGAAGCTGGCCATGGTGTTCGGCCAGATGAACGAACCTCCGGGAGCGCGTATGCGCGTTGCGTTAACAGGTCTGACAATGGCGGAATATTTCCGCGATGAAGAAGGCCGCGACGTGCTTCTGTTCGTCGACAACATCTTCCGGTTCACGCAAGCGGGCTCCGAGGTTTCCGCATTGCTAGGCCGTATGCCTTCCGCGGTTGGTTACCAACCTACGCTGGCAACCGAGATGGGTCAGCTTCAAGAGCGTATCACTTCTACGAAAAAAGGTTCCGTAACGTCGATTCAAGCGATCTACGTACCTGCCGATGACTATACCGATCCAGCTCCGGCTACGGCGTTCGCGCATCTTGACGCGACGACGAACTTGGACCGTAACATCGCTGCGATGGGGATTTTCCCAGCCGTAGATCCGCTGGCATCCTCTTCTCGGATTCTAGCTCCGGAAATCGTAGGCGAAGAGCATTACCACGTCGCGCAAGGCGTAAAAAAATTGCTTCAGCGCTACAAAGAGCTTCAAGATATTATCGCGATTCTCGGTATGGATGAGCTGTCGGAGGAAGACAAGCAGGTCGTTCTTCGTGCACGTCGCGTGCAATTATTCCTGTCTCAGCCGCTTCACGTTGCCGAGGCGTTCAACGGGATTCCGGGCGTTTACGCTCCAATCAAAGATACGATTCGCAGCTTTAAGGAGATCCTCGAAGGGAAACATGACGATCTTCCGGAACCGGCATTCCACAATGTCGGATCGATTGAGGATGCCGTCGAGAAAGCGAAGAAACTCGCTGCTGCGGTTTAATCAACCGCCGGTTTGGAGGAAACGATATGAGTACCTTTCGGTTAGAGATCGTCACTCCGGAGCGCAAGGTTTACGAGAAAGACGTGAACATGGTCGTCGTCAAAGGCGTTGCCGGTGAGCTAGGTATACTTCCTCACCATATTCCTTTGGTAACTCCATTGAAGGTTGCTCCGGTTAAAGCCAAGATCGACAATAAGGAAGAATTTATTGCCGTTCACGGCGGTTTCATGGAAGTGCGCAAAGACAAGGTGGTTATTCTGGCGGAAGCCGCTGAGCTGGGAGCGGACATCGATGTGTCCCGGGCCCGCTTGGCGAAAGAACGCGCGGAACGCCGTCTTGCTCAGAAGCAAGCCGATATCAACCACCAACGCGCTGAAATGGCGTTGCAACGCGCGATCAGCCGCTTGGAGTCTGTCGGCGACAACAAAGAATAAATAAGTATACCAACAACCTTTCGCGGAATCCTAGGATGCTGCGAGGGGTTGTTTCTTTATATGCGTCTTTAGCATGAATTAGGGGTAACTTATAAGGGAGATACAATAGCGATTGCTGGAGGGATTCCTATGACTAAGTTGCATGACTCATTAAATGTCCAGTTATCGAATTGGTCGGTACTGTACATTAAGCTCCATCATTTTCATTGGTACGTGAAGGGACCCCACTTTCCGGTGCTTCATGCCAAATTCGAGGAATTGTACGAGCTTGCCGCGTTAAAACTGGACGAATTGGCGGAACGGATATTGGCGATCGAGGGTAAACCGGTGTCTACGATGAAAGAATTTTTGTCCTCGGCTACGATTAAGGAAGCGAACAAGGCGAAGACGGAAAATGATATGTTATCCGCTACGATCGCCGATCTTCAGGAGTTAGTTAAAGGTTTGGAAGATGCCGCCACGATAGCGGAGGATGAAGCTGGCGACGATGCGACGGCTGACATTCTCACCTCCCAAGTGGAGGATCTCCAGAAACAAATTTGGATGCTGAAATCCACGCTAGGCTAATAATCGAGTTAAAATTAACCGAATGAAACCGCCGCCTTGGGAAATACGCGGCGGTTTTTTCTGTGGACACTTATAAGCAATTCTGATGAGTTTCCAATGAAAACGCTATTTTCATGGACTTGAATGGGCACGTTTGTTATAATTATGGGGTAAATTTACCTGTTTGCGGAGGCGTTGGAGTGGAGAAATACATCAATTCATACGTCATTGTTACCGTCTTCCTCATCTTGGGTATCGCGTTTCCGATTTTCGTATTATGGCTCGGCTCCTTGCTTCGTCCGAACAAACCGACGCTGCAGAAAGAGACGACTTACGAAAGCGGCAATGAACCTGTAGGAGACAGCCAGATCCGCTTTAACGTTCGGTATTATTTGTACGCGCTTATGTTCGTCGTTTTCGATGTGGAAACCGTGTTTCTTTACCCTTGGGCCGTAGCTTATAAGCAACTCGGTCTCTTTGCGTTGGTCGAGATGGTCATTTTTGCCGGATTACTGCTCATTGGGCTAGTTTATGCTTGGAAGAAGAAGGTGCTGAGATGGAATTCGATTTAGCGAACGTGTCGCCGGAAGACCGGAAAGAAATGGAACGCAACGTATTCTTTGGCACCATCGATCAACTGAAAGGCTGGGCCCGCAGCAACTCCTTATGGCCTCTGACCTTCGGTTTGGCGTGCTGCGCGATCGAGATGATGGCGGCGGGAGGCGCGCACTATGATTTAGACCGTTTCGGCGTCATTTTCAGAACTTCTCCTCGTCAAGCGGACGTCATGATCGTATCCGGTACGGTAACCAAGAAAATGGGACCGCTGCTTAAGCGATTGTACGACCAAATGCCGGAACCGAAATGGGTTATAGCGATGGGATCGTGCGCGACTGCCGGGGGTCCTTACGTGAAATCTTATTCCGTTATTAAAGGCGTCGATCAGATCGTTCCCGTCGACGTGTATATCCCGGGATGTCCGCCCAATCCTGCGGCGCTTATCTACGGAATTAACAAGCTTCAAGAGAAAATTCGTTATGAGGCGAAGACCGGGAAGCAGGTGACGGGCAGATGAGCGAGGAGAATAAACGGGAGCCGGACGAGGCTTCGGCTCCGTCGGAACCTGTAGCGGAAGCCCCATCGGAAGCTCCATCGGAAGCTCCATCGGAACCTGCATCGGAACCTGCAGCGGAACCTGCAGCGGAGTCAACCGCGCCGACGCCGGCTCCGGCTCCGGAAGAAGCTGCCGCTCCGCCGGCTCCTCGCAGGGTTGAAACCGACGAAGAGAAGGCCGCCCGCCGTAAAGCATCTCTAGAAGCGCGCGAAGCAGCGAAAGCTGCCGCTGCGCAAGCCGCGGCCCAGGCCGCGCAAGCGGGTAATGAAGGCCGCGCCGCAGCAAAAGCGCCAGGCGGCGAAGGGGAAGGCGGAGAGGAAGAGCAACCGCCGAAACCGCCGTCGCACAATCAGCCTCGACTCGATCGCGTAGTCGCCCTTCTGCGCGAACTGATAGCGGAAGATGCGGTAGAGGAAGCTTATATTAACGAGCCCAATGACCATCTTCCGACGCTTGTCATAAAGAATGAGCATTGGCTGAAAACCGCGCAATTGTTCCGCAGCCATGCCGAGCTAAGTTGCAGTTATTTACGCAATATATCCGGCGTAGATTATGAGACGCATATGGAAGTCGTCTATTATCCGCTGAACATGGAGAACCACCACTGCTATTGCGTTAAAGTACGCACGGATCGGGAGCAACCGTCGGTTTCGTCCGTTACCCCGATATGGGAGACGGCCAACTGGAACGAACGCGAAATCTATGATTTGCTCGGAATCGATTTTCCTGGGCATCCCGATCTTCGGCGCATTATGATGCCCGACGATTGGGTCGGCCATCCGCTCCGCAAAGACTACGTTCCGCTTGACCCGGAGGTGTAAGCACGCGTGATTCGTACCGAAGAATTGCTGCTCAACGTTGGCCCACAGCATCCCAGCACGCACGGAGTGTTTCGGATCGTCGTCAAATTGGACGGAGAAGTCATTACGGAAGCGACTCCCGTCATGGGTTATTTGCATCGGGGAACCGAGAAGCTCGCCGAAAACTTGAATTTTACGCAAATCATTCCTTATACCGATCGCATGGACTACGTGTCAGCGATGACGAACAATTACGTGCTCTGTCACGCGGTCGAGAAAATGATGGAACTGGAAATTCCGGAACGAGCGGAGTTTATGCGTCTTATCGTGATGGAAATGCAGAGAGTTGCCAGCCATCTCGTCTGGTGGGGCACTTATTTGCTCGACATCGGCGCAATGAGTCCTTTTCTGTATGCCTTTAGCGATCGAGAGCGCATTCTCTCGCTATTTAACGAGCTTTGCGGGGCCCGGCTAACGTACAATTACATGAGGGTCGGCGGAGTCAAGTGGGATGCGCCGGAAGGCTGGATCGCCAAGGTGAAAGTCTTGGTCAAGGATATGTACAACCGTCTCGACGAATATCATAACCTTGTCAGCGGCAATGAAATATTCCTATCCCGAATTAAGGGGATCGGTCAATACGACGCGAAGACGGCCATCGATTATGGCTTGTCCGGAGCGAATCTCCGCAGTACCGGCGTGAAGTGGGATCTGCGCAAAGATGAGCCTTACAGCTTATACGACCGTTTCCAATTCGACGTTCCGGTCGGTAAGAATGGCGATTGCTTCGATCGTTACGAGTGCCGCATGGAAGAGATCGTTCAGAGCTTGCGAATTCTCGAGCAAGCGTTGGAACAATTTCCGGGCGAAGGCGATACGATGGGCAAAGTTCCCCGCGTCATCCGTCCGCCAGCCGGAGAAATCTATGTGCGCATCGAATCGCCGCGCGGCGAAATCGGCTGCCACATCGTTTCCAAAGGCAAAGCGGAGCCATTCCGCTTGAAGTTCCGGCGTCCTTCGTTCGTGAACCTGCAAATTTTGCCCAAGTTGCTCGTCGGGGAAAGCATGACGAACTTGGTTACGATTCTTGGCGGCATCGATATCGTGCTCGGGGAGGTTGACTGCTGATGCAGCACTTCTGGGATCAACCCTTAAGCTGGGGAACCGCAGGTATTTTCGCGGCTGCGGCGATCGGCGTGCTCGCTTTCGTTATCTTTTTCGTAACGTACGCCATTTATTTTGAACGCAAATTCATCGGATGGATGCAGTATCGGCAAGGGCCGAACAGAACAGGCCCCTTAGGGCTGCTGCAATCGGTAGCGGACGTCGCCAAGCTTCTCTTCAAAGAAGACACGATTCCGAAAAAAGCCGACAGAGGGCTATTCATCCTCGCGCCGGTGCTCGCGTTCGTGCCCTCTTTTGCCGTACTGGCTTTCATTCCTTACAGCTTGAATTTGCAATTTGCCGACCTGAATGTCGGTTTTCTGTATTACATCGCGTTATCCGGCATTACGACGATCGCTATTGTGGTTGCCGGCTGGGCATCGAATAATAAGTACTCCCTGCTCGGAGGCATGCGTTCCGCGGCGCAAATGATCAGTTATGAGGTCCCTCTAGTGATGTCCGTCGTTGGCGTAGTCATGATGTCCGGCAGCTTGAACCTGCGGGATATCGTTATCGCTCAGGAAGGTTATTTCTGGCATTGGAACTTCCTGCCCCAGATACTCGGGTTCGGAATATTCCTCATCGCGGCAGTATCCGAGCTTAACCGCACGCCGTTTGACTTGCCGGAAGCGGAATCGGAGCTTGTCGCGGGCTACCATGTGGAATACAGCGGATTTCGGTTCGCGTTCTTCATGCTGACGGAATATATTTACGTCTATGCAATTGCCAGCCTAACAACCATACTGTTTCTAGGGGGATGGAATCCGCCGATTCCGCAGCTCGATTTCATTCCGGGCGTTCTATGGTTTTTCCTGAAGTTCGCGGTTATCGTGTTCTGCTTGTTCTGGATTCGCGCTACTTTCCCGAGGCTCCGCGTCGATCAGTTGATGGGATTGGCCTGGAAAGTATTGCTGCCGCTGGCGATTCTCAATATTTTCTTGACGGCACTAGGCATAGAATTGATCGGATAGGGGGGGCTGACGCCATGAAAGGAATGCTCAAAGGGCTCGGCGTAACATTGAAAACGATGGGTTCCAAAAAAGTGACGATGGCATATCCCGATATTCCAATCGAGATGCCTGACCGGTTTCGCGGAATTCAGTATTTTGAACCGGACAAATGCATCGTATGCAACCAATGCGCGCGAATTTGCCCAACGGATTGCATTACGCTTACGGGTAAAGCCAACCCGGATCCGGAGAAAAAAGGCAAAGTCATCGACACTTTCGATATTAATTTCGAAATTTGTATCCTGTGCGACTTATGCACGGAGGTATGTCCTACGGAAGCCATTGTCATGACGAATAATTTCGAGCTTGCCGCCTACAGCCGAGATGATTTGTATAAGGACAAGGAATGGCTTTACGAGAACAACTCGAACATTCGTGAAGACAACAACAACATCGGCTCTCCGAAAGGAGGCGCCAAATAGACGGTGCTTAACTTCAATATTGATTTTACGGGTGAGTTCGTTGCTTTCTTTGTACTCGCGGTTTGCGCGATCGTAGGCGCGGTCATGGCCATTAATTTCACGAAGGTCGTTCATACCGCGCTATCGATAGCCTTTACGTTTATTGCGCTCGCAGGATTATATGTTCTTCTAGAAGCCGAATTCATCGCATTCGTGCAAGTGCTCTTGTATGTCGGCGCGATTACGATTCTGATGATCTTCGGAATTATGATGACCAAACATGACGGCGAAGGACTCGAACCGCCGCGTCCGCTGCTTGAGACGCTGGCTGCCATCGGCTGCCTTTGCCTGTTCGGCATTTTGTTCTACGGCATTCGCAATGCGAATTTCCCGGCTGAGGCGGCACCGTTCAAGGAAGACAACACGAGGGAAATCGGAATGCAGCTTTTTACGCAGTACGCCATCCCCTTTGAACTTGTTTCGGTTCTCTTGACCGTTGCATTCATCGGCGCGATAGCCCTCGCGAAGAGAGAGGAGGATCCGCAATGAGCATGCTGTCCTCCTATTTAACGCTTGCGGCCGTCCTTTTCTGCATCGGGCTATACGGAGTGTTAACGAAACGCAACGCGATTATCGTGCTGCTGTCGATCGAACTGATGCTCAATGCGGTTAACCTCAACTTGATCGCCTTTTCCAAATACGGGGTCAACCCGTCGCTTGCGGGCCAAATCTTCTCCTTGTTCACCATTACGGTCGCGGCTGCCGAAGCTGCGGTCGGCATTGCGGTATTGATCGTGCTGTATCGCGGCCGCGCAACGGTGAACGTGGACGAATTCGACGAGTTGAGGAGGTAACTTCCATGAGCACCTTCTTTGCAGAACACGCCTGGCTCGTCCCGGTGTTTCCGCTCGCTGCGTTTGCAATTCTGACAGCGATGGGTAGAGGCTTAAAGAAAACCGGAGCTTGGATCGGAACGATCGCCACATTCGTTTCCTTCGTAATGTCGCTCTGTATCGCCATTGAACGTGTTTCCGGCAGCGCCCCCGACTACAGTCGTCAAATCGACTGGCTGCAAATCGGGAACTTGAGGCTGGGAGCGGGATTCGAGGTTACGAATCTTACCGCGCTTATGCTTGTGATCGTAACATTGGTTGGTTTCCTGGTTAACTTGTATTCGCAAGGATACATGAAGGACGATGAAAGAATTTCCACCTTCTTTGCATACGTCGCGCTGTTTACAAGCTCCATGCTCGGGCTAGTGTTGTCCGATAACTTGCTTACCTTCTATATTTTCTGGGAGCTCGTAGGGGTATGCTCCTTCCTGTTGGTCGGATTCTGGTTTCAGAAACCGGAAGCCAAAGCGGCCGCCAAGAAGGCGTTTATCGTAACCCGAATCGGGGATTTAGGGCTATTGATCGCTCTTCTTCTGCTGTTCTGGTACATGCCGGGACACGCGCTCGACTTTACGACTATTCATAATGTATTCGACACGCAAGGTGGGGCTATTTCCACGGGAATCACAACCCTTATCGCGTTGTTGATATTCCTTGGAGCGGTCGGTAAATCCGGTCAATTCCCGCTGCATGTGTGGCTTCCGGACGCGATGGAAGGTCCGACGCCGATCAGCGCTTTGATCCATGCGGCAACGATGGTCGCAGCCGGCGTATTCCTTGTCGCGCGGACATTCGATATTTTCGAAGCATCCCAAGCCGCGATGAATACGGTCGCGATCATAGGAGCGTTCACCGCGATTTTCGCCGCTTCTATCGGATTGGCACAAAATGATATCAAGCGGATATTAGCTTACTCGACCGTCAGCCAACTGGGCTACATGATGCTGGCTCTCGGAGTCGACAACATGCCTGCGGCCATGTTTCACCTGTTCACCCATGCGTTCTTCAAAGCTTTATTATTCCTCGGAGCCGGAAGCGTCATTCATAGCGTGCATACGCAGGACATTCGCGAAATGGGCGGCTTGGGACGCAAAATGAAGATTACCGCATGGACTTTCGGAATTGGAGCGCTAGCATTGTCCGGTATTCCGCCGTTCTCGGGCTTCTGGTCCAAGGACGCGATCCTGACTGCCGCGCTTGATAAGCAACCTATACTATTCGTAGTCGGCGTGGTCGCAGCATTCTTCACTGCCCTGTATATGGCTAGATTGTTTTTCTTGGTGTTCGTGGGCAAGCCTCGCGAAGGTCAACATGCGAAGGAATCCTCTTCGGTCATGACCATTCCGTTAATCGTACTGGCGGTTCTGGCTACCGTTGCGGGATTCGTGGAAACTCCATTTAATGGATGGTTCGGACAATGGCTGACGGGCGACGAAGGGCAGCACCATGTGAGCGGTCTGGTTATGGTCGTATCCGCAGCCGTCGGCTTGCTCGGCTTATATATCGGATGGCTCATGTACGTGAAGGGTACGATTCGCCGCGACGTCGTAACCTCTCGTATGCCGGGACTCGTCCATTTGCTTGAACGTAAATATTATATCGATGAGTTGTATGGGATTTTGTTCGTCAAACCGCTTCAGGGTATCGGTAAAGCGTTGGAGGTTTTCGACGATTACGTCGTCGATGGCATCGTTAGATTGACGGGTTACTCCGTCTCGGCGCTTGGTCGGTTAAATTCGAGGCTGCAGAGCGGTCAAGTACAGGCTTATGCGCTTACGGCCTTGATCGGAATCGTTATTCTGCTTCTCGCGATCGCCGGAAGGAGGTTCTGGTAATGCTGGATAACCTGCCGGTATTGTCGCTTATCGCATTTACCCCGCTGATCGGAGCGCTAATCGTACTGCTGCTTCCAAGCGCGCGCAGCCAGTGGCTGCGGATCGCGGCTATCATCTTTACTTTGATCCCGCTCGTTTTAACCGTATGGTTGTTCGTTTGCTATCAACCATCGATTGGCGGAGGCGTATTTACCGAACATTCAACGTGGTTATCGATCCCTCTGAACAAGGAAGGATTCAAAGAAGGAATCCTCTCGATTAAGCTGGGTTTCGATTATCACATGGCGGTTGATGGCATATCGATGCCGCTGCTGCTCTTAACGAGCATCATCTCGACGATGGCGGTACTTGCTTCCGTACATATTCGTAAAAGGTGGAAAACGTATTACGCGTTATTCCTTCTGCTGCTAACCGGAATTTACGGCGTTTTTCTGGCGCGCGACTTGATTTTGTTTTTCATCTTCTTCGAAGTAACGCTTATTCCGATGTTTTTCCTAATAGGGATATGGGGGTATTTCGGGCGGGAAAAAGCCGCTACCCGGTTCCTCATCTACAACGGACTCGGATCGGCTGCTATGCTGCTCTCGTTCCTAATTTTAATTGCAACGCTAGGGTTCTCTTCGGTGGATGGAGCCAACGGGTCTAGCTTGCTGTTCAGCGGCAATTACGATGTGCTGCTAAGCAACTTGACGAATCCGAATGTGCTCGCCAACATGGATACGGAACAAGCCAGATATTTCGGGATTTACCTCTCGGACAATATGAAGTGGGCTGCCTTTATTCTTCTGCTTGTCGCCTTCGGAATCAAGGTGCCTATATTCCCGTTCCACACTTGGATGCTCAAGGTGCATACGGAGGCTCCGCCGCCTATCGTCATGATTCACTCCGGAATATTGCTTAAGATGGGTGTCTACGGTCTTATTCGTTTCGCCGTATTCCTCTTTCCCGAGCAAATACAATCGTGGTCGACAGTATTAGCGGTGCTTGGGGTCATCAACATTTTGTATGGCGGCATACTTGCCTGCGTGCAACGGGAATTCAAGCTCGTGCTAGCCTACTCGAGCATTAGTCATATGGGTATTGTGCTGCTTGGGATCGCGTCGCTTGAGGAAGTTGGTTTGCAAGGAGCGATCTATCAATCCGTCTCGCACGGTTTAATCTCCGCGCTGCTGTTCCTCATCGTAGGGAGCTTGTACGAACGCACGAATACAACGCGACTGGATGAACTGGGCGGGTTGGCTAAGACAGTACCGTTCATGTCGGGCATTCTCCTGATCGGGGGACTTGCTTCTCTGGGACTGCCGGGCTTATCGGGTTTCATTGGGGAATTCTTGTCGTTCCTTGGATTGTTCGGATCGATGAAATGGATAACCGCAATCGGAGCGTTAGGTATTCTGCTTGCCGCCGTCTACGTGCTGAGAAGCATTCTTAATATTACGTTCGGATCAATGCCGGAATCATTCGCGGGGATGAAAGACGCTCGTTTCATAGAAGCGTTGCCGATGATTATTCTCACTGCGCTCATCGTTCTGCTTGGCGTATACCCTTCCATAATGACGGACCTCATGCAGCATGGCTTCACTGGTTTGCTCGAACAACTTCAAACGAGGATGGGGGGATAACATGCCTGCTTTGCAGACTTTAACGTGGAGCGATACGTGGTACCTTGCCCCTGAGATCGTGTTGTCGATTGCCGCCATCTTGCTTGCTGTAGTGGATCTATTTCTACCTAAGCGCATTAATCGAGATGTTATTGGCTGGTTAACGCTAGTCGGCTTAATCGCTGCCGCCGTATTCGTTGTGCTGCAATTGCTGTCGCTAGGCAGCGGGGCTCCAACGGATAGTTCGCCTGGTGCTTACAACTTGTTAGCCGGAAGCTATCGTATCGATGACTTCGGCAATTTGTTGAAATTGGTATTTCTCGGCGCCTCGGCCTTTATCGTGTTTTCCTCGCTCGGTACGGTGCGAGATGAAGATGTACCGATCAAAGGTGAGTTGTATTATTTGATTCTTCCTGCCGTACTAGGAGCTATGGTTATGTCTTCCTCCGGAGACCTGATCACGTTGTTCATCGGATTGGAATTGTTAAGCATCACTTCCTACGTCTTGGTTGCCACGCGCAAAAGAAGCCGAATCTCCAGCGAAGCCGCGTTTAAGTACGTCGTTACAGGCGGAGTTGCCTCGGCGTTCATCCTGTACGGCATGTCGTTCCTGTATGGAGTGACGGGCGGGACGAATTTGTTGGCCCTGCTTAAGGAGATTACTCCGGCGCTGGAAAATTACGAAGCGCTGCTGTACATCAGCTTCTTCCTGATGATAGCCGGGTTCGCCGTTAAACTGGCATTGGCGCCTTTCCACGCCTGGGCTGCTGACGTTTATCAAGGCGCGCCAACGCCTGTGACGGCTTTCTTGGCAGTCGTAGCCAAAGGCGCGGCATTCGCGATGCTATATCGGATTTTCATGAACACGGCCTTTTTCACGATGGGGACGGAAGGTACGATGAAGAAGGACATCTTCTTAGGTTTAACCGTCCTTGCAGCCGCCGCGATGATCGTGGGAACGGTAGGTGCGTTACGTCAACGAAACGTCAAAAGGCTGCTAGCTCTATCCGGAGTAGCAAATGCGGGTATTCTGCTTACGCCGCTCGCGCTCTCGTTGACCGAGTTTCATGCTTCTTTGTTTTCCGAGTTTCTCTATTTCTTGATTGCTTACGCGTTCATGAACATCGGGGCATTCTCGGTGCTGACGATCGTATCTAGAGATTCCGGTAATGAGTCGCTAACCGGGTTTGCGGGTTTGTACCATAGGGCTCCATGGACGGCGGCGGCAATGACTATTTTACTCTGTTCATTGGCGGGCCTTCCGGTAACCGGCGGATTTTTCGGAAAGCTGTTTATTCTGTTCGGAACGGTGCAAACTCATACTTATTGGCTAAGCGCTATTCTTCTCGTGACGACTGTTGTCTCTTACGCGGTATACTTCGCGTTTATCCGTCAAATGTATATGCGAAGCGGTGCGTTAGATTCAGGATTGCGCATGTCGGCACCGGCTGCGATTACGATATGGATTTGTACGCTTGCAACGCTCGCGCTCGGGTTCCTGCCTATGCCGATCTTGGATTGGATCGATCAGATTTTCTCCATTCCGACGGATTTATTGTTACGGGGATAAAGAGATTAGAACAGAACATGCAGGGGCCGTTCTCAAGTCATCTTTCTTGGGGACGGTCCCTTCTGATGCTTAGAGAAAGAGGAGACCTTAGAATCGTTGTTTTTCGTCAAATTGCGACCAAAGACCCGATTTCATTGAAGGAAGAAGGGAATCGCTGTCGAAAATCGAAAAGTTTACTACATAGGCTCTACGAATTGTTTAAGGTTGTGGTATGCGTGTTTACAAAGCATTACCTAGTAACGATATCGACGATTGTTTTTGCAACGGCTTTGCTTGCTCCTGCTCGATTGGCGCAAGCAGCAGAATCTTCTCCCGCTGCCCAATTTGCCCCTGCCAACAGTCCTGCCCCGGCTTTCCTGAAGACGTTAGGCATACCGGAGGCTTGGAGTTTGCTCAGCAATGATGTCACGTCGACAATTGCTATCGTGGATACGGGGGTTGATCTCAATAACCCTGAGATTAAGCCGTACTTGCTTGAGGGAAAGAACTTGGTCAACGACCGTAAATCGCCTCAGGACGATAATGGGCATGGAACTGCGGTAGCTGGAATTATAGCTGCCGTTGCGAAAGCGGGGGAATCCTCGTCAGGAACGGGCCGGTGGAAAGGACGGTTTCTCCCGATTAAGGCACTGGATCAATACGGCTCCGGTGATGAAGAGAAACTGACGCAAGGCATCCGGTATGCCATAGAGCAAGGTGCGGACATTATTGTCCTTTCTCTTGGATTAAGACGCGATGCGCCAAACTTAAGGGATGCCGTTGCCTTCGCGGAAAGCAAAGGCGTTCTGCTCATTGCCGCGAGCGGCAACGACGCAGCCGTTTTCGGTCCGAGAGCGGCTGTTCAGTACCCGGCTGCTTATCCAACCGTAATTGCGGTTGCGGGTTCCGAGGGAGGCAAACCGGTTTCTCAATCGACACCGGGACCTGAGATTGACCTGAGCGCAGCATGGCGGGTTCAAACCTTGGCATTGGGCGGCGGGGTGGTCGAGATGGAAGGCACGTCGATGGGAGCTCCGCAAGTGGCTGCCGTTGCGGCGATGCTCAAGGCCGAACATCCGGATTGGAAGCCGATTCGTCTGCGCGAAGCTTTGAGGAGGACCGCTATATCCACCGGGACGGACGTTTGGAACGTGAATGCGGGATACGGTTTAGTTTCTGCGAATAAGGCAATTCAAGCGGATTCGACTGTAGATTGGAGGGAACCTAACGATACAAGGGCGAAAGCGGCCGAATTTCCGTTAGGCAAAGAGGTATCGGGTACTTGGGGGAGCTTGGGCGATAATGACTGGTTTACTTTCGAAGTCCCGTACGACGGTATTTATAGCCTGAGCGGCGATGAGGCACGGTTTACTTTATACAGTAAGGATGGACTCGTAGAACCCCGTTCAGTGTCGACTGCACGAGTCGGATTTCTCAAGCAATGGCCCGTCAAAAAAGGGCGTTATTGGTTGCAGTCCCTCAGTTCGGGAGCCACAGCTTCGGATCCCGACGGGTATCGATTCGTTTCTCAATTCATGATGAGTCCGGATGCAAGGGAGCCTAACGACAGCGCCGCATCCGCGTTTACGCTTCCTGCTCGCACTCAACAATGGATTGGAAGCTTTCATCGGCTTGGCGATTTGGATTGGGTGGTCGTGACATTGCCTAAACCTGGACTTCTGCGTTTAACGGTTTCAACCGATACTTCTCGGATCGATCCCGAGATTTTGGTGCAGCCGGCAGGCGGATCCGTGATTATCGTGGATGAACGGGGTGACGGGGGCACCGAGCAGTGGGTTCTCAAGTACGCAAAAGCGGGCAAATATTACTTTCGCATCGCAAATGCGGTTTCGGCAAAGCCGGAAGCGGTAATCGGGACGTATGCCGCCACTCTGGAATATATTACCGAGAAAGAAGATCCGTATGAGCCGAATGATGGTCCGCTAACGTCCACACCGCTTTCACCCGATAAAGTTTACAACGGGTTAATAAATACGAACAAAGATGAAGATTGGTATCGGTTTACCCTCACGAAGACACGCAAAGTTAAATTGTCTGTTGGATACATTCCCGATTCAATGAGATTAAATGTTGAATTGAGGAACAAAAAGCTGCAAACCCTAAAGAAATGGAGTAACGGTGAAGGGCGGAAAACGCTGCTAGGGGAAAAAATATTGTTGCCCGGCACTTATTATGTCGCCATAACCGCAGACCGGTATAACCGGAATCAGACTTATGGGTTGAGAATGCTGTTAACAGACAGTTAAAACGGGGTACGTTGTATTCGAAGGGCATAGTTGCTTCAAGCGGGAGGATGTCCGGGATGGGGGACGACACGGGGGTATTCGAATTAGCCGGCTGGAATGGATTATTTTCCATTTTCGTCACCTTGGGTTGCGTGGGTATTGCTTGGTTCGTTTTGCAGGAAATTAATTTCGACAGAATCGTACGCCATCCTCGAAGTCCGCGCGCCAGAGTGCTGCAATTGTTAATCGCGATTGGATTAGGACATTTAACGGCACGATTCGTACTCGATTATTGGACGTGGGTAGGCACGCTTAAGTGGCTGCTCAGCACGGGATAATCTAAATTCGCATAACGATGAGTTGGAATGATAACAATGGGTAATAGTGTACAATGAGTAGAAATTTATCGAATATTTGATGAACGATGTCGAAATAAAACGTCTAATCGCCAGAAAATGCCGCTTGTGCCAATCATGGCCGGATGGTATGATGAAATTTGGGTTTTTCGGGGTTGGGTAGAAAATGACAGCTTCGGAATGAATCTATAACGCGCGGAGGGAACCACCCATGAGCAAAATCATCGTCCGCGGCGGACGTACCCTATCGGGAACAGTCCGCGTGCACGGCGCCAAAAATTCCGTCCTTCCGATCCTGGCAGCTGCCTTACTGGCAGAAGATGGATCCAGCGTCATTCATGACGTTCCCGCCCTGGACGATGTAAAGAACATCCTGCAAGTGCTCGCGGCTTTGGGGGTTTACGCGCAGCAAAGTGACGGTAGTGTCCGGTTACAAGCTGATTCGCTGACTTCTTGCGAAGCGCCTTATGAGTTGGTAAGAAAGATGCGAGCTTCGTTCTTGGTTATGGGACCATTGCTGGCCCGTTTGGGTAAAGTGAGAATTTCTCTTCCCGGCGGCTGCGCGATTGGAACGCGTCCCATCGACCAGCATTTGAAAGGGTTTGAAGCAATGGGAGCGGAGATCGGATTCGGTCAAGGCACCATTGAAGCCAGCGTAGAAGGTAAATTACGCGGTGCGAGAATTTATTTGGACATTGCCAGCGTCGGTGCCACAGAGAACATTATGATGGCTGCCACGACAGCGATTGGAACGACTGTAATCGAAAATGCGGCCAAAGAACCGGAAATCGTAGATCTCGCTAACTTCCTCAACGCAATGGGGGCCAGAGTCCGCGGCGCGGGTACCGGAGTGATCCGCATCGAAGGCGTAGAGCGGCTGCGGGGCGTAGAGCATCACGTAATCCCCGACCGGGTCGAAGCAGGTACTTATATGATTGCCGCCGCCATCTCGGGCGGAGACGTGTATGTAGAAGGGGCTATCCGCGATCATCTCGGCCCGATCGTTGCCAAGCTGGAGGAAATGGGCGTTGTCGTCGATTGCGACGAGAACGGCATTCGGGTAATTGCCAAACATCCGCTTCGCGCGGTCGATGTCAAGACATTGCCTTACCCAGGGTTTCCAACCGACATGCAAGCGCAGATGATGACGCTTCTGCTCGTTGCGGACGGAACGAGTATCGTTACGGAAACGGTGTTCGAGAATCGGTTCATGCATGTCGATGAATTGATTAAGATGGGTGCCGAGATTAAAGTAGACGGGCGTACGGCCATTGTAACCGGCGGTACGAAGCTGTCTGGAGCAAGCGTATGCGCGACCGACCTAAGAGCGGGAGCCGCCCTGATTTGCGCCGCTCTGGCCGCGGATGGAAACACGGAGGTAAGCGGAATTCATCACATTGAACGCGGCTACATGAACATTGTGAGCAAGTTGGCCGCGCTTGGTGCAGACGTTTACCGTGCGCCTTCGCCGGAAGATGTGTTGGAGGAATCGGAGCAAGCGTCCTTGCAGCCAGCCAAACTTCTGCAGCAGATGGAGCAACGTGCAGCGGCGACATCGGAAGTCGTTATTCGTAAAATTCAACCGACGCTTGCTTAAGTCTTGACGGACCAGTCCTACGCGGTAACTTACATTGATGAATGCAACTTGTTCTTATACTTAGATAATAGTAACGAAACTCAAGTCCCTCTGCCTTCTAGGCGGGGGGATTTTCCTCGTTCGGTTCTACGGAGATTATACCAAACGTGTGTTCTTATTTAAAGTACTATTTTGCAACGGTTCTACCTTCTCTGACTCTCGCATATTTTGAAAGCATCGGTCGGCCGAGGTTATTCGTAGAAGAATGACGATGCTTCCGAAATCGGTATAGGCAGAGGTGGGCCATGAAGCCGCGACGGAGAAAACTGAATCTTTGGATGGCATTCGCTAATGGGGTAATTGCCGCAGCCATTGCGTGGCTTATTGTGCATGGCGGCGGATTAATGGGGAACTCGGCGAAGAACATAGAATACGAGAATCAAGAAGAGGCTATTCAAACGCCGGAGGGCGATTCTACTGCGGACACGAACCAGGCTTCCTCTAACGCAAATCGGGCTGCTGGGGCAAATGCGGACAATGGAGACCAACCCGGCGCACCGGCCGAGAAATACAATCAACCCGTAATCCGAGTTTATTTAACGGACTTTCGCGTCATTGAGAAGGTTCCCTTGGAAACTTACGTAAGAGGAGTCGTAGCTGCCGAGATGCCGCTAGATTTCGAGCCGGCGGCTCTAGAGGCGCAAGCTATGGCCGCGCGAACTTATATTATACGAAGGCTATGGCTTGAAGATCGTACCGGCAATCCAGTTGATAACGTCGACGTGACGGATACGCAAACCCATCAAGTCTATCGCTCTCTATCGGAAATGAAGCGGCTGCTATCGGAAAATGAACAGGGCTGGAGAAAAGTAGACAAGGCGGTTAGCAAGACGGCGGGCGAGATTATCGTTTACCGGGATCAGCCGATCGAAGCTCTATTTTTCTCCACCAGCAATGGTTATACGGAAAATTCGGAAGAGGTGTTCCCCGCTAAGCTTCCCTACTTGCGCTCCGTGGCCAGCCCATGGGACAAAGAGGCTTCTCCTAGAGCGCGCGAAACGGTAGAGATGGCGCTGACGGATTTCTATGCCAAATTAGGCTTGAAAACTATTCCGGTAAATATAAAACTTCAAGAACAAGCGAATATCCGCATATTGGAATGGACGGACGGTCGCAGAGTTAAGCAAATGCTAGCGGGCGGCAAAAAATTAACCGGAGAGGAAGTACGGCACAGGCTGGGACTTCGTTCCGCTTCGTTCGATTTGAAAATAAGCAATAACCGCGTAATCCTTACGACTTACGGCAGCGGGCATGGCGTCGGAATGAGTCAATGGGGTGCGGAGGGCATGGCGAAGGCAGGGAAAACGGCGAACCAAATCGTGGAATACTATTATTCGGGAACCCGCACGGAGAAAGTTTCAAAGCTTGTGAATAGCACCGGAAAACGTCTTTAAGTAGGTTGCTACTATAAAAATTGTAATCTTTCAACGTAAACAGGTATAAAACCCCTTCACCTGGTAACAATGGCTTACTGAGGTGATGATAATAATGAATGATGGAAGCAACAAAACGCCACGTAAGATCGAAGAGTCTCACAAGTCGGTTGCGGGATCGTCTCCCGCTGTCAGGCCTACCGGATGGAAAAAGTTCCTTTCCAAGCGCTGGGTATTCCCTGCAGCTTACATGGCCGCGGCAGCAATTATCGTAACGATTCTCTGGCTGAATTCGGGGACGGGTTCGAAAGACCCGCAGCATGACGCCGTTCCCGGTCTGACAGGAGTCGAAAGCGATGGGACCGCAAGCGGAAAAACAGACACTCAAGCCGTCCAAGCAGCAGCTAATGGAGAAACTCTCCGTTGGCCGGTCGACAAGATCGAGGAAATGACCACGATCATGCCGTTCTATGATGCAACGGCATCCGCGGCAGAACGCGAAGCGGCTACGGTCGAGTACAACAACACGTTCTCTCCGCACATGGCTACCGATTTAGCCCGCAAAGACGCCGCGGCGTTCGACGTCTTAGCTGCGCTTAGCGGTAAGGTGACGGTTGCGAGCCAGACTCCGGCCAATAATTACGAGGTGCAAATCGAGCACCCGAACGGATTGGTTACCGTCTATCAAAGCTTAACCGACTTGAAAGTTCAAGTCGGCGACGAGGTCGAGCAGGGCGATACGATCGCGACTGCCGGACAAAGCGAGTCCGAACCCGCAGAAGGCGTGCACGTGCATTTCGAGGTCCGTAATAACGGACTTTCGGTCAATCCGAGCACGTTGATCAAAACCGCTAAGTAAACGATTCAATAGATATAGGGCGAACCATTTGCAGACGATGCGAATAGGTCGCCCTATTTCTATTTTTTGTTAATGTTATCTCGACAATGTCAGCTTTAATATGTCATAATTTTCAATAGACATAGAGATGCTTATCTACTTCCGACGGAAAGGTAGAGTACCATGAGGATTGTTGGGATAATGGAGCTGGAGCGCGGTGACGTGCTCGCCAAATCGGTTCATGGAAACAATGGCATAGTCATGCTAGAGGCTGGCACCGTTCTTACCGAACATTATATAAATAGACTTAAAGCTCTTAATATCAAAGTCGTGCATTTGATGATTCCGACAATCGGTCCTTCGACTGAAGAAGCAAAGCGCAACCTCTTATTCTCTTCCTCGAGCTTATCCTTTCATAGGCCGGACATCAATCAGATGAAGAACGATGAGAGGGCTCGCGAGGAAGCCGTCAAGCTAGTCTCGGAATACGTCGAGAAGGGCTTGATGTCGGATCGCATCGCATTGCCTTTTCCGGAAGGCAACTTTCGGCAACAGTTCCGGGACATATTGCTGGAGATCAGCTCCCAGCCCGCGCTCGCGGAAGAGCTGGGAGTCATGATGCTGACGGATCGCGTATTGTTCGAGCATGCGCTTAACGTTACTTTATGCTCCAGCATTATCGGTACCGCGCAGAAATACGATAGCGCCAAGCTGTATGAATTATCGGTCGGGGCATTGTTCAGCGATATCGGCATGACCCGGCTGCCGATGGACTTCACCAAGGTGAACCGAGAGTTGAGCGAAGCGGAGCTCGCTCTTATGCGACAACATACTAGCGAAGGCTATCGCGTGTTAAAGACGATGAAGGAAGTTCCGCCGACGTCCGCCCAATGCGCCCTGCTGCATCATGAACGTTATCGCGGCTCGGGTTATCCGCTCGGCATGAAGAACGATAGCATACCGGAATACGCGCAGATCGTCGGCTTGGCCGACGTCTACAATGCTTTGGGTTCTCCGCGGCACCACCGAAACGCTTATGATCCCGGAGAAGCGATCGAATATTTATTCGCTGCCGGAAATTATGAGTTCGAATGGGAACTAATCAAATCTTTTCTTAATCACGTAATCATTTATCCGGTTTCAACGATGGTGAAGCTGAGCAGCGGGCAGGTTGCGGTGGTAATGGAGACGGCAGGTCGTCCCATTCAGCGTCCGCTCGTGCAAGTTTTTTGCGAAGCGGGCGGCAAAGTCGCGAAAACTCCTTACATGCTCGATTTGCAGCAGCATCCGAACGTCGTAATCGTTGGAAAAGCCGACAAATAACGAAATAAACATGTCCGAAAGACGGCAGGGGAACCCCTTTCCGTCTTTTTTGTTAGGGCTAAAGATGCACACCGGAGTAAGCTAGACCTATAAATTACGTCATAAAAGGGACTTTCCTAGCTTGTCAGGCTTGGCAACCTAGAATAAGTGACCGCGCCCCTCATATACTGTACCAATCTATTTCAGCAGGGAGGCGGGAGCGTGCACGATTACATCAAGGAACGCACGATCAAGATTGGCCGAAGCATTGTGGAGACGCGCAATACCGTGCGTACGATAGCCAAAGAATTCGGCGTCTCCAAAAGCACGGTGCATAAAGACCTGACTGAGCGGCTGCCGGAAATCAATCCGGATTTGGCGGACCAGGTAAAGCACATCCTTGAGTATCATAAGTCAATCCGACACCTAAGGGGAGGAGAAGCGACCAAAATCAAATACAAGAAGACGACGATCAAAAAACGGGAAGTTATGACAGTGGGTAAAGCATAATTTTGCTAATGTTGTCGAGAAAAAAGAAGGATATTACGCAGGAGCAGCGAATATTAACCTATTACGGTACCTGACACTCCATATTTGGCGAGGGATAATAGACGCATGTTTAGCAAAGACATTGGAATCGATCTGGGTACGGCTAACGTATCCATTCACGTAAAGGGCAAGGGAGTGGTGCTCGACGAACCCTCAGTTGTCGCCATTGAAAGCGACACCCGCAGAGTGCTTGCGGTAGGGGAGGAAGCCCACCGGATGGTTGGGCGTACTCCGGGCAATATTATCGCGATTCGTCCGCTTAGGGACGGCGTTATTGCCGACTTTGAAGTTACGGATATGATGCTTAAGGCATTCATCCAGCGCGTCGGGGGTCGGAACTGGTACAGTCGTCCGCGCATCCTGATATGCGCTCCTACTAACATAACGTCCGTGGAACAGAAAGCAATCCGCGAAGCAGCTGAAAGAAGCGGAGCCAAAGAGGTATTCCTTGAGGAAGAAGCGAAAGCGGCTGCGATCGGGGCGGGCATGGATATATTCCAACCGAGCGGCAATATGGTAGTCGATATAGGCGGAGGTACGACGGATGTTGCCGTCCTTTCCATGGGCGACGTCGTAACCGCCTCTTCTCTTAAAGTCGCGGGGGACAAGTTCGATGCCGCGATCATGCGATACATAAAGAACAAATATAAGCTGCTGATCGGTGAACGCACGAGCGAAGACATTAAGATTAAGATCGGTACCGTTTATCTAGGCGGCCGCAGGGAAGAGATGGATATCCGCGGCAGGGATATGGTTACCGGACTTCCCCTTACGGTTACAATTCATTCGGATGAAGTGCGCGAAGCCTTGTGGGAGCCCGTCATGTCCATCGTAGCGTCAGCCAAGACGGTATTGGAACGCACGCCTCCGGAGTTGTCCGCGGACATCATTGACCGCGGCGTTATTCTCACCGGAGGCGGAGCGCTGCTTGACGGACTGGATGCTTTGCTCGCCGATGAGATCAAAGTGCCGGTGCTCATCGCGGAAGATCCGATGCACTGCGTCGTTAAGGGAACGGGAATCATGCTAGACCATTTGGACAAAATGACCCGCAAGCTCGGTTAAATCGTGCGTACGAGGAGGAAGCTCCATGTTAAGAGGTTTATATACAGCCGCGTCCGGGATGCTGGCCCAACAACGGCGCCACGATACGATTACGAATAATATCGCTAACATTAACACTCCGGGTTTCAAAGGCAGCAATGCGGTCGTCCGTTCTTTTCCCGACATGCTGATCTCGGCAATGGGCGGGGACAATCCATCGCAAGGCAGCCTTGGCAAGCTAAGCACCGGCGTGTTCGCGGAAGAAAACCTGATGCAAATGGGCCAAGGGGATTTACAGCAAACCTATCGCCCTCAAGATCTGGCGCTTATGTCCGATATACTAGTGAATGGCACGACGTTTGACGCGTCGGGCAAGTCCGTAGACGCGAATGGCAATGTGAGCTATAAGCCTCAAGCTTTCTTCTCCGTATTGTCCGCTCAAGGCGAAGAACAGTATACGAGAAACGGGAGCTTCAAGACGGCTCCTGACGGCACCCTTCTTACCTCGGATGGACTTACGGTTGTGGGTGCGAATGGCCAGCCTGTCGTAGTGACCGTCCCATGGGAGCAAGTCGGGGTAACCGCGGAAGGCAGACTCGTGGATTCGACTACCGGGGTGGCGCTGCAAGGCGCGCCTCAACTTCGAATCATGCGCGTAGATAATCCCAATCTCCTCATTCGCGAAGGTGACGGCCGTTTCCGTTATGCCGGCGACCCGGCGGGTATCCGTCAGATCGTCGCAGGCGAAAGAGTCGAAGTTCGCCAAGGATATTTGGAGCGTTCCAACGTGGATTCCGCCCAATCGGCGATCGATATCATGGGAGCTCTTCGAGCCTATGAAGCGAATCAGAAGGTCATTCAGACTTATGACCGCAGCTTGGATAAAGCCGTTAACGATGTTGGCAGGGTATAACAGACACGATAAGGAGGAACTCCTAAGTGAACAGCTCCATGATCATTGCGTCCGCATCCATGGGCGCCCTTCAGCAGAAGCTGGATATGCTTGCCGACAATATCTCCAACTCCAACACCGTCGGTTACAAACGCAAGACCGCGGTGTTTGAAGATATTATGACAAGCCTTAACCCTCATATAGACGATTTTAAGCAACCGGGACGGCGGACACCGCTTGGTTTCACTGAAGGCTGGGGCGCGAGAATAGCGGCCATGCAGACCGATTTGTCTCAAGGCGTTCTTCAGCAGACCGGGAATATGACGGACGTCGCGATCGAAGGCAACGGTCTTTTCGAAGTTCGGACGGATGGAGACATTAACGGTGCGCGCGCTTTTACGAGGCATGGTCCGTTTCAGCTGATGCCCGATGCCAATGGGGATCGGGTACTCGTTACGAACTCCGGACAATACATCGTAGGAGATACGGGTAACGGGGAAGATTTCATCCGCGTTCCGGAAGGCTACAACCTCGGCATCGCGGCCGATGGCACATTAACGGCCGTAGGCAATGAAGGGACAACCCCGATTAATCTGGGTAAGCTTAAATTAGTGCAGGTAACTAATCCTGAATTGTTGCAGGCGGTTGCCGACAATCTTTACGGAATACCTGCGAATGTGAATCCGAATGATGCAGTACGCAATATTGCCGCGCTTCCCAACGGAGAAACCGGTATATCCGTGCGCCAAGGCTTCGTGGAGCAATCCAACGTAAACATGGCGGATGAGATGACTGATTTGATGATCGTACAACGTGCGTATCAACTTAGCGCAAGGGCACTTTCCTCAAGCGAACAGATGATGGGAATGGCCAACAACCTGCGTGGTTGATTCACGGGTCGGATAACGGCGTAACGACCGTTCATCCTGTTGTGCGCCTAAGGAGACGAAATCTTCATGACAGCAACTTCCCGTCCTACCGACAATAGCAATAGATCCTCAGGAAGGGTAATTGCCCGAGTGATATGGACGAGCATTAAAATATTGATTATTCCTGTATTATGCATTGCGGCATTAATCGTTGGATTGGCGGTCGGATATGTCATTCTGGGGGACAAACCCATGTCCGACGTATTCGATTCCGGCACATGGAAGCATATGTACGATCTCGTGTTCGCGGAAGGCGGCTGAAGCCTGGCCTGCGCCTTGCAACCGGGACAAGCAACTCCCCGGCTTCTTTCCGGGGAGTTTTCATTTGTAGGGGTGAGCGTTATAATGATGGGGAACTTTAGAGAAAATGGGGGAAAACCGGGAATGAATGTACCCAATATGTTGACCGCATCCCGATTTGTGTTAATCCCCTTGTTTTTATTATTATATTTGAACGGCCAATCCATTGCGGCTCTCTGCACTTTGCTGGTTGCCGGGCTAACCGATTTTCTGGACGGCTACATTGCGCGCCGGAGCGGGCAAGTGACGGTGACGGGCAGCATGCTTGATCCGCTGGCAGACAAACTGATGATGCTTACCGTTGTTTTGGCGCTTCTAATCAAGAACGTGATCCCCTGGGCGGCATTTGCGGTTATGGCGTTCAGAGAGCTGGTCATGATTATCGGCTCGGCGGTGTATCACTTCCGCGGATTAAAAACCGTACAGGCTAATCTATTCGGCAAAGCGACCACGATACTCTACTATGCGGCCATCATGATGATGTTTCTCGAGCTGCCTGGAGGAGTGTTCGTCCTTTGGTGCGGAATTGCGTTATCTTTCGTGACTTCGGTTATATACTTCGTGACATTCAAAAACTTGAACCGAACGCCGTCGTAGTCTCTTCGCACAAAAGAGCCCGCCGCCGGCTGGTCGAACGGCGGGCGGCGGCAAGCTCTCTTATATCAACCTTGGCGACTGCAGTTCGCTTCAGGGATGAATGTATTATTTGTCTGCCGGAAGCGGCTTATGCGCCCAAAATAGGAGGAAACATAACATGTTGGACATTGTACAAATACAAGAATTAATTCCTCACCGCCCTCCTTTTCTGTTGATCGACCGGATTCTGGAGCTTGAACCCGGCAAACGGGCGGTCGGGCTCAAGAACGTTACGATGAACGAGCCTTTTTTCGTTGGCCATTTTCCGGGTTATCCGGTTATGCCGGGCGTGTTGATCGTAGAAGCGCTTGCGCAGGTTGGGACAGTCGCCATGCTGGCGCTCGAGGAGAACAAAGGGAAGCTAGGCTTCTTCGCGGGAATAGACGAATTCAGATTCCGCGGTCAAGTTAAGCCGGGGGATACGCTGATTCTGGAGCTGGAAGTTACGCGCTTGAAGGGTCCGATCGGCAAAGGCCGCGGAACGGCCCGCGTGGGAGATACCGTTGTCGCCGAGGGAGAGCTTATGTTTGCCTTGTCCGATCCCAATAAGGGGTAAAAGGCTGAAACGGTCAAAATGACTTAGTGGAGAAGGAGAGAATAATGATGCCAACAAATCCGCAACAACTATACGAAGCTTGGTTAAACGATCCGAACATAGATGAACAGACAAAAGAAGAACTTCGCGGTATTAGCGGCGAGGCCGGGGAAATCGAAGATCGGTTCTATCGGGACCTTGAATTCGGGACGGGCGGATTACGCGGAGTCATGGGCGCGGGAACGAACCGGATGAATCGTTACGTCATCGGCAAGGCAACCCAAGGGTTCGCGAACTTCTTGCTTGGCGAATCTGCTTCTCCATCGGTCGTTATCGCGCATGATTCTCGTAGCAACTCGGATGTCTATTCGTTGGAGGCCGCATGCGTCCTCGCGGCGAACGGAATCCGCACCTATTTGTTCCGTTCCCTTCGTCCGACGCCTCAATTGTCATTCGCGGTTCGCGATTTGAAAGCGACCGGAGGCATTGTCGTGACGGCAAGCCATAACCCGCCGGAGTATAACGGCTACAAAGTATATGGCGCAGACGGCGGACAGCTTGTTCCGCACCAAGCGGAGCAGGTAATCAACCATATCCGCGACATCGGTTCTTTCGATAAAGTGAAGCGGCTGACGCAAGACGAAGCGGAGAAGCAAGGTCTTCTATGCTGGCTGGGCGACGGCGACGATCAACGCTTCGTGGATACGGTAGTCGCTCAGACGGTGCAGCCTGACGTCATCAAGGGCGGGGCCGGAGAAGCGCTGGGCGTTGTTTTCACGCCTCTTCATGGCGCCGGCAACATTCCCATCCAACGGGTACTCGCGCAAGCGGGCTTCTCCAAAGTGAGCGTCGTATGGGAGCAAGAGCAGCCTAACGGGATGTTCCCGACGGTCAAATCTCCGAACCCGGAGGAGCAAGAAGCGTTTACCCTTGCGATCAAGCTTGCTAACGAAGTCGGAGCAGACATCATCGTAGGTACGGATCCGGATTGCGATCGGATGGGCGCGGTCGTGAAGAACGACAAGGGTGAATTCGTCGTACTGACGGGAAACCAATCCGGAGCCCTTATGGTCCATTATTTGCTATCGAATTTGAAGGCGCAGGGCAAACTACCCGCTAACGGCGCTGTCATTAAGACAATCGTAACGAGCGAGATGGGGGCGGACATCGCCTCGTCCTACGGCTGCGAAGTATTCAGCACGCTTACGGGCTTCAAATATATTGGAGAGAAAATGTCGCAATTCGAAGCGACGGGCTCCCATACGTTCCTATTCGGCTATGAGGAGAGCTACGGGTACTTGACCGGGACGTACGCGAGGGACAAGGATGCCGTCGTAGCTTCTCTCTTGATCTGCGAAGCGGCCGCTTATTATAAGTCGCAAGGAAAGACATTATATGAAGTATTGCTAGGGCTTTATGCCGAATACGGCACTTATCTGGAGAAATTGGAGTCCCGCACGCTTAAAGGCAAGGATGGCGTAGAGCAGATTGGCGCGATCATGAACGATTGGCGGTCGAACCCGCCAACGGAAATTGCCGGCATATCCGTTACCCAAGCGCTCGATTATGCGAAAGGCTTAGACGGACTGCCTTCGGAAAATGTTCTAAAGTTCCTGCTCGCTGACGGCTCATGGTTCTGCTTGCGGCCTTCGGGGACGGAGCCGAAGATCAAGGTTTATTTTGCGGTACGCGGTACGGGGTTAGATGGGGCATCGGCTTCCCTAAAGCGGCTAGTTGACGTCGTAATGGCTCGTGTGGATTCGCTAGCTTAGTTGAAATGAAGGAGTGACCGTTGTGCCTCAATGGCTGAACACTTGGAATTCGAGATTGGCGAAATGGCTTTGGTGGATCGTACTGGTTGGCGTCGTTGCAGCTTTGCCGGTCATGTATGCGAGGGTGCAAACCGAATCTTCATCGGATAAAGTAGCTATCGTCATGGACTATCGTGATTTGTTGCAGATTGGTAATACGCAGGCGAACCCGCAGGCTTTCGTGCAGGAGCAATTAAAGCTTCTGAAGGATGCGGGAGTAAATGGGATGGCCGTTTTCGAAAGCACGTTAGAAGAGCTTTCCTGGGCGACGGAAGTGAATGTTTACAATGCATCTCAAGCAGCTTTGCTGGAGGGGCGAGTTTCTCCTACGGAGGATAACGGCACTTATGTGATATTCAACAATCCGGAGCATGAGCAAGTGCTTCGTCCGATCATCGAATGGGCGTTTAAGCACCATGGCGCGGACGTTACGAATTGGTCTGTCAAAGACCATTCGGGGCTGCGTATTAACATGGGGTATGACGATGCTTATTTGCGTCCCATGCAGCCTAACCCTATCGCGATGAAAATGCTGAAGGACGCCGGATTCCAGATCGTTCCACGGTTGTCGGACCGGTTCGATCCGTTCGATGCGGCCGAGATGGACAAGTGGCTGCAATCGTTTCAGGATCTTGGAGTTTCCCGCATCGTGTTCGATGGGGATGCTGTAACAGGCTTTGGCAAAGGAATGAAATTCGGAGGTGTGCAACGGTTCGCTAATGAGCTAAAGGCGCACAATATCGGTGTCGCGATTTTCGAAAACTTGAAAGTACCGCAGAAAGGGATGGCCAATCTAGCCAACCTGCTTAAATATAATGCGATCAGGGCTCACTCCGTCGGAGAAGCGGAGATGACGACAATCAAGAATCCGGTGCTGGAAGACAGGCTCGTGCTGGCGGTTAAGGATCGCAGCATACGTTTGCTGTACTTGAACGCGATAGCGGTCAGAGATGCGGTGAAAGGAAAAGTCTCGCATCCGTTGGGCAATATTATCGATGTCCTGCATGGGGATGAAGAATCTAAAGGCGTCGTTCATCAGCTGAAGGATTTTGGCTATGAGCTGGGCGTGCCTAATGCGTTCGATGTGCACAAAGCGCCTCAGGAAACAATATTGCGCGGTTTGGCCGCTCTCGGAGCCATCGCCCTGTGCGCGTTAACTCTCGGACTGTTCCTTCCTTCGTTGCTGCTTCCTGTACTTGTTATAGGTTCCATTGGCGGAGCGGGATTGTATGTGTTGAATTCCACGCTGATGGTACAAGCTTTGGCGCTGTTCGCCGCGATAGCCGCACCGACGGCTTCAGTCGTGTTGCTTATTAAACGGCTGCGCGTACTGAGAGAGTCGGCAGGGAATGAGCCGATTTCGGGCTCCCGACGTTTGGGCGGCGCCGTGCTGCTGCTTGTTCGGACGACGATTCTTTCCATGGCGGCTATTCCGTTCATCGTAGCGCTGCTTAATCACATTTCGTATAGTTTGGTTCTGCAGCAATTCCGCGGCGTAAGCCTGCTGCATCTCGTTCCAATTGGTTTGGTCGCTTTATATGTATTCTTATACGGCTCGGGAGATACGGTTCTCGGGAATACGAAAAGAATTCTGTCCATGCCGCTAACGGTTCTCTGGATCGTCGGTATCGGAATTCTCGGCGCGGCGGGCATGTACTATCTGACCAGAACGGGTAATGCCGGACAAGTATCGGGTCTGGAAATGCAGTTCCGTTCGATATTGGAAAATACTTTCGGAGTACGACCGCGTACCAAGGAGTTTCTGTTAGGCCACCCGTTGTTCTTTGTTGGCATTTTCTTGGCGCTTCGTTACCGTTGGGCAATGGTTCTGCTTATTGCTGGAACGATTGGGCAACTGTCTATTGTCGATACATTCGCGCACATTCACACGCCTCTACTGCTGTCGCTCATCCGCATTTTCCTCGGTCTTGGCATCGGCGTATTAATCGGCCTTGCCATCATCGCGGTATGGCAGATCGGCGAGAAAGTCTGGGACAGATGGGTGAGGGGCGCTAGGTCGGCGGTTTAGGTGGGGTGAGTTGGGTGAGGTAGCTTTCGCGATATCCCTTTGACTCAGGACGGGTATACGAGTAAATGTTTGTAACCCTCTTAGGATGTGCCATTATCCCCTTCGCTAAGATTTGTTGGTGGCGCGGGGGATAATGTTGCTTAGTCATGTTATTTGTACCTAGGTAGGGAGTTCCGTTGGTTAGCAGGTAGGAATGAAGGTGATCCGACAAAATGAAGTAACGTTATTTTCAACTTTCAGCGCAGTTTATGGGTGATACGAGTAAATGGTAAGCTTATGATGAGCTTATTTGCGATAGATAGGAGCTGTGTCAAATCGTAGATCGTGCTAAGGGTCGAGCAGGGGAAGGACGCAAAACGTATCGTTTGGTTCTTTCGGGATATTACGGTTTTCGCAACAGCGGGGACGAGGCGGTACTTAAGAGCATTTTGGCAGCGTTGGAAGAAGCTGCAGCGCATGCGGGGATAAAGGTTGAGCCTATCGTGCTTTCAGGTGATCCTGAATGGACGCAGAGACAGTATGGCGTGGAAGCCGTCCATCGGACGAAGCTCGGAGAAGTGAGAAAAGCGCTGAAAAGCAGCGACGGGCTCATCAGCGGAGGCGGGAGCTTGTTGCAGGACGCAACGGGGCTCGGCTCCATCCCGTATTATTTAGGAATTATGGCGTTGGCACGCTGGTGCGGAAAGCCGACATTCGTATACGCGCAAGGTATCGGTCCGGTGAATCGGCGGGTTTTTCAGCCTTTTATAGCGAGGGCGTTCAAGCGCGCTGCTTATGTATCCGTGCGCGACGAAGAATCGGCGACGTTGCTGCGCCGTTATGGCGTACCGCCGGCCAGCATTGAAGTGGTGCCGGATCCGGTCATGGGCTTGCCGGCGGGGAGCGGCGAGGGTACGGGGGCCGAGCAGGATAGCGGCCTGCCGGGGGCGGTGGATGCCGTGACCGCGGCATCCGGGCAGGACACGCTACCCGTGGTAGGCGTGTCCGTCAGGTTCTGGCGCAGCGACCGCGCGGACCTGGACCGCGCGGCTGCCGCGCTTGAAGCGCTGGCCGGACGCCATGCCGTCCGGCTGCGCTTCTTGCCGTTCCATCGCGGGGCGGACGAGGATGCGTCCCGCTACGTGATGGAACGGCTAGCGGGCTCCGGGGTCCCAGCGGAGCTGGCCCCGGCGCACGATGACCCGCAGCTGATGCTGCGGGAGGTTGGCCGATGCGCTCTGCTCATCGGCATGCGCTTGCATTCGCTCATCTATGCGGCGAATCAAGAGATCCCGCTTCTCGGGCTATCGTACGATCCCAAGATCGACCAGTTCTTGCAGCGTCTCGGTCAACGCGCCGTCGGCACGACAGACTCGCTCGATCCGGATCTTCTGGCGCATCAGGCAACCGAAATCTTGCGCAATCCCGAGCAATGGCACCAATCCTGCGGAGCCGCGATCCAACGTCTCAAACAAGAGGCAACTCGCCCCGCGCAACAAATCATCGAGTACATACGTATTTAGTGTAGGCAATTGCCGTTTTGGAGCAATTCATTAAAATTACGTGAAATTTATTTCATTTTCGTAACACCAATAACTGATTTCTGAGAGAATGGGATATCGGCGAAAACACATTAGCTGGAGAGTGACCCAAAAGTGAACCCCAATCCGAAGCCGTATCCAACGGTTTCCCTGTACGGCGTACCATTTTCCAAGATGAATATGCAGGAAACGGTCGGCTACCTTGCCGAGGCTATCGCTTCGCATCGCCCGCACCGGGTGGTGACGGGGAATCCGATTATGCTCATGGTTGGTCTCGAAAATCCGTCCTTCCATCGAACGTTATCGACCGCCGAACTCGTCGTTCCCGATGGCGCAGGCGTCGTCTGGGCGGCTCGCCACCTCAAACAGCCGGTCAAAGAACGCGTAGCCGGCTTCGATCTTATGCATGAGCTGCTGCAAGAGGGCGAACGGCGGAACTGGAGCGTATACCTGCTGGGAGCGTCGGCTGAGATCATTCAAACCGCGTACGCTAATTTGCAAAAACAATATCCAGCAATGCGTTTCGTCGGGTACAGGGATGGTTATTTTACGGATAGGGAAGATGGTGAGGTAGTTGCGGCGATTAGGGCGGCTAATCCCGACTTGCTGTTCGTTGCCCGTTCCACGATGAATCAGGAGCCTTGGATTGAGAAATATCAGAATGTGCTCGGAGTTCCGGTCGTGATGGGGGTCGGAGGCAGCTTTGACGTCGTTTCCGGCAAACTTAAGCGCGCACCGGCGCTTTTTCGCAAGATGGGTTTGGAGTGGTTTTACAGGTTAATTCAGGAACCATCCCGCTACAAGAGAATGTTGGTATTGCCTCAATTTGCCCTCAAAGTGATTAAAGACGGAGAAAAAGTCCTGAAACAAAGCAATCCATTATGAAAACGGTCATGAAAATAATGAAAATCGTGCAAAATGGCGGAAAACGACAGAATGTTCACCTTGTTGAATTCCTAGCGACGGGAGTATAATTCATTCCGGTACACAAAAAGGGGAGTTGTAGATGGTGTCTGGTTGGATGCTTGGAGTGGGATTGATTTCATTCATCGCGGCAATGGCGCTTGCGCTTGTTCTAACACCGCTCGTGAAGAAACTGGCGATCCGCATCGGTGCGATCGACGTGCCGAATCACCGAAAAGTTCATACGCGAATTATGCCTCGACTGGGCGGAGTGGCTATCTATGCTGCGTTCACGGTAGGATTGTTACTTATATTGCCTTGGCTGCCCGATGGCACACTCAGCCAGTACGACCGCAACTTGATTAGCGCACTCCTCGTAGGGGGAACGTTGATCGTCTTGCTCGGAGCGCTCGATGACAAGTTCGACTTGTCCGCCAAGCTAAAATTGCTCGTGCAGATCGGCGCGGCGTGTATCGTCGTTTTCGGCTATGACGTTAAAATTAATTTGCTGAACATTCCTTTCGGTTCTTCTATGCAGCCGCTCGGCGAATGGCTCAGCATCCCGCTTACGATCCTCTGGATCGTCGGCGTCACGAACGCGATTAACTTAATTGACGGATTGGACGGGCTGGCAGCCGGCGTTTCCGGTATCGCAGTCGCTACCATTCTCGTCATGGGCATTCTAATGGGGAATGAAACGGTTATTCTTCTTTCTGCGGTACTGCTCGGCGCAATCGGTGGATTTTTGTTCTTCAACTTCCATCCTGCCAAAATATTCATGGGAGACTCGGGCTCGCTCTTCCTCGGTTTCGCTCTGGCGACGCTGTCCATGCTCGGGTTCAAACAAATTACGATCGTGTCCTTCGTAACGCCGTTACTCATTATCGGTGTTCCGTTGTCGGATACATTCTTCGCAATCGTACGCCGTTGGGTTCAGAAGAAACCAATCTTCGCTCCTGACAAAGGCCATCTGCATCACTGCCTTCAACAGCTCGGTTTCAGCCATCGCAAAACAGTACTTATCATCTACGCGATAGCAGCCTTCTTCGGGACATGCGCAGTCGTACAGTCCGCTATATCGAATTCAGGCCTAGGCAACTGGATCACGTTCATCGTCATCTGCGCGCTCGTCTTCCTATTGCAGATCGGTGCCGAACTCATCGGAATCGTTGACCAGTCCCGCCGCCCTGTACTCGATTTCTTGGCCAGACTGCGAATGAAGCCTCAAACGGATAGTCGGGGTAAGTAAACAGCACTCATACATGACCAAAGACTCAATTGTGCTTCCTTATGCAAATAAGGTTGTGCGATCGAGTCTTTTTTTCGTCGTTTCGTCTAAACATTTCCTCCCGGATGCCGATAACAAAGGTACAGAACTTTTGCAGGGCTAATAGCGTCTAATGGTACATGTTGTCGAAAAAGGCGTTGATTGCCAATAGGGAGGACCGCTAGTCAGAGAAATTGTTTCTTGCACAATTGATTAAGTTATTCATGAGGAGGATTTGTCAGTGAGGAATCAGAAGATTTTGTCCATTTTACTAGTCTTCGCTCTCGTCATAACCATGTTGCCGCTCCAACGGGCAAGTGTACAGGCAGCGAGTGCTCATAATTTTAATTTCATTAACGAACAATATACCGTTGGTTCGGCCCGGATTACAACGAACGATAGGGTAACTTTAACGGGAACGATCAATAACGTGAATGCAGCTAGCGTTAAATATAGCGTATACAACATTAATCCCTCTAACCAAGCGGTTATCACGTCTAATGAAAACCAAACGGGGAACATTACTTTTAACGGCACAACCATTACGATTTTCAACATTCAATTGTTTCCCGGAATGAACAAGATTACTTTCTCGGGTACACAAGGCGTATCGCTCGTAGAAGAATCGGTGTACGTCGAATATCGCAATAGTCCGATGCTGTACGATTTGACGGCTGGATTGAATGGTTCTGTGTTTACCATTAATGAAACGCAAACGACAGTGGTTCACTCTACCGCTTCTATGGGCAAAGCGAATACGGATATCAGCATTAGCGGTAAAGCGCCTAATGCCACTAAAGTTTCCGTTATTATTGGCAACAAGAGCAATACATACTCCATATCTAGTTCATCGGATTACAGTTTCGTCGCCTCGCCGGTCAACCTGAAAAAAGGGATGAACCTTGTTACTATTCGCGTATTTAATGATACGCAGTACGTAGAGACGACTCGAGAAATTGCTTTTTACAATGGAGAGGTCACCTTCTATGATTTAACTCTTGTCTCGCAGAAGGATCTTAATGCCGACGCTGATTTCGCCGACCCTGGTGAAACCCTTTCGACCCTTTTATCCGGTAGCACCAACTTCTCCATACCGACAGGTGCTGCCGTAAAAGTAACGGGTAAAGCTATCGTGCCTATTGTTTACAATAGTACAACCTTTGATTTCAACCCGAATCCGGGGTGGACATGGACCCCTGCAAGCGCAGGCCCCCCACCTGTGCCAGCAGGATACTCAGCAACTCCCGCCGCACTCTTTGGAGCTGCTGGACAGAAAATTCAAGTTAACGAGGATGGGGCGGGATATGCTAACGCCACAACCGTAACCAACCCTTCGCTAATTGCGCCGCAACCAACCGACCAGTTTATTACTGTGGACTTGTCGGAGCCTCTTGGAACTTCAGGCAGTGGAGCTGGTGCCCTGACATTCGATACATCACATACTCTTCGTTTTATGGGTTGGAACCAATCCAAACTGCCCACTCCGGGCACTGATGAATCCAGTACGTTCTTTTATAAACTTAGGGACAGTACCTTGTCATACATTCAAGATATTAATTATATACCGGGATACACTCCGGCTACCAACTTATCAACCGCAGAAAGTTCGGACATGGAAAATGCTACTTTGTTTTCCTTGCCGACAGGTGTGGAACTGTTAATCGGGAATTACGATCCTACTTGGGTAGGGGCTACGCCATCAGATTTGTTGGAACTCATCAACGTAAATACGCCGGCAGGGAACAAGACGAATGCCGATAATACTGGCGATGCGGCGACACCTAAAGATTATAGTTATAAGGTTTTACCGAATTCTTACGTGAAAATCATAAACGTTAACGGGGTGGATACTCCTTTCTTGAGAGTATTCGTTACTCTAAATAAGCTTCCTAGCGCAGGAAGCATGAAGCTAAGATTTCAAATGAAGTCAGCTGGAACTCATACTGCAGTCTCTACTGATCCATATAATGACATTCCAATTACACTTTTATATGGACCGTTCGTTAAATATACGGGTGTATTTGACGGAATGCAGATTGAATATGATACGACTATGCTGTCGACTGCCGGAATCAACTCATTGATTGTGACGACTTTCCAGAAATTTGCGGGCGAATTGTTTAACGTGCCGAATATAAGCGAGATCCTATATGCACCAACGACTTCGCCTGTAGCAGCTCAAACGGCATTTTTGTATATCAACAATACAGAGATGAAGCTCATTAAGGATACGGTTAGTAATAAATTTGTATTAGATACGGCAGATGGTGCAGATGCAGATACGATACCGGATAGCTATCAAGCTGCCTTCAATGCTTTGAACAAAACCGGGGACAACTTCATTAAGTTTGTTTACAGGACTTCGAAAAACAATTATGAGAGCACCATTAAAGTTACAATCGTCCCGACAAATTTACCAGTTATTCCAGCTCCGAGTACGGATGGTGTATATCCTTACTCCTCTAACTTGGTAATTCCGTTGGCGAACGACCCGAATTTTCCAAAGAAAGGTCCACTCTATACGACTAAGGAAGCAGAAATGAACGTTTATGGAACCTTCGATTTCATTAACTTAGGATCCAACGAGGTAGATGTAGAAGCGAAATTGAGCAATGCAGGGTTAGGAAGCGAAGCCGATAATTATATGTTGGTTATTTCCTCTCCGGATTTTGCTTCGGATCTTGTTTGGAATATGGGAACAAACCTTTTCACTTCCAATACGGGAGATATCATTAATGGTAATGGCGGAGAAACTAATCCGCCATCACAACTGAGGGTAATCTATAACTACGATACGCAATCATTTTCATTTATTTTAACGGACCAGAAGCTTCCGTTCGACGGCAGCTCCAAGGTGTACAGTATTGCAGTATACAACGGTGGATTGAATGGCCCGCGGGCTACTTATCGGTTGGAAGTCGATCCGACTTCGATACCATATACCATCATTACGCCAAGGTCAGAGAAACGGACGGTTAATCAAAGTTTCGTCGAAGTGATCCTTACTTCGCCTGGAGCAGACTCGGTAACTATCAACAAAGTTCCAGCAACCAAGGTTACTTATTTGGATTATGGTGTTTTGGTGGGGGGATTGCCAACAGAAGTGCCTGCTTTCAAGGCAATCGTCAAAGGGTTGAAGCCGAATAAAGAGAATAAAATTGATGTGGAAATCAAGAACGCCAATGAGAGCATTAAAGATTCATTCCCTATCACATTTGCACCGGAGAATATCCCAGGTGCTCAAGATATGTTGACTATGAAAAGCTCCCTAAAGGTGTTTAGTGGTCAATTAAACTTAACCTTTCCAGGCGGAACGAATTTAATCCGTCGCGATTATAATGTTGCGGACAACTTGAAAGGTCAAGTTTACAAAGATAATAATGTCATGTTCGCGATTGCCAATCCTACGGATGGAGTCGTCGATCGCCACGATTTCGAGACGATTCCTGGCGGATATGATATGCAATTGAAGTTGGGGCAAATTCTGTTCACGTCAAACTTTCCGCAAAGATTTATTAAAGCTAGTCCCGTTTTCTGGGTTGATGCAGGACAAGCGGATGACCCGACTACTGCCGGATATGATCCGGTTACCGCAGGAATCGACCCTTACCCTCTTGCCATCATCAAAGGGGATTCATCCAAGCTATACAATAACAGAAGCTCAAATCGTGAACTAATCCCATCTAAACAGGGAACATTGACTTTGTCCTATGATCCAAATATGCGCGAATCTGTAGGTACTCTTATTACGGTGTTCCGATTCGACCCATTCATCCAGCAGTGGGAGAATATTGGTGGAACGGTTGATAGTAAGAAGAATACGATCAAAGTACCTTTCAGCCGGTTCGGCTACTATGTCGTAGGCAAAGTCGGTTCTAGTTTTAATGACGTAACAAGTCATCCCTATGCACGTGATGCAATGGAGGCAATTTACGCGAAAGGCATTATGAATGCTTTAGATCCTAGCGGTGCTTTCGGAGCAGACCAGTACGTGACTCGAGGAGAATTCTCGAGAATGCTCGTTCGAGCTCTTGAACTGCCACTCAACTTTGATGGTCCGAACCACTTCGTTGATGTGCCGAATACAGGCAACGCCATTAATATGGATGCTTTGTGGGACTACCGTTATATTGAAACTGCTGCTCGCGCCGGATTCGTCCGCGGTACATTGCCAAAGGTGTTTCAACCGGATACCGCAATCGTGCGTCAAGATGCCACAGTAATGTTGGCGAAAGCATTGAACATAAAGACGGACACGGATTCCGCTAAAGTCCGTAAAGCTCTGCAGAAGTCTTTCAAAGACGAAGCAGATATTGAGTTCTATGCGAAGCCATCGGTTGCGGCGATACTTAAGAAGGGCTTTATTGGAGGCTCTCTTATTGATGTCAACGATCCTACCCGTGGATCTGTTTTCGAACCGAAAGCACGTTTACTTCGCAGTGACGCAGCGATCATCATTGCCAAGGTAATGGTGGATCTAAAGAAACTTCCGAAACTGTATACGAATTAAGGGCAGAGGAGGGGACTTCCCCTCCTTTTACTTGTTCTATCTTGGTTCTATAGGAAATGTTTTACCAATGACGAACCCTTTCGTCCAAGCTATACTAGAGTAGCGATAAGTCCTTACATAATAACAAAGGTTCAGTCGTGAACGAATAGGTTAAAAAAAGTTAGAGAAATTTGATTTAATCCGCAACTTTTCTCCGCGATATGCGTTTAACATGATGAGCAATTCAAGAGGGACTCAAGCACTACTCTTCAAGAACACTCTATGAAAATCTTCTTTACGCTGCACTAGCGCCTCATGTATAATGGGGAAAGTGGCATATTTTACCCTGCAGTAATTATGTCTGCATTCGATTCTATTCTTCCGTTTACAAGTTTCTGCGACATGTATCTACTAAAAAGACATGCCGACAGACATCAATTATAGACAATGCTCTACTCAAGGAAGGGGGTGAAACACCGATGAGAGATTCGAGCTATAATTCTTACACACAAACAAAACAGATACATTCTCGAGGAGGAGAAAAAAAGGTTATGAAAAAAAGTTTATCCCTTTTACTAGCTTTCGCATTAGTATTCGGCTTGTTTGCCTCCATGGCATCCGCCGCTGATGCACCAGCAGCACCAACAACTGCTGATAAGTACAAGATTTTGGTTGATGCAGGAGTTCTGAAAGGTACTGACAATGGAGATCCTCAATTGAGCTCCAAACTGAACCGCGCTCAGTTCGCTACAATCGCTGCTGCTATCGCAGGTTTGAAAGCTGAAACTACTGGTTCTACATTCAAAGACGTTAAAGCAGGCCAATGGTGGTACGGTGCAATCGTAGCTGCTGCTAAAGCAGGCTTGGTTAACGGTACTGGCAACAACCTGTTCTCGCCGAAAGCTGACGTAACGGTTGAGTCCGTAATTAAAGTTGCTGCACTGCTTGCTGGTTTGAAACCAGTTGCTGATGCAAAAGTTGAAGGATCGTCCGATTGGGCTGGCCCTTACATCAAAGCTGCTATCGACGCAGGTTTGATCGCTGCTCGCACTGATTACAAATCCGCTGCAACTCGCGGCCAAACGATTGATATCGCATTCGCTGCATATCAGTACCTTCAAGTTCCAACGATCGTTTCTTCTAAAGTTGTTGACTCCAAGAACGTAGAAGTAACTTTCTCCGACAAAGAAGTTGTTAAAGTCGCTTTGACAACTGCTCTTGAAGCTAACAAAGAAACCGAAATCACGGTTACTTACAAAACTAAAGAGTACAAAACGAAAGTAACTTGGAAAGTTGAAGAGGCTAAAGTTGCTTCCGTAACGCAAACAAACTTCGCTGAAGTTGAAGTTGCTTACACGGCACCAATCGACAAGGATTCCTTGAAAATCGGAAATGCTAAAAACGGTACAACTCCACTTGTTGCAGGTGATACCATCACCCTGTTAGAAGATGGCAAAACCGTTCGTATCTATGATGCTTCAGGATGGGTACCTGCGGCTACTGGCCAACAAACTAAATTGAAAGTATCCTTGACTGGCGTTAAATCTGCTGCTGGTAAAGATGCTGAAGAAGTGAAAGATAAAGAACTTACTTTCACTGACCTTGCGTTCCCTACCCTTGTTTCTGCTAAAGCAATCGGAAACAAAAAAGTTGTTTTGACTTTCAGCGAGCCTGTACAAGGTAATGTTGATTCAAAAATCTTCTCAAACTACACAATTGATGGTGCATTGGTTGTAGGTTCAGGCCAACCTGTTGTTAATGGCCGTACAATCGAATTGACCCTTGCTAGCGGTCTTACTGCTGCTTCCCATAAAGTATCGGTTGTTGTAGGTAAAGTTAAAGACTATGCTAACTTCACAATTGGTACAAACGAAGCTTCTTTTGATGTAGTAGCTGATACTACTGCACCTACTTTCACAATCACTGCTGTACAACCAGAAAAAGTAACTTTGAAATTCAGTGAAGAAATTAGTGCTGCTGATATTTACTGGATGGCTGGTTTAGTCAAGAATGCTGCAGTATGGTCTAAAGATGCAACTGACAAAACAATTGTATATGCATCGTTCGATAACACTGCTGGCCATGCGTATATCCCACTTTTCGGTACAAAGCTGGTTGTTGAGAATGCAGAAGACTACTCTGGCAACAAAGCTGCTAAAGTAGAATCTGATGTTAATCCAACTGCAGACGTTACAAGACCTTCTGTTAAATCTGTAACTGCATCGAAAGAAAATGAAATTATCGTTGAATTCGATGAGGCCGTTAACACTACTGGAACATACACTTTGACTGACAAAGATGGCACGGCAGTTACTGTATCTGCTGCGTACGTTCTTGATTCCTCAAACAACGCAGTTAAAACTAAAATTAAATTGACTGGTAACGTAGTTCCAAGCAAAAATCCTTACAAACTTGTCGTAACAGGTGTGCCGGATCTTTCTTCTTTGGCTAACTTGAGCCTGAGTGCTCAATTCGTAGTTAATGTTGTTGATACTGCACCTCCTGTAGTTACTTCAGCTAGCACTGCTGGTGACAACTTCTCCATCACATTTGATGAGGCTGTAACAGCTGCTTCTGCTCAAGATCTGAACAGCTACGGTTATTTCGAAGCTGGCGTAGGTTATGTTAGCCTTCCTTCCGGATCTTCTGTAACATTGTTGAACGATGGTAAGTCTGTAAAAGTTACGGTGCCTGCTGGTTGGGCGTATAACTCCAGTACTAACAACCGTACAATCGCAAATATCGCTGGTGTTGCTAATGGCGTAATTGTGAAAAATATTAAAGATGCAGCGGGTAACACTTTGCTTTCCACTTTGGTATCTGTTCCTGGTGGTCAGGAGGTAGCTGCTGCTGTAACTAACATCAAAGCAACTTCCAAGAACACTCTTGAGTTGACTTTGGATAACAATGTTCTTCCGGCAATTGTATACGCTGGTGACTTTGTAGTAACTGGAGACGGTGCAACTTTGACAGTCACTGGTGCTACTCTTGATGCAGCAAACAAAAAAATCATTCTTACGATTGCTCAGGATCTCTTGTCCGATGCGCAATATGATCAACAAGCTAACGGTACTCCAGGTGCTGTAACAGTTGCAGTCGCATCTCCAGTAAGTGCGACTAAGACTGCACTTGGAACTCCAATTCCTGTAATTGGTGGTTTAGTAACGACAGTAAAAGATGGAATTAAAGCTTCTGTTTCATCAGTAACTGTTGCTACTAATGTTGTTTCGGTAAACTTCTCCGAACTTATTAACTACGGTATTGCAATCGATAATGCTGCACTTACAACTGCACTAGTAGTAAAAGATAACAAGGGCGTTCGTATGATTCCTAATACAGACTATACTGCTGTTAAAGGTACGAACAAAATTGATATCACAATTCTTAAAACAGGATATAACAATGTAGTATCTGTTGCCCTTGATGGTATTTACCTTCAAGACAATGCAACTCCACGTAACGATATTAACTCTGTTGATTCAAACACAGGTGCGGTATCTGTAAGAGAAGGAGTAGCACCTCTCGCATTAACATTTGTACAGAATGCTAACAGCTTTAAGTTTGTGTCTGCTACAGAAATTACGATTGTATTCAATGAGACATTGGATGCATCCAAGTTTGTAGCGGCTAGCACTAATGGTTTTGTAGCATCAGTTGCAGGAACTGTAACTAATGCACAGCTTCAAGCTGATGGAGTTACTGTTAAACTTACAGGAACTTCATTCGGAGCGACTACAGAAATTGCTTATGTGCCTGGTAATTTGGCAGATGCTGTTGGTAATGCTTTAGCAGCTATCGCAGCTACTCCAGTAAACTAATGCTCTGAAAATAAAGGGATCCGATAGCCGGATCCCTTTATTTATTTTAAAGAATGACAAGAAACTGTATCTTAATTTATTTGTGCAGGCGAAACTTTATCCTCCCTATAAACGTTTAATTAGTACAACGATTTAACTTAGGAGGGTTTTGCTTGAAAAAGAAAACTTTGGTCTTATTATTAGCATGTTCCTTAAGTATAACAAGCTTGAGCTATAGTCAAAACATCCCCGCTGTATCAGCTGCAGTACAAACTCAAACTCCATTTAATAAGATTCTTAAAACAATTAATTTATCTAGTGTGAGTTATATGACTTTAAAAGACCCCATTTTATATTCGCAGGACGGTACCAAATTATTTGTATTTAAAGTATCTGTTTACAATGGTGGTAACACTGAATTAGATATGTTGGATTATTGGGTGAGAATACAAACGAAGGCTGGAGTGAAATATCCCGTTAAATCTCTAAATGATGATAAAAAAAACAATAGAGTAGCTCCAAAAACTACAAAGGAATATAATTACTACGCAGAAGTGTCCGATGAATTGTCACTCTCAAGTCTAATTCTATCGGTAAAGAAATTTGATATTAACTCTCCTGGTTTAGAGAAGACAATAGGTTCGGCAACCATACAATCTAATTTCACATCAGCAGTACCGGTAGGTAGATATAAACAAATTAGCCTAGGGAATACGCCCTTAATATTATCGATTCCACGTGCTTCATTAATGGTTGGTAAATCTCAAGCAGCTATTAATCTTGATCTTAATATCATAAATAAGGGATCGAGTACATTTACGGATCCTAAATTCAAAGTGTATTTAAAGACTCCGCAGGGAACTATCTATCCATTACAAGTCGATCCAGCTGACAGTAACTACAAAATATATGGAAATCAAACAAAGAAATTGTTTGTATATGGAACCATTCCAGCATCTCTTAAGGATAAAGCTATAGAAGTACTGATTGGAACTGAAGATGAAACAACAAAAAAAACAATTATGTATAATGCTTTTCAGATTCCAATTGTAAAAAATAATATTGGGAAATCTCAGATTACTATACAAGGAGAACCCGTTTCAGTAACACTTGTTAAAAAAACAATGACCAATAATAGTATAAATTCTACGGCTATATTATCAGTTGCTTTTGAAAATATGGGTAAGAAATCAATAAAACTTCCTGTGCTAACAGGAGATTTAATGACGAATACTGGAGAAGTATATGGTATGACGGGTGCGCCAGAGACAGAAATTGTGCTAAAACCAAGAACCAAAAAGACGATTACGTTATCAGGCAGAACGGAGACTAATAATGTTGAAAAGCTAGATGTTATCATCAGACCAGCAATAAAAGAAGGAACTGATGTGAATCCTGACTCAGCAATATTACTATATACCATTGATAAAACAGAGAGTGGGGTTGGTTCAGGAAATGAGACTCCTAACGGACAACTTTCATTTACTACTGGACAAGGAAATTATGAAGGTAAGCTTGAATCAATACGCAAAATACCATGGAAAGACTATGATGTCATAACATCTACGATTAAAGTTTCTAATAATACTGATTCTCCAATGCCATTACCTAATTTATCAGCATATTATTCACTAGACGGAGTTAAAATTGAGGGTGAATCCGTTCAAGTTATACCTCGCACAACACTTCTAACAATACCTTCTAAGCAAAGTGTAGAATATGTTGTATTGGCAAAGGTATCCTATAATAACGAATTCAAAAATATAAATGTGGTGCTGACTGAAAAAAATAATGATACTATTTATGACTTAGTTTCATTTACGGCCGACAGTCAACAGAATGTCGTTCCTGAACTGGAGAACGGTCAAAATTATAAAATTACAACTGATGGAAACACATCCGAGTACGATGTAAAAAGAACTGGGCTATATGTTGGTGATAATAGCGGAATATTGATGACAGAACTAGAAGCAAAGAATGATTCACAACGTCATGCATTACTTCCAGGTCTAGCAGGATACTATTTGACAAAAGATGGTATGATGTACCCTGTTATTGTGATGAATCTAACCGACAAAATTAGTCCTAGCGGTAAGGGATTAATTACACTTTACAGTATGGTGCCTAAAAATCTATCAACCGATAACTTATCACTTGTTATGGGGGCAGCGGTAAAAGCAGCAGGAGGCAATAATACTGCAATTGAAGGGGCTTTTGTACAAGCTGTATCTATTAAAAATTTACAAATAAATACTACTCCGCAGGATTCTACATCAAATATAGCAATAGGTGCGTATAATTTGTCATTGAGTTCCATGCTCGCTCAATTCTCTTATAGTGGCATGACATTTGATTTCAACTACAATCTATCAGCAAATGATGCTTATGAAGGAACAAAAGAAGAAAGATCAATTCAAATGGAGTTTGTAGATGGTAATTTTGGATCGTCGATTGTAAAAGAATTACCGTTACTGAGTGGTGAAAATGCGCTCAAGCTGGGACAAAATGAAATTACTCTTGATATACCAGACGATAAGATGAGTTTAAAAATTAAAAATTATCCTAAAGTAACATTTAATGTTTATGAAATAATTAAGTATAAAGAAGGAGAAAAGACAATCACAGCGAAAAGAATAGTAGCAACAAGGCAGTTAGAATGGTTCAAGGAAGTAAACTAAACTAGCATCAAGAAAGGAAACTAATGTTTGATGAAACGTAAATCCTTAGCAACAATAGTTATATTGCTGATAATTGTATTTGTTGCAGGATCGGTTTTTGGTTCTAGTACTTTATCGGCTGATGGTAACAGTACTCCTGGCTCTCAAGAGGATCCACTTGTGACAAAAGCTTATGTTGACTCAACTGTAGCCGAACTCGTAAAAAAAGAGTTGGAAAAGCTTGGTCCTATTGGTGGCGGATCATCAACTAAGATTGAAGTTGTGACAGTGCCTTTCGGCTCTAAGGTTATTGTCGAAGACGGCGGAGAGTTGATCGTACGCTCTGGGAAGGCTGTGGCGTATAGCGCAGATGCTAATGGGCTGTCAGACATGACTGACGGCCTGGATATCGCACCAGGCAAGCCCGTAGGGAACAATCACTTAATTCTGTTTCCGAGAGGCGGTCGCGGCGTTCAAGCTGATCCTAAACAGTCCAAAGGACTTATCGTGCTCATTCGTGGTGCGTATCAACTGCAATAGCCAGCCTTTATTAATATAGCTTATACAATTCAGCTGCCTGCGGAAACGCTAGGCAGCTGTTTTTGGATTAAAGAATAAGCAGGACAAAAACTAAGAGCATCTTTTTGATAATAGGAATATAGATATACGATGCCAATGTGTCCTGGGGGTGTACGATTTGAAAGTGTTGGTTACAGGTGGAGCCGGGTTTATAGGCAGCAATTTTATACATTATATGAAGCGAGAGTATCCTGCTTATCAGCTATTTAATGTGGACTTGCTGACTTATGCGGGTAATCAAGATAATTTGTCCGGTGTTCAAACGTCGGAGCAGTACCATTTTGTTCAAGCTGATATCGCCGACCCAACTGCGATGGAGACGCTATTTCGAGATGAGTTTGACGCCATTGTTAACTTTGCCGCTGAATCGCATGTAGATCGGAGTATTATTGACCCGAGTATTTTCGTTCGGACGAATGTAATGGGAACGCAGACTTTACTTGAACTAGCGCGAAAGTACAACGTGAAAAAGTTCCTGCAAGTATCGACCGATGAGGTGTATGGAACTTTAGAAGCGGAAGGATTTTTTGTAGAGAACACAGCACTTGCACCTAATAGTCCTTATTCCGCGAGCAAAGCAGGAGCTGACTTGCTCGTCCGCGCTTATCATGAGACATTCGGATTGCATGTTAATATCACTCGGTGCTCCAACAACTACGGACCTTATCAGTTCCCGGAAAAACTAATCCCTCTTATGATATGCAACGCACTGGATAATAAACCGTTGCCGGTCTTTGGGGATGGATTAAATGTGCGAGATTGGCTATATGTAGAGGATCACTGCAGCGCGATAGATCTTGTGTTACATGAAGGGCGCAGTGGGGAAGTGTATAATGTTGGTGGAAATAATGAGCGTAGTAATTTACAAGTCGTGCACACCATTTTAGCGGAGCTTGGCAAGTCTGAGTCATTAATTACCTACGTCGAGGATCGTTTAGGACACGATAGACGTTATGCAATAGATGCGACAAAGATTCGCGAAGAATTAGGCTGGAAGCCGAAGTATTATTATGAAACCGGAATTAGAAAGACTATCCAGTGGTATCTTGAACAAGGGGAATGGATGAATCGAATAAGTTCTGGGGCTTACCGAAAATGAATAAAAATAGAATATACGTTCGCATATTTCTTGTGGTAAAATAAAACCAAGTTATTAATGGGTCAGGGGTGTATTAGATGGAGCTTATTCTGAAGCAGATTCTGAATAAACTGGACACCATGCAATTGGACATCACGGAGATCAAGACGGATGTAGCTGAACTGAAGACCGATGTTGCTGTGCTTAAGACTGATGTTGCTGTGCTCAAGACTGATGTTGCCGTACTAAAGACTGATGTTGCTGAGCTCAAGACTGATGTAGCTGTACTCAAGACTGATGTTGCTGAGTTGAAGGAAACGGTCAATCGCATTGAATTCAATCAGAATCAAGGTGTTCTGAGCATATTGAAACGAATTGATTACAACACCGGACAGAAGGATTATGAAATGATGGCAGTTAATAAGCGATTGTTCCATGTTGAAGTGGAAATTGTTAAATTGATTGATCAAAAGACAGGTTGATAACTGCTACATTTTCCCCCAAGTCCCATAATGTAATACGCCTTGTTCGAGGTGGTCCGGCACATACTAAGGCCATCACATTCAAGGAGGTCATAATCATGGCAAGAAGAAGCAACAGACTAATCGTGCCTGAGTGCGCTAATGCGTTGAACCAGATGAAATATGAGATCGCGGCAGAACTCGGAGTGCCGATCGGCGGATTTAGCGGCGGTGGATTGGATACGGAGTTTGCTGGCGAACTTGGAAGTATAGGATCGGCTAGTTCCGGGCAACAATATTTGGGTGATATAACATCCCGGGAAGCTGGAGCACTAGGCGGGGGAATTACCAAGCGATTGGTTCAACAAGCACAACAAACGATCATTTAAGCTTGACGGCTGAATAAGCTTCAAGACTTCCAATAGATAGGCTGACACACATTGACACCCCTCGACAATTCCGGTATTATTATTAATCGAAGGTTTCTCTTTAACAGCCTTTTCCAATTGGAAAAGGTTGATTTTATTATGTGGAGGTTGGAGACATTGTCGATAAAAGGACGGCATCTCTTCACGTCCGAATCGGTCACCGAAGGCCATCCGGATAAAATATGTGATCAAATCTCGGACGCGGTATTAGACGCGTTCTTGGAAGCGGACCCGTACGCGCGCGTTGCTTGCGAAGTGTCCGTTGCTACAGGACTTGTACTTGTCATCGGTGAAATTAGCAGCAAAGCGGATTATGTCGATATTTCTGCAATTGCACGTCGTACGATTAAGGAAATCGGTTATACTCGCGCTAAATACGGTTTCGATTCCAGCACTTGCGCTGTACTAACTTCCTTGAACGAACAGTCCGCGGACATCGCGCAAGGCGTTAATGCGGCTCTTGAGAGCCGTGACGGTAAAGATATTCAACAAGAGAACGAAGATATCGGTGCTGGCGACCAAGGACTTATGTTCGGTTTTGCATCGAATGAAACGCCGGAGTTCATGCCTCTCCCCATTGCGTTAGCCCATAGGTTAGCGCGTCGCTTGTCAGAAGTGCGTAAGAACGGTAAGCTTGGCTATTTGCGTCCGGATGGCAAAACTCAAGTTACGGTACAATACGAAGATGGTAAACCGGTTCGCGTAGATGCGATCGTCGTTTCGACGCAGCATTCGGAAGATATCACGCTGGAGCAAATCCAGAGCGATATTCGAGAGCATGTTATTTACCCAGAGGTTCCTAAGGAATGGCTGGATGCCGACACGAAATTCTTCATTAACCCGACAGGCCGTTTCGTTATTGGTGGACCTCAAGGGGATGCAGGATTAACCGGTCGTAAAATCATCGTTGATACTTATGGCGGTTATGCTCGTCATGGCGGCGGAGCTTTCTCCGGCAAGGATCCAACGAAGGTTGACCGTTCGGCGGCTTACGCAGCTCGATACGTAGCGAAGAACATCGTAGCTGCTGGCTTGGCCGACAAATGCGAAATTCAACTTGCTTATGCGATCGGCGTAGCAAGCCCGGTATCGATCAACGTGGATACTTATGGAACAGGCAAAGTGAGCGAAGAGAAGCTGGTTGATCTTATCGTCGGCAACTTCGACCTTCGTCCGGCTGGCATCATTAAGATGCTGGATCTGCGCCGTCCAATCTATCGTCAGACAGCCGCTTACGGTCACTTCGGCCGCACGGATGTCGATCTCCCATGGGAGCGTCTGGATAGAGTAGAAGCTTTGAAATCAGGCGCTTTGGCATAATCATAAAGTTGATTAGAGGCTTCCGCAAAAGCGGAGGTCTTTTTTTCTAGTCGGAGATGGGAAATAAGTCCTTTGCCCCTAATTTTATGAAGCCATAAAGCCGAAATAAAAGGTACAAGTCTGTTTAAATTTTGGAGGATATTGCCCATGCCACGTATTCGTAATATATCTATAGCCCTGTTAGTGGCCTTAATGATCCAAATTTTCGGTGGTTATATTGGTTTGGGAGAAAAAGTTGCGGAGGCGGCGGGTGAACCGACGCTTAGTATATTACCGACAACGGGTGCGGATATTACTCCTAATAGTGAGATTATTTTGACTTTTAATGAGCCCGTTAGAAGAGGTACTGGAACTATTAAGATCATGAGGGACGAACTTGACCCTGTTCCTGATACTGAAGCCTTAGCCTATAATATTAGCGGCGATATGAATAATATTCAATGGGCAGCGAACAATAAAGTAGTGATCAAACTTGCTGCAAGTCTAACTACCGGTAATTATTATATTCTTATTCCTGCTGGAGCTTTTTTTGGTGTTACTAGTGATAAGGCTTTTCCCGGGTACTTGGACAAAACGGGCTATCAGTTTCAGATTGTCACGTTAACGGCAAAACCGGATTTTCCATACAATGCAACTGCCGTGAATGTGGATGCTGACAATTCAATTACGCTCATTTTGAATTTTGATAGACATATGAATCCAGGCAAAGGTTATATCCGAATTAAACGAAGCTCAGATAATACGGAATATGCATCTATTAATGTCGAATCTCCAGTAGCAGTTACAATAGAGAACACCACTACACCTGTAATAAACTCCAAAGTTTCTATTCCAATCCCTAAACTTGAGAATAGTACTAACTATTATGTAGTCATTGACCCAGGTGCCTTCGTTGATCTGGCGAATAACAAATATGATGGAATGTTTAATCCTACAGCCTGGTCCTTTAAAACGGAAGATAAATTCGACGATGTCGCACCTACTGCAACGTCCTTTTCACCTGCCATTGGCGGGACAATAGGACAACTGGCAACAGGGGCGTTATCAATTACCTTTAACGAGAAGATCTATATAGGTAGTGGCACGATAGGGATTAAGAAAGCATCTGATAATTCATTGTTCTGCTCTATTCCTGTTAGCTCGTCCCCTGCTGTTACTAAGGACACAACAGAGACAATCATTACGATTAAGCCATCGGATTATGCATGCCCGAGCTTTGTGAATGGAACGCTCTACAAAGTAGAAATAGGTGCAACTTCTTTCCGCGATGCAACGGGTAACTACTACGTTGGGACCAATGCATGGACATTCACAGCAAGCGTAGACAATGCGGCTCCTGTACCTGTTACGTACGTTCCGGCGGTGTCGGCAACGGTCATTCCGATTAATACGACTACTTTCAGTATCACTTTTAACGAAGATGTAAATCTATCGATTGGACTTAATACGGTTATTTTTCCGCAAAATAATCCAACATCTTCAACCCAATTGATCCTGTCTCAAGATTCAAACAAGAAGAAGGTCATATTTACTAAAGCTAGCGGTCCTGATTTATTGCCGAATACGAAGTATGCCATTACGATTCCAAGCGGAGTCATTAAAGATTTGGTCAACAACCCATTCGCCGGCATCCTAAATTCTAATCAGTGGACATTCGATACGGCAGGAGTGGCCAATGTACCCACTTTGTCGAAAGCGGAGATGGAAGGCTCAACGATCGTTCTTACTTACAGTGAGCAATTGGATACAACTAAAATTCCATATGCTGAAAATTTCTATGTAACGGTTAATAATGTCCCTCAATCGGTATCCGGAGTATCCGTGGCTTCCAATCAGGTGCGCGTTGTTATGCAAACAGGTGTTATCGTCGGGCAGATAGTGAAAATCTCCTATTTCCCCGACAATTATTCATCGGCCAGAAGAATTCAGAGCCTGCAAGCGAAGGAAGCGGCGGGCCTCAGCAATCGCGATGTGACGAATACAGCGGATACGACTTTACCGCGCCCATTAAGCGGTACGGCGAGCGGAACCATCGTCTCTCTGAATTTCAACAAACCTTTGGCTGCTCTAGGGAGTTCAGCCAAAGATCAATTTTACGTGGTTTGGGGCGGACAGGTAACTAGCGTAACTTCGATTTCTCTTAGCGGATCTACCTTACTGCTTACCCTACCTTCAGTGACAAGCACTACAACGGCCATTTCCGTGTCTTATTCTCCAGGCAGTTATCCGCTGCGAGATTTGGCTGGAAATCCGGTCAGTTCGTTTAGTAATTTTCAAATATTGAATCCATACGATGTTACCGCGCCATCGTTAACCTCAGCGACTGCCATTGCTAATAAAATAACGTTAACTTACAATGAAGCGCTCAGATCGACAGTTAATCCTGTGTTATCTAGCTTTTCAGTGTTAGTAAACGGACAAGCAGCAGTCATTTACTCGGTAGCCATAAACAATAACAGCGTTGAGTTAGTGTTAGCCCAAACCCTAACGAATAATTCAATCGTAATTGTATCTTATATTCCTAGTACTAACCCCGTTGCGGACTTGGTGGGGAATCCAGCTCCTGCATTCAATGGATATCAGATCGTGGGTGCGGGTAATAACATCGCTAAAGTTTCAACAGCCATCTTCAATGGAACAACACTTACTCTGAATTACACAGCAAGCCTGAATAGCTCCACCACTCCTCTAGTCGGGCAATATATATTGAAAGCTGATGGCGCGAATATGAATATCGCTAACGTATCGGTAAGTGGGACGCAAGTGAACTTAATGGTCACTAGTCAGATTTCATCCTCACAACGGATTACGATCAGTTATTTTAACGTGGGTTCGCCTCTTAAAGATGCAACGGGACAAGTAGTTGAACCTTTCACGGACCTAGCGGTAACGAATCAATCTACAACTAGTGGTGGAAATCTACCGGATTACTTAGAAGCCAATGGGACAAATGGAATCCGGATGAATACGAAAGCAACAACGAAATCCGTATTTCAAACGGCCTCCGGTCGTACCGTAAACAAGTATACGGTTGATGGAGATAAATTAACGGCAGCGTTTAATGCAATAAAGACGGGGAGCGGAAATCAAGCTCCGCAAATCACCTTCCAAGTCCCGTCGGCGGAAGCAGGAGCCTTTGTTAGCTTGCCAATCAGAGGTTTGATGGATTCGGCCACCAAGATATATAACGGGGTTTTCACGATTGAGTATGACGGATCGACCTATGAATTTCCATTGAAAGCGATCAACTATACCCAGTTGGTGCAGTCAATCGGTAATAATATTATATCTGCGCAGCTTATGCTTAAGATTGAGAGATCTTCGGACAGTGCTCTAGTCACTGCAGTAAATAGTCAAGGAGGACAGCTTGTCGGTTCTCCGATTGATTTCTCGGCAGTGATTTCATCTAATGGAACGGACAAAGCAATTACGGATTACGATACGTACGTAAGTCGGTCAATAACCGTGAATTCTTCGGGCAGCACAGGGGATTTAGCAGTTGTCAGGTTAGATGCTGAATCTGGAGACGTGATCTATGTTCCTACCCGATCGGAAGTCTCTGGTAATACTACTAAAGTTCATTTCTCACGTAGGGGTAATAGCGTTTATGCTGTTGTCCATAGATCTCCTGTTTCTTTTAATGATATGACCAAACATTGGGCTCGTACTGAAGTATCTACATTAGCGGCGAAATTTATTGTAGAGGGAACGTCGGCTGGTAAATTCGAACCTGGTAAAAATATTACTCGAGCGGATTTCGCGGAGTTTATAGCTCGTGGGCTGGGATTGACGGGTAATCGAGCTGCTGCAAATAAATATGGGGACGTGGGGACTAGAGGAGTTAATACCGCTTATATCGGAGCGGTCAGCCTAGCGGGAATCGTTGAAGGCGGTACAGACGGGAAGTTTCGTCCGAATGCGCCGGTTACCCGCGAGGAGATGGCAACGATGTTGGTCCGGGCGATGAAGTATGCGGGAGTGAGTACGACGGCTTCTAGCACTGCTCTTAACGGATTTAAGGATCGCAATAAAATCGGCAGTTGGGCGAAGGATGGGATGGCCATCTGCGTAACCGCAGGATTCATTAAAGGCTCGCCAACCCAGCAAATCAACCCGCAGAGTAACGCAACACGCGCAGAAGCGGCCATTATGGTCAAACGATTCTTAGAATATGTGGATTTCCTATGAACCATACCGAACTGATTGAACAAGGTTTGGAGTGGATAGGAACAAGCTTGCAGTACCCCTTCGATCCGGATTTACCGGTGCTGTTCGTTGGCAGCAAGATGTTCGCATTACTCGGCAGAACAGGCCCGCATGAGAGCGTGAATCTGAAGGCGGATCCGGAAGAGGTGTGGCTGTTGCGTCAGCAATATCCCGAATCCGTGCTTCCGGGGTACCATATGAATAAGAAGCACTGGAATACGGTCGTGCTTGACGGTAAGGTGCCGGACAGCGAGGTGTTGGTTATGCTGGAGCAATCCTACCAACTCGTATGGAGCAAGTTGACTAAGCAGGAGCGAGTGGGGTTAAAGTAACTTAGTTAGACGATAAGGCGGCGCGCTTTGCCGCCTTTTTATTTTGTGACAACGAACCTATCAAAAAGTTTTCATTTTCGTATATTAATTTTTCATGACATTCTCTCATTTGGTGTAACTTTTCGGCGATAAAAGAGTCTATTAGAATAGGTACATTTGGGAGCTGCGACGCTTCCGCCAAATTCTAATAGACTTACAGGAGAACTATAATGCCAGCACAAACTTCCTACTCTACTCGTAACAAGCCCGTATCGGGTACCGCGAAACCTGTCGTAACCTCTTTCCTAACCCGCAAAGCAAGCCCATTTCGACATAAGCCGTATCGCATTATTTTACCGCTTCTTGCGGGAGTATTGGTATTTACTGCACCTTTGAACGTAGGGGGGTTCAGTCCTGTAGCGCACGCCGCTACCACCAAAGCCGTAGTTACATACAAACTCGTCAAGCAATCCGAGTCCATCGTGACTTCGGGCGCACGTCAAATCAACTACGCATGGGTGCCGTCTGACACGACTAAGCCTACGGAAATGCTTCATATCCTGCAAATCGATCTCAAGAATCCGTACATTCAGTTAAATGCGATGAGCGGTCAGAAGGGCAGCGTGACGACCGGGCAATCCGTTGGGGCGATGGTCAAGGAAACGGGTGCGGTCGCAGGCATTAACGGAGATGTATTCGGAACGAGCAATGAAGGTGCCCCGTTGGGAGCGCAAATTAATTCTGGACAACTTTTCGTTAGCACGGCGCAATTGAAAGGGATGTATGCCTTCGCAGTCACCGCGGACCGACAGCCCATCATCGATGAATTCAGCTTCACAGGTAGTGTGACCGCAGCCGACGGAGTAACAAGCTTTACGCTAACCGGCTTGAATAAATCGGCATATCGGACCGAGCCTAACAGCGGGTTTAGCCATGTTGATGCTCTATATATGTACACGAGCGCATGGACAGCTCCCGAACGGCCGATGGCCAGCAGCTCGACTCCTACCGAAGCGTTAGTCGTAGATGGCATAGTTACTGAGATTTCGGCAGGCAGCGCTATAAAGACTGCAATCCCCGCTAACGGTTATATCCTGCGTGGACATAAAACGGCTGCCGACTTCATCACCAACAGTCTGAAGGTCGGGGATACGATCAACGCGAGTTACTCGCTCCAATCTCTGAAAACAGGCCAAACGTACGATCCGTCATCGTTCCAAATGATGGTGAGCGGGCACACGCTTCTGCTGGACAACGGGGTTGCTGTTCCTTTTACCAGGGATATTAATGGCGTAAGCGGAAGCGCGGATCGTGCCCGAACGGCGGTCGGATACTCTAAGGATGGAGGAACCGCATATCTCCTTACCGTTGAAGAAAACGGCGGGCGTAATGGAGTAACGCTTAAAGAACTGCAACAGATGCTGGTCGAGATTGGCGTGTGGAAAGCGGTAAATCTCGATGGGGGCGGCTCGACGACAATGATTTCCCGTCCATTGGGCGAATTCCAGACGGTGCTTGCTCACCCGACATCTTACGGAACATCACAGCGTCAAGTGGCTAACGGTATTGGCGTCTACACGACAGCCCCTCAAGGAACTCTGAAAGGCATTGCGGCAAGCGGCGAGCGGACGCTGTTCATTGGTCAGCAATCCACCTATTCGTTAAAAGCCTATGACAGCTATTATAATCCGATGGATCCGAATGGCTTGCAACCGATATGGAAGCTGGATAAACCACTTGGATCTCTCTTGGACGGCACATTCCAAGCAGCTAAACCGGGTACGGCGACACTCAGCGTCAAAGCAGGGAGCGCAAGCGATACGATACCGCTTGAGGTCATTGGATCGGCACAGGTATCGCAATTAATTGTAGAGCCCAATACAACCGTGTTAAAGCCGGGCGTTACCATTAATGTTCCGGTCAAAGTCCAGTTGACGGACGGGCGGCAGTTATCGGTACCGGCTTCGTCGGTAACATGGGAATTCCGCGGGTTTACGGCGAGCGTCAGCAATGGAAAGATCACCGTGGATCAAGTTCAGAACAATATCGCTGCAGGGTACGCAATTGCCAGGTATGATGGTTTCGGAGGGGTAGCGGTATTGGCGCCGGGCACGGAGCAGACGCTGGAAAACTTCGAGAACGTTACCTATAACGTTGGATTTACCGCGACGCCGGCGGAGACCGTGGGAACATCGTCGATCGTGACGGGTACTCCGGGTCGCGAAACCTCGAAAGTACTGTTAATGGATTATGATTTTACGAATGGATCAGGTAAGCGTTACGCGAATGCCGTTCTCAATGATGGCAAAGGAATCGGGATCGCCGGCTCCCCTAGTTCACTTACTCTCGACGTCCTCGGCGACCAGAGCATGAACTGGTTGAGGGCGGAGCTAACTGACGTGAATGGTAAAACAGTATATATTACGATGGCTAATCAAATTGATTGGTCCGGCTGGAAAAACATTCGCGTAGATTTAGCGGCAGCAGGGCTGAAGGGCCCAGCTAAGCTGACCAAACTGTATATCGTGAACCAGGAGGAGGGCCAAGACGAGCGTGCTTTGCAGGGGCAGTTGGGTTTCGATAACCTTAACTTGCAATATCCGCCTTCGCAGATTAACGTCAATCATCCGACAATCGTAATGACGGTTGGCAAAACCCAAGGAACTGTCGATGGAGTGAAGGTGAAGCTCCCGGGAGCTCCGTTCGTTCAGAAAGAGACCAGCACCAACTACCTGCCGCTGAAGTTTGTGGCGGATACGCTCGGAGCCCAGGTTATATGGGACAACATCGCGAAGCGAGTTACGGTGCTTCGGGGAGACAAAATGCTAGAGTTGTGGGTTGGAAATGAGAGTATGACGGTAAACGGCGTTCGGCTGCAGACAGCCGTTGCTCCAGTCGTTATTAAAGGCAGCATCTACGTGCCGGTTCGAGTCATATCGGAGCAATTGGGTCAAAAGGTAGAATGGGAAGGGAAAGCAAAAACGATTACAATTCATTAATTTTATATCAAAAGTCCTAATCGCCGCTCTTAGAATCTAAGAATTATGTTATGATGGAAACATTGCTAGAAACCGCCGTGCGGCCTTTCGTTAATGGGATTACGAAGAATCAAGCGGGCGTCAACAAGCGTAAAGGAGACGGCACGATGGAATACCATGTGGAGCAAATAGATCGTGTCATCCAGAATGCCATCTCCGTTATGGAGGACAGCAAAGTTCAAGTTTTTGAGATTTGCGAAGCCGCCCGCCGTGAGCTTCATACTCTGACTAGTGAACTGGAAAAGGTGTTGCAAGAAACCTCCGACACGATTGATAAAGTTGATCGACTGGAACGCGATTACAGGCTTGCGAGAATTCGGCTGACGGAAGTAAGCCGGGATTTCGTTCGTTTCACCGAGAAGGACATCAAGTCTGCCTATGAGAAAGCAACGCAGCTGCAATTGGATCTGATGGTCTATCGGGAAAAGGAAAACTATCTCAAAGCCCGTCGGGACGAGTTGCAGATGCGCGTGAAGAGTGTTGAGCTCTCCATTGAACGTGCGGACACGATTAACCTGCAGATGAGCGTTGTGCTCGATTACCTGTCGGGCGATCTGAATCAAGTGACGCGCATTCTCGAGTCGGCGAAAAATCGGCAGATGATCGGCCTCAAGATCATTTTAGCTCAAGAAGACGAGCGTAAGCGGATTGCCCGCGAGATTCATGATGGACCCGCTCAGTCATTGGCTAACCTGGTGCTGCGGACGGAAATCGCGGAGAGGCTGTTGGATACGAACGATTTGGAGCTTATTCGAAACGAACTAGTCGATTTGAAATCGCAAATCCGTATGGGCTTAGAAGAGATTCGCAAAATTATTTTTAACCTCCGCCCGATGGCGTTGGATGATTTAGGACTAGTCCCGACCCTTCGTAAGTTTGTTCAGGATTTCGAGGAGAAAACCCGCATTCGTGCTATTTTTGACACGTCGGGTAAGGAAAAACGTTTACCGAATGCTATGGAAGCGGCAATGTTCAGGCTCGTTCAAGAAGGCTATAATAACGCGCTGAAACATGCTCAGCCGACTTTCGTATCATTAGAAATGATATTTTTAGATGAAACCGTGCAGCTAATTATTGAAGACAACGGTGTTGGCTTTCATACGGACGTTGTGGAATCTCGGGCTAGGACCCATTCGCAGTTCGGTCTGATCGGGATGAAAGAACGCGTCGAGTTGCTGCAAGGGAAGATGGACATAGAATCAACGGTGGGACATGGAACTAGAATTAAGATCAACGTCCCCATTAAAGCGGAGCCAGGAAAGGAGTTAATCGCACATGGAGAGTAAAACGGCAGTACGCAAAATTAAAGTACTCCTTGCCGACGATCATCAGCTTTTTCGCGAGGGTCTGAAGCGAATCCTTAACATGGAGAACGATTTGGAAGTCATCGGCGAGTGCGGTGATGGCATACAGGTGCTCGAGTTCTGCAACCGCGAGAAACCGGACGTCGTACTGTTGGACATTAACATGCCGACAGAGAACGGCGTGGTGGCTACGGAGCGGCTGCGCGATATTTTTCCGGACATCAAGGTCATCATTCTATCGATTCACGACGACGAGAGTTACGTGTTCGAAACCCTACGCAAGGGCGCGACGGGTTATCTTCTTAAAGACATGGAAGCGGAATCTCTCATCAACGCCATCCGCACGGTAGCCGAGGGACATGCCTACATACACCCCAAGGTTACAGGTAAACTAATCAATCAGCTTCGTCGGATGACCTATCTGGACGAGATCGGCGCGACTTCAGGCGCGGCAGCCAGCCGGGAGACGGTTACGAAATTCATTCCGCGCGGCAACAACCCGTTGACCCGTCGGGAAGCCGAAGTGCTTCGTTTAATGGCTGAAGGAAAGAGCAACAAGAGCATCGGCGAGAACTTATTCATCAGCGAGAAAACGGTCAAAAACCACGTCAGCAGCATTCTGCAGAAGATGGAAGTCGACGACCGCACGCAAGCCGTAATCAACTCTATCAAATATGGTTGGGTAACCCTCTAGCCTACACGGCGGGATAACACGGCAAATCTCAGAACTAACTACTAACTCTACGCATTAATTACATAAGCTTCACTTACTTCGTTCGCGGCTCCATGGTCTCTCACCGACCAAGGCAGCCGCGAATTTTGCTGTTTGCTGGTATTTTCGCCAACCGTAATTCAGTACCTGAACCCCCGCATACATGTACTCAGCACCATCGTAACCCAGTACCCGCACCCGCACCCGCACTTAGCTAACCACCCGTAACGGTCCTTTTGACCGTTACAAACTAATAAAAGTGGTTTGATTGTCTTGAAACGGCGCTTTTGAACGTTACAGACATGGAATTGGCTATATTAGCGGAAAAACGGTGCTGTAACGGTGTAACTGACCGCTACAGACGAACAAATCTAACTTCACCTACACTAAACGGTCATTTTGACCGCTTCAGTTATAATCCTAATAAGTCAATATTCACAGTGGGGCTCAACCGATAATATTTGATTCTTTTTGTATGTTCGTTTGGTGGAAGAAGAAGTTCATTGTCTAGAAGGTTATGGAGCAACTTGCGAGCTTTCTTATCACCAATTTCAAGGTGGAGGCATACTTCAGCGACATTCAATTTACTAGATCGACGAAGCGCCAACCGCAAGATGTCGCGTTCTTCGGCTGACAACTGGGAAATTTGATCAGACTTTTTGCTGTTCACCCACCTGCCCATGAATTGCAGAAGGATTTGTTGGCACATACGAGGGCGGTCCATCACATCGTCGTGGGAAAAACGTAGAACTTTCCATCCATCGAGCACGAGATGATTTTGTCTCATCAGATTATCGGAGAACTTAGTGCGATTGATATCCTTGGCATGAGAATGGAAGCCGTCGAATTCAATATTCAACATGACGTAATCTTGAAGGAAGGCATAGTCCAGAAAGCGGTTCCCATCCTTGAAGTCACTTACTTCGTACTCCGGATACAAGTTGTCAAAATTCTGGAAAGCGGGCCACCAGACTTTTTCGAGCAATAATTTTTCACCATGGCCATGTCCTTTTATTAACCTTTTTAAGCTTTCCCCGCGTCTTCCTTTCTTGTATTTCTCAATAAACAATACGTAGGCGGTTTCAAAATCCATTGCTGGAACACTCCCTGAAAATAAAATAGCCGCCCTCCCATTCAGCTTGAGCTGATGAGAAAGCGGCGTGTGCTTCACGACCGAATTGTTATGATACTTGAGCCTATTGTAGAGCAATGAATTAAATTCTGTCAACAACTTCCTGCGGGAACTCCGGGCTTGCTTGCGGCATATATTGTTGAACGAGTTGACAGATCGCTAGGGATGCCTGCATTTCGTGCAATCGTCACTCACCTTCAAGCAAAGGAGGTGGCCGCCGTGATTCCCGATTTATTGTGGATAATCGGCTTTTACGCTGCGGCTGCGGTATTCGCTCACTGGATGATTCGGAGAGGAACAAGCGAAAATCGTCGTCATTATGTGCTAGTCGCAGGCAACCACCAAATGCAGATTGAATGGTACATTAGAGCGTTGCAGCAATTTTCTAGACGGACGGGTACGGAAATCGGAATTACGGTTGTTCTGGATCAGTCCTCGGACGAGACGGGGAAGATCATGGAACGTTTTGCGCGGGGAGATACCGGAATTGATTGGGTGAGAAATGACGCCGGCAATAAAATATCGGATACAGCGGGACGGCTGGAACTTGAGCAGTTACGTATTGGAGAAGAAAGTACGAAGGCAGCGAGGCAAGAGGTAGTGTGGGTAGTGTTGGCGCGGACGGACGATGTGGCTAGATTGCCGCTTTAAGGGATGGGCCGTTTAAGGAGCTGAAAAATAATTTGCCGCCAAATCGTTTTTATCATACAATGAGTGCCATAAGGCATAAATTGAAATCCGGGTGAAGCACACTCTTGGATCGTCGTGAGCGGCGATTGAGGGTGTGTTTTTTGCTGTGGGGCGATAGTGGCATGGGGTATTTCCGGTAATTCTTGCATGTGAAAATGGTTGGGGAGAGGGTGGAGAACAATGAAGGTGGTCCTATATGCGGTAAAAAGTGGGGCAAGCCAGCGGGCGTTATTATCGATTGCTTTAGAGGTGGATAAGGTGTTCTGGAGTGGAAAAGCAGATCGGATGATCCGCTTGAGTGAACTATTGCCGCTTGGGATCGCGGAAGAAGCTTGCAATCGGTTAACTGAACAATGGTCCAAAGAGAACGAAGAGAAGGGTGGGAGAGAGGCACGGCAAGATTGGATGGAGGATGTGAAGCGGGTTGTTCGATTATTGGTGGGGGAAGGGAAGGAGCCTGCATGTCCAACGCTTTGGGTTGAAGAGGTCGCTATTGGATCGGAATGTTCGTATGATGGGGATGAGGAGTATCTGGCTGATAGAGCTACACATCGGCATCATGAGGAGAGTCTCGTTAAGGCGGCTCGGCTTGCAGGTATCCTATTAGCGGGGCGCTCCTTGCTTAGAGAAGAGGCGGTTCAGCTGCTTGGCGATGTTATGCTGGCGGAGCATTCCGCCGACTATCTCGCCGCGCTGCAATTCGCGGCGCTTACCGGTGCCCTGCAGCTCACCGCTGCCGTGGCACCCAAGCCATCCGCTCCGCCGCTGCACGGCTTTCGCGCCTTGGCCGAGCGGCTGCGCCCCGCTCAGCTATTGGGGCTTGCGGCTGCGCCTCGCCGCCCCGATAACCTTGCGCTTTACTGCCGACGTTGCGGCAGCGGCCATGACAAGATGCGGCGCACACCTTGCGCCGCTTGCGGGCAAGCCTGCGCATATTGCGAGGCTTGCTTAACGATGGGACGCAGCCGCCAGTGCGGGCTGCTCGTCATCGGCGTGCCGCAAACAGGCGCGACCTCTTTCTTCACCAACTCTCAAACTCTCATCTCTACACTCGCTCCCAGTCACGCCCAAACTCCCAGCCCAACACTCGTTCCCGCACATGCTTCAGCTCTCAGCCCTGCACACACTCCCGGTCACGCCCCAACTTCCAGCCCAACACACGCTCCCGCCCCAACCCCGGAGAACTTATCCGAGCGCTGGGGGCTCAGCCCAGCGCAATGCCAAGCCACCATAACAGCGCTACAATATTTAAACAATCCGCATAGAAATACCTCAAAGCCATCCAAACACAGCAGCACATTTCTCTTATGGGCCGTCACGGGCGCAGGCAAAACAGAAATGATTTTTCCGCTACTGGAAGCTGTTTTAACCCGAGGAGGCCGTGCGCTGTTGGCGACTCCGCGCCGAGACGTGGTGCTCGAGTTGGCACCGAGGCTAGCCAAAGCATTGCCCAACTATTCAAGAACTGTCTTATACGGCGGCAGCACCGATCGGTGGGAGAATGGCGCCCTGACTCTCGCAACCACCCATCAGCTACTTCGGTTTCAGGAAGCGTTCGACCTTGTGCTAATCGATGAGCTCGACGCTTTCCCTTACCATAATGACCCGATGCTGCATTACGCGGCGAACAAATGCCGGAAAAAATCAGGCTTCACCGTCCTGCTAAGTGCAACGCCTCCCCTGCAATTACAGCGGGCGGTCGCAAGGCGACGGCTTCCCTGTGCACGCGTGCCTGTCCGGTATCACCGTCATCCGCTGCCTGTGCCGCAGCGACTTGCGTTTCCCGCACTCAATCAATGGCTTCGCAAACAGAAATTACCGAACAAGCTGCTCAAGCCACTTCAACGTTCAATCAAGCGAGGTGCACAGGTTTTCCTATTCGTGCCGTATGTCCGTCAAGTAGAGCCGCTCGTTAAGCTGCTCCGACGTTATGCTTCAATTCTAAACATCGCACCGCATGCCATAGACGGCACTTCATCCAAGGATGCCGAGCGAAACGACAAAGTTACTTTTTTTCGTGATCATTCCTTATCCTTGCTAGTCACGACCACCATATTAGAACGCGGAGTTACGATTCCTAAGAGCGATGTGTTCATCCTGGATGCCGGAAATCCCTTGTTCGACGCGGCTTCGCTAGTTCAGATGGCCGGAAGAGCGGGGCGTTCATCGGCGGATCCGTTCGGACTTGTTTACTTTGGAGCACCGGTGTGGACAACGTCACAACGCAGCTCGATCCAACAAATCCGAAGCATGAATTCCCTAGCCAAGCAACAAGGCTATTTACAGTAGTGGCTACCCACTTTTAAGCAAACCATTCACCTCACCTAACTATCCGCGATCATAACAATACTCATCTCACTTTGCTTTTTATTCATACTCATTTCAATTTGCTTATTACTCATACTCATCTCACCTTGCTTTTTACTCATACTCATCATATTTTGCTTTTGCTCATTCTCATTTCATCTCACTTAGCTATAACGCTACCCAATCAAAACTTCCACCCAACCATTTTCGTCTAATAGGAGCCTACTCCAATGCCTTTAAATATCAGCTCATGGTTTTCCCCGACCACAAAAGCTTGCCCGATTTGCGGAAGAGCTGGAGCCCCTGCTGCCAGCCCAATAGCGATACCGATCCGCCATCCAGAGCCTCGTAAAATCCTTAGCTCTCTGTGTGCCCCATGCCGGAAAGCGATCCCTTGGATTTCTAACCCTGTTTGCCGGATTTGCGGCCGGGCGGAACGATGCGAGGACTGCACTAGGCGGCAGCAAAGGAACTATACCGTTAGCCGTTGCGCTGTCCGTTACGACTATTTGATGAAGGATTGGTTAGCGCTTTACAAATACCGAGGAAACGAGGGGCTTGAGTCTATACTAGCTGCAATGCTAGCATTTGCTTACGAGCGACTTTGCGAGTATTCGCCCCAGTCCCACTCATTCGCCGCCATTACTTCTGTTCCGCTAGCACCCGAAAGATTGCAGGATAGAGGCTTTAACCAAGCGGAAAGATTAGCGCTCCAGTTATCCCGATGGTACGGGCTAAGCTACAGACCGATGCTGCTGCGACTGCGCCATACCGAGAAACAAAGCCTCAAAACCCGCCGCAGCCGAGTGGTCGACATGAGAGGCAACTTTTCAGCCGTTTCATCAGAACTATTTTCCCACAGTTCAACATTACCTCTATCACCAGCGGCGCCCACGGCAGCTTCAACTACACCCAGAATCATTCTCGTCGATGATATTTATACGACCGGAAGCACCTTGGAAGAATGCGCGAGGGTATTGAGACAGTCGGCCATCCCGGAAGCACTGCCTGAGATTTACGGTCTATTATGGGCGCGTTCCTAGTAAACTCACCGATACATGATCATCGAACTCGTGCTTTTCGACGTGTTTCGCCTATGCTATGATAGCGATAGATTTGTTTACCAATAATCAAGGTGAATCTCCAGGGGGAGGCGTCATGGAACGTCGCGCTAAATTACTAGAATTAGATCTTTTCCGGGCCATATGCATCCTTAGCGTTATACTCATTCATGCCACTTCCTTCGCAACTGTCAAAATGACCGAAAACAATTTGTACGGCGTCTATAATTTCCTGAATATTTTCAGCAAATTCGGTGTAACCTCGTTCATCTTCCTGAGCGGATTCGTATTTTTCTATAATTATTATCCGCAGCCTTTGACTGCCGCTAAGTTTAAGACCTTTTATCGCAATAGATTGCTATACATACTTGTTCCGTACTTCCTGTTCTCGGCGTTCTATTTTCTTCTCAGATGGTATCAAAATAAGAAGCCATGGGATTTATCCGACCTGTTGCCGAGCTTCGGCGGCGATCTCCTGACCGGTCAGGCCTACACGCATTTGTATTTCATTTTCATCACGATTCAGTTTTACCTATTGTTTCCGATCGTTCTGCTTCTGTTCCAGCGTTTCAAATGGCTCGCGGCCTCTGCTGTTATACTCGGTATTGTCGTGCAGTGGGCATTCTTCCTGTTGAATAGGGAATATTGGCAAGTACCGATTCGGGGCAGCTGGTCGCTCACTTACTTCGGGCACTACTTCTTAGGCGCTTGGTTGGGCATCCACTACGACCGGATTAAGTCATGGCTGATCATCGCCAAAGAAAATATCACTCGGTCCAAAATCATCCTATGGATTATCATGTGGGGACTTTGCCTATCATCCGGCTTTATCTATGTATCGATGTTCTATCGCGCCAAAATATACGGGACCCGCTTTACAAACTTGCAGTACGATGGCTTATGGGATATTTTCACGTTGCTTTTCCCGTTCCTTTTGCTTCAAGTGTGTTTCTTATTAGGCAAGCGCATCCAAACGACTTGGTGGGTGGGAAGGCTTAATCATCTCGGCGTCGTTTCGTTCGGAGTATTCTTAATCCATCCGCTCGTGCTGCTCGTCTATCGCAAGTTCCCGGTCAACGGAGGCAGTCCATGGATCCATCATCTGTGGTATGCGGGCGGGTTTTTCTGCGCTTTGTTTATTTCTTGGATTATCGTAACCGTAATGAGCCGCATGAGTTGGTCGTGGTTGCTGTTCGGTAACGTGAGCTCGCAATTGAAAGGCCCAACGCAGCCGCAACGTACGGTGGAAGCTCCGCCATCTACACCTTCATCTTCGGCATAATTAAAGTCATAATGACATCAACTTGAAAAAGATTACAGCAATTTTATGTAAAAATAGTATAATGAATTTAACGAGGTTTAATATTGTCGGTATTGGAGGAGGACGCATGAATTTAGTTTACTGTCCCCGTTGTAATAAACTCTACGCCAAGACTATACGTGAAATGTGCAACAATTGTTACAATGAGTTGGAAAAGGATTACGAGAGGTGCGTCCAATATTTAAGAGAAAATAAAGGCTTGAATATTCAGCAACTCTCGGACGATACCGAGATCAGTATTAAACAGATTACCCGGTGGATCCGCGAAGGCCGGATATCCTTGCTCAATGCTCCGAATTTATCGTATCCTTGCGAAACATGCGGTACCCTTATCCGTGACGGCCACATGTGCGATTCCTGCAAGGCTCGTCTGCAACGGGACGTGAGGAACGCAAACTCGACCGGCCTGCAGCAGCATAATCCCGACGAGAATAAGCATTCAGGCGCTTATCAGATCGGTAATCGTCTTAAAGACAGGCAATAAAGTGGTTACTATTAATAATTTTATAAACGGAACCGATAATAGTGTTAACATTATCGGTTCTTTTCTTATGAGGTGAATGAGATGAAAATTAACGAGTCGCAACGTATCGCCAACCTTCAGAAATCATATGGAAAATACAAGGGTGCGGGAGAAGGCGCCGAATCCCTCAGGAAGAAGGATCAAGTATCCATTTCCTCGGAGGCACAGGAGTTGCTTCAGTCCCAACAAGCGACGGATGCCGAAAGAATCCAGAAAATCGAAGAGTTGAAAAACTCCGTTTCCGCGGGTACTTATTACGTCGACGCAGGCAAGATTGCAGAAAAGCTGTTGCCTTTCATTAGGTAACTTTGGATCAAGGAGCGACCAGGATGAATGAAGCGGTTCAGGGGATTCTCGACCCGATTAGAACGTTAACAGCATTGTACCGTCAACTCATAGCCCTCGGTCAGGAGAAGCAAGAGGCTATACTGGCGAATCATACGGATGTCATTATGCAGGTGACGAATCGGGAGAGCAAACTCCTGAAGGACATCGCCTCGCAAGAGACTCTTCGAATCGCGTCCGTTAAGCGGTTTGCTGCAGAGCTGGGCATAGCCAGCAACTCTACCATCCGGATCGAACAGCTGATCCAATTGGTGCATAAAGCAGCTTTGAAGCAGGCTCTGATCGAAGCGGCCGAAGATTTGTCGGAAGCGATCTTGCGGCTTCATGAGATTAACGATAGGAATCAACAGATGATTAAATTGCATTTAGAATATATTAATTACTCCATTGATGTGATCGCCGGACCGAGCGAGGAAGAAGCTACCTACCACCGATCCTTGCAGGAACAGGGTTTTATACGGATGAGTCAGTTCGACACGAAAGCATAAGAAAGGGGGCGTGCTTATATGAGATCTACTTTTCACGGGTTGGAAACTGCCAAGCGGTCCTTATTTACGCAGCAAGCGGCACTCTACACGACAGGGCATAACATTGCTAATGCCAACACAGCTGGATTTTCCCGCCAGGTCGTGAATATGACGGCTTCTAAATCACTTGAGCCTTATGGCATGTCCCGCTCGACGATACCAGGTCAATTGGGTACGGGCGTAGAGTTTACTTCGATTACGCGGATACGCGAGAAATTCCTGGACGATCAGTTCCGTAACGAAAATAAATCGTTAGGCAATTACTCCATTCAACAAGACACGCTCGAGAAGCTAGAGAAAATCATTAGCGAACCGAGCGATAGCGGACTGCGGACCGTTATTGCCGATTTCTTCAATGCTTGGTCCGAGATGAGCAAAGCTCCCGAGAATGCAGATGGCCGCAAGATCGTTAGGGAACAGGCGTTGGCCATGACCGATGCCTTTAACCATATGGCAACCCAATTGAACGATTTGAAAGGCGATCTAACCGAAAATATCGAGATACGCATTAAAGAGGTCAATTCCAGATTGGGCAGCATCGGTCAACTTAATAACGAGATCGTACGAATCGAAGGACTCGGCGATAACGCCAACGATCTTCGTGACCAAAGGGATTTATTGACCGATGAGCTTTCCAAGATGATTAATATCAAGGTTGAAGAACTGCCTGACGGCTACCGGATTGAGTCCGGCGGCACTGAATTGCTCTCGGGTTTTACTCCGACGACGATCGTAGACACCGCCTTCGTGAATGCTGGATTTACTGCCGGGACTCTGAACAGCGGTGAGATTTTCGGAATGATTACTTCTAGAGATAAATTTGTCCAAGGTTATTTAAACGATTTGGACAAGCTGGCGAATACGGTTGCCAATGGCGATGTGGAAGTCACGCTGCCCAAAGGCTCGGTTATTCCTTCGGGTACTATGCTTGGAACAACATTGTTCACGGGTACCGTTGCCGACCGGACGCTTGGATCGGATCTTACCGTTACGATCAAGGGCTTGAATGCTCTTCATCAACTGGGATATAACTTTTCTTCTGCTCCGGTCGGTTTACCGTTCTTCACGAACACGGACGGCACTTCTGCAGTAATTACGGCAGCCTCCTTTACATTAAATAAAGAAATCGCGGACAACCCGACTAAGATTTCGGCTTCCATGAGAGTGATTGATGACGGCACCGGCACGGAGTCGGTTGTGCAGGGGAATAACTCTCTTGCCGTGCTGTTCTCCCAATCTCGTGATTTCAGGTTTAACTTCGGAACCGCTACGGATGTCAACTTGAATACGGTCGATGCTTACTTCCGTTCGATCGCAGGACAGCTTGGCGTTCAATCGGCTGAGTCCATTCGCCAGCAAAACAATTCCAAAGTCTTAGTCGATCAGATCGACGGCCGGAGACAATCAGTCAGCGGTGTATCGCTCGATGAAGAAATGTCTAACATGATTAAATTTCAGCATGCTTACAATGCCGCTGCCCGGAATATGACTGTAATCGATGAATTGCTAGACAAAGTCATTAATGGAATGGGCACAGGCGGCCGTTAATCTAAGTGAGGTGAGCTATAATGGCAATCCGCGTTACTCAAACTATGATGAATACGCAATTGTTGCGTAATATTTCCGGTAATCTTGGTCGCATGAATACCCTCCAGAACCAATTGGCTACCGGCAGGCGTATTAACGCTCCATCCGACGATCCGGTCGGATTGACGTTCGCCATGCGCTATCGCAGCGAAATTTCCGCTAATGATCAATATATTAAGAACGTTGATTCTGCTTCCTCCATGCTCGATTATTCGGATATGGCAATGGGGCAGGCTGGAGATGTCCTGCAGCGACTGCGGGAGTTAGCTGTGCAAGGTGGGAGCAGTTCGCTGCCACAAGAAGCTTACGACTCCATTAACTTGGAAGTTAAAGAACTTTACAAGCAAATGGTCGAAATCGGCAACAGCAAATTTAATGGCAAGTATGTTTTCAATGGTGAATTAACGGAAACGCCTCCATATCCGAAACAGGGACTAGGTGAACCGGGCAGTCCTACCGCCTATGAGGTTTCTACGGATACAGGCCAGATTAAGTACGAGCTCGCACCGGGTGTGACGTTAGCGGCCAACATTATCGGGAATGATGTATTTGGCGGAGCAATAGGCGATGACTCCAGCGACAACGTGTTCCATGTCATCCGTAGAATTAGCGAAGCTTTGGCAGCTGGCAACAGCAACAAGGTTTCCGATTTGATTGGCAAGGTTGATACACGGTTAAACACATTGCTGGAGAAGAGAGCAGAGGTCGGTGCGCGTACGAACCGACTTTCATTGGTGCAGGATCGGTTATCATCGATCAGCGTCAACCTGACGAGTATCCAATCCAAGACGGAAGATGCGGATATGTCCGAAGTCATTACGAACCTTAAGATGGACGAGAATGTATACCAAGCTTCTCTATCCGCAGGTGCGAAGTTGATTTCTCCAAGCTTGGTAGATTTTCTCCGCTAATGGAGGGTTAATATGACGTTTCCTATACCCCAGCTCAAGATCCGGCAGGATTACGCTCAGCTTGGAATCGATGCGGATATCGGTACGCAGCACATGGAACAGCCTCGTCCTACCTTCGAGATGGAGCAAATTCGGCCTCAACTGCACATTAGGCAGCCGCTAGGGCGATTCGAGATTGACCAGGACGCTGCCTGGGATGCGCTGGCCCTTGGCAATAATTTGCAGACCATGAGTCGGATCTATTCGATGGCTCCCCAGATTGCGCTTCAAGGGATACAGAGACGAGTCGAGGAAGGCAATCGGATGGCAGATCTTACGAATCCTAATAATCCTTTTGCAGAGTTCGCCGAGGGCTGGAGGAGAACGTTCTCCGAATATTCCGTCATAGCTGGCGATGCATCCTATGATAATGTGGATGTCGAGTATATACGCGGGGATTTTTCGATTGATGTCGAACCCGGCAGAGTAGAATTAAACACAAGGGTCAATCGCCCTATTCACGAATATGAACGCGGCAAGCTAGACATTAGCATGTTGAAGTATAACAGAGTTGAATTTACTCCTCCTCCAATGCTCAATGTGGAGGTATAGAAGAGAAATTGTCGAACTATACTATAGACCATTCGTGCATCTGTTAGAGGTGCACAGGGTCTATAGTTTTTATTTTAATCTTACCGAGATTGGGGCCTGCATAGATGATCGTAAATTCGGTTGTATTAGGCGATATAGAGGTAGACGACAATCAAGTTATTCGATTCGAAAATGGAATGCCGGGCTTTGAACAGTTAAAGGCCTTTGTCCTAGTACAACTCGAGCCAGAACTTCCGTTCTCTTACTTGCAATCGGTAGAAGAAGCCGAAGTAGCTTTCTTGCTAACAGATCCGTTTACTTTCTATCCAGGATACGATATCCAATTATCTGAGCAAGTCATAGAAGACCTTCGTATCGGCGATGAAAAGGATGTCCAAGTATGGTCAGTTGTGACGATGAAAGAAGACATTCACTCGGCTACGATGAACCTGCTTGCACCAGTCATCATTAATACGAAGGAAGTTAACGGCCGTCAAGTCATTCTTCAGAACACGAAGTATGTGACCAAGCATCCGCTTGTTGCGGGACAGAGTGAACTACAGTCAAGTCAGACTGCCGCAAGCAAGGAATCCTCGGGTGTTACCACGACTGACGGGGATGGGGAGTGATCGGTATGCTCGTACTGGCTCGTAAGAAAGGCGAATCAATTATCATAGGAGACAATATTGAATTGATCGTACTAAGTGTGGAAGGTGACACGGTCAGGTTGGGAATAAATGCTCCGAAAAGCGTCGAGATCTATCGCAAAGAAATCTATGATTCCATTCAAGAATCCAATAAAGAGGCTATACAGACTAAGGTAGCAACCGCAGATCTGCATAAATTGTTGAAAAAGGATGAAAGTTAGAAAAAACTTTCAAATACCTCTAAACATCTCTCTCTCCAGATACGATATATATACTTAGAAGCAATTTAATATGGCGGCCGACCTATTAAATAGCAGAACCCACATGGATGTGGGAACACGAACCTTCAAGGAGGAAGAATTTAATGCGTATTAATCACAACATTGCTGCTCTGAACACTCACCGTCAATTGACGGGCAACACGGCTTCCGCTAACAAATCCCTCGAGAAATTGTCTTCTGGTCTTCGCATCAACCGTGCTGGTGACGATGCTGCCGGTCTAGCAATCTCCGAGAAAATGCGTGCGCAAGTACGTGGTCTTGACATGGCTTCCAAGAATGCTCAAGATGGTATCTCCCTGATCCAAACGGCTGAGGGTGCTCTTAACGAAACTCACTCCATCCTGCAACGTATCCGTGAATTGGCTGACCAATCCGCGAATGGTACGAACACTAAGGATGACCGTGCTGCTCTTCAAGAAGAAGTAAAACAACTGAAAGACGAGATCGACCGTATCGGTAACACAACTGAGTTTAACACGCAAAAGTTGCTTAATGGTGCTCTTAAATCTGCTGGAGGCGCAGGTACTACAGCTAACGGAACTACAGGTGCTGCCGTGGCGAAATTCACGACTGCAAAATTTTCCGGTAGTGCTACACTGGCTTCCGGTTCCGCACTTTTGGTAGCAGCTGACTTTTCTTCCAAAGAAACGCTTACAATCGATGGTTCAAATATCGATGTTCACTGGGAACTGCTATCAAGCGCTGAACAAGACATCTTGAGAGGCGTTACAACGGCTTCGACAACTCAGAATGCTGCAAAAGACATTATCGTAAACACTATCAATGCAGCAATTGACGCTTCCGGTAAAAATGTTGCGCACATTACTGGATACATCTCAACCCCGGGTACAAATGGCCTACTAGTCCTTGAGAGTGGCAAAAAAGGCGAGGGTGGATCTATTGCTTCCGGCTCAACCGGTATTCTTGGAAAGATCAGCTCAGGTTTATCAACAAACGGAACAACATTGTATAACGGAACGACAGTCGCTGCTGGCGCTGCCGCTGACCTGTATGTAAACGGAGTGCTGCTGAGATACAGTGGCGCCAATGGTTCCAACCTCGCAATCACGGGTGGCACTACGCAGATGTCTTCCGGTGCAGCTACTCTTCAAAGTGGTATCAATGCCGCAATTAACGCATACAACACTTCCACAACGAAAGTATCTGGTGATGTAGGCTACATCTACAATGTTAAAGTAACTGCGAGCGATGATGGTCGTTTCGTTATCTCAAGTGAGAGCGGCCCAGTTGAATTGAAGGATTTGGCGGGCAACACTGTTGTTTCTGATTTGGGCCTCAGCGCGGCACAGACTGAATCAGCTGGTGGTGGCGGTGTAACATTCCAAATTGGCGCAAACCGTGGTCAAACGATCTCGTTCGGTATCGGCGACATGCGCACAGCTGCTCTTGGACTGACTTCGGTTGATATTTCAAGTTCTACTTCTGCGTCTCAAGCATTGACGTCTTTGGATAGTGCAATAACCAGTGTATCGTCGCAGCGTTCTAAAATGGGTGCTGTACAGAACCGTTTGGAACACACGATCAACAACCTGCAAACAGCTTCTGAGAACCTGACGGCTGCTGAATCCCGTATTCGTGATGTAGACATGGCTAAAGAAATGATGGATTTCACGAAATCCAACATTCTGTCCCAAGCTGCTCAAGCGATGCTGGCTCAAGCAAACCAACAACCTCAAGGCGTTCTGCAACTTCTTCGTTAATTTCAAACCAAAGAAGCCTCTCCTACAAAGGAGGGCTTCTTTTTTTTCATTATTAAACGCTAATGAATCTACTGTAATCATCCGATATTAATACTACATTCTTCAATTTAGAGAGGGTTCTATGATGAGACTGGAAGTATTAAATGAGGTACAAGAATTTACGAACAATGATCAGGGACTGCAGGAAATGCTTTATTATATGGAAAAGCGAATATCGGCAGCGAATCTTAGAATCAGCCATCTTCATGTGGATGGTATCGACATCTATGATCCATTTCTATCTTCATTAACGGCTCGGATTGATACGATTCGAAATATTCAGGTGGTATCTTGTACGTTGGAGGAACTTATCACTCATACATTAACAGACGGTCTAGATTTCATTGTACAACTCCAACAATTGGCAACCGAAATATCGGTTCAATTTTATGCCGGGAGTCAAACGGTTGATTGGGATAAGTTCAATAATATAGTAAATCGAATGGAGTTATTGGCTAATCTTCTTCGTTCAATCGGCCAATTGGACGTGGTTCTCTTGAAGCATGGGAAGCATTTCCCGGTGTTATTGGAGCGCTTGAATATAATACTTGCAGCGGTTGGGGATGGTCTTTCAGTCCAGGACATGACATTGGTCGGGGATTTGATTCAATACGAGATCTCTTCTTTGTTGAATGAGGTACATCATGCATTCGCAAGCAACTTGACTGGTGGGGAATTATGAAGATGCTTGCACAAAACTATCGACTGCTAGAACGTAAATTCCCCATTTTGGTCAAAGCTATGCAGGAAGTAGAGGAACAGTGTGTAGCGAAACCAGTTCATGTTGTTCCTTCTAAGAGCGGAGTTCCTACATTGTATTTGGAAGGTATTGAACGACCTATTTATATCCATAGTCAGTATGACCCTATTAGAGAAGCCGAAGGCTTAGTGTCCCAACATGAGGATGTTGAGGATTATGATTATATACTCTTTTATGGAGTAGGTTTGGGATATCATGTAGAAGCTTTTATGTCTAAATATCCCAATAAGACGGTCATACTTTACGAAACAAACATCCCCTTTTTTTACCATTTGCTAAATTCACGGACTCTTGAACAACTGGATCTCAAAAATATCCAAAACATTTACTTGGAAGCCGACCCCAATGATATTGACCACCATATGCTGTCTTTCATTGAGAATTTAAATGGAAAATTATTAGTCATTACCTTGCCGGTCTATGAGCGACTGTTCTCGGATCGGACAAAATTCTTCTTAAGTCGATTGAAAGTTATTATCAGCCATCACACGAATACCCTGCAAACAAATGAGGTATATGAGAAGTTATGGACCTATAACGGAGGAGCGAACTTCCAAAGCGTTCTGGAATCTCCATCTATTCTTCGTGATTTAAAGAACGTATTTGTCGGCAAGCCGGTTATCTTGGTATCAGCAGGGCCTTCATTGAGCGAAGAACTGGATAATTTGGTTCAAATAAAGCGCGACAAAACGGCGTATATATTTGCTGTTGGATCGGCGAACAAAGCACTGATTTCATACGGAATTTATCCTGATGCCGTATGTTCTTATGATCCCATTACTTACAATCATGTCGTGTTTGAAGATATCATCCAACAACAAATTCAATCTATTCCCTTGATATATGGCAGTAGTGTTGGATACGAAACGATACGTCAATATCCCGGTCCTAAGATTCATGTTGTCACAGGTCAGGATACAGCTGCCTTTCACTATTTAAATGGAAAACAGCTCCTTGATGATGGGGAACTTGTGGGAGATCAGCCCTCGATTGCGGTAATTATGGCGGAAGTGCTTTGTAGGCTGGGAATTGGTGAATTAATTTTGGTTGGACAGAACTTGGCGCTTCGGAATAAACAATATTATAGTAAAGGAATCCACTATGAAGCGCGTCCCAATCAATTAACAGAAGAAGATAATTTACGGGCTATCGAGACAGACTGTGTAGATGGCGGCAAGGTACTTACATTTCCCGAACTCAGCCTAATGAGAAGGGCATTAGAAAATATCTTTAATCATCACCCGAACATAAAGGTTATCAACACGACCATGGGTGGGGCGGCTATTGCCGGAACTCAATTTATCCCGTTGCAACATTTAATGCAGCAAAAATTGCTCAATCAAATTGTTAAGCCCAAATGGTATCAAATTGAATACGATGGCTACGACCTACAGTATGCCAATGATCGTCAGGTTAACATGGGGAAAGAGCATTTGAAGCTCACTAAAGATCTGCAAGCCATCATTCGGAAAATGAGACAAATGGAAGCTCTGATGAAAGTCAATAACAGGATTCGTTTACTAAAGATGTTTCCCGAATTTGATAAGTTGTTTAATCGCATCTTTCACAATACATTCTACAAAGTTTATATTCAACCGATGGCTCGGATTTATTATGACGGGTTTAACCGTTCCGCTGGGGAGATCAAAGAGATTCACGATCCAATTATCAAAACGAAAAAAGTACTGGATGTGTTCGGTCGGTATATGTATCAATGCCACACATTACTAAGTCTAGCTGAAGAAGTTATGAATAACGTTCACCAAGCTATTGATACTATGATGCTTCGTAAGGAGATTGCGGAATGAAAACAAGTCAAATGGATTTTTGGAATGGTGAATTTGGAGCGGCTTATACCGATCGTAATTCTTTGACATTTGATGAAATGGAAGACTATTATAAATCAAATTTCGAAGTAACTCGGACGGAAATGAATCGAGAATTTTTAAGTAATGTGCAGCTGAATTCGGCTTTAGAAGTCGGTTGCAACGTGGGATGTCAGCTTGAAGTGTTGCAAAGAATGGGTTATGAGAATTTATATGGAATCGAGTTACAGTGGTATGCAGTTGAAAAAACAAAAGAAAAACTTAAACGTGTGAATGTGGTTCAAGGGTCGGCGTTCCAAATGCCGTTCAAGGATGGATGTTTCGATTTAGTGTTTACTAACGGTGTTTTGATTCATATTGCCCCTGATGATATTGGGATGGCTCTTGATGAAATATATCGGGTATCAGATCAATACATTTGGGGTTGTGAATACTTCTCGGAAAATTATCAAGAACTGAACTATCATGGCGTGGGAGAAAAAATGTGGAAAACAAACTTCATGAAGCTCTACTTGGATCGTTTTCCAGATTTAAGTGTAGTTAGAGAAAAGAAATATACCTATACTTCCAGTCAAAATCAGGATCAGATGTTTCTCTTAAAGAAGAATAAATAAATTGTACTGGGGTGACGATCTATGAACGAGATGTACCGAAACAAAAAAATACTGATCATCGGCGGAACCGGTACAATCGGGCAGCATTTACTTAAACATTTGTTAGAAAAAGAACCGGCTGTTATAAGAATTTTTAGCCGAGATGAGCATAAGCAGTTCGAGCTACAACAAAAATATTCCAATCATGATAATATCCGATTTTTAATCGGAGATATCAGAGATTATGATAGATTGGTCAGGGCGATGGAAGGAGTGGATTTTGTCTTTCATACAGCGGCTATGAAACATGTGCCTTCATGTGAATATAATCCATTCGAAGCTGTACAAACCAATATTATCGGAACCCAGAATGTTATTCAGGCAGCACTTTATTGTGGTGTTTCCAAGGTATTGTTCACGAGCACGGACAAAGCCATTGCTCCAACCAATACATATGGTGCAAGTAAGTTGACAGCAGAGCGGCTTATTTCTTCGGCTCAGTATCATAAAGGTGAAAAACCTACCATCCTCTTTTCAGTCAGATTTGGAAATGTAATGGGATCAAGAGGTTCCGTAATTCCACTCTTTAAATCCCAAATTCGAGAGAAGAAAGATTTATCCATCACAGATCCTGAGATGGTCAGGTATATGATGACGCCTAGTCAAGCCATTTCATTGATGCTTGAGGCAATGGCAATTGCTCAGGGTGGAGAAGTGTTCGTGCTTAAGATGCCTGTTATCAAGCTTTCAGATTTGGCCGAAGTCATCATAGAAGAAACAAGTAAAAGTGAAACTATATCCCACACTGTATCTATGCGCACTGTAGGATTAAGGCCAGGAGAAAAAATGTATGAGGAGTTAATGACATCCGACGAGTCAAGAAATGCATTTGAACTGGATGCGATGTATATCATCCCTCCGGCCTTTGCTCAAAAACCATATGATGAAAAAGGTTATTCTCGATTAAAGGATATTCAGTTTCAAATGGGTAAACCGATAGGGAAAGAAATATTAAGAGATTGGTTGATAACAGAGGGGCTGGTATGATGGGAAAGAAAATCGTAGCCATTGTCCAAGCAAGGATGGGATCTACTCGATTGCCTGGAAAAGTAATGCTTGAATTAGCCGGGAGAACGACAATTTCTCATGTTATTGAAAGATGCAAAGCGATTCCTTCAGTCCATGAGGTTATGATTGCTACCTCAGACTCACCAGCAGATGGTATTCTCGTCGAGGAGGCTCGGAGGTTAGGTGTCAGATTTTTTCAAGGGAGTGAAACAGATCTACTCTCAAGATATTATGAAGCTGCGAAATATAGCCAAGCAGACGTTATTGTTAGAATAACCTCTGATTGTCCTTTGATTGATCCGGAAATATCGGAAAAGACAATTCAATACTTTATGAATGCACCAGATGCCGACTATTGTAGTAATGTAGAGCAAAGAACACTGCCGCGAGGCTTGGATACTGAGGTGTTTTCCTATAAGGCTTTAGAGAGAACCCACTTAGAAGCAAAGAAAGATTATCATAGAGAACACGTGGGCGATTATATGTTTGAAAATCCAAATCAATTTAGAATATACAGTGACACTAACGATTATGGTGACTTCTCGCAATATCGCTGGACTTTAGATACTCCGGAAGACTATGAATTGATACAAAAAATATATGGCTTTCTATATATTCCTGGAGCAATTTTTACCTGGAAAGAAGCGGTTAGCCTAATGCAATTGAATCCAGAACTGGCTCTTATTAATGCGGATGTGGAACAAAAGAAGTATGTTTAACAATCAATCAACGGGGATACTGTTTCGTTGCGATGCATCCTGGGAAATTGGTTCCGGTCATGTCATGAGGTGCATTTCTCTAGCCAGAGAGCTTAAGGCAACTGGTTTCAGGGTTGTGTTTCTCACTAATTCCGGAGGCGCAGAAGTCCTTCGTGGTTTTGTGGAGTTTACTATTGAGGTAGAGAGTATACATGAAAAATCGAAAGAAACATTGCAAATACTTGAATCTATAAATAAATATGAAATTAAATATTTAATATGGGATTCGTACCAATTGAATCAGGAAAACTTGACAGCCGTATCTACTCGTGTTTTGACGATGGTGGTGGATGATATCTACTTACTTTCAGTATATGAATGTGATGCTATTCTGAACCCCAACATTTACGCGAGCAGGGAGAAATACTCGACTACCAAACAGACTAATATGTTGTTAGGCTTGAATTATTTGATGCTACGTCCTTCATTTTCCAACCTTAAAGGACAGTATTTGATCGAGAATCGAGTAAATCGTATTTTACTAACCTTTGGTGGTTCGGATGAATACAATCTTACCCGGCATTTTTGTGAATGGCTTAACGAATTTGAAACATTTAATTTGAAAATATCGCTTGTTCTCGGGTCTCACTATCAATTCAAACAAGAGTTGTTCGAATATTTGGATAAACCGTCGTTGCACGAATATAAAGTGTATCACAATGTTAAGGCCATGGCGGATTTGTTAATCCAACAGGATATAGTTATATGCGCAGGCGGATCTACTATGTATGAGCTTGCTTGCCTGGGGATCCCAGCATGTCCAGTCATTACAGCAGAGAATCAAAGGGAATTGGTTGAGACATTCGGACGGTATGGAGCATGTGAAGCTCTTGGTGATGTTCAAAGTCTTTCTAAACCACTTTTTCAGCAATCCTTTCACAAATTGGTATCATCAAATGAGATAAGACTAAAGATGAGCCGACTAGGTAGCGCGCTAGTAGATGGTAGGGGAGCATCGCGGGTCGCCGAATACATTCAAAAAAGGCTAACGGGGGTTTAGATTAATGGGTAAGGAAGTTGTCATTGGCGGTCGTACTCTTGGAAATGGCAAGCAACCGTTCATTGTAGCAGAGGCGGGAATCAATCATAATGGGAGCCTGGATCTTGCATTTCAAATGATTGTGGCTGCTAAGGATGCTGGAGTTGACGCCGTTAAATTCCAAACGTTCAAAGCCGAAGAATTTATTGCGGATGAACATCAAACCTATACCTACATGTCCCAAGGGAAAACGATTACGGAATCCATGTTTCAAATGTTTAAGCGTTGCGAATTTTCACGTGATGAATGGTTCGCCATTAAACAGAAATGTGATGAGGAAGGGATATTATTTCTCTCTACTCCTCAGAACCGTTCAGATCTCGATCTCTTATTGGAACTTGGGGTTCCTGCCATTAAAGTAGGATCGGATGATTTCACGAACCTTCCCCTTCTGAAAAGCTATGCCAAGACGAAACTTCCGATGATTGTTTCGTGTGGCATGTCTGATCTGGGAGAGGTTTATACAGCACTTCAATCGTTAGGTTCTTTGAATGGTTATCCTACTATTTTGCTGCTTTGCACTTCTCAATATCCAACACCGCCTGAGGATGTCAATTTGCTCAAGCTGAGATCGTTGGCTGGTGCTTTCCCCGATTTATGTCTCGGTTTTTCTGATCATTCCCAAGGATACTATGCCTCTACGGTCGCAGTGGCATTCGGTGCTTGTTTCTTCGAAAAACATTTTACATTGGACAGGGGGCTGCCAGGGCCTGATCATTGGTTCTCGGAAAATCCAGACAGTTTAAGAGAATGGGCACTAGCAATTCGAACGGGATACAAAATGCTAGGCAACTCTCTTGTAAGGCCGACGGAGCAGGAAGAAGAAATGAGGGTTTTGGCGCGAAGAAGCATCGTTGCGGTGAAAGATATCTACGAGGGCGAGCAGTTAACCTCTGAGAATGTTGGTCTTCGAAGACCCGGTAATGGCTTGCCTCCTCATTTATTCGAAGAAGTCTTAAGCAAAAAGACACCACGATTTATTGCGAAGGGAACTTTGCTTCAGTGGGGTGATTTCTTATCATGAATAGGGAAGAATACCAACGATATTTCGTTGAAATGACTCATTTCCAAGATAATCCTTTTCATCCTATGGTATGGATTAACGGCGAACCGGAAATTGGAGAAGAAGTTTATATTGGAGCCTTATCTGAAATTAATGCTAAGGGTGCAAAAGTACTTATCGGCTCTCATTGTGATATTGCATCATTTGTTTCGATCAATTGTGCGGATTCTCATCGCAAATGCATTGGCTTGTCTGAAGAAATAGAGCGCAAAGATATAATAATTGGTGAGCATGTCTTCATCGGTTCCCATAGCTTTATCAAAGGCGGGGCTGTGGTTGGGCACCATTCGGTCATTGCTGCGGGAACGATTGTTGAAGGAGTGGAGATACCTCCGTATTCACTTGTTATTGGCAATCCTATGAAGGTCAAGGAAGGATATTATCTTACCAAGGATAAAGGGTGATGAAAATTGATCTTAACGGCTCATCAACCTGCCTATCTTCCTTGGTTAGGTTATTTTGATAAAATCAATCGAAGCGATCTTTATATATTTTTGGATTCAGTCCAATACGAGACTCGAAGTTATATTAATAGAAATAAAATTAAAACACCAAATGGCGAAATGTGGTTGTCTATACCCGTGAAGTCAAAAGGCCATCGGGACATTCCTTTGCTTGAAGTGGAGATAGACTCAGCCGTAGACTGGAAAAAAAGCCACTTAAAATCTATGTTTCTGAATTATAAAAAAGCACCTCGCTTCGAGGAGTGTTTCCCCCAACTGGAAAAATTATATGAACCAGATTTTCAATTCTTGAGTGAGCTTTGTTTGCATCAACTGCATTTCTGGTTTAGGCAATTAGGAATTCAAACTCCTATCGTCCGCTTAAGTGATTTACAAATGGAAAGTAAAAAATCCGATCTCATATTTGATTTGTGTGTAAAGTTTGGTGCTACGGATTACATCTCAGGTGCTCTCGGAAAAGACTACCTAGAGGAACAGAAGTTTGAGGGGCGCGAAATCAAGATTGAATATCAAAACTACGTTCACCCCGTATATCCACAGCTATGGGGGGAGTTTTTGCCTTATATAAGCATAGTTGATTTTTGGATGAACACAACGGATAACAATAAGATATGGGGGTAAGAAAAATGGGATTTTCTAATGAGTGGGAACAATTGTATGCTGAGCAAGCACATATTAGCGTTTGGCCATGGAGTGATCTTGTTTCATATGTAATGCGTTATGCTGAACCAGTAAATCAAGAAACTAAGGTTTTGGAACTTGGTTGTGGGGCGGGCGCTAATATTCCGTTCTTTAAGTCTCTTCAAGTACAATATTATGCCATTGAAGGCAGTTCTACTATGGTCAGGAAGTTGAATGAACGCTTTCATGATGACAGCAATTTGACGATTATCGAGGGCGATTTCACAAAAGATATCCCATTTGATATCAAATTTGATTTGATTATTGACAGATGCTCCTTGTCCGCCAATTCTACAGAAAGCATCCAAAATACAATTCGATTGTGTGAAGATAGATTAACTCCGTCTGGTAAGTTTATCGGAATCGACTGGTACTCTACTGAACATTCCGACTACCATCAGGGGGATATAGTTGATGCTTTTACAAAGACCAATATACCCACGGGTCATTTGGCTAATTCAGGACGAGTGCACTTTTCTGATAAAGATCATATTGAGGATCTATTCAAGCAATTTAATTTCCTAAAACTCGAACATAAAGTTATTAGAGAAGAAGTCCCTCAAAAAAATTTTACTTTTGCTTCGTGGAATATATGTGTTGAATTGAAAAAATAATATTGATCAGGAAGTGTGGGGAGCACTATGACAAGAAATAAGGTTCTTGTAATCGCTGCACATCCGGATGATGAGATTCTGGGCTGTGGCGCAACTATGGCTAAACATAAGCATGATGGCGATGAAGTGAGTGTAGTCATTCTTGCGGAAGGCTTAACAAGTCGTGATGAATATAGAGACCGTTCTACGCGTTCCAAAGACTTATCAGAGCTCGGGGCTGCGGCTTATAAAGCGAATGAAATTCTGGGGGTGGACAGTGTAACCTTAGAGGAGTTTGCGGATAATCGGATGGATAGCGTTGACAGGTTGGAAATTATTAAAAAAGTAGAATTTCTTCTAGATAAATATCGTCCGGATGTAGTCTACACACATCACATTGGAGACGTTAATATTGACCATAGGCGTATTCATGAAGCTGTCTTGACAGCATGTAGACCAATACCGGGCAACCATAGAGTAAATCATTTGCTTTACTTTGAAGTGCCGTCCAGCACAGAGTGGATGACGCCAGGATCGGCTCCACATTTTGCTCCGAATTGGTTTGTAGACGTTTCGGATACTTTAGAATTAAAGCTTAAAGCATTGGAAGCTTATCACACTGAAATGCGTGAATGGCCACATACCCGCTCCATCAAGGCAGTGGATCATCTAGCAAGATGGCGCGGAGCGACAATTAGCAGAGATGCAGCTGAAGCATTTGTTCTAGGAAGAACGATGCTGTAGTAGGGAGGAATTAGGTATGAATATATTAGTGACTGGCGGGGCAGGTTTTATCGGACGATGGGTAGTAGATAAGCTTCTGAAAGATGGGCATCAACTATGGGTTCTTGATGATTTATCTAATGGAAGCAAAGCTAATATACAAGAATTTATTAATCATTCTGGATTAATAGATTTAATTGTGGGCGATATCAAAAATGAACTATTATTAGCTGAATTATTTACGAAAAACAAATTCGATATTTGCTATCATTTAGGCGCGTCCATTAACGTTCAGGATTCTATTGACGACCCGCACACAACTTTTTTTAATGATACAGTCGGTACGTTTTATATTATGGAACAATGCAAGAAACACAAAGTAAAAGTGGTATTCATGAGTACTTGTATGGTTTATGACCGCTGTACTGAAGAAACAGGGATTACCGAATTGCATCAGATTAAGCCAGCATCACCTTATGCTGGGGCCAAGATTGCTGCGGAGAATATGGTGCTGTCTTATTACTTTTCCTACGATTTACCTGTGGTTGTCATTCGCCCCTTTAATACTTATGGCCCTTACCAGAAAACAGGTGGTGAGGGCGGAGTAGTGGCTATCTTCATCCGCAATAAATTGACGGGTCTCGATCTGAATATATATGGAGAAGGTACTCAAACCCGTGATTTATTGTATGTAGAGGATTGTGCGCGGTTCGTCGTGGAATCAGGGTATTCAGAAGCGGTTAATGGTCAAATCGTAAATGCTGGTTTAGGCAAAGACATTTCGATCAACGATTTGGCTCAGCTTGTTGTCGGGGACGAATCGCGTATCCGCCATGTACCACACATTCACCCTCAAAGTGAAATCCAGAAGTTGTTGTGCAATTATGAGAAAGCACAAGAGTTACTCGGATGGAAACCGGAAGTAACGTTGGAAGAAGGCATAATTCGCACGGAAGAATGGATCAAATCAGGAGGTCTGGGAATATGAGTTTCAGTTCTTTGGACCATGACATTCCAGCTTTGCATGGGGGCCGGCCGATGCGTAAGACTATGCTTGCTTACGGTCAGCAATGGCTTGATGAAGCTGATATCGAATCTGTTGTCCAAGTGCTGCGCGGAGATTTCATTACCCAAGGTCCGAAGATTTCTGAATTCGAAGGGAAAGTAGCCGCATATGCGGGTGTCAGATTTGCTGTTGCTTTCTCCAGTGGAACAGGTGCTTTGCATGGGGCTTGCTTCGCTGCGGGAATTGGTAGTGGGGACGAGGTTATTACTACACCTATGACGTTTCTCGCTAGTAGCAATTGCATTCTATACCAAGGCGGCACGCCGATATTTGCGGATATTAAACCGGATACTTACAACATCGATCCAGAGGAGATCGAAAGGTTGCTAACTTCCAGAACTAAGGCTATTATTCCGGTTGATTTTACAGGACAACCAGTTGAGATAGACAGCATTATGGATCTTGCGAATCGTCATAACCTAACGGTGATTCATGATGCAGCCCATTCATTTGGAGCAGAGTATAAAGGGAAAAAAATCGGCACTTGGGCACATATGACGATGTTTAGTTTTCATCCAGTTAAGCATGTAACTACTGGCGAAGGTGGAGTCATTGTTACGGACGACGAGACCTTTTATCGAAAACTTCTGTTATTTCGCAATCACGGTATAACCAAAGACCCTGAAGTCCTTTGGAAAAATGATGGGCCATGGTATTACGAAATGCAAGAACTAGGTTATCATTATCGAATTACGGATATGCAAGCAGCGCTTGGCGTATCTCAGATGGACAAACTGGATGATTTCGTGCAACGTAGACGGGATATCGCTCACTACTATTCAGAGACGTTGAGAGGGATAGATGGGATTAGTGTTCCGGAACAGCATCCGGATGCTCTTTCGAGTTGGCATCTTTACGTAATTCGACTCGATTTGGACAAATTTAGTGTTTCAAGAAAAGAATTATTCGAAGCATTAAGAGCGGAAAATATTGGCGTCCATGTTCATTATATCCCAGTTCATCTTCAACCTTATTATCAAAAGCTTGGTTATACGAAGGGGATTTGTCCAATAGCCGAAGATATGTATCAGAGAATCTTAACGCTTCCGTTGTTCCCAAGAATGACGGACAACGATATTCGAGATGTTGTAGCGGCTGTTCATAAGGTTCTAAGATATTATTTAATCTCCTCTACCAATTAATTCTAAAATTATATGCTCTACCTTCCGATAATAAAGTATATGACTATTGGAGGGGTTTATCTTGGAAGCAGGATTACCTAATATCGGCAATAATTCGACGGCAGATTGGACACAGGCGCTTCAACCAGCAAGCATTCCTGAAAGAAATGTATCATCTGCTACGGAGACCCCGTTGGCTGTTACGGAGTTTCCCAGTCTGACTACGTTGAAACAAACAGAACATCTGGGAGGCCAAATCACGATCAGTGATCAACAGGTGTTACGCGCGATAGAGAAAGCTATTAAGGCTATTGAAGGTGCGACGACGTCTTTGCAATTTACTATTCACGAAAGAACAAAGCATATATCGGTTAAAGTTCTCAATTCAGAAACGGGGGAAATCATTCGTGAAATTCCTCCTGAGAAAAACCTGGATTTTTTAGCAAACCTGTGGGAGAAGGCTGGAATTTTGGTAGACGAACGTAGATAAAGCATCACGAATACTATGGAGGTGAAGGATTATGGTTTCTAGCTCACAGAGAATATCAGGACTCGCATCGGGTATGGACATCGATACGATGGTTAAGAACTTGATGAAGGCTAACAGGGCTCCCCTCAATAAGCTAAATGCTTCCAAAACCGTGTTAGAATGGCAACGTGATGCTTATCGGAGCGTGAATACTAAGGTTCTTGAATTCCGTAACCAAGTATTTAATATGAAGCTTGATTCTAACTTTAGCAATAAGAAAGCTATCTCATCCAATGACAGCTCTATTTCTGTATCGGGAACTGCGACTGCGGCGGAAGGGATCTATCAGATTGAAGTGATTGGATTAGCAGAGGGGGCTAAGCTGAACTCCACTGGACCTATTGGAGCGAAAGCGAAACAAGGATTAAGTACTAAGCTTAGCGATATTGGTTCCTTTAGCGGCCTTACGACTTTAACTGTTGCCGGTGAGAAGGGCACGACTACTATTGAGGTCAAGGGTGCGGACACCTTAGATTCTCTTGTTAAATCGATTAATGACAAGTCAGGTGCTACTGGCGTGAAGCTTAATTATGATGCGAACCTAGATCATCTGTTCTTCACGTCTTCCAACACGGGACTCGCTGCCAAAGTTAGTTTGCAATCGCAAGACAGCGGGCTGCTTCAGAACGTTTTAAATCTTGGGAACCCTGGAGCGGTGGTTCCAGGTTCTCTCTTGACCGGAGCAACAACGTTCGCAGATCGAGAGAATGCCGTGATTAACAGTTCGTTAACTGCTGATCAGACGATTAGTGTTTCTTATGGCGGCGCTGTGTCTGAATTTACGATTTCCAAGACGACAACTTTAGGTACTTTGATTAAGCAGATTAATAGTTCAGAAGTAGGGAAGAAAGGTATGTCTGCGATAATAGACTCTACCAATCACCTTGCGTTTACGAATCCAACTGACCAAACAGATCCTGATCCCACGAAAAAGATCGTCATCACGGACATTACAGCAGATTCTACGGATGCCCTGATTAAGCTTGGTATTCATGATGCTGGCGGTTTGGATAGTCTCGTGGTTACATCGAGAGATTATTTTCAAGTGTCGGATGCGGGATTGGATGCATCAATTAAATTTAATGGTGTTCTTGGAACCTACTCGACCAACTCATTCAATATTAATGGTTTAGACTTTACGGCAAAGGCTGTAGGGGGTATGCAGACGATTACGGTAACTCAAGATACGGATGCCGTATATGATAAAATCAAAACATTCGTTGATAAATACAACGAGCTTATTGATTCCGTTAATAAGACATTGGATGAAAAGAAATACAGAGACTTTCCTCCGCTTACCGATGAGCAAAAAGCAGATATGAAGGAAGACGACATCAAAAAATGGAACGAAAAAGCACAAAGCGGTATGCTTCGCAGTGATCAAATGATCTCGAGCGCTCTTGCTGGTTTCCGTACGTCCATAAGCTCCGTAATCACAGGGTTGCCCAGTGGGGATCTGAAACAACTGAGCCAGCTTGGAATCGTAACTGGATCTTATGCGGAGAAAGGCAAACTGTACATCGAGAGCCCTACGCAGCTCAAAAAAATGATCGCCGAGAAACCTGATGAGGTCGCGGCTTTATTCACCGCAAAAGACAGCGATCCTTCAAGTAATACTGCTGATGGCATTGCTACGAGACTTGTCGAGCAAGCGGATGCTCTAATGGCTAAGATTAAGAAAAAAGCGGGTACCATTTCAAGTGTTGATACTACGTTCACAATTGGTAAACAAACTCGTGATTATGATAAACGGATTTATGATATGGGTGTGCGTTTGGATGCTCTTGAAACCAAATACTACAACCAATTCACGGCCATGGAAAAGTATATCAATCAAATGAATACTCAGAGTGCGTACTTAGCTCAGCAATTTGGCGGGGGAAAATAGATAACAACTCAGAACAGTCACGAGCACACATCCTTAGGAGGAACATGGATGATACAGGCCCAACGAAATAAGTACCTGGAGACTTCTGTTCAAACCGCTGCGCCGGCTACATTGCTCATTATGTTAGTTGACGGCGCGATACGTTTCTGCAGATCAGGTATTGAGAACATTCGACAAAGTAATTACGAAGAAGCCAACACCCAACTTGTCAAAGCCCAAAGCATCGTTAGCGAATTCGCGATTACGTTAGATCGCAATTCACCGATTGCTGAAAGCTTATTGTCGCTCTATGAATATTTTAACTATCGGCTAACGCAGGCAAACATCAAGAAATCTACCGAACCAGCCGAAGAAGTGCTGCAGCATCTGATCGAATTAAAAGAAACGTGGATCCAGGCTTCTAAGCTGGCTGTTTCCGCTCAAACGGAAATGAGCCATGGATGAGCTCTTCGCTTCATTGGTAAGCATTACTGAAGCTGCAGCCCTTCGCTCGGACAGTATGGAGGATGAGCAGTGGGCTGAATTTATGGAAGAACGCGTTAAGCTGCTCATTCAAATCAGACGGCTCGATGCAGAGCTTCCTGATAATGCGCCTGAACGACTTCGCTATCAGGAAGCTGCTAAACGGTTGGCCGACTGGGATGCAGTCATCATGAGCAGGATGGAAGAGCTTAAAGCAGAAGCTGCAGAACACTTGGGCAAGATTACAGATTTCCGCAAGCAGAAGGACGCGTATGACGGAGCGGACACTGCGATAGATAGCTACTTTGTAGATAAGAAGTGGTAGGCGCGGAGCACCCGCGCTTTTCTTTTTCCTCTTAAATAAAACGCTTACAAAAAACCATTGACACCAATCTTTACCTGATGTTATATTCGAAATGTGGGCCGGGCCGAAATGCCTATGTCTAACGTCATTTGAATATGAAGGGAATGTTTAACACATGCAAGGTAAAGTTAAATGGTTCAACGCAGAAAAAGGTTACGGCTTCATCGAGACAGAGCAAGGTGGCGACGTGTTCGTTCACTTCTCCGCTATTCAAATGGACGGCTACAAAGCTCTTGAAGAAGGTCAAACCGTAGAGTTCGACATCGTTCAAGGTGCCAGAGGTCCTCAAGCAGCTAACGTTACTAGAGTGTAATCATAACGGCGCAATCGCGTCGAACAATCATACAAGATGTGGGCTACATGTGTTAATGTATCTGCCACGCCACCCTGGAGAAATCCAGGGTTTTTTTAATTTAAATTTTAAATTTGCAGCATATGAGCCAAGTTATCTAAAAATTCAAATTTATTATCGGAATGTTTTGAAACGGCTCCCTCGGGTGTGTTATCATAGAGTCATGCAAAGGAGGAATGCCCATGAAATACATCATTCGTGGTCAGCGTATGGAAGTGACAGATGCTCTTCGAGATTATGTGGAGAAGAAGCTAAGTCGTCTTGAGCGGTATTTTGAAGCACCTCCCCAATCAGATGTAACCGTAACCTTAAGCGTCACCAAAGGCCAGCAAGCCATTGAGGTTACGATCCCTCTCCCTGGAGCGCTCTTGCGCGCAGAGGAGAAAAGAGAGGATATGTACGCATCGATTGACTTTGTAGTGGACAAACTGGAACGCCAAATTCGTAAACACAAAACGAAAATCAATCGTAATTTCCGAGAAGCAGGTTCTGCTAGAGCACTTTTTAAGGAAGATGCCGGCAATGGTCAGGGTGTAACGACACTTTCTAGGGATGAAGAGGACGATCTGGAGCTAGTACGAACGAAACGATTTAACTTGAAGCCGATGGATGTGGAAGAAGCGATTCTTCAAATGAACCTAGTAGGGCACAATTTCTACGTATTCGCTAACACAGCCTCTAAGGAAATAAGTGTCGTATATCGTCGGAATGACGGCAAGTATGGGTTAATCGAATCTGCTGAATAACATTTGATAAGTAAGCCTCGGCTAATATAGCTGGGGCTTTTTTGCGCTTGTACAAAAATTTAGAGTGTTGCCGAAAATGACCGGGTTGCCCGTAATTTTACAACTCCCCGCCCCCTTCCTTGCCCCATTTTCGCCAAACTGCTAAAATGAGAAGATGTTGTTAGACCCGCGAGAGAGAGGGGTACTTCCTATATGCTCGGACTTGTCAAAAAAATATTCGGAGATGCCAATGAACGTGAAGTGAAACGGCTCCTTAAGACCGTTGATCAGATCAATGGACTGGAGTCCTCCATTACATCATTAAGCGATGAACAGCTTCGCGCCAAGACAGATGAATTCCGCAACCGTCTAGCCAAAGGAGAGTCTTTGGAAGACATTCTTCCGGAGGCGTTCGCGGTCGTGCGGGAAGCGTCCAAACGCACGCTCAACATGCGTCACTTTGACGTGCAGTTAATCGGCGGTATGGTTCTGCATAACGGTAAGATTGCCGAGATGAGAACCGGAGAAGGTAAAACGCTAGTCGGTACTCTGTCCGTCTATTTGAACGCGCTTCTTGGCGAAGGCGTGCACGTTGTTACCGTCAACGATTACTTGGCTCAACGCGATAGCGCACTTATGGGCCAAATTTATTCTTTCCTCGGCATGACCGTCGGTTGCAACTTACACGGCCTTACCCACGAGGAGAAGCAAGAGGCTTACGCCTGCGACATCACTTACGGAACGAACAATGAATTCGGGTTCGATTATTTGCGCGACAACATGGTCCTGTACAAGGAACAGATGGTTCAGCGCCCGCTTCACTATGCCATCATCGATGAAGTGGATTCCATTCTCGTCGACGAAGCGCGGACACCGCTGATCATCTCGGGGCAAGCCCAGAAATCGACGGAGCTGTATTATGCGGCCGATCGTCTGGTTAGCAGGCTTACGGATGTAGAAGACTTTACCGTCGATATCAAAATGCGCAGCGTAGCCCTGACTGAGCAAGGGGTTACGAAGGTGGAGCGCGCTTTTAATATCGAGAACCTATTCGCTCACGACAACGTGACGCTCAACCACCACGTCAATCAAGCGCTCCGCGCAAGATATATTATGAAACGCGATGTCGATTATGTCGTTCAAGAAGATGAAGTCATTATCGTCGACGAGTTTACAGGACGTCTTATGGCCGGCCGTCGTTACAGCGAGGGTCTTCATCAAGCGATCGAGGCGAAAGAGCAGCTTACGGTTCAGAACGAGAGCATGACGTTGGCGACCATTACGTTCCAGAACTACTTCCGGATGTATCGCAAACTTGCCGGCATGACCGGTACTGCCAAGACAGAGGAAGAAGAGTTCAAACGGATTTACGGCTTGGATGTAATCCAAGTGCCGACGAACCGTCCGATGATTCGTACGGATATTCCGGACGTCGTCTACAAATCGGAGAACGGCAAGTATCGTGCCGTCGTCGAGGAAATCGTACGCCGTCATGCAACGGGACAACCTGTATTGGTCGGTACCGTGTCGATCGAGAACTCCGAACGCATTGCCGACATGCTTAAGAAGAAAGGTGTTCCTCACCAAGTTCTCAACGCCAAGTACCATGCCGAGGAGGCCGCTATTATTTCCAATGCCGGCCAGCATGGTACCGTTACGATAGCGACGAATATGGCGGGCCGCGGAACGGACATTTTGCTTGGTTCCGGCGTAGCGGATATTGGCGGACTTCATATTATGGGCACCGAGCGCCACGAATCCCGCCGTATCGATAATCAGCTTCGCGGACGCGCAGGCCGCCAAGGCGACCCGGGTTCGTCGCAATTTTACCTGTCCATGCAGGATGAGTTGATGCGCCGGTTCGGCGCGGACAATATTATGGGCATGATGGAGCGACTGGGCTTCGACGAGGATTCTCCGATCGAGAGCCGTCTAATCTCGCGCGCGATCGAGTCCGCTCAGAAACGCGTCGAGGGCAGCAACTTCGATACTCGGCGCATCGTTCTCCAATACGATGACGTCATTAACTTGCAGCGGGAGAAAATTTACGGAGATCGCCGTCAAATTCTCAATTCCGATAATATACGCGATGTCATTGCGGAAATGGTTCGTTCCGTCATTACCCGCGCGGTCGAAAGCCATTGCTCGGATAACGATGTTCCGGAAGATTGGGATATGGACAGCCTCGTTACTTACGCTCATACGCATTTCTTGCCGGAAGACCGGTTAAGCAAGGACGATCTATGGGGCAAGGAAAAAGAGGAAATGATCGACATGCTCGTAGAGCGCGTCGAGCAATTATATGATGAGCGCGAAGAGTCCATCGGTCTCGATACGATGCGCGAATTCGAGAAAGTGGTCGTTCTCCGCGCCGTTGACAGCAAATGGATGGACCACATCGATGCTATGGACCATTTGCGCCAAGGTATTCACTTGCGTGCTTACGGCGGTAACGATCCGCTTCGCGAATATCAATTCGAAGGACATAACATGTTCCTCTCCATGATCGAGCGGATCGAAGAAGAGATCACGATGTACATCATGAGGGCGCAAGTTGAAACGGCTCCGAAGCGCGAGGCGGTAGCGGAAGGCCAAGCCGTCGACGCGAAAGCGGAAGAGGGTCCGAAAAAGCCTAAAACCCGCAGCGCCAACGCGGTTGGACGCAACGATCCATGCCCATGCGGCAGCGGAAAGAAATACAAATTGTGTCACGGTCGCATAGACTAAACTTAGCTTGCTAACGATTTGTTCGCTGAATGAGGCAAGCACAAGATTCGATGAGGTGATTTCAACATGTTCGAGCTAGACGTAACGGTTAAGCAAGACCTTCGTGGAAATGCGAAGCGACTCCAGCAACTCAGGGGGTCCCTTTGACTTAGATCTGAAGAAGGAACAAATCGAGAACTACGAAGTCAAGATGAGCGATCCTAATTTCTGGGACGACAACGAGAAAGCGCAAGCCGTTATCGCCGAGATGAATGCGATTAAGTCCGTAGTTGACCAGTTCGAGGGCTTGGCGAACGAGCAGCAAGATCTAGAAGATATGCTGGAGATTCTTGAAGAAGAATTGGATGAATCCATGGCTGTCGAATGGACGCAGAGCGTTAACGCTTTTACCGCCAAAGTCGACTCTTTCGAGCTTCAATTGCTGCTCAACCAGCCTTACGATAAACTAGATGCCATCCTGGAGCTTCATCCGGGCGCAGGCGGAACCGAATCGCAGGATTGGGCCCAAATGCTGTACAGGATGTATACGAGATGGGCGGAGAAACGCGGCTTCAAGGTCGAACTTCTCGACTATCTTCCGGGAGACGAAGCGGGGATTAAAAGCGTTACGATCCAAATAAGGGGCCATAACGCGTATGGTTATCTGAAGGCGGAGAAAGGCGTCCATCGGCTTGTGCGGATTTCTCCGTTCGATGCCTCGGGCAGACGGCATACTTCTTTCGTTTCCTGCGATGTTGTGCCGGAGATCAATGATGAAATCCATATTGAGATCCGTCCCGAGGATTTGAGGGTCGACACTTACCGTGCCAGCGGAGCCGGGGGTCAGCACATCAATAAGACGGATTCGGCGATTCGACTCACCCACATACCAACGGGGGTAGTCGTTGCTTGCCAGACGCAGCGCTCTCAGATTCAGAACCGAGAGAAAGCCATGAAGATGCTGCAGTCCAAGCTCTACGAGCTGAGAATCCAAGAGCAGCAGAAAGAGCTGGCCGAAGTGCGCGGAGAGCATATGGACATTGCTTGGGGCAGCCAGATACGCTCTTATGTTTTCCATCCTTACAGCATGGTTAAGGATCACCGTACATCGGTGGAAACGGGGAACGTGGGCGCGGTCATGGACGGCGATCTGGATGCTTTCATCGACGGTTTCTTACGAAGCCAGATCAGGCAGGAAGCTCAATAAACGCAACAAAGCCACAGGGCAACTTATCCTGTGGCTTATATTTTTGAATTGAACTCTTCTTTTGTAGCATGCAGCTGTTTCAGAACCAGAGCAAACAACATAGGCGAGTATTGTTTGCTATCTTATGATCCTTTGTGTTGGACATTAATGAACTCCATGATCGTAAGAGGGGTATTGTGCATCATTACTTTAATGACATACGGGAAATGTTTTCTCCTGTTTGGAGAATTGAAATAGAGCGTGAACTGTTCTTGCAAATATTCATAAGAATATTCAATTAATTCTTTCACTAAATTTTCTAATACTCCAGCTTCGGTTGCGCCAGTTGCAATAAGATCATCAATCTCGGCGAAAGAGGCGATATAACCCCCTTCATCATCTTGCTCGATAAAAGCGTTGAGTTTAAGATCTTGAATGAGTACGGAGAGATGATCAAAGTTCATCATCATCAGATGATCTCTCCGGCGATTAATCACTTTGGGTGTGGTGCGAATAACAGAATCAATGACTTCGCTGAAAAATTATTAGGATTATTATCTCCGCCTAATTGCATGCTTAAACAATCAATTGGAAATGGGTGGTACAATATGCATAACCATGTCATCAACTCCCTACACTTAATTCATGCAGTAAAGATCCATCCAAGGAAGAGGAATATTCATGACCGATCCGCGCAATAAAGTCTCGCCTATGCAGGCAAAGGTAAATAAACGCGCAGCTCGCCGTTTTCCGCCGGGAGTTCGCACCCTATTCAGCTACACAGCTATGTTGATCGGTTCTTTTTTCATAGCAGCTAGCTTTAACATGTTTCTGTTGCCTAACCGGATTGCTTCGGGCGGGGTGTCGGGTATATCCGTTATATTGAACACGCTGTACCAAATACCGCCGGCGTACACTCAGTGGGCGCTTAATATTCCATTGTTCATTGTGGGTATTCTGGTGCTTGGCAAATATTTTGGCGTGAAAACGGCCGTAGGTTCCATTGTATTGCCTCTGTTCGTTTTGCTAACCGCGCACTTGACGCCTCCAACCCACGATCCCCTGCTGGCCTCCTTATACGGCGGTCTTGGAGTTGGCATTGGCCTAGGCCTCGTGTTCCGAGGCAGAGGCTCGACAGGGGGACTGGATCTCGCCGCGCAAATCGTTCACCGCGTGGTAGGTTTAAGACTGGGGTTAGCGGTAGCCTTTCTCGACGGTCTCGTCATTCTCTCCGCAGGAATATTCATTTCATTGGAAAATGCGCTATACGCTCTGATCGGCTTATTCGCAACGAGCAAAACAATCGATATCATACAGACTGGATTTCAAACCTCCAAGGCGGCTTTTATTATATCCAAGCATCCTGAACTCGTTTCGAAGGCTATCCTGCATGAATTGGATCGGGGTTTGACGAAGCTTCAAGGGGTCGGAGGTTATACGGGAGACGACCGTCCCGTTCTGTTGGCTGTTGTCGGACAGAATGAAGTATTAAGACTAAAGCTGCTTGTTCGCGATGCGGATCCGGATGCCTTCGTAATCATCACCAATGCTTCCGAAGTGCTCGGTGAAGGCTTTCACGATGGAAGTCGGTTATTATAATTGTTGAAATCTCGGCAATTGAACCGTTGAATAAATAATACTTTCGATGTATAATAATACATAATTCTTCAATCGAACGATGTATTCCGATCCTATGGGATTTGATCGCGGCCCGGCTGCATTCTCGGCTTTCATTCAAGCACGTTATCCGGTACAATGAGGATGGTTTGGCCAAAAGACCGATTGTACTTTTTTTATAGGCATGGGGGAGTCCACTATGACAACTACTCAAATCCGCGCTGCCATCGTCGGTTCTACCGGCTACGGCGGCGTCGAACTCATCCGATTGCTTCAATCTCATCCTAACGTTACGGTCACGTCGGTTATTTCCTCGTCTAATGCGGGAACGCCGATTGCCGAAGGTTATCCGCATTTAACGGAAATCCGTACGGACTTGCTTGACGGCATCGACGTCGAAAACATTCGCTCGAAAGCCGATGTCGTTTTCCTGGCGACTCCTCATGGGATCAGCATGAAGCTGGCTCCCGAGTTTCTGGAGGCTGGCCTTAAGGTTATCGATCTCTCCGGCGACTTCCGGCTGAAATCCGGCGATGTGTATCGGGAGTGGTATAAACATGAGCCGGCCGAGCAAACGCTCGTAGACCGCGCGATATATGGCCTTGCCGAAGTGTATGGATCGCAAGTTGCGGGTGCGGATTTCATCTCCAATCCCGGCTGTTTCACGACATCGGCGCTGCTAGGATTGTATCCGGCGGTGAAGGCGGGGTGGATTAACCCCGACAGCATTATTATCGATGCCAAGTCCGGTGTGTCTGGGGCGGGACGGGGCTTGAACCTAAGCTCGCATTACTCGGAAATCAACGAAAACTTCAAAGCTTATAAAATAAATAAACACCAGCATACCCCGGAAATTGAGCAAGTGCTCTCCGAAGCGGCTGGGCGTCCGGTCATTACGACTTTCACGACGCATTTGGTGCCGATGACAAGAGGCATTATGAGCACGATGTACGCCACGCTGACCGACAAAAGAACGAGCGCAGATTTCGTGGAACTCTATCGGCAATTCTATGAAGGTCGGAAGTTCGTCCGCGTGCGCCAAGTGGGAAATTGGCCGGCGACGAAAGAAGTATGGGGCACGAACTATTGCGACATCGGCTTCTCGGTCGACGAAAGAACGGGTCGCATCACTTTCATTTCGGTTATCGATAATTTGGTCAAAGGCGCGGCCGGCCAAGCGATACAGAATTTGAACCTGCTCATGAACTGGGACGAGACGCTCGGACTGCAGTTCACGCCGGTGTACCCTTAATACGAGAACGAGAGGAACGAAGCGGCTATCATGGGAGATAAGCGTTATTCGATCGTGCAAGACGGGGGCGTCACGACGCCCAAAGGCTTTAAAGCCGGAGGCTTGCACTGCGGTTTGAAAAAAACGGATCGTCACGATCTTGGCGTCATTGTGTGCGATGTTCCAGCGGCTGCGGCTGCGGTTTATACGACGAATTTGTTTCAGGCGGCACCGCTTCAGGTGACGCGCGAGGCTTTGGGCCAAGGCGGCGTATTGCGCGCCGTTATCGTCAACAGCGGCAACGCCAACGCTTGCACGGGGGAGCAAGGCGAAGCCGATGCACGCACGATGCAAGCGAATATGGCGGAAGCGCTCGGCGTGGGTAAGGAACATGTGGCTGTAGCCTCCACCGGCGTCATCGGCGAATTGTTGAAAATGGATCGCGTAACTTCCGGAATCGAGAAATTGCCCGCGAGGCTGCGAGGCGACGTTCAAGGATCAGACGACTTCTGCCAGGCTATACTGACGACCGACTTGGTCAAGAAGGTAAGCTGCGTTACTCTCACGGTTGATGGACAACAAGTCACGATCGCGGGAGCGGCCAAAGGCTCGGGGATGATTCATCCGAATATGGCGACAATGCTTGGATTCGTAACGACAGACGCCCGTATTGGGGCACCGCTGCTGCAAGAGGTTTTGCGTGAAGTAACGAACGTCAGCTTTAACATGATAACCGTTGATGGGGATACAAGCACGAACGATATGTTAGTGGCTATGGCTAGCGGATTGGCGGAAAATAGTGAATTAACGCGAAGCCATCCTGACTTCGCAGCATTCGTGGACGGTTTGCGCCATGTATGCGCGGAGTTGGCCAAAGCGATCGCGCGCGACGGCGAAGGCGCAACGAAGCTGATCGAGACGACGGTTACCGGCGCGGCAAGCGACGAAGCGGCGCAAGCGATCGCGAAGACGATCATCGGCTCAAGCCTAGTGAAATCCGCCGTATTCGGCGCAGACGCCAACTGGGGACGAATCATCGCCGCGGTCGGTCGGGCGGGTCAACCGATTAACGTGGGCACGGTAGATATCCGTCTTGGGGATATTCTCGTGCTCGATCAATCGCGGCCGATTCCTTTCGACGAAGAGATTGCGTTAGAGTACTTAAAGGGCGATACCGTTGGCATCAACGTTAACCTGAACATGGGAAGCGGGCAAGCGACGGCATGGGGCTGCGATCTTACGTACGATTACGTACGCATCAACGCCGCTTATCGGACGTAAGGGGATCGGACATTCATGAGTAATCAAAGGTTTGTGATGAAATGCGGCGGCAGCACGCTCGCGGCGCTTCCAGACGCGTTCTTCGAAGATATATGCGAGATGCAGGAGAAGGGTGTTCAGCCGATTATCGTACACGGCGGCGGCCCTGCCATTAACGAGACGCTCGGTAAGCTGGGCATCGAGAGTAGGTTCGTGGGCGGACTTCGCGTTACGGATGAAGCGACTCTTGATGTTGTTGAGATGGTGCTGGCTGGTCGGATCAACAAAGAGATCGTACGCAAGCTGCAGAAGAACGGCGCTAAGTCGATCGGTCTTTCCGGCACCGATGGCAACCTTCTAGTAGCATCGCCTATCGCCAACGCTCAAGAAATGGGCTTTGTCGGCGATATTACCGGAGTGAATGCTCCCTTAATCGAAGGTATAATCGGGCTCGGTTACCTGCCCGTTATTGCCCCAATCGGCATAGATGAAGCCGGCCAACGATATAACATCAACGCGGACACCGCGGCGGGTGCGGTCGCTTCCCATCTTGGCGTAGATACGATGATCGTCGTTACGGACGTTCCCGGCATTATGCGCACGGTGAATGGGGAGAAGGTCGTACTTTCGCAGGTTACTTTTGCAGACATAGAAGAAATGATTCTAAGTGGAGAAATATACGGCGGCATGATTCCGAAAGTACGCGCAGCAATGAATTGTTTGTACGGCAACGTTAAGGAAGTGCTCATCGTCGATGGCGCCATGCCTCGGGTGCTGAGCCGAGCGGTAACGGAAGGCCATATCGGAACCCGGATCGTAAGGGATTAGAAAGTCGAAAAGGAGAGATCGGGATGAGTGACAGCGCGTTGTTTCCGACGTACGCCAGGTACCCAATCACGTTAGTGAAGGGGAAGGGAAGCCGACTTTGGGACGACCAAGGGAAAGAGTATTTGGATTTCATGAGCGGATTGGCCGTAACGAACCTTGGCCACGTGCCGGATGCCGTTAAGGATGCCCTCGTGCAGCAGCTCGACCAGCTATGGCACGTATCCAACCTGTTCAGCAACCCGAACCAGGAGAAGGCCGCGAAGCTGCTCGTCGATAATAGCTGCGCGGACGCCGTGTTCTTCTGCAACAGCGGCGCGGAGGCGAATGAAGCGGCAATTAAGATAGCCCGTCGTTACCATCAGAAGGTGAAGGGCAACAATCGGTATGAGATCATCACCTTTAACCAATCGTTCCACGGACGGACTTTAGCGACGCTGACCGCGACCGGTCAAGACAAAGTGAAAGAAGGCTTCTTGCCGTTGCCGGAAGGCTTCCGTCATGTTCCGCTGCACGACATTGCCGCTCTTGAAGCGGCCGTGAACGAGAATACGGCTGCTATCATGTTGGAGCTCGTGCAAGCTGAAGGCGGCGTTATCCCCGTCGATCAGGGTTTCCTTAAGGAAGTGCGTGCCTTGTGCGACCGTCACGGGATATTGCTTATTTTGGATGAGATTCAAACCGGCATGGGACGCACGGGCAAGCTGTTCGCCTATGAGCATTATGACGTTGAACCGGATGTGTTCACTTTGGCCAAAGGAATCGGAAGCGGGTTCCCGGTTGGCGCAATGCTGGCTAAAGCGCACGTTCGACCGGCTTTCGTACCCGGCGCACACGCCTCGACCTTCGGCGGGACGCCGATCGCGATGGCTGCCGTTGCGGCCACGATCGAAACGCTGTTGAAAGAAAAAGCGGTAGAGCGCGGAGCGGAAGCATCGGCCTATCTGATTGGGCTATTGCATGAGAAGCTGGATGGTCTCCCGAATGTTGTTGATATCCGCGGCAAAGGACTATTGATTGGTATTGTCTGCAACGGTCCGGTTGCTGAGCTTATCGCGGAGCTGCATAGCCGAGGACTACTCGTTGTGTCGGCAGGGCCGAACGTTATTCGTTTGCTGCCGAACTTGCTCGTTACGCATGAAGATATTAACGAAGCGGTGAAACTGATCGCTGCCGTACTTACGGAACAAACAGCGGCGAAATCCGTTAGCTCTTAAGGAAATTGGAGGGATTGCCATGCCAACCGCAGCAAACCTTGAAGAAATCGCTTTGCAACTGAAAGGCCGGGATTTTCTCGGACTTGTCGATTATTCGCCTGAAGAAATCCGCTACTTATTGGATTTAGCCATAGAGCTCAAACGCAAGCAGAAGTCCGGAGAAGTGTATCAGCCGTTGAAGGGCAAGTCGCTGGGCATGATTTTCGAGAAATCGTCCACTCGCACGCGGGTTTCCTTTGAAGTCGGCATGTTCCAACTGGGCGGCCAAGCGCTGTTTCTTAGCCGCAACGACATTCAGATGGGCCGCGGGGAAACGATTCGCGATACCGCCCAGACGATGTCCCGATATCTCGACGGAATTATTTTACGGACATTCGGTCACCGAAATGTGGTGGAATTGGCTCGCGGAGCGACGATACCCGTCATTAATGCATTATCCGACCAATCGCATCCGTGCCAGGCGCTCGCCGATTATCAGACGGTGCTCGAACATAAAGGCAAGCTAGAAGGACTCAAGGTCGCTTACATCGGCGACGGCAACAACGTGCTTCATTCGCTTATGATGGGAGCGGCTAAGCTGGGCATGCATTTCGCCAGCGCCTCCCCTGAAGGCTACGATCCGAGCGAAAGCTCCGTTAAATCCTCCAGGGAAGCGGCTGCCGAGACCGGTGCGCGCATCGATGTTCTAAGAGATGCCAGAGAAGCCGTCGAAGGCGCGGATATTATCTACACCGACGTATGGGCGAGCATGGGTTTCGAGGAAGAGCAGAAGGAACGCGAGAAAGCGTTCAAAAACTATCAAGTCAACGAGCAACTCGTTAAAAATGCCAAAGCAGACTATCTGTTCATGCACTGCTTGCCAGCACATCGGGGCGAAGAGGTAACCGAAGGCGTGATCGACGGCAAGCACTCCGTGATTTTCGACGAAGCCGAGAATCGCCTGCACGCGCAGAAAGCGGTCATGGCTGCGATTATGTAGGTTAACCGATCGGCTGCGGCTCTTCATGCTAATTCTCCCTGAACGTAAGGGATAGCTGTACTATTTTATCTAAAGGAGCTCTAAATCTCATGGCAAAAAATAAAATCGTCCTGGCCTACTCGGGAGGCCTTGACACCTCCGTCATCCTGACGTGGCTCAAAGAAACGTACGACGCCGAGATCATCACCTTTACCGCCGACATTGGCCAGAAGGACGAACTGGACGGCCTCGAGGAAAAAGCGCTCAAAACAGGCGCCTCCAAAGTATACATCGACGACCTCCGCGCCGAGTTCGCTAAAGATTTCATCTACCCGATGTTTCAAGCCGGCGCGCTATATGAAGGACAGTACTTGCTCGGTACCAGCATCGCTCGCCCGCTGATCGCGAAGCGTATGGTGGAGATCGCCATCGCCGAAGGCGCAACTGCTATCGCTCATGGGGCTACCGGCAAAGGGAACGACCAAGTTCGTTTCGAGCTTACGGCTGCTGCGCTTACTCCGAACATCGAAGTGATCGCGCCTTGGCGTGACGAAGCGTTCCGGGAAGCATTCCCGGGCCGTGCGGAAATGATCGCCTACGCCGAGAAACACGGCATTCCCGTTCAAGCATCGGCTTCCAAGCCTTATTCTACGGACCGCAACCTGCTGCATATCAGTTTCGAGAGCGGGATGCTGGAGGATCCTTGGTTCGATTCCAGCGCGGCCGATGTTGAGGATATGTACGTACTCAGCGTTTCTCCGGAGAAAGCGCCGGATCAAGCCGAATATATCGAACTTGACTTCGAAGGCGGTAATTGTGTCGCCATTAACGGCGAAAGCTTGAGTCCGCTGGCGGTCATGGAGAAACTCAACGAGATTGGCGGCAAACATGGCGTCGGTCGAGTAGATATGGTGGAAAACCGTTTCGTTGGCATGAAGAGCCGCGGCGTGTATGAAACCCCGGGCGGCAGCATTCTTTTTACCGCTCACCGCAAGATTGAATCCTTGACCATGGACCGCGAAGTTATGCATCTGCGCGACTCCTTGATCTCGAAATATAGCTCTCTCGTATACAACGGCTTCTGGTTCGCGCCCGAGCGTCTTGCTATTCAAGCTCTCGTGAACGAAAGCCAGAAGAACGTGACGGGTACCGTCCGTCTGAAGCTTTACAAAGGCAACATCATGGCAGCGGGGCTGAAAAGTCCGGTTAGTCTCTACAATCCGCACATCGCGACGATGGAAGCGGACCCTACGAAAGCGTACGATCAAGGCGATGCTACCGGTTTTATCCGCCTGAACGCGCTGCGCCTGAAGGTTTCTTCGGGTGTCACCGGCGCTTCCGGCATTAACTGATAAAGACAAAAGGGAGAACCGGGCGCGAAGCCTGCCGAACCATCCCCCGCCAGGCGGGGCAATGCGGGAGGCACCTTCGTTAGCCGGCGCTCCCCTTTTGCCGTTTTAATGAACTGAGAGGGGTATACCGAGAATGAGCAAGTTATGGGGCGGCCGTTTTACGAAGAAAACGGACCAACTGGTGGAAGAATATACGGCGTCGATCACGTTCGACAAAGAGCTGGCAGAGGAAGATATCCAAGGCAGCTTGGCGCATGTAACGATGCTGGGGCAATGCGGGATTCTCCCGGCCGAGGATGTCGAGAAAATCAAAGACGGTTTGATGAAGGTCCGCCAACGGATAGTTAAAGGTGAACAAGAATTTCTTATTGCCGACGAAGATATTCATATGAACATCGAGAAGGCGTTGATCGACGAGATTGGGCCGGTCGGCGGCAAGCTTCACACAGGCCGCAGCCGCAACGACCAAGTGGCGACGGACATGCACTTGTACTTGCGCAAGCGCGTCGTTGAATTCGTTGATCAGCTGCACAAGCTGCAAGCCGCGCTTATCGGACAAGCCAAGCAGAACCTGGACACCATCGTTCCCGGCTATACTCACCTGCAACGTGCGCAGCCGATTTTGTTCGCCCATCATTTGATGGCGTACGTGTCCATGTTCGGCCGCGACATCGAACGTTTGCAGGACAGCTACAAGCGCATCGATACGTTGCCTTTAGGCGCTGGAGCGCTTGCGGGAACGACCTTCGCGATCGATCGTCAATTCACGGCGAAGCAGCTTAACTTCGGCCGCGTGTATGAGAATAGCCTGGATGCCGTCAGCGACCGCGATTTTATCGTGGAATTTCTGAGCGGCGCATCGTTGATCATGATGCATTTGTCGCGCCTGAGCGAGGAGCTTATTCTCTGGTCCAGCACGGAATTCCAGTTCGTGGAACTGGATGACGCATTCTGTACAGGCTCCAGCATTATGCCGCAAAAGAAAAACCCTGACGTACCGGAGCTCGTTCGCGGCAAAACAGGTCGTGTATACGGTAATCTAGTGGGCCTTCTGACCGTCCTCAAGTCGCTCCCGTTAGCCTACAACAAGGATATGCAGGAAGACAAGGAAGGCATGTTCGACACGGTGAAGACGCTGCAGGGCGCGCTTCAGCTGTTCGCCTCGATGATCGAGACGATGAAGGTGCGCAAGGAGAAGATGCGCCGTGCCGTCGATCAAGATTTCTCGAACGCGACGGACATCGCCGATTTCCTCGTTGGCAAAGGCTTGCCTTTCCGCCAGGCGCATGAAGTCATCGGCAAGACGGTGCTGTATTGCATCCAACAGAACAAGTTCCTGCTTGACCTGACGTTGGATGAGTTCAAGCAGTTCTCCGGGCTGTTCGACGACCGGATCTACGCCGTGCTGCAGCCGGAAGCGGTCGTAAACGCCCGCAACGTATATGGCGGGACGGCGACGCCGCAAGTCGAGGCAGCTATTGCGCGGGCAGAAGCCGAGCTAGTCCGCACGGCGGAATGGATCTCGGAGTATGAGGCGAAGAGCCTGTAGTGAATATAAAAACAAAGGCGCAACTCCTAGGAACTGCGCCTTTGTTTTATCCATTAACTCGTCCTCAACCATCATGCACTCCTGACATCTATAGCCTCACACAGGTTCGACGGGCCCCTCGTCGCCAGGGGCTGGTGAAGGACTTGGCGTTGGCGAAATGCCCTCCGGATTCAGCCTAGGGTCGTTCGGGTTAACGGCGATCAAGGAATCTTGCGAGCGATAAGTATCCTTGGACAGTTTCTTGCGTTCCGCGACCTCGCCGTTAACGAGCTTGATCCGGTAGGATTCGATTACATAGCCGGACTCGCCCTTCTGCAGAGTGTCTTGCTTGCCTAACGCCAGTTTGTTATCGGCCACATAGACGGTTTTCGGAGGATTCTCCTTTACTTCCACGGTTTCCGTGCGATAGGAGATATTATCCGGCATTGTTCCAAACAGCTTCACCGTAAGCGTCTTATCCTTCACAACCGTACGAATTAATAATTGCTTGCCCGTCGAGTTGCGGAACTTGAAGTTAACGTAGCCGTCCGCGAACGTCGCGTCTAGTCCCTTCGGCAAATAGTGAACGACAAGCGAGTGATTGCGCCGCTCGACGATTTCCAGTCCGGATAATAGAGCCGCATTGTACAGCGTGCTTGAAACTTGGCAAATGCCTCCGCCTACTCCGGGCGTTAATTTGCCTTTAACGATGACGGGAGCTTCTTTATAGCCGTACTCCTTATCCGCCTTATCAACGATTTTCCCATATTCGAAAATTTCGTCCGGCATCAGCAGCGTTTCATTCAAGGCTTTAGCGGCTACGGTGACGTTATGGGTGCGTCCTTGTCCGCTTGTGCTGAAGGAGGTCGTGAACTCGACGATTTTACGTTCGATGCCCTCTTCCTGCAACTTGGCTAACGTTACTTCCGGCGTTGTTTGCGTAACCGGCAGTTCTATGGAATGTTTGGTATCCGAACCGCTCGACAAAGAAGATAAGCTCTTTGGTTCAAAGGCTTTCACCTTCGCCAGCAAAGCCGGAGTATCGAGCTCCGTACCGATAACCTCGGGCGTATAGACAACCTCATCCTGCTCATTAATGGTTCGGGTTGCCGCTTTTGGCACCGATCCGGCTGCTGAACTCCAAGAGGAAGCGGCTTCCTTGCGGAATTGATCCTCATCCCAGGTGATTTGCATCCCGTAGTCGGTTTTGATTTTTTTCTGATAACGAAATCTTGCCCGATCCCACCAGGAGACATCGCGAAATTTCTCGATCGCCTTAACGGCATCGCTTATATCTACATTCATACCCAACTGCTTAAGCGTCCGAGTCGCATCTGAAAATGAACGGCCCGTCATGCCATTAACAGTCGGAGGCGTAACCGTAATCTCAACCTTTTCCAATTCGTCGAGCCGAATTTGAATTTGTTTCAACGCCGAATCAGCCGTCTGACCCCCGACCGTCAAACCGCCAACATTGAACCCTTCCGGCAATTTATCATCGCTTCCGTAACTAATCGCTCCGCCAACCCCGGCTCCGATAACGACAAGCGTAAGCAAACTGGCAATTAGCCATCCTTTTTTCATGTCAGACCCCATCTCCGCTTCATGCTATATCTTTTACGAATGTTACTAACTATATATACATTAAATTACGCAGTTCGTTTTCCCTAACATTAAAAAATTCTCAAAAATTACCTAAAGCCCATGCCCAACACAGGATAAACCGGTAATTCTCGACATAATTCTCTAGATAAAGATCGACAAAGAGAGGAAATTCAGGCATGATGTCGAAGTAACTAAGGTCTGAATCTTAACAGGAAGTGATAACGTGATTGAAATGCAGGACATCTGGAAGACCTATCCCGATGGAACAACGGCCCTTCAGGGGGTAAACGTTGTCATTGACCGCAATGAGTTCGTATACATAGTTGGACCGTCCGGCGCAGGGAAATCAACGTTCATGAAGCTGATCTACCGGGAAGAAGTGCCAACCAAAGGGCAAATTTCCGTTAATGGTTTCAATATAGGCAAGCTGAAGCATCGCAAAATTCCGTACGTTCGCCGCAACATAGGCGTTATTTTCCAAGATTACAAGCTGTTGCCTAAGTTGTCCGCATTCGAGAACGTAGCATTCGCCATGGAGGTCATTGAAACTCCGCGCCGCACGATTCGTCGACGCACGATGGAAGTACTGGAGCTTGTCGGATTAAAACATAAGGCAAACAGCTTGCCTGCCCAGCTTTCGGGGGGAGAACAGCAGAGGGTCGCGATTGCCCGCGCAATCGTGAATAGTCCCGCCGTCATCGTTGCCGATGAGCCGACGGGAAACTTGGATCCCGAGACGTCTTGGGGCATTATGAATTTGCTTGAAGAGATTAATTTCCGCGGAACGACGATCGTTATGGCCACCCATAACAAAGAAATCGTAAATACGCTGCGTAAACGCGTTATCGCAATCGAGCGGGGCAGCATCGTTCGCGATCAGTTGAGAGGGGATTACGGTTATGAAATTTAGTACCGTTGCCCGTCACATTCGCGAAGGGTTTAAGAACGTAGGACGTAATGGTTGGATGACGTTCGCTTCCGTAAGCTCCATCGCCGTATCGTTGTTTATTCTCGGCATCTTCATGTTGTTAGCGCTTAACGTGAACAAGCTTGCGGATCAATTGGACAGCCAAGTTCAAATTAATGTCTATTTACAGCTAGATACCGTGAAAGCGAAGAGCGACGCAATCGAACGCTCGATCAAGCGTATCCCCGAAGTGAAATCGGTCACTTTCGTATCTAAAGACGAAGGACTGAAACGGTTTCGCGAAAGCATGGGAGCTGACGGCAAGGATGCGCTGGACGGATATGAGAAAGAGAATAACCCGTTGCCGGACTCCTTCGAAGTCGAAGCGTTTGATCCGCAGAAAGTCTCTTTCATCGCTAAACAGATCGAAGCGCTTAACTTAACCGACCCGGCCAAATCCATTACTAAGGTCAAATACGGCAAAGAGACGATTGAGAAGCTGTTCAGCATCACGAATGCCGTCCGCAATATTGGCATTTTTATCGTGTTGGGACTTGCGGTTATGGCGATGTTCCTTATCTCAACCACGATCAAGATGACCATAATCGCACGCCGTCGCGAAATATCGATCATGAAGCTGGTGGGCGCGACCAACAGTTTTATCCGCTGGCCGTTTTTTATTGAGGGCGCGATTATCGGCTTCGGAGGATCGTTCATAAGTTCGGCTATTCTGATGTACGGATACTCCCAGCTGGTTCGGACGACAAGCGCGGACGTAGGCTTATATATGATTGAATTTGCAACAGTAAACGAAGTCCGCTTCTTGGTAGGCGGAACGATTGTTGTGTTGGGTACATTACTCGGAATTTGGGGCAGTACAATCTCGGTTCGCAGATATTTGAAAGTGTAACATTTATTTATTAACCGATATTTGGATGCGGTAAACCCGCTTCCGAAGGAGGACTTTTGTGAAAAGGAAATTAGTGCTGCTTCTGGCCATGCTTCTGGTTACCGCACTTATCGTAAAGCCTTATGATGGACAAGCTCTCTCCGAAATCCAGAAGATAGACCGGGATTTGAAACAGCTTAAAGAAGATATGGCACGCGCGGCCCACAATCAGAAAAATGCGGAAAATAACGTGAAAGCCCTCACAGGCAAGAAAGAAGCGACCAAGGGAGATATCGAAGCACTGCTTGGCCGTATCGATCAAGTCCAGAAAAAGCTGGAAACGACCCAATCCAAAATAGCCGTCGCCGAAGAAAAGCTGTACGTGACGGGTGAAGAGCTTCAAGATGCGATTAAGCAGCTCAATAACCGTAGAGAGTTGATGGATTCTAGAGTTCGGCTCGCTTATACGACGGGTGCGGTATCCTATCTGGACGTTCTGCTTAGCTCGACAAGCTTTACCGATTTTCTGGATCGCTTCGATGCGGTAGAATCAATCGTGACTCAAGATCGCAACATTGCCGATGAGAAAAAAGCTTACTCGGATGAAGTTACCGCGAAGAAAGCGCAAATCGAGCAAGAGCTTAAAGACGTTAAAGCGCTCTATGCCGAAATGGAAGACCATAAGGCGGAGCTGGAGCAGAACGAGAAGGATAAAGAAGTGATGATGTCCAAGATTGCCAAGCAGATCGAGGACATGGAAGAGATCAGCGAGGAATCCGAGAAGCAGCTTACGGAGCTCGCCAAGAAAGCTTCCGCATTGGAAGCGAAGAAAAACCGGATCAAGAACTACTACAAGGGCGGCAAACTGGGCATGCCTTTGAAATCGGAATGGCATCTGTCGTCGCCTTTCGGGTATCGTATCCATCCGATTTCGGGCAAGAAGAAATTGCACTCCGGCATGGATATGGCGGCTCCCAAAGGAACGCCGGTATACGCTGCAGAGACTGGCGTCGTTATCGTCGCCCAATCCTGGAGCGGATACGGTAACTGTATCATCATCGACCATGGCGGCGGCTTGTGGACGCTCTACGGCCACTTGATGAACGGCGGAGTTCTTGTGGAGAAGGGTGAGACCGTCAAAAGAGGGGAAAAAATCGGTATGGTCGGTTCGACCGGTCAATCCACGGGTAATCATTTGCACTTCGAAGTCCGCAAAAATTCCGAACCGGTCAATCCCGCTCCTTATTTGAAGTAGCATCAAGAGGGACAGCCGCTCCCCCGACGCGATTGTCGGGTGACGGCTGTTTTTGGTCGTCAAGCTAAATCATAAATAAAGGATATCCGGAATGGGCTTGTCATAATCTTACAATATGCCGTATTTCAAGGAGTGGGGTCCACGTGTGGTTTCGAGGTCGCACCGTTGTGGCCATGATAGTGCTGACGGCTATTGCTGCCGGTATGGTGACTTATATTTTCCTGGAGCTCCCTAGCTGGGGTTATTTGACGCCCAATACGCAACGAGGCGTAGCGTCTCCTAATTCTTCGGATGGGTTGCAGCAGGGCGAGTTGGATAAAATGAATAAAGCGCTAAGTTTAATCGAACAGCGGTACCTATTGTCGACGGATCGATCCCGGTTGCTTGACGGTGCCATTCAGGGAATGGTGGAATCGCTGCATGATCCGTACTCCGTATATAAGTCCGAAGAGGAAGCGGAGAAATTCAACGATACGCTTCAAGGCGCTTTTACCGGAATCGGAGCCAACTTAAGAGTAGATCATGGGGCTATCGTCGTGGAGGAGCCGATTCGAGGGTCTCCGGCGGAAAAAGCGGGATTGAAGCCTATGGATATTTTGTTGTCCGTGAATGGAGAAAGCCTGCAGGGATTGACTTTAAGCGAAGCCGTATCCAAGATTCGAGGGCCTAAAGGGACGAAGGCCAAGTTAAGGATTCAACGCAGCGGCTCATCAGAACCTTTAGATCTAGAACTCGTTCGAGATCGAATCGATCTGGAAACGGTCCATGCCGAAGTGGATTCCGATGGCATTGGGCATCTGCGGATCAACCAATTTAATGAGGATACCTCCGTCCAAGTTGCGAACGCGCTTAGAACAATGGAGATCAGTGGCTTGAAGGCGCTCGTTATCGATGTTCGCGACAACCCGGGGGGACTGCTAAAGTCGGTTGTTGAAATAGCGGATCAGCTGTTGGAGAAAGGGAAGCCGATCGTACAGTCCGAGTCCAGGGACGGAAATCGCAAGGTCGATTATGCCAATAATGGAGCGAAAGCCGATATGCGATTTCCGATCGTCGTGCTCATGAACAAAGGTAGCGCCAGCTCCGCCGAAATTCTTGCTGGGGCATTGAAGCAATCGGCCAATGCGGTGCTCGTTGGTGAAACAACCTATGGGAAGGGTACGGTCCAAGTCCCTTTTAACGATATTCTGGGTGATGGCAGCATCGTTAAGCTGACGGTTAACAAATGGCTTCTGCCTGACGGGACTTGGGTTCATGAGAAGGGAATCGCGCCGGACGTCGCGGTTGCTCAACCGGAGTATTTCTTGGCGTCGCGATTGCCGCGGGATCTTATACTCAAATATGATTCCACGGGCGAAGCGGTTAAAAATCTCCAGAACATACTTGCTGGCGTCGGATTTCCTGCGGATCGCAACGATGGATACTTCAGCCAAGCGACGAAGACTGCACTCGAGGCCTTTCAAACACGCGAGTCGTTGCCCATTACGGGAGAAGTAGATGCGGCTACGGCTCAACGGCTGGAAGAGGTGCTGTACGTGAATTTGCAAAATCCGGATAACGATAAGCAGTGGCAAGTCGCTTTAGACAAAGCCAAGGAATTGCTTGCCAGTGAATTGCTAGCCAGGGAATAGCCGGTTTATTTGTACGATCAGAAAGCTTGTGGACATCTACTCATCTGGGAAGAATAGGGAAAAACGGTACCTAATTTCCGCGCCATTTCGGAGAAATGGTACCATTATCCCCTTGCCTCAGAAGTGTGTTGCCCATCAGCGGATATTCGAACGCCATGATTTGAGAGGGAGTTGCCCATCAGCGGATATTCGAACGCCATGATTTGAGAGGGAGTTGCCCATCAGCGGATATTCGAATGCCATGATTTGAGAGGGGGTTGCCAATCAGCGGATATTCGAATGCCATGATTTGAGAGGGAGTTGCCAATCAGCGGATATTTGAATGCCATGACGGAGTATGTTGCCAATGAACGGATATTCGAATGCTGATTCGAGTGGGAGTTGCAATCAACGAATTCCCGGATACCACGCACAAATTTGCCGTTTAGTGAATTGGAATGGAACGGATTATCGGCAACTTAAAAAGCAGTCATCCCAAGCATCAAGCATTCCATAGGGTGAGATATTTTCCTTTCCACTTCGCTTTGCTTCCCCAGACCACCCAGGGAACGGTGAGAACCGATTTGCTGCGGGTCAGATCTTTGTAAGTTAAGGTTGGCGTCACGGCGCACCAATGGAGCAGTTGGCTGAAGACCGGGGCATGGCGGAGTTTTAAGTTCAATCGGAAACAAAACTCGTCTAAATAAGCCTGCAAATGTTTGGCCCCGATGCCATTAAACGTATTGTTCAGCCACGCGGTCACCTTCCACTTGATGGGGTTCAAAGCAGGGTGAAGTTTGCCGCGCGAAACCGTCACGGCCTCTCCATCCGTATGATCGTTTACGAACGCTTGGACACCAGGTTTTTCAATCCACCTCAACGCGTTATTCACATGGCTGGGATCCGGTTGTTTAATTTTTACCTGCTCAGGCTCGTCTCGCTCATTGAGGGATCCGCCGATCAACAGCGGCTGCTGGGCCTCGCTATAATACGTATAACCGTAAGAGATAGGGTCAACTCGCACAACACCCGTGAGCGGATCGCCTTCATCGGCTTGTTGCAGGGCATGGCGGATTTTTCTTGCGATGAGCCATGCGGTCTTATAGGTGACCTGAATCACTTGGGATAGGCGAGAGGCGCTGATGCCGGAAGGCCGGGAGAGTAGAAACATCGCTTGGAACCAGCGGGTCAATAAAGTGGGGCTGCCTTCCATGATGGTGCCGGCGATGACAGACGTCTGATGGCGACAGGAGCGGCATTCGTAGAGAGGCAGTCTGCGCGTACGGATGAGATAAAAGTGAGGATGACGACAGGTCGGGCAACGGAAGCTGTCCGGCCATCTGGCTTCGAACAGCGCCTCGGCGCAAGCCTGCTCGGAGTTGAACTGCTGGCAAAATGCCTCGAAGGTCAGATGATCCAGAAACATAGACGGCCTCCTCAAATAGAACATTTGTTCTTATTTTCATCATACCAAACATACGTTCTATTTTCAAGAGATATCGGGTAAAATTTCAGCGTTCTGGGTTTATTTTCAACTGTATGAACCAAGTGTTTTCCCTCTGACCGGATGGGATAAAGGTGCATTTCGCGGAAAGGAGGGGGGGGGGGAACCTGCGATGGTCCTATTTTCCTACTGATCGGATGGGATAATGGTACGTTTTCGCGGAAAGGAGGTAGGGGAGGCTGCGGTGGTCCTGTTTTCCTCCTGATGCGAGGGGATAATGATACGTTTTCGCGAACAGCGCAGGCATGAACTGGAGTGTCGGACCGGTCGACCCCCAGAGTTACAAGGGAGTTCACGGGTACGATTGCTTTATTACGGATATCCGCCAAAAGTAAAAAGGCCGAAGGCAAAGCCAGGCAAAGCCTCCGGTTTTTCTAAGACGGGAAGGATTTCACTCGCTGTTGTCGAATACTTTAGGAGGTTGACCATAGGTCAACTTCCTTTTTTACGAAAGGGGAGGGGCAAGTGGATCCTCTGCTGAATGTATTGCGGGAGGCGGGACAAGCCGCGATCGGATTGTTCACGCTGCCGTATTTCTATATTGCGGTTGCGCTCGTATGGTGGCACGCTCGGCTCGGGGTTACGTTGCAGCGTAAGCTGTTTCACGTTAGATTGTACGGGGCTCTGAACTTGACGTTAACGAGAGTAGCGGCGGGTGCTGCTGTCGGTGCCGTGTTATCCATAGCGGAGTTGGGAGCCGGAGCCGATTTTACTTCCGAAACGATTCTTTTCCTATGGGTTGCCATGGGAGTACTAGCCTTATTCCGGCTGCGGTATATTTGCCTTGCTTATGCGGCAGGAGCGTTGGGCTTGCTGCAGTCCATTTCACAATGGACCGGCATGGACAAGACACAAGGGATGTTCGCCGACACTTTGCATACGCTTTCCTCGATCGATGTGCCGGGGTTGCTTTTCATGGCGGGAATTCTGCATGTTGCGGAAGGTTTTCTCGTACGGCTGCAGGGCTCTAAGCTGGCAATTCCTTTGTTCCTCCAAGGGAAAAGGGGCAAGCCTATGGGGGCTTATGCGCTATCCGGCGTATGGCCCATTCCTCTGATATGCCTTATTCCGGCGGGAAGCGGAGGCGGATTCGAATTGCCGTGGACGCCTTTATTCGGAATCGGGGGCGACACGGTAAGTTGGGGTTTGCTCGCATTTCCCGTGTTGATCGGGTTCAGCGATCGTACGACCGCTTATTGGCCGGAGGAAAAGGCGCGTGTTTCGGGTAACGCGCTTATGATATACGGGGTAGTTATCGCAGCGTTGGCGGCCGGATCCGAGTTCTGGTCCCCGCTTGGCGTAGTCGCGGCTATCGCGGCGTTCGTGTTGCACGAAGGACTTCTAGTGCTTAGCCGAATGCGGGAAAAGGGCCAGAACCCGCGTTACTCTCAAGACGGTACAGGAGTGAAAGTGTTAGCGGTATTGCCGGACACGCCAGCTGCCGAGTTGGGCTTTCAGTCCGGCGAAGTGATTAAGAAGGTTAACGGTATGACCGTTCGCACCAAAGAAGAGCTGCATGCGGCTCTCCAGCGGCAATCGGCGTTCTGTAAACTAGAGGTCGTTAACCGAGAAGGACATATTAAATTCCTTCAGCGTGCGAGGTATGCGGGAGAACATTATCAGCTCGGCCTCATTCTAGCACCGGACGAACAGGTGGAATATGTTGCCGCGCCTCGTTCCGCGTCTATTTGGCAAGGGCTGCGTGAAGCAGGCGCACGGAGGCTCGGCAACTCTCCGACAATGATTGCCAAGAGAGAAGCTCAGCAAGCGGCAGCGGAGCAAGCGGCGGCTGAGTTATCGGCATTGGTGGTCGAGCCGGAGGAACCGATAGAAGACCCCGGCCTTCCGCCTCGAAGTACGCTTTATCGTAAAAACCCTTGACTTAACACGTTATGTGAAGTATTTTGGAATGACATCATCAGGAAATAGGCTCTCTAGGGTTCCACGGCGCATACGTTTGTGCCGGTTCGGTCCGAGAGGGGGCGCGTCTTCCCGTAAGTTAATCGTAGGGGGAAGATGAACACGGCGGGATAAAAACCCGGGAGTATCGATGAGGCACGAAGTAACGCTAGACGTTACGGGGAGTCCGCGATGCTTCGGGTTTTTTGTTTTGCCGTTTTAAGGAATCTGTTTGGCTTGCCTGGACAAAATACAAGAAAATACAAGACGGAGGTGTGCGGCATGAATCGTTATTGGGTACTGCTTTGGCTGGCTGGACTATGCGAGATTGGTTGGGTATCCGGTTTGAAGCACGCGTCAAATGCGGGTGAATGGATTTTGACCGCTGTCGGAATTTTACTCAGCTTCTTCGGATTAATATACGCTACGCGCGTTCTACCCGTCGGTACGGCTTACGCAGTTTTTACGGGGATTGGCGCGGCGGGGACGGTGCTGGCGGAATCTATTTTCTTTAATATTCATTTGGACGCGGGCAAACTGGCTTTGGTTATCGTGATGGTCATCGGAATAGCCGGGCTTAAAATGTCGACGACAACAGAGAAGCGGGAGGTGGAGAAGTAATGGCTTGGATCGCATTGGTATTCGCCGGATTGTTCGAGGTCGTAGGCGTAATGGGCATGAATCGGTTAAAAGAGCGACGCGACAAACAGAGCATGCTCTTGCTTACCGCGGGATTCGCTTGCAGTTTCACTCTATTGTCCATAGCCATGAAGTCGATATCGATGGGCACGGCGTATGCGATATGGACGGCAATAGGAACAGTAGGCGGGACTCTCGTCGGAATGCTGTTCTATGGAGAGTCCCGCCAAATACGCCGAATATTTTTCCTCAGTCTCGTCGTTGGCGCGGTTATAGGTTTGAAGATTCTAGGTCACTAGTTTACTTCTTATTTATCCAGTTAGCGATATCTTGAATGACCTGAGAATCGACATTGCCTGGGTGCTGATATTCTTCTGTCGTATTTTTACCCTTGCCATCATAGTTCACAAAGAAGTGATTGAGGCCCAGATAGAGCTTGAAGGCGGCATTCGGGTTTCCTTTAAGCTGGTCTTGCCATAGAAGATAATCTTTATTTGCATAAACTTGGAAATCGTCCTGGCCTTGCAGGACAAATATGGGTTTGGCCAATTTGCTAATGATATCCTTGGTGTTATGGCTGTCCATTTCTTTGAAGTAATAAGCGGGTATTCCGAAAAATAGCTGGGCCATTGCTTCCGAATCCGACAGGCTGCGGATGTTCTGGGCTTTAAGCAGCTCGGAGGCGAGCCACGCCTCGTTCGTCTTTTTCGCGGGATCCTTATCGTCCATTGCCTGGATGAAATCTTTATTCTGATCAGCGCTGATTTCCCATAACGAACGGGTGGAACCCGCCATAATAACTAAGCCGGCGAAGTTGCCGCCTTCGGCATCGATTCTCGGAGCAAGCATGCCTCCTAAGCTGTGACCGGCAATGTATACTCGGGCAGCATCGATTCGCTTGTCGCCGTTAAGCAGTTTGGAGGCGGCGATCGCATCGTCGATCGTTTCCTCCTTAACAGTAAACTTGGCTATCATGTCCGGAGTAAAGCTCTTCCCGTATACGAATGTCCTTTTATCGTAACGAAGAACGGCGATACCTTGCTGTGCCAGTCCCCATGCCAAATCTCGGAACGGTTTGTAACCGCCTGCCGACTCATCGCGGTCGCTCGGACCGGATCCTTGAACAAGCACGACTGCCGGAAGCGGTCCGCTTGCATTTCTTGGGAGCGTCAAAGTCCCATGCAAAGGGTAGGCCGTTCCAGCTCCAACGACCACTTCTTCTTCCGCGAGGCTTGCGGGAAGAGTCCCGGCGGGCTGAACGAGGTTTAACCGCATGCCGATTACCTTGTTACTATCGTTAAGGTTGACGATAAGAGATACGTTTGTTTTCGAGAACTCGATTAGGACGTTGATTTCTTTGCTGTCCGTAATCTTGGGATTTTGTTGAATCGTTTGAATGCCGACATAATTGCCCGCTGCCGAAGCGACTTGTTCCCAACCTGCTTGCAGAGCTTTTACGGGAATCGCCTGTTTCACGGTATCGTCGAAGTAGTCGTCCGACAACTGCTGATAAGCGCCGGAAGATAGCTGTTTTACGAGGGTAGAGATGATTTCATCATTACTTTTAAGCGTGCTGATGATAGCTTCCGCACGGACGCTATTAAAGGAGGTCTTAAAACCGAGTGCTTCCGTAAAGAAGGACAAAGGTACGTATAACCGATTCTGTCTGGCTGCCGGAGGAGCCTTGAACGTCACGGTCTTGCTTGCGCCGCTAACCGCTTGGCTGCTTCCGAGCTTGAAGGAAACTTTTACGGTCGACTTAGTGAGTTGTACTTCTTTGGTGTTCTTGTTGAAGCTTACCTTTATGCCTAAAGATTGTGCGGCATAGTTAAGGGGAATCATCACATCTTTCGAGCCCTTGTAAGGTTGGGCGTCGGGCATAACGAGCGTTTTGTTATCAACGATCAGCTTGAATTTGATTCCTGTTGCCGCTGCCGTCATTGGAATTGTCGTCAGCAGTAATGCTAAAGCAATCGCGAGTGGGAATATTCGATTCATGTTATTTCCTCCTGGATAAAATATAGGAATAAACGGTCGGTATCAGTGAGCTTGCCAATGCGCAGGTAAGCAATACTCCTACGGTCCAAGGAGAGGGAACGAACCAAGCGCTTGCAAACATGAGCAGACCGGCGATAAACCAAAGCCGAGCGGCCAGGCGATGGGTTAAACGCCAATTGTTCTCGTCGGACAAAGCCCAGGGCGTCTTGATTCCGACAAAGAAGTTGCTGCGCACTTGGCCCATTCGGTTGCCGATGATCATCCATAGGAGGCCAATGCCGCCGACGACCAGTTGAATGGCTGGCAGCTTGTAACCGATGTTATCCAAAATGACTAGCAAGATTACGGCATGGATGAATAGGCTGATTGCCCAGCGCATCAGTTGATAGTAACCTTCGAAACGGGAGTAGTTATTTTTGCGGGGATCGATATAACGCATCGCGGACAAGAAGGTCGGCAAGGCCAAGCCGATCCCTGCATACATGAGCCAGAAGCTCCACTTCGCCATGGTGCCGTCTTGTTCGCCGTGAATGTTGTAGTGAGAAGCCATGTTAGCGGGAAGTCGATTATCGAAGATTATGAAAAAGATAACGAACAGCAGCGCATTCGTTCCTAGCATGATCCAGTCGTTTTTAGACCATTTAACTTGTTGGTTTTCATTCGTGTTTGTCATCGGATGGTTCTCCTTTTGTTCCGATCATGCCGAGAAACCAGCCCATGGCTTCCTGCATGACGGTGAGATTGATGGAGTAAATGATGTTCTGGCCTTGTCTCTCATCTTGGACAAGCCGGGCTTGCTTAAGGATGTTCAGATGGTGGGAGATGCTCGGCTTGGAGATGTTGAATTGATCGGCGATGTCTCCCGCGGTAAGATCCTTCTCCTTCAAAAGCTGAAGAATTTTTCTTCGCGTCGGATCGGACAGCGCTTTGAAGGTATCGTTCATCCGGTATGGCGTCCTTCCTCCACATGGGGTTATTTCGGTATTTAGACAATTATCTAAATCTTATATTTAGATGATAAGCTAAATATTAAATCATGTCAACTTGCGGGCATAAAAAAGGGACGACCCAAGCGAGAAGCCAGGTCATCCCCAAATCATGATCATGAGTTCTATCGCTCACCGCTCATCGCTCACTGCTGGTTCATGTTCATAAATAAAAGCACGATGGCGCCAACGATTCCTATACACAACAGCGTGAATAATGTAATTTTGGTTGCGCTGCGAGGGACGTGACCGGAAACCGTTCCGGTCTGCCCATTGACCATATAATAATAAGGACGCGATTTGTAAGTGTAGTTAGCGTTCCATACAGGAAGCAATAAGTGCTTATAAGTAATATCGTTATAAGAGGTTCTAATGTTCAGGTTGCGAATTTCGTCGCCGCCGATTTCTTCTTTGATCTCCGACTCCAACCGATTATCCGCATACTCCTGTGCTTCTTCCCAGCCTTGCTCGCGGTTTACCGAATATCGTTCCGAAATATATCCGCTTAAATATTCGGGTTTGTAAGCATGAAGCTCGCTAAGATTAAAGTCGCCAAGCTTCTCTAACAATTCCGTGTCATAATGTCCGGAAGCGGGAATCAGAATATCGTCGAACGCCCGATCATAATCGCCTTGCGTTGAATGCCAAACCGTATACCTTTCCGTATCCTGATAGGTCTCCGTTTTACCGTTAACGACCCTGGTCCGGGTGACGGTGCGATAATGATAAATTCCTACTTCCGCCGAGTAAACCGAGTAGGTGTCGGTATCGTAGGTCCAATAGGGAATATAGATGCTATTGAGCTGGGAATCGACGTTCCGCTTCTTGAACTCGGACGGGAGAAACCATCGCTTTCGCTTCCATGCGGCGAAGGAGGATAAAGCCTTATCCCGCGAGATTTGAAAAGGAATGACGGACTCCGGGCGAATGCTGCTGACGTTATCCTGAGGCAATACTTTCGGCGATCCGCAGAAGACGCATACCGTTGTCGTCTGTCCGGCCGGGATCAGCGTCTCCCCGCCGCAGCTTTCGCAGTGAATCGCCTGCTGCTCGGTGCCCCAATCATGAAGCTCCGCCAAATCCTCGTCCTCGACGTTGAAGGGATGCTCCTTCGGCTGTTCCATGACGTTGTCGATGGTTTGCTCCGCGCCGCAATATTGGCATTTCAAATTTTGGCTTTCGGTATCGAATACCATCGGCCCCGCGCAGCCGCCGCAAGGGAACCGGATTGCCGTAGTCTGGGTGCTCATAGCCGCCTCCGCTAAGTTTTGCTTCCGCAATCGGAGCAGAATTTCGCATTTTCAGTAAGCTTGCTTCCGCATTCCGAACAAAACTTCTTGCCGCTGGATTGTTGCTGTTGAGGCTCCGCGGATTGTTGCGGCTGCTGTTGCTGTTGCGGCGCAGCTGCCTGTTGCGGCTCGGCGGGTTTGTTCAACATCTGGCTCATCATTTGACCCATTGCCATCCCCGCGCCAAGTCCGGCCCCAGCGCCGGCAATGCCGCCGCTCTCATTGTTGGCCGCTTCGCGTATCGCTTCCGCGGTTTGATATTTCATGTAATTGTCCAGGTTGCCCGCGATATTCATCGACGACTTGCGGTCGATCATTTTCTCGACTTCTTCCGGCAGCGACACGTTCTCGATCGTAATGCTTGTGAGTGTCAAACCGATCGCCGAGAACGGCGGTTGCAGCTTCGTTGAGGCTAGCTGTCCCAACTCATCATAGGAGCTGGCCAAATCCGCGACGGGAATTTTCGACTCTCCGAGCAAATCGCTGATCCCCGAGACGATAATCGTCTTGAGAAATCCGGTAATGCCGGCGGTCGTGAATTCTTGGCCCGTTCCGAATATTTCTTTAAGGAACACGGCGGGATCGCTGATCTTGATCGAATAATTGCCGAATCCGCGCATACGAATAATTCCGAACTCCGGATCGCGCATAATGACAGGGTTCGTCGTACCCCATTTTAAATCGGTGAAATTAGTCGTATTCAGGAAAAAGACATCCGCTTTGAAAGGCGAGTTAAAAGCGTATTTCCACGATCTTAACGCGGTTAATACGGGAAGATTCTGCGTGCTTAACGTGTGGGTGCCCGGTCCGAATACGTCGGCGATTTGACCTTCGTTCATGAAGATCGCGGCCTGGGACTCCCGAACGACGAGCTTTGCTCCCATCTTAATGGCGTTATCGTAAGCGGGGAAACGGTATACGAGAACTCCCTTGTCGTCCAGCCATTCGATGACTTCGATAAACTGTCCCTTGATGAAATCAAACAATCCCATGCTTCAGTCTCCCTGTCTGCGGCGAAGCCGTTTTACTTATATCCTATCATAAAGTCGGTTAATTCTGCCGCAAAACGAGAATTTCCACGCGACGATTTTTCTGCCGGTCAGCTTCTTTGTCGTTAGGGGCGATCGGGCGGGTATCCGCATATCCGGCAACTTCGAATTTCTTTTCATCCAGTTCCTTCACATCGACGAAGTAACGAAGCACGGATAGCGCGCGACCGGTGGAAAGTCCCCAGTTATCCTGGAACGCCGCACCCGGCTGTATAGGCAAGTCGTCGGTATGGCCTTGGATCGAGATGGTCGTCGACAGCTTGTCGAATAAGCTGGATAATCGATTTAACACAGGCAACGAATCCCGTTTCAAATCCGCGCGGCCTAGATCGAACAGAAAACGGTCCGACAATCGGATGGATATTCCTTGAGGCGTATCGACAACGAACACTTCATTTTCCAAGTGATTGTCTTTGACGTATTTCTGGATGACCTTGAGCAGATCCTGAAGCTCCTGTTCCTGTTTCTTAACCTCTCTCTGAGGTTTATTGGATGGAGTAGGCTCGGGAGTTTCCGAAGGTGCGGGAGTTTTATACTTGGCGGGGTCCATGTTCCCTTCCATAATGCCTGAGCCCTTCTCAAGCAAACTGTCCGCTTTGCGGAATTGCATTTGCAACGATTGCGAGAGCATATCGTATTTCTTAAGGTCCAGCCGACTCATCGCGTAAAGAATAACGAAGAAGATCAAGAGGAGCGTTATTAAATCCGCATAGGTGATCAGCCAGCGTTCGTGATTGTTAGGAGCGCCGCGATCGCGCCGTTGCCGCGTGCTACTCTTGCGCATCGGCGGCCACCTTCTTCGCGGCAATTAAATCGGGCGAATCTCCCAGCAGTAGGAACGAGGTCAGCTTCTTGCGAATGAGGTTCGGGTTCTCTCCGGCTTGAATGGCTAGAATGCCTTCGAGCATGAGCTCGAGCACGTGGATTTGTTCCGCGCAGCGGGAACGAATTTTGGAGGCGAGGGGCAGATAGATAATGTTAGCGGATGCGACTCCGTATAGAGTAGCGGTAAAAGCAACGGCAATGGATGGACCTAAAGTAGACGGGTCCGAGAGGTTGCCGAGCACGTGAATAAGTCCCATGACCGTGCCGATGATTCCCATCGTGGGAGCGTATCCGCCGGCGGAGTCGAATATTTTGGCTTGCTGCTCCAGACGCTGTTCCGCCGCATCGATCTCGACCTCGAGAATCTGGCGGTTCAAGTCGGCGTCCGTGCCGTCCACGACCATCTGGATGCCATCGCGAAGAAACCGATTGACGTGTTCGGAGGCATGGCTTTCCAAAGATAATACGCCTTCGCGCCTTGCGATGGTGGCAAATTCCACGATGTCATCGATAAGACGCTGCGGGTCTTCCTCTTGAGGCCGGAAAACAAGCTTCAAAGCTTCGGGTATTCGCTTAAGCCTCGACCAAGGATAACTGACGGCCGTTGCGGCGAAAGTGCCGCCGAAGACGATCAATATCGCGGTTTTCTCGATTAAGCCTTGCCACTGGCCGCCTTCCCAGAGAAATCCTCCGATGAGTGCGATTAGTCCGGCCAATATGCCGATGGACGTTGTTTTATCAAGACGTTTCAAACGTGTTCTCTCCTTTTGACGCTGCCGATGGAAACCGATATAATAGATGGGAACACACATTCTATAATTGAACGCATCGTTAATTATATCGGTATTTCTGGGAGTGAATCCCATAGGACTTAAGTCATGCGAATCGAGCGGGGGGAAATCGGTTATGACAGTATTGGAAATAGAAAACAAGCCTTTCAAATTGGTATCCGAGTATTCGCCGGACGGGGACCAACCGGGTGCGATCAAGCAGCTGGTGGAAGGCGTTCTGGCGGGGGAGAAGCATCAAACCTTGCTCGGAGCGACTGGCACGGGGAAAACGTTCACGATCGCGCAAACGATCGCAAAGGTAAATAAGCCGACGCTCGTTATCGCGCACAATAAGACGTTGGCCATGCAGCTATGCAGCGAGTTTAAGGAATTTTTCCCGGAAAATGCGGTGGAATACTTCGTCAGCTACTACGACTACTATCAGCCGGAAGCCTATATTCCGTCTACCGATACTTACATCGAGAAGGATTCGAGCATCAACGACGAGATCGATAAGATGCGCCACTCCTCGACGGCCTCGTTGTTCGAAAGACGGGACGTCATTATCGTAGCCAGCGTATCTTGCATTTATGGTCTCGGTTCGCCGGAGGAGTATCGGGATTTGCGGCTTAGTCTGCGCGTCGGGATGGAGAAATCGCGAAACGCGATTCTTCACAAGCTGATCGATATTCAATATGAGCGCAACGACATGAATTTCGTACGGGGGACATTCCGCGTGCGCGGGGACGTCATTGAGATATTCCCCGTATCGCGGGGAGATTCGGCTATTCGGGTCGAGATGTTCGGGGACGAGATCGAACGCATAACGGAGATAGACGTTCTGACTGGCGAAATAACCGGTCAGCGGGAGCATGTCATCATCTTCCCGGGTTCTCACTTCGTGACGGGCGAAGAGAAGATGAAGCGGGCGCTCGTCAATATCGAAAGGGAGCTGGAGGAGCGGCTCGTCGAGCTGCGCGACGCTGGCAAGCTGCTTGAAGCGCAGCGGCTGGAACAACGAACCCGCTACGATCTCGAGATGATGGCCGAGATGGGCTTCTGCTCCGGGATCGAGAACTATTCCGGGCCGATGACGTTCAGGGAGCGCGGGGCGACGCCGTATACGCTTATGGACTTCTTCCCGGACGATTACTTGATCGTTATCGATGAGTCGCATGTAACGCTTCCGCAATTGCGCGCCATGTACAACGGTGACCAGGCCCGTAAATCGGTTCTAGTAGATCACGGCTTCCGCTTGCCGTCGGCGAAGGACAACCGGCCTTTGAGATTCGAGGAATTCGAGGAAAAGGCCACGCAGCTCGTCTTTGTATCCGCAACCCCGGGTCCCTACGAGTTGGAACATTGCCCGACGATGATCGAGCAGATTATCCGGCCAACGGGGCTCGTCGATCCGATTATCGAGATCCGTCCGACGAAGGGACAGATCGACGATCTCCTCGGGGAAATCCGCGATCGGATCGCCAAAGACGAGAGGGTGCTTGTCACGACCTTGACGAAGAAGATGTCGGAGGATTTGACCGATTACATGAAGGAAGTCGGCATTAAGGTGCGATACCTCCACTCGGATATCAAGACGCTTGAACGGATGGCAATTTTGCGCGATTTGCGGCTTGGCGTGTTCGATGTGCTCATTGGGATCAACCTGCTCAGAGAAGGTCTCGACTTGCCGGAGGTGTCGCTGGTCACTATATTGGATGCGGACAAGGAAGGGTTCCTTCGTTCGGAGCGTTCATTGATTCAGACGATCGGACGCGCGGCGAGGAATTCCGGAGGGCGCGTCATCATGTACGGGGATAAGATCACGGATTCTATGGCGAAGGCGATTGGAGAAACCGATCGGCGCCGGACGATTCAGCTCGCGTATAACGAGAGACACGGAATTACCCCGCAGACGATTATCAAGAAGGTTCGCGATCTTATAGAAGCAACGAAGGTCGCCGAGGAGAAGAGCACTTACCTCACCGGCGCCGAAGATCTTAGCAAGTTGTCGAAGAAGGACCGGGCGTCTATCATCGAGCGGCTGGAATTCGAGATGAAAGAAGCGGCGAAGAGCTTGCAATTCGAACGTGCCGCAGAGCTTAGAGACGCGTTGCTTGAGCTGAAGGCTAGCATGTAGTTGGACAGTAAGGGGGACACGAGCATTCGTGTTCTCCTTTTTTTGTCAATAATACATGGACAAATATGCATAAAGTTTGTTATTTTTTCACAAAAAATGCTTTTATGAGTCCGTTTAATCATGTAAAATAGTTGAAGTGTTGTTTTTTCAAAAATCTTACGGAACTTAGACAGAGAGGATATTGAACTTATGAGCATTTTACTTCAGGAAACATTAAATCCTTTTGAAATCGTGCACAAGCAAATCGATGTAGCAGCCTCTTATTTACGATTGCCTGAACATGTAACGGATATTTTGAAAAAGCCTAAACGGGTTTTGTCGGTTAACTTCTCGGTGCGGATGGATGATGGGACTGTACGGGTGTTCGAAGGCTATCGTTCGCAGCATAATGACGCAATCGGACCTGCCAAGGGCGGAATCCGGTTCCACCCGGATGTGACGTTGGATGAAGTCAAAGCGTTGTCCATGTGGATGTCCTTTAAATGCGGAGTCGTCGGACTTCCTTACGGCGGAGGCAAAGGGGGAGTCATCTGCGATCCCCATGAGCATAGCAAGGGAGAGCTCGAGCGGATCAGCCGCGGGTATATGGAAGCCATTGCCGATTTTATCGGACCGGAGAAAGATATCCCGGCTCCCGATGTGTACACGACTCCGCAGATCATGGGTTGGATGATGGATACTTACAGCCGTTTGAAGGGAGTTCATTCCCCAGGGGTCATTACCGGAAAACCGCTAATTCTAGGGGGATCCAAAGGCCGGAACGAAGCGACTGCCCAAGGCTGCGTTTATACGATTCTCTCTGCGCTTAGAGATATCGGTCTTTCGCCGGACAATGCGACGGTTGCGGTTCAAGGATTCGGCAACGCCGGACGGATCGCGGCAAGACTGCTTGCCGAAGTCGGCTGCAAAATCGTTGCCGTTAGCGATTCGCGGGGCGGCTTGTTCGCACCGGAAGGGCTGGACTTGGATCGGGTATGCGAGTTGAAGGACAAAGGATCGCTTGCGGAATACGGAAATGAATATCACATATCCAACGAGGCTCTGCTTGAGCTCCATGTCGATATTCTTGTGCCTGCAGCGCTGGAGAATGTCATAACAGGTCGCAACGCGGCTAACATTCACGCCAAGATCGTCGCGGAAGCCGCGAATGGGCCGACAACGCCCGAAGCGGATAAAGTGTTGAAGAAGAAAGGCGTCCTTGTGATTCCCGATATTTTGGCGAATGCCGGCGGGGTTACGGTTTCTTATTTCGAATGGGTGCAAAATGGGATGCATTTCTATTGGTCGGAAGAAGAAGTTTTGGAGAAGCTGGAGAAGAAGATGAATGCTTCATACGATGCCGTTCGCGCGCTCTCGCTGGAGCACGACATCGATCTTCGTACGGCTGCTTATATGATTTCCATGAAACGTATCGCCGAGGCCATGGAAGCTCGCGGTTGGATCTAACTACAACGATCATCTAGAAGAAAATCAGGAGGCACACAAAAGTGAGTAAAGTGATCTCGGTAGGTATTGTAGGTTATGGCAATTTGGGACGGGGTGTCGAGGCGGCTATTCGCCAAAATCCCGATATGAAGCTCGAAGCGATCTTCACGCGGCGCAACCCGGAGTCGATCGATGCTGGAACGCCGATGGTTTCCATTTCGGATATCGAACAATATAAAGGCAAGATCGACGTGATGATCTTATGCGGGGGCTCGGCAAAGGATTTGCCGGACCAAGGTCCTTACTTGGCGCAGCATTTCCACACCGTCGATAGCTTCGATACGCATGCCCTCATTCCAGAATATTTCCAGAAAGTCGACGACGCGGCCCAATCGAGCGGACACGTGAGCGTTATTTCCACGGGTTGGGATCCTGGCTTGTTCTCGTTGAATCGATTGTTGGCGGAAGCCGTCCTTCCCGAAGGCAAGGAGTATACGTTCTGGGGCAAAGGGGTTAGCCAAGGGCATTCCGATGCCATTCGTCGCGTAGAAGGGGTCCGTAATGGCATTCAATATACCATTCCCCATGAAGCGGCGGTTGAGCGCGTTCGCAGCGGAAGCAATCCGGAGCTGACGACCCGGGAAAAGCATTTGCGCGAATGTTATGTCGTGCTTGAGGATGGAGCGGACAGCGAGGCGGTCGCGGACGAAATCCGGAATATGCCGAACTATTTCGCCGATTACGAGACGATCGTTCACTTCGTGACCGAGGAAGTTCTTCGTGCAGAGCATTCGAAGATGCCGCACGGCGGCAATGTCATCCGCAGCGGTCAAACCGGCCAAGACAACGCCAGCACCCAATTGATCGAATTCAGTCTTAAGCTGGACAGCAATCCGGAATTTACGGCGAGCGTTCTTGTCGCCTATGCCCGAGCCGGCTACCGCTTGGCGCAAGCCGGACAGAAAGGCGCGAAAACCGTTTTCGACGTACCGTTCGGTCTATTGTCGCCAAAGTCGCCGGAGCAGCTTCGCAAAGAGCTATTGTAAAATAATAGTGTGATATGCGTTATATAAAATCATTTGCATGACCAGCCGCAGTTCTGTATAATGAACGGGAACACACATTCCTATTCGTGTGCGACTGCGGCTGGCATAATGAAAGCCCCCGCGATGTCGCGAAAGGGGCTTTTTCGTTTGGCCATCGAGAACATAATCATCAAGGGCGCTCGCGCCCATAATTTGAAAAATATCGACGTAACGATACCCCGCGACAAGTTTGTCGTCTTAACGGGGCTTTCCGGTTCAGGGAAATCGTCGCTCGCCTTCGATACGATTTATGCCGAAGGTCAGCGCCGTTACGTAGAATCGTTATCCGCGTATGCGCGTCAGTTCCTCGGTCAGATGGACAAACCCGACGTGGATTCGATCGAAGGGCTGTCGCCAGCCATTTCCATCGACCAGAAGACAACAAGCCGTAATCCGCGTTCAACGGTAGGTACCGTGACGGAGATTTACGATTATTTGCGTTTGATGTTCGCGCGGGTAGGTCGGCCTCATTGCCCGGACCATGGGCTTGAGATCACTTCGCAGACGGTGGAACAGATGGTTGACCGGATTATGGAATATCCGGAACGGACTCGCCTTCAAATTCTAGCCCCGGTCGTATCCGGACGCAAAGGCGAACATTCCAAGCTGCTAACCGACATCCAGAAGCAAGGCTTCGTGCGTGTGCGCGTTAACGGCGAGCTCCGCGATCTGTCCGACAAGATCGAGCTGGAGAAAAATAAGAAGCATTCGATCGAAGTCGTCGTTGACCGCATCGTCGTTAAAGATGATGTGGCTTCCAGGCTGGCAGACTCATTGGAAACCGGATTGAAGTTGTCAGGCGGACAAATCATCGTAGATATTATGGATAAAGAAGAGCTGATGTTTAACTCCAATTTGGCTTGTCCGGAGTGCGGCTTCTCTATCGATGAACTAGCGCCGCGCATGTTCTCGTTTAACTCTCCCTATGGAGCTTGCCCGGAGTGCGATGGACTTGGCGTGAAGATGGTCGTCGATCCCGATCTGCTGATCCCGGATCGCAGTAAGAGCATTGATGAGGGAGCATTCGAAGCTTGGGCGGGCAGCACATCTAACTATTACCCGCAATTTCTCGCTGCCGTATGTACCCACTTTGGAATTGCTACGGATGTTCCGATCACCGAGCTGAATGACAAGCAAATGCAGATCATTTTATACGGTACGGGCGGAGAGAAGATCCGCTTCCGTTACGAGAACGAGTTCGGGCATACGCGCGATGCTCAGGTTCCCTTCGAAGGGGTCGTTCACAACCTGGAACGCCGTTATCGGGAAACCGGCTCGGAAGGCATACGCGAGTTCATTGAAGCTTATATGAGCGCGAAGCCTTGCGGCAAATGCCAAGGGAAACGCCTGAAGAAGGAATCGCTTGCCGTTACGATCGGCAAAGAGAATATCGCTCATGTGACCTCGTTATCTATTGGGGAAGCGCAGAAGTTTTTCTCTGGACTTGTGCTTAACGAGAAGGAGCAGGCGATCGCCAACCTTATCTTGAAGGAAATCAACAATCGCCTAGGCTTCCTCGTGAACGTCGGCTTGGACTATTTATCCTTATCCCGTGCTGCGGGTACTTTGTCAGGCGGAGAGGCTCAGCGTATACGGTTGGCGACTCAGATTGGATCGAGTCTCATGGGAGTTCTTTATATTCTCGATGAACCGAGTATTGGTCTGCATCAACGGGATAACGACCGCCTCATCCATACGCTGAACCATATGCGCGATCTCGGTAATACGCTTATCGTTGTCGAGCATGATGAAGATACGATGATGGCCGCGGATTGGATTATCGATATCGGTCCGGGTGCGGGAATTCATGGCGGGACGGTCATCTCGCAAGGTACGCCGGAACAAGTGATGAACGATGAGAAGTCGCTCACCGGCGCTTATTTAAGCGGACGCAAGTTTATCCCCGTCCCTCAGGAACGGCGCAAGCCGAACGGGAAGTGGATTGAGATTAAAGGCGCCAAGGAAAACAACCTGAAGAACCTTAATGCTAAATTCCCGTTAGGCGTATTTACCGCGGTTACGGGTGTTTCGGGCTCAGGCAAATCAACGTTAGTTAATGAAATCCTATATAAGACGCTCGCACGGGATTTGAATAAGGCGAAGACCAGGCCCGGCGCGTATAAAGAGATCAACGGACTCGAAAATTTGGAGAAAGTCATCGATATAGACCAATCCCCGATCGGTCGGACGCCGCGCTCCAACCCGGCTACTTACACCGGCGTATTCGATGATATCCGTGACGTGTATGCGATGACTAACGAGTCTAAAGTACGCGGATATAAGAAAGGCCGCTTCAGCTTTAACGTCAAGGGTGGCCGATGCGAAGCTTGCAAAGGCGACGGAATTATCAAGATCGAGATGCACTTCTTGCCGGATGTATACGTCCCTTGCGAGATTTGCAAAGGCAAACGTTACAATCGCGAAACGTTAGAAGTAAAATACAAAGGCAAGAGCATTGCAGAAGTTCTGGCCATGACGATTGAGGATGCGACGGAGTTTTTCGTTAACATTCCGCGAATCCATCGTAAGATGCAGACGCTAATGGATGTTGGCCTTGGTTACATGGACCTTGGCCAGCCAGCGACTACGCTTTCGGGCGGAGAAGCCCAACGCGTTAAGCTCGCGGCTGAATTGTACCGACGGAGCACGGGTAAGATGCTCTATATACTAGATGAACCGACTACCGGACTTCATGTCGATGACATTGATCGCCTTCTGCAAGTGCTCCATCGTCTAGTCGATTCCGGGGAAAGCGTGCTGGTCATCGAGCATAACCTGGACGTAATTAAGACAGCGGATTATCTCGTCGATTTGGGACCGGAAGGCGGCAACGGAGGCGGGACGATCGTCGCCACCGGTACGCCGGAAGATGTGGCCAAAGTTGCGCTTTCCTACACAGGCAAGTACCTTGCCCCCGTGCTGGAAAGAGATCGCGCAAGAACGGAAGCGGCGCTAGCTAAGGCATAAATGAAGTAACTTAAGGGGCTGTTTCCATTTGGTCATTACTGACCTTAAGGGAACAGCCCTAAATCTTGCATGCAAACTTTCAACTCCACGCCTGCATCTCCAAGACAATTTCGATTGTATGAGTCAGCATGGCAGAAAATTAATAACTGTATAAGTCCCGTTAATTAGATTCAATTTGAGAAGGTTGATCCCTTTTACTGTAAAAGTCCAGTTAATTTCCCCCATTCATCTACCTCCCCCCCCATTACCTCTGGAATAAATGGACAAATGCCGTTATTTCCTCATTCATACGTAGCAGCCACTACTTTACCTGTATAAATCCCTTTATTTCTACTTTTTCATGCAAAGGTTGAGATTCGAGTAAGTAGAGCATAGGCTTATGGAGGTGGAAAGGAAGCGGAAATCGTCGCGGATTCTGTACATTAGCGAAAAAAAGATAGGATGCATAGCGACGGGAGAGCGATTTAAAGCATTGGGGTGGGAGAAATGGTTGTAAAAGCTAGTAACAGGCTTAACCGATGGATGCTTGTTTTATGTTGGATATACACGGTCATCTACGGCTTCGCCGCGATCTATCTGTTTTATCGGCAATCCCGTCTTATTCTTGCCTTTCGGCGTGATCGTTCCGGTGCTTATCGCGAGTATGAGGGTTAAGCTATTTCCTATTCCGCGCAAAAAAGGCGATAATCCCCTAAAGGATTTCGCCTTTACTTATTACGCATTTACTTCTCGGAAAGGATATGCGATTCATGCGCGGGGTTGATCAGGATAAGCAGCTGCTTCTGCAGCTTCACCAAGCCTTGTTGCTTCTCGACGATTTGCAGTTTCTGTTGGATAATCGTTTGCATATCGCTCTTCGCGGAGCTCCATTGCTTGCTCTCGGCATGCGCTTGGAAGCTCTGCCAAGTATCGTGCTTCTGGTCGCGCAGAGCATGAATATCATCCCGGGAAGCTCTCATCTTCTCAATGATCATCTTAGCCGGTTTCTTAAGCGTATGGCGTTGGTCCGACGTAAGCGTTTTGCGAGCCGATTTAATTTGCTCTTGCTGGGACTTCATCGTTTCAAACAAGCCCTTTTGCTCAGACCGTATTTTATCTAGCTGGACCTTCAACGCCTGGATGTCCGCAGGATACGATTTCCAATCTACGGTTGGCTTCTGGTCGGAGTGATGGTGCTCTCCCGGTGCTGCCGCCGGTGCGGCCGCGATAAGCGATGGGGCTGCGATCATTAACACGGCAAGGGTAAGGAGTGTTAGAAGTCGGTTTTTCATAGAATGTCCTCCCAGATGTTGGATTCCTCATCTAGTATGAACAAAATTTGGTTTTCCATTCTTTGGGTAGCCGCCTTAATCTGGAGCTCCATTTGCAACTTCCGCTTGATAAGCGATCAATGCGATGGACTGACCGGTTTTCTTAGATAATCGCTGCTCGATTTCCCGGATTTCTTCCACCTCATCGGGCTTTAACATAGCCAGTGAGTACAAATCCTCATTCATGAACGATTCCTCCTCCTAATAATTTTTACAATAGTATGGGACAAAGAGCTGGGTTTAACCCTAAATGGCTATAATTCGATCAAAAAAAGACTCCCCGGCGTACAGGGAGCCTGTCTTCATGATCTAACGGCTTAAGAAGCAACCGCCAGAATTTCGGTAAGCTTCGCTTGCATGGTTTCAATACCTACACGCTCGATGAATTGGTGGAACGATTCGCCGGATTGGCGGGTATCCTTGTAGAAGTTAATGATTTGCGCCAATACATTGTTAACGTTATCGCTTTTGACTCGGCCTTTCAAAGCCGTGTTGAACTTAGCGCCGGGTCCGAGCGTTCCGCCGACCGCGATATCGTAAGCGTCGACCATGCCCTCGGGCGTTTTGACGAGAGAGCCTTGTAGTCCGATATCGGCAATGTGCTTCTGGCCGCAGCTGTTCGGGCAACCGATGAAGTGAATGCGCACAGGCTCGTCTAACTGAATATGCTCATCCAAGTATAAGGCTACGCGGCGAGCGAATTCTTTGGTCTCAACGATCGCCAGGTTGCAGAACTCGTTCCCCGTGCACGAGACCGTCCGGCTCATGAAGCGGTTAGGATTCGGGTTCAGCCGCTGCAGCAAAGGCTGTTCGAGCAGTGCTTCGACCTTATCGTCCGATACGCCGGTTAAGATCAAGTTCTGCGACACGGTTGTACGAATCGTTCCGTCACCGTAATGATCGGCCAAATCGGCCAGTTGGTCCAACTCGTCGCTGCTTGTCCGACCAACGGGTACGTTAAGGCCGACATAGTTGAGGCCTGGCGTGTTTTGCGGATGTGCGCCGTCGAAGTAGGAAGCGTTCCAACCGACGATCCGGTCATCGCCGAGTGAAGGCATTTCGCCGATCAGTTTAATGAGCTCTTCCTGGAACTTCTCAATGCCCCATTCCGCTACGAGATATTTCAAGCGGGCGTAGTGGCGTTTTTCCCGATAACCGTGATCGCGGAATAAAGTCGTTACGCCGATAGCAACTTTAAGCATTTCTTCCGGTATGACGAACATATCCAATCGGCGCGCCAAGTGCGGCTTAGCGGATAATCCGCCGCCCACCATGACATGGAAGCCGAGAACTTCTTCTCCGTCGATGACTTTCGATGCCGGAGTGAACGCCAAACATTGAATTTCTGCATGTCCGCTGTTATAGATATTGGAGGAAATGGACATTTTATATTTCCGAGGCAGGTTTGAGAAGTCTCGGTTGCCGAGGAAAAAGCGCTCAAGCTCGTCTACCCAAGGCGTCGTATCGAACAACTCGTTAGGGTCGATGCCGGCAAGCGGATTGCCAACGATCGTACGAGGGCAGTCGCCGCAGGCTTCGAAGGCAGACATGCCGACCGATTCCAATCTATTGAAGATGTCGGGCATTTGCTCGATTTCGAGCCAATGGTATTGAATGGCTTGACGCGTCGTTACGTCGATTAAGCCTCTTCCGTAATCGCGTCCGATCGCAGCGAGCTCTCTAGCTTGCTTGGAGGTAAGGATACCGCCTGGAATACGAATTCGCATCATGAAGTGGCCGGTATTCGGCTTTTGTTGGTAAACGCCCGCCCATTTGAAAAGGTTGAAATCATCCTGCGGAATCGAGGCAAAGCCCTCTTTCGAGTACTTCTCTACAATATCGCGGATGATGTCCAAGCCGTCTTTTTCCATTTTGTAAAATTCGAATTTATTTAACTTGGACGGGTCGCGATCCATCCATACCGCCTGATAAGACATTTAATGCGACTCCCTTCGCCGGAATAGCAATGAATTCCGATACCTTTTGTTTGAAATAGTGTTTAAATCGTACCATAGATTACCCCTATGCGACAATGTGGATAAATGAATACCATTCATAAAAATTACTGATACTACTTGCAATCCTTCCTTATAATAGGTCATAGAATCATCAAGCCGTTCGGTAAGTGTGTGACAAAGTTGTTACGGCATCAACTTCGGGCTTGCAAGCCGGGCGTTCAGAAGCTAACATAGATAAAGATGGGTTTATTAGGTCAGATAAAGGAGGTCCCCCTTATGTTTCTAGCGGAGCAAGCAACTGAGGCAGTGAGTACTTACGAACACTTCGATATTTTCATGGTCATATTCACGATCCTTATCGCCGCAGGGCTAGTGCGCCTTTTATTGCAGCGGCCTCGCAAAAACGTGTTCGCGATCGGATTCGGAACCGTGGCGCTTCTTGTATTCATAGCAGCGGATGTGAAGATGGTCAGCGGCTGGTAATCCAGTGAATGAATAGGATACATAAACGAGCTTGGAAGCGAAGGCTTCTCGGCTCGTTTTTTCTTTTTAAAAAGGGAAATTTACCCTATATTTTCATTCTCAGGCTAGCGCATTTATGGTAGAGTTATTCTGTTTACTAGAAGAAGTTGGGAGAGGGAAAGTTTGATTAGAACTAAACATCGCAAAGCGATGGTTGCCGTCATCCTAACAGCCGTTTTGACGATGGCCGGGACGGTTGGAGCAGCTACAACTACTGGGAATAACGTGGCATTGGATGCCAAAGTCATCAATGGCGACGTATACGTGAAGGCCTCGTCGCTTGTTTCTCAAATAGGAGGGACGGGCTCCTATAATTCTTCGACCAAGAAATATACCTACTCGCCGAATTCTATCATACCCGACGTTATTAAGAAGGTATCCCCATCAGTCGTAGCCATCATAGGCAAACCCGTTGACGAGAATTCCAGCAGCCGTTTCTCGCTCGCGCATGGTACCGGCGTTATCGTGAAGAGCGATGGCTGGATCGTGACCAATGCGCACGTAGTTAAGGATATGGAGAGAATTGTTGTCGTGACGGCTGACGGCAAGGAATACGCGGGTACTCGCAAGCAAATCGATGTGACGAGCGACCTGGCTTTAGTGAAAATCAATGCGACAGGTTTGAAAATAGCAACGATCGCACCATCGCCTCTGAAGGTGCAAGTCGGAGAAACGGTCATTGCCATCGGCACGCCGGTTTCCTTTTCTCTGCGGAATACGGCAACGGTCGGTATCATTAGCGGGATGAACCGTTCGGTATCGTCAGACTATAACTTATTGCAGACGGATGCGGCGATAAACCCAGGCAATAGCGGAGGCCCGCTCGTTAACTTGAAGGGCGAGGTTGTTGGCATTAACTCCATGAAGTTCGTCGATGTCGATATCGACAGCATGGGATTCGCCATTCCGGCGGATACCGTTCAATACGTGTTGAACCATTTCTACAAGTACGGCAAAGTAAACCGGCCTGCCCTTGGAATAGAACTGGAGGAAAGCTGGTCGGCGGTCGTTGGACTTCCAACCGAAGAACCGATGACGGTTACCGCCGTTTCTCCCGGCAATGCGGTTAAAGCGGGAATTAACGTCGGCGATCAATTGTATTCCATTAACGGAAAGCAAGTTTCTTCAGTGGTAGAACTCAACGAGCTGCTGAAAGCTTATTTGCCGGGTCAAAGCATCACATTGACACTGCTATCCGATGGAGATTTGGTTAATCGGAAGCTGGTATTATCCGAAAGTTTAGCGAACTAAATACTTAATGTCATTATTGATTTTCCGAGGGGAGCACTTACACATGTTTTCTGTTGTCCATTCCAAGAGATGGCTGGCTTTCATGCTGGCTGCCGTATTGTTTTTCATTAGTGTGTTATCCGTATCAGCTGCGGATAACGGCGGCAAAGTAGAAATCCGTATCAAGGTTGGCAGCAACCAGATGAAGATCAACGGGGCAGCCACGAAAATTCAACCTCCGTTCCAATCCGCCGGCAATGTAATGGTGCCGCTAAGCGTCTTTACGAACCCTAAAGGTTTCGGCGCGAACGTAAAATTGAAGGACAATAAAATCATCACCTTAACTTATCTGAAACACGTCATTGTCCTTACCCAAGGCAGCAAGTCGGCTATCATTGACGGGAAGAAAGCGGCTCTGGCGGTTGCCCCGGTTATCAAACAAGGCGTGACGATGGTTCCGCTTACGATTATCGCAAAAACCTTCGGAGCGACCCAAGCGATTGACGCTGCGACTAAGGAGATTGTTATTAAGGCGACTGCTGCTTCCAGCGGTTCCGGCAGCACAGGGACCGGCATAGACAGCGACTCCGGCAAATCGCAAATCGGCGACAGCTATTACAAGTGGTCGATGAATTATCCGACAGGCCTCGTCCAACAGAGTCAATGGTCAAACGGCAACTGGATATCTTTCAGCGATGTTAAAGGAGAATACTTTTTGGCCCTATCCATCGAAGAAGCAGAGGATACGTTGGAAACGGATGATAAACGGGATTTAATGACCCAGAATACCGAAGACGATGAAACGGTAGTAGACGTCAAGACGATCACTCGCCCATCGGGAACATTCGAGCGTATGATCACGAAGCATCAGGACGGTTTTTATTACGAATATCGCGGGATCCAAGCCAACGGATATTTCTACATTCTGATCTTTGGAAAGAAAGCCAAATCCGCTTCCGATCTGGACGCAAATACTGGATTGCTGGATAGCTTTAAACCCGTATATAATGCCGCTAACAAGTCGCTCAAGGATTTAGCGCGAATTAAAGACGGTAAAATTTCTTTCGAGAATGAAGATTATGGGCTGAAACTTCAACTGCCTAAGGAATGGAGCGAAAGCACGGAAGGATCCAGTCCTTTTTTCAACGGGCCGGACGAGTCTTATTTGTTATTGAACGTATTCTCCATTAATCAGGATGATACTTTGGACAAATGGGTTGAGCGCAAGATCCAGTCATTCAAGGATAATAAAGCTGAGGCTTACCGTAAAACGCCGGAGACGAGCTCTATTACTTGGAATGGCATTCCTGCGACATTGGTGAAGCTTTCTTATTCAACGGATACCAAAAAATGGTGGAACGAGTATGAGATTTATGCGGTTAATGGAAAGTATAAGTACTATGTCGACTTTACTTTCAAGCAAGAGCACAAAGACGATGTAGGAGATGTCTTAAGTCAACTTCTCGATGGCATGAAGATTGACTTCCAGCAGGTGGAAGAATCATTCGGCCAAGTTCCGGATCCCGATGATTCTGTAGATGTCACTGCCACCGTAACAAAAACAAGTAAAACATACGGTTACAGCTTGAAGCTGCCGAAGCTATGGGCTAAAGGAATTTCGGACATGGAAAAAGATAGCCTTCACCTCACTGGCGTTGGTACAGATCTTTTAGTTGGAATCGATGAAGGCACCAGCTTGGAAGGGTATCCGGAATTGCTTGAAAAGTCGTACACCGATGGCGGCGCTCTGAGTATCGACTCTAAGACTAACGTGACTTTTGCAGGCGTTAATGCTATAAAATATGCGCTCTCAAGCACCAAAATAGCGGCAATCGGCGCCCACTCGACGTTATATCTTTTTGAGAACAAAGGAAAGATTTACTTGATTCAAGGAATACTTAACGATACCTTCGCAACCGAGTTGAACCGTAAATTGCTTGAAGACGCAATGAATTCATTCCAATTCACTAAGTGATGCTTAGACGATAATTGACCGCCTGCTTGAGAGGGACCGTTCCTCTTAGCCGGCGGTTTTCGCTTTCCTTGGCCCCGTCCCGCGGATTTTGGTATACTATCAGGAGATGAATGCCGCATATGGACGCGGTTTGGAGGGTTTACGAGAATGATGGACAAGACCGCCTTAAGGCGTGAAGATATTGAATTGTTGGCACCGGCAGGAGATTGGGAATGCATGCGGGCAGCGGTGGCGAACGGAGCGAACGCCGTATTCTTCGGCGTGGAGAAATTTAACGCTCGGGCCCGGGCGCATAATTTCCAGTCGAACGAGCTTCCCGAGATCATGGCATTTTTGCACAAATACGGAGTGAAGGGGTTCCTAACCTTTAACATACTCGTGTTTGAGGATGAGCTGCTGGAAGCGCGCAAGCTTATCGAGGCTTGCATCGATGCGGGCGTGGATGCGGTTATCGTGCAAGATTTGGGCCTGGTGAAGATGATCCGCGAGATTTCCCCGGACTTTCCGATCCACGGTTCGACGCAGATGACGATCACTTCTCCGGAGGCGGTCGAATTCATCAAACCGTTCGCGTTGGAGCGGGTCGTACTGGGTCGTGAAAATAACCTAAAGCAAATCCGGAAAATCGGCGAACAAGCGAAACTGCCGATGGAAGTGTTCGTGCATGGCGCGCTTTGCGTTTCCTACTCCGGACAATGCTTGACTTCCGAAGTGTGGGGAGGCCGTTCCGCCAATCGCGGGGAATGCGCGCAAGCTTGCCGTTTGCCTTACGATCTGATGGTCGACGGCGTTCAACAGCCGATGGGGGATATCGCTTATTTGCTCTCGCCCAAAGATTTGGCGGCAATCGATATCGTACCGGAATTAATCGAAGCTGGAGTCACGTCCTTTAAGATCGAAGGGCGTTTGAAGAGCCCTGAATATGTCGCGAACGTTGTTAGCAAATATGGCAAAGAAATCGATAAGTATTTCGGTGGGGATGAATCGGAGCCTTCGAAGGAAGAGGTTCGGGAGCTGCAACAAAGCTTTTCCCGGGGGTTCACGCATGGTTTCTTGGATGGGACTAACAATAAGCAGCTCGTCGAAGGGACTTTTCCTAAGAGCCGCGGCGTATACTTGGGAACGGTCGAGAAAATTCTCCGCGATGCGGTTATTTGCCGGCTTGAAGCTCCGCTTAAACGGGGAGACGGCATCGTGTTCGACGCGGGGGATCCGACTAAGAAAGAAGAGGGCGGACGCGTCTATGATGTTCGCAGCTCGGGTTTGAAGCTGGAAGGAGAAGCTCCGGAAGGCGACCTGATTGAGATCGTACCGGGACGAAACGACGTAGACTTAAACCGGGTGCATGAGGGAGACCGAATTTGGAAAACAAGCGATCCTGCCTTGGACAGACGGTTGCGGAGCACATTCGAGACGGAGAAGCCTTATCGTACTTTTCCGCTCGCCGTGTCGGTATTCGGGCAAGAAGGTACTCCGATGCGTACGATCTGGACCGACATCGGCAAAGGGACGACAGTAGCCGTCGAATCGGAGATTCCGCTTGAACGCGCGGAGAAGAGACCTTTAGGCCATGAAGTGCTGCAGGAGCAGCTCGGCCGCTTGGGAGGTACTCTTTATTATTTGGATCAATTAGAGGTTGGGCTTAAGGGCGAAGTTATCGTGCCGATGCGCGAATTAAACCGGATGCGCCGGGAAGCGGCGGAGCAACTGGAGATTCTTCGGGAGCAACCGCCGAAATATATTAAGCACCAGGTGGACGAGTACGGAGATTCCTTCGCGGGAGCTGTTGACTCTTCCGTACAACCGGGCGAGGTCGAGTTGACGGCGCTTTGCCGGACGCTGGAGCAGGTCAAGGCTGTCGTAGAGACGGATGTTTCGCTTATCTACGCCGATTTCGAGTTCATCAAGCAATTCCCCGATGCGATTGCCGTTTGCCGCGAAGCCGGTAAACGGATCGCTCTGGTCACTCCGCGGATTCATATGCCGGGAGAAAATGGATACCATCGCAACATCCTGAATTTGAAGCCTGACGCCGTGCTTGTCCGCAATACAGGTGCGCTGTACTACTACCTGAAGGAACGGATGGAGAAGCCGGATGCTGCGCATCCGCTTATCATTGGGGATTTCTCGCTAAATGTGGCTAACCATAAGACCGTTAATCTTTTCCGCGAAGCGGGCGTTGATTGGGTTACGCCTTCCTATGACCTGAATATCCAGCAGATGGTCGACATGCTCCGCCGTTCCGATACGTCGCGTTTGGAAATGGTCATCCATCAGCACATGCCGATGTTCCATACCGAGCATTGCGTCTATTGCACCTTCATGAGCGAAGGAACGGATTACACGAACTGCGGCCGACCTTGCGAGGAGAAGCGGGCTTCGCTGCAGGATCGTATCGGCATGTCCCATCCGGTCCGGGTCGATGAAGGCTGCCGCAATACGGTATATAACGCGATCGAGCAGTCCGGGGCGGAATATCTGAGCACCTTCATGGAACTAGGCGTACGCTCTTTCCGGGTAGAGTTCCTTGAGGAGAACGCCGAGAAAGTTCGGGAAGTGCTTTCCCTTCACCGCTCGGCGATCAATGGCAACATTTCGGGCACCGAAGTTTGGCGCAGGCTTAAAGCGACTAATCAGTTAGGCGTTACTAAGGGGCAGTTGGTGAAGTAGTAGAAGTATTAATAAATGGAAATCCGTTTCTCTACGCAAGTAGGAAACGGATTTTTTTTGTCGAAATAGATCGTATGACAAAAAAAACAATAAAGCTATTTTCTACTAATACAAACGAACAACTTGCATATATAGTTTTAACATCATTCTTATGGATTGGAGCAGTATGCGCAGGCTACTTTTTTGAAGTAGCTTTTTTGCTGTTGGATGCGGGCTTGTTTTTGGTTTTGGCCGTTTATTTATGGCGGGGACGGTACACACCTTTGCAAATGAATTTATGGCTTGGGTCGTTAACCGCATTTATAGGTCTCTATTGGTTATCCTGTTTTTATGCGGTAGATTCGGAAGCCGCAGTCCTCGAAGCGGCAAGATTTTCGAGTTTGCTTCCTTTAGCAATATTTGCTTCATCTCTTACCGCTGCGAAATATGATTCTTATCTTCGTCAGTCGGCTTGGGCGGGAGCCTTTTTGACGGTTTTAGGCTGGGGGCTCGAGTTGTTCCGGGACGGTCGCTTGGAGTCATCGATAGGTTATGCGAATACACTGGCTATTTTACTTGTTATAGGTGTGTTGATTGCTTGGAAGGCGTATAGCGAAAATCATGGAAAAATTTATTTAGGATTGCTTCTCATTCAATTGGTGGGGCTTGTACAAACAGGGTCTAGGACAGTTCTGGTTTTGTTTGCTGGTGCATGTATCGTGGAAATGTTCCGTCTTAGGGGCAAGGCATTACAGACAGGGGTAGGCATTGTTTCTTTAGCTGTGGCAACTGCTGCAGCTACTGCCTATTTCTTTCAGGTTAAAGTCATGCTTCGTTTCATGGATATAAGCTGGAATGCACCTGAATTTCAATTAAGGAAACAGTACTGGTCTGATGGAATGGCCCTTCTCAAGGAGCATTGGATCGTGGGATTGGGTGGAGGGGGATGGGCGGTCGAGCATTCTTCCTGGTACTACGTAAAATACTTACACCAATTTTATTTACAGTTGGTTTTGGAGATTGGTATTGGTGGGCTTCTAACTTTCGGAATGTTTGTTCTTATCCCCTTATTTAAGACAAGACAAATGTTGAAGATCACGGGATCTACATGGATAATGATCGCTTTGCTTCTTTTCCACATTGCTTTGGATATTGATTTTGAATACCCGATTTGCTTTGGTTTATTTATTATTTTACTAAGTGGATTAGAAAGTATAAATCCTCTTAAGCGAGTAGCAGTAACTAGCAGTCATCTCCGCTCGACTATCATTGTATTCTGTATTGTTATTACAATCGCAATGGTTATGTTGTTAGGTTTTGAAAAGGAACAATTCCTTACTACTGAGAAGACAAATATACCAAATATTTCTTGTGCATAAGAGAAATCCCCTTTATGATAATAAGGTGAAATTAGGAATTTTAGGGGGATTTATGAGTTGAAAAGTCGGGTCATGTCTAAGATTAGCGTAGTTTTACTAGCAAGCATGCTGCTAAGTATGAGTCTTCCTGTACTTGCGTACGCTGCAAGCTACATAAAGATTGTATACGATTCGAGTAGTGGGAAAATCAGCGGTATTATTTATACGGATAAGTCAACAGTTACATTAAGTACATATAGTAATAATCAGTGGACGGATATTACGTCTCAAACAGTTGGCCCGATTCAAGAGTATCTTCCACCGAGATCTTACGACCCTGTTTATTATTATTTGATCAATGGAACGTTAGAAACTGGGCTTTCTTTGGATAAAATCAAGGTCAAAGAAGCTTCGTGGATGACGAAAGTTACAGAAGTGATTTCGTCTGTCTCTGATTCAGTCTATTCATTTGAAAACACTGCTCCTGACGTGGGGTATGGAGGGTTTTCTTATCACTTTGATGATAATAACTCAACTGCCACGATCGGGATTGGTTGGCAGGCAGTCCAAAAACCCGGTGTAAAGGGTTATAGAGTTTATCTCGATGGAAATTTTATAGACCAGACAAGGGATACCTTTTTTCAGCTTTCGGATTTACCATATCAAAGTAAACATCAATTTGCTGTTTCCACCGTATCTTCCGATGGCGTTGAATCATCGCTTAGCTACTACAGTCCAATGAGAGTTCCGAGTAAGTTACAAACAGCAACCGTGAATATCAACGGTAAGCCGAACGGCTATAAGCTTCAACATTCAGACTTGATCCTGTCTTTTACTTCGGCCTTAAACAATCCTAACGACTATCCTTTAAACGCGAAAAAGACACATCTGCAATTGACACTCGGAGATGGAAACAAGGTCGATTTCGATGGTAGCGAACATCGTGTTCCTTATCAAATTCAATCTAGCGAACTGGATAAGAGCGATTTTGAATTGGTTGATGAGGGTGGAATAAGTATTCCTATTGAAACGTTTTCTTATGAATACAGTCATGGTGCAATTTTAAAATTTACACTCTCGCAAGTACTACAGAACGATAAAGTCTACACGCTAAGAATGTCTCGTTCAAGTTCCGGGACCGAAATTAGTCTTCCGAATATCAATACGAATAGAGGAAACCTATACTTGTATATCTATGATACAATTGAATCTCCTATGAATAGCTTTTCAATGAATAACCTGGTGATTGGAGATGGCAATCCACCTGCGAAACCTGAAAATCTCACCTTTGTTGAAAAAGACAGTCAGGTAGATATCAATTGGAAGGCTAATTCAGAAGATGATTTGCAAGGCTATCTAGTGTATTTGGATGGGAATTTGCTGACGCCAACACCAATTACAGCGACCCAATACTCGATTTCGGGCTTGACGAACGGGAAAAAGTACCATGTAAACGTAGCGGCAGTTGATTATGCGGGGAACCGATCACTTCAAGCCTATGCTTTTCCAACTCCACAAGGAAGTACCGTTGATCCAGGACCAGGACCAGGCCCAGGGCCAGTTCCAGGCGGTGCTCCGGTACCACCTGCGAAAGTAGAACCAGGGGTTAAAGTAATCAAACCCGAAGATCTGAAGGCTGACAACGGCAAGCTCCCTATCAAACTCGCTGAGGGAGAAACGCAGGTTAAGTTGCCTGCAGGTGATGGAGCCATAACGAAAGATAGCGTAATAGAATTAAATAGCGATAAATTGACGGTAGAAGTTCCGGGGTCCCTTCTGGGGCAATTGCAGAAACTTGTCTCCGCCGAAGAATTGAAAGACGCCCAAATATCTGTCTCCTTTGACAAGCTTTCCAACGAGAGCGCACAAGAGGCTTTGAAAAACACGGAAGGTAAATTGACAAACACTACCGTTAAATCGGCAGGGGATGTTTATGAATTTTCCTTAACGATTAAAACCAAAGATGGTAAAGAACAAAAGCTTACAGTATTTGATACTCCGATCAAGTTGAAATTGAAAATCGCTGACGGGGCGGATTCAAAGTTGCTTGGTGTATATTACATTGGCGACAATGGTCAACTGGAATATGTAGGCGGGAAAATAGAGAACGGCTTTATGGTTGCAGATGTTAGCCATTTTAGCAAATATGCTGTGCTGGAATTTAACAAGAAGTTTGATGATGTGGCAACAGGGCACTGGGCGTTTAATGCAATAACCGCAATGGTAGCTAAACATGTAATAACAGGGGTAAGTGAAACATCCTTTGCTCCCGGGCAGAAAGTGACACGAGCCGAATTTGCTGCCTTACTTGCGAGAAAGCTCAATCTTAAGGCGAAAGGCCAAAATCAATATTCAGATGTAATTTCGAAAAAATGGTACTCAGATGACATTACGGCTGCTGTTGAGGCAGGAATTGTTAAAGGACGCACGAAAACGAAGTTTGGCCCTGAAGAAGTTCTAACACGTCAAGAAATGACGGTTATGATTATCAAGGCTTATGAAATCGTAAGTGGAAATGCTGTCTCAAATAAAGAACCATCCGCCTTTGCTGATGAAGAAAAGATAGCCGGGTGGGCGGTTGCAGCTGTAAGTGCGGCTAGTAAACTTGGTTTCGTTCAGGGGCAGGGAAATAGCTTGTTCGATCCTCTAGGAACTGCAACTAGGGCAGAAGCGGCACAAATTATTTCCAAGTTAGAGTAGTCCATTAACTTAAACACTCTTTTGATTTGGAGAACCCATTACCTAAGCTATCCAGCAAAGGTAATGGGTTCTTTTTGGCGTATCTGTATCTGTTGGGAATCAACCGCATAATTTACGTCCCACTAACACAAACATGGAAGTTTGTTTTCATTCCGGTGCTACAATCGGAACAAAGCAAATTTACAGGATATCATAGGCATCTCTATAGAGGAGGGCGCAGACCATGAAAATGGCAGTCGTAGGAGCAGGGATTGTTGGGCTGGCAACAGGTGCAGGGTTTGCGGATCTTGGGCATACGGTGCATTGCGTGGATATCGATACGGGGAAAATCGCTCAATTATCACGCGGAATCATCCCGTATCATGAACCGGGACTGGAAGCGTTGGTCATGCGGAATACGTCTGCAGGTAGGCTCAGCTTCGGCCACGATCCCGCTAATCTGCTACAGGAAGCGGAGCTCGTATTTTTAACGGTTGGTACACCCTCGGGAGACACGGGCGAAATGTCATTAGCCGCTCTCTGGGCCGTAATCGGTCGATTGGAGGCATGGTCGGCTTCCGATACTAGACGGATTATCGTTATCAAAAGCACCGTTCCCGTCGGTACGGCTGAACGAGCGGAAGCGAGATTAAGAAGCCGTCTGCCTGATCATTGTCTGGTAGACGTCGTTTCCATACCGGAATTCATGCGGGAAGGAAGCGCTGTTCGGGACTTTTTCGAGCCTTCGCGCATCGTGATCGGAACGTCCTCGGAGGAAACGGCAGAGCGGCTCACGCAGCTTCATCAAAGGCTTCCAGGTCCCATCATGACGACAGATCGCCGTAGCGCGGAACTAGCTAAGCTAGCTGCTAATGCATGCCTTGCCGTAAAAATATCTTTCGCGAACGAGATTGCCGCATTGGCGGAACAGACGGGTGCGGATTATCCCTCCGTGGCTCATTCATTAGGGTTGGATCCGCGAATCGGTCCGCATTTTCTTGCGGCTGGCCTTGGTTTTGGCGGCTCCTGCTTGCCGAAGGATGCACGGGCGCTTGTGAGGATGGCGGATGAGGCAGGGGCGCCTCAAACGCTCGTAGAAGCTGCTGTTCGCGCCAATGCGATGCTTCCATTACGAATGGTTCGCAAGCTTGAAGCAGCTCTTTCCGATCCTAGCCGTCGCAAAGTTGCGCTGCTCGGTCTTGCTTTCAAGCCGGGTACCGATGATATGCGCGAAGCTCCTTCATTGCGCTTGATCGCCGAACTGAACCGTCGTCATCCGGGCATAACGTTAACCGCATATGACCCTGAGGCCAATCATGTTGCGCGCAAAATGCTACCTTCTTCCATAACGATATGTGATTCGGCCGAAGAAGCGCTGAGGGGCGCGGATGCGGCGATAATCGTAACCGAGTGGCGTGAATTTCGTCAGATCAAAACGGATGACTTTAAAAATTGGATGAATCGCCCTATAATTATGGATGGAAGAAATGCACTGGACGCTGCGGCTCTTAATGCGCAGGGTATCGTATGCATTGGTGTCGGACGATTACCGGTCATTCCGAAAGAGTTGTTGCGGAAGGCAGGCGAACTTGTACCGAAAGTCTAGAGAGGATGCCTGTTCATGAGGATTCGCAAGGCCATCATACCTGCAGCGGGAATGGGAACCCGGTTCCTTCCGGCCACGAAAGCGATGCCTAAGGAAATGCTTCCTATTATCGACAAACCCGGAATTCAATATATCGTCGAAGAAGCGGTCGCATCCGGCATTGAAGATATTCTTATCGTAACGGGAAAAGGTAAACGCGCCATAGAGGATCATTTTGACAGCTCGTACGAGCTTGAGCAAAGCTTGCTGATGAAGGGGAAGCTGGACTTGCTTTCCGAAGTTCAGAAGCCGTCCGACCTGATCGACATTCACTATATCCGCCAGAAGGAGCCGAGAGGACTCGGTCACGCTATCTGGTGCGCGCGTAAATTTATTGGCAACGAGCCCTTTGCGGTTCTGCTCGGAGACGATATTGTCCAGTCCGACGTCCCTTGTCTACAGCAGATGATGGACGTTTACGATGAAGTTCAGAGCTCCGTGCTCGCCGTGAAAAAAGTGCCGTATGATGAGGTGTCCCGCTACGGTATCGTAGACCCGGATTCAGTGGGCGGCGATGGTGATCGGATTATTAAAGTACGCGGTGTCGTGGAGAAGCCTTTGCCTGATTGCGCTCCCTCTGATATCGCCATTATCGGACGGTATATTTTGACGCCCGCCATCTTCGATATATTGGAGACGCAAGACGTTGGCGCCGGCGGAGAAATTCAATTAACCGATGCTATCTTCCGCTTGATGCAGGAACAATCCGTCTATGCGTATAACTTTCAAGGCAAGCGTTACGATACCGGCGAGAAGCTCGGCTATCTCAAGACGATCATCGATTTCGCATTGGAGCGTCCGGACCTGAAGGATGACATTCGGCAATATCTGAAAGAGAAGCTGGGGTGTTAAACACCTCCAACCAGGCCGACTTGGCAGAACGAGTCTATGGACCTCCCAGACCGACTTGGCGACCAACCATCTCTCTCGACAAATATCCACTTTTTTGGTAATGTAAAAATCAAATACAAAGCGTGAAGCACACGCCGTTTGCATCCATTATCGGAGCAAGCGGCGTTTTTATTTTGAGGAGGGATGGAGTTGTTCGAGAAACAGTTCGCGGATTATTTTAACGAGCAAAAAAGTATGGCCAACGGTAGAAGACTAGAGATGTTAAAGAAAGATTTGACGGGTGAGATTAGGCTGCTTAAGGATGTTGTGTTTCCGGTACTAGGCACGTTTAATGGTCTAACAATGGAGTATGAGATGGTTAGTTCATCAGGGATACGCATTTTCGGCGATTTGTTCTTTAAGCCAATTGAGTCCATCATCGAGACCGAGGGTTTTGTCAGCCACGCCGAGTTGATTACCCGGGACAGATTCGATTTCGAGAAAATGAGAATAAGAACCTTCGCAGAGTACGGGTATCCATTCATACCGTTCAGTTGGGATGATATTGTCAAAAGACCCGAAGTGTGCAGGCGGTCATTGTATGTCATTTTGGGTAAGTACGGAAGCACCGGCAATCAAACGGAGTATCATCTTACCGTCTACGAGCGTGAGATTATTCGATACGCTCTACGCCTAAATCGCCCTTTCGGGCTTGAAGATGTTTGCTTTTGTTTACAGTTAGGGAGAACCACATGTATTCAATTACTTAAAATATTGTTGGAGAAAGGTTTGATTAGACCAGTAAAAGAGGGTAAACTTCGAGTTCATGCGTATGAGTTGGGAGACAAAGCCAGATTGTTAATTATGTGAAATATTAATCACCAACACCCGGAGTACCAATAGGTTCAGAATCTGGACTTACTGAGTCGCACGGAGCACCAAAACCACCAATAGGTTCATAATCTGGACTTACTGAGCCGCGCGGAGCACCAAAACCACCAATAGGTTCATAATCTGGACTTACTGAGCCGCGCGGAGTACCAAAACCACAAATAGGTTCAGAATCTGGACTTACTCAGTCGCACCAAAAACACCATCCCACACCCAAACCCCACCGCTCACCGCCCCTCCACATCATTCCATCTTGGAAGAACCGCCGAATTCCTGTAGACTAGAAGAAAACCCTAGTTCTACTATATGGAGGCTAAATGCTCCCTTCCTTTTACAGCAGTTGGAGACATGTTTTCAAGCTTGACCCCGAACGCCCAATAGATGATGCGACGTTGGATGCCATTTGCACATCCGGAACGGATGCGATTCTAGTCGGCGGCTCCAGTGGGGTGACTTTCGATAATACAGTCGATTTGATGTCGCGGATTCGCAGGTACGAGGTGCCATGCGCATTCGAATTATCCGATCCGGCTTGCGGTGTGCCGGGTTTTGACGGTTATTTCATACCGAGCGTGCTTAATACGAAGCGATCCGAATGGCTCATCGGCCATCACGTCAAGGCATTACGCGATTACAGCCACCTGCTCCCATGGGAGTCGATCGCGGGCGAAGCGTACTTGGTCCTCAACCCGGATTCGACGGTCGCTCGTTTAACCGGAGCAGAGGCGAACATCGGCAGCAACGAGGCGATCGCGTACAGCCAGGTGGCGGACAGGCTTTGGAACATCCCCGTACTTTACGTGGAATATAGCGGGACTTTTGGCGATATGGAACTCTTAAAGCGCATCAGCAACAGCTTAAAGCAGGCGCAATTGTTCTACGGCGGCGGAATCGATAACCCCGAGCGTGCGGCGCAAGCGGCGAAAGCCGCAGATACGGTCGTCGTGGGCAACATCATATACGAGAATCTAGGTGCTGCACTGAGTACCGTAGGTGCGGTTAACCTTTCGATGAAGGAGCAAGGTCATGTTTTTTGAACGCGATAATACGAATTCCGTAGATATTGAGGCATCCATTAATAAACTTAATCCCAAGCAACGCGAAGCATCCGTGGCGACCGAAGGGCCGCTGCTCATCATGGCTGGAGCGGGAAGCGGCAAGACGCGGGTTCTGACGCATCGGATCGCGTACTTAATTTCCAAACGGCTTGCCGCGCCATGGAGCATTCTGGCCATCACCTTTACCAACAAAGCCGCCCGGGAGATGCAAGAACGCGTATCCAAGCTCGTCGGACCTTCGGGCAAAGACATTTGGGTCAGCACCTTCCACTCGATGTGCGTGCGCATTCTTCGCAGAGATATCGAACGCATCGGCTTCGGATCCAACTTTAGCATTCTCGATTCTACCGACCAGTTGTCCGTCATTCGCAACGTCATGAAAGACAATAACATCGATACGAAGAAAATCGAGCCCAAAGCCGTCCAAGCCTCCATCAGCGCTGCTAAGAACGAATTGTTGACGCCCGCTCAATTCGAACAACGTCAAGGTGATTACTTCGATACCATCGTTGCCAAAGTATATGCTCAGTATCAACGCAGACTGAAAAGCAACAATTCGCTCGACTTCGACGATCTTATTTTGCTGACCATCCAATTGTTCAAGGACGTACCCGAAGTGCTGGATTTCTACCAGAACAAATTCAAATATATTCACGTCGACGAGTATCAGGATACGAACAAAGCGCAATACAGCCTCTGTAAAATGTTAGCGCAAAAGCATCACAACATCTGCGTAGTCGGCGACAGCGATCAATCGATTTACCGTTGGCGCGGCGCGGACATTACGAATATTCTTAACTTCGAGGCGGATTACCCGGAAGCTCGCACGATCCTCTTGGAGCAAAACTACCGTTCGACCTCCAACATTCTGGATGCGGCTAACGCCGTTATCAAGAACAACATGGGACGCAAAGCGAAGAACTTGTGGACCGACAAGGACGGCGGGGAAAAAATCACGGTGTACCAGGGCGACTCCGAGCATGAAGAGGGTTATTTTATCGCCGGGGAAATTCGCAAGAATCGTCAGAACGCCCGCAATTATAGCGATCATGCCATACTTTACAGAACGAACGCCCAGTCCCGGGTCGTCGAGGAAATTCTCATCAAATCGGAAATCCCTTACCAGATCGTAGGAGGCATCAAGTTCTACGACCGCAAAGAAATCAAGGATATCCTTGCTTACTTGCGTTTAATATCCAACCCGGACGATGATATTAGCCTTAATCGGATTGTTAATGTGCCAAAGCGGGGACTAGGCGATACGACGATGGCGAAAGTGCAGGAGGAAGCGGCTCGCAAAGGAGTATCGATGTACCGGCTGCTGAACGAAGGGGACGGGCTGCTCGGCGATGGATTGTACCATTTAGACATCCAGAATCGCGCCAAAGCCACGTTAACCGAATTCCGGGATATGATCGCGAACCTCAGTGCGATGGTAGAATATTTATCCGTGACGGAATTGACGGAGAAGCTGCTTGAGATGACTCAGTATCGATTGGAGCTGCAGCAAGAGAAAACGATAGAATCCCAATCCCGGCTGGAAAATATCGAAGAGTTCTTGTCCGTTACCCAAGAGTTCGAGAAACGCAACGAGGAGAAATCCTTGATCGCGTTCTTGACCGATTTGGCGCTAATTGCAGACATCGACTCCATGGATGACGAAGAGGATGACGGCGATGCCGTCGTGCTCATGACGATGCACAGTGCCAAAGGGCTCGAATTCCCCGTCGTATTTATCGTTGGGATGGAGGAAGGCTTGTTCCCAAGCAGCAGGGCATTCATGGACAACGCGGAGATGGAAGAGGAGCGTCGGCTTGCCTATGTCGGTATCACGAGAGCGGAGAAGAAGCTGTACTTGACCTGCGCGCGCATGAGATTGCTCTACGGCCGGACGAATACGAATGCACCGTCGCGGTTCCTGGAAGAAATTCCAAACGAGCTGAAGGAAGCCGTAGAAACGGCAGGAGGCGGGCGACTCGGTTCCTACGGCGGATATGCTTCCCGTTTAGGCGGCGGTGGAAGTGGCAGTGGCGGCGGGTTCGGATCGCGTAGTAATTCCCCGAGCTTCGGCGGCAATAGCAACGCACCTGCCGGTTTCGGAGCGCGGCCAACGGTAGCTGGCGCTTCGACCGGAAGTTCGGTTACCCGTCCCGCAACGCCATCGGCCGCTCGCCCCGCGGGTGAAGGATTGGCTGTCGTTGCCGGCGACAAAGTCGAGCATGCTAAGTGGGGAGTCGGCACCGTCGTTGCCGTTAAAGGCACGGGTAACGACGTGGAGCTGCAAATCGCGTTTCCGGCGCCTGTCGGCGTGAAGAGACTGCTGGCCGCTTTCGCTCCGGTGACCAAAATATAAAGAGACTGCCGAGAATATCCGGCAGTCTGCTGCGGGCTCTCGGGAGCCCGTTTTATTTTCCGTAAGTGGAATCGTTGCTTCACCTTTGGCCGTATCCTTGATGATGATAGTCGGGCGTACGCAGTTCTTGCAAAATATCCATATACTCGATATGGCGTTTCGTTTCTATCGTGCCAATCTTGTAAATGTAGCGGTAAACCTCGACCATGCTATCGTTAAACCGTTTCGTTGCTCTGTCATGGTCTGCGGATTTATACGGAATGTGTGCCCTTAAGTAGGTTAGATCGTTGTTTTTTTGTTCCTTGTTCAACAATCCGACCAAATGGTTTCGTTCGTCTTCCGTTGCCAGAACGGTAAGCTGGTCCGTCAGGGATGGTTCCGCGCCCACCATGTTAGCAGAGACGGAAACATAATAACGTTGCTTGTCCATCTCCCCACCTCCTTTATGTGATAATAAATATTTACACCGCAGGACGGCTTTATGAAACAGAACAACGATTGAAGGCGGAGAATTCAACTCCTTATTTGACAGCTTTTCGGCACTGAAATAGACTAGGGGAAACCCCTAATAATCTCTAAATAAAGCGAGGTAAAGCAAGCATGGCGCAAACCGGAATTCTGGAGCGAATGCAAGAGCTCGTTAATGAACTTAACAGACACAGTCATCGTTACTATACGGAAGACAATCCTACGATAAGCGATAAAGAATACGATGTGCTTTATGATGAATTAACCCGTTTGGAGCTTGAAAATGGAACGGTTTTGCCGGATTCTCCGACGCGCAGGGTTGGAGGGGATATACTCAAGGGTTTCGTGCCGCACCGCCATCTGTCGAGGCTGTGGAGCTTGGATAAAGCGCAGAATATCGACGATCTGTCCGCTTGGGCTGCCAGAGCGAATCGTCTTATTGCCGATTTCAACTCGAAAAATCCCGATCAGCCGCTTCCGGCCCCGGAATATGTCGTGGAGCTGAAATTCGACGGTTTGTCTTTGAACCTAACCTATTCGGACGGGCAGCTTGTTCAGTCGGCTACGAGGGGCAACGGCGAGGTTGGGGAGGGGATATTGGCTCAGGTTCGCACGATTCGTACCGTTCCTCTGACGATCGGATTCGACGAGGGGACGATCGAAGTGCAGGGCGAAGGCTTCATGCGGTTGTCGGTGCTCGAGGAATATAACAAAACGGCGTCCGAGCCGCTCAAGAATGCCCGCAACGGAGCGGCCGGAGCGCTGCGTAACCTCGATCCGCGGATTACGGCGTCCCGTAGGCTGGATGCTTTCGTTTACAACGTGGGATATTCGGAGGGGGTAGCCTTCTCTAATCATCAAGAAATGATGGCTTTCCTGCGGGAAAATCGGTTTCCGGTTAATCCATACATAACGTATTTTTCTACAATAGAAGAAGTGATTACGGAATTGGAAAACGTCGTCGAACGTCGTGGACAACTTGATTACCTAATCGATGGAGCGGTCGTGAAGTTGACTGACTTGAGGACGCGGGAGGCTCTTGGTTATACGGATAAGTTCCCTCGGTGGGCGGTCGCGTTCAAGTTCGAAGCCGAAGAAACGACGACGGTGCTGGAGTCGGTGTCTTGGGAGCTCGGAAGAACGGGCAAAGTGACGCCTCTCGCCCGTGTCGAAGCGGTTGAACTGGCAGGCGTAACGGTCCAGAACTGTACGCTCAATAACGTCGGGGATATTGAACGCAAGAACTTATCGCACGCGCTCGGGACGCGCGTCTTCATCCGCCGTTCTAACGACGTAATCCCCGAAATATTAGGCAAAGCGGACGACGAAGAGGGAGGAACGATCGAAGTTCCGACTGAATGTCCGGGCTGCGGTTCACCTCTGGAGATGCGCGGAGCCCATCTGTTCTGCAACAACCGTCTCGGCTGCAAGCCGCAGATCATTGGGCGGATTACCCACTTCGCCTCGCGGGATTGCATGGACATCGAGACGTTTAGCGGCAAGACGGCGGAGCAACTGTTCGAAGAATTGAATGTTCGCGAGCCGGCCGACTTGTACAGCCTTAGCTTTGACGATTTGGTAAAGCTGCAGCGCTTTGGCGAGAAGAAAGCGACGAACTTGATTGCTGCCTTGGAGAAGTCCAAGTCGCGGGAGCTGGCGCCGTTTCTGAATGCGCTGGGCATTCCGAACACGGGCAAAGCAACGACCAAGATGCTGGCAGACCATTTCGGAGATATTGACCGTTTAATGGCGGCGGAAGCGGAAGAGCTAGTTGGATTGCCGGACGTAGGCGGCATTGTTGCAGAGAGCATATACGGTTTTTTCCACGACCCCCTCGTACAAGATAGCATTGCGCGGATGCGTGCGCTCGGCGTCAAGGCGGAAGCCGCCAAGCCGGCAGCCGCACTAGCGGATGCAAGCCACCCGCTGTTCGGGAAAACCGTCGTGCTGACAGGCACGTTGTCCGTCATGACGCGTGATGAAGCTGCACAAAAGCTGGAAGCGCTCGGAGCCAAAGTGTCAGGCAGCGTGTCGAAAAAAACCGATCTCGTCATCGCAGGGGAAAGCGCTGGAAGCAAGCTTGCCAAAGCGCGCGAGCTCGGTGTTCCGGTGTTGGAGGATGAAGAAGAATTAGTAAGACTGTTGGGCGGATTATAGAGGACTCCCATGCATACCAAGAGCACCCTTCGGGGTGTTCTTTTTTTCTGTCTTGTAACTACTGGCATTATTCCTTATAGTGGAAAGATAGATGGTCATTTATTTTGTCTAGCGAGGATGAATCCGATGCCTTTGACTGCCCCTCAACAGAGACGAATGCAAGATTCGAATAAAAAGAACCCGAGCGCCGAAGAAGAAACGGAAACGGCGGGGCAGGAAAGCGAAGAAACTCCTGACAAGTCAGCGGTCATGAAGAGGCTGCTGGCGCAAGGGGCTGTTAGCGTATTTCCTTTTTCCCGTCCTAGTGCTTCGGATTCTCCCGCGGCTGCCCCGACTCCCGAGGTCGCTCCGCCAACTGAACAATCAGTGGTAAGGGAACGGAGCGATGCGCCATTAACGGTGCCGTCTACGCCGACTGCATCAATGGAATCAGCAGAATCTGAATCAGCAGAATCTGAATCGTCGGGTTCGGAATCACAGGAGGCTTTCCATCGTCGCGTTGAACAACAAACCGAGAAAGCCAACAATCCGTCATGGTACAATCTACCTCAGCACATAGAGAATGCAAGACATGGCAAATGGGATCTATCCCAAAGCCGTTCTCGCCGAAGCGCATTGACCCCCGAGGAAGCCAGTAAACATAGGGAGGATATTTTAACTTCCCAGAATGAAAAGCGTTTGGCTCCATCGACGTTCGATGTCGGCCAGAAAGCCAAAAACGCGATCAACGATGTAGTCAGCAATCCCGGGCAGACCGCTGCAGGGATGATTCCGCTTGTGGGCACCGCAATTAAAGCGAAAATGAAAGAGAAATACGATGTGAAGGAACGGGACGTGCTCAAAGGTATTTCCGCGACCACAACCGACGATTCCGTCAAACAAAGCTCAAGCGCTCAGGCGGCGGCCGTAAGCACGCAAATCAATAACAACCGTTTTAAGGCCGCGGTGGGTACGGTTACCGGAGCGGCTAGCAACTTCGTTCCGGGCGGCGGCGCGGTTTCGACCGCGGCAACGACGGTTGCGGGTGCGATTGGCGACCAGGTCAATAAGAAAGAGTTGGCATCGGTTACTTCTTCCCGAGCTAGGGAGCAAGCCAGAAAGAAAATGGGCCGCTCCGAATTCGCCGAATATGAGAACGTAGATCAATTTATGAATATGGAAGACCAAAGGCATGCGCTCGTTGCGGCGGGTAAAGCCGGTCCAGGTGCTGGAGGTGCAGGGCCAGCTGCGCCTTCCCTTAACTCCCAGGATGAAGTCAGGCGGATGGTTGCCCATACGCGTGGAGATACCCCCTTTCATGCGGAATATAAAAAACGAGCCAAAGAGGTTCAACAGGAAAGAGCGGCCGCGGCAGCGCCTCCGGGGCAAAGCGCCGGCTTTATGTCCAAGGTGAAAAACTTTTTCTCGCGCTCCTGATTCACAATAACAATCCGGACACCATCGGAGGTTGCTTTACAGCAATGTACAACAATGATCGGGAATACCTGAAAGATCAATGGGAATGGCTGGACTCCTGTATTGCACTGCGACTGCATCTGCAAGAGCGTTTCGAGCAACATGCTCTTACCGTTTCCGGGTCGACAGGGGAGTTGCTCTCCGAATTTGAACTATTCGAAAGTATTCGTACTTTGGCTTCGGTCCAAGAAAACGATGCGGTTACGGTACGATTGCTTAAACATGTGGAGTTGATTGAACGGCGTATAGAAGACAGGCTTAAATTGAGCGAGGAAGCGAATGTATTTCTGGCGCTTCCTTATTTGTCTCGGATATTCGGGCTTTCCGCTTATGAAGTGAAAGGGATCATCGTATGTTTAGCCGTAGAAGTGGATCGCAAGTATGAGTCCTCTTATGAGCTGATGCAGAGGGATAAAGCTGCCAAGCTTCCGACGCCCGACTTGATTTCGCAACTGGTGAGTCGCTCCGAAGAGGATCTTCTACTTATTCGAGCGGCATTCGATGAAGAAGGTCCATTAAAGAAGTATTTTCTACGGCAGGAAGTAAGTACGAATAGAATGGGCACGCTGCTGAACAGGCAAACTAAGCTTGATGAGAGAATCGTTCGTTTTCTGCTGCATTCCGGAGACGTTCCTCCTTCGATGGATCCATACGTGACCTTTATTCATGCGGAAAATAAGCATTCGCCGCTAATTGGCAACATGGACATACAAAATAAGCTGAGGCAGTGGATAACGAATCGGATCCTCGAATCGGAGAAACCAAGCCATCCGCTTATCATCTCGTTGTGGGGCAAACCCGGCTCCGGCAAAAAAACGCAGGCGTTCCATCTGTGCCAATATTTTAACCAGTCGGTGTTGTGCGTTGATTTAGATAAGTGGCCGGCTTCGAATAAAGACGATATACGTGAACGGATGAACAATCTTTTTCGGGAAGCGACGATTCAGCAGGCGGTGCTTGTGTTTTGTCACTTTGAAGCTTGGGTGGACAAGGCAGAGCGGGTTTTGTCTCCCGAAGCGACCTATCTGCTTCATGAATTATGGGAGATGTCCGGCATTGTATTCCTGCTTTCCGAAGAGCCATGCCAACCTCTAGACCAACACCGTCTCATTGACCTTGAGGTCGAGCTGCCAGCGTTGTCGGATGCAGACCGTTCGCAAGCATGGAGTCAATTGACCGCTTCTTACGCTGTTGATTCAACTATCGACTGGGAGGCTTTGTCTGCAAGGTTCCTTTTTAACGTAGGTCAGATGAAGGACGCCTTAAAGGCGGCAAAGACGTTGTCCGAATGGAATCGCGGCGAAGCGGAAGCCGCCGTTATTGGATGGCGCGACATGATTCAAGCGAGTTATAAGCAGCTTAATCATAGTCTGGGCAACAAATCGAAGCGATTAAGCCCGAAGAATAGTTGGGGAGATTTGATTTTACCCGCCGTTCAGAAGGAGAAGCTGCAGCATGCCTGCAACCATATTCAGTACAAGCATACCGTATACGGTCGATGGGGCTTCGACAAGAAGCTGTCTTACGGAACGGGAATCAGCCTTCTGTTCTCAGGGCCGCCCGGCACCGGCAAAACAATGGCGTCCGAAATCGTCGCCAAAGAGCTGGACATGGAAATCTACAAGATCGACCTGTCGCAAATCATCAGCAAATATATAGGCGAGACGGAGAAGAACTTGCGGGAGATTTTCGACGAGGCGCAGGCGAGTTATGCCGTCCTGTTTTTCGATGAAGCCGACGCGCTATTCGGCAAGCGTTCCGAAGTCAAGGACTCGCACGACAAGAACGCCAATACGGAGGTTGCTTTTCTTCTCCAGAAGATGGAGGAGTACCGGGGGATCTCGATTCTGGCAACCAACTATTTGCAAAATATGGACGAAGCCTTCTTGAGGCGGATCAACTACGTGATTCGGTTCCCTTTTCCGGATGAAAAACAGCGCGAGACGATCTGGCAGCACATCTTCCCGGTGCAAACGCCATTGGAGAAGGATATCGATTTCAACTTTCTGGCCCGGAAGCTTCAGATGGCTGGGGGCAGCATCAAGAACATCGCGTTGACAGCAGCTTTCTTGGCAAGCGGGAAAGACGAGAAGGTCGGCATGAGGCACATTTTCAAAGCTTACCAATATGAATTGGACAAAACGAACAGGGCGTTAACAAGGGATGACTTAGGGGAGTATGCTTACCTCTACGATGAACTCACTAGCGTTTAATCGACGGAAAAGGCCTATGCTCTATGCACAGGCCTTTTTGCTGAAGATATAATAAACACATTAATATATGTTTATATAATTTTATATTCCTAAGCGGTCCATCCCATTAGCGGTATTCCGTTTCAATTAGTTTCTTCTAATCCCTCTTCCGGCTCGGATCTGTTTGATCCAGAAGTAGACCGTACATCCGATGCAATAGCCCAGTAGAGCGACGCTTGCGGCAATAAGGATCATAGAAGCGAATACATACGCTGCGATTTGCCAATCCAAAGCGAAGGAAATCAGAGATGCGGTCAGAAAAAGAACGGCCAGCGTATTATTGAACTTTTGAAGTTCCGCTGCTTGCGTCTCCTCGCCTTTACCCCTAAGAACTTGCTTGGCTATGATTACGAACAGATTTAATCGGCCTTCTGATAATAATCCCGTTAATTGAACAACCCACAGTGCCGCCAATATCCAAGGCTGCTGGAAGAGGAAGGAGAGAAGTACCGTTATTACGATTCCTGTCTGATTGGCTTTAACGTAACGCATAGGAACTTCACGCATGCATGATCACCCCTAAAGTCGATAAGTTTACTTGCGATAAATGTAATCGATTGTGATAGGGATAGCAATAGCAATAGGTGTTTCATGTCTTATTAATAGGGGGATATAAGAGTATATCAGACTGTATGAAATTTCCAGTATAAAAAGGGTTGCAATCGTATTTGAGTCTATGATATATTACTTAAGCCGCTTCAAGAGGGCACACGTTAAACAAGAAAAACGAAACGAAATAAGCAACACAAATTGTTCTTTGAAAACTGAACATTGAGCGTAAGAAAACGAACAAAACGTCTGAAGATGACTTCGGTTGTCGGATGGCAAACCAGCAGTACAGATTGAGCCTCAAAGGCTCTTTAATAAGAAGCTTCGGCTTCAACTATTATGGAGAGTTTGATCCTGGCTCAGGACGAACGCTGGCGGCGTGCCTAATACATGCAAGTCGAACGAATCTTGTT
>NZ_JAIOAP010000005.1 GCF_021190915.1 Cohnella silvisoli
GTTCGTCCTGAGCCAGGATCAAACTCTCCATAATAGTTGAAGCCGAAGCTTCTTATTAAAGAGCCTTTGAGGCTCAATCTGTACTGCTGGTTTGCCATCCGACAACCGAAGTCATCTTCAGACGTTTGTTCGTTTTCTTACGCTCAATGTTCAGTTTTCAAAGAACAATTTGTGTTGCTTTTTGCGTTTCGTTTTTCGTCATCCGCGCTAACGGCGACTTTTATAATATACCACAGCGCCCATCCGCATTGCAACAAGTAATTTCTGTCAGTTCCTGTTGTTTCTTGTTGACCCTGTAGGCTTGCCCAAGAGGCGCGAGAACTAATGTATCATATCCGCACGTAACCCGTCAACCGATATTCTTGAGATATTTTCGCAGCAGCCGCTCCTTAGTAGAAAACCGCCTGCTCCCGCAGGCAGTTTCATACGAGCAATGTCCATTGCAATCCGAGCACGAGCGCAATTCCCGGCAATCCTAACAAAGCGACCGTTCCAATCGTGAATGGATTTAAGGGTACATACCACCCCGTTACCCAGCCCGAGAAATTCAATGCATAGAGCGCCATCGCCGTAATAACCAAATGTACTCCGAATCTCGTTAACCAACCCTTCGGGACATTTCGCTTAAGAAGCACGCCGCCTAAAGAGGTTGCGGATAGGATAAGAAGAACTACCCAGAACGTCTTCATCCCATCTCCCTGCTTTCTTCACGCGTTATCGACTGGCTCCATTGCCACTTCGCATTTCTCAGGAGCATGTCCAGCCTTTTTTCCGCCGCTTCCAGGCAGTAGATCGCATAATCCACATGGTCTTCCCCCAGGGCATGATGAAATCTCCACTCCGCGAGGTTCCACTCTTGTTCCGCATTGCGGATATCTTCTATAAGCCTTCGACGTTCAATCGATTCCACCTCGTTCAACACTCGCTTCTTGTTACGTTGCATGACAATCCCCCCAGCCTCTTGTCAGATGCAGTCCTTAAGGGACAACCCACTACTATTTCTATACCCCAGAAAATTCCTTTAGAACTAACGAGACACGACAAAAACAAAAAAGACGCCCGTAGGCGCCGCGTAAAATGAATCGATGACTATTGATGAATGGTTAATACAATTCCCTGCGGCCTTCCAAGGCTTTGGAAATCGTAACTTCGTCCGCGTATTCCAAATCTCCGCCAACCGGTAACCCATGCGCGATACGAGTGACTTTAATGCCGAAAGGCTTCACCAAGCGCGAAAGGTACATCGCAGTCGCTTCGCCTTCAATGTTCGGATTCGTAGCCAGTATCAATTCCTGAACTCTTTCGTCTCCGAGCCGCCGAACTAATTCGGCAATGCGGATATCGTCAGGCCCCAAGCCGTCCATCGGAGAAATCGCGCCATTAAGCACGTGATATTGTCCGTGGAATTCGCGGGTTCTCTCCATTGCGACGAGATCCTTCGGTTCCTGCACGACGCAGATGACGGACGCGTCACGCGCCTTATCGGAACAAATCCGGCAAGGGTCGGTATCCGTAATGTTGCAGCAAATAGAGCAATAGGTCAGGTTTCTCTTGACGTTAACCAACGCCTTGGCAAAATCGATGACATCTTCCTCTTTCATGCGCAAAACGTAAAAAGCCAACCTAGCAGCCGTCTTCGGCCCGATGCCCGGCAAGCGGGAAAAAGAGTCGATCAGCTTGGCAATCGGTTCTGGATAAAACAAAGGCTCTTGTCTCCTCTAATCATGGTTTGCCGCTAGTCTTAGAACAATCCAGGGATCTTCATGCCGCCGGTATATTTGCCCATATCCTGGTTCGCAAGCTCGTCTGCTTTGGTCAAAGCGTCGTTAACGGCCGTAAGCACAAGATCCTGCAGCATTTCAATGTCTTCGGGATCAACGGCTTCGGGTTTGATCTTAATGTCCAGCAGCTTCTTGTGGCCGTTGATCGAAACCGTGACGACTCCGCCGCCCGCCGTACCCTCGATCGTTTTCGTTCCCAATTCTTCTTGCGCCTTCATCATTTGTTCTTGCATCTTCTTCACTTGCTTCATCATTTGATTCATGTTGTTCATTGTTTATGCCTCCCTAATCGTCTTTGATCGTTACTAATTGTTCCCCGAACAAACGAACGGCCTCGTCGATCCAAGGCTCGCCCTTCTGCGCGGCTTCATCTTCCGGCACGAGCAGCAGTTCTTCGCCCGCCGTATGATCCGCTTTAGGCTTACCCGAGCTTTCCGCCAGCGCGTCTTGCCAATCTTTCTGCATGATGGTTAGCAACTGGGTAGGACTGCCGAAGACTGCCGTTAAAACGCCTTCGATTACGCCTTTGTTTGTCGGCTTTTCCGTTGTTTCGCGGTGAATCGTATTTCGGAATGCTACCACAATCGTATTCTCCGCAAAGGCGACGGGTTCGCCGTCGACTAACCAGGCATGAACGGTTACCCGCTCTTCCTTAACCCTCTGGAGAACTTGCGGCCACTTGGCTAAAGATGGCGCGGAAGAAGAACTTGCCTCCACATAAGCATTCAGCTTCAAACGAGGAATTGACGCGATACGCGGGGCATTAGACGAACTTCCGCCGCTCGCAGCCGAGTTCGATCGAGCATGGGCGTTGCCGCCGCCAACTGCCCCAGACGAAGAGGACGCCCCCGCCATCGAGGAAGAACCGCCGCTTTGCTGCAATGCGCTCAGCTTATGTTCCAAGCTTGCGATTTGTTGCTTCAGCTGCCCAAGATCGGCGCGGCTGATAGAACCTTCTGCCCGGCCAACAGCGCCTGTATCCGACGAGCTTATACCGGCAGCAGATTCGGCGCCCAGGCTATCCGAACATAGCTTCAAGAGGGCGATCTCGAACATCGTTTGCGGATGAGCCGCGTATTTCATTTCGCTTTGATAACGATTCAACAAATCAATGATAGCAAATAACCGCTCGCGGGAAAATCCGTTAGACATCTCCCTTAGTTCAGCAGGATCCACAACCCGTCCCGAGGAATCGCCCGCATCGGGAGCTAGTTGGGCTAGCAGCAAATCCCGGAAGTAATGCATAAGCTGTTCCAAACATTTGTCCGCGCTCTTGCCGGCTTTCATCATCTCGTCGATTTCATGAAGTACTTTGGCGGCGTCTTTCTCTCTAACCGCCACCGCCAGCCTGGCGAACTGTTCCGAGGGAAGCCCACCGGTTGCTTCAATCGCATGCTGCAAAGTAACTTGACCGCCGGTAAAGGAAGATATCTGATCCAGCAGGCTAAGCGCATCGCGCATCCCCCCGTCAGATAAGCGGGCGATATAGCGAAGCGCCTCATCTTCGGCCGTAATTTGCTCTTCCGTGCTTATCTCACGCAGGCGCCCGACCTGTTCCTCTAGAGAAACCCGGCGGAAATCAAAGCGCTGGCAACGCGAGATGATGGTCGGCGGCAACCGATGAGGCTCGGTCGTGGCCAATACGAACATGACATGACCGGGCGGCTCTTCCAATGTCTTAAGAAGAGCGTTGAAAGCTTCCGTTGTCAGCATGTGTACTTCATCGATAATATAAACTTTGCGCCGAACTTCCGTCGGTGAATACTTCACTTTGTCCCTAATATCGCGAATTTCTTCAACGCCGCGATTGGATGCCGCATCGATCTCGACAACATCCATGACGGAGCCGCTTGTAATGCGTTCGCATTGCGAGCATTTGTTGCAAGGCTCTGGCGCCGGGCCGTGCTCGCAGTTGACGGCTTTGGCCAATATTTTCGCAGCGCTTGTTTTGCCGGTCCCTCTCGGGCCGCTGAACAAATACGCATGGGAGAGGCGATTTTCGCGAATTGCGTTTTGCAGGGTCTGAACGATGTGTTGCTGCCCGACCATGTCCTGGAACGTCTGGGGACGCCAGGCCCGGTACAAAGCAAGATGTGCCATTGCATGTCGCTCCCGTCAGCTTGCCGTTTCATCCATTATACATCATAGGATGAGCGCTCTCCACCGCTAGCTTGGATTTCCTTCTCCGACTCTCCGGCTGCATTAGGCAACCAAACCGTAAATCGCGTTCCTTCCTCGTCGGAAGACACCTCGATGTTCCCGCCTAAGTCATGAACGATCCGTTGGCAAACCGAGAGCCCCAATCCCGTTCCTTGCGGTTTCGTCGTAAAAAAGGGATCGAAAACCTTCTCCAACGCATCCGCCGATATCCCAGTACCTGTATCCGAAATTTCAACCGCTATTTTACCGAGTTGATCAGGATGACTGCATTCGCGAATTATTAAAGTCCCTCCTCCGTTCATCGCTTCGATAGCATTTTTTCCTAAATTCAGAAATACCTGCTTCAATAACTCTTTATCGGCTACGATCGAATTCAATTCAGGTTTAGGGTAGTAAAGCACCGTCACGTTGTAAAGCATCGCCTCATTGCGGATCATGGGGAGAATTTCTTGCAACACACGCCCGATTCTCATCGATACCTGCTTGATTTCTTTGGGTTTGCTCAGCAATAGAAATTCACTGACAAGATCGTTCACCCTCTCAAGCTCGGAAAGCACGATTCTAACAAATTCCTTTTCCTTGCTCATGTTGCGTTCCGTTAAAGTCTTATTCAATAGCTGCATGAACCCTTTGATCGCCGTTAGTGGATTTCGAATCTCATGTGCCGTACCCGCCGCGATCTGACCAATCGTCTTCAAACGATCCGAACGTCTGATTTGCTCCTCTAGCGTCATCATATGCGATACGTCGCGGAAGAGGACAAAAGCACCGTTCAGACCCCCGTCATTCTGAAGCACATCTCCATCAAGCATCAATTCATGGCTATGCTTACCGTGAGTCCAATTCAAGAGCCGGTTACGAAAAGTAATCCCTTTAAGCAAGCTCCGGTCGAAGGGCTGAGGATGCAAGGAAAGCTGCTCAAACCATTCTTCGACGGGCTTCTCCAGAATATCCGTCCGATAACATCCGAACACCGAGCAAATCATTTCACTGATTTCCACGATGCGAAATTCCGAATCGAGTATGAGAACACCGGTACCTTCCAAGGCTAGAAAACGATCGGCAAATTGCCGAATATAGAGCTCTTGCTTCGTTTGAATAGAATAATCGGGCTGGTCATCTGCGAGTAATGCCGGTTCGTCCATTATTCGTCTCACCTCCGGTCAACGAGCCAGCTCAATTGTAAATATTCGGTATATCAGGTTATATTCCCTCCTTCGGACCTATGACATTGGAAGTATTTTCGCTGGCAGCGCAACAAAAAAAGCACCCGGCGAATTCATGCTTACGCCTAGATGCTTCATTGCACGCTATTAGAGAAATGATTTGATTATGAGGACCGTGCACCTGTCCTCGATACTTGCGATCCAGCCGTATAAGAGTGCGTCGCTCAGGCCGAGCTACCCTCCAACACAAGAACTAAACCACTTATGGCTGCTTCCTTCCGGACCTGACCGGGTTCATGGCCGTCCCTCGCGGAGGACCCTGCCGTCAACACGGCACGAAACTTACCGGAACCTGCATCACAAAACCTAAAACAGGAATTCAACCTCGCTGGAGCGGATTGCGAGTTACAGGGCACCGCTACCTCCCCGTCTAGCACGGCAAAACTAAGTATAGCGAATTGCACAAGGAAGTGCAACCGAAGGGAATAGTTCCCTCATTCTTAGTTTACCTTCACTTCATCGACCGGACATGAATGACGTAACGAGGAAAATTAAACCGAAGAACCGTCGCGACCTGTTGCTCCACGGTTGGAATTTCCCGAGCTTGCAAGCCGGGCTTGAGCTTAACCGTCACATAAGCCTCCGCCCCGTTAAACGTAACGTTAGATGCGGCTACACCTGGCAAATTCTTGATCGATTGCGCCATCAACTCGTTGTCCACGTTGTAATCGCTCATCATGTGGTGGCCGGGCATTCGCGGATGGCTGTTCTGCATGCCTAAATAGCCGTCATTCGCGTAGCTTCGCGTCTTCATTCCGATGGAATTTTTCGTACCATTGTTGTTACCACAGCCCGCCGAGACCATGAGAGAACTAATTACGGTAATGATCAACGCGATTGTTTTCCATTGCTTCCGCATGAAAAAAACCTCCCTTTATCCGGTAGGATTTGAAGGGAGGTCTATCTCTATACGGCTATTTGATTAAATACCGTATTTTTTCTTGAACTTGTCTACCCGACCGCCTGCATCGATAAACTTCTGTTTACCTGTGTAGAACGGATGGCAAGCCGAACAGATCTCAACTTTAAGGCTCGATTTAATCGAACCAGTTTCGAAAGTGTTTCCGCATGCGCAAGATGCCGTAATCACATTGTATTGCGGATGAATGGATGGTTTCAAAGGGTTCACCTCTTTCTGCCCTGGATCAACATGTGGACCCAGAGTAATAGACACATGATGGGATTATAGCACGTCAACACCTCCATTACAACCATCAAAGCCGCGAACCCTCAAACCCAAGCACCCGCTTTTTCCGCCGGTTTAGTTTCGAACCTGGATTTCATCAATGAACGTCCAAGCGCTGCTTGCGGGAGTAACTTGCACCTTGACGTAACGTCCCGAGACGCTGCTTAGATCCGTCAGCCGATACTTTTTGACTTGGTCCGAGCTGCTGACGGCCGGTTTGTTCACGGTGCCGATCGTCGTATAGCTGGTACCGGTAGACGAAACGGAGAAGGTAACCGTCTGAGGAAGCAGAACATATACAGATTTGACCTGCAGGAAATCGGCATATACCTCCTTGATCGTCTTGCTGGAACCAAGATCGATCGTGAAGCTGTAAGCCGATGCGGTATTTCGTCCCTGCCACGCCGCATCCACGTAAGTGGCTGTTCCGAAAGTTCCGTTCGTAAGCTCGGTTCCGCTTGTGTCAGGGTACGACGCATCGGCCGCCATAGTCGTCGTATACGATTTGCCTGAAGAAAGATTGGTCGCATAGGTCGTACCCGCGGGCGTCGAAACGCTTATCGTCGAAGAAGCGGCAGATTCGTTGCCCGCGGCATCGAATGCTTTTACCGAATACGTGTATGAAGTGCTGGGGTTCAACTGAGTGTCCGTATAACTCGCCGTATTCGAATAACTCGTGTAGACTAACTCGCTGTTCCTGTAAATTTTGTACCCGACGACTCCCGTGTTATCCGTTGAAGCCGTCCAGCTGAGTTGAACGGTCATGGAATTCGGCGCACTACCCGAAAGGCCGGCAGGCGTCGACGGTACGACCGACTCCACGCTTCCGGTGGAAAAGTAGTCTTTGTAAGTCGTAAAATAAAGCGGATTGACCTGCTGTGGACTGATGTAATGGTTGAAGCTAAAGCTGGTGTACTTGCTGACGTACGATGAAACCGCAGCCAAGTCGTCCTTCAGCAGCTTAATGTCCATCGGTTTGAAATCGAGATTAAACGTTTCCGCGTCATCCCACAGCGCCGTCGCCGGCCTGGCATTCTGAATGGCCGTCTTCGTTGCCGAGAACCAGCTTGCAAGCTGAGCTGTCGTGGCATGACCGGCACCAATTCCGTCTTGCAATGCGATCACGTCGATATTAGCCCGGGCGAGAATGTACTCCCACATCGTTTGCCAACCTGTCGTGGTCAATCCTCCGGATGTATTGTAGAAGGGCGATACGATAACCGGAAGGTTAGGGCTAAGCGTCTTAATATAGTCGATGACCGTATCGTAAAAAGTGGCCATCCGGTCCCACTCGACCGATGTCGGCAAATTCCAGTTATCGACTTCAAAGCTGAGATACCAGCCTTTAAATGAAGCGTTGGAGCCGTATTTCGTCCATAGATCTTGAGCAAGGTTTTCCGCCTTAGTCGTTTCATTGCTCAACCATGTTGCGTTGTTCGTATAATTGACGAACCAGTCCTCGTTTAATTGAAGCCCCAGATAGATGTCCATTCCGAACTGGTTGCCCATGCTGAGCGTTTTGGATACGACGTCATTGGTCGTGTTCTGAGTGTATCCGCTAAGCCCTGATGGATAGACCGTCGTGTTCAGTTTGCTGTTAGCGGTCCATTGTAAGAACAGATGGTCCATGCCTGCCTCTTCCATTTTCTGAAACTCCGTCGTCCACTGGGAGTTGGACCACTGGTCGCCAAGGTCAGGCTGCAGGAAACTGCCGGACAGAATCGCCGACGCGGAACCGGCCGGACGCTTTACCTCCCATTCGTCTATGAACGACCATTTGCTCGTCGCGCTTGTTACGACCATTTTCACGTAACGCGCGGAAACCGGAGAAAATGCGCTGCAGGAATAGGGAACGGCCGTCGTATCGACGCCGGCTCCTTGCTGCGATAAGGTACATGCGCTTGTGTAGGCGATATTGTCGTTGGAATATTGAAATTGCACTTGCGTCGGAGTTTCAACCCCGGCTCCCGTATACTTGAAGAAATTCGCTTTGAAGCTTTGGAAAGTCCGGGAAACGCTAAAATCCACCGTAAACGAATAGCTAGTCGAGTTAAACCGTGCCTGCCACCCCGCATCGGCGAGCAGGTTGGCGGCATAAACTCCATCGGTCAGTTCCCCGCCGCTGTCGGGATAAGTCGCGTTTGCCGCTACGGAAGATGAGTACGTTTTGCCTAGCAAAATATTGGGAGATGCCGCTTCAGCATTGCCGCTTACCCCCAAAGTATTAAGGACAAGAGTAACAAGGAAACACATGCAAATCATCATTGAAAAAGATCGTTTCATTGTCGAGAATCCTCCTTTAATTTAGGTAATCCTGAATGAAAACGCTTTCACAAAATGGCCTGTCTGTCCGCTTTCCCGCTGCATCCGATTCAAACCGCTAGCCGTCCAACCCTATTTCATTCATAACTCGCCCCCCTTTCTTACTCGTCCAGTTCATTTATCCTATCAAACACCGCCTCGCCGCGCCGATTACTCCGGCATTGTCGCCCAGCACAGCGGGTACGATGCGCACAGGATCAGGAGAATGAAATACTTTCATGACTTTGCTTGAGGTCATTGCCCGGATGCGTTCGAATAGAAACTCGCCCTGAGCCGAGATAGCGCCTCCGATTACGATTGCGGGAGGGTTAAACACGTGGATCAGTCCGCTCAAGCCGACTGAAATATTCTCCGCATAAGCATCTATCAGTTCAATCGCCGATTGATCGCCCTGTTTAGCCGCCTTAAACAGAACGACTGGATCGGAGAAAGCCGAATTTGATTCGTTAAACCGTTCAACCGCCATTCGCTTCAGCGCGTTAACAGAGGCGTATTGCTCCCAGCACCCGCGATTGCCGCAGGTGCAAGGGAGGCCGCCCATCGCAACCGGGATATGTCCGATCTCCCCCGCGTAACCGTCTCTTCCATGATAGATTTTACCGCCGGAAATCCAGCAGCCGCCGATTCCGGTTCCGAGCGCTACGCAAAGGAAATCGTCCCATTCCTTACCTGCTCCAAGCCAAGCTTCTCCTAAAGCGATCATGTTGACATCGTTGTCCACCATAGTCGGCAACCCTGTCTCCTCTAGCAGCCTAGGAGACAAGGGTATTCCGGCCCAACCGGGCAGATTGGCGGTTGCTCCGGCAATTTCACCGGTTCGCGCGTTAACCTGGCCCGCCGTTCCGATACCGATTCCTGCCAAAGTAATGCCTTCATTAGCGCAGCGATCGACGGAAGCCTCCACGATGCGCAGAAGCTTATCGACCAGCGCTTCAGCGCCGGCGTCCGCTTCCGTCGGAGTGCTCCCGCTTAGGAGCAGCTCCCCTTCCCGGGTAACCACGCCCATCTTGATGTTGGTTCCGCCGATGTCGATACCGATTGCCGCTATCATCCGTTATAACTCCCCCTGCGCATGAGAATTTTCAAGCCGCCGCTTAGGCCGTTCCCGTGACTGCCGATTTCAGAATCAAGTCCACGAATTTCTTCGTAATCGTCTGAGGACGAGTGATTGCACTGCCAACAACAACGGAATAAGCTCCCTGCCGCAAACAAAATGTCGCTTGATCGGGAGTCTGGATGCGCCCTTCGGCGAATACGGGAATTTTCAACGACTTTACGAGCTCTGAAATAAGCTCCGTATCGGGCCCTTCCAGCGACCTGCTATAAGGAGTGTAGCCCGATAAGGTCGTGGATACAATATCGAAGCCCATCTTCTCCGCTTGAATCCCCTCTTGGACATTGGACACGTCAGCCATCAACATGACGTTATAACGGGAACGAAGAAACGCTACGATGTCTTCCAACCGTTCCTGTCCGGGACGCGGACGGTCCGTCGCATCGATCGCCACGATATCCGCGCCGGCTTCCGCCACAGCTTCCGCTTCCCGCAGCGTTGGCGTTATATAAATGGAGGAATCGGCATACCGTTCCTTCCAAATCCCGATTACCGGCAAACCTGTTTTCGATTTAATTTCCGCAATGTCGCTCGGAGAGTTGGCACGAATGCCGACGGCGCCGCCGTTTTTGGCTTCTAAGGCCATCTTGGACATGATGTCCGAACCGAATAAAATTTCTCCCGGATAAGCTTGGCACGAAACGATCAGCCCGCCTTTAAGAGACGAAAGGATATCGATGTTGTTCAACGGTTGCCACCTCGCAAATGCTTCATCTGTATTTTCCACTCCGTTACCCTTTGATCCCCGTCAAGGAAATCCCTTCAATAAATTGCTTCTGAGCAAAGAAGAACATAATGACGATCGGCAGCGTGAACATGACCGAAGCGGCCATCAGCAGCCCCCACTCCGTGTAATGCTCCGCCAAGAATGCCTGCAAACCGAGAGTTAACGTGTACCTGGCAGCATCGTTAATATACAGGAGCGGTCCCAAGAAGTCGGACCAGGTGTATAGAAACGTAAAGATCGCCACGGAGGTCAACGCAGGTCTGGATAATGGAAGAACGATGTTCCAATAAGTCCGGAAGTCCGATGCCCCGTCGATTTTCGCCGCATGAATAAGTGAAGTAGGAAGCGCCATAAAGAACTGCCGGAGCAGGAAAATGTACAGCGGCGCGCCCGTGAACGTCGGAAGCACAAGCGGCCAAATGCTGCCGGTGAGCCCCATTTTCTGAAAGATCAAATAGACCGGAATCATCGTTACTTGGTAAGGGATCAGCATCGTTGCGATGACGATCGGGAAAATCCATCTTGCCCCCGTCCACTCGATCTTCGTAATCGAATAGGCAACGAGCGGAGCGGAGAAAAGCTGGCCGACCACGCTTAACAAGGTAATCAAGAGCGTATTTAGAAAATAATCGGTAAACGGTATGACGTTAAACACTTCGGAAAAATTCGACCAGAGGACCAGCTTCGGAAAGATGGTTACCGGAAGGGAAGAAATCTCCTCGAGCGATTTCAAGGAAGTCAGCAACATCCACACGAACGGGGCCAGGAAGGAAAGACCGAGCACGAACAAAATCAGGTGCGTTCCGGTTTTCCTCATCATCACGCGGCTTCTCATGTCAGTCTCCCCCTCCGTACGTGACCCATTTTTTCGACGATTTAAAGATCACCCAAGTAATGATGCCAGCCATAACGAACAAAATCCAAGCCATCGCCGAAGCTTTGCCCATCTTGAAATATTGGAAGGCATTGTGATAGAGATACATGGCATAGACCAGCAAGGAATTTTCCGGCCCCCCGCTCGCCCCTTGATTCAGGTTGGTGCTCGATACGACGAAGTACGCCTGAGTAAAATACTGCAAGTTGTTAATGATCTGCATGATCAACTGGAACAAAATAATCGGAGATATCCATGGCACGGTAATGTTCGTAAACTTCCTCAGCATGCCCGCCCCGTCGATCGAAGCGGATTCATAGAGCGATTGCGGCACTTCTTGAAGCGAAGCAAGGAAAATAATAATGATATTTCCTACGCTCCATAACCCCATAAGAATGAGCGAGAGCTTACTTAGCGCGGGATCCGCAAGCCAGTTCGGCTGAGGCAATCCGAGCCAGCCGAGAAACGCGTTGAGCAGCCCGAATTGGGCGTTCATGATCCACATCCACAATAGCGAGGTCGCCGCCAGCGGGATGATCGTCGGAATATAATAAACGGTCCTATATACGGAAAGTCCGCGGATTCTCGAATTGAGAAGCATTGCCGTAAGCAGCGAAAAAAGAAGGTTGAGCGGTGTGCTTATGACCGTCAAATAAAGCGTATTGCGCACGCTCTTCCAGAACAGATCATCTTTCATGAGTTCATTGTAATTGTCGAGACCAACGAAATTCGGCGATTGGAATACATTGAAATCGGTAAAGCCGTAGTACAACGAAGCTCCAAGCGGATAAAGCGTGAAAACCAGAAATCCAATGATCCAGGGACTGGCGAATGCAAATCCGGTGAAGTTGTTTTTTCTCACTGCAGTTCCCCCATGCCCTCCATTATCGAAACGGTCTCCGTCCCCTCTCCTTTAGCGAGAGAGGGAACGGAACAACCGCAGCGTACGATCGCCAATCCTTTTATTTCAGCAAGTTTGCCGATTTGTCTTTCATGTGCTTAACCGCGTCTTCTGCCGATTGCTTGCCATTGACGGCCAGTTCGAACTCGTCGTTGATGATTTTGCCGTATTCGGTCTGTCCGTCGAATACCGGGAACGACTTCAGATTCGGGCTCTTCGCACCTTCGGCGAACAATTGGAAATCCGGAATGGTCTGCAAAGAAGGATCACTGTAAACGGATGTGCGTGCCGGCAGGTTGGCGAACATAACGTTGAATTTCGTCATGTTCTCCTTGGACATCAGCCAGCTCATGAACGCCCATGCCCCATCCTTGTTCTTCGCGTTGCTTGGGATAAAGAAGGTTGAGGAGCTGACCTCCCCGCCTCCGGCCAGCTCAGGATGCCCTGCCGGTCCCGGCAGCGGAGCGATCCCGTAGTCCAAGTCTTTCTTCAGCACGTTCTTGACCGTATTGCCGAACCAAGGGCCGTCGATCCGGATCGCCTGTTTGCCTTGGATGAACGGGTCGGTCGCATCCAAATACTTGGCCGAGGAATTAAACTTCGTAATGTTATCCACTCCGAATTGATTGCGATAGGATTGCATGAGCTTGATCGCTTCCAGCGTGCCCGGATTGTCCGGAGTCAGCGTCTTGTCGTCGTCCGAAATGAAGTTGCCCCCGAAAGCCATCGACATGCCCGTCGTATAGTAGATTAGAGGGAAATCCGGGAAACCCAACACTTCCAGCGTTTTGTTAGCGTTAACCTTCGTCAGTTTCACTGCGTCGGCCAGCAATTCATCGGACGTCTTTGGCGGGTCGACGATGCCCGCATCCGCAAACAATTTTTTATTATAGAACATTAAGTTGAAGTTCACGTTGATAGGCAGCGCGTATTGTTTGCCTTGGTACTTGCCGCCTTCTAGCGCCGCAGGAACGAAATCGGATACATCGTAGTTGGACTTGGCGATGTACTCATCCAGCGGCTCAAGCATGCCCTTCTTAGCATAAGAAGCCGTGTTGTTGCTGAAGTTGTCAGTAATGTCAGGACCGTCGCCGCTTGAAATTCCGACGACTACCTTCTGCACGTCCGGCACGGACAAGCCTTTCACTTCATAAAGCTCCTGGCTGGCATTGAATTCGGCGATTAACTTCTCGACGTTCTCGCCTTCGGGGCCTCCCCACAAATACCAGAAGCTGACCGTGGTCTTCTCCTTGGCCGGAGATGCCGATTCCGATGCGGAACTGCTTGCAGGCTGTGATGCCGATGCTGAAGCGGAGCTTTCCGTTGCTTTGTCGTTCCCGCTCCCGCAAGCCGTAACGGTAAACGCTAAAACCATTGCGGCCAAAATTCCCATCATTCTTTTTGTCCTCATGAAGCGTGCTCACCCCTCGATAATGGTTAGTTCATCCTTGCCTATACCCATTATAGAATCGGTCGGAAGAGAATGTAAAGAATTATTTCTTTTTATTTATTATTTTTGGAGGTTTACTCCTTTATTTATAGGTGAGAGTTGATTCTTTATTTGTCGAATCCTCCTAAATACGCGATTCCTTCCGATTTAAACTCAATCGAAACCCCACTTCAAACATCCGATACCAAGGCAAACGGACGTCGTAGACGCGCATATCGCCCAATTCGCTTAAGTATTTTTCGGAGAATAGCTCCAATTTCGTGCCAATTATCGCTTCTATTTCTTCTTGCACATGGGAAAGACGGAAATATTCCGCGCCTAGAGCGGGCAATTCATTCTTGCATATGTCTTCGCGGACAACGGCTTGGTAGCCCCAATCCTCCAGAAGGCGATAGGCGTAATACGTTCGACTTTTCTCCATCGCGGATGCCGTAACCGTAAGATCAGGTTGGGTCCGATTGTAAGCTTCGATAACCGCATGGGAAACAACGGTTCCTAACGAATTGCCCGAGGTGTTCCATGCAGCATAACAGGAAATTGCGCCCAACAGACCGGAATTGCTCAGCATTCTCATTAAAGAATGATCTCCACCGTTGCACAAAGACACATCGGCCAATGCAATCAACCGATCGCTTGAAGCGATATGGCGAATAAACTGAACAAATTCACGGATGTTGATCTCGGAAAAATAGGAGCGATGACGCTGATCGTAACGATCGGTCGTCTCCGCCATGTCCGTCTGCGAGGCTGCCGGCGAATGAACCATAAGAAAGACGTCCGGTGTTTCCGCACTATCGGCAATGATGCCTCCGGCAGCGGTAATATGGTACTTGATGCTTTCGTTAAGAGTGCGGTCTTCGTATTTGGGGATGCAAAAGGGACCGTTCGTAGAGGAATACCGCAGGCGGAATTGTGGAGTAAAACTCTTGATTTCACTAAAAATTCTGGCGAACAAGGTGCAACCGATTTCATCCGCACCCGGATAAATATGGACCCGATCGTACAGGTCGAGTTGTTCGACCTTGGCGGCAAGTCGGCGTTGGTCTGCAGAGGTATAACCGTATTTGGAGTTATCATCCAAAGGAATAATGAGGAAATCGATAATGCCCTCATGGGCGAGATCAATCGCTTGTTCGTTGATGATTCCGTTCGTGCGGCGGCGACTTAGAAAATCATTCAGTATGACGCCCGGAATACGGTCTTGAACGGTTTCCCGTTCTTGGTTTTCGAAATCGGTAAGACCTTCGCGCTCCGCCTTGTCTCCAAGCCTTCCGTAATCATACAGATCGCGACCGTAATCCGCATAATAATCCGGTTCTTCTTCGCTGCTGGAATAGGCAGGGGCCCTCATAATCAAGTTAAAAGCGATAATGCGGAGACCTGGACGGGTTTTCTTCATCGACCGCAGCGTCTCAAGCCTTTCTACGCACTGCCCGGGAGTCCATTCGTGAAGTCTCGACGGAACGATGCCTCCATACACGAGCATATCGATTGAAACGAGAGCATAATCGGCATCCTCGGATTCTCTCCGAAGCCATTCCGCAACACCGCGCGTATCCGCCGGATTCTTTTTGTCGCCGAGTTTCCCGAGTTCCGGCGCAGTCAGTCGCAGGTCGGTCATCTCTGCCAGATCTAGCGGATACTGATAGTTGCAAGGTCTCTCGTCAAGGGGAACGTAAACGATCTTTTTCATAAGGGTCACCCGTTTCTGGAGTATTTCTCTCTTTGTTGTTTAACATTTGGAGTTATTATCCATTATACGAGCGACGCTGTGTCTTATCAATAGATTTTATCGACTACGGCCTTGGACGTTCTTTCCAGCGCATCGTATGCCTTTTCTTTGAACCGGATAGCCGTGGCCGTCGTAAGAATGTCCAAGACATGAATTTGCGATAATTTAGAAGAGAAAGCTCCGCCCTGAAGCGGTGTTTCCCTCGATTTCGACAACAGTACAACGTCCGCATACTGGGTCAACGGAGAACGCAAATGACTAGTTAAACATATGAAGAAAATCCGCTTTGTTTTTGCAAGCCGGATCGCATCGACGACGTCCTTAGTGCTGCCCGACGTGGAAACGGCGAATACAACATCGTCGTCCCGCATCAAAGCCGAAGTCATTGCCATGATATGGGGATCATTGATCACTTCCGTATTGAAGCCAAGCCGCATAAAGCGATATTTGCCATCCATAGCCGTATTGGCGGATGAGCCCACGCCAAAGAAGTAAATTTTATTCGCTTTCCCGATTGCCTCGATCGCTTTTTCCATCTGCCCCATATCAAGCAGCTTCAACGTATTCTCTATGGCTTGCGTGTTCTCCACGGTAATTTTGTCCGCCATCGCCCTTAAATCGTCGGTTTCCTCGATTTCGCTGTGTACGTTGCGAATGGGCACAACCAAATCCTGCGCCAACGAAAGCTTGAATTCCTGGTAACCTTTAAAACCGATCTTTCGACATAGCCGGAGCACCGAAGTTTCTCCAGTACCCGCTTTTTCCGCCAAATCCGTAAGGGTCACGTAAACGACGGCTTCCGGATCCTCGCGGATGACGTCCGCTATTTTCTTCTCCGTGCGAGTCAGCGAATTATAAATGCTTGACAGGACTAATAAAGTGTTGGCCCCTCCGGACGAACCTTTGATTTTGGACAATGAAAATTCCTCCGGCGTATTCATATTTTCTCCACTTATACTTGAATAATAGTGTAAAACTCCATTTACAACAAGAGTAAAAAAAGTAGCGCTCCACACTTGGGCAAAACAAAAAGATCTTTCCGGCATTAGGTCGCAGGAAAGATCTTTATCATTTTATCGTAACGCAACCGGAGGTACATGGGTGTATGATCCGATGACTACGTCCGGAAGCTCTTGACGATAAATATCGAGCAGTGCCTTCATCCCGTAAATTTCGCCTTGCGCAGGAGGAATCAGCGAGAGGTACGCATCGGGATCGATATTGAGGTTACGCATTTGGATCAACTTTAGTCCCGTTCTGCGCGCAAATCCGATCATCGCTTCGATCTCCTCTTCGCGATCCGTCACGCCGGGGAAAATCAAATAGTTGATCGAAGTGTACACGCCTTTGTCCGTCGCATACTTTAGCGATTTCTCCACGTTCTTCAACGTATAGCCTCGTGGTTTGTAGTATGCGTTGTAATGCTCGTCGAGCGCACTGATCGTGCTTACCCGCATCAGGTCCAAGCCCGCGTCGGTTATCGCCCGCATGTGGTCCGACAAGCCGGCGTTCGTATTGATGTTAATATAGCCAAGAGACGTTTGCGCTCTCACGCGTTTGATCGCCTCGATAATCGTCGGCGCTTGCGTGGACGGCTCGCCTTCGCAGCCTTGCCCGAAGCTGATGATCGAGTTCGGCTCGGTCAAATGTTCAAGCATGATCTCGACGACTTCGTCGACGGCCGGCTTGAATTTCAAGCGAGTTTGCGGAGCAACGAATCCGCTATCGTCGGGCTGCTCCGATATGCACCCGTAGCAGCCTGCGTTGCATGAGAAGGATACGGGAACCGCTCCTTCCAAGCGCTGCAAAAATGTATTGGATGCCGTCAAGCATTCATACTCCAACGCGCAATGGGACAGATGCTTGTAAAGCCGATTGTCCGGATAAGTCTTGAGCAAGCGGTCGACTTGAATTTCGAGGTCAGCGCGATCGCAATTCTCGGGATTCCATGGCTCGGGATCATCGCTTTGTCCGGCCGCTACGTAGAAGCCATCCTCTTTCCAGACGACAGCCGTGTAGCCGAACAAAGGAAATTTTTGCGTTTTATCCGTCTTGGAGTAGCCCGGAACGTAGTAGCGAGTAAAGCCTTGCGGAAGCAAAGCCCCAACCGCCTGGTAAGCTCCATGAATTAATTTCATTTTCCCGCTGGCCGGGTCCATACCGATCGGGCGGGTATAAGGAAGACCAACCAAAGTTGCTCCCGCCGGCAACGGAATAAGCTCCTCTTCGAGCAGTTCTACCAGATCGTTGCCGCTGCGGGCTATGCCGTAAAGCTCCGGATGGTCGAATACATTGCCTTGTTCGTCTGCGTATACCAGATGCATGGGCTAAGCCCTCCTCATATCCTGCTTTAAGAGGAGCTGCTGCGCGGAGTGCGGCGTCCCCCGCCGGAGCTTGACGACGGGCTAGGTGAACTAGGCCCTCCGCTCGTGTCCAGCGAATCCAGAAACTCTTGGTTTGTCTTGGTGTTCGACAGCTTCTTAAGGAAACCTTCCACGAACTCCATCGAATCGTTCATGCTCTTGCGAATAGCCCACAACTTATCGAGCGCTTCTTTATCAAGCAACAATTCCTCGCGCCTTGTGCCTGAACGTCTGATGTCCAATGCCGGGAAAATACGACGTTCGGACAGCTTCCGGTCAAGATGCAACTCCATGTTGCCCGTACCCTTAAATTCCTCATAAATGATGTCGTCCATACGCGAGCCCGTCTCCACGAGCGCTGTCGCCAGGATGGTTAAACTTCCACCCTCTTCGATATTACGCGCCGATCCGAAGAACCTCTTCGGACGATGGAACGCAGCCGGATCGATACCGCCGGATAACGTGCGACCAGAAGGAGGAACGACCAAATTGTACGCCCGTGCAAGCCTTGTGATGCTATCCAGCAAAATAACGACATCACGCTTATGTTCCACTAAACGAAGCGCCCGCTCCAGAACGAGCTCGGCCACCTTAATATGATTTTCCGGCACCTCGTCGAAAGTGGACGCAATGACTTCGCCTTTGACCGAACGCTGCATGTCCGTCACTTCCTCCGGACGCTCGTCGATAAGAAGGACGAATAAATCGATATCCGGATGATTAATCGATATGCTATTGGCAATTTCCTTCAGCAGCAATGTCTTCCCTGCCTTGGGTTGCGCAACGATTAATCCGCGTTGACCTAATCCGACGGGAGCAATAAGATCCATAATGCGAGTGGACAGATGGGTGGGTGACGTTTCAAGCTTGATCTTCGTTTGCGGATACAGCGGGGTTAGAGCGGGAAAATGCAGGCGTTCAGCAGCCGTTTCCGGGGTTACGCCATTGACGGCGTTTACCTGCAAGAGCCCGAAGTAGCGTTCGCTTTCTTTCGGCGCCCGGCACTTACCGGAGACGAGATCGCCTGTGCGCAAATCGAACTTGCGAATTTGCGATGCCGAGATGTAAATATCCTCAGCGCTTGGCAAGTAATTGATCGGCCTTAGGAATCCGAATCCTTCGGGCAACACCTCTAGAACGCCTTCCATGAACATGAGACCGCTTCGCTCCGCTTGCGCGCGCAAGATCGCGATGATCAGTTCCTTTTTCTTCATCTGGTTGTAATTATTGATTTGATGCTGCTTGGCGAGCTTATACAGCTCCGTCAGCTTCATGCCTTCCAAATCCGCCATCATTAAATCGGTCAATAGAATCCCCACTTTTATTCAAAAATCAAATCGTCGCTTCTAACCTTGTCTCCATACTTCCGCTCCCAGATTGCTAAGCTGCGTCACCAACCGTTCGTACCCCCGGTCGATGTATTCAACGCCGCTAATTTCGGTCGTGCCTTCCTCGACAGTGAGCGCGGCAACAACGAGCGCAGCTCCCGCACGAAGATCCGCGGCCCTTACTTTAGCGGCATTAAGCGGCCCGCCTTCAATGATGGCCGAACGGCCTTCCACCCGAATTTGCGCACCCATGCGAGCTAACTCAGGTACATGCTTAAACCGATTATTGTACACGTAATCGGATAGTACGCTTACGCCCCGAGCCTGCGTGAGCAAGCTGGTAATCGGAGATTGCAAGTCCGTAGCAAACCCGGGATAGACTAACGCCTTAACGTCTACCGCTTCATAAAGGGATTGTCCGACAACTCGAATCGCTTCGTCCATCTCATAAACATGGACGCCCATCTCTTGCAGCTTCGCGGTCATCGCTTCTAAATGCTTAGGAATAATATTATCGATAAGGACGTCGCCGCGGGTAGCCGCAGCGGCTATCATGTATGTTCCTGCTTGTATGCGATCGGGAATAATAGAATGACGGCAGCCATGCATTTCCTGAACGCCTTCGATCCGGATCGTCTCCGTACCGGCACCCTTGATCTTGGCCCCCATTGCGTTCAGCAAAGTCGCCACATCAATAATCTCCGGTTCTTTCGCCGCGTTCTCGATCAAAGTTAACCCTTTGGCCCTTGAAGCAGCCAACATAATATTTATCGTAGCCCCGACGCTGACGACGTCCAAATAAATCTTGGCTCCCCGCAGTTCCTTAGCCCTAATCCGAATGGCTCCGTGATCGTTGGTCACTTCCGCTCCCAAAGCTTCGAAGCCTTTAATATGCTGATCGATCGGCCGCGGCTCGAAATTGCAGCCACCTGGCAATCCGATCGTCGCCTCTCCGAATCTTCCTAATAAAGCCCCCATTAAATAATAGGATGCTCTTAGAAACTTGACTCTCCCATTAGGCATCGGGACCGATTTCATGGAGGACGGATCGATAGTCATCGTGTCATCCTGCCAAGATACTTTGCCCCCAAGCTCTTCTAACAATTCCGCATAAACCGCCACATCGCTGAGTTGAGGAAGGTTGTCCAGCCTCACTTCCGATTCTGCCAGTATTGCTGCGGGAATAAGAGCGACAGCGCTATTCTTCGCGCCGCTTATTCCGACCGTACCCCTTAGCGGTCGGCCTCCCCGGACCATCAATTTATCCAATGCTGTCTTCCTCCTCGTGTTGTTGTCGACGAAAATCATCGACACATGAAGGAACGGGAAAACGCCTAAAGACGTTTTCCCGCGTATGATACGAAATCATTAAATAATTATAATTAAGCTTTGTTGCTGCTTCCAAACAGGCGAATTTTCTCCTGCACGACGGCTTTCATCGCGTTGCGAGCAGGCGTTAAGTATTTGCGCGGATCATATACGTTGCCATCCTTAGCAAGTACGGCACGGATCGCTTCCGTACAAGCCACTTGGTTCTCCGTATTGACGTTGATTTTACCTGCGCCGGATTGGATCGCTTCGCGAATCATATCATCCGGAACGCCGGAGCCGCCATGAAGAACGATAGGTACTGGAATCTTGGAAACAACCTCTTTAATGATATCGAAATGGATTTTAACTTCGCCTTTGTACATCCCATGCGCGGTACCTACAGCGATAGCCAAGCAATCTACGCCTGTCTCTTCATAGAAGCGGATTGCTTCTTCCGGCTTAGCGAGCGCTGCATGCGCTTCGTCAACGCTGATATCGTCTTCGACGCCGCCGATCGTTCCCAGCTCGCCTTCAACGGATACGCCCATCGCATGAGCGGCTTTAACGACTTCTTTGGTTAAGCGAATGTTATCTTCGAAGGAATGGTGCGAGCCGTCGAACATAACGGACGAGAAGCCAGCACGGATACATTTCATGGCGATATCGAAATTACTGCCATGGTCCAAGTGCAACGCGATAGGCAAACCGGATTTATCGGCGGCCGCTTTAGCGATCGCAACCGTGTATTCCATTCCCATATACTTCAGGGCGCCTTCGCTGACACCGAAAATAAAAGGGGATTTCTCTTCGATAGCTGCGTCGGTAATCGCTTGAGCGAATTCCAGGTTGTTCATGTTGAATTGGCCAACGGCAAATTTACCGGCTTTGGCTTGCGGCAAAAATTCTGACATCGATACTAATGGCATAGTGTACAATTCCTCCTGCGGGTTGCATTCGATTTCTCACGTAACGTGCATACTGCGCTATTATAACACAAAATGACTTTACGAAGTAAACCGAACGGATGTTTCCCGCTCTGGAGCGGCGTTAGTCAGATTGAAGACGCTTTTATGAACCGGTTGCGGAACGCGGATTCGAGCCTTCTCCCATCTGCATATTAACGGCAAGTCTCATCTCGTCAATATCGAACGGTTTCGTGAAGTGCATCAGCGCGCCTAAATCGGTAGCTTCCTTAATCATGTCCAATTCGCCGTAAGCCGTCATCATGATGACCTTGATTCCGCGGTCATATTCCTTGATCTGCTTGAGAATTTCCAAACCATCCATTCCGGGTATTTTCATGTCGAGAAGCACAAGATCGGGACGGTGGTTCTTTACGATGTCCAATGCCGCTCGTCCATTCGCCGCTTGGAAGGTGTCATAGCCTTCCGTCGCAAAAACTTCCAATAGCAATATCCGGATGCCCACTTGATCATCAACAATCAACAATCTCTTCTTATCCACGAGCTCATCCCCCCGAATCACCATTGTAGCCTTATTCGTGACTCGGAGTACAAATTCCTTCTCTTTCCATGTAAAAATTATGAAGAGGAGCTTTAATATATATTATTCACCAATGTAAACGACACTCAATCATCCAGTTACCAAAAGTATTGCACTAGCTCGACAAAAATGTGGGGGTTTGTGCTCGCCATAGTCGGTTTATTCGACTATGGGCAGGGGGTGTTTGGGTTTGTGTTCGCTATAGTCAGTTTATTCGACTATGGGCAGGGAGTGTTTGGGTTTGTGTTCGCTAAAGTCGGTTTATTCGACTATGGGCAGAGAGTGTTTGGGCTTGCGCTCGCTATAGTCGGTTATATCGACTATGGGCAGGGGGTTTCTGGGTTTGTGCTCGCTATAGTCGGTTTATCCGACTATGGGCAGAGAGTGTTTGGGTTTGCGCTCGCCAAGGTCGGTTTATTCGACTATGGGCAGGGAGCGTTTGGGTAGTTTGGAGTTCTCTGGTTCGTGGGATTCGAATGGTTAAGCGTCAAAATCTGGGTTCCTTCGTTAATTCCACTACGATATGTTACCAAGGCCAAAAAACTGCCCTCACCACCTTGAATCCCAGCGTTGCGGCTTCGCCAAGGCCAAAAAACTGCCCTCACTACCTTGAACCGCAGCGTTGCGGCTTCGCCAAGGCCAAAAAACTGCCCAAACGGCGATGATACCCTCGAAGCTCGTATTTTCTACTTTTCAACGTACAAAAAACCGCTCCGGCGCAGAGCCGAAACGGTGGAATGAAAAAAATTTCGATTAACCTTCTGACTGGCGAATGGACGCCTTCACGAACTCCCGGAACAATGGCTGCGGGCGATTCGGGCGAGAAGTAAATTCCGGGTGAAATTGCACCGCAAGGAACCACGGATGACCCGGAAGCTCGATCATCTCGACTAGGCGGCCATCCGGCGAAGTACCGGAAATGCGCAAGCCCGCCAATTCAATACGCTCGCGATATTCGTTGTTAAACTCATACCGGTGACGATGACGCTCGTAAACGAGTTCGTCGCCGTAACATTCGGCCGCAAGACTTCCCGGTACTAGCTTACAAGGATACAAGCCTAGGCGCATCGTGCCGCCAAGATCCTCGATATCCTTCTGCTCAGGAAGAAGATCAATGACCGGATATGGTGTCGCAGGATGGATCTCGGAGCTGTTCGCACCGTCCAGTCCTGCCATGGCGCGGGCATACTCGACAACCGCGACTTGCATTCCGAGGCAGATGCCGAAGAACGGAATCCCTTTTTCGCGAGAATAGCGAATCGCGGCGATTTTACCTTCGATTCCCCGATCCCCGAAGCCCCCCGGAACGAGAATGCCTTGAATGCCGCCCAGATGTTCGTCCACGTTGCCCGGAGTAATCTCCTCCGCGTTTACCCAACGGATCTTCACTTCCGCATCGGCATCGATGCCCGCATGGGCAAGAGATTCGACAATACTTAGGTATGCGTCATGCAGGGCAACGTATTTGCCGACGATTGCGATTTCCGTTGTTTTCTTAAGCGACTTTACTCGGGAAACGAGAGCTTCCCATTCGGTCATATCCGGCGCACCGACCGCCAGGTTCAAATGCTTGACGACATAATCGTCTAAGCCTTGTTCGCGAAGATTAAGAGGCACTTCATATAACGTCGGAGCGTCGCGGCATTCGATAACCGCATTGGCATCGATATCGCAGAACAACGCGATCTTGCGCTTCAGATCATCGGCAAGCGGATATTCCGTGCGACATACGATCATGTTCGGCTGTATCCCGATGCTGCGCAATTCCTTTACGCTATGCTGCGTCGGTTTCGTTTTCACTTCGCCGGCAGCCTTAATGTAGGGGATAAGCGTTACATGGATGTACATGACGTTCTCGCGGCCGATGTCGCTTTTGATCTGACGAATCGCTTCCAGAAACGGTAAACTCTCGATATCGCCGACGGTACCGCCGATTTCCGTGATAACTACGTCGGAACCGGCTTCTTTGCCCGCACGGAATACGCGGTCTTTGATTTCATTCGTAATATGCGGAATAACTTGTACCGTTCCGCCCAGATATTCTCCACGGCGCTCTTTGCTAATGACCGTCGAGTAAATTTTACCCGTCGTCACGTTGCTGTTCTTCGAAAGATTAATGTCGATAAACCGCTCGTAATGTCCCAAGTCCAGATCGGTCTCCGCACCGTCATCGGTCACGAATACTTCCCCGTGCTGATAAGGACTCATCGTCCCCGGATCGACGTTGATATAAGGATCGAATTTCTGAATGGTCACCTTAAGTCCGCGATTCTTAAGCAAACGGCCAAGCGAAGCGGCGGTTATGCCCTTACCGAGCGATGATACGACACCGCCTGTTACAAAAATATATTTGGTCACCCTGTACGAAACCTCCCACCACATGCGCTGCGGCATCCTCATTATCGTTACCTATATTCGCGTGTTTCCCCAATAAAAAAAGGGCAAAAAAACAAAAAAGTGTCACCCAATAAATGGGGGCACTTTTCAAATTCCTATGCTATGGAAAAACTCACTTCTAAAGCCCAAGCATAAGTTTACCGTCTCGAATCGGCGGTGTCAAGTAAAACGGCTGCGCCGTCCATAGGACGGCGGCATACGTTTATATTGCGCTATTATTTTTCGTCTTCGTCTTCATCATCTGCCGAGTCGTCGTCCTCATCGTCGTCAAACTCGTCATCGTCGTCTCCGTCTTTCACGTCGAGATCTTCCTCGATTTCAGCGTCGTCCTCTTCGATGATCACTTCCTCATCGGCTTCGGCCGCTTCTTCGCCCTCTTCGAATACTTCCTCGCGCTCTTCGTCGAAGAGATCGTAAGTTTCGTCGTCCGGGGATGGAGTATCCTCTTCCTCGCCGTACAGATCGTCATCGTCTTCATCGTCATCATCGTTAATGATGCGCGGACGTTTAGCTCCGCCGTTCATTGGATCATCGGAGCGCTCCACAGGGTACCAGCGCTTGAGGCCCCAAACATTGCCTCCAACGCATGCAAATCGTCCATCGATATTGATTTCCGTATACAGTTGGGCAATAACATCCGTAACCTGGCTGTCGGAAAGGCCGCGCATCTTAGCAATTTCAATCATAAGATCGCGATAGTAAAACGGGGTGTTAGCAGACTTGAGCAATTCATAAGCAAGGTCAACCATTGGCATTTCGCGAATTTTCTCGGAGTCGAGTTTCAGCACGTAGTCGGCGCTCACGTGACTTCCATCCTCTCTGTATGTGAACCGGTAAAAACCTTCACGTTGATTTATCATCCTTTAGTAAACCGTATTTTACATAAAAATGCAAGCCGCGGAAACATACTTTTCATGATTTTATTTTGCGGCGCGAAAAAGCGAAGGAGTGTCCCTGTTGGACATCACCTTCGCTTTTCGACTGTATCCCTTCCCGGCCGCTCCGCGGGCGGAGGAACCGGCATGACCAAGAGTCTCGCCGGGAAACTCTCCATTCATCCTATGTCAGAAGCTCGGAAATGACACGGAACGCCGCCTATTTCCTGCCAAAAAAGGCCCGTTTCCCAAGCTTTTATTGGTTCCCCCTCATACAGTAGAGGACACGGCAGTTGAGCGAGCGTAATCTGTGCCCGCTTTGCCTGCACTTTCGTCCGGGAGGGAACCTGCATTGGATGCAAGTGAAATCGTGGAGTGGCTCCAAGACTCCCCTTGCTCCGCACATGAACGCGGGCAACGGGGCATTCTTCGTTTCTTGAATCCCGGAGATTATGAGAAGTTCCTGCACGAATTGCGGACCAATCGCCCTCGCTGCGAAAGCCTCAAGGGCGTTAGGCAATTAGGCATCATTCAAGCCATTTCTTGCCCTTCTCCCGACCGGGGTTTACCTTTTTCGCTAAACAGCAAGATGCAGTGGGAGGAAGATACTCCCGTGCGTATGCACGCATTATCCAAAGGGTCGCTCGTAACCGATAAAGGCATCCCTTGGGGCGTTAAGCACATTCAGGCCCCGCAAGCTTGGAGCCGTACGACCGGTCATGGCGTCAAAGTCGGCGTCATCGATACGGGAGTAGACTTCGGCCATCCCGACCTGCGACACTCTTTGGGACGCGGCATTAACCTGCTTCACCGTCTGGCGTTGCCACAAGACGATAATGGTCACGGCACGCATATTTCCGGAACGATTGCCGCGGCGAATGAGCTGCAAGGTATGATCGGCGTAGCTCCTCGTGCGACGATCTACCCTGTCAAAGCTTTCGACTACAACGGAACGGCTTATGTATCGGACATCATCTTAGGCATAGAATGGTGCATCCGCAATCAGATGAATGTAGTCAACATGAGCTTCGGTATGAAGACAAGAAGCAAATCGCTGTTGAACGCGGTGAATAACGCGTACCGCTCCGGCGTGTTAATCGTCGCCTCATCCGGTAACGATGGCAGTATCGGGGACATCGATTACCCCGCACGCTACAACCAGACCATTGCCGTCGGCGCCACAACCCAACAAAGCCGAATCGCGACGTTCACAAATCGCAGCGGCCTTATCGACATCTATGCTCCCGGAGAACATGTCGTATCCGCCTGGTTAAGAGGCAAACATCGAGAGATGAGCGGCACTTCCATGGCCACTTCCCATGTGACCGGCGCAGTTGCCCTGCTGCTTGGGCTGAAGCCAGGGCTGACGCCCGCGCAAATTAAATCCATCATCAAGAAATCAGCAAAGCCGTTGCGAAACAGCAAAGCTCCCCGGATGGCCGGAGAGCTGAATGTGATGCGCATGATTAAAGCCGCCGACCTTCTCTGAGCTTACATTTTGTCCGGCGCCGATACCCCGACGAGGGCGAGCGTGTTGGCGAGAGTGACTTTCAATGCGGCTAACAGTTGAAGGCGAGCTTGGCTTTGCTCCATATCTTCCGTAATGACCCGCTCCGCCTTGTAATAGCTATGGAATTGCGAGGCCAGCTCATAAACGTAACGGATTATCGTATGAGGTGCATAGATTCGCGCGGCTTCCGCAATCGTCTCGGGCAGCTCGCCTATTTTCCTCAGTAAATCGAATTCTTGCTCCGTATTCAAACGCGAAATCGCTGCCTCCTGCCATGGCAGAACCGCGATTCCTTGCTCTTCCGCCTGACGGAAAATGCTGCAAATGCGCGCGTGGGCATACTGTACGTAAAATACAGGATTCTCGTTGGATTTGGATACCGCCAGATCCATGTCGAAATCCAGGTGGGAATCCATGCTCCGCATCGTGAAGAAATAACGGATAGCGTCAACGCCGACTTCATCCATGAGATCTTCCATCGTGACCGCTTTGCCCGTCCGCTTGGACATCTTCACCTTCTCGCCGTTCTGGAACAGGCTGACCATCTGGGCGATGAGCACCGTAAGCTTGTCCGGGTCGTTGCCAAGCGCGGCCATAGCCGCTTTCATCCGAGGAATATAACCGTGATGGTCCGCCCCCCAAATGTTAATCATCTGATCGTAACCGCGTGCGTACTTACCCATATGATAGGCAGCGTCGGGGGTTAAATACGTATAGCTCCCGTCATTCTTGACGAGAACCCTGTCTTTGTCGTCGCCGAACGTAGTGGACGAAAGCCACACGGCGCCATCCAGCTCGTAAACATGGCCTTGGGCCTTTAGAGCGTCTAGCACGACGGTTACTTGATCATTCTCGTATAATGACGATTCGCTGTACCACTCGTCGAACTGCACGCCGAAACGAGCGAGATCCCGTTTTATTTTCGCCAATTCCTTCTCGAGTCCATAGGTGCGGAAAAAGTCGAAGCGCTCGTCGTCGCTCAAGGAAAGTAACCGATCGCCTTCTTGCTCCGCCAGCTCTTGGGCAAATCCGACAATATCCTCGCCATGATAGCCATCCTCCGGCATTTCGACCGTTTGCCCTAATGTTTGACGATATCTAGCTTCGATAGATTTCGCTAAATTGTTCACCTGATTGCCCGCATCATTAATGTAGTACTCGCGAGTAACTTTATAACCAGCCGTCGATAAAACGTTGCACAATGCGTCACCTACAGCCGCCCCGCGAGCGTGGCCCAAGTGAAGACTGCCCGTCGGGTTAGCGCTGACGAATTCGACTTGAACCTTTTTCCCTTGGCCGGCTTGGACTTCCCCATATTGACTTCCTTGGGTCAGCACTTCTCCAATGATCGGATACAGGTAACTCTTGTCCAGCTTGAAGTTGATGAATCCCGGCCCTGCGATTTCGGCAGATTGAATAGATGCTCGGCCCGTGCCTAATTTCTCTATAATGGCTTCCGCGATTTGCCTAGGGTTCTTCTTTGCGATCTTCGTCAGTTGCATGGCTAAGTTCGTCGCTAGGTCGCCATGAGTTTTGTCCTTTGGCACTTCTAGCGTGATCGTTGGCAGTTCATCCTTAGACGTAATGAGTCCCGCTTCCATTACTGCATCAGCAAGCGCTTCTTTAACGGCAACCTGCAATTGTTCTAATACGCTCATCCCGCTTGTTCCTCCCGAATATCGAGCCGGATATGAAAGCTTCCGACCGGTTGATCCTGCATAAGCAAGTCATATTTCCATTCAATAACGCCCCCGGACTCTGATAGATCAATGACCAACTGAGACGTTAAAGCTTCTACATCATGAGGGCCATAAGGCGTTTCCATCTTCCCCGGCAAGGCATCGCCTTGGCGAAAGCTCTGCTCGAAGAAGATTGTCCCCCGCCGCCTAAGCCGCAGCTCCTTCTCGTGGACAAACAGGGTGTTCATCGTTTCGAGGCCGTTCTCGTCAGGCGGCTCCCGATAAATCAGCGTCCAACCGGTCTGCAGCCGGTATAATTCCCCTTGCATAGTGGACCGCTGAACGCCTTCCTGCTGCCAGCTTTGGAAGCCTACGGTCACGCTCCGTTTGTCCGGCATAGTTCCCTCTCCCAATCCCTTTACTCTTGTTAATACTATATACAGATCGGTTGGTCAATTCAAATCTTGAATTTAGGGGTTGTATGGGAACGGTCGGGATGGCTATAATGGGTAAAATAATTAATAACGACGATGAACGAGAGAGTACCCCATAAATTCCGGTATGTCAGCGAGTCGGGTAGGTGGAAGCCGGCACGGGTTATGGGCGAAGCGCACTCGGGAGTTGATTTCCTGAACATGGAGTAGGGAAATCCGGCGGCATGCCGTTAACCTTATGAGTGGATTCCCTTTGGGAATGCCAAAAGAGTGGTACCGCGGAATCATCCTCCGTCTCTTATGAGACGGGGGATTTTTATATTTAAACCAGTCAAGCACGCAACGAATTCGGTTTATTTTACAGGGAGGGTCTCCGTTATGTTAATGAAAAGCGCGTCCTCGTTAGTGGCACCTTATCTGTCTGTATCTCCTGCGGAACTGTTCGATAAGCTCGAGTATCCGCCGCAGAAGGAAATGGGCGACGTTTCTTTGCCTTGCTTTACGTTCGCGAAACAACTGCGCCAAGCCCCTCAGAAGATCGCGGAACAAATCGCCGAACGCATCAACGCAGACCAGACGGAGATCCACGCAATGGCAATCGGAGGGTACCTGAATCTTTTCTTTCAAGCTGACCACTGGAAAAGCGACTTTGTCGCGATGGCATCCGAAGAAAACTATGGACATTCCAATCTCGGATCAGGGATATGCGTCCTCGTAGACATGTCGTCGCCCAATATCGCCAAGCCGTTCGGCATCGGCCATCTTCGCTCTACAATGATCGGCAATGCCCTCGTGAACCTTTACCGCGTCACTGGTCACGAAGTCGTAAATGTGAATCATTTAGGAGATTGGGGAACTCAGTTCGGCAAGCTTATCGTTGCTTATAAAAGATGGGGTAGCCTTGAAACCCTTCAGCAGGAACCAATCAAGGAAAGCTTAAGACTATATGTGAAGTTCCATGAAGAAACCGATCTGGAACCCGAACTAGAGGACGAAGCTAGGGAGGCATTCGCGCTGCTGGAGCGCGGCGATCCGGTAACCCTTGAGCTATGGCAATACTTCGTAGATGAGAGTATGAAGGAATTTCATAAGGTATATGAACGCCTTGGCGTGAGCTTCGATCATTACACCGGAGAAAGCTTCTACAACGACAAAATCGATGCCGTTGTTAGTCAGCTTCGAGAGAAAGAGCTGCTGGAAGAAAGCGATGGCGCGCAAATCGTCCGATTAGATGAGAAGGAGCTCCCGCCATGCCTCATTCTCAAGAAGGACGGCTCGACCATCTATGCGGTTCGCGATCTCGCTACTGCTTTATACCGAAAGCAGGTTTTACAGGCCGACTCCATATTATACGTCGTTGGCGCTGAGCAAAGCCTGCACTTCCAGCAGGTATTCTCCGTTCTGGACAAAATGGGATATGCATGGTCGGAACAGTGCCAACATGTACCGTTCGGCCTCATGACTTTCAATGGGAAGAAAATGTCCACCCGCAAGGGCAAGGTCGTATTTTTGGAGGAGGTACTGGACGAAGCCGTCGCGAGCGCGTTGCAGATCATCAACGAGAAAAGCCCTGAGCTCCCGGACAAGGAAAAGGTGGCGGAAGCCGTCGGAGTGGGTGCGGTTATTTTCGGTGATCTGAAGCATCATCGCCAACTTTCCGTGGACTTCAATATGGAGGATGCCGTCAGTTTTGACGGGGAAACAGGGCCCTACCTTCAATATACCCACGCGCGGATATGTACTTTGCTCAGGAGAGGCAATTATGGAGCGCTACGGGGCAGGTTTATTGTAGACGGAGCGCACCTCTCGTCGGATTCGGCTTGGGAATGCTTGAAGACATTGTCTCGTTATGAATCTACATTGCACGAGGCCGTTAAGGACAACGAGCCATTCGTCATTGCTAGATTCCTGCTGGATTTGGCCAAAGACTTCAATCGGTTCTACAATTCTGGAAAAATCGTCAAGGATGACGCCGATGAAGCCGAAGTATGTTCAAAGCTAAGCCTGGCCGCCGCTGTTGCGAATGTATTAAAACAGGGACTAGGTTTGCTCGGGATCAAGGCTCCCAGGGAGATGTAGCGGGGCTCTTCAGGAATTTAAACGCGGCAAAGAGGCTGCCATAAGTCATCGACTTATCAAACAGCCTCCTATTCGCTGAAATCGTCTATTCGAATGAAATCTGCACTTTCATATCACCCGGCAAACGGTCACCCTGAAAATAGCGTAAGGCTCCTTCGAGCGTTAGCTCGCGGGTAACGAGATGCTCCGTGCAGATCCGGCCGGCTTCGAGCCAAGCAAGCGCCGGCGCAAAAGTATGGTTAAGCGCCATGGAACCGATCAGCGTCCATTCGCGTTGGTAAAGATCGAACGTTGGAAGACTAACGGAAGCATCTTCTTTGGTTACGCCGAACTGAACGAATCGGCCGCACGGTCCGATATATTGAAACGAGTTTTCGATCACCTGGGGCACTCCGGTCGTATCGATGACGATATCGAATCCGTCTTTTCCGGTCCGTTCACTCAAGACTTCCGCGGCTGAACTGGCACTAATAACCCTTGTCGCCCCCCATTGGAGGGCAAGCGCAAGCTTCTCCTCCGCAAGATCGATAACGACCAATTCGGAAACGCCCGACCTAGCCAATGCCTGCACCCATTGTTGACCCATCGCACCCGCGCCAAATAACAGCGCACGATCTCCCGTCCTAGGGCTGAGCCGATTCAAAGCCTGTACGACGCATGCGACAGGTTCGATGAATGCCCCTTGCGCAAAGGATAACGAATCGGGCAATTTTGCAGCAACCTCCGCGGGCACGGCCACATACTCCGCCATCGCGCCAGGCAAGGTTACGCCTATCGCATTCCAGCGCTCGCAATGGTTCGCTCGGTCTGACATACAGAAGCGGCAGCGGCCACACGAGAGGTTAGGATCGGCACTGACACGGTCCCCGGCACGAAAGCCTTCGACTCCCTCTCCAATCTCATGAACGACACCGGCAAACTCATGCCCGGGAATGATCGGATAGGGAGACAAATACTCACCTTTATAAATGTGAAGGTCCGTTCCGCAGATGCCCGCCCTTCTGACCTGAACGACGATCTCGCCATTGTTCGCCCGCGGAATAGGAACCTCGCGGATAACAGCATTCTCGGGGCCTTCCACGACAAGAGCTCTCATCAAGGTCATTCTGCATCCCTCCAATAATTGTTAGGTGTTCACATATCGGAACACACCGCGATTCCCATTATAGAGGTCGTATCTCCCTTCTTCAATCCCGCCCGACATCCCTATTTATCTCTTGCGCGTCTCGGTAAGCCGGAACTGGCCGACGAGCTGTTGCATGAACGCGGTGATAGCCTCTACGTTGTTCGACGTGTGCCGGACGTTCACGATATCGGTGAGCAGCTCTTGAACCCTGCCTTCCACCTCGGTAGATATCGTGCGATTCTCCATGCTGACGGCAGCAACCTTCTCCATCAGAACGACGACCTCGTCGATGACTTGGGTTTTGAGGGAATCGTCGGCTTTCGCGTCTCCCAACGTTTCCGTTGCCGCCGCCACAAGCTCGGTACCTTCTGTCACAACCCTTGTTCCTTCCATAATGGAGGAGTAGGCTTCTTGGGCGTGCATCGATATTTTCTCAACGAAACCGTGAACTTCCTCCGTAGACATTCGCGTCATGTCGGCCAGCTTGCGGATTTCGGTGGCGACAACAGCGAAACCTTTGCCGTGTTCGCCAACCCGGGCCGCTTCAATGGCCGCGTTAAGCGCGAGCAAGTTCGTCTGCGAAGATATTTCTTCAATGACGTTCAGGACGCCGCGGATCTCGTTGGCCGTATCCATGAAGACGCGTATCGTTTTGTTGGTGTCGGCGACGCGGGTGGAAATCTGGGACATTTTATCCCCGATTCGCTCCACCTCGCCCTGGGCAATCGTAATTTGTTGCGATGCTTTCTCCTCGAGCATGAGAAGCGTTTGACGCATCTCGTCCGCTACATCCTTGGCGACGTCGATGTCTTTAAGCTGCCGCCGGATACTGCGCAGCATATCGTGAACTTTACCGCTTACGCGCTCCGTCGAGGCTGCGGTCGTTACCGTCGATTCGTTCAGAAGCTGCTGACTGGAAGACACGTCGCCTGCCGCCAGCTTAACCTTAAGCATGATGCCTTCCAACGAGTCGATCATATTATTGATCCACTTGGCGAGCTCGCGGGTTTCATCGTCGTCGAATTCTCCCGTATCAAGCCGCTGGGTAAGATCCCCTTTGCCCTCCGCATTAATTCGAATAAATCGGTTGATTTTCCGGATCGGACGGACGATTCTTCTACTGCTGCGCCGATGCAATGAACTGACAATGAATAAACCGAATATCAGATTAAACGCTAAGGCGCCCAATGCAATCGTTAAGGAAGAAAACCGTTCGGCTATTAGAAACAGCAATATCGCGGATACGATACCGAAGCCCCCCACAAGCAAAGCATGGGGACGGAATTGTCGCCAAGCGATTCCCCGAACACGGTAAACCTCCTCCAGATCCCCTTCGCACATCATGCCCCAAACGTCCGGACAATGAGGCAGTTGGAAGGTGACGCCTTTGCCGATGACGGGAATATGCCTGTAATCGGAATAGCCGGGAAATTCCACGAACAGGTTGCTGCCGTTGCGGATGGTGCTGGCAACTCCCGGATGCAGCTCGCCAGTAGCCGGATCCGTGAACATAAGCTCCAATTCCGTATGGTCTTTGACAGACACGACTCCCCAATCCGTCGTTACTCCGTCCTTCAGATTTTCGCCATGCGTGAACGTCCTGTCTTCGAACCGACTGCGGGACAGCGCCGTTCCTGGAGCGATCTGTTTATTAAGCCCGGGTTTGGCCATGAAAATGTAATTGTCGCCGGAATCCGGATAGACGTGGCCGGACTCCCTCTGAATCATATCCCCGATTACGTCGTTGGGAACACGGGCACAAAGCGCGCCGGACCATACTCCTTCTTTCATGATCGGATGGATGAATAACAGCGTCATTTTGTCATGGAACGGGGAAGAACGCGAACCTGTCTGAAGCGTCATCGGATCCGCATAGGGACCGAATAAGCATTTACGGCTCTCCCTTCCATCTCCACGGGAATAATCCAAGCCGGCGGACAATAGCGAGCCTGAAGCATATTCGCGACCGAGATGAGGGGAATGGGTAGAATAGCTGACCGCTCCGTTAGAATCGAGCACGAAGATTTCGGTTAAATCCGATGCTCTTGAAAAGGTTGCGGCGAACAGTCGATTCCACGCTTCCGGGTAACCGTTGCCGGCGCTCGTTCTGTTGGCTTGTGTTGCCGCCGATTCGATTGAATTCATCTGTTCGAGCAGCCGCTCCAAATGCCTCCAATACTCTCCCGTCCAATCTTTGAGTACGTTCACGCGGGTTTCGGCAATTCCTTCGAAAATGTTCTCGACATCTTCCTTTAGTTGCTTATTCAATCGATAAGACCACCATAACGGCAAACCTTGCTTCCATCCCAACCATCCAAACATGCTCCCACCCCGCGTCCAATGAATGCTTATCTATGTATATGGCAGCTATTGTAACACAAATGTAATGTAATATGTTTTACGATGTAAAAAAACTGAATATTTTGTTATTATATGTGCAAAAAAAGCCCTTGCCCCCCGCTTATGAGCGGTTGACAACGGCTTTCCGGATTTATTGTGTCATATTACTTAACAAAACCTAGCAGCATTTCCCGAATGATCTTCGAGGCGACGATCGGCGTCATTTCCGTAGGATCGTAGATCGGCGCTACCTCGACGAGATCGAAGCCGACGACGTTCACGCCGGAACGGGCAATGGCGTGAACCGCTTCGAGCAGCTCCTTGGAGGTAATCCCTCCAGCTTCTGTCGTCCCTGTACCAGGAGCGGCGGACGGGTCAAGAACGTCGATATCGATCGTCACGTAAACCGGGCGACCTTCGAGTGAAGGAAGCTCGCGCTTTAAAGGTTCGGCCACCTCGAACGGATGGAAGTGAATTCCCGATTGTTGGGCGTACGTCCAATCTTCCTTGGAGCCCGAACGGATTCCGAATTGATAAATATTCGACGGACCCATCAGTTCCGCAGCCTTGCGAAGCGGCGTGGAGTGGGAAAGCGGCTCTCCCTCGTACTCTTCGCGCAAATCGGTATGAGCGTCAAAATGAATAATCGCGAGATCGGGATACTTCTTGTAAACCTCTTGGATAACCGGCCAGCTGACAAGATGCTCTCCGCCAAGGCCGACGGGGATCTTGCCGTCCGCCAGCACTCCGCGGACGAAATCCCCGATGATGTCGAGGCTCTTCGCCGCGTTGCCGAAAGGCAGCATAAGGTCGCCGGCGTCGAAATAGGCGAGATCGACGATGCTGCGATCCAAGTAAGGGCTGTATTCTTCCAATCCGACGGATGCTTCGCGAATTCGGCCCGGGCCGAATCTGGAGCCGGGACGGAAGGATACGGTATAATCCATCGGCATTCCGTAAATAACGGCTTTAGAAGCCGCATAGTCGTCTGAACTGCAGATGAACACATTGCCGGAGTAAGCTTGATTTAAACGCATGTTGGATCTCCTTATTTGGTCAAATCTTCGACAAACTTAGGAAGCACGAACGCCGCTTTGTGCAGGCGAGGCGTGTAATATTTCGTATCGATTTCCGGAATCGCGCTCTCGTCCACGGCTAGCGGATCGTATTTCTTGCTGCCCATCGTGAATGTCCATAGACCGCTCGGGTAAGTCGGAATGTTCGCGATGTACACACGAACGATGCTGAATACTTCTTTCACGTCGCGGTTCACGCTTTGGATCAAGTCCGCTTTGAACCACGGATTATCCGTTTGCGCGACGAAAATTCCGTCTTCTTTTAACGCATCGTAAATGCCTTGATAGAAGCCTTTGGTGAACAGGTTCACGGCAGGTCCGACCGGTTCGGTGGAATCCACCATGATTACGTCGTAAGTATTCTTATGGTCATGAATATGCATGTAGCCATCGTTAACGATGACCTCGACGCGAGGATCTTCCAATTTACCGGCGATGGAAGGCAAATATTTCTTGGAATACTCGATTACTTTACCGTCGATATCGACGAGCACCGCTTTCTTCACCTTAGGATGTTTAAGGATTTCACGAATAACGCCGCCGTCGCCGCCGCCAACTACGAGCACGTTCTCAGGGTTCGGGTGGGTAAACAGCGCCGGATGCGCCACCATTTCGTGGTAGACGAATTCGTCCTTAACCGTCGTCATGACCATTCCGTCCAGCACCAGCATGTTGCCGTACTCTTCCGTCTCGATCATCGCAAGCTCTTGGAAATCCGTTTGTTCGTGCACCATCGTTTGTTTGATTTTCATCGTAATACCGAAGTTCTCGGTTTGTTTTTCCGTATACCACAATTCCATGGAAGACATATAACCCCTACTTTCTTTTCAGCTAAAATGTTACCGATACATTGTACCAAACTAGATGTATTATATAAAATCAACGCCAAAATGCAACAGTTGGACGCGTAATTTAACCCCGCCTTTACAAACCCCCTCGTTGACGCAAGGAATATCCTCTGCCTTCCTTTTCCATACTAGCTAGTAAACCTTTCCCTTTGCATCAGCACCATTCGCCATCAGATCGGCCGAGCCATCCTATTTAATAACGCGATCCGCTATTCTGAAAGGCATATAAAGGGGCATACTCCATGGATACAGCTAGCAATGACAAACCGAAAATTCGCCCTTCTTCCCGGTGGGACAAGCTTAGGCGCAGGCTTGGCTGGGTAACTTTGCTCGCCCTGTTCGCCTTGGCCATCGCCAGCAGTCTATTTCTCCGCTATGGCTCTCTCCCTGCGGGAGCTGCGATGCAATCCACGCAGATTCTCGATGACGAAGGTCACGCGATCGCTTCCATCCAAGGGGGCGTGAATCGCCAAATCGTCAAGCTATCCGACATTTCCCCCTGGCTGGTCAAAGCGACGCTTGCCGTCGAAGACCGTCGCTTCTACGAACATTCGGGCGTCGATTTGCGCGGCCTCGCGCGCGCGGCATGGGTGGACATGCGGCATATGTCCAAGCAGCAAGGGGCGAGCACGTTGACCCAGCAGCTTGCGCGCAACCTCTACTTGTCCCAAGAGCGGACATGGACGCGTAAGCTGAAAGAGGCATGGTACGCCGCTAGGCTGGAGCAGACCTATTCCAAGGAAGAAATCCTTGAGCTGTACTTGAACCAAATCTATTACGGCCACGGAGCATACGGCGCCGAAGCGGCGTCCCGTCTCTATTACGGCAAGCACGCGAAAGACCTTACCATTGCCGAAAGCGCCTTGTTGGCCGGCATCCCTAAAGGTCCTCGGTATTATTCGCCGCATTTGCATCCGTCTGACGCCCGTGCTAGGCAGCGGAAGGTACTCCAAGCGATGCGAGAAACAGGCCAGCTTACACAATGGCAAGCATCGATAGCGGCCAGGAAGCCCTTGAACGTTCGCCCCCTGCCGGAGGAAGAAGATCGCACGGCTCCCTACTTCGCTGATTACGTCAAGAAAATCGCCATCGATCAACTCGGCATGGACGAGCGGCTCATGAACGAGGGCGGCTTGACGATCCGTACAACCCTTAACGCGCGGATGCAGAAGATGGCGGAAGCCGCCGTCAAAAAAGGGCTGCAGGGCGGAAACGCCGAGCTGCAAACGGCATTGATCGCCATCGATCCCCGCAACGGTTACATTAAAGCGATGGTCGGAGGGCGGAGTTACCGCCGCAATCAATTCAATCGCGTATTCGCCCATACTCGTCAGCCGGGCTCGTCGTTTAAGCCGATTATGTATGCTTCGGCCTTGGAACAGCATGCAGTAACCCCCGCAACCCGTTATCGTAGCGAGCCTACTCTGTTTTACTTCGATCACGACCGTCAGATCTATCGTCCCAGCAACTATAATAATCGCTATTTCAACGAGGAAATCGGCTTGCGCCAAGCGATTGCGTCTTCCGACAACATCTATGCCGTCAATACGATCATGCAGGTAGGACCCGAAGCCGTCATCGCGATGGCGCGCAAGCTCGGCATTACCGCGTCGCTTAAAGCGGTTCCGTCCTTAGCTCTTGGCACTTTTCCCGTGAGCCCTTTCGAGATGGCGTCCGCATTCTCCGTCTTCGCCAACGAAGGCCGTAAATCGGACCCGATCGCGATAACGAGCATTCAAGACTCCAACGGCAAAGTATTGTATGAAGCCCATGTCCGGGAGGAGCAGGTTCTCTCTCCCGCCCTGTCATACGTGACGACGAAATTGTTGGAAAGCGTGTTCGATCGGGGCGGCACCGCCCATCGCGTAGCGAATATGCTGAAGCGCCCGGTTGCGGGAAAGACGGGCACGACGGATTCAGATGCTTGGTTCGTCGGATACACGCCGGAGCTGACGACAGCGGTATGGATCGGATACGACCGGGGAAGGTCCATTACTTCAAGCGAAGCCCACCGAGCCGCGCCGATATTCGCGCAGTTTACGGAGTCTGCCCTGGAAGGAAAGCCTCCGCGAATATTTCCTATGCCGGAAGGCGTGGTCAGCGTTTATATCGACCCCGCGACGAACCTGCTTGCTTCTCCAGATTGCCCTAATCCGGTGCTGGAAACATTCCTGTCCGGGACGGAGCCGACCGAGATGAGCGCACGTCTTGACTCGTCATCCGGGGAGCACAAGGATTCAGGCGGCAAAAGTCGTTCTTTGTGGTCGAAGCTGCGCAAATGGTGGGGAGTTTAGCTGTATAACTCCCGTTAATTAGGTTGAATTGGCGATGTTTTTCCGAATTAACTGGACATATCCGGTTATTACAGAAAAGAAGACAACGTAGCTTGTCACCTAAAATATAAGGCGTACAATCAGGAGCAAATCCCGATTATACGCCTTTTTAATCTGTCCATCGCGCTATCAACATTGCTTCTTAACAGGATATAATGATTTCATGACATCGTGGAAAGATTTGCTTAAGTAGAAAGGGTGGTACCTGTTGAAAATTAAAGTACTCATCGCGGACGACAACTCCTTCATACGGGAAGGGATGAAAATTATTTTAACAACTTTCGACGAATTCGAAGTCGTCGGCACGGTCGGAGACGGGGCCGAGGCGGTGGAGTTCTGCCTTAATAACGAGGTGGACGTGGCGCTGCTCGATGTACGAATGCCGAATATGAACGGCGTTGAAGCTACCCGCCTGCTAACGGAACAAACGAAGGTCAAGCCGCTCATCATTACGACCTTCGACGACGATGAATTTATTCTCGATGCCGTTAAATTCGGCGCGCGGGGTTATTTGCTTAAGAACAACGACCCGGAACGAATCCGCGACGCCATTAAGAGCGTTCACAATAATCACCATGTTCTACAGGACGTCGTATTGGATAAGATCAAGTCTAATTTACTCTCTGCCACAGGCAGCACTTCTAATCCAGCGGCACCTGCACAAGAGCCCGCTCCTGCTCCAGCCGTCGCACCGAGCCTTACAGGGGGACACAGCAATATCGATCGCAGCCTGTTCACGGAACGCGAGCTCGACGTTATGGCGCAAATCGCCAAGGGCTTATCGAACAAAGAAATTTCGAAGAAGCTGTTCATCTCCGAAGGCACGATCGCCAACTACATTACTTCCATCCTTAACAAGACGGGGCTGGAACATCGTACGCAAATCGCGATTTACTATTTAACGGGCGAAACGAGAATGTCGGACGGATAGGAGATTTCACCGCATGGATTACTGGACAATCGGGAATAAGGCAAGTTTATTGGCCTATATTATCGCTGTTTCCTATTCTCAAACACAGGCAACGAACTCATGGTACACGCTCGCTTATTTGCTGTATTTATGTTTGAATATCCTGATTCCGATCTTTAAGCGCAACAATCCAAAGATGCTGCTCGTTGTTCTATCCGCGGTTTTTATTTTTTACTGCGCCTACGTTCTAGACCCGCTCTTCTTGCTTCTGTTACCGGTTAACCTCTACGAGATTGTATGGCTTTCTACCCAAAGAAGGCAACTCGCGCTCATCCTAATGATTCTGACGGTGCCGTTCATTCCTGCATCGTTTCTACCCTTGTACATATTGACGTCTTCCCTCAGTTTTCTGTTAAACGCGAGCGTAAGCCTCTACATGGACAAAATGAACCGTTTAGAAGCCGAACGGGAAAAAATGCGTGAAGATGTGCACAGGTTAACGAGGTCGCTGAACGAGAACAACGAGTATTTGAGACAGTCCGAGTACACGATCAAGCTAGAGGAGCGCAATCGCCTCTCCCAGCAAATTCACGACGACGTCGGTCATTCCATGGCGGGCGCGCTCATTCAGATGGAAGCTTCGAAACGGCTGCTTTCTATCGATGGGGACAAAGCTTCGGAGCTGCTATCCAATGCGATCTCCATCTCCAAGCAAGGGCTGGAGCAAATTCGGCTTACGCTGAAGGACTTGAAGCCTAAATCGGAGGAGCTCGGCATTAATCGGCTTCGACTGTTCGTGGACGAGCTCACGACCACGCAAACGGTGTCCGCCACATTAACCCATCAAGGGGATCTCGATATAGTTACCCCGATTCAGTGGAAAATCATTCAGCAGAACGCAACCGAATCGGTAACCAATTCTCTCAAGTACGGAAAAGCGACCGCGATTCATATTGAGGTCCATGTGCTTAACAAGTTTATTAAGGCGGTCGTTACGGACAACGGGATCGGTGCGGGCAAAGTGGTCAAAGGACTCGGCATCGTCGGCATGGAGGAGAGAGCAGCCTCGGCAGGCGGAACGGTTATCGTGGACGGAACGAAGGGCTTTAGCGTGACGACTCTGCTGCCTTACTCAAGCAAATGAGTTTTCTCACCATCCACAATATGAATTTTCTCATGTAGAAGGGTGAACTTATGCACTGACATAGGGGCATCCTTTTTCTATACAATACGGATATAACCTCTCGAACAGATGGAGTGATTCGATAATGAATATTTTAGAAATTCGTAACTTAACCAAGAAATTCGGCGATTTCGTCGCCGTCGATAACATGTCGCTAAGCGTTCGCGAAGGTGAAATCTTCGGTTTTCTAGGCGCGAACGGCGCAGGCAAAAGCACGACGATCAGCATGATCGCAACCTTGCTGCGGAGCACTAAAGGGGATATCAACCTTCTCGGCAAAAGCATAACGAGCCACGGCAAGTTCGCCAAGACGAATATCGGAATCGTGCCGCAGGACATTGCCATTTACGAGAATATGACCGCTTACGAGAATGTCCGCTTTTTCGCGGGGCTGTATGGTCTCAGAGGTGCTTTGCTCCAGGAACGCACCGAAGAAGCTCTCGAATTCGTCGGCCTTGGCGACAAGCACAAGAGCTATCCCAAAAATTTCTCGGGCGGGATGAAACGCAGGCTGAATATCGCTTGCGCCATCGCCCACCGGCCGAAGCTCATCATTATGGATGAACCGACCGTCGGCATAGACCCGCATTCCCGCAACTACATTTTGAACTCGGTGAAAAAGCTGAACGAGATGGGCTGTACGATCATTTACACAAGCCACTACATGGAGGAAGTCGAAGAAATTTGCACCCGCATCGCCATCGTCGACCACGGCAAAATCATCGCGGAAGGCACGAAAGAACAACTTAAAGCGATCATTACCGACACCAAGGACATCTGGATCGGAATCAAGGCAAACGAATCTCTCTCGATCGAACATCTGAAACAAATTCCGGGCGTAATTGCCGTTCGGCTAGAGGAAAATACGGTCAAAATCAATTCCAAAGGCGAGATCAACAATCTCAACAAGATCGTCCAGCAATTAATCAAAGACCAGATCGAAATTCGCTCGGTAGAAGAGCAAGCGCCTAATCTGGAAACGGTATTCCTGACCTTAACCGGCCGGAATCTCCGCGATTAAGGAGGAAAATTTCCGTGAATATACTGAACATCGCGATCAAGGAAATCAAAGCCGCCTTAAGAGAAAAAGGAACATTCGTGTTCATGCTTGCGTTCCCCGTCATCCTGATGCTCATTCTCGGCACAGCACTAACGAATGTATTTTCGAGCAACACGCCCGTCGGAAATATTGAGCTGCTCTACAAGAATGAGGCCGCAAGTCCGCAGTTGACGCAATATTGGCAAGGCTTCGCTAAGGCGATCGAGCAAGAAGGCGTCAAGATTACACCTCTTGCAGCAGGAACCGATGGCAAACTGGAAATTAGCGAAGATCGCTATTCCGCTTATGCCGAGCTTAGCAATGAAGGTATCACGTACTACGGAAGCAGTAAACAGACCATCGAGAGCAATATTTTACAAGGTATGCTGACAACGTTCGCGGACCGTTACAATATGGCGGCGGCAGCGCTTAAATCCGACCCTTCCAAAGCGGAAGCGATTATCCGCAATGCCAGCGCGCCAGGAGAATATATCCGCGAAACGGCTCTTAATCCAGACAAACAACCTGGTTCCATCGACTATTACGCCATGGCGATGACAACGATGATCGCTCTTTATTCCGCCTTATCGGGAACTTTCCTGTTCCGCGGCGAGAGAATACGCAATACGGCTCTTCGGTTAATGGCTGCACCCGTTAGCAAAGGGGAAATTTTCGCAGGTAAAGTCATCGGTTGCACTCTTATTAACCTGCTATGCGTACTCGCCGTCGTGCTCATCAGCAAATTCGCTTTCCAAGCGGATTGGGGAAACCACTTCGGCATGGTATTCCTTATTCTGGTAACCGAGGTCATACTCGCCGTAAGCCTTGGACTAGGCCTTAGCTATATTCTTAAAGGGGATACGTCCCGTTCGGTCGTCATGATTTTCCTCCAGATCGCTTCGTTCGTGGGAGGAGCCTACTTCCCCATTATGGGTACAGACTCCTTCTTGGGATTCGTGACGAACTTATCGCCGCTCCGCTGGGCCAATAAAGCGTTGGCGCAAATTATTTACAACGACAATGTAGCCGGAGCTTTGCCCGCTATCGGACTTAATGTGGGAATCGCTGCGGCATTCCTGCTCATCGCAATTATATCGATGCGTAGACAGGAGGCGCTCTAAATGCTTAAAGACATGAATTGGCTCATTCGTAAAACGTTGAATAATACGTTCCGAAGCAAGAAGAGTTGGTTGGTGTACATTGGATTGCCGATCGTCGGGGTGCTTATCTCGATGCTCCTATACGGCAATACAAACGGTGGCGTTCTGCGCGTGGGGATCGTCAACATGGATGGAGATCAAGCGATTACGCAAGACGCGATTCGTTTCGTCGAAGGCTTAAGCAAAGTCGAAATTACGCTGACTGATGAAAAGACGCTCAACAACGATATCGCAGCTAGCAAGCTGGATAGCGGCCTCCTCTTCGAGCAAGGGTTCGCGGCAAGCTTGCGGGAAGGCAAACCCGAGCATCTCAACCTTGTATCCGTGAAAGGCGCGCAAGTAACGGTTTACGTGAAGTCGCTGCTGCAAAGCTATATCGGCAACGTTGCCGCCATAGGCCAAACAGCACAAGGCGACCAAGCCGCTTTCGATGCTCTATATTCCGAATACCGACAGCACAATTTCAAGCTGACCGCCGAGTCCGTGAAGGATACGTCCAACATGAAGGCTATGACCTATCAAGCGATCGGTTTCCTCATCACCTTCATGATGTTCTCTTCCGTCAATCTGACTGAACTCATCCTCAAGGAAAAAGAAAATCGTACCTTTCTCCGGCTCCTGTCATCGCCGGTGTCGGCAAGAACTTATGTGCTTTCCAACGTGATCGTCAACATTCTCATCCTTCTCATACAAATCGTATTGACGTTATTCATGATGAAAACCGTCTTCAAAATCGATTCCGGCATTCCGTACGGTCAAATGATTCCGATCCTTCTTCTATTCGCTCTGGCGGCTATCGGCTTGTCGTTGCTCATCGTCGCCTTTGCCAAGAGCAGTTCAGGAGCCGGCGCGCTGCAAAACCTGATCATCACGCCGACATGTCTGCTCTCGGGTTGTTACTTCCCAGCGGAAATCATGCCGGATTCGATTCGCAAAATTTCGAACTTCCTTCCGCAGCATTGGCTTCTGGATTCGGTCGATAAGCTGCAAAGCGGTACGGCGTTCGGCAACTTGTCCCTTAATTTTGCGATCTTGTTCGCCTTTGCCGCCGCATTCGCGCTAGTCGCGATCTACCGCTTCGGTCGCAACAACGATACCCGTTTGTTTGTGTAAACAAGGCCCTCCCCTGATCTCCTCCAGCCAGCATATGGTGGCAGCATGTCAGAGACGAGCCGTCCGATCAAGGAATTATCGATGAATATAATAATTTGGCTGAGTTCCACGCAGTTGTTGCGGCTCCGCGCGGAACTCAGCCATTCTTTTAGTAATTTGCCACAAGTGTCGTTGTTCCCGAAAGTCCTTGTAGCGTTATCGTCTCTCCGCTAAAGTTCGTATGCGTCACGCCGTTTACGGTTACGCCAACGATTGATTTGCTCTGCGGATGGCGCAGCTTCACTTTAATGGAACTCGGCGCATTTCTGGTTGGAGGCGTCAGGGTGACGGTTATTTTATTCGAAGCCGCATTTGAGCTCATGGTGTAGCTTAACGGTCCGAATTTGGAAGGCGCGTTTTGTACTTGTATTGTTTTTCCATCTTCAAACCAGTTGCGCGGGATGGATTGTCCGACAATCAATTCGTTTCCAACCGTCCTAAGCAGCATCATCTGCAGAAGCCGCATCTGCTCGCCATTTGAAAAACCGTGCGGCAGCGTCGGATGGTTATCGCCGAACAAGTGGTTGGTAATCTCAACTCCCCCATAGGTATCCTGGCTAACTCCATAGGCAAGCCAACCATAAAGTCCAAGCACACCTTTCTCGGTTTCATTGCGCTGCATGACATTATCCAAATATCCGAGAGCGTACGCATGGTCTATCCCTCCCCGCCATGCAAGGGCTCCCAGCGACAATCCTCCGCGTTTCTCGAGCGTATTGATCAAGATCTGGGCAAGAGTGCTGTTAGGATCCAGGAAATTCGTATCCAACACCATGCTTAAGTTCATCCCATAATAGTCGTCAGCCCTGTAGTTTGATGCAAGTATAGCTTCATGCGTTTGAGGAAACATGGGCAGGTAGGTGAACCCGTCATGCACGAATACCGATGCATTCATCGAAGCCAGTATATCGCTGCGGTAATCGGCTGCCTCTGCTACGAACAAATTGGCATCGGCAGTATATCCTGCAAGCTGAAGCGCTTCAATAGCGTCTTCAAGTCCTTTGCATAATGACGTGTCGGTAAAATAGGCATATGCCGGAGCGGGATGGTCCGCATAAGGCGCATAATAAATCAATCCGTGAAGTGCCCCTGTTCCTGTTTGCGCAGCTCGAGTATTCTTTATCCAGTTAGCCATATTGACTACAATCGGTTTCGCATAGCTCATGAAAGCGGCATCCCGCGTCAGCTTATAGTGATGTGCAAGCGAAGTCAATAAAGCCCCTTGATCCGCAACGCCGAAATTCTCAGTATAAAGACCGGCAGGCGATACTTGCGACAGGCTCTTTCGCAGATATACATCCGCGTCCGCATGATATCCGTCCTGGTCAAGAGCCCTTATTTGATGCTGCGCTGAATATCCGTATTCCATATCGTAAAATCCTGAACCGTCAAATAAATTTTGACCATCCGCATTCAGGAAAGCATAAGACCTCCAAGCACGGTACGCTTCGTTCACTCTCTGTTCCGGCGTGTTTACCGTCATGCCTTGAGATAACAGGTTCGTCCAATAATCTCTTACATAGTTGTAATTGAAATCGTATTCGATTGCATCCACTTTAGTTATGGAAGCAAATGTGAACGGGACTTTAATATACACCGACTGGCTTCCTCCGGCAGGTATGACCAGGCTCCAATCCGCCGAAACCGAGGTCGTATTTTTTCGGAAACGGAGGCCGATTGTTTTCGAAGAAGCTCCGGGATTCGTAACTTTCATGCGGCTGTAGGCGTACACCAGCTCGGTCGGGCTCTGATTTAGCGAAGCTCCATACACGGTCTGTTCATATTGAAGTCCGTCAAAATCATCATAAGTGCATGTTACAATAGGCAAACCGTTAAGAAGGCTTTTCTTGACCGTACCCGGTTCAAAACCCAGTCTGATTGAAGGAGCGCTTGTCACTTCCCATATCCCGACATTTGCTATGTTGGGGTTGCTGTAGTCGGAAGTGATTGCGTTATTGAACTGCAGCGAACCGTCAAAAGCTACGCCTATATCTTGTGTGGAGTTTTTGACACCTATGATTTCGCGAGAGTATTTCATTTTCGGGAACAGCGAACCGACCCTGTCAAAAGTCGGATCGCCCGGCTCGGACAAGATGTCCTCCCCTTTCCAATCTCTTCCCCAAATCGCTAACTCATTTTTCTCTACATCACTTAAATATAAGCTGCTGCCAGGCGTATATTCTATAAAGGAATCTTTAACATATGTGGTTGCAGAGCTTCCAACCGCAGCATAACTATTGTCCATATCGTCCCCAGGGTAAGCGGCCCCGTCACTATAGCCTCTGCCTATTATAAATTTGGAAGGCGCTCTGCCCAGAAGGCTTGACGGCCTGTTTGCCGTTCGTATAGCAGTCCATTTCACACCGTCGTTGCTGGCCAGATAACGAATGCAATCCACGCCGATTTCTATGGCAAGCCTGCGGAATTGACGCCCATAGGACGGAGCAAAGTTATATGAAGTAACGACCCCGCCTATACTCTCCTCAACATAGTGCTTACCGCCGCCGCCAGCCGCGCCGTACCACCCGCCCAATCCACCTTCATAAGGATAATTTGTAATCTTGACCCAGTTCAACTTATCCCAATATAATGCTACGCCTGTACCCCAAGACCATCCTCCGTCGAGTGTCGTCAGATTAGCGCCGACTCTGACATTGTCGTCATCGATGGCTCTTTCTATATGGGCATAGGCATTGACAGGACCGGTTATATTCAACATGCCGTCTGAAACGGAGATCGATGCGCGCGGATCCTTATCCGCCACCCAGCCGACACCTAACGTACCGGCGTCAAATGTATCATAGAAGGGGATTGCACTGCTTGATGCGCGCAAGTAGGCCTCAACCTCTGATAATTCAACCAATATATTTTGCGAGCCGGTTTCAAAAAGCAACCTTACATATCGGCCGCTTTGATTCAGGGTATAGGTATAGGGAGTGGAGTTGTATGCGCTTCCTTCAGTTGGGACATTCGTCGATTTTGAAATAACGGTCGTCCAGTTCGTTCCATCGTTGCTGACTTGGAAGGTGATCGACTTGGGCACGTAATAAGCGATACCGTTGACCGACCTGAAGACCACATTGACTTTCCCGATATTGGATGTTTGACCAAGGTCGACCCTCCACCACTGATTTACCGTGGATTGACCGTTTGCGGATGCCCAAGCGTTCTCTGTATCGTCTTTGTTGTCCAGCCCGTCGACAGCTTTAGCTGCAGAATAAGCAGAACTAAACATGGACGAAGCGGAAGCCATTTTGTTTAATGCAAGATTGGCAGGATTGAGATCAACCTCTGATAATTCAACCAATATATTTTGCGATCCGGTTTCGAAAAGCAGTCTTACATATCGGCCGCTTTGATTCAGGGTATAGGTATAGGGAGTGGAGTTGTATGCGCTTCCTTCAGTGGGGACATTCGTCGATTTTGAAATCACGGTCGTCCAGTTCGTTCCATCGTTGCTGACTTGGAAAGTGATCGACTTGGGCACGTAATAAGCGATACCGTTGACCGACCTGAAGACCACATTGACTTTCCCAATGTTGGATGTTTGGCCAAGGTCGACCTTCCACCACTGATTTACCGTGGATTGACCGTTTGCGGATGCCCAGGCGTTTTCCGTATCGTCTTTGTTATTTAGCCCGTCAATGGCTTTGTCCGCAGAATAAGCAGAACTAAATATGGACGAGGCGGAAGCCGTTTTGAACAATGCAAGATTGGTTCCTTCCGCCCCAACGTGCTCGTTACCCCATGTAAACATGGAGAATACCATTGTAAATGCCAGCAATAAATACACGAATTTAACCTTTTTCACATAATCTCCTCCTTAATTGGGATTCTCTCCATCCACTCGTTACCCTTTCAAAGCTCCCGCGGTCAAGCCTGCCGTAATTTGCCGTTGGAAGAACACGTACAGCAGGAACACAGGAACGACGGAAATGATTAAGGCCGCGAACAACACGCCCCATTCAACGCTGTATTGCATTTCGCCTTGTAAGAACGAAAGTCCGATCGATACCGTATATTTTTCCGGGGATCCGACCAGCACCAAAGCGAACAAATACTCGTTCCAATAGGCCAACGCGTTCATGATGGCGACGGTTACAAGTCCCGATCGGGCGAGAGGCAGCATGATCTTGAAGAAAGTGCCGAAGATGCCGCAGCCGTCGATAGCCGCCGCAGCTTCCAATTCGCCGGGCATGGCTTTGAAAAAGCCGACCAGAACGAAAACGCCGAACGGAACTTGTATAATCGTATAAAGCAGGCTTAACCCCGTTAACGAATTCGTCAAATGCAGCGAGGACATGAAGAAGAAAAGCGGTACAAGACCCAAAATCGTCGGAATCATCATAGTGGAAATATACAGTCCGAACATTAGGCCGCTTCCGCGAAAAGGATGCCTAGCCATAATGAAGGCGGTGGTTGCCGACAGCAGAAGCGATAGAACGACGGCTGATAGCACAACCGCCGTGGAATTCAAAAAGTAGGTTCCGAAGTGCGCTTTCTGCCACGCGTCGGAAAAATTTACGAATTGAAGCGGAAGTCGCGGCAAATCCCAGGCATGGCCCAAATTGAATTGGCCCGTACTCTTAAGCGAAGTGGTGACCGTCCAGAATAGCGGGTAGAGGACACATAAGCCCCATACCCACAATGAAACTCTCAACATTCGTTTAAACATGATGATCCCCCATCTGGCATTGTAGGCTTGGCACTGCGATCCGGATTACCACTCATGCGTCTCCCTTCTCAGGAGCCGATTCAATAACACCGTCGTCAGCAAGGATAACACCAGAATCATTACGCCTATAGCAGTCGCATAGCCCATTTGATACTGCTTAAAGCCGACTTGGTATAAGTAAGATCCCATCACCTGCGTCGAATTGTCCGGCCCCCCCTCCGTCATCAACCACACGATCAGGAAGGAACCGTTTAAAGTTGTCATGACGATGGATAGCAATGAAACCTTGATCTGTTCCCATACGAGCGGTATGGTCAGTCTTGTGAATTGCTTCCACTCGCCGGCTCCGTCGATTCTCGCAGATTCATACAAGCTCTCGGAGATGCCCATAATGCCGGACATAATCAGAACCATATAAAAACCGATGCCCGCCCATACGCTCGGAGGAACGAGGGCAGCCAGGGCCAGATCGGAATCCCCCAGCCACGCGATAGACACCGGTTTCTCCGTAAAGAGGGAGAGGAAGGAATTCAGAAATCCCAGGTTCGGGTTGTATATGAACCGCCACAGAACACCGATAACAACGACCGAAATCATATTCGGGAAGAAAAATACGGCCCGGAAAAACGCGCTTTCCCGCAATTTCAACCGAGTTAGGGCTACAGCGAACACGGTCGCAAAAAGCAGAATGAGCAAAACCTTCCAGAACACCAGAAAATAATCATGCTGAATCGTGCGGGGGATAATCTCGTCGTCGAACAGTTTGCGGTAATTGTCTAGACCGATGAAAGTCATTTTGGAAGAAGTGCCGGTCCAATCGAAAAAGCTGGTGTAGACCCCTCTAACCATCGGATACAAAGTAAGCAGGCAGAAGAGCGCGAAAGTCGGAACGATGAACACGATCAAGAACCATGTATATTGACCTTTGGAATACAATTTTTTGTTACGCTCCGCTATCATTCGTTATTCACCTTCCTAAAGAGAAGGGGGATGGAGACGAGAAAACCCGTTACCTCATCCCCCTGATTGATGTCTTATTTTCTAGCCGCAGCAGCCGCTTTCTCCATACGGTCCGCCCACTCTTCTTTCGTGATCTTCTCTCCGAGCAAGGCAGCCGTCGCATCGTCCATCGCTTTCGCTACGGTCGGGTCCATCTCATTGTCCACAGAAGCGACGATCGTATTGTCCGAATTCAGGTAACTCATTGCGCTCTTAACCGCGCCGCTTGCTTGGGTCGACTCCAGGTCGACCTTGAGGTTCATTAGAGCGCCGGTCGTTTCCGCCCAGCGGATGGCGGCCTTCTTCGTGAACACGAATTGCAGGAATGCTTTGGCCGCATCGACGTTCTTAGCTTCCTTGGCGATGCCGATTTCGTTCGTGTAAGGTACGGCGACGAACTTGCCGCCTTGCGCTTGGGTAACGGACGGAATGAATCCGTAGTCGAAGCCTTCCGGCATCGTTTTCTTCATTTCGTTTTCCAGCCACAAGCCGCAAGGGATGAATATTGCTTTATGCTGCAGCCATTGGTTCTGGGAATCCGTGTGGTTAAGCGCAAGCGCTGCTTTGTTAATATAGCCTTTGCCGTTCATCTCCGTCAGCTTGCTCAGCATGCCCATGACAGGAGCGCTTTTGAAGACTCCCTCTTTAAGAGCGTTAATATCCTTAAGTATGGCCGGATCCCCGTTGTTCTCGGTTACGAAGCCGGAATTGAGCAGACCGCGAATGATGTAAGACGGGTATTGCCCCTGATGAATATATGGAATGATGCCGGCATCCATCGCCTTTTGATTCAGCTCCAGGAAGCCCGCCCAATCCTTTGGAACTTCCCAGCCGTTCTTCTGGAACAGCGCCTTGTCATACCAAGTGCCGAATACTCCGAACACAAGCGGTATCGCGTAGTTAACGCCGTCATAGCTTCTCGGCTGTCCGATTAATTGGTCCTTGATCGGCTCGCCGTCCGAGTTCTTGGCCGTAGCGATCCAATCTGTAATATCCATCAGTTGTTCGTTCTGCACTAGCAGCTTCTCGGTGAACGTTCCGTCTCCATCGATGTAGACGACATCCGGCGGGTTGCCCTCGATCCAGCGGGTTTTCATCTGTTCGTTGATTTTCGGTCCCGCATGCTGGACAACTTCCAGATCCGGGTTCATCTTCTCGAATTCGGAAATTGTCTCTTTCCACCAGGTATCGCCGTAGCCGCCGACGAAATACTGGATTTCGAGTTTGCCTTTCAAGCCTTCCGAAGCGTTAGTCGGGGATGAGCTCGCGGATGAGGATACACTCGGACTCGGAGAAGAAGTCGGGCTTGCCTCATTGCCTCCGTTGCTGCCGCATCCGACCAGGGCGGACATTAAACCCAGGCTTAACATTGCGGGTATTACCGTCTTTTTGAAATTCATGGCATGGACATCCTTTCTCTTTTTCATAGGATTATTAATTGTAAATTTCCACTTCCGACAGTTCGATGATGCTGTCCTGACTGCCCTCCTCGAATAGAAGTCTGACAAACCTCCCCGAAGCATTTAATATATAGGAAAACGGCTGCGATGCATAAGCCGAGCCTATCGTAGGAACATTGCCGGATTTCGAGGTCACCGTAGTCCAGCTCACGCCGTCGCTGCTTACCTGGAACGTGATGTTCTTGGGCACCATGTACGCCTGGTTATACGGGTATTCGCGGAAAACGACGCTGGCCCGCGAGATATATTCCGTCTTGCCCAAATCAACCTGCCACCACGAATTCAGCTGCGAACCGGCCGCCGTCGCCCATGTATTTTCCGCTTCTTGCCCGGATGTTTTGCCGTCGACGGCTTTGCCGGCCGCGTAGTTCGTACCGAAAGCGGAGGAAGCGACCGCTGTCTTTCCGTATGCGATGTTGGCTGTCCGGCTCTGGTATTCGGGCACCACCGTATTCGTAATCTCGACCTCGGAGAGCTCAATGAGAGAGTCCTGGCCGCCGTCCTCGAAGAGCAGTCTGACGTATCGGCCATTGCCCTTGACCGGATAAGAATAATTGACGGAAGCGTAAGCGCCGTTCGTCGCCGGAACCCGGACGGAACGCGACGTCAGCGTCGTCCAGTTGACATCGTCGTCGCTCGACTGGATCGTGATCGTCTTCGGAATCATGTAGGACGCGCCCTGAGGGTACTCCCGGAATTTCACGTTAACCGTCTTGAAGCTCTGGCTCGAACCGAGATCCACTTTCCACCAGGAGTTAACCGTCGGTCCAGCTGCGGTTGCCCAGGCGTTGTTCGTCGTCGTGTCGCTCGACAAGCCGTCATTAGCTAATCCGGCATCATAGCCGATATAAGTGGAGGATGCCGTCGCCGTCTTTCTTAAGGCGAGATTATCCGTATTTACCCGCACCTCGGAAAGCTCGATATGCGTATTTTGAGACCCGTCCTCGAACAACAGCCGAACGTATTTTCCTTTGCCCCGAACGTCGTAATGATACGACTGGGCGGAGTTATAGGCGCTGCCTTCCAACGGTACGTTCGTATCCTTCTTCAGCACGGTCGTCCAATTCGTATTGTCGTTGCTTGTCTGGAATGTGATGCTTTTCGGCACCCTGTAAGCAACGCTGCCCGATTGCCGGAAGTGAACGTCGATACCGTGAATTTCGGTAACACCTCCCAGACCGGCGCTCCACCAGGCATTGGCCACAGTGGTCGTGCTTGCCCAAGCGTTATCTAGCGTCGATGTGCTGACGATGCCATCGACGGCTTTGTCCGCCGGATACGATGCACTCAGCGTAGAGGAAGCTGCTGCTGCGGCTCCGAGCGCAACGTTGTTCTGCGTCGCCGGAACGGCGTCTTTCTCGTCGGCCACTTTCACTTCGGACAGTTCGATCAGACTGTTTTGTCCCCCGTCTTCAAAGAGCAACCTTAAATATCGCGCGTTCGCATTGAAGTGATAGAAGTAGGGAGTCGAGTCATAGCTTGTATTTTCCAGCGGCACATCAGACGCTTTGCGGACGACCGTCGTCCAGTTCGCATTATCGTTGCTGACCTGGAATGTGATAGTTGCAGGTACCATATAAGCTTTCCCATTGTATTCGCGGAACCGGATGGTTACGCCATGCATATCTTGCGCGCCGCCCAAATCGAGTTTCCACCAGGCGTTCGTTGTCGGTTGACCGCTGGCTGTAGCCCACACGTTATCCGTCTGTTCGTCGCTGTTCAGTCCGTCCACGGCCAGCCCCGGCCCGTAGGCAGCGCTAAATTGCGAGGAAGCCGTTGCCATCTTCATGAAACCCGGATCGGCGACGATCGTATCCCAATAACGCTTGGCCCGATTGAATCCGTCGGCCGTATTCTGATACGCATCCGGATTCCACATCCAGTCGGCCAGAGAAATAGCGTATATTTTGTGTGCAGTGGATTGTCTGAAAATGTTCTCGATCGCACCGTCCGACGTATACGTCTGCATGTTGTTCCAGATATATCCCCCGTTCAGGTTGACTCCCTTGAAAGGAACCTTGCCGTCGGCAAAATAGTACTGCGACGGCTGCCAGCCGGTATGCAGCAACGTGCCCATCAGAACGGGATCGTTATGCCAGTAGAAAGGGTATTTCTGCGGATTGGCCGTATAGGATCTCCATGTATTGGCGTGAGCCGGTGTCGTATAATGCGACCATAGCGTATCTCCAGTCCAGATTGCGCCGATAGCGGGACGAAGACCGTTGGAGTATTGGCTCATATATGAAGCCAGGTTGGTATATTCCAAATGGTAGGGTTGCGGTACGGTAACCAGGTAAAAGCCTTCCTGCCCCTGGAAGCTGTCGTAAAGCAAATTTGCCATGTCCCTGTGCGATGCAGGCGTTGTGCTGCCTTGATCGTCAAAGGCCAGCATAATTTGGCTGCCGCCTTCGTCAAGACCATATTTGTAAGTTCGCACCAACTGATTCAATTCGGCGGTATTGGCCGGCAGCCCGCCAGTGATGCCCGGGTTGATTTCCTGCATGAACTTGATCGTGCCGCGATCCCGCTCGTAATTGCCCAAATTTTTGACTGCGCGAATATAGTCGGCCGGCGGGTTGCGCCACCCGGTTGCGGACAAGTGTGTGTAGCAGAGACTGAAGACGTTCATCTTCGTCTTGGCCAGAAAACTCATCCATTCGGCCGTGTCCGCATAACTGAACATGCCTTCGGCCGTAAAAATGTCTTTGACCGCACGAACCTGCATATCGGGGTAATCCCTTACGGACAGGACCCGCAGTTGCGTATTGCTGCCGTTTTTCTTGACCATCTGCGCAAGGCTTGTCGAACCGTAATAGCTGCCGATCGCTTCTTTGCCGGTTACAACGAATATGTTTTGCGTACCGCTGGTTACTTTTTCGATTGCATATCCTTCCGAATGGCTTGGAATGACGATGCTGTTAGCGTTTATTAAATTGGCATTCAATGCATTCGAGCCGGACGTTCCGACGGAAAGGATAACGGAGTAGGCGGAATAATTGCCATTGTCGTTGATGACCGGTATGTTGGCGCCCGTCTGTCTCGCGATGACACTCTGCAGCAAGTAGACGCCTTCCAGTTCGGCTTGCGGCGCGTCGTGCCCTTTCACGATCGCCGCGGAAAAAGAAGTCCCATCGTATAGCGTCAGGAAGTTTTCCGTATAAGTCACTTGCTGGGGGGTGGGAATAATTTTTTCCACGTTGGCGATGGCGTACGTTTCCTTCGCTTGAAAAACAAATACGGCGAATACCATGCCAATCAGCAGCAAACACGGTTTGACCGCCTGAACCAATCGAACCCGTCTCATTGAAAACACCTCCACATTTTGTCCGAATCTTCAATTCCGATCCGGCTAACCTCCACTTCATAGCCCCCCTTGGGCCACGACTGAACATCAGGTATGTAGCCGATGTAATCGTTGGCGAATCCGACGACGAGATGATCTGGCCGGCGTTCCATCAAATTCCGCGCGACGCTTGCGAAAGGTTCGCCAGGCACGAGCCACAGGATCATCCCGCCCAGCGTCGCCATTTGAAGGTCCGTTCGGATCAGACCGCCGGTTTTCCTGTCCGTGAACGCGAACGGTATGAGCGAACTTGAATAGGAAGGATAGGCGGACGGCTCTCCGCCGATGGATTCGGCCCCTTCAAGAGCGGATAACAGCACACGTCCGATCCGATCCGCTTCCAGCGGTCCGGCCCCTTGCCGCGTAAACCTCGTGCTTATGTCCCCTGCCGCTCCGTTGGCGAACAGGAAAACGCCGTTATAATCCGCTTCAAGCTCAGCCTGCAGCACACCCGGAAAATCCGAAGATATAACACCGGCTTCGGGTCCGATAACGGTAGGATGGCAGGCAAAATGAAGCAGCCCTCCCATAAGCTCGTTCGAGTCGGCAGCAAACGCTTTCATCCAATGCAATCTCGAATCCGCCCAATCGCCTTGCTTGCGGCGGTTGCCGGCTATTCCCGGACAATCCGCACGAAACCATCGTATGCTGGCTTCGCGGGCGCGTTCGATCGCAGACCTTGCATCGGCGGCGATCGTGTCGACAATCTGCCGCCGATACGTATGGGGGACATGAGCGCCGCTCCCTGCCATCCAAAGCCCTTGATGCAGGATATCAGGTATTCCTTCGATCGCGGAATGTGTGTGAGAAGCAATAAGGGTGATCCTGTCCGCATGTATTCCGGCGGTCTTCTCGACTGCTGCACATACATCGTCCCGAAGCCGTTTGTCGATGCCCAGAAGATCGAGGCAAACGATCGCGAACCGAATTCCGTCGTCATCGCCGGCCATCGTTCGGCAGTATAACGGCCTATGAACGGCGGTTGCTGCTTCTTTCCGCAATTCGTACCCCCCCAGATAGCAGGGCAGCGAGGGCGTGATATCGGTCTTGGCAAATCCCATTTTCATACTTGTCGCCTCCGGACCGGTGTTCGGCATTCATGTCCCTATACGATTCATTCCGAATTGTTTACGGGCCAGCATGACAGCGCCATATGAAGGAGAATGGAGCGGTTCCTTCAATGCGGATCCCCATTCTCCCAGACGGGGGATGAACGAAGACATGATCAGTTCCCCCAGCCGAAAGATCCCGCCCGCATATGATATCGCCGGCTTGCTGTCCCATGGCGTGCTCCGGGTGACAGCCACTGCCAAATCCGCCAAATGTTCTCCCGCTTCGCTCAAAATCCGGATGGCCTCCCCGTCCCCCAGATTCGCGCATGTCCCTGTCTCGATCGCAAGCGAAGCGATTTCGCTTCTGTTCATGAGCCCATACACTTTGTTGATAAACTCGACACCGTTTCTAACCTGAAGCTTTTCCTGCAGCCTCTCCGTCAGCATAGTGGCCGCTCCGCGTCCATCCATATGCTTGGCGACTGTCCGGAGCGTTTCGCAGCCGATCCAATATCCGCTGCCCTCGTCTCCGAACAAGGGTCCCCAGCCTCCGCATCTCCGCATTATTCCTTTGTCGTCCATGGAGTAGGAGATGGAACCCGTACCCGCCGCAACGACGACACCCGGACGGCCGTTCAACGCTCCTTCAAGCGCAATGCGGGAGTCGATTACTCCCAGCACCTGCGCAAGCGGGAAAGCTTCCGACAGCCGCTTGACGCTCCAATGATCCTGGTCTTCTTCGAGAATCGCGGCGGAACCGATGCATACGGCCTTTACCGCTCCCGACTCCTGTTCCATGATCGAGTCGATTGCATGAATCAGCATTTCGAGGTGGCTTGCGGAACGATCCATACTCTCGACGATGGTGTTTATTCCGCCGCCTTGAATCGTTATCGTGCGTCCGGTTGCCTCATCCATAAGCATCGCTTCCGTCTTGGAACCGCCTCCATCGATACCGAGAACGAAGACCGGCATTATCCCCCCTGCCTTTCCGCCGCTGCGGACTCGATCATTTTCGCATTATGTTCGTCCCCTTCTTCGACGTTGGCGCTCAGGTAAATTTGGGGTACGAATCCGGCTGCGATCAGGTTTTCGACCAGTTGGACGATCATCGCGTTAACGATGAATGCTCCTACGACGGTCGATGTCGGACCGACCGACAATCCGATCGCATCCAGATGGACGGCAGCATCGCCCGGCAAGCCGCAGTTGTCAATAACGATGTCGGCAATCTCATACAGCTTCTTGCCGCTCCGGTGCCTCGGTTTCGCCGGGGCCGAATGATTCAGATTCGTCAAAGCGACCACTTTGACGCCCCTTGCTTTGGCTCCGATCGCCATTTCTATAGGTACTGCGTTTAATCCGGAGTTGGAGATAATGAACAGAACGTCTCCCGCTTCAACCTTATGCTCGTCGAGCAAAATCGCTGCATAATCCTCGAGCCGTTCCATCCGGGTGCTCTTGGTTCCGCCCTCGTGGAGCATAAGAGCGGATTCCAGTATCGGCTTAATATTTTTCAGTCCGCCGGCCCTGTAGTACACTTCCTCCGCCAGCATATGGGAATGGCCGGTGCCGAAGAAGAACAGCTGTTTGTTCGCCATGACCGCTTGCGCGCCGCACTCCGCCGCCTTGAGAATATCCTTCTGCTGGGTTTGGAAGCATTGTTCCAGGATACCCTTCACTTTCTCGTAATATTTGTTCACGCAGGCACTTCCTATTCGGTTTTATTTGGTAGTTTTTGAGAGTTCTTAGTATTTTTTGGATTTCAACGCTTCCGCGGTTTCTTGAATCATCTGAATGGAAGTGTCGAAGCTCTCGAGCGACGCTCCGGCCATAAGCCCGTCCACCACGCTCAATTGAGCCATCAAGGACGGCATCCCGCCGCTGTCGAATGGGGCTTCGTGCACGGTGTTCCGCAGCACGTAATTGCTGATCTTGGCAATTGGCGAATAGGGGTGGCCTGTAATGGCAATCGTGATCGCTCCCTTGCCCTTGGCAATTTCGAGAGGTTCGACAATCGCCTTGGTGCTGCCGGACTGCGAAATCGCGATGACGACGTCGGACTTGCGAACGGACGTCGTAGCCAGAGCGATTTGATGGCTTTCGGTATATGCCCGGGTCGTCAATCCGATCCGTGTGAACCGGTATTCGGCGTATTCCGCGACCAAACCGGAAGTGCCCACTCCGATCAAATATACGAATCTGGCTTGGCTGACCACTTTGGACACTTCCTGAAGCTGGTTCAGGTCCAGACACTGGTAGGTGCCGTTCAATGCTTGCATATTGTTGGCATACATTTTCTCCAAGGCGGTGCTAAGGCTGTCGCCTTTTTTGATGTTCTCGTAAATGGTGGGCGAGTCGAAATGAGCGGCTCCTCTTGCCAACGTCACCTTCAGATCCTGAAAACCGGAAAACCCTGCCGTTTTGCAAAAGCGGATTACCGTCGCTTCGCTGACATTGCTTTCTTTGGCAATTTCCGAAATGTTGCTGTTGATCACCTTCTCGGGATTCTCCGTAATATAATCGGCTACCGCTTTCTCCGATTTCCTTAGCTGCTTGTAAACGCTCTGAATCATCTGCAGTGCGCCGCCGGTAACGATCGTTTGATTCGCGTGATTGATTGTCTGCTTCATGATTTCATTCCTCGCTTCATTTCGGTTTAAGTATGTTTTTCAGATACATATTTTTAATTATATCTAGTAAATTTAATTACATTTATAAATTATCATGTTTTTTTCATTATTTCAAGCGAAAATTCTCAACTCTGTTTCCTGCGCGCCGACGCAGAAGAACGATCTCGCCCCGTTTCAACTCCTGCGCTAAGAAATGGCTGAGCGAATATAGGATATGGCATATCCGTCCTAGTATTTTCTGTATCATGAAATTTGGATAAGCGCTTTCATATCGGGATTTAATAAACAGAAGAGGAGGCAGGGGCATGAGAAAACGGCAGTTTTGAACGGTTCCGTGGCGCAGTGGTAACAGAGGTAATTTAAATAACTGAACGAGGTGGAGTGTCAATGGATAAGTTGAAAAAGCCGCTAAGTACATCGCTGGTACTGGTTATCATTCTGAGTTCGCTGTTCATCGGTGGCATGGCCGCCCACGCGAATTATGTGGAGGTATGGACGGAGTCATCTTATGTAAACGTATTCAAGCACACGATCCGAACGGCGGATTCCAGTACCTCCATCCGGCTCTCGGCCGCCAAAAACGAATTCGAGGCCGCGCAAATTCTGATTCGAAGGGATTCGGCATTCACGATCAACGGCGTAACGTTCACCAATATGACGAGCGGCGGGAATACGATCGCATCGAGCAACCTCAAGTACCAGTACGTCGAATACGAATACTTGAATCAGAACTCGATTACGACAGACAATGTGGTAAGAAAAGGGCCGGGCTACTATCCGGAGTCGCTGTCCAACAATCCGACGCTGGCCGTCGCCGCCAATACGACCCAGCCGATCTGGATCCGGGCATTCATACCTGCGACTGCAGCAGCCGGCATTTACACGGGCACAGCTACCGTCAATACGACAAAGGGCAATTTTGCGGTTGGCGTTACGATTGATGTGCAAAATGTCACCATTCCGGACGCGAAGGACAGCACGTTCAATAACTCACAGTGGATGCAGTTTTACGGTCCCGATTCCACGGACGTTGTGAATGGCGACAATCTCAAAAATGCATATGGTTACCCGAGGCTGTCTGCGGACTGGTGGACGCTGATGGAAAACTTCGCTCAGAATGCGAAGGATTACCGGATGAACAGCATTCCTGTCAATTATGTGTACATGCTGTTAGACGGGGGTTCGACTCTTGGCGCCAATGGGGTGTATACGTTCAATTGGAGCGTATTTGACCAAGTCATCCAGTTTTTTATCGATAGAGGTACGGTCAAGAGGCTTGAAGGTTTTACCACGGGTGTCATTATCGACAGGGATGCCAATGGAAATCTTTTTCGAAACTGGATTCTCAACTCGCCGAACGACCCGAAGCTGGTCAATTGGATCAATCAATTTTTCCCCGCACTTAAAGCTCACCTGGAGAGTAAGCTGCTCCCTGACGGAAGAACTTGGGCCAGCATATGGTGGCAGCATGTCAGAGACGAGCCGTCCGATCAAGGAATTATCGATGAGTATAAAAATTTGGCGAACAAAGTAAGGGTACATTGGCCGGATATCAAGTTCGGGGATGCCATGTACGGCTCACCGTCGTTGTACACGCAGCTGGCAAATTACGTTGATGTTTGGGTGCCTCTTTCGGAAACCTTTGACACCAATAAATCGTTCTTTGAAGCAAGACAAGCCTCCCCGAATAACGAAGAGGTATGGATGTATACTTGCGGTGTTCCAAGAGGAATGTATTTGAACAGGTTTATTGATCAACCCGTATGGATGAACAGAGCCATGTCATGGCACGCATACACTTCAGGAACGACAGGGTACCTGCATTACGGCTACAATCATTGGGATCTGGCCATGGATAATCAACCGGCCAAGGGAGACCTTCATCTTGTACAGCCTGATGTACCCAACAAAAAGCTTAAAAATTCCATCCGGCTTGAAGCGCAGCGTGACGGACTGGAAGATTACGAGCTGCTCAAGATCGTGGAGCAAACCAATCCCGAGGTGGCCAAAGGCATAGCTTCCAGCCTGGTCGCCAATGGTACTACTTACTCGCGGGATATCGGCCAGATGATCCGGATGCGCAATATTTTGCTTAGAACCGCTGCCGGACAACCATTCATCTCCGACCTCGCCGCAGGCAAGACGGTCACGTCGTCGACTCAGCTTGCCGGCAGTGAGGCCGGCTATGCGGTAGACAGCAACTCAGCGACCAAGTGGCAAACGACTGCAGCAGGTTCTCAGTGGATTGCAGTGGATCTTGGAGCCCAGTATCAGGTGGATGCCGTCAAAATCAAATGGGGTGCGCCCTATGCAATGAGCTATAAAGTCCAAACTTCTTACAATGGAACCAACTGGGTGGATGCGGCAGCGATCACCGGCGGAAACGGCGGGGACGACTTCAGCGGTGTCAATGCGAAAGCTAGGTATATACGTGTCAATGCCACAGCCGGTAGCGGAAGTGCCTACACTATCTTCGATTTGGAAGTGGCGGGAGCCCAACTGCCCAAGGTAAATCTCGCGGCAGGAAAAACCTATAGCAAATCGGAGGCGCCGCACGCAGCGTACGCCGATTCGAACAATAGCGAATCTACCGACGGGGTTGCTTCGTCAAACTATCTCGATTTCAAAAATTACGGTTATTCCGGGACTGACGGACAGGTCAAGTCTGTGGATGTATCGGTAGATTTAGGCTCGGCACAGTGGGTGAATGAGGTTAAGATCAGTAAATTCGAAGAAACCAATGCGCATTATTCACCCGACAGCGTAGAGATATTCACCAGTACGGACAATATCAATTTTACGCCAAAGGGCAAGGTAACCTATGCAACCAGTACGGACGGGCTCTGGTATGAATTCACTTTCCTGGATTCTTCGGCGAGATATATCAAGGTCAACTATAAAAAAACATTGAATGTGGCCGGATTCGCGGATTGGATGTTCGTCGATGAGATCGAGGTGTATGGACCTGCGGGAACACCTCCGGCTAATCTTGCGCTCGGCAAATCGTATGCCAAATCGGAAGCGCCGAGCGGCGGGTTTCCGGATACGGGCGGCGTAGAGTCGACAGATGGTATCCTGTCAGGTGATTATGCCGTAGACGGAAAATCCTATGGCTACTACGTGGGCGTTGGGAACACCAAAACCGTAACCGTCACGTTGGATTTGGGAAGCGACAAGACGGTGAATCTGGTGAAGCTCAGAAGGTTTGAAAATGGGGTTCACGGTTTCGGACCGGATAATGTTGTCGTATCTACAAGCACCAACGCTGCGCCCAACACCTATGTCACCCGAGGCGAGTCTTCCTGGTATACCGGATGGTGGTACGATATACCGTTCGCCAATGCGACTGCACGATATGTGAAGCTTGATATAACCAAGACGGGAGTATCCGGTGCCGACTATTTATTCTTGGATGAAATCGGCGTATTCGGGACTGAGCCATCGCCGACCAATTTGGCGGCAGGCATCGCATACAGCAAATCGTCAGCCCCGGATGCGAGTTACCCGGATACCGGCAACCTTGAATCTACGAACGGCATATGGGCAGGCGCTTACGGCGACGGGAAGTCCTACGGCTATCCTCTTGCGAGCGGCCAGACCAAGACAACCGATATTATCTTTGACTTAGGAGCGAACAAGACATTAAATCTGGTTAAATTGTTAGCCTATAATGGATCGGTTCATAACTATAAGCCGGACAGTGTAACCGTGTCCACAAGTCCGGATAACGTCAATTACACTCAGAAAGCAGTGGTTACGACGCCTGCAAACAATTGGTTTAATGCGGGATTTGCCAACACAACGGCAAGATATGTCAAAGTGACGGTTTCCAAAACTTATGGAGCCTCCAATGCGGATTGGATGTTTGTAGATGAGATAGAGATATACGGATACTAAGCAGATATAATTCCACAAAAAAACCATTCGCTCTATTATGGAGCCGAATGGTTTTTTTGTGGTGCGAATCGTCACTTCACCCATAATGCTTGATCAATTCCTTTTCCAGCCTCCACATCGTCAAGCCTGATGCGATTTCGGCGACCGTCCAACCGGACTCAATCGCCCAAGGTCCCCATCCAACGTCTGCAGGCAATCCATACACTTCTAACATGTCGACGTCCAAGGCTCTCGCCCACCCCCCGTTTATCGTCTTATTATCGCTGTGCACCTGAGTGGAAATGAGGAACTTCGCCATATCCTCACACAGTTCTTTGAAAGAGTCGTCTTTGGTCACGAAATAGGCTTGCGCGAAAGCTGTCGGCAGCCAGTTCAGGGAATACAGCAAATCCACGATCGGATCACCGTTACGGGTCAACATGGTGCTCTCTTCTCCGTCCTTGGAATTGCTGCGATCCGCTTGATACCCCGTATCCCATTCCAAATAACCGCCCGAAGGATGCCGAAGCCTTTTCAAATCTTCCGTCACACCGTACAGCCATTCCTTATGCCGGCCTTCCCCCGTTACCCAGTAAAGCCAAGACAGAGGCATGATCAACCGGCACATCTCCTGCGTCTCGCTGTACTCTCTCCGAGTATTCGGATATACGGACATGAGCGATTCCAATCCTCGCACGCCAACTTCCTTGTATCGTTCGTTACCCGTAAGTTTATAGGCTAGCAGGAGCGCTCCATGGTAAAACGCATTGTAGTGTGCGCAATAGAATCGAGCCGGTGCCGATGACAATTTCCGGATCTTCTCCTCCGTAAGGTCGATATTGTCTGTTCGGAATGGCCGCAATCCGTCCGTTCCCGTCGTCCGGACCAAAAAGTCCAGCGCATCGGCACATTCCTGCAAATACTGCGTGGAACCAGTGTACAAGCACTTCAGCAATTGCGGAATAAGCACCCTTGCCGCGTCATCCTGATAGCAAACACCCCAGGCTTCCTGCGTCCAGCGCAGCATCCCCTTGAGCGGCGATTGTTCCTTGATTTGCATAAGATCGAAGCAAACCGACATCAGATTGTCGGAGATGTCCAGGCTCCGTTTATCTTTCGTCAACAGGCCATGCATGAAGTAGGCCATGGACACTTCCGCGACGCAATCTATTCTGATGGATGGCATCAGCCGCTGGGTACCATCGGCATAAACTTCAGTTCCGAAGCCCTCCTGTACGCCGTCCTTTCCCATGTTCAGAAGCATTCCCGCCTCTTCGAACCAGCCGATAGCCTTGCCGATCGTGTCGTCCGTTTGAACCTCCAGCGGCACATTCGGTTGAAAGGGCTCGAAACGGTATGGGGCATTCAGCCCGGAGATTGGAACGGATTCCTCACAAAGCCATTCCAGAATGAACTTCACGATGCCTTCCCATTTGGCATTCGGCGAGAACCTTGCTCTTTTGAAATTCGCCATCCGGAAGCTGCAGATAAGCAGGTTCTCGGGTTCGTCGAACCACAACGCCCTGTCGGAGACAGATGCCAGCAGCTTCTCGTCTACCACCGAACTGCTGTGGTCTTTTCCTCTGGCATATTGAAGAATCGGGCGAGAAAAGGTACAGGCGATGTCATGCGGACGGATTCTCGTGTTGCATTGTTCGTCTAAGATGTCTCCAGGAAGCACCCCGTTGATTTGCTTTTCCGCGGTGAATACAACCCGCTCAAACCGGGTAGAAACCGGCGGCTCGGAGTAAACATGCCCAATGCTGCCGCAATACTCGGCGAATATTCGCTTACCGGCTTGCAGCTGTTTTTCAACGAGCATTCTTTCCCGCGGGTGAAAAAGAAGAGGCTTCTCCTCCGTGCCGCCCAGGATGGCAACGGCCGAACAAGCGTCCAGCACGCTTGTTTTCAAGGAGTCTGCCGTCATCGTGACCGTGTTCACGGGAGATCTCTCCAGCAGCGCCGACAAGTCGCTGTCTGCATTGGTGATGATAACGATCGTTTTTTCTCTCATGAATGAATTCCAACACCCTTCTTACATTTTAATACCGCCTGCTGCGATCCCCGACGTGATGTGTTTTTGGACAAGCGCGTAGAAGAGCAACGTCGGAATGAGCACCATAACAAGTCCTGCGAAGAGCGCTCCCCAATCGGTTTGGTATTTCTGGACGGCAAACAGGTTGTTGAGCCCGATCGGAATCGTCATTATAGCTTCATCCGTGAGGAATGTATAAGCGTAAAGGAACTCGTTCCATAGCCCTAGGAAGACGAACACGGAAACCGTCACAATGGCCGGCATCGACAGCGGAATGATCACCTTGAACAAAATTCCATAGCGGGATGCCCCGTCGATGAAAGCCGCCTCTTCGTAATCCTTCGCGATGTTGCTTACGAAACCACTGAGCACGAATACGGAAAACGAAATATTCAAAGCAATGTAAACGATAATCATGCCGAAGCGGTTATTGATCAGGTGCATGTCGTTCATCATCAGGAATAGCGGCACTAGACCGACGATCCCTGGGAGGAAGAAGGTGGAGATGTACAGCCCCTTCAGGAATTTGGTGTATGCATTCACAAATCTGGTGATCGCGTACGCGGACGTAACGCTGATCAGCAAAGTACATGCCAGCGAAACGACGGAAATGAGAATGGAATTGATAAAGTAGCTGCCCATGTTGGCCTGCACCCAGGCATGGACGTAATTATCGAAATACAGCTGCTTCGGCAAATTCAAGGGATTCTCCATGAACTCACGGGAGGTTTTGAAAGAGCTGTAGATCAGCCATAGAAAAGGAAGAATGACCGTCGCCGCGAACACGATCAGGATCATCCTGATTCCGGCTCGCGATATCTTCTTGCCAACGGAAGCTTCATTCATCGCGTTCACCCGCCCGTCAAAACTCGACGGTGTCCTTTCTGGTCAGTCTGTTCGACAGAAATGCCAAGGTGATGCCGATCAGGAAGACGACGAGCCCGATCGCGGTTGCGTAACCCATGTTGAAATTTTTGAAAGCTTGGTAGTACAAATAGTTGACCAGCGTTTCCGAAGACCAATTCGGTCCTCCGTTCGTCATCACCTGCACATAGATGAAACTGCCGTAGAAAACGCCGGAGATGAGCAGCACAAATGAAACGCGCATAACTTCCCACAGCAGAGGAAGAGTCACAGAGAAAAACTGCCGAACATGCCCCGCGCCGTCGATCGCCGAAGCCTCGTAGTATTGAAGTGGAATGCTTTCGATTCCCGCGATGAACAAGATCAGGTAAAACCCGAGACCGGCCCAGACGATCGTGACCGTAACGGAATACAGAGCTGTTTCCGGCGTTCCGAGCCAGATGATTTCCGACAGACGGGTTAGCCCGAGCGACTCGAATATCGCCTTCAGGATCCCCATCGTCGGATGGTAAATGAAAGACCAAAGTATCGAAATAACGACGATCGACAGTACGTTCGGAAAGAACAGGACTGTCCGGTAAAAAAATTTCTCTCTTAGCTTGAACCGGGTCAGCAGCACCGCAAGAAACAATGCGAGGATAACGGTTGCCGCCGGAACGATCAGCATCACGATAAAACTGTTCTTGAACGAGAGCCAGAAAATATCGTCATGAAACATCGTCCTGAAATTGTCCAAACCGATGAACACTTCGGTACCCCGTGCCATGCCGCTCCATCGATAGAAAGCCATCGTGAAGGCGCGGAGGATCGGGTAAAAAAAGAAAACCACAAACAGCAGCAATGCCGGGACGGTACAGACCGCCACGAAGAGGATTCGCCCTTTTTCCTTCACTTTCTCACCCCATGTTGGTTGGCCTTGGCTGCGTGAAGACCTTCTCGAACGCTAGGTCCGGAAGGTCTCTCGTTGATGCCAGCAATACGGATTACTTCGACTCTGTTGCCGCGATCTCTTTTCTTACGGTAGCCATCGATTTCTCGATGGACGCGCTCCATTCGTCTACCGTCATTTTTTTGTTCATAACGGAGTTAAGAGGATTAAAGATCGCTTCCGACACGTTAACGGAGAGCGGCGGAGTCGCTTTCCACGCCGTCATGACCGGCTTCACGCCTTGATCGAACACGCTGAGAGCTTCATAAATTGCCGGGGAGACGTACGGCTTCGCCATTTCGACCACACCTTTGACGGCGGCAAGTTCGCCCGTTTTCTGAACGTTAAGAAGAATGTTGTCGTCCTTGAATTGGTACCTCAGGAATTCCTTGGCGAGTTCTGGGTTTTTGCCGTTTTTCGGAATCAAATAATAGCCGTTACTCGCCACTGCATAAGGCTGGTCTCCTTGGAATACCGGAGGAGCCATAAATCCGAACGTGAAGCCTTCCTTCGGAATAACATCCTTCATTTCATTCTCGAACCAAGTTCCATTAGGGATGAACAGCGCTTTACCGTTCAAGAATTCCGTCTGAGACTGGGTATGGTTGAGTGCGATCGTGCCTTTCATCAAATAGCCTTTCTGAGCGATCTGGTAGAAGATGCCGAGGACTTCTTTCACTTTCGGATCCGACCATGCGCCTTCTTCGTAATTGAAGATCTTCTTCAGCGCCTCCGGACCCGCATGACTCGCAATCATTGGCCAAAGCACCATCTCGTTGTAACTAGGATACGCGCCCTGGTAAGTATACAGCGCCGCGTTTGCGCTTATCGCATTCTCTGCGAAAGCGAAGAACTCATCCCAGGTTTTCGGTTTAGTCCAACCATTGCCATCAAACAAAGTCTTGTTGTACCAAATCCCTTGTACGTTAAATCCAGTCGGAGCGTAATATATTTTCCCGTCTCCTAGAGGCATGTTAGCGTCGAGGAAGCCGTCGAGAATCAGATCTTTCAGAGGGCCTGTTTTGCCCAATGCTTCTTTGTCGAAAACGTCATTCAATTCCAGCAGCTGTCCGTCTTTGGCGTAGGTTTCCACGAACGGAGTTGCGATGAAGTCTGGAGCGTTGCCGGAAAGAAACTGTGTTTTGACATAGTCTCTGAAAATATCGCCTTTTTTGGTTTCTAGATTGACTTTGACGCCCGGGTAGTCCGTTTCGAATTTCTTCACGACTTCTTCCCAATATACGGTTCCGAAACCTCCGTCGAATGCCGCTACGTTCAGCGTGGTGTTTTCAAATTGTGGCTTGTCGGATGAAGCGCTTGCCGACGGCGGCGCGCTCGACGCCGGAGCCGAAGAGCTTGCCGATGGGGTGGGCTCTGTATTGTTTGCCTTTTTCGAACAAGCTGCAAGTACCATGCTTGCGAATAAAACCAATATCACGGCCGACCATAGTGTTTTTTTCAACTTGAAGACCTCCCATAGTAAAAATCCTTTGTTTTACGACTTCCCCTGTTTCCGATTCTAGCCTGCCGTACTAACTAGCTTCTGGGCGGTCACCCCCTTCAAAAAAGAAATTTACCACTTAAATCCAAATATTAAGTGGAATTATCTTTCGATAAAGGATACAGGAATCCGCTTTAAGCCCCCTGTCCGTCTTCCCACCCAGTTCCGATCCGCTCCACGAAACGCCTTGTTATCGTCTGAGGTCTCGTGATTGCGCTTCCAACCACTACCGCATACGCTCCTGCATTCATACAGGCCAATGCCTGTTCTGGCGTCTCGATATTTCCTTCAGCGATCACGGGAATGTTGACGTGACCCAACAATTGCTTCACCAGCTCGATATCCGGCTTTTCTCGGTTCGCCGTATAAGGTGTATAGCTGGACAGCGTGGTCGCGACCATATCCGCACCGGCAAGCCATGCGGATACTCCTTCTTCGAAGTTCGACACATCTGCCATTAGTGGAATCCCGAATTCTTTCTTGATAGCTTCAATGAAAATCGTTGGATCCGCGTATGAGGGCCGTGGCCGGCGACTGGCATCGACCGCTACAATATCGGCTCCCGCTTTGATCAGTTTCTCGACTTCTGAAAGCGTTGGCGTAATAAACACTTCATACCCCGCATAGTGAATCTTCATGATTCCGATTACTGGCATATCGCAGATCTGTTTGACTTCCAGAATATCCGCTACGCCGTTGATGCGGAGCCCCACGGCTCCCCCGTCCTTTGCGGCCAGTGCCATTCGGGCCATTATTCCGACACCATGCAGAGGTTCATCCTCCAACGCCTGGCACGACACGATCAATCCTCTCCGGAACAAGGCATCCGTTTTTGTGACCTTCATGGCGACTCTCCCAAAATTGGATTCGATTTCTTATTCATTACATGTATTTCACCATAACAACTATTTGAATCTACCTTATTTCCATGAGACTACCTCCTTTCTTTTCCCCTCTTATACATTGTGAGCTTTTAATTTCATTACTTGCTTTTCTTAATTTATGATACAGTAAATGATAGGAACTATATGCCGTATCTTATATTCATTCAGTCATTTCTTTGCATAGAGGTGAACATGATGTTTAAATTTCCAGAGTATCATGATGTTCTCAACAAATATAAGAAGGGCCAACTGCCATTTTATATTTCAATTAACACACTCAATTCATCGTCGCTGCTGCATCACCATGATTTTGCCGAGCTTTCCCTTGTAATCGAAGGAACGGGTAACGAGATCCTCAATGGAGTAAACCACGAAATGAAGCCCGGTACAGCCTCCTTTTTGCTGCCGCATCATATTCATGAAATCCATAACAATCCCGGCAGTCAAATTCGTACTTACTGCTGCATGTTCGATATTAACATCCTCTTCGATTCGCCGATTGATGCCGAATTGGGCAGAATGCTTCTCGGATCGGGTCAAGATTATTCTTCATACGTCGATATGACTGAGGGCGATATCGTACAATTAAAAAAAATATTCGATGATATGATCCACGAATTCCATTGTTCGATGCCTGGAAAAAACAGTTTCATTCGCGCTAAATTGACCGAGGCTCTGCTGTTGTTCATTCGCACTCACAATCATCAGTTCGACATACCCGCTGTTTCAAGCAATACGAAAATATTGGACATTCTCCGATATATTCATTTGCATTATGCCGAAGAGCTTTCCCTTGATAGCCTTGCGCTTAAGTTCGAACTCAGCGTCCCTCATATTTGCCGTTTGTTTAAAGAACATGTCGGCGAAAGCTTTCTCGAATATTTGCATAATCTGCGGATACAGAGCGCCTGCAACCTACTTGTTTCTACGAAAATGCCTATTGCGGACGTTAGCGTCGAGGTTGGCTTTGAATCGTATCGGACATTCTCCCGCGTATTCAACCAGTTTAAGGGAGTGTCTCCAACGAACTACCGGATGTACAATAAATAAGGATTCATGATGTCACCATCCAAATTCCAATTATGTACTTGCCCACGATCACCCGTTCGTCGAACCCCCAGTTTTCGGCACTATGCACGTTAATAATCTTCTGCAGTATCCACTCCCGTTATACCAACAGTTTCTCCCTAGACAGCCTTGCCGCTGAATTCCGCTTCACAAGTACTAGTAACCCATGATGCCATTTTTTGACCAGTATAGATCAATAAGTGGCATAACCTTATCCCGGTTGTGTAATACGATGACCTCATCGGACGGCACCACGAAGAGTCTGATCAGAGGAGTTGGATGGATGATAGAAAAATTAGAGGCTGATGAAGAGCTCCGAGCCCGCAACGTAGAGTTCGGAGAATGGCCGATCTATGGACAACTGGAATTACAGCTTCTGCGGGAAGTATTGGAATCCGGAAAATGGGGCGGCGCGGGTCATGCGAATACGCCAGACTATAAGCCTAAGCTGCCTGAAATGGAACGGCGGTTCGCCGACCTTCACAGCGCGAAGCATTCCGTAAGCGTGGTGAACGGAACGGTAGCGATAACCGTCGCTCTACAGGCTGTCGGAGTCAGGCCGGGAGACGAGGTGATCGTACCTCCATATACGTTTATCGCTACCGCTTCCGCGGCTTTGGCCTTCGGTGCAATCCCCGTATTCGTAGATATCGAGGAGGACACGCTCGCCATCGATCCCGACAAAGTGGAGAAAGCAATCACACCCAAGACCAAAGCGATCGTTGCCGTTCATATCGGAGGTGCTCCCTCGAACTTAACCCGACTGTCGGAGATCGCCCGGAAGCATCATCTCGCATTGATCGAAGATGCGGCTCAAGCCGTCGGAGCCTCATGGGAAGGCCAAGGCGTCGGGGTGATCGGGGATATCGGTACCTTCAGCCTCCAATCCAGTAAAAACCTGAACTGCGGGGAAGGCGGCATCATTCTCACGAACAATCAGGATTATTATGAGAAGGCATGGTCGATCTGCAACGTCGGAAGAGTTCCGAACGGTGCTTGGTACCAGCATGAAAATCTTGGCCAGAACTACCGTATGACGGAGTTCCAGGCCGCCGTCGCGCTTGCGCAAATGACCCGGCTCGAGGAGCAAATGCGCCGCAGGGAAGCCAATGCCGCACTGCTGAATCGACTTCTCGGGGAAATCGAGGGCATCCGCTTACTGAAGCAAGATCCCCGCATTACAAGGCACGCGTACCATCTATATATGTTCAAGCTGGATTCCAGATTGGCGGAGCGGATTGATAAACAGGATTTCATTCATAAAGTGACAGCGGAAGGAGTCCCTATTCTGCCGGGTTATGTTCCCCTCAACCGCAACCGCGCCATTATCGATTCCATTCGGGATTGGACCGGGGAAACGCGGGTTGATGACTGCCCGGTCTGCGAACGGCTTAGCGAACGCGAAGTTCTGTGGATTACCCAGTCCATGCTGCTCGCGGATGAAACGTCGATGAATCATATCGCACACGCCCTGCAGAAAGTGATTCGCAGCTGCGGGTTTTCGAAATGATTGGATCGGAATTGAAAGTGGCGATTGCTGGCTTCGGCACAATGGGAAAAAAGTATGCCGAAACGATTCGCCGTATTCCTGGTACTCGGGTGACAGCCATCTGCACGTCCAGACCTGAATCGGCGATATCCTCAGGCGCTCACGAAAAAGCCGCGCTTTTCCAATCCTATGAGGACATGCTTTCCTATGGCGACTTCGACGTCGTATGCATCACTGTTCCCACCTATTTGCACAAATCGTATACGGTACAAGCTGCCGCCAACCGAAAACACGTCATCTGCGAGAAACCGATCGCTTTAAAACCGGAAGACGCGTTTGATATGATTTCCACTTGCGAGAAATACGGAGTACGGTTGTTCGTCGGACACGTGCTCCGTTTTTTTCCGGAATACCGGAACCTGCGCGAACTCGTGTTGAACGGTTCGGTCGGATCCGTCGGCATCTCGCATGCGAAACGGGCCAGCGCATGTCCGGAAGAAGGCAGCTGGTTTACGGATCGGACCAAGAGCGGCGGCGTCATCATGGATCTGATGATCCATGATATTGACTTTATGCGTTGGACAATCGGAGAGGCAGAATCGGCTTTTGCGTTCAGCCGGACTGCGGATGGTGTGGAATATGCCTCCGTTACGCTGCGTTTCACGAACGGTGCCATTGCCAATTTAGAAGCCCACTGGGGGTATCCCGGCCCTTTCACCACCCGAATCGAAATTACCGGAGAATACGGAATATTACGAAATGACAACCTCTCTTCCCGCTCCCTTGTGCTGCGCAAAGCATCGACCACGCAGCAGGGCTCAAGAGGAGTCATCGTTCCGGAAGTGACAGCCGGTTACGACCCTTTTTGGGAAGAAATCTATCATTTTCTCAATTGCATACGACATAACGACACACCGATCGTAACGGCAGAAGATGCAGCTCAAGCCTTGGAAATCGCTTCGGCGGCGATTAAGTCCGCTCAGACGGGGACAGCCGTTCGCATACCCAAAAGCCGTTGTCTAGAAAGGAAGTGATTCGGATGACTCGTTTGAGAATCGGATTGATCGGTATGGACAATCACAAAGGGGAAGCTTACAAACGCGAATTATTCAATTATCCAGATGTTGAAGTGATCGTCTTAGACTTGAATGATGAACTTCCTTTGCTGACGGGAGATTTATCGGCTGTGCTCTTCTGTATCGAATACCCATTTTGGGCAAACCTGAAAGATATGGAGTCATTGATCCAAACCTGCTCCAAACATCAGGTGCCATTCATGCCGGGTTTTCCCTTCCGCTGCTCCCCCGTTGCAATGGCTGCAAAAACGGCGGTTGAACGTCGTGAAATCGGAGATATTTTGGCGGTAAAGGCTTCTTACCATTCGGCTGCCCACACGGACAATCCTCAACACTCGATGCTTGCCAATACCGTGCATATGGTGGATTTGATCTCCTGGTTAGCGGGCAGCATACCGCAAGAGATCTATACCATGATGGCAGATGGAAACGGCGACTCTTATGCAGTCGATGCGGCATTCGTTTACGTCAGATTTGATCAAGGTGTTGTCGCCGTCATCGACACCGGTTACTCAAGATCATCACGGTTCTTTCTTGCCGAGGAAGATATTCGCTTAGAATTGATAGGCACTGACGGAGTGATCTCAATGGATGTATTTGCCGCGAAAAACGAATTTTATGGAACTCATCCGTTTCAGGTACAATGGAAGTATTATGGAGATGACCTGATCAAGCACATGATAGAGCAATTTTTAGAAAATATCCGGCATGGCCGACCCCTCCCGGTATCGGCCAATGACGGCTTGCGGGCTGTTGCTGCCGCGTGGGCGGCTTATACTTCTGCCAGTCTAGGGCAGCCTGTTCTAATCGAACCGATACGGATAAAACATAAAGGACAGGTGTCGGGATGAATGACCATACTCTGTTTCTAGGTACGGCGAAAGTGGACATCTCTCCGCGTGAACCGATACAACTGGCTGGTTTTGCGAGCCGTGGCCATGCCAACTTCGATGGCATCGACAGCCCGATCCATATTCGCTGCTTTTATTTCAGAAACGGGCGAAATCCTGATCAGCAGTCGCTCGTCGTCATCGCCGATCTTCTCTGCTTCAGCAACGAATTGGCCGCACGATGGAGAAACCAGATCAGTCGTAAGACAGGCATTCCGGAAGAAGCTGTCATCCTACATGCCACGCACAACCACTCCGGACCTTCCCTCCGAGATTTCATCGACTTATGGGAGTTGAATCCGACGTACATTCGGTTTCTTGAGAAACAAATCGAGAACGGAGCCGATCTTGCGATGGCCAATGCCGAAGAAGTAAAGATCGAACGCGGGGACGGAAGCAGCCAAATTGCCGTAAACAGGAGAAAACTAGTGGACGGCCGCTTCGTCATCGCTCCGAATTTCGACGGGCCGTCAGACTCCGAGCTGATCGTCATTCGTTTTACCGGGCGCACCGGACGAACCAAAGCCATCTGGCTCCATTACGCCTGCCACCCGGTGGTTTCTTCTGAAAACAGGCTTTCCTATGAGTACTGCGGAGCCGCGGTAAACTTTCTGGAAGAGCAAATCGGCGGCGATGCGATCGCTGGATTCTTGCAGGGCTGCTGCGGGGACGTAAATCCGTATTGGGAAAACGGCCAGCAAAACTTTGACACGGTTCGGGCATTAGGCGATCAATTGGCGGAAGATGTCGGAAAAGTACTTCGGGGCAACTTAGAAGCGCTCAGTGTATGTCCAATCCGCGTCGTTCAAAGGAAAACCGATTTGCCCTATCGCAGCTTTCCTAGTTGGGAGAGACTTCATCAAACCGCGAGTTCCGGAACGGACATCGAAAAAAGATGGGCTTCCTTCTTAATTCGGCAGCCCGAAGCACGTCAGCCCGCTGCCTTGCTGGAGCTTACCCGGTTGGATCTGGCGGACAACCTGTCTCTCTTGTTCATGAACGGTGAAATGGTGGTCCGTTACGGCTTCTACATCAAAGAGCAATCCGGACGGGCGGTAATTCCCATCGCTTACACAAATGGGATGGTCGGTTATGTGACGACAGCAGAGCAGCTCGAAGAAGGCGGATATGAGCCGGTCGAATCCGCCATCTATTTCGGTTTGCCGGCACCCTTTGACGAGCAAACGGAATCCGCCGTCCTTCATGCTTTGGACCAGACGATGCAATCGTAACCGACAACGAAGAGGCTGTCCCAAAGTAGCTATGTTCACTTACCGAATAGCCCACTTTATCGAAAATCATGCTCAAAACGAAAAGTGTTGGTGCAGGAGGTTCCTGTACCAACACTTTTCGTTTTTGGTCAATTGCTGCTTTCTTGAGCAGATAGTGGGCAATACCGCCGTCCTTCCGCTAAAGGAGGAAGTAAATTAATGCTTCGGCTTATAATCGTGGATAACGAACCGAATATCGTCAGAGGTATTAAGCAGCTTCTAGAAGAAGAGGCCCCTTTCGAATTGGATGTGTATTGCGCTATTTCCGCGGAAGAGGCGCTTCAATTGCTTAACAAAATGAAAATCGATATCGCCCTCTTGGATATTCGGATGCCTGGAATGAACGGTCTCGAGTTGCAAGCAAAAATCATGGAGCAATGGCCGCAATGCAAAGTCGTCTTTCTTTCCGGCTACGATGATTTCACTTTCATTCAGACAGCGCTTCGCAATGGCAGAGCTGTAGCGCACTTTCTGGTGACCAAGCTGAAATCGTATATTGATCATCACCTAGACGAAGATCTGTCGCTGGACCGCCTATCGGAGATCGTCTACCTGAATCCCACTTACCTGTCGCGTCTATTGAAGCAACAAGCCGGGCAAGGTGTATCTCAGTACATTATGGATCTTCGGCTGACAAATCCCGTGATCCGCTGAAGTATTCTAAGCTAAAGATTCATGAAATCGCAAATAAAATCGGATTCGATTCCACTACGTCATTCGGCCGCTTCTTAAAGAGAGAGATGGACGTAATCCCTCAGGAATACCGCGATAATGGGTAAGAAGCGGATTTTTCAGGGCATACGTCTCCCTGCGAATGCTAAATACATTCTAAAATATAAGGCGTATAATCAGGAGCAATCCGGATTGTACGCTTTTTTAATCTGTCCGTCGCGCTATCAAGATTGCTTCTTCACAGGATATAATGATTTCATGACATCATGGTAAGATTTGCTTATTTCCGGCATTCCATATGGTCAGATGATTCCGATCCTTCTTCTATTCGCTTTGGCAGCTATCGGCTTGTCGTTACCTAATCGTCGCTTTCGCCAAGAGCAGTTCAGGAGCAGTCGCTCTGCAAAACCTGATCATCACGCCGACATGCCTGCTCTCGGGTTGTTAATTCCCAGTGGAAATCATGCCGGATTCGGTACGCAAAATATCGAACTTCCTTCCGCAGCATTGGCTTCTGGATTCGGTCGAGAAGCTGCAAAGTGGTACGACGTTAGGCAGCTTGTCCCTAAATTTGGCGATCTTGTTCTCCTTTGCCGCCGCATTCGCGCTAGTCGCGATCTACCGCTTCGGTCGCAACAACGATACCCGGCTGTTTGTGTAAACAACCGACATAGAAGAAGGCAACCCGATGAATGACACTCGGGTTGCCTTTTTTAAGACGATATGTGTTACTCCATTCCTTTTTACTTCATGGAATAAGTAAATTGATACGTTCCTGACCCGACCGATATCCGGACCCCTTCCTCACTCCTTCGGGCTGAATGGATGCCTTCGGATGCCGTAACCATCCGATCTCCTTCCCTCACCTCTTCCAATTCGGCACCAGGCAAAATGACTTCAGCACTCGAATTCGCAGGAACCACAACCTGAACCAGAATGTTGTTGTCCTCTATATGCCAAGCCGATTCCGCTTTCCCGTAAGGGGTAAGGAGCGTTGCCTTGGCTGACGTCAGTTCCGAGCCCGCAAACCTAGGATAGACGCAAATACGTCTGTAACCTGGCACCGTCTCGTCCATATCCAAGCCAGCAATATAACGATACATCCAATCGCCAATGGCCCCGTAAGCATAGTGATTGTAAGAATTCATGTCGTCGCTCCAGAATGAACCGTCCGGTTTGATGCCGTCCCAATGCTCCCAGATCGTTGTCGCTCCCTTCGTAATCGAATAGAGCCACGATGGATAGCTTTCCTGAAGGAAGAGCTTGACCGCCGTCTCGTGATAGCCGTTGTCAGATAGAACCAGGCAAAGATACGGCGTACCGACAAAACCGGTCGTCAAATGATATTCATTCTGGACAACAAGCTCATTCAAATCATGAGCGATTCGCTTGCGGACATTCCCTTCCACTAGCTGGAACTTGAGCGCAAGAACATGTGCCGTTTGCGTAGGTGCGGCAAGTCTGCCCGCAGGCGTTACAAACTCTTCGCGAAACGCTGCAATGACTCTGCCCAGCAGTTCGCTGTATGCCCGAACGTCTTCCGCTTTACCGAGGACGACGGCGGCGTCTCGCACTAGCCTTGTCGAATGCGCATAGAACGCTGTTGCGATTAAGTCCTTCGGCGTCGCGCCGATGTAGCTATTCTCTTTGGCGTCCAGTCCGAGCCAATCGCCATAGTGAAAACCGGTATTCCACAAATATTCGCGGTCTCCCTGTGAACGGATATATGAAATCCACGCTTTCATGCTGTCATATTGATCGGCCAGAAGACGCTCGTCTCCGTAACACAAGTAGAGGGTCCATGGACAAATGACAGCGGCGTCCCCCCATGCTGCGGCTGACAGCATCTCGGCTTCCGACTCCGAGACCGGTTTTTTGGTAATCACATCGGGTACGACAACGGGAACCCCTCCGTCCGCCCCTTGATCGGCCTTCAGATCCCGCAGCCATTTGGTAAAGAAGGGTCCGACATGATAATTGAACGCAGCCGTCCGTATGAATACCTGAGCGTCCCCCGTCCATCCTAGACGTTCATCCCGCTGCGGACAATCCGTCGGCAAATCCAGAAAGTTGCCTCGTTGCCCCCATACGATATTGGACTGCAATTGATTGACCAACGGATGGGAGCATTCGAACCATCCGGTCGGCTCCATATCGGAATGAATGACTTCTCCCGCGAAGGCGTCGAGCGGCAAGCCATTCTCCTGACCGGGGAACCCTTCCACTTTGACATATCGGAAACCTTGGAATGTAAAATGCGGCGCATAGCTTTCCGTACCACCGCCTTTAGCGATATATTCGACCAACTGCTTCGCTTTGCGCAAATTGCCTGTATAGAAGTTGCCTTCCTTATCCAGCACCTCTGCATGTTGAAGCCGAATGACCGTGCCCGCAGGCGCTTGCAACGTCATCCGAATCCGGCCTACCATGTTCTGGCCCATATCCAGCAAGGTTTCCCCAGATGGCGTCCGGATCAAGCTTTGTGGAAATATCGTCTCTATGACACGGGTAGGCGAATTTTCCTGTGCGACCAATGACGTGTAGGGCAAATCGATAATTTCCGTCCCGCTCCAATTCGAACCAACGTCGTATCCCGCCTGGCCCCAGCCCTCTTTTTCAAGACGCGCATCGTAGGTTTCCCCGTCATATATTTCCGACAATGTAATCGGGCTGGTTGAGGACGACCATGTCGCGTCCGATACGACGACTTCCTCCGTCCCGTCCTCGTATAGGATATGAAGCTGAATCAAGCACGCCCGGATATCTCCATAAAGATTCGTATAATTGTCAAAACCAGTCAATTGCCCTTTATACCACCCATTGCCTAGAAGAACGCCGATTTGATTGTATCCGACCTTCAATTGAGCGGTTACGTCATAGGTTTGGTACTGGTGCCGCTTGTGATAGCTCGTCCACCCCGGAGCCAGCAGCTCGTCGCCAGCCTTCTCACCGCTGATGTACAACTCATATACGCCTGCGGCAGTCGCATAGATGCGAGCCAAACGAATTGGCTGCTTTAGGGTGAACTCTTTGCACAGCATGAATACCGGAGCCGCTTGCGGATCGATCGCTTCCGAGTCCGGCGTGATCCAGTTAGCCTGCCATTCATCGGCCGAGAACAAAGCGGTTTCCCACCAGGCAACGGCGCTCCAATCGCTCTCCCGTTCAAAATGATCCCAGACTTGAACCCGATAATAATAACGGGTACGCGGTTGAAGCATCGGGCCTTCATACGCCAACAGATTAGAGCGTTCCGACTCCACGCGTCCCGAATCCCATACCAGGTTTGCAAAATCCTCACCCGGACCCGCTACTTGAATACGGTACGCCTTCTGAACCGTCCCTCTCCGCTCGGAGACCAGTTTCCATCCGATTCTCGGGTTGCGAACATCGATCCCTAGCGGATTCGTGCGATATTCGCAGACTAACGATTCAACCTTCAAGCTTGACATTCTGAATGCCTCCTATGTATGAACACAACTTAAATATTTCTCCATTCCTATTGCTTAACGGTACTCTTCGGACTAAAAAAAAGCACCCCCTAAGTAGACCCAACCTACTTAAGGGGTTACTTCATTCGCAGTAAGACCATTTCACTTATTACTAGTGAGAGAGCACCAAATCATCAAGATACAGATCGGCAAGACTCGCTTCTGTTTGTACGTATAATGACGCGGATTTTAACCTTCCTGTCCATGTTATATTGCATATTTTCGAACTCTGCGTCCATTCACTGCTACCCATCATTTTATAATCCGTTGAAACCCAATGTATGCCTAAATCATCCGATATTAGAATGGCAATTTGTGCTTTGTCCGTTCCTGAAGCCAGCTTTACCCAACCCGACAAATTATAATAACCTCGACCATTTGCTGTTAATACAGAGGTTACATCTTGTGCTGGACTGCTCCATAAAGAGGGTCTGCCACTTATTTTACCACCGTTTGTTCCTGTCCTCTTGTTTACCGAATCGGCAGTAAAAGTTCCACCACTTCCAACACTCCAAGATGTTGTTCCGCTCTCAAATCCAGGATTGGCTAATAGGTTACTGCCCGTGTACTCATTAAAACCATCTACGGCCATATATGTTCCTGTCTTTTTCACACCTTTTATCGTGTGGGTACCATAAGCCAGCCCGGTCTTACTGTATACAGCCTGTTGGGATTTATTGCCTGCCATACCGATTGTATTATATTCGCAAGTTTTCGCTACCCAATTGATAGGATCGCCGAATACGGTATTATTGCAGGCAACTGTGCCGGTATAGGAGCCGGAGTTGTATTGGCCATTAGCTCCATAGCGGATCGTTTTCGTGCCGCTAAAGCTGCACTGAGCCCCTTCATTTGCGCAATTCACCCAATTTTGCGTTGGTGTCCCCGAAATTGTATCCACGCTGCAGGTTTTTACAACGCCAGGGGCAGGGTCCCCAAATGTAGCATTATTGCAAGTAACTGTATTTGTAAAGGATCCAGAGGTATAGAGGCCGTTTGCGCCATAACGTACCGTTTTTGTGCCGCTGAAACCGCACTGAGCCCCTTCATTTGCGCACTTCTGCCAATTTTGAGTTAACTGTCCATAGGTGCTTACGGTTTGCTGGAATACATTGTCTATATAAATATCAACGTCTCCTCCGTCAGGAGATGTTTGCGTTATAAAATCCACGCCCGTACCCGTGAATGTATGCTGGAAATAATCGTTATTTACTGTCGTATAATGCAAATCATTCATGTAGTCACCCACACCGCTGCCGCTGCTGTACCCCCAGCCGCTGCCCGAATAGGTAATTCCTGCGTACGTATCATTGGTCTTGGAAGCAGAACGGGTAACGTTGCCTGGTGTAATCTTTAAGGTATCCACCGTCATATGCGTCCCCGTCTTTTTCACACCTTTTATGGTATGTGTCCCGTAAGTCAATCCAGACTTGCTATATACGGTTTGTTGGATTTGTCTTACTGAACTGTAAGTGCTTACGGTTTGTTGAAATACATTGTCTATATAAATATCAATGTCACCTTGGCCAGGGGCTGTTTCGGTAACAAAATCCACACCTGTACCCGTGAAAGTATACTGGAAGTAATCATTATTGGTGGCTGTAAAATGCAAATCATCGCCATAGTCACCTAGTCCGCGTTGAATGTTTTCACCCCAGCTGCCCGAATAGAAGATGCCCGTATCTTTATTATCCACAGTAGTTGCCGGTAAAACGAAGTCAGTCGATATCGCATAAAGCTTTCCCTCGCCAGGGAGAAACGAATCCGAGATATTCCCTGTCGTATTACTGTAATTTGTACTGATCTCCGTCCCGTTGGTTTTGGAAATCTCCTTAATCACAGATGGCTTGGATGGTAAGTTAAAGCTTAACGTTCTACTATTTACCCAATCCCTGTTGACTACCATGATATAGCTTCTACCCTCTGCATTTGCAAAATGGGACACAATCTGATCATACGTTGTAGTCGGCTGCCAGAAATAGTTCGCAGGAATAGGAGTCGTTCCTTGATAGGCAGTACCTTTAAAATATACATCACGTGAGGTTAATCCCATCAAGGTTGGCCCTAGCTGTTTCACTTCTCCGTTTAATGTCTGAATAGGCGTGTACAAGTCTGTCTTATTTCCGCTTGCATCCATTATCGCAGGTGTGAAATCTGTATTGGGGTCGGGGATTAAGGGTTGAAACCAAGTAAACCAATAGATTCCCTTCACGCCATAAGCAAGATAATTATACACACTCCATCTCAACTGATCCGCATTGGGACGAGATAAAACATTGTTGAGTCCGACAGATTGCAGATAACTGGCAGTCTTGATATTATTCGACAACCCTGCAGATCTTAAATTATCCAGATAATAATAAAATTGATAACTAAACCCCGTATTGCTAAATGGATAATAGTCGGTGGTTATATATTTCACATTAGCTGGACCAACCTGATTAACCCAATCGTTCAATTTATTGTAAGTGCTTGTTGAACAGCATAAATTTACATTCGGTATGGAATCCGGATCATTCAGCACAAATCTTTGATATACATGTGCAGCTCTTGGAAATTCGGATAGGATAGGTTCATCCTTTATATAATAACCGGCCGTTGCGGGATTGTTTTTATAAGTATTTACTATGGCATCGATATCTGCATCTGTCGAAGTCGTCATCAAAGATTCACTCCGCGTATCGGAAACCTGAACCTTAATGCCTCGAGCATTAGCCAAACCCAGCACTGTATTCATATGGGCTACCGTACTAGGCAGACCTGCGCCAGGAACAGACTGTATAAAATTAATATTGGCATCCCTTATATAATCATATTGTGTGTCGTTAGTAGCGGACCAAAGCGGCATAAAAAAAATACCTATTTGGAATTCTTCTCCAGCCGCTTTAACGGGCGTAACCGAACAAAATAAATATACGAATAACATAAATGATATTGAAGCTAAACAGGTAGACACTCTTAAGACAATTGTCTTGGTCATTAGTATTCGCTCCTTATAGATGAATTGGATTCAAATCCGGACAGGGTTAGTGGGTTAGCACAAAATCGTCCACATACATATCGTAGTTATTCGTCGATTCGGTCTGTACATATAGAATCGCCGATTGCAACGCACCCGTCCAATTGATGTTGGTTGATTTAGCGGATTGTGTCCATCCGATGCTGTTGACAGATGTATAATCCGTATATGACCAATGCGTCCCTAAATCATCTTTGATTTGTATGACGATTTGCGCTCGATCTGCTCCGGCGGCTAATTTGATCCACCCCGACAAATTATAAAGTCCTTGACCTCCTGTTGTTAACGCAGACGTTAAATCTTGCGTCGGACTGCTGTGCGCATAGGGTCTGGAGGTGATTTTCCCGCTGTAAGTTCCCGAGCTTTTGACGATTGAATCTGCTGTAAGGCTTCCACTAAAAGCTGTTCCCCATGATGTCGTTCCGCTTTCAAATCCGGGATTCGCGATCAGGTTGTCATTCGTTGTCGTATTGGACAGAGCAAACAATCTGCCTTCACCTTTACCAAGCGCGATGTTCAGCACTCCCGTTGAAGCATTGTAGCTAAATCCCGTGCTGACCTCGAGTCCTGTGGTTTTGGAGATTTCCGTAAGCGAGGCCGGTTTCGGGAAAAAGTTAAAATCAAGCGTGCGCGCGTTGTTGTAGTCCCGGTTGGTCAGCATGACGTATTTGCGGCCGCTCGCATCCGTGAAGTATCCTTCTAGAATCGGCTGTGTCATATCGGCCGGCTTCACGAAGAAGGATGCTGGAATCGGAACGGTTCCTTTAGGAATCGCAGTGCCGGAATGATACACGGCCTGGGAAGTCAAATTCTTCAAGGTATTCCCCAGATAGTACATCTCTTTGTTCAAAGCTTGGATGTGATAATAAGCCGGCTGAAGCGTCCCCGTTGTAGAGACCGGCGTATCCGAGAAGATGACATCCCCGCAGCATGGCGATATAGGCTGCCAGTAAGTGAACCAATACATCAATTTGAATCCATAGGTTAAGTACGTATATACATTAAATCTTTTCTCATCCAGATTAGGGGCTCGTAAGAACGCGTTTCCGCTGAGGTCAGTAATTTTGGTGCTTTGGAGGAAGCCCCCATATTTGACATCATGGGCCAAGCCGCGTTCACGAATCAATTCTGCATTCTGGAAATAGGTGGAATCAAAAGCAGTTCCCCCCTGGAATGGGTAGTTGTCAAACAGCAGCTCGTCGTGACCGCTGATGTCGAGCATATCATCGATGTAGTTTTCATAATTGCTGCCGAAGATGGCTTTAAAGTAATAATCGATTCCGCCGGAAAGCGGCGTACCGTTCTTATAGCCTTGTCCGCCGGCATAGGTGCTGGAGGTGCCTTTGGTTACCCAACCGAGCGGTGTTCCGCTTGTGCTTGTCAGCTCGAAATAATAAGACGTATTAGGCTTTACGGGTTGGTTCAGCTTGAAAATAGGATAATTCCCATTGTTCGAGCTCGTGTACGTATCCGATGTGGCAATCTTGGTATTTCGGGACGAATTGTCCCATAGCGTTACTGTGAGCGGCTGGTTGCCGATGTTCCATTGACTGGAATCGATATTCATCTGAATATAACTGAGCCTGCGATTGACGCTGCTAGGCGTCGTAAAGGTTTGACCGATTCTTGTGCCGGTGGACACATAATCCCCGTCCGTGTTTCCCGGAGAAGTGACGTCCGGCGTATTGTCACGAGGTTTGTATAACCGGAAGAAGAAATCGTTGGATTGCGCAACGCCATTCACATAGGCGGACCCATCAGGGTAAATGTCGGAATTCGAACGCATGACCCAGCCTACGGTATTATCGCCCCCGCCATTATGGGTCAATTCCAGGTAATAGGTCGTCCCGCTCGTTACAGGAGCGTTGAGGACAAAATAAGGATAGAAATCTCTTTCCAAGCTGCTGTTGTTGCCCCACGCGTATGCTTCCGAAAGCAGAGTGGTTTTCGCTGTGCTTGTCCATAAGCGAAGGGTCAGCATTTCATTCGGGGACCATTGCCGCATATCGATCATCATATCGACGCCTTGCAGTACGGTCATCCCCGCTGGAATCTTGATCGTTTGGCCCAATCTTTGAGTCGAGGTGACATAAGTCCCATCCTGCCGCGCTCCTGAATTCGATAAGGCGAGCTTTCCGGATGTAGCGTAGGTGTTGTACTCATCAAAGGAGGGCAAGAGATTGATAAAGTAATCAAGCTGCGGAGCGAATGCCCTGGCATGTCTAAGCGTGTTGGCGAAGCCTTCGATGTTCCATGCCGCAGGCTCGTCCTTGTAGTTAATCGCTTTGACACGGGAATCCAGCTTGTATGGGGTCAAATTACTTTCCAGTGTTGCGTAATCCGCGGCCGTGTAACTTTGGAAGCCGTAAAGACTGCCGTCGGTAACGTACAACTGTACGTTATTTGCGTTGCTGTTGACAATGCCGGTTTCATTCTCTGCCTTGTTGGGGTATCCGTAGCCAAGTTCAACGGACATCATCCTGTCGATATAAGCATTCGCAACGTTTGCCCAGTTCGCGTTCGTGTTGTAGTCCACATTTTTGGCTATTGGCTGCTGGAAGCCGCCGATATGGAACTCTCCCGTTCCGGAAGCGAAAGCAGTTCCGCCCCCGGTCGCCAACACCAAGCACATGGAGAGCAATACTCCCCATTTCAAGCTTGACTTTCTTTTCCAATCTCTCATCATTGAACAACTCCTTTTTTTAGCACCCTTGGAAGCGCTTTAATAAGCCTGTACTATCGTAATCTTCTCACGAAGAATAGGCTTCACATCATCCTTTAACTGCACCAAGCGTTGCACCCTCTAAGATCCGTTTTTGGAATAATACATACACCACGATTGAAGGGATTAAGACAATCATGACGCCCGCAAATAAAGTCACCCAATTTGATTTATACTGCATCATTGTATTAGCGTTATATATATTAAGGCCGATCGTGTATTTTTTTTGATCGCTTAAATAGATAAAAGGACCGATAAAATTGTTATACAGTCCCAAAAATCTAAAAATGGCTACTGTGACGATCCCAGGCATGGAAAGCGGTAAAATGATCCGAAAAAACACTTTGAACAAAGAAGCCCCGTCGATAAAGGCGCTTTCCTCTACTTCCTTCGGGATCGATTTCATAAAACCCGCAAGAAGCAGTAAAAAAAATACATTTTCACCGAAACTATCGAGGATAACTAATCCCGTCAGACTATTCGTTAAATGTATGGACCTCATTAAGACATATTGAGGGACCAATGCGGTGATTCCAGGTAGAAATAGGGAAAGCATAATCAAGCCCCAAATCAATTTTCTTCCCCGAAACTCCAATCTAACTAAAGCATATGTTTTAAGAGCCACGAGAAAGGTCCCAATGATAAGGCTTGCGCCCACATAATAAAGCGTATTAAGTACGGATTGCCCTATACCAAACATTGTCCAAGCATTAGAAAAGTTCTTCCAATTGGCTTTCGAAGGTAACGCCCATATATCCGCAAAAAACTCTACGTTCGTTTTTAGCGCTTCATAGAATATCCATATTAAAGGCAATAAGATACTGGACCCCCAGATCAGCAGCACGAATCGCCAAATATAATCGCTAAGCAATCGTTTTTCAACCACCCAATATCCCTCCGCCCCTTGCAATTTAAATCAAAACTCTACTGTTTTATCCGGCAAGAACTTATCCATGATTAATTTAATACTGATCAAAATCACAAACAAACACATCCCAATTGCAGAAGCATAACCATAATCATGAATAGTAGCGGTTCCTACTTTGGAACCAAAAGCGTAATTAAACATGTATAGACCAACCACATCTGTAGAGCCGGATGGACCGCCATTGGTCAAAACTAAAATCAGTTCAAAATTTCTGAATAACCCAAGTACGATAAATAAAAGACAAACTCGCAGAACCCCATTAATAAGCGGGATGGTAATATGATATAAACGTTGAGTATGGCTCGCCCCTTCTAGGATCGCCGATTCGTATAACGATTTCGGAATGGCAGCCATCGCATTCATGATGATCACTACATAAAAACCTACGCCAGCCCACACAGTTGGCGGAATGATTGCCCAAAAAGCTGTTTTCTCATGTCCCAGCCAATAATATTCTCCAATATCAATAGATATCATTTTGAGAAAAGCGTTTATCAGGCCAAAATTCCCATCATATATAAAAGCCCATAAAAGGGAAATCACGACGACCGGGAGCACATTGGGAAAGAAATATAAAACTTTATAAAACGAACTTTCCCGATACCCTTTATAGGTTAATAAATAAGCAAGAAACAATGAAATAATAAGAATTAGCGGAGGAATAATCAGCGTATATAAAAAATTATGATACAGAGCGTTCCAGAAAAAGTGATCATGCGCAATTTTAACGTAATTATCAAAGCCGACATAATCAGGTTTTGTAACTCCGGTCCAGTACAATAAAGAATAGTAAACGGATGTGATGTTCGGGTATAGGGTAAACAGCAGATAACCTAATAGTGCCGGTCCTATTGCGATTAAAATAAATATATGTTTTTGTGTTGAAGTTTTCTGATACCAAGATTTTCGTAAAATATGAAGCATTGGCTCTGCCCCCTCTCTTAGTTGGTTGGAAAAGGGGAGGTAAGCCCCCCCCCCATTTCTTAATGAAGATTATTTTTTCTGTTTAGCCAATGCTGTTTCCAACAGTTTTTCAGCAGCTTCCAACACAGGCCCCGGATCCTTTTTCCCATTCGTAATCGCAGGGATCGCATCCGCTAATGTCTTATCTGATTGCGCCCAAGCAGGATCGGTTAAAGTGACATCCTGCGTTTGGTTCTCAAAGCGTACTTTGTGCTGGGAAGTATAGGCCGTGACTGCTTTCGGTGCATCCTGAAGCGCATCCAACCGCGCTGGGTCATCACCGAAATCTTTACGGACGGGAATGGATCCGCTCAAGGCCACCGCCGCCTTTTGAACATCAAGGTTCATTAGCCAGAGAGCAAATTCCTTCGCCCACTTTTTGTTCAAGTCCGGTTTGGCTGCCCAAATATTGATGCCGCCTTGAACACCGTTTCTCAACCATGTTGTTTGATCGGCATTTTTCGCAGGAACACCCATGTAGCCCCAAACAAATCCTTCAGGCGTAGCATCTTTCATTTCATTTTGAACCCAGCTGCCGGTTACGACCATAGCTGCTTTATGCTGCATAACTTGCATTTGAGATTGCGTATGATTAATTGCCGCTACCCCGTCTGGAAAATAACCTTTCTTGCCCATTTCATAAATGCGATTCCATTTTTCTTTTGTTTCCGGAGCGGTATACCAGGGTGTACCGAAACTTTTATAGTTTTTATAGAACGCATCTAAATTTCCGTTGCCTTCTGCGATTTCAAAATTCTTAGGACCAAATCCAAATTCAAGATATACGCTGTATACCCCCGGGTAAGTGATCGGAATGACGCCGGCAGCCTTGATCGTATCAAGCAAAGCAATGAATTCATCCCAGGTTTTCGGGTCTTGATTCCATCCATTTTTCTCAAAAAATGCTTTATCGTAATAGAGTCCGCCCGTCCATCCTGAATCCGGGAGGTTATAGGATACTTTGTTATAACGTTGTGCTCCGGTATATAGACCGTCGATCGTTACCTCTTTCAGCTTCTTGCCCGGGGCATCATAGGCATCCCGATCCCACAAATCTTCTTGCGGTTCAAGCTTTTTCTCATCAACGAGCTGGTTTAAGTTGGCTGCTCCTCCTGCCGTGAAAATATCAAACATATCATTGTCATCGCCGGCAGCTATTTTCGTGTCGACTAGCTTGAAGATATCCGGGGAATACGTTGTATCGAATTTTACATTCGGGAATTTATCGGAGAAAGATTTCATCGCGAAGTCGATGCCTTCTCTGCCGGCGCCGGCTTCCCAAAATCCAAATTTCAATGTGACTTCCTGGTCTTTCGGCAGCCCGTTTTCCGGGTAAGTATTGCTTTCCGTTTCAGTTGATGCAGAGGCAGATGCAGAAGCAGAGGGACTCTCTGACGCACCCGCTGTCGGTGAGCTGGAAGCTGCATCCTTATTTGATTTACTGCTGCAACCTATAATGGCCGTTGCAAACATCAGTATAACTAAAACAATAGCAATTGACTTCGAATACTTACGCATGAATTGTATCCCCCTAATTATTAATGGTATAAATCATTTTCAATCTAGCCCTGTACTGAATATAAACAGCCTAATTACATGGAACTCACCTCTTATTCATCTAAACTTCTGTTTTTCTAAGATTAAGTATATAATAGAAAGCGCATACAGTATTTGCACTCTATATTTCTCTTTAAATTAAAAATCCTTTATCTATAAGCAAAATCACTTATATAAATAAAAATTAATAGCACTGCATTGACATTCCATTAATCCGTGAGGTGACCAGATTGAAAATACGCACATGCAATTCGATTACGATTAGCAAGTCGGAAGCATCACCTTTAGGAGGCATTCACACGGATCATTTCGAAATTCTATACATCACCAAAGGAAGCGCAAAATTTCAATGGGCGCATAATTGCAGTGTGGTGGAAGCGCCGGCTATTTTTTTGATTTCCCCGTCCACCCCCCATGTGTTGGAAAGCATGGGAGCTGAGATGACCTGCTGTTTCTTGGAAATAAGCGAAGTCGACGACCCTTTTTTTACGACGTATCATGTAGATCGCTGGAACTTAATGCAATCCGACAAGACAACTTCCTCACATACTCTATTAACTTCAACGATGCAGCACTCCCTCGATTTTATCTACCATCTTTTTTCTACCAGAGAGGCCAGACAGCACGAAGAACTCGAACAGGTTTGTTTGCTCGAGGTCCAGAAAATATTCAAATTAATTACCCATATCCTTCTTTCCGCTTCAAAGCAAGGAAGTTCCGGACAAAAAAAGAAATGGAGCGCGCATGAGACCGTCGATATTCTTATCAATTATATGGAATGGAGATATAGCGACGAGATTACGCTTGAGATGCTCTCCGACTTGGTGCACCTAAATCCTTCTTACTTAATCCGCGTATTTAAAGAGCAAACCCAGTGCACGCCGTTCGAGTATTTGCAGACGCTTCGCATGAAAGCAGCCGTAAGCTATTTGACAAGGAGCGACCTTCCTCTAAGAACAATCGTTGAAAAAACCGGTTTCAACAGCATTCACTATTTTTGTCGATTGTTCAAAAAAAAATACGGGGATAGCCCCGTACGTTGGCGTGATCAGTTACATGCCGCCGCGAATGCGGAATGATTAATCTTCCTTAAACACGATTTCCGTTTCTTCTCTTTCCACGTAAAGCTGCCAATACTTCTCCGCGATTCGGTCCGGATCGAAGAAAGTACCCGGTTTAACGTACCCGCCGATCGTGACCGTCCCAACGAATACGCCATGCGGCGCAAGCTCCTCGTTCAACGTGAACGCCAAGCTGCGAATGCCCGCTTTGCCGATCGACAACGATGCTACCCGTGCCATTGGATGTAACGCAAGTCCGCCGCCTGTAAAAAGAATAGTCCCTCGCTTGCGTTCGATCATATCTGGGGCAACCTGTAAAGCGCTGGTCAGAGCCCCCGCCACGTTAAGCTTGAATTCATTCAGCAACCTGTCCTCGGTCAAAGACAATGGAGTACCCGGAATAAGGGCGGCGGCATTATAAACGAGTACATCCGGAGAACCGTGATCACGCTTAATTTGTTCAAATGCGGCCTTTAATGATGCCGTGTCGGATGCATCTGCAGTTACTCCGCGGGCGTCGATACCTTCTGTTCTCAGCCCCGCCGCATGTTGTTCCAATGTCTCCTTGTTCCGCGACACAAGCACGACGCGAAATTCCTGAGCCCCGAACTTTTTAGCGACGCTTAGACCTACTCCAGGCCCCGCTCCTACAACAACGATCAATGGTTTGCTCATTTTATCTTTGCTCCTTCCAATAAGTTCTTCAGATTGCGTTTATCTATTATACTCTTCCCGCCACAGCCCTTTCCACGTCATAAAATACGGGTTATCCCGTAAGGTCAGGATTGACCTTACGGGATAACCCGTTGTTAATTGTATTCCAGAATAATATTAACGCATGACGCTCACCCAATCACCTTTCATGGAAGCGGATAAGCGTTCCGCTGCAGCAATACGAATCGTGTCCACAATAGCAGCCGGATGTGAACGTTCCACCGGTCTATTCTCAAGCACGCATTCGGCAAAATAACGGATTTCGCGATAAAATCCCAAATCCTCGTCCAAGTCGGGCTGGAAGCCCGCGCCTTCCGCCGGGTTGTCCGTTAATACATTCCTTTCAAACACGAGATTGCCCCGTTCGAAGTTGACGCGGAATCTCATCTCGAAACCGTAATCCCCTTGCAGAGTCCAATCGTCCTGCGCGAGTATCACCTTGCCGTCCGGATATCTGTAATGCGTAGACACAATATCGAATCCGCTGCCGGGATATACGTTTTTCCCCAAACTGGACACGCTCTCCGGCAATCCGAACAGCCAGTTAATCATATCGACATCATGAACGTGCTGATCCAGCAGGCTTCCGCCGCTTCTTTCCTCGAGCAGCATCCAGTTGTCAGAAGACCAGACCGGCGTCGTTCCGCCCCGGAAAAAGCTGCCGGCCAGCGGTTGTCCATATCTTGAATCGGATACGCAGGTTTTCAAATATTCGTAAGCCGGCCAAAAACGAAGGCATTGGGCAATCATAAGCGAACGTCCATACATTTCCGATGCTTCTACCATCCGAATGGCATCCGCAGAAGATAGAGCCATCGGCTTTTCACAAAGCACGTGATTCCCTTTGCTTAACGCGCGAATGGCGACGTCCGCGTGCAAATCGGTAGGAAGCGCGATATCGACGATATCTAACTCTTCCGTTTCCAACATTTCATCTATTTCGCTATAGAGACGATAAGGTGAAAAATCAATTTTTTCGATAGATTCGTTTAGATTGCCCTCCACGAACCGGTTTTGAAATTTAAGTGTATCCTTGTCGCAAACCGCGACCAAGCGGATCGGAAATCCTTCCCGTTCCAGCCTCGCATACTGGGTTAGATGTACCCTGCCCATAAATCCGATTCCGATCAAGCCTACCTTGAGCAAACGTTGCTCCCGTACGTTGTCGCTCATAACAACTCTCCTCCACCCGACAAGCGCTTAATTTACGTTAACGGTATAGACCGGCCTAATATGTCCTTGCCTTCCGGATACAACGTTGGTGATGATATCGTACTTTGGATAATAGAAATCGATGATCCCCTCGACTTTGGATAACCCGGTCGATGCGGCATAAATGGAATTCCCTCCGTTCGTGATTTGCACGGAATTCCCGCTTACGACATTCCAAGATTTTGTTACTGTCGAGAATTGCGATTTCGGAGTGACGGTAGGCGTCTGGGTTTGACCCACGTTCATCGTAGACGCTATGCCGATTGTCATTGGATCCATTTCTACTCTGGAAACTTCCACCAAGCAAAAGGCATATTTGTTATACTTGCTGGCTGTTATCAGCGTGATTCCGTTAGCGACGGGGGTGATCACGCCTGTCGATGAAACGGTAGCAACTGCGGGATTGGATGATAAATAGGATGCGGTGGCAGTAACGTCCGTTTCAACGATATTTTTGTCGACCGCATGCGTATTCAGGGCAAACGAACCGCTAACCGTATCGAATCGAACGTAGCCCGCATTCGTAAACCAAACATCGCGCGGAATATTTGCGGTATCGTTTACGTTGACAGCCAGAGACGCTTCTTCGCCCATGTATAGGACTCCGACGACAACGGCTCCGTCGTAATTGGCCGTAATGATCCCCGATGAACTTACGGAAGCAGTATCCGGGTTTCTAGACGTCCATGTTGCCGAAGAAGAGCTTATGATTGCCGTGGTTCCGTCCAAGTTCACTCTCTTCAGAACGGGAGAATACGTCGATCCTTTATTCATCGAAATATTCGGTACGGTGATCATAATGGATTTGAACGTGTTTCCCGGAACCACTTCAACGATTTGAGTTCCCGTTAAACCAACGGAAGACGCGCGAATGGTCGTTGTCCCGACGGATACGGCAGTCACTTCTCCCGAACCGTTTACCGTCGCGATACTCGGATTGTCGCTGCTCCAAGAGATCGATTTCCCTTCCGTTACTTCGAAATTTTCCGCTGTCATAATATCCGGATCCAGTTTTTTGGTTTGCGTCGGATACATTTTTAAGTTCGCGGTTTCTCCTTTGGCAAGATCGATGTGGTGGGCCGTGGCGGAAGGCGCGACAGGTCTTATCATTCCCAGGCTCGCCCTTGTGCCGTAGTAGAACACATAGGTGCGCGGCAAGGAAGCGTCTACAGTTAACGAGTTCGTCGTTATCGAATATTCGGTATCCGATATCACTTCGTATACCGTTCCGTTAATGGGGAACTTGATCACTTCCGTCGTACCCCCGCCCGGCAGCGTAACCGCAACGAACCGGTTGTCGGCACTCGCAAAATGATTATTGAAATTATAGACGTGTACGTTGGCATCGGCGGCTATCCCTCTTAACAACGCCGGGGTCAATAGGTTGATATCATCGGCAAAATAAGAGAGCCATGTCGTTTTGTTAGACTTGATTACGGTTGTTTTGCCGTTCGGAGAACTGGCTAACGTCGTATCGTTAGGATTGGCGATCGCGAACATATGCGGCGGGTTGCTATTGGTGAAAGAACTGAATAAATTGCTCAAAGGGGCTTCCGTTAAGTTCCCGCTTCCATCCTTGCTGGCCAATCTTAAATCCAACCATGTAATGTCTTGCAAAGCGGTATAAGATGCGGATTTCGTTGAAATATCGATAATTCCCGGAAAGTTTATCCATACGAACGCTTTATTATCGTGCCTTAAGCTTCTGATGGCCGCTCTCTGATCGGATGTTAACGCGAAGGAATTGGCGAACACATACATCTTATAGTTGTTTGCTTTGCCTGCAACGACATCGTCCAATGAAAGAACGTCGAATGGAATTCCCATCTTGCCCATATTCGTTCGGAAAGAAATCAACTTGTTATTGATCGAAGATTCCGCCGGCGTTTGGTAGAATTGGCTCTTCTCGTCTACGACAAGCGCAACTTCCATCCAATTTTGAAACGGTTTGGAATTCGCGGCTTCGGCTAACGAATTCATCAACGCGACTTGATGGATAAGCCCTGGAGTGTTGACGTGTCCTTGACCGGTGTTGTCGTACCACCAATGACCGAATCCTTTCGTTAATCCGGCCATGAAATCTTTCCATAATATCGCCTTGCTTTCATTTTCGTTCGTGGCGAATTTGATCGCTGCATCTATGCTTCCCGGAGGGGGCGTATTCACGTGGGTTTGCGTATCGTCTTCCCCAAGCCACAGTTTTCCATGGTTTCTCGTAGAGTCGGCGAATCCATGCCATCCGGTATATCCGTCCAATTGCCTCGTATTGTAAGTAAACGGAGATGCGAAAAAGTCTACGTAAGGGGAATCCAACAAATAAGAGAAAGCCAAATGTCCGGAGATGTTATTGAATTGGGCATTCTCAAACGTATACCCATATGGGGCACCGCAAATTCTTTTATTATTCGTTTCATCCTTGATAGCGGAACATAAATAATTAATGCTTTTGGCTACGATAAGCGAATCGTATTCCATGAAATCGATAACCCGCTGGTTTACCGCAGGATCGAGAAAAGGCCCGCTCGTCACTTTGGCCGGAATGACAACCGTATCGAGGGTCGCGTTTGCGTCATTCCAAGCCACTCTTAAATTCGCGTCGGTCGTATATTTTTCTTTGATTCCTGAAACCGATCTGATTGCTCAAGCTTCGATCAAAGTCCGTATTGGCGAAAATATTAGGATCCATCCATTCTCCGGTTGCCCCCGCGGTGAGCATGTAACCGATGACGCGATCCCGATATTGACTGTAGTTCATATCGCGGACGATTTGCCGTACCAGTAACCCGCCATTTTCCCTCCACTTCTCGGATCCGAACGAAACGTGGTCCAGCGCCGTAGTATCCACATTCGCATCATTAGTCGCATTGGCGGTCATCGACATTTCATACGGACTGGCCACCCATATCGTCACCAAAAAGCGTGCCTTAGGATCATTCGCAATAACCTCGTCGAATAATGGCTGAAGCTTGTCCACTGAGCTGCCGACATTCGCTCTTACTTGATAGATGTGGATACCGGCATATTTGGCATCGCCTTCAAAATTGGGATACTTCGTAATCGGAGTATTCGGAATGGCCATTTTCCATTGGGTAAACAAAATAGCCGGAGTTTTCACGTTGTTGACATAAAGAGCCGGAATGCCGCTCGTAGAATTTACGGTAACCGAATCAAGCCTTAGTGTTGGATCGTCGAACACGTTAGCCTTTGAAGTGGGGACAAATATCGTCATAAGAAAAACGGCGGCTAACATCATGTAGCCTGCTATTTTGAATCGAAAATTCATCACAAATTCCTCCTCAAAATTGATTTTCAATGAACGTTCAGTCTCCGATGAGCAACATGGCAAAGGTGTCCAATCTCGGTACATTAAATTGGATATACCCTTCGCTCATCTCGAAGTGCAATGGCTTCTCTTCAGGCAGCAATACGACCCTCCCGGGGGCTTGGGTCTCCGTGCCTTCCCATTTGATCGCAACGGATAAACCCTCTACCGGAATGTTGGGAAGTTCTGACTGAAAATTGAGCATCCGCAGAGACAAGCTGCCTCCGCGATTGCGATAAAGCGCCAGTTCCACCGGCTTCGGAGCGTCGCTCTCCAACGTAAACCGGCTTCCGCGCACCAGCCCTATCAATTGAACGAATGCTTTTTTATGATCGTCCCCCTTCATTTTTTCAAATTCTCCGGCGCAGTAGAGACTCATGCCTTTTCCATAACGGTTAAGGACAAGGGACGGCTCCTCTGTCGCTATACCCGGCGGGTTGCTTATAGCCGATGCGAAACGGTTCGGGTTCTTGGGATTGAAATAAGGCAATGTCAGTGTCGCCAATACTTCCGAACGGCTGCCTTCATGCAATCTTACTCGCGCTTGGGAACTTGTAATCGCCACAGGATAATCGGCCGAGTGTTCCGGGAAAAATGAAGCGGCATGTTCCGTTGGCGCCATATAAGTAATCTCTTCTTCGGTTACTCCAGCATAAGAAAGACCGAATACATCGGATAAGCCGAAGTCGGGGCGTTTGTTTCCGCTCTTATCATAGAGGGAGGTGTCGTGGCTGGCATAAATTCCCCCGCCATCGCGGACAAAGGCGCGGATAGCCTCGATTTCTTCGTCGTCCAACCTTAGCAAGTTCGGTAAAACAATGACGGAAAACCGGTTTAGCTCTTGCAAATTTTTCTTTGTAATAACACCGAATTGAATATTGGCATCCAGCAATGATCCTGCCGCGTTCATCGCGGATCGGATAAGAGGCTTCTCAAGGGAGCCGCTCAGTACGGAATTTCCGTTGTCGCCCAGATCGATTAAGGACTCAAAATTGATATAGATGGCAACATCTCTAACCGCAACGGCATCCGAATCCAGATACGGCTCATATGCTTCTACTTCCCGGTAAATGTCGCCCATCGTTCGATAAACCTTTTCGTTCTGAGTACCTTTCGGGTCAATGGCATCGATAAAGAGGAATGCCCCGCCGTTCGTTATGGCCGAGAAGGTTTGCGCCCTTAGCATCTCTTTCGATTTGCTCGTTGTATGATCAGTTAAATCAGGACAACGGGAAGTCATAAATTCAAATGGAGAATGCTCCGACAGATGATACAATGCCTTGCAGGTGAATGTCTGCTGAAGCGCATCCCCATAAAAATCGCCGCTGACGTAATCGCATTGCTTGAAGAAGTCATTAGTCAAGCCATTTTGCCAACCCGTTGCCCATGAGGCGCACTGATGACCGACCGATGCGTTCGGCTTATGCCGCTTGATCGTATTTGTGATTTCCTCCGTGAATTCGGCCAACCATTTTTCTCTCGTTTGCTGGAAGCGAATCCATTGCGGATCTGACCAATCTACGACTCTTGGCAGATCGGCATCCTGCTCTTGCTTGTATCTGGCTCTGCAACCGTGGCAATAGCAGGGCGAGTAGGGCCAGTGAATCATGTCGATCCACATGCCCGCAAACTCATAATTCACAGCGAGCTCTTCAATTTGATCCAGCATAAACTTGCGATAAGGCGTATTGAAGCAACATACGCCGTACCTTCCGGGATCCCATAAATATTCGGCCGTTCCCAGCCCGTCAGACGACACGAAGCGCCAATCGGGATGGGCATCGTAAGCCGTTTTATTCCAGAAATTCGCGTAGATGATGAAGTTGATTCCCGCTTCCTTTAATCGAACCGCAACATCGCCCACCAGATTTCTTCCACCCAAGCCCCTGTGCATATGACTGACTTCGGTAGGCCAATTACATATGCCAAGGCAAGAGTTGGCATACACCAATGCCGTGTCCACATGCGCAATCTTCAGCAATTCAACATAGCGATCGGGATCGAACTGGCTCATGAAGGATACATCCCATTCCGGAATGTGCATATCGACGAGATTTCTGCGGTAGCTATTGCTGTACCATGGCTTTTGCTTGTTTAATAAGGATTCCAAGTATGATCACTCCTCTTCATCATCGGTCATTCTTTAACGCTTCCCAGGGTAATGCCCGTGACAAAGTACTTTTGCAGAAAAGGGTACAACAGCAATATAGGAAGCGATCCCAGAAAGATTTGGGCAGACTTAATCGTCCTGTCCGATATTAATTGCATTTTCTTAATGTCCTGTTCGGTCATTTGCGTGAAATCCTGCTGAATAATAATCGTTTGCAAGTAGCTTTGCAGCGGATATCGATCCGGGGAATTCATAAAAACAAGCCCGTCAAACCATGCATTCCAATGACCGACAATCGTGAGCAGTGAAATCGTCGCCAAAGCAGGCAAAGAAAGCGGAACGTAGACGCGAAAGAGGGTGTTCAGATGTCCTGCGCCATCGATGAACGCGGCTTCCTCCAAATCCCGGGGAAGTCCGCGAAAAAAATTCAGCATGAGTATAATGCTAAAGACGGGCACAGCGCCGGGTAAAACCAAAGCCCATATCGAACCCATGATCCCCGTCTCGCGAATGATCATGAAGATGGGAATCAAGCCTCCGCTAAACAAAATCGTTAGTAGGAAAAACCAGGCGTAAAACGTCCGTGGTCTAAATCGCTCGCTCTCCTTGGACAATGGATAAGCAGTGATAACGATCAAAATCATATTGACCAGCCCGCCCAAGAGTACCCGTTGAAAGGTTATGCCGAGAGAATTAAGGAAGCGATTTGAACTGATGACGTATTCATAAGAACTCCAGTTAAAACCTATCGGCCAAAGCTTTACGGCTCCGCCCGTCGCAGCCGCGCTTGAACTGAATGAAACGGCAAGAATATGGATCAGAGGCAAAATGCACATAATGCTTAGCAACCCAAGAATGATAAAATTAATGATCTGGAAAGCCTGCTGGGATCTTGTTGTATGCACAATTCCGACACCTCCCTAAAAAATTCTATAATTGGCAAGTCGGTACGCCAAATAATAGGTTGAGGAGATGAGCCCCAACGAAATGACGGATTTGAATAGCCCGATCGCCGTTGCCGGACCATATTGAGCGGAAATCAAGCCCATCCGATAAACGTAGGTATCAATGATGTCGCCGCTGTCGTACACAAGGGGACTGTATAAATTAAACACCTGCTCGAAACCGGCATTTAACACATTTCCTAAACTAAGCGTTACTAGAACCACGATAATCGGGCGCATTCCGGGCAATGTAATATGCCAGGTTTGCCGTAGTCGCCCGGCTCCGTCCATCAGTGAAGCTTCATATAAAGCCGGATTAATACCGGACAATGCCGCCAAATAGATAATCGTGCTGAACCCGAATTCTTTCCACACATCCGAAAACACAAGGACATAAGGAAACCAACGATTATCTCCCAGAAAATAAATCGGTTCTATGCCGAACAGCCCGAGAACCGCATTAACAATCCCGCTGGAGGGAGAGAGAATATCGATCAGCACACCGCCCAGAATGACCCAGGACAAAAAATGGGGCAAATAAACAAGCGTCTGGACAGAACGTTTGAAAAACCTTTGCCGAACTTCATTCAGCATAAGAGACACGGTCAATGGGACGACTAAGCCGGCAATGATTTTCATGACCGATATAAATAAAGTATTTCCGAGCACTTCATAGGTATCAGACAGGCTGAGAATAAATCGGAAATGCTTCAAACCGACCCAACTCGATTCTAAGAAACCTTTGGCCGGAATAAAGTTCTGAAATGCGATGACAATACCGAACATCGGCCCGTAGCTGTAGATCAGAACGATAATGACAGCCGGCAGCAACAAAAGATGCAAGGGAATATTCGAGATGGTCGAGCGCTTCAAACTAGCCCCTCCTTTCCTTCGATCCTTGAAAAATAGGAATCACGGGACAAGCAGCTGCATCCCCGTGATTCCTATTCGTTATGAATCACCTAACGGTTTGCGAACCAATCGTTGACTTCGGAGGTAATCGCGTCTCCGCCGCGTTGCTTCCAATCCGAAACGAATTTGTCGAATTCATCAATCGACGAAGCGCCATAAATGATTTTTGTGAATCTTTCATTCATAAATTTCCCGATATCCGCACCGCGTTCAGTCATGGCCGGAAGCGGCGCGGCAATGAATTCATCGCTGACATATGCATTATTTTTTCTGTACTGGTCCGTTACTCCCATAGAGCCTTCCGCACCAAAGATGGCATTCCATCCCCAAAGCTTGCGATCTCCGGCCTGGAAAGCCGAAATTTTGTCGTATACGCCCTTGTCATCACCGGTCAATTCCGAAGTATCTTTCGTCTCCAGCGCATGGGTGACTTTAATTCTTTGATCCGCATTCTTGAATGCGCGATAGGCCGCTATCTTATTCATCTGCCAAATTTCCGTGTTGCCGTCATTAATAAACTGCTTATTAAGCGCATCATCTTTATTCTCGTAGAACATTTCCACCCACAGATCCAACATGGAGAATAAAGCTTCCGGATGCTCCACTTCCTTCTTCACGACCCAGTAACCCAATACGCCTAGAGCTGTCTGATTTTTTGCAGGCTGGCTATCCGCGGATACAATCGGAAACGCTTTCCACTCCGCCTTCGGATCCTGATCTACGTTCGATTGAAGAGGATAAAGACCGGCATAAGGAGAGTTGAACATGACCCCTATTTTGCTGCTCACGATAGACTCGGCCACCTTGGAAAAATCCTTAGTGCCGAATTCCGGGTCAATCTGCTTTTTCTTGAACAATTCCTGCAACTTTTGAAGAGCCGTTTTCATCTCGGGTTGAATATTGCTGTATTGAAGCTTGCCTTCTGCGTCTTTGATCCAAATATCGTAGTAGGCATGATAGCCGTTAAAGAATCCTTTTAATGTCGTAAAATCTTTGTCTACCGCTAATCCGAATGTGTCATTTTTGCTGTTTCCATCCGGATCCTGCGTTGTAAAGGCATCGATGATTTTGAGCAAATCATCCATCGTCTTCGGTTCCGGCAAGCTGAGCTTCTGCAACCAGTCCGTACGTATCCAAACCATTTGCGATCCTTCTTTAGGTGCGCCCGTGAAAGGAATTGCCATCAGCTTGCCGTTAAATTTTGCCGAATCAAGGGCTGCATTTCCGCCTTCGGTCAAAATCTTGGCCGCCCTATCGGGTGCGCTCTCAAACGCGGATGTTAGATCGGCAAGCAAATCCGCATCAACTAACTGCTTGAATTGAGCGGGGGATGCCTTAAAGAAGTCAGGAATGTCGCCGGTTCCAATCATTAAATTCGTTTTTGTTTCCCACTGGCTATCATCAACCGTCCATAATGTTTTAAGCTTGATACCATAGCGCTTCTCATATTCCCTTGTCCATGGATTATTGTCGACGGAATCGCCGGAAGCATATTTAACGGTGGGTGCAACCGTGCCAACTGTTGTCAAAGTAATTGGCGGGTCAAATTTTCCGTCGCTTGGCGCAACAGAACTGGAACCGGATTCGGATGGAGAAACGCTTGACGTGCCGGATGAGCTCTCTGATGGGCTGGCGTCATTATTTTTACTGCACGCGGAAAGCATGAGTGAAGCAAGGATGACCAATAGGAATGCGGACTTGACCCTGTTTTTCATTTGTTTGTTCCTCCTTTTATTGTTTACAAGATTAATTGTAGTGGGGAATCCGCCGAATAACCTTATACACGTCATGACATTGCCTATACACTTTTTTACACGGGTGGGAGATTCAGCGACTGCCTGTATTCTTGCGGAGTCATGTTCATCTTGTTTTTGAAAAAACGATAGAACGCTAAGCTGGATTGGTAACCGATCTCAGTGGCGATTTCGCCAATTTTCAACTCTTTATCGCGCAATAGCCGAACGGCCGCTTGAATGCGGATTTCCGCGATATAGTCGGACAAAGCCTTGCCTGTTGCCTCTTTATACAATCGCGATAGGTATGACGGATTTAGGTTGACATACTCCCCCAGCCTTATCAGAGAATTGTCTCCGTTCAAGTTCCGGACGATATACTGGTTAATCTTCATCACAACCGCCTGCGTTTGGCCGGATTGCTCTGCTGATTTGCCATCGAAAATCCGATGGGCGGCCGTGCTGAAAAACGCGACGATCTCCTGCCAAGATTCAGGATCGGGTGCGAGAACATCCAAATCGATGCAATATCGATCAGAGTAAGTCAAGAATATCGAGCAAAGCGCATGATAGACGATGTACTGGTTCTGAGCGACGGCTGGACCCGTAGATACGGCATTCATCAATTGTTCCAAACGAGCGAAAAACAGTTCCCTCTGATTATTTTCAAGATCGTAGTAGAGCTCGCTGAGATGGTCGAATCTGAACTCTCTCCCGGCAGCGTTCATGCTGTTCCCGGAGGCCTCTGAATAATAATCCAACTGTTCGTCGGTCATCAGCATTTCGCGATGAAGTCCAAGCCCCCAGCCCAATCTCGACCGCATATGATGCACCTGTACCGATAGATCTTGCCACGAGACCGGGTACCTCCCTGCGATAAAAGATACGGGCAGCCCCAACAGTTCCTTGCAGGAATTCTGAATCGTTTCCAGCGTGCCAAAGACGAACCGGAATAAATTTTCCCACTGCTGCTGCTGATGGTCGGATTCCAACTTCGGCTGCAACAACCAGACGATTTTTGTTTTTTCAAAGTGCAAAGCGAATAAATGGGCGGAATCCGTCAAATATTCCTCCACTATGTTTTGCAGCGCGTAAATAAGCAGCGCTTTGTCGGAAGGGCTCATCGATTCCCGCCATTCGTCAACCCTGGCGATAAGCGGAAGCACCTCCAAGTGTTGATCTAGCGGAAAGTTCACTTCTTGGAAAGCGGCCATCATTTGTCCGGGGAGCATCGATTTGCCATGAACGATATCGGTAATCAATTCCTTCTGAAGCACAGGCACAGCTGCCTTCAATTGCTGCTGCGTGCGAATAAGAAGATTCTCTGTCATTGCTTCCTCTTGCAGCGATGCTGCCGCTCTCTCCACCGCTTCAAGGATAGGGTCGTCACCGTCGGTTTTCAGTATATAGTCGAAGCCCCCCGAAGCGATCGCTTCCTTCGCATATTCGAAATCGCTGAAGCTGGTTAGAAAAATAACCTTGCACCGAGGCCATTGCATGCGGACTTCCTTCAGAAGCTCGAGCCCGGTCATCTCGGGCATTTTAATATCCGTAAGCACGATGTCGATTTTCGTCTGCCGCAAACACCCGAGCGCCTCTACAGCCGAGTACGCTTTGAACACTTCCACTTCCAATGTCTCGTTTTCCTCGAACAATTCTCCCAAGCTATCAACTATGATAGAAACGTCATCAACGATCAGTAATCTAAACATTACGTTTCATCCTTTCGTTTTGCCGATTCGGATTTCGACCTTCAGGCCGCCAAGCTCGCTCCGATTGAAAACAAGTCCGTACTTTGGACCGTACATGATTTGGATTCGTCTGTGAATATTGATAAGTCCCGTGCTTTCCATCCGGTCTCCGGTTTCTTTAAGACGACGGTTCATATGCTCTATGTCCTGGTCATCCAGGCTGTCGCCGTCATCCTCCACCACGATGGCAATATCCTCTTCGTCCTGATGGTATGGAAATCGAACATGGAGCGTGCCCCCCGACAACCTTTTTTCGAAAACGTATTTGTACGCATTCTCAATAACCGGCTGCAAAATAAGCCTAGGCACAATAACTCCATTCAACGGCTCAGGAAGCGAATCAAATCGCACTTGCACCTTTGAGGCAAAACAAAACGTCTGGATGTCCACGTAGGTCCGGGCATGCTTAACCTCCCGCTCCAACAACAGCTCCGCTTGGGCATCGCGGGTCACGAATTGCAAATACTCACCCATATATTGGGCAAAACGGTAAGCGTTTTCATGATCGTGCGATTTGATTAATCTAGCAAGTATAAAATGATTGTTAAACAGAAAATGCGGGTTGATCTGCGACTGCAGCCGTTTCAATTCCGCTTGCCCGGAGCGGATTTTCTCTTCGTACACTTCTTGAATCAGGGTCGAGAGCCGCTGCACCATGTTATTAAAGGCCGTATACAAATAACCGAACTCGTCTCGTTGTTTCGGCTGAAGCGACAGAAACAGGTAACCATCCTCCACCTTGCGAAACGCAAATATCAGTTTGACGAGCGGTTTGTGAATCAGACGGTAAATCCAAAAGGAAAAAAAGACGACTACGATTACGGAAATGGCAGAAATCGCCCAGAACCATCGTTCGTATTGTTTGAGGGGACCCAAAATGAGCTTCTCGGGAACATATGCCACGAACACCGTATCGAGAAAAGAAGAATATTCGGCTGCAGCGAGCAGCTTGCTGGAATGGCCTCTTACGATGCCGGTGTAGGGGCTCGTGCCGGACTCCCGCTGCACGTTCGCAATAGGCAGAACCGCTGCGGCATCTTCGTTTGATCCGGTGGTCACGATCATTTCGTTGCTTCTGACGAGCATCGCCCCGCTTCCGTCCGCATTCATTGCCGCATTCATGGATTGCCGGATTTGTTCCTGATCGATTTCAATCACCATAATAAAAGCGATCTTCTTGCCTTCGCTCAGCAGCGTAGCATAGGGATAACTGACAAATAAGCCTCCGTCCCAATGTATCAGAGGCTTCTGATCTGCTCCGCGGTTAAACGCGTTGAACTCATTCTCCGCGATTCCCGGTCCATAATCCGATGCTGACACCGTTCGGTTGATAGACGGAATGTAGATCCGGGTGTCGCGAATATATTTGCTGGAGGAGCCCATAATACGCAGCCGCTTCTGCAAGTTGTTAACCGCGATATTCCGCTCGTAATAGGTCATTCCCTCGTAAACTTTGCTCAGTTGCAGCAAATCCGAGTCGACGATATAGTCCTTTTCCAGTTCAATGAGCCGTTGAATCTCGTACTCTAAGCTATCTCTATATCCGTGCACTTTAATAGCCAGAGACTTTGATATCTCTCGCTTATTCTGCTCGGTCCCCATCCTATTCATTAACAGCGTCATTACGTAGAGAGGAATAATTACGATTAAAAATGCCAGCACCAGCTTGGTGAAAATGGAAAATCGGCTTATCCGCCAGTTCATCGTGGTGTCCTCATTTCTATTCTCTTATTGAGATTATAAAAAAAGTTTTCCTTATGAACCAGTATACTATTTTTTACTTTGGGATGATCATTTTCTACTTTTATATAAAAAGGGCTGATCCCTAAGACCCTCGCGGAATCTTTAGAGAACGCCCTTTTTATTTGCCCTTTAGAAAATTCACAATCTTTACGTGTGCCCTTCAGCTGCCATCTGCCCTTCAGCCTGCTGAAGCTCCTCTAGAATGCTATGGCAATTCAAAGCTTTTTCCTGCAAATCCTGAACCGTATAGTAATAATGATTGCTTGCTTCAAACCCGATGCGAGAATCTCGGACGACAAGTTCGTACAACCGCCGCGCGTTATCCGCTTCTTCGTTCACGATAACGATCAGCTTGCGGCAAGCTTTAAGCCTGGCGGGCAAGCTTCTCGCAGATAAATATCGGTTGCGGGTCATGACGAAATCGATCTGCAAATAAGTGCTGTAAAAGTGAAGATAAGCAGCGGAAGCGGCCGTCATTAAGTCATTAAACTCTCGTTCAGCTCCGGGAAGCAGCTTCTTCCGCGCTTTTTCCAGCAGCCGCAGTCCCTTCTTCCACCCTGTCGCCAGCTTCTTGAACTGTTTGGCAAAAGCGGCTTCCGGATAAATTCCCCGCCACGCTCCAAGATCATCATACGGAAAACCGATCATCGTCGCTGCATAACCGGTCGGCTGCATATGGAGCAGGTTGGCCGGACCGAAATTTTGCGGCGCGAAATAAACCACGTTCAGATCGAAAGGAAATTGTTGAAATGCCTGGCTGAGCGCAGCCGAAGCATCGGCTATCGATTTCCCCGCCGCGCTTCCGAATTTATCCGACAGCAGCTCGCGAATGCCTGACTTCGTTCCGGTATCGGTATCCCAGTAGTATTCGGCTGCCAGCTCCAAATTGAGGGAAGGATACCCGCCCAAGGTCCAACTCAGCAACAAGCCGCTAACCCCGGATTCGTTCAGGCGGGCCAGATGCTCCTCGATCAACTGGAACACGGGCAAGAACGGAACCGCCGAGCACTCCCATGTGTTATTGAATTGCACCTTAGCCGCAGTCTTCAGCCCTCGCGCGTTAGCTGCACGCCAGTTTTGCAGCGACTTCTCGCCCGGTCCGACAACGGATATGGAATAATCGATCACTTGTCCCTGCACGCCGGCGATGTTCGTGGGTATCGCTTCCTCGCTGGTGGACATGACGATAACGTTATCCGGAAGTCTTTCGATCGCGGATAATCTTTCATTTTCCGTCCATCCCAGCTCCTGAACCCATCCCCACGTCCAGCTAAGAATACGCGCGTCAGGCTTTACGCTGAATGCTCCTTCCGCTATGAGTCCGACCACTTCCGCTACCACTTCGCTAGGCTTTCGCTGGCTGCAGCGCGGACAATTCGTTCGGCCGCCGACCGCACGGGAATAACAATTCGTCCAATTTTCCGACATCGTAATCGTAAACAGACCGGCTAGATCGGGTACTTCTCGAAACAGACGGGCTATCCCTTCGCGTAATAGCTTCTGCACACCCGGCTGGGACGTGCATAACGTCGCTTGGCCGTCCTCCGTATGACCCTGCCAATCCGGCTTATCGGCAAAAAAAGATACAGGCATCGTACGGGGCTCATTGCAGTACAAGTAAACGCCGATTCCGTATTTCGCCGATCGTTCCACGAGACGACGCAGCCCGACAATTCGCTTCTCCCAATCGACGGACAAATGCTCCAACGAATGCAACGGAACGAGGTTATATAGAACGCTTTGCAGCCAAATCCCGTTAACTCCCGCGTCGGAGAGTCTTTCTAAAAGTTCGTCCGGGTAAGGATCCAGCTCGGGTGTCAGAAGAGGATCCCCGTATACAGCGCTATAGGAGTAAATAATGCGCACATCGATTTTCGAAGTCCGCCGATACTCGCCTGCGATAACATAGGGTACCCGGCGTTTCCGCATTTGCCCGGCAAGCCATTGCAGCCCCTGCATAATGCCGGCTTCAGTAGCGGCCCGAATCATAATGGCATCCTTACCGACTGAAATCGTGTGGCTCTCTGCAGGCTGAGACGAATCCGGCACGATTTCGAATCGCATGACCGGCCTATGTTCCTCTGTTCCTGTTGGAGACAACGCATGACCATATTGAATGGCCCATTTGGTTCCCCAGTTCAGCTCATGCTTAGATACGAATCGTTCCAATGCCGATTCCAGATTGGGTTTTCCTTGCGGCGCTTCGATGGTCCACGGAATGTCCAGCCTTAGCTCTCCCGGATCCGGTTTCCTCGCAGGAGCCCGGTCCCTTTCCGTTGGCTCTCGGTATTGCTCAAGAAAATCGAAAGGTTGTTCGAACCTTTCATCTTGAGCGGACACCCTGGCACGCAGTTCGCCGAAATGGGCAGCGATCGTTTCTCGGATTTGCAGCGTCTTAGCTAGCTCCTCCGCATTCAATGGCCGGTATCGGACCGGCTCCGTCCAAGGCTTGATGCTGCCCAGCTTGATCCACAGAAAATCGTCCTCTTTCAAAGTGAAAGCCAGTCGCTCCTCCGTCCATCCCAGCAGTTGAAGAAGCTGCTCATAGGGGAGCAGATGCCAGTTGGCGCGGATAATCGTAATATATCCTCTTTCAAGCCATTTCGCTTCAATTTTAGACGTCGGTTCATCAAGCCCCAATTCTGTTGCTGTTTCTACAATTTGCGCTCCGGTGGCGCCCAGCACCTCGGCGAGCCGATCGACCGGCACCATCCCCCAGTTACGCCAAATGACGGCCTGCAAGCGTGTAGGAAAATGCGGTAAAGCCAGCGCCTTCTTATCTACATCCGTTAGGAGCTCAAGAATCATTGCGAATCCCCCATCATTCCGATTTATGCGTTCCGGATCCGGTTTTTCAAACTGCCCAGCTTGCTAATCTCCACGACGATCTCGTCCCCGTCCTTCAGCCATATACGCTTCTCCGGCGGATAACCGAAGATTACACCTTGCGGCGTTCCGGTCAGGATGATGTCTCCCGGGCTCAGAGTGATATATTCGCTAATATAACTAACCAATTCGTCGCAATAAAAAATCATGTCCGACGTATTGGATTGCTGCCGGACTTCCCCGTTCAAGCGGCAACCGATCTCCAGACGGTTCGGATCACCGACCTCGTCCGACGTAACCAAGTACGGACCGATCGGACAGAAGTGATCCAGGCTTTTGCCGAGCAGCCATTGATTCGTTCTGAACTGCAAATCTCTGGATGACAGGTCATTGGCGATGCAATAACCGAATACGCGCTTCAGCGCCTCGTCTTTGGAAACTTTGCTCGACGTCTGGCCAATCACGATCACAAGCTCCGCTTCGTAATCCCCTTCCTTTACGGAAGAAGGCAGCGGAATCGTTTGGCCATGAGCAGCGATGGAATTGTTGAACTTATTGAACAGAACGGGGAATTCCGGAATGCTCATGTTGGACTCCGCGGCATGCTCGCGATAATTCAAACCGACGCAAATGATTTTCCCCGGTTGGGGAACGCATGGGCCGAATGTCAAATCTTCTTCGCTAAGCAGATTGCCGGCTTCCACTGCGCTCTGTACGTGCTGGTTCACTTGCTTGATCACCGGGGCGCCCCCGGCGATCAGAGCTTCCATCGTTCGAGGCCAACCGTCCGCTGCAGGAATTTCCACGACACCAGAATCGGTCTTAACGCCTAGCCGTAAACCATCTTCCGTTGCAAACGTAAGCAATTTCATTTCTTGCACCTCATTATGATCATTTCGTTATCGTCTCTCCTATTGCGATCTCTCGTCCCGTCGCACAAGAGGCCACAATCGCATCGGCGACTTCAACGCCATGAACGGCATCGGCAAAAGAGATAACGCCCGGTTCTTCTCCCCGTGAAATACAGCGGCATATATAGGTCAGCTGCTCCCGCAAGCACCCGACCGATTGTCCATGCAATTTCGCATGAATGTTCATATCCGGCGTCAACCTGCCTCCGCTGTTCCATATTTGGAAACCCGAGTCGCTCGTTTCGAAGTGGGCGGTCCCGCTCTGTCCGATCACTTCGATCGCATCCGCGATTTCGACCCCCGCTTCATTCGGCGTCATCCAATTGCTGTGCAGCACGGCGATTGCTCCGTTCTCGAATTCAAGGTTCGCCCACAGCACTTCCGGAGAGGCGGCGCCGGAAACGGATTTCCCATAAGCTTTCACGTTTCTGACGCGGCATCCGGCATACCAGATGGCCAAATCGATATCATGAATCATCAGTTCGAATACCGTATGCACCCGTTGAAAAGTTTCGAATAAATAGCGCTCCCGCGACCGTTTCATGTACATGCTGATCGGCGTACCGACGCGGTCCGATTGAACCGCTTCTTTAATCGCGGCATAACGAGGATCGAACCGGAGCAGATGCCCAGGCATCAGCAAGCGGCCGCTTTCGGCAGCGGCGGCTTGCATCGCCTTTGCTTCGTCGGTCCGGGTCGTTACCGGTTTCTCCACAAGGACATGCTTGCCGGATTGCAGCGCTTTCAATGTCGGCTCCAGATGCTGGCTCTCGAACGTCACCACGCTGATTAAATCGATATCTTCACGCTGCAGCAGATCATCGGCGTTTATATGAAGGTTTGCGACTCCGTATTCCTTCCCGGCCCGTTCCAACCGTTCGGGCGAACTGTCGCATATGGCGACAACTTCCGCTTGCCCAAGCGAGCTATAAGCTTCCAGATGACACATGCCCCATCTGCCCAGGCCGAGAATCCCCACTCTCACTTTATTCATTCGTCTCCATCTCCCTATCTATAAATTCGGAGGTACATCCAACCGTTCGAAGCAAACATGCGCTTTATCAATATGCTTCCAAGCTTCAGTTAACACAAAAGCGCCGTGTCCGGGGAACAAGCTGTCGATACCGAGCTTATGCAGCTTGGCCAATGTATCGGCATATTCGGGTATGATGCAATCCCAGACATTCTGGATAACGACTTTTCCTCCCGCAAATACGGAATCGCCGCCGAACAACTGCTTCTTTCCGTCCCTCTCTAGCAGAAAAGCAATGTGACCCCGCGCATGGCCAGGCGTATCGATCACTTTCAGCACGGCGTTACCGATGACGATTTCCTCATTGTCCCGAACGTCCCGTGCCACCGGACAGGGTGGAAATTCGTAATCCATCGGATACACACCCGCTCTTACCGCCGCCGTAATGCTTACCTTATCCCGGTCTCCCCGTTCGATCCAAGGCATGATTTCCTTTGAAGTTACGACCTGCATCCCGTATTCACGGTGAAAATAAGCGGCGCCGGCCGCATGGTCGCCATGCCCGTGGGTAAGGAGCAAATACCGGATTTGCGCCGGAGAGATGCCGATGCGTTCGATATTCGCCGCGATCCGCTCCGGCTCTAAGCCTCCGCCTGCATCGATTAAGGCGTATTCTCCGTTCCCTCCGTCAAGCACATAGACGTTGCAATCCATCGGATCGCTCAATTGGATGCCATACTTGCCGCTGCCGACCATATAGATACCTTCATCAACCTTGATCATGAAGGGATATAGGCGATGCATTCAATTTCTACGCGCATGCCGGGAGGGAATTTGACGATCTCGAATGTGCTGCGCGCAGGCGGCTCGACTTGGAAGAAGCTCCCGTACACTTCGTTGTATGCCGCGAAATCATTCAGTTCATCGATAAATGAAGTCACTTTTACCACATTATCCAGCGAAGTGCCGGCTGCCTGTAAGATTTCTTGCATATATTCGAGAACGACACGCGTTTGCCGCGCCATATCTCCCGGGTACAGCACCTCTCCCGTAGCGATATCGAACGGGCATGTTCCAGCTACGTAAACCATGTCGCCCAGTTTAACGGCTTGAGAATAGGCACCGCTTGGCTTCGGTGCTTTATCCGTGCGTATGATTTCCTTTTTCACAGTCGGTCTCTCTCCTTTTGGTTGCCTTTGTAGCTGCAAGCCAATTGATAGTAAAACTCGGCCGCCTGCACAACCTCCACGACCGGAACATATTCTTCTGCGGAGTGCGCCTGATCGATCGAACCCGGACCATACACGATGGACGGAATCCCTTTCCATGCCTGCAGCTTGCTGGCATTGCTGCCGTAAGATACGCCGCATAGCGATGGGCTCAAGCCGAGAGAGCTGGCGACGCTCTGCGCCGCAAGAACAACCGCGGCTCCATGCGGCGTGTTTAGCGCAGGGTCCAACAGTAGAGGTTCGATGGAAATCCGCGCATTAGGCAGCGTTTCCTTCAACTCGCGCTCGAACGCGGACAGCACTTGTTCAGGTGTTTCACCGGGAACGATGCGCCGATCCACGCGGATTTCGCACGTTTCCGGAACGATATTGATCTGACTGCCTCCGTTAACGGTACTCACGACGATGGTCGGACTCCCGCACAGCTCGCTGCCGATGTGTGCCAACTGAGGCTCCACCCGATCCCGCACATGGCGAACAACGTCCATCATCGCATAGATGGCGTTGTCTCCTTTATGCGGAACAGAGCTGTGAGCGGCTTTGCCGTGCGTCTGCACGGAAAAGCGAGCGCAGCCTTTATGCTCGACTACGACGCCAAGCTCCGTCGGTTCGCCAACAACGGCGCCCGACACCGGAATATCTAGCGACATGAAAGCTGTAAGTCCCTGGAAAGCGTACTCTTCATCGACTGAAGCGCAGAAGACAAGGTCCGCGTTCAGAAGCTCCTGATGCAGTGCGCAGCGCTCCATCATATGGATCATTCCCGCCAATGCGCCTTTCGTGTCGCACGCGCCTCTTCCATACAGCCTGCCATCGCGGTAGGCCGGAATTAGCGCATTTTCCATGCTCCCGATCGATACGGTATCCATATGCGCCTCGAACAGCAAAGCCGACTCGGGCTTGCCTACTCGCAATTCCGCGATAATATTGTCGCGGCCTTCGGCAACCGGCTGCCGGGTGACCTTTAACCCCGCCTTAAGCAACCGAGTTTCTATATAATCGGCAACGTCCCGCTCGCCTCGAGCATCCTCCCCGTAATGCGGATTGACGCTTTGAATTCGCAGCAGATCGTCCAATATCCGCACCGCGGGGTGCGCCGCGCCTTCAATCGCCGATGATTCCATGCTTCTCCCTCCTACAACCAATCGATATCGTCGTAAACCCAATCCTTAGCCTCGGGCAACTTCCGGAATTCGTTAAAGGAACGTAAAATATGCTTGCGCATCACTTTCTCCGCATGATCGGGATCGCGGCGTACAAGCGCATCGATCAGTTCGGCATGCTGGTCGACTTCCTTCTGCTTCGTCGATACCCGCCCCAAAATTCGCCCGGCAAGCGAGATGTGAAACGTAATGGAATTATAGCTTGCGCTCAACCGGGAATGTTGGGACAAGCGGATAATGCTCTGATGAATATAGGAGGATTCTTGGAGCAGAGAATCTACCGTGTCATCCGCGCACTTTCTCTTCATATCCGCTAAAAATTGCACCAGTTCTTCGATATCCTCATCGGTCGCATGCTGAACAGCCAAACGAATCGCAAGCCCTTCTAACATAGAACGAAGAGAATACACTTCGAAAATATCTTTCATGTCGAACGTTCGGACCATCGGTCCCCTATTAGGTACAATGGTAATGATCCCCTCGCCTGACAGCTGGCGGATCGCCTCCCGGACCGGCGTCTGGCTGATTCCGAGTTCTTTCGCTACCTTCGTCTCCACGATCCGATCGCCGGGATTAAGCTGCCCATCGAGAATTTGCTGCTTGATAAACTCGGCCAGATCTACGCTCATACTTTGCTTTTCCAAAAAGGTTTGTCTCGTTATCGGTTCCTTCATTGTCCATACCCACTTTCCATCGCGATTAATTTTCCTATATATTGTATTATACCTTATATATAAGATAGCATAGGAACCTTACACGATGGTAAAGGGCAATCGAGTCAGGGCTGCAATAAAATTTTGCCGTTGGTTACTTTGCCTGCGACCAATTGTGCAAATGCTTGGAATCCTTCGGAAAGCGGCCGAATTTCAGTCCAACCCTGCTCCGTAATTTTTCCGGCGATCAATAAATCTACAGCATCTTGAAAATCCTGGCGCGAATAGCAGAACGAACCCAAGATCTCAATTTCACTGCGTATCGTATGATTAATCGGCAGTACCGTTTCGTCGATGCCCAATCCAATATTCATTAAAGTTCCGCCGGGATTCAGCAGCTTTATGGCCGCTTCTCTCGTCGGTTGAAACCCCGCGGCATCAATAACGACATCTATTCCTTTCGGACCGAATACTTGCTTGGCCCGCTCTTCCAAGTTGTCCTCGCGTACGTTAGCCGTCTCATTAATGCCAATGCTTCCGCTCATCGCCAATCTATCCTGATTGGTATCCGCTATCATAACTTTCGATGCTCCAAGCAGCGCGGCTGTCATCGCGCAGAGCAAGCCGATGCCGCCAGCGCCGAAGACGACGACATTCACGAAAGGATGCCTTTCCATCGCACGCCGAGTCGCCCGAAGCGAACAAGCCAGCGGTTCCGCAAGCGCAGCGCGAAACGAGCTCATCGATTCAGGCACCTCGATGGCTGCTGAAGCGGGAACGATCGCCCACTCCGCGAACGCACCGGGTTGATGAATGCCGATAATTTTTCTGCTTTCGCACAGTTGGGTTAACCCTTTCCGGCAACGATCGCATTTGCCGCAATAGAGCAATGGGTTAACGACGATTTTCCTGCCGATTAAAGCTTTGTTCTCAGGGTTGCCAACCTGCTCTACAACGCCGCAAAACTCGTGTCCCATAATCAATGGGGGTTTACGAAGACTGTTATGCCCCAAATAGCCTTCGATTTCCGATCCGCATATTCCGACAGCCTCTATACGTACAAGGACTTCATTATCCCCGGGAACAGGCCGCTCCCGATCTTCCCAATCCATTCTTTCCGCCGCGCTCCACACCAAAGCTTTCACCGGCTAACCTCCATCCCACTCATAAAAATATGAGGCATCTACTTCTTATAGGTTCCCAACTCGCGGAACAAATTGTTGATATCCTCTTCATCGTTGAACAAATGAACGGATATCCTAAACCTTCCGTCCCCGCCCCACACATAAATATTATGTTCGCTTAAATGATTGGCAATGGCTTCTCCATGTTCGGAAACGACACTGATGTTGCCTGCTCTTCTGCCAGGTTCTACCGGCGTCATCACTTCATAACCGCGATCAAGAAGCCGCTCGATCACCATTCCGCCAAGTTTCAAAATATGCTGTTCAATCCGATCGATTCCTTGCTCCAGCAGCAAACCCGTTGAGAAGTTGGCTGCGTATACCGTCGGATAACTCGGAAAACCCAGTTCGAATCGGCGGGCATCTTCATGGAACGCAAACGATTCAAAACGATCCGGACCGAACATATCGGTTACACTTCTCCATCCGACTGCGCGAGGTTGGAAATCTGCCGTACGCGCAGGATTTATGGCGAGTATTCCCATGCCGTGCGTGGAAAGCAGCCACTTGTAGGAGCTGCACACAACAAAGTCGGAGTCGTTCATGTCGACCGGTATCGCGCCAAGCGACTGCGTCGCATCGAGAAATAGCAGCGTCCCGGTATGTTTAAGCAACGCATATAAGGAGCGGTAATCCAATCTTGCTCCGGTCAAGTAGCTCACATGACTTGTCATGACCAATCTCGTACGATCATCCACTTGCGCCATGATGTCTTCTACTGTAACCTGCCAGTTCGTATGGTGAACGACGCGAACCTCCAAGCCCATCTTCCTCAGCAAAACCCAAGGCAGAACACCCGATGGAAATTCCAAATCGTTGATCACGACATTATCGCCCTCTTTGAAATCTAACGAATGCGCAATCATGGAAATCACTTCTGATGAATTGGATAACAAAGCAATATCGGAAGGCTTGCCGTTTAACAAGCTCGCTATATTAACTTTGCAGGATTGTTCGACTTCAGCGTTTCTAATGCGTCCTTTCGGACCTTTTGCCCGATAATTGAAATACTCCGCTACCGCATCCAGACAGCCTTGATGCGGAGGAACCTCTGCTCCGCTGTATAACCATGTACAGTCCGGTAATCCGATGAAAGATTGTTTATTGACTAATGCATCCATAGGTTTTCTCCTTGTTCTATTTGTTTCTGGAAGAAAATATTAATTAGGTTTTTCGATAGCACTCCTTCCTGTCTCTAAATTATATATAATGTATTATGTTTAATATAATGAGTTTGGGTTGTCCGTGTCAATGCTAAATTACAATGTTTTTCCAGTGAATATCCAGTCGAATACACCGACAAAATTGTACGCATCGAATACGCGGTGACAGGTTTCCTCTTGTTCCCATACCTTTGCTTTCACGCTTTCCCATAGGCCATGAGCTTGTTCGTCTTCTCCTCTAAATAGCAGTTCCAATCCACGCGTCATCTCCGTCCAAATCCTTGCATGTATCTCAAGATGTCTCCATGAAACGGCGTGACATGGGTTTGCATGCTGAATGTTTTTATCGATAACATTCTTGAATTGATCAATTAGTGAAATGATGCTTGGAAAATGTGAATTCCGATCTCTCTCACTCCGATCGAACGCCATAGACAGATTAAGTTCGAAATACAATTCCGACAGCTCCTCCGCATAATTCAAGCATAGAGGACCATCTTCCCCATAGGCGCTCGCATAATAATCCTCCGCTATCTCCCTGAAGCTTAGCTCTCTATTCCATAATGTTCGGGCCATCGCCGTCATGCCTAGGCCATTTGGAAAGAAGGAACGCTGAACCTGACAACTGACAAAACCGTTTAGACCGATCCGATGCAAATGACGGATATCCTCGTGCACCAGTCGGGAGATGCGGACATAACCGGGATCCATTTGATGAGCCCACATGAAATGATAATCAAAATCGAAGCTGTCGCCTTGGAACCGGCCCTGCCATGCCTTAAGAAAACTAACGTTTCCCTCCACGGTTTGCGGTAGCTCTACCTTATTTCTGAAAAACGGCGGAACATGGGGAACACTTTCCGTCGATGCGAAAGATTGCCGGTATGAACGGGTTATCGGGGCGAATTGCATCACAAAACGGTCGGGATTGATGAACTTTTCATACTCGGGGGGCCACAGCAATTCATGGTAAATTAGAAATGCAATACGAGTGTTAATGCCTTGAGCAGTCAGGCCATCATCCAGTTCATTCAGTAACCTCACATACAAGTCGGAAGGTGACGCTGCAACGCAATTTTCGCACTCGCATTGATTGTTGAAGCCGTCCGACAACCAAACATGCAGCAAGTCGACCTCCGGATGCAAGGATGCATAGAGAATGATTTCATCAATCATTTTACTGCGGGCTTCCGAATTGGAATAACACAGCTCCGTATTGATAGGAACGCCTTCCCATAATTCGCGTTTGCCGTCCACCTGTGCGAAATACTGAGTAATTTCAGGACCCACCTCTTGCTCCCACTTCTCCCAGCTTAACCCTTGGATGCCAAATGGCGCGCATGTCCACCCATGTCCCACAGCTTGATAAATCATCCCTCTTTTCTGAATCTCTTTCTTCACCGCAGCAATGTATGCTCTTGCCGCTTCTACATTAAAATGTCCAGTCGGACGCTTAAGAGGATTGTTTAAGTGGTTGTACCATCGTTCGAAGAAAAAATAAGCTTCTCTGAATTGAATAAAATAGCTGTTGAATCCAACTTTGGCCATCCAATCGATCATATCGGTCACATGTTCAAGGCTGACCGCCCCTTCAATACAAATCCCCCTGTACCGATAAGAAGCCTGTTCATATACGTTTACCGAGAAAGATCCGACATCCGCTTTCGGTAAATATTCGCCGTCTGCTCCCGGCCTCACCCATCTGCAGCCCAATTCAGTCAGAAAGCGATAGACCGCGAGCAGAATGCTGCGTGGATTTGCCCCGCTAATGATTCCTTGTCCACGAGATACCTCGATCCATATCGCGTCATCGTAATCTTCCTGTTCGTTGACAGAGAATGGAGCATGCGGAAAGTTACCCGGTAATCCAATCCATAAGCCCTCCCCACTCTGGTCGTATTGTTCCGCTCTTATGAAAGTAACTTCGCAATCCGAAATCTCTTCTAAATAACGAACTAATTCTTGTGCGGCAAAATGAATTGTCTGATTACCCTGTTCGATAACGTGAATGCAACAAGCCTGCTTAAGGTCTAAATCTCGGATCATTTTATTTCCCCTCGCTGTTCATTAAATATAATCGCCAAAGCCCTGCTAACCGGGCTTTGGCGATTATGAAAAGGTTTATACCGTTCGTCAATCCTGGCGGATTAATTCCACGTCATCATAATAGAGTTTGGTGCCTGTTTGGATATTTTCCGAAAGGATCAGCAACTGGGCGCCTGCGACCGGTACGCCGTTATACTGCGATTCCACGTCGAGCTCCAGCGAGACTGTCTTCCATTTGCCGTTCGACGTTGCCGCCGGTACGGCCGTTGCCGGGATGGCATAAATATTCGTGCCCGTCGCATCCTTTAATACAAACAAATATTTCAAAGTTCCCGTTGTCTGCGCTGAAGCCAGGAAGTGGAACACGCCGACATAATGACCAGGTTCAATGCTGGCCAAGTCTTGAACCGGCCCTGAGGCAGGACTGCTGTGTCCGTTCAGTACAACACCGTATTGACCGCTCCGCTTGATGGTATCCGAAAGCGCAAACCCTTCACCCCAAAGCCACCAGCCATTAGGGGCTCCGTTCGTCCACTGTTCGAAGGTAGAGTTGGTCAATATCGATGTATAGCCTGCCTGCCGGGCGACGGCAACAGGATTCGTGCGAATGAGTTCTTCGCTGCCGTACGTGATTTCATAAACGACGCTTTGCTCCCATGGCTGCGGCGACAAAGTCGGCACGGTCAGCGTAGCCGTAAGCGTTGCGGCATCCCACTGAACGTTGGTCGGAGTCACCGTATTCCCGTCGTCCATCCGTTTTACAGTGAAATCCTGAGCGATAGGCGCTTGCTCCGGCGCTTTGCTAAACACGGCCCGCAGTGTGCCATTCTCGCCTTCGGCCGAAGCCAACAACGGCACTTCGCTTGGATCATTCGCTTGATACAGCTCGAAATCGTCCAGATATAACGTACCGCCCTCGAAAAACCCGTTTACGGTAGCCGACATGCTAACGCTTTTGACCGGCACTCCATTTACCTTGCTCGGAATGACATCCATGATCTGGATGTCTTCCCATCGTCCCATAGAATTGAAGAAAGGCTGCTGATCGCTCTTTAATGTCGCCAGCTTCTGACCGTTCTCGTCTAGGAGGTTCAGCTCCAGCCAAATATCGCCGACGGAGACGATGTCATCGGAGACGAAATATTTGAGCCGGGCAATCACTAATCCCGATTGAGCGGAAACGGTCTGATTGATGTCGCCGTAATAGAAATTGTGTACATAGATGCTTGCATTCCCCGAGCTGACTTCGTCCGATCCGAGAGAATATTCTTTCCGTTCGAACTTGCCGAAATTAAGGATATTCGCATTCCAGTCTGCTGCCGTCACTTTGCTGTCAGCGGGGTCGCCGGCTGCTTCAAAGGAAGAGTTTAGATTATTCGGCCCCTCGTCTACCGCTCGAAGCAGCAATTTCGCATAATTAATAATGGTTGGCGACTGCCCCGTCGAAGCTAATTCCTCCACTTTATTCCTGACCAAGCCATCCATTGACCCATCCGCTTTGATATAAGCAACCAGCTCCCAGAACGCGCTTGCATTCAGGCCTGACCAGAGGAGCTTAAATGCATTCATATCAAAGTAAGGACTATGTTTCAAAACAGGATCGTCCTTATACTCGTTGAGCAACGTCTGCCTCTTCTTCGCGTAATCCATTCTGTACTCGAAATTAACGGCATCATTAAGCAATGCGAGCGCTTCAGTATCGTTGTTCAGCGGCTCTACCGCTTTCGGATAGCTGAGCGCAGACGCTTCATAATACTCGAAGGCGCGAAGCAATAGGCTCGCCCGTTTCTTTTGCTGAACCGTCACGGCCTTATCCAACGCCGTTTCCAGCAAGACCCGGCTCTGCGCAATCTCTTCATCCGTTACGAGAGACAGATAGGAGGCCGAGGCGAAATTCAAGTACGTCGTGTTCTTTCGTCCTTCGAACCACCCTGATTGTTTGATTCGGTTTTCCCAGAAATCGTTCCAATGGTCGTAGTAAGCCTTCAAGTACGGCGCAGCTTCGGCGCCGACCGCGCGCGTGTACCATTCGTTCAGCAAGGCATCGACATCCTGATCGGGATTCCATAGAAGCTTGGACATGAGCCACGTTTTCGGTCCCTCCCCAACGTTCGGGTTCGTCTCCGAGAAATAGGCGACCGCCTTGTTATCCGCGCCTTTCCGGAACATGTCCGCCATCACGTTGTTGTAGACGCGAGGCAGCGCATACGGTACGCCGTACGTGTAATCATAGAACCCGAGATTGGCCGCCTTCAGCTTCCATGCATCCATAATGGCCTGATCTTTCGCTTGGACTTCGGGATCGGACCAGGCCATCCTGTCTTTAGTCAAGTACGGAACAACACGTTCGTGCAGCGAAAAGGAAGGCGGATCATAGACTTCTTGATAGGCGAGCAAGCCGAACCATTTGTCCTTAAGCCCTTCATGCTGAAGCACTTTTTCCACGACTTTATTCACCCATGCATAATAAATATCCGACATGTCGGTCAGACCCAGTGAATTGCGCTTGTTAGTATAGTTCGGATGATTCGGATTTTCCTCGCAAAATGCACCATTGTCATTAACCGCGAGCGATACGGACGGTTCATTCGGATTGTTCGCGAAATAGTCCACGATCCAATCGACGGCCACTTGCACCGTATCCGGGTTGCTGTAACATGGTTGCCAGCCCCAGTTAACGCCGGGAATATAGGGCACTCCATTTTTCTGCGAATAGTACTCCGGATGCGTTTGGGCATATACGCTCGGCGGAAACATGCGCCATACATAATGCTCCCAGCCGCCATTCTGAAGGCGAAGCCGGTTGCGGACGCCCCATTCGTGAATCGTCGGGTTGCTGCCTGCCTCGGTCGTATACTGCAGCGGGTAGAGCACCCGCGACAAGTAGACAGGTTCATCCTTTACATCCTGTTTAGGGGCGTATAAATCCGCATGCTGCGGAACATATTCACCGTCCTCTCCCGGCATTAACCACCGCACGCCGACGTATCGCTCCAGAAATTCATAGACGCCGAATTCCGTTCCGACATCCGTAGGTCCAATGATCGTTACGTTTTTCCCGTGCGGATGAATGACGTAACCATCTTCAAGCAGGCCGGCAAGCAGGCCCGTAATGTGCGGGTCCCCGCCCGAGGCGGTCGTTCCTACATAGATGCGTACCCAATTGTTATTTTTACCTTTCGCCGCGATAAATTCGGCTTCGGTCATCACCGGCAATGTCGCACCGGTGGACTTGGCGATATACTGGACAAGCGTGTCCGCCGACGCAGAAGTTTGTTCACTTGCATCTTGCGCAACGATGACTACAGCTTGGGCTACACCCTTTTTGACAATTTGCTTGCCGTTTTGGTTGTTCTGGCCATTTTGATTGTTCTGGCCATTAGAAGAGGTTGGATTTGCAAAAGCAGTGTTGAACGACGACAAAATGAGGCCGAAAATCATGGCAACAGCTATAACTTTCCTAAAACGCAAACTAATCCTCACCATTTTATTGCCTCCTTAGTTTCACACTATCCTTTCACGGCTCCTAAAGTAGCCCCTTCCATAATTCTGCGCTGCAGGAAAATATACATGAAGACGAGCGGAATCATCGTAATCATTAGTCCGGCGAATAAAGTGACCCAATCCGATTTATACTGCATAATTTGACTCGCCTGATACATTGCGACACCGATCGTATACTTATCCGGATCGCCCAAATAAATGAATGGCCCGAGAAAATTGTTGTACAAGCCAAGAAATTTGAATATCGCCACCGTCACAATACCGGCCGTTGACAGAGGCAATATGATACGGAAAAATATTTGAAAGATAGACGCCCCGTCAATTGCACCGCTCTCCTCGAGTTCCTTCGGCAGGGATTGCATAAATCCGCCCAGCATCATTAGAAAAAAAGCGCTTTCGCTGAAGCTGTCCAAAATAATAAGACCTGTCAGACTGTTCGTTAAATTCATATCCCGCATGAGAACATATTGAGGCACCAGAGCGTTAATGCCGGGGAGGAACAGCGAGAGCATGATGACAGCCCACATTAGCTTCCGTCCTCTAAATTTCAGTCGGGTTAATACATAAGCGTTTATAGCGGTCAAGAAGGTGCCGATCGCCAAGCTTACTCCGACATAATAAATCGTATTGATCATCGATATACCGATTCCGTATTCATCCCATGCGTCTTTATAATTGATCCAGCTCAGCTTTTTCGGCAGCTCCCATACACCCTGGAAAAACTCCTGATTGGTCTTTAGCGATTCATAGAATACCCAAATCAAAGGAAACAGGATGGACACTGACCAGATCAGGAGAATGATGTTCCACCAAGCGTCGGATATCGTTCTTTTCTCTCTCACTGTATCCCCTCCTTAGTATTCGGCATCCTGATTCGCCGTAAATCTATCAATGATTAGCTTCACCACCACGAGAAGAACGAACAACATCATGCCGATCGCGGAAGCGTAGCCATAATTGTGAATGCCGGTACCGAATGCGGCATTGAACATATAAAGTCCGATAACGTCCGTCGAACCTGACGGGCCGCCATTCGTTAGAATTAATATGTTCTCGAACCCTTTGAACACACCGAGCATCAGAAAAATCGCGGATACGCGAATAATCGGCATCATGAGCGGCAATGTAATGCGGAACAGCCGCGTCGTATGGCTTGCCCCTTCGAGTATGGCCGATTCATACAGCGATTTCGGAATCGTACTCATCGCATTGAGGAAAATAACGAAATAGAAACCGACGCCTCCCCAAACTGCCGGCGGAATAGTCGCCCATAAAGCCGTTTCCCGTTCGCCCAGCCAGTAAAAATTACCGACGTCAATCCCGATCATCCTTAGTCCGGCATTCAATAATCCAAAGGTCCCATCATAGACAAAGGCCCACAACAAGGAAATGGCAACCGTAGAAAGAACATTAGGAAAGAAGAACAGCACCTTATAAATCGAAGTGAGCCGATAGCCTTTATTGCCCAGTACATAGGCAAGAATTAACGAGATGAAAATAACGAGAGGAGGGATCGTTGCCATGTAAAGAACGTTATGCCATAAAGCCCGCCATACGTATTTGTCTTGAAACATATTTTTGAAATTTTCCAACCCGACAAATACAGGTTCTTTTATTCCATTCCAATTGAGCAGTGAATAATAAACGGACAGCAGATTCGGATATAACGTAAATAGGATATAACCTCCGAAAGCGGGGGTTGTTGCCAGCAAAATAAATAATCGTTTTTGAAACTTGGCCTTTTGCTGCCAACTTCGTCTAGGTTGTCCGGCATTATTGACAGGTATAGGCATGTCTTCCAAAGCGATGTCGCCCCCCTTTGATATTCACGGAGCGCTGAAAGCATCAGCGCTCCGTGATGTGCTTATACACTTGCTAACAGTATTACTTCTGTGCTGCGATCGCTTTCTTCAGCAGCTCCTCGGCTTCCAGCAGCTTTGGCGCAGGATCCACCTTGCCTGAAGCGACATCGTTCAGGATTTCATCCACGAGCTTACTCGCATTCGTTGCATTCGGATCTGTCAGCGTAACATTTCGCGCATCGCTAGTCCCTTTAACCGTATTATTCTTCATATACTCAAGAACGGCTTTAGGTGCTGCTTGCAGACTCTCAGCCATAGTCGGGTCATTCATGAAATCGCTGCGCACCGGCAACGAACCCGCTTTCTCAGCGAAACGCTGCTGCACATCCAGGTTCCAAGTCCAAACTAGAAACTCTTTCGCCCACTTCTTGTTCAACTCCGGCTTGGCCGCCCAAATAAAGTGGCCTCCTTGCGTATAACTTGAATGATATTTCACATCATCCGGCTTATCGCCCATCGGCGCTAGCATGAAGCCCCACTGAAAGCCGTCCGGGATGGAATCCTTCATTTCGTTCTGAACCCATTCGCCCGTCGATGCCATTGCAGCTTGTCCTTGCAGCAGCTGCATTTGCGATTGCGTATGCGTCAATGCGGCTACACCGTTCGGAAACGCTTTCTTTTGGCCTAACTCATAAATTCGCTTGTGCAGCTCCAAACTTTCCGGGGATGCATAGAATGGCGTTTTATAATTTCTGTACGCATCATTGAATGCATCCAGATTTCCGTTTATTTCAGCTAGCGCGTATTCCGCTCCGAGTCCGAAGCTGAATTTTAAGTAGATCGGATATTTGCCTGGGTAGGTGATCGGGATAAGCCCCGATGCTTTAATGGTATCGACAAGCGCAGTAAATTCGCTCCATGTTTTCGGATTCTGGTTCCATCCGTTTTTCTCGAACAAAGCTTTGTTGTAGAAAAGGCCCGTTACGCTTTGACCGGAAGGAATCGCATACATTTTTCCTAAAACTCGGGGTGAACCTTCATAAATACCCGATTGAAGCTCCTTCAATGTTTTTCCTTCGTTGTCATACGCTTTGTGATCCCACAGGTCGTCTTGCGGCTCGATCTTGCCCGCTTCCACCAGGCTGAGGACAGCATCCGGTCCGCCGGCAATATTATTCGAGAAAATATCGAACATGTCTTCATCATTGTTTGCGGATATTTTAGTCCCGATGATCGTATCCATTTTCGGTGAATACGTCGTTTCGAAACTTACATTCGGAAACTTCTTCTTGAACGTATCCATGGCATAGTCAATCCATTCCCTGCCGTTTCCGTTTTCCCAATAAGCAAATTTAAGCGTTACTTTCTCGTTCTTGGGAAGTCCGTTCTCCGGATACACGTCCGACTCCGCCGTTTGCTTACCGGTTTCGGTTGCCGTGGCCGTGCCAGTTGCCGCCGATTGACTAGCTCCGTTGTCATTATTGCCTTTGCCGCTGCACGCTGATAATGAAATAACAATTACCATGCACAGCAACGCCAGTGCCCAAACCTTTCCTTTTTGTTTCACTGTTGAACCCTCCCAATTTATATTTGCGTTACGTAAGTCAAAGTAGCATTCACGGTTCTTGATCGTAAATAGACCATTTATGACAAGGTAGACATAATCCGAAATGAGTTGAATTTTCAGACAATAGACTTTTATTTTCTAATAGATTTTTTCTTGTATGGAAGTTCAAAATAAACTGACGCAGAGCGGGTTTCCAGTCATTCAGAAAAAAAAGCCTGGCTATGTTCAGCCGGGCTCGCTCTACATTTTCATCTTCCGGTATTGTCCGGGAGTAATGCCGGTATGCTTTTTGAACACTCGTATGAAGGTCATCGACTGCTCGTATCCGACAGCCCGGCCGATATCCTGGATCGCGTCCTCCGTATCCACAAGCAGGCGCTCCGCCTTCTCCATCCGTATGGAAGTAACGTATTCTACGAATTTGACTCCGAACGCCTCCTTGAACAATCGGCTCAAGTAACTCGCGTTTAATCGGAATTCCTCGCTTAGCTGCATAAGCGACAGATTGGGATTATGAGAATTATCGCTGATATAGTCCTTCACCTGAAACACCAGCTGATGCGTCGACTTGCTCTCGCGCAGCTCGCCGATTCGGATTTGGGCTTCCTGCAAAATGCTGCGGAATTCGTTGAATTTGTCGTCCAGCTTCTCATTCCGTTTGAGCGCATTGAGCAGGGCTCCGTGAGTGTCTTCGTTCCATATCCGGTACATCTCCTCCGGCAGCTCGGCCATTTCCTTCTGCAAATGCCCGATCAACACCTGCATCAGATTGTACAAATCATCATAGGAGTATAATTGATCTTGGATATTATCATACATTTCCTGATAATGCCGTTCCCATTCCTTATCGCCTGCCCGGAACGACTGGCTGAGAGCGCGAATGCACTGCAATTGCTTAAACAACTCGCCTTTGGGCCGGGATAAGACATGAACCAGCTCGATAATCCGGTTATATCCGAGAGACGGCTTAAAGCCGACGGCAGCGATCGCATCCCGGAATGATTCCGATATCCGTTCCAATCCGTCCGTCTGTCGACCGACCCCGATCGTAACGGTAAAATCCAGATTTTCCTCCACCCATTGCCGAAGCGCTTCACAGAAAAGCACCATTTCCTGTTCCCCGTCTTCCTGATGGCGGAATATGGCCAGTATGGCCAAACGGCAATGATCGATCCATTCGGTCCATACCGTATATCGCTTGTTCTCGCTCATTTCCTGTACGACCTTGCTGAGGACATGCTTCAGCAAATGCTGGTCGTTGCGGTATTGACGTTCAAATTCCGCGTAGTCATCGATCTCGGCCAAGGCCACGACCGTTGCTGTCACCTTGGCGTCCATCCCGAGCTGCTTCAATTCCTCCAGCCAGACATTAGGCTGTGAACCCGCGTTCCCCTCCATCATACTCAGGAACAAATGCCGTTTGCGGTACACCATATTTTTCTGATGCTGCTCCTGAAGCATGTTCGATTCGTCCAGAAGTCCTTCAATTGTCGTCTCGATTAGTTGAAACTCGTCCACTTTCCCCGTCGCATTCTCTTCGACTGGCATCGGTCGGACATTCGATAAACGGTTCATTAAAGATCTTATTGGCTTATAATTACGTCTCGAAACGTATATCAGCCATAACACTCCAGCTACTACGATTACAAAACCAAGCCCCATCCAAATGTAAAATAAGGACGATACGAATTCGACGATCGTGCCCCCGTGGTTACCGCTTCGAAACGTCCAGCCAGTCAAATCCGAGACCGCTTCTGACAATACTTTGGCTTGAGTATACTTGGACGGATGCGTCACGTCCGGCTTGCGATCCGTTTCTGTAGATACGATGAACCTGTCGTTCCGGTCGGTCAATTCCACGAAGGTCGTCTTCGTATATACCATGCTTTGCATGACTTTACGCAGACTTTCAGGCCGGATATTGACGACCATAATGCTGTAATCGAACAGATCGGCGATTTTGGCCAAGCTGATGATGGGTTCCTCCTGCCCGGACACCCGCTGCGATCTGAACGTCCAATCGTACGGTTGCTTGCTGCTAACGGTCAGACCGAGATACTGCTTGTCGGCGAACGCATCCAGCGTGGTCAGCGCCGACGAGGTCAAAACCGTCTGATCGGATGTGCGGTACAAATAAATCGAGTCGATCATCGGATTTTTCAGCAACAGCTCCTTGAGCTCGCTTGCTGCCTGTAAATCGGCATAATTGCGTTCGTTTGGCGCCTTTTCGCTATAAAAAAGCTTGATTCGCTCGTTATTCTGAATTTCGTACAGCATCATCGAATCGATTTCATCCAATGTTTTGTCAACCAGCTTCATGATATTATGCGACAGCGCTTCGTTTGCTTTCTCGGCCGATTTCCTGGACAGCTCGCTAATTGTCAAATACGTCATCAGGAGCAAGCTGAGGAAAATAATAAAAAACACCGGTAAATACGAAAGAAGAAGCCTATTAAACCAACTTTTACCCATAGCATCACCTGTCGTTTCCTAAGCTCGGTTTACTTCCCTGCTAGCCCTATTATCCCGTCAAAAAGCGTTTGCTGTAAAGCGAAGTTGAGAAACATAGTTTATTTCCCCCGTAAAAACGATTAACATTAAGAACGAGACTCGCAAAAATAATGAGATGAATCAACAGCAAGGGAGGAAGAAACAGGTGAGAGGAATCAAGATCGGCGTTTCTCTGGCTGTTATCCTTCTCGTCGTTTGCGGCGCCTATATATTGTTGCACAACGGATGGTCAGGATCGCGCGATTCGGACACGGATCAAGGAAACAACCCAGAGAAGCTTACTTTGAAGTTTTTCATCAGCGGTCCGCCCGAATCAACATTGCCTGAATCAGAAAAGGATTTCGTTCTGCAAGCCATTGAAAGTAAGTTTGACGTCAACTTGGAAGTCACTGTCATGGCTCCTGGCGAAGATTATACCGAGACTCTGGCGGCGAAGCTGGCAGCCAACGACCCGCCCGACATGTGGCTGAATATCAGCACGGACGGCGGAGCTAAATATACGCTCGATAATGTGTTGGCGGACATGTCCTACTATGCAAATCCGTCCACTATGCCAAACTATTTTAAGTATTGGATTAGCGAAAAAGAGCTTCGCGAATACCAGGTGCACAACAAATTTGCCCGCGCGCCAATTCCCTATGATCGAAAATCGTACCGCGCTTACTATATACGCAAAGATTGGCTGGACCATCTTGGGCTGAGCATACCGCAAACCTACGAACAATACGTCGAAGTGCTTCATGCCTTTACTTATGATGATCCGGACGGCAATGGTATCAACGATACTTATGGCTTCACAACTGCGGGCAACGGGAATAGCATTTCCTTGGAATGGCCGGAATATATCAAGAACGGCCTTCTATTTCCAGCTTATTACGAGAACAATCAATTGGTCGACATGCAGACGGATGTGCGCGTTGGACAAACCGTGACGGATATTGTCAAGATCATGAATGAAGGTGTGATTGATCCGGAATGGTTTCTAAACTCGCCGCGAAGGGAGTTCGACAAAGCCGTTCAAGGCAAAGCAGGAATTATTATGGGTGATACGGCAGACTTCGCGTTGGACTCGAACCGAGACAGCCTGCAATCAAGAAGCCGTATCGTCAATCCGCATGCTAATTGGGTACCTTTCAACCCGTTCGGCAATCGACCGCTGCGTGTGGCGGTTGCCGCCAATTATCCATTCGTTTTCTCCAACAATACGGCCGGCGCCAAACCCGAAAAACTGATGAAGACGGCGAGCATTCTCGACTGGCTGGCAGGCGAGGAAGGCTACTTGCTAACTCATTACGGCTTGGAAGGAAAACATTATACGCGGGAAGGAAACCGGATAACTCTAATTCCGGAAGCGATTGAAAAGGATATTCGTCTTCAAGGAGATTTCCTGCAAATCTGGGACTTCTTCACTCCCGATGCGCCTGAAGTTCTGGGCTTTACTATTCTCGATCCGCGGGTAACGGAACGGGATAAGAAAATATTGCAGTCGTTAGCAAACATAACGGTGCATGAAGGTCTCGGTACGACTTTAACACCGCCGTTCACGATCAATGTCGAAGCTCTGCGCAGCAGGCAGGATGAGCTTCAGGTGAAAATGCTATTCTCGGAAAAATCGGGCCAGAATTGGCCGAAATACCGCGATGAGCTGATGACGAAGTATAACGGAAATATTATCTTCAAGCAGTATGAGGATAAAATCAGAGCTTCCCGGAATAAGCGGTAAAGAATTCCTCCAAGCTGTGAATACCCAGATTTAAAACAAGCTGCGGCCCCTCTCGTTAACCGGGGAGCCGCAGCTTTTGTTATGCAATCGTATTGACATCATAGAAATCTATTGTAATATCTAAGTGTAATATTATATATTACATATAATATATATCCGAAGGATGGCATCCCGAGAACGGCCGCAAAGACTATCGTTTTATCACATTCATTGTTCTTATCAACTAAAAAGGATGTGTTTTTATGAGAAGAGGCATGAAAGCGCTCTCGTTAATGTTCATTGTTTTGGCGATTATTTTGGCAATACCGCAAACGTCGCTGGCCAGTTCGAATACGGAGTTTAAGATCGGCGTTTATTGGCCGCCGGTAGCGACTCAGACAAACGCAACGCAATATGATTATTTGCAGGACGCTAACATTAATTGGATTATTAACACCCATGCCACGGATTTATCGACGGAGGCAATCAATAACACGATGCTGGATTTAGCGGGTGCCCGAGGAATGAAAGTGATTGCATCCGATTCGCGATTCAAAAAGATTTACGACAATGTCGCTACGAATGCGGAAATCGATGCCATGGCCGACAGCTATAAAAATCACTCCGCTTTAGGCGGTTATTATGTGATGGACGAACCGTTCACCCTAATTTCTCTTATATCGCCAACGCGAACAACCGGTTTTTACTCAAACGTTCCGACGCCGTTAATTATACAAATCTGCTTCCCATTAATCCGACCGATGTAGAAACGGAAATATCTCCCACTCTGGCGTTAGCGCAAACCTCAACGGGATTCGGCTATTTTGTCACAAGCAGCAATCCACTTGGACAAACGTTTACGACACCCTCAAATATCACTTATATCGATTCCATTGAAATCAATACAGATGTAAATCAATGGGGAAGCGGAGAAGCGCTCACTTTAAAATTGTGGAATTCTCCGGCAAAAACCACCCTAATCGCATCCAGCACGTTATCGCAAAATAACGACTTTTACCCAAGGTTCCCCCTTAAAACGACAGTATCTCCAAACACCTCTTATTATTGGGAATTAACTCATAACGGAGGCGGAGACAACTCGATCGGCTGGGTGACCTCATCCTCAAGCAATACGTATTCCAATGGGACGGGATATGTCAATAACGCGGCAGTAAGCGGGGATTATTATTTCAAAGTTTACACCGGAGCTCAGCTATCCCCCTTTTCCGTGATGGCTCAATTGTCAACGGGCTCAAGCTATACGTTATCGAGCACAAATCCGTTAGGCCAAAACTTCTATACGCCAGCCGATTTGCACAATATCGATTTTATCGAGCTCAATATCGACAGCAGTCAATGGGGAGCCGGAGAAACGCTTACTTTGAAATTATGGAACTCACCTGCCAAGAGCACGCTTATTGCGTCGAGCTCATTAACCGCAACCAATAACGGCAACTATCCTCGGTTTCCGATTAAAGCTTCTGTATCCCCTGTTACTCCCTACTATTGGGAATTATCTCATAACGGAGGCGGGAATAACTCAGTCGGCGGGGTAACCTCCTCAGCAAGCGATGTCTACTTAAACGGATCCGTTTATGAAAATGGCGTTGCAAAAACCAATGATTTCTACTTCAGCATCTATAAAAGCCAGTATACGACCTCATTGCCGTCCTTTGATGAAAGCGGGGCTCTGGTCAGTGCAAACCCCCTCCTATCATTAAGTCAATTACAGAAAGGCAACGGCAGTTTTGTGACGAGTACGAATCCAATTGGACAAACTTTCACTACCCCAGCCGGTACATCCTATATCGATTACTTTGAGCTGGAGCTAGACTATACGAATTGGAGCAGCTCAGAAGCGCTTACTTTGACCTTGTGGAATTCTCCATCCAAAACAACCCGGATTGCTTCTCATACGTTATCGGGGTCCAGACATGCCGGGTTTCCTAGATTCCTGATCAATGCAAGCGTAACAGCCAATACCTCGTATTATTGGGAGTTGACTCATAACGGAGGCGGCGACAATTCCATCGGTTGGGTAGCCCGATCATCGACCGATGTCTACGCGGGCGGCAGCGCTTATGAAGGCGGTGTCGTAAAAACTTACGATAACTATTTCCAAATTTACAAAGATCGCAATTCCAAAGACAAATCCGTTACCTCCAATGCCAGCGGAACCGGTTCCTTTGTAACTTTAACGAATTCATTAGGCCAAACTTTCAAAACGCCAGCGACGCTGGATCGAATGCTGCAGTACTTGGAACTGAATATTGATCCCACGCAATGGTCTGCTGATGAATATTTAACAATAACGCTCTATTCCGATACGTCAAAACTGCAAGTTCTCGGTAAGACTACTTTAAACCGGTCCTATAATAGCGATCGCCCCAGATTTTATATTTGGGCTGATTTACAGCCGAATACGACCTATTATTTCGAGTTGACCCATAGCGGAGGCGGAAATAATTCCGTAGGGTGGGTCGTTCATTCCAATACGGATGTTTACAGTGATGGAAGCGCATATGTTAATAATGTCGCGCAGAGCAATGATTTATATTTCAGAGCCGTATACAGCTCGGCCTATCAGGATTATCTGGAAGAGTTCGTAGACACAATGGGAGCATCCCACTTGGGATACTTGTCCTATGATCAATATCCGATCGTTTATTATCACGGATTGAACATCGGTTACTATCGGAATAAAGAACTGATTAGAGCTATGGGATTAAAAAAGGGCGTAGATACGGCAAGCTTCCTACAGTCATTCGGTATTCCCAGCAGCTACAGACGTCCCAATGCAGACGAAATAAGATTTAATGTATTTACCAGCCTTGCATATGGAGACAAAGCCTTATTCTGGTTTACTTGGTGGACTCCGACGAATCAAGCAGGGACGCAATTCGACAATGGCATTATCGATCCGAGCGGAAACAAAACGGATTTATTTACGCCGGTTAAGAACGTTAACGCAGAAGTGAAAAATTTAGGCGGAACGTTGATGGGCTTGACGTCGCAAGCGTTATATCACTCAGGCGTCGTTGAGGCCGGTTCAAAAAGCGTGCCGTCCGGTTTCTTCTGGAAGCCAAATAAAACGAGCGACAACGTCATCGTTTCTTACTTCTCTAACGCAAGCAATCGAAAATATATTATGGTAGTCAATAAATCATTGACCGTCACCGAAACCTTTACATTTAACGTAAACCCGAAACCGTCAACGGTAACGGAGGTTTCAAAGTCAACAGGGTTGGAAGTGAGCACGAATTATAATGCTTCGACGGGAGTTATCTCACAGCTGCTTCTTCCTGGTGAAGGCAGACTCTACGCCCTTCCGAACGGATATTAAAAACACTTTTTGATCGTTCAAAAAAAGGGGTCGTCCCAGAAGTCTCTAATGACTTCGGAACAACCCCTTAGCTATTCTATTCACGTTGTTAAGCCAGCAAATCCTTCAAAGCCTGAGGAGAATGATCCCACCACTCCGCATTATGCTCAACAAGCAGCTTGCGAAGAGCTTCCTTCTCCACAGGTCCGATGTTATCGAGCATATACTTCCGCTTGAGTGAAGCGTCTAGCCGATTAACATGGTCAGGGAGAATTTTCCATCCCCTTCTAGCCTCCGTATCGATCAGCATCTCACAGGAAGTCGCACCCGCGTAATACGTACCGCCCTCATTGCGGTCGACGGCTACCCATACGATCCATGCCGGACGACCGTTCGGCACGTTCTCTTTGTCTGGGGAAAACTTGATGCCCTTCTCGATCTTGCTCTTGGCGTGCATCGCCCCGACATCGATATACGCTTCCCCTTCATCGATGATCACGCAGGAAACCTGGCTCAAATCGATCGTTCCCGCACCGAATCCTCTATGTTCCTTGTTGCTGACGACGTTAAGCGATAGCTTTTTTTTCTCAACCGGTTTATCCTGATTATCCTGAATGTCCATGTTTACCCTCCTGCAATTGTCGATACATATGAAAAAACCGGGCCCCAGACCCCTCAAATCGAGATCTTACCCGCTTTCTCTGTCGCTCATATTAATGGGAACGTTTGTTCTACTTCTTTTAGGCAATCCTGTACTCAACATCATAACAAACCGGAAAACATAAGTCTATTGTTTTTTGCGAAAATGCGCCACAATAGGTAAAGTTATTATTGAATGCAAGGAGGCATACGCATGGAAACACAGCAGCACCCACACCACGAAGAGCAGGCCCGGCTTCAGCATACGTTTCAGGAAATCGAACGGCAGCGCGCGGACATCGGCCCGGTCTATCATGGCCAAGATTATGTCGAGCAGCTGCTTGAGGCTAAACGGGAGGAAACGCGGCAACGGCTGGACCTGCTCGCGAGCGAACCTTACTTCGGTCGGCTCGACTTTCGGGAAGAGAGCAAATCCGAGCCTTTCCCCCTCTATATCGGCAAGCGAGGCATGGACGACAAAGAAACCGGCCAACCTTACATCATCGATTGGAGAGCGCCGGTCGCCAGCTTGTTCTATTCATTCACCGGCGGAGATGCGTCTGTCACGTACGAAGCGCCGGATGGTACGATCGAAGGCGACATTTACCTCAAACGGAGTTTATCCATCCGGGATAAAACGCTGCAAAGAGTCGTGGACAGTTACGAACGCGGCGGAGACAACATCGGCTTGAACGACGAGTTTCTGCTCTACAAGCTCGGCGACAAGAAGGATAACCGGCTGCGGGATATCGTATCGACCATTCAAGCGGAGCAGGATCTGATTATCAGGGCGCCCCGCTACAAAGCGCTTATAATACAAGGTGCCGCAGGATCGGGTAAAACAACCATCGCCTTGCACCGTTTAGCATTCCTCCTGTACCAGTACCAGCAGCAAATCCGCGCGGAGCGGATGATTATTTTCGCGCCGAACACGATGTTCCTCGATTACATCTCGGGCGTTCTTCCCGAGCTCGGGGTCGGCAACGTAAAGCAAACGACATTCGCGGAATGGGCTTTGGATATTCTGGATGGGAACGTTCGATTGGCGGATGGGACAACGGAAGGCAACCGATGGTTCTCGCTCGAAGGGACTCGCCCGGCCATTAACGACGAAACGCCCGGTAGGTTCAAAGGTTCTCTGACTTTCCAAAAATGGCTCGACGATCAGCTGCGCGTTCTCGAACAGAATTTCTTGGTGGATCAACCGTTCGAAGCGTGGGAAGGCAGGGTATTGCCCAGCGAGACGATACGCGAGTGGTTTGAAGTGGAGTATCGCCATTATCACTTAGCGGCTCGGCGCGAACGGTTGACGGCAAGAATCAACCGCTGGCTGGAAATGCAGCTCACGAACATCGGCGACCCGAAAGTACGCAAAGATAAAAGCAAGACCGGCAAGCAGCGGCTGCGCGCTTATATGAACAAGCTGCCGAAAGCCGACGCCCTCTCCTTCTATCAAAGCGTGTTTAATCAGGGATCTGATGACTTTATTCCGAAGAAGATACTGAACGAAACGAAGGCCTATTTGAAAAAGGGACATGTTCTCCCCGAAGATCTAGCGCCTCTTGTCTGGATTCATCATTCCTTTAATGGAGCCGAAGGCCTTGTTTTCGATCACGTGGTCGTCGATGAAGCGCAAGACGTCTCTCCTTTCCAAATCGCGCTGCTGAACACGTTCATGAACGAGCCGTCCTTCACCATACTTGGCGACTTGGCCCAAGGTATTCATGCTTACCGCGGCGTGCAACGATGGGATGAGCTGTCCGCCATGTTCGACGAACAGCACAATTCCTATCACGTGCTGAAGCAAAGCTATCGGTCGACGCTTGAAATCATCGAGTTCGCCAACCGCATCCTCCCGTTTACCGATACGGGGCTGCCTCCCGCCGAGCCGGTGTTCCGAAGCGGAGATCCGGTCGATATCGTTCCTCTCGGCAAGGCAGCGGATCAACTGGCCGCGATCACAAGTTTCATACGCGACAACCAAGAACGCGGAATGCGAACTATCGCCATCATTTGCCGCACGGACGAGGAATGCCGACTTATCCATGAGCTGATGCTGCCGGCCGGGATTGAGGCAAATCTCATAGCGGAAGGGCAGAGCCAATACCGCGGAGGCGTAACCGTCGTGCCGGTCTATCTGGCCAAAGGCCTGGAATTCGACGCGGTCCTCATAGCCAACGCGAATGAGCGGCTATATGCCCGCACCACTCAGGATGCCAAACTCCTATATGTCGGATGCACCCGCGCGCTCCATCGGTTGACGCTGCTGTATGAGGGGGATCTTTCACCGTTGATCGGGTAAATAGGACGACATTTAAGAAAAACCGGAGGCTTTGCCGGGTAAAGCCTCCGGCCCTTTTACTTTTGGCGGATATCCATAAACTCTTGGGATCGACCGGTCCGACATCCCTGTTGCTGCCTGCGGCTGTTCGCGGAAACGTACCATTATCCCTTCGCATCACCTGTTTAAACGGAATATAAACGAATCCTCCTCTTCGCTGCTACAGGAAAAGCCGGCCCGAAGGCCGGCTCGGCATTTCATGTTCTTGTCCAATCGCTGCTCCCACCGTTCCGATGCCTGTGACTTCACCGGACTTCTAGAAAACTAACTCCCCTGCGAAAATTTATACTTTCTGACGTGCTCAGAAATACAGTCGCGGCTGCTCCATTAAACCATAGGGCTTTAACCTGTAGCCGGGTTCGTCGCGCGCATCCTCCCGCTGAAAAAACGACCAATCCATCCAAGGATTGTGCTGGCCCGATTGGTGAAAAGGTCCGAGCAGATTGCGCAGGCTTCCCGCGATTTCCACCTCAATGCAGTTCACGCCTTCAACCAGCCCACCCGCAATGTCGAGACCGTCCGCGTCCTCCCAAGGAATTAAACCAATCGACGACCCGTTCACCCGGACTTCCGCGCAAACGCCTATCCACTTGCCCAACCTCAGTTTGCAAGCCTGCTTCAATCTGGCCAATTCCACTCTTCCGCTCGCGTCGAAAATATAACGATACACCATATTTCCCGGATAATGCGGATAACCCTGGAGCGTCCAATCGCCTATAGCCAGTTCCGCGGGCTCGCGCACGATTTTGCGGCTGGCATCAACCGCAAATTCTCCGATGACGAATATATTTTCCATTTCGTCTCGATTACGATATAAGGCTGACAGAACCAGTTCTTGCCGGCCCGCCGCAGAACGGGGCAAACGAATGCGCTGCCAATCGCGGTCGATATACGAACCTTCCGCCCGGACTGGAATGGCTTTCCCGTTCCAAGTTACGCGAAACCGTTCGGCAAATTCCGCCACAAGAAAAAGATCCCCTTCCGGCACTTCACCTACCTCATATTCGAACCGCCAATCCACCTCGGCTCCGTCCCCAGGATGCGGAACGTCCGCCCAGCGAAATCTTTGCTGCTGGCCATTGTAATGAATGTCCCGCATGCCGAATCGCGTCCGGATCTCCTTCTGGGCCTGCCATACTTGCATCGGCTCGGACCATTCTTCGCCGTTTACCCGGTAAGCGCAAACGTCCAGCAAAAGCGCATTAGGCATCGTGCGCGTAAAAACACTCTTTACCGGCAAAGTCCAAGACGCCGTATCCATCTCATGCGCCATCCGATAAGAGTACCTCGATTCCGCTGCCAAAGGCGCACCGTCCGTGCGGATCCGGTATAGCTTCGAACCAGCCGCTCCCAACCGATCGACGAAACGGATGGAGCCAGACTCCGTTTTTACCGCCTTTTCCGACATCTCGCCCGTAAACGGATCCCATTCTTCGACCGCCCCCGTCACATTCAGGCGCACTTCCGCTTCAACCCCGGACAGACGGTCGTTGTTCACGACGAAAAGGGTATAGCCGTCCTCATGTTCGCGGAACATGCAGAGCAGCTGCGGCACTTCCAAACCATACTCATTGCGCACGGATACGCGTCTCGGCAAGTTTCGCTCCAACCACTCCACGGCATCGCGCGCGTCGGAAACTAGGTGAAAACCGGAATGCCGTTGCATAGCTTGCCAATCCCCCGACGGTTCGCCGTCGATCAGAGCAGGCACCGCTCCGATCGCCACAATCTGCCCGCCGGCTTCCGCAAAACGCAACAACAATTCAAATGTAGATCGAAGCAAGTTATTCAGCATTGGAAGCACGACTACCCGATAAGCGGCGTGTTTCACCATGAGCTGCCCTTCCCGGACAGCCCCTTCTTCCGATAGGATAATTTCATCCCCGAAGTCGAAGTCGTAGTGATGGCCCAACAATGTCTTGATCGTCCTCACCAGGTCGGCTTCATAGACGTTGACGGCCAGCAAGCTCGGATCTTCCCATTGCAAATAACGTTCCGGATCCGAACCCACACTCGTCCACGCCGTCGTGGCCGGGTGAATCAGCAGCACGTCCCGCAGGGGAATCCCGTCGCTCAACACCGCCGATAGCCTGGAAAAATAATCTTCCATCGCATGGTTGTATTTCCACCAAGGCGACACGTCGCTGAATACGGGCGGAAAGTCCCGTTTGCGGCAGCCGTTGAGGCTGTATAACGACAGATGCTGGCACCGGATCGTCACGCCCATCACGAACTGCCAGTCCCCGAGCCATTTCTGGCCTTCGAAAGTGAAATCCCACCCGCAACAGCCGTAGGTCTCGGACAGCACATGCTTACGGCGGTACTGATTGGCCACGCTCGTGCACTGCTTGACGGTCAGCCATTCCTCCGTTTTCTCGTCAAGGATATCGATTCCGGGGATTTGCTGGTATCGGTAATGAGGCATCACCGCGCCGCTGACGCGCGTGGATATCCCCAAGTTGTGCTCGATCAGAAAATGTCCCGTAAAAGCCAGGCCGTTGCGTCCGCACCATTCGCCCAACTGCCGGGCATACGCCTCCGAGAACCGTTCGGTGATCGTACGCCAGTAGTCGTGCCGAGTTTTCGACGTCAGTTCCCCGTCCAGAAAAAGATAAGGCAGGCGCTCGATCAGGTCGTAGCCTCTGCGCTCCATGAACATCCCCTCAAAGCCGTCCGTCCAAGGAAGCCACGGGCGTCCGTTCGAATAACGGCAATGAAAATCGGCGATGCTCGGCTCATCGGTAAATATGCCGGGGATCGTCCGGCCGAATTCGGCGCCGACCTTCTCCCGGTACGGCTCGTACGTCACATCGATGAAAGCCGCCACCGCGTCCGGGTTCAAGTTGTCGACAGGCGCTTCGCCATTGAACCATTCGGTACCGGCCGAAACCTCGCGCCGCAGTACGAGCCACACCGTCCAAACGTCCGCCTCCGCTTCGCTGGGCGATTGTACAATTGCCTGCGAACCGAGCCCCTCCTTCACGCGATCCAAACCGACCACAACATGGTCTCGAAGCTGCGCACGAAAAAGCGCCAACAGACGTTCATCCGGTTCTATCGGCAGCTGTTCAACCATCTCCAAAGTCACCGCTTTGGCGCGGAATGCGTCGCCTCCCATCCGGGGAACGCGCCCTCCGGCGCCCCCCGAAGGAAAACGGTCCTCGTCGTACAGCCATGCTTTGATCCCGAGCTCCCGGGCTTCCGAGACGAGGTCGGCTACGCAATCCATCCATTCCTCGCCCATGTACTCGGTTTCCAACCCTTCGCGGGAATGCATGAAGAAACCGCCCATTCCCTGGGACTTCATCTCCTTCGCCTGGCGAATAAGCTCCGCGGAGTCGAGCCGACCGTTCCAAGCCCAGAAAGGACTGGATCGGTATTCGGCTCCCGGATTGCGGAATCGCTCGCTAAGCGTGCTCATTCGAACGCCTCTTTCTTATCCGATCGGTTCATCCGCAGGACAAGCACAGAATGCTTGGGAAGGAACACTTCGATACTTCCGTCTTCCCCCAGCACGGCCTTTTCCACCGCGGAATCGAAATCACGCTCCGCATCCAACAATCGCCACTCGGCCGACCATCCGCCGACCGCCCCGTTAGCGCCTTCCGACGTGATCGAATATTTACGGCTCTCGCCGCTAAAATTACTTAGCCACAGCGCTGTTCCGCCGTCATCCGAAGCGACTCCGAACCCGAACAAGCCGGCTGCGGATTCCTCCACTGCTACGGCAATCCGGCGCGGATAAGCGCACAATTGCTGGAATTGTTCGAACACCCTGTACGTCTTTTGCGGAATGCAATAGCCGTCGAACAGTCCGCAATACAGCTCGTGCGGCTGACCGTCGTAATAGTTGGCTTCGTCCACTGGCGCATCCTGCAACATCGCGAACACGGCGGCGACGAAAGAGGCACCTTCCTCGTTTTTCTGCCGTTCGAACAGGTTCCTCCGAAAAATCTCTCCACCCGGCTTCCACAATTGCCGCCAGATTTCATCGTCCGCGCCTTCGTCGGCACGCATATAATTCCACTCGTTCAAGTGGCTTTCCGTATCCGTAAATCCAGCCTCATCCAGAAGTGTCCGCGCCTTCAAGGCGTTATTCAAAATTTGCTGCGGATCGTCCGCATAGGTATGCCAGGTGAAAAAATCGAGAGGCAACTGATGCTCCCGGCAATACGCGACGAACCCTTCCGTAAACGGCATGTTCACCATGGTCGCGGCTTGACCGCCCACCTTCAAGGACGGATCGTGCTTCTTGATCTCGGTCGCCGCGATCCGGTAGAGCTCGTAATATTGCTCCGGCGTCCCCGACCACATGCACTGCCGGTCCGGATTGTCCGGTTCGTTCCAGATTTCCCAATAGCGGATGTTATGATGAAAGCCGTTCGCCCAACCCTCGTTGTAATGGCGGATAATGTTCACGCAAATGCGCGCCCATTTCTCCATATCGGCGGGAGGGTGGACGTAATGCTTGACCTTCGTATGCTCAATGCTTTCCCCGAGCCGATACACGATCTTTGCGCCCGTTGCCAGCACGGAGGCGATATAATCGTCGGTACGCGCAAAATCGTACGATGCGGCATCGTCGGCATCTTTAGAGAAATCGCGGAAAATAGTATGGATATCTACTTCTCCCGGATTAGGCCAGTTCGTGTCATGAAGACGGACTAACGGAATCCCGGCCCTCTCGTAATAAACGGAAACGTCCATGAGCGATCCGTAGCAAACGGGGCCGTTGTTCACCCCGTGCAGGCGTTTGAGCGGAGCGAGCGTCCGCTCAGGATATAAGATTATGTCAGCCATCGGCTCCTCCTAATGTAACATCCAGCCGCCGTCGACATTCAGCGTCTGACCTGTGATTCATAAGCTTGTTTTCCTCCCCATTCCCGCAACAGGGCATGGCTCGCGAAGCACCGGCTTCCCGTCCTTCGCCAATTGCGGATTTCCCCAGGCGGAGTAACACATGATGAACGATCTCCGGTGATAATCCGAGTCGTTGGATGCCGAACAGTGGAGCAAATTGCAGTCGAAGAAAAGCGCCGCGCCTGGCTTCATCTCGCAGTACACGGTTTCGAACAGCTTCTCCGCCGCGGCGATCCGTGCCGGATCAGTGGCGGTTTGCCCGCCGACTTGGAGGTGCGTAAGCCTCCCCAACTTATGAGAACCCTTAAGCACCCGCAGGCACCCGTTCAGCTTCGTTGCCGGGTCGATCGCCGCGAACACGCTTATCATGTGGGGAAAGAGGAATCCCTGGTCATACCAATAGCCGTAATCTTGATGCCATTCCCACGCCCCGCCCGTCCGGGCTTCTTTCATCATCACCTTGCCGTGGAAAAAGCTGACCTCTTCGCCGAGCAGCATCCGCACGTTATTGACGACGCGCGGGCTGGTGGAAGCGTCGGACCAGATATCGTCCGTGAGCTCTTCCCAATACGCGAGCTTGGCTTTCTTCCCCGACTCGTCGTCCACGCTCATGGCCGATGCAGCCGTGCGTCCTCCACCCTCTATGTCCGCCACCATTGTCCCGATTTCCGCAGCGGAAAACACATCTTCAACCAGAACGAAACCGTCCCGCCGATACTGCTCGATTTCCTTATAAGTCAACAACATGGAAACATCCTCCTGTCTATCGGGTTATCGTACCCGGTAAGAGAAAACGTCGCAGCGCATCTCGCCTTCCAATAAAGTTATCGTCACTGCATGGTTTGCATCCGCCAGACCGTCCCGACCGATCACAATACGCGAACTCGGTATCCCGGCATCGGGCAGCAGCTCGATATTTTCCAGCCATTGCCCGTCCAGCATAACGCTGATCTTGCCATACCCTATAACCGGCATCCGAACGCGGAACGCGTCTCCGCGAAAATTCCATTTCAGCATGGACCCGGTTTCTTCCGCGAAACCGGCCCGGTCCGTCGAACGGTAGCCAAACTCATTGACGTAAGACGGATCCGTCTCCAAGTCCCATTTGTCCGGACATTGAGCCGAGCCTGCCAAACCCTCGCCCGGCAGCAGCTCTATCCAATGCTCCCGGCTTTCTCCTTCGATTTCGAAACGCGTGCACCGGACCAGCGCGCCATTGCCGGCAATGAGTCCAATACGTCCGGCAACGGTGGGCCGATCCGCCGTCAGCGTTCGTCCGTTGACCTCCACGAGACAGCGCGATTCCTCCTGCCGGACGACGATCCTGTACGCTATGGATTGTCCGAACGGCGGGCGCCCGCCGGATTCGTCCACTTCCGACTCCGATTCCAGCCCCAAATCAGCTGTCGCCCAACCCGCGCCCAGTTCATCGTAATCCTCCGTTCTCGCCAACACTTCCGCCGTCCCCTGAGCCGTCACGGCAACCAAGGCAAATCCGCCGCTTTTCACCGTAAGCCCTAAACCGTCCGTGAACATCGAAGCATGCGGTATCCCGTCCGCCCAGCGCGGCATCACCGTCGACCCGACGGGTCCGTTCCACCCCCACACGATCGTGAAAGCTTCCGTGCTCGTCAGCTCCGCCACCAAGCTGAATTCCTCATAACCCTGCCGAACGAAGCTGATGGCTGCCGCGTTGTTCCCCGAAAGCACGAAATGGTCGGCATAAGGTTCGGACCACGGACGCGAAGCCATGTTGATCGTTCCCTCGCCCCGCTCGTTCAAGGCAGGATACATCGCCAGCAGCATGCCGTCTTCCATGACTTGACCGGAGAAAGTTTGGCCCCAGATCCCGTACCGCTCCGACTGTCTCGCCTCCGAATGCCAGCAGGAGCCTTCCTGAACTAGCTCCCAAGCTTCCGCCGAATGCGCCTCCTCCAGTTCCGCCCGAAATACCGCTTGATACGTGCGGTTGCGGCCTACCGAAGTGGATGGCGCATACACATATCCGTCATGCACATAAGCGGGATAAAACTCGATCGGTGCCGGATGGTAGAACGGACTCTGCGGGTACAGCAAAAACGCCGGATCGCCGTAAGGTCCATCCGGCCGTTCGGAGGTGAGCGCCACCAGCGACCAGGAGCCCCCGGTATTCCGGGGCATGCTCATCATCGCGAGGATCAGCCAATCGTCGCGGCGCTTAATCAGGGTGCTCGCGTAAGTTCGCTTATACATTCCGTGTATCAGCGCGGTATCCGTCTCATTTTTGATCGGATGCGGGTGTTTCAGAAATGGACCTTCCGGATGATCGGAGTACGCATACGCGATTCCACCCTGTGCCTCCTTGAGCGAGCCCCATCCGTAAACCATATGATAGATGCCGTACTCATAGACGACCGAAGCGTCCAGAGAAGCCAAGGCCGCATCCTTTGGGGTATATTTTTCCGCTAATCCCCTGCCGTCAAATACCGGTCCGAGGTTTCGCCAACTTTTCCCCTTGTCCGTCGAGCGCATCAACATAACGACGCCGCAATGCCGATACCCTTTGGCATACAAACTGACGTACAAGTACCAGTTGCCCGATACCGGGTCCGCGAACAGGAAGCCGTTAACCGGCCAATCCCAAATCCCGATGCCTTCGTGGACCGGATTGCCTGCGAATCTCTCAAAAGTATCATATGAAGGATCACCGATTATCGGGTGAGCAAACCACTTCGAACGAAACCGGCTTTCCGCAAAATTCATGTTCAAGCACCTCCTCGGATCATCAGGCTTTGACGGAACCTGCCGTTAATCCGGAAACCATATATTTCTGTCCGAATACGAAGAAGATCAAGCACGGGACAATCGCGACGAGGATATCGGCGAATAGCAGATCCCATCTCTGACTGTATTTCCCGTAAAATTGGAACACCGTCATCGGCAGCGGCCATTTGTCCCCTCCCGCGAAGTAAAGGTACGTCGTTACATCGTTCCATACGCCAATAAAGTTAAAAACGATGACCGTTACCGTAACGGGAGCGAGCAGCGGAAAGATGATCCGAAAAAACATCTGCATCGGCCGGCTTCCGTCGATGATCGCCGCTTCGTCGATTTCCCTTGGAATCGTTCGCATAAAACCCGAATAGAGAAAAATGCTTAACGGAAGCGTATAGGCGACGAATATCGCAACCAAACCCAAATACGTGTTGTTCAGCTTCAATACGAGCATAGCGAAATAGGTTGGGATGATCGCAGTTGGAATGATCAACCCGGAGACGAAATACAGCGTAGTGAATTTGGAAAATCCCGAGCTCTTTCTCGATAGGTAATAAGCGGCCATGGATGACAGGAATCCCGCGATCAGAACGACCGTGACCCCGATAACCACGCCGTTGATAAGTCCCTGCAGAGCATTGGACTTCTCGAATACTTGCGCGTAATTATCAAAATGGAACAGTTTCGGCCAGCTATACCCGATCCGGTTGGCGCTGAGCGTGTCTTTGAGCGAATTGACCACTATGATCCAGACGGGCGCCAAGTAACATAAGGCGACAATGAGCATGACGGCTTCCAACAGCAGCTTGATCAAGCGGGTTTTGACTGTATGCGACATCAATATTCGACCTCCAGCCTGCGGAACAAATAGAGCGTCAGAAAGCTGACGAGACTGATGACCACGGTGAACAGCAGCCCTGCTGCCGCGGAATAGCCGAATAAGCCCGACGAGAACGATTTGAAAATGAACGTGCCATATACTTGCGTGGCATCCGCCGGTCCCCCGTTGGTCAATCCGTATACCTGTCCGAACACTTTCGCTCCTCCGATCAAACAGAGGATCGTATTGATCGACAGCGAATAGATGGTGAGAGGCAGCGTGATGTGGACGAACTTCTGGAACCCGCCCGCTCCGTCTACCGTGGCAGCTTCGTAAAATTCCTGCGGCACGGACTGAAGCCCGGTCAGGAAAATCACGATGATCGCCCCGATCGAAATCCAGATATCCATTACGCAGATGGCCAGCATCGCGTATTTGACGTCCGTCAGCCAATGCTGTGCCATGAAATCGAGACCGACAAACCGAAGGAACGTGTTGACCGGACCGTAATCCGGTTGATACAGCGCGCTGAAAACGTATGCGATGACGAGGGGATTAAACACGAATGGCGCAAAAACGATTGTCCGGTACGTGTTCTTGAACTTGACCCCGTTGTTCAAAATGATGGCCATCAAGAAACCGAATACGATTTTGAAAGCCGTCGTGACGGCGGTGAAATAGATCGTGTTGCGGACGGCCGTCGCGAAGACGGGCGAAGCGAACAGGTCCTGGAAGTTCCTCCAGCCGTTGAAGCCGGGACTGAGCGGATAATAAGAAGACCAATCGGTAAAGGCCATGACGAATCCCGACAGATTCGGCAAAATGAAGAAAAGGCTGAACAAGATAAATGCCGGCAGTACAAACAGCACCGAATAATGCTTGGAGGTTCCTTTCGAAAGCATACGCCATCGCCTTTCCGTTAACGCCGTCGCCCCCGGCCTAAACCGGGCTGCGGCGGCGTCCATTTTTCCTATGACTGACTAAGGATTACCAGCCTGGGGTTTTCACCGTACGGTTGTATTGCGCGTAGTCCGTGTACCAGTCGTCAAACGCTTTCTTGACGTCTTTTCCGTTGAAAATATCCTGAATCGGCTTTCCTGCGTCGGTACCGAGCGGGAACGTCGGAAAGCGTTGTCTGATCACATCGAGGGTAACAGGAATATTGAGTTGAGAAACATAACCGTCGACTTCTTCCTGCCATACGCTCTTTTCCGTATCGTATCCTTTATATGGAGAAGCTCCCTGAACGGGTTTGACCAAGATGTTGAAATTGTCCGGCTCCATGAGGAAGTTGACCATGTCCTTCGCTTCCTGCTTGTGCTTGCTGTTGAAAGGAACGCCTAATACTCGGCCGGACAAATTGACGACAGCGCTAATCTTCGAATCGTCCAGCGTGAACGGCATGAAGCCCAGATCTTTGACTTTCTCTGGGTCAAGCTTAGCGAAATCGTCGTACAGCCAGTCGCCCAGAACGGTCATCCCGTATTTGCCGTCCAGTAAACCTTGATATCCGTCCGCGATGATCACGGACATATGATCCTTGTTTGTGTATGGCTGCAAGGTAACCATGTGCTCCGCGAATTTCAGGAAACCGTCCATCTGGGAAGGTTTGGTTTCGTTCTTGGCCATGCGGTTCGCTTCCTCGTCCGTTACCGAGTAGACGCCGCCGACAGCTTGCAGCATTTGGTACGTCCAGCCGTCCTTGCCCGGAATGAACAGCGGCGTAACGCCTGTCGCTTGAATCTTCTTCATTCCATCCATCAATTCTTGGTAGTTCATCATCGGCACTTTGACGCCGGCCGCTTCGAACACTTTCTTGTTGTAGATGGCTCCGAAATACCCGAGCGGGAATGCGTAAGCTTCATAAGCAACGCCTTCCTTGGTCGTGAAGAGCTTAACGCTATCCAAGGTTTTATCCACCCACGGACCTTGAAGAGGCTCTAGGAAGGAGAATGGAATTGTTCCGTCGCCAGCTGTGGCCATGAACAAATCGGGTGCGTCATTCGTCGACAATTTAGTTTTCAGAATATTGATGAACTGATCGTCCGGATACACATCCACCCTAACCTTATTGCCGGTTGACTTCTCGTAGGCAGCAATTGCACTCTTCAGTCCTTCAGTTTCACCCCAAGCATTGAAGGTGGCCAATACCATTTCGACCGGTTCTTTGGACGGCGCCGCCGAACTCTCCGTGTTCGACGCCGATGAAGCAGGGCTGCTTGCTGCCGGGGACGTTTCCCCTGACCCATTGTTTGTTTTTCCTCCGCAAGCCGCCAAAATCGACAAGATTAAGACGATTGCAAGCAGTGCTGCTCCCCGTTGAACTCTTTTGTTCTTCAATCAAATAACCTCCCCATTCAATTTTTTGAAATGTTTTAACGCTGGGCTAACAAGACCCATTATGGCAGATCGCTTTCATAACCCGATATAGAAGATCAGACGGCCAATCTGGATTTTTGGACAAACTTCGTTCGACTTTTTCTTTTCTAGAGGCTCATTAGTTTGTTCCAAATGAGTTTGTAATTTTTCCAATCGCTATGGAGTCTTGGGCTATTCGTTAAAATAACTCCGATTCGTTGATATTGGGGGTCGATGGAAAGCATGCATCCGCTAAAACCAGGGTGCCCGATACAGGAAGGCGAATGCAATTCGCCAAAACATCCGTACGGGTCGGTATCCGTTCGCTGCCAGAAAACAGGGGTTTTAGCGAATTTTCCATTCGTAACCTCGCGCTGCATGAAATCGATACCGGCTGGCGAAAATATTGTTTGGTCTCTAAATTTCCCTGCGCGCAAGAACAATTCCGCGAATCGCATCAAATCATCCACAGTCGAATATAGACCGCTGTCCCCGGTTACGGCGGCATGCCGTAAATGGCTCATGTAGCTGCCTGTTTCGTAGTTCCAAGGCAGTACGAACGAATGATCCTGCAACCGTTCCGTCTCAAAAGTCGTATTTTCCATTTCCAATGGAATAAACAGAATCTCGCGCGCAAATTGTTCGAGACTCGTACCGGTCACCTTCTCGATGATATCCATCAGAATCGTGTAGCCTTGCGTAAAATAGACTTGGCGCTCACCTGGCATATAGGATCTGTCGTTGATTCGGTAGATTTTGTTTAAATAGGCTTCAGCATCTTCCTTGCTCGGCCATGGCTCTTCAAACCCTTCATAACCAGCCGTGTGCGTAAGCAAATGCAATACCGTAACGTCAGAGAACGGATAGGAAGGAATGATCGTTTGTACGGGTGTAGTAAGGGTCAGCAATCCTTCCTCGATCAGTTTAACAATTAAGGTGCCGGTAATGATTTTGGTGACCGAGCCGATGTTAAAACGCGTATGGCGATCAATAGGTGTCCTCTCATACCCAGCGGGCGCTGAGAAGCCCTCATTAAATTCATACAGACAATCTTCTTTAACATCCCTAAAGCCGATAGAAAAACACGGGCTTAGTTCCTTATCCAACAGTTTTTTAAAATACAAGTCTAAGCGAGGAGCTTGAACCGTTGTGCCCATATCGAATAACCTCCCTTAAAAATGAAGCGTTGACCCTTACTATATAGAACCGTTCTACTGAACAATATGGAAGATTGTATCCGCAGTCTGGATTTTTGAACACAATTGATTCCAGCAGGCTAACTCCGCGCATGCCTGTGCTATTATATACGCAAGGCGGTGATCAGACTGAAAATACGCAACCCCCTGCAGATCAAGCTTTTCTTCGTTTATTCCCTCGTATTTGTTCTGATTACAATTCTTGCAAGCGTTCCCACTTATCTGTATCTCAAGAGAGGGATCGAGAAGAATGCCTTGAACAGCATGAACGAAACCGTCGGCAACGTGACCGACAAGCTGGATGCGAGCCTGAAAGAGTTCGACAACATCAGCAAGCAGCTCTATCTAAGCACGGATTCGAACGGACGAACGGTGATCCAGCACCTGCAGATTCTCGACGGCGGCAATGGCACCTTCGATGCATATGAATCGAACCAGGCGGTAAACAATATGCTGGGTCTCGTTAGGTCTATTTACAACGACATATACCGACTTACGATCTTTACCTTCAAGAACCAAGTGTTCTCCAATCCTAAAGCCCGAATGACCGTCGACCAGGCTTATGCGGACAACCGCGATTTGGCAGAGATCCGCGAATCGGCAGGCGAGACGCTGTTCCGATACGCCCAGAAGGATCGTTGGGCCGGTCCGAACGACACGACCGTCTTCAGTTTCAGCCGCTTGCTGAACCCGCGCCAGAACAAGATCGCCGTCATCGAGATGCAGATCCGCTCGGACGATCTGCTGCCCCTCGACCAGATCCGATCCATACAGGGTGCTATGCTGACGTTATCTGAAGGCGACCGGCTTCTGTTCTCCAGCAATTCCGACAACTTAAATACCGTTCGCAAGGATACCTACGTGTTCCGAAAGCAAATCGAATCTTCGAATCTAACGATTGCTCTAACGGTTCCTCGGAGTGTCGTCTTGTCCGAGCTCACCCTGGTCCGTAATTTCGCGCTCGCTACCCTTTTCTTGCTCATCACATTTTCCTTATTCGTCTACTATTATTTATCCCGCCTGCTGACGCAGCCGCTGGTTAAATTAAGGGGAGCCATCGACTCCATCGATTTGGAAGACAAGAGGCTTAATATCGACAACAAATATAAGGTCAACGAAATCGAGCGGATCAATCGTTCCTTCCGCAACATGAACAACCGACTGCAGCATTCGCTCGAACAAATCGTGCAGTTCCGGACGAGACAGCTGCAATCCCAATTCGACACGCTTCAGGCGCAAATCAATCCTCATTTTCTATTTAACATGCTGGGAATCATTCAAGTATCCGCGGAAAATGGAGAACTGTCGCAGGTGCAGACCATTTCGCGCAATTTATCGGAGTTCATGCGCTATTCCACCTCTATCGAGTCCCCCGTGACTATTTTGGAGAAGGAAGCGGCTTTCACGTTCCGTTACTTGGAGTTGATGAAGACGCGGTACATGCACAGACTGACCTACCATATCGACCTCGACCCCGGCATGCTGCATATGATGGTGCCCAAGCTGATTTTGCAGCCGCTTGCGGAGAATGCTATCCAGCACGGATTCGGAGACATCCAACATCCCCTCCATATCGAGGTGACTGGGCGTCTTGAAGGTAATAGATGGGAGCTTAGGTTCAGGGACAATGGGGCTGGCTTCACTGAAGAGCGGTTGGCTGAAGTCAAAGAAAGCGTGCGCTTGGCGCTCGAGCGGCTGGATACCGATTTCGAGCAGATCGGGCTGGGACTTGGCGGAATGGGACTGACCGGCACCATCGTACGTCTGCAGTTGATGTTCCGCCACCAACTGCAGTTCGAGATCGGCAACCATCGGGACGGCGGTGCGGAAGTCGTATGGAAGGCATCCATCAGCGGACAAGGAGAGCAAATATGAACATCATAGTGGTCGACGATGAGCCTTTTTTTATCGAACAGTTGAAAAAGAAACTTGCGATGCTAAGCGAAGAGCTGCAAACAGAGTTAATAGTTACTTCAGAATGCTACAACGGGAAGGAGGCGCTGGAAGCAATCGCCAGGGAAACACCCGACGCCGTGTTTACCGATATCCGCATGACCGCGATGAACGGTATCGAGTTGGCGAAGGCAATACGAGAACGTCATCCCGATTTGCCCATCGTGATCTTGAGCGCCTATCCCTCGTTTGAATATTTACGAGAGGCTATGCGTTTCAACGTTACCGATTACCTGGTCAAACCGATTGACGCCCCAGCATTACAAGAGATTGTGGAGAAGCTCGTCGCGAATGCAGAGAACAGGAGCTATCTCAAAGCGCAAAAGACGCTGCTCACTATTCTCGTCTCGCCGACGCTGCCGTCGGAGGCGGAGCAAACGGCCCGCGTTCGGCTGCCTTATCCGTTCTATCGCGCCTTTTTTATCAATAATATCGAATCCGTGCACGAGTATCCCGTTCTTGCCCCAAGCAGCGATGAAGATGACAAGAGGCTCATCTACGAACTCGGCCAGATTTTGTCGGGCGGCGAGTTGTCCTGGATATTCCCGCTTGATGACGGAAGATCGCGACTTCTCGTTCTAGGTCTGAACGATAACGGCGAGAACAAGCTGCCTGCCCTATTTGATGCCTTATCCAAGCATTATTCACGAGGCGGCGCCGGTCCTTCGGTCGTCTATAGCGCCGCTTTCCCGGATATTCTCCGTTTGAACAAGCTTGTAACCGCCCTTCGGACTTGCTTATCGGAACGGCTTGTCATTGGAAAGGCGCTTTATTTAACCGCCTCGGATACCGAACCGGATCGCCATGCCTCGGTTCCGGACACGGATATCGAGAAATCCAAGCTGGACCGGCTGCTTACCGCTCGGGATTACGGAGGTGCGATCGAACTGATCCGCAGCTTGTTCCGTATCTGGGAGAAATACGATTGCCCAACGGCTGTCCTAGGGATGCAACTGAGAGATATTGTGCATCGCATCGAGAACCAAGAGAAAAAACCGACAAAGTTGGGTTTTCGTAATTGGGAAGCCAGAATCGAGGAGCAGCTGCAGACCGCCCGATCGTTTCCGGAGCTGGCTGAAGGCTTCATCGCCATGCTTTCGCAAATGTTTGAACAGGAGACGACCGGAAACTGGTCCCAAGACTTGAGCCAACTGTTTGCCCGAATCGAAGCGTATATTGCATCCCATATCGGCCAACCTTTGTCGCTCCCCCTGCTGACCGAACAATTTCATATCTCAAAGACGCTTCTTTGCAACCTGTTCCGCGACTATAGCGGTAAATCCTTCGTTGAATACGTCACGGCGCTCCGCATGCACAAGGCGCAGGAGCTGATGATCCATTATCCTCGAATGCGCAACAAAGAAATAGCGGAAATGATCGGCTACTTTGATCAGAACTATTTCAGCCGCGTATTTACTTCGGTCATCGGCATGAGTCCGAGCGAATTCCGCGCTCGCAGCGGTTCCGAAACCCTTTGACGGAATCAATGTCCAAAAATCCATGCTCTCCGCACGATCTTCCATATCCGCGGCTGGCGCCATGCCCTATAATTCGCATCAAGAGCGGCTTTCTCTGTCTTTCGGTTCTCTGGCCGCCAAACAGGTTAAGGGAGTTGACGATTGATGAAGAGATTGGGTTTAGGAACAGCATTCGGTCTGATTCTGACACTGCTGTTCGCTTTGGTTCCTCTTTCCCCCGTTTACGCCACGCCGACCACCTATTACGTAAGCTTTTCCGCCGGGAGCGATTCCAACAATGGAACCTCTGCAAACACCCCTTGGAAGACGTTAGGCAAGGTGTCCACCCAAACGTTCAACGCGGGAGATACGATCCTGCTGAAAAAGGGAGATACCTGGACGGGTGAAACCCTCTATTTGAACGGAAACGGCACCAACACCAATTGGATCACCTTGTCCTCTTACGGAACCGGAAACAAGCCAAAAATCACTCCGTATACGTCCGTAGCCAACATTCCCGCAGCCAACCCCACTAATTTGGCCGCGAACGGGCTGTTGTACGCCATCTATCTTCATAATTCCGCCGGCTGGAAAATCACCGGTCTTGAAATCGGATTTTCCAAGAGCGGCATCGTGAACGTCAATGACACGAGCGGCACACGTAATGGCCTTTGGATCGAAGACTGCTACATCCACGATATCGTTAAATGGCCATTGCATCCGTACCCGAGTGAAGATAACCGGGTGGCCCCCTTGCAAATCATGCCTTATTCCGTTGGCATTTACACCCACCTCGACGAATCCTCCAGTTTAAACGAGAGGCTTCAGAACGTAACCGTCAAGAACGTCACGATCGAACGAACCGACGGGCCTCTGGAAATTCGCAAAAGCGATAACGTTACGATTGAAAACCTAACAGCGACCGACTCCTATAGGGAAGGGGTAATATTGACCGGTATTAACTATGATTACCCTGGCACGCCGATCGGCATCCTGAAGAATAGCGTCATCACCAACTCGGGTCTGAACGGTATGGTCTGGGGCACAGCCGGTCTTGCATTCAACGCCGTGCACAGCTTCGTTGCCGACAATGTGGAAATCGCTTACACGGTGGCGCCGAACGGCGTTGACGGAGTCGGCATCGATTACGAAGGGTTAAACAAGAACGTAACCGTCAAGAACAGCTACGTCCACGACAACGCTGACGAAGCCGTGATGGTGTATCGTAATCCGCAATGGAGCGGCGGTGTGGAGAACGTCAACACGAGCCTGATCGACAACGTATTCAAGAACAACGGAATCCTCGGCGACTCGAACCCGCACGCCGCATTCCTGACGCATCAATACAACGCGACGAATGGCGGGACGATTTCCGGCAACACGATTTACAAAACAAGCCGGAGTCAAGCGCTGAATTTCGTGCAAGAATTCTCGCCGGTGACGACGGAGTCGTGGCCCAACGGCAACTATACCATTTCGGGAAACAAAGTTCTGCTGCCGAACGGCAATCCGTTGAATTATGCCTCCACGGGATTCGCCTCCACGCAGGGCGCGAACGGTTGGAGCTATCAGCAATACGACGGAACCACCCTAAGCAATCTTTCCTGGAATTCGGCTTCCGGTTTATGGGAGGGAACAGTCGGCAACCTGTACGTCGGCAACGACTGGATGCACCCGGCGGTCGGATATTTCACTGAACGTACCTGGACGGCTGCAGCGGCGGGCACGATCCGGATCACTGGAACCGCGCGCAAATTCGACTCCACGCTCGGCAACGGCGTCGTCGCTTCCATGTGGAAGAACGGCACACAGATCTGGGGACCGTACACCATTACCGATATGACCGGCTCCTCGCACGATTTCGGTGTCAGCGTCAGCGTGGGCGACAAAATCGCTTTCGTGATCAACGCCAACGGGGATTCTTCCTACGACAAAACCTATTGGAATCCGGTCATTGAAGAAGTTAAACAGACCGCATATACGGCCAGTACGGATTTCATGGGGCAACAAGGCATGTACAACTGGAATTACGTCGAGTACAACGGCACGACTCGCACGAATATGACCTGGAACGCCGCCAACCAAGTTTGGTCGGGAAGCGCCGTGAACCTGTATATTGGCAATGACTGGGTGCATCCCGCCATCGGAATCCAACCGCAGCGCAAATGGACAGCTCCATCCGCAGGCACCGTGCGGCTTAGCGGAACCGTCCGCAAATACGATTCCGCATCCGGCAACGGAGTAATTGCGAGCATCTGGAAGAACGGAACGAAGATCTGGGGCGACACGACCGTTACGACGTTAACCGGCACATCGCATAACTTCACGACGACCGTCAGCGCGGGCGACGTGCTCTATTTTGCAATTGATGCCAACGGGGACTCTTCCTACGACAAAACCTACTGGAACCCGACGGTCGCATACGAATAATTGAGTTTGACAAGAATGTTTTCCGCAGTGAACAACAAAAATTCTTCCAAGGGCAGTCCGCTTGGAAGAATTTTTGTCATTTAAGGATCGAAGGCTCTAGAACTGAGTTCAGCAGTAGAAACAAGGTGAGGTTAGAGGGCAGTATAGTAAATAGGGTATATAATACCTTGTTGGTTGAGCTGCAGCTCGTAATAGCCGTCACCCTTGTCAATCAGCGGTCCCAGCTCGCATGTTGGCGGCACTGCGCTGCGGATTCGGAGAACGCCCTCGCCCGCATCGCTGCTGACGATAACCTGGGTGCGATCCATATAGATTTCGATTTGTCCTTCCGGCATAGGGACAACGCCTCGGATCCACTCCAATCCTGCCAGCACAGGCTCAACGCGATATGTGGCGTAACCGGGAGAGGTGGGCTGAACCCCAAGAAAATATTTGCCCAACAAGTAAAGGGGACTTGCTCCCCATGCGTGGCACAGGCTTTTGCCATAGGGCCGACCATACATGGCGTATTGCTCGTTCGGGCGCAGAAGCGGATCGTACTCTTCCCAGAACGTAGTGGCTCCAAGATCTAGCATGCCACCCCAATATTTTTCGATCTCTTTCAGCACATTGGCATGCTCCCCCACTTCGCACAGGGCGGCCAGTTCGTAAAACCGCATATAGGGCGTCTTGATCTTCTGAATGCAATCATTTAACAGTACGTCTGCTTTAACCGTGCCGATCTGCTCCTCATTCAAATAACCGAGCATCATGGCAAACATGCTGGCATACCTGGTGACCTGTCCGTTCAATTGGCCGTTCACCCGGTTATGAACCAATCCGCCCTGCGTTTCGTCCCAGAATACATCGAATATTTGCCGCTTCAACGCCGCCCCTATTTCACCGTAGTAATTGGCCTGGCTTGGATCCTGAAGCAACTCGGCTAATTCCGCCATAATTTCCAAGCTTCTGCAGAACAGAATCTGCTCGAAGCTCACCTCCCCTTTCTTGTCCATGTCAGCCCAGTCGATGAACACCCAGTCATCCCCATAGCCTTCAATCATGCCGTTATCATTGCGCCGGTTAAGGCAAAACTGCATTAGGCTTGCCATTTTCGGATATTGCTGCCGAACAAAGACCTGATCGCCCGTATATAAATAATGGTCGTATACGCCCATAAACCAATAGAAGGAGTAGTCCACAATATGGTTGATATGCGTTTCCACCGGCTCCTTGCCCCGTAATGCTATCCAAGTGCGCCGATTTACAGCCTGATCAAAAAACAGATAAAAATTCATCAGCAAACTTTGATAGGCGTCGCCGGACCAGACCCACCGATCCCGCTTGATGCCATCGATAAAAAATTCCCTTGTTGTAAGGTGCAGCGTATAGGCGGACACTTCCCAAATTTGATTTAAACGCTCACTGGAACAGTTGAATTGCCCGCGGCGCGAGACAGGCAAATATTCATGCAGCGCAGTAATGGGGCCGGTATGGACCGCTTCGTCGCAGATCACGTTCACATATCGAAATGCACGGGCTTTCTTCGTCACATAAACCGCAGCGTTTTGGCCGAAATCCACATGATCATGATCGAAGGTTTCACAGTCTTCTACCGATAGGGCTTCTTCCTGCGATTCCCCATAGTAAAAGCTAATCGTCCCGTTGCCGCTTAACGGACTGATCCGGAGAAAGCCGAAAATTTCCTTCCCGAAATCAACAAGCAGCGCCTGTTGCCCCGCGACTTCCTCCACTGGGACAATCTCTTCCACAGGCAGCCTGAAAGAGGACGGACTCTGCTGCTGCAGGTGAAAATCGCCGCAATCGGCTTCGAGCCAAATCTGGTTGTTGCAGCAGACCAGCCAGGAACGATCGGAGACGAGCGTGGCTCCCTGCACGAAAATCGCGGGCATGCAGCGGTCATTGACAACCGAAATGATGATTTCATGCTTGCCCGCCGCTGCCTTGAAGGAAGTTGGATTGCCGTACAGCAGTTGACCGTCCAACGTAATATTGTATTGCCCCTCTACCGCCAACGCTATTTCCTCTTCCGCCTCCAGTTCAAAAAACTTGCGGAATTTCACGCTGCCATAGAACGTGTCCAGCCGCCAGAAAGGAGGGACAATCGTCCCTCTTTCATCCCTGCGCAGGCTGACCTCCCGATGAAGCCCAATTTCTAAGTCGCCCGGATACCAGATCCACGCGGCGGTTAATGTCTGTGTGCCCATTCGGATCATCCTCTGTATATTCCCATTACGGATTAATAAACTTTACGTGCTGCAGCAGTCTGGTTAGAATCACGACAGCTTCTGCCCGATTGGCATTTGCCCGGGGAGCCAGCAAACTATTAGATATTCCTTTGATGAATCCCAGATGAACCATCTCCGCTAGGCGGGTCTGCGCCCATCCGCTTACGGCCGCTCCATCCGCGAAGGAGGCAAGCGCTGTCGATTGCTCCGCTTCGATAGGCGTTCCCCCCGCCAATCGGTAGGCTTTCGAGAGCATAACACCCATCTGCTCTCGAGTAATCAGGTCTTGAGGCCTGAATGTGCCATCCTCGTAACCATTGATCAATCCCGCGCTTACGGCAGCAGCGACAAAGCCGCTGTACCATTGATCCGCACCGACGTCGGTAAAGGCAACTGCGCCTGTGCCCGCTTGGGCGGCTGCGGTCGTCCGCAGCCCAATGCCTTTAACGAGCAACGCCACAAATTCGGCGCGGGTAATCGTCCGATTCGCCATGTAATGCGCGCCATCGACGCCCTGGATTAGATGCTTGGACGCAAGCCGCTCGATCTCCTTTTGCGCCCAGTGCCCTTGGATATCCGCAAAGGAGATGGACGACCGGACGATGGCATACAAGCTGTTGCTTCGGCTGACAAAGTCCATTCGGCGGCTTCCGCCGGAATCGCTGGCAACGGAAGGAACAAACTTCAGCTTGCCGGTTGACGGGTCGAGGGTTACGACTGTGTCCGTGGAAGCCAGTGCAGTCGAACTGCCGGGAATAATGGCTCTCCGGATATAAGCAGCGCCTAGATCCGTAAGCTCCTCGCGCTGTTCACCCGCGAAAACGTGAACGGTAAAGTCCAAAACCGAACCCAATATTTCGGCGCCCTGCGCCTTTGCCTGTTCCGTAAATCGGCGCGCTCCTTCCCCTTGCACGCGGGTAATCGCGGCAACGAAATTCAGGTTCTCCGGCTTGACGCCCCATTTGCGTGCAAAGGATTCCATCGGCAATCCGGAAAGGGGCAGCTTGTATTCTCCCGCTTGCGTCCGGAAGGTAAGGACGGCATTCGGCGCCAGCGCCAGCCCTTCAAGCAGCAGACTGCCGGAAAAACGCATTTGCTGAACGGGCTCATCCCCCTTGACCGCAATTTCGACTTCCCGCCCCGATGACTCGGCAGCTTCGTCCTTCAGCTGTTTCAAGAAATAGTCTTTATTAACGTCTGCCGTTTGCACCTGCATGCCCTCGGCCGTCGTCGTTTTCACTACGTCATACGGCTTCAGCTCCGTGGTCACCGACGTACCGGATCCTGAACCATGCTCACCCGGATCGGGCTGCTTCGGATCGGGCTGCTTCGGCTCGTCCTCGTGCCGCTGCAGCACAAGGCTGTTCCAGCGGCTTGGATTGCCTATCTCATTGTTGCCCGCGCCGAAATCCATCAACAGCTCCTGTGTCGCTCCCTGCGCGGAAACATCCAGCTGAATGATGCCAAAGCCCATTTTGCTGTCTTTCCGAATGTCTACCGTCCCATTATGGAACATGCTCCACGGCAAAGCCGCTTCAATAGTGTAGCCATCCCCCGTAACTGCGCCTTTAATGTCGATGGCATCCACAGCGCTGTTATATTGCCAATGCTCATAGGCCGAAGCGACACCCTGCAGCGTCGCAGGCACCAGATCAATGATATAGGCGTCGTCCACGCTGTTTTCCCGCTTCGTATTCAACGGATCAAGCACAACCTGCAAAGCATCCGTTAGCGCGTTTAATTGCTCGCCCTTACTTGCCCCGAAATGAGCATCCGCATCCTTGACTTTTGCCGATAAATAGAGACGGTTCGCATCCCACAGGAGTCTGTATTCCCCTTGGTTGGGCGACTTCGGATTCGCCGCGACTTCAATCCAGGTGCCTTCCCCGCGCACGACGTTGGCTTGACTGACAACATGGACGAGAGCCTTCTCCCATACAGGGTCGGCCAATTGCCCGTCAATATCAGGGGCGGACGAAGTGTATTCCGCCTGCCAGCCGAAGCTGTTCGCGGTGTAGGACTGCGTGGCGTACAGGCTTTGGCCGGGAGGACGGCCGATGGACGACTTCGCCTTCACGCGCACCTGAATTTGATCGGCCGCGATGTTTCCGGTGAAGCCGGAGATCGGATTGCTGGAAACCGTGGTCCAGCTTGCTCCCCCGTTCTTGCTATATTCATATTGTCTAATGTCCGAAATGCCCGGAACAGGCGTAAATCCGAACGTGTTAAGCGTGTCGTCGTGCACGGGCGCGGTCGGTGCCTTCCGGTTGATCGCCGCTGTTCCGCCCTCCTTGAATACTTCAAATTCCGATAGCTGGGTATAGAAGTTTCCGAAATTGTCCGCGGACTGCTTCACCGCCGCCAATCTCACCCACTTCGCATTCACTGGCACGATCGGGAAGCTGATACTAGCGCTGCCCGGGTTGGCATAATCCGCTGCCGTATTATCTGCGGCGGTATGCCAAAGTACGCCATCCAACGAGGTTTCCAGCCTGAAGCGGGACGGAAAGCCCAGCCCTCCGCTGCGCGGCGTCAAATCAATCCGGGATACCGTATACCAGTCGTCCAGTTCAACGGCAATCCACGAATTGGCTTCCGCTTGGGAAAACGGTTCGGTTGACCAGAAGTCATCTTTCTTTCCGTTAATCACGTTTTCTTTGACCAACCCCGCAAATTCGCCGGATGCGCTCACCGAAGCCGGCGAAAGCGGCTCAAGGGGGCTGCCCGTGCGGTAAGGCTGGTCGTTCGCCAGCACTCTGCCTGCCGGGATATCCGCGTCCTTGTTGCCTTTCAATCGGACTTGAATCGCCCCTGCCGCATGATAGCCTGCCAATCCGGTGACGGGATTCGCGGCCAAGGTCTGCCAGGTCTGTCCGTTATCCAGACTGATCTCATAGGCATCCAAACGTTCATAGCCGGGAACGAGCGTAAACCCGAAAGTATCGTTCACATCGTCCTGTACCGCTGCCGTCGGCGCAGGAGCTATTTCCGCTGCCGGCGCATAAGCCTCGATCTCGGCCAACTGCGTGAGAAAATTACCGTTATCGTCTCGGCCCTGCTTCGTTACGGTGATCCGCACCTTATCCGCCTTCCGGGACGGAAATTCGATGACAACAGGCGCGTTGGCGTTGGCTCTGAACAAATCAGCTGCGGTATGGTCGTATGCGAGCGACCAGCCTGCCCCGCCCTTGGACGTCTCAATCTTGAAGCGAACCGGGAACCCGTATCCGCCGCCGCGCGGGAACAGGGCAACCGTGCTTACCGGATAAACCTCGTCGAACTCCAGTTCCAGCCAGGAGGTCTGACCGGCATTGGCAAGGAAATTGGTCGAAAAGAAATCGCCGTAGCGGTTTCCGTTAACCGCATTGGCTTTGGACAGCAGTTCGCTGGATACCCGGATATCGGCCGGTTCCAAGAAATAAGGGTCCTCCGTAAACGGTACGTTCGCGGATAACGCGGCGCCGGCCGGCCTGTCGATGGAATCGTCCGCTTTGACGCGTACTTGAACCTGACCGGCTGCAATCACGCCGTCTAAGCCGCCGATCGGTATGCTGTTCGCCTCATGCCACGTCATGCCGCCATCTTTGGTGTATTCGTATTGCCTGATTTCCGGAAATCCGGGTACAAGCGTAAACGATAGGGTGTTGAAGAAATCGTCTACGACAGGATTAGAGGGTGCAGGCGGCGGGTTGTTGTCCATCTTGTACAGCTCGATTTCCGCCAGTTGAACAAAATAGGTGCAATGACTCGGTTCGCAGAATTCAGCCCGCTGCTTCAACGGCGTAAGCTTGATATAGCTTGCCTTGACCGGCGCAAAGCTGAAGGTGCGCTGATCGCTGCCCGGATTGTCGTAATCCTCCGCGGTTCGGTCGACGACCGTCGTCCAAGCTTGCCCGTCCATAGAGGCGTCAATCCGGAACCGTACGGGAAAGCCGAGGCCTCCGGTCCGGGGGTACAGCGTAACGGCATCCATCGTGACCGGCTCGTCAAGCTTCACCTGAATCCATTCCTGCCGCCCGTCATCGATCGTTGCATCGGCGGACCAGAACGTATCCGGCCGCCCGTCAATCGCGTTCCCGGCCGGAAGAATCTGGCTCAACGCTTCAACCGTATAATGGGATTGAGCGATTAGCCGCTCTGCCGGAGGCGGATTTAACGTATAGGCCCGGTCCACCGTAAGAATGCCGCCGCTTGGCGTACCTGTGCTTCGATTCGCTTTCGCTCTGACTTGCACCGCGTTTCTCGGCACATCCCCCGTTATACCGGTAATCGGGTTGGAGACGACCGTCTTCCACGTAACACCGCCGTTTAAGCTGTATTCGTACTGGGACGGCGTTGCCAGACCGGGCACCGGGTCGAAGGCAAGCGTGTTGGCCGCATCGTCGGCAACCGGGTTTGTCGGCGCAGCGGGCTGCAGGACAACTTGCTCCGATGGCAGAACGACGATACTGGCGCTTGCAGGCAGCGGCAGTCCCTGGATGTCGACCATCCCCGCTCCGTCCGACACCGCTTGAAGGTTTGTGCTGGCGCCCGTCTGCTCGTTCAGTACCACGACGGTGTAAGCCGTGTCCGGCAGCATTCGGATCCGGCCGTTGAACGTGCCGTCAGCGTCGGCTTGGGTCAGCAGCTCTGCGCGGTCCTGCCGAACTTTAATCTGATAATTGCGCCCCTGATAAACAAGCCCCTTTACTTCGCTCCATGTCACGCCCAAAGGAAACCGGGGAACGATCTCAAGCCCCCGAGCGCTGGCATCAATGCCCAATACAGCGTATAAGTACGCCGCGGGCACAAGACCGGACTCGGGAAATTCCTCGAGCACGCCGAGCTTCCATTTGCTTCCGTACTTGTTTGCCGGATCGCGCCATAAATCGTCGACCGCATACTCGTCGGCAATGGCTTTCATGCGCCGGTACGCATCGTCGATACCCAGGTATTCCGCTCGAGCCATAATATCGTAGTAGGACGTGTAAAAAATCGCGCCGCCGTTCTCCAGATGCTGATCCCAGCCACCGCTCGTCGTAACCGGGATGCCGCCGCCAACGTCGTTCCACCAGTAGGGCGTTCCGGTGCTTTCGATTGCCAGCGTGTTGGATCTGGGCGCAAAGCCGTATTTGTAGATGTCGGCTCCTTGGGACGTATCGCCGTTTATTGTTCTTCTGCCATCCAGCCAATCGTAAATCGCCTCCGCTTTCGCCTGGTCTCCCAGCCCGTACGTGAGCGCTTCGATATTTACGAACACCAGACCGAAGTCTCTTTTTCCGCCATTCACGTCAACCGTTGAAATATATCTTTTCTTGTCTGCATCCCAAAAGGTTTCATTAAATTTGGATTTGACCGTCTGGGCCAGATCCCGATAATAAGCTGCTTGAGCGCTGTCGCCCGCCGCTTCTTTAACCTCGCTCATGGCCAGCAGCGATGCGTAAAAATAGATGTTCAAATTGGGATCCTTATAGCCCATCTTGTAATTGTCCCAGTAATTGCTCGGGTGGCCTGTCGTCAGTCCCGTATTTTCCCCGTTATCGATGACGGCAAGTCCGTCCTTGCCTGACAGTCCCTCCAGCACATACTGCATGGCAAGATCCATTTTTTCGCCGACCGTTTTCCCTTTGGAAACATCCGTATTCATGTCGCCGTCCGCCGCCGAGCAGCCGTTGCAGCTTACAGACGTTTCGTCCACTTGATTCAAATAATCCAGGCCCTGCCATAGGGCAATTCTTGCGGCAGCCAGCACATATTTGGGATTCCCCTCCAGATGCAGCCCTTTACCGCTAGGCCAGCGCGGATTATCCCCCCACGACCACACAAGCCCGCTTGCGGAGATCGGATAGTTTTTCACCTTTTGCAGCAGCTCATTGCGGTAGACGTCGTCATCGGTCCAGATGATTTTGCGAGTCAGCCACTCGAAATAGGAAGCTTCGTTACCGAATTTGGCAACAGCGTTCCTGTCGTCACCTACCGTGCCGAAGGTCAGCCACAAATCGTTCCATTGCTTCTGGAAAGAACCCGGCAAATCGGAAGCAAACGGGGCTTCCGAATGGACTTGAAGCTCCGCTAGCTGCGCATAGAGATTGCCATGGTCGTCCGCGCTTCTTTTCGTTACCGTTAGTCTGACAGCGCCTGCCGCAACCGGCGGAAATTCAATCATACTGACGCCGCTGTCCGGCAGCGCATAGTCCTCGTTCGAATAATCGGCAATCGTTGTCCAGACCTGATTGCCGTCAGGCGAAGCTTCGAGCTTGAAATGAAGCGGAAAGCCCAGCCCCCCCGATCGCGGGACGAGCGTAACCGAGCTGATCGTATATTTTTTGTTAAAGTTATATTGTAGCCAAGGCTGCTCATCCGACGTATCCGATGACCAGAAATCGTGCAGATTGCCGTTGGATACGTTCTCTTTGCCCAGTCCCGCGATCTCGGAGGAGGCTTTGATGTTCACCGGTTGTAAACCGGTTTCCGAGGTTGCAGCCGAATCGTTCGTTACCGTAAGCTCGGCAAGCCGTAAATAGCTTTCGCCGCCGCTGTCCGTATACTGCTTGGTCGACAACAATCGAATGTAGCGGGCTTGGATATCGGTAAATTGAAAGATCGCCTGCCGGGAACCCGGATTCGGATAATCTTCGGCCGTATGATCGGTTCCGGGAATGTCCGACCAATCCGTTCCGTTTAAGCTGGCTTGCAGCTTGAAACGAACAGGGAACCCTGCTCCATCCTCGCTCGGATATAAGTGGATCGAGTTAATATCATAGCGGGTGTAGCCCAAATCAACCGTAACCCATTCATCCCGCACGGCATTGGCTGCCGGCTGCTTTCCGCTGTTGTAAGACGTATAAATATTTCTGTCCTGCAGGTTCGCCGCATCGGCGCCCTGAGACACGGTGAGCGCTGTAACAGCGTTGGCCGGATTCGCCGCACCGACCGAAGACAGCGCCGCGCCGGATAGCAGCATCCCGATCAGGAACAGCATAATCGCTTTGTTTTTCATTTTCCGCATGTGTTGCTCCCCTTTCCTGTTTGTTAACATCATATATGTAAGCGCATTCTTTTTCATTGCCGGTGAAGCCAAGATTTCTGTTCATTCGTGACATCCAAAATGAGTCATTTATAGACTTTCATGCCAGTTGCAAAGCCTCCATCCTCCTGCAGGGCATACAAAAAGGCCCACGAAAAATGCTCGTGAGCCTTCGGCCGACCAGAATAAAAAGGCCAGACTTGTCCGAAATCGCCATTATTTATGTCTTATTATGACTTATTGACCTGCTCGCGGTATTTGCCCGGGGAGCATTTCACCTTTCTTGCGAACAGTCTGCTAAAAAAGGAAGGATCTTCATAGCCGACCCGCCCTGCAATGGCAACGATCGGCTCCTTTGTCTGCGCGAGGAGCAGCTTGGCCTTCTCAACCCGAATATGATGGCTCATTTCGGTAATCGTCATCCCGGTCTCCTGTTTGAACAGCCGCTTTAAATGTCTTCCGCTGAAGCCGTAGGATCGGGCCAGCATTTCAATGTTTAGCTTCTGTTCATAATTTTCCTCCATATAGCGCTGAATACCTCGCAGCATTACCATTCGTTCCGAAGGACGATGGGCAGGCATCTGCTGCCTGATTTGATCTTCCTCGTGAAACCGTATTATCAACATCAGGAGCTCGCTCAGCTTCATTTGCATGATCGAAAGAGCATAAGCCCGATTCTCTTCATATTCCGTCATCAGTTGCTCCAGTACTTGCTTTACACGCTCCGATTGTTGCTTGCCCAGCGATAGTCGGGGATGAAATTCCTCATGTTTATTAAGCAGCGGACGAATAAGAAAGGAGGAGATGCTGTTTTCCCGATCGATTAACGGTATCCAGCTTTCTTCAAAAATGTGCGGTAAAAACAAACAATTGATAATTTCAAGCTGCTGGCCCGGTTCGATATAAAAGGCGTGATACTCACCTGGCCGGATCATCACCACATCGTTCGTATATAACGGATACGTTTTACCTTCAAAATAGTGGGCGGCTCGTCCATGCACCACAAAAAACAGCTCATTGAAGTCATGTGAATGAACTGGAGGGGCGTCTTCGGCTGTGTGGACGATTCTTTCCAGATGAACCGGAAACGATTTCGCGTTTTTAATGTAGATTTGGGCCAGAAACTTCAGCTTCATCGGTTCGAGCTCCATATCTTCGTATTTGCATGCTATTATAACAGAAAAATCGCTAGAGGAATTAGCCCGGTCTGGCCGGGTTAAATGCACGGTATTGTGTTGCTTTTCACTCGTTTAGACCACTAGCTCCGGCTTAGAGCACTAACCGACTCGGTTTTGCCTATGCTCCCCTATTTTCTGAGGCAAGGGGATAACGGCAAAAGGACAAAAAAAAGATGATCCATTTCAAACGAAATTAGGCAGATATAATCCGCGGACAACCCACATATATATCTCGTAGATGCTTGTCAACGGGAGGGTTATCCCTATGCCTAAGCGCCGTTTGCTGCGAATGTTCCTTTTCGTCGCTGCCGCTGCTGTACTTGTATGGTCTGTTCGATTCGGGTTTGCCGACGCTTGGGTGGACCAATATTCGTTGCCTGCTTCCGCCTTGTCGGAGTTGCCGGGTTCTTCATTGCCCGAGCTGCCGGTTGTCGCTCCGCCAACGTCGGTTAAGCCCCAAGCCGAGTCGATGCCGGATGCCCCGATTATGCCCAAAGCCGTCGTCCTCAGCAATCGCATAACGGAGTACCATATTTCCGTTGCGCTCGATGAAGCTAACGGGGGTCTGATCGGGGAGCAAACCGTCACCTGGAAAAATCCGGGCCGCAAGACGGTCTCGGAGCTCTATCTCCATCTGTATCCGAACGCTTTCACTCCCGGCAGCACGTTCATTAAGGAATCTAAAGGCGAACTGCGCGGAGACAAAATGAAAGCAGGCGGCACGGGCAACATGGTGCTGACTTCCTTGACGACGGAGGAAGGGGAAACTCTTCTGCCCCGCCTCCATTATGTTCAACCGGACGACGGCAACAAGAATGACAAAACTCTCGTGACTTTCCGTCTTCCAGAACCGGTCAAGCCCGGCATGTCCATCACCCTGCGCATGAATTTCACGGTAAAGCTGCCTGACGTGTTCGCCCGCATGGGCAAGGCCGGCGATTTCGTAATGGCCGGACAATGGTTCCCGAAGGTAGCCGTTTACGAAACCGCAGGCATGCGCGGCAGAATGACGGAAGGGTGGAATTTGCATCAGTATCACGGCAATTCCGAGTTTTACGCGGACTTCGGCATTTATAGCGTCCGCATCGATGTTCCCGAGACGTACAAGGTGGCGGCTACAGGTTTCCAGACAAGAACGCCCACAATAGCCGGTGGACGCAAAAACTTTCAATTTTACGCCGACGACGTCCATGATTTTGCTTGGTCCGCTTCTCCTCAGTTCGAATACGTGGAGAATTCCTTCTCCTCCGTAGGCGTTCCCGGCGTCCGTATTAAGCTTTACCTCGACCCGCTCCACAAGGATTTGAAGGATCGTTATATGCACGCAGCCAAGTCCGCGCTCGCTAAGCTCGGGGAATGGTACGGCGATTACCCTTACTCCACGCTGTCCGTCGTCGTGCCTCCGGCTGACGGCAACGGCGCAGGCGGCATGGAATATCCGACGCTCGTGACCGCTGCTTCCGCGCAGAACGATAATCCCGGATATGAGCTGGAGCGTACCCTTGTTCACGAAATCGCCCATCAATACTGGTACGGCCTGGTCGCCTCCAACGAATTCGAAGAAGCTTGGCTCGATGAAGGATTCACCTCCTACACCGAAGATAAGCTCATGGCCAGCATCTATGGCGTCATTCCCAATCTTCCGGTCGAAGCCAGCTATATAACAAATCCCGAGCCTCTGAAACAGTCGTCGTGGCGGTATCGTTCTTCGGACGGATATGCCGAAAATGTCTACATCCGCGGCAAGCTCGTGCTTTCTTCCCTGGAACGCCAAGTTGAAGACAAGACGATGAGCAAGATCATGCGCGCTTATTTTCAGAAATACCGATTTAGGCACCCTTCCTCCTCGGACTTCCAGAAGGTCGTGGAAACCGTTACGAAAACCAAATGGACAGACTTCTTCCAAGCCTATGTGCAAGAAGGACAAATGACCGATTTTGCGGTCGATTCCATTAGCTCGAGCAAGACAGGCGAAGGATACGAGAGCAATGTGCTTCTAAGACGTTATGGGGGCAGCCCTCAGCCGGTCTCGATCTGGTTCCAATTCCAAGACGGCCAGACGGTTCGCAAGAAATGGGACGGCGTGCAAAACCATGTTCAATTGCAGCTCCGTTCTTCAACGCCTTTGGTTTACGCGGCAGTCGATCCGGGCTTAAATGTTGTTCTAGACAACCGGAAGTACAACAATTATCTGAAGACCGAAGTTCCCAAGGAAGTTCGTACGCGCTGGTCAACAGGCATAACGCAGATGATAGAAGGACTGTTCGGAACAATGGCGTGGTGAGGTGGCATAAGATGAGAGATCTCTTAAAAAAGGGATGGGACATGGCGGTCCGGCATAAGTATGTATTGGTTCTCCTTTTTCTGTATCGCTTGCTGTGGGGATTTTTCCTATACCGGTTCATCGATTCGGTCGTAACGCCCATATTGGCGCGTTATCCGGATGAGCATCCGAACTCCGACGCAGCCCATCTATTCCTTATAGAAGCCCAATTCCGCCTGCTCAAGACCAATCTCATCAACGAGGTTCTCTGGATGTTAGGCGGCTTGCTTCTTCTGCGGATGGTGCTCACTCCTCTGCTCAATGCCGGCGTTTACTACTCTTTCTACCATACGGTGGAAGGTGAAGGGACTCGCGTATTGTCCGGAATGAGAAGGGTTTGGAAGCCGGTAGCTCTGCTTTACTGGCTGGAGAACGCGTTGATACTGCTTCCCGCCGCATGGCTGCTGCCAATGGCCAAAGACCGGTTTTTCTCAGAACCCTCCTTAACGGCATGGCTTCAGGAACTGCTTCCCTACATTGCCGTATGGATGGCATGGGGACTCGCGCTTCACCTGCTGTTTCAATTCATGCAGTTCGGAGCGGTCTCTCGGGAAGGAATCTTCAAGGGTTTGGGATTGGCGCTTCGCCGGGCTTTCCCCCTACTTGGAATCACATTCATTTTACTTGGCATCGGATTGGCAGTATCCGCGACAGCTTGGGCTGTTTCCCTGCTCTGGTCAGGATTTCTCGCCGTAATGCTGCATCAGGCTTTCCATTTCGTTCGCTCTCTCCTTAAGCTGTGGACAGTTGCTTCACAGTATCAAGTATGGTGCGAAACGAGGTCCTAAGCCCTTTGTCCCATTCGACAATATTTTTTACCGGGACATTCCCCGGCTCAGCCTATTTAGGGCTGCGGCCGGGGTTTGGCGTTAGTATCGGCGGGAAAAATATAGGGGAAAGGAGGATATGAATCCCGAGTTTTACGATCTAGATTAAGGAATTCTAATCTAGAAATTGCAGGAAATTCGTCAAGATAACCGAATATATAAGGCTGTGTACTAAAAAATTGCCGAGTTCCCGTGCACGCGGGAAACGGGGGAACCATCTAGTCGGGTGAATTGGCTTTGCTTCACAGGAGCCATAGGGGAACCTTCTACCGAACCCTCCAGCTAACCTCGTAGGCATTGGAAGGAGTCACCGCTTTGCGCAAAGTGTCCGTGTTTTTGTTTTCCCTTGCTTTATTGCTTGCTTTCCAAGTCGGCAGCGCATTCGCAGACTCCAAGTTGGACCAAACGGTGGATAAACTCATCGGAATCGATTACGACTACGGCGGAACGACAACGAGCGGATTCGACTGCTCCGGCTTTACGGGGTACGTTTTCAAGAAACTCGGTATGTCCCTGCCTCGTTCTTCGAGAGACATGTTCAGCTGGGATGAGGGCAAGAAAGTTGCCAAGGAAGATCTTCGCGCCGGCGATCTCGTATTCTTCAATACGAATGGCAGCGGAGTATCGCATGTAGGCATTTATGTTGGCAACAACAAATTCGCCCATGCCGCATCCAAAGGTGTTACCATCACCTCATTAAATGAGAGCTATTACGCCAAGCGCTATCTCGGCGCTCGCCGTGTGATGGACACAGATATGTACCAGAAAGTGGCTGTTGAGCCAGAAGCGGTTCAAGCAGTAACAGCTTCGGCTACAGCAACACCAGCAGCAGCTACTACTACAGCAGCAACAGGCGAAGTAGCAGTAGCCACACCGCAATAATATCATTAACCGTATAACGAAGGCCCGCCAATGGCGGGCCTCGTTGCTTTTAAACCCGTTAATCCTTACTTACCCGGATTCAAGTTTTTGAAACAAACAACCATTATTCGGCAATAGTCAGCACGAAGCCATTATTGTCCAGTATCTCGAATTCCTTCGTATCGTAGAAAGTTTTATGGATCTCCTTGATGACCTTGGCCTTCTCTTTTATTTTCTCGAACAAGCTTTCGACATCTTTGACTTTGATGAATAACGATAAACAGCCCGTCCCGCTATGGCCCTTCAGTACCGGATACTCTTCCTCCAAATTCCCTTTCTCCTGAAACATTAACTCCGCGCCATTGTTCTTAACCATTCCCCAGTTCAATACAGGTTGATCGAATTCGGGAACCGTAACGATCACTTCGAAACCAAGAACATCCCTGTAGAACTCCAAAGTATTTTTCACATTATCGACTTTCAGATTCGCGGTTATGGATAACATGCGCAACGCCTCCTAGTGGTTTTATATCATAGTATAGGCATCTTAGCTTGTTGTATTGGAAAAATAGGACATGATCACGCGAAAATGTTACCCGGAGTCATTTGAATGGGATTATACATAAGATCATCTCGCATCCACTTGATTTTTGCGAAATAGGCTCGGCGATGTACCGGTTGCTTTCTTGAATACCATGCTGAAATAGTTGGCATTGTCGTAACCGACTTCGGATGCGATTTCCTGAACGGTCATCGAAGTCGTTAACAGCAGTCTCATAGCTTCCCCGACACGCCTTTGGATCAAATAATTGATAGGCGAATTTCCGGTTTCCTCCTTGAAAATGTGCGACAAATAATGGGGACTAATATACAATCGATTGGCAATTTCGGATAAAGGGATCTCGCGCGTATAGTTCTGATCGATGTAGTCTTTGATTCTGTAACCTAAGGATTGGGAAGAGGCGGGCTGTGCCGAATGGTTGTCCATGTTGACTAAACGAAGAATGACGACGATGATGGAATTCAAAGTATTCTGGCAGATGGTCTCGAATCCCCAAACCTGGGAACGGAGTTCCGTAAACAAGGTCGAAATGTATTGTTCCATCTGATAACTGTAGATTCCCGCATGAATAACCGGTTCCGCGTGCGCAGGGATGATGCACCCTCTATCTAGCCCGGAGACATGCAAGTTCCCTACGCCGCAGAAATAAGTTTTGAGCGGATCGTCGGGATTTGATTTTTCCTCGTGCAGGGCGCCTTGATTGTAGATCAGGATGTCCCCTTTTCCTGCACTGTATTTCTTGTTATCTATAATAAAAGTACCGTTGCCTTCGCTAATATAGATGATTTCGATTAAATCGTCGTGCTTGTGGCTTGGGAACGACCACTCCGGTTCGTCGCTGATTTGTCCGGCATATAGCAGCACGGGTCGTGAGCCGTCCTCGAATAAGGAGTTCTCTCTATGATGGAATGGGATTTGAACCATGAAAATACCTCCTGAAACCGCTATCTCTATTATACCTGCCATCTGCGAACATGAACAAGAAAGCTGAGATGATTCGCAAGATATCGGATTCAGGTTGATGACGCGACATAGTAAGTTATAGGTATGCGGCAAGAACCGCCAGCCGAAGCCCAAGGAGGTTGTTACGATAGTGGCCCAGAATTCTGTCATTCATGAGACTTATGAGCGGAATCAAGGCATTTTGCGTTTAAAGCCGGTGTTCGTACCGCGCCGCTTCGCCAAGGCGGGCCGCCGCCTTCGATTGCATCCCGATGATTATTACGCTCTTGGAACCGTTCGCGGCTCCATCAAAGAGAGATGGTTCGCCTCGGTCATCCCCGCTATGAACGGGCCGCTGGCTCCTCCGGATGAGGGGATGAGCTATGTTGCGGCCGACGATGACGCAAGTACCGCCTTTCTGTTAAAGGAAGCGGTTGAAGAACTGGGGGCAAAGTTAATCGGCAAGCAGCTTTACGAGAAATACGGGACATGGCCGATGTATGCCAAATTTTTCGATTTCGAAACCCCGTTGTTTCACCATTTGCATCTGAATGATGCTGCCGCAAGTTTGGTCGGACGGATCGGCAAGCCTGAAGCCTATTACTTCCCTCCTCAGCTTAACAACCATATGGGCGCATTCCCGGTCACGTATTTCGGATATGACCCGGACGTTACCAGGGAAGAAGTGAGGGAAAGGCTTCTACGGTACGAAGACGGGGATAACCGGATTACCGAACTTTCGCGCGCGTACCGCATTGAGCTGGGTACAGGCTGGTATACCCCGCCCGGTGTCGTGCATGCACCCGGTTCCGTTTTGACTTATGAACCCCAGTGGAATAGCGACGTGAACTCCGTGCATGAGAACATCGTTATGGGAGAAGTGTATCCTTACGATTTTTTGGCGGAAAATTGCCCTGCGGACAGCAAAAGAGATATCGAATATATCATGAGCCTGATGGACTGGGACAAAAACACCGATCCCCATTATAAGAAAAACTATTTCCGTCCTCCGCTCGTTTGCGCCCATTCGAACGAACAATTTACGGAGAAATGGATTACCTACGGCAATGAGTATATTGGAGCCAAAGAGCTTACCATTGAGCCGGGACAAACCGTCATCATCCGTGACTCTGCCGCTTATGGAACAGTACTCATTCAAGGACATGGGCGTATAGGCGTTCATCAGGCGGAAGCGGCGGTCATGCTAAGGTTCGGTCAGATGAGCGGGGACGAATTTTTCGTAAGTGAGCCTGCTGCCCAAGAAGGAGTAGTCATTACCAATGACAGCAAGTGGGAGCCGATGGTGTTCCTGAAACACTTCGGGCCCAACCATACGGAAATGCCGTAAAAAAAGAAGCTAAAGGAGTTGGAGTTAGGATGACCAAACAACCTTTTGAAGTGAAAAACGAGCGGATTAGGAGCGCCTTTCTGGAGTTAAAGAAGAGCAGCCCAGAGAAGTTGGTACAAAGATTGAATTTGTCTTGGAGCAACTGGGGATTTGGAATGGAAAGTCTAGAGGAGTCTGCAAAAAGGCTTAATAGAGCCGGCATTGGATACATCGAGCTTCACGGCAATCATTATGGAGAGGATTTGGGTTACAAAGTGGATGAAACGCTTGCCACCTTGGAGAAGTACCAAATAAAAGTAGCCGGCGTATGCGGCATGTTCTCCGTCGATAACGATCTATCCAGCAACCGGGCCGTTCACAGGCAGGCCGCGATCGATTATTTGAAGAGAGAGATTGAGTTTACGGCCGCGGTCGGCGGCTCTTATCTGCTCGTCGTTCCGGGAGCGGTAGGCAGGCCGAAGCCTTATGATGACATGGAGTTTCAAAGAAGCGTCGAAACGCTCCGCATCGTGGCTGATTTGTTCGTTCAATACGGAGTGAAGGCTGCGATTGAGCCTATACGTTCCGCGGAGGTCAGCCTTGTCCGTTCTATTGCGGAAGCCAAAGCTTATATCCATGCCGTCGATCATCCCGGCGTGCAGGACATCAATGCGGATGTCTATCACATGCAGGCGGAAGAGGCGCATATCGGTGAAGCTTTGCTTGAGGCGGGAGACCGTCTCGTCAATCTTCATATGGCTGACAGCAATCGGTACGCTCTTGGCGAGGGATCCATGGATTTGGATACGATAATTATGGCGTTGTATTTGCTCGGGTTTAATCGGGAAGGAAAATACGTAACGCCGGAACCGCTCGGGCCTGGCGGAGACCCGTATCCGGCTATGTACGGAAAGCCGCAAACAGCCAAGCTCGATCACTTGGTCATGCAATCCATCTCCTATTTCCGCGAGCGGGAGAATGTTTTGTTGGCTGAGAGTTAAGCGGAAAATCAGGCTAATTCATGCGAGGCAGGGTGCGAAGGCCGAGAGTTAAGCGGAAAATCAGGTTAATTCATGCAATGTAGGGTGAAAAGGCGGAGAGTTAAGCGGAAAATCAGGTTAATTCATGTGAGGCAGGGTGCAAAGGCGGAAAGTTAAGCGGAAAATCAGGTTAATTCATGCGAGGCAGGGTGGAAAGGCGGAGAGTTAAGCGGAAAATCAGGCCAATTTATGCGAGGTAGGGTGGAGGTAGAGGAATCGGTGACAATAACTGGACTTATACACTAAAATCGATTAGCCTTCTCTAATTTAGCCTAATTAACAGGAGTTTTGCAGTTATTTATTCCCTGTAATGCCCACTACAAACAGGGGCTGTCCCCCAAGGTCATTCACGACCTGATGGGACAGCCCCTGCTTTAGCAGTTGATACTGCTACTTAGAACCAAACACAGCCTTAACGGCTTCCAGATAAGCAGTTCCGTTAACCGTGTCCGGCTCCAGATAGCTGCCCTCCGTCCATTCATTCCAGGCATTGATCGTCACAATCTGCGGGTTATCTTCCTTTGATTCGATCAGCGCTTTCGTTCTCCGGAGCGCCTCCTCGAACCTTGCGGGCGTATTCTCGCTTACGGTAGCCATGTACTGGTAGCCGATTGGTTCGTATTTATCGGATTGCACCGTGCGCGGACTCGTATCCCACCCCATAGTTACGTTAGGAAAATACGGCAGACGGAATTCGTCAGCAAGCTCCTTCATGCGGGCGATCGCCTGATCGCTCCACCACCCGTAATCGGTTTGAGGAAATTCCGGCAACCCGACATGATGAAGCCATACGTAAGAGGTCACCGAATCGAAAGCCAGTTCATTCAGCAGCTCGTTCGGGTCCTCGATCCGCTTCTCCCCGGGCAAAATCTGCACGCCCCATACGACGGCATTAAGATGCAATTCCCCTAACCCAGCGGCGCGGACCCGTTCGCGGAAATCCGCCAAAATACGTTTCGTCTCCTCTATGCCGCCGAATCCTTTTACCAGATTCATCAGCTCGTAGATCGAGAAATACAAGCCATCTTTGACTCTCCAGTAGGACGGATGGGCGAAGTATCGACGTATCATATGATCGGTCGCTTCGATAAAAGCTTTTTCCGATACCGTTCCCGAAGCGAGTGTCGCCGGTTGCAGCGAGCGCGCCAGCGGATGGATGTCGATCCAGTCGTGGTTCGCCCACATCAGCGAGAATTTCAGCCGATCGGCGTTCTCGGCCTGAAGGAAGCCTTCCTCCAATCCTCTCTGCAAAAAAGGCCCATCCTCGTACCAATACCAATCGAATATAAAAGCGGAAACGCCGTGATCCGCAGCTGCGTCGATTTTTCGCGCCATCACTTCAGGGTTGGATTCATCTTCATAACCCCACAGCGGAAGCTTGGGCTGATTATGCCCCTCGAACCGCGGTTCCGCGCGCTTCATTAACTCCCACTCCGTCCATCCCTTGCCGTGCCAACGATCGTTCCGGGCATCCGGGTGATAGTTCGGATAATAATAAACCGCCACTTCCGTCCTGTCTTTCATCTATTCGTTACCCCGCTTTCGGATTATCAGATTGCTCAGCATGCTTATTCCTTCACGCTGCCAAGCGTAATTCCCTGAATGAAATGCTTTTGCAAAAACGGATATAGCAGCAAAATAGGCAGCGCCGCGAGAAAAATCTGGGCGGCCTTCGTCGTCTGGTCGGATATTTGCGAGAGCGTCTTAAGCTCCTCCGACGTCGTCATCATGCTGGGATCGCGGTTAATGACGACCGACTGCAAATACGTCTGCAGCGGATAGTGCTCCGGCTTGTTCATGTAGATTAGCCCGTCGAACCAGGAGTTCCAATGACCGACGCATATGAACAGCAGCAGCGTGGCGAGAGCAGGTTTAGCCAGCGGCACAGCTATGCGCCAGAGTACCGACCAATGTCCCGCTCCGTCCACGAAGGCGGCTTCGTATAACTCCTTTGGCTGGGAGCGCATGAAATTAAGCAGCAGAATGACGTTAAAGACCGGCACGGCTCCCGGAAGCACGAGCGCCCAGACCGTATCGAGCAAGTTGAGCTGCTTGACGACCATAAAGCCGGGAATAAGGCCACCCGTGAACAGGATCGTCACGACGAAAAACCAGGCGTATAACGAACGCCACCGGAATTGCCGGCCTTCCTTGGACAGCGGGTAAGCGATCAATATCGTCAGCGTCATATTAATAACGGCGCCCAACACGACCCTTTCAAGCGAGACGAGAAAGCTAGCGATGAATTGCGGTTTCATGAGCGCGTATTCGTAGGAAGCCAACGTGAAACCGACAGGCCACAGCTTTACGAAGCCTGCGGTAGCCGCCGAACTGGAACTGAAAGATACCGCAAGCACATGGATCAGAGGTAGCAGGCACAACAGAGCAGCGCCGCCGAGAAATACATAGTTTGCCCAATCGAATACCCGTCGCCCGTAAACGTTCTTGTAGATCATGCGTATCCCTTCTTCGTCTAGAAAATTCGGTAATTTGCAAGCCGATATGCGAGCGTGTAAGAAATCGTGATGAGGATCAGCGAAATAACCGATTTGAACAGACCGACCGCCGTCGCCAAGCTGTACTGGGAATCTACAAGACCGATCCTGTATACGAGGGTGTCGATAATGTCGCCTGTGCTGTACACCTGCGGGCTATACAAATTAAAGACCTGATCGAAGCCGGCATTCAGTACGTTGCCTAGGCTCAGCGTCAGCATGAGCACGATAATCGGCATCATCCCCGGAAGGGTAACGTGCAGCGTCTGCTTGATTCTGCCCGCTCCGTCCATGACGGCCGCTTCGTACAAGGTCGGGTTAATCGACGTAATGGCTGCGAGAAAGACGATCGTCGAGAATCCGAATTCCTTCCAGATGTCGGAGACGACCAGCACGTATGGAAACCAATGCTCGTTGCCGAGGAAAAAGACGGGCTTGATTCCGACAGAACCGAGAAATCCGTTTACTATTCCGGAAGACGGCGACAAAATGTCGATCAGAACGCCTCCTAGAATGACCCAAGACAAAAAATGGGGCAAGTAAACCATCGTCTGCACCGAACGCTTGAAAGCCGCTTTGCGAACCTCGTTAAGCAACAGCGCGAAGACGATCGGAACGACTAAACCTAGAACGATCTTCATGCATGCGATCCAAACCGTATTACGCAGAACGGTCGTAAAATTGGGCAATTGGAACAAATAATGAAAATGCTCCAACCCGACGAACTCCGAAAAGAAAAATCCTTTTGTCGGAATAAAATTTTCGAAAGCGATAAGAATGCCCGACATCGGGTAGTAGCAGAACGCCAGGACGAAAATAACGCCGGGCAGCAGCATCAGATGCAGCGGGTATTCGCTGTTATGTTTCGTACGCCATTTCAACATCTCTATCTCCCCTATCGCCGCTTTTGAAAGAAAGGGGAGGGGATTGGCGCCCCCTCCCGCTCCCTCTTATTTGGCCGCAGCCCAATCGTTCACTTCTTTTGTAATTTCGTCGCCGCCGAGCTTTTTCCAGTTGTCGACGAATGTATCGAACGAATCGACCGGAGCCGCGTTCAGGATGATTTTGGTGAACGTCTCCAATTCCAACGTATCGAGCGTAGAGCTCTTCTTCAGCATCGTTGCGGTGGGCGCTCCCAAGAAGCCATTGAGAACGATCAGCTTCTGCTGGTCGTAGTAGTCCTCGACGCTAAGCGCTCCGTCCGGTCCCGCCCACTTGTAGCTGGCCCAGAAAGTGTTGTCTCCCGCCAAATATTTGTTGATGCTGCCGTAATTGTCCTTGACGTCGAACGATAATCCTTCGTCGCTTTTCGCTTCGAACGCCTTCTTCACGCCACGGTAAATATTAATGTTTTGCAGCGGATCCTGCGCCGTTACAGCATCGTAAGCATACAAATTCAACGATGTATTCTCGGAATTGAAGAACCGCTTGTCGCGTCCATTCGCCCCATACTGCTTCTCCAAGCTGTAATTTAACAGCTTAACAAGCGCTTCGGGGTTTTTGGCGCCTTTCTTAACGGCATAGAATAAAAGGGCGCCATTGCTGGCAAGCGAGCTGGCCGGGGATGAATCCGCCGAGGCAATCGGATAAGGCACCCAGTTGGCGTTCTTGTCGTTCTTGAAGCTATCCGGCAGCGGCCAGAAAGCGTTCCAGTGCTGGCCGTAGAACATGCCGATCTTGCCGGAGGTAATCAATTCGTTTACTTTGTTGGCATCGTAGACGCCGAATTCCGGGTCGATTAATCCCGCTTTGAACATATCCTGCAGCTTGGCGAGTGCTTGCTTCATCACCGGCTGGGTGGACCCGTAAGCTAATTTTCCGTCGGCGCCTTTCACCCAAGCCTTCGGATAAGCCTTGAAACCGTAAGCCAGACCGCCAATACCGCCATATCCGGAATAGATATCTTTGCCGAGCGCTAGCCCATAAGTTTTGTCTTGGCCGCCCGGTTTTTGCTTAACGAACGCTTCCGCGATTTTCAAGACGTCATCGATTGTCTTCGGTGCGGACAAGCCGACCTTCTTGAGCCAGTCTTCCCGAATCCAGATCATCTGGGTTCCGTCGATAACCGATGCCGTGGACGGAAGCGCCATCTTCTTGCCGCCGAACGTGACGGCCGTCCAGCCAACGCCGCCGTCGGAAGAAAGCGTCTGCTTCGTTAATTCAGAAGCGTACTGCTCGTAGACTTCGGTCATATCCATAATCATGTCCGATTCGATCAGCTTCTGGAGCTGGGTCAAATCCACGGCTACGATGTCCGGAATGCTGCCCGAGGCGATGGAGACGTTCATTTTCTGTCCGTATTGCGCGTCCGGAACGGTCCATTCGTTCTTAAGAATGATGCCGAGATCGTCTTTATAGCCGCGATACCATACGTTATTGTCGAGCGACTCGCCTTCGGCGAACTGAACGGTACTGCCGAGGCTTCGCGCGGTTGTAACTTCAATCGGCGTCTCGTATTTGCCCAGAGGATCCTTAGCGGGCTCCGCGCTTGGGGAAGCTGCCGCGCTCGTTTGCGGAGCGGAGCCGCTAGGCGTTCCCGCCGTGTTGTTGTTGTTCCCGTTGGAACTGCAGGCGGTCAGAAAAAGCATGAAAGCCAACGTGCCGTACAAAATGCTGCGTTTCATGGTGAGTCCCCCTTGAATTTGGTTGTTGCATAGATGATCATCTGCTTTAATTGTAAATTCGCGGCGGGCGGCATCAAATCCTAAAATTTATACTTCCTTGCCCGATCTCTACCAATTGGGGGCGACAGGGATGACAATCTCCACTTTCAACCCGCCGAAGGGGCTTCGGCTGAGCTTAAGACCTGCCTCCTCGCCGAAACGAAGCTGCAAACGGCGGTGGACGTTGGTCATTCCTGTCGTTTCCCCGCTCTGTTGAGAAGCATGCAAGCGCCTCTGCAGCATTTCCAACGCGGAATCGTCCAATCTGCCCCCGTTATCCTCCACTGTTACAACCGCACAGTTTTCATTCAGCGAGTATTGTACCTCCAGATAACCGCCCTCCGCCCGATCCTCCAGTGCGTGCACGAATGCGTTCTCGATGACAGGCTGCAGCGTCAGCCGAGGAATGGTCAGGTTGGCGAGTCCCTCCGGAATGTCGCCGAACCTGACGGAAATTCGGTCATGGAACCGGAACAATTGAATTTCCGTATACGTGCGGGCATGCACGGTTTCGTCCAGTACGGAAACCTCTTCCGCTCCGTCGCGGGTGATGAAGCGGTAATACTCGCCCAAATACTTCGTGAATTGCGCTACGTTGTCGACTTCCCCGAACTTCGCCATCCGGTAGATCGTGAAAAAGCTGTTATACAGAAAATGCGGGTTGATCTGCGACTGCAGCTGCTTCAATTCGGCATGCTGAGTCCGGTACTTCTGCTCGTATACTTCGTAGACCAGTTCCTGAAGCTTACGGACTGTTTGGTTGAAATGCCGATAAAGATACGCGAATTCGTCCTTGCTGCTTCTCTCGATGGATACGTTGAAATTGCCATTGCCCACCTGCCGGAAAGCCACGATAAACTTCCGCAAAGGATGGTGGATGACGCGATAGATGACGTAAGACACGGCCGCGATAATAAGGAGGGAAAACAAGGAGACATAACGTATGCGGTCGCGGTTCAGCTTCAGCTTGCCGAACACTTCCTTCTCGGGAACGAGAACGGCGAATGTGGCTCCGAGGAACGACGATTTCTCATAATAATGGAGATAGTCCCCCGACTCGGATCGAAGCGTCGAGATGCCGGACGTTTCATTGCCTTCCTCATGCGCGCCCAGCAGCAAGCCGGCTGCCGGCGTTTCGCTTCCGCTGGCAATCACCTGCCAACGATTGTCCGATCCGAGCAGGGCCGTAATTCCTGCCCCATTATATTTGAACTGTTCCAATGCCGCGGACAGCCGGGAACGATCGATTTCAATAGTCAGCACGAAGGAGGGGGTTGTCACCCCAAACAGATTCGGATTGGAATAGCAGATGAAGAGCCGATCGCCAAGGGCGCGCAAAGGAGCGGTCGCAGGCACGATGAAATGGCCGAGTGCATCGTACTCGGCCTTCGAAATATCCTGATAGGTCTGGTTCGCCGTTATCATCTTGCCGAGATCGGGCAAATAAGCGGTTGTATTCGCGATGTACTGGCTCATGTACTTCAACTGGATCAGCTGCTGTTGGATGGACAAGACAGCCTTCCGCTTGTCTTCGTTCGTCATAATCTCGGAAGCGTTGCTCAGCGTATCCAGATCCGTGTTGGCGGCCAACTGCTGCTGGAACTTAATGACCTGCGACAGCTCCGCTTCGAGACTGCTCAGGTAGTAATGGGCTTGCGAACTGATGGAATCGCTTACACCCTGTCTGACGCCTTCGGCGTCGGAGCGGTTAATCTGCAGAACAATCAGGTAAAAAGGGATGACGGCGACGAGCAGCGTAACGACCATTCTCGTGTAAGTGGATTGGAAGAGGGAACCGGTCTGCAAGCGAATTTCCCTTTCTTATATGGAGTGTGATTCAGGATTCGCGAAATTCCTGGGGCGACTGCCCGGTCAGCCGCTTGAACAAACGGGCAAAATAAGAGGGCGACTCGAGCCCGACCAGCGTCGTAATATCTTGAATTTTCATGTCCGTGGAGCGCAGCAGTTCTTTAGACTTCTGGATTCTCTTCTCCGTTACGTAATCCGACAAGCCGACTCCCGTAATCTGCTTGTAGAGCCTGGAGAGGTACGCGGGGTTTAGATACACCGCCTGCCCGAGACGGCTCAGCGACAAATCCCCTTGCAAATTCCGGCCAACATAGGTTTCTATCTTCTCGACGATTTCAAGACCGCGATCCGCCTGTTTCCGCCTGCGATGCTCGAACAAGCCGTTTGCCGATTTGCGAAAGAAAGCGGTCGTGTCCGGCCAAGACGAGAACGCGTCGATCCTCGTAAGCCTCTCAAGCTCCTTCGGATCTGATAGCAGCTCCGTCATTTCGAAACGGTTCATATGCGACAGCAGCAAGCTCGATACTCTATTAAATGCTTCCAGAGACAAGGAAAGCGGAACCTTGTCTCTGTCCGCGGCGTGCATCAATTGTAGGAGCGCTTGATCGAATTCGGCCTCCTTGCCGTTCTCCAAGTGAGACTCCAGAAAGATGAACCGCTTCAACTGGGCGCGAAGCTCTTCCGCCCTCCGTTCCTCGGCGGCATTCGTGCCGTCGTTCTCTCTCCTCAAATATGAAATCTCCTGTCCGATGCCCGCGCCCTTCTGAATGAGCTCCCGCAAACGATCGTACACTTGGCCGATAGCTGGCCAATCGAACAACCCGCTGCACGAGAAGGAAACCTGCAAATTCAGAAACCGCTTCGCCGCTTGCTGGATCGAATCCAGGCTGTCCTGCAGTCTCCGGTCGACGGGATCCTCGGGTTCTTCCGGGCGCCGTTCCCGCTCAGCCGAAGCTGCGGAAGGCTCGGGTTCCCCGTCTTCCCGTTGCTGGACAAGCCACAACAAGGACGACCCATCCCAAGGAATAGATAAGCTTAGAAACGAGCTTGGAATGATTTCCATGGCGATGTTCTGCAGCGCGTACAACAATAGGGTGCGGTCCGAGGGACGAATCACGTCCTCCCATGCATCCACCTTGCCTAGCAGCAGGTAGGCCGGTTTTGCCGTCCGGAACGGGATATCCAGTTCCTCGAAGCGCTGTTTCAGGCCGGAAAGGGTAAAAGGCTCCCCCATGACAAGGTTGCCGACGTATTCCCGCTGGGCAAGCGGCTGAAGCAGCTTCATCTTCTGCTTGGCTTCCACAATGAACCGTTCGACATCCGTTTCTTCATGGATATCGGCGATCGTCTTCTGCACGGAACGGACGATTTCCTCGTCTCCGTCCATCTTCAGCACGTAGTCGGCCCCGCCTTTACGCAGCACCTCTTGGACGTATCCGAAATCGTTGTAGCCCGTTAGGAAAATAACCTTGCAGCGCGGCCAGCGCTCCCGGACCTGATCGAACAGCTCAAGGCCGGACATCTCAGGCATGCGGATATCCGTCAGCACGATATCGATTTTGCTTCGCGTCATGATCTTCAAGGCAAGAACGGCCGAATTCGCGCGGTGGACCTCCAGATCCGCGATGCCTGCCGTATGAAATAACTCCGTTAGTCCGTCAAGAATGATCGCTTCGTCGTCGACAATGAGCAAGTTAATCATGATTCCGCTCTCCCGTCTGCGATACCGCAGCATAACGCCGCACGGCCGCGATATTCATGCCGCTCTCCCAAGGCCTGGACCTCGTATTAAAAGGCCGTCCCGCATCGTAATATTCCACCCATGCGTCCGTCGAGTCCGCGATCCCGACGACATGCTCCATGACGGCTTGAGCGCCGGGATACCCGAGCTCCGTTAGCCCGTACAGCAGCAAACTTTCGTCGTATCCAACAAAATAGGTAGAGCCTGGAACGGTGGGCAAATAACCGTATTTTTCGAAAATCCCGTAAGCTCTCCGCACGTCTTCCCCTTTATCTTCTACCGTCAGCACGCCGGAATGAAGGAAGCCGGGAAGCAGCCCCGCGGATTGTACCGTGATGACCCGTGGTTCCACCGCCTCCAACGCTGGCTCCATCGATCTGCATGCGGGGCAGACGTAACGGCCATTGTCGGTTCTTCCCGTCCATTTTAACACATGATTGCCGCGTAAATTACAGCTTTCGCACACTCCGTAACGGTACGACGGAAGCTCGGCGGTCAAAGCCCGCTGCGGCGCGTTCGCGACGAATCTGCCGTCCCGGTAGAAATTCCGCCTGAATGAAGCTTCCGTCCGATCGAGGATATATTTACAAGACGCAATCTGCTCTTCATTCCATAGTTTGCGGCTCTCGGCAAAGGGAAGAAGCCTTCTTCCCGCCTCTAAGAACAGCAAAGTCGCTTCCATGGAACCGTCGAGCAAGGAGGAACGCGGCAGGAAACCTCCCGCCACGTAAGTTTCGTCTCCGTTAAAAGGGAGCATGCCGTCATGAAGGTGCGGCAGCTGGACACTCCAGCAATGATCGAGCATGGGAAAGATCGATTCCACGAAAGCCCAATCTCCCGTAGCACGACCGTAATCGAAAGCTTGCACGATCGTGTAGGCGGTAATCTCCACGTCGTCGTTCTCGTGCACGTGACGAGCGCGGTCGTGCCCCATGCTTTCCGCGTTGCGAATGCCGCCGAGCCTAGTCCATTTCCCGAAGCGGAATGCCAGGTTGCGCTTAGCTTCCTCATACAGGCCGAGGGACAGAAGTCCCCTCGATGCTCCATATTGATCCCGGACGTAGGCAAGCGCGTAGTTGTGTCCCGCCATAATACCCCCGTCTTCAGACTGCTGCGCGGCAATAAGAAAGGCAACGCTCTCGGACAGCCAATCGACGCGCTGCCTCATTTCCTCTCCGATGTGTTCGCCGTATGCAAGGGGAATGATGCGCGAGACAAGCCGACGATCCGCCTCCTCCGCTTCCGCTTTAAGCCTCTCGTATCCTTTGTCCAGCAGCATGCGGGCATGGTGTTCGGTTTCCGGGTACGTGGGCCCTCCGATCAGTACGACATAAGACTCGCCTGCAGGTATAGAGAGGCTGACTTTGCCTTGTACTATCTTGATATCTGCCTCCTGCCCCCAACAAAGAACCGCGAGGAACGTCTCCACTCCCATCGGATAGCGGTAGATGCGAGCCGTATCGGGCGCATTCACAAGAATCGACCTCAAGGAAGTATCCTCCGCTGTGAAGCTGTCGTTTCCTGGAAAACATTCGTACCCTTCGCCGAGAGACAGCTCCAGACGAAGCGGCACGTTGGCTTGCAACTTGCATAGGTATACCGGCAAGTCCTGTGCAACGAAAGCTTCGGCAACGGCAGCTTCCACCCCTTCGCCGCTTAAATACCGATGCAGCCAACGGTTCGTACCATCCACTCTCATCGATGCATATTGAGGACTGGTACCGTCCGCTAGTGTCCATTTTCCTTGCAGCAGCGAAGGCGAGCTATACGGAGGTCCGTAAACTTCAACCCAGTCATTGCCGCGCCCGTACACCAGAAACCGTCCATTGCCTAACGCGTGAACCGCACCGTCGTCATTGATTTTCCACATGTTTGTCACTCCCCATTTTCCGTTCGGACGACTATCCGATAATCCGACATTAGCCCGTAGGCGATCAAATCATATTCCTTGGGTTTCGGGCTCCCCTGGATTGGAAAGCTTTGCCACAGGTAAGACCAGCCTACTTTGCGCGGGCGATCCGGATGGTGATGGGGCCCGAGCAAATTTTTGAAGCTGCCGCATACTCGAACCTCGATGAAGTTCTCTTTGCCTGGCAAAACGTGCGGCATAAGATCGATAGACACGCTGCCGTCCACCCCGAGCAATCCAGCGTATTTGCCGTTCACCGCGATGGAAGCGACCGTTCCATTCCAGTCTCCTAACACCAATTGCGCTTCCCGTATCGTATCCGGCAACTCCACCGATCGCGAGTAGACGACGGCTCCCCCGTAGAACGGATAACCTTGCCTGCCCCAGGAACCTGTCCGAAGCGGCTTCGCCCGCTCCATCTCCCAGCGGTTTCCACGATCGGATACCGCGAAATCTCCAAGCAGCACAACCGCCTCCACCTCCAGCAGCACGCTGAACGGAGAAACCCGCAACGTCACGACATTGTCGCCTTCCCTGACTAACGAAACGATATTATACTCCCGAAAATGATCGTCCAGCCTCGATTTCTCGCCGCCGTTGTTCAACGGTGCTCCGTTCACGAGAATCTGGTAGGCGTCTCCTCTTTCCACCAACAGGCCAAGGCGAGAAGGAATACTCCCTTCGGATATAAAGAACCGGTAAGATACCTCGAAACCCGATAGTTCGCCGAACTCTTTGTCGCGCTCCGTCAGCCTGCTCCGGTACTGAATCGCGTTATCCCAAGGATTCGCTTCGAACCCATGGAACTCGAATACTTTACTGGCAGCAAATAGAACGTGGATATCCTTGTGAGTTTCTGAACCGATCTTCAGATCGCAATAAGCTAGTGGCCAAACATTGGACTCCTCTGGCACGATCGTCGGAGAAATGGCCGGCATGACAAGCGTTTGCCCGTTGTCCTCCTCTTCAGAACGTTCACCGGGGAGGAACGCTAAAGGCGGTATCATTTTATCGGAAGCGCGACCGCTGCGAAGCAGCAGTGAACCGGAAGCTTCCAGCGTAATGTGCATTTCCAGCGTTCCGTCGCCCGAATGCCTATATACCGCCGGTTCCGCTGCGCCGGTCCAAGGGTTCAATCGCTCCAGTGCTTCCCCTTTCAACCGCAGGTTCCCTTGAAACGCCTTCGGACCGCTGTTGACGACAAACCATATGACGCTACCGTCAGTCTGCTCCCTGCGAAGATGAGCTAGCGCGGAACGTTCACTCCACCCTGTGAAATCCTCGTCCGTCCCCATTGAAGCAATCGTTAGGCGCTGACTCAGGAACGAATGAAGCGTCCGCTCCAACGCCTCGGCATTTTCCACGGTCATCCAACCTTCGTGAGCTTTCAATTGCTCCAGCCGCTCCTCTGCCACGTTCCCTTCTATCCGGGTCGGCGAGCCTAGGGCAAGCACCTTGCCTCCCTGGGACAAATACTCCCCAAGCAATTGCATCGTGCTCTCCCTAACGTTCTCCATCGCTGCTGGAATGACCACGACTTCATATTTCCCCTGCCCGATGACGAAGGAGGCTCCTTCCGTCCGGCCATGGCGCTCCGCGATGAATTCGTCGCCTAAATCGAAGTCCCATTGACGTTCCGAGAGCAATTGAAGAATAGCCACATCGCTGCTCAATGGTTCGGCATGGTTCGGTTCCAGCCCCGGCTCAGCCAAATCTGGCGTCTTCATATAGAAGGAAGTCGTCGGATTCAGCACGAGAATCCGGTTGCGCGTCTCCCCTTCCCCGAGCGCGACGGAAAGCCGGGCGAAATAATCGTTCAGCTTGCCGTATGGTTCCCACCAAGGCTGCCGCCAATCGAACGATTGCGGATAATCCCGCTTGCGGGCTCCCGCGATGGAGGACAAGGTCAAATGCGGATTTAGAAAGTTTATGCCGTGTACGTAGAGCCAATCTCCGATCCTTCTGAAATCCTCGAACGTGGAATCCCAGCCGCCCGCACCGTAGGCCTCGCACAGCACTCTTTTCCGACCCAACTGGTTGGCCGCGCTATGCGCTTCTCGGATCGTAACCAAGAGATGGGGATCCCTGCCGTTTTCCTTAAGCAGGGACGTCAGCAGCATGTCGATGCCGGGCCAATGCATGTATTCGTAGAAGGACATCACGGAGGGAGATGAACGCCCCCAAGGGTACGGCCAGTTATGCTCCAAATAATGACCGGTGAAAGCCAGCCCGTGAAGCTCGCACCAATCGGATATCGGTTTGACCCAGTTATTCGCCCAAAGCTCGCGCAGCGTGTCATAGTAATCGTAACGCACCTTAAGCGGATCGATTGCCTTTCCGTCACCGGCTGCCGCGTCCGCGAACAGACATGGCAGATGCTCGATCAAGCTGTACCCGTTGCGCTGCTCGAATTGCGAAGCAAACCAATAGCTGAATGGCAAAGGCTGCGCATCCGGAAAGTGACCGTGAACGAGACACGGTTCGTCCGTGAACAACGCCGGAATCCGCTCTCCGAACCGATCACCAAATCGAGCTCGGTAAGCTTCATGTGTCGTCTCCAGAAAATGCCGCGCCGCTTCAGGACGAAGAAGATCGGGGTAAGCAAAGCCTCCAAGCCAAGCACTCGTCTCCGGAATCCGCCATTCCAGCAGCAAAAAGCGGTTGCCGAAGGAAGGCCACTCGGAAGGAGGGCGTTTCGTCACTTCCGTCTTCAGCCGGAGCGATGACGCGCTTCCATTTCCCCCTTCGACCGCATAAGCGCTTAAGAGCCGACCTTGAGCACCGCTCAAGGCCGACTCCCAACGGAGATGACCGCATTCTCCGGTTTCTACCAAGCGGGCCGTCAAGGCTCCCGCCAAGCCGTCCGGCATACGCGACGGAACATGGCCGCCGGCGAAACCCGACGGATAGGAATTCTCGTCGTAAAGGTATAGCTTTAAATCCAGCTTATCCGCTGCTTCAAGCGCCTTGCCCCATAACTCGAACCAAGCCTCGGACAAATAAGCCGTCACCAGCCCCGGCCTCGGGTGGACGAAAGCGCCGCCGAAGCCGCGTGCTTTCATCCGTCCCAATTGATCCCGGATTTGCTCCTCCGTCATATCATCGTTCCATACCCAGAGCGGCGCGGGCCGATACAGTGCGGGCGGGTCGGCGAACCTGTCTTTCCATTCGTTCATGCTGCGTATGTCTCTCCTTGCTCCTAATTTCTTATAAAACGACTTGGTAACCGTGCGAACCCGTTCCCGACGTGGAGAACCGAATAAAGCCGGAACTGTCGGCCGTATACGATTGCCAAGCCGCGCCGTCGCGTTTCACCGCATAGCCGACGCCCGGAGTTAAGCCGCCGATCTTCAGCGACTTGGAGCCGCTGGCCACGTTGATCGTAACGGTCGTCTCCGACGCGGAGGCATAGACGGAGGCTTCCGCCCCGTCGTAATAGAGCTTCTCTACTTTCATCCAGCTAAGCGCCGATGGGCGTTTGGGCGCGATGACCAATCCGTCCTTATCCGTATCGACGCCAAGAAATCCATATAGGAACGCTAATGGGGCAAGCGCGGATTCCGTAAATTCGGCGTCGATGCCGATGCCTCCCGCCGATCCGTCTCCCTGCATATGAATGCCCCGGATATCATAGTAAGACCGGTAACCGCCCTCTTCCCTGGCTTGCTGATGCAGGTCCAGCATTTGCGCGAACCGGGTCCATGCATTATCCGCGGACTTATATTTCAAGCGGGCCATCACGTCGTAATAGTTGACGTATAGAATCGCGCCGCCGTCCTGAACCTGCGTGCCGAACGGATAGTTTTCCGGCTGCGCCCAGATGATGTTGTACCAATCGCCGTTGCGCTTCGTCGAAGCCCTCGCGGCAAACTTCGGAGCGTATATGTCCGCGCCCGTCGACGTATCCCCTGTCACCGTGCGCGCGCCATCCAGCCAGTCGAATATGCTCGCCGCCCGGGTCGAATCCGCCAAGCCCTGCGCCAACGCCTCCAGATTGACGAACGTATAACCGTAGTCGTGGAGCGCGCCGTTTACGTCCACGGTCGGTACGTACCTGCCGGTGGCCGTGTTCCAGAACGTCGTTCCGCCCGTTACCGCGGTGAACACTTTCGTCGCTTTGGAGCTCAGGACGGTTGAAGACTCGCCGTATGGATTGGCCGCGATAGACCAGCCGGGATTATCTTCGATCAGCTTCTCGATTTGCGACATCGTCTTTAACGCCTCGTAATAATAGATCGTATCGTAGAAATCCTTATTGCCGATCGGCAGGATGTCCCAATAATTCGAGCCGATCCCTTTGCCGTGAAGGTAACGGTCGGATATATTCGGCTGTGTCACGTCGACGCCGCTCGTGCCTTCATGGCCCCTCCACGGAACAGTCAAATAGTTGTTCGTACCGGAATCGAATTCCGTCTTGAGAAAATGCAAAGCTATGCGCATCCGGCCGATATTGCTTTGAAGGAACGCAACGTCGCTCGGATTCCACATGAACAATTCCGCACTGCCCAGAACGAATGCCGTATTCGTTTGCACGTGGCGCGTATCGTATTCCCCTTTCACCATCGCCACTGCCACCTGACCGCCCGTCTGTCCGGTTTCCACCGGATCGAGCCGGTATTGCGCGATCGTGCCCGTCCAGCTCGGATTTTGATACATCGGAATTTGGTACCCTTTGTTCACGCCCGTATTGTCCACCGTGAAGGTGACGCTCTTCGCCTCGTTCCAAACCGAATCTGTAGTCGTCGTAAAATAAATTTTGCCGACTGTGTTGGCGTTCGAATTGCTCATCTGGACATACAGATACGGCATATGCGAAGCTAGGGTGCTCTGGGTTGGAGATAGGATATACGGGTCGCTGCCCGGTGTTTGAATGACCCATTTTCCGCCGGAAATCGCATGGCTGCTCATATTCGTCGTCCAACCCAAAGTGCTTGAGTTAAACGTATATTTATTCACTGTAGGATCGTCCGGACTTCCCGTCGACGGAAACGGCCAGCCGACCAAGCTCGTGCCTTCGCTCCACCAATTCGTTGCGTTCAGCACGTAGACATAGCCATCGGAGGTCATTTTGACGTCGTTCAGCAAATGATTGCGAAGCACCTGGTTGTAGTCGGCTCCGTATTTCCCCTTATTCAGGCCGGTGTTCATCCATGCAGTCGTCATGGCGTCCCACTGCATCCAGTTCGTCTGCGGGTTGCCATCGATCGGGCTCGGACCGAACTTGAGCGTGTACAGGTATTTGTACATATGGTTCAGAGTGTCCGAATAAGAGGCATTCGATGACGAGAAAACCGGAAGGTCGGGCAGCACCTTGCTCGGCGTGTACGTGATCCGGGCTTTGAAATCCCCGTAAGAAGAAGCAACTGCTCCATTGATGTAGGGAGTTCCCGGGAAAAAGTTATTTCCCGACGTTTGCCATACGCCAACCCCGTTCGATCCGCTGCTTAACACCCACAAATAGTCACCCGCCGCTTTTTCCGCGAAATTCAAAGACAGCCAATCGTTATCCGTATAGTCGACGAACGTCTTCGCCGCCAACGGCGGACCGGCTACAGTCGTCGCGTAATCGGTATTCCAGGCATAAAGGGTTAGCGTCAGATTGCCTTGGTTGTCACCGTAACTAGGGGTATTAACTTCAATCATCGTAAAAGGCCACACCGCCTTGAATTTCTCCCCTGCGGTTCCGGAGCCGGAGATCGGCACATCCCGTATTGTCGTATCGACGTGGCTGTACATTTCCTGAGGCGCCGTATCATATTCCCCGTAATACAGCCGCGCCTGGTAATCCCCGGCAACCGCCGTTCCGTTGAAGTAGGCCGTGGCCGGGTAGGCGCTATCGGTTATTTTCCATACTCCGACCCAGCCCGTGGAGTTGGACAATGTCCAAACGTATTGGCCCGCCGCTTTCTCGGGAAATTGAATGCGTAGCCAAGCATTGTCCGCAAAGTTAGTGAACGTCTTGCTGACGAGCGGCGTACCTCCAACCGATGTCGCGTAATCGGTATTCCATGCGTACAGCTTTAGCGTCAAATTGCCGTTGCTGTCACCATAGCTCGGCGTGCGAATCGCGAGGCTGTAAAACTTGTCGCGCGCCGTGAACCGGGATCCCGCCGTATCGGACGAACCGATCGTCACGTCCGCATAACTCACGTTGTCATATAGATAAGGCTCCGGCTCGGGATTCCCGTATTCCAGCTTCGTTTGATAATCGCCTGTCGCTTCCGCCCCGTTCCAGTAAGCCTGCGCCGGGTCGTCGCTGTCCGTAATTTTCCATACGCCAACCCAGCCCGAAGCATTCGTCAGCGTCCACAAATATTGGCCTGCCGGTTGGGTATCGAATTGGATCCGAAACCATTGGTTATCCGTGAAGTCGGTGAAGGTCTTCGTATTGACCGGCGTGCCGGCGACCGTCGTCGCGTAACTTCCGTTCCAGGCGTATACGCGCAGCGTCAAGCTTCCGCTGTTGTCGCCGAAGCTCGTTGCCCGTATCGACAGCCCGTGGAACGGAACCGTCGCCGCGAACGCTTCACCCGCGGTATCCGAAGTGCCGATCGTCGTGCCGACGTAAGCGACCCCGTTGTACAAATTCGGATCCGAATCACCGTAATAAATCCGGCCCTGATAGTTTCCGGTCACAGCCGTTCCGTTCCAGTAAGCTATCGATGCATCCGTGCTGTCCGTGATTTTCCAAACGCCGACCCATCCGGTCGCTCCCGATAAAGTCCAAATATACGTTCCGGCGTTTTGCGCGGGAAATTGTAAGCGCAGCCATTCATTGTCGCCGAAATTCGTGAATGTGCGAGTCGTGACTGGCGTACCCGCAACCGTCGTCGCATAATTCGTATTCCAAGCATACAGTCGCATAGTCAAATTGCCGTTGCTGTCTCCATAGCTCGGAGCCCTGACAGCGACGCTGTAGAACGTGCTGCTCGCGGTAAATTTCTGTGCCGCCGAGTCCGTCGTTCCTATCGTGACGGCCGAATAGTTGACCCCGTTATACTGATCGACCGGCGCCGATGCCGCGAACGCCGTCATCATGAATGCCAAATAGACGATAAGCGAGACGATGCCGGCAGCAGCCATAACGGAAAAGCGATTCTTCGTCATCCGAATCTCTCCTTTTTTCAACTTAGTCAAAACAGTCCATTCAATTTCAGCTTGAATCAACCGTCCCTCCTCCCGCTAGCGGACTTTGCAGGTTTTGCGGACTTACAAGCGTTGCAATACCATTTTATCCCGGTCGCCCGTGTGCCAGATATACTAAAACTTCTACTTTCTATTCCGATTTCTACTTGATAGGGGAAAGCCGACACCTCCGAAGCGCAACAAGTAAAAACAACTTGGTCGTCCTAAGGACCACGGCATAAGTATCCCACTCTAAGTGCCTCATCCGACGATTTAAAGCGAGTTAGACGCTCTATTTCCTCCACAAGTGCCTCACCCGGCGATTTAAAGCGACTCAGACACTCTATTTCCTCCACAAGTGCCTCATCCGACGATTTAAAGCGACTTAGACGCTCTATTTTCTCCACAAGTGCCTCATCCGACGATTTAAAGCGAGTTAGACGCTCTATTTCCTCCACAAGTGCCTCACCCGGCGATTTAAAGCGACTCAGACGCTCTATTTCCTCCACAAGTGCCTCATCCGACGATTTAAAGCGATTTAGACGCTCTATTTCTGCCAAAACGACTTCGTCATCCCTGGGGACAAAGATTGTCATTCTTATCGGAGTCGATTCAGACAAGGACAGCGAAAAAACGCCCGGAAACCCGGGCGCTGAACGGTTGTTAGTGATATTGGGGATGGAGGTATTTTTCCATTTGTTAAGCCGCAACGTCGCGTTTCGTAAACAAGAGCCAAGAAACAAACTGGAACAGGACATAATAAGCGATTAGAATCATGATGGAGAAGGAGAGGGTCATCTCCGGTCGGACTGGATTGGAGCCAGCCAAATATTGGGTCAGGTCGACGTTGGCGAATAACAAGTATTTTACCCATTCGTAGCTGCTGAAGACCGCCGTTAACGTGTTGCCGACAAGCATGAACAAGAGCGAGAAAGCAATTGCCATTGAGGAACTGCGGAACGCTGCCGAGATCATGAAGGCGAACGTGACGTACATCAGAAGCGATACAATGGCATAGCCGTATCTTTGCAGAGAGTCTACAACCATGGAGCCTTCGTGCACGATACCGTCCGCGCCTATCGTCAGATGCGGGAGGTTTAATCCGCCGAAACCTTGCAGCGCCGCCCCTGCCGCGAAGGCGACTGCAAACGAGATGATGAGCAACAGCAGCGCAAAGCCCATCGTTGCGACATACTTGCTGAGCATGACTTTACTTCGCGATGCGGGGCCTACCAGTAATAGTTTAATCGTTCCCCATGTGAATTCAGCCGCGATCATATCCGCAGCGACGATAACCGTCAAAATCGTTACCAAAATAATGAGCATTGCCGAATTGTTGACATAATCCCACATCGATTGTTCGTTCGGATTGATATTGTGCTCCAAGTAATATTCGTTCAACTTGATCTCTTTTTTCATGCTCTCTATATGATCGGGACCTATTTTATTGTTCTCCTGAATTTCTTTTTGCAGGACAAGATTTTGCTGGGTCACTTGCTGCTTCCAATCGGGGCTTTCATTGCGAACTTCATCCCACTTCATCAAGCCGCTCATCAGCAATAAAGACAGCACAAGGAACCCGATCATCAACCATGTCCGGGGACGCCGGTAGATTTTCATATTTTCATTTCGCAACAGGTCATTAAAATTAGACAACCATCTCGCCTCCGGTCATTTCCAAAAATTGATCTTCCAACGATTTCTGAGACGAGTATATGCCATAGATATCAAGCTCGGCTTTAACAAGCAGCCTTGCGATTTCTGGAATGCGAGCTTTGTCCGTCTCCAATTCAAGCTGTTTGCCAACGATAGAGATACTCATATCCTTAAAGGATTCGGTTAATAATTGATAGGCAAGAGGCGGGCTGCTGACATCAATGATAATTCTGGTTTGCACGGAATCCGTCGTTTCTTGCAGAGAGCGGACAACGATAAGCTTACCGCCTTGGATGATCGCCACGCGGTCGCACATTAACTCCATCTCCGACAACAGGTGAGAAGAGACGATAACGGCAATTCCTTCTTCCTGCGTAAGCTTCCGTAGATAGTCGCGCAACTCGCGAATGCCTGCGGGATCGAGTCCGTTGGTCGGTTCATCCAAAATGAGCACGGAAGGCCTGTGCAAAATCGCCTGAGCGACGCCAAGCCGCTGTCTCATTCCAAGCGAGTAGCGTTTGACTTTCTCATGGATCCGATTCTGAAGGCCCATGAGCTTAACGACTTCATCAATCCGTTGTTTCGTAACACCGGAATGGCGACGTGCGAAATGAACTAAATTCTGATAACCCGACAGAAACTTGTACATTTCCGGGTTTTCGACAATTGCTCCGATATGGGTCATCGCTTGCGCGAATTGTTTGCGGACAGAGACGCCTTTAACGATAACCTCGCCTTTCGTCATCGAGATCAACCCGACGATCATGCGAATCGTCGTCGTTTTGCCGGCACCGTTGGGACCTAGAAATCCGAATACCTCTCCCGCGGGGACGTCAAAGGAAAGATTGTCGACGATAGTACGTCTGCCGATTTTCTTGGTAACATTCCGAAGCTGCAATACGGGTTCCATAGTTGCTTGCATGATACTTCATCCTCCTGAAATCTCTTGTATGAATGAAGTATACCGTCGTGAGGTTAATAGGATAATGGGCTTGAGGTGAGTATGTTTCCTGTACTTTAGTCGAGGAAGGACTTTGCCAATAAGGAGATGCCGATATTAATAATGGGACTATTCCCTTGCCATTTTCATGGCTTGGAACAATCCCATACTCTTAAAATACTATTTAATTCGTTTCAGTTGGGCTTCCTGTTCGATGGAGCGAACGGAAAGGAGTTCAATAATACGATGTTGGCTTTCTTGAATCGCTTCTAGCCGCTTAACGCTATCATTAGTCTCCAGTACTGTCCGTTTAATCAACGCTTGCTCGTTCTCAATCCAATCTAAACGTGGAAGTATTTCTTCTTGAATAACAGATCGCAGGTCTTCCTTCCATTCATCACTCATCCGTTCCGCTCCCTCCAGCCTAATAAGGTTTATCTTATCACGACAAAGCTCTATTGATATAACGATAAAGCTCGCCATCTAAACCAAATTGAAGCGGATTATTCGGGTTCTCGGCATGAAACTTTTCCGCTGATCTAATAAACTCCGGATCCCCACCGGAAAACAGATCGATCAATTCTTTCCACCGTTTAGCCAGTTGAATAACTTCCGGGTTATCGGGCGAAGTTCCGCTCTCCATTTTGGCTCGAAGAGCTTCGATCAGATCAGACCAGTTGTCCTGAACGGTTTGAGTTTGGTTTTGGTTAAGTTGCTGGCTTCTCATGTGCAATTGATCCATTTGTTCTTGCGTAAAATATTTGTCGGCATTCATTCTCATCACCTCGATTAATTGGATAAAATCCTCTGCCGATACCGTTTGTTGATTTCTTAGCAACCGGTATACGTTTTCTAACTGGACCCGCAGCTGTTCCTGAATTCTGATCGCTTCGTTCAACCGCTCTAATTGCACCCGGATAACTTCTTCCGGATTGAATTCGGGGCTTTCGATTAATTCCTTAATTTGATCCAAAGAGAAGCCCAATTCCTTAAGCGACATGACTCGTTGACATCGCACGAGATCCTCTTCGTTATAGAGCCGATGCCCGGTGTCCGTAAAATGAGAAGGCGAGAAAAGCTTAATCTGGTCATAGTATCGAAGGGTCCGAACCGTCAATCCGGATAGCTTCGCCAGCTCTCCTACCTTCCAATGTTTCTTGTTCAACATCATCTCCTCATTTCGTACGAAGTTTGACTCCCGCGGTAAATTCAATATAAATCATGACGTTACGTCATGCTCAAGTCCTTTTTTCAAAATAATTACAAAGCATTTCAAGGCGATCTACGAGAGGCATCTTTCCCCTCCGGACGGTGCTCCTTCAGCTCTTTCACTTCCTGCTCCGTTATCGAGTGGGGACTGTATTTGGCCTTCTCGTACAATTGGAGCAACGATAGGCGGATGACGAGAAGCCACTTCCAATAGGAAGAGTGCTTGTCGTTATCCGAAACCGGCCGCTGGCTCGCCCGCCACCTCTCTATCCCCTCCAGCGTTTCGGCCGGCGTGTGGTGGGTCTGGAAGTCATACCCCTGCTCGATCCCGGACAATACCGTTTCCTCGTACAGGCGGCGAACCTTCTCCGGGTTACTTAGCCGCTCCCATTCCGCAATGCGATTATGCCTGCGAAATAAGGCGTCGAAGCGGCTATGGCCTTTCTTCTTTTCCTTCAACAGACTTCGGTGCTCTTCCACGTAAGGCAGAGCCTCCATTTTCTTGGCTCTGATAAACCAACGACGTATCGCTTCGATCATTCCGTTCCAAGTCCACGTTCTATCTCTCCACATCAATCGCGCAAACCATATCGCCCCCACAACGGCTGCTCCGACCATGATCCAGAACAGAATATCCCATATAGGCGAAGGAGGGCCTTGTTCTTTATCCAATAGTCCCGACAAGGGGTTTTCTTGTGTTTTTGGCGGTTCTGGGGGAGGTTGTAGCTCACTCACGTCCAACAAATCCGTGTTTATCTTCGGAGGCGTCAGCAGTTGCTGGCCATAACTGACCGTGAGCGCAAAGACGAGCAGTCCCGCGGCTAGGAAAATAAAGAGATATTTGCGATTAGCCAATCTCACCGGTCGCGTGACAATGTTGCTGTGCAAGCCTGCTTCATCCAACAAGCTTCTGTTAATCGAAATAAACCATATGACTACCCAGACTATAGCTAAAATAACGAACAACAAGCGGTAACCGGACAAACTATCGTTCTGTGAAGCGACGATAACAGCCGCAGCGCAGATGAGGAAAGCGAGTCCGTAATGCAGGGGCTTGAGTCTGCGATAACGTCCTCTCCATAGCAATACGCCCATCCATAGAAAGATGGACAGATCATTGGTATATCGGCCGATCCCGACGGCAACGAGGATAACGAGTATAGCCGCGACCGTAATCCGGCTCCACACCGCAGACAGCTTGAATAGCAGAAACCCGAGCGCAAAGAAACCCGTCGCCGCCGCTATCGTGCCGAGTTTGCCCATTGCTCCAATGTTAATCGTGAGTATGATCCACAAAGGCAACCATATTAACCATTCCAGCAATATTCTCGAAATGGCTCTTCCAACTGCGGAGGATTCATATCCCATTAGGACTTCACCTCCTTGGCAAGGAGCAAGAGCTCTACGGCATTGCCCTGTTTGCGCAGTTGCCGAACGAGATCTTCTTGTTTCCGGTCAACAAAGCCGGTAATCAGCATATAATTCATCCCGCTCGTCCGATCGGCAACGACTTGCTCCAGAACATAAGACAATCCTAAAGTCGTCACCGGCTGAAAAGAAGCCATGGCGTCAAGAAGCAGATCAAGGTGAGCGGAACCGGCTCTTGCCGGCGCCCTGAACAGCATCCCTTCATTCCCCTCGGCGATTCCGTTAAAGAGAAGCCCGGCTTTGCCTCCGCCGGAAACAACGTATTGCGCCGCTGAAGCCGCATAGCTGAGCGCTTCTTCGAAGTCTTCCGGCGTAATCCGCCGATTATGGGCGGAGTCCAATAACTCGGCGTTAAGAATAATCGTCAGATCGTTGTCCTGCATGCTCTCGCGCTTATGTACGAGCAGTTCTCCTGACTTAGCCGTCGCGTTCCAATTCACCATGCGGAAGGAATCGCCTTGCCGATAAGGCCTGATCCCCGCAACGTAATAATGGTCCTCCATGATCGGACTATTCATGCTTCTCACGCTCTGAAGATATTTCCTTGCCTCCAATGGGAAGTCGCGAAGCTCCTTCACCTTGGGATAGACAACGACTTCGCAATCGGCCGGCTGTTTTACCGTCTTGCTCGTTACGCCTACGATATCTCCCAAAGAGAGGGTATAACTTAATATGCGATACTTCCCCCTATGCGGGCACAAAATTTCATGCTTGCGCACGATCTCCGTATGAGGTGGAATGCTGAACAAGCTGGCATGGTTTTGCAGCTGATCCCCCCGGTTGATAGACATGTGCGCCTCTTGCTGCTTGAATACCAATTGGGCAGGAAGAAGAGACTCCACTCGCAGCCAAGGCAGCGGAAGTCTTTTACGATTCGCAATCGTCTCGTGCATCCATACCGTCTGGCCCGCAAATAACCTAGGAACGCTGAATGAACGAATGTAAGTAACGGATTTTAGCCCAAACCACCGATAGGCGATTCTCTGCAAAATATAACAGCCGCACATCATAAGAACGACCCAGATGAGGACGGCCATCTTACCTCGACTCCAGTACGGCTTCAGTCGGGACGGGGATATCCGCCACGAGGCGATCCAATAGCTGATCCGCACGGTTGGTTTCGCCCCGGAAAGAATCTTTAAGAATAATTCGGTGCGCCAATACGGGTTTGATCAAAGCTTTCACGTCGTCCGGGATCACGAAATCGCGTCCCAGCAGCAACGCGCGTGCCTGAGATGCCTTAAGCAATTGCAAACTTCCCCGAGGACTGACTCCGAACGATATATCGGGATGGTTACGCGTAGACTTCACGATCGCGATTAAATAACTAACGATCTCATCGCTAGCGTAAACCTTCGGTACAAGACTTTGCAGTTCGGCAATTTCTTGTTTGCTTATGATCGATTCTAACGCTTCCAACGGGTTGCCAGCGGTAAATCGCTGCAATATCGCTTGTTCTTCATCCTCAGTCGGATAACCCATGGACACGCACATCATGAAGCGATCCAATTGAGCTTCCGGCAGCGGGAACGTCCCGTGATTATCGATTGGATTCTGGGTGGCGATTACCATGAACGGGGTATCCAAGACGTGGGTAACGCCATCGATCGTCACCTGCCGTTCTTCCATGCACTCCAGCAAGCTGGATTGCGTGCGAGGCGTAGCCCTGTTGAGCTCGTCCGCCAGCAAAATATTCGTAAAGACGGGACCTTGCCGAAGCTCGAATCGTCCCTCCTGTTGATTGTAAAAGTTAATGCCCGTAACGTCGGAAGGAAGCAAATCGGCGGTAAACTGGATGCGGCGAACATGGCAGTCGATCGTTCTGGAGAGAGTCTTCGCGAGAAGCGTCTTGCCTGTGCCGGGTACGTCCTCCAGAATGATATGGCCGGAAGAAAGCAGCGCGATAAGCAAGTGCTCCAATACCTTTTCCTTACCTATAACAACGGAGCCGACATTCGCAATTACAGCGGCAAGCTTCTGCTCCCTAACTTGTTTATCCACAAAAAAACACCCTCCCCCATTTTCTACATTCTAACAATGCTGGGGGAGAGCGTAAACGTTTAGTTGCGAGTCTTGCCCGCTTTATACATGAGAAATGCAAGATATGGCGCGCCGAGCAATGCCGTAACAATCCCGGAAGGTAACTCTTTGGGAATGATAACGATTCTTCCGATCCAATCCGCGGCTGCCAGCAGCACGCCTCCGAGCAAAGCGGAGATGACCATCGCGCGGCGGTGATGAGATCCGACCAGTATTCTTGCCGCATGCGGGGCAAGAAGTCCGATAAAGCCGACCGCTCCGACATTCGCGGCGGAGATCGAAGCCAGCAGGACCGCGACGATCGCGACGTATAGTCTTACTCGCCTCACCCGCAGCCCAAGTCCGGTTGAGCTTTCGTCGCTGAAGGAAAGCAGGTCGACCCTGCGCCCCAGCCACCATCCGATCGGAAGCAGAATGCAGACGGTAGGCACCATCTGCCACACTTCCGGCCAACCCCGCCCATATGTGCTCCCCGCCATCCAAGCCAGCGCAGGCGCTATCTTCATCTCGGCCTGGATGACAAGCATGCTAATGATTGCCGCGCCCGCTGCGGATACGGCGATTCCTACTAACGTAATAATCGTCGGGTTAAGCCCCCGTTTCCATGAAACGGAGTACACGACGGCAGCCGCGCCAACCCCGCCGATTATCGCTGCCGCAGGCATCCAGCCCATTGCGATTTGAGGTATCGCGACCATGAGAAGCAGCACGCCAACGCCCGCTCCACCCGTTACGCCAATAACCTGGGGATCGCCTAGCGGATTGCGGACAGCGCTTTGCAGCAGGCTTCCGCTTGCGGCGAGCGCCATTCCGGCAAGACCTGCCACAAGCATTCGCGGCAGCCGGAAATCGATCAGAATTTGCCGGTACAGATCCTCTCCATGTCCGGTTAACACCGCCATCACTTCAGACAATGGAATGTGCATGCTTCCGCTTGTTAGGCTGGCAATCCAGACAACGATTAATAGAATGCTGAACGCCGCAACCAACACCGTGTAGGGAAAACGCCGTTGCATACCCCCGACGCTCATGGAAGAGCCGGAATTCGTTGCCGACTGAGCTTTGCGCGAAATTTTTAATGCCAGCATAATAAGCCACGGCGCGCCAATCATGGCGGTAACGGCTCCTGCGGGGAGTTCTCCGTAAGCATCGGCGAATACCCGGGCAAGCGTATCCGCGCCTACTAGAATAGCCGCTCCCCAGAGCGCGCTGACCGGTATCAGCCAAGCGTGCCTCGTCAAACCCGACATTCGCACCACATGCGGGGCGATTAAACCGATGAAACCGATCGGCCCGACGACGCTGACGCTGACGCAAGCGATGAGAATGGCAATGGCCATCGCCATAATACGGGTTCCAATGACCTTCTGCCCCAAAGAACGGGCCGTCTCTTCGCTTAACGTAAGGACGTCGAGATGCCGAACGGCTGCGCAGATGATGGCGATTCCCCCGATAATCCAAGGCCACGAGAAACCAACGCCATCCCAATCGTTCTGAAGGAGCGACCCCGATCCCCACAAGAAAATTCCTTTTACAGACTCTTGGTTTAACAGGATGAATGCGCTGGTAAACGAGGATAGAACTAGAGTAATAATCATCCCCGACAAAGCGATCCGGATCGGCGTTCCTTTACGCCCTCCCCCAAGCCCGTATACGGCTGCGGCCGCGAGAGTACCCCCGACAACGGCAAAAGGGAGCGAAAATTGATGAAGCATAGCGGGCCAGAAAATCGATCCGGCGACGACAGCCAAATAGGCTCCCGCATTTACGCCCAAAGTCGTCTCCGAGGCTAACGGATTGCGGGTTACGGTTTGCATAAGCGCCCCCGCTACGGCCAATGCCGCACCGGATAATAACCCCATGACCGTTCTAGGCAGCCTTACTCCCCGAATCATATTGTGATCCGCTATGTCCTGCGGGGAAATTATAGCCATGATGACCGAACGAACCGATATATTCGCCAAGCCTTGCGTAAGGCTTAGGAAAGTGAGAATACTTAGCGCGGCAAGACCTCCGAGCAGCACCCATAACGGCCTCCAGCCTACTTTACCGCTAGCGTTGCGGTTCGGAAGGGCATTCAGCGCGGAAGCCGCTGCCAGCTCTCGTTTCATGAACCTCATTTCGTCAGAAGCTCCGCCGTCTTCTCAGCCATGATCTGCGCGGACAAGGGTCCGCCGTAAGGCCACATATCTCCGCCCAGAGCGTACACGCGGTTCTCTTTAACGAAATTCAGGCCTTTCCATACCGAGTTGTCTTTCAATTGATTCTCGATCACGTTATCGCTTTCTTGAATCATATGCAGGAAGTTCGCATCCTGCACGGCCGGAAGCGCCTCTACATCCGTTGTCGTAAATCCATAATTCTCGAACTTAGTGGATTTGTGAGCATTCGTAAGGCCGATGTGCTCCAGAATCTTAACCGCCATGGAGTTGTCCGTGGACAAACGGAAAGTGACCGCATTCTGATTGCTGTATGCCATTGCGAGCACGAACGGAATTTTGTCCTTGCCGGTCGCCGCGACTTTTGCCTTCGCCGTCTCATATGCCTTATCTAGGTTAAGAAGCACCGCTTCCGCTTCCGGCTTCTTGCCCAGAACGTCGGCGATTTGATTGAAAGTGTTAACCATCTCCTCGTACTGATCGCCTTGACCCTCCTGCGGGTAAGCATCATAAACGAGCGTAGGAGCGATCTTGCTGAACGTATCGTAGGTTTTCTCGAGATTGAATTTCGTTCCGATGATGAGATCCGGCTTTAAGGAGGCTAACATCTCCATGTTCGGAGTCGACCGGTCTCCTAGATCCACGACAGCGGAGTCTATTGCAACGGGCAGCCTCACCCATTTTTTCATATTCTCGATATCCGCAATCCCTACGGGCTGAACGCCAAGAGCCAACACGTCTTCCGCATGAGTCCACTCGAGAACGACAACGCGTTTCGGGGTTCCGGTAATTGTTGTTTCGCCTAGAACATGCTTGAAAGTGCGGGTTTCGTTCGCGGCGCTTGCCGTATCCGTCGCTGACGGAGAAGCAGATTCTGATGCTGGGGGTTGAGAAGCCGACGGTGATGCGTTTGAGTTGTTTTCTTTATTTCCGCATGCGGTAAGTATGAGAATGAATGACAATAGGATCATAACGGTTGACTGCTTAAAAATGCGCACAGCAAATATCCCCCTCGAATAAGTGGTTTCAGTAAGTATTTTATTTATGCATGCTTAGGCCATTGCTTTGACTCTGTTATTGCCGTGATGCTCCTGTGAGAAGTTTCCGCCCAGCACAAGCGTATCGGTTGCCGTTTCCTGATGATCCTCCGCGAGCCCATAAGGCAAACATAGAGGCGCGCCTGTGCGCGGATCCGGAATGACGTCGGCGTCGATATTAAAAACCTCGCGCAACATCCGAGAAGTCATGACAACTGTCGGCTCCCCTTCATACAGAACCGTTCCGTCCTTAAGAGCAACAAGATGCTGAGCGTACCTTGACGCGTGGTTTAAATCATGCACGACCATAATGATCGTACGTTGCTGATCGCGGTTGAGCTTCTCGAGCAAGGTCATCACTTCCATCTGATGCGCCATATCCAAGAAAGTCGTCGGCTCATCGAGCAGAAGCACTTCCGTGCCTTGCGCCAAAGCCATCGCGATCCAAGCCCGTTGACGCTGACCTCCGGACAATTGATCGACGGGCCTATCGCTAAACGCCGACATTCCGGTCGCTTGCAGAGCCCATTCAATCATACGGTTGTCTTCCCCGTTCAGATTACCGAATCCCTTCTGATGGGGGTATCGGCCGAACGACACGAGTTCCCTTACCGTAAGTCCTTCCGGCGCGGAAGGGTTTTGCGGAAGAATGGCTAATTGCTTAGCCACTTCCTTCGTTGGTTGGCGGTGTATGAGCTTGCCGTCCAAATAGACGCCGCCTTGCACCGGCAAGAGAATACGAGCCATCGACTTCAGGATGGTCGATTTGCCTGATCCGTTAGCACCTACCAGCGCCGTAATCAGACCGTCCGGAACGCGCAAATTCAGCTCCTGCACAATTTGCCGGCTTCCATAGGCTAGGGACAACTGATTTGTACTTAACCGTGACATCGTTTCATCCATCCTTCATCATTGAAAATGATTCTCATTTATCTGCTACGAATTGAATGATAATGGTTCTCATTATCAATGTCAATGGATAAATAAAAAAAATGCCCGGCAATTAGCCAAGGCATCTTGTTAAACCATGCGGAATTTACTTGACCCCGCGAAATTAGTCGAACAAATCTCCGAAAACGTCCATTACGCTCTTTTTCTTTTTCTTGTGCGGGTATTGGGAATGCTTATGAGAATCATGCTTATAGGAATCCTGCTTATCTCCGTAATACGGCTGTTGTTGCTGCGGGTTATAGGGCTGTTGTGGTGGCGGGTTATACGGTTGCTGCTGCGGCTGTGAACCTCTCGGAGCTTCCTGCCTCGGCGAATCGCCGTAATACCACTCGTTATAATCCTGTCGAACTTCCCGCACGTCCTGCATCAGCTTGTCCAATTCTCCCCGATCCAGCCACACCCCCTTGCAGGTTGGGCAGATGTCGATAAGAATGCCGTCTTTCTCCACTTCCCTCATCCGGGAACCTTCACAAACCGGACAGTTCAACATTACGTTTTCCTCCTTATATCCAAATATGATCTGTAATACGTTACAGATGCTCTGTGGTTTCTGGAGAAAAGTGAGATTTCATGTGTGATTATCCCCCCGCTCTTCGCTTTACCGCACCTTAAGTTGTAAGAACGGCCATAGCCTTTCGCATAACGGACAATTTTCCGCAGCATGGCGGGATCGTCCAATTTGGTGAACGGACATGGATCGGGCTTAGTGTTGACTTCAAGAATCCAAGCCCGATGTTCACCGTCCACGGCAATATCAAGCCCAAGCTCTCTCATTCCCGGATAGGTTGCCCCGAGCCGCTTCGCCGTTGACAAACCTAGTCGTTTGAATAATCGAGATAATTTAGCGGCTTGTGCATTACCCGAAGTTCGTCGCAACAGCATTTTCGCCGCATAGATGCTCCCGCCTTGACTGCCGTTCGTGACCGCCTTGCCAGGATGGGCTACACGAGCAGCGATTCCCGTCACCTCCCATCCGACCCGGTTCCCCTTCTGAACCATGACACGGAAATCTAAGGGTTTCATTTTGTATCTCAGCATATGAATGCCCCTCTGGACCAAATACGCTTTTCCGTTTATGCGTTTACGAAGCCCCTGGTAGGCTTTCTCGAATGTCGAGAATGAGGTTCGGTTCATGCCTGATTGTATAACCCAACTGCCCGTCGATTGATCAATTCGCATTACGCCAACTCCGAGGGAACCCTTCACCGGTTTGACGTAAACCATGCCGTATCGATTCAATAACTCGGATAGAGTTCGTCGATTAAGCAGCCTGGTTGTTGGAATATGAGCTGCCAGAAAGGCAGAGCCCTCCATCACCCGAGTTTTAATCCACTTGCTGGATACCGCGGTCTGCTTGTTCATGTTGCTTCACCATCGCCTTTCTTCCCTTTTCGGCATGACCCTTCCCGTTACTGTATGGAAATAGCCGCAGGTGGGAAGGGGCTGCCGCCCGTCGGCAATTGAAGAACGCGCGAAAATCCCTAACATATACTTGAGTATCGTCTCATTGCGAGAGCGGAGGGTATAAGCTTGGATGAAGCGCAGCTGAAAAGAAAAATGGATCAGGTTCTTGAGGTATTCCCGTGGTATGAGCAGCTTCTTAGAGATAATGGCGTTGACAAGGAAGCCATACAGTCGATACGCGAGCTGCCCTTATTCACCTCCGAGCTATTGGAGCAGCACTATTATAATCAAGAACAGCCCTTTGGCCGTCAGGATAACGTCACCGCTTACCGAACTTCCGGTACAAGCTCGCTGCGCCGCAAAACCATCTATTATTCCGCCGAAGACGAACAAAACTATTTGGACATCAAAGCCGATCTTTTTCAACGATTTCTTCGGCCTTCGGATCCATGCGCGGCGATATCCGACATGGGTACAGGCCATGCCGCAAATACGGCTGTCGAGGTGTTCACCCGCATTGGCATCCATGCCGATTCCATCCCCTTTCAACAACCGATTGAGCAGCATCTCGACAAGCTAAGATCCTTCCGCCCGCAAGTCCTCTATACGATGCCTTCGATTCTCGATCATCTATTATCCGCGTCCGCAGATGACCTTTCGGACTATGGAATTCGCCAGATCATCCTCGTAGGAGAGATTGCTTCTCCCGCTTGGCTCCATAGCGTTGCGGAGCGATTGCGAATTCCTGCTGCCGACATTACGGACACCTACGGTTCCATCGAAATCGGTACGATTGCCTATTACTCACACGAGCATGAACGATACTTGTTTGCCGAAGGGATAGAAGCCGAGGGGGTATCGGCGGAAGCTTTGTTCAGCGGCATCGATCCTTTAGGCGAGGGCGAATCCGTGCTTGTGCTCACCTCTCTGGTCCGGGACCTGTTCCCGGCGCTGCGGTACGTAACTTACGATATCGTGCGGGATCTGCGTCCGATTCTCGTCGCTGGCGAATGGAGGATGAGCTTTAAGGCCGTCGTCAGACGTCTGGGTTCGGAGCTTAAGCACGGGGAGAAAATCAGCGTCTACGATATCGAAGACGTCGTCTACCGCCATCTGAAAGAAGCCCTCGTCCGGATTCACGTTCGCGCCAACAAACTTAGCGTCCATATCGACAGCGATATCAAGGACCCTGGCATCTATGAGCAGATTGAGTTGGAGCTATTGGACCGGATTCCGGAAATCGGCATAATGATTCGCGGCGGGATGCTGGATGCTCTGCGGGTCATCCCTTCGGATGTTGCATTCGACAGCGCGGCGCTGAAGCACAAAAAGATTTTCTACGACTGAGGGAGGAATTGCTGGTGGTCATGGACGTCATGGACGGCTTATTCCAGACGATCGGCCGTACTCCTCTCGTTCCTTTGCGGCGGCTTTTCCAACATGCGCCGTTTCAGGTGTACGGTAAGCTGGAAATGGCGAATCCGGGAGGCAGCGCCAAGGATCGTCCCGCTCTGTTTATCATCCGGGAGGCCATTCGAATGGGAGACATCCGTCCGGATACGACCGTCATCGAATCCAGTTCCGGTAATATGGCTATCAGCTTGGCGCAGCTATGCCTGTATTTAGGTTTACGCTTCGTATGCGTCGTCGACCCGCGCACGACAGATACGCACCTGAAGTTAATCCGCAGCCTTGGCGGGGAGATCGAAATGGTGTCGCAGCCGGATCCGGTCAGCGGCGATTATTTGCCTGCACGTATAGAACGCGTCAAACAATTGAAGCAGCACATCGGCAACTGTTATTGGACGAACCAATACGGCAATCCGAACAATTACTTGGCGCACTATCATACCACGATGCCAGAGATTCTCGGGGCGCTGCCTCAAGTAGACTATTTATTTTGCGGCGTCAGCTCTTGCGGAACCATACGAGGCTGCTCGGAAAAGCTGAAAGAGAGCAATCTAGCAACGAAGATCATTGCGGTGGATGCGGTTGGCAGCGTTATTTTCGGCGGAGTGAAGGGATTTCGGCAATTTCCCGGGCTCGGCGCGGCCCTTACCCCTCCGATTAGTCGCCAAGAGTTGATCGATCAGGTTGTCTACGTATCGGAAAAAGAATGTATCGACGGCTGCCGCGATCTTGTCCGTACGGAGGCGATTCTGGCCGGGGCTTCATCCGGAGGCGTTATTGCTGCCATTCGGGCGATGCAAGGGGAAATTCCCGCGGGAGCAATATGCGCCGCGATCTTGCCCGACCGTGGAGACCGTTATTTGGATACCGTGTACAACGAGGAATGGGTGCGACAGCATGTAATCGGCGCTCACGATGCTTAACGAAAGGTGTGCGACTGGATGATTTACTTAAACGACGGGCATATCCGCGAAATCGGCGTCGATTGGACAACTCTTATTTCCCTCATGGAGTCGACGGCTCGGCTTATGCATACCGAGGAGATCGTCCAACCTCTTAAGCCTTACTTACGATTTCGTCATCCGGGCAACCGGATTATCGCCATGCCCGCCTTCGTCGGAGGCGAGGTGGACATTTGCGGTATCAAATGGATATCCAGCTTTCCGGGTAACGTTATGCACGAACAGGGTCTCCCTCGCGCTCATTGCACCGTTATCCTGAACGATCCTTCAACCGGTGCTCCTGTCGCTTTTTTCCAGAGCCAATGGTTAAATACGTTGCGTACTGCCGCTGTCAGCGGAGTGATGTTGCACAAGTATAGGGAATTCGAGCGCGGGAAGCCTCTGCATCTTGGAATCATCGGTTGGGGGCCGATCGGGCGGCGGCATCTGGAGATGGTCGGCGAGGTTTTCGGAGATTTCCTAGAGTCCGTGCGAATCTTCGATATTAAAGGCGTTGACCCTTTGACGGTCGCCGAACCCTTACGGAACAAAACAATCTTCTGCTCCTCCTGGCAGGAGGTTTACGGTCGCAGCAACGTGTTCATCACCTGCACGGCGGCGACGCAGCGTTATATCGATTCGCCCCCGTCGCCGGGAACTTTATTGCTGAATGTATCGTTGCGCGACTATTTTCCGTCTAGCGTTCAAGAGGTTAAGGGGATCGTCGTGGACGATTGGAACGAGGTGTGCCGCGAAAATACCGACATCGAGCAGCTCCATCGGCAATGCGGACTGCAAGAGCAACAGACGTTCACCCTGCGAAACGTCATCTGCGACAACGCCTTATCGAAGCTTCCGCCGGGCGAGCCTGTATTTTTCAACCCGATGGGGATGGCCGCATTCGACATGACCCTTGCCGCCCACTATTGGCGCGAGGCGGAGCGGCTGGGCGTAGGAGTTTCATTGGAGAACTAGTCGGGAATCAACAATCGAATTACCCTTTCTTATTAGCCGCAATCTGCTCCGCCAACTCGTTAAGCTCGGTCCAGCGCTCAAGCAATTGATCCAGCTTGGCTTCGAGCCCCTGTTGCTCCTCCGCCAGTTGCTGCAAACGCGCGGAATCGCTGCTCGAAAGCTCCATCTGCTGCACGATGGATTTAATCCCTTCTTCCGTCTCGGCGATCCACCCGTCTATCTGTTCGTAGTCTTTCTGATCTTTGTACGACATCTTAAGCGGGCGCTCTCTGCTCTCCGGCTTAGAAGGAGCGGCTAACTTGGCGGGGGCTTGTTTCAATGCCTCTTGCCGTTCCGCGTAAGCTTGGTAGTCCGAGTAATTGCCCGTGTGGTGCGTAACGACGCCTTCGCCTTCAAAGGATAGTATCCGGTCCACCGTGCGATCGAGAAAATAACGGTCATGGGAAACGATAAGCACAACGCCAGGAAAATCGTCCAAATAATCTTCCAATACCGTCAACGTGGCGATATCCAGATCATTGGTTGGCTCATCCAGGAGCAGAACGTTAGGCGCGTTCATTAGCACGCGAAGCAACTGCAGCCGGCGTTTCTCTCCTCCGGAAAGCTTGGAGATGACGCTCCATTGCATGGAGGGCGAGAAAAGGAACCGCTCCAGCATCTGCCCGGCGGAAATCGTTGAACCGTCCGCCGTCTTCACTTGGTCGGCGCCTTCCCGGATATACTCCATAACGCGAAGGGATTCGTCCATCTCTTCGTGCTCTTGGCTGAACCAACCTAGTTTAACGGTCGTTCCGAGTTCGACGCTGCCTCCATCGGGTGAGAACTTCCCTGCTATCAGCTTGAGCAGCGTAGACTTTCCGCTGCCGTTGCGCCCAACGATGCCCACGCGGTCTTCCGGGACGGCAATATAACTTAAATCCTTAATAAGCGTCCGTTCGCCGAACCGTTTCATGAGCTTGTCGATTTCGATGATTTTCTTCCCTAGCCTTGAAGAAGCTATCGAGACGTCCATCTTGCCGCCGCTAGCCTTTGGTCCTTGCTCCTTAAGCGCTTCAAATCGGTCGATCCGCGCCTTCTGCTTCGTCGAACGAGCTTGGGCGCCGCGGCGTATCCAAGCGAGCTCGTTGCGCAACAGGTTCTGGCGTTTCGCCTCCGATGCGATTTCCCGCTCTTCCCTCTCAAGCTTAAGCTCCAGAAACCGGCTATAGTTCGCTTCATAGAAATGGGCGCGGCCTTGGTCGAGCTCAATAACACGATTGCTGACCCGATCCAAAAAATACCGATCATGAGTAATCATAAGCAGCGCGCCCTTACGTTTCTGAAGCATGCCTTCGAGCCATGCGACCGAATCGTTATCGATGTGATTCGTAGGCTCATCGAGAATGAGCACGTCGGATGGCTGAAGAAGCGCCGCAGCCATCGCTACCCGCTTCCTTTGTCCGCCTGAGAAAGTCGCCACTTTTTCGTCGTAATTCAATATACCCAGCTTCGTAAGCGCGGTCTTAGCCTCGCTCTCCAATTGCCAAGCCTCTAGCTCGTCCATTCTCTGATTCGCCGCGATCAAACGCTCCTGCAGCTTGGAATCGTCCGGATTCACCGCCAATGCCTGCATGATCTCGGCATAGTCGCGTACCGCCTTCAATTGCGGGGAGTCGCCGCCGAGTACATGCTCCAACGCCGTTTCCTCCGGCGCGAATGCCGGATCTTGCGCCAACATTCGAAGGACAACCGAACGGCCGATCGACACTTTGCCGGAATCGGCGGGCTCCAGCCCGGCCACAACCTTCAGCAGAGTCGACTTCCCCGTTCCGTTAACGCCGATAATTCCGATCTTATCGCCTGTTTCGATGCCGAACGTAACGTCTTCGAATAGGATTTTGTCGCTATAGCTTTTCGATATATTTTCAACGGATAGTAAATGCATGAAGAATCAACTCACTTTGCTACGAGGATACACAAGCAATCCTCCGTATCATATCACAATTTGATTATGGATTCCGGGAACCTTGTTTTGGAAATCACTATAATCTGAGTGCCCGAAAGATATAAACGCCTGTCGTTCCCAAGACGACTACCAGGATCGCCGGCAACAATTCGAAATTTCTGAAGCTATAGCAAGTTTATATTCGCTGCTGGATGTGGTTAAATAAGATCATACTGGCAAATGGAGGTTTAGACATGATATTCAAGCACATTCTAGTCCCTTACGATGGCTCCAACACATCCGCCAAAGCGTTAGACAAAGCCATTCAATTCGTAAAAGCCGATCCCGCTACTCAGCTCACGGTCGCGCATGTCATCAATCTTCAGCCGTTGGTTGTCGCGGACATCACTTTTGTCCAGCCGGAAGGTTATCAGGAGCAAGTTAAGAAACAAGGCAACGAGCTTTTGGATAAAATCAAACAGAGATTAGGGGAGCTCCCTCATACGAATGTTGTCGTGCTCGCGGGGTCTCCGGCCGAAGCTATCGTCGATTACAGCGATAACAGCGATTGCGATTTGATCATTATGGGGAGCAGAGGGTTAGGCGCGATTCGGGAATTTATGGTCGGAAGCGTAAGCCACAACGTCCTTCAGCATGCGCGCATTCCTGTCCTGATTATGAAGTAAGAAACCGGAGGCTTTGCCTCCGGTTTCTTACTTTTAGCGGATATCCATAATGAAGCAATCGACTCCTGAACCCCTAGTAACTCTCGGGGTCGACCGATCCGACATCCCTGTTCTTGCCTGCTGCTGTTAGCGAAAACGTACCTTTATCCCTTCGCATCAGGAGGAAAATAGGACCACCGCAGCCTCCCCTACCTCCTTTCCGCAAAAACGTACCATTATCCCATCCGATAAGGGGGGAGGAAAACCCTCGTTCATGCTTCTGAATACAAACCCGGAACCTTGTCGTAAACAATCATACGGTTGGAAAGGTCATGACCGTTTTTGGCGGCAAACTTCACCCTGCTTTGAACCCAATCAAGCGGCATGTGACCGCGTGGCTGAACGATACGTTTCAAGGCATCGGCGCCAAACATTTGCAGGCTTATTTAGACGAGTTTTGTTTCCGGGAAATCCGCTGATTGCAACTCACTTCTGAGGCGAGGGGATAATGGTACGATTTCTCCGAAATGGCACGGAAATGAGGTGCCGATTTTTTCCTGCTTTTCTGACGCTGCGGGATAATGGTACATAAGAAGAAAAAACATATTAAACCTAGATAAGCAGATGTCCATAACACTTATGCTTTCAACGATTCCGACAGCTCTCCGAGCCGCTGAGCTAACTGCGTGACTTCGCCGGTGGATGCGACCATCAGAAGCGTGGCTGATGCTTGTTCGTTGCTTCTGCGGGCACTATCCTCCGAGGCTGCCGCGACGCTGCCGATCTTCGTGCCGATCTGTTCCGTGAGCACGGCGATTTTCTCCGCGTTGTCTTTGGATAACACCGAAAGCTTGCGTATTTCCTCGGCTATGATCAAGAATCCGCGTCCGAATTCCCCGCTTCTGGCCGCTTCAATTCCGGCATTCAGCCCAAGAATTTGGGTTTGCCGAGCGACCTGCTGAAGGAAAGTCAGCGTGGATACGATTTGCCCGGATAGGAGCTCCACGTCTTTGACTTGCTCAGCGAGACGCTTCTCGTTCATTTCGATTTCCCCCGCGGAAACGGCGATTTCTTCAATACTTTGATGAATTCCGCGCGCGTGGTCTCCTAATTGCGCCGAGACCTCTTGGAGATCGCTGCCGATTCGCTGAATGAGCTCCCTATTATTGTTGCGGATTCGCAACGACAATGCTTTCATGATTCGCCAAGCGAAGGAACTGTCCCCGGCGACTAGCTCGCGAAATGCCGCCTCGTCGAGCGCCAGCAGGCGGCTTCTTTCCGACGCGACCGCCGTACCGCTTCTCGGAAGTCCTTCGAGCAGAGACATCTCTCCGAAGAAATCGCCTTGGGCGAATTTACCCACGGGAATGCGGGTACCGTCCGACACGACGTTTACTACCACCGTTCCCTCCAGCAAGACGTACATTTGCCTTCCGGTATCTCCCTCGTGAAAAATCGTTTCTCCGGCAAGGAAGATCATTTCCTCACCTTTAATTTGCGGAATTTCAGGTCCAGTCATCTCTTCCTTCACACTCCTTCTCTCTCTACCTCTTATATCGGTTGCGGCCATCAAAATCCGTACAGCAGCAGGGAAGTAAACGACTTATGTCTAATACATTAATCAGGTGATCAAAATGAGAAGCGAAAAAGAAGTTATATCACAATTGCTGCGCTATGCCGAACTTGATGCTCGGGTTAAGGTCGTTCTCCTAAATGGCTCGCGCGTAAACCCTAAAGTAAGCAAAGATATTTTGTGCGATTATGATGTCATTTTCGGCGTGATGGATACAAACTCTTTTGTCGAGAATCAGGAGTGGATTTCAAAGTTCGGCGAGCTCATCATTATGCAGCATAACACCATTCAGGAGGATGCCGAGGATTGGCCTATCTTCTTGATGCTTTTTACGGATGGCGTACGGGTCGATCTCTCAATTCGAAAAACAGAGCAAATCATAGAACCTGCAGATAGCCTGACGAAGGTGCTCTTGGACAAAGAAAACCTAATGGGTATAATAGAGCCTGCAAGCGATCGCTCCTATGTCACTAATAAACCGAGCAAAGAGCAATATGACGAGGCGTTAAACGAAATTTGGTGGTGTTCGACGAATGTCGCCAAGGGGCTATGGAGAGGCGAGCTTCCTTATGCCAAGTACATGCTGGATGTCGTCGTCAGGGATGCCGTAGTGACGTTGCTGTCCTGGTACATCGGGATGAATAACGGATGGAATATTAACACGGGGAAAGCTGGCAGATGGCTTGAAAGGTTTTTGCCGGGGGACGTTTGGACCGCGTTTGCCAAAACGTATGTAGGCGGCGATCCGGAGCACAACTGGAATGCGCTCCTCGAGACCGGCGAGTTAGTCAGAACGGTTGGGAAAGCAGTCGCAGACGGCCTAGGCTGCGACTATCCGCAAGCGGAGGACACGAAAGTAACGGAATATATCATTCAATTACGGAAGGGGAGCGCACGGGAAAATGGCTAACCAATCGAATAACACATACTCTGCCGAGGAAAAGGAAATCTATACGCTGTATCAACAATTGTTACAAGGATGGAACAACCGCAATGCGGACGACATGGCTAAGCTGTTCGCAGAGGATGGCGAGCTCATCGGATATGATGGAACTTTTATCGGAGGACAGTCGGAAATTTCCGCGCATCTTGCGCCTATATTTGCCGATCACCCTACTGCCGCCTACGTGAACAAAGTTCGGGTGATTCGATTATTGGGCCCCGATATCGCTTATCTTCGTGCCGTCGCAGGTATGGTGCCGCGCGGGCAATCGGAGCTTAACCCCAATGTACACGCGCATCAGACCATTATGGCGGTGAAGCAAGCGGGTAATTGGCGAATCAAGCTCTTCCAGAACACTCCCGTTCAGTTGCACGGCAGACCGGAGGAGGTTCAGCAATTGACCGACGAGCTCAGCCAATTGCTATCTTAGAAACGAAAGTTATATGCAAACCCAATAAGGCTGAACGTGGTCGCATTGCTACCTCGTTCAGCCTATAAAGCCGCGTCATGCAGATGACTTGGCGATTAAATTAAATGCGGATATCCAAGAACGTACTCAATCCGGACGGCTGCTGCAATTCACGCAATGTTTTCGCTGGATCGTTCTTCACATCGTTGATCATTTCTTGAACGACTTGTTCAGCTCTCTGCACACCCGATTGAACTGACTGGGTGATAACGCCTTCTCCACGACTGCCTCCAACGCTCATGCTCATTTGCATTTCCTCCGCTTTCATTTCTAGATATATCCAACACTATATCATGTAATCCGTGGTTTTTCACCTATTTTTAGCCAAAACGCCGTAATCTGTCTCATGCTTCTCTGGAATGGTCGATTGATCTTATATACTCATCGGGCGACTTGCCCAGGATGGCTTTGAAATCCTTAATGAAATGGGCTTGATCGTAGTATCCCATATCCGTAGCTAGTTTTACCCAGTCTATGGCTTCCCCGTTTTCGATCTTCTCGGCGACCTCATGAAGCCGATATCGTTGAATGACACCCTTCGGGTTTACGCCAACGTATTTACTGAAGAGCCGCTGTAATGTTCGCATGCTCATGCCGAAACGACTAGCCAAATGTTCAACCTTGAGAATGTCCTTCTCCGCTATGAGAACGGCTACCATCTCATTCAGAAGCGCGACGTTATCGTCTTGTTCCGGAAGATGCGAGATGAAAAAACGATCAATCCGTTCGACTAGATGAGCAACGTTTTTCGTAGCAAGAATATCTTCCTCAAGTATCCGCGCGCTTTCACCGAACACTTCCGTTAATGCCATTGATGAGCCGGTTAATTTCGAGACGGGCTGCTTCCAGAAAGGATAAAATCCGCCGGGATTGAATTTAACGGCGAACACGCTGCCTTGGCCTTGAAGCAGTTGCTCGGAGGTCTTCTCCCAGATTCCGTACAACCGGGTACGGCCGGGCTCGAAAACCAGATTGACGTTAGGATGGGAAAGCACGACCTGACGATAAGGCTCTTGACCCCTTAAATCCCACTCGACCACCCAATAATGCTGAATGTACACTCGGAGCTTTTCCGCTGGCTCGTACCGCAAGAGACTGAATTTCTGCTTACCCGCATCCGCTTGCAATATTCCTTTTGTTGAATGATCGGCTTTGGGATCCATCCATCCGGCTCCTTCCGTACTCCGGTCTGTCGCGTTTTTACAATACTATTCTCTCGTGTTATTCTACCATAAAAGATAGTAACCGGAGTGAACTACGTCATCTAATTGCACGCGAAAGGGGATTTAATCATGGAACTAAAATTCGTATTTTATATCGGGGCTTCCGCCGAAGTCGTATGGAATTCTTTCGTCTCGCCGGAGGGAACCAAGGCCAATTTCTTCGGTTGCATCATCGACTCCACTTTCGAACCGGGCAGTCCATATAAGTATGTCGGACCGGGCAGCGACGGCGATGAAACGGTTCATGTCTACGGCAAGGTGCTTGTCTTCGAACCGAACAAAGTGTTCAGTTGCACGGAGCACCCGGGACCTTCTTATAATCCGAACCACGCTGAGCTCGAGAGCCGCATCACGATAACGCTTGAGACCGTCGGCAACACGACTAAGTTAACCTTGGTCAACGACCAGTGGACGGACAACCACCCTTCGTTCTCCAACACCTCCGAAAGCTGGCCTATGATCCTAAGCAACATCAAAACATATTCGGAAACGGGCAAGACACTGGACTTCGGATGGTAAAAACAAACCCACCTATCGGCTTCGCGGCCATGAGGGTGGGTTTTTGCATTCACCTGACTATTTCTTAGCTGTTGTCTTCTTAAAAGGCTGAACTTTCTCTTTCAATTCGCGGGACAAGCTTGCGAGATAAGCGGCAGATGCAGCAACTTGCTGCATGGCAGCATTCTGCTCCTCGGCCGCTGCGGCGATGTTGCCCGTATCGTTCGCGTTCTTGGCCGCAATCCTCAGCAAATCCTGCACCGATGCGGCCATGCTGTCCGTGCTCGCGACAATTTGCCGGATGGAATCGTACACATCGGCAGCTTGCAGCGTGACCTTCTCGATACTGCTCCCGATGCCGCCGAAAGACTGCTCCGCTTCACGGGCAAGCTCGATCCCGGCGCTAGCGGCATCCGTTCCTTCATCCATGCTAAGCGCCGCATGAGCGATGGAGCCTTGAATTTCCGAGAGCAGCCCGCTAATTTCTCCGGCTGCACGGGAGGATTGGTCAGCAAGCTTGCGAATTTCCATGGATACAACCGAGAACCCCTTGCCCGCCTCTCCCGCCCTAGCTGCCTCGATCGCCGCGTTGAGCGCCAAGAGGCTCGTTTGCGATGCAACGGAAGTAATGAAGGCTACAATCTCATCGATGGCATTTGAGCTCTGTTTCAACTTAAGGACATATTCGGAGGATGTTTGCACCGAATAATGGATCGTATCCATCTGCTGAATAACCTGCGTCAGTGATTGGTTGCCGCCCTCGGACGCCGCTTTCGCTTTCATAGCCAGTTCCGACATCCGCTCCGTGCCGGCATTAATTTGTTTGACTCGACTGAGAACATCCTGGGCTGCGTCCTTGAAGCCTAGTACGATTCCCGCCTCCCGTTCCGCTCCTTCGGAGACGTTCTGAATAGAGTTGGCGATTTCCTCGGCCGCGCGCGTCGTTTCCTCCGTCCCGCTCTTCATCTGATCGGCGTGAGCCGACATTTCGTGTGAGGCGGCGGCTATGCTGTCCATCGTATCGCACAACCCGTCCAACGTCTGGTTAAATCTATCTCCAAGCCTTTGAAGCTCGTTACCAGACCGCATCTGGGTACGTTTCGTGAAATCGCCTTCCGACATGGCGATGGCCAGACGATCGATGTCCCGAATATTTTTCAGAATATAACGGCTATACAAATGCGCGAACAAAGCAACGATTACGCAGGAAACAATGATGATAGAGATCATAGGCTCGAAGAGCTTGAATAAAGGTCCATATAGCTCGCTTTCCGGGATGGTAAGGGCAAGCAGCCAGCCCGTATCCGGAACCGTGACATAATAGACCCGTATAGTGCGCCCTAAATTCTCATAAGTTCCCATGCCCTCGATATTCTGAATAGGCGCAGTCACATTCGCATCGAGCTCATCCACTAGCTGATCGTTGGCTGAACCACTCGGTTCGGCTGCGGAGGCCGGGCTCTCCTGAACCGTGCCGTCATCGGAACTCAAGTCCAGCTCAAGGCCGAGACCCGCCAGGTCGCCCTCCGTATCATCCGTGGCCTCCGAACCTGCTCCATCATCGGAACTCGCTGCCGCGCTCTCGCTTGGTACATTTTCGCTCATCGCGTTTTCGCTTGGCACGCTTTCGCTCGTTGCACTCTCTCCGTCGGCGGCCTCTTCGGGCGCAGGAGATGCCAGCATCTGCCGGGCTAAGTCGGCTAGCGATTTATTCGGGTCATCGGTGAGCTTCTCCGTCATCATCTTGGCATAATCTTTGCTGGACAGGATTAGACCGGTCTTATCGATCATGATGGCCGAGCCATTCCTCCCTACCGTAATGCTCCCGACAAGTTGCTGTATGTTATCTAGCGGGATGTCCGCTGTCGTTACGCCTATTAAAGTTGCATTTTCGTCAAAATAGGGAACCTTCACTTTGACCATCGCCGTCCCTGTCGTCTGATCCAAATACGGATCCTCGTATGAGACTTGCCCGCCCAAAGTACCATTGGCCTCCGCTACCGGGGCCAGAGTCTGCGGAGTAAGGACGGTCGAAATGAGTTTGTTCTCGATTTCATTCACGTATTGATGCGCCTGGCTTTTCAGTTTCTCCTCAATGCCGTCCGCGATCAACTGTCTGGAAAATGCATAGCTCACCCAGGTTAGAGTAATCGTGATGACGAGAACGACTGACATAAACGTTAGCAAAAATTGGTTCTGGATCGTACGAGGTCCGAGCGACCATCCCTTGAATCTGTCCTTACCGATCACGGGAATTCCTCCTAAGTTAATTGCACTTAGGCATAACACTAATAGGTAATATTTAACTCAGAATCATCGATAGGAACATATTGTGTAAAATTTGTCGAAAATCAAAGGGATTCATGAAATTGTTGTCGAATTTTCCTTAGGAAAGTAACATTTACCAAGATTGGACTTGATGACATTGGCGCAAAAGTTGACTAAACTGCGAATCCGCCCGGATATCCTTATCGTATCCGTGCTCCTGCTCCTTCCGATCAGCGTAGCAACTTATTGTTTTCTCCCGCAATATTATCGCTTCACGGCCCCCGGAGAAATTGTCTCCGTTCAAGAAATCGGCGTGAATGGCAGCGTGAGCTTCTGCTATGTACGCGAAGGATACACTCGAAATTTGTATGAACGGTGGTCCCTGCGGCGAGCGATGCCGGATGCGCAATTCGTTCCAGCCGACGCTTCAGCCAAAGACGAATTTTCCAACGTTGAAGAAATCGGCGAACAGGCTCGAAATGAAACCATTAGAAATGCGGTAAGTTCTGCGGGCGAGCAGATGGATGATCAGGTATCGGATGATGAATTAGAGCAAAGATTAGACACCCTTGTCGAAGAAACGTCCAACTATTACGGCGATTCGCTCGGGCTAATGCTTGGCATCGGCTTGGTCGAAGAGGAACAACACTTGGATTTCTCCGGGAATGGCCGGTATGTCATCTCCGGGACGGGAACGATGGAAGCAGACCATACGGTTGGCTCCGTCGGGGGGATACGGGATAAGCTTCGGACAGCGGAGAAGTTTGGGGCGGATTATTTTTTCGTACCTAAAGATAAAGAACATTTCTACTATGAAGGGCTCAGCAACGAGGAGGAAGCCGAACTGGTCGCGCAAGAACTGCATCTGAGCCTTCAAGTCGTACCGGTGGAAACCATGGAGGAAGCGCTGGATTTTCTAAGAACGTTAAACCATCTGGATGAGGAGAATACAGCGAATGAAACTTAAATCGGAATTGATGTCCAATGTTCTGTCCTTATTGCTCTGGGCTTTAGTCGTGTTGTCAGCGTTAGAACTATTAAGCACGATTATCTATGCCATTGACATTGACTTCTTCATCGAACATGCATACTCCTTGAACGGGTTTGTAAATTTAAGCTCGGTCGTTCTTTATTACATTATCCTCGTTATTTATTTAATATGGATCTACCGAATACATATGGATTTAATTGCCGTGTTCCCCAACTACCCCCGTTCGCCAGGCTCGTCGCTTGCTTGCATGATGGTGCCGTTCTACAACTTTTATGGTATACCCTCGACCTACAATTGGATTGGAACGCATTACTCTCGAGAGGCAATCGGCGTTGAAAAGCAGGGCCGTATCATTCGCTGGCTAGCTGCACCGTTGATTATCTTCTTCTTCATTACAAACGTTCTTAGCAAATACATCTCTAGAATAGACGATCCAAGCACGACGGTATTGCTTGTCCACTCCGCTTTTGAGTTTACCCTTTATTGCATTTTCTTGACCCTATGCATCAACGTGTCACGCGGCTTGAAAAATATCCAAGTGAATGCTCCCACCGCCTACTGAGGCGGGGGCTTCTTGTTTCGACGATCTCTGCCTTTCCCGGGAGAAAGGTCTTACATGATCTCCACAAGCGTTCGATGCTGCTCGCATCCCGTTCGGGGCAAACCCTCCCTACGGTGTTCGGCCCATCAAGCTGATATTTTCAAGGCGCGCTGCAAGATAATCTTGGCCGAAACAACGTCTCTGTCTTGAATAAGCCCGCATCTTTTACATTCATGAACCCTAACTGCCAACGTTTTCGGAACGTCCGCGCCACATAGACAGGTCTGCGATGTACCGTGGGCAGGCACTTGAACGAATCGCTTTCCATGTCTTTCGGCTTTATAGGACAGGTAGGTGATAAACTTTCTCCATCCGGCATCCGAGATGCTTTTGGCCAGGCGGCGGTTGCGTACCATGTTCCTAACTTTCAACTGTTCCACCGCGATCAGATCATGGCCCTGAACGATGCGGTACGATTGTTTATGCAGAAAGTCTTTGCGCTGCCGCGCGACTTTTTGGTGGGTTTTGGCGACCTTTCGTTTGGCCTTCTGCCGGTTGCGGGAATTTCGTTGTTTGCGGGAAAGCCGCCGCTGAGCGCGCCTCAGCCGCTTCTCCGCTTTGCGCAAATACCGCGGGTTGTCCACCTTTGTTTCATCGGACAGCGCCGCAAACGAGCTCAGCCCTACGTCAATGCCGACGGCGGATTCCACCGCTTGCATGACTTCCGTATTCGGCACTTTCACGCTGATGTTGATCATCCACCGTTCCCCATATCGTTTCACATTGATTTGCGTCACGCTCACCCGGTCGAAGGGACGGTGGACATTCATTTTGACAACGCCGATTTTTGGGAGATAGACGGTTCCCTCTTTGGCAAATGTCTTTTGTACCGCACCGGGCTGCGGGTAGGTAAAGGAGACGTATCGGTCTGCCGACTTGTAGTGGGGGTACCCTGCTTCACCGCGGAAGAAACGCTGATAGGCATCGTCCAAACGTTGTAGGCAATCCTGCAGCACTTGCGAATGGACTTCCTTGTAGGCTGGAAATTCCTTCTTTAAGGCAGGCAAGTCGTTCTGCTGCATGGCATAAGTGATGGTTTTACCTTCTTGGTTGTAGGCGGTCTCACGTTGTTCCTTGGCCTGATTGTAAAGCTTCCGGCACAAATCCAGCGTTCGATTCATTTGTTGTTCCTGTTCGGGGGTCGGATAGAGGCGAAACTGAAAGGTTATTTGCACAAAGGTTCACCGCCATAATGGGAACGTATATTCCTATTATACTACAAAAACATCCTCCATTCCAACTTTAGAAAATATGATAAGCGATCGATTCTGATGTCGGATTCAGGCAAATAGACAAATACAGTTAGGCTTTGCCTAACCGAAATTCATCCCCTCCCTACAGAGGAAGAGGACTACTCTCGGATTACTATTAAAAACCCCCACGACAAAGCTTCGGATATTCCTGCCGATTGGGTCGCTGCAAACGTAATGGGTTCGGACAACTCTAGCTCTGTGAAGCAGGCTTAGGGGCGCAAGGGGCGCAACGATTACTACAATGCGAAAAGCCGGAATCCCCATGGGTCCGGCTTTTGTTATTTGTTTTCTCTTCTATCGACTATTCCGCATTGCGGCTAATATTCTCAAATCCCCGCCATTCCCATTTGTAAAATCGTCATATTCCGCGGACTCCCGAGCAACGAGGGCGATTCTCCCCTCCGTATCGAAATGCAGGCCCCAGCCGTATTTCTTCGGCAGCATCGATGCCCGCAAGCAAGGCATAGGCTTCTGGAAAAAAGCCTCGCGAATTTGATCTCCCCGTGCCGAAAGCTCCTCTTCGGAAATCTCCTTGTGCTGGACATAGGTTTGATAGAGAAGCTCCTCTTGCGTATAAGTGTACGGATGGTTGAAGAGCATTTCATACTCGATGCGCGGCTTCGTTCTGCCGTTTTTCTTCTCCGGAGGAATCATTCCTCTCTCGGCAGGACAATCCCCCGCTACCGTAATGAACGAATCGTAATAATTCCATTCCAAATCGAATCCCTCCTTGCTTCACCGCTTTGTCTCCATTATATCCGAATAACCTGACAGATACAGTCAGTCAATCTGGCTGTCGAGCGTAATGATCCCGATATGGCTATCCTCTTCGATTGGCCTGTTTAGATCAACGGGTTTTCCATTGATTTTGCCGGCTACCGCGTTTTTCTTTAAGCTTGGACTGATGGACTCAGCAACCTGTTCAATCGTAGTCCCTTGACGAGTGCGTTCAGCTCGTGGTTCCACCCTAATTCGACCCGCCGATGGAACTGTTGGAGGACAAGAACATGCATCTTTAAAGGACATGAACTTACACTCTTAACCGAGTCCTCGAATGTTCAGTCATTTCTCATTGAAATAACAATCGGCTCCTTCAGGTTTGTTACTGAAGGCAGCCGATGGTTTTCATATTATGATTTGACTGCTTGGAACACTGCAGACAATGTAATCCTGCACATGTCTCCCGGCACCCAATATGGAGCTGCGACCCGTAAGCCTTGCCAACCGGTCGCCCTAGGAACAACTCACACGTTCGACGTATCGCCGAAGACGCGGCGAATCGCTTCTAGATAAGCGGTGCCGTGCACCGTGTCCGGTTCGATATAGCTGCCCTCGGTCCATTCGTTCCAGGAATTAACAGTTACGATCTGCGGAACGCCTTCGTCCGACCCGGCCAGAAACTTTTTCACCGCATTCATCGCTTCTTCAAAACTTTCCGGCGTATTTCCAGTAATAATCGGCGTAAAAGGATACCCGAGCGCATCGTAAATATCCGACTGCACCGTGCGCGGACTCGGGTCCCATCCCATCGAGACGTTGGGGAAATAGGGCACCGAAAATTCGTGCTTGAACTTGGTCCAGTCCTGTTCGGCCTGTTTGGCGACTTTGGCGTAATCAACGGTTGGAAACTCCTCCAGCGGCACGTTGTGAATCCACACGTAGGAGGTGACGCTGTCCACCCCGAGCGCTCGCGCCATCTCGTCCGGCCGCTCCAGCTTTTTCTCGCCCGGCAAGTTCTGAATTCCCCATACGACCGCGTTCACGTGCAGTTCGCCTAATCCGGCGGCCCGTACTTTTGTACGGAAGCGGTCGAGCGCGCGTTTAGTCGCATCCATCGTGCCAAAGCTTTGAATAAGACTCATTAATTCATAGAAGGAAAAGTACAAGCCGCCGTTCACACGCCAATAGGACGGTTGGCTAAAATAGTTGGCGATCACGTAATCGGTTGCCGCTTCGAACGCCTCATCGGACACAAGTCCGCTCGAGAGCACCGTATGGTTCATCCCCCGCTTGTACGGAAAAATATTCAGCCAGTCGTGGTTCGCCCACATCAGCGCAAACTTCAGCCGCTCGCGGTTTTCGGCATGTAAATAGCCCTCTTCCAACGCGCGGTGCAAAAACGGCTGATTGTCGTACCAGTACCAGTCATATATAAAAGCGTCGATGCCGTGGTCAGCCGCTGCTGCGATTTGACGTTCAGCCGTTTCCGGCTTCGACTCGTCCAGGTAGCCCCACAAAGGTTCTTTCGGCTGCTCGTGTCCCGGGAATCGGGGTGTGGCGCGCTTCACCAGCTCCCATTCGGTCCAGCCTTTCCCGTGAGTCCGCTCATTGATCGGATCGAGATGATAATTGGGAAAATAATAAACGGCAACCTGAGGCTTAAAGCTCGTGGTCATCCTGGTTTCCTCCATCCATTGGTGATAACGACGGGTCCGATCAATCCCGAAGGCTCCTGAGCCATCGCCCGATCGAAGGCGGACGGCTGCCGCTTGACCAGCGTATTGGTCACTTCGATACGCAAGCGGTTCACGCCTGCCGTGACTCTACCGCCGATGTCGTACCGGTACGGCGGGCAAATCCGGATACCGAGCGGCTGGTCGTTCAGCCATGCCTCGGTAATTTCGTAAGCTTCATTCAGGTCGAGCGTTGCGTACAGCTCCACCTCTTCCGCCCGCACCTCGAATTTCGTTTCATAGCTGATCGTTCCGGAGAACGACGGAAACAGCGCGGGACTCGCCAGATTCGTCAACGCATCCAGCTGCGCTGCCGGACGGAATTGCGGATAGTTCTCCGCATCGGCCAGACTGACCGTCCATTGTCCCAGCAGCTCAGCAAGCTGTTGACCGGATTGACGCGCGGAGAAATGTGCTTGCTGCAGCGCTTCGTTAACGAACGCATTTCCGGCGGTTGAATAGACGAGGAAGATGGATTCATACGGCTCCAGCCATAGATCGACCGTCGTCGTCTCTCCATCGCTAACACAATCGATTTCGTACGCTTCGTGGCGTAGCGCGTCGTAGGCGACCGGCTTGACGCGGCCATGCTTCATCGTGACCGGGGTATGAACAACCTTCGAACGGCTCTCATTGACGAAGAAATAAAGCTCCTCTCCTTCGCGGACGTAATGGCAATACCGCAGCGAAGGTTCGCGTTTGCCGACTTCTATGTCGCGTAAGCCGTGCAGCCCCAACCAATCGGACAACCCATCCAATGCGCAGACGGCGGTTCTCCGCGCCAGCTCCCCGAGCAACTCCGGCAATCCTGCGCTATTTTCCACACTTCGGCTTGGCAAACCGTCCGAGAACAGAACCGTCGCTCCGTGCCTCGTCAGTTCAAGCAATGCGGTCATAAAAGCTTCGGGCAAACACTCCGCGTACGGAACGATTATGATCTTGTAGCTTTCTTCGTGGATGACCAGTTGGCCGTCGCGTACAGCCGTGACCGCAGCTTGCGCGACAATCGTGTCGATCGGAACGACATCGCAGTCGATTTGGCGCAGTGCCAGTTCTTTGACGACCTTTTCGAACGGCTGATAGCCGCCAGCCCATTCCGCTTCGGCATGATAGACGACCGCCGCTGATGCGACATGACGCCCGCCGGAGAGCAGATGGCAGACCCGGTTGGCGTAACGGGACCATTCCGTGAAAAACCGCCACTGCGGATTTTCTCCCCGTGCATAGAAGTGAGGCGGGCAATCGGGATCCGGGTATTTCGGCGAGAACGCATGCGGCACGATGAAATTCACGCCCCGGACGCAAATATGGTCCGTGATCCATTTCATCAGCTTAAGTCCCTCTTGCCAGCCGTAAGCGCCGAACGCTTCGCAAATCGTCGTCCCCTGCTTCGCGGGGTCAATGTGCGCGGCGGAGCTGGCCATTTTGATTAAGCCCCAATAGAAGAAATCCGCGTCGAGATAGCCGAACGGCGAATGAAATTTCCCTTCCGTAAATTCCGGCCACAGATGGTAGACGACGTCGACGCCGGAATAGTCCATCCCGCTCACCGAACGGAAGAAGTGTCCGCTGCCGAACCCGAGCCGCGCGTGTGCCCCGTTGTCCTCGACCACGTGTCCGATCAGCTTAACGCCGTGCGACCGGCACCAATCGCCGATTTGGCGCATGTAGTTTTGTCCGAACAGCTTGCTGACCGTATTCATAAAAGTGAACCGCACCGCCGCGGTCTGGTCGCCGCCCTCATACCAAAGCAGCGGCAGCCACCGGCGAATGGCATTCAGTCCCTGTGCTTGCGCTTGTTCCTGTCCGTTTTCGTTTCCATTTCCTCCGCTGACGCTGACGCTTACGCTCCCGTCCTGGCTGCCGTTCCACGCCTTGTCCAATTCCGCCGGCAGCGTGTCCGACCAAGGTAATACGTACGGCGAATAGCCGGGCTTGGCGGGCTCTCCGCCGTAAGGAAACTCCAACTGCTTGCGGCCGAGGCTCGCATCGTAGGAACCGACGTTGCCGAAGCGCGGCTCGTCTGTGAAAAATCCCGCGATCGTTCGCCCGAAATGCTCCGCATACTTGCGGTAATGCGCTTCGTAAATGCGATCGATAAACATCCCGACCGCCCGTTCGTCGATCGGATTGATATAGTCCTTCGTATAGGCCTCGCCGCCAAGGCGCGTGCGAACAAGAATGAACACCCGCCATGCGCCTTCGGGAACGTCCCAGTGAAGCACGCCGTCGTGTACGAGATGCCCGATATCCGTCAAAGTCGCACCGTCAATTCGGTCTGCACCGTTTGTACCGTCCGCGCCGTCTGCGCCGTCCGCGCGTTTGGCGGCGACGACGCCCAGCAGCTTCTCCTCTTTTTCCAGCCACAGATCGACGAGAAACGAACTGCCCTTCAGCGGGCCAATCGCGTCAATATGCCTTTCCGCCAAATACGTCTTCAAATATTCCGGATGTGCGTCGCGGGCGAATCCGCCTGCGAACCCGCTCGGAAACTGGCAATCGTCGAACAACCATACCTTCATATCCAACTCTAGCGCCTCCGCTAGGATGACTTCCAGATCGCGCCACCAGCCGTCGCCCAAATAATCCGGGTGCGGACGCGATTCGACGACGAAGCTGTCGATGCCCGCCGCGCGCATTTGCCGGATTTCTTCGCGCAGCAGTTCTCCGTCTTCGCCATGCTGCCAGAATAAAGGCGCGATATATCCCGGCACCTGCGCGCCATCCATCAATTCCTTCCATCTTTCGCCCATTGCGCTTGCACTCCTTGCTCGTCGAATCCCGAATCTTTTACCCTTTTACACTGCCGAGCACGATGCCGCTGATGAAAAACCGTTGCAGGAACGGATAGACAAGCAATATCGGCAATGCCGCCACCAGCGTTTGCGCCGCTTTCGCCGTTCGGTTGGACACCTCTGACAACACCTTCAGTTCAGACACCGTCATGAAGCGCGGGTCCTGGTTGATAATGACCGTCTGCAGGTAGCTTTGCAGCGGGTAGTTATGCGGGTCGTTCATGAGAATCAGGCCGTCGAACCACGAATTCCAGTGCGTTACGCACGTGAACAGCAGCACCGTCGCCAACACCGGCTTGGAGAGCGGAAAGATCACCTTCCATAGCGTCGACCAGTGGCCAGCTCCGTCGATATAGGCCGCTTCCGACAGCTCCCGGGGCAATCCGCGCATAAAATTCAGCAGCAGAATGACATTGAACACCGGCACCGCGGCAGGAAGCGTCAGCGCCCAGATCGTATCCAGCAGGTGCAGCTCCTTCAGCAACACATAAAACGGAATCAGCCCGCCGTTGAACAAAATCGTGACGACAAAATACCAGACGTAAACGCTGCGGAAACGAAAATGCCTCGATTCCTTGGACAGCGGGAACGCGACCAGCACGGTCAGCAGCATCGCCAGCGGCACGCCGATCGCGATTCTTTCGAGCGCAACGAGAAACGAGGTGAGAAATTCCGATTTCGACAGTGTGTACTGATAAGCCATCGTCGTAAAATCGACGGGCCATACGTTCACCAGACCGGCGGTTGCCGCAGAGCTGGAGCTGAAGGAAATAGCCGCAATATGAATCAACGGCAGGCAGCATACCGCCGCAATAATCGCGAGCAGCGAATAGTTTGCGAACTGAAACAGCATTCTCCCCGGCGAGCTTTTCTGTACCATCATCTGTTCACCCACTCAAAAAATTCTATAGCCAGCCAACCGGTAGGCCAGAAAGTAAGACAGCGAAATAAATACCAGCGACACAACCGATTTGAACAGGCCGACCGCCGTCGCCACGCCGAACTGCATGTCGAGCAAGCCCATCCGGTACACCGCGGTGTCGATAACGTCGCCCGAACGGTAAACGAGCGGACTGTACAGGTTGAACACCTGATCGAATCCCGCGTTTAGAATATTGCCGAGGCTCAGCGTCAACAGCAAAATAATGACCGGAAACAACGCCGGGATCGTCACATGGATCGTTTGCTTCCAGCGGTTACCCCCGTCGATGACGCACGCTTCGTACAAGCGCGGATCGACGGCGGTCAGCGCCGCCAAATAAACGATTGTGCCGAAGCCGAATTCCTTCCAGACGTCCGTCGCAACGAGCACGTAAGGGAAAATCCGATAATCCCCGAGGAAAAAGACCGGTTCGATGCCGAAAAAACCGAGTACGGCGTTGACGATCCCGCTGGAAGGAGAAAGGATTTCGATCAGGATGCCGCCAAGCAGCACCCAGGACAGGAAGTGGGGCAAATAAACGAGCGTTTGAACCGTCCGCTTGAAGAACCGTACCCGCACTTCGTTCAGCAGCACGGCGAACAGAATCGGCACGATGCCGCCCGCCACGATTTTCAGCATAGAAATGTAGACGGTGTTGAACAGGATGCCCGGCAAATCGGGCAGCTGCAGCACGTAGCGAAAATTATCGAGATTGTTGAACGGCGAGCCGAAAAACCCTTTCGACGGATTAAAATCCTGAAAGGCGATCGTCAGCCCGACCATCGGGCCGTAGCTGAAGATCGCGATCAGGACCGCGGCCGGCAGCACCATAAGGTGGAGCGGCAACTCCGTCGACCACTTTCCCGTTCTTTCCGATTTATGCAATATCGGCAACTCCTTTCATGGGCGGTAAGGAATGCGAAACGCTTCGTCCTCCCCGCCCATTCTGATCGAACCGCCGCTTATTGCAGGGATGCGGCCCAGTCGTTGACTTCTTGGGTAATGTCCGCGCCGCCGAGCGAGTTCCACTGGCTGACGAACTTGTCGAATTCGTCGATCGACGCTGAACCCATGATGATTCGCGTGAACGTCTCCAACCGGATCTTGTCGAGCGACGCCATCTTGGCCGTCATAGTGTCCGTCGCAGCGCCGTAAAACTCATTGAACTGGATGCGCTTCTCCGTATCGTACAGATCGAGCACGCTGAGCGAGCCTTCTTCTCCCGCCCATCTGTAAGTGCCCCAGAAGCTCTTGTCGCCGGCTAGAAACTTCTGAATCTGGTCGTAGTTGTCCTTCGCGTCATAGGACAGCTCCGCGCCGTTCGCCGCCGCGTCCTTGATATTCAGGTAAATATTGATGTTCTGTCTGGCGTCCTGGCCGATGACCGCCGCCGTATGCCACAGGTTTGGCGCGTCCTCGGATGTCCAGAACGCCAGATCGCGGCCCTTCTCGCCGTACTGCTTCTCTACGGCGAAGTTCAGCAATTTGACGACCGCTTCCGGATTTTTGACGTTCTTGTTGACGACGTAATATTGCAGAACGCCGTTGTTAAGCGCCACCTTGGCCGGCTTGTCGTCGGCGGATACGATCGGGAACGCTTTCCAGTCCGCATCTGGGTTGTTCTTCACATGATCCGGATAAGGGTAGAACGCGTTGCCGGACATGCCGAACTGCAGCCCCACCCGGTTGGCCGTCATATCCTCCGCCAACTTGCCGTAATCCTTCACGCCGAACTCGCGGTCGATCTGGCCGGCGTTGTACATTTCCTGCAGCTTGGCGAGCGCGGTCTTAACTTCCGGTTGTACACTGCCGTAAACGAGTTTGCCGCTTGCATCCTTGATCCAGCTGTTCGGGTAGGCGTGGTAGCCTTCGAAAAAGCCTTGCAAAGCGGCGAGCCAACCGAACAGCTCCTTCTGCACGGCCAACCCGTACGTGTCTTTCTTGCCGTTGCCGTCCGGATCGCCGTTCGTGAACGCTTCGGATATTTTCAACACGTCGTCCATCGTCTTCGGCTCGGCCAGTCCCAGCTTCGTCAGCCAGTCGGTACGCACCCAGATCATCGAAGCCTGGTCGAGCGAACTGCTCATGCTTGGCAGCGCCATCAGCTTGCCTTGGAAGGTGGCGGATTTCATGCCGATGCCGTTGTCCGACTCCATGATCTGCCGGGTCAACGGCGTCGCATAGTCGTTGTAGGCTTGGGTCAGATCCTGGATCATGTCCGATTTCATCAGCTGGTTCAACTGTTTGGAGTTGACCGCCATGAAGTCGGGAATGTTGTTGGACGCAATGGTAATGTTCATCTTCTGTTCCCACTGCGCGGACGGGACGGTCCACAGATTCTTCACTTTGATTCCCAGCTCGCTGTCGTACGTTTGATACCAGATGTTGTTGTCCATCGACACATCCCCGGCGAACGTATCGCCGTCATAAAGAACCCGCACCGTGGACAGCTCGATCGCCGGGTCGTATTTGCCGGTTGCGGCCGGCGAAGCGCTGCTCGTACTCGTCGCGCTGGCCGACGATTCGGCCGGAGATGCGTCCGGCGAGTTGCCGCCGCTGCATGCGGACAGCGTCAGGGAAAGTGTCAATGCCGGAAGGAAAAAGCGCAATCCGCGTTTGGACTTAGTCGTCATTTTGTCGTTACCTCCGTCGTTATGGTCCTATTCGTCTTATCAACGACCAGCAGCACGCCGCCGTATTCGCCCAGCGCCAGCCGGATAGGCCGCCCCGCTTCAATCGGAGTTGCGTCTCCTGTCGCGGGGTCCAGCCGCAGGATTGTTCCACCACGGGAGACGCCCGCGATCGTGACGTCCCCTTCCCAGGCATCCGGGCTATCGTTGATGATAAAATAAATGTCTTTGCCTTCTATGAGCCGATGGGCGACGCGCAGCTCTGAATCCGGCTGCCCGACCGTCACGTCCTTGACAAAGTCGCGAACGAGGGTGGCCGGCAGCGCCGTCGCCACGTCGTCCACAATCCGATAGCCGTTGTCGCTGCCGTCGAAGATATTCGCGGACAAAGCCTGCAGATCGGGGCACGGGAAGCTTTGCTCGGTATTGACTGGCACGTCTCCCAATGCGATGACGGTACCGCCCGCCCGCCAGAATGCTTCGATGACGCGGACAGCTTCGCTCCTCAAGGTTGTGACGCCCGGAAGCACTAGCGCTTTCCAGCTCAATTCGCCGTACACCAGCTTGCCGTCCGACACCTCGCAAGCGGATAAGGCCGTGTTGTCCAAATAAGTAAATTCGTATTGCGACTTGTACAGAGCGTTGCTTGCGTCCTCGAACAGCTTGGCGATGCGCTCGGCTTGCGGCCCCGCCTCGTCGACCCAATGGCGCGAAGGCGCGAAAGCGGTCCATAAGCTTTCGATCGGATAATACACCGCCACATCCGCCACGTGACGACCGCCTTTGAGCAAGGCACAGCAGCGGCCGATCCAGACGTTCAGCTCAGCCAACTCCTCATCGCTTAATTCCGGGAACTTACTGTACGTCGTAATCTTATTGATGCCTCCGGCTATCAGCCGATTGCAGGTGCCCCTGTACTCGGCAAGCGATATTGCCAAAGGCGGACTGCAATTCAGCTCGTGAAACTCGGTCGTTTCGCTCATCGTGTGCAGCTTGCCTTGCAGGTCGGCAATGCTGCCGACCATCTTGGCCACCATCCAAGGCGCTTGCGCAGGCTTCATCGTCAGGCAGTCCATTCCCGGCGCGTCGAGCTGACGCAGGCAGCGGAACAAATCGCCGTAGTTCGGAACATGCTGCACGGGAAACTCCTCAAGCAGCAGATGGCCGCCGGACGGCAGATTGTGCTCTCGGCACCACGATCGCAATGCGCCGAAGTAATTATCGGACACGAGTTCGCCGATCAATTGCCAGAAGTCGAAGCGCACTCGCCTGGAGACGTTCCCCGCTTCGATGAACAACGCCGACAGCACCGGCATCAGTTCGTAGCCATACCTCTCGCGGAACTGGCCAGCCAGTCGGTCCGACCACGGCAGCGGCTTGTACGGCATTTCACGCATGAACAGGCTCATCAGCGAGGGTTCATCCGTAAAGGCCGCTTCAAAGTACCTGCCCAAATCTCCCCCAAGCTGTTCCGCGTAGCGGTCGTGTGTGACCCGGATAAATTGCTGCACAGGCTCGGGGAGAAGCAAATTGATATATTTCTGTTTGCCGGGGACACCGCTTACGCCCGTGTGTGTCCCTTCGAACAACGGGCCGGAAGTGATGGCAACTACACGCCACTCCCCCATGCCGCCTGCCCAGCTTATTCGTCCTGCCTGCACATGCGGCGTCAGATCGATGGCTCGTCCCAGATCGGCAACGCCTTCCGCTAACGGATAAGCTGCGGCGGAGACGAGCGTGCCCGGAGGAATCTCCAGATGAACCTGACCGCCAACGCCTTCGCCTTCGGTGATCGTCTCCGCCGCGAACAGACCGGCGGCCTCCCATTCGGGCCGATCCCGCAGCGTGATGCCCCACGCCACGCCGGACGGGAAGCCCGCCTCGTCGTACAGCCACATGGTTAAGCCCGCTTCGTCGGCTAACTCCACACCTTTGCGGAACGTCGCCCATTTAAAAGCGCTTTCGACATAGCCGCCGTCCATTGACGCGTCGCACGTCACGCCGTCGAAGCCTTGGTTGCATACAACGCCACCGTACCCTTGGCGGACCATTTGCGCGATATCGCGCGCGGCTTGCGCAGGATCGTCGGGCCAGGCGTGAATGATTTTCAGCATGCGTGCGTCCTTGGGCGGATTTATGAATGTTTCGATCCACGATTGCGATTGCAATTGCATATCCTCCGATGTTTGTCTGATCAGTATAGGTTGAATTCCCGAATTGCCGCCCAGTTGGCCGCGCCGGATACGACAGTAATCCGGACGTAACGGTAACTGCCGCTCAAATTGTCGGCGACCTGCCCGGCTGCGACCCCGACTGCGCTGCGGTCCGCAAGCAATGTCCAACTGCTGTTGTCGTTCGAGCCTTCGATTTTATATTTCCACGTATCGTTCACGAAGAACTGGGTCGTCGCCTTCGACAGCGCCTGGGACGTCCCGAGATCGACGGTCAGCCATTGCGGGAACGTGCCGTCCGTAGCGCACCAGTACGTGTCCGCATTTCCGTCCGTCGCCTTGTCCGCCGCGAACGCCGCCGAAGAGCTGGACGAAGCGGCCGCTCCTTTTCCCGCTGAAAGTTCCTGCGGAATTCCGAATACTTTAAATTCCTTCACGGCTGCCCAATGCGTATCTCCCTTTCGGACAGTCAGCCTCACGTAACGGTACTTGCCGTGAACGGCGTCTTCGAAATTCGGATTGGCCCAGTAGACGCCGCCGTCCCAGCTGTTCGTCAGCAGCATCCAATTCGCGTTGTCCGTCGAAGCTTCCACTTTGAACTGCCATGTATCCGGTACATAGAACGCGGTTCGAATGCCCGTCAGCTCCATTTGACTGCCGAGATCGACGGTCAACCATTGCGGCTTGGTCCCGTTCGACGCCACCCAGTACGTGTCCTCGTCCCCATCAAGCGCTTGACTTGCCGTATTGCTGCCGGAATAGGAGGAGACGGTCGCCGGTTTGCCTTGGGATATGAGCGCTCTCGCTTCGGGACTGCCGAAAATCTTGAACTCGTTGACGGCCGCCCAATTGCCGCCGCTTCCAGTCACGGTCAGCCGAACGTAACGGTAAGTGCCATAAGTCCGTTCCAACGCGACGCCGGTCTGTACGGCATCCGCCGTGCGGTCGATCATCGTCACCCATTCACTGTTGTCGATCGACCCTTCGATCCGGTAGCTCCAAACGTCGGATGTAATGAAACGGATCGCCGCATTGGACACGTAGTTAAGGTCGCCGAGATCCACCGTCAGCGATTGCGGCAAGCTGCCGCTCGAAGCGCACCAGTAGGTGGCGTCGTTGCCGTCGACCGCTTTGCTGCCGTCGTACGACGCTCCCGAGGATGTGGTGGCGATAACCGGCTTGCCCGCAGACAGCAGTGTCGCATAGCCGATATTTTTATTGATTCTCAGCTCCGTAATTCCCGCCGGTCCGACCGTTGCGCCGGTTATCGTCACCCGGACGTACCGGTAGCTTCCGGAGACCGTGTCGAGCGCTTTGCTGCCGCCGACCCCCACTCCCGTATGATCGGACAACGTTGTCCATGTCGCATTGTCTGCGGAGCCTTCGATTTTGTATTCCCAGGTCGTATCGGCGATAAAACGAATCGATACGCTGTTCAGCGGATAGACCGCTCCCAGATCGTACTTCAGCCATTGAGGATAGGACGTGTCGGACGCTTGCCAGGCTGTCGTTTCGTTGTCGTCAATCGCGTTCGTGCCGAGGCCCGAGATGCCGTCGGCGTCGGAAACCTCGATCGTCGTATGGTAGGGCGAGGCGGCCGCCGCGCCGTTCATGCCGATGGCCGGGGTCCAGCTGATCCGATCGCCCGTCTTGTCCCCGTTGCCGCCGTTGTTGACCTCGAACCGGATCAGATCACCTTCGTTCACGCTGATCGAATCGAGGAACGTATCGATCCCGGAATTGTCGTTGTACGCGATGGCTTGCGACGGACCGGAAACCGGCCAGATGACGCTACCGTTCTTCGTGATCCGTACCCGCACGCCGTCTCCGCCGCTAATATCGTTCTTCAGCGCCCGGCCGCGCACCGAAATGACGGCCGATTCCGGCGCTTCCCACGTCCGGCTCAACCAGATATCGCTGTCGCTGTTTGTATTCATGTCGAACCGGGAAACGTTGCCCTCCAGATTCCCCCACCGCTTGTTGGCGCTGTCATAGTTCAGGCTGTAGTAAGTGCCACTATCGAGATATTCGTATTTCCAATCGCGGTGTCCCTGCACGATGCCGAAATCGTTGGCCGCATGGTAGATGTCGGACCGGTCGGCATAGAACAGATTGCCGCTGTACGTAAAATCGTCGTCGCCGGCGCCGCTGCTTGCGATCAGGCCGGTCGGCTCGGCGAACAGATTGTCGTCGATCGCGCCCGTCAGATCCACCTGGTAGTGATTGTCCAACCAAACACCCGATACGTACCGGGTATTGTCTGCTTTTCCGTTGTTTGCGAATACATTCCCTGAGATCACATGGTTCGTCTGATGATTGCCCGGCGTTGTCGCGATCGCCAGCACTTCGATGCCCGGTCCGTTATGATCGGCGATGTACGAGCCCCGCACCTTTATTGAATCGTTGTAGGCTTCGAAATCGATGCCCGAGTTGTCGACGAAGAACGCTCCGCCGCTGATCTTGTAGTTCTGATTGGTCACGGTGTTGTTCGTCATCTCGACGTTCTTCACCGACCAGAAAAACCCGCCGCACCCGTTCGTCAGATCGTAGCCGCTGAAATCGAAGCCCGAGCTGACGATTTTGACATCCTCCACATTGCCGAGATTGAAGAACGCCAGCGCGTTACGCACGTCCAGATTTTTCAACACGATGTTGCGCGCCGCGTGGGTGCCGAGCTCCGTGCTCAGGAAGCCTTGCTGGCCCTGCGGATCGTAGTTGAACCCGGCGACGTCCACGGCGTTGCCGGCTTTGTCGAACTCGCAATTTTCGATCGTAATGTCCTGGATCGCATATTCGTTTGTCGTGACCGGCACGTCCCCCGAGATAAAGATACTGGCGGAGTGGTACAGTCCCGGGATATCGGTGTGATCCTGGATCGGCTGCGAGCCCTTGAACCCGTAGATATCGTGAAAATAACAGTCCTCGATGCGTAGCCCCCGGTGACCGTTGCTCGTGTAGTAGGCGACGATGCCCACCGGAACGTGGCTGATCTCGAGTTGGCTAATGCGCACATAGTCTGTGTTGTTCAGCCTGACGGCCCGATCCGTCGTATTCGCATTCCCGGCAATCCTCGGACGGTCGCCGGTGCCGTAGGCGCCGATCTCGATCCAGTCCGCGCTCGTGCCGGCGCCGGAAATACGCAATTCCTGATTCCAAACCCCTCCCCGAACAAGCAGAACCCGATCTCCCGGCTGCAAGGTCAGGTTGTTCACGTTCGTGAAATCGGCCCACGCCGTCAGCTCCGACATCCCGTTATCCGCATTGGATCCGCTTACATTGTTAATGTAATAGGTCGTGCCGGCGGCGGAAGCCGATTCCGCCGTTAACCAAGACAAACCGAAATACAGTAACGCCGTAAACAGCAGCGCTTTCAGATAAACCGGAAGCTTATCTTTCGTCACCCATTCCATACCGCGATGCCCTCCCCTTGCCTTCCGTGATGTGGTTTCCTGCCGAGCGGCCGCTCTTGTATTTAGCATAGGGGATTTTGTCGTGCGTTTTAATATTCAAATCTTTACTTTCCTCGTCACCGCTTTACTTCATATGGACGTCCCGATACTGCTGAGGCGTCATGCCCGTGTGCTTCTTGAAATATCTGGAGAAGTTCGATACCGAATCCACGCCGACTTTGGCGGCAATTTCGTTGATCTTATATTGTTTGTCAGCCAGCAGCTCTTTGGCCGCGGCGACCCGCCGATCAATAATGTAGTCCGACAGATTCGTTCCGGTCGCCTGTTTGTAAAGTCTGGACAGATAAGAGGGGTTAAAATAAAACGTCTCCGCCAGCTGCAGAAGAGAAAGATCTCCCTGCAAACTGTCGCCAATATAGCGCTGAATCGACTCGATGACCGAAGCCGTGCTCGTCTCCTGTTCCGCGCCCCTTAGATCGAACAGCGTGTTCGCCAGCCCGGCCAAGTAGAACATGGCGCCGCTTGAAGAATCGTGCGCTTCGATTTGGCCGATGCGATGTAGCTCGGGCAGCTTGTCCGCCAGCTTCTTCTCGTTGACATAAGACAGCAGGATGGACGAGACGGCATAATAGCGTTCGACCGTTTTGAAATAGTTCGCATCGGTTCGCTCAACTCCCCCGGTCAAGCCATCGTACAAACGCATGAACTCGTCCCGCTGTCCCGCTTCCAGACAAGCCTTGAGCTTCTCCATCCGGAGCGGCAAATTGCCTTCCCTTTCATCCGCTGCGTTGTAACGATCCGTGTCGTGCCGGACCATCTGCTCTTCGCTGAGCAGCATTTCGGTGCCGTCACCCCACTTGAAGCCGACGATGCCGCACAGCAAACGGTATTTCTGGTGAATGTCCTCCCAAAGGACGGGAACGCTGCCGACAGCAAAAGAAACCGTAAACCCCAGCGTCTCCCTGCACAGATTCTGCACGGACTCCAGCATGCCGTTCAAGTAAGCGGCAAACTTGTGCCAACCCGCTTTAGATTGGCTCTGACAGCCCGCTTGGCCTGGGTGATCCGGATGATCCGCTTGATCCGCGATTACGCCGCGGAACGAGTCGTTCGGCTGCACGATCCACACCATGTTGGAGCGGACGGGAGCGAAGCAGAAGGCTGAAACCGCCGTGAGCTTCTCCTCGGTGATGACGTTGACCGAATACATCCTTTGCGATTTGCCGGTAAACGCCGCATAGGAATCCTGTCCGTCGATTCGACCGATAATCAGGGCAACAGGCGATGCCGGCTCGAACGCCAAGCCGAGCTCCCGAAGCTGTTCATCGCGGTCGGACGGATCGGTTTCGCCGAGCAGCAGATCGCCGAGATAGCTCATCTGCTGGAAATGCCGGATCGTGTCCATCTGCCGTTCGACCTTCGCCGCCAGATCCAGCAGCTTCAGCTCTTCGGCGATTTCCGCCATCTTCGCCTCGACCGTTTCCACAATGCGTTTATAGCTTTCCGTCTTCAGGATGTAGCTGACATTCGGATACCGGATGGCCGTATACACGTAATCGAAGCTGCTGTAACCCGTCAGAAATACGACCTTGCAACCCGGCCAGATCCGGTTGATTTCCTCCATCAGCTGCAGCCCGTCCATTCCCGGCATGTTGATGTCGGTAATGACAATATCCACGCGAATCCGGTTTAAAATGTCCAGCGCCTCATCGCCCGAGTAGCACTTGTACAGGTCGAGCTCCGAGGATGTCATCTGGTTCAGCAGGTCGTAAATGCCGTTCGCGATAATCGGTTCGTCGTCGACGATCAGAATTCTATACATGGTCCACCTCGTCAAGTATGGGAATATGCAAGGAGATGCGCAGGCCGCCGAGCTCGCTTCTGTCCGCCGTCAGCAAAGGGGCACTCTCATATTTGATTTCCAGCCGGCGCTTGATATTAACCAAGGCGGTCGTTTCCGTTTGGCCCTCGTTCATCGACAGCAGCCGGGCGAGCTTCTCCGGCTCCGCATCGTCCCCGTTGTCCTCGACGACGATCGTCAGCCGGCCGGGTTGCGTTTGCTCGAATCGCACGGCGATCAGGCCCCCCTGCTTCTTACGCTTCATGCCGTGCTCGAAAGCGTTCTCAATGAGCGGTTGGACAATCAGCCTCGGCACGATCGTGCCCGCATACCGCCGCGGCAAGTCTCCGAAAGACAATTCGACCCGATGATAGAACCGCATGAGCTGAATGTTGGCGTACGCTCGGGCGTGCTCGACCTCGTCGGTCAGCGGCACCTCGTCGGCGTCATTGCGGGTAATGAAGCGAAAGTATTCGCCCAAATGATCGGTGAACGACTCGATTCTCTCGAATTCCTCGTTGCGGGCCATCGTTTTCAGTATAAAAAAGCTGTTGTACAGAAAGTGCGGATTGATCTGCGCTTGCAGCTGCCTGAGCTCGGAGCGCTGCGCCAATATTTTCTGGTTGTACACCTGATCGATCAGCAGCCGGATATTTTCCGTCATCGAGTTGAATTTTAGATACAAATACTTGAACTCGTCGTTGGCTCGATGCTGGATTTCCACATGGAAATACCCTTGCTCCAGCTTGCGGAAGGAGTTGATGAGCTTCAGCATCGGCCGGTGGATTTTTCGGTAGGTGAACGCGCCGATCAGCAGAATGGCCGCAAGCGAGATGCCGGAAAACAGCCAGAACATCCAGCTGTATACGGTCAAATTCGCAAAAATCGTGCGAAAAGAAACATACTTCACCAGCGCGACGTCAAGAAATTCGGAGCCGGCGGACACCGTAATGTAGCGGCGGTCGTTCATCGTTACATTGCCCGGATTCGCGTCGCCCGCCGCCGGCTTCCATTCCGTGCCGGACAACCGTTCCGCCATCGGTCCACTTTCCGCTCCGCTTGCGATCGTATAGGTTTGCGCACGGTCGTACAGTACAAGACCGCTATCCTCGTAGTAGTTCAACTGGGCAAGATTCTGTTCGATCCGGCTCATGGAGAAGGAAATGTCAATGACAAACTGGGGATCAAGCTGTTCGATGGTGTCCTTCAGCGGATAAGATTGCCGCATGACGAGTTGCCGGTTCGCTTCGTCGTAGTTCAGCACCCGCTCCGTGGTCGTTTTGTACGCCGTTCCGTTCAGGGGAAGCAGGGCCTCGTTGGCCGAAACGATGCGATCGAGCGCGGGGATATAGGCTTTGACGTCATCGATCAGACTGCTGCTGTTCTTCAGCGCATCCAGACGATTTTGTACGCGCAGAATCGCCTTCGACATCTGATAATTGTCCATCGAATCGGGCAGAATGGCCAATTGGTTCAAATCTTCGTCGTTGAGCGTGTCGTAGAGCAAATCCTGCGTGCGGCGAATGTCGGATTCAAAATCGTTGAGATAGAACGTCACCTGCGAATTGAGCGTATTCTGGATTTCCCGCTGAATGGCGTTTAATCCCCAGTTGTATAAGCTCATTCCCAGCAAATACAACGGAATAATTGCGATCAGAAACACTGCGACGATACGGCTGAATATCGTATTTTTTAACCCTTTTCCCAGTACCACCTGATGCGCCTCCCCGGCTCACGTATGCCAAAAAGTATAATCAGTTGGCTACGCGCCGTCAAAAACTATTCGAACCTTGCAAGCAAAACCGAAACCTTTTATGGCTATTTTACAATCGCAGAGGGATATGGGACGAAAACTGGAATCAAATATGACTCAGGGATAATGACTCTCTGTTGTCCACCACCGCTATAGTTGCAGCTTTTATGAGTAAGTCGGATAAATTACTCGGATCTCGCTCGCTCAGCTTGCTACAATGTCCCCACGTTTGTGTCATTTGATGACAATGTCCCTACATTTGTGCGTTCCGTCACGACACAAATGTAGGGACATAAACACAAAAAAGCTTGATTTCTCAAGCTTTCGCGCGTTCAGTTAATTCCCCTCTTTTGTGTCGTTAGACATTTGTATTAATTAACGTGTCATACACCTTATGAACTATCCACTTCAATAAATAAATATTAAGTCGATGACGTTTATCGTTATAAGGGCATGCTGGCCCTTTTTGAGCCAACTTAATACGGCTCATCTCAAACATCATTTATGCCCGATCGCTACTTTGATTTCGCCGGCCGCGGCCCCCCTCATCACCATAAGCTCTCACCGCCATACTTTAACGCCAAGCCCGTACGGGCTACTGTGTCTCCTTGCAGCGCACGTCGCTCGTTGAGAACCGTATGTGGATTTAATGGTTTTCGTTCGAACGCGGCAAAGAATGCATGTTCTTGTACCCCGACTGATGGTCATGATTCGGCTATGCGCCGGAGCATGTATGGCAAGGTCTTTAATCGGTATCCGTTAACGGATAAGACGGTACCGTCTAATGCCGCGACTATTGCAGTCACCGGGTTCAACGTTACGGCTGCAAAGGGGTAATCCCGCATCCGGTTGCCGGAGAGGCTTTCAGCCTGAACCTCCTCGCAGAGTCATTGGCGGTCAATTAGTTGTCAAAATACTTATCCGCCGGAAGTTCGAATTTCCACGGCCCCCTGATTAATACTTCAGGCCTTGCAAACGTTATTTTTTGCTTCTCGTGATTCGGCTCAACGTCGAATTCAAGATATACTAATTCTCCTGTTTGATCATTCATTCTGGCGACATTACTCATGCTATCCAAGCTGAACATATGCAGGGATGCGGGGGTATTCTCGCTATAATGCAGGTCTACATACATTCGGAGACTCTTATCGTCTAATCGATCAATCCTTGTGATAGTTACTGGGAAACCCGCAATCTCAAAGGTTTGATTTAAATTCTCGGTCGTTTCCGTTGGGATTTCTATTTTGACCTTATCTTGAGCTTCGGTGTAAATTTCCGGAATCGTTAACTCATAGCTATTCCCGTTCCCTTCCGACAGCTTGAAATAAAACTCGCTTGCCGGTGCAAATATGCCGTGAATATTTTCAATCGGAAGCTTCTTTCCGTTACTATCCATTACATTCATTTTTTGATTCTCGTGTGCGTAGAGTCCAAAAAATCCATAGTCATTGATTTTTATATCCTTGGAATGCTGAGCGACTAGGGAAAATCGTGCTTTGTCATCCACTCGATTGGCTATTGCTGTAATCGTTATACCGTTTGCAGTTGCGGTTTCCCCCATATCCGCATAACTTGTGAACGTATCGGCTTGGACTAGGGTAAGCGGAATAACGACTTCCGGTTTCTCTTCCAGGAACAATTTCACTGAGCCCTTAAGATCCAATTGACCATCATACCAGAAAGAAGCTGACCATTCATGAGAGCCCCAAGTAGACATCGAGCGTTTTACAGTAAATTCAGCACCCTGCTCGTTAACTAATTTAACTTTTTCAAACCTTGTCGTATTTGTCCCAGTGATTGTAATCAGGGTCATCTGCTGATCCACCATTATGCCGGTGATGACAATCGATCCTTCTCCTATTTGCTTGGTAATGGGATTCTTAAGTACATATCGAGCTGTAGGAGAGTCCTCTTCCTTCACTATGCCTATGCCCGGCACGAACTGAAGAGCTTTCTGTATAGCAGCCAACACTTGAGTATTGGAGATAACCACCGTTAACAAAATAAGTCCCAATAGCGCCGCTGCGATTACCTTGATATTCGTATATCGCTTATCCGACGGAAGTCTGTTTTGTTCATTTTCCAACTTTGCCTGTTCGATGCCCAGTAAGCTTCTTAGATGGAGATCCGGAGGAATCGGTATTTTATCGATTTCTTGTTTGATCTTATTGCTCATTCGCGTCTTCCTCCTTAGCCCGTTTCCGTAGTTTCCCCAACGCCCGGTACAGAATTGTTTTTCCAGTCCCAAGAGGGATATCCAGAATTTCAGTTGTCTCTCTTATCGTGTAATCACGATAGAACCTGAGAATAATGACGTTCTTCTCTTCCTCGTCCAATGAATCGATCAAATCCTTCAGGGATAAAGAAAGCGGGATATCTTCGTCTTCTCCGCCTGCTATCAATTCATGGTATTCAGGCTTAAACTGGACCACATTCTTTCGTTTACGAAGCAAATCCAAGGAGCAGCTGATGGAGATCTTAATGAGCCAGGTTTTAAAATACTGAGGATCGGTTAGATTGGCAATGGACTTGAAAGACCGATATGCTGTTTCTTGGACGACGTCCAGAGCATCCTCCTGATTGCGCAAGTACACATAAGCGGTGCGGTAAATGTCTTCTTCGTACTGCTGGAACAACTCTATAAAAGCTTTTTTATCACCTTGCTGGGCTTGCCTAACCAAGCTTAAGATTTCCGTCACCTACTCGCCGTTTGACTTATACGAATTAGACGTAATGAACCCGATATTTGGCTTTAAAATAAATCGCATAACTGGGATCACGTCACTCTCTTCCTGTAGAAGGAAGGCGATACGCCCTCAAGCTTGCGAAAGGCGCGGCTGAAGGCATGGATGCTCTGAAAACCCGTTTTCTCCGCGATGACGGATAGAGAAAGGTTCGTGAACTGGATCATTTGCTTCGCCTTTTCCAGACGGACGGCGACATGGTATTGGATGGGCGTGATGTTGAATGCCTTTTTGAATAGCTTGCACAAGTAATATTTGTTAAGATTGGCGAATTTCGATAGCTCATCGAGCGTAATTTCATGTTCCGTCTGGTGGCTCATGTAATTTTTAATGCGGTCCAGCAGCTCCCATTTCGACAACAAGTGGGCGTTGTTCTTCCAATGATTTTCCCGCAGCAATTGAACCCATAGTTGGACGAACAACCCTTTGGCGGATGTTTCATAATAAGGGAATTTTCTTTCCATCTCGAAAATAATATCGTAGATCAATTTCTCGATAACGACCGGTTTATTCAGGCGAATATGATTAGGCAGCGGATCCTCCATCAACGGGGTAACATCCTCGCGGAACCACTGCTTCTCCTCCTCCATTATCGCCTTCAGCGGCTTAAACGAGATTTTCACCTGAGGACTGTCGGACTGGTAATACAAATCGAAATGAATATGAGGCTGATGCAATCGCTTATTATTGAGCAGATAGATAGCGTGCGGCTGCAGCGGCTTGAACAGAAAGATATCTCCGGGAATGCCGTAATACACCTTGTCTTCTACGGTAACCTTAATCTCCCCGTCCTTGACGTAGAGTAATTCATAGTCGAATATGACCCGCTCCGAGATATGAAACGGAGGCTCGATAAAATTATCCCAAGCAACTCGGATATACGGCGATAGGTTGTTTAGATTCATAATAACCCCTCCCTCACTAAGTATAACTCTGCCTCCTTCAACCACAAGTTATAATTAAACCAATTTAAGTTAAATACTTATCCAATGCGGTTAAATATTTTCGAGCAAGAATCGAATACAATTCAGTTATCAACGAGACGAGTTCAGACAATATAGCGCTTACACGATGAAAGGGGATTTCTATGTATTCTTTTAACGGATTGGATATGGGGCTAGGTAATTTACCGCGATTGTCCGCAGCGAAAACCAGGTCGATCAGCGCCGAGAACTTTACCGGGGAAAAAGGAAAAGCGGGCATGGCCACGGAAGGTACGGGAGCCGAATGCGCGCGGGATTTAGGACAAGGGTGGAAAGTGTCTCCGTCGGTGAATATCCCAGCCAAGAGCACCTATACGATGGCGGAAATTGACGGTCCGGGTGCCATTCAGCACATTTGGCTGACCTGCTTCAATGCCCATTGGCGCAATATGATTATTCGAATCTACTGGGATGGCGAAACCTCTCCCTCAGTCGAAACGCCTATCGGCGATTTCTTCTGCAACGGCTGGTGCGAACGCAGCAACGTTAATTCCATGCCGGTCGCCGTAAATCCTGCAGGGGGAATGAACAGTTATTGGCTCATGCCCTTCCGGGGCCATGCCAAGATCACGGTCGAGAATCTCGGCTCGGAGAACGTCGTTCTCTATTATCAAGTGGATTATACTTTGACTGAAGTACCCGAGGATACGGCGTATTTCCATGCGCAATGGCGACGCAGCAACCCGCTTCCGTATAAGGAAGTACACACGATTCTGGATGGCGTGAAGGGCAAAGGGCATTATGTCGGAACCTATTTAGCCTGGCAGGTGAACAATTCGGGCTGGTGGGGAGAAGGCGAGATTAAGTTCTACATGGACGGGGATAAAGAGTTTCCTACGATTGCCGGTACGGGGACGGAAGACTACTTCGGGGGCGCATGGAATTTCGAGCAGCCGATTGGGCAGTACGGTTCCTTCTCGACGGCGTTCCTCGGCTTTCATCAGGTGACTAAACCGGATGGCTTATATCGCAGCCAGCAACGATTCGGCATGTACAGATGGCACGTTATGGATCCCATCCGGTTCGATGAAGACTTGAAGGTTACGATCCAAGCGCTAGGTTGGCGTTCGGGGGGCAGATATTTGCCCTTGCAGGACGACATCTCCTCGACGGCGTTCTGGTATCAAGCTGAACCCCACGTTCCTTACGATAAGTTGCCGGACAAAGACTTCCTTGAAGTCGTGTAATGGAAAGCAAACCAGGCTAAGATCCTCGAAAGAGGTTACTAGCCTGGTTTTATTTTTTACCTAGTAAATCAGGGATTTCTTGTAGTCCGTAATTGACGACAAAGTCGTCTAGCTCGGTAACGATATCCGCGTTCGATGCTTTATATAAAGTTTCATTAATTTTTAAATAGCCCGAGCTGATGTAGTACAGTTCCCTCTCTCTCGATAGCTTCAAGGTGAAATTCTGGCCTACAGTATCGGGAAGATCGACCTCTTCATAGTTCATCGCTTTAAGTAAGCTTTTTACTCTTCCAACGGTAACTCCGTCATTCATGGTTAACTCGTTCCCATCACCGTAAACAATCTTAATCTCATCCGTGTCCACAATGGACTTTTTGACAATATCGCTTGTCGGAATGTTTTTATTCTTATTGCACGCCGTAAGCTGCAAAGTAAGAATAATAAATACGGTAATGATAATTGATATTCTCATAAAATAACCCATCTCCTAAACATACTAACGCATTCAAAGCATGTTTAGTTTCAATTACACCTCTCCCCAGTACACCTCGGTTTCATAGTCGAAGTTCACTTTCCCCTCTTTCTCATGCCGATCGAATAGCTCTCTTAGTGCCGTCATCATGGGCTCGAAGTTCGGGTGCCCGGGTTCGGGGCTGTAAGAGGACGACCGCAACCGGCCGCTAAGCCCATCGAAATCAAACACTTGTTGGTTAGAGAATCGCGCTTCATGCAGGCCATCGGCCTTGAAAAAGGAAACCAGCATCTCGCGCGAAATATTTCTGTGGTTAACTTTCTCATAATCCGTACCTAACGTGCGCAGCAATTGCTCGTACCCCTCTAGAAAAGGACTCCCCCCCGTTAAACGCGAATTCCAGATTAGCGCCGCCTTGCCGCCCGGCCTCAGAATTCGTTGAAATTCAGCCTTCGCCGCTCCTTGATCAAACCAATGAAAAGCTTGCGCGCAGACGATATAGTCGTAGGAATGGTCCGGCAATCCCGTAACCTCTGCGGATCCGGATACCACTTTGTATTTCGGGTTATTCCCTAGAGCTAACAGAGCGGCTTCCCGCATCGCATCATTCGGCTCGACAGCGGTCACGCGAGTCCCTCGATCCAGAAGCAACTCCGAGAAGATCCCTGTTCCCGATCCAATGTCCAGAACCTCGGATTGCGAGCTAATGCCAACGACTTCGAATAAGTAATCGATCGCTTCTTTCGGGTAGCTCGGGCGGTATTTAATATACGTATCCACTCTGCTCGAAAACCTTTCTTTACTATTCATCGCGAACCACTCCCCATTCTATAAATTCTAACCGGTTGCCGAAGGGATCATTCAAATAGAAGCGTAGGCAATCTTCACTCTCTCTTGCATCATCGTTAATAATCTGGATATTATGCTGGATTAAATGTTGCCGCAACAAGTTAATATTCTGGACTCCGAATGCAGGATGGGCTTTCGTGGCCGGCAAGAAGTTCTTCTGAACACCGATATGTACTTGATGAGTACCGCATTGAAACCATACGCCGCCACGTTGTCTCAAGCTTTCCGGTTTCGGAATTTCCGTCCAGCCCAGCAACTCGCCATAAAACTTACGCGCATCCGGCTCGCAGCCTTCATTAGCAGCCAGTTGAACGTGGTCAATACCCAGGAAAACAAATGACATGCGATATCCCCACCTCTTACCGAGCATATTAACCTACTTTTTGATAAAATGTAATGCATGAGTTATAGAGCGGGGGTTACAAGATTGGATTACATTATTCTCGATATCGAATTCAACGGCCGTAAGTTTGCTAGCGATTTGCCGATGGAGGTCATTGAGATCGGAGCCGTGAGGCTGAATTCGTCGCTACAGCAAACGGATGAGTTCTCGTCGTTGATCAAACCGGTTTATTTTGCGAAGTTAAATACGTTTATTAAGAAAAAAACCGGAATTCCCCAGGAAGAGATTGATCTCGCCGACGGCTTTCCGAAAGTCATTGCGGAATTTATGGAATGGTTGAATCGAAGCGAGTCTTGGTTGCTTGTCACATGGGGCGGCGAGGATCTAAAGCGGATCGTGTTCGATACGCGGATGCATAAGCTGGATGATACCTATTGGATAAGTGCCGGCTATTTCGATTTACTCAAGGGGTTTCTACGCTACAAGAAAGTGACGAACGACGTCAGCGTCGAAGCCGCTCTTCTTGATCTAGGCATTGCCGCAGAGGGGTCGGCGCACCGGGCATTGGACGATGCCCGCATGACGGCCGAGGTGTTCCGCAAAGTATATATCGAGTTGGATTTCGAGCTTAAGCAGCAATACAAAGACCAATTCTCCAATTCTAAGGAACGAAGGCTAATAAAGAATGCCGTTCGGGCTATGATAACTCAGAAAAAAGTTCTAGAGTGGGAATCTTTCGTCGAAAGTTTTTTGGCGGCCAAAGTCGATCTTACCGATGTAAGAAAGCTTAAAGAGCTGCGAGAGTATTTTTTATCGGAAATCGCGAAATCACGGCCGGCTATATTAGGAAAAATAGAGTAGGCCTAGGTCCACACAAGACGGTACGGTTAAACCACGCCGTACTTATTACCATCAGGATCGTACAACGCAAAGCCCCGCATACCGCCGTCGAATTGGACGATCTCGCCGACGTTGGCCCCTTTTTCGTGCAGCGAACGATGTACGCCCTCCACGTCCGCGGTGTGGAAGTTGAAATATTGCTCCACCTGGTAGTCGTTCTTAGGAAAAGTTGGCTGATGAATATCGACGGACAGGACGAGACAGAAAATAATCTTCTCGTCGTTCATCATCATAACCGTTGCGTCCGGCTCGTCGTTATGGGTAATCTCGAACCCTAACATCTCCGTGTACCACTCGGTGGATCGCTTCAAATCACTAACCGGAACAAAGATGCCTACTCCGTAAAATGCCGTTTTGCCCATGGCTTGCATTCCTCCCAATCAATGTGATGTGCGTCACTTATATAACGTTTCTCGAACACGAAACCAAACCTAAATTTGTTATTGACAAATAATTATTTTTATGATATAATATAATATTTATGTATTTACAAATATAAATCACTCTTCTATGATGGTTGTGAAAGATATCCCGGCCGGGTATCCGCCATCCCTTAGGAGAGTGATATCGTTTGCTTATTGCCAAAGGCATCGCCATGCTAGACATATCCGCTTCCGTAATGGGCCGTATCGACACAGTCCATCCCATTCTACTATGGGACGAGCAATCCGTTACGCTCATAGATACGGGATTCCCCAAGCAGTTGGAGCAGTTGAGAGAAGCAATTGAAAGTTACGACATCTCTTTCGCCAAGCTTAACCGAATCATTCTGACCCATCAAGATATCGATCATATCGGAAACTTGCCAGACGTCATTCAAGGATCAGCGATCAAAATTGAAGTGATGGCCCACGAGTTTGAGAAACCTTACATTCAAGGAGAGCAAAGGATCCTTCGCTTTACGGACGAAGCAATCGCAAGAATCGACAAGATGCCCGCCCAGATACCGGAATCATTCAAGAAAGGGCTAAAGGCGTTGATGCTTAACCCTCCTTGCGCGCCCGTCGACCGCACCATCACTGGCGGCGAAAGCCTCCCCGGGTTCGAGCGCATTACCGTATTAGACACTCCCGGTCACACGCCGGGCCACATTAGCCTTTACCATGAGCCATCTCGGACCTTGATCGCCGGAGACGCTCTTGTCGTTCGCGATGGTCAATTATATGGCCCCGATCCTCAAACGACGCTCGATATGACAACCGCCATGCTATCGCTTCGAAAATTATCGGAATTCGATATCGGAACTGTCGTATGCTACCACGGCGGCTTATTCAAGGGCAACACCAACGAACGAATCTCCGAATTATTAACGGTCACAGAAGCGGATCTTCACTAATCGCTCGACAAACGGAAAGCCGGGATCCCTTTCGTATCGGATTCCGGCTCTTCGTCTATCTTACTGTTGCGATACCGACCGCTTTCTAAGCTCCTGAACGAACGCCTCAGGTTCATCTAACGCCATATAAATCCTAGTCACCTCACGAGGCAGAAAAAGCAAACCGTTCACCTTAGCGGGCCGCTTCAGCTCTATTCGAATGTTCGGCGTAACAAGGGAAGAAGCAGCATCCTTCAATTCCTTAGCATCAGGATGGAATTCGCGCACGCTTGAAATATCGGCAATATCCTCCAACCGAATATCCGCTTGAATCCTCAGCCCGTATCTCAACCGGACAGAATCCCCTATAATCCTGATCGGCTGCAGAACGGATGCGCGGCAATCTCCCCAAATCAAGGCCAACAACCAAAGATCGGCAATCGTGAGTATCCATGCTGTCCAATGAGACCACTGTTGAAGCAGCAAGTGAACGACAATGCCTTCTATGATAATAATTTTCGTAATGATTGCGGAATACAGCACTTGATTGGTCTTCCGATGGTATGAAAACAAGTTCGTGCCGTCGGAAACCCGCTTCCCTTTTCTCCATGAGAACAAAAGGTAATATACGAGACTCGCATCATGAAGCACCAGGGAAGCCAGCTTTCCTTGTCCGACCCCATCGCGCACCGCCTTACGCAGCGCTTCCGCCGTATCTGGCTCTTGGCGTGATACGCTTCGGAAACTCTTAATTACGCGATATACAGTCCGAATTTCATATCCGATAACGGCGATTTCCGCGACAATAATAAGCAGTTCAACCGGCCATACCGCATTCCATACCGTGCTTCGCATCGGCGCCGGAAGTACGAGCCATACAGCCAACGCTCCTACAATCGGAAACGGCAGAATTTTAGCAATGGATTTGCCTTTTTTCCGCAGGATAAACAGCCAATATAGAAAGGGAATGACGAGCATGAAATCGAACATGACGGCATAAACGAAAACCGGGTCTTCCTCGACCAGCGAGAAGGCGCGAACGCTAATTATATCCGTCATCAAGATAAGAAGCGTAATAGCGAAAAACCAGAAAGTCGATCGTTGGAGTTTGTGGACAACCATAGAATCCCTCCTTAATTTCTATTGCATTTTTATTATATAGGAGAACCGTTTCCTGCAACACGACAGAATTTAAGCCTATGGAATTGCAATGCTATTAGCGCAGGTTTCCGTTTAGGCAATTTATCGTTAAAATAGAAACAGTGTCTGCAAAATGACGTGACAGAGAACAGCTTCGAGCTACGAAAGGAATTTAAGCAAATGATCATCAAACCAAGAACACGCGGTTTTATTTGCACGACCGCGCACCCTCAAGGCTGTGCCGCCCAAGTGCAGCAACAAGTGAACTACGTTCAAGAGCAACCGGCTATTAATGGTCCCCGCAATGTGCTTGTTATCGGCGCATCTGCCGGATTTGGACTTGCATCGCGCATCGTCGCGGCTTTCGGAGCAAACGCCAATACTGTCGGTATTTACCGACAAGGAGAGAAAGGCGGCGGACGGACGGCATCTGCCGGCTGGTACAATTCGGCTGCATTCGAGTTGGCGGCGCAAGAAGCCGGACTCAAATCTTTCAGCGTTACCGGAGATGCATTCTCCGACGAGACGAAGGCCAAAGCGATCGACGTCATCCGCAGCGAGCTAGGGCAGGTAGATCTAGTCGTATATAGCGTTGCTTCGGCACGGCGCACGGATCCCAAAACCGGCGAAGTGTCTAATTCGGTACTTAAACCACTCGGTCAAACTTACACTAACAAAACCGTTAACTTTCATACCGGAGAAGTCAGCATGATTACGATAGATCCGGCGACGGAACAAGAAGTACAGGAAACTATTGATGTCATGGGCGGCGAAGATTGGCAAATGTGGATTGACGCGCTGCATAAAGCCGGAGTGCTAGCGGATGGCGCGACAACGATCGCTTATTCTTATATCGGATCGAAAATTACGCAAGCGATCTACCGGGAAGGAACGATCGGCCGGGCGAAGGACCATCTTGAGACTACCGCAAAAACATTAAATGAGCAGTTGGGAGCAACCGGCGGCCGGGCATTCGTAACGGTCTGCAAAGCGCTCGTTACGCAATCCAGCTCCGCCATTCCGGTCGTGCCGCTCTACATTTCCGCCCTGTACAAGGTCATGAAGGAAAAAGGACTGCATGAAGGCTGCATCGAGCAAACGTACCGCTTGTTTGCCGCGCGTCTGTATTCTCAGGAAACGACGCCGGTTGACGAAGAAGGCCGTATCCGGATCGACGATTGGGAACTGCGTGAGGATGTGCAAAAAGAGGTCGCAAAGATCTGGGACGAGCTGTCAACGGATAACATTGGACAATTGACGGATCTTGCGGGCTATCGGCGCGAGTTTTTTCAACTATTCGGCTTCGAAACCGACGGTATCGATTACGACGCAGACATCGATCCGGAAGTAAGCATTCCGAATTTGAGCTAAGACTACTCATCCATTCTACGAAACAAATGGCCGGGCCCCCTTAAGGGACCGGCCACTTTTTATCTCAAAATAATCCCCTGACTGACTTTGAAACCGACACAAGGCAACCGAGTCGATGTAACCGTCTCTTCCGCGCCGAATACATCCTGCAGTTCATAAGGGGCTCCCTCGCTAATCAACACGTACTGTTCAATGGTGACATTCAACGGGTCGACAATCCAATACTCAGGCACGTTAAATTGCGCATAACTCCGAAACTTCATAACCCGGTCGCGCTTAATTGTCGATGGAGAGAGAATTTCCACCACAAGGTCGGGAGGACCGACAACAGCGTGCTCTTGAATAATAGCGGCACGGGAACGATGGATCATTAGGATATCCGGCTGCCTTGTTTCCTGGTCTGATAAAATCACGTCTACGGGCGCATACATAATGATGTACTCGTTCTCGCATGAATCTGTAAGTATTCTCTCGATCTGATGGCTTATGCGCTGGTGAGTCGTGGTTGGAGAAGGTTTTAATTCCAATATTCCGGCTATAATCTCATATTGGTTGCCATCTTCCGGCAATTCCAAATAATCCTCTACGTTCCATCCCGATTCTTTGATCAAATGCGGCTTTTCCGGTTTTTTATCGTAGGTCAATCCAAGTCCCCCCTACTTTTCCCTTATTTATTCAGTATACCGCCTAATATTGAACACTCCCGCCACCTGCGTTGAACGCTAAGGTGGGGATTCTTGGGTAATCGCACCTATCGGTCCGAACTTGACCAAGCGATCCCTGCCGTTCCGACAGTTCAGGCAGTCTTCGCTGCCAAACGCAATCCTTCTTTCTCAATGTTCTGGCTGGCGTTCTTGTCCCGATCGTGGCGGCTTCCGCATACCGGGCAATCCCACTCCCGCAGCGACAAGTCCTTCACTTCCGGGTTACGATGCCCGCAGCTTGAACACAGTTGGCTGGATGGATAATCTTTCGCCACCACACTTATCGTACGTCCGTACCATTTTGCTTTGTACTCCAGCATCGTCCTGCACATTGACCACGACACTTCGGATATTGCCTTGGCTAATCTTCCGTTTTGCAGCATGTCCGATACCTGCAAATCCTCCAGACAGATCGTTTGGTTTTCACGTATCCATCGGGTGGTGATTTGGTGCAGGAAATCATTTCGGCTGTTCGCGATTTTCTCATGGATCATGGCTACCTTCCGCTTGGCGCGGTGCCAGTTGGCTCCTTCTGGCTTGCGGCGCGACAGGAGGAGCTGCCAGTGCGCCAGCCTTCTCTCCCGCTTTCGCAGATGCTTGGGGTTAATCTCATCTTCCCCGCGGCTGCAAACGGCAAATTTCTTCAGCCCGAAGTCGATTCCAATGGCGGTGTCCCGCTTGGGCAAAGGTACGATGTCCACCTCGCAGACGATGGAGACGAAGTACTTGCCCGTTGCGCTCCGTCTTACGGTAGCCGACAAGATACGTCCTTCCGCTTCGCGCGATTTCGCAAAACGGACCCATCCGAGTTTCGGCAGCTTCAACTCTGTATCCCGGATCGCAATATTATCGTTCGTGAATCTCGTGGTGTAGGATTGAACCGGATTTTTGCGGCTTTTGAAACGGGGAGCCTCGTTTTGTTTACGGAAGAAGCGGTCGAACGAATCCGCCAGATAGCGGACGGAAGATTGAAGCGCAATACTGTCTACTTCCTTGAGCCAGTCAAAGGATTGTTTGAGCGCAGGAATGCCTTTCGCGCATTGGTGATAAGACAAACCTGTTCCCGTCTCGTTGTACGATTCATTCCATTTGGCGAGAAAGTGATTGAACACAAAGCGGGAACACCCAAACATCTTGTGAATGAGGGTCATTTGCTCGGGTGTTGGATAGAGGCGAAAGCGAAACGCTTTTGGGTGCGGCATAAGAACTTTGTTCACCTCCTCCTACGTAGATGGTTCACCTCTCTATTGTAGCACAAACGTTCCCATTCAAGTGCAAATAGCAAAGCTTAACACCACCGATTCATCCCCCTCTTACTTCGTAGAAGAGGGAGTCTTCTCGACTAGATGATAAACTAGCCAAACTTCTCCACGAATTTGACTCGCGTATCGCTACAAGAGTATCGTAAAACACAAGGTTGTTAATCGAATCAACGAGACTGGAGGTTCAACTTAATGAGGATCGCACAAGGAATCGAAATGTTCGAGTTAACATCGAACACCGGCGGAGCGTCGTATCACCCGACGGTCTTATACGATGATGCTTCCTTAGTTTTGGTAGATACGGGTCTTCCCGGCAATTACGCGAGGGTTATGGAACTTATACGTAAATCGGGAGTGCCAACAGACAATCTAAGCGCTATCGTGCTCACGCATCAGGATATCGACCACATTGGGAGCCTGCCGCAGTTCATTGCCGCTCGCGGTAATGGGAAGAAACCCGACATCTATGCCCACGAGGCCGACAAACCTTATATCGACGGCGACAAACCGCTAATAAAAGTGCCTGAAGAGCGGTTAAACATGATTCTAGGGCAGCTTCCGGAAGAAGAAGCACGTCAGTATCGAGCCGTCTTCTCAGCATCCTCTCCGGCGAACGTCAACCGAACGTTATCGGATGGGGAAACGCTGCTCTTCGGAGGAGGCACGACTGTGATCTACACACCAGGCCATACTCCGGGACACGTTAGCCTCTACCATCAACCAAGCAAAACCTTGATCGCCGGAGATGCCATGATCGTAAAGGATGGTCAGCTGCAAGGGCCTAATCCCGGATTTACTCCCGATCTCAAACTTGCGCATCGGTCGCTCGGGAAATTAGCCGCGTACGACATCGATACGGTCATTTGTTACCATGGCGGCACCTACAACAATCGCGCTAACGAACGGATTGCGGAATTAGCTTCACAGGCGATCTGATTCATAAAAAATGGCCGGGTTACCTCCAAGAAGAGGGTTCCGGCCTGTTTTTTATTCAATTAGAAGTTGACTGACGATCCCTGGAAGGCAGCAAAAGCAAAGACGAAGAAAATGAGAATGAGAGCATAGATGGCTGTGCCGACAATGCCGCATACTAGTCCGGCTATTGCCATTCCGCGGCCTTGTTCTTGGTTATTTCTGATTTCCTTCAGAGATATTGAAGCAAATATAATCGCGATAATTCCAATGATGAAGCCTAGATAAGGAACGACAATCGCAAGTATGCCTAGCACCATCGCGGCAATGGATTTGCCATTCGTTTTAGGAGGAACGTACTGCTGTGGAACCGGTGAAAAATGATGGGACTTCGGATCGTTGTTATAAGGGTCCATAGAAATCCTCCTAATTGATATTTATGACCATTATACTCAAATTGGATTAACAAGATATATTTATTTAGGCAGGCAGGATTAGACAACGCTATTCATCATACATCGGGGGTCTAGGAGGTCTCTAATTTCATGCGAAAATACTTTCTCACCGATCTTGATGGCACCTTACTCCGATCGGATGCATCCTTATCCATGTATACCATCGAGGTCCTATGTGAAGCTTTGAATAATAACGTTGTCGTGAGCTATGCAACGGCTAGAAGCTACATAAGTTCCCATAACATCGTTTCTGTCGTACCTTGGAGATATCCTATCGTCCTCTATAACGGAGCCGTAATTTTCGATCCGATTACAAAGAACGTAATGGGCGGATATTGGCTCGATAGGGATATCGCGAATGAAATTATCGGACTGGGGAGAGAAATAAACCTTCTTCCATTCTTATTTGCTCTGGATGAAGAAGACAAGGAACGGGTATTGCATGAAAAATTGATTCGAGCGGGTGATTTGCAATTTTACGAAAGCCGTCCAAATGATCCTAGGTTCTTGGAATCCATTTCTTTGGAATGCCCCGAATCGTTTAGAACTCTCATTATTACCTACATCGGATTGCTGGAAGAGCTCGAACCCTTGAAGGCTAACGTAGAACGGAGATTCCCTGCCGAGATCCATACTCACTTCATGAAAGACCCCTATATCGAGAATCACTATTTCCTTGAATTTAGCCACAAGAATGCCAATAAAAAAGAAGGGCTAAGGATATGGTCTCAGCTTATGAACTGCGCCCCTGAAGAAGTCACCGTATTCGGCGATAACCTGAACGATCTGGGGATGTTCGAATTAGCCGGGACAAGCATCGCGGTCGCGAACGCCCATCCTAAACTGTTAGATATGACATCAAGCAGGATAGGAAGCAACGATGAAGATGCGGTTGCTGATTATATAAATAGAAATCTACCCTGACTTCGTGCCTTGCTCTGGCGGCCTCCATCCCCGCTGAAGCTCCTGAATGGAATATCCGAATTCCATCTGCAGGTGGGGATAATCGGGAAAGCTTTCCCAATCCCCGCCCCAGGTAAAACCCAGCCGCTTCGCTATCGCCACGACTTCCATCCAGTCCGATTTACCGTTTCCGTTCCCGTCGTACTTCATATCCCAGATCGCTTTGCCCTTAGGGGTAAGCAGCGCGAAATCGATCGCGAGACCATAGTTATGGTACGATTGCCCGCCTTTAACCTGGGTTACGATGGAGCCTTCGTCGCTACGTCCTTTACGGTACAATGCATCCTGTTCCTCTGAGCTGCGGAAATCGCTCGTTATCAGAACTTGTATTCCTATGTTCTTACTCATTGCGATCAGCTTTTCTTTGTTGGCGGCCACCACGGGATGCAGCTGCGTTATCGCGGGAACTTCACGAAACCACCCAATCGGCATCCAACGCCCTAATAGCTGGGTTTCTGCACCTAGCAGGTAAACTACCATCGTCGCCAGCACGGACAACAACAGCCATTTACCGCGTTTCTTCCCTATGACTCGGGTTTGGGCTTTGGGAATGACTACGCTCATTTCTATGCCTCATTCCTTGCTTCTTTAATCTATCATTGTCAGCCTAGAGGACTCCCACTTCCTTAAGTGGTGAGGTGAATCGGCTCTTCTTGAATCTGCCCGAAAATCAGGTGTTGATGTTGTGGGCAAATAAGGTATATAATTGATGGGAACATACGTTCCTTGACAATTGAACATATGAGGTTGTAGCAGGTACACATTGGCTCTGCTACGTAAAATGTTCAAGCCACCAATAGAGCCGAAGAAGCGCTCATGATTCTAAGGAATCCTGCAGTTGGCTCAAAAGTACTCCCAAAGGCTCGACCAATGGGATAGAGGGGTTGGGTGTCAAAACACACCACCGGTCGAGTAGGCGGGGTCTCTCCTTCGCGGATTGTACCCCATACCCCTCACAGATCCGTACGTGCGGAATTCCCGCATACGGCTCCTCACATCACCATTCACAGATTGGGTTAGTCATAGATATTGACTTAGATTCGAGGCTTTGGCAGTCTGAATACCTTTAGTACTTCGCGAAACCTCTCCCAAGTAAAACTATTGCGCTGACTTCTTCGGTTCATCCATTTGTACATCAGGTTTATGGTGTGGTTATAATAGGAATCCATCTTCTCATAATTGTCCGTGATTCCATAGTACCGGTAATGCCCTGTTAGTTTGGCTCGGATCGTTTTGAGAAACTCCTGCTGTTCCATATGCCGATTAAACCTGATCCAAATCTTCATTGCCTTAACCTTCTGTTTGAATTTCTTTCCGCTTGTCTGTCGCTTCACTCGGAAGGTACCTTTTTGGCTCTTTGAGCAGAAGTGGGTGAATCCCAGGAAGTCGAATGTTTTCGGCTTACCTTTCTCCCGCTTTCTCCTGTTTTCTTCCGCAAAACGTCCAAATTCGATGATCTTCGTTTTCTCTTCTGCTACATTCAGCTTGAACTTATCGAGCCTTAATAGAAGTGCGGCATAGAATCTCTCCGCATCCTCTTTGTATTGGAAGCAACATACGAAGTCATCAGCGAAGCGCACGATTTCTGCTTGCCCTCTGCATTGTTTCTTGACCGTGACCGCGAACCAGATGTCCAATACATAGTGCAGATAGACATTCGCAAGTATGGGTGAAACCACAGAACCCTGTGGAGTCCCTTCTTCGGTTGGTTCGAATTCCCCTTCTTCTTGTATGCCTGCTTTCAACATCCGTCTAACAAGACGGAGAATATTGGGGTCTGCGATCCGCATTTCGAGAAATTTCATTAGCCATTCATGGTCGACGTGGTTGAAGAATCCCTTAATATCCGCGTCTACCACATAACTGATCTTCCCGTTTTGAATGATCTTGGTCAGTTTCTTCAGTGCATCGTGCATGCTTCTTTTCGGGCGAAATCCATAGGAAAAGTCCATGAAGTCTTGTTCATAAATGGCTTCTAACACGTTCTTCAGCGCATGCTGTACTAGCTTGTCCTCGTAGGCAGGTATTCCGAGCGGGCGCATGCTTTTCTCATCCTTGGGGATGTAGGTTCTTCTCGCGGGCTGCGGTCTGTAGCTTTTCTGTTTCAGCCGTCCCACTAAGTTCTCTACATTCGCCTCTAAGTTCACCTCATACTTTTCTTTGGTGACTCCGTCGACTCCCGTTGCCTTCCCTGGTTCCATCTCTTCGTGGCTTTCCATTAATGCCTTGGCATCGATGAAATGACCGATAGAGGTGAATCTTACCTTCGGGTCGGCTTTTGCCATCTCTGCTATTCTTGTTAATTTCGTTTCCATTTCTTCTCCACCTCGGTGTGTGGTAAATGTGTCCTTACCAAGATCGATGTTGTGTCGCCTGCCTTTCCTCCACCAACATTACATTGGCTTCACAGGTACTACGCGGCGATCCGACTCCCTGACTGCCGTTTGCCATCCTCACGTTTTACGGCTTGTTTGACATACTTCTGTAGTTGTTCCTAAAAGAGTACTTTACTTGCAGAAGAGCGTCAGGGTCTCCCGAGTTGCTGAGTAACCATTGGTATACATGCCTGGCTCTTCGACCCCGGGGAAGCTTCTCCATCCTCACCTTGTCGTTTGGAGTCGTGTTGTCTTCCGGGTTGACAATCCCGTCGACCTTCCCGTTCTGTGGATTTCGGGACTCAATCACATTTCAGGCCTGCATCCTAACTGTCTACGCTTAAACGGCACTGTTACCATTGCAGTTCCAAGACTCGCTATTGGTGGCGTGGTTTTCGCCTTTCCAAGCAGGGTTTTCACCTGCGAAGTTACTCAACCTATGCTCGGTCGCTTCTGTCAACTCCACTGACGTTAAGCGTCCGTACTCGACGATACGTTAGAAACTCCCACTTCAACAGCTTTAGCTGTAAGTGGGGGAGTATTCATCTGCTCTCTTAATAACCTTAATAGCCTATCCTAATCTAGCAGTAATTATAATAGGAAAATGACAATAGCAAAGGTCGGGCAGCCCACTAGGGAGGTTCCCGACCTTGTTGACCATGATTCACACCGTTTCTTCAGCCTGAGATGTCTCCCGGATGTAATCAAGCGCCGTATGCATTTTGTCGATATAAGCGGGGTCCCCACTCGAACACATAAACCTTATTTTCCCGCTCCCGCGGCCTTCCGCGATCCCATATCGGTTTAGCAGCGCGGACAACCGTTTTACCGTTCCGGCGTTTCCGTTAACGATCTGAATATGCCCCGGCAGGATTTCGCGAAGAATATTCGTGTAGAAAGGATAATGCGTACAGCCTAGCACTACGATTCCGTAATCGTTGAGATCGTACCGGGCAAGCTTCTCCCGGAAATATTCGCCCATGATCCGTTTGTCGAACTGCAGCGATTCACAATAGTCGACGAGCTCCGGGAGGGGCAACGAATCCACGATCCCCCCTTCGTCCACGCGGGACACGAGAGCATAATACTTAGGTTGCTGCAGGGTTAGAGGAGTCGCGAATACGAGCACTCTTTTCCCCGTCGCACGGTTCATTTCCACCGCAGGTTTGACCGCCGGCTCCATGCCCACGATAGGAAGGGGATAAAGCTCTCTCAACTCGGTCACAGCAATACTGGTCGCCGTATTGCAAGCCACGACCAAAGCATCGATGCCCTCAAGCATCATCGTCCCAACGGTCTCTAGAATAAACGATCTTACATCTTCCTTGGTTTTAGTCCCATAAGGGACATGGAGGGTATCCGCCATATAAACATAATCCTCGGCAGGAAGCCGCCGGAGCGATTCCGCCAACACCGTAAGCCCGCCGATCCCCGAGTCAAAAAAGCCGATTGTCATAAGTTATCTATTCCTAATTCACGTATTAAAAGATATCCCTAGCATATCGCGATAACAGCCCCGGAGCAAGGTCTTAAAGAGTCCTGTTCACCCAAGCTGCGATTAAAGCTGGTAGTCATTCCTTATATTTTCTTATCACAATGACCGCATTATGGCCCCCGAAGCCGAAAGAATTGGACATCCCAACTTCTAGATCCGCTTTACGAGCTAAGTTCGGCACATAGTCTAAATCGCAAATCGGATCCGCCTGCTCTTGATTAATGGTTGGTGGAATGATGCCCTCCCTCAGGCTTTGGACCAATGCGATAGCTTCCAGACCGCCCGCCGCTCCGAGTGTATGGCCGATCATGGATTTGTTCGCGGTAACGGGAATCCGGTATGCATGTTCCCCGAATAACCTTTTGATGGCAAGTGTTTCCGATCTGTCGCCGACTTCCGTGCTTGTAGCATGCGCGCTGATGACATCCACCTCGCCCGGTGTTATTCCCGCTTCCAGCAGTGCCGACTTCATGGCTTGATGAGCACCGTTTCCTTCCGGATGAGTAGCTACCATATGATAAGCATCAGAACTCGCTCCATACCCGATCACCTCGGCATAAATTCGGGCATCGCGGCGCAATGCATGCGACAGAGATTCCAGAATGACGATTCCTGAGCCTTCCCCCATTACGAATCCATCCCGTCCCGCATCGAATGGGCGACTTGCCTTCGTCGGTTCATGATTCCGTGTGGATAAAGCGGTAGCATTCCCGAAGCTTGCCAATGATAGTTCCGTGACGGCCGCTTCCGCTCCCCCGGCAATGACGACATCCGCAATTCCGTATCGGATGAGCCGGAAAGCCTCGCCGATAGCCGTATTCCCTATTGAACAAGCCGTGACCGGGGATAAGCTTGGACCTAACGCACCGAGCTTGATGCTGATCATGGCTGCGGCCATGTTCGAGATGATCATCGGGATTAATGTCGGACTAACTCTCTCGGGACCCCGATTTCTAAGCACGGCCTCTTGTTCAAGAAGCGTTTGAATACCCCCTATACCCGAACCGACATATACCCCCAATCGTTCCCGATCGACCTGCTCAAGAATAAGGCCGGAATCCTCCCAAGCTTCTTCGGCAGCTGCCATGGCGAATTGGCTAAACCGGTCCATGCGTCTTGCTTCCTTGCGACCGAACCGGGCTTCCGGGTCAAAGTCCTGCACAAAACCGCCGATTCTCGTCTTATATCTGGAAGCATCGAATGTAGGTATCGATGTAACGCCCGACTCTCCCTGAACTAATCGGCTCCAATAAGTCTCGACATCATTTCCGATTGGCGAGATCGCGCCCATGCCCGTAATCATTACTCGCTCCATTGTATCCCTCCTCAATCCATAGCTACTGCTTATGTACATCATGATCTTTTATTTATCCTATTACAAGTTGTTAGTTATCATAGTATAATAAACACTATAATGCCCAGCTAAGGTGGATCTCATCGCATGACTAATCAAACGAGGCTTCAAGCGTTGTCGGCATTCTTAAAATCGCAGCGAGCTAAAGTACTTCCTCAATCCGTAGGTTTATCGACGGGAATTCGCAGAAGAACTCCCGGGCTAAGAAGAGAAGAAGTCGCTCAACTAGCGGGAGTCAGCACTACGTGGTATACCTGGCTCGAACAGGGCCGGGACATTAAAGTGTCGGCTTCGGTGTTAGATTGTGTAGCGACAGCGCTGCAACTAACGGTAGACGAACGAAAATATCTGTTTGCATTAGCATTGGAGACGGGCTCCGGAATTAACCTGCTCGACAAGGAGTTGGAGCTCCCTCAGATTAGTCCGTCTTTAAGAAGAATCCTGCAGGAGCTCAAATTCTGTCCGACCCTGATCTCCGATCGCCGATGCCGGATTGTGGGTTGGAATCAGGCAGCATCCCATGTGTTCCTGAACTTCAACGAAATTCCGGCAGAACAACGAAACATGATTCGGTTATTGTTCGTCAGGAAGGAATTTCAAAGATTAGCCGTCAATTGGGAGCAATTCGTCAAAGGTTATTTGTCTATTTTCCGTGCTTACTATGGACAATACGTCGAGGATGATTGGTACGACCGGTTCATCGCGGAGATGAAAGAGGTCCACCCTGAATTTAATTCCCTGTGGGAGCAAAGCCAGGTCAGCTCGGCCCCCGAGGTATTGCTGGAATTCCGGCATGCCAAGGCGGGAAAAATGCTGTTCCATCTCACCTCTTTGCAGGTGCAGGGCAGCGCGGATCTGCGTTGCAGCATCTACACTCCGGCCCCGGATTCAACAACGGAATTAAAGCTAAAACAACTAATGGAGGCATAAAAACAATGAAACTGGTATCCTGGAACGTCAACGGTTTGCGTGCATGCGTAAACAAAGGGTTTAACGATTACTTCAAAGAAACGGATGCTGATATTTTCTGCGTCCAAGAGACGAAGCTGCAGGAAGGGCAGATTAGCCTGGATCATGGCGAAGAATATGCGCAATTTTGGAATTATGCGATTAAGAAAGGTTATTCCGGTACAGCAGTTATTACAAGGATCAAGCCATTATCCGTTCGTTACGGTTTGGAGGAGGACAATGAGCCAGAGGGTCGGGTGCTCACGCTCGAGTTCGATGCCTTCTACCTCGTAAATGTATATACACCGAACGCCAAGCGCGATCTATCCCGTTTGGATTATAGGATGGAATGGGAAGATCGGTTTCGGGGATACCTGCAGGAATTGGACAAGCATAAACCAGTCATTGTATGCGGCGACCTGAACGTTGCCCATCAAGAAATCGATATTAAGAACGCGAAAGCCAATCGCGGCGCCTCCGGCTTCACCGTAGAAGAACGAGATAAGATGACCCGGTTGCTGGACGCCGGATTTATCGATACCTTCAGGCATTTATATCCCGATCGGACGGATGCCTATTCTTGGTGGTCGAATATGCCGGGTGTAAGGGAGCGTAACGTCGGATGGAGAATCGACTATTTTCTCGCCTCTGCAAGGCTGGCGCCCTCGATAATTGACGCAGAGATCGATTGCCACGTGATGGGCAGCGACCATTGTCCTGTCATCCTGAAAATCGAGGCTAAGGGATAAGGCTCAGTCTGGCCAGCGCGCAGATCCGGTTAGAAACTGTCAATCACGATAGAAAGGCCGGAGCCCGTCTATGGGCTTCCGGCCTTAGTTGCTTACGTAGATCATGACGGAGGTGGCGGCGCGATCAATTTCACGCTGGCACTGGAGTCGGACAACTTGCTTGCCGTTGCATTCGTACCGTCCGCTATGGAAAGAACGTATATTTTATAGAGAATATCGTATGCCAACATCGCTCCGTTTACATCCTTGCTTAAGCTTGTTAATGTCACGGACCCTATCGACTTTTCGACCTTTGTATAATACTTTGTCGTCGCATTATAGTAGCCGAGAGCCGCATTTTCAGATAATGAACCACCCGTATCAGGCACGAGAAGTACAGCGTAATGAGCTATGCCGTTCTCGCTAGCGGGGAGGGTGAAGCTGACGGCAAGTTCGTTATTGGTCCCGTTCTGCTGCGCCGTCACGCTCTGTACCTTAGGGGCTGGTACGACAGGCGTCGGGGCTAGCACGATCAGGTTGGAAGGAGCGGACAGCGAGCTTGACATACCGCCGTTTGCTACCGAAAGCACGAATACTCGATAATTAACTCCATTCTTGATAGCCGCTCCATCTACATCCGTTGCCGTAGAAGACAGCGCATGGTTTCCCGCTCCGGTTATGGGCACAGCCGTGTAAAGACCGGGATTCGCTATAGCGATCGCCTTGTTCGGATCAAAAGCGCTCGCATTAACATCCTTGACCACGAAGATACGGTATTGGCTAATATTGCTCTCATCGGCAGCTTTGGCGAATGTCACTCGCAAATCTTGGCCGTTGTTGGAATCACCCACGTCACTCGCGATAAGATTCGTTGCCACAGACACGCTGCTATTGGACAACGTGATGGCGGGAGAAGCGAGAGACAACGCATTGACGCCTAAAGAGGTTCCTCCCCCGACGGACAGGACGAATACTCTATAGCTGACACCGTTCTTAATAAATTCTCCGTTCACATCCCGTGCATCTGAAGACAACGTTAGGGTATTACCCCCTGTTTTAGAAAATGTCGTATAGTAATTGTTATTGGTAATCGCATTCGCCGCCGCTAAGTTAAAAGCGCCAGCATTGCTATTCTTGACCGCGAAAATACGGTAATAGTCGATATTGCTCTCGTTAGCAGGCTTCGTGAAAGTCACGCGTAAATCTTGGCCGTTGTTGAATTCGCCCACGTCGCTTACGCTAAGATTCGTCGCTGCGGTTACGGTGCTGATAGACAGCGTGATCGCTGACGAAGCCAGAGACAATGCATTGGTGCCTGCAGAGTTTCCGCCCCCAACCGACAAGACAAATACCCGATAGCTGACGCCATTCTGGATGTAAGCCCCATTCACGTCACGAGCGCCGGAAGGCAACTCTTGACTGATATTCCCCCCGGTTTTAACAAAGGTTGAGTAATAGCTGGTCGCATTGGCCGATGCCAAGTTAAAGCCGCTTGCATTAGTTTCCTTAACCACGAAAATACGGTAGTTGCTTATATTGCTTTCATCGGCGGCTTTCGTGAAGGCAACCCGGAGATCCGCGCCGTTATTATTATCGCCTACGTCGCTGATGTAGACATTCGTTACCGCAGATACGTTGCTAGCGGTCAACGTGATCGCTGACGAAGCCTGAGACAATGCATTGGTACCCGCTGAATTTCCGCCCCCAACCGACAAGACGAATATCCGATAGCTGACACCGTTCTGGATGTAAGCCCCATTTACGTCCCGGGCGCTGGAAGACAGCACTTGGCTAATATTCCCGCCAGTTTTATATGCTGTCGTATAATAATTGCCATCGGTTATCGCATTGGCCGATGCCAAGTTAAAGCCGCTTGCATTGACATCCCTGACCACGAAAATACGATAATGGTTAATGCTGCTCTCGTCGGCGGCCTTGGTGAACGCCACTCGTAAATCTTGGCCGTTGCCGTTATCGCTTACGTCACTGACGTAGAGATTCGTTACGGCGCTAACCCTCGTATTGGATAGGGTTATGCTGGAAGATGCCGCAGACAGTACGTTCGGGTAAGAACTATTGTTCGAGACCCCCATGACGAAGACCCGGTAGGCGACACCGTTCGTAATATAACTTCCTTTTACGTCTCTCGAACTCGACGATAAGATCTGGCTAAAGCTATTTCCCGTCTTCGAGACGTCATAATATCTTCCCGAAGAAACCTTGTTAGCTTCCGTCACATTAAAGCTGCCATAATCGGCCGCTCTCACGACGAAAATCCTGTAAAAGCTAATTCGCGACTCATCCGCCGCTTTGTAGAAGCTGACCTGCAAATCACGTCCATCGCCATTGTCATTCACGTCAGCTACGTTCGTAATAATAGGAGACAGCGCCGAAGTCCCTAGCGTAACGGAAACGGAAGGCGCAGACAGGCCGTTCAATGAAACCCCGGTGTTATTGCTCAGCGAAAGAACGAAGGCGGTATAGGCTACGCCGTTCTTGATAAGTTCACCTGAAATATCTCTGGAAGAGGAGTTGTACGTAAAGCTTAACGTGCTGCTGTTTGACTTGGATACAGTAGTATAGTAGGAGCTTGACACTCCATTGGCTGTAGTAAGACCAAACTTGGCGGCATCCGTGCTCTTCACGATCATGACCCGGTAACCGGTAATGTAGCTATCATTTGACGCTTTAGTAAAGCTGACAGATAGATCCCGTCCGTCGCCATAGTCGCTCACATCGGTAATCTTTACATTCGTAGCCGCATCCACCGACGGACTGCCTGTCAAAGTTACCGATGCGGATGAATTAGAGATCGCGTAGATATCGTTGCCGACTGTCAATACAAATACTTTGTAGGCTTGTTTAGTATGGATCAAGTCTCCGTCTACATCTCTAGCCTGGGCAGATAGAGTCGTCTTCTGATTGGCGTAATAGCTGGGTACCAACGTATAATTCGAGGGCCCAACAATCTGGGCCTTGGCTAGATTAAAGGACGAGGCATTCTCCGCTTTCACGACCAAGATACGATAACTGTCCACGTTGGATTGGTCTGATGGAGGAGTAAAGCCCACTTGCATATCCCGTCCGTCGCCGTACTGACTAATTAGCGCCGCATTTACCGAAGAGGCCGCACCTACTTCTTCGACGGTGGACGTCGTGATAATTACGCTTCTGGATTTCGAGTTCCAAACGACTTCGTCTCCTAGCGATTCACTGACGAAACGGACAGGCACCATCGTTCTACCATGGATGGCGCGAGCCGGTGCATCCAAAGTGACGGTTTGATTGTTGATGGTTGCCGTCTTGGAGCCGAGCTTAAGTACGATGGTGGTATCCTTCTTCTTTGCCGTTACCGTTTGAGTCTTCTGATTCCATAGCACGATCGCATTCAAAGCTTCGAAAATCCCCCGCAATGGCACCATGGTACGACCATCAATCGCAACGGGTGCTTGATCGGTCTTAAGTACTTCTCCATCTATTATAATCTTTATTGCGGAAGCGGCCTGCGCTTCCGGTTGAACGATAACTGAAAATATCACTACGAATGCAACTAGTGTGGATATCAGCTTTTTCACAAGGCTTTTCCCCCCCCATTTTTTACCCATTTCAATCTTCCACAGCTCACGGGTCATGGTTATTAGACGCAGGAATGGGGGTATATGTTGCTTCTAAGATCACTTCCATTATTTGTTCGTAACCGTGGATCTGCAAATGTTATCGATCATAACATGGAGCGCAGTAGATAAGTTTATTTCATAGGGAGTTTTCAGTTTCTCTTCCCGTTCGTTCTGCAGAATTCTTACGACGGGTCTCGACGGAATGGACTGATTTTGTCGGCAAATCACTCCTCTTTCTCCCGTACTCAATTTAACGCTTAGGCCTACCGGAAAAATAGCTACTTTATTCCGGAATAGGGTTACTTTTTTGATATCGTAAAGACTGCCGGCATTCGCATAAAGGATTTCCAAGGCGTGGTGCGGCGCGATCGAGTTGCGATATGCTCGCGGATGGGTCATCGCATCGTAGGAATCGAGAAGGCCGATCCAGCGAGCGTAATCATGAATTTGCGTATCTCTAAGTTTAAACGGATATCCGCTGCCATCGATCCGTTCGTGATGCTGCAACGCGCAAGTTGCCGCCAGCAGAGGAATACCCGTATTTTCCTTAAGCATGTTGAAGCCGATTTCCGTATGTTTTTTTACCTCCGCATATTCACCCGTTGTAAGATTAGAGCTGCTTAGCAACAATTTAGGCGGGATTTGAATGTTGCCTATATCGTGAAGAAGAGCACCAAGGCCCAACTCGAACAATTCATTCTTGGAATAGCCCTGCAACATTGCTAATTTTGTAGAATAAACACACACGTTTATGGCATTCTGGCAGAAATGCTGTTCCAATCTTGTTGCAGGAGCCACGTTCTGTGTCATTAGCGAAACGAGATTCCGCTTATTATAGCTTAAATCTTCTATGACTCTGGACATTCCCTCGAACAGCATGCGGGTAATAGGCGACATCTGATTCGTACTGCGGATGGATGAGGTTATGCTGAATTTCGCATAAACGCTCAACAACGTCCTGCGGAGCAGTGCACGCGTCTCTTCCCGGATCGAATCCTCCAATGGGATGTCTTCGGTCTGCTCATCCTCTATATATAAGTAATCGATTCCCATACGAATCAATTTGGTAATCATAAGTTGCGACAGCTTAACATGATATCCGAGCATCACATGACCGCTTTCGGAAATAACCGCTTTACCGAGACGCATCCCTGGAAGGCATTGGGCTATAGGAACTATAATCACAACTTATTTCCTTCCCTCAATGATAGATTTGTCCTATGAATGTTGACGACAATTTCAGTATAAGGACAAGAACTTAAATAATCTGTTGGATACTGTCATACAAAAAAATAAATTTCATTCGGCTATCATCAGGATGGCACAACGACAAAAAAGGCTGCGATAGGTCCCCTACTCGCAACCTGTCGCAGCCCACGCGCCCATGCCGGACATGACTTCTCGGTTATTTCTCTTTGCCAGATATCTGTAACCGGCTCTGCCTCCAGTTAGCTAAAATGAATTAATCGGAATGATATCAACCCTAAGGTCAGTTTCCAACGCAAATCGAATCCAGTCGAATAATCGCAAGGCATGGAGTTACCCACTCTACACTAGTTCAACTTCTTTGATTGAGATAGAGACCGAATCCGACAGAAAATGATAACGGCGAAGACGATCAACCATTACCCGGGCAATAGCGTACCGGATGCACAGGAGAAAGTAAAAACCCACCCCAAGGTTCACTCTGGAATTTATACTTGCTTCCTGAAACCCAAAAATTCAAATTCACCGTCCTCACGTTCTCGCAATGTATAAGAATGATCCAGCCATGTACTATGGAACTGATGATTTCCAATGGGGTAAATAGGTTTATGAACTCTACCTAAATGTACGAATTTCCATTGATTATCTATTCTTTTCAATTGCGCACGGTCTTTGATGTACACGCCTTCGTATTTCATGGCAAGCTCTTCGTCAAGAACGACTTCCGCGGGTTTAATGGGTAAATGCGCCTTTCCCGTAAATATTAAGTCACTTATCGCATTACCTATCCGAGAATAATTAGCAAAATCATAATTGCAAAGTACAATAATACAAAGATCATCATCGAAAAAGTGTTGCATATACGCACCTATTCCAAGATATGCACCGTCATGATAAAACCTTGATTTCCCGTATTTGATATCATGGAATAAGCCATAACAGTGATCATTCGCATTTTCTTTAAAGAAACGCAGGTACGTATTTTCTCCAAGCTCTTTTCGATTTTTTAGATTAAGGAACCATTTATATAAATCGGCACAAGTAGAAACTACGCCACCAGCACCAATGCTATAAGCAGGATTGTGGTACTCGCTTCGAACAACGCTTTCGTTGTTCATGCTATATCCGTAGGCTTTGTTTTGTAAAATTTCCATCCCGTCGTCATAAACAGTATCGTTCATACCAAGAGGCGCAAAAATATTTTCCTCCAAATAATCCTTAAACGATCCGCCGGTCACTGTTTCGACAAGAAACGCAAGCATATGATATCCGGCATTACAATATTCAAACCTCGAACCGGGTTCAAAATGCAAGGGGTGGTCTCGGAAATAACCCAAGAAATCTCTCCGGTTATAGTTCGATTTGTCTTTGTCCCCGAAAAACGAATTATCAAGTCCATGGAATGTAGTCAGGCCGGATGTGTGAGACATTAAGTGGTGTGCTGTAATACGATGATCTACCTTCAGCTCATCAGGAAGATAATGATTCACAGGCCTATCTATATCTATTAAGGCTTTGTCGTACAGTTGCATGACTGCAAATGCCGTAAACTGTTTAGAAACAGAGGCTAAGCTAAAACGAGTTTGGGATCGATTTGGAACTTCAAATTCTATGCAAGCCATGCCATACGACTGGTCGAATATAGTCTCACCCTTGTTGACAACGCGGATTGTGCCGGAAAAAGGCCAGAGATTCATATATTCTTTCATGTATTCTTGGATGGAGTCAGATACGTCCATTGTTTTCGCCTCCAGATGGTTTATAGAAATACCTATCTATCCAGAAAGCGAGCAGAATCCCAACGCTGTACCTGACTAAGTCCACTGCTAAGAAGCCTTTTCCCAGAACCAATGAGCCTACGTAAGTTCGCCTAATCCCGTTTATCCAATCCGCTTGGTAGAGTTGGCTGAACTCAATACAATAGCAAAATAAGATGCTGATCCCAAAAGCCCAAATTAATCTCTTGTTGACCAACAACGCGCGAACGCCGCAATAAATCATGCAAGCCCATAACCCATCACCAAAGTGCTTCGATATAAATAAAGGCAAAGAATCTGAAAATACTCTAGAACTGAACCCAAGAATAATGACAATGATAGCAGCAACCACATAATAAATTCTGGCTCTCACTCTACTCCGGCACCTTCTGCACGATTCTCATCAAGAGGTCGATCTCCGGTATCCGGTATCCTTCCACTTCCATATCATTTGCGTTTATGACCATAATACCGGAAAGAACCGAGATATAGGAGACAATCAACTTCTCGGGATCTCCCGCGACAATTTCGCCTTTTGCCTGACCCTCCACGATTATATTCTTCAGAAGATCGACATAAACATTCATATTATTTTTCGAGAAAATCTCTTTGACCTTCTCCGGAACGTCATTCGACGTACGCGCGTGATGAACCAGCAAGAAATATTCCATATTTTCCTTGTCCAGAATCGCTTCGGTGAAAGCTCTTATTTTATCGAGCGGAGAGCCTGCCAGATGATTAACATTTGTCGTTTCCCGAAGCGATTCCGCCATGGCTTCCTCGATGAGCGTAGTAAATAACTCTTCTTTCGACTTGAAATAATGGTAGAGAAGGCCATGGCTGATGCCGGCTTCGGCAGCGATCATGCTCATCTTGGTACCGACGATACCCCGCCGGGCGAACACCTTAACGGCGGCAGCCACAATTTGCTCTTTGCGCTCATCCCGAATCTGAGTTAATTGTTCCTCGTTTAATGGCACAATTGATCATCCGTCCCTGTCAGCATTATTTCTACTAACAATAATCCAATCACTTTGACAGATCAAGTGCCGTACCCGAAGCGACGCTCGAAGTTTCTTTATTCTCGGACAGTACTTCTTTTTTCATAAACCAGCAAATAATGAAAGCAACGATGGCAAATCCGATCGCAATGGTGAAAATATTCTGGAAGCTCTCTGCGAACACCGTCTTCACGTTCACCATCAAGTCCGGTGCCAGCCCTTTCGGAATACCTCCGGTCTCGATGTTGTCAACCGCACCGGGAGGAAACTGATCCGCAAATCCGGTAACGCCGGTTCTGATCTGCTTGGCTAACAAGCTTCCAAAGATGCTGAAACCTAACGTCATCCCCAGCGATTGGAATAGCTGCACGGTCGACAGCGCAACCCCGCTGTGTTCCTTCTCGACGGACTCCTGCACGATAAGATTGTCACCGCCGAATAGCGCGCCGAGACCAAGCCCCAGCAGGAAGCAGCAGACGATAACGTACATGACGGACGTATCGATGTTGATTTGCGACAACAGGATGAATCCGATAATCGGAAAAACAAACGAGAAGATGAACAGATTACGGTAAGCGACTTTAGTAATTAGAATACCGTTGACGATGCTTGCCGGGACGCCGCCTGCCATAAAGGAAAGCAGCATATATCCGGATGCGGTAGGCGTCAGCCCCATCACGTTCTGGGCGAAGAACGGGAACGCTGCCGTTCCTCCCATTACCCCTAACATGATCACGAAGACGAGCGCGGACATGACGACAATCGTGCGGTTCTTGAACAGATGCAGCGGAATAATCGGCTCCTTGGCTTTGGACTCTATCCAGATGAAAAGCGCGATTAGCGCGAATGATAAGGCCAGCAGTCCGATAATGGTAGGCGAAGACCAGGAATAACCGCTAACGTCGATTAATACGGGCGCCAGCAGCAGCGAAAGCATGGAGAGCGCGAATGTCGTTGCGCCTGCCCAGTCGATCGAGCGCTTTTCTTTGGCGACGGATTCGCGTATTCCAAAGGCGACCAAGCCGGCGGCAACTAAACCAATGGGGATATTAATCAGGAAAATCCAATGCCAAGTCATGTGGTCGACCAGATAACCGCCTACAGTGGGACCAAGAAGCTGGGGCAAGATCATCATTGGCCCGATTACGCTCTGAATCTTTGCACGTTGCTCCAAAGGATAAGTGTCCCCGATAATAATCAGCGCAAGCGGCATCAACCCTCCGGCTCCAATTCCTTGAATACCTCTACCGACTAACAGCATGGTCATCGAATCAGCCAGACCGCTGACAATGGAGCCGGCCATGAATAAGGCCATACAGCCCAAGTAGATCGGTCTGCGACCGTACAAGTCGGCAAGCTTGCCGATAATCGGCATGAATATCGTAATCGAAAGCAAGTATACGCCCATCACCCATCCGTATAGCGACAATCCGTGCAGATCGCGAATAATCGTCGGCATGGCGGTGGATACGACCGTCTGGTCGAGCTCCGAGAATACGAGTCCGAGCAGCAATCCGACAAGCACTAACGTCTTGTTATTTCCTTGTTTCATCATTGGTGCACCTCAATCGATTGTTGATTGACTTAATCAGTCAATAATAAAATATAGCAATTATTTTCCGTTGTCAACAAAAAAATAACGAGTTGAAACAGGGGCAGTCCCCTCAGGTCATTCACGACTTGAGGGGACTGCCCCTAGTGATTAAATAGTGCTCTCATTCCCGGCAAACCATTAATAGGTTTCCATCGGGATCTTTGATTACGAACCAGTGATCGTGCTCGATGTCGGTCACCAAGGTCACGTTGTTTTCTTTAACATATTCATAAGAGGCTTGTAGGTCGCTCGTTAATAGCAAGAACGCCGGTGTCTTGATATTCGGCGCACCTCCGGGTTCTTTGCCTCCCCACATAGGCATCGTATCCAAAATAATTCCGGTTCCCTCCATCGGAAGCGGACAGAGATGCCCGTTCATGATCTGGCAATCAGAGGGTACCCCCAGCAATCGGCAGTACCATTCCCGAGCTTTCTCGATATCCCTCACTGGAACAAAAATGCTTCCGACTTTGTTTTTAATTGGACTACGGGTTAATTCCGATTTTACCTCTTCGTGATTATTCATATTTATCCCTCCGAATAAAGTTTTAACTGCTGTAGGTATGATTACCGGCTTATACCCGTCGATACCGCGAATCGTTTTCTGGCTAATCCCTTTCCGGCGCTTCTTTGCGTTTTCTGCCATTTCGATTCCTCGCTTCCTCTAATTCATTTTTCTAAGAACGGGGATATAACAAGTAACGCTTGCCGACCTTTCCACGTCCGCCCCATTGACTGACGAGTATTTTGCAAACCACTTTCTCTGATCGTCCGATTGATATTCATCATTCTGAGAAAGCCATTCATATAGCATGTCGAGCACGCCAGTCATAACCCCGTAAGCGTCAGTCGTCATGTGTGCATATAGGCCTTCATCCAACCAACTCATGCGCCCAATATCCTGATCGGCGATTCTATTGTCATTGTCCGCAACCGATATCGCCAGTTCATACCACGAATCGTGTCCCTCGGCTATTCCATAGCTATTGGACATAAATAGAGTTCGGTTAAGGTCTCCCGCCAACCCGTTCTCCATCAGCCATATTGTCATTAGATCGTCCGCAGCCGATTGACAGTGCAGTCCAGTTGATCGGAAGGACAAGACGCGCTTAGATGGAAGCTCAGAAATCCCGATCGTTGTCTGCTCTTGCTTTCGTGTTACCGGTAACAATAGCTTGAGGCGGTTGACTTGGCCATGGTGATGCTGGAACTCTTCCACAAACGGATGGTTTCCAAGCTTGAAGTTGCTCCGCGGCAACCATTCGGCCAATAACCGGTTCCATGCCGCGATGATGGAATCGGTCGGTCCTGCCGGCACCTTACTCACCGCGTAAAGCCCGCCAGGAAGCGTGATGACAGCAACATTCGAATAGTCGATAACAGAGCGATTCTCCAGCGGAGCCATCATTACATAGTGATGTAACTTGGAATTCTCGCTTGGCTCAGGATCGTCGTATCCCCATATCCGAGTCTTTTCCATCTGAAACCCAGCATTCATAAGCATCTCGTAAAATACTCGGAAAGCTTCTTCCTCTAAGCCTTCGCGCACAAGCGAGGCATGGTGATAGGCAATAACCCGCATAGGCGAAACCCGTATAACCTTTACATCCGAAAACCGCAGGGACAGCTCCCGATCTTCCGCATATCCGACTCTTTCCAACAAACAAATTCGTTCGAAGCTGTAGTACACATCGGTCTTGCGATACATACCCGGTGTCATCCCGGTATTTTTCTTAAACACGGCCGCAAAGGTCCGATACGAATCAAACCCGCATTCCAAAGCGATATCCAGTATTGGACTATCAAGATGCCGTAGGCCGACTGCCGCTCGGTTGATTCGCCTTTTGCGAATGTATTCAACTAGGGGATGCCCGGTTAATGCGTAGAAAACTCGATACAAATTCGGCAATGACATATAAGCGGCTTCTGCAATCCGATCCAATTCCATACGTTCGCAGAGGTGGTCCTCCATATAATCAATCGCATTCTGAACGGCTTTTATGGTTTCCATATTCACCATCTTCCCTTGTTGGGATTGTTTCTGGCTCTATCATAGCAAATAACATATGGACGATCGTGCCATTTTTTATCAAACATCATTCCCTTAGTAAAGAAAAAAAAAAGCATGAAGTCCTCTAGTGAGAGGTTTCCATGCCTTTATAAATGATTATGCCCTATCTTTCTGCTGTCGGGGCCATAAAGTGTAACTAAAGCTATATAGGAAATCTATGGTCAGCACAATCGACCAACTTCGAATCATCTGCTGCAGCCCCTCCGTACGGCTATCCACGTTCACCATAATTATCATTCCGTACAGGATAGCACACCCGATTGCCCACGCGAGAAGGTGCTGAAACCAACCCCTTCGTTCATTTCGTGCATGCTCCTTGCCCTGTTTAACTTTTTTCTGCGGAGGAGGCCCATCGGCGAACCGATGCGCAAATCGGACGTCTGCCCACTTGATCATAGAATGACCGTATACGATCGACACTCCGATATAGACCGCCGCAAGACCGTGAGTAAAGCTTGCTTCGGTACCGCCTTTTAAATCGATCACAGTCACAATAAGGAGAATTAGGTCGACTACAGGGGTGCAGTAAAGCAGAAACGCCCCGGTCTTTTTTAGCTTTAAGATGTATCGGCACGCTAATCCTGCCAGTACGAATACCCAGAATGCGATCTCGCAACCAATAATAATTGCAGGAATCATCTTCACTTCCTTTTTTAAGACAACTGTATTATAAAAGACATCTCCTTATTATAGCGCGATTGTATTAAAATACAACCGTGCTATAATAAATCCATGCCTAAAATTGTGGATCACGATAAACGAAAAGAGAAAATTGCCGAAGCTACTTGGCGCATTATACGTCGGGATGGGCTGGATGGCGTATCCGTACGCGGTATTGCGGATGAGATGGGAATATCTCTCGGATCACTGCGGCATTACTTTCAATCGCAAGACGAGCTTCTTGCTTATGCAATGAGGCTTATATCTCGACGGGCAAAAACACGTATAGAAAATCTTCCTTTTACCGGGGAAGCCCGCCACGATATAGAGATGGTTATCGCGGAGCTTGCACCGCTTGATGAGGAACGGCTCGCGGAAGCCCAAGTTTGGTTGGCATTCGCGGGGAAGGCCATTTCCGATTCTAAGATCCGCGCTTTGAGCCGCGAGGTTCACGAGGAGCTTTATGCGGGGTTTCGCAGCATGATCGAGCTTCTTATTTCCCAGAAACTGACCATCGACGGGATTGACGCCGAGCATGAGACTAGGAGGCTCCATGGACTAGTCGACGGTCTAGTCGTGCATTACACAACTTTCCCAGAAACCTTAAACAAAGACGAACTCATGAGCACCGTCTCTTACCACCTGAACCAAATACTTATAAATCCTAAAGAGAAATAGCAGTCCGATAATTTGAAAAAACCAAACAGCAAGTTGCCAACGGCATCAGACCTTTAATTCGAATATATTCGAATAATTGAAAAACAGCACGCACTTTGGTACAATTCATCTATCGATATTATTTTTTAGGCAGGTGAACGATCTTGAGAATGCTTTATCAACCCGATGTTAATGAAATCAATCTGTCCACCGTTTTTTATGCGCTTAGCGATCAGATAAGGCTCGATATCATCAAGACATTAGCCGAAATCGGAGAACAATCGTGCGGCGCTCTAGAAATCAACGTTCCCAATTCGACCCTCTCCCATCACTACAAGGTGCTTAGAGAATCCGGGGTAACTCACACAAGAATAGAGGGAACTCAACGGTTTATATCTCTTCGGCATAATGATTTGAATACGCGTTTTCCTGGTCTGCTGTCGGCTATTCTGCAGGGATTGGAACCTGGAAAATCATCTTGAAACCTTCTCGCATACCATCAGTGCATTCCCATCCGGGTCGTGGAACAAGAAGAAACGGACGCCAAGCCGTGACTCGATCCCTTTGTCTGCAACTGCACCTTTGGAGCGGACATGGTCCAATGCGGCAGTAAGATCGGGCGTGTCGATAATCGCAATCGGATTCACTCGCATATCCAGCTGGAGTTGCTCGTAGAACTTTCTTGGCGACTGGCTGAGACGGTTGTCGTCTATAAGCAAGTGCGCGCCTCTGTCCATCCGAATGTACGGAAGCTCACCGAACTTCACGTCCGGTTCCGTGCTTCTCCCGACGAATGCCTCATACCAGCCAATCGTATCCTGCAAGTTATCGGCATGGATAAAGATTCGGCTCATCCCGCCAAGCAGCGAATGTGCCGGCTTCGCTTTCGGTAAATCCAGATCGCGATTGGTCTGGCAGATCATGTGGGAGTTAACATGGAAGACAGAGACAAATTCATCTCGGAAAACGTCCGTCACGGTCTCATGCGGATGTTCTTCACAGAAAGCATGCGATGCATCAATATCATCTGAGCCGAACATGATCATAGGTGGAGAACCCCATGTATTACTGTCCAGAATAATCTGCGTACCCTCCAGGTTGAAAATATAAATGCCGTGATCCTCTTGACCGGGTTGAGGAGCAATCTGTCGTCCAAGCAAATCCGCATACCATTCCGTGGAGCGCTTCAAGTCTTTTACCGGAACGAAAACCGCCGGTATGAAAGGCAAAATCGGGTGTGACATTTTTCTTTTCCTCCTCATAATGAGATTCGTATCTATAGACACAATGTAACCGAAATTTCTATCAAGGACGTTTGTTAATCGATTCAATAATGGATATACCCTCCGCCTCGGCATTCCAAGCCGCCTGCAAACCTTCACGTATTTTGGCAAATCGATTCGCATGGCTGCCGCCGTAACCGAAAGGAAAACTCGGGTAAAGACGAGTGAACGATTCACCGACTTTTCCGTAACACTCCGCCGCCGCAATGAGCTGCCGCTTGTGATCGGCGCCGCTGCTCTTATCAGACAGCTCATGCAAATAGTTCGCTGCTTGATGCCGCGCCTCGGCCAGAATAGCGACTTGATAGGCATGTCCATGCAAATCAAGCGTGCCATTGTCCACCGCTTCCAGCCAAAGCCGATAGCCATCAAGACCAAATGCGAACCCCTCCAACGGAGGTTCCTTTCCCCTGGCGTGATCTACTATGGATCGAAGCGATTCGTCAGTGGACTGGGGAGAAGCTACCCGTTCTCGTATACCCAAGATGAATGTCGGCTGATTTTCTCCGGTGCGACCCAATTGGTCATACCGATAGGTTCGTTCCGCACGATTATACCCAAGGTACCTGATTTCCTGCGCCTCATCGTCATACCCGTATACGAAACCGAATTCGTTCATCTGCATATTCCGAATGATTGCCGGGATACCTCGTTCAACGGATTCATGAATGACGGATAAAATATGTACTTGCTGTTCCGGTGTTATTGCGCTTCGTTGGGGCCGTCCGAAACAGGTGCCGCCGATTCCCAATCGCTCGAAAGTCCGGTAAGCCGTGTAGCTCCAGTCGAACGTTGAAATCCCTTGCCATTGACAGCCTGTTGCCACATTCAACCGGAAAGCTTCTCCCGATATCCCCATCAAATCCGTATAGGAGCAGTTCTGCTCCCCGGCTGAGCGAAGCGCTTCACCGACCAGAACGGAGATGAAGGCGTACGGATGGGAATAGACCGGCGGTTTCAGCAACCGGGCAACAGTCTGCCCTCCCCTTCGCCGATCTTGCAAATACCGTTCGATTTCATTGCGAAACCTCTCGTCATTCGCTTTAACCCGAGCCCGGGAGAGAATATTGTAGACATTGCTTTTATTTATGCCGAAGCGGACGGCCAATTCCTCCGGAGTCGCTTCGTCATACGCGCTTGCGCTTAAAACCTCGCGAGCTTGTCTCGAAAGCGGGTAAAGTGAACTGCGAATAAGATCTTCGCCGTCTTCCCGCTCCTCCCAAGCATCCGCTTCCGACTTATCGGTACCAGCCTGTCCCAGCCATTCCGTCTCCGTTATTTCTTCCGTAACGAACTCGCTGCTGCGGGATGCACCGCGTATCGAATTGATGGATAGTCTGCGCACCATCAGCCGAAACCACGCGGCGAATTTCCGGTCGTCCTGCAGATCGTGTATCTTTTCCTTCATTCTAATGAAAGCTTCCTGAACGACATCCTCTGCTAAATAGGCATCGCGAACGATGGCTCGCGCCCAAGACAGGGCAGCCAAGCGATATCGGTTAACTAAAATTTCATATGCATCCGGGTCTCCCTGCCTGACTCGCCATACAAGATCGGCCATTTCGCTATTGTCTCCCACTTGCAGCCTCCTGTAGATGATATTCGAAATATGTAGGGTACTTTCTAATTCTACTGTTCTGCCCAATTTCGGACAAGGATTATCGATTATTAGCTGACGTAGATTGATTTCACCAAAATACGCCAAGAAGACCACATCATCAGTGGCCTGTCTTGGCATATTTGTCATGCGTATTCTCAAATAAAGCCCCCGTTAACGCGAATGGTTTGACCGGTAACCCACTGCGATTCCGAACCAGCTAGGAACAGTACGACGTTCGAAATATCATCAGGTTCACCTAGGCGTCCAAATGAATTCTTATTCCCGATGGCTTTTATTTGCTCCTCGGACTTCCCGGCCGTAAAGAGCTCCGTGTTAACAGGTCCCGGTGCAACGGCATTAATCGTGATCCCTTTCGGTCCGAGCTCTTTGGCTAGCTGACGGGTAATCTGTTCCACGGCTCCTTTCGTTCCCGCATATGCGCTGTAAGTCGGGAACATCTGACCGTTTACCGAAGTCGAGAAGTTGATGATGCGACCGTTCTCGCTCATATGCTTTGCCGCTTGTTGGATGGCAAAGTAAGTCCCCTTCACATTAATAGCGAACTGCTTGTCGAAATCTTCTTCCGTCATTGCCCCGATCGGCTTCGTGATCATGATGCCAGCGTTATTAACGAGAATGTCAACTTGTCCGAATGCCTCCAGCGTCTTCTGGAACAGCATCTCCACTTCCTCCACTTTGCTGATGTCTGCTTGAATCGCCAGCGCCTCACCGCCCTGCTGCTTGATTCCTTTCACGACTTCCTCTGCTTTGTCCGGGCTGCTCGCGTAATTAACGATGACCTTCGCTCCACTACGTGCCAAATCCTCGGCAATTTCTCGCCCTATGCCTCTCGATGCACCAGTCACTAAAGCCACTTTACCCGCTAATTTGTTTCCCATTGTTTATTCCTCCTATGAGCTTTTATAAGTAAATGGTTATTGGAAAATAATAAGCTTAAGCTGAAAACGTCGGTTGCAGTGACGGCAACGGCATGCGGGTCAGCTTCCGGAGGTGTGAGTGCGCTTAAACCCTCCTTTCATTTCAACAACATCTCCTCTCTTTGATGATTTGATTATATTCCGAACATAAAACAAATGTCAACTAACAGAATCATTATTTTGTCATTTATTTTTGGTTGCAGGTTAAAATATTATAAACTCCCCTTAAAATATTAAACCCCTCTGATCTTATTGATCAGAAGGGTTTACAAGATTGGCTTAGTATTCATCACTTAGACGCAGCGATTCCTGAGAGAATCAGGTTCCATACGGCAGCAAATTCCTCATCCGTTTTCTCTGCTACCCATTCTTTGGCATGCGCGGGATGATGGAAACGCGAGGTAGCGATGAAAATAGCTTTTGCAATGACCTCAGATTGTCCGGGCTTGAATTCACCGGATTGAATTCCTTCATCGATAATCCTTGCGATCTGAAGGATTAGCCGGTGTACATGCAACTGGATCATCTCAACCGCGTCTAAAGTGACTGCGGCATACATCGCAAACATCTCAGAATCGTCGGCAGCGTAAGTTCGCTTGCTGCTGATCAAAGCCTCCAACCACTTACGTAAACGCTCGGAGGAACTACCCCCGGATTGAAGGACAATCGCCTCTAAAGGATCGGCGATGCTTCGATGCAGCCATCGTTCGGTTACCGCTTCTCGCAAAGAGGCTTTACTCGCAAAATGCCGATAAAGCGTACCGTGGCTCACTTGAAGCACTTTAGCTACGTCCACAACGGAAGTCTTCTCCGGTCCGTAACGCCTAAGCACCATTTCTGCGGCATCTAATATATTTTCCTTATTCAAGGGAAGTTCATTTGTCATATGGGCAGTACTCTCCTTTCGGTGAGTTCATCATATCAAAACATAATTAAAATGACAATATCACTATTTTGTAATATGTTATTCTACGGTTTTACTTCATTCATTTTGTCTTCTCTAACATAGGTTTCGATATAGTGGTTGGATTTTAAAATCAACTTATTTCCGGACAACGTATAAGTTTCTTTGCTTCCATGAAAATCGGAGATCAGTTTTTTTCCGGAAATCACAAACTCTTCAGTAAGATTGGAATCTGAGGAGTATGGTTTCAACTTTTGGCTATAAAAATCAATTTCCATATACTCATTAAACGGCTCCTTGCCAAAGGGTCCATATGTTCGGTTAAATACTAAGCGTTTGCCTGACCGTTCCTGAAACCATTCCTGATACTTTAACTTGTACCATTTTCCTTGCCACAACAGCGCTTTGCCCGCGATTTCATACTGCTTGGCCGAGTCTTTGTATTTTCCGAGCTGTTTAAACATTTGGCGCGCCTCTGCAATTTCCTTGCGATCACGATGATGGTTCAGCGCAATACGGTATTGGCATTCGAGAATAAGAGTCTTGCTATTCTTATAGTTTACAATTCCCTTTAACACCGTCATTGCGCTTACAGGATTACCGGCTTTCAAAGATGCCACCGCATTCTGATACAAGATTTCCAGCCGCCCCTCGTCATGATCCCTGTAAGAGGGAATCATCTCCAATTGAGCTAGCGCTTCCGTATATTTCTTATCGTGTAACAGATGTATTGCAAATTGAAAGACGCTTTCTTTCCACTGTTCTTTGCTGTCTTTATACTCGCCTAATGAAGCGAACGCATTGATTGAACTCACGTAATATCCATTGCTGCGGGCTTCAATCGCCTGTTCGTATTCGGTTTGCTTCATCTGGGCCGCGGCCTGCTTCATCCGATCCTCAGCCTGATTAACCCGATCCGCTGCATCTTTATAATCGCCAAGCTTCAGGAAAGCCTCCTTGGCTTCCAGAAATTGGCCTGCCTCGAACTGTCGCAGCGCTTTGGTATAATGCAATCTCGGCTCTGCGATTTGATACCACTCATAGAGCCCTGCGCATATCAGAACAGTGAACGACATAATCCAAATCACGATTCGTCGCTCTTTCTTGCTCTCTTTCATGCGCTCTATGTCGCTTTTCATCCGATTAAGAGCATCCATTTCTTCCTGTTTTCTGGCCTGCTCTTTAAGAATATTCAGAGATTTCTGCAAGTAGGAAGCGTTCATGACCTCCAACTGCTTGAGCCTTTGCCTTCCGCAACGCACGCATTGCAAATCGCCTATTTCGTTTATTTTGCCGCAAGTGCACGCCCAGGTATCATCGGAGTACATCTCGGGGATAAAAGTTCTCGCAAAAGGATTGTTTTCCGGCAAGATTCGTTCCAATTCACGGAACAAGTCGCTTCCCAATTCCGGCAAAGCTTTTAATACAGGTAACTTCCGCGTTTGCAAACCTTTAAATGGGAAAACAACGCCGTCTACAAACATTGTTTTAACAAAGATAACGACTACTTTTCGAACGCTTCTGTCCGGCAATATAACCAACTGCTGATCACCGAAAAAAGTGCCGGGAGGAATATGCAAATCCTGATAAGCGAAATAGACGATATTGTCGCCGCGGATGGCTTCTCCGGTTTCATCGTAACATCCGATCTGGATATGTACTGAGTTTATGGTCTTCTTGGAATTATTGCATAGTTTCAATTGAAGAGCCGTTGTATCCTCGAATTGATCCAATAGAATAGTCCCTTTAAGGATCTCAATCGGCGAGCCTTGAATCCATTCGCTCGGAACATACTCCGTAAGTATTTTGTATCTGGTTTGGTTCATCGTTTGGACCCCCACTCTCCTTTCCTTTTTATTCGACAAATCTTACCAGAAACCTACATCTCTTTGAGCTTGGAAACGCTGCATCAGGGCGAAAAGAGCGGATGCCGTTACGGATAAGCCAAACAACACGAAATAGAGAAAAGGTGTCCCCATATGATCGACGATTACTCCGCCGGCGGCATTCCCGATAATTCCGCCTAAACCCCAGGTGACGGCCGCGAAGATCGTTTGGAAAGTGGCCTTCGTTTTCTCGCTGGCATAACTCTGGACCACTCCTACGAAAGTGCCTGCCGCAAAGGCGAACGATATTCCGTCCAACAGCTGCAAGCCAAGCGTCAAGTACACATCATGAACGAGAAAAAGAACCAAACATCTGGTGCCGTAAATCGCCGCGGACAGGCAAAGCAGGTTGAACCTTCCGATTGTACGGCTCAGCTTCGCGGCGACCCAGAACATCGGGACTTCGATAATCGCAGCTATCGCAAAGGCGCTGCCAAGCAAACCTTTGTCGAAATCCATTTCCTTATAATAAATCGGAAGAAAGGTGAAATTGGTGGAGACCGACATGACCATCACTAGGCTGATTCCGAGGAACAGCATGAAAGGCTTATTTTCAAAGACCTCTTTGGTTTGTTCGAATATCGTAATCTTGTGGTGGATCGGTTTCGTTTTGGGAAACCAGAACAGCAGAACGAAGACGAGTAAGCTGATCGCCAAGTAATACAGAAAAATATTCTCATATCCGTATTTTCCATAGAGAAATCCGGTAGCAAACGCCCCGAGCGAATAGCTGAGCGCACCCCATAGGCGGACACTGCCGAAAGAGAAGCCGTCGCGGCTGCCCATTTCAACCGCGATGGAGTCGGCAAGCGGTACGGGGGAAGATTGAAACCATGCGAATAAGAGGGATAGAGCAGTAATTGCGGCGATATTCTCGGTAAAGTAAAACCCGACGCCGATTACCGGGGCTACGAGCACCGCAACCATCAATAATTTGCGGGGATTGCTCATACGGTCGTTGATAATGCCATTCACGGGCTGCTAAGAAATAGTATAACGATAATATCCTCACAGCCGGTTTTCTCCTCTGTCTATTTGGTAAAATCCTTAATTTTCTATCCAGAGCTGCCGATAAATGTAGTAGACCTCACAGACCTTACATAATTATCCAAGGAGGTACGGTTGTACGATGAGAATCCAAGGACAGACACTCTCCCCGGCATTATCGGCTTTTTCCCCGAAACCAGCACATGCACAGAGCCCAGACGGGGGACAATCAGCTAATATACAATCTACGGTGACCATCTCCCAACTCGGGAATGCCAAACACGATCTTCTGCAGCGGTTTCGTACACCTATTGACGGTTCCGGTAATCGGGCTTCGCTCATAGTGTCTATCGCCGATAAGTACGGCGAAATCCGAAATGAAATCATCAGCGAAGGCAAGGATGATCAACAGCAGTCGCTGACCCAACTCGACCAAGTATACGACGAATTAACAGCAGGAAGCGCAGAACAGTTGTCCAGTCAATTCAACTATTTCTTCGATTCTTCCGGCGATGACTTGTTCGACGAAAAGGCATTCCGCAGCCATCTGGTTGATTTGGCGAAAGCGGCTAAGCAAATCGCGGTGGAGCACCCTGGTGAGGTTGCAGATAGACTCGCTCTTCGCGAGTCGTCAGGCGGGCTTGAAACGATGAATTACCGGGATATCGTTTCAATGGTAGATGTCATGCAGAAGCTGTCGGCTAATAAGCCGCCAGAGGCAGGCTCAGATCCAGTGAAGTTCGGCAGTCAATTGGCGGAATGGCATACGTATAACAAACAGATTCTCGCCTCCGCCGACCTTTCCGATGACGTTCGGAAGGCGGCCGAGCGTGCCTTGGACACATCGGCGACATTCAGGATGAAGAACGGCGCCTTTAAGCAAGCGATCGACCAGTTCAATGCGAAAATCGAAGAGACGCTCAAGAAGCTGAAGCGATTGTCCTTTCTACTCGCGACGCTGAACGGTAAGCTCCAAGATCTGAAAGGACTTGACCCTGGCGACCCCCGTATCCAGAGCCTGCTGCGCCGGGAACAGGAATTGATGCAGAGCAAGTCCGAATACTGGAACGAGTTGAAGGAGAATAACACCAAGATGTCGCAGCTGAAGAAAAATCCGGATTCGGTCATCGAGACCGATGTTTACCGACAAATCAAGGATAGCTATGATACTCGTATGGAGCAAGCCCGTGCGGATAAATAAAGAAGGAGCGGCGTCGATGCCGCTCCTTCTTTATTGTTGGTGGGACTTATAAATGGGATCCTCCGCTTGTATCTATCAATTGGCCGGTTACCCAACGACTATCAGGCGAGGCAAGAAAAGCGGCTACATCCGCAACATCTTCGGGCTGCCCCCACCTGCCAAAAGCGGACAGACCAGCCGCGAATTTCTGCCCCTCCGGGTCTTGCAGTATTGCCGCATTCATATCCGTATCAATGATTCCGGGTAAGATAGCATTGACCGTAATATTCCATGCCCCGAGTTGCTTGGCTAAGGTAAATGTCAGCGTGTTGATAGCGCCTTTCGTTACGCTGTAACCCAAGAGATTAGGCATAGCGATCCGCGTAGCAACCGATGAAATATTGATTATGCGGCCCTCGTCTCTCAGACGCGGCAAAGCTTGCTGTATTAGAAAAAGCGGAGCTTTAACGTGAATATTGAACACTTCATCGAAGGATTGTTCCGTCGTCTCCTCTATGGTTGCAACTTGGCCGATTCCTGCATTGTTAACAAGGATATCGAAATGATTGCCGCCGGTGCGTTCTTTAAGCGATACGTCCAACGCCGCATACAACTCGTGCACACCTTGTACCGATTTGAAATCCGCTCCGATCTTAAATGCCGTCCCGCCATTAGACTGTATCTCACGAACCACTTCATCGGCAGCTTCATGGTTTTTTACGTAGTGAACGGCTACGACTGCGCCCTCTTGCGCCAAGCGCAGCGCAATGCCGCGTCCAATCCCTCGGCTTGCGCCCGTTACTAATGCAACCTTGCCTTTCAACTTGCTCATATTCTCATCTCTCTGTTTGTTATACCTTCTTCCTTTTTATTTTTAACACAATGTGGCATTTGATATGTTGCTCTCTCATTCGGGGATCAACGAGGGGTGAAGAATCCTTCTTTGAGCAAAATAGAATCGGCGGCAGCCCTGAACACCTACTGTGTTCTGGACTGCCGCCGTTATTCAAGTTCACGATTAATCAACCTTCTGATAAGTAAGAACAGTCACGCCGGTATCGAACGTCTTTGTTTCTGCCAGTTTCAACGTTTTCTTATCGATCCCCTCGCCGAAGAGACGTTTGCCGCGTCCAAGCACAACGGGAAAGACCATAAGCCGATATTCGTCGATAAGATCAAGCTGGATCAATGATTGAATAAGAGCACAGCTGCCGAAAATCACAATATCCTTACCGGACTATTGTTTCAACTTGGTTATTTCATCCGCGAGATTGCCTTTGATCAATGAAGAATTGTTCCATTCCACTTCTTCCAGGGTTGTTGAAACTACGTACTTGGGGTAGTCGTTCATCATATGGCCGTATTCGCCTGTTTGCTCAATCATATTCGGCCAAGCCGCCGCAAAACCATCATACGTTACACGGCCGAGCAGAAGAGCGTCGGCTGCTTTAAGTTCGTTGAATTTGAAATTATTTTGCGCATCGGTTCCGAATTCGAACGTCCACAAATGCGGGTCCTCCATAACACCATCAAGCGATACAAACTCCGATACGACTACTTTTCTTTTCAATTTTTTTATTATAGCGCAACCGGCACACAAGAAAACCTCTAACTCCGCTTTTAATGGCGAGTTGGAGGTTTTGTGTTTGCGTTCAATACGAGCTAATAATTATTCATTGCTTTCATTGCTGTCCGCAACATCGAGCAGAAGAATCAGTTCCTTGCCAATGGGAATAGAGAAAGTTCTAATCCACGCATGCGTATCCAGGTCAGCATATAAGGTCGATACCTTTGCTTCAACGCGCGAATTCTCATGGGAGAGATGGGGGATAAAATAAGGCCTCCAACTCCAATCCGCGTTTCGATATTCCAGCTCCATCCGCCAAGTATCCCCAGAATCCCTAATATGGTTTGCCGATAACTGAATACCGTCGTTTCGACATAAGTATACGCGCATGCATGACTCATTCAAGGTCGGCAACAGTTGCCCGATCGCATGGTCGGCTTGCTCAGAGTCAACGTCGAATACCGTTTCTTCGGTCTCAGAATCCGGGGCTGCCTCCAAAAGGTTTCCAATCTCCGAGGCTTGTATCGTATCCACGAGGCGTTTCCCCAGTTCCTCCCAATGCTGCTTGGTCGCCCGCAGATTCCTCCGGTGCTCGTCCAGCTCCGCTTCGATAAGAGGGGTGAAAGCATCTTTAAGCCGGAGTTCCGGCTCCGCCGGAGCGAATAAATAGCCCTGGACGTATCTTGCTCCGATTTGAATGGCGCGCTTCAGATCTTGACTTGTCTCTACGCCCTCGACCAGAAGCGAGGCGCCGATCTGTTCCGCTAAAGTGGAGAACGACCGAAGAACCCCCAAGTAACCACTATGGTGAGCGCTTTTTTTCATCAAATGAATATCGATTTTCAATAGATTGGGCTGAATTTGGGCGATACGGTCGAAGTTGCTGAAACCTGTCCCAATATCGTCTATGGCGATTCGGCAGCCTTGAGCCCGGTAGAGGTTAATGATTTCGTTAAGCTCCGACATGGAGCCATTGAATTCTTCCTCCGTAATTTCGATACATATTTTGCTTGGATCCATACCATGCTTATCCAGAAGCTGCAGCGTATGGAGCTCGCCGGTGCTCTTATAATGTTGATAGATCCATGAAGGCTTCAAATTGATAAAGAGCGTGGGAGGATCCGGCAGCTTGCTCATCTTATTAATCGCTTGCTCACGCAGCAGGCGGTCTATTCGAACATGCTCTTCAACAGAGATGCTGGAATCCGAGAAGAAGGGTCCTAAGCTGCGAACGTTCCCATCAACGAATTGTCTGCCGAGCGCTTCGTATCCGACAATGCTGCGCGTCTCCAGAGCGATGATCGGCTGGTAATAGGCGAGGAGCTTTCCTTTCGGAGTACCCTGCGTGTTCGACTTGCTGTCTGAAAGATTAACCATGACTTACCCCTTTGCGAATTAAAAGGATGTTATGAATCTTAACATGAAATATTCTGATTTGATTGTATAGGAAGATTGCAGGAATGAATATAGTAATTATTTTTGCGGTATTCTCAACAGTGTCGATTGAGTCATATCTAGATTAATGAAAGTTGCAATCGGGCTCATTAAAAACAAAAAAGGGCTGCAACAGGTCACTTGCAACCTGACACAACCCCAATATCCGTCTTTCCCCCTCGCCCATCAATTACTGGCCAACCATCCGTCTCACCCTGTTAACCACCAAATTGTGCAACCACCGAGGTGATACAATCTCGAAACCCGATGGGCACGCGAACAACTTGGCGATTAGATGATCTTTATCAAGATATTCGACACGATAGGTGCCTGGCATCGTCTCCTCAGTCCGTAAACCAAGCATTTTGCCGTAGGGTGATACGTTGAAGCGAATAATCGCTATGTTTACCTCGTCCGTTAAATACGGGACAATTTCCGCCCTCCCGAGCAGTGGAGCCAGATCGTAAACCTGTTCGGAAGGTATCGTATCCCACAACTCAGCAAGCCGGAATATCCGGATCTCTCTTTCCGGCTCGCAGTAGCCCGCCACATAGTTTTCTTTTCGATACACATAGATTTTATACGGAGAGAGTAATACCTCCACCGTATCGTCACGACTGATGCCGTAACGGATCCGGACTTTGCGGTGTTCTCTAATTGCATCACTCAGCACGTCAAACCGCGAGAGAATGGCCGGTTCTACCGGAAAAATCGGAATCGCTGCAGAAGGCTCCTCGTCCACGCCGTCCCCAACGAGGCGGCTGAACAGCCTCGCCAGGTGGGTGGCGTGCCCGTACTCCATCCGTTTATATTGCTCTGCTAAGTAGGCTAGTGTCTTCCGCTGCTCCTCAGTCATGAAGAGGTTCGCCACCGCGAACGACCGACCATCGTAAAAGTAACCTTTGCGTTCATGACTATACGCAAGCGGCGCGCACATGGTGTCCCGCAAATATTCCAGATCGCGCGATGCCTGCCTCGGTGAGATCGAGAACCTCTCAGCAATGGTGACTGCATTCGGATAACGGCCGCCACGGATTTGCGTGTCGATCCAGGAAATGCGGTGCGTATTGCTCACTTATAATTCCCTCCCCCACTTATGACATATTATGATAATGAATCGGCAATCCGCTCCAGAGACTGCAATCCTTTGCGTTCCAACTCCTTCGCTTGTTCCAGATGCCTGACCGCCTGCGCGATGCGCGAGCGATTCTTCATGTATTCCGGCTTCCGTCCATGGAACGGGTACAGCTCCCTGACACTCCGCAACTGTTCGAATATACCATCATACAACTCCGCGCTCTGCCGCAAGAACCCAGCTTCAGCGCCTCCAATCCTGTCCGCCGCCTCTCGCAGGAACGGTCCGGCCATCGACCGGCATTCCGCCCATGCCTCCGCATTGATGGACAGTCCGAATCCGTCCGTCTCAGTATGAAGGAATGTGTGAATAAAATTGTCATACCCTTCGAGACCCGCCTTATACCGGTCGAATACCCACTTGCGGGGACTATGCGAGAATTCCAAGGCAAAGCGAAGCGCCTCTCTCACGGTTACCCTGTCGTCTGATACCAACCCCGGCTCAACCCAGAACATCTCAAGCAGACCAATATGTGTAGTCGCCAGCCGATCCCAACGCAGATGGGCTTTGCCCGCCACCGTAATTGAATTTCCATAATCATCCATAATCTCAAAGGGGCCACCATTCGTACCGACGGTTACTTTCGCCGATAACTCGACCCCGAGCTTTTTGGCCAGCTGCCGGACCTCTTCATTCGCGATGCCACTCTCGAGCAATCTGGTAGCCGCCGGACTGACCTGCCATTCCCATTCGTCCGTTCCGATTCCTTGAAAGAGATATCCTTCATCGTCGTAACCGTCCACGATATAATATTCGGGGATACCTAGAGAATACCCGTAACACGGATAACCGTTGTCGATTGCGCGTTTTGCAGTCTCCCACGCGGCAAGCTGCTTCTCAGCAAAATCGCTGTCCGTCTGCAAGGAGATAACGCCTTCTACGGTAATACCGAGATTGTTGGCGAGATTTCGAATCATCTCTGTATTAAATGATTGGAAGCCTCCCGGCTGACCCTGGTCTTCCATATTGATCAGAAAAGCGAACCCTGTTCCTCCGTAGAGCCACTCCCGGCTCATCGGAACACCCAAATAGGCGCTGCATTCGTAAAGGCAGTCAAGCTGTGTGATCCAATTTTTATGTTTGTATGTAATGCCATCTAATCGTTTTACCGCCATGTCCATATCCCCTTCACTAAAAGAAATTGATCTTTAACGAGTGTAACGGGGCTACCCTGACATATAGTGTCATTCCCTAAAAATTCGACTAGAGTAATTCATTTCCTTTTTACTATCGACACATTTATCGTTGCTCTTCTAACATACATCGGGAATAACATTTTGAGAAAGCAAAACCCACCTTCAGTCGTTTAAGGTGGGTTCTTGTCCGTTGATATTGTTGTTATTAAAAGATTAAAAGTGATACTATCAGTGGCCCATCATCGCGGACGGATCCGGTTTGTCAGCAACGGAGCTTAATCCGCTTGAGGACTCAACCTTAGGCTTGCGAAGCAAGAAAGCGAGCGCGAAGCCGGCAAACGCCAATCCCATGGACAAGAGGAAAGTATCGTCGAAGGCGGATACCATAGCTTCGAGCGGATTCCCGTTTGCCCCAAGTTGAGCCATATGATCTCCGGTGCGTGTTGTAAGATACCCCGTCAAGCCAGCTACCGCGAACGAGGTCACGACTTGCTGCGCAGCCGTCGTCAGCGGAGTAACGCGGCTCACGAGATGACGAGGCGCGGCATTCAGAACGTGCGTATTCAGCGACATCATGGAAAGCCCCATTCCCGAGCCGACCATGAATAGAGGAATAAGAATTTGGCTCAGCGGCGTATCGAGCTGTGCCCCGGACAATAGGTACAATGCGCCCGAGACGGACAGCATTCCTACGATAGCCAACGGGCGAGCTCCGATTTTGTCGAACAATTTCCCGCCTATCGGCATGAATATCATCGAACCAATCGCTTGGGGCAGCATGATCATCCCCGTCTCGAATGCCGAGTACTGCATGACATTCTGTAAGTAAACAGGTACGAGAATCATAGCGCCGAACAAGGCGATTTGCACGATCCAGGTAAGCAGTATTCCCCGCGTGAAATCGGAGGAACGGAAAACGCGCAGCTCCAGGAGCGGCTGGCGATGGCGAAGCTCCACGATGATGAATATAAGCAGTGCCAATCCGCCGACGGCAAGCGCAATGATCGTCTGATCGGCTGACCAACTGTTCCTGCCTCCTTCGCTTACGCCGTAGGCGATGCTGGAGAATGCGATCGGAGCAAGGATCATTCCGAGAATATCAAGAGCGGGAGCCTTGCCTTGAGCAATGATCGGCAAGTATTTCGCACCTACGAGAAGAGCAGCGATCCCGATCGGAACGTTGATCAGGAAGATCCAATGCCAGGTCGCGTTCTCGATCAGCCAGCCCGAAAGCACGGGACCAAGCGCAGGCGCCATCAGCATCGGAATGCCCAGCATTCCCATTATGGAACCCCGGCGCTCCGGCGGAGCAAGGCGGAAGATCATAGCCATCCCGATCGGCATGACCATACCCCCGCCCAGACCTTGGATGACACGGTAAATAATGAGCTGATCGATCGTCTGGGCCGTTGCGCATAGGGCGGATCCCAGCGTAAATAGAGCGATCGTGATCATGAATATCCGTTTGGAGCCGAATTTATCGGTCATCCATCCCGCTAGCGGGATAACTGCGGATAAGGCAAGCGTGTAACCCGTGAACGTCCATTGGATAGTGTTCAGGGTGCTGCCGAACTCTTCTTGAAATTTGGATAACGCCACGTTAACAACGGTGCTATCCAGAATGACCATAATCATACCGACGATAACGGCCAATAAAGGGGCAATAATGGTCTTCATCGAGAAAGGTTGGTTCGTCGATGATGACTGGACTGTTTGTGCTGACATAAGTAATAACCTTCTTTCCATAATGGACTAAACATGGATCTGAGATAGAGAACAATATATAGCACCATTATGAACTGAATATGAACGAATGAACGTATTTCTTCAGAGAACCGAACCGTGCCGCACAAATGGAAATCCCGCTTCCAATTGGGCCAGAGCCTCATCGATCGTCGCGACGAAGTCGGCCTCCGGATTGCTCGAGCAATAAAGCTGCACGGACATCATCACACCTAACACGGCACCGGCGAATGTGAGTACTTCGAAGTCGTCCCTGGGGCGTTCGAGACGATCCGCCACAATCTCGGCGATCAGCAGCAGCGAGTCGTTCATCTGAATCAAAGAGGCGGCGCGCAGCTCCGGAACGGATAACATTAAATCCGTGCGTTCGCGTAGGGCGTCCTTCTCCTCCTGGGAAAACATAGCAAAGCCCGAACTCACTGCCGCCCGCAGCGCTTGGATCGGATTCAGGTCGGGAGGCTGCCCCTGAAACGCACGAATTAGGACTGGATCATACTCGTCCTCGAGCACCAACGCTTCCTTAGTCGAGAAATAGCGGAAAAACGTGCTTGGGGAAATTTCGCTCGCCTCCGCGATCTGCTCAATCGTAGTCGCATGATAGCCCTGTTCGCGAAACAACCTCAGCGCCTGCTGCTGCAGCGTCATGCGGGTCTTCCGTTTCTTCTTCTCGCGAAGTCCGATCTTCGGCGATTCCGGTTCGTCTGGGGGCATGGCTGCATCACCTCATCTGCGATTTATTTCTATTCGATACTCAGCCTTCCAGGCTCGCTTCCTCTGTCTCCTTGGTAGATGAGACGGACAGTACTTCTCTTTTCAAGAACAAGCAAATAAGGATGACGACAAGAGCGAAGACGAATGAAACCCAGTAGAGATGCTGGAAAGCGTCCGAGAAGACGGCTTTAATCTGTTCGACCAGCTTCGCATCGAGACCTTTGGGAATTCCGCCCTGAGCGGCAGTGCTGATGCTGTCGACGCTGCCCGCAGGCAATGTGCTGGTCAGTTTGCCGATTCCGGAAGTAATATGGGCCGCGAGCAAGCTGCCGAAGACGCTGACTCCGATCGTCAATCCGAACGACTGGAACAAAGTGACCGACGTGAGGGCGACGCCGCTGTTTTCCTTGGCCACCGATTCTTGAACGATCAGGTTGTTGTTAAACAGGACGCCAAAGCCGAGGCCCAGAATGACGAAATAACCGCAGATTTCGATTATTCGGGTATTCATACCGAGGCCGGTCATCAAAAGGAATCCAATGGCCGGTAACGCCATCGACACGAGGAAGATGGTCCGGTAAGGCACCTTGGTCATCAACCGTCCGGACACTACGCTGGAGAGAATCGCTCCGACCATAAGCGGCAAGGTGAGGTAGCCGGATGCGATGGGCGTCAGGCCGAGCACATTTTGGGCGAAGAACGGGAATGAGGCGAAGGATCCCATGATACCTATCACCAGCGTAAATACGATTAACGACAATACAACGAACGTGCGATTCTTAAAGAGGTGCAGAGGCAAAATCGGCTCTTTCGCCTTGAACTCGACGAACACGAATATTCCGAGCAGCACCGCACCGAGCGCCCACAAGCCCGCGATCGTTGGCGAACCCCATGCATAACCTTCGGTTTCGTGAAGAACCGGAGTAATCAGCAGGGACACGATCGATCCGACGAGCAGGAAAGCGCCTGCCCAGTCGATACTAGCCTCCTTGTTGCCTTTGGACTCGGTTAAACCGGCCGAAAGTACGATGGCCGCAACGATTCCGACCGGGATATTGACCCAGAAAATCCAGTGCCACGAAATATGCTGCGTCAAGTACCCTCCGATTAGTGGGCCGAGCAGTTGCGGAATAAACATGACGGCGCCAAAAATCCCTTGTGTCTTGGCTCGCTCCTCAACGGTAAAAGTATCACCAAAAATAACCATGGCAAGCGGCAAGAGGCCTCCCGCACCGATTCCCTGAATGCCGCGTCCCAAGAGCAGCACAGGCATCGAGGTCGCGAATCCGCTAATAATCGATCCCGCAATGAACAAGCTCATGCTGAGGATATAAATTCGCTTGCGTCCATACAGATCCGCCAACTTACCCAGAATCGGCATGAATGACGTCATCGTCAGCATGTAAATCCCGGCAACCCAACCATACAGCGACAATCCGTTCAAATCGCGAATAATAGTGGGCATGGCGGTACTGACGACCGTTTCATCGAGCTCAGAGAAAATAATTCCGATAATCAGTCCAATTACAATAAGAGCTTTGTTGTTCGTTCGTTTCAAAGTCGAAACCTCCCGCTGCGTTATTTCGCATAATGAGAGTCTATATAAAATGATAGTAACTGTCAAATTAAATAAAATTGCAACCTGTTGATCGGAAAACCAAAAAGGACCGCAACAGCCTGCCTCCCGGCAACCTATCACAGCCCTTAAACCTGCATCCTAAGCGGCTCTTTCACGAACGCTTAATCGTATTCCGGATAAAGGTAAGATAAAAAAGTACAATTGAATACTTTGGGTGGGCATGGTTTCCCTTCGAAAGGAGGTGAGGCCATGAAAGTTGAGGACGCGATTACAATCATGATTCTTTTCAGCTCATTTATCGTTGCTCTTCTTACTTACATCGGGAATAACAACAGGAGAAAGTAAAAACCCACCCCAAGGTTGACTGCCGAAGGTGGGTTTTTGTCGCTTAACTTGAAGGGGCATCCCATCCAAGCCAATTGTATAGGCCGAGTGTTACCAGCACTCGGTCTTTCTAATGTTATTTTAGCATATGCGTTGCAGGTAAAACAATTGCTTAAGGACATACTCCTCATTGTTTTGTTGAAAGTTGAGAGCTGAAAGATCGCTTTGCCTTTTTAAAGGGTCTCATAATCGAGCATGACGTCACTATCGGGGTTCAAATACCACTTGCCGTCGGAAGCTTTGACTAACGACAAGAGCATATAGCTCCGAAAATGGGGCTGCTCGCTGTTCTTCTTGTCTCTAATCGTACGTACTACATAAATGGTCGCTTTATTCGGCTCATAAGAAACAACTGCCGCTTTTTCCGTTGCGTATTCGAAATCTTGATTGAGAAATTTGTATTGATAAACGAGCTCCAACTCGCCCCTGCTCGAAATGCCGACACCAAGCGGCGCATCGGGATTTAGGATCGCGACTAGCTCTTTGGCATTTTCTTCGTTCAGCGCCTTTACACTAGCCTCCATCAGGGCAACGATGGCTGACTTATCGGTCTCAGGCACAACCGCTTCCTTTTGCAAAAGGGATTTGAAATCGAGATATTCTGTTTCGGATTGAATGTCGTGGATTGTCCAGCGATTGCCATTTCCGCGTTCCATTTCAATCGTCGCATGTTCGATGCGATCCAGCAGCTCGTCCCCGCTTTTCCGAATTGTCACGTCCGCCGACACTGTTGCGTACGTTCCCCACGATCGCAATTCGAAGCCCGTTATCGACGAAACGCCGCCGGCCGTTTGATAGTGCGTGTCAATAACAGCACGGATGGCCCTTAGATCCGCTTTCTTCGGCTTTCCCCACGGATCCTCATATACTTTAAGTATCTTCTTATCCGAATAATAATCCGCATTTAAATAACTAGTTGCATGAAACAAATGGTTTAAGACTAATGTATTGGCTCCCGAAGCAATGATCATCGGCGCTTTCGGATCGTACAAAAATCTCATTCCGTTTACGTACGTCGCACCCGTCTTCAGATCAATCTTAAATGAGGCGTCTTCCGAATCGGCTGTGATGACCTTTTTGACGGTGTCGTACTTGAACTTATAACCCAATGCCTGGACGACGCTGCGAAACTCGACGTACACTCTTCCACCTTGAATGACAGGAGCGGCGGCCGGCCGGATTTCTTTGTCCTGAACGTAAACGCGTATCGGCTTCACGATCGGCTTTGTCGCAGCGGATACCGAAGTCAAAGACATTAACATTATTGATATAACCAACGGCAGGATTAAAATACTTTTAGCTTGCAGAATTTTCAGCATCCGTTTTATCGCTCCATCACCAAAATGACATTCCTTAATTAGTCATTCGTCAGTTGCTTAGATTATCCTCCAAGCCATGAAAGTTGAGGACGCGATTACAATCATGATTCTTTTCAGCTCATTTATCGTTGCTCTTCTTACTTACATCGGAAATAACAACAAGAGAAAGTAAAAACCCACCCCAAGGTTAGCCGCCGAAGGTGGGTTTTTGTCGCTTAACTTGAAGGGGCATCCCATCCAAGCCAATTGTATAGGCCGAGTGTTTGCAGCACTCGGTCTTTCTAATGCCATTTTAGCATATGCATTGCAGGTAAAACAATTACTTAACAATTCACAATTGTTGTTTGGGAGGAACAAATTTATTCATAAAAATCTTGCCCTCTATAACCGTTAAAAACAGATAGCAACCCGCAAAGTCGAAGCCGTTCTTGATCGACATTTTGTCCTCCGTAAGCTTGAATAAAACGATCTGCATATTTATCACTTTTTAGATTATACTCAAGCGACCAAAGGCCCCAGAATATATCATAATGACGATCACCCACGCCACTATAACCCACATCAATAAGCCCTCTATTTTCAAAATCATGTACGATCATGTTTGGTAAGCAGTAGTCCCCATGGACTATTACCTTATCTTCGCAAACATTTCCGTATAAACAAACCATATCTTTGTATGCAGCATCCACGCTTGTATACCCCAAATATCGAAGAATGCCCTTTTCAGCCTTTCCTTCCTTATAGTTTCCTTCCGCCCGAATAATCATTTCCGATAAACCATTTACCCTAGAGCAGCCTACATATTCGATTCGGTGAAAGCTCGATAGACAGTTAGCAAACACATCCGTTAAACGACTCGGTTGCGCAAGGTACTCGTCACTCGCAGCATCCGTACCCATAATCCTGTTCGTAATAAGATAATCTCTTGATTCGTCTGATGTATAAATCAATACATTCGGACAAACCCCGTGTTTTGATAGATAGTCGGTCATTTGTGCTTCTGACTGCATCTGTCCTTTGGGAGTCACTTTTAGAAAAATACTGTAATTCCGATTTTCTATGCTAAACACAGAAGATCTAACCTTATTCTTAATGACGGAGACGGTTGCCCCCTTAAGGAATGATTGTATTCCGGCAGGAAATGTTTCATTTACCTGTCTCTCTGCAATCAGATTATTTCACCCCAATTTCTTTCGCCACAGCTTAGGAGGCTTTTTTGAAGAGTCGGTGGGTTGAAGCGAAAGCGAATCCCTCCCATAGGCACTTCTCTCTTACTCTTGTTCCGCAGTGAAAGGCTTGCCGCCCCTCTTAAAAGGCGACGACATCATAAGGATGTTGCCATCCGGGTCCTTAAAATAAAACCAAGCATGCTCTCGAACGAGAAGTACTTGATCTACTGTCACCCCATATACCGATAAATCCCGATAGGAACGGAACATGGATTCTGTATCCGCTTCCCGGAACGCCTTCACGAAAGACTCGAAAAGTTTGGTATTCGCCTTTGGATTTGATTCGGTCAGCTTCCCAGTCCGATTTTCTTCTTCTAACCTGTGAAGCTGTCTATCAGCCACCTTCTTCAACCTTGCCCGAGCCCGATGAAGCACGGCTTTAATCGCGGACACGGGCAGACCGAGCGCATTTCCCGTTTCCGTGGGAGAGAACCCGAAAACATCCGTCAACAGAATCAATACCGTTTGTCTCGGCTCCAACGTATCCATGAGATATTCGAGAGATTCACGAACGTCATACCGGCTCCATTCGGAGTATGCCAGTTTGCTCTGGTCTAACAGCAACTCTGGCAAAAATGTTATTTTCCTCCGACGACAGATATCGAACCAAGCATTCGCCGCAATACGATACAAATACGGTTTGCTTAGTTCCCGCTCCGGCCAACGTTGAAACCTCCGAAAAGCTTTTAACATAACCTCTTGAAACAAATCCTCGCTATCCCACTCTGATCCCGTCAGTTTCCTGCAATACCGAAGTAACTCCGGTCTGTACGGCACCGTTTGCTTATCAAACTCCTCATCAAATGACGTTGCCATTGATGTCAATCCCGTCGATACTTCTGTTTGTGCGGGTAGTAAATAGAGCTCGGCAATTCTTCGACAATCCCGATTAAATTGCCATCCAGGTCGAGACATTCAAAGTAACGCACCCCGCCATTGTCATTCACAATGGGAATGACCTCTACACCTTTTTCCTTAAGAAAGGCATGAGATAATTCGATATCGAAAGACTCGAAATTATAATAGGGGATTTTACGGCCCCCGGCCGCTTCGAACTGTGTCGGCTGAGGACGGTCTACCTTCCATAAATTCAGGATGGTTGCCTCCCCCGGAAATGCGAGCCCTGTGCAACCTTCAGATTGTTCAATAATCTCAAGCTCGAATACCCGTATGTACCATTCTGCCGATCTCCGCATATCTGTAACCGGAATAAAGATACCACTGACTTTACTAACTATCTTTGTCATGGAACAATCCTCCATATTACTTTTTTCTTATCATCTATCATAACGAAGATAATCAGCTCATAGATACGGGGGCATTCAAAATATTTGAAATCGAGAAAGTAAAAACCCACCCCAAGGTTAGCTGCCAAAGGTGAGTTTTCGCGTTCCTGTAACTTAGAAGTGTGACATCCCATCCAAGCCAAGCCAATTGTATAGGGCGAGTGTTAGTAGCAGTCGGTCTTTCTAATGCCATTTTAGCATGTGCAACTCAGGTAAGATATCATTACGCCATTTAGTGTAATATATAATTGACAACATGTATGATTTATATTACATTATGTACACAATACTTTACTTCAATGTAAAGGTTAACTTATAGGAGGAGTAAAAGATGTCCTATCAAGAAAAGAAGAATATCGTTTCTTTAATCGGTACCTTACTGGTTTTTGTATTTTATTGTTTATATGTGTTTGAAAGGTACCCCGAAGCGACCTTAAATTCGACAGAAACCTTCAGCTTTTGGGCGTCCGTCATTTTAATCTTAATCCCGGTGTCGATTGTAGCCAAAATCATCATTTATATTGTATTCAACATCATCTATAGAATATCTACAAATGAAAAGGAACCTTCATTTGCTGATGAACTAGACAAGATCATTGAATTGAAAGCCACAAGGAATTCCCATTATGTGTTTATCATTGGCTTTGTTCTAGCGATGGGATCGCTGGTCATCGATTTGCCACCTTATATGATGTTCATCATCCTTATTTTCTCAGGGTTTGTGTCAGAAATGGTTGGAGTGATTACGCAGCTCTACCTCTATCGGAAAGGAGTCTAAGATGGGCAAATTTCTTATTAGCAATAACATTCGGAAACTACGTTTTAACCATGATGAAATGACCCAACAACAATTGGCTGATAAAGCGGGCGTGACAAGACAAACCATCGTAGCCCTCGAACAAGGAAAATACTCCCCTTCGCTGGAATTGGCTTTTCGCATTGCTCTCGTCTTTAACTCGCCGTTGGAAGAAGTATTCTTTATCGAAAATAAGGAGGAATTCTTATAAAAGCGATCGTATGCGCAAAATACGGAACACCGGATGTTCTTCAACTCCAAGAGGTTGAAAAACCGACTCCCAAGGACAATGAAGTACGGATAAGAATCTATGCGACAGTAGTAACACCATCGGACTGTGCCTTTCGAAAGGCGGACCCCTTTATGATCAGATTTCTTTATGGTCTCAGAAGACCCAAATATACGATATTAGGCGTCGAGTTTGCCGGGGAAATTGAAGAAGTAGGCAAAGATGTGAAGTTATTTAAGAAGGGTGACCAGGTTTTTGGTATGAGTCCACATAGCTTTGGTACTCTTGCCGAGTACATGTGTCTGCCCGAAAATAAAGCGGTGTTCATAAAACCGGCCAATGCGACCTATGAAGATGCGGCCGGCTTCTGTGATGGAGCACCAACCGCTTTGACGTTCCTTAGAGATAAGGCGAATATTCGGAGCGGACAAAAAGTGCTCATCAATGGCGCTTCTGGATCGGTAGGTGCTTATGCCGTACAGCTTGCCAAGTACTATGGAGCGGAAGTTACCGGAGTATGCGGTACCACGAATTTAGAATTGGTGAAATCTTTGGGGGCCGACAAGGTAATTGATTATACCAAAGAGGACTTTACCAAGGGCGGTCAGACCTATGACGTTATCTTCGACGCGGTAGGCAAAAGTTCATTTTCACGTTGTAAAGACTCCTTAAAGCAAAGAGGGGCTTATCTCTCAACTGTCCCTACACTGGGAATTATGTTTCAAATGTTATGGACTTCAAAGATGGGCGGCAAAAAAGCCATTTTTACGGCTGCTGGCTTGCAGCAAAATAAGGAAAATCTAGCCTTCCTCAAAGACCTTTTTGAGGCGGGGAACATAAAGTCGGTCATCGACAGACGCTATCCTTTGGAACAGGTTACCGAGGCTCACAGGTACGTTGAAACAGGACGCAAAAAGGGGAATGTGGTCATCGCTTTGTAATCGGCTTTGTGTTGATTTCCTGCTGAACCATCTTTCTCGTCATGCGATTGTTGACTCGCACAAATCAGGATGCCCTTTTCTTAAGGATGAAGTAAAAAAGACGAGAATATCGGACAAAAACGAGAACGCTCGATCTCATTCAGGATAAAAGGTAAGCTAGGATCGTACAATTGAATACCTTGGGTGGGCATGGTTTCCCTTCGAAAGGAGGTGAAGCCATGAAAGTTGAGGATGCGATTACAATCATGATTCTTTTCAGCACATTTATCGTTGCTCTTCTAACTTACATCGGAAATAACAACAAGAGAAAGTAAAAACCCACCCCAAGGTTCTCCGCCGAAGGTGGGTTTACGTCCGTCATTAACTTGAAGGGGCACCCCATCCAAGCCAATTGTATAGGCCGAGTGTTGTCGCACTCGGTCTTTCTATTGCCATTTTAACATATGCGTTGCAGACAAAACAATTGCTTAAAGATATTCCTCCCCTACAGATTCTGCTCGCTTATTCCCAGTACCGGGTCGAAGTTCAGCATTTTCGTCCCGATTTTGTCAATAAAGAACCGATCATGGCTTACCGTAACGACGGCGCCGGGAAAATGGATCAACGCCTGCTCCATGACCTGAATGCTCGTTAGATCCAGATGATTGGTCGGCTCATCCAATAGGATGACTGCGGCACCTGAGAGAAGGCATTTCGCTAGCGCGACCCGGGCCATCTGCCCGCCGGATAGGTTGCCGATGACCTTGCTTAGATCCATCTCCGAGAATTGCAGCATGGATAGAAACTTGTTCACCTTTTTCCGCGGAGCGTCCAGTCCCAATCCATAAGTATTCACCGAGTGGCTAACGGTATCCTTAGGATTTAGCTCCTCCCACATCCGGTTGAAGTACGCATAGCTGACACCCTTCTCCCAGATCACCTCACCGGATTCGGGCTTCTCCTGTCCCGTAAGCACCTTAATGAGCGTGGACTTCCCGCTTCCGTTAGGGCCCACGATGACTAAGCGATCTTCCTTCTGAATATCGAAGCTGACGTTCTGAAAGATCGGCCGATCGTCGTAGGTCTGCCCGATTTGCTTCACTTCGCATAGCTTGTCCGGAAAACGCAGCCTCTCGTAAATATCGGTAATTAGAACGTTTACGGGGTGCGGCTCTATCCGCTTCTTGTTATCCGCCAGTTGTCGGGAAAGCCGATCCTTGGAAGATTTTCTGCTCGCGCGGCTGTCGATTGCTTCCGACTCCATGAGGAGAAGCTCTTCCTCCCACTCGAACTGGCGGTCCAACTCCTTCTTGCGCATCTTCTTTTTGCGGATGTAGTCGGTGTAATTCCCTTCGTATTCCTGAAAATGATAGTTCTCGATCTCGATCGTTCGCGTGACCACTTTATCGATAAATTGCCGATCATGCGACACCAGAATCATGGCGCCGTTGAACCGATATAACCACTGCTCCAACCACGCTATACCTTCCATATCCAAGTAATTCGTAGGTTCGTCGAGCAAGACGACATCGGGCAGCTCGATTAGCATCTTGGCGAGCGCGGCACGGTTTCTCCAACCTCCGGACAATTCATCGATAGGCTGATTGCGCGACCTCTCGTCGAACCCCAGCTTCGTAAGAACCGTGTTAATCTCGACGGATACGTTCCAACCATCCAAATGCTCCATTTGTTCGAATAGCTCCGCCTGCCTCCTCAACAGTCCGTCCATTTCGCCGTCATCGGTGACCAAACCTAGCTTTCCCCCAACTTCCTGCAGCTCCCGTTCGATAATAGCAACCTGCTCGAAGCACATTTCCAGCTCTTGCTGAACGGACAGACTTCCGCGCATTTCCGAGAATTGAGAGAAGTACTCTACCCTAACCCGAGGATCTATTTCCACTTTTCCGAACGTAGGCTCTTCTTTACCCATGATCAGTTTGAAAACCGTCGACTTACCTGCACCGTTCCGTCCAATAAGGCCGATACGCTCTCCTTGGCTCACGCGAAAATAGATATCGCGAAAGATCAGGGACTCTTCCTATTTCTTAGTGACGTTCTCCAAACGAATTACGCTCATCGCTATCACCCTTCTAATTCCGTCAGTCTAGCGTGATTATAACACTAGATCGCCGTGCCAGTGCTAATCTTCCCCCGCCTTGATTCCAATACGGTGCGTTGCCGTCTAAAACAGAAATAGGCCTTACAGACCGGTAGCTACGCAAGAAAGGCGTCCATGGCGGACGCCTTTCTTGCATGGTGCAGCGTATACTAGCGTCTAATTTGCGTTCACTTGTCGATTTTACCCGTATCCACGACTTCGAAGTCGCTACCTTTAATCTTTCCTAGGTTATGTAAATCATCGTCGTCCCAGCGAGGGTTTGGCGCGCCGCTTAGGTATAGATTGCTACCGTTATCGGCAACTATCATTCCATATTTCTTCAATGCGCGGAGGATCGCTTGGTTCGTAAGCGAGAACCCGGAGATATCGTAATCTTGACGCAACCGCAATCTCAGTCCCATTGGCGGGAGATTGGGGTCGGTACTGCTAGAGGCATAGTGACTCGCTGGGGAAACAAATCCTTGTTGCGTCTTGCTTACCGTAAACCTCAGAGCATGGTTGATCTCTCCTGCTGACGCTTCCTCATAACGGACCAGCCCGGGGAAAATCGGCAATCCCGCAGCATCCGCAGAGGTCCAGTTCTTCGGTCGCTGCGCATTGGACTTCAAATCCCACTTGGCTCCACTTGAAGCTGTCCAGCCTTGGCCCGACGGACGTGCACTGTATAGCTCGTACAGCAACTGATTGTCCTTATCGACAACGATGACATGACGGTCGCCGGATCGGATAGGGCCCCGGATCGCTTTCATCGCCGTAGTCCGTAAACGTAACCTTCACTTTAGCTTGATCACCGCTTACGATCGTGTACGGAATTCCTATTGGAGCACCTTCCCAATCCGTGCCGAAATCGGCGTGTACCCCAATGTTAGCACCGATCGAGGTGATGAACTTCTTCGAGTTCGCATGGACCGGATAACCGGAAATATCCGTATTCCAAGGATTATCCCTCGGGAATACTTGCAGAGTTGATGGAGCTGTCGGTTTTGGTTTGCTGCCCACATAGACTGAGCTGGTCGAATTAACCCATTCTACTGGCTTTCCCAACGACTCGGATACGAACCGAAGCGGTACATAGGTCGTTTTTTTATAGGTAAATCCCTGAACGTCCTTTGAAGGCTGCTTATTTACTCCGTCAAAATAATAGCGAATATCGCGAAAATCAACTTTAATCGTCCCGATCGCCGCGTAAGTGATTCCTGAGAAAAATACGGCACCATACAGAAACCCAACCGTTCCCGCCTTCCAACTTCCCCATCTTCCCATCGTGCTCACTCCCTGACATGGCACCCGCTCTTACTTCGCAAAGCGATGAGAACCGACCGTATCGATCACCGTAAGACTGGACCAGAACGCACCTTTGGATACCCTAGGATTGTAAAAATAGACGGCATCCTCTACATTGTTCTTGCCGTTCAATGCGTCCTTGGCGGCGCGCAGCGCAGTTGCTTTCGGCACGCTTCTATCCAATAACCCGTTATGCGCGGGCGGAAACTGCTTTCCGGAATAGATCACATCCCGGATCGTCTTCGGAAACCGCGAGTCCTTCACCCGGTTAAGAATGACATTCGCTACCGCTAGCTGGCTTTCATAGGACTCATCCCCAGCCTCGACCTGCGTAATCTTGGCTAGCAACAGCCGATCTTTTTCAGTGAAAGGCTTCGCCTCATGGTCAAAAATGGACGGGATCACTACAAGAGGCTTCGCTTCCGTCTCGATGATATCCTTATTTTCGATACCATTGCTTAACAACTTAACATCACTGCTGCCAGCCTGCTTGCTGATCTCAGTCAGACCTAATTGCTCCGTCACAACGGCCTGCGGAACCGTTTCGAGCCAAGCAGTCTGCTCCTCCTCGTTCCAGCTTACCTTCGCATGCAACAGCTCCGCGGCATCACGTAACGGAATATACATCCGTCCTTCTGCTTGGAATGGAAATGCATCCATAACATAACGTGCGCCATTAAAGTAGACGACCGGCACGCCGTTGCCTAGTACAATGCGATCTCCGTACTCGGTATTTATCGTTGTTTCTTCATTGTTCTGATCCCAATCGACTTGTGCCCCGAACATCTTAGATAATTGCGCAACAGGCAGATATAGTCTACCCGCCATCACTCTAACAGGATCAGTTAACCGTACGGCTTTCCCGTTCAACTTGATCGTCACATTTTCCGCTGCAATCGACTTCTCCTGCGCGGCAATTGCGGTAAGCGGCATTGTTGCCAACAAGAGCAGAGCACAGATCACAATGAAAATAGGCTTGCCAATCCGCTTCTTCATCTTCTGTTCTAGATTCATATCGGACTCCCCTCGACAACCTTCTTTTTTCAAAGTATCCGAAAATGATCGCAGCTGTAACGTTTATGAGATTTATTTAATTTTTTGGTGAAGCTCTCAACAAAAAATAATAAGTCGTGCTCCACAATAACGCGCTGCTAGAAGAACAGCGGTCACGACAGTTATATTGAAGACTTATTCCATACAAAGAGGAAAAGAGTAAAAATTGGCGAATAGTGTAATTTATATAGTCTTAAAGGCTCAGTAATAAGTAACTAGAATTACTTTTGAGTACGGGTTTGGAAGAATAATGTAGAAGGGTTGGATATCCCATTAAGAAAAAATCATTACTTTCATTGTTAGCAACAATCGTTTTGTTATTAGGTGCCGGAGCCTATTTTTATTATCAGAACGTGTACAAAGTAAATCACAAGGTGAATTCCGTATTAACTCTGGTTAATGCCGAAAAGCTTGAAGAAGCTTATCAAGTGTATGAAGACATTCTCCTTGAAGAGTCGGATAGTAGCAGCAAACAAGCGATTAAGAAAATCAATGGAAAATTGATTTCCGAGGTCGAAATCCGAGTCGATAAGTATATCGATAATGCAATTGACTATCATGCAGCCAATAATCTCATCCAAGAATTAAAGCCCTTTGAGTCGTTAAAAAATGCTTTAAAAGATAATCAACAACGTCTGGATAAATTTAAGAAGTCAAAGGATGCCTATGAAAATGCGAATAAACTGAGGGATAACAAGGACTTCGGTAACGCAATTATTAAATATAAAGAAGTCATCTCCGAAGATACCGAGAATTACTCTGCATCGGCAGAAAAAATACAATTGAGCATCAAAGAAATGTTTGATTACGTTCTAGGCAATTCTGAGCGTCTGTTTGCCGAGAAGAAATATGAGGAAGCATACAATGAAACCAAGAGCCTGGATGAATTCTACCCGAACGATACTACGATCAAAACGAAACAAGATGCTTACCTTCAAGCTTTATACGAAGATAATAAAAATCAGGCAAACCGCCACGTTAGCAGTAAACAATACGATGAAGCTATTAATATCCTGGAGCTTACTAAAAAGTATTTTCCCGATGACTCGGAATTAACCCAAAAAATAACTGAAGTTGAGGCGTTAAAGAAAAAGGCAATTGAGGAAGAGAAAATACGCAAGGAGAAAAGAAAAAAGGAGCTTTTGGCGCAAGTGACCTCTAAGTTTGACGATATGACCAAGCTTACCACTATTGTTCCTAAGGGCTATAGCGCAATGTACGTGAATATTAGTAGTCGAATTAATATCGAATCTCGAATTAGAATTGTGGATGGTTCTGCCGCATTCACTGTAATCGCGGGATTTGAGCAGGATAACTGGGTTTTTACAGATAAAATTATTTTTAATGTGGATGGCGAGCTTTTTAATTGGGAGATTGCGTATGGGGATAGACAATCTCAGGTTCAATATGGCGGAATTGCGGAATGGGTGACTCAGCACAGCTTTTCAAATAATGACTTGATAAATCAGATGCAGAAGGTTGCAAATGGGAAGTCAGTAAAAATGAGGTTTGACGGAAGCGAGGGACATAGAGATCATGTCGTTTCGGAATCTGAAAAATCAAATATGAAACTAATATTAGAGTTATATACGTATTACGATAATTTAGACGATCTTCAGAAAGAGACTGCAGAAGACGTGACTTAGGTGCTGATTCGATCTTACCTTAGGATTTTTACATGCAGGGAGTGTCGGAGATGTCAGAGCAGTTCACACAGCAGGTTTGGAAGAAAAAAGCGATCATAGGGTGGGGTTAATCCTTTGCGGGCTCGTCACCCTGGCAGCCATCATGTTAGGCGATTGGTACATGGCGCTTGTATCAGGAGGCGCGACGGTCGCTTGTATTGCTGGACTATCCATGTTACATCGCCAATTAACTGCCCTGCCGCCTTATCGTCCTGGCAAAGGCTTCTGGTTTTATCGTCTCACGGGCAGCCGGAAAAACCGTGTCTTGACCGTTGGTCAAGTCTTTATCCTTCTTCTTATCATCGGTAGCTTATGGTTTGGAGACTTTAGTAGGCATACCCTAAGATATGCCATTGGATATGCCATTGGATCTGCCATTGGCGGTATCGCTCTGATTCAATACGTCATCAAACCCCGAATCAAACTCCATACTCCAGTGGACGATGCAGCGCTGTTCGAATTGGAGGATCTTGGAATTATTCGGCCGGACGAAATCGTAATCGGTATGTACAAAGATTTTCAGAGCTGGGTCTCCGCTAGCGGCGGGGCAAAAATACTCCTATTGACGCCTGACCGTCTGATTGCCATCCGCATGTCAACACCGGATGAAGGCGAACGAACAGAGATCCGATTGAGCGACATCGACCGTCTAGGCCTTATAGGCCATGGCAAAAAAGGGGAAGGATTGATCTTATCGGTTGGCTTGTTAGACGGTTCGATCATCCGGTTCATGTTGCTTGGGTCAAGTTACAAGTATTCCCCCGAACAGTTCATTCAGCAACTGCTGGAGCTACTGGACAAGCGATTCACTACACAAGAGGGAGTCTCGGAAACGGTTTCTGCGTTACGCGTTCGCCCGGAAGGCCATCCGCCAGTTCTGCAGAACAGCAATCCGGTATTCCGACCTTTAGACTTACAAAGACAGTCCGCTGTTCCGGCATCCGACACGCCTCATCAGCCGTCGGTTACCAATCAAAGGTTTCTCGACTCTTAGGGAGTGGACGGATGGGGGCTGCAACGCTGAGTTGGGTTGCGAATCCAATTATAAAGTTAAATTGTCAATAAATACTCCATGGCCAATCGTTCTCTCTCCGCAATGTCGACTAAGAGCTCGGATGCACGTCTTAGCTCCTGTTGATTTCCGGTTTTTCCCGCATTGTCAATTGACGCCGAAACACCGCTCCACATCGGCGCGATTTCCGTAAACAGAAAGTATGCCTGCTCTAATTTAGAATCACCGAACAAATCCACGCACTCTTTTAGAAAATCTCTATAAAGGTTTCGAAATAAAGCGCCGCCGGTCCCCGCTCGTTCCATCAATAAAGCAGTCAAACACAGATCTTTCTCTAAATCCTTGCTTCTAGAAGGCCAATTCAGGATTTCACCGCTCATTTTTTTGATTCCTTTATTCCCCATATTGCGGATAGGCGGATTCAAATAGGCATGAGCATTGTTGATAAGCGCTAATCGTATGGCGGGTACAAGCGTCGGAAGGGTATCCGTTTGCTCGATCGTAAAAGAGCGATTTCTGGAGCTCATGGGCCCCTTTGCGTTTCTTGCCAAGGTCAAATTCGACAATCGCGTTGTCACGAGTCCGCCTTGTTGGCTTGTGTCTGCCATATAGGCGAATTCGTCATCCATGCCATATATCACCGCATAGTGGGCTGCAAAGTGTATTTTGTTCGTAAAGTAATCTAAATAATAAGAATCCAATTTAAGGCCTACAGGAATCCCCCGGTCTATGCAGCTTTGCACGTTCTGCCACGCTTTTGTGACAGACGAGGTTTCTTGCACACTGATGTTCAAATTGAGCCGAGATGCAATGCAAGCAGACAGTTCATCAGGCTTCACCCTTCCCCCAATAAAAGGAAAGTCCATTCCCTTCGAATCCCAATAAATGAATCCCAAACCTTGCCCAATACCGAATAACATCGGCTCCGATAATCGAACGCCTTCATGTTGAAGGAGATTGCCCATCGCTGTCGTCTCGCAGTGTTCTCCCTGAAAAAGAGTAAAACCTTCAATCATCATGCGCATGTCCCTCCAGTTCGCCTGTTAATTCGCTGATCAGATTTGCGACAAATGTCTTCTCATTCTCGATGAGACTCATCGGGTGTAGAAAAAGAGCCTTAACGTGCAACGGCAATCGATAGCCGCCTTGGGATTCATATTTCTTCCCAATGTTCCCCAATGTCTCCTCAAGAAAGTTCTGCCGTTTCCGCAAAGCTTCTATGGCTTCATTTTTCCCTATAAAAGGGAGAGCCGCGAGTCCGAGATCGAAGCGGTTATCCCGTTCCCGCGAGGAAGTTAGGCTTATGATGATTTCATTCCTTAATGTTTCTATACCGGCTTCCATCATGACATACGTAGACGGCAAAGGTCCTTTGCCGGACTTATGGCCGGAATCTTCGGATCGGATCAGTCGTTTGTCTTTCAGTTTCTGCAAGCCGGCGTAAATAGAAGTAGTACCTATATTCGCCCATTCTCTGTAGCCTCTAAGCTCAATTAACTTATTGATTTGGTATCCCGATGCTTGTTTGGATTCCGCAATAATTTGCAGCAACATAAATTCCACGTTGGAAAGACGGTTCATTGTTTGTCTCCTTGTTATATTCCATATATGTAATATAACACTACTGAAATATAAAATAAAGGCGGATCTAGGCCTGCTGCAACTGTTTTCAGCGAGTGCTTGTTTGCAAGTCGTTTGTAAGAGAAGACAAAGAGGATCGCAACAGGTCGCTTACTCGCAACCTGCAGCAACCCTCCACCCCGCGTGAGACGCGGCCTCTCGGCTCTTAATCTGAGACCCGGCAGGCTGCGCCATTTACCGGATTGCTTGATTTCTTCCGAAAGAACGGTTACGCCAGCAATACAACACCTCGAAAATCGCGAATACGCCAACTACCGCAGCCGTCAAAAAGATTACCCAGAGACCGAAAACGGTCATCGTCCCCGTAGTTCCTTTAACCTCCAGCAGAAGCGCGCTGCCGACGACCCAAAGAATGTCGATCACGGCAATAACAAGCACGGCCGTTGGAGAAACAATACTCCTGGTTGCGGTCCAAACGAGAAATGCGACGAACAAGAGCAGAAAAATCCCGGTTTCGACCAAAGCGGTTCTACTGTCTAGTCCTGTCCACACGGCGACATACCCGGGAATGGACAACAACAGCAGCCCGCATGCCCCGGACGAAACGGCATTCGTCAGCAGAACTTTGCGGATGAGAGTTTCTCCTGCTGGCATTATTGCTCTACTTTGTTTCATATCTATCTCCTCTTTCTTTTGGGGGCGATTAATGATCGCTCCTAATGGTTTGGTTGCGCCCTTACAACACCGAGATTAGCCCACATACGACTGCCAGAACCATGCTTTTCACTGCCATTTGGTGCCAATCTTGCGTATTTTTTCGGTCAGCAAAAAAATGGCGGCCGCTCCCCTAGGTATTCCCAAGGAAACAACCGCCATCTATGTCTTTCATCGTTATTGCGCCTTGATAAGGGCATTTTTCTCCTTCAGACTTGTCGCAATAAGACGCGCGCCTGCGTTCTGCCAATTGTAGCAGGTGCGCTCGGGCACGCAGGTACGGAACCACTCCAAAGCGTCTTTGGAAGGGGCGTCCAGTTGATTGTCCGAATAGCGCACGCTATACGGCTTAATGCCGACGACGTAAGGGAAATACAAAGCATTGTAAAATTTCCATTCGTCCGTCGTGCCGAACTGTTCATCCCGGCGCGGCTTCATTTGCAAAATACTTTCGATAAGCAAAGACTTAAGCTCGTTAGCCCGTTCCACTACGCCATCCGCCGCCCCCCGCTTCCGAAGCCTTTCGTCAATGAGCTTCAATTGCGCGAGCGGACTCGACGCCAATCGCTCCAAATTGCCCAAGTTACTAGTCGCGCGCCGGATATGACGGTAGAGCTCTTCATCGTCCATCTCCTCCGGTTTCGCATCGTCATCAATACGAACCTGAACGCTTTCGACCAAACGCAGTTTGGAGCGTTCCGTGCGCAGCTTCGGGAACGTCATTAAAGCAATGTTGTCGAGCAAAGCCCGAATCGGATACACGAACACTTGGAATGCAATGGAAACCATCATGCTGACCATCAATAACGACAGCGTCGCAAAATCGAAGCCCGTCCCCGTTCCGAGCAAAATAACAAGCGCAACCTGACCGGAAAAAATGAGTGTAAAAAAGATAGAATAATCGAGCGACCGAAACAAATCGGGCAGCCAGGATTCCCCTTGCTCCCTGATTTCCTTGATCAACGTATATGCGCCAAACAGCAGCATTCCGGCACCGATTGCCACAAGCGTCCCCTGGCCCCATTCGTCCTCCGGGAAAAAGAGATTCAAAGCCGTCATGCAGGCAAATACCAGAAGCGGCACAAAACTGAAGACATAGAAGTGAAGCGGCCTTTTTATCCCATCGGACACCGCCCCCCATATGGAAAGCACCGTTAACAGGATAAAAAACATACATACCGCAGCTTTGTAGGAAACGTCGTATATGTCAGGATTCTCAGCGAAGGCTAGCCAAATCACGCTACCCAGCGCCAACCCCGTCAGCCCGTACTTCCATAGCTGCCATAATACGTTCCGTTTATCCTCTTTTCCGGAGACAGTCGATAGAACGGCACCTTGCCACAGAACCAAGGGCAGATAAAAGCAGATATCCCGTACCTTGCCGAGTGACAGTCCCACAAGCTGGGCCCCTTGGCTATAGGGCATCAATACAGCCACCCCAAAACCAAGCGAGCAAACAATTGCGCCGAGACCGGCAAGCAATAGCCTAACGTTTCTTATATCCCTATTAACCACATATAAGCCGAACCAGAACACGAGTCCGAAATAGCCGAGCTGCGCAATAATCAAGCCGATCGTTCTCCTTTACCTGAAGCCATCTTGTGAAAAAGAAAGTAAAAAACCCACCTATAGGTAGCAGCCGAAGGTGGGTTTGGGTTCCGTTCATTAACTTGAAGGGATCCCCCATCCAAGCCAATGATATAGGCCGAATGTTCGCGCACTCGGTTTTTCTAACGCTATTTTAACATAGAGTGCTCTGGTTCAACAATAAGATATCTAAATCCAATCGCATGGTCTCTTACAGAAAGGTATTGACCCTGACACTAGTGGAAGGGATTAAACTAGGAGCGAAAGCAATAGTCAAAATAAGGTGGGAGACGGGAATGAGAAAGGTTTTATTCGTAAAGGCAAATAATCGTCCAGTGGAACAAGCTGTAAGTGTTAAATTGTATGAAGCTTTTTTGAAAAGTTATGTGGACTCCCATCCTGAAGATCAGGTGACTGAGCTTGACTTATTTCAAGCGCACTTGCCTTACTTGGATGCTGCTATGATTAACGGTGCATTCAAATTCAGTCAGGGCATGCCTCTCACTCCGGAGGAAAAGCAAGTAACAGATATTGCAACCAAATACCTGGATCAATTTTTGGCCGCGGACAAGATCGTCATCGGTTTTCCGCTTTGGAATCTTGGCGTTCCAGCAGTCTTGCATACGTATATCGATTATTTGAATCGCGCTGGGACCACCTTTAAATATACACCGGAAGGCCCAGTCGGATTGGCTTCAGGTAAAAAGGTGGCGTTATTAAATGCTCGCGGAGGTTACTATTCTGAGGGAGAGGCGGCTTCATCGGAAATGGCGGTCAATTTTGTAGTAAGGAATTTACATTTATTCGGTATCCGAGAAATAACGAAGGTTATTGCTGAAGGCCATAACAAGTCTCCGGAACTAAGGGGAAAAATAATCGAAGACGCCATTCAACTGGCTGTTGAAACGGCGAAAACTTTTTAAAAGGACTGGGGTGTGACGGATGGGGCTGTTTGCAAATTGTTGGCAGGTTGTTTGCGAACATCCCGAGATGACAAGCAGTACGACATCCGTTACAATGTGGCCATACGATGACTTTGCGATTTTCCAACTGGAGGACTTATGAACAAAATTGAGGAAACGATATATGAGCATTACGAGCTGAATGTGTCGCACCTTGCACCGCAACAAGGCGGCTGGTCCTCGCTCGCCTACAAGGTGATTGCGGACAACCGCTCTTACTTCTTGAAAATTTACGAGAATAACAGAGCATCCACTCCGAAATGGACTGCCCTGATTAACGAATATGTCCCCGTCCTGATCTGGCTCCATCATCACAGCAGTTTAAAAGGAAAAATCCCTGTTCCCCTTACAACAAGAGGTGGTAATTACCAATGTGCTAACGCTGAGGGTATCTTTCTGCTCTATGATTACATTGACGGAGAAACAATCGGGCCCCGGGATTTAACAAACAATCAGGCGGTACAACTATCGGACATTATTGCGGAGCTTCACTCGTACGACGAACAATTACCGATTAATACACAGCATCTTAAAGAAGATTTCTCCATCCCCTTTGTCAGGCAATTAAAGCAGCTCATGAAAGGGCAAGTATCGCCGGTTCCATCAGACGTGAGCGAAGTGATAAGCCAGTATACAGAGCAAATGAATGAGCTGATCGACGAAATTGAAAAACTGTCTCGGGATTTGCCGCAACGATCCTTGCGAAATGTACTGTGCCATACAGACCTCCATAACTGGAATCTGATGCAAGCAGAAGAACAGCTCATCCTAATTGATTGGGAAGGATTGCGTCTGGCACCCGTCGAGGCGGATTTCATGTTCCTAGTTGATCAACCTTATTATGATACGTTTTTAGGTGTCTATCGGAAGCGACACCCTGATTTTGTTCTGAAACCCGACGTTCTGCGGTTTTATCAGGGAAGACGCAGACTGGAGGATATTTGGGAATGGATAGAACAGCTTTTATTCGACCAACAGGAGACGCAAGAACGAACGAAGACACTGGCCAGCCTAACGAAAGAATTGCAAGAAATGGCCTAAAATTTGTGCTCCGCACGAAAGATACGCCGCCTCTAAGCTCTTACTCCTCTCCCCTCGTAATCGGATTCTCCTCATAATTAATCCAAACACTCCAGCTTCTTATCCCGCCAAGCAATCGTTCAAACACTCCTCCCTAATGCTCCCCCGATTTGCGCACTGCCGCTCATTGCACCGTATGTATCTGTGACGCGACAAGCCGCAGTTTGTCCGCTCTGCACCTCTTTCCCCAAGTATTTGACAACCGAATTTTTGGCATGTTTTACTAAGGGCAAGAAGCAAGAGGAGATTGCTGTCGCGCCGGAGGCTTTTGTTCATACTGAGTTCATACAAATGTTGTAAAATGTGGCGGCACAGGCGGAAAGGGGAGATTCGGATGCCCAAAGTGCTGGTTGTGGACGATGACGCACACATTCGCGAACTGGTACGGCTCTACCTCGAAGATGAAGGGATCGAAGTCGTGCAGAAGAGAAACGGCGCAGAAGCGCTGGAATACGCCGAGAACCATTCGCCGGATCTGGTCGTCCTGGATATCATGATGCCGGGAATGGACGGTTGGGACTTGTGCGCCAAGCTCCGCGAGCTTGGGGACATGCCGATTCTCATGATTACCGCAAAAGACGAGTTGGCGGACCGGATCAAAGGCTTCAAGCTGGGTACCGACGATTATCTCGTGAAGCCGTTCGACCCAACGGAGCTTACGCTCCGGGTCAAGGCGCTGTTGAAACGTTACCGGATCACCTGTTCCCAAACGGTCCAGCTTGGCGATCTGCAGTTGGACCGCAAAAGCTACCAGGTGGTGTACAAGGACGGCCTGGAGGTCACCTTGCCCATGAAAGAATTCGAACTGCTCTACAAGTTCGGGAGTTACCCGGGGCAGTTGTTCACCCGGGATCATCTGATCGGGGAGATTTGGGGAAAAGATTACGAAGGAGACGAGCGAACCGTGGACGTTCACATCAAGCGGCTTCGGGAGCGCTTCGCCGAACACGAGTCTGATTTCCGCATTGTAACGCTGCGTGGTCTCGGCTACCGCCTGGAGGTGTGCCGGGATTAAATCGCTCTATACCCGCATCGTCCTCATCTTCATCGGCGTCATCGTCGTCAGCCTTATCATCGCTTCCATTGCGTCTGCGCTCCTATTTCGGAAACCGTTTGTGCACACGTTGGAGAACAGCTTGTTGTCAAACGGCAAGCAAATCATTCAGACCTACCGTTCGTCCGCCGGAACGGAATTGATTCCTTTCATGAATAACGTTTCCAGCATATCGATCTATGCGATTCAACTGTTCGACGCCTCCGGCAAGCCATTGCTGGAAGACAGGTCGGAGCCTGCCGTTCCCGACGCGGAACGGATTCGTCACGTGCTGGCCGGCGGCGTGGCCGGGGACATCGAAAACGAAGGCCGATATCCGATGGTCGGACTTCCATTCCCGGTTGACGGCAAGTCCTATGCCTTATTCGTCATGCTGAAGAGCAACGAATTGTGGCTGCAGTCGAACAAAGAAGTCAACACGGAGATGCTGACCGTCTTCCTGATCGGAAGTTCCCTCATTCTGGTCGCCGCGCGATCGATTGTGAAGCCGCTTCTACGGCTGAGAGATGCGGCCGGACGAATGTCTCAAGGCCATTTTGACGTGGAGCTCAGGACCAACCGCAAGGATGAGATCGGACAGCTTAACGCGAGTTTTAACGAGATGTCGCAGGAACTTGCTAAGCTGGACCGGATGAGGCGGGAATTCGTAGCGAACGTATCGCATGAGATCCAGTCGCCGCTGACGTCCATCTCCGGTTTCGCCAAGGCTTTGAAGCAGAAACCCATGAGCGAGGAAAGCCGGATGCATTACCTGACGATTATCGAGGAAGAAAGCGATAGGTTGTCCAGGATCAGCCGAAACCTGCTGCGGCTTTCTTCCTTGCAGCACGATCGTCATCCCGTCCAATCGGCGGCTTTCCGACTTGACGAACAGATCCGTAAGGTCGTTATCGCTCTCGAGCCGCAATGGTCGGGTAAAGAGATCGCCGTCGAATTGGACCTGGAGCCGGTAACCATCCATGCGGACGAGGATCAACTCAGCCAGGTATGGACGAATTTACTGGGCAACGGAATTAAATTCACTCCTGTCCGCGGAAGGATCTGCATTCGCGCCTATGCCGACGGTCGGTCGGCGGTCGTCCGCATAACGGACAGCGGCATCGGGATACCGGAGGATCAGCGGACGGATATTTTCAAGGCGTTTCACAAAGTGGACAAGGCCCGTGACCGTGCCGTAAGCGGAAGCGGACTAGGTCTGTCCATTGTCAAACAAATCGTGGATGTGCATGGAGGGGAAATCCGGGCGGATGGAGAGCCGGGCGGAGGTTCGGTTTTCACGGTGAAGCTGCCTCTCAGGAAGGGCCTGTAACATCCGCATAGCAGCACATATCACCTGATTTAATCACAATCGGAGGGTCGCCGGCCTCCGATTGTTTTTTTGTAACTCTCCGTTCATCTTCAATTCAAATAAGACGTGTATAGTGTCCCTAGATGAATGAAAAGGAGAGAGCGCTGAAAGATAACATCTCAGGTAAACGAGAAGGGAAGACCAACATCAGCAAGCGAGAAGCAAGAATCCTGATTCATCGCGAGAGTAACCTGTATCGCAACTGACAACGGAAGCACCGGAGAAGCCGAAGCATAACATTCATAGACCAGCGTGACATGGAAGGGTAAACCCCATGGGCCAATCTGGATATCCACTGTACGGTCATAATCAACTATCCACAGTTTTGGAGAAAATCGGTCCAAGCTCATGTCAAAGTTGCAATTCGGAGAATTCGCGAGAAAGCAGGAGAAAACATTACTTTTACAGTAGGAGGAATATTATGCGTCGTTGGATAAAGCGCGTAGCCATCACCATCACTATCCTTGCAATCGCTCTAGTCTCGATTGGCGTCTTTTATGAACAGGCGGCTCGCAGCCGGGCTGCTAAGGATTTCCCGGCGCCTGGAAGGCTTGTGGACATAGGTGGCCGCCAGATCCATCTGAATTGTGAGGGTCAAGGCACACCGGTCGTCGTGCTCGAGGCGGGTGCCGACACAAGCGGGTCTCCGCTATGGCAACCCGTGCAGGAACAGGTCGCCCGGTTCACGCGTGTTTGCTCCTATGACCGGGCCGGCATTATGTGGAGCGATCCGGCCAAAGGTCCGCGAAACAGTCTCGCCATTGCCGAAGATCTTCACAAGGCCCTGCGTGCTGCAAATGAACAAGCGCCTTATGTTTTGGTCGGTGCGTCCATGGGTGGCCCGTACGTCATGACGTTCACCAAGTACTACGGAAAAGAGGTCGCTGGGATGGTTCTGGTCGACGCCTCGCATCCCGAACAGACCGCTCGCCTCGCTCAGGCCTCCGGCGTGCCAGCGAGCGATCCGATTCCATTCGTGTTTCGCGCCCTCGCCGCAATGGCGTGGTCCGGTTTGCCGAGGCTCGTGCTTCCCGATGCTGAAATCCCGGAGTTGCCGTCCCAGACGGCTAAAGCAATCACGGCCTATCAACCGACATCACTCGCAGCCGCCTTCTCGGAGGCAGCCGTATTCGAAGATTCGCTGCGTGAGGCCGGCACATTTCGCACCCTAGGCAACTTGCCCCTCGCCGTGCTCTCCAGAGGAAAGCCATGGAGCGCTTTCAGCGAAGCTGAACGAACCGCAAGTGGGCTCACGCGCGAACAGTTCAATCGTTCGGAAGCAGCTTGGGCAAGCATGCAGGACGAGGAAGCCAGTTGGTCCTCCAACAGCACACATCAAGTCCTCACAGACTCCAGCCACGTTATGCAGTTGGAGCGCCCAGACGCGGTCATTGCTGCTATCAAGGACGTCGTTGGAAAGGTAACACGCGCAAATGCACTTCCCTAGTAGAACGTTCCAGAAGTTCTACCCTACACATGGGATAGGTAGTTCTGGCAGTTAAGACGAATCCAAAATGTTTTACAAAGGACCTGCGTGACGGGTTTGCGTTCATGCTTCCCATACCAGCGTTGCTCTGAATTTCAGGCGGTACTAGACAAGGACTTGTGATACGTTCTACTAGGCCTCAGCTTTGCATTGGGGGAGTTGCCTTCGGGCTGCTCCCTTTTGCTGTCCTCACGCTGCTCTTGCGAGTACCGTAAGAGTGACAACAGCCCCCGCAAGAGCGGTTCCAAGGCAGATTTGCTGCAGCTTGACTCTAACGCCTCCGAAGCTCAAGCGTAAGGGGCGCGAGGGCCAACGGCGATCGAACTCGTGCTTCGCACGAAAGGGTGCGCTGCACCGAGCATTCAACAACAGCCTGACCCGACCGGCCAACTGTGGCTGGCTCCGGGGGTACTTGCAACTGCTTTCCCCGACCTCTTGTTTGCAGCCAATTCCTGTTAGCGGAATAACAATCTCTTTACCATCCGAGCTTGGCTGGAATGAATGTTCGGCCTAATTGCCTAAGGGGTCTGGGGTATACGCTTTGAGGTCACAATCAGCAACACAATGGCGATCAACGAAAAGAGCACATTGCCTAGCCAAGCTAGAGAGTCATCCGGCCATAACAATATTGTCATGGCAAAGCCTCCCCATGCATACGTAAGTAAAGCTCCAGCAACCAATGCGAACTGATGCCGCAAGCACCACTCCTGCTGCCGCGACCAATGGGCAACGAGCGGCGACACGATACACAAGATGAATATGCCTATAATTACACCAGCCCAACTTTCAGGCTTCATAAAAAATAAGCTTGCTACTACAAACGTACCCACACCAAGAGGCCATGGCTTCGGCACCGGGCGGGCTGAAGGTACAGCAGGATCCTTTTTCTTTTTAATAGCAAAGGCGATAGCAATCAGCGTGAGCGCCACAGCGGCGGCACCTATTAGCTGTCCCGGCGAAGCTAAGAATTTTTCATCGGCGTATATAAAGTTAAACACGATGGCACAGCCAACAAGGTACAAACCACCCGTTATGGTCAGACCAACCTTACCTAGCCAGGGTGCCGTCATTCTGGCAGGCGTCAGCATCTCAACTATGGCTATAGGGACGCCGATACTCCAAATGACATGCCCCATCACAAAAGCCAGGGTGTTGTAGGCGCTGATACCCAAAACGGGTATAGGCGTAACTTTCTGGGATTCAAGATCTAAGAAGGCTGGGTTAAAAAGCGCTTGATCTACGAGACCCGCCTCAATAACGCCATATGCCGCAGCCAAAAGGAATAAAGTCGGCCAACCGCGGCCAGTACGACGGGCTAGCTCTCGAACGAGCAGAGCGCCCCCACCATACAGCGGCAGAATTAGCGGAAACCCGAGAATGTTCCGGAGCGGACTGACTCCCAGTAAAAATTCACCCACCCATGGCGCAAGCAGAAGCAAGCCCAGCGCTGGAGCAAGGCGCTGAAGCAGTGCTGATGATGATGAAGAATCCCTGGGTGGATTCTTCGTTCTTCTCTGTCGGATCCAGCAAACAGCGGTGGCGATCAAGCCAAAAACTATACCAATTATGAAATGAGTCGCAAGCATCCTTATAAATATCACGAAGCGAATGACTATCTCTTCCAGTGCCGGGCTGAACGAGTCATTCAATTTCCCCTTAAGGTCAGGTATTTCCATGGTTATCTGATGGGTTATAGCCACGAACAGGCCAATCAGCGTACCCAAGACTATATAGTCATACAACGGTCGCTTGTTCTTCCGTAACAAAGCAACGGCAAGATATACTAGAAATGGGCCTATTGAAAGCACCTTATAGAGTGGCGACTCCAACGAAAGAAGCTGCAAGTCTTCTACGACCACGCGAGGAATCGCAATTGCGGCCATTGCCACCAGCAGCACCAGCGATATATCTGTACGGATATTTAATCTCCCTCGTTTCTTTAACATGTCGAACGCCAACATAGTTGGTTAGTCTTTTTTATATTTCTCTTTGAGGATACCGGAACCAATCCCTGCACCGACCATTAGAAATAGAGATCCAAAATTCCATAAAAACTTCCCTCCGAACAATGTAATATCCAGTGGCGTTAATTTGTTCAAAAGGAGGACACCCAGTTTTATGGCAAGCAGAACAACACCGGCTAAAAACAAAACATCGAATATTAATTTTAATCCTGGATAGGCCAATTTCTTACCATCTCTTATCACTTTCTTTGTCAACTCCTCATCACTTCTTAATAATTCATCAATCGTTACACCAAAGAGGTCGCTTACGTTAATGATGACTTCAATGCTCGGATAGTTCTGGCCATTCTCCCATTTGGAAACAGACTGTCGACTAACAAAAAGCTTCGCCGCTAATTCCTCTTGAGACCATTCCTTCTTCTTTCTTTCCGTCTTTAACTTTTCTCCAAAAATCATATTTCAGCAGCAACCTTTCAGTAATATATACGTCATTATTTGCTGACCCCATACGAAAAGTAAAGACCGCTGTAGTTGCAGAGTCCCGCAACCTCCAGTTGCCATCAATATCCCCTTGAGTAATCTCCTCTCCAATAGGCGGTCGGACTCTTGCTCCGCACGAAAGGTTACGCCTCGCCTGTTGGTGGATGGATGCCGTCAAGATGCACGATACCCTTCAACAACCACCTGTTCCGACTTCCGGACTGCGGCTGGCTCCGGGCTTCTTGCAACTGCTTTCGTCGGGTTCTTGTTTGCAAGCCGTTGAACGGAAAGCCCAAAGAGGGCTGCAACAGGTTACTTGCCCATAACCAGTCACAGCCCCCAAACCCGCATCCGACACGGCCTCCGATCTCCTTACTCAATAGGAGATGTAAGGGGATACGGGAGTCTCGCCGCTTCGAAAACTGCATCCGTAATCGCTGTATCGTCTCCGTTCACAGCCGTATAAAAAGGAATAATGTCAATTGGGGACCCGGCTTTAAGCTTAAGAATCGCAGATGTGGTGATATCGTAGTAACCCGGGCCCTTAGGAGTGATTTTATACTTGTGAAGGTAATTAAACATCCCCGGAGCCGGCCTCTCAACGATACCTAGCTCTAGATTACTGCCTAAAGCGCTACCCAGATAGATTTCGAAAGAAGCCTGAACGAAATAGATACCATCATTTTTAGGAGTGAATGTAGTAGAGTTAAATTCATCCGCTAAATCAAAACTTTCAGTTCCGAACACAATGCCTGAGGGATAGTTTGTTTTTTGGAGTCCCCCACTAGCCCTGAAAGCCGATGAAATGATCTCCGTGCCCGGAGGCCCTGCTGTGCCCGTATCTCCTTTAGGACCTTGGAGACCTTGCGGACCTGTCGCCCCGGTATCCCCTTTGGCCCCTTGCGAGCCTGTCGCCCCAGTCGCGCCAGTATCTCCTTTGACACCTTGCGGGCCTGTCGTTCCGGTTGCTCCGGTATCTCCTTTCGCGCCTCGCGGACCGGTTGCCCCGGTCAAACCGGTATCTCCTTTGGGTCCGATCACGTTCCACGAGATCCATTTCTCGGTTTTCTTGCACGATTTAGATGAGGCAACGATTCGAAGATCCCCATTCGTATTGGCGCAAGCGTTAATTACGCTTGACGTCTGTTTGTTCTGAACGGCTGCGTAAGCGCCATAACCGGAACAAACAAGCACGAGGAGACCGCAACATATTAAAATCATTTTTTTGCTTATATACAATTTTTCCCCCTCCAAACGTTGGAATTACCTGCATTCATGCTCAAAACAAACATGGACTTGCCGATCAGATCTGGCGGTGTTACGGCTTCAAGCACACGATGCCGAGCCGTTCGTGCGCTTCCTCTTCCATCCATTGGTTATCGAGCTCGTACAAGCAATCCTGCACGGGGGCAATGCCGCTTCGTACGGATTGGCGCTGGATTTGATTTTGCATGAATTTGCTATTGCAGAGGACGACGACTTTGTCGCAGTAGGGGACGGCCCACCTTTGCAGCTGTTCCCATCGATCCAACACTTCTGGACGGAAAACGAACGATTGACCCTCGGCTAGCATGGAGCGAATGTCGATAAGCAGCTTCACCTTGCCGTAACGGGACAGATCGACGCAATGTCTCATGAGCACGGAGCCGATCTTCGTCAGTTCACGGTCGGTAATGCCTCCGTTGATCTGCCACTCCAGCAAGCGCTCCTCCTCGTGCGCCGTATAGACGAACCGCTCCTCCAGCGGTTTCCTGTACGCCCGCTTCATCGAGGCAGAGTGAACCGCGAAAGGCTCATAGGCGAAAAAATAGCCGATGTCGACGTCAAGCCCATGACAGATCGCCTCGATGTTCAGCAAAGACACGTTGCGTTCTCCGCGCTCTACGCTGCCGATGTAGGTGCGATCGAGCCCGGAGCGAGCCGCAAGCCCCTCTTGCGTGATGCCGAAGGCGCCTCGCAGTTCCTTCATCCGTTGTCCGAATTGATGCAATAGGTCATCCATCCGAATCACCTCAGATTGCGTTTTTGATTGTAGCATCCCCCGTTTTCAAGCGTCGACCGACTATAAGTCGCTTTTCCTCCGTTTAGGCCCATCCTGGGTTTGCCATGTACCTTAATTTATTCGAGTAACTGGGTTTGAAACCTTTCGCAAAGATGATTATTGCTGGGACAATGCGTTGGCGGAAGCGCGATAACATGCGACAAGCGGAAGCGATTTGAATCACAAAAGTCATGGATGGGCTGAGAAGCTGATGCCGGGGAGATAACTTCGTTACAATCGTATCCGTTAGGTTAATGAATCCGTTAGATACCGCAATGAATATATATCATGTTTTTCAAACAAAGTATTATAACTAAAATATTACCTTGACAGTCACAGTACTATGTCGTACTATACAAATGCGGGGGTGATTACATGAGCGAGAACAAAATTACATCCGACCTGCTGCGAGGACATACCGATACGATGATTTTACGGATCTTGTCCGAAGCTGACCGCTACGGCTATGAGATTGTCAAGCTAATTGCCGAGCGCTCGGGTGGTGAGTATGAATTAAAGGAAGCCACGATGTACTCCAGCGTACGGCGGCTTGAGGTGGATGGTGATATCGAGTGGTATTGGGGCGATGAATCTCAGGGTGGACGGCGTAAATATTTTAGGATTACCGAAAAGGGAAAGGCTGCTTACGCTCGCAACAAAAGCAACTGGGAGTACGCAAAACGCGTGCTTGAAAACTTATTATAAGGAGATTTGATGTTATGAATGAAAAATTGAACAACTATTTGAACGGCGTTTTCGCACCGTACGATGGGGTAAAAAGCGTCGCCGAATTAAAGACTGACCTGCTCTCCGATTTGCAGGAGCGGTTCCGCGAACTCAAAGCCGAGGGCAAGGACGATGAAACGGCTTTTGAGATGACCATTGACAGCATCGGCGACATTGAGCAAACGGTACAAGAGGTTGCCAACCTCTCCCGCTCGCTGGAGCGGCAGGTGGTGACAAACTTTAGCGCGAGTAACCTGGCGAAAAGCGACTTTGCAGGCGTTACGGCCCATAAAGGACTGTTTAAAGGTAGCGCGTTGCACGGTTCCGACTTTTCAGGTGCGGACTTGACCGGCAGCACGTTTGCGAGCAGCGATGTACGTGAAGCCAATTTTGATGGCGCAAATCTGACTGACTGCAGCCTGTCCGCCCTTGATCTTGCGAATGCAAGCTTCAATAAATCGATCCTTGTACGCACCAATTTCAGCAAGTCGTGGCTGGCCGGGGCCAAATTCATCGATGTAAAACTGACCGACGTCAAGCTGAACATGACCGACCTCGGAAAAACAATCTTTGAAAACTGTATCTTTGACGGCGTGGAGTTCAAATATTCCGATCTGGGAGGGCTGTGTTTTGACGGGCAAACCTTTATCGGCGTTAAGTTTGACAAGTCGGCATTGAACGAAGTTTCGTTTAAGGGCGCGACACTCAAGAACGTGTCTTTTCCGACGTCTTCGTTGTCTAAAAAATATTACCGTATTATCAAAACCGTCTGCTTTGATGGCGCGATGATGGATAAGTTGACCTATGCTTCGCTTAAAGGCATGGGTGCCGATTTGTCAAAGGTTACGGTTATCTAAGGGAGGGGAAGAATATGCAAACCAAGTCCATTCAAGTAAAAGGACTGCAAAAATCCTACAAGCAGCTACAAGTCCTAAAGGGCGTAGATTTTGAGGTGGAAAAGGGCAGTATTTTCGCCCTGCTCGGCTCCAACGGGGCGGGCAAGACAACGGTTGTCAAAATCCTCACTACGCTGCTCAATTCAGACGGCGGAACCGCCACCGTAAACGGATTCGATGTTGCAACAAAACCCGAGAATGTGCGGCAGTCGATCAGTCTGACCGGGCAATTCGCCGCCGTGGACGAAATTTTGACCGGACGGGAAAATCTGATCTTGATTGCCAAGCTGAGATATCTCAAAAGTCCGCGTCTGGTAGCGGATGATTTGCTTAGACGTTTCGGCTTGACAGACGCCGCCGACCGCAGGGCGTCTACTTATTCGGGCGGTATGCGCCGCAGGCTCGACATCGCCTTGAGCCTTGTGGGGAATCCGCAGATCATTTTCCTCGACGAGCCGACCACTGGGCTTGACCCCGAGGCACGCATTGAGGCTTGGAAGATTGTCAAGGAGCTTGCCGACGGTGGAACGACGGTATTCCTGACCACGCAGTATTTGGATGAGGCTGAGCAGCTTGCCGACCGAATTGCCATTCTGCACGAGGGCAGAATCATCGCCAACGGCACGCTTGCAGAGCTGAAAAAGCTGTTCCCGCCCGCAAAGGTGGAGTATGTTGAAAAACAGCTGACATTGGAAGAGATATTCCTCGCCATCGTCGGCAAAAAGGAGGGCGCGTAAATGGAGACGGCAAAGAACCACTTCTTCAGCGATATGGGCGTTATGCTTGGACGTTCCATGCGCCATATTTTCCGCAGTATAGACACCATCGTCACGGTCTGCATCACTCCGATTGCGATGATGCTGCTGTTCGTCTATGTGCTTGGCGGCGCAATCCAAACCGGTACGGATAACTATGTGAACTACCTGTTGCCCGGTATCCTGCTGATTGCGATTGCAAGCGGTATATCCTATACGGCTTACCGCCTGTTTTTGGATAAGCAACGGGGCATAATTGAGCGGTTCCACACCATGCCGATTTCACGTTCCGCCGTGCTGTGGGGGCACGTGCTGACCTCGGTGGTATCCAACGCCATATCGGTTGTCGTCATCATTCTCGTAGCGCTCATTATGGGCTTTCGTTCATCGGCGGGGATATTGCCATGGCTTGCGGTCGCCGGCATACTCATGCTGTTTACGCTGGCATTATCCTGGGTCGCGGCGATTGCGGGATTGTCCGCAAAATCGGTGGAAGGTGCAAGCGCCTTTTCCTACCCGATTATCTTCCTGCCATTTATCAGCTCGGCGTTTGTGCCCACCGAATCGATGCCATCGGTCGTTCGCGCCTTTGCCGAAAACCAGCCGGTGACCTCGATAGTGGGAGCCATACGTGCGCTGCTGTCAGATCAGCCGGTGGGCAATGATATATGGGTCGCTCTTGCGTGGTGCGTCGGGATTTTGCTCGTAGCCTATTTCTTTGCGATGAGAGTGTATAAAAAGCGGGTGTGAAATAGTTAAAGAAGGAAGCTGCAATCTAGAACTTTATTTTCACGTTAGCTGCTGCTTTTTCTATGATCGGTCAAGACTTAGGTATTGTTTAAAGGAAAACGCTAAGCCGGGAGGCATAATCATAGGCTTGGCGTTTATTTTCGGTAATATGAGTTTCTAATTTTTAGAAAAATTGGAAGGGGATTTGTGAGGAATGACTTGGTTTACAAAATGGGCATTTGGCAACAAAGCAGCAGTATCTTTTTTAGTAACACTTATATTAGGCAGAACCAAAGCGTCTACTTGGCTTGTTGAAATGGAGCTTGAATCATAAGGTAATAACCAGTGTCATCTCCATTGTATTCTTTATTGGCTCGCTTGTTTTGTATACAACCTTACCTAAGGGTGTTGTCGATACATCAGATGCTACATTCCTTACGATCAACTTGACCTATCCACCAGAAACCCCCATTACAGCTGTAAAGGATAAGGCCATTGAATTGGAAGCATTCATCATGAAGCAGCCCGAGGTCAAATATTCAATTCTGCAGCAAGGCAACAGTGAAGACAATGCCAAATGGGGTCTGGTCAGCTCCCCGACGCTTGCAAAATTCACCCTTATTATGAAGACAGGAGCCAATGCAGATCACTTTATCGATCAGGTTAATTCACAAAAATCGAATTATCCAGGCGCCGAAATAGAGGCCGTCGGTGCAGGCTCTATAGGAAATAAGGTTTCACCCGTTACTATTGACTTAACAGGAGATAATGCCGAAGAACTAACAACAGCCGCTGCGACAATCACTACTACGATCAAAGCCATCAACGGTGTAACTAAAGTGGTTAGTAACCAAGATGAGAAGAAACCAGGGTATTCGGTTGTTGTTGATCCGGCATTAGCTAATCCGCAAGAAACGGCTATGGCGATGCGTTCTCTGCTTAATCCGACGCCAATTGGTTCCATGCAGTTAGATGGCAAGGATACACCGATTTTCTTAGGTGCCATGTTTAATCCTGCTACCAGCGCAGATCTTTCCGGCATTGAAATCATGACCGCCAAGGGTGTAACTGCGCTATCATCCATTGCCAAAATTGAAGCAACCAGCGATCCAAGCAGCTTTCTGCATAAAGACGGACGGCAATATATTCGGATTACGGCTCAGGTTAAGGCAGATAAATTATCCGACATTAACAAAGAAATCCAAACGAAAACAAAAGACTTAAAGCTTCCCGCCGGAGTTACTCTCGTGCAAGGCGGAGCCTCCGTGAATCAAACGAGCGACTTTAATGATTTATACATGACCATGGTTGTCTCTATTGGGATCGTGCTTCTGATTATGGTCGTCACATTTAAAACCTTCCGTGCGCCAATTGCAAGTATACTATCTCTGCCTTTTGCCGCAATCGGTTCTGTCCTTGCGATGATGATCACGCAAACGCCATTTGAAATAACCTCTATCTTCGGTGTCTTGATGCTCATCGGAATTGTAGTTACCAATGCGATTGTCTTGATCGATCGCGTTAAACAAAATGAGGTGAAAATGAGCATCCGTGAAGCTTTGCTTGAAGCAGCCTCCAATAGAATGCGTCCAATTATGATGACGGCCATTGCAACAATTTGCGCTATGCTTCCCCTTTTATTCTCAAAAGCGGAACAAGGCAGCATCGTTTCCAAGGGTTTAGCCGTAGTCGTTATCGGAGGGTTAACCTCCGCTACCTTGTTCACTTTGATCATGGTGCCTACCTTCTATGAGGCACTTCACTTCTTAAAGGCCAGACGCCAAAGAAAACAAATAGCTTCTACTGTTGCTAGACCTACTGCTTTGTCAAACTAAACAATCTAATAAGAATTCCACTTCGGAAGGGGCAGATGAATGAGTGCATTCATCCTGCCCTTTCCTGTGTGTAAGTAGCTGGCTGCGGCGCCAGGTGCGAATAAAGCGGGAAACCCGTTCTTACTTGGGTCGCGGCGATTGCCGGACTGTCCGCAAAATCGGTGGATGGCGCAAGCGCCTTTTCCTACCCGATTATCTTCCTGCCGTTAATCAGCTCGGCGTTTGTGCCGTTTTCTATCCCCCAATGTCTCATCTCTTCTGCCAGGCGGCTTCCAACTGGATTCCGTTATTATCGATAAAAATAAAATTGCGTATTTTGCCCTGATCGTAGATATCCGTCATCGCAACCCCGCAGCTGCTCAGTTTAATGCGCAGGGCCAATCCATCTTCTTCTGATGAGAGAGCGAACGCGATATGTTGAAGCGCCCCGGGTACGAATCGATACAAATCTGCCGACTCTGGATTTTCCGCCAGACGTCTCAGCGCATCGACGCTTTGATAGATTTGGGCATCCGGGTATTCGAAAAAATGGATTCCCCAAGATTCCGTATTACCAGGTTTCACAAAGCAGTGCCTGCCGCGTTGGGAGGTTGCCGGATACACCGATGATGAATGCATTCCAAGCACGTTCTCATAAAAGCGAATGGTAGCGTCCAAATCCGAAGTCACTAAGGCCACATGATGAAAGCCTAACCAACCGGAGCTTTCGAATCCAATTATCTGGAATTGTTCAGTCATAATTTGCTCCTCTCCTTTGCTTTCGATTGAGAAATGAATCTGATTCGCACCCCTGCAATCAGAGCCAATACGATTAACCACTGTCCGGGTAATACGCCCCCGCCAAAACCATGACCGGCTGTTACTTCGGACATAACTGCTCCGATCATAAGAACGCCAAGCGCTTCCGCTGCATAGAGGGTCAAACGCGGAAACGCCAACACGACTGCGCCCGCAATTTCCAACAAACCAATTCCGATTCGACACCAGTCGGGATAGTCCAATTTCTGAAACAAATTGACCATCTGTTCCGTTCCCGCCAACTTCTGTATGCCGCTCTGAACAAAAAATAATGAAGTCACCCCTACAACAATCCATCCGGCAATACGAATCGATTTCTTCATAATTTGTCTCTCCTTATTGACAATTAATTAGAATTCTAACTATATGATTAAAAAAGGTTGTCACTCCTCTTTGAATAACCCGACCATTTTAACCAAAAGCGCCCTTAGGGAATTGAATTCATCCGCCGTCATCCCTTCCTTAATCCGCTCTTCTATAGCAGTAGTGAAATGCTGCGTCTCCTCTGCCAATTTCAAACCCATTTCCGTTAGATAGATTTGTTTGTATCGCCCGTCCTGCGGATGTTCCTTACGTATGATTAATCCCTTGCTCGCCAGTCCGTTCATCAAGCTTGTAACGCTTGGCCGTTCGATCATAAGAATAGGTTCCAATTGAGACGGCATAATTCCGGGAAAATGGCGGATAATGCCCAACGCGCTCCACTGTGTATGGGATAGCCCTGTCGGCACCAACAGCTCCTCCACTTCTCTGCGAAGCGTAATATAGCCCGTCTTTATCAGCCGGCCTATCGGTCCTTTATCCCACTGCCAATCCTCATGCTCGCTTTCTTTAATCATTGCACACCTCTATAGTTAGAATTCTAATTATATTGTAATCAATAAATAAAACTTGTCAAGTGAACCTTCTTTCGTTCTTGTTTGCAAGCTGTTGATCGAAATACCAACAGAGGGCTGCAACAACGCGTCTACTGGCATCCTGCCGCAACCCCCAAACCCGCGTCCGACGCCTATGTGCAGCGACCTCCCTTGGCTACGTTTGGGAGCAATTGGGGAGCAAGAAGCCCGTGGACGACGGGAGCTTGTTTGCAGTTTGTTGGTGGTTGTTTGCAATGTTACGTCTATTCGGCTCCATCCGGTTGGTAATGAAGTTGGATGCACCCAGAATGGAGCACTCTTGATTTTAGAAGCTTCATGTTCACTCTATCATGCATGTCTTTGAATAGAGGCTTACCATCACCTAACACAACTGGCACAACCGTAATCTGATATTCATCAATCAAACCTGCATTCAACAAAGAAGAAGCGAGGTCGGCACTCCCCAATATCGCCAAGTCTTTACCCGACTCTTGCTTGATCTGCGTGATTTCTTCAACAATATTTTCATTTACCAGCCTAGTATTTTGCCAATCCACTTTTTCCAATGTTTTGGAAATAACAATCTTTGGTATCGAATTCATGATGTCGGCAAAATCATTAGTTTCTGTCGGCCAATAGCTCACCATAAGCTGATAAGTCGCTCTTCCGAATAATAAAATGTCTAATGAATTGAGGAAATCTTTAGCGTACTCGCCATATTCATCGTCCACGAGATGCCAATCAATTTCTCCGTTTGGACCTGCAAAGAAGCCGTCAATTGAAACCAACTCTTGAACAATCAGCTTTCTCATCGATATACCATCCTTGATTAATTATATTTTGATTCTAACATTATAAATCAAGATAATTCGTATAGTTTCTTTTCAATTGCTGTCTTTGCACACTTATTTCCGCATCAAGAATCTTGTTTGCAAGCTGTTGAACGGAAAACCCAAAGAGGGCCACAACAAGTCGCCACCCGGCAACCTGTCACAGCCCTCCACCCCGCGTCCGACGCGACCACTTTAGCACTTACTCCTCACCCCGAGCAATCGGATTCTCCTCATAGCTAATCCAATCGCTCCAGCTGTCGTTGCCCACAAGGATCTCTCACTTGAAGTACGCATCAGGAAGTATGGACCGAAGGAAGCGGTTCGCTCGTTTGCTCCGTCAGGTTCATTGAGCCAGCGGAGGTGAAGTGCCGACCGGCACTTTGCTCAGGGGAGAGCCGTCATTGGTGCGGCAAAACGTCAGCGCCATTGGTTCGGGAAGAGGGGAGCGCGGCGGACCATACATCCCTAAGTTATGCTTTAGCTTTGGCGGTAAGAGTCATCTTCATGCCACCGTGGCACCCCCGCCGACAAGAAGCCCGAGGCCCTTTAATCTATATAAATGCCCCTCCTGCAAAGAGGACAGCAAGTGCATGCCGGGTCGCTTCAGCTTACTCATCGGCTATGGCTCCAGATTGTTGTCCGCCCGGCATGATCCAACGTGTCCAGGGTGCCGTACTTGACATTCAGCCAAGTACTCAAAACAAAGAGCTGCCTATTAGACAGCTCAATATAACTCAAAGCGATATCAAATTCCCGTGGATTAGATTCCACATCCGTCTACGATGGTAAGGATTCTCAGGATCAACGCAGCAGTTCATCAGCCACTGGGCTGCGTTCTCTCTTTGTTCGGGCGTGACCGGCACTCCCAAACAATCGGATAGCCGATCAATCATGTTACAGCACTTACCGTGGTCTTTTAAATCTTCAAATCGATGGGATCTAAGAATTCCGCAAACACGGCTGAAATGCAGAGGGTTCATGAATTTGCAGCGGAACGTTCTCATTAATTGCGGGTCAAGGTATGCCATAACTTCTCCAATTTCTCCTTTCCTATTGATCGTTGTTCTCGCCACTAAAAGCTTTCTCCGCCTTTATAGCGGTTAGTTTAGCATATGTGATCGTCCAGAAAGGGGGCAGGGCTGCTTTCTCATAGAAGTGAAATTGTTTAAATGCAGTAGCCTTTGTATTTCTTCATATAATGACTCAAGGTGAGCAAGGGCCAAATATGGGGATAACTGTGATAATGAATATAGAAATGCCCGGGCAGCCCGGCACCGGTCGGGTACGATGATCGTTTGCTTTCCTGCCCGTTCCATTCCATTAAATTGGCCAGTCCTTTATTGATCTCTTCAGTTGGCTGATCATGGACGGCAATGAGGGCATCGACTGCCCAGGCTGTGTGAACCACCGTAGAGTAGGGAGCAGGAACATACTTTTTGTGTATATCGCTCTTGCAAGACTCGCCCCACCCACCGTCCAATTGCCTGATCTTTAACAGCCAGTCAATCGCTTGTTGAATGATCAGATGATCGGCAGACATCCCGACTGCTCTCATCCCGGTGACAGCGGCCCATGTACCATAGATGAAAGAAATTCCCCACCGACCATACCATGATCCATCTTTTTTTTGATTTTTGATAAGCCAATGTACACTGTCTTGAACCCGGGGATGAGTCATTGTCAACTTTAAGTGACTGCCCAAAAATTCAAGGGTACGACCTGTTACATCCGCTGCAGAAGGATCTACAGCCGTATCGGCAAAGTTCGGTATACGGAATTGGCGAGTCATGGATGGGATGCTGTTCTTTTCAAAGGCTGCCCAGCCCCCATCATCATTTTGCATTCCTAACAACCAGTTAACTCCTGTTCTCCACGCCTCCCGATAGTCTAATTGATGGTCAGCAAACCGCGTAAGCGCCCGCAAAACGGCCTGCGTATCATCCACATCCGGATTTGCGGTGCTGCCTTCAGAAAATCCCCATCCTCCTGCGAGGTGATCAAGAGTGTTCACTCCTCCCTCCCTTAGATCCTTTTGCTGAAGAGCAAGTAAATATTGAGCAGCATTCTGAACCGCCGGATCTTCTGTCGTTAGTCCCGCTTCCTGTAAAGAATGGCAGATCAGCGCCGTGTCCCATACCGTAGAAGGAGAGTTCTGAATATGGGCCTCATCGTTTATTTGGTATCCAAAAGAGGTTAACCCCTGAATGGCATGCTGAATAACAGGAGAATCATGCTGGTAGCCGAGAGACAGAAGAGCATAAATCATGAAGAAGGTGGCGCTCGCATAACTGCCGAGAGTACCATCCTGTACTATATTTTGCAGCATATAACGCTCCGCTTTCTTAATTGCCGCCTTAGAGACAGGATTAGCTGGCCGGGGTTTCGAAAATACATGTAACCAACGACCCTTTCTATCCAGTCTCCTGTGTTTACGAGTTGCAAATAAGTGAGTAATGTCCGGTGCGGATGGCTTCCTAAGCGAGAATTTACGATGGCAAAGAATCAATACGGGGGCAAAATGAATGCGAACATAGGAACTCCATCTGTAAAAGCTAAAGGGGATAAACTTAGGCATATGCAATAAAAATAGCGGGATCGGATAAAAGGCAGGCCAGGGGTAGAGATGATTTAAAGCCAGCATGAATTTGGTGGAAATATGAGCATTCTCGACTCCGCCGTTACGAAGGATAAAGGCTTCCGCCAATTGCATATGGCTGTCATATCGATCTGAATAACCGGAAAGCAGCAGCCCGGTATAAGCCTCGATCGTAGAAGAGAGATGACCTTCATCATCGTCGTATTGCTTCCATGCTCCATTCGCTGCCTGTTTGTTCAGCAAGCGCTGACCCAGCAAGGGAATGAGCTCCTTGTGTTGGCTGTTAAGGGTGCTTAAGAGAATCATCATATAGGCGTCTGTTACTGGTCCTGCTTCAAAACAATACCTCCAAGACCCGTCCGCATGTTGTTCCTTCCTCAGACGGCTGATGCATCGTTCAATTTCTAATTGTACTTCCTCCAATATTTGCATATTTTACACCCCGAAACAGGCGGTTCACACCTCATTTGGCTCATACTATGTACGGTGTGATACTTTGGTGGAGGTTTTCACCCTAGCAGGCTGAATTTCAATCATTTGCCTAGATGAGCATTTGCTGTGGGGGGAGAGTCTCTATACAACTACTTTGCAGGGTATCTAACAGCTGCGATAGATTTGAATAACGGTATACGTCAAATAGCCCCCACCTTGTCATGAAGATGAGGGCTCAAAGAAGCTCCTGTGGCTGGGTCAAGCTGAACGAAACGCCAACAAAAAGCCAAGTGAAGCAAGGTAGCACCCAGAGGTGGATGGGGGAGCCGCCGCTGTTGTTTGCAGGCTGTTGGCAGGTTGTTTGCAAACTATTATGCATTGAACAATCGTATCCGTCAGCTAATCCTCAGGAACTCTAGCTTGAGGCTCTGCAACCATAATTGATCCTTCACAATTCACCGGCAGATTTGGCGCCTTGACTATGCAGCCAATGAACCAGATCAGTAGCAGAACTACGTTGCGCTGCGTCCAGTGGGGTCAATCCATCCCAAACCGAAATCCAGTTCAGTTCAGCACCTCGGTCGAGAAGGTACTCTGCAGAGCGCCGTTGTCCACCGTGGCAAGCGCACCAGAAGGCGACGGTAATCTTGTCCGGAGGTGAAGAGCGACTTGCTCCCCAAGGATATCGCTCTGAAAGTGTGGAACCGGCGAAGTAGGCCTCAATTGGAGCCAATTGTCCTAGCGCAGCCGCATGCCAGAGTGCGATTTGCGCTCCACGTTCAACCAACCTATGCGCTGCCCGCCACTGTGCGAACGCTACTGCATCGTCTAGTGGTGTGCCACCTGCGATCACTGCACCTGGCGCTTCGATGTCGGCGCCAGCATCAAGAAGCGCGTCAAGCACTTTAATGTCATCGGAGCTCGCAGCCCAATGAAGCGGTGTCTCGGTGTTCGAACCCGTGAAACGAGCGTTCACCTCCGCACCGAACTCGACTAACACTCCCACGGTAGCCGATCCGTTTGGGAAGTGACCGGGCCAGTCGGTCACCACATGCAACAGTGTTCGAGACATCCTACAACTTTCGCCTTCGTTGCTATTGTCTCTTCCGATAATTCTTGCCGTTGCCAACCCTGGATTCTCGACGAGCAGTCGTTTTAACGATGGAATATCGCCAGTTTGGATCGCTTGAACAACGGTTACTGCCAGCGTTTCATCTTCGTAAATAAATTCCATATCCAAGTCTCCTCACACACATATAATCAGTCCCATCTATCCTTCATGGCTCATGCAACAGTTTGAATTGTATAACGATTTAAATTTGAGCTCCGTAAATTCACCGTACTTGAAGTATTCGTGGAATGTTTATAATGTCCTGTTCGTTAGTAGATGGAAAAAGTTTTGGTTCATCAACGCTATCTGAATGGCGGCTGGACTCTTGCACTACACGTAAGAACTCGCCGTTCTCCGGGGATCCTGCAACTGCCTTCTCCGACTTTATGTTTGCAAGCTGTTGAACGAAAAAGCCCAAAAAGGGCTGCAACAGACTACCTTTCGGCAACCTGTCACAGCCCCCAAACCCGCGTCTGGCGCGGCCTCTCGGCCCCTACTATTTCCCCGCCGCGATCGGATTGTCCTCATACGAAATCCAATCGCTCCAACTTCTTATCCCTCCACGAACCCCTATGTTTGAACGGTTCCAAAACAAAAAAGTAGAGGTTCGGAGCAACGCGGCGGGAATGTCTCGGAACATATGCCAACGCCCATGTGCAACGATCTCCCTTGGCTACGCTTAGGAGCACATTGGGAGCAAGAAGCCCGTAGACGACGGAGCTAGCGGAACAATGTGGTTTGAGCCAAGGCGAAGTATACCCCTGTGGCTGGGTCAAGTCGAACGAAACGCCAACAAAAGGTCAAGTGAAGTAAGGTAGCACCCCAAAGGGTGGATGGGCTGGAGTGTAAACGAATAGGGGCTACTAACACTGTTGTTTGCAGCCTGTTGACGGTTTGTTTGCAAACCAAGCCCACGTCAAAGTTACATAAATAATGAAATCCTCAATCAATTATCGTTTTCGATATAATCCACCCAAACATGTCCCTCTGGAAATTGTGTATGCAAAGAAGCTTTGAGCCACTCTCTGGCTTGTGGAGTGAGCAATGGAATAACAGTCAAGAAGTCATTATGATCCTTTTCTCGGATTTTTGAACTTCCACCCTTATAAAGAAGTTGTATTTCTGGTTTTAAGTTTGGGATACCTTCTTTTGTCTTTGCTATTATATCTGCCATTGATCTGTTAATAGAATTTTCCCTTCCGTAAATCCACGAATCATGGTTTGAATCTATCAACATCATTTGAAAGGCCCATGGGGAGTTGCTATCTTTACTGACCCATATATCATTTGTAACGGTAAGAAATTCTCCTTTTTCCAATGAGCGAGCGTTCCATTCTCGGTTTTGTACAGCGTCCAGTCTTTCGATAGATATTGGAATGCAGTTAATTGCTCCTCACGTAATATTATTACGTCTACATCGTCATGTTTCCTTGACTGCTTGCCAACATACAAATCTAAAGCCCAGCCTCCTGCAATACACCAAGTAACAGGAATCTCTGAAAAAACCGTACATATTTCAGGTACAGTTAAGGTCACCCAATTGTTGATATCCGTCCTCAGGGTAATCCTCCTCATACAACGTAGAACTTAATAATCCAATCGGCGCTCGATCTCAACAAGAACATTTGCTCTCATACCGTTTATAAGATAAGATGAAATTGTACAATTGAATCTTGGGTGGGCATGGTTCCCCTTCGAAAGGAGGTGAGGCCATGGAAATAAAAGATGCAATCCTCATCATGATCGCTTTTTCAACCTTTGTCATTGCACTTTTAACATACATCGCGAATAACTACAAGAAAAAGTAAAAACCCACCCCAAGGTTAGCGCCGCAGGTGGGTTTTTTGTCCTTTTCAGCTTAGAAGGGAAACCCATCCAAGCCAATTGTATAGACCGAGTGTTCCCGCACTCGGTCTTTCTGAATCTAATTTTAACATATGCGATATCGCATAAACAAGTGGGATAAATACTGCTGCCAGTCTCGCCGACAGACCACTGTAACGTTCACTTTCCCTGACCTCCTGTTTGCAAACTGTTGAACGGAAAGCCCAAAGAGGGCTGCAACAGGTCACTTACTCCTAACCTGTCACAGCCCTCCAACCCGCGTCCGGAACGGCTTCTCGGTTCTTACTCTACCCCAGTCGCAATCGGATTCCCCTCGTAGCTAATCCAATCGCTCCAGCTGTCGAATTTTCCGAAATCCCATTCTGCCAGTCCTTACAGGAAGAATTGAAGTTAATATAGAAGTCCTTAAATGCACATTTTGAACTTTATTTAAAAATAATGAAAGGTTTTTCTCCCTTCTGGTATCCATATAAGTGACGCATGCGGGAGAGGTGGTGGAGATGGTGATTGAAGTTTACGTAGATGCTAATAAAAATGACAATGTTGAAGTTTCATCAGATGCCGATGATCCTTTGGAGTGGACGCGAGAGGAACAACTTGTGGAAAAAGCGCGCGCCGGCGACCGCGAAGCGTTCGGTGAGCTTGTCCGGCACCATCGCGCCAAGGCGTTAGGATGGGCAGTGTCCATATCCCGGGATACCGAAGTCGCGGAGGACATCGTTCAGGATGCGCTTGTCCGCGCATTCTTGCACGTGGGGACGATCTCCGATGTTTTCCGATTCCGATCTTGGTTTCGACGAATCGTTCAGAATCAGGCTAATTATCGTCTGCGGCGCGGAGGCCCTTATGGCAAGGAACGTCCCTTCACGAGTATGGAAGAAGGTACGACTTCCACTGATTCCTCTTCATGGGGAGATACGGATTGGTTTGATATCGATTCTATTCTGTTTCATTTTAGTAAATCGTTGAAAGCCCGCCAATCCGATGAGAACCCGGAAGCCCGAATCGTACGCTTGGAATTTATTCAAGGAATCCGCTCGTTATTAGGTTGTTTAAGCAAGCACGAACGGGGTGTATTCGAAGCGCACTTCTTTCGTCAACTGCCGCCGTCCGAGATCGCCTCAGTGCTAGGTACAACCACCGCGAACGTCTACACTCTGCTATCCAGGTCGCGCAGCAAGGTACGCAAGGAGAGAATTCAAATCTATTTCAAGGACGTAGCTGCGGCGATGGTCCGCGACGGCCAACCTACTCGACGCATTTTAGCACGCCCGTTTGAAATCTAACTGTCTTAAAGGGAGGTTTACAAATTGCAAAAAGCATCAGAGCCCGTTCGGCTAACTTGGTCCCCGTCTGCCCAAGCGGTTTACGGTCTGCTGCAGTATACGAACAAAAAGCATTTCTACTCACTTGCCGATGTCATGTTCATTACGAACAGCTCGTTTATGATCAACATTCATCCCGTAACGGTATTCGGTGCCGGCCCAACCTTATTCTCCCCCTATCATTTAATGGGGAAGGGACTGCTGGCTATGGGTTTCGACATCGGAGAGTGCTTCTATGAGATTCCGGCGACGCCCGAGCAGTTGGAGGTGTATGTCCAATTCGTAAAAGAAAGCGTGGACCGCGGACTGCCCGTAATTGGTTGGGATCTATTTTGCCCGGAATTCGGGCTGATTTACGGATATGATCACCAGAAACAATTATTGCATGCACGAGATGCGGAAAAAGTCGGTCAAATCCCATTCAGCGAAATCAATAACAGGCGATTCACCTGCATACAAGCTACAGCCATCTATGCATCTACTCATGTCGACCCGTTAGATACGCTAGAGGATTCGCTTCGAAGAGCCGTGGCGTTTTCTTTGGAAACCGATCGGAATCCCTCCTCTGAGTACCGCCATGGACTGCCTGGTTATGACGCGTGGATAGAGGCATTTAAGAACAGGGGGATCGATATCCCTGAAAATGCGTATAACTTGTCCGTTACGGGTGACGGACGGATGTTTGCGGCCCAGTTTTTCTCTAGTTTCTCGGACACCGTATTCGGCCGTGCTTCTCTAGATCTCGAATTAACCCCTTTGGCTTCGGAAGCAGCCCGTCATTATCGTGATACAGCGGACGCTTTGTCGGAGCTGATATCCAGATTCCCTTTTCCCCATGGAGGCGAACCTAACGATCCCAACGAAGCGGAATGGGCTATTCCTCGACTGATTAGAGCGAGAGACTCAGAAGCAAAAGGCATAGCCGTCATGCAACAAATGTTAGACAAATTGCTACAACGAAAAAGAGAGAATCCACTCTCGCTTGGTAAATGGATTCAAAATTGAGACCAGAATAAAAACTCGGGGAGGAACATCTAATGGAAATAAAAGCGAGTATCGAGGACTTGATGCAGGTTAAGAAAATGCAGGTCGACGCTATCAAGGCCATCGGGTTTAGAGGCGCCGGCCCCCAAGACGAAGAGAAGCTATTCGCGAATTTGAGATACCGAAAAAATGAAATCAGTCATCGGATTAATGATTACGAATATTTGATTATTAGCCCGCACGGATTATATGTGGCAGCTGCGGTTTCCGAACAAGGAAATATTCCTGCGGGCATGGAGCAGATAACGATTCCGGCGGATACTTATCAGGTTTTTCGGTTTGATGAAAAGTATATCGGTGACTTCTGGGATTTTTTCTGCAACCCTTCAGCCCAAGTCAAGTATAATTTGAACGTGGATAAAATCCGATTCGAGATTTTCAAGGAAGATCTTCAACCGCAGGGCGTGACTGAAATCTATTTTCCGACAAACGGATAATATTGTGCCCTAAGAAATCCTGACTCTCGTTGACCCAAGAGCCACTACCCGCTAGCTGATCTTACAATTGTTGATTTCATGTTGATTCAATAGGCTCACGTCCAAAACGTGTTGACTTGTAAAGGAACGAAGAAGTCGGATATTGCCATAGTTTTATCAATATTTACAAACAAGAGCCGGTCAGCCACTCTTTCGAGAGGCTCCCGGCCCTTGTTGTCTATATTATGGTACGGGCATGTGCTCAGTTCTACCCTATACTCTCAGTAACTTCATCAGCCACATGTTGACTCCTTGTTGACTTGGAACTCTTTAAGACACCCGAAGTCGCCCACTTGCCCGCCATGTTCAGTATTCAGAATTAATACACTGTTATATGTTTTTCGGTTCTTCTTCATCCCCCGTCGCAACCGGATTCCCCGCATAGCTAATCCAATCGCTCCAATTACGATTGTTACTTATAATATGGTTCTCTACGCTGTATGTAGCGGCAAGTTGGACTTACCGAGTTATTAATTCAAATCAATACAGGAATGAATCTCATTTTGCCAGTTCGTCAAAAAGTTTCAATTTTTCTTCATTCTCCTTTAATAGTTTCTTGAATGGTTTCGTCCAGCGTAGCTTCATGACAGTACTAACAATCGAATTCAAAATGGATTCACTAGTGGTCTGCGTAAAGCCTGAATGTAGTGAAGTAATAAACTCATCTTTGACGGTATTGCGCATACTTCGATCCAGTACTGATAATGTCGAAATAATCTTAACAACCTTATCTGGCACATTATCGTGTTCCAAACTTAAGTTTAGTGTTTTGACATACAACGCTGTTGATTGGGTTGAATTGTATTTCTTTGCGTAGTCAACAATATTAACGAGAGTATCTATACTTGTTGCAGTGTCAAGTTTTTCGCTTAGAGCCGTAAATACATCATCAAACGAATGCTTAGTGAGCTTAGCAAATACTTCTTTCAACACAGTAAACTCTTCCTCGATATCGAACAATGGCAACGCTTCATTCGAAACCTTATCAGCATCCTCGTAACCGTTAAAGCATTTTGCCATCACATCAATCAATAGGTTTCTATCTGTCGCGCTATTGTTAAGAGCGAATACAGTCAATTCTTTCATATCGGAGAAATAACTAAACGAATTTTTGAGAGTTTGCAATACCATATTCGGATTTGCTGATTTCTCCAAATGCGATGTTAAGAACTTGCGATAAACAGTTCTTTCCGTAGCCCCCGTTGGACGCACATTGTCATTGTCCATTAGTATTTTAAGTGCTTGATCAAACTCACTGTCTGGGATATTCGTCGTAAGAAGCGGAAATACTTTAGCGAATCGTTCTTTTGATAAAACTCCAGTCAGTCTCTCAAACGCATATAAACATTTCGCACGTTGAGAAGGGAATAGATTTATGAGTTTATCAACGTAACCATCAATGAGTTGTTGTTGAAGAAAACTTTTAATTGATCCAATAGCTTGTGCTACAAATTCAAAATATACATAATGACAATAGTAATTTTGATTATTGTTAGTTTGTGACAAGAGCGTATTTACTGCAAGATTTTCAAAATTAGCTTTGTAACTATCGTCCGATGCAAGTACAGATATTACAGCCAACTCCCGTACATAATCTTCGCTTGCCCCATACTGCGTTCTCGCGCCAAGCTGATTAAACAATTCGGCGCGGACATCCTCTGTAAGATAATTACTTATTTTCCCAAGAAGCTCATCGTTATTTTCATCCGTAAATACATCTATCACAAGCTTGCTAAGTGTTGCATTAATTTTAGGGAAGTAGCCGCTCTTTCCCAAGTAAACCAACACATCATCCATTAATGCTGAAGTCGCATAATTCTCGGTAAATTCCGTCATAGCCTCTGCATTCTCATCATCGACAATATATCTTAGCTTACTAAGCAATTTATGAATATTTTTAGAGTTTTTATCGTATTTGTGGACGATTAACTCATTAACAATGTCTGTTGATAGTGATTCGTCAAATTTTGAACATAGTTCCACACTAAACATATCATTCAGAATTTCTAATAGCGGTGGTAGTTTGAACAATGGGATGACACAATTAATAATGGCGGAATAGTCTGCAATGCTTGTTAGCGTATTGAAACTCTTTTTTAGTGTTTCGACAACATCAACTTTATAATCGTTTTCGTCTGTGATATGAGTGCACAGCTTGCTAAACCAATCGACTCCCCATAGCGTTGCGAACAAAGAACTATCTGAGTAGTCAAGCAGAGGAAGTATGGAATTGACAGATATTTTATCTTTGAGGCAACAAATATTAGTTGCATGTTTGATTAAATCTTGTGCATTGGATGATAGAAACCTGTACTCAGGAATGAATGTTTTTAATGCGTTAGTAATCACTTGCTCATTTACACTTTTCTCATCAGCAATTGCTGAGAGATATTTCTCTATTAATGCCATGCCGTATTCATCTCGCTCCGCTTGTTGAGCAACATATAGGACATTATCCGGCGACAAGGAAAGCGAAAATTCTGTAGCATCTGTATCAGACTCAATAGAACGTTCAATAAGTATGTTTGCAAGGGGAGTAGTATATACATCGTCTACGAAAGACACGATTGGATAGGCTGCTTGTAATGGTAATTCTGTAGCTGCACATTCTGAAATGTACGAGATTACCGCCTCAGCTATTTCTGGCTTTTCCCCGAGCATTGTTCTTAACGTTGATTCATTACCGCTTTCTAATGCGGCAATGGTTCTACGTTGTTGTTCATCACCTGTTTTGATACTGATCGCATCTTGTGCCAAGTAGAGGAACGGTGCGATATTATCAACACTATATTTTGCTCTACTTATAAGGAAATTGAGTAGCGGCTCGTATATGGGCAACACACTGTCAACGGTGTTCTTATTACCGTCTTTGATAAATCTATAATAACCTTGTAAATCTGCTGGAACATCTGTCTGTGCATTCTGATTTTGAACTATTTCCACAAAACGGGTGACATAAGAAAAATCTTTGAATAGCAAATCGTAAAAGTGATTGAAATCTGCTTGTAGAACGGATAGTTTAGCAATTTGTTCAATACCGCGTTCTCCAGTCAAAAGTCCTTTTTCCACTCGCCCTGATTCCTCGCGTTCGCGTGCAATAAGATAGTTGTTCACAAACGCATTAATAAGTTTTTTAACTTGGCGTGGCGTTGTAACATCTGAGTGGATTAATATTCTGCTCACAAGTCGATCAAAGGTTTCTTCGGGGCAATTGTCAGCAATAAAGTCAGGGATTTCCCGCTTGACAAGGTTCATCGTATATTGCTTTATATCATATTTTAAGAGTGGAGGTAGATAGACTTTAAACTGAAATAGCTTATCCAGAATTAATTCACTTTCAATTACATCGCAATCTTCACCAAATTGCGTTTCACGTCGTTTTTCCAATGCACTTTTGATTATTTCATCGTCAAACGGAACAACAAACACACAATTTGGTAAGTTAACAAATGCTTTGATTGAATCCAGCGCTTCAACAATTTTATCAAGCCCTAACCGGTCAAGGTCATCTATGACAGTTACGATTTTCAGGTCAGGATTGTTTTTGAGCTTGTCAGCAATCGAGTTTTCAAGAAACAACTCGTAATCGTCCGCTGTCTCTAGCGGAAAGTTGAATTCAAACTTTTTTGGTTCTTTTTTCCGGTACTCACTGTGCAATGCAGTTAACAAAGCAATCAAAACAGGCAACAGCAAAGTCGTAGAAATATTTTTGCCATAGCTTAAAATTACTTTCCACCAAAAAAGCGAATTAACGGTAACATTATTGGTATGAGCCTGAATTAGCTTGTAGCAAGTAAATCCGACAGCTGTAAACAATACTAGGCCCAATATAGGTAAACCATACTTACGAAACGTTTTCCCAACAGTCACCCACCATTTCGTTTTTACACCTACATTTGTAGGTGATACGGTATTATTAATCAGATCAGAAAATGTCCGTTGTATTTCGTGAAAACTTTTTAATTTCTCACCGCTTATACCTTGCCATAACTGCTTCAAGAATACACGTCGCAACGATTCTTTTTCATACTTCCAAGCGTTGATTTCTTGAAAAAGATAGGAGCCACCGCCTCGCAGCCGGTTTCTAACGAGGTTAATCAGCGAGGATTTACCTAAGCCCCACTTCCCAATGATGGCAATATTGTACGGAGGCTCGTTTGAATCCAATATGCGTTCAATTACTTTCGATATATCCGAATAATTAAATAAGTCGTCATCAATTCCGTTTACGGAAGCATCCTTAATGAAGTACTTTTTCATTTTCAATTTCCCCATAATATGCTGCTCCTATTTTGTGTAATATGTTTTAATTGAGGGGGATTTCAATCCAAAGTGTGATCGATTCTTTTCTTGTAATCACGTCCTTTGGTCTGAATGCACTGTCAATACTCATATTAACTCTCGTAGTAGTAACGCTTGCCGGTCAATGCATTGAGGAGTAAGTGTCGGATTATTGCTCTACTTAGATCTAATTCCAATTTATATTATAAGTTCGACTTAATTCCACATTATTCCTTTTTATTTTCAAAATTGAAATTTGATCTTTTATTATAGTCCCATAAACCACACTCCAGCATTCTTGCTCAAATAGAACGGTCTGCTTGTAACAGAACAACACACTCGTTGATCCTGTGTTGAATGGTTTTCTCGTTTCGTTATGTTGTTGATTCATATTCTGGGCCGGGATTGCTGCCACAAAATAGTGGGTATTTCTGGCCCTTTGTTTGTCTGTACAAGGCATTGAAGAGTATACGAGCGAGCATTCGGTATGACCCATTTTGTAAGTATTTTCAGAGACCGCTTGTTGACTCCGTGTTGACTCTGGATATAGAAAAATACAGAGCGATGGCGATCATTCCACCATGCTCTGTATTTAAGATCTACACACTGCTATTCATCTTTCCGCTATTCCTCATCCCCCACCGCCACCGGATTCTCCTCATAACTAATCCAATCGCTCCAACTCCCCGCGTACAGCTTCACGCGGGTAAACCCCGCTTCCCGCAACGCCAACACGTTGGGCGTTGCCGTAACCCCCGAGCCGCAGTATACGATGATCTCATCGTCCTGCGACAAGTCCGCGAACCGCTCGCGCTGCTCGTTCGCGTCTTTCCACGTGCCGTCGGCCCTCCGGCCCTCGGCCCAGAACAAGTTCCTCGCGCCCGGAATATGTCCGGCCACCGAATCAATTGGCTCCACCTCACCGCGGTAGCGCGGGCCGTCGCGTGAATCCACCAACACGACGCCCGGCTTCCCGAGCTTCGCCTTTACTTCCTCCATATCCGCGAGCATCTCCCGACGCGGATGCGGAACGAACGTCTTCGGAAAAATGACCTTCCGCTCCGAAGACACAGGCAAACCCGCCTTCTGCCATGCGGAGAATCCTTCCTCCATCACGTAAACCGCTTCATGTCCTAAATAGCTCAGCATCCACCACAATCTTGAAGCCATGGCTCCGCCTTGGTCGTCATAGGCCACAATCCTAAACTCAGTTCCGATGCCCGCTTCGCCAAGCCGTTTCGCAAGCTTAGCCACATCCGGCAACGGATGCCGCCCTCCGTGCTTGCCGACAGGCGCGGACAGGTCGTGTTCCAAGTCTAAATACACAGCACCCGGGATATGAGCTTCTTCATAAGCATTACGCCCATCGTCCGGCTTTCCTAGTTGGAACCTGCAATCCACGATAAGCAAGTCCGGTTCATATAGACGGGCTAGCAACCATTTTACGGGGACAATATGCTGCATAATTGGGTAACCACCTTTACTAAAATTATTTCCCTGAAATTATACAGAGGCCTCCGCAGCCCGCTGCACCGGCTTAGCCGCCAGCAGAGCCCAGATGATAATCCCAAGCATGCCTACCGCAATGGCGGCAAACAACCAACGAGTCGCATCCGTACCGTTTTCGTCCAGAAACCAGCCCGTCAATCTTGGCATTAACGCCCCGCCAATTCCTCCGAAAGCCATTAATAAGCTCGTCGTTCGCTCCGTCATGCCAGGGGCCATCCGGTTGGTGAATACGAGCGCAATGGCAAACATCCCCGACATTGCAAGCCCCGCGCAGAAAGTCAGTACGAATGTTGCCCATACGCTTTCCAGTCCACCCATTAGAATGAACAACACAGCCGCAGCGATACAGGTAACCAGCAAATAAGTACCTCCGCCCCAGCGGTCTGCCGCCTGACCGGATACGATTCTCCCAAGCACGATAGCTCCCCAGAAAATACTAAGCGACAAAGAAGCGGTTGAATCCGAAAGACCGTTATTAATGACAAGCAATGATGGCAAATAATGCGTGAAACTCATCTCTAATCCGACGTAAAAAGCGAAAAACAACGAACAAGCCGCAAGAACGATCCTAACCCGCCAACGGTTGTTCGTATTCGGAGATAATCTGGCAGCCTCATCTGCCGCATGCCCGCCCGGGCGGTCTAATATTTTCGGCCACATTAGGGTCCACATAACCAGCGTAATCGCCGCAATCACTCCAACGACTATAAAAGCTGCTACCCAGTGCCCGCTGGAAATTAACGCCGAGCCCGCGAACGGCATGAGCAACGCCCCAACCCCGAAGAACACTTCAACCCTGGTCATCGCAACGTTGGCATTCCCTACCGCGGATCCAATAATGAAAGAACCGACGACCGCTTCCGTCGTGCCGAAGCCAAAACCGGCAAAAGGCCCTACGGCAAGCATAACTTCCCATCCTGGCTGGAAGGAATAAATCGTTTGCGTAATGACCATTAGGGCAAGCACGGACAGCAATAACATCTTTTTCCCTATTCGCCCGATGAGCCAAGGCGCCAGCATGATGCCGACCATCCCGCCCAGAAATTGGTTCATGACCAACTGACCGCCATCGCCGTACTGTACGCCATATGCGTCAACCATCGGTTCCATGATCGTACCGACGACCAATTGCCCAAGCCCGACTGCTAAATATGCTACACAACCCAAGAAGACTAGCCGAGCCATTATTCCTATCCCCTTCATGCACATGAATTTGCTACTTCCTTACTATACCATGTTGGGGAAATAGGAAGAAGAATGCCGAACCCCTGAAGGCTCGGCATTCTTCTTCATTTCATTCCTTAAATCGTAACGCCGCCATACGGGTTAGGTGGAGGAGGAACCGATGTCGAACGATTAATGAGTCCATCATGGAAGTGCCCTAGCGCGGTGTAGAAATAAGGAGCTAACCATAAGAATCCGATGCCGAAAGTAATCGCGCACAGAAGGAACCACCCGATGAAAGTAAGCACAAGCACGAACAGTCTTCCTTTGTGCCCGACCATCAACGCCTTGCTGCGATTAATCGCTTCAAACGCCCCGATTCCCGGATTGTCTCTTAGTATGTAATACGCTTGGGAATAACGGAAAGCCGCAATGATTCCTGGTATGACTAACAACAGCGTCCACAAGATGGTGAAGATAGCTATTAGCAAACTCAGGATGAATGTTTGTACGAATTTTTCGAAGCCGCTAAAGAGAGTTTCCGTCGAAGGGTTCTCGCCGCGTGATAGCATCAAATAGTACGATAGAAGTCCGTAAGTCAAAGCGCCCGATACCAGAAAGCTCGCAAGCCAACCAATAAACGGAATGAGTGAGAAGCTTCCAAGTGCGAGTGTAATAACATAATACAGTAAGAAATGCAGTACCGCGGGCGTCCAGTTACCCGATAGGCTTGCTCTTGCTTTCGCGCGAATCTCAGCACTTGTAAGCACTTGTTTAATTCCACCTTTGTAAGTAGTGAACAGCAAATACAATACATGAATACAGAGTCATTTTACCTAAAAAGTCTATTTCTTACAATAAACAATTCGACATAATCTGCAAAATTTACTGCATGCCTTCCCTACGCAATGATATCGCCATATCTCCCCATCCATTATAATAGGAACAGTTAAGATTTATGTACGGAGAGGATCGGTTGTCATAAAAAAGAAACCCCTTTTGATATTGGATGCCTTGACTGAGGGAGATGGGCGAGAAATCTGCGAATGGCGCTACCCCGCGCCTTACGATCTGTATCGGTGGCCTTCATGGGAGACGATGGTCAAACAGGGCCGAGAGTTCGGCGATCCCCAAATCCGTCAGGTCCAATATTTAGCCGTTCGAACCAAACGGGAGTTTGAATTAGAGCAACTCGTCGGGTATGTACAGTTTTTTCAGATGGACCGCACGCTGCGGATCGGGATGGGCTTGCGCCCGGATTGCTGCGATCGGGATGGGGCGCCGCTCTGACGGGATTAGCCGTTCGTGAGGCTGCCCGCAGATTGCCCGGTGCCGAGATTGATCTTGAGGTAGAGAAATGGAACAAACGCGCCATACGGGTGTACGAGAAAGCTGGGTTTGTCATTACGGACGAATATGAGCGCAGAGCTTCGCACGGAACCGTCAGCGTGTTCTGCATGGTGTGGCATAACCAGTGAACGCCTTTCATACAACTATAGTAAACAACTAAGAATTAGCTGCACTGTTAGGCAGTTTTACCAGAAAAGGGTGTGCAACCCCAATAAGGAGGCTGTTTCTGAATGAAGGCGCTAAACGTCATTAGCCTAATTCTCATTATCCTCGGTGGTTTGAACTGGCTCTCGGTCGGCTTGTTCGAGTACGACGTCGTCAGTGAAATCTTCGGGGCGGCGGACGATGTCGGTTCGCGAATCGTGTACACGATCGTTGGCCTCGCCGCGCTCTACGCACTTGCGCTTTTCCCCAAAGTATCAAGAGACGATTAAAACGATGACTCGATGACTGCTAGACCCTCCCGGGCGATATGCTCGCTTCCGGGAGGGTCTAGCAGTCTTTTTTTCTTTTTCACGATTGCTTAAGCTTTCGATTAACTTAGAGTTATTTACATAAGTTTAGTTGCGGGAAGTTTGTCCAATACTGGATCATAACACCGTTGCGAGAGAAGGAGCATTCATGGATAACCCTAATACGTCCTTCCAAACGTTATTCGATAACCTTGAACAAAATCTTCGGCAGATCAAGCAAACACTTGGAAACAGCGGCGACATCGTGATTAGGACTATCCCGTTAAGCCGGCATGGAAAGCGGATGATCACGCTTATCTACATCGACGGGATGGCAGATAAAAAATTAGTTAACGATTTCATCGTGGAATCGCTGATGTCAAATTCCAATTCCGCCGAAGACAAAGATGATCTCGATAAAAACGGCTTCGAGGATGATGTGCAAAGCCTTAAGAACAGCGTTCTTGCATTGGGCAGCATAAATGATCTGACCGATTTTGAAGCGGTGTATAACGCCGTACTTTCCGGAGATACGGTTATTCTGATCGATGGCTATACAGCGGGAATGTCCGCCGATACCAAAGGCTGGAAGGATCGCGGCGTTACGGAGCCGGCTTCGGAAAATGTCGTGCGCGGGCCGCGGGAAGGCTTCTCGGAATCGATCGGCATCAATATTGCTTTGATCCGCCGCAAGATTAAAAGTCCGGATTTACGAATGGATAAGAAACAAATCGGCCGAGTGACCCGCACGGAAATCGGCATTATGTATGTCAAGAGCATCGCGAACGACAAGATTGTTAAAGAAGTGCATGCCCGGTTGGACCGCATCGATATCGACGGAATTCTGGAAAGCGGGTATATCGAGGAATTGATACAGGATTCAAACTTCACTCCTTTTCCTACCGTCTTCAACACCGAGCGGCCGGATGTGGTTGCCGCCGAGCTTCTGGAAGGCAAAGTCGCCATACTTGTAGACGGAACCCCGTATACGCTTATCGTCCCCGCGCCGTTCATTTCTTTCCTCCATGCTGCGGAAGATTATTATCAGCGCGCGGACATCAGCAGCTTCATCCGGATTCTTCGTTTCATGGGGATTTTTATCTCTCTGTTGGGTCCGTCGCTTTATATCGCCATAACCAACTTTCATCAGGAATTGTTGCCGACTCAGCTGCTGATCGGACTAGCGGCGCAGCGTGAAGATATACCTTTCCCCGCCTTCATCGAGGCGTTCATCATGGAAGCAACCTTTGAAATTTTGCGCGAAGCGGGAGTTCGTATGCCAAAGTACATCGGTGCGGCTGTCTCCATTGTCGGCACGCTGGTTATCGGGTCAGCCGCCGTCGAAGCCGGAGTCGTTTCCGCGGTTATGGTAATCGTCGTATCGCTTACTGCGATTTCCAGCTTCGTTATTCCCGCCTATAATGTAGCCATCGCGTTTCGCATGCTTAGATTCCCCATGATGGGATTAGCCGCTTCCTTTGGATTATTCGGAATTATGTTTGGGATTATCCTCCTTATCCTGCATTTGTGCAGCCTGCGTACGTTCGGGGTACCGTATATGTCACCGTTTGCCCCTCTTACCCCTGCCGATCAGAAGGATACGTTGGTTCGATTTCCCCATTGGTTAATGCGAACACGTCCCCGACTCGCGAATCAGAAAAATGTGAACCGTTTGAATCCCGCGCCTTCCCGGAAATCCAGGGAGTAAACTCGTGACATTCCTATGGAGGGGCGAATCTTGAATAGACGGTATTTTATTTACATGTTCATAAGCTTGGTATGGGTTTCTTTTCTGACCGGCTGCTGGAACCGCAAAGAGATGAACGAACTTGCGATCGTACTTGCGGCGGGCATCGACAAAGTGGATGATCGTTACCGGTTTTCCGCGCAAGTCGTTGATCCCGGGCAAGTGAGCTCCAGAAAAGGGGGAGGGGGAGGACGCGCTCCCGCAACATTATATACGGAAGAGGCTGATACCATATTTGAAGCGGTTCGGAAAATAACCCGAATCAGCCCGCGCAAACTTTATTTTTCCCACCTCCGCATATTCGTCATCGATGAGTCGCTCGCCAAAGAAGGAATGGCGGAAGTTTTGGATTTTCTGAACAGAGATCATGAGATTCGATCCGATTTCTACATTGTAGTGTCGAAAGGGGTAAAAGCGGAAGATACGCTGAAAATTTTGACAGCCGTGGAGACGATCCCTGCCAATCAATTGTTCTCGTCCCTTGATGCATCGGAGAGAAACTGGTCGCCAAGCATGACGGTAACCATAGATAGTTTGATCGACGATTTGATCAGCGATGGCAAGAACCCCGTCTTGACCGGACTTCGAGTCGTTGGAGAACTGGAAACGGGAAAGTCGAAGAGAAATGTCGAAAACATCGATCCTCCCGGCCGCCTGAGATACTCGGGGCTTGCGGTTTTCAAAAAAGACCGGTTAATCGGCTGGTTAAATGAAGATGAAAGCAGAGGATACAACTTTATAATGGACAACGTGAAGAGCTCGGTAGGCAACGTTACTTGCCCTGGCGAGGGAAAAGTGATCGGGGAAGTCATTCGTGCCAACACCGTAGTGAAAGGAATGGTCTACAGGGGGCGGCCTCAAGTCAATATCAACGTGCGGATCGAGGGGAACGTGGGTGAGGTCGAATGCGCCACACTTGATCTGACAAAGAAGGACACGATTAGGGAACTGGAAAAGAAAATGGGCAAGAAGATTGGCAAGTCAATGGAATCGGTCATCGAAAAAGCACAGAATTCGTACAAGTCCGATATCTTCGGATTCGGTAAAGCCATACGGAGGTCTAACCCAAAAGCTTGGAAAACCTTAAAAAAGGGTTGGGACGAAGAGTATTTTACCGATTTAAGGGTGACGATCAACGTTGATTACAAAATTCGCGGTACCGGAACGATGGGCAAATCGTTTCTCAATGAAATGAAATGAAGGAGCGGAGCGCCATGTTGAGAATTGCGGGAATACTGGCGGTTGCTGGCTTCATCGTCGCATTAGAAATTCCCGGTCTTATGAAGAAAAAGCAGAAGAGGGAACTGTGGGCGTTCTCCATTCTGCTCATGCTAGGCGTCGGATTCGGTATGATCAGTATACTGTTAAATAACGTTCCCAGTCCGTTATCCGGCATAACATTCGTATTTAAACCGCTCAGCGATATTCTATCGGGCATTGGATTAATAAAGTGAAGATGAGGAGATGACCATGGTTGAGCAGCAGACAATATCCGCACGCCAAATGACGATCATTACGATTTTGTTTTCGACCGGCAGCGCTATTCTGATCATTCCATCGGACATGGCTTCGATGGCCAAGCAAGATGCCTGGATTGCCGCCCTTGTAGGAATGGGGTTTGGATGTTTCATCATATGGCTGTTCAATGCATTGGCGATTAGGTTTCCGAGGATGACCCTGGTCGAAATCGCGGAAGCCGTGCTTGGCAAATGGCTTGGAGGAGCTCTTATGCTGCTGGTCATGATATCTCTACTGATTAGCGGTTCCGGTGCCGTATTGTATTTTGTTGGAAACTTTATGGTCACCCAAATGATGCCTGAAACGCCGATACAAGCTTTTAATATTCTTTACGCGGTCATCGTGGTCATAGGCGTGCGACTTGGTTTAGAAACGTTGGCCCGTTCCGCCGAAATCCTGTTTCCATGGTTTATTCTGCTTCTTGTCTTATTTTTTATAGTAGTCGCTTTCAAAATCAAGCCGGAAAACATCCAGCCGATCATGGAGAACGGCATAAAGCCCCTGTGGCCGCCCGCGCTATCCTTGATTTCTATTGTGTTTCTGCCCAGTATTGTGCTATTAATGGTTACCTCTGATGTGAATCAACCCAAAGAAGCACGTAAAGCTTTATTCAAAGGCAGTTTATACGGCGGAATGATTATTACCGTTATAACCGGTATGGCCACTATGGTGTTAGGACCTGATTTAGCTGCAAGAAGCATGTATGCAAGTTATCTGCTAGCGCAAAAAATCAGTCTCGGACATTTTTTACAGCGAATTGAAGCCATCGTAGCTGCAATATGGTTAATAGCCATCTATTTCCGAATAACGTTTTATTTCTACGCGGTTGTGCAGACCTTGGCACATATCCTCCGCCTTAAAGATTATCGGCCGCTTGTTCTGCCGTTAGGGCTCATCCTAGTCGTATTGTCCGTCGTAAATTATCCGAATGTTGCTTATATGCAAGATTGGGATAATCGGATATGGCCGGCTCTCATGTTGGCGAACGGGCTGTTCTTTCCGCTGCTGCTGTTCGTTGTGTCTTTTCTTCGGAAGAAACGGACAAACCGTTGAAGCGTAAATCCGCCTGTTAAGTCTCAAGACGGCACACCTGCTAGCGCGCCGTCTTGAGGGACGAGAAGAGCTTAGTTGCACTACTGAACTGGAACAAACTCCCACTGCGAGCTCCAATAAGTAGAGGGAACCGAGCCGTACTGAGCATAGCCGAGTTTGTTTTCGTTATGAACATAACCCGTTGAATTCTTCAACCTTTTATAAACGGTATCTTTCACATTTTCTAATGACCATTGAGCGGTCAACCATCCCGTCTGCGCTTGCCCATACTGAACGTATCCTAAGTTATCTTCGTTGTGCATATATGAGCCAACGCCCAACTGACCTAAGTATCTGTTTTTAAGCCTGAAATGTCCGTCTCCTGTGTTCTCCATTTTCCACTGCCCGCTCCAGTAAGCGGAAGGAACCGAGCTAACCTCGACTTTCCCCGTTTGATTTTGAACGTTCAAATATTGGCCCGTCCACCTATTCTTGATCAAATAGTATTGGTCGACGGGTTGATAAGCTCTGAAATAATCAATTTCAAACTGTTTCGGATACGTATAATTGGGGTCAAAAGGCCCCCACGGAAAGCCGCTGGCATTCTCATTCTCATAAATATTGATAATATGAACCATCGAATATTGAATGGACTTATTTATTGTCCTCACTAACACGTTATCTACATAAAATTTAAGCTGGTTTGGCGTCCACTCGAAACCATAAATATGAAATTGCTTTGCATCGCTTTGAATCGTATCGAAATAATATTCTTTCGATACTGTCGTGTCGTCCCACGCATGTACACCATGACCGAGCAGGAAGGAGCTGGAAGCCATTTGCCCTCCCGGCGCTTCAATGATGTCGATTTCCGCACTTTTCTCCGGCGAAGTTTCATATCCTACCATCCACCAAGCCAGATGATTTCCGCTTCCGATATTCCCTTTGGCTCGAAGCTCATAATACCCGTAAAGTGATTCAAATTTTAATCCATTCTGCTGTGTTTCCAGAACCGTATTGTTGCCTTTGAAGTTGTGAAGTCCCTCCGTGCTTCCAAGAGGGCCTGCATATTCCCCGCTCATAATGGCCGACGACTTAATTACCCCGTCGAAAGGACTCCAGTATTGCTGATCCTGATCGATTCTTAATACTAGACTGCCGTTGTTGAAATTGTATCGAGGCGCCGCTTGCGTTCTGTTGCTCCAGTGCGGCAGATAAGCGTCTACCCACTTATTGGTATCGATGCTTGAGCCGCCGAATTCATTGTTGAAATAAAGCTGGTATCCCGGTTTGGCCAGTGGATTCGGAGGGAAATCGCCGACTGCCGCATTAGCCTGTTTGGAAGGAAATGAAATTATTGTTGATAGAACAAGAACGACAGCGAAAAACCAAAGCGCGATGAACCTAATGTTTTTCATCATCATGATGAGATCAGTCCTTTCTATAAATGTTTAATTAGACGCCGCCTCGAATGTCCACTGGCTGGTCCAATAAGTGCTGGGCACCGTCCCATATTGGACGAACCCGGTCAACTGTTCGGTGTGCATGTAAAGTCCCGTATCGCGATTTTTCAAACGGATATAACCGGAGACGTTCTCCTCCGTCCACTGACTTCGCCAAGCGGTAGCAGCAACATTTGAATACTGAACATTACCATTCAAATTCTCGGTATGCATATACTCCCCGGTCCATCGATTTTTATAGCGGATATATCCACCGGAAACCGATTCTTTGGTCCATTGGGAACTCCAATAAGAAGCCGGTACATTGCCGTATTCCACCTTGCCTGTTTTGTTCTGGATGTGCATGTACTGACCCGTCTGACGGTTTTTGATTCTGTAGAACGGAACCGAATACCCGCCATCCTTCTTCCATACCCTTAAGTAATCCACGTTCCAGGTTTTGGGCCATACATTGTTATGAACGCCGGATCCGGCATCGGTATAAATCCCCAGAATCATGCCCATATTCATCTGTGGAGCGGCATTGATCGTTTTATACAACTGGTTGTCGTAATAAAATTTCAAGGAAGTCGGCGTCCAATCCATGGCGTAAATATGATATTCCTCCGATGGAGTGCCGCTAGGGACAGGATCTTCGAATCCAACCCATGAACTAAGGAAATTTGGATCGCCCCAACCATAGGCCGCGATTCTCCAGGTCTGCGGTTTGCTAAAGAAAGTTTCCACAATATCGATTTCCGAATTAGCCGAGTTGCTGCTCGTATCTCCCGTGCCGACCATCCACCAAGCCTGATGCCCTCCGCCGCCGACGTTCGACTGCTTGGCCCGGATTTCAAAATACCCGTATTTCGTGCTGTATCCGTTAAAGTCGGGTTCGTGATGGTCGTTAGGCATCGAACCGTTGAACTTGTGCCACCAGTCCTTCTCATAGGTCTGGATGCTTGAGATTTTCACCGTGCCGTCATACTGGGCATTCCAGGCGGGAGTGTCGGCTTCTAGACGTTCGGTGAGCACGCCGTCTGCAATCGTGTACCGTGCCTTGGCATTTTCCCTCGTACTCGTCCAATGGGGAAGATAGTAGTCCAGCCATTTGCTCGTATCCAATGCGGATCCGTCGAACTCTTCCTGAAAATCGAGCGTATAGCCTGACTTGGCTGGTGGATTTGCCGGAAAGTCGGCTGCAGCAACGCTTTGCAGCGCCATCGGCAGCGTTAAAACAAGCATGAGAACAAACGATAATAGAGCCCTGCTTTTCGACATCATTTTATCCCTCTTTTCTTGATTTGTGATTTCGATGCCATGAATTCGTCATTTCCCAGGTGAAGACGGTTTTACAACAAAGGGGCCTTTATCGATCCGCGCGATTTTCCATTCCGATCCCTCCTTCACAAGGTCGACGATTCTTGGCTGCACGTAGGCTTGTCCGAGCTTGAGCTTGTATTTATCCATATACTCCTGAGAACACCGTTCAATCACGATCTCGCTCTCCGTTTTGAGACGGGCCGTCTTGAAATTTCGATGGAAAGCCATCTCGTACCAGGCCAGTCTGTTCAGCTTCAATACGATCTCGTTGTCCTTGTACATCAGAAGCAGCACTTGAGGGTATCCTTCCTGGTTAAGCTGCTCCTTAAATCCTTGGGAGTAAAACCTGAACTCATCTTTCACGTTCAGTGACCGATAATTGAGGTTATCGACAACGTCGGAATGAAGCACCATCAGCTTGTTAACGCCCATCACTTCGGGATCGTCATCCGGAAGATTCCTAAGCTTCTTGCCGTTCTCGTCAATGACAAACCATAACGTCTGACTTTCCCGTTCCTGTTGCTTTCTGGCTTCCTCATCCCTATTGATGTTCGAATCCGACGATTTCGCAGCTGCATCATTACTGATCTTGCAGCCCGTCAGAAAAAGTAAAACAAAGAGTGACATCGCGGCCACGGCAGCCTGCCGGCTTGTCATTATCGCACCTCCTTTCATAAGTAAGCGCTTGCAGATATAATGATAGATCAATTCGCGATTCATTCTATCTGATATTTTTGCGATTCCTCTCAAAAAACGGCTGGAAAATCAAAAGTGCAACAATAATAGACCGGCATAAGGTATATGCCGGCTCAATTATTGCACCCAGTATTTAAAGACATATTTATTCCAACTTAAACGCGACCTCCAAATCACGAATCCTGCCGTCATCTATGTGGACGATATCTCCGAGCGCTCTGGAGGCAAGAATCGATTTTGCACTGTACTCCGCAACCTCCAGCCTATCGAACGTGTTGAGCAACCCTTGCCCGGTTACCATCACGCAATTGTTTTTCACAATAGCGATCGGGGTGGTTTTGACAAAAACCGCGGCTGTCTCTTCCGGCTCGTTGTAAACGGCGTCGAACCGCAGCTTCGGCGTGCCCCGAAGCAAGATGTAGCTCTCCGGGATAGTCCTGGAATCGAAATCCATGTCCGTGACGGCAAAGGCCATGATATTCGGAGGATGGGCAATGATAATAGACTCCACATGCGGCTGCTGCTTGTAAATGGCTTGATGGAGAAGAACGGACTTGCTTGGCGTCTTCCCTGCCTCCGAGCGTCCTCCCTCGATACGTACCAAGTCTTCAGGGGTCAGGTAATTTCTATCCTTACCGTATGGCGTAATCAGAAAGTTGTCCTGATCCAGCCTCTGAGAGAACGTGCCTTGCGTGCTTGTGAATAATCCCTGAAGATAGGCCCGTCGAATAAAGCCGCACATTTCCTGCCGCGCTTCCCTCTCTGCGACCGGACAGCTTATCGGAGTATAAGAGTCTAACGCAACCATGCCTTTATTGCGCACCGTATCGTAATCTTCATCGGTCAGCAGCACCGGTTTTCCGATTCGCCGGGCTTCGATTTCCAGTCGGGCGCAGAAATCCAATGTTTCGAATATGCGGAAAGCCTCGAATAAATCCTTCCCCCCGACCACAACGCCGTGATTTTCCAACATCACCGTATTGATCCCTTCCGCAAAAACTGCCGCTATATTCTCCCCGAGCTGTTCGCTCCCAGGCAGCGCATAGGGAGCCATGCCTACCCTTCCGCATATCTTCCGTTCGTTCGGAAGCAGCCTCGTATCCGGGATCCGCCGCACGATGCTGAAGGATACCAGTGCCGGGGGATGAGCATGGACAATCGCATTCAGATCCGGTCGGGTACAATAAATCAAACGATGGAATGGAAACTCGCTAGACGGTTTATGAATGCCTTGCACCCTTCCATCCGCTTTCACGCAAACCATATCCCGGCGTGACAGCGATCCTTTATCTACGCCCGCCGGCGTAATCCAAATGTCTCCATTGTCATCCTTAATGGACAAATTGCCGCCCGATGTTGTGGTCATGCCGTGCTTGTATATCCGTTCCATGATGAGTAGGAGCTGATCAGCGGGATGCACGTAGTCGAATTGCATAAGTTTCCCTCCATCGTGATACGCGTATAATTTTGAATATTTTGTATGTCTTCATACTAACATTCTACCGGGGATTTGCTGTGACAAACCTCACTATGGCAAACAAAAAAGACCGGTTGCCCGGTCCATTTTCGCTTTTAGATTATAAATAGCCATCAACCGGAATCTCGATGATCACCTTGGTGTAATCGCCTAACTCGCTCTCTACTTTAACCCCATATGCTTCACCATAGTACAGCCGGATTCTCTCATGGACGTTGCGCAGGCCGTATCCACCTCCAACAACCTTATACAGTTGTTCGATTTCATCCTGAGTCATTCCTTTTCCATTATCCATGACGACAAAACGAATGGTGTCCGAATCTATCGTGACGGATATCGTCAAGACACCGCGTCCGCTTTCCTTCTCGTCGATCCCGTGAATAACCGCATTTTCCACGATCGGCTGCAATATAAAATTAAGCGTTCCGTAGGGCTTGGCCTCTTCTTCCACGTCAAAGTCGACTTCGAATTCGTGATTGTGCATGATCAATTGAATATCGAGATAGGCTTTGACGTTGGCGATCTCTTCCTGCACCGATGTGATTCTCATCCCTTTGTTCAGGCTGGTTCGGTAAAAGCGGGACAAGGAATTGGCGATTTTGCTAATTTCCGGCGAATCGATCTGAATCGCTTTCCAGTTAATCGTCGATAATGAATTATACAAAAAATGCGGATTGATCTGTGCTTGGAGCGCCTTTAGCTCAGCTTCTTTTTCCATAACCCTGGCTTGATCCAATTCCTGAATCAATCGCTTTACTCTATAGACCATCCGGGCGAAACTTTCCGTCAGTTCTCCGATCTCGTCTTTGGAGGAGGAAACGATCGGGATGTCGAAATCCCCGTTCTCCACGATATTGATCTTTCTTTTCAGCGTATAAATGGGTCTAACCAGCGTCCTTGAAAACAACCAAATAAACAAGACCAAGATAAGCAAACAAGCGAGCACAATGGAGAAAGTGGCCTTTATGATGCTGCTCGTATTCACGATAAACCCTTTGACCGGCGTGAAATCGTACAAGGTCCATTCCGTGTTGCGCAAGTCTGCTCTACTCAGAATATAGGATTGTCCGCGGATACTGATTTGATCTTGATCGGTATCTCGGATTCGCAGCAAATCTTCTTCGCGAAATTGATCGGTTCCTAATTCGGTGTAAATCGTGTGTCCGCTCTTATCCGCTATGAGGATTCTTTCCTGTGGAGTACGGCCGGCTTTTCGTTTCTCAAACAGCTTTTCATAGTTCAATTTGAGATAAACCACACCTGTAAACATAGTGTTGTCGTAATTCAATATTTTGCGTACGGCAAACAACGTTCCATTCTCGTATCGCCATAACGTCTTGTTGCTTGCTTTCGCTGCGCGGTACCAATTCGAATTTTTCACGCTAGCGCTGGGATAGACGAAGTTGCCGATCTGCTTGGCCGTAAACTCCGAATAAAAAGCGATATCCGAAATTTCCTGATTAATATAGATGTAATACCAAATCGTCGGTTCGATATTGTCGTTTAACTCTTTCGTATACCTGAGAATGTCGTCCCCCCATTCATACCCCGTCACTTTTTTGACCGTCGGATTAAAGACCATGAAGTCCATGAAGTTTCGGGGCTGGGACATTTTCTCGTCGATATGAAGAGCCATCTGTTCGACAGTATTATTCAAGCCTAATCTGGCTTGTTCTTGCAAGTAATTTTCTGCAGTATTGTAGGAGTACATGCCCAATGCCACGATTGGAATAATGATAAGAATCAAATAGGAAGCAATCAGTTTCTTTCGCAGCTTCCAGTTCCTGAAAAATTCCAGCGCCTCGTTCACCTCGGCCTCACCTTCGCTCTAAATTGGGTAGGAGTAAGGCCGTAATGATTTTTGAACGCCATCCCAAAATAAGAAGCGTCGGAAAAGCCGACCATGCGGTAAATATCGACGATCTTATAGTTCTCCTCGCAGAGAAATTCTTTGGCTTTCTCCATTCGGTAGTGATTGATGTGCTTGATCACGCTTGTTCCCGTTGCTTTCTTGAAAATATGGCTCAAATAACTGACCGACAGATGCACCCTCTTGGCCAAATACTCCAGGCTTAAATCCCGTTCGTATTCCTTGGCAATAATTCGGATGACTTCTTCGACCGCCCGAGCATGAAGCTCCGAATCCGCAATGCCGTTCCGGAGCTCAGTCGCACGCTCTGTGACGGCTGTATCTTCCTCTGCATCGGTAAGACGGAGAAGCATTCTGTCCCTCTGTTCATCCTGCTTGCATAGCTGAATTACTTTCCTTAATGAGGCTTCGAATTCATTCGGTTCGATCGGTTTCAACAAATACTCGGCCACGTTGATCAGAATCGCTTTCTTCGCGTATTCGAATTCTCCATGCCCGCTTAGAATAATGACTTTTAATGCAGGCTTGATCTCCTTGGCTTGCTTGGCCAATTCCAGTCCGTCCATGAACGGCATCTTAATGTCGGTCAATAACATGTCGTACGCGTCTTGAGAAAAGAGTTCGAGCGCATGCCGTCCATTGAAAGCCATGCTTACGCGCAGCGGCAACTCCAATTTGTCGATAAGGTACCGGATGCCTTCTCTTTCGTTTTTGTCATCGTCGGCCACGAGTATGCGATACATGAAATCCCTCCCCGATAGAAATATTGTAGCACGATCCGTTAACGATCATAGTACAAAAAGCAGTCTTCAAGTTGGAAGACTGCCGTTAAAACAATGTCCTTGACTCTATTGAAACTCAACCCTTCAATGCGCCGGCCGCAACACCTTTAATAACATATCGCTGCATAATGAGATAGAAGAACATAAGCGGTGCTACGCCAAGCAGCAGCATCGGAAACAAGCTGGTCCAGTCGACTGAGAATTGCCCGATATTGCGATATACTTCAAGCAGTATCAAGCTGTTCTCTCTTGACTGCAGGAATAGCAGCGGATTCAAGAAGTCGTTCCAAACATTAAGGGTAGAGAGAATGGCTACTGTGGCCGTAACCGGCGTCAAAAGAGGAAAAGCGATGAACCAGAACGTCTTCTGGACGGAACAGCCGTCGATGAACGCTGCCTCTTCCAACTCGATCGGAACAGAAGCGGTGATGAAGCTCTTGAACAGGAAGAGAGCGACGATCCCTCCTCCGCCGATATTCACGCAAATGACGGCGAGCAAGGTGTCCATGATTCCCAGCGAATTGATCAATTTGAAAAGGCTCACCAATCCCATCTGGAACGGTACCATCATGCCCGCGAGGAAAAAGTAAAAAATGGCGCGGTTGACCGCATGGTCCCTTCTTGCCAAGCTATAGGCCGCCATCGATGAGAACAGAATAATGCCTGCTACCGAACATACGGTTATGATCGATGTGTTCATAAGCACTTTCGGATAATTCATGGCATTCCAGGCTTCGTAATAATTACTTAAGGTAAAATGGAATGGAAGCGCCAACGGATGGAAGGTCGCCTCGTCGGGCGATTTAAAGGTAGTGACGATCAAGTAATAGATAGGGATAACAAACAGAATGGCCAGCAAAATCAAGGCCGCCTCCAGTATCCATCCCTCTCTGCTTTTGGTTATCCGTATCGCTTTATTCATGCGATTTTCTCCCCCCACTTCCTTAAAAATTGCATGAGGAGCATAGTGAGAAGCAGAACCGCCACGAAAAACACAACCCCAAACGCTGCTCCGTACCCGTAGAACCCTTCGCTAAACGAAGTCTTGATAAAGGCTGTCATGATGGTCTCGGTTGCGTTGCCGGGACCGCCGTTCGTCAGTGACATAATAATATCGAACACCTTCAGGCCGCCGATCATGGCGGTTATGGCAACTACGCTGACCGAAGGTTGCAGCAAAGGCAACGTGATTTTCCAGAACTGATGCGAAGCAGTCGCTCCATCGATTTCTGCGGCTTCGTAGTAATCCTTAGAGATGCTCTGCAGATTCGCCAGGAATATGACCATCGCCCACCCGGTCCATTGCCACAATTGCGTAAAGACGACGGAGTAGAGAGCTAGGTCGGAGTCACCCAGAAAGTTGATCTTGGACAGACCGATTGAGGTTAATCCTTGGTTGATCAGTCCGAAATCCGAAGTCGACATTAAGTAATTCCATAAAAATCCGATAACTAGGGGGCTGAATACGGCCGGCAGAAAAAAAACGGACCGCAGAATATTCCTTGTCTTTAATTTCTTATCCAGCGCTACTGCCAGGAGGATGCCGAATGCGGTTTGAAAAACCGTCATCAGAAGCGCGTAGACGATGGAATTTTTGATTCCGTATAGGAGCAGATCGTTATCCCAAATCTCTATATAATTGCGCAAACCGACATAATCCAGATTCGTTTGCTTCGATACGGAATAATCCGTAACGCTATAGTAAAACATCGTCACAAAAGGATACACGCAGAACAAAACATAGAAGAGCAGGGCCGGCAAAATGAACATCCCGTAATTGATTTCCCTTTTGGTCCGGTTCACTCAATCGACCAACCTTTCGATACATTTTGCGGCAGTCGCGGAAATGATCGCGGCTGCCGCAAAATGATTGCGTTTATGGATTCAATTTAATTATCCTTGCCGTTTGTTTGTCCGTAGCTTTCAGCACGGAAGATACATCGCTCTTACCGCCAAGCAATTCCTGCAAACTCTTGCCGTAATCCTGGATAACGCCCGAGACGTTGCCGCCCCAATTGTTCCAAGGCGCATACACATTGCCCGCTTTGAACGTTTCTTTAACTCCGTCGAATTCGGCCGGCATTTCGAAGTCCGCACCTTTCAAGTAGCTGCTTCCGCCCTGATTATTCTCCCAGAATGCCTTCTGTCCGTCAGTAGTAGCGATCAGATCCATTACCTGCATTACGGCATCCAGATGCTTCGAGTTGGCATTCGCCGAGAAGCCTACGCCGGGGCCGCCGATTAACCAGCCTGGACCGGGTTTAGAACCATAGAAAGGAAACATGTCCAATTGGATGTTCGGATTTTTCTGCTTGATGGTATCCAAAGCCCATGGGCCGGACTCCCACATAGCCGCTTTGCCTGTAGCAAACTCATCCAGAGCCTGATCGTAGTCAATACCGAGCATATCCTTCGTGAGATAGCCTCGTTTGATCAATTCGCTCCATTTCTCCAACCCTGCATTCCAATTTCCTTCGAGCGTAATTTCTCCTTTGCCATACTTAACGTCGAAATCTTTATTTTCCGGGAGGGAGAGAAACTCGTTCATAATCAAGCCCATGGAGGACTTCATCATCGGTTCAAAGGATTTCGCGCCCATGGCTTGCGGCTTAATTCCGTTTTTCTTCAGATCTTCGTGCAACTGCAGCTCTTCTTCAAACGTGGTAGGCGCTTTCAAGCCGTATTTCGCAAATATCTCCTTGTTGTAGTAGATGCCTTCGAACCAGCTGATTCCCGGAAGGGCGACTAATTTGCCATCGACGGAGTATACGCTTGTGCCGGCTTCGTTAAAGCGATCGGCCAGAGTGGACAAGTCCGCCAAATAGCCCAATTTGGAATACTGGGATGCAGCGGGAGGTCCGATCGAGATAATGTCCGGTCCCGAGCCCGCGGCTAACTGAGTGCCCACGATATTATCGTATTGCGAATTTTCAATGAACTGATATTCCAATTCGATGTTCGGCAGCTTCTGTTTGATGAGATCAAGCAGATTCTGTACGGTGCTCTCTTTGTTCCAGTAGGCCATGCGTATTTTGACCTTTTCCGCCGGAGAGGCCGACTGCGATTCGGATGGCGAGGCGCTCTGGGAGACGCTTGCCGAAGTATCGGCTGTTGCGCTGTTTGTTGCGTTGTTCTTGCTTGTCCCGCAGCCCGCAACTCCGAAAGCGAGGATAAGCAGCGTGATCCATAAAGCTTTGAACCGTTTCAATCCAATTCCCCCTCATATTATGTGTCCGGAGTTATGGTGCCTGGCTCCTTGATCTTTATTATAGGCAGTGTATATCTGGGTCGAAATCTGATATTTTTTAGTTGTCTATAAAGAAACGGTTTTTTTCTTCGTTATGAGCGGATCGTTTTGGCTGACCGCTTGGATTAGCCAACATAAGAAGCCTCCAATTCCACGCTGACCGTGGTTTTGGAGGCTTTTATTTCTTTCATTATTGTTTAATATCTGGAAACACACGACTCATATCGATGTCAATGCAAGAGAATAAAGGTGAGGTCATCCGATCGAAAATGATGTATGTTTCAAAAAGGTCAAATTTGCCCTTATTCAGGATAAACTGATCAATCGTTCGATGAACCGGGTCAACGATCCAATATTCTTTTACACCATAACGTTCAAATTGACGCTTCTTGCGAACTTTGTCGTTGTTGCTTGTCGATGGCGACAATATTTCCACGACGAGGTCCGGTGCGCCTTCGATCCGCTTTTCCTTAATGATCGCCGCATTCTCGTGAAGGATATAAACTAGATCGGGTTGAAACTGATTGTCCGCATCCAGGTATACGTCTATCGGAGAGTACAGAATCGTCCCGTTTGCGTGACAAGTATGATACAACATAATATGTAACGATCCTGAGATTTGCTGGTGAGTCACTGTCGGCGCAGGCTTTAGCTCATAACGAATTCCTTCCACGATCTCGTAGCGATCCTCTTCCATTCCAAGAAATTCAGATTCGCTTTCCCGATAAGGTTCAGTCTGCTCCTTAACCCGATCATTCTCATGACTGCGATCCTCTTCCTTGCGGTTTTTCGACATAGCCTCGCCACCGCCTTTCCAGCTTTTATGCCCAGTTTAGCAGTTACATTCTTTTCCATCAAGGAGACATTAAGTCATGGTCGTGCTATACCGTCGAAGCAACCCCAAGTTGAGCCGCATTCAGCCGAGAGTATGTTCCCCCTGCGGCGATCAGATCCTCATGCCTACCTTGTTCCGCGATGCCCTCTTCCGTTACGACTACGATGCGGTCGGCGTGCCGGATCGTCGCGAGGCGATGCGCGATGATTAGCGTTGTGCGATTGTGAGCCAGCTGTTCGAGCGCCTGCTGAATCATCGATTCCGTCTCGGTATCGAGCGCCGAGGTCGCCTCGTCCAGAATCAGAATCGCAGGATTCTTGAGGAAAATACGCGCGATGGACAAGCGTTGCCGCTGACCGCCGGACAGCTTCAGTCCCCGCTCCCCGATAAACGTATCGAGCCCATCCGGCAACGCATTAAGCATCGCTTCCAGATGCGCCTGCCGCGCTGCCTCCCAAATCTGCTCCTCCGTCGCATCGAGCCGTCCGTAGGCAATATTTTCGCGAATCGTTCCGTTGAACAAGAACACGTCTTGCTGCACGATGCCGATCTGGTTGCGCAACGAATGCTGAGTCATCCTGCGGATATCGATCCCGTCAATCGACACTTCGCCGTCATCGATCTCGTAGAAACGCGGAATCAAGCTGCATAATGTCGACTTGCCCGCACCCGATGGCCCAACCAAAGCAACCGTCTCTCCGGCGCGGATCTGCAGGTTAATCTCTTTAAGCACATGCGCATGATTCTCGTAACCGAACGTAACATTGCGGAATTCAATATTCCCCTTTAACCGAGGAGCCTCGATCGCATCGTCCGCGTCCTTCACGTCCGGCTCCGTATCCATCAGCTCGCAATATCTTCGGAATCCTGCCATTCCTTTAGGATAGAGCTCTAACAGCGCATTGATTTTGTCGATCGGCTTGAGGAAAATATTCACGTACAACAGGAAGCCGACCAGTTCCCCGTAAGAAAGCTTCCCTTGGTACGCATACCAAGCGCCGAACACAAGCACGACAAGCGTAATAAACCGCGTCAGCATATAGATGCTTGATGCGCTATAGGATATCGTCAAGTAAGAGCGAAGCTTAGCTAGCCGAAAACCTTGATTATTCTTCGAAAACCGCTCCATCTCGAAAGCTTCGTTTCCGAAGGATTTAACGACGCGGATTCCGGAAATGCTGTCTTCCACCCGCGCATTCACGTCCGCAATCCTCTCGAACATATGAGTAGCGGCCTTATTCAGCTTCTGATTGAAATAGACGATGATCCACGCCAAGAACGGTACGACGATAAAGGTAATGCACGCCAACTCCCAGTTCACCATGAACATGATGCCGAACACGCCGACAAGCGTCATAAGAGCGATGAACAAATCCTCGGGACCGTGGTGAGCCATCTCGCCAAGATCGAACAAGTCGTTCGTCATCCGGCTCATAATCTGTCCGGTTTTCGTATTATCGAAGAAACGGAAGGACAGCTTCTGTATATGTTGGAAAAGCTGCTTGCGCATGTCGGTTTCAATGTTAATGCCGAGCTTATGGCCCCAGTAATTGACGACGAATTGCAATCCCATGCTGACTAAATACAGTGCCATCAACCCTGCGCAAACCCAAGAAATAAGCCCCCAATTACCCGTAGGCAGGAGGGTGTCGATCATCCATTGAACGCCCATAGGAAAGCCAAGCTCCAACAAAGCAACCACGACGGCGCAGCCGAAATCCAAAGTAAATAAGCGGGTATAAGGACGGTAATAGGTTAGGAAACGGCGAATCATTGGTTAAAGCACCTCCATGAAGCCAACGCTATATCAATTATAGAAGATCGTAAGCCTTTGCGGAGTCAATGTCCAGCAGCGTTAATCCTCCCGAGTTCCAGGTCGTGAGCCGAAGCGTAACTTTCCTGTAGTCGATCCCGATAAAAGGATGATGGTTCATCTCCTCGGCGATGTCCGCAACCTTGTTCACGAAAGCGACGGCTTCCGGGAAAGTTCCGAACAGCCGCTTGCGGACAAGCCATTTTCCTTCTTCGATCGTCCAGCCCGTCAGTTCAAGCAACCCTGCTTCCAGCTCCGCTTCATTTAACAGTGGATGTTTGCCCATCGTTCATGTCCCCCTCCATCATTTCCAACCGTTCGAGTGTTCCATATTTACGCCGGTACCTTTCCAATAAGGCAATCCATGAAGGGCTAAACACCAAGATGAAAAAAACATTAGCCGTTGCATGAATGATTTCGAAAGGCAGCCCCAGCACGTACTTGCCGACGACGGCTGCCCACGAGTGCGTTTGCATCCATTGGTCGAGCGCAAGCTGCACGTTCATGATCCAGCCGAATAGAAATCCCCATGCAACTCCGAATAACGCTAGAGGAAATCGGCGACGGCGCCAAGCGCTGCGATGGGCGAATAAACCGGCCGTGTATCCCGCCATCCCCCAAGCGAACATCTGCCACGGCGTCCACGGTCCTTGACCGAGGAAAAAATTAGACACGAGCGCGGCAGCCGCCCCGACCATCCAGCCCGCTTCCGCTCCGAATACGATCCCGGAGACGATCACGACGAAGGTAACCGGAGTAAACCCTGGAAGCAGCGTGGCGAATGGAATCCTGCTCACGGTAGCGACGGCCGCCATAACCGCAATAAGCATTAATTCCCGCGCTTTGCGTTCGCGGCGTTCGAAGCGCAGCAGGAACGGGATGATCGACAGAAGAACAAGCACAATACCAATGAGCAGGGAGTTGCCCCGTTTCAGGGACAAATACGACATTCCGATATATGCAATGGCGATGGGGACAATGATCCACTTGGAAAATAAAATTTTCATGCTCCGGGAGCTCATTATGACGATGCCTCCCCGAGCGCGAAGAGCCGGTGCAAAGCCGTCGCATAGAACAGATTGCCTTGGAAAAATTGCTCCGGTTCCCCATCCGCGACGATTTCACCGTGAAAGAGCAGCGAACAACGATTAGCGTAAGCCGCGGCAAGCTCTATGTCGTGCGTAGCGATGATAAGAGTAGTTCCTTGCGCATGGATATTCTCAAGATGCTCTCCCAGCTTAAGTTTAGCCAAAGGATCAAGCCCTTTGGTCGGCTCATCAAGCAACAGCAGTCGAGGTTTGCCCAGCAGCGTTATTGCAAGCGCGCCAAGCTGCTGTTCACCGCCGCTCATGTCGTGCGGATGCCTGGACAAGAGGTGTGTTAATCCGAATCGTTCGGCCATCTGCTCGACTTCCTGCTTAGGATCCTCGGCTTCTGCTCGATTAGCGGCTTGGAGCAAATCCTCCGACAAACTATCGTACGCATAGTGAAGAAGCGGATTCTGGGCCAAATAACCGATCGCGGAAAATCGTTCCTTCGAGCTCATTCGCGCGAACGGAGTTCCTTCCCAATGGACGGCCCCCCTCTGCGGCAGGCGAAGTCCGGCAAGCAGCTGCAGTAAAGTGGATTTCCCGCTTCCGTTGCCCCCGAACAGAACCGCCCAATCCCCGTGTCGGATTTGCCACTCCAATCCCTTAAGCACGGCTGGCGAATGTTTGTCATACGCGTAAAATAATCCGTCCGCCGCCAGCAACGGTTTAGTCGACGCGGGAGTAGGATCGCTTGCTGGAGACGGGGTTGTTGAGTGACGGTATTGTTGTGAAACGGTTGCATTCCTAGTCTTATGATCCAGGGTTTCAGATGCTAACTTAGGTTCCATATCGGCCCGGCTCAGCCAGTTCCTAGTCTCTTTCACAGTGAGCGGCGGTTCATCCGAATGGAGTTGGGACGAAGGCGGTAACTGCTCTAAAGCCCAGCGGGTAACGGAAGGAAGCGAGCTGACCCAATCCTCGCCTTCGTGATCCCAAGCTTCCAGGACGTAGTCCCGCGCATTGCCGTTAAATGCAATCCTTCCTAATTCCATGCGAACAACGCGATCCGCAAGCGGGAGCAAGTCATCGATTCGATGCTCGCTCATGATGACGGTAATGCCCCACTCTTCGTTCAACCGTTTAATCATACCAAGCAATTCTCGGGCAGCCAGCGGATCAAGCTGCGCTAACGGTTCATCGAGCAGCAGCACCCGCGGCTGCAGCATGAGCACCGCAGCCAAGTTAACGGTTTGCTTCTGACCGCCGGACAGCTCATCCGTCTTGCGGTCAAGCAGCGGCTCCAATCCGAAAAATCCGGCCATCTCCGCCATCCGGCGGCGCATAGCCTCCCGTCCGAGCCCGAAGTTCTCCAACCCGAACGCCAGCTCATGCTCTACCGTATCCACCACTAGCTGATTGTCGGGATTTTGCATAACGAGTCCGACTAACCCGGCAAGCTCCCGAGCAGGCCAATCTTGTATCGGCAACTGATCAAGCATAATAACTCCGCTCATCCTGCCTCCCGGAGACACCTCCCGCTTAAGCAGCCGAAGAAGGGTGGATTTTCCGCTTCCGGAAGGGCCGCATAACACGACGAACTCCCCGGACGGCACCGACAGGGACAGCTCGGAGAGCGCAGGCAATGTCTCTTCCGGATACGTAAAGGTTACCTTCTGTAGTTCATAATGAGCCATGCCCTGCGATCCCTCCATTCCCAGGCGAGCGGCACTATTAAATATAGAATATACGCAATCAGAGCCAAGCCATCTCCCGGAGATAGCGCGAAAGAGCCTAGACGCGGATAAATGACCATAAAGCCATGTCCGCTCCACCAAGCTCCGAGCAGTAACGCAGCAAAACCTGCAAACCCGGCAAGCGTTAATCCATCTCGCATGCGAAACCGAAAGCCTAAATACGAGCTGCGCGCTCCCGTTCCATATCCCCGCGCTTGCATCGAATCGGCGGTCTGCAGCGCATCCTCCAGCGTCCAAGACAGAAGCGTTCCGACTAGGCGTGCCCCGCTTCGCGCTCTGTGCGCGAGCGAGCCTTCGGTTACCGTCACGCCGCGAGTCCGCTGAATAAGAATCAGCTCTTGCATCCGGCGGCGCAGTCTCGGTACCAACCCCATTGCCATCATCGTGATCAGCGCAGCCTTAGGAGATATGCGGGTAAACAGAAAGAGAAACTTCTGTTCCGTCATTACCAAGCGATAAGTGACGAAAAACGTCAGCAAATTGAGCATCGATATCGCCAACGTCACACCGTATATAACGGATTCCAACGTAATCGGGATATCTCCTAAATAATACAATACCGTCCGCCCTCTGTGGGACAATATCGGATTCATCAGAACGATAAGTACGACGCCGGTTAGCATAGGCAAGCTCCACTTCCGCCATTCCCGGCCTTCGTCCAAATGGAGATTTACGATAACGGCAACTCCCCATCCCGCCAATAGAACAAGGGGATGAAACAACAACATGCCGAAGGTTATCCCTCCGGCATAATAAGTCAATATAACAATCGGATGAAGCGAACGGAAACCAAAACCATCCTTCATGACGCCGGCTCCTTATCTTCTTTGGCCGCATCGTCCTCTGAAGTATAGAACCACTCCAATTTGTCTCCGGGTTTAAGCTTATAAGCACCTGCACCGATGTCGGGTACGATATTGTTCACGCGATATTTCCAACCGCTTGTCGGCCCGTCGTCGAACTCGTAAAGCCCGTCGATGCCTGATACATAGGTCAACGCTCCACTGCCCCGAATATCGTAGGAAAGTCGGTGCGCTTTGGCCGTACGTTTAAGAACTCCGGAAGCCGTATCGCCTTTGGCAATAATAACGCTCTCGGCTGCAAGAACCGTCCCCCACTTCGCATTCCCTTCAATAGAAAGAGTAATGCTGTCAACAGCAGGAGTTGCGATATCCGGTTGCTTTGGTGTAGCCTTCGGAGACGTTGAAGGGGACGGGGCTTGGGAAGTTTCCTTTGTTTCCTCAGCTCCCGGTTCCTTCGCCGCGGGTTTCGATTGCTCGGGAGAAGGAGAAGCGACGGCTGAAGAAGTTTTCGTTTGCTCAACGTCTGGCGTTTGAGCCGCTGTATTGCCGCCGTTCGTCTCTATGGACGATTTCGATTGCGTAGCCTCAGAAGGACTTGTTTTCTCTCCTGAGCATCCCATCAACACGAACAATAATACCGCTATAAACCCTATAGCCCCTATTTTCCTCATTGCCGCTTCCTCCTTTCCTTTGCTTGATTACGACATTCTTAGCCGACTTATTTACTTGCTGCGAATACCCTTACCGCTATGACGGCTGCTTGTTCGCGGGAAAGAGAAGCTTTCGGCGCAAATTTGCTTTCGTAAGCTGTCATCCAACCTTGCTGAAGCACCGCTTGCACCGAAGCCGCCGCGCTCGGGCTAACCTGTTTGGCATCCGCCACAACGGTTGTTGCCGTCGCTTTAAGCTTCAGCGCGCGAGTGAGCAGAATCGCCGCTTGCTCTCTCGTTAAAGCCGCATCCGGCGCGAACTTGCCCGCGGATACTCCGCCGACAAGACCTGCCGATACTGCCGCGCCTACGTCTTTCGCATACCACGCGTTGCTTGGAATATCCGCGAATGCCGAGCTTGCACTGCCCTTTAACCCCAGCGCTCGCGCCAACGCGGAGACGAACTCCGCACGGCTTACACCTTGCTTCGGCTTAAATACGCTTAATCCGTCACCCGATCCTCTCAAGATCGTAGCAGCTCTTGAAGTCGTAACCGAGTCTAACGCCCATGCGGATATCGCGCTTTGATCGCTGTAACTGCCCGCGATCTGCAAGGTAGAAACCGAACGCACGAGTGCGGGTGCTCCATCTTTCACGTAACCCGTCACTTGCAGCTGATAGAGTCCCTCTGGCGAGCCTTTTAACGTTGCTTGCCCTTTATCGTTCGTGACAGCCTCGACTTCGCCCATACTTACTTTAACGCCCGCAACAGGCTTAGCTGCTTCGAATTGATTGTTTTTCCAGTCCCATAAGCGGTTTGTCACAGTAACGGTGACGTCCTGGCCAGGCTTTGGCTGAGCGGGAGATACCGAGATCGGATCGGCTAATTTAGTCGCATCGCCGCTATAGTAAACGACAACCTCGTCCCCGTCCTCCAATAAGAATGTGCCTACCCCTTCCGCCGGGATGATCCATGCGCCGCCGCGCACGACCGCGAACATCCAGCCGTCATACCCGCCGTATTTGCCCGCGGCAATTCCAGCGATCGAACCGATATATTTACCATACGCGGAATCTTTGATCTCATTCTTCACTTCGCTAGCTTTCAGCAGCTGCTCGAGTGCTTCCAAAGCCGTTCCGCCTTGAGCACTGCCTGAAGCTACAACTCCGGCATCGCCTTCTACGCGAACGGTTACCTTTTTCGAATAAGAAGCCACATCCAGCTTTGTCTTCCAAGCTACATAAGCAGGAGCCGCATCGGTGCGATAGCCGTCTACGGACAACACGTAAGCTCCGACTTTCAGCGATTTCAGCTGCGCTTTGCCGTCTTTATCCGTCTTGGCAACTTGGCCGTCAACTGTAACAGATGCGCCCTCTGCAGCGCTGACGACTGCTTTGCCGGAATCCCAATCAAACGACTCCTTCTCCACCGTCACCGTAACCGGCTGTCCTTCCCGGGGAGCGGAAGGCTCTATTTTCACGGAATGAACAAGCGTCGTATCGCCGCCTCCGTAGTAAACGGTCAGTTCATCGCCGGCTTTAAGGACGAAGGAACCCATGCCCTCCGTAATCGTAACCCAAGCTCCATCTCGTTTGACCGCATATTGCCAGCCATCGTAGCCGCCGAACTTGCCGTTGTCCACGCCCGCGATCGATTTGAGCAGAGCTCCGAATTGAGGATGACGATCTACTCCGTAAGCGATATTGGCGCTATTGAGCACATTGATCAACGCTTCCAGCGCGGTTTTACCCGTTGCCGAACCTGTCGTGATAACGCCGGACAGTCCATTTACGGTTACACTCGTTTTGGAAGCTGTCGCAACGCCCGAGTACAAGCCTGGAAGCCCATCCATCCAGCGCTCGACAGCCGTTAAGCCGAGCAGCGCGTAGAACGTCGCTATTCCGTCGGCTTTGCCCGATGCCAGATGAGAGAATTGACCGTCCGATTGACGATATTCAAGCAATCTTGCAAGGGTTGACTTCCCGTTCTTAACGAATCTGGAATCCTTTATTGGATCTAAGCCCAGAGAAGTGAGCGCGATCAGCACCTGTACGGAGCTTTCGCTAGACTCGGTTGGCTTGCCGAAACCCGCCGTTTCCAATTGAACGCCGGAGAGCCATACTAATGCTTCATCTATAATACCGGTAACTTCTTTGCGATCTTTATAAGGAGCAAGCGCCGTCAGCACGATCGCTGTAATGTCCACATCGCTTTTGCCCGCTGCCAACGACCAACCGCCGTCGGTATTGCGATGATCCACTAACCACTTGACCAGATCATCCCGTGTCCAGCGGTCCGTCGTTCCCGGCACGTAACCCGCCGCATCAAGAGCAATCAACGCATAAGCGGGCGCGTTAGCACCTTGTGCCGCTATTTTCTCGAAATTAACGATTTTGCTAAGCAAATCGACTTTACCGCCCGTGCCGACTTTGCGAGCATCGCCGCCGTTCGCGTTAACCGCGAGCGCCACGCGGGCAAAATCCGTCACGAGACGAAGGCTGCCGTCATCCGCGCTCTTGTTTGCCTGAGGCAAATAACGGCCGGCTGCCGAAATTCCCGATCGGGCCAATCCGAAAGCAACCCAATCGCTTACCGGATCCGCTTTTCCCAGTATCGCCTGCAGGTCTGTCACCGCTTTGCCTACTTGCTCCCTTGTCGGAGCTGCAGCCTCAGACTTTCCGTTATCCGCAGCGGTTGAACCCGCGGAATCCGCCGCTTGCACGACTCCCGCCCATGCGCCTAACACCAATTGCAACGCCAATGCTAGCGCCAAGCCGCTGCGCAGCCACACCTTCAACTTCCCACGCACACTCGATAATGCTTCCCCGTTCATAAATCCACGCTCCTCCTCGAATGTCCCCGCCTCGCGGCGAGGTAAACTCTTCCCATGCCGAGTGAAGGCAAACAAAAAAACATCCCCCATATGGAAGATGTTCGCGTGATGGCCAGAACCCTTCGCGCCTCGCGCGCGAATGACAAGCCGTTCGAACTCGAACTATGCCTGCCCGGTGCTCTGTCGCGGTTGCTCAAGCAGCTCATAAGCTTTAAGTTATCCGCGTAAATGCCGCCACACCTCCCCTATTCCTCGTAGGTACCTTGGGTGTTTGTCGAAAACAGGCAGGTTTCCTGGCTCCTGGATCAATGCTCTTCGGGCCTTCCCGCGAACGTCTTCCGACGTTGGCAGTGGCATTTCCGAATGGCTCCCCATGGACAGTGGCGGGACCGCGCCGGTTTTGCACCGGACTTCCCTATTATGCTCTCGCGAGCACCTGTTTTCCGCCGTATTCACTTGTGTAGACATCTTATCACGCTGGCAGAAGGCTGTCTACCGAGCCAAGCCGCACGAATTTGTGAAAAGAGCCGTTCTCCTCTAAAGCTTTGGGGAGGATTTGTCGATAAACCTATTATCGTGTCGGTTGTGAGAGTAAACTCCCTTCGCGTACATATCATTCTTCCATATGCCGGGGTGTACGATGAAAAATTCAACAATTATCGGGTTAGCTTTAGGTTTTATCGCACTAATATTTGGTATGGTTCTGAAGGGCGCTCCGCTTGCCAGCTTGATTACCAACCCGGCCGCTTACGTCATTATTATCGTCGGAACTTGCGCATCTGTCTTCGTGGCGTTCCCGATGTCGGATCTCAGCAAAGTACCCAAGCTGTTCAAGCTCATATTCGCGGAGCCCAAGCTGCTGCCGCGCCAACAACTCATTGGGATGTTCATGGAATGGGCAACGATCACGCGCCGCGAAGGCTTATTAGCCCTTGAAGCCCGCGTAGACGAGATCGAGGATTCCTTTCTTAAATCCGGCATGCGCATGATCATCGACGGCAATGATCAGGATTTCGTGCGGGATGTCCTATTAGAGGATATATCGGCAACGGAAGAACGCCATCGGGGCGGAGCGCAGATCTTCTCCCAAGCAGGTATGTATGCGCCGACGCTCGGCGTACTCGGAGCCGTTATCGGTCTAATTGCAGCTCTTGGTAACCTTGCCGAGATGGAGAAGCTCGCCCATGCCGTAGCTGCCGCGTTTATCGCGACATTGCTCGGGATATTTACCGGATACGTGATGTGGCATCCCATTGCTAACAAATTAAAACGCCTTTCGAAGCGCGAGATCGATCTCAAACTTATGATGGTCGAAGGCTTGCTCTCGATCCAATCGGGCGTATCCACAATCGCCATTCAACAGAAACTTCTAGTGTTCCTCACCCCGACGGAGCGGTTGGCGTTCGCTGAGAAGGAGGATCCGCAGCGTGAGCAGAAAACGGCATGAACCTCATGAGGAGCATCCGGATGAATCCTGGCTCCTGCCCTATTCCGATCTGATGACGTTGTTGTTGGCTTTGTTTATCGTTCTATTCGCCGCAAGCTCAGTGAATACATCTAAGCTTGAAGAGATGAGCCGCGCATTCAAGACCGCCTTTAGCTCAGGTATCGGCATTCTGGATAAGGGCGCGCTTACAGAAGATAACCAGTTGAAACGTCGTACAGCCGAAGACCTCGACCGTAAAGACGATGGCAAGAAATCCCGAAAAACGCTTGAACTAGAAGAACAGCAAAACCTCGAGGAGCTTCAACAGCAACTCGACAAATATATTCAGAAAAGCGGGCTGTCCACTCAGCTCGAGACGAACCTCAACCAGTCCGAGCTTCTCATCACGATCCGGGACAACGCCTTGTTCCCTTCGGGGAGCGCCAATATCAAGCAAGAATCGCAGAAGCTTGCAACGGCGATCGGCCAGATGCTGCATCAATATCCGGGTTATGAAATTCTGGTCACCGGCCATACCGACAACCAACCGATCAATACGGCGGAGTTCCCGTCCAATTGGGAGCTTAGCTCCAAACGTGCCGTTAACTTCATGAAGATATTGCTGAAATACGGAAATTTAGATCCGAAGCTCTTCAGTTCGACCGCCTATGGCGAATATCGGCCTTTAGAGAGCAATCTCACGGATGCGGGCCGCGCCAAAAACCGTCGGGTCGAGGTCTCGATTCTTCGCAAGTACGTCGAACCCGCCACCGATGGCGCCAATCAGATTACATTGACTGCCATGGCTGATGAAGGCAATAAACAATAATCATTTGTCCCTACACAAAAGGAACGTCAAGAGCGCTCAATGCTCTCGGACGTTCCTTTTTGATTGTGAATATATCTCTACTACACGTTGCCTAAGTCAGCTAATCGCTTACCCTCATAGACATGTACCCCAAGCTCACTCGGAGCGTTGGCCGCTTGAATCATAGCTGCCGCAACCGCATCACCCCGGATCGACTTATACTTGCCTAGAGAACCTACCAATAAGGGATTGAGCCCTTTCATGAGTATGCCCCATAGCCGCTCTCCGCTCCGGTGTTCGGCTCTATCACCCAATAGCAGCGAGGGTCGGAAGAGATTGAGCTTGGGCAGGGATAAACTGCTTAGATCCCGTTCGGCTTCTCCCTTAACCCGGCTGTAGAAAATCGAGGAGGCAGGAGACGCTCCTATCGCTGAAACGATTAAAAATTGCTTGGCTCCCGAGGCTGCGGCTTGCCGACCGAGCGCCAGCGGGTAATCATAATCGACCCGACGGAACGCTTCCTGTGTCCCCGCCAGCTTAATCGTCGTTCCTAAAGCGCAGAACCAATCGTCAGCTTTCAGTGTCGGAGCCATTTGAGGCAACGAATCAAGGGTAACCGCCAACACGTCTAGTTTAGGATGGATAATGGCAAGAGGTTTCCGGGCTAGGGCGATAACCTTCTCGTATCTGGGGTCTGCTAACAATCGATTAAGCAAGCAAGAGCCTACGAGTCCTGTTGAGCCTGCGACTAGCGCGGTTTTGGGTTGGGAAGCCATACCTCGTCCTTCTTTCTACGAAGAAACTTTATTTGCCTCTATTGTAGCAGTTGGTGGTCGGTTTTCCCATCGGTGAAGCAAGACGGCCAACTCCGCCCATGTTACTTTCCGATCCGGGTGGGGTACGGGATCCGGAAGCAATTGTTGCCCCTTAAGCCAGTTCATCTCCTCATTGCTGATGGATGACCAATCGACGTTCCCGTTAATCCTTTCCCTCGCGATTCCTGAACGAGAATAGTCCCCTTCATTCGGCTGTTCCATAGTTACCTCCCCTTCCCCTCTCCATTCGATCATATTGCGCCACATGGCCACGATATCTTGCCCGTAACGATTGCCTGCCACCGACCATTTGCCGTTCAAATCCTCCCAGCAAACAACCCTTCCTCTCCATCCCGCCCGCTCTATCAGCGCGATTGACCGCTGTGCTATCTTCGCGTCTTGCGGCATGGCTCCATTAGCAGCAAAGGTATGCAAAATCTGCATTTGTTGCTCAACCGATCCTTCTTCAGACCATTGGTTCAGCGTAATCGGCGCCCAGGAAGGCCCCGAAATCTCAGCCGTCCAGCCCCTTGTCTCATACACCATCTGGCAATAGGCCACATCCCCCCTTACCCCGTAACGCTCCCCTTGCCGTAAATACAATTCGGCAATTTCGGGCGCTTTCGGATTACGCCTCTTCACATAGGCGTTCATTCGCTCCGCGGAACAGCATGCCGCACCTAATATGCTCAGCTTCCCCGTAGGCTCCAGCTCCGGATGCTTGCGAAATACAGAACCGATTCGATCCATCCACACAACTCCTTCCGTACTGCATCGCAATTCACATAAGTTTGTCCTACTTGCTCTCTATACTCTATTCCGTTTTTCACTCGGTTTGACCTTATTTGCCAACCTGATACAATTAAATTGACTTGTACCCACTGTAAAATAAAAAATGTGTATAAATCTGTGGATAACAGGGTAGTTATCCACAGATTTATACACAGCATGTTAACAACGAATACACGTTCGGTAGGTAAGGAGTAGAAAATATGATAATTACGGAAGACGAACGGTGGATGAAAGAAGCCATTCACCAGGCACGTCTAGCCGAATCCCTAGGCGAGGTTCCAATCGGTGCGGTTATCGTTCGCGATGGCTCCGTTATCGGCGCAGGTTATAACCTGCGGGAAAGGGATCGCGATCCGACGGCTCACGCCGAGATGATCGCCATTCGGCAAGCAAGCGAAAGCTTGCAAGCATGGCGGCTGATCGGGTGCACCTTGTACGTTACTTTGGAGCCTTGTCCAATGTGCGCGGGCGCCATTCTGCAATCCCGTGTGGAACGCGTTGTCTATGGTGCATCCGATCCGAAAGCAGGCTGCGTAGGAACGCTAATGGACTTGCTGCAAGATTCCCGATTCAATCACGTGTCTCCTTGGACATCAGGAGTGCTTCACGAGGAATGCTCGGCTTTGTTGACCGACTTCTTCCGTCGATTGAGAAGCCGTTAATACCGATACCGAATCGTCATAAGAGCCGTCCATCTTCCGGTATTCCGCTTCTTCCTTGCGCAATCGTTGAAGCTGGATAATGAGCGAATCCGCTTCCTCACTGACCGCCACAATCTCGGGATCGGTCAGATTGCCCAGGTCGTTAGCCATCTCGCATAGACGACGTTGAAGCAACTGGAGGCGACGTATAAGCTGTGAAGTCTCCAAGTGAGTCATCTGACCGCTCCTTTCTAATAAATTTCGTCATGCTTTGCCATACAACGATAGGATAATCGAACTAATCTCATTATAGGACAAAATTATCCATATTTTTGTAGAACCATGTCGAGAAGAATGCGGTTTAACAATTTATTTTCCGACAAAATTAGGTATTAAAGACTAATCCATTAGGCTTAATTATCGATTATCCGCTATTTTCTTAAGGAGGAACTCAGGCCTTGGGCGTTCAGATCTTATTAGTCGAGGATGACGAAGCTCTTCATCGCGGTATCCAGTTCACTCTACAGCAAGAAGGGTTTCAAGTATTCAGCGCTCATAGTCTGCAAGAAGCCCGAATGTTGCTTAAAGATCATGACATTCATCTTCTCTTGCTGGACGTACAACTTCCAGACGGCAACGGATTCGACTTCTGCACTGAAATTCGACAATTTCGAGATATCCCCATTATTTTCTTAACGGCTAGTGACCAAGAATTCGACATTGTCCGAGGTTTGGACCTCGGAGGGGATGATTATATTACGAAGCCTTTCCGGCTGCGGGAATTTTTGTCGCGCGTTCATGCCGTACTCCGACGCCGCGCCCCCGTTAGCCGCGATGAGGACAAAAATTTGCTCACTGCGGGCAACTTGGTCCTGCATGTCGGAGAGATGCGTTTAGAAAAAGAAGGCCGCGAGGTTCTCCTGAGCATTACTGAATTCAGACTGCTCTCCTTGTTCATGACGCATCCGCGAATGGTGCTGTCTAAGGACCAGATTATTCAGCACGTATGGCCGGACGGTACCGAGGTGTTGGACGATAATACGGTAGCGGTCAATGTGCGGAGATTAAGGGAGAAAATTGAGGACGACCCGCATAATCCGCAAACGCTCGTGACCATTAGAGGAGCCGGATACCGATGGAACGTATAGAAGGATCGCGACTGAGTTTAGCAAGAATGCGCCAGAACCCTTCCGTACGGCGGCTTTGCCTGATCCTAGCCGCTTTAATCGTATTGGCAATCGTGTTCATCGGTTTATATACGCATTATTCCACGGAAAAGTTGAAGAAGGACTGGCTCAACAGGGAAGCGGCCATCATCGGCAACCTGTCCGCAGAGCGGCCGGAGCTGGCCGCCAGCTGGCTTAATGAACTAGCGCAGACCAATAAGCCTTCTCCAGAAGCCGTAGCCGAAGGCCGCAAGATTATGGAGAGTCACGGCATAACAGCAGAACTAGAGACGCGCTGGTTGCCCGTGATCGGAGAATACCGAATCCGTACCTGGTGGGTTTTACTCATTGGCGTCATCGCGTTCATTACCCTTGCCGCCTTGTTGTTACTTAGGGAATCACGCCGGCAGTTAGGGGAAATTCGGAGCTTGGCCGTATCTCTTGAAGACACCGTTAAGCATAACAAGCCGATGGCTTTCCGCAGTTATGAGGAAGGAGAACTCGGTTTGTTAGCCAACGGAGCTCAGGAGCTTACGATTCGCCTAAGGGAGACCATCGAGCAACTGCACGAGGATAAAGCCTTTCTTAAAGATACCGTAGCGGATATTTCCCATCAGTTAAAAACTCCCCTAGCCTCCTTAATGATCTACGTCGATTTGCTCAGGGAAGGGCAGGTCGATGCCGAGCATGCGGCGGAGTTTCTGGAAACGTGCAGGCGCGAGCTCGATCGTATGGAATGGCTTACGCTTACGCTGCTTAAGCTGGCCCGTCTAGAAGCCGATGCGCTGGAGATGAACCTAAGTGAAGCGCCTATTGCGAATACCGTGCGGGAAGCCGTAAATTCCATTCGCCACCTGGCGGAAAATAAACAAATCAAAGTTGTCATAGAGGAAGCGGATACGAGACTAATTGTTCCTCACGATTCCCGTTGGATGGCTGAGGCGCTCGTGAATGTGCTCAAGAATGCCGTCGAACACAGCCCCCCGGGCAGCTCCGTATTCGTCGGTTGGGAAAACACTCCCGTATTCACTCGGCTCCACGTCAAAGATCAAGGCCGCGGAATAGAAGCGCGGCACTTGCCCCATATTTTCAAAAAATTTTATCGAACCTCTTCGGACAGCAATGGCGTCGGATTGGGATTGCCGCTGGTGAAATCCATTGTCGAGAAACACGGCGGCATCGTTTCCGCTGCAGGCAACCCTTCGGGAGGTACGACCTTTATCCTGACGCTACTCCATCATCCTTTCCCGCCTGCATCATCGAAGCTTACAAAACTGTAAGCAGCTAACCCGCTATCCTGTAAGGTTGCCGCGCTATACTGGGTTCGTAGCAGCAGAGATTGCGCGAATCCAATAACCGGAGGATGAATGACACGTGAACGTAATTAATGTAGACGGTTTAAGCAAATCTTATGGCAAAGGGTCGACGCAGGTTAACGCGCTTCATGACGTATCCTTCTCGATCAAACAAGGAGAGTTCGTCGCGGTCGTCGGTGCGAGCGGTTCGGGGAAAAGCACCCTGCTCCATATGTTGGGCGGTCTCGATAAACCAAGCAGCGGTTATGTCCATATCGACGGAGAAAATCTGTACGCGCTTATGGAGAAACAGAGAGCGGTATTCCGTCGCCGGAAAATCGGGTTTATTTTTCAGTCGTATAACCTCATTCCCGTCCTGAACGTGGAAGAAAATATTCAGTTGCCGTTATTGTTAGATCGCCGCCAACCGGATCAAGCTTATATTAACGACCTCATCCATACGCTTGGATTGCACGAGCGCCGAAAGCACCTGCCCTCCGAGCTGTCGGGCGGACAACAGCAGAGGGTTGCGATCGGACGGGCGCTAGCCTATCGTCCTGCGATCGTTCTAGCCGATGAGCCGACGGGAAACTTGGACAGCGCGAACGGTCGGGAAGTGTTAGAGCTCTTGAAGCTGGCGGTGCGACAATACCATCAGACGGTTATCGTTATTTCCCATGATATGAATGTCGCCGCGGAAGCCGATCGTGTATTGAATATGCAGGATGGCAAGCTTATCAATGATACGAGCAGCGGCGGGAGGGGCATATGAAGAGCTATGGCGCAATGGCCGGACGATATCTAAAGCAGCAACGAAGAAGGTCCATCCTGACCATTGTCGGCATTATCCTCTCCGTTGCGCTCATAAGCGCTCTTGGAACAATGGGGCAAGCCTTAAAGGATAATATGATCCTTAACGCCAAATACGAGGATGGCTCTTTCCATATAGGCTTCAGTAAGTCGACCCCGGAATTGTACGAGACGCTTAAGAAACACATGCTTGTCGATCAATTAGGAATTTATCGTCCTGGCGAGTCCACATCGTTGCAAGGCAATTATAAAGTCGAGCTTGGCAGCGTGGATGAAGGCGCTCTTAAGCTTCTTCCGGCTCATCTTCAGGAAGGACGGTTGCCCGCTTCGGCCGACGAACTCATCGTCGAACAATGGCTTCTAGATCTGCTTCCGGGCACGCCTAAGCTAAACGGATCAGCGGAATTAAACGGACCGGACGGGAAACCCCATGCCTATCGGATCGTAGGAATAATGAATAATCAGAAAATAACCCAACTAAAGGGTTCTTCTAAAGCCTATACGCTAATGGATCCTGCTCACCTGATTATCGATTCGAAAACCGCTCTATTTCTTACGTTTAAGCCCGGCGTCGATATTAACCGGCAGTTGACTGATTTCAGCAAGCTTAGCAAAGATATGTTCACCAATACTAACCTGCTCGCACTCATGGGCGAAAGCCGCGATACAGGCCTTAACAGGGCGCTTGCCATCATATTCGGCACATTAGTCGGCCTTGTCGTGCTTTCTACTGTAGCCGTTATCTACAATGCCTTTCATATCGCCGTACTGGAGAGAATTAGGCAGTTCGGTCTGCTGCGTACTTTGGGAGCTTCCCCTCGACAAGTCCGCAACTTGGTCTTACGCGAAGCAACCGTTTTATCCGTCATTGGCGTTCCTCTCGGATTGCTGATCGGCTGGTCCGGTTTATGGCTCGTGTTATCGCTCATGGCCAAGGGCGGAATGAAAATCATGATGATGGAAAAATTTCAGTTAACTTTCCATTGGTGGATTATAGGGGGCAGTTTCGTAATTGGATTCCTAGCGGTATACTTAGCGGCTTGGCTCCCAGCCCGCAAAGCCTCAAGCGTATCTCCCGTCGAAGCCGTGAAGGGCGCCGGCAGTATCGTGCGGGAATCCTATCGGCGCTTGCGAATTCCCTCTGTTCTCAGCCTGTTGGGAATCGAAGGACAGATGGCTTCTAACAATATACGCCGTAATCGCACCAAATTCCGGATCACGACTTTTTCTATTGTAATCAGTATTATGCTGTTTATCGTATTTCACTATTTTACCCAGCAAACCTTGAACTTGACGACAACTACGAACGAAGATGATCGTGTTGCTTTCCAACTCACTCGTAATTTCTTCTCCGATGATACGGGTAAGCCCCAACAAGCCAGCGATATTGTCTCCGACGATAAGATGAAGCAGCTTCGAGAGCTGCCGGGAGTCTATGGCGTCTATGGCAAATATCAGAGTATTGATCCGCAGGCTCTAGTGCCGGACAAACAATTCAAAAATGATTTCGCCAAGAAAACGGATGGTCAATTTGAGCAAGTCAAATGGAATGGGCAATCTAATAAAGTCGTTTACTCAAGGCTGATGCTTTACGATGAGGCAAGATTTCAAGAAGCTGCGAAATACGTGATATCGGGAACTGCGGATCCTAAGAAGTTATCCGCTGCCGATGGGGTACTTCTCATACAAACAGTTAAACCTCTTACCGTTGCAGGTAAAAAGGAGATTATGCCTTTAACTCGCTACAAAGTCGGAGATAAATTGACTCTGATGACCGACTATTCCAAGATGCCGACAGCCAAACAGGTTCGCGAAGTAACGGTAGCGGGAATCTTAACTCAATCCCCTTTTGACGCGGCCTATCAAGAAAATAGTTTAGTCATCATTGCGGCAAAGCCGACTTTCGCTAAGCTGCTAGAGGCAATTCCGAAGACTGATTATTTGAATTCATACGGTACGGCGCGGACTGGAATAGACGTAGCGCTGAAAGATGGGGCTGATTCCAACTTAATCAAGCAGAATCTGGAGGAAATTGCGCGCAGTACTCCGGGCAGCCGCCTGATCGACATTGCCGCGGAGCAGAAGGAAACGCGTAACTTTAATCTGCAGATGCAAATATTCGTATATAGCTTCTTGGTCATCATCGGAGTGATCGGCAGCCTGAATATTATTAACACTGTGCAGACTAATCTGTTGCTCCGGCGCCGTGAAATCGGCCTGCTGCAGGCCGTAGGCATGACAATGGGTCAAATTCGGCGAATGGCGTCGGCGGAAGGCGTCTGGTTCGGGGTCATCGGAAGTATCTGGGGTATTCTGCTCGGGGCAGGCTTCAGCTATTTCCTCTACGTACAGCTGTCCGGTGTACAAGGCATGCCTTTCGAGTTCCCTTGGAGTGCATCACTAATCGCTGGCGGTGCCGCGCTTCTCGTGGGTTTGATCTCCGTGCAAGGCCCTCTGCGGCGAATGGAGAAGGCGAACCTGATCGAAGAATTGCGCGAGGAAGCTTAAATTTCATTAAAAAGGGTGGTCTTAAGAGCTGATATTGGCTTCCTAAGATCACCCTTTATGCTTCCTGCTCCTTCTCTAGGTCCGCCTTATTCTGCCGGGAAAATTTGTTTTGATGTTCCCATAAAGTTTGTCGTGTTACTATGTCCTCGGCAGAGGTTTGTGTTATAATGATAACCATTGTGGCTCCGTAGCTCAGCGGATAGAGCGACGGTTTCCTAAACCGCAGGTCGGAGGTTCAAGTCCTCTCGGGGCCGCCACTTATAAAAGTTCGAAGAACCGTGCTGTTGTGCGGTTCTTTTTTTGTTGTGGAATTGTTGGGATTAGGTGCTTGTGGGTAAGGTTGTCCTTCGGCTGTCATTAGAACAACAACAGGACAACAACAGGACAACAACAGGACAACAACAGGACAACAACGATTGGGCTAGAACCGCCCTGCGGGTTGGAGAGGGCGAACGCACCTCTTTAGGTCTCATTCAACTTTCGGTATCATCTTCACTATTGCGGCCCCGTAGCTCAACGAACAGAGCAACCCTCTCCTAAAGGGTAGATATCCGTTCGATTCTGGTCGGGTCCGCCATTTTTCAAATATTTCAGACCCGCGTAGCTGCGCGGTTCTTTTTTCAGTTATTCAAAAATGACTAATGGTTCTTTTTTCCTATGCCGATATAATCAATTATGAAAGAATTTTGTCGAATCACCAACCTAAGGAGAGTGTTTACGTGGGAATGAGATCCAAGATTCAAATGATTCTAGCAGCAGGTCTGCTGCTCGGGTTAGTCACGTCCTCAACCGGCTATGCCGCGGGGAAGACGGCAACGCGCGAGCTGGTAATTACAGAGCTTGCAGGGACGGTACATATTAAATCCGCCGGCGGAGCGCTATTAAGGAACGCCTTCGTGGGAATGAAGCTTCGTCAAGGCGATTCCGTCCAAGTCGACGAAAAGTCGTTCGCGCAATTGACGGCAAGCGACAGTCACGATGTCGTCTCTCTGGGCTCGGATACTTCCGTTGTGTTGTCCGTTCTGAAAAATCAAGGGAACGGGAAGCTGACGAAGCTTCAGATCGTCGCCGGATCGGTCTGGTCTAACGTCAACAAGCTCTCTAAGAACGATAGCTTCAAGCTCGTTACAGCTAATGCGGATTTAACCGTTCGAGGAACCAAAGTGTTGACCAATGTCGACTCTGAAACAGGGGAAACTTATACTGCCGTAGCCGCCGGCATCGTGTCGGCCACTCCTAATAGTAATAATAACAGTAACGAGAATAATCCTATTCTTATTGCGCCATCACAACAGCTCTCCTTGGATTCTCGGGATCAAGTCAGCGATCTTGAGACTAAAGTCAGCATCATTGATCCTAATGCACTCGTCTCCGGAACCTCTTCCGAAATCATTGAAGCTATTGTTAAGGATAAAGCCTCTATCGATCAGGAGAACGCAGAGTTCATCGCTAGCCAGAAGGACAAGATTGCCAAAGGTGCAGATACCGCTCTTAGCCGCGATGGCGCCACCTCCTCCTTATCGACTTCGGATCAAGATACGCTAGATAAAGTCAGCAAGAACCTGGACAACCTGATCGGAAATGTCGTCAAAACAGCGGTTGATACGAACAAAGTGGACAAGGGGAAAATTGAAAAGACGATTGAGGAAGTAAATCAGACTTCATCGAAGCCTCTCGATCTGAATAAAGTCACGCCACTTGACAAAACGGCGGGGGTCGACCCCGATCTTCAGAAAGCGAAGGATGCCGAGCTGAAAAAGCTGGAAGACGCGAAAAAGGCAGCGGATGCAGCCAAAAAGACAGCAGAATCCGCTGCGAAACAGAAGCTAGCGGATGCCTTGAAGAAGCTGGAAGACGAGAAAGCTCGAATTGCGAAAGAAAAAGAAGCTTTGGGATTAAATAAACCTTCAACGACAACACCAACAAATACGAGCACATCGAACAATTCTACGCCGCCGGCCCCGGCTAATGCTACCGAAATTACAGGGTTTACCGTCGCCAATGGCACCGTCGTTGGCGCAACTCGGATCTCGTATGCCGCCGGCACCAATAACAGTCTGCGCATTGTGAAGCAAGCGACCGCCTTTACGACTCCGAACGTAACATTCGATGCTCGGGATACCGGCGTCGCTTACGTTTCGGGAAACAATATCGCTAATGTATCCGCGGGCGACCATATCGGATTGTACGAGATCGTTAGCTCAACAGGCTTAGTCGTCAAATTCGTCGATATTACGGTGAGCGGAAATAACATTGCCGTTGCTCCCGGAGCGCTGACTCCTACTACGGATTACTCCCTACCCGAACAAGGTAGCGGATCGGGCAAAGCCAAATTCGCGACTTTGGGGCAGTTACCTACCGGAGCAACGAAGTGGCAAATCATCGCTAGCGTCGCTCCGATCGCCACGCCCATAGCCGGATCTAGCTTCGGCGGAACGGATTATTCCGCGGGAGTAGACATCGACATGAGCGGCGGAAAGCAATTTATCGCTTTGGCTGCTACCGATGCTTCGGGTAATGTCGTAAGATTCAAGCTCGTCGAGTATACCGCTCCTACCGAGACGCCGTCTGAACTTGTTTCATTGTATTTTCCAAAACATTATTCCGGTCCCGTAGGCGGAAGTCAATCGGATACGGCCAAGCTCTATGTAAGTCTCGCTAACCTTCCAACCGGAGCGACGAAGTATCAGATCCTAACAAGCACCAGTTCGATCGCTACCCCAGCTGTAGGGGCAACCTTCGGCGGAACCGATTATTCATCCGAACAAGACATCGATATTAGTAACGGTAAGCAACATATCGGGCTGGCCGCTACCGACGCGTCAGGCAAAGTCGTAGGCTTCGTGCTCACGTACTATACTTTACCTGTGGCACAGGATGCATTCTCTCTCTCGAATATAGGAGTTGGATCTCAAAATCAATTAACGATTTCATTCACTAGTCCTCTAGCAGAATCTATAACATCCAATACTACTCTTTCGAAGTTCTTATCATCGATCGTAGTGACCCCTGCTATGGGTGCTCCTACTTCCATAACTTTAAGCTCAAGCTCTATTGGTTGGGATACCTTAATGGGTTCCCCGAAACTCATTATTACGATTCCCGGCACTACCTTGAACCCCGGAGATGTCGTACGGGTTACCTTTAATTCAGGGGTGCTTGGAGGCATTACTCAAACCGTTTGCGAGACTACCGTCGGTTCAGGATCAGGATCGGGAGTACCGGGAGGACCGGGAGGATCATTTCCGGATCCAGGACTAGGAGGAGGAGTTCCCCACCCATGACCAATCTCAAAAAACCATTAATAGCCGCATTAGCCATTGCACTAATCGGCGGCACGACGACCAACGCGGCAGGGATTTCTTCGGACTCCCTGCACGCGCAAGCTTCCCCATACCGTGCACTTAGCAGCATTAGCACCTTTGCGGGAACCGGTCAATTCGATGATTTGAACGGAGCAGCGGCGACCTCCTCGTTCCGCGCTCCGGGCAGTATCCTCGCCTTGCCGGACGGAACGATCCTAATTTCGGATTCGGGCAATCAATCGATTAAGCAGCTTGCTAACGGCGTAACGAAAGACATCGCCGGTGTCTACGTAGACAAGGATCGCTTGGGACTTCCCGTCGGCGGTCTGCTCGACGGCCAAGGCGACGAGTCGTTCTTCAACCATCCGAACGGCATCGCGGCCGACGACCAAGGCAACATCTACGTTGCCGATACCGACAATCACGCGATTCGCCTCATCGACAAGCAAGGCAATGTTAAGACTCTTGCCGGTAACGGCGTTGAAGGCAACGACGATGGAGTAGGCCGCGCAGCCAAGTTCCACTCCCCTTCGGACGTAGCGGTAGCCAAGGATGGCACCGTTTATGTAGCCGACACCTTGAATAACAGCATTCGCGCCATCGCCAAGGACGGAACGGTAAGCACATTGAATGCCGCTTCGACTCGCAAAGCGAAATCCTCTCCAGACGCCACCGTTGTCGTTGGAGACTTCCAAGACGGCGCTCTTAAGGATGCGAAGTTCAACGAGCCCTCGGCTCTCGCCCTGGATTCCAAGGGCAACCTATACGTCAGCGACTCAGGTAACCAAAGCATTAGGTACATTGATTTGACCCTAGGAACCGTAACTACGGTTGCCGGCATCGCCGCATCCTCGTCCACTGGCTCCTTATATGATGCGGATCCTCTGTATGCTCAAGGGGGCTATGCCGACGGCGCCGCCGCCAAAGCCCAGTTCAACCATCCAACGGGAATCGTCGCCACCGATGAAGGCGGATTGGTCATCGCCGATAGCCTGAATCATTCCATCCGTTACTTGTACCACGGGATCGTGACTACGTTAGCCGGAGATGCGAATCAGAATTCCGGATCGGCCAATGGGATCGAGAAGAATGCCCAGTTCAATAATCCGACCGACGTCGCATTAACGGCCGACGGCCGAATCCTCGTTGCCGACTTGCTCAACAACGAGATTCGAATTCTGCGGTTCGCTAAGCTGCCTGTCGGATTGCCGGCCAACGGTAAGCTGAGCATCAGCTTGGACGGAGCTTTGGTGAAAGTCGATACTGTGCTTATCCAAGGCACCACGCTCATCACGACCGACAACGCTTTGAAGGTGCTGGGAATTACGCTTCCGAAGGTTATCCAAATCACGAAAGGCAAGGACAAGAAGAATTACGTCTCCCTTCGCGCCGCAGCAGAACAAGCCGGTCTCGACGTGGAATGGGACAAGGCGCATAACCACATCCTTCTTCGACATCAATAAGAATTACAACCAAAAAAGCCTGCGACTACGCCGTCCCTCGGGGAGGTAAGTCTCAGGCTTTTTTCAATACAGACCCTTTCTACCAACCTTTACTTCGGAGTCCCCATGAACTCGTCGAGGTCGCGATCGGCTTTCGCTTGTTTGCACTCGTTGCAGGCGCAAACGCCGCACGACTCGTACCGCTTCGTTCATGAATTCCTTCAGCATCTATCGGTGCCTCTGGAATATTTCACGCTGGCCTTCATCGATCGTGAAGATCATATGGCACTCGCCGTATATCATGACAGCCGGAAAGTGGCAGGGATTCTCGTAATACAGTAACGGCAAAAGGCTCGGTTTGGCGTCCATTCTTATAGTGCAAAAAAGCGATGTTGCCGTCATGAACAATACTCATTAATAATTAAAACGAGAACCACAGCATAGGGCCGTGGTTCTCGTTTTAATTATTTACTTTTTTCATAATCATATTCTTTTGAGAGTTCCCATTCTATGTTGTTGTCCGTCTTGACTTGTTTTATTTCTGCTACGTGTAATCCCCCATTTAGCCGCTGCCAAATAATTTTTACTTTTTTCTTATACCTTATCTGTTGAATGTACGGAAGTAACGTAAGGCATGCTGGCTAATACTGGGTTACTAACTGTTTCTTAAACCGTAGTCCTCTAGGGGCCGCCACCACATGCAAGTTTACAGAACCGTGCTATTGTGCGGTTCTTTTTGGTACCCATCTCCAACAAAAAAGCCTTCAAGATACTCAAGAATCAAGTAACTTGAAGACTTTTGCATTACGAATGAAAATCCAATCCCGAATGAACTTCTTTGACATAGCCAGTACGAATGACAAAATCGCCGAAGTGCTCGCCTTGCTGCCGTTCTTTCGAATATTGAGTAACAATGGGCTGCAGCGACTCCAGAATCTCCGCTTCGCCGATGTTTTCCTTATACAGCTTGTTGAGTCGATTTCCGGCAAAACCGCCTCCCAAATACATGTTGTATTTGCCGGGCGCCTTGCCAATGAACGCAATTTCCGCCAACGCTGGACGTGCGCATCCATTCGGACAGCCGGTCATGCGAATGACAATCTCCTCGTCGCGCAAGCCGGCTTCCGTAAGCATCGGCTCGATCTTATCAAGCAGCGTAGGAAGATAACGTTCCGATTCGGCCATCGCAAGCCCACAAGTTGGGAAAGCTACGCAGGCCATGGAGCTTCTCCGCAATGCTGAATGATGGATTCCATCGGTGAGCCCATACTTGTCAGCCAATTCCTCAATCTTTTTCTTCTTCTGACTGCTTACGTTGCCGATGATTAAGTTCTGGTTCGGCGTGAGCCGGAAATCCCCATTATGCACCTTAGCGATTTCCCGAAGCCCCGTCATCAGAGGGTAATTGTCTTCGTCTTTAATTCGGCCGTTTTGGATAAAAAGGGTGTAATGCCACTTTCCATTGCTCCCCTTCACCCAGCCATAGCGATCCCCGTTATGGTCGAAATGGTAAGGACGTGCTTCCTCAAGCTTCCAACCTAGACGATTGCTTAGCTCATCGATGAACCATTCAATGCCGCGGTCATCGATCGTATACTTGAAACGCGCATGCTTCCGGACCGAACGATCGCCGTAATCCCGCTGAATCGTGACCGTCTTCTCCGCTACGTCGATAAGCTGTTCGAGGGAACAGAACCCGATCACTTGACCCACCTGGGGATATGTTTTCGTATCGCCATGCGTCATTCCCATCCCGCCGCCTACCGAGACATTAAAGCCCTTTAAGCGTCCTTCTTCGATAATGGCAATGAACCCAAGATCCTGGGAAAATACATCAACATCGTTAGAAGGGGGGATGGCCATTCCAATCTTGAACTTACGCGGTAAATAGACCGGCCCATAAATCGGCTCTTGTTCTACCCCGCTATCCAGGCTGTCCACCACTTTCTCGCCATCAAGCCAGATCTCGTGATAGGCTTTGGTATGGGGATCAAGGTGTTGACTGACGCGGCTGGCCCACTCGTACACTTCGGAATGAACTTCCGATTGATACGGATTCGGGTTACACATGACGTTGCGATTCACGTCGCCGCAAGCGGCAAGGGTGCTTAGCAATGAATCGTTCACTTCTCGAATCGTCTGCTTCAAGTTCCACTTGATTACGCCATGCAGCTGGAAGGACTGACGGGTTGTCAGACGAATCGTTCCGCTTCCGTATTTCTGTGCGACGCGGTCCATCATCAGCCATTGCTCCGGTGTAACAACCCCGCCAGCCGCACGTACACGCAGCATGAACTGATAAGCCGGCTCCAGCTTCTGCTTTTTCCGTTCATTACGCAAGTCCCGATCATCCTGCATGTAACTGCCATGGAATTTCATCAGTCGATTATCATCTTCGGGTATGGAACCCGTGATTACGTCTTTAAGCGTTTCTGCAAGGCTCCCCCGCAGGTAATTGGTTCGTTTCTTGATTTGCTCTACATCGCTGTGCGGCGCACTATTCGACGACAGTAAATGATTTTCTGACATTTGGCTTTTCTCCTCTCGCAACCATTGGGATCCGGATCTAGTAAACGTCCCGCTGATAACGTTTGTGCTGTTGCATACGGGTCAAGTATTCCGCAGCTTCCTCCGGGCTCAAAGAGCCTTCTTGTTGAAGGATCGTTAACAGGGCTGCGTGGACGTCATGTGCCATCTTTTTCTCGTCGCCGCAGACATATACAACGGCCCCCTCTTGCAGCCATTTGTAGAACTCCCCGCTCTTCTCAAGCATCCGATGCTGTACGTATACCTTCTTATCGGTATCGCGGGAGAACGCGACATCCATACGTGTAAGCACGCCATCCTTAAGCCAATGCTGCCATTCAATCTGATAAAGGAAGTCTGTGGAGAAGTGCTGATCGCCATAAAATAACCACGTTTTCCCTTTCGCTCCGATCTCTTCTCTTTCTCCTAAGAAGGCCCTGAACGGAGCGACGCCCGTACCCGGTCCAATCATTATGATAGGCGTGTCCTGATTCTCCGGAAGCTTGAAGTTCGAGTTCTGTTGGATGTAAACCGGTAACTTTTCACCCAACTGCACACGCTCTGCGAGCTGAACGGAACAAACGCCGTAGCGGTCTCTTCCATGGGCTTCGTATCGTACCGTGCGGACCGTGACGTGCACCTCATCCGGAAATGCTTTCGAGCTGCTTGCGATCGAATACAAGCGAGCAGGTATTTTCCGAAGGATCGTTACGAAATCGCCAGCGGACACGCCCTTAAGGGAGTAATCTTGCACCAAATCCAATAAATCTCGCTCGTCCATATACGTCCTAAGCTCTTGTTCGCGTCCCGATTCAAGAAGCTCTTTCAGCCCATTACCTGAAGCAAAATTCGCCGCTTGCGTCAGCAACGGTTTCGTCAGCACGGTAATCTCATAATGGCGTAGCAACGCCTCTCTCAATGGCAGCTTATCGCCATTCTTATTAATGGGGACGAGCTCATCCGCTCTCCAGCCCATCGCTTCGATTAACTCATCCACGAGACGAGGATTGTTCTCGGGATAAATGCCTACGCTGTCACCAGGTTCATACTGAAGGTTCGATCCCTCAAGAGATAGCTCGATATGGCGAGTTTCCCGATCCGATCCACGGCCGTTCAAATTCAAATTCTCAAGAACTTCGGCTTGAAACGGATTCGTCCTGGAGTATTCCGACTCCTTCTCACTCCGGGCATCCGCGCTGGCTCCACTCGCAATTGTGGAGGCTGTCGACATCTCGCTAAGTGAGCCTAGGACTTGGTTCATCCACTCCGCAGCAGGCTCGTCATAATCCACGTCGCAGTCAATACGCGGGGTAAGCCGCTTACCGCCCAGTTCTTCCAATCGCTTATCGAAATCTTTGCCTGTTTGGCAGTAAAACTCATAAGATGTATCTCCCAGTGCGAGCACGGAAAATCGCAGGCTCTCCAGTTGAGGGGCTCTCTTGCTGTGAAGGAACTCATAGAAAGGAATGGCGTTATCCGGCGGCTCTCCTTCCCCATGAGTGCTTACCACGATAAGCAGGTTTTGGACATTCTTTAAGCCATTCGGTTTGAAGTCGCCCATCGAGGAGAGCGTTACATGAAAACCTTGCTCCTCCAGCTTCTTGGACATCTTCTTGGCCAACCCATGGCTGTTGCCGGTCTGCGATCCGAAGAGAATGGTTACTTCTTTGGAGGGAGCCGTTACATTCGTTGCCAACAAGGTCGCTTGCGGCGTAACACCGGACGTCACTGCACCTGTTGCTCCTTGAAGAGCTGTAAGATACCCGCTCAGCCAGATCCGTTGTGCATCCGTTAGATTAGGCAGAAGGCGATTAAGCAGTTCTACCTGCTCCTGATTAAAAGGACTGTTTGTAACTTGAAGTTCCAACAATATCCACCCCGCGTAGTCTATATTGAGCAAAATTCCTAGTATTCATGTCGCATTAATTCTATTCTCACTTAAACCTATCACTGCAGGCGGAACGGGTCAATTAGAATGATCTTATAGGATCCATCATTAAAACTGATAAAGGGAAATTTATGTTGGTTGGCGAGCAGTAACGACGGGTTTAATACTTGAAGATGATAGTGGAAGTACCGCCAATATACGGTCTACGCTTAACGTTCGGAACCCTCGTTTATTTAAGTCGAACACTCGTGCCTTTCCATTACGAATTGCGAATAAATTAACGCGGCGCTGCGAGAATTTGCCGCTAGTATCCACATAAACAATCTCGACTAAACGGCCGATACAACTTTCAATGGTCACACGAAACCCCTCCTTAATAGGAACATTTGTTCTTATTATACTCGAAAGGAACTTCAATATACAACGTGAAAAAACCCCCGCCATCGGCGAGGGTTTCATTTACTTAGCTATTAAGCCCTGATCAATTGCTTTCCGTGCTGTCCGTACCATCCGTACTGGTCGATCCATCCGTGCCATCCAAACCATCCATGCTTCGGCCGAACATGCCGCCCAATTTCTCTTCCAGCTGATCCATTGGAATCACGTCCGCGCCCTTCGGCTCGCCGATTTCAAACTTCACTTCGCTATTGATACCGGTAATCTGGGAAACAACTTTAATCCCCATGCTTCCGGTCAAATCAGCAGATTCAATCGCCGCTTTAATTGTCGCGTCCGTATAAACCGGATACTCTTTCTTGTCGAAACCGATATTCGATTTGATTTCAAGCGATTTAAGCTCTTTTTTCATTTCTGCTAAGCCATCTGCAACTTCTCCGCTTTTCACATCGCTGAGCGCTTTCTTGGCGTCATCAAGGTCCTGCTGTTTCAATTGCAACAGATTGCGGTAATCTTCATTCTTGGAAAGAAGATCGATGATTTCCGGAGCGATCTTGTCGATAACCGTATTGACGAACGGTTCGATTTGAGATTTGTCCATGTGGAATTGTACGACTTGATTCACATCGACATCGGCAGGCAAGCCTGCGTCTTTTACTTTAATCTCGGTCATGTAATCTTTTTCCTCAACGTTCTTAAACACGATCGCGAGAACATCGTTAATCAGTTTCTGCGATTTGCCTACGTCCATGCTAGGCAAGGTTTGACCGGATTCCTCGGCGAGTTTCTTCAAGTCGAGTTCGACGAATTTACCTACTACGTCTTCTGGGATCGGCAGCATCGGAATGTTCGGGATTTTCACCCAAACCTTCTCGCCTGTCATCACGATAGGAACGTTGAAAGTAACCGCAAGATCGCCCTTCAGAGCAAGCTGCAGGTTAATTTCCATCAGCAATGGATCGGCGCGATAAGCACCCGTCCACGACAGCTCCGCGCTTTTCAACGTATTGATTACGGCTGCCGCTTCATTAGCGCTCATGTCTTCTTGAGGGAAGTTGATATCCTCGAACTTCATGTTTCCTTTGAAGTTGTAGGATTTCATCTCCGCGGATTTCGACATGGATGATTGAAGCGCTTCTTTAGGCGATTTATCTTTAGTACAGCCGCTAAGCACGATCGCTACCGTCAATAGAATAGATAAGACCACGAAACCTAATTTACTTTTGAACAAGATGAACAAACCCCTTCCAAATAATCAAATAAACAAAAATCAAGCAAAGTTCATTGTATCTCAATTCCGCATCCGCGAAAAGACTTTCTTTGTTAAAATTATGTTAAATTCCGTAAAAACCCGTAACTGCTGTTAATGAATGTCTTTCTTCTTGAACCTTCCGCCTTTAACGTCATGAATATTACCAACGGCCAAGAAAGCTCCCGGATCGTATTCGTTAACAATCGACTTCAACTTCGCTTCTTCCAAACGGGTAATCACGCAGAAAATCACTTTTTTCTGATCGCCCGCATAGCCGCCTTCACCATGAAGCAGCGTAATGCCGCGCCCAAGCCGAGCGAAAATGGCATCCCCGATATCCTTGTAGTTATCGCTGATGATCCAGCAGGACTTGGATTCATCGAAACCTTCGATAGTGAGATCGATCACCTTAAACGCAATATAATAAGCAATCAAGGAAAACATCGCGCGATCCCAAGAATAGACGAAACCCGCGCTTCCGAGGATGAAGAAGTTGATGAACATAACTGTCTGGCCCACGGAGAAGGGAGTCTTTCGGTTAAGCAAAATCGCAACGATTTCCGTACCGTCCAGGGAACCTCCCGCACGGATAACGATACCCGTTCCCGCTCCCAAGAAAATGCCTCCAAATACAGCCGCTAGAAAAATATCATCGGTAAATGGTTCTACGGGGTGCAAAAGGGTAGTGGAGATGGATAATACGATAACTCCAAGCAGAGTAGATAAGGCGAATGTCTTGCCTATTGTTTTATAACCTAGAATAAGAAAGGGGAGGTTGAGGATGAATAGGAAGATCCCGATCGGGAAGCCTGACAAATAAGAGGTCATAATGGAGATACCCGTAACTCCTCCATCAATAATGGAATTATTTACGAGGAAAATTTCCAAGGCTACGGCAACCAGGACGGCTCCTACGATAATAAAAATAATGCGACGGGCGATTTCCAAGGGGGTTTGCTTGTGATGGCGGATCTGATTAGTTGCGCCTGGGGGTGCTAGCGTTGTTACATCGGTCATGAACAAGTCCTCCTTTATTCGATTTTAATTAATTATACCAATGTATATACTTGGGGTAAACGCATTAAGCCTTGTCCTGCCTGCTTAATTAGTCAATTTTTTGACTATTTTATGTAAAAGATCCCGGCTGATCGCCGGGACCGGATTAACCTTCCGCGTTATTATGCCTTGTATGGTTTTGGTTCTTAACGGACTTGGAGCCGGCAAGCGGCTCTGTCGGCTGATGTTCCACCGTCGAATCCCGCGATTTGTGATCTGCCGGCTGAGGCACGGGTTGCGTCTTCGGCTTACTCATAGAGGGCAGCCTCCTTACGATTTGAAATGCTTTAGGTCTGTCGTTTTATCATGATTGAGCGCATCTTGATGGCGGCGATCATTTGTTTGTTGCTGTAACTGTTGAGCCTGGTGAGAATTGACCGGATTTTTAGCCAAATCCTCCGCTACATTGCTTAAATTTTTGTCAACAAAACCGTTAGAATCGGACAACTGGTTGGCCTCCTCCTACGAATGGGTATAATGATGCAACGCTTGAGCGGTTTCATGCAGGTGACGGCGATAGTCCGCGATCAAATCCTGCATGATATCGGTTCGTTCATCAACCGTCTGTCCATCCTTCTCAACATCCGTCAATTGAATATCGATTTCGCGGCTATCGACATATTGAACTGCGAAATCAAACTCCAACATCTGATGCCCCGCTGTTTTAATATGGACTCGGAGCGTACTTGGATCAGCCTCATCGGCCATTATTTCGGCTTTATCGCCGCCGTGCAATCGCTCAGGCAGCGTTCTTTGCCAGGCCGCAGCCAAATCATCCTGCGGAACCGTCAGTTCGTCATTGCTTGACATGATGAGCACCTCCACCTTCGTTAGGTTGACCCATTGAACCTTTCTTATGCGGTATTTTAAACCTAAAAAAACCGACCCCTGTTAAAGGATCGGATTCATATGATGGATGAATGGCGGAGAGGGTGGGATTCGAACCCACGTGGGCTTGCACCCTAACGGTTTTCAAGACCGCCCCGTTATGACCGCTTCGGTACCTCTCCACGACTGGCAGACGACTTTCCCGTGAAGGTCAGACCGATACTGCCAAATTATCATATCACAAGCCGTGGGATGACTTCAACCCCTACTTCTTGGATGTTATCGAATCAATTCCACCCATGTAAGGCTTCAATACTTCAGGCACTTTAATCGTTCCGTCCGCTTGCTGGTAATTTTCCAGAATGGCAGCGACCGTACGGCCAAGCGCAAGACCGGAACCATTGAGCGTATGAACGAATTCCGGCTTCGCACCATTCTCGGGACGGTAACGGATGCCCGCGCGGCGAGCTTGGAAATCCTCGAAGTTGGTGCACGAAGAAATCTCCCGATACGTCGCGGCGCTTGGAATCCACACCTCTAAGTCATAGGTTTTCGCAGAGGCGAAGCCCATATCTCCCGTGCAAAGCAACAAAACGCGGTAAGGCAATTCAAGCAATTGGAGTACGCGCTCCGCATGCCCTGTCAGTTGTTCCAATACCTCGTAGGACTTATCGGGAGCAACCAACTGAACCAGCTCGACTTTATTGAATTGATGCTGACGAATCAATCCGCGCGTATCCCGTCCGGAAGCGCCGGCTTCGGAGCGGAAACAGCCGCTGAAAGCAACGAATGCTTGAGGCAACGCATCCGTTGCCAATATTTCCTCGCGGTGATAATTCGTTACAGGTACTTCGGCGGTCGGAATGAGGAAGTAATCCGTTCCCTCTATCTTGAACAGATCTTCCGCGAATTTCGGCAGCTGGCCCGTACCCACCAAGCTGTCCCGATTTACGATATAAGGAGGCAAAATCTCTTCGTAGCCATGCTTATCGGCATGAAGATCCATCATGAAATTGATCAAAGCCCGTTCCAATCGTGCTCCGAGGCCTCTATAGAACACGAATCTCGATCCCGTAACCTTCGCTGCCGCTTCGAAATCCAATATCCCAAGTTCCGTGCCTAGGTCCCAATGGGCTTTCGGATCATATTCGAATTGCCGCGGCTGTCCTACGGTGCGCAGAACGACGTTGTCCTCTTCTGATGCTCCGACCGGCACGCTCTCATGCGGCACATTCGGAATGGACAACAGCAGGGTGTCCATCTCTGCCTCGATTTCACGCACCTCATCGTCCAACAGCTTGATTCGGTCGTTTACGTTTCGCATTTCGGAAATCAGATCATCCGCATTCTCGCCGCTTTTCTTAAGCTTGGCAACGTCTTGCGAAACGATATTCCGGCGATTCTTGAGCTGCTCGCTTTCCGTAAGCTTCTCCCGGCGGCTGACGTCCAGCTGTGGAAAAGCCGAGATCAAATCCAAAGAAGCCCCACGATTAGTGAGCGCTTGGGCGACTTTATCATAGTCATTGCGGAGCAATTTTACGTCCAACATGAAGGATTATCCCCTTTCTTATTCCGCTTTGACGTTCTTGGCTTCCCGAGCCATGCCAATGAACAGCTCATGCAATCGATAATCGTCGGTCAATTCGGGATGGTAGGAAGACGCTAACAAGTTCCCTTGTCTGGCGGTTACGATCTCCCCTTTGTACATGGAGAGTATATCCACCTTGTCGCTGACCTGCTTGATTAACGGCGCACGAATAAACACCGCTCTTAGCGGCGTATCGATACCCTTAACGTCTAGATCCGTCTCGAAGCTCTCCCTCTGACGTCCGAACGCATTGCGCGCTACCGTCATGTCCATGAGCCGCAGATGAGGCTCTTCGGCCCCCTCAAGCCGCTCAGCCAATACGATCAATCCGGCACATGTTCCGAACACCGGCTTGCCTTGGCCTGCATATTCGCGTATCGCTTCGACGAAACCGTATTTGCGCATGAGCTTGCCGATCGTCGTGCTCTCGCCTCCGGGAATAATGAGTCCGTCAATTTCAGCTAATTGCTCGGTTTTCTTGACCGCAACCCCTGTTCCGCCCGCTAGCTCGATGCTTCGAATATGCTCGGCGACCGCCCCTTGCAGTGCCAGTACTCCGATTCTCATGTCTCTTCCTTCTTCCCCCGCACATATCATAAATCTCGAACGGCCTCCTTCGGCATAGGATTGTGCCGAATGGAAGCCGCTCGATAGTTAACCGCGTGCATGACAAGCCATGTTATAGAGCCCTTATCGAATGGCTTAAAGTCCGCGATCCTGCATCCGCTCACTGGAATGGAGCTTGGAAATCTCGATTCCTTTCATCGGTGCGCCCAGATCTTTGGATACTCGTGCAATCAATTCGTAATCTTCATAATGCGTAGTCGCTTCGACAATCGCACGGGCGAATTTCTCCGGGCTGTCGGATTTGAAAATACCGGAACCTACGAATACGCCGTCAGCGCCCAAATGCATCATAAGCGCTGCATCGGACGGAGTCGCTACTCCTCCGGCAGCGAAGTTAACGACCGGAAGACGGCCGGTGTTGTGAACGTCTAACAACAAATCATAAGCGACTCCCAGTATCTTGGCTTCGTGGAATAACTCGTCCTTAGACAAGTTCTGAATTCTGCGAACTTGACCGGTTATAATCCGCATATGACGGACCGCTTCAACGATGTTTCCCGTTCCCGGCTCGCCCTTCGTACGAAGCATGGATGCCCCTTCTTGAATCCGGCGCAACGCTTCGCCTAGATCCTTAGCGCCGCATACGAACGGTATCGTAAACAAGGACTTGTCGATATGGTATACTTCATCCGCCGGAGTAAGCACTTCGCTCTCATCGATATAATCGACGCCTAGGGATTCCAACACTTTTGCTTCAACGAAATGCCCGATACGCGCTTTCGCCATTACAGGCACGCTTACGGCTTTGATGACTTGCTCAACCAATTCCGGATTTGCCATGCGAGCTACGCCGCCGGCTGCACGAATGTCCGATGGCACTCTTTCCAAAGCCATTATCGCCGTTGCACCAGCTGCTTCGGCTATTATTGCTTGCTCGACGCTCATGACATCCATGATGACGCCGCCTTTTTGCATTTCGGCCATGCCGCGTTTAACTCTCGAAGTTCCTGTTTCCATTATTTTTATGCCTCCCGAAGATTCTAACCATAAATTTTACATGAAGAATGTTGAATAGGCAACGGTTTAAGTCGGAATTTAGAAAAGATTGACGATTCCCTTAAACAGGCCTGAGAAGAAGTTGCCGATCGCGCGGAACAGCAGCCGCCACCAGCTTGCTTTATCGACGTCTTCCGCCGCAATCAAATCCACGGAAATCGTTTTGTCTTCTTGGGTAGATGGATCCTTATACTTATAAGTGACTGTTCCCACCTTATCGCCAAGCTTAATCGGCGCAACGAGCGGATCAGGCGTACTTTTCACTTCTTGAACGACCGGCACGACCGGTTGTCCTTTCGGAATCAGTACCGTGATATCCGTTGCCGTTACGACCGGCAATTTCGTCGATACGCCTTTTTTGACTTTCAACGTCTCGTATTCAGGTACGGTCGCCTTAGCTTGGATAATCGTCTTTTTCTCGAAATTGTTAAAACCGTAATCGAACAGCTTGGCGGTTTCCAAGAACCGCTTGCCATCATTCGTACCTCCGGGCACTCCCATTACAACAGCGATAAGCCTAGTTCCGTTACGCAGTGCAGTGCCTGTAAAGCAGTTGCCTGCCTTGCTCGTATGTCCGGTTTTCAAACCGTCTACGCCTTCGTAAGCGAACTTACGCAAGTTAGGATTATCTTTATTGCTGCCAAGCATCCAGTTCCAGTTATCGATGGCTTTCTTATCGCGCTCGCGGAACTTGTACTTCTGAATTTTGGCCGTCTCCAGAAACTCCGGCTCTTCCTTGAGGATATGGTAAGCCAGAATAGCCGAATCCCGAGCTGACATAACCGTTTCGCCTTCAATGGAAGAAGGCCGGAATTTCTCGGGCATATCCGCGCGGTCAAGACCGGTCGAGTTAATAAAATGAGCGGTAGTCATCCCAAGCTCCGCCGCGGTTTCGTTCATTTGCTTAGCGAATGCTTCCTCAGACCCGGCAACCGATTCCGCCAGCTGTGCCGTGGCATCATTAGCTGAACCTACTGCCATCGCAACGTACAATTCTTTGATCGTATGTTGGTCTCCCTCGGCAAGGAAAATTCGGCTGCCCTTTTGTTTGGCAGCGTTCTCGGTAACCTTTACTTTCTCATCCCAGGAGAGCTTGCCTTGTTTAACCGCTCTGGAAACTAAGTATTCCGTCATCATCTTCGACATGCTGGCGGGTGGGGCGGCAACATCCGCTTTAAATTGATAGAGTATTTGCCCGCTTTCCGCATCCATTAAGATAGCCGATTTGGCATCCAGTTGCGGTGCTCCGGGCGTTTGAGAATCAGCAGCCGAAGCTAGCGAGGATAAAACAAACATAAACAAAAGATTAATGAGAACGACAACGGCGACGAACCGCTTCGTAAAGAATGATTTAGGTAACAACAATAGATGATGGCGATTCAACGCATTCTCTCCTTTTTCGATAAAATTCCTTCGCTCCATTGTAACATACGACTCTGGAAAGGAAAAAGCCGAAGGTCAGAATCGTTCCTGTCCCTCGGCTCCTCTATAGGCTCAAACCTAATACCTAATCAGGATCCTACATCGAGTAGTTTGGCGCTTCCTTCGTAATTTGTACGTCATGCGGATGGCTCTCGCGCAATCCAGCTCCCGTAATCCGAACGAATTGGGTATCGTTCTTCAATTCCTCGATGGAAGACGTACCGCAATACCCCATACCGGAACGCAAGCCGCCCATTAATTGGTGGATCGTATCTTTAAGCGGCCCTTTGTAAGCGACCCTGCCTTCGATTCCTTCCGGCACCAGCTTGCTTTCGTTCTCTTGGAAGTACCGGTCCTTGCTGCCTTCTTTCATTGCTCCAATGGAACCCATTCCACGATAGGACTTGTAACGACGGCCTTGGTAAATCTCGGATTCGCCCGGGCTTTCTTCCGTACCGGCAAACAAACTGCCAAGCATAACGACGCTAGCACCAGCCGCGATCGCTTTGGTGACTTCACCGGAGTACTTGATTCCGCCGTCCGCAATGATTGGAATGTTGTACTCACGGGCTACTGTTGCGCAGTCATATATAGCTGTAATCTGCGGCACCCCGATACCGGCAATGATCCGCGTCGTACAAATCGATCCCGGCCCGATGCCGACTTTCACCACGGACGCCCCTGCTTCGATCAAATCGCGCGTCGCTTCGCCCGTTGCAACGTTGCCCGCGACGATCGTGAGCTCCGGATACTTCTCCCGCAATTTACGAACCATCGTAACGATGTCAATGTGATGACCGTGTGCGGAGTCTACGACAAGAACGTCAATACTTGCTTGAACCAAGGCTTCGGCTCGTTCGAATGTATCTTTAGAAACGCCGACCGCCGCTCCGACTAGCAAACGTCCGTGGCTGTCTTTAGCTGCGTTAGGGAACTGTATGGCTTTTTCGATATCCTTGATTGTGATTAGGCCCTTAAGGGTATTCGTCTCATCTACAAGCGGCAACTTCTCGATCTTATGACGCTGCAAAATGCCTTCCGCCTGCTGCAACGTCGTTCCGACGGGAGCCGTTACCAAGTTCTCGTGTGTCATGACGTCGCTAATCTTAATGGAAAAATCATGTACGAACCGCAAATCGCGATTGGTGAGAATACCGACCAATTTGCCCTCTTCGTTAACGATAGGCACGCCCGAAATACGGTATTTGCCCATTAGCTCTTCTGCATCGTATACATGATGGTCAGGCGTCAGAGAGAAAGGATTCGTAATAACCCCGCTCTCGGAGCGTTTAACGCGGTCCACCTCTTCAGCCTGCTGCGCTATCGACATGTTCTTATGAATGATACCGATTCCGCCTTCACGCGCAATCGCAATCGCCAAAGCCGCTTCCGTGACCGTATCCATCCCCGCACTGATCAACGGTATGTTGAGCTTTACTGAAGGACTAAGCACTGTTGAGACATCTACGTCCCGAGGAAGAATGGAAGATTTACGAGGAACGAGCAGTACGTCATCAAATGTAAGTCCTTCTTTGGCGAATTTTGTTTGCCACACAGTTAACTACCCCCTTTACCGGTTGCTTATCCGGCTAATGTCTCCGATTGATTATCGTCAATCTTAGCAGAGGCATCATAGGCTGTCAAGCACATTCGAAAGCGCGGAAACCCGCACCATGTAAGCGTTTTTTCATCCAATTGGAGCATTCTTAAGCATTGAACTTAGAATATTTATTGGCCGAATTCCAGATCATGTAGGAATTAAAACCCGCTTTGCGCGCGGCTTGAATTTGCTCGCGAATTTGCGCGGCTCCGTATTTCTGATGGGGATGAACCCATCCCGCAGTGAAGCCTTGCAGCCACGGGCGCACTCTGGCCGTTACAAATCCTTGTTGATTCAGCTTCCGGTTATGCTTTGCCGTATCCATTAAGGCCCGAGTTATGATTGGGCTTGGGCTAAGATCCGGATTGTCGATACCCCACATCCCTTTGGAGTAGTGAGACGGATAAATCATAGGCGAGATAACATCCACTTCTTTGGCGATTGCATCCCATTTTTGTCCGATCCCCATATCATCATTCGAGGAGCCAACCATTCCGAAAACATCCGCGGAAACCCTTGCCCCATATTTGTGCGCCCGTATAGTGGCCCGATGAAGAAAACGGCGAACGGCTTCGCTCTTGGTCCAACCTTGCTTATTGGCATATGCGACTTCTCGATCTACCTTCGAACCGTTTTCAGGAAAGCGTACGTAGTCGTATTGGATTTCGTCGAAACCGATTTTAGCCGCATGCTCAGCCAGAGCGATTGGATACTCCCACGCTTCCTGACGAAAAGGATCTATCCAAGGGGTTCCGTTTCTATCCCTCCATAACTTACCGTCTTTCCGTTTGAGAGCCCAAGCCGGATTTACTTCCGCAAGAGAAGGATTCTTAAATGTGACAATACGGGCAATTAAATAAATATGGTGGTTTTTAAGCTGCTTGATCACTTGACGATAATGCTGCGCGGATCGTTTGTTCGAAGGAACGAAGTGAACCTGACCGCTCTTGCCTTCTGATTGAACGGCCGACGACAATGAAATACCGCTATTAACATCCAACACCATTGCGTTTAGTTCCGTTTGATCCACAAGACCGATTAGTTCTTTCATTCTTCTGCTGTTGGCCACATGAGATGATACATAAATGGCGCGTATAGGCGAAGTTGTTTTCATTATCGAGACTGGCCGATTATCGTCTAGAATAACGCTGGACTTTGAAGCGTTTAATTTGAATTGCGCTTTGCTGTGCGACTTAGCATTATCTTGAGATCCTTCGTTCACCTTTTGCTCCAATGCCTTGAACCCAGCTGACCCGCATCCCGTCATCGCGCACCCCAGAATAAGGAATAGGATCAACAAGGCGGCGGACCTGTTTAATTTGTGATCGTCATCCATAAAAGGACACCTCTCGCATACAGAGTAGAGGTAGTGTTTGCATCGGGTGTGATTGTGCAGCGTTAGAGTTTATGGGATAAAAGGGGGTTACTGCATCTTGTGGGGCTAACTCGCAGAAAGCGCTCAATATGGACGAGAACGCAAAAAAACGAAGCTACTCTCGTTAGAGAATACTTCGTTTAGACGCGCAAAAGGGCTTGCGCCTTGAAAACTGGATGCGAAACAAAGCGGTGGTCGACACCACACTTACGTGCGGGTCAGCTTCGGAAGAAGGTGAGTATCCATTGTCTTACGTGTCTATTCGTTAGGATAAGCCCTCGACCGATTAGTACTCGTCAGCTGCACACGTTGCCGCGCTTCCACCCCGAGCCTATCAACCTGGTGTTCTTCCAGGGGTCTTACGAATTGGGAAATCTCATCTTGAGGCAGGCTTCGCGCTTAGATGCTTTCAGCGCTTATCCCTTCCGCACTTGGCTAC
>NZ_JAIOAP010000006.1 GCF_021190915.1 Cohnella silvisoli
TGAAAAACCTGGCGTCCAAGCGTTCGTAGACAATCATATAGATGGACAGGCTGTGACCGTTTTGGGGCGCGGCAAACTTCACCCCGCTTTGAACCCCATCAAGTGGAAGGTGACCGCGTGGCTGAACAATACGTTTAATGGCATCGGGGCCAAACATTTGCAGGCTTATTTAGACGAGTTTTGTTTCCGGTTGAACTTAAAGCTCCGCCATACCCCGGTCTTCAGCCAACTGCTCCATTGGTGCGCCGTAACACCAACCTTGACTTACAAAGAACTGACCCGCAGCAAACCGGTTCTCACCGTTCCTTGGGTGGTCTGGGGAAGCAAGGCGAAGTGGAAAGGAAAATGTCTCACCCTATGGAATGCTTGATGCTCGGGATACCTGCTTTTTAAGTTGCCGATAACCCGTTCCGTTCCAATCCATTCCAATTCACGAAACGGCAAACTTATGAATGATACCCGGGAATCCGTTGATTGCAACTCCCCACTCAAGTCATGGCATTCAAATATCCGCTGGTTGGCAAATCCCACTCAAGTCATGACATTCGAAAATCCGTTGATTGCAACTCACTTCTGTCATGGCACTCGAATATCCGCTGATTTGCAACTTACTTCTGAGGCGAGGGGATAATGGTACGTTTTCTCCGAAATGGAACGGAAATTAGGTGTCGGTTTTTCCCTACATTTCCCAGATGAGTAGATGTCTATAAACTTTCTGATCGCACAAGTGAAAAGGCCGTCATTGGGACGGCGGTATACGTTTGTATCGAGCTATCAGATGAGTATAAGGATCCCAAAACTTATACTTACTGATAGTTTAAAAATCCGATAGCCTTATGGCATGTCGGATTCATTTGGCAACGATCTTTCGGGTCAAACGTCATTTCCCTTCGAAAGGCAGGCTGGGGTAAGATCCCAGTATGCGAACCTGACATCCGATCGCTTCAATCTCAGCAATGGCGGCAGGCAAGAGTACGGTATCCAACGATAATTCAATATCGATGTAGAAATAGTAGTTGCCCAGCTTTTTCTTGGTAGGCCGCGATTCAATCTTTGATAAGTTGATGCGACGCCAAGCGAACGCGGACAATACTTGATGGAGCGCCCCCGGATAATCTTCCGGAAGCGTGATCAGAATGCTTGTCTTCCGCAGAGGGGCATCCTCGTTCTCGTACGGCGTCTTTCCGACCAACAAAAACCGGGTAAAATTGTTGTCATGGTCGGTAACTCCCGCCTCCAAAATATCAAGCTCCAGATCCGACGCCGCTAAGCGGGTACCTAAAGCCGCCCATCCTTTGCCGGGATTGTTCTTGACCATCCGAACGCCTTCAGCCGTGCTGCTAAGAGTTTCCAGTTCCGCATGGGGAAGCTTGGAACGGATGAACTGCAAACATTGCGCCATTGCCACGGGGTGACTCATGACTTTCGTAATTTTGCTCGGATCCCACTGCCCATTATCGTCCGATAATTCGCTTGCCGATCCGATCAGATTCTGGACAGAAGGGAAAACCCACTCTGCGCGAATAGGCAAGTCCACTTCATGGACGAGCCAGTCGATATGTAAATTCACAGAGCCGTCTATTGTATTCTCTATCGGGATAACTCCCCAATCCGTTTCGCCTTTGGCAGTCAGTTGGAAGACGTCCGCAATCATTTTGCAATACACAAACTCGACGTCCTCGTTCCGGAATAAATAACGTACCGCTTCGTCCGATACGGTTCCTTGGGGCAATAGAGCTACGGATTTACGAACGCTCATGCGCCCACCTCCACTTTCACATTCCTTAATAATCTATGCGGGTCTTTATCGTAATCAGGATGATTCTCGTCCATGAATAATACTTGCGGCCCATGTAAGCAAGGGTCCAGCCATTGGGTCTTAACCGTTATGCCTTCGCCGGCCATGACTTCCTGAATGAACGCAACCAATTGCCCATTACGGGAGTGTTCAGACCGGGCAAGGAACAGCAAAGTCGGCCCTGCACCGGAAAGCACCGCCCCCAGCGCTCCGTGATCGGTCGCCTCGCGAAGAATCCTATCCATGCCCGGAATAAGCGCCGCGCGATAAGGCTGATGCAATCGGTCTCTCATCGCATGGCTTAATAAGTCCAATCGGCCAGAAGCCAGCGCAGCGGTAAGCAAAGAGCTGTGCGTCACGTTAAACACGGCGTCGCTTAACGTAATTTGCTCCGGCAGCACATTGCGTGCCTTCTTCGTCGACAGTTCGAATTCCGGAATCGCCACCAGCACATCCATCCCGGATGGCGGTTCGATGCGGACATACTCCGCCCTTGTCCCGTCCCAAGCTGCCGCGATAATGCCCCCGAATAAGGATGCGCCAACATTATCGGGATGTTTCTCAAGCGCCGTCGCCATCTGGAATAGTTCGTCATCCGTCAGAACGTTGCCGATAAGTGAATTTGCAGCAACAAGCGCTCCAACAATAGCCGAGGCGCTGCTGCCAAGCCCTCTGGTTAGGGGAATATCACTGCGAATGCCAATATCCAATTCGGGAAGCTCGATTCCCGCTTTATCAAATACGCTTTGGGCCACCACATAGACCAAATTCGTCTTGTCTTGCGATACGCCCTCCAGATTATCGCCCACGAGCGTAATTCGGGTCGTCTCCGAAGGTTCCATGCTGATCCAAGCGAATAGAGACAAAGCCATCCCGAGCGAATCGAAGCCCGGACCTAGATTAGCGGTACTGGCAGGCACTTTAACGATAATTCGTCCGGAAATAGGTTTAGCATTGCGCATATCAAAGCTCCTTTAATGCCGTAGTCACAATTGAAGAGCGAAAGATCAGCCTTCTACGCGATAGACGCTTTTGATCTTTCGAACCGCGGATAAGCTTTCAAAAGCTTTCAGCACTTTATTCATTGCCGCCTTGCTGGCACCGTGCGTGATAATGATGATCTCCGTGCTCGATATATTCGGCATAGAAGGCTGCATAACGGACTCGATGCTGACATCGAAATCGGAAAATACTTGAGCGATTTGCGCCAAAACGCCTGCGCGATCTTCCACATGCAGCAGCAGGAAAAATTTCGAGGCAATCTGTTCGTCCGTTTTCAGCTTTACGACATTGTATGAGAGCTGTGCCTGCCGTCCGTTTACGCCGAGCTTCATGTTTTTGACTACCGCTACCAAGTCCGCGACGACCGATGTCGCCGTTGGCATCTCGCCAGCCCCCGGACCATAGAACATCGTTTCCCCAACCGCCTCGCCATGCACGTAAACGGCATTAAACACACCGTTAACGGAAGCAATCGGATGGCTTTTCTTGATCATGGTCGGCTGCACGCTCACGCTGATGAAATCATCCTGGCGTTCGGCGATTCCAAGCAGCTTCACTACATAGCCAAGCTGTTTGGCATATTGGATGTCTTCTTGAGTCACGTTGCTTATGCCTTTGGTCGTTACATGGTCCAAAGAAACGTTAGCCCGGAATCCGAGCGTCGACAAAATCGTCATTTTGCGCGCCGCATCAAGTCCTTCTACGTCGGAAGTCGGATCGGATTCCGCATAACCGAGCTCTTGAGCCTCTTTCAGAACATCGCCGTATGCAGCGCCTTCTTGGCTCATTTTCGTCAAAATATAATTGGTCGTCCCATTAACGATACCCATGATTTTCGTAATACGGTCGGATGAGAACCCTTCAATCAACGTGCGAATGATCGGTATACCGCCGGCCACGCTTGCCTCGTATAATACGTCGCAGCCCTTCTCGCGCGCCTTCTCCAATATTTCCGGGCCGTGCAGCGCCATTAAATCTTTATTGGCTGTTACGATATGTTTGCCCCGCTCCAGCGCTTCCAGTATATATTCCTTCGTCTGGGCGATTCCGCCCATGACTTCAACGATGACGTCAATATCAGGGTTGCGCACGATTTCCCAGGGATCTTCCGTAAGCTTGGAAGCCTCAACCGCAATGTTGCGCCCCTTCGTACGATCCTTGACTAGTATCTGAGAAATCGAGATGGGGGAGCCCACCTGGTTTAACAAATCCTCTTGATGGCCTTCCACGATTCTGACCACACCCGTGCCAACCGTACCTAATCCAAGCAACCCTACTTTTACTGGCTTCATCTCTTGTTCCTCCGCTTCCAACAGTCACCCTGCAATTTTAAATTTAATTAACTTCGCCCAACCACGGTCGCCCTTTTGACACCATCTAATGAACGAAGCTTCTCCAGAAGCTCCGGCAAAGCCCCGTTAATGCGCGAAGTATCCAAGGAAACAACGACGTTGGCCATCCCTTGAAGCGGAATGGACTGCGATATCGTGAGCACGTTTCCCTCGCCTGCCGCCAGCATTCCCAGAACCTTCGACAGCACGCCTGAACGATGTTCCAAGTCCATCGACAAGGTGGCAATCGTTTCGCGGGAAGCTTGCTCAAGCGAATACACGCCGTCTTTGTATTTGTAATACGCGCTGCGGCTTAATCCGACCCGTTCCGCGGCTTCATTGATCGTTGCCGCCTCACCCCGTCGCAGCAGCTCTTTGGCTTGCTCCGTCTTGAGTATGCCTTCCGGCAGCAAGTCCTCGCGGACGACGTAATACCGTTCCGCCATAATGCGTCCTCCCAGGAAAGACGAATGTTTGTGTATAGTGGACATTATATCGAAACGAAAGACAGGCGGCAATAGGCATGCTTCGCTTTTTAAGAAATTTGTCAGAAATGGTTGATACAATGAATCGGATGCGATTAAGATCGGAGGATTCATTATCGAACCTCAACGGGATACGTCTAGATCGGAATGGGCTGGCCTTCTATTAAGTCGAGACATATTCAATTCCAAAGGAGTGTTGGTGCTTCCGATGTCTCATAAATTAACAAAAGAAGACCTAAATAAGCTTACAGTTCATGGCATACAATTGGATGAGCATGATGTGGTACCCCTGACCAGCGAAAAAAAAGCGTTGCAGGCGCTTGAAGAATCCGTTACGACAGTACAGCATATTTTCCAGGAAATCCGCCAGACCGGACAAATTCCTATCCTCGACATCCGCAATGAAGTGATGCCCGCCATCGTTCAATCGACTGAACAAGCGCAGGTGTTTCCATTGCTTATTTCCATGCAAGCCAAAGATGATTATACTTACCGCCATAATATCGCCGTCGGAGCTATCTCTTCCATGCTCGGACGTTGGGTCGGATTACCGGAAAATGAATTAGCCATTCTCACGATCGGCGCCATCTTGCATGACGTGGGCAAGATGCGCGTACCTGAAACGATTCTTAATAAGACAGATAAACTAACCGACGAAGAATTCGAAATCATGAAAAAACATACCCTCTTCGGTTATGACATGATTAAAAACTGTATCGGCCTTTCTCAGCGTTCCGCCCTCATCGCCTTGCAGCATCACGAACGGGAAGACGGTTCGGGTTATCCGCTGCGCTTGCGAGGCGAACAAATTGATTATTTAAGTAAAATCGTCGCTATCTCCGATGTATTCCATGCCTTGACGAGCAATCGGGTTTATCGAAACGCCACTCCTTTCTACGAAATCCTTAGGCAAATGTATATCGGTTCCCTTGGCAACTTCGATTCACAGATTCTGCAAACCTTTACCAGACGCATAATGAATGCGCTTGTGGGCAGCATGGTTGAATTAACGGACGGCAGAACTGGAAAAGTGGTGCTTATCAATCCGACCGATCCTACACGTCCGTTAATTCAATCGAATGAAATCTTTATTGATCTCAGCAAGGAAAATCAAATCCACATGGAACAGATCATTGGATAATATTTATCGCGATCGAGCAGCAGGGGGCGGCTAGCCCCCATATTCCGTAATTTGAAATATCTATCCGACAGGCTCTTTAAGCCATTGGATTTCCAGTGTTGGTTATCCAATGCGCGTTGTAGAATCGGACTACCTGCAATTCGCCAATACCCTTTATGAGTATGTCCCCATTCAAAGGCTTTGTCCTTAGGCACACCTAGGGATATAAGCCTTTTTATTTTGGTTTTAGGTTACCAGAGATGAATTATGCCCTTCCGATGTCCCCCGTGGATTCACCACTTCAACACCCCACGTACTATGGCTTCTGCTGACTTCTGTACGCTCAGGCTGCTTTTACAATAGGATTTACGGAGTTATTCCGCATTCCGTACAGATCTCCCCAGGTAGGAACGTTATCTTTCCCTCCATCTATTCGCCTCATCTACTCTCGTCCGCCTTGGCAGTATGGACTTCGGCTTGTGTGGCAGCCTCATCCAACGGTCGTTAGCCTTATATGAGGTTTGTGTTCCTCGAACCGGAGGTTTGCCGCCGACTTCCTTCAGATTCGACCTCACGGTCGGCCCCCCTTGTCTTAAGCTAGTGGCTACTACTGCCTTCGCCATTCGGGATTTTCACCCTATAGATAACGCCTATGCTGGGCGACACCACAAGAGAGCTATGGAGTTCACTCCATAGCTCTCTCATGCTACCTATTCACCGGAATCTAACTGTCATTGTTCGCGAGAGCCTGGCGTCCCGCTTCAATAAGAGCCATAATTTCCAGTGTCTCTTCCTTGGGAACCGGTGGAATACCCGACTCGTAAAAATTCAGCGTCGCATCGATCATTCGCACAAAAAAATCTGAGAACTCTCCTATAAACAAGCCTTCCCCGCTGCAAAGCTGCAAATTGGCCTAGAATGGCGCATGATCCATCTGGAGCATGGAAGCCTGACGGCCATCTGCATATTCAGTAACAAGCAGCCTGCCTTGATTCGAAGACAGGCTCTTGATTCTCCGCGCTCCCACACCCATCATTGAAACGATCATCTCAAATAGATGCACCGCATAATTGTCGTAATAACAGGGGCCTGCCGTGGCCATAAACTCAATAGAATCTCTGCTCACCCTGCTGTCCGGATAATCCGCAAGTTCTTTGGAAAAGCGCAGTGCCGAGCTTGAGAACAACTGCGTGCCGTGTTTTTCAGCCAACTCGAACATCCTGATTCCCGATTGCAAGTCTGGCGAGAACGTCTTGTCGATATAGATGGGCTTGCCCGACATGAGTGGAATGCGCGCCAGGACTTGATTGGCATCACATCAGCTTGCGGTATCCAGTCCCCTGGCAAATCCGCCTCCGCCCAAGCAAACGCTAACTCGCAATCCCTTGCCTTATCCCTAATATTTTTCCTGACGATTTACGACGCCGATATTAAGAATTCTGTTATTGCGGTCGGCAGTGGCCTTCATCTCGATGACCTGCTCCATATTCTGGATTCAATTTTGTTAACAGTACGGAAGATGAACCCCATTCGCTTGCCCATATCCGGAACAGCATACCATATTTCCCGCTTAATTTGCGTCGCTTGCCGCATAAAGAAGCCGAACCGGTCCAATCAAGCCGCTCGGCTCTAACTGAGAAAAGCGAGAAAACGGATCAGGTTGCTCCCTTACAAGCGTGTTGGTCACCTCGATCGCAATTGTATTCACGCCATTAAGAACAAGATCTCCAATGTAAAGCCGGTAAGGCGGACAAATCCTGGTACCGACAACCGATCCGTTTAACCATACTTGAGCCGTTTCATAAACTTCTCCAAGGTCCAGATAGATCGATATTCCGGCTTGCTTCCATTCGAATGCCGTTTCATATCTTAAAGTACCGGAAAAAGAAGGGAGCAGTTCAGGACGGCTCAGATCGGTTAATTCATTCAGCTGCCTCCATGGCTTGAACGTTGGATAAAGCTCCGAGTCGGCGGTTGCAATGATCCACGGTCCGGAAATCGGCATAACCTGATCCGGTTGCTTGGCAATGACCGGCATCCGGTTTTCTGGCGGAATGTGTGATACCCCTTCTCCTGTCAACACAATGACCGACTCGTAGGGGTAAAGCTGCAACGGGATGACTTTGCCTGCCTGAACCGCTTCATCGTCAATTGGTCCAAGTCGATTGGAAAATGCGTCGTACCGAAAAATATCGCCTTCTGCAGGAATCCGAACGTTAACCTCCAATTGCTCATAAGGATGCTCATTGAAGAACATATACACATCCAAATCGGTATGTTCGTAATGGTAGTAGCGCAAATAGGGCGTTTGCCCCTCCGGCTCGATTTCATGGATGCCCATTGCTTTTAGCTGCTTCGTCAGCTCGCTCAATGAGACGGAGCGGACGCTGTCATGTGCGGCCAGTCGCGCGATTAAATCTGTCGCATCGTCACCGTCGCTAGAACGGACCGGCAGCCCGCCGACAAACAGCAGCGGCAAGCCTTGCGCCGAGAATTCGTTCAAAGAGGCCAACAGCTTGCCCGGCAGCGCCTCGCTGTACGGCAATATTAAGCACTTGAACTGTTCCTCGTGTAAATGCAGCTTACCATCCCTGACGAACGCCGTATCTGCGAGCACGTCCGACGGAACGACATCGCAATCGATTTGCCCGCGCAGCAGCTCTTTGACCGGTTTATGGAAGAGCATGCAATCCCCCGACCATTCGGCTTCTGCATGATAAAGCACCGCCGCAGGCGCAACATGACGTCCTCCGTTAAGCAAATGGCAAACCCGATTTGTGTATTGATTCAGTTCGCTATAGTAGCGATACTGCGGGTTTTTCCCTCTCGCATACAGATGAGGCGGACAATCCGGATCCGGGTATTCCTTCAAAGAAAACGAATGGGGAATATAATAGTTCACTCCCCGGACAAGCATGTGGTCCGTCAGCCATTTCATCAGCTTAAGCCCTTCGGACCAACCGTACGCACCGAACACTTCCGCGAGCGTGCGGCCTTTTTTCTTGGGATCGAGATGACCGAGCGAAGAACCTAGCTTGGCCAACCCGTAATGGAAAAATTCGCTGTCGGTCTCGCCCCCGATCCAGGTAAGCGGTGTCTCATCGAAGCCCGGAACGATTTGCCGAAGAACGACATCGATTCCTGACATATCCTGCCCCCACAACGCTCGAAAAAAATGTCCCGGACCGGGACCAAGTCTTGCGTGCGCATTATTGTCTTCGATGATATGACCTATATATTGGACGCCATGGCTGCGGCACCAGTCTCCGATCTGATCGGTGAAATGTTTCGCATACAGCTTGGTCACTTCGTTCATATAAGCATAACGAACGTTCCAAGTTTCCGCGCCACCCTCGTGCCAAAACAATGGCAGGCAAGAAACGAACGAGGAGCCGAATTGTTCCTGAAGTATCGCCTGCAGCTCCGCGCTCCACGGCAGAACCATGTTTTTCTTCCCTATTCGCGAACCGATTCTCGCTTCGAGCGAAGCCTCTTTGTCGTTATTGAAACCCGGCTCATCCGAGAAAAAGCCCGCAAACGTATGCCCGAAGTCGTTTTCGTAGCGCTCGTAAAAGGGTTCGTACACCGTATCGATCAGCACGCGAACCGATTCGGGAACGATCGGATTCAAATAATCCTTTTCGTGCTCGCTGCCGCCTGTCGATGTTTCGGTGAAAAAAAATATTCGCCAAAAGCCTGCGGGAATATCCCAATATAACATGTCACCGCTGACTAATCGGCTTAAATCGATTTCGCTGCCTTCGATCAAATCGCCGGATCCGGGGCGCCGCTCGACTGCCGCTACCCCGATGTGACGATTCCCGCGTTCATCGGCAGTTTGCCAACCGGTGATGGGCGCCTTTATCGAGATGGAGGCATGCTTCATCGGACCGACAACGTCGATATGATGCTCTTTAATAAAGAGCCGGCGAAGCTCTCTGGAAGCATGCTTCAGTTTACCTGCTGCGTGCCCGGTAGGAAAGTGATCGTCGTCGAACACCCAGATTTTCATGCCGCGTTTTCTTGCTTCATCCATAATAATATCCATATCGCGCCACCATGACGTGCCTATAAAATCCGGATGAGGGCGGGACTCGACGCATAACGCTCGGATGCCCGCCTCATCGATGCGCGCCATTTCTTCGCGGATGACCACTTCTTCTTCTCCATGCAGCCAAAATAGCGGGATGATATAGTTGTCTTCGTTCCCCATAATGACGTCGCTTAACCGTTTATTCATAATAAATACTCCCAACCAATCGAGTCTGCGTTGTTATTATGCCTTCAATCTCTTCACTCTCGCGAATTTGAAAACGTTCGCGGTGTTATTCACAACGCTGCCGCCGGCTGCAATGCCGCCGACACGGTTAAACATCCCCGTCGATATATTAACGAGAAGAATATCATATTCCCATTCCCCGCCTGCCGGAAGCGTGACGGATTCAGCCAGCCCTTTGTTGATCCATTGAACGTTGCCGATTTCATTCGCCGTCATTGTCGACAACGGCTGCAGAGCCATGTTAAAGTTTCGCCCATCGTCCGTAAACCCTATCAATTTAGGATGGGTCGGTATTACCTCGTTATCGTAAGTTCCGTTTCCGTAAAAGTAATTTTTCCTGATTTTGTGTGTCGCATCTTCATAGACCACGGTGTTATAGATCGAACAATCATAGAATGCCATACCAGAAGGGAAATCGTTATTAGCCTGCGCATCGAATATGATCCCGTTGCTGGAAGAGTCGTAACAAGCGAAGTGGCATCGGTAAAATGAATTGGAGTCGACGAATTTAAACCAGGCGCACACGGAATTTTGAGAGTTTACCGTATCGAATCTGCAATTACGCCATGAGGTGATCCAAGTGTCGTTCTGAACGGCATAGTTTCCGTCCATGTACAGACAAATGGAGTTGTTATGGGTAGAGGCGACGTTTACGTTATCGAACTCGTTGAAAATATTATAGTTGCCTACAGGCGCATTGCCACCTATGATGAATAAACCGACTTCCGTATAATGCAATATTTTGACGTTGCGCATCTGCGTTCCGCTAACCGCAGTAAGCTTAATGCCTACGGTCGCATTCAATATGCATCTGATATGAATGTTTTCGATATGCACATCGGAAATACGGCCCCGGACGTCAATCGCTGCCGGCATCGTTGCGTTGCACATCAATACGGTCGGCCTCATATTGGGGTCGTCTACGCCGAATGCGCCGCCTTCCCCGATGAGCTTCACGCCGTTTTTAGTCGAGAAATTCGTTCCGCCATCCCCATTCCCCACGGTAATCGTAGAGGTTATGGAATAAACTCCGCCGGGGAAGTAAACAGTCCCTCCTCTTGCGGGCAAGCTGTTTATCGCCGATTGAATCGCCGCCGTGTCGTCGTTCGTTCCATCCCCTTTCGCTCCGAACCATTTCACATTGTAATCTTTATCGGTCAGCGTTCTTCTCCATCTTCCCGAACCTGGATTTGAAGCAGGGATGATAACCGTGCCATTATTATCCGCTTCCGTCGCGCCGCTGTCCCAATAAAAGAGTCCACCGCCGCCGTCGTTGACCGCATAATATCCCGCAAGCGAAACAACGATATTTTGCGTCGGAACGCCGAAAGCTTTCAAGCCCGCCATAGAAGTCGCATAATAGAGTAGACTGGGGTTTATTTGATTTTCCTCCCAATAGGAGCATTCTATCGATGCTCATGATTAATCGTGCAATCTTATCCCTTAACGCTGCCCATAACGAGACCTTTAATAAAATAGCGTTGAAAAAACGGATACACGAGCAAAATCGGCAGCGTAGCAAGAAATATTTGAGCGGCCCTTGACGTTTGTTCATTTACCAAGCTGAGCAGATTGATGTTGCTGCTGGCGATGATCTGATAATCCGGTTTAATAATGACCGTCTGCAAATAGCTTTGCAGCGGGTAGTTCATCGGATTGTTCATGAAGATGATTCCGTCGAACCATGAGTTCCAGTGGCCTACGATCGCAAATAAAGTAATCGTTGCGAGAGCCGGTTTGGACAAAGGAGCATAAATTTTGAGCAAATTCGTCCAATGACCGGCTCCGTCTACAAGAGCGGCTTCATCGATTTCTTTGGGCAAGCTTCTGAAAAAATTCATTAGCAGAATAATGCTGAAAACTTGAACCGCTCCAGGCAATATCAACGCGAAAATACTGTTTAACAACCCCACCTCCTTCACAGTCAGATAGCCCGGTATTAAGCCGCCGTTAAACAGCATCGTAAGGACAAAATACCAGGCATAGACGTTGCGCCATTTGAATCTTTCCTCGCTTCGCGAGAGCACGTAAGACGTTGGAAGCGCCAATAGCAAATTAATGAATGTGCCGATCGCAACCACTTTGGCAGATACGACAAACGAACGAAGAAACTCCGGTTTGTCTGCAACGAACTGGTAAGCCTTTAACGTAAAGCCTTTGGGCCAGAGCTTGACAGCATTGCTGGCTGCAAACTCGCTGCTGCTGAAAGAAATGGCTAACAGATTAACGATAGGAAGCATACAAGCCAAGGCGATCGCAGAAAGTAAAATAGCATTAAATATGACGAACAGCTTCCTGCCTGGCGTGCTATATTCTTTCATCTTCAATCACCCGACAATCAAAATATTCTGTAATTCGCAAATTTACCGGCTAGCTTATAAGAAATTACGATTAATACGAACGACACAACGGACTTGAAAAATCCGATCGCCGCAGCAGGCCCATACTGCCGGTCAACAAGCCCCATTCGATACACCATGGTGTCGATGATGTCTCCCGTACGGTAAACAATCGGACTGTAAAGATTAAAGATCTGGTCAAAGCCTGCATTCAATATTCCGCCCAAGCTCAAGGTGGCCATTAATATAACGGTGGGAAGAATACCTGGAAGCGTAATATAAAGAGCTTGTTTCCAGCGGCTCGCGCCATCGATGATGCTCGCTTCATACTGCGATTGATCGATATTCGTCAGCGCGGCCAAATATACGATGGTGCCGAAGCCGAAGCTTTTCCAAGTATCCGTCGCAACGAGAACGTAAGGGAACACGGATGCGTCGCCAAGAAAAAATACCGGTTTGAATCCAAGCCCCGCCATTATATCGTTCACGATGCCGGTGGACGGCGACAAGATGTCGATCAGAATCCCCCCCAGCAAAACCCAAGAAAGGAAATACGGAAAATAGACGATCGTTTGCACTGTTTTTTTGAACAAGACGCTTCTCACTTCATTCAATAGGAGTGCGAACGCAACCGGAACGATCAAACCCGCGGCAATTTTCATAATGGCGATATAAAACGTATTCCATAACACCTGGTAAATATCAGGCAAGCTGAGCACGAACCTGAAATTACCAAAGCCAATCCATGCCGAATCGAAAATCCCTTTGAATATGTTGTATTTCTGAAAGGCGATCGTCAGCCCGAATAAGGGAACGTAACTGAAGACAAACAACAAGACGACCGCCGGGAAAATCATCACGTGCAATGCACCGTTTCGATTTTGAAAAAAATCGCCCATCTTAAATCTCCTCAGTTCCTTTGCGATAATTCGTTGACTTCATTCGTCATCTCGTCTCCGCCAAGCTTGTGCCATTGATTAACAAAATCATCGAACTCATTAAGCGATCCGCCCATAATGATTTTCGTAAACACTTCCGATTCAAGTTTGGCCAACGTCGCCTGTTTATCTACCATGGTCGGGGTCGGAGAACCATAAAATTCATTTACCTTAATCTGGTTGTTCTTGCTATATCCTTCGATAAGCGCCATTGCGGATTGATCGCCGGAACCGAATACATTGTAGTGAACCCAGTTCGCCGGATCTTTGTGCTCGAGCCAGCGCATGGCGCTTTCGAACGTACTCTTTTCTTCTCCGCGCAAGCCCGCGCCGTCCTTTTTGGCAACGGCTTCGGACACCTTATGCATAATGTCGATATTTTTCGAAGTCGGAGCCATTGTCATGAACGCCAAGTCGAACAATTGCTTGCCGTCTTCGCTCATCATAAATTTACTGAATTCCGTTTCGGCTGATTTGCCGTATCCTTTTTCCAAAGTGAAATTCGCCAGTTTAATCAACGCTTCGGGATTGGAAAATTTGTTGTTGGCTACGATAAACCCGGAAATCCCGACGGTTGCGGCACCTACCGCGGGGTTGCCGTCAACCGAAACGATTGTGTATGGCATCCATTCCGCTTTGGGATCGGCTTTTTTGCTATCGCCAAGCGGCCAGCCCGGATTCCAGAACGCTCCGTATTCCATGCCGATTTTGCCCGCTGTCGTCATTTCGGCAAGCTTGCCGCCATCTTTGACCCCAAACTCCGGATCGATCAGCCCTTGCTTATACATATTTTGCAGCTTTTCCAATACGGTTTTCATTTCCGGCTGCACATTTCCATATACGATTTTACCCGAACCGTCTTTAATCCAAATGTTAGGATAAGCATGATAACCATAAGCAAAGCCGGCCAAATCGGCAAAGCCGCCCCCAAACAATTGATTCGTAAGCGCCAGTCCGAACGTATCGTTCTTGCCGTTCCGATCCGGATCTTTGGTCGTGAAAGCATCGGCAATTTGCAGGACGTCGTCCATCGTCTTAGGTGCCGACAGCCCTACGTTATCCAGCCAATCCTTCCTGATCCAGATCACGTTAACTTGCTCCCCCAGATTGCCGGGCTGTCCGATTGCCATCAGCTTCCCGTTATAATGAAGCGCCTCGAACGATTTGAGATCGCTTTCAAGAACGCTTCTTAACAGCGGTGAAGCATATTGGTTGTACGCTTCCGTCAAGTCGGCAATCATTCCGTTCTCCGCGAGATTGTTAAAGTCTTTGGAATTGACGCTGAACAAATCCGGAAGATCGTTGGATGCGATATCCAGCCCGATCTTTTGTTCATACTGCGTGTTATCGACGTACCACTTGTATTTCAGTTTGATACCGAGCTCTTGCTCATAAGCTTGCGTCCAAACGTTATTGTCATAAGATTCCCCTTCATTAAACTTGTAATTGCCGTTAATTCCTCTTACCGCGGTGATCTCGACCGGCGGATCATACTTGCTGTCCGCATCCGCATTAGAAGGTGCTGATGCTTGAGCGGTTCCTTCCGCATTTGAAGCTTTGCTCTCGGATGAAATTGCAGAATCGCTTTCTTTTGCCGAATTGTCGCCCGAGCTGCAAGCGGCGACAGTAATAATCAAACATAAACATAGCGAAGCAAATAATAGTTTTTGACCCCCGGACTTCCTCATATCCGACCCCTCCAAGTAGTTTGTTTCTTACACTTCCGATTATAAGGTCGTTCGTTTTTACTTGTAATATGCGATCCGTTTACAACTGTTATCTATCCTTTACCTCTTTTAAATGACCGTACCCTAGCAGATAAAAAAAGCCCCCTTCGTGGAGACTTTCCCGTAACTAATTTTTACTTTTATTTTTACTTTTATCACGATATTCTTGCGGACTGATCGCCATAAGCTTTTTAAAAAATCGCGTGAAATACGGCGCTGTAGAAAAACCGACCATAGCGGCGATCTCATGGATTTTATATTGATGGTCCCCCAGCAGTTCTTTTGCCTTGTCTAAACGCCTGTTATTGATATAACTAAACAAGTTCTCGCCGGTAATCTGTTTGAAAAGCCTTGATAAATAGGAAGGATTTAAATATACGATTTCCGAAAGCTTCGACAAAGATATTTCTTCTCCCAGATGATTCATAATATATTTTTGAACTTTATGGATCACTGTCTTTGCCCTGTCTTCTTCCTCATCGTTCTGAGCTTCAAAAACAAGTTTTGCCAATGCCACAAGGTAGTCGGCCGCATCCGTCCATGTGCCGTGCCCATCTGCCCGAGTCAGTTTTTTCAGGTCGATATGGAGCTCCAACTCATTCGCCAGATCCCGTCTGTTAATATAAGAGGAGAGCACTAGAGAGACGGAATAATAGACTTCGAAAGCGGGTCGAAAATCTTTCGTCTTCTGATCCCGCAAATACAACAGAAAGGGATGAACACTCGTCTGAAACGCTTCTTCTTGACCGGATTCCAAATCATTTTCCAATTGCCGCTGCTTTCTAAATAGCTCCTGCACGATAGAGATATCGTTATTTGTGTCAGAAATGATTTCTTTGCTGGTCAACAGCTTCATTTCAATACCCTTATCCGTACAATAGCGGAGGGCTTCACTGATGGATTGAAATTTCGCCGGAATGGAAGGCCAATCGGAATATTTATGATCAATAACAAAAGAAAGAGAAACGCCGAGCGATTCATAACATACCTCTTGAACCGATTCTAAATTCCCTCTGATTGAATTCAATATTGTTTCAGTTTCAACTGTCTCTTGATCTGACCCTTTATAGGGCTGCGCAAGCCAAATTATTTTTAACTTTTCATATTCAATATAATAACTTTGTACGATTCGTTTTAAATATTTTTCAAATACCATATGGATGGATTGGACCCATTTAACCCTGTTCAATAACGAAATATCCTTGCTCGGATGGTTGACTTTGCATGAAATCATAATGACCGGGGATTGCGGGTCCAGGGGGATACCCAATTGTTCAAAGTGTTCGTCAATTTGATCGAACTTGATCGGGTTCCCCGATAATAACTCCATGAAATATTCTTTTTGTATAATGGGGAGCGCCGTGTTAAGCTGTTTGTTCGCATTAGAAATCAGATCGTCAATTTTTCGGTTTTCGATGATTTTTATAATAGCGTTCCTCACAGCATTCACGATTTCCTCATGGCCTTCCATTTTCAGCAAATAGCTGACACTCGTATTTTTAATTGCTGCATAGACATAGTCAAATTCGTTATAGCCCGTAAGAAAAATGATTTGACACTCCGGCCAATGCGCCCGAATGACTTCCATCAGTTGTAAACCCGACAATCCCGGCATGCGAATGTCCGTTAACACGATATCGATTTTTGTTTTTCTCATCCATTCGACCGCTTCGCCTCCTGAAAAGGCCTTGTATACATCCAAATCGAATGAATCGAAACTGCGAAATAATTCAAATAGCCCCTCAACAATATCCTGTTCATCGTCTACAATCAGTAATCGGTACAAATCGGTCCCTCCGCTATGCAAAGTTTGATCTCGACGAATAACCCTCCCATTTTTCCGCGGGAAACAACAAGTCCGCTTTCATCCCCATACTTTAGCTGCAGACGCCTGTGAACGTTAACCATTCCCGTTAATTCGCTTTCCCCGTCATGTATTTGCAACTTATTTTTCAATTGACTTAACCCTTCTTCTGTCAACTCTTCACCGTTATCTTCGACGGATACAACAATAAATCGGCTATCCGACATAAAATCGATGCGGACCATCCCGTCCTCCGTTTTGTTCGAAAGGCCGTGTTCGAATGCATTTTCAATGATCGGCTGCAAGATGAGCCTGGGAACGATCCTATCCCCATATTCCTTTGGCAGCGAATGAAACGCTAGCTTGATTCGTTTACGATATCGTCTCGCTTGTATTTCCGCATAGTTTCGCGCATGATTCACTTCATTTGCAAGGGACACTTCATCAAAAGTGTTGCGTGTAACATATTGCAAATAAGCCCCTAATTGTCTCGTAAATATTTTTGCATTCTCGTTATCTTCATTTTCAACCATATTGTATAAAATAAAAAAACTGTTATACAAAAAATGAGGATTAATTTGAGATTGCAGCAGCTTCAACTCTGAACGCTGATTAAGGATTTTCTGCAAATAAACCTGCTCCATCATATGCTTCAGTCGGCTGACCATGAAATTAAACCGCATGTATAAAAAATTGAATTCGTCTTTGTAATCATGCTCAATCTTCATATCCAGATCCCCTTCTTCCACTCTTCTGAACGATCGAATCAGTTTATTCAGCGGTCTTTTGATCAATCTGTAAGTCATGTATGAATAGATTATGATTAATAAAAAAGCGCAAAACGTAAAAAACCAGAACCAAATTTTATATCGTTCAACTGTTTCGAAGATCACTTTCTCCGGTATGTATTTAAACAAAGAGAAACCCAATTTTTCAGAGTGGGTACCGATTACAATGTATTTATTTCCGTCAGTATGATTCACAACAAAATCGTAATCGTCCAACAATCGACCGGATCGACCGGACTCGGACTCATGCCCTTTAATCAGTTGCGCCATTCCCGTTCCGGCAGCCGTGTTTAGATACATGCTGCCGCTATCATCGGTCATAAACAAACCGCTATCCACTCTGTCGACAAAACTTTTTAACTGATTTTCCAATTTCTCCGCCGATAGTTTGACGACGGTTACGAAAGTCGGACTTCCCGTCTTGTTTACTTTTTTGGTGAAAAGATTGATCTCATGCGGGTGAACAATAAGCTTTGCACTGGAGCTGCCTAAATCGCTATTCAAACCATTTAATTGCGGGGAAATCAGTTCGTTCACACCATATGAGAACACCGATTTATGGATGGATGGAATATACACGCCAGTCTCTTCAATCGAACTATTGCTGTCCCTAATGCTGATTAATTTTTTCTGAATTCGCCGCAAAGATTTAACCTTCTCCACATCATCCATCGATTCCGGCAGCGCAGCGATTTGGTTCAAATCATCGTCGAACATGAAATCAAACTGAAGGTTTCGAATTCGATCAATATCTTTTTCCATGTTTCCTAAATAATAATTTACTTGCAATTTTGCCGAATTCGACAATTCCGATTTCACCGTATCGACAGCCCACGTGTAGATGCTGACGGCGAGAACATATAGCGGAAAAGTCACTAATAAAAATGTAATGATCAATCTTGTGAAAATCGAGCTTCTAAAATAGGAACCGAATTTCTGCATTTATTCACCCCGGCTATCACCAATGATGAAAGCGCATTCATTTTCACTGATAATATTATTATAGATGCAGCTATCGTTGCATGCTACATCCATATTTTTTACTTCCGTATCTTCTATTTACATGTTTAATTGCGATGTCGATAACGGCAATCAACAAAGAGACGACTTCGTTGATTAACACAGCCGCCAACCAGGCACAATGGAAAAAAACTATTTCCAATTTTGCCCAGTTGACGGCTGTAGAAAATTCTGATCTCTTATAAGCTTATTCTTCCTCGTACAAGTAATTATCCGAGCCGCCTTCGAAGAACTCAAACTCGAACTTCCCAATCCGAATAATGCTGCCGTCTTTAGCTCCGCGCTTGCGCAATTCCGCATCGATCCCGACCCCGCGTAAAATCCGACCGAACCTTACGACAGCGTCATAAGAATTAAATTGCGTACGTCTCATCAGTCTCTCGATGGATTCGCTTTGAATAACGAAAGTCTCATTTTCCCTCGTAATCGTGAAGTCCGTATCCTTCGTCGATTCGAAGCGATATACGATGCCTTCTTCCGCTTTGGCCAATTGCTCGCTTTCTTCCACTTCCGATGGTTCGGGCAGAGATTCAAGCAAATCGGCTACGCGATAGAGCAATTCCTTTATTCCCTGTTTCGTGAGGGAAGAAATCGGCATGACGACGATATCCGGGTCGATCTCGCTTACCCGCTTGCGAAACTCGGCAAGATTGTCCTCCGAATCGGGCATATCCATTTTATTGGCTGCGACAATTTGCGGACGATCGGCCAGCTTGATGTTATAAAGCTTCAACTCGTCGTTTATTTTCACCCAATCCTCGAACGGGTCGCGTCCTTCCATGCCGGACATGTCCACGACATGTACGATAATGCGGGTTCGTTCCACGTGGCGCAGAAATTCATGGCCGAGCCCGACTCCCGTATGCGCGCCCTCAATCAGTCCGGGCAAATCCGCCATAACGAAACTTCTCTCGTCCCCTAAATCCACTACGCCTAAATTAGGAGTAATCGTCGTAAAATGATAAGCTCCAATCTTCGGCTGAGCTCCCGATACGACCGATAACAGCGTGGATTTTCCGACACTCGGGAATCCGACCAAGCCGACATCAGCCATGACTTTGAGCTCAAGCGTTACCCAGCGCGCTTGCCCTTCCTCGCCATTCTCGGCTATGGCAGGCGCCGTATTCACCGCACTCTTGAAGCGAATGTTTCCTCTTCCGCCACGACCGCCTTTAGCGATGACGACCTGCTGATCATGGCGCGTTAAATCCGCGATCGTTTCTCCCGTATCATCGTCTACAACAACCGTCCCAGGAGGAACGCGAACAACCATGTGATCCGCATTGGCGCCGTGCTGCGATTTGTTCCGGCCCTTCTCGCCCTTCGTCGCTTTGAAATGTTTCTGGTAACGGAAATCCATAAGCGTCCGCAAGCCTTCGTCGACACGGAAAATTACGTTGCCGCCATTGCCTCCGTCGCCGCCCGAAGGTCCGCCCTCGGGCACGTACAATTCTCTGCGGAATGAGACCAGTCCGTCGCCGCCATCCCCGCCTTTAACATAAATCTTCGCTTTGTCTACAAACATGATGAGTTCACTCCGTTATGCCGGCAGAGGAAAATGAATGACCATTGTCCGCGCTTGTCGCGTTTTCTCTGCGGGCTCGTCTACCTGATCTAATAGCCCTATGCCTTCCAAACACTTCTCCAATTCAACGATTACGCTGTCCGCTGCCGCGAGTTCGCCCTCATAGGCCATCACGATCTTAAGTCCGCCTTCAGCGCAGCTCAATTTCAGCTTAAGTACATTTTCGCCGCTGATCGAACTTACCGCACGGAACCGAAAAACATTCACGAGTCCGATTACCGCCCTTGACAGTTTCTCTGCCTCATAGGGCAGACGATCCAAATGCAATCCGTCCTGCATGTCCACATCGAGACGCATCGTGTCGCAAACCGTGCGAAACGACAATAGGAATGAAGCAAGCTCAGGTATGCCGATTTGCGACAGCTTGCTATCATGATCCATGCGTACTCTTATTCTGTCCACGACATCCACTGCTTTATCTAGCTTGTTCAGCCGAAGATATCCATACAATATTTGCAGCTCGTTCATCCAGTCATGCCGATGGTGGCTTAACGTTCGAATAGCCGATAATTGTGCATGTGCAAGCAGACGGTCGCAATGCTCCCGGTGTTTGCGTCTTTCCATTCCCCATACGATGACGCAAACGACAAACGTCCACAGAACGAATAATATGAGCGGCCACCAGTAACGATGCCAGATAAAGACTGTCACTGCAGGTATAGCAAGCGATAATATCGCCGCGAGCGCCGTCAGTGTCATTTTCCTAAACATCATGTGACTTCCCCGTTTCGTTTTCCTTTCAAAGCCCGGAAACCCTGTCCACTCATATAGTATAACATGGTGGGAACGGCTTAACCATGAATGGCCCCGCTCGCCGCATTCACACAAAAACCCCGGCCAACTTTCCTTGGCCGGGGTTCTGGATGCCGTATTAAACTTCTAGAGCAGCTGCAACCGGTGCTTCCGATACAGGGTATACGCTCAATTTCTTGCGATCGCGTCCCCAACGCTCGAATTTAACGACGCCTTGCACTAATGCGAAGAGCGTATCGTCTTTACCGATGCCTACGTTGGTTCCTGGGTGAATCTTAGTGCCGCGTTGGCGGAACAAGATGCTGCCAGCAGTTACGACTTGACCGTCCGCTCTTTTGGCGCCTAGGCGCTTAGAGTGGGAGTCGCGTCCGTTCCTCGTCGATCCAACCCCTTTTTTCGAGGCGAATAACTGAAGATTTAACTTCAACATGGTGTCAACCTCCTTTTTCCACAAAGGTTTCTTTTATTTTCACGTACTTGCCGTAAGATTCCACAATAGACTCGAGAGCAACGACCATTCCTTCCAGCAGAAGCTGGACCTGATCGTTCCGCACGGAATCGGTGCTAGTCGGAGTCACAACCTTGAGCATACCCGATTTGTCCGCTGCATCGGGCACAAGCCCCGTAAGCTTCTCAATCGCGTTAACTGCTCCGATCGTTACCGCCGATACGCCGGCGCAGACGATGTCTTTGCCAGGATCGTCGTAAAAAGCATGTCCCGATACGGTAAAGCTTATAATTACCCTCTCAACGTTGCGCACGATCGTTATCGCGATCATCTTGGCTGCCTCTTATGCCTTAATGTTCTCGATCGTCACTTTCGTGTACGGTTGACGATGGCCTTGTTTGCGCTTGTAGTTTTTCTTTGGTTTGTACTTGAAGACGATAATTTTCTCGCCTTTCACGTGTTGCTCGACTTTGCCCGTTACGGACGCGCCGGACACCATTGGGGATCCTGTCGTCAAGCTGCCGTCTTTGGAAACGGCCAACACGCGGTCAAACGTGATGCTTTCGCCTGCTTCAGCGGAAAGTTTCTCGATGAAGATAACGTCGCCTGCTTGAACTTTGTACTGTTTACCGCCAGTTTCAATAATCGCGTACATCTGGTGCACCTCCTCATGTCTAAGACTCGCCTCATAGGGTGCCGGTTGCCGCAGCGTAAGCCAGCCAGGGCAGCGCCGGTCTTGTCGACCCGGTGGAGTGCGGTTGTAGCCTGCAAAATCTTCAGATTGCACGCACCATGATATTCTAGCATATCCCACATTTGATTACAACACTTTCGTTACCGGACATATATTTTACCTTTGCCCTTGCAAGAAGCGCATGTTTCGTAGAAGAAATTCATGGCATTTTCCCGAGCCTTCTTGCGAGTTAACTCCATCAAGCCGAGCCTTGTCCAACCAACGACTTGGCATTTCGTGCGATCCCGCTTGATCGTCAACTCAAGCCGTTGCGCGATCTGATGGCGATGCTCCTCGGTTTCCATATCGATAAAATCAACGATGATGATACCTCCGACATCCCGCAGCCGCAATAGTCTGGCGACCTCATCCGCTGCTTCCATATTCGTCCGGAACACAGTTTCTTCAAGGTCGATGGATCCCGTATACTTGCCGGTATTCACATCGATAACCGTTAAAGCCTCGGTCTGCTCCCAGACGAGGTATCCCCCGCTTTGCAGCCAGATTCTCGGCTGGAACGCCCGATCCAATTGCTCCTTGATGCCATATTTATCGAATAAGGGCTGAGATTCGCTGTAAAGACGCACCTTCTCTTCCAATGCCGGTGCCGTCTGCCTTAAATACGCTTTGGCTTCCTTAAGGCTAACTTCGTCATCAATAATAAGCTGCTCCGTATCCGGCGTGATGACGTCCCTAACCATGCGCTCTACAAGTCCGGAATCCCTATGGAGTTCCGATGGCGCATCCGCTTGCTTGCTTCGCTCAATAATGTTGTTCCAGGCTTGGCGCAAAGTATTAAAGTCCTCTTCAAGCGCTTCGCGGCTTTCGCCTTCCGCGTTCGTTCGCAGGATTACGCCTTCCCCTTCGATCCGAATCGCTTCGGCCAATCCTTTTAACCGGCTGCGTTCCGACTCCTGCTCGATCTTCTTGGAAATTCCGATATAATCGGCACTTGGCATATAAACCAGCCAACGGCCGGGAATCGAAAAATGGGTAGTCACCCGCGCTCCTTTGCCTCCGAGAGGCTCCTTCATAATCTGAACGAGCAGCTCGTCCCCGGGTTTCAACAGATCGGAAATGGCTGGCTTCTCCTTCGGCTGCTTGTCCAGATGCGGGTGAAGCGCGTCGTCTACGTATAGAAAGGCATTCTTTGATAAGCCGATATCGACAAAGGCAGCTTGCATGCCCGGCAACACGTTCACGACGCGGCCTTTGTAGAGGTTGCCGATCAGCGATGTTCCTTCCATCCGTTCCACGCTGAACTCCGTCAGCCTTCCGTCTTCCAATAGCGCCGATTGGGTAACATTTTGCGAACAATGGATAAACAGCTGCTTCATGCAAACCTCCCACGAGATGCTATTTTCTCCATTTTACATGAAAAACCGCAAATCCGCATTCCCTGATGTCAAACGACCGAGAAATCCGTCGATAATCGTCTTTTCCGGCACCACTTTGCCAATTTTCCCTTGTTTCATGACATAGACTAAATGATACTGCTCCTTCATGAACAGTTTGATAATATAGGATAACGGACGATTTTCGGCAATGACGATCGGTCGGGAGAGCATGCCGCGATCCATGCGTTTCTCCGATCTTTCGCTCCGATGTACGAGGAACCGCAAAAACACGAAGGGGATATTGCGAAAATAAGTCCAATTCGAAGCGCACAAAAAAACGCCAACCGCCAACAGATTGAGGTGAAGCAAGCCGCCATTCAACAGAGGATATAAAGAGGCGACGACGATTAATCCGCTGAAAGCCAAGCTGATCTTGGCGCTCCACATCAACGTGCGGTGAAAGGGCACTTGAAGGCTAATCCAAGCTTGCAGCATCCGACCGCCGTCTAACGGCAGAACGGGCAACAAATTAAAAAGGCCGATCAGCGCGTTGGCACGCACAAAATCGTCCGACCAGCCCTTATCGATCCATCCGGCTTGCCCCAACAGATAACCGACGGTCGCAAGGATAACGTTCTGAACCGGACCGGCTATCGCTACCCACACTTCTTCCCTAACCGGCAGCGTTCCCGCTTCCTCTACTTCGACGACTCCGCCGAAGGGAAGCAGTTTTACTTCTTTGACCGTCCATCCGTAACGCAATGCGGTTATAAGATGACCAAGCTCGTGCCAAAGCACAATAAAGAACAAAGTCGCCAAATCCGCGAATCGGCCTGTCAAGATCGAGGCAATCATCACCAGGACGAATAACGGATGAAGACGGAAGATGATCCCCCGCCATTTAATCAAAGGAAACCACGCCCGCGGGGTCTAAAGTCTTCCCATTTTGTTGGACGGCAAAATAAAGCACCGCTTCCTCTCCGCCGCCTCCCGTTGCTGGCAGTTGCCCCAGTTGTTGCCCCGTTTCTACCCAGTCATTCGGTTTGACCAATGCTTTCTCCAAATTACCGTATACCGTCAAAATCCCATTCTCATGCTGTACGAGTATGGTCATGCCGCCATCCTGGTCCTCGGTTACTTGTTGCACGCGCCCTGTATACATAACAAAGACGTCACTACCGCCTTTTGCTGCAACCTTAACCCCGGCCCTGTTCTGGGCAAAGCTTTGAACGAGCCTTCCATGAACGGGAATAGCCGTTTGTTTCGGAGTCAACAAAGCGGACACTTCCTTCGTATCCGTCCCGTTCCGATTAAACGGGAGAAAAGAGGGGGTACCTCCGAAAGTTTCGCCGTACCAAGCTTCAATGGCTTGAAAGTCCATATCCCGAGTCACCGAAGACACCATCCAATTGCGCGCTTCCCCGCTTCCCGGCAATTCAAGCTTAAGCCATCCCCAAGCCGCCGCGAACAATAATCCGGAGACAACTAAACGAAAAATAAAGCCTCGAATCAGCTTGGCAAAGTCAAAGCTGCGCGTTGGATCATCTACCCGATTGGACGATGTCGGAGATAATCCTTTCACCCCTTGCCATCCTCCGTGTCCGGATTTCAGCTGCTTCTCCCGCTCCTTCCACCACAACTCGGGATCGGCAGCCGGAGCAAGCGGGGGAATTGCCGGATTTGGGCTTTGACGTTGGGTCTCCGCTTTGGGAGGCAGTACGTTAGAGTAGTCTGAGCGGAATGTTTCCGCCTTTGGTTGTACTGGATTCGAATCAAAGCGAGGGAACCCAGCTTGGATGCGATCCGTACCAGAAGTTTCCTGGGTGTTGACCTCCGCCTTAGCGGGTTCCTCAGAAGCACGCTGCCCGATCAACTGCTGAATGCGTTCCCGCCTACGCTCACGAACATTATCCCGTATTTGCATCGCAAGCCCTCCTTGTCCGCTTTCTCTTACTAACTTATGGCGGACAAGCGGCGATTAGACCTTGAGGAGCCTCGACGAACAGGGTAGTTTCGGCTCACATAAGCGGATGACCTGCGGTTGATTGCTCTCTATAGTCGGTTTTTCCAACTATGAGCGCGTGGTTGGTATGCGGCAATGCGTTATAGTCGGTTTTTCCGACTTTAAGCGGAGGATTGGCAGCTGATTGGCTTCTCTTTCGGCGGCTATAGTTCGGCCAAACCGGACTGCGCGCCGAAAACAAAGAAAAGGAACAGGTCAAAAAGCCTGTTCCATCTTTACTCCCCACCCAATCACTAATTCGCGAATATAGAGGAGAGGGTAAGAGGGTGTCTCCTGGAAGAGCGAAGCGTCCGCCTTTGTAAACCCTTTGCCACCTTTTTCCGAGTTTATCTATTCAGGCAAAGGGTTTACAACAAGCGGCTGGAAGGAGACACCCTCGTCCCTCATCCCCATTTTCGCGCCTCTCCGCTCTATTCGCAATTACGTGTCAATCTCATACTTTTCCTGATAAGCCCGAATACTAAAAATTAGCCCGATTGACATCATGTTAAGCAGCAGGGAAGTACCTCCATAACTAATAAATGGCAAAGTAATGCCCGTTATCGGCATAATCCCGATCATCATGCCTATGTTCTCGAAGATCTGAAACACCATCATCGATGCAATTCCAATAATGATGAAAGAGCCTCGTAAATCGTAACACTGGTATGCGATCAGGATCATCCTGTAAATAAAGAGGAAGTACAATAGCAGCAACAAAGCCGCGCCCTGAAATCCGAACTCTTCTCCGATAACGACGAATATGGAATCGGAATAAGTGTACGGGATGAACTTACGGTTTTTAGACTCCCCTTGCAAATAGCCGTCCCCAGCTAACCCGCCCGATCCAATGGCAATCTTGGCGTACTCCGATTGGCGGCGATCATCCGCGGACGCTTCCTCGGGATGGATATACGTATTGATACGCTCGTACCAGTGGACCTTATGATGACCCTCCAAGTAATCGCGAATTTCCGTATTATACGTATTGAACAGGGTCACGAAAAGCATTAATCCGCCCACGACCACGGCTAATCCAATCATCACGTACGTATAGCGAACATTTCCAATCCACAGCATGCCTAATACGATAAAAATATAGATAATCGCATTACCCAAATCGGGCTGAATCATCACTAGCATGAAAGGTATCATGGCGAAGAACGCGACGAGCATGACGTCGCTGCGCATTTTCAGCGGATCGCCCTGACGTCTCCCCATCAATGCCGCGACGGTAATAATAAGGAACAGCTTCATAATTTCCGCCGGTTGGAAGGACAGTAAACCTAAATTAAACCAGCTGCGGGCTCCATTGGTCTCTTTTGCCAGGAAAAAGACAAGCACAAGTAAAATCAAACCAATGGCATACCACACGTACCAAACCTTTAATAAAAGCCGATAATCCACCAACGTCGCTAAGATGACAACTAAGAAGCCAGCCCCATAGAAAATAAGCGTCTTGATGTCCAGATTCTGATATTGAGGCAGGGGATTATTATACGTTGCGCTGCGAACGAGTACCGTGCTGATTCCCATAAACAAGCCAAGGATAACCAGCATCATCCAGTCCATTTTCTTTAATCGGTTTATCAAGCTCCGATCATCCCATTCCGAAAAACTTCTTTACTTTGCGAAACATTCCCGACTTCTCTTCTAGCTGTGATAAAGGCACCGTCTCTCCTAATATCCGTCTCGCAATGTTGCGATAGGCAATGGCTGCACGGGAATTCACGTTCATGACCGTAGGTTCCCCAAGGTTCGCCGCTCGAATGACAAGCTCGTCGTCCGGAACGATGCCGATCAAATCGATGGCCAGCACCTGACAAATATCTTCTATTTCCAACATGTCGCCGTTTTTCATCATGTTCGGACGAATGCGGTTAATGATTAGCTTGGGTGACGGAAAATGGCTCTTCTCGAGCAGCCCGATTACGCGGTCCGCATCTCTAACCGCGGCATTCTCGGGTGTTGTGACGACGATTGCTTGCGATGCACCCGCAATCGCATTGCGAAAGCCTTGCTCGATCCCTGCCGGGCAATCGATAATAATATAGTCAAAGTCAGGCTTTAAGCTTTCGATAATTTGACGAACCTGCTCCGGAGAAATATCGTTCTTATCCTTCGTCTGTGCCGCAGGCAGCATGTATAGCTCGTCGAAGCGCTTGTCTTTAATGAGTGCTTGGTTGACTCGGCAGCGGCCTTCGGCCACGTCGATGAGATCGTAAATGATTCTGTTTTCCAGACCCATCACGACATCGAGGTTGCGCAAGCCGATATCGGTATCCACCATACATACCTTTTTCCCCATAATCGCCAAAGCCGTACCTAAATTGGCTGACGTCGTCGTTTTGCCGACTCCGCCTTTCCCCGAGGTGACTACGATCGCTTCTCCCATGATTCTACACTCCTTTGAACTGCATGACTTCCTTGCGTTGACGGCTTAAACCCGTCATTTTATCAATCGCCATCGTACCTTCCCGTAAGAACGCATATTCCATCCAAGGCTCCGCGGACGTCCATTCATCCGGCGGTCGGCTAATGACATCCGCGATGCGAAGTTGGGTCGGCTTCATCAAAGATGCGGCAATGATCGCTTCCCCATCGCCATCAACCCCTGCATGAACGGTTCCCCTAAGCGCTCCCAGAACGTAGACATCCCCTGTACATCTTATCGTACCTCCGGGGTTCACATCGCCAAGCAGCAACAAATGCCCCTCGAATTCCAGTGTTTGTCCCGACCTTACGATACCAGTGATCGTATGTAAACTAGGAGCAATCTTAAGAGTCGGATCTACCGTCGGAGGATCGCTTTCAATCGACTGGATCAATAAATTCCCTTGTCTGCGCAAGATAGACCGAATTCGTTCCTTGTCTTCTTCTTCCAGTTGCCTAGCACCGAGTTTGATGAAGATATGAACGATTGGACCGGTGAATTGCTGAACGTGCTTGTCCAATTTGGCATTCAGTTCATCTAAGAGGGTCACAAAGTCGCATTGGTCATCGAGCAGAAACACGAGTCCATCTTTAGTACCCTTGATCGTTATGTGCGATTTGCCGGTCACTTTGTCCGCTCCTCCCTACGGTAAATGAAATTCTGCTTGATGAAGCCGAATTCCTGCCTGTCAGGTTAAACGGTGCTTATTCCGAACCTTCTTCTCCCGAAGAAAGCGACTGTTTAACCAGGAAGCGGCGGACTGGAACATACAAGAGGAGTGCAATCAATAATTGAAGCAGCGCGGTCGGAGCTATTTGCCAATAAAAGGCATAAGCATACTGCAGCTCGGTAATTTGGAACAGTTTATAAATCAAATAAACAATCGTATCTAGCAGCACGCCGCCTATTAAGACAACCCAAACGAAAAATCCAATCGTAAAATTTCTGTATTCCGATGCAAGCCCTGCCATGTACCCGAGCAATCCCATTCCAAACCCATAGGGCCCGATTAAGTGGCCGTAAGCCAGTATGTCCTGAAGCAAGCCGAAGCCAAGTCCGAACATAAACGCCTTATGGCGTCCTGTGAATCCTGCAACGTATAAGGTCATAATAAAGCATAAATGCGGGAGCAGCCGTTCGCTCCAAGCGGATGGAACTAGCCAGGGAAAGACGGAATTCTCTATTACTACTAGAAACATCGCGAACAAGATTACCCGGTTGATTCGCATGTTCACGGCTCTTTCACCTCGGGGACGACTATCACCATTACTTCTCTTAAATGATCGAACTTCGCAGCAGGTTTAATGATGGCCGTATAGGTCAAGCCAAAATCGCCAACTTGACTGCTTTTGACTTCACCTATAATGATCCCTTTGGGAAACAGGCTTCCGATCCCAGATGTGATAACCTTGTCTCCGTCGGCGGGTTTATCACGCTCGTCAATCTTCGTCATTTGCAGCGTTCCGGTTACGTCGTCATATTCTATGATTCCGAAAGATTCAGGCTTGCCTAAGAACGTAGCGGATACCGGAGTTCCTTTGGATGAACTCGGATCCAAATCCGTAATAAGAGTTACTGTGGAGGTAAAGGTTTTAACTTTGCTGACTAAACCAACTAGACCGTCTACCGTCCTAACGGCCATTTCCGGTTTAATGCCGGCCCTTGAACCCAAATTAATTGTGATTGTCTTCTCATATGGATTAGAAGTGCTACCAACGACTTGTGCGACCAAATAGCGATATTTGTCCATCTTCTTCTGCTCTTCGGTAAAATGGAGATCTTCCTTCAACTGCTTGTTTTCCGCTTCAAGAAGGTTAAACCGGATTTGATCCTGCGTATATTGGGCTACGGTTTGCTTAAGTTGCTCATTCTCCTTATACACGTCGGAAAGCCGGCCGAGGTCGCGGAAAAAATCCGCGACCGCTCCGACCGGCCGGTACAAAGTTCCTTGCACAGTCCCAAAGGCATCGCTCAAAAATTTCTCCGGCCAAGTCAGGCGAGTTCGGCCTAAGGTAAATCCCATGAGAGCAATAAACAAGATTAGCCCGATCATAAGGATGAACAGACGTTTATTGCGCATTAATCGAAAAATCCCACTCACCTGCTTTCCCGTCCTATCGATCAGCGCCCAATTCTTCTAGCGGCCGGATCGGGAGGCCCCGCCTCTGGATTTGAAGAGATGGATGTTATCGAGCGCTCTTCCTGTACCGATCGCTACGCAATCTAACGGATTCTCGGCAACGATGACGGGCATCCCCGTTTCTCTGGATAACATCTTATCTAAATTACGAAGCAATGCTCCGCCGCCCGTTAATACGATGCCGCGATCCATAATATCCGCCGAAAGCTCTGGCGGACATTTCTCCAAAGTTACCTTGACGGCGTCGATAATCGAATTGACTGTATCCGACAGCGCTTCGGTAATTTCATCCGAGGTGATAGCCAGCGTCTTAGGCAAGCCGGAGACAAGATCGCGTCCGCGAATTTCAATGGATTCCATCTTCTCTAGCGGCATAGCCGAGCCAATCTCCATCTTTAACTGCTCGGACGTTCTTTCTCCGATCATCAGGTTATACAACCGTTTGATGTATGCGATAATCGCATCATCCATCTCATCGCCGGCAATGCGGATGGAACGGCTCGTAACGATGCCTCCGAGCGAGATAACGGCCACTTCCGTCGTACCGCCGCCGATATCGACGACCATACTTCCTGTCGGCTCCCATACCGGCAAATCAGCTCCGATCGCTGCCGCAAAAGGCTCCTCAATAATATAAGCCTCCCGTGCACCCGCTTGCTTAGTGGCATCCTCAACGGCGCGTTTCTCTACGGCAGTAATGCCGGAAGGCACGCAAACCATGACGTTGGGATGGCGAGGGAACAACGTCCGCGGTTTCTGCGCTTGACGAATGAAATATTTAATCATCGTTGCCGTTGTTTCAAAATCAGCGATAACCCCATCCTTCATAGGACGGATAGCAACTATGTTACCCGGTGTGCGGCCGATCATTTTCTTGGCATCCGAACCGACTGCTTCGATTTTTTTCGTATCGGTACGGAGGGCGACCACGGACGGTTCTCTGACTACGATCCCTCTGCCTTTGACATAAACCAACGTATTTGCCGTTCCAAGATCGATACCCAGATCTCGTGTAAATCCTCCTACCATTCTGCTACCTCCTGCTTTGACCGCGACTGCTATGTTGACGCCGTAAACGGGCCATCAGTCGTCGGGACAATCCTTATTATTATATTACAAGCAGCCCATCTCCTTCAAACTGATAAAGCGATTGTCACCTATTACCAAATGATCTAATAATTCAATCCCGATCAATTGTCCGGCTTCCCCTAATCGCTTCGTAAGCTGAATGTCTTCCACGCTTGGAGTCGGATCGCCGCTAGGGTGATTGTGAGCGCATAGTATGGATGCGCTGCTGCGCCGTATCGCGGCACGAAACACTTCTCGCGGATGGACGATAGAAGCGTTTAAGCTTCCAATGGACAATGTTTGACGGCCTATAACTTGGTTTTTGGTATTTAGAAACAAACAGACGAAATGCTCTTCTCTTTGATGCCTAAGCTCCTCCATGAGCAGATCCGCCCCGTCCTGGGGACAATTGATCTTTACCATTTCCGGCAGCCTCGAACGCGCTACCCTCCGTCCAAGCTCAAGCGAAGCTTGCAGCTGAAGAGCCTTCGCCGGCCCGATACCGCGTATGAGGGTAAGCTCTTCCCATTTACTCTCGGCCAATCTCCGCAAACCCCCGCTTTCGTTCAGAATGCGCTGGGCAAGGTGTACGGCGGACTCGTTCGAATTTCCCGTGCGGAGAAGAATGGCGAGTAATTCCGCATGGCTTAGCGCCTCTGCTCCGTGTTGCTGCATGCGTTCCCGCGGTCGGTCCTCGGACGGAATCTCGCGTATGCGAAAGGATCGTTGCTCCAAAACGTTAGCCTACCTTCAAAAGCCGCGTCGGCCGCGGGAATGGCTTAGTCATTCAAGGAACCGTAACGTCGAATTGCTCGAGCATAACGGCAAGGAGAGATACCGGTAATCCCACAACATTGAAATAACAACCTTCAATAGACTCGACAAGCAAAGAACCAATCTCTTGAATGCCGTATGCCCCGGCTTTGTCCATCGGCTCGCCGGTTGCGACATATCGGGAAATCTGGTCAGCAGTCAAACTCCTCATCTTAACCTTCGTTATACGATGGGAAGTAACGATCCTCTCATCGGATACCCGTAAACAAGTCACCCCGGTATAAACCTCATGTAACTCGCCCGCAAGCCGCTCAAGCATCTGCTCCGCATCCTGCACATCTCTAGGTTTTCCCATCACTTTGCCATTCAACACAACAATCGTATCGCTTCCCACAATAATGGAAGAAACGTCGTCCGGGCTTTGAAGTTCCTCTTTAACGGCAAGAGCCTTGCGTAAGGACAGCCCCTCTACGATCTGAACAGGAGACCAATGATCCGGCGTGTCTTCATCCACTCTGCTCGGTAAAATCCGAACCGGGAGACCCAGGAGCGAAATGAGTTCTTGTCTGCGAGGAGAAGCTGAGGCGAGTATAAGCTTGGGGCCGTTAGATGAAACGGATTGCATAAACAAATACTTCCCTTCGAATTACATTTTGCGGTACAGCCATATCGCTATAATAGCGCCGATCACGCTAAGCAAGCTAAAGTTCACGTTCAAATTCAGACTGTAGCTGATAACCGACAAATCCGCGGCAGGCGACCAATTCAGCTTGATTGCTCGGGTCAAAAAGGTAAGGCCCGGAACCTCCTTAAGCCATATGGCGACCAATGCGCCGGCAAGCATGCCCAAAAAAATGAACAAGAGAAGAATCCAACCGTTTTTCTTCATATTTCATCGTCTCCCACCATTTTTTGACACCCGTCTATTCATTATACGTTTCCCGGACAAGTCACACAATGCATAAAACAAAGACAGCCCCTAGGAAGCAGGCTGCCTCAGTTCTAAAGTCCCAGCAAGTCTATGGAGTGCATTATCCGTCTACCTCAGGCTGCAAAACCAAACGTAAATGCCGGTCAGCCAGCAAGGCTTTCATAACGGCAGATTGAGCGGTCCACAAGTGAGAACGAGAAGGCTTGCGATTAAATTCCGTTACGGAGAGAACTGCGGAATTCAAAGCTTGTACGATTATTTTCCCATCCTCTGCAGTCTTTCCATCCAACTTATCTACAGCCGCAACCGTATTTAGCCATTGCTGGTGAACCTCTTGAAGCGATGCTTTGTTTGCTGTATCCATCTTCCGAGGTTGTTTATCTTGCAATGCGGTACCCGTTAACTGAGTCAGCGTCCGCGCCAATTGCGCGGTTGCATTCATAAACGGAGCCAGCCCTTCTGGAAGCGTTTCGGAGGAAACTGTTACCGGTTCTCCTTCCAATGGCTTTACGTACACTTCGATACCGGACATCTGGGCGGCAAGCGCTTCTGCTTCATCTCGAGTCATGGCGGCTCCGACGTATACTCGATATCCATCGCTAGTCTCGGTAGCGGAAGCTAGTCCTTTATCCTGCAACTGATTAACCGCCGTTTGCATACTTTCCTTGCTTTGGAAAACTCCGTACTGAAGCATGTAATAAACATCAGCCCGCACTTGCGCTATGGAGTCTTTCCCCCCGGTTCGACCGGAAGTCTCGGAAGTAGCGGCAGACTCAGGAGAAACGGCTGCCCCCGTTCCTTTCGGTATCGCGTTCGTCCCATTAGTCGAAGGAGTTGCGGACTTTCCGGGTGAGGCTTGGACGGGAAGCCCGGGGCCAGCTCCGGATTTCCCCGGAAACAAAGGTTCACCCGTAAATAAGCTCAGCACCAGATAACCAAATAACGCTCCGGTTGCAACGGCTGCCGTTACGGAAAGGAATACCCTCGACCAGGAAGGTCCCTCGCTCGTTCCGGTCGTTCGATTTAACCAGCTTGTCCCCGGCAACCGTCCCTCATATTCATTATCGGATATTTCACTGCTCCATTTATCGTCAGACGGTTCATCGTAGGCAACGTCCTTTAATATCGGATAAGGCGCTTGAATATGCTTTTCTAGTTGACGGGCGTTAGCTTGTACGATTACAGGCGGAACGGACCGCTCTACGAATTCTGTTTTGCGTATGATGTCCTCCAATGCATGGATATCATCTTGGTAAGGACTATTCAACGATGTAAAGCCCAGTTCGGGAAGAGCTTCCTCCTCGAGGTTAAGCTTCTCGGCGGCAGCGATGGATTGCCTTATCGGCTTCTTAGGCTCAGTCGGCTTAGGCGGTTCGAAACGAATGGTCATCCTAGCTTTTGATTGCATGCTGCGTCTCCCCTTGTCCCTCAATCTAGTAATTAGAATATGAGAGTAGAGAGAGAATTATGATCGATGAACAATAAAACCAGCCCTCGGTTACTACCCGAAGACTGGATTCTAAGTAAATACGCGAGATTATCCTCGCACGGAGTCATAATGGAGGGCTATCCGCGTTCGCGTAATATTTTCGACAATTCATCGGCCGCTTTCCAAATATCACCTGCCCCCATCGTTAACACAAGGTCTCCGGGCGCGATACGTTCCGCTAATAGATCCCTGACTTCTTCTTTCGTAGGAACATAAGTCACATTGGGATTGCTATTCTGGGAAATGAGCTCTACTAGCTTACGCGAGTTGACCCCTTCGATTCTTTGCTCTCCCGCAGGAGAATAAATGTCGGTGATAATGACCTCATCCGCCTCCGCGAAAGCCCGACTGAACGCATCCAACAGGAAGAAAGTCCTCGTATAGCGCTGCGGTTGGAACACCGCAATAATTCGTTTGCCTGTTGCCTTAGCGGCTTGAATCGTCGCCTGAATTTCCGTTGGATGATGGGCATAGTCATCAATGACCAGCATGTCCTTCACTTCACCAAGCACTTGAAAACGCCGTTTGGCGCCGCGAAATTCGCGAATAGCCGTCGCGATCGACTCGAACGGAACTCCGGCTTCAAGACATACGATAACGGTAGCAAGCGCGTTATACACGTTATGCCGGCCTGGAACCGATAGCGTTACGTCTCCAAGAGCGGTCCCATGATGATTTACGGTAAATGTCGCGCAACGATCCCCAAGTTCGACATCCGTTGCTCTGTAATCGGCATCTCCCGACTCCATGCCATAAGTTAAGATGCGCTGCCCACTCACCTGAGGAAGCAAATACCGGATATTCTCATCATCCGCGCAAACAACGGCACAACCATCCGGTCTAATTTTACGAAGGAACGAAACATAAGCCTCTTTCAGCTTATTAAAGTCTCCGTCGTAATTTTCCAGATGATCCGCTTCGATATTCGTAACCACACCAACGGCGGATTCATACTGAAGGAAGGACCCGTCGCTTTCATCCGCTTCCGCAACGACGAATTGTCCTTTCCCCGCTTTCGCGTTAGTCCCGACATTTACGATTTCTCCGCCAATAATATAGGTCGGATCCAAACCGCAGTTTTCCATGACCAGCGCGATCATAGATGAAGTTGTCGTCTTGCCGTGCGCTCCCGCTACCGCAATGCCTGTTCGGGCATTGAGAAGCCTGGCCAGCATCTGTGAACGATGCAAAATGGGAATGTTTAAGTGTTCCGCTTCCTGGCGTTCGACGTTATCTCTAGATAGCGCAGTGGAATAAACAACAAGGTCAGCTCCCCGGACATGCTCCGGTTCATGACCAATATAAATTCGTGCTCCTTTGGCAGCCAGTTTGTCGGTCAGTTCCTGGCGCACCACATCGGAACCGGACACTTGATACCCCATCTCCAGCATAACCCGGGCGATGGCGCTCATCCCATATCCTCCGATACCGATAAAATGCACATGCTCAGCGGTCCGCAACAACGCTTCACCAGCCTTTTTCAGATTTCATTCCATGAAGCAACCACGAACGTATATCAGCAATCAAATAAAGTGTGCCGGTTACCACGTTTAACGTGCTCGCCCGCCCGCCCGGTGACGCCGATGCTTCCAGCAGAAGCTCCAAGGCGCGCTTCCAATCCGGCTCTACAATAACGTGTTTCGGCCGTCCGAGCTCCATACGCAATCCATTTACGATGTCGGCCAGGTCGGCGGCTTTCATTTTTTTATGAAAATCGGGTTCCGTGATCACAAGCGTATTCACCATTGGTAGTATATGCCGCAAGGAATGTTCATGATTCTTATTCGGCATCATCGCCATCATCACATTTAACTTTTCGAACTTGTAAATATCGCGAAGCGCCGCAACCAAAGACTCCATGCCTTCCGGGTTATGAGCCCCATCTATCAAGATACGCGGATCGTGCGACACCATTTCCAACCTGCCCGGCCAAGACGTATTTAGCAATCCGGCCGCCAAATCGTCATCCTCGACAACTAACGCGTAATATTGCCTGAGCACTTCCAGCGTCATGACCGCAACTGCGGCATTCGTAATCTGATGTGCGCCGTTCATGGCTACCGTTAACGATTGTAAAGCACGGAACGGCCCTTGAAAAGAAAACTTTTGCTCATTTTCCGCGATTTGCAACGGCTCATAAGAGAAATGATCTCCAAGCCGGTATAAAGTCGCCATCTGCGTATGTGCCTTTTCTTGAATTATGGATACCGCTTCAGGCTGATTAACGGCAGTAACGACAGGAACCCCGGCTTTAATAATGCCTGCTTTCTCCCGCGTTATGTCTGCAATAGTCGGGCCAAGCACATCCATATGATCATGACCGATGTTCGTGATGACGCTAATGACGGGCGTAACGATATTCGTTACGTCTAACCGGCCGCCGAGTCCCGTTTCCCATACGACGTAGTCCGGATAGGCGATCGTACCGTAATAAAGCAAAGCCAATGCCGTCGTCACTTCGAACATCGTCGGGGAGCCCCATTCGCCTTTCGCCAACTGATCGGCCGCGGGCTTTAGCTTGTTAACCAACGTCACGAGGACGTCGTCTTCTATATCATGCCCATTATATTGGAGACGATTGGTATAAGTGGTGAGATAAGGAGAAGTGAAAGTCCCCACATCGTACCCGGATTGCCTGAGCACGCTCGTCAAATAAGCGCAAACCGATCCTTTCCCATTCGTTCCGGCCACGTGGATGAACTTAAGACGCCTTTGAGGATGGCCGAAACCTTCCATGAGCTGCGTTATTCGATCTAATCCGGGACGAATGCCGAAGGAAGTGAGCCCCGTTATCCAGGACATCGCTTCCTCGGCGGTCTGAAAGGAATCTTTCTTGGAGGATATCTCGTTATTCATGCTCGAACCGTCCTCCCGTCATCCTTGAAGCTCGGCGATACGCGCCAAAACTTTATCCCTTTTGTCCCGGTAATCCAGGCCTTTGATCCGTTCCTGCTCGACAACGTTCGCCGGAGCTTTGGCGATATAACCTTCGTTGGACAGTTTCTTCTCCACCCGCTCCACTTCCGCGTTCAAATTGTCGACTTCCTTGGTCAGCCTGGCAATTTCTTGACCGATATCGATTAAACCCGCCAGCGGCAAGTATAGCTCGGCTCCCGTAATAATCGCCGTCATCGCTTTGTCCGGCGGCGTTAATCCGCGATCGAGCGTATAAGCCGATGTGTTGCAGAACCTCTGGACATAGATTTCGTTCCTTAGGAAAATGCCTTCTTCCGCATCTCCCGTCGGCTTGAGCAGCAATTCGATCTTCTTGCCCGGCGACACGTTCACTTCCGCACGAACGTTGCGTACCGCGCGAATAACCTCCATGAGCAGTTCCATTTCTTTAACCGAATTCACGGCTTCGAAATCGGCGCGATATTCCGGCCAAGCAGCCAGAGTGATCGTATCCCCCGGCTCATGCGGAAGATGCTGCCAAATCTCTTCGGACAGGAACGGCATGAACGGATGGATCAGACGCATCGTGCGATCCAGCACATAGCCGAGCACCGATTGCGTACTGCGCTTCGCATCCGGATTATCGCCATAGAGCGTAAGCTTAGCAAACTCGATATACCAATCGCACAGGTCATCCCAAATAAAGTTATATAGCAAACGGCCGGTTTCGCCGAATTCGTAGCTCTCCATCAGACGGGTTATGTCCCGTGCGGTTTCGTTGAAGCGGTGCAAAATCCAACGGTCAGCCGTCGACAACTCGCCGCTCAGATCAATTTGGTCGAAAGTGAAGCCTTCCAGATTCATTAAAGCGAAACGGGAAGCGTTCCATATCTTGTTCGCGAAGTTGCGCGCTTGCTCGACCTTCTCGAACCGAAAGCGCAAATCCTGCCCCGGAGTGCTGCTCGTAGAAATCATGAAACGCATCGCATCCGCGCCATATTGCTCGATAACGTCGAGCGGATCGACGCCGTTTCCAAGCGATTTGGACATTTTGCGGCCTTCCGCGTCCCGAACAAGACCGTGAATAAGAACGTCCTTAAACGGAATTTGTTCCGTGAACTCGAGCGCGGTGAAAATCATCCGTGCGACCCAGAAATAAATAATGTCATAGCCGGTAACGAGTACACCTGTTGGATAATAATGCTTCAAATCTTCGGTATCTTCCGGCCATCCTAACGTTGAAAACGGCCAAAGCGCGGAGCTGAACCAAGTATCCAACACATCGTTGTCTTGTTTCCAAGGCGAATTCGGCTGATCTGCTCCTTCCGGAGCTTCTATGCCGACAAAGATCTCACCCGTCGTTTCGTGATGCCATGCCGGAATTCGGTGGCCCCACCACAGCTGACGGGAAATACACCAATCGCGGACATTCTCGATCCAGTGCAAATATATTTTCTCGAACCGATCCGGCACGAAGTTAACGCCCTGCCCCGACTTCTGGGAATCGATCGCTTTTTCTGCTAACGGCTTCATATTAACGAACCATTGCGTGGACAAATACGGCTCGACAACGGCGCCGGAGCGCTCGCTGTGCCCAACTTGGTGCACATGGTCCTCGATTTGAATGCAAACCCCTTGCTCTTGCAGATCTTTAACGATCGCTTTACGGCAATCCGTGCGATCCATCCCTTGGTACGGACCGGCGTTCTCGTTCATAATGCCGCCTTCGTCCATGACCGTAATTTGCGGCAACTCATGCCTCGAACCGACTTCGAAGTCGTTTGGATCGTGCGCGGGAGTAATCTTAACTGCTCCGCTTCCGAAGTCCTTCTCGACATATTCATCGCCAATGATCGGGATTTCCCGATTGACGATCGGAAGCAGGATCATTCTGCCGATCAGATGCTTGTAGCGCTCATCCTCGGGATGAACGGCAACGGCGGTATCGCCTAACATCGTTTCCGGTCTTGTCGTCGCTACGGTAATCGATCCGCTTCCGTCAGCTAACGGATATTGGAGATGATAGAGATGCCCGTTTACTTCTTTGTGTTCTACTTCGATATCGGAAAGGGCGGTACGCGCCACGGGATCCCAGTTAATGATTCTTTTGCCCCGATATATTAGGCCCTTATCGTATAGTCGTACGAACACTTCCCGGACAGCTTGCGATAATCCTTCGTCCAGCGTAAATCGCTCACGGGAATAATCGAGGCTGAGGCCCATCTTGGACCATTGCTCGCGGATCGTTCCGGCGTAGTGTTCCTTCCATTCCCATACCTTCTCCAGGAAAACTTCCCGGCCAAGGTCGTAACGGCTTTTGCCTTCCTCGCGGAGCTTCTGTTCCACCTTCGTCTGGGTGGCGATTCCGGCGTGATCGGTACCCGGCAGCCATAACGCGTCAAACCCCTGCATCCGTTTGAAGCGGATAAGAATGTCCTGCAAAGTAAAATCGAGAGCATGACCGATATGCAGCATTCCCGTTACGTTCGGAGGCGGAATGACTATCGTATATTTAGGGGCATCGGGACGTCGTCCAGCTTGAAAATACCCGTTGCGCAGCCAAGCATCATACCATTTACGTTCTGCGCTCTTTGGATCATAAGTCGTCGGCATTTCGACGTTTAGACGTTCTTGGGATTCGGACATGAGAGACACAACCTCCATAAGACACAAATTCGACCGCTATGTTACGGGTTAATCGTCTGAAAAACACAAAAACCTCCCGTCGCAAAGGACGAAAGGTAAACTCCCGTGGTACCACCTTCGTTCCGCAGGGCATCGTTCGCCGCCGCGGCACTCGTCGCAAAATAACGGTTGCTACCGTCCTGTTCTATTGGATCGTCTTATATTGGACGACCGTTTCAAGCAGGAAACTCCAGGGCGACTTGCAGCAGTTTGTTGTCCCGCGGAACCTCTCAGCGCTGCGTGGCAGCGACTCCGCTCTCTGAAGGGTTAAACTGCGTACTCTTCCCTATCCGTGTCTTTCTTACCTATTTTACCCGCCGTACGTAGGAGAGTCAATACAAGGGGAAAAGGCTAATCCCCGTCTCCAAATAAATTTAGAAACGAAGAAAAGCCTTTTCAATTAGCCGTTAAAGATAAAGAAGTCGGAATTGCTCGTTATGGGATATACAGGACTTGGCCTTCCGATAAGTAAGGATCGTGCAATCGGTTGTAAAGCTGCAGCTCCCGAGGCTGAACGTTGTATCTCGTGGCAATTAAATCGAGCGTTTCCTCCCGCTGGACGATACACATTTTTACTTTGCGGAAGGAATGCGCTTGTGCGCCGTTCGTCAGGAACAGCCGCGTCCATTCGAGCTCGTCTCCCGAGCTGAGACTTGAGTTGCTCGCGGCTAGAGCCTTTTCTTCCGCCTCGGCCGCCTCTAAAATTTTGAGCTCAGCCTCGCGCTTTGCTCCTTTTTCCCCCAATTGGGACAACAGGCCGACTCCGGATTGCTGACGTACCATCGAATCCAGCGATTTACCGCCTAGCGCGACTTTCATATCCGTTTTTTCTTCGACCAAGATTTCTGCTGCCGGTTCCGATTCAGGCCTTGGTTCGGGACTCAGTTCCGGTTTCGGTATGAATGCCTGCTCCTCAATGCGTTCATTCGTAACGTCTCCCCATGAGGAAGCAGCGTATGGATCGTAGTTAGCGGTCGCCTCGGAATGGGTTTCTTGGTCCTTCCTCGACTCCTCTAAGTGCTGAAACATCGCTAACCAATTGCTTTCTTTATCGGTTGCTTTGGATAAAGCTTCCGTCTCGGATTGCAGGCTCCAATCGTCATCGCGTTCAAGCTCATTAAGCTCCGTGTCAGTTCCTTCAGAATCGTAGTCGCTAACCGACAGTTCTTCCGCTTCACCCGAGTGTTGGTCGTCCCGTATTTGCAGCTGTTCCCCCGCTTCCGCATCCAACTCTGGCTGCGCTTGATGCACGACCGTAAAGCTGTCGTCCCGCCAGATTGGAACTTGCGGAGCTTGCACCTGCAGCCCTCGCAAAGCCAATACGCCCGTCACGTTTAGGGATCGGGTCGTGAGCAAATCAACGTCGAAATTATCGATTTCCACGGCTAGCTCTTCCACGCTTTGAATCCGGTTCAGAGGCAACGATATCTCGACCGGTATCCAATGCTCCAACTGGGATACCTCCGCGGAATCTTGCGTTCGATAAATCCCGGAAAGCAGCAAATGACCTCTTAACAATACTTGGTTGTCCTGAGGCAGCGCCTGCATATGGGGCACCAATTCGATTTCTTCCAACTCATCAATAGCGGCTACATCGTCAGGCAGATGCACACGTTCGTAAATATCGAATCGCAACCCGTTCAACTGGTCCGTCACGACGAAGTCCTCCTTTCGGCATGTGCGCCCGATAATAGGATCGGGGCCTTTACAATTCACTAATTATCTATATGCCGGCTAAAGGCGGGCATGACTGAAAAAGCAAACAACCCCTTGGCTTTTTGGCGGGGGGCAGTTAGGTATTAAAGATGGGTGCTTGTGAATTTAATGATCAGGGACGAGGGTATCTCCTTCCAGCCGCAACTCTATTACCCCACAAAGTGACGATAATGCTGTCGAAGCATATTCCGATTACTTTGCGGGGGCCCCGGGAGCTACTCCATTGCCTTGATGAGATTATAAGGTGGCAATGGGCTCCCAGGCGGACGTAAACTCTTACAGGAGATACCCTCTTACCCTTTTTCATATTCACTCCTACTTCCAACCCCCTTTTTTTGTACCGCAGCAGCGGCTTAATTCCATTGTTCCAACCCATAACATACGCAAACCCAGTAACACTGTGCTCATAGTCGGAAAAACCGACTTTTACGAGCGCAAACCCGGCAGCACCTGGCTCATAGTCGGAAAAACCGACTTTTACGAGCGCAAACCTCGCAGCGCCTGGCTCATAGTCGGAAAAACCGACTTTTACGACCGCAAACCTTGCAGCACCTGGCTCATAGTCGGAAAAACCGACTTTTACGAGCGCAAACCCGGTAACACACTGCTCATAGTCGGAAAAACCGACTTTTGCGAGCGCAAACCCCCAATCTCTTGCTCCAAGCCGCTACAGCGGCTTAATCGAATACTGCCAAACCTATAACAAACAAACAGGCCTCCTCTCGCCGGAGCTTGAGGGGGCCTGTTTGCTGCTATTTATTATAGTTTGAGAAGTGCCGCTCGATGAGATGAGATGGTTTCGTCGATGTCGTCATTGTTGTGAGCGGTGGACACGAACCAACCTTCGAACGGAGACGGGGCAATGTTTACGCCGTTGTCCAGCAGCCTGCGGAATACGGTGCGGAACCGTTCCGTGTTCGCAGTTTTGGCGATTTCGTAGTTGATGACGTGTTTGTCCGTAAAGAAAGGGCACACCATTGAACCGACGCGGTTGAGGGTCATCGGGATGCCCGTTTCGCGCGCGTTGCTCTCCAAGCCAGCCTGCAACCGAATCGAAAGCTGCTCCAAATGCTGGTAAGCTTCCTCGGTCATCAGCTTAAGCGTCGTGTACCCCGCAGCCATGGCGAGCGGATTTCCGGATAACGTCCCCGCTTGGTAGATCGGACCGACCGGAGCCATGTGATCCATGATTTCTCTTCTCCCGCCGTAAGCTCCGACAGGCAAGCCGCCGCCGATAACTTTACCCAAGCAAGTCAAATCAGGCGTAATGCCGTACAGTCCTTGCGCGCAATTGCGATGAACCCGGAACCCCGTCATGACTTCGTCGAAAATAAGCAAGCTGCCATAAGTCGTCGTCAGCTCGCGCAAACCGGATAAAAATCCCGGAAGCGGAGGCACGACGCCCATATTGCCGGCGATCGGTTCAACGATGACCGCAGCGATTTCTTCGCCATAGCGTTCAAAAGCCAACTTAACCGCGTCTAAGTCGTTATAAGGAACCGTCAGCGTGTGCACCGCCACGCTTTCGGGCACCCCCGGGCTATCAGGCAATCCCAGAGTCGCAACGCCGGAACCGGCTTTAATGAGCAAGCTGTCGGCATGGCCGTGATAAGAGCCTTCGAACTTCAGGATCTTGCTCCGCCTCGTATAACCGCGGGCTAGCCGCAAAGCGCTCATCGTCGCTTCCGTACCGGAATTGACCATGCGCACGACGTCAATCGATGGCACGCGTTCGCACACGAGCTCGGCCATTAACGTCTCAAGCTCGGTCGGAGCGCCGAAGCTCGTCCCTTTTTCCGCCGTCCGTTTAATGGCTTCGACGACTTCAGGGTGAGCATGGCCCGCGATTAACGGTCCCCAAGAAAGCACGTAATCGATATACGTTTGACCGTCGATGTCCGTGATGCGGCTGCCTTCCCCCCGTTCAATAACTAGAGGAGTAAGACCAACCGACTTGAAAGCACGGACAGGACTGTTGACGCCCCCCGGTATGACACGTTTCGCGCGTTCAAAAGCGGCTTTGGAGCGGGAGTCTACGCGAGTTCGATGATTTTCGCTCATATTCGTCACATCCTACTATCTGGATTGGAAAAGGCTGTGGTAAACTTAGGTAAGACAAGCATAAATATCTAATGCGTCTTACTGTAACAGGAGGAATATCCATGATCGAGTGGCTGAAAAAAGTATCGCTATTTGACAACCTAAACGACGAACAATTGGAGCACATTCTTAGAATTGCCAACAGGCGCACGATTACGGCAGGATCGATCCTCTTTCATGAGAAAGAAATGGGGTTGACTTTTTACGTCGTCTTGGCCGGTTCCATTAAACTTTTCACCAAAAGCAACACCGGAGAAGAGAAAGTGCTCTCTCTCGTCAACAGCGGCGAAAGCTTCGGAGAGCTGTCTCTCTTGGATGGCCGTCCGCGCTCTGCTTCCGCGCAAACCTTAGAAACGACGACCGTGCTGGAGCTGTCCTCCGAGCAATTCATGGCGTTGATGCAAACTCATTTCGACATTACACGCGGGATATTAGCCGAGCTCTGCAGGCGTCTGCGGCAAACGAATGAGCACGTCAACGATCTAACCTTCCTTGACGGGCGAACTCGCGTACTCAAGAACCTGATCACCCTTGCCAACAAGAACGGCAAGCGCGACGGAAACCTGATCTCCATCCACATGGCCCTTAACTATGACGAGCTTGCGCAGATGGCCGGCGTAACCAAACCGGTTTTATCCGAAGTGATCCGAGAATTGGAACAGCGCGGCGTTCTTCAATTCGGCATTAACGAGTACAAGCTTAACTTATTGAAGCTGCGCGGGTAGGTTAGTTGCCCCGCAGCCAACGCGCGGCGTCTTTGGCGTGATAAGTGATGATCAAATCCGCACCCGCGCGTTTCATGCCGGTTAACGTCTCCAGCACGATTGCCCTCTCGTCAATCCACCCTTGCAGGGCTGCCGCCTTGACCATGGAGTATTCCGCGCTAACGTTATAGATGACGATAGGCAAGGAATAACGATCCTTAAGCATCCTGACGATGTCAAGGTAAGCAAGTCCCGGCTTCACCATAAGGAAATCCGCGCCTTCTTCCACATCGGACTGCGCTTCCCTCAGCGCTTCCCTCGCATTGGCTGGATCCATCTGATAAGTCTTGCGGTCTCCGAATTGAGGCGTGGAATGGGCTGCTTCGCGGAATGGGCCGTAATAAGCCGACGAATATTTGACCGCGTAAGACATAATCGGCGTATTCGCGAATCCGGCTTCGTCTAAAGCGTGACGAATTGCGGATACGAAACCGTCCATCATATTAGACGGCGCGATAATGTCAGCCCCGGCTTTGGCTTGCGATACCGCCGCTTTGGCTAGCAATTCCAAGGAATCGTCGTTGCCGATTTCGGCACCGCACTCCGTCGTGTGAACGACCCCGCAATGGCCATGATCCGTGAACTGACACAAGCAGGTATCGGCGATTACGACCATTTCGGGATGTAATGCTTTAATTTTACGAATGGCCTTTTGTACAATTCCATTTTCGTCATAAGCCGACGTACCCGTTGAATCCTTGTGTTCGGGTACTCCGAAAACTAGAACCGCTTGAATGCCTAGCTCCGCAAACTCTTCAAGCTCTTGCTCCATCGTGTCGAGCGACCAATGATAGACGCCGGGCATCGACGATATTTCTTCCTTGATCAAGGAACCTTCCGTCACGAAAATAGGCGCAATAAAGTCGTTAACCGAAAGGTTTGTTTCTCTCACCAGGTTGCGCAGGCCTGCCGTGCTTCTTAATCTACGGTGTCTCACTAACGGAAAAGCCACAGTCCTCATTCTCCTTTCGCGGAGCGCCGTTTGTCCACCAGCGCCTCCACCAATCCATCAATCGTTGATTTCTCCGGCACGATCGTCACCTTTAACCCGTTCTCTTCGGCCGTCCGGGCGGTAACCGGTCCAATACAAGCGATTTCAATATCTTTTAACGCTTCCGCCGGGTTTTGCACCCCTAACCGACGAAGCGCTTCGAGTAAGTTAACGACCGTTGACGAACTCGTAAAAGTAATGACGTGGATTTCGCCGTTTTCCAGCATATCGGGCAGCCACAAGTCTCGGGGAGCGGATAGTATCGTCTCGTAGACGTCTATTTCTTCAGCTGCTATGCCGCGTTCTTTCAATTCCTTCGGCAATGTTTCCCTGGCCAGATCGCCTCTAGGAAGCAAGGCGGTTTGCCCTGGGGACAACAGGCTGTCCAAGCTTTGAAGCAAGCTTTCCGCACGGTAGCTTTCCGGAAGCAAGTCGGCCCGTATTCCGCGGATGGCGAGCGCTTCAGCGGTCTTAGGGCCAACAGCGGCGAATTTCGCCTTATGGAAGCGGCGAATGTCGATCTCGAAGCGATCCAGCCATGCGAAGAAATACTCCACCCCGTTCACGCTCGTCAGTATGACCCAATCATAGGATTCCGCTTGCGCGAAAGCATTCCTAATCGCTTCCGCGGCTTCTTCCGTCTGCGGCAATCTCGTTTCGATAACGGGAAATTCGTAAGTTTCCCCGCCAAGATCATCGATTCTGGCGAGCAACTCGCTCGCTTGCGAACGGGCTCGGGTAACGAGCACCCGTTGACCGAATAAAGGCTTGTTTTCGATCCACGACAAGGTTTCCCGCTGATGTACCACTTCCCCGACGATGATAACCGCGGGCGGCTTCAGGCCGGCTGCCTTTACTTTGTCGGCGATATCCTCGAGCGTCCCCACAAGCGTTCTCTGCTCGGCCCTCGTACCCCATTGCACGAGTGCAACGGGAGTCGCAGGCGAACGTCCGTGCTTGATCAATTGCTCGCTTATATAATCTATTTTGGCAACGCCCATTAGAAATACAAGAGTACCGGTCGCATTCGTAACTTTATCCCAATAGATCGAATGATCGAGCTTGTCCGGGCTTTCATGACCGGTTATGACGGAAAAGGAAGAGGCCAAATCACGATGAGTGACGGGAATGCCCGCATATGCCGGTACGGCTATTGCCGAGGTAATGCCCGGTATGATCTCGAATAAAATGCCGTTTTTCTGCAATAAATCGGCTTCCTCACCCACGCGTCCAAAAACGGTCGGGTCGCCGCCTTTTAATCGAATGACGGTTTTGCCTTGGAGAGCCAGATCAACGAGCAGTTGATTAATTTCCTCCTGTTTCATCGTGTGCCGGTCCGGAAGCTTCCCGACGTAGATACGCTCGGCGTCCGGTCGCGCATGGTTAAGCAACTGAGGACCCGCTAAACGGTCGAACACGATGACATCGGAACGTTTAAGCGCCTCCAGCCCGCGTACTGTAATCAGCTTCGGATCGCCCGGGCCTGCGCCGACCAAATAGACTTTACCTTTGTTCATCCCCTTATTCCCTCGCTTCCGCCAGAATACTGTCCGCGCCAAGACGAAGCAAAGCATGGGCAACCTCAGAACCGACCTGCAGCGACTCCAAGCCAGTGGAGGTTTCCCTTAATATCCGAGTCCCATCCGGAGATGCTACCATCCCGGTCAATAGCAATTCAGCATCGGGGGCCTCCGTCTTCAATTGCGCATAGGCACCGATGGGCACTTGGCAGCCTCCGTTCAGCAAACCAAGCAAGCGGCGTTCGGCGGCTACCGTCCGCTCGGTAGCCGTGTCATTCAGCCGACTGAGCAATGAGAGCACGTCGACGTCGTCGCCCCGGCATTCGATCGCCAGAGCGCCTTGCCCTACGGCAGGCAAACAAACGTCCGGGGAAAGGTATTCCGTGATACGATCCTTCCATCCCATCCGATGCAATCCGGCCGCTGCGAGAAGAATGGCGTCAAACCCTTCCTCCGTAAGCTTGCGCAGCCGAGTATCGATGTTGCCGCGCATCGATTCGATTCTAAGGTCCGGACGGTAGGCTTGCAGCTGAGCGGATCGGCGAAGACTGCTCGTTCCTACCCGCGCACCCTGAGGCAATTGTGCCAAGGTGCGGCCATCCTTGCTTATCAGACAATCGCGAGGATCCTCTCTCTTTGGAACAGCCCCGATCGTTAATCCCTCGGGAAGCTCGAATGGCATGTCCTTCATACTATGAATAGCCAAATCGATATCCTGATTAAGAAGCGCTTCTTCGATCTCCTTGACGAAAAGACCTTTGCCGCCAACTTTAGATAAGGTGACGTCCAGAATGCGGTCCCCGCGAGTTACGATCGGCTTGACTTCAAACGTATAAGCTAGCTCATCTCTGGCGCATAATTCCTTCAACAGTTGAATCGTCTGATTCGTTTGCGTAAGCGCGAGCGTACTCTGTCTTGTTCCGACAATAATATTGCGCATATCTTATGTATCCCTCCGGTCATGTAGCCTTTGTCGCAATCGGGCGATCAGCCTGTCCTTGTCTTGAATCCAGTCTGTTGAACGCCATTCCTCGAGCGCCTCGTCCGTAACGGCTGCTTGCAGAAGAGCGCGCCTATCCGATAAATCAGATACCTCCGCTTTAACGATAGCGCGAATGGCTTTTAAAGCTTCTATATTTTCCTTGTATTCAGGTCCATATTGATCCGCTAACTCTTTAACGATTCGGGAGGCTAACGCTGGACCGGCACCGGAAGCACTAGCCGTTAGAACCAGTTTCCCTCGCCGCAAGACCGCAGGAACAAGAAAATCGCCCTCATCGCCATCATCCGCCACATTAACGGGAATAGCGCGTTTCTCCGCGACTTCCGCTACCCACTTATTAATCTCTGGTCGATCGGTTGCCGCGAACACAAGAATAGCGCCCTCGATATCGCTTTCTTGCGCTTCTCGTTCCCGAATACGCAAACGACCGGTTTCCGCCCATTCGAGCAGCTTTGGCGTAACCCGCGGACTGATGACTTCTACGATAGCGTTCGCTTCCAGAAGTCCTGCCGTTTTACGCTGCGCAACGGAACCTCCGCCGATCACGACGCATTTCCGTCCTTCAACCTTGAGCATGATGGGATACCATTGCGACACGGGTGTGGGCTCCTCTCACAGCAAACGGTGGAATGAAGATAGGGAGCTCGCGAAAAAATCCGCAACCAATAAAGCATACCCCAACAAATTCCATATAGCCAGCTTGGCGCCGTCGTCGCGCGATTTAAATCCGCGCACCAAATATAAAATATAGATAACCCCTGCGGCGAACGACAATAGCACTTTCTCGTCCAGCAACCGGGCCGGACTGCCTTCAAGCAACAGTGCTGCCGTTCCTGTAGATAAGGATAAGAGCAACAGCGGAATTCCGATCAGCCCGGCGCGATACGCATATTGATCGATCCATTCGAGGCTCGGCATCTTGGTCATCATGTGCGTCCATTTTTTGGCTTTCAGCCGACGATGGAGAAATAAGTACATCAAACCGAGCAGCGCCGTTATCGTTAATACCGCGAACGCCAGCGTAATCAAGCCGACATGAACGATAAGCAGCCGCCTCGCGACTTCCCATGGCGCGAGCTCCAACTGTTGCTTAGGGCGCTCGATCATATTCAAGGCTAGAACGGCAAATCCGACTACGTTGACTAGAAGAACGAGCAGTTCTGCCCGAATGACCCGATTCAATAAGAAGGAAGCGGAGACGAGCAGCCAAGATACGAAAAACAAATACTCTCTTAAAGTAAGATCCGGGACGGAAAACCGATCGAATAACAACACTAATAAAAAGGCCGTTTGCAGAACCCAAACAAAAACAAGGAGCCCTGTGCCTACCTTTCGCGCGCTCCGGTTGCCGGAAGCGGCGTCGGACACGAAAAAAAGCAAACTCAGGGCGTAAATATAAAGTACGGCGTCGGTTAACCAATCTTGCGTTACCATGGGGGCAGCGCCTCCCGTATTCCTTGCTTTATCGAAGCGCTCCAGCTAGCTGCGACAGCAATTTCTCCACATCCATGACGGAAGCCGTATTCGCCGCCGTGCCTTTAGCGGAAGGAACGAGTTCCTTCCGGGATTTCTCCTCGGCCCTCTCCTCCGCCTTCAAGTGCGCTACCTCGTCCTCCAAAGCGAACAACTGAACGAATAGCTTTAACGCCTCGTCGCTGCGCTTGTCGGCGGCAAGCTCCTTAATTCGCAAGATAGGATCGTGGATCACTTGATTGACAATGCTTTTGGTTAGCTTACGAATGACCTTTACTTGTCGATCGTCAAGCTCCGGCAGCTTACGGAACAAACTTTCCATCGTGTTTTCCTGAATGGCGGCGGCTTTCTCCTGCAAAGCCCGGATTAAAGGACTGACCCCGAGAGTCGCATACCACTGCCGGTAAGCTTCCTGCTCGTCGGCTATCATTTCTTCGATAATCGCGGCTTCCTTCCGGCGCTTGGCCAAGTTCGTTTCCACGATGCCTTCCAAATCATCGATATCATATAAGAAAACGTTAGGAATATCTCCGCACGCAGGCTCGATGTCCCTTGGCACGGCAATATCGATAAGAAACAGCGGCTTTTTCTTGCGTGCTGCCATCGCCGCCTCGATATGCTTGCGAGTAATGACGAACTTCTCCGCCCCAGTGCTGCTGATGATGATGTCCGCATCCTTCAACCTGCTCAGCGCTTCATCCAATGGCATTGCGGTCCCTTGAAACTTCTCGGCCAACTCCTCGGCCTTCTCCAATGTCCGGTTTACGACCAGCACTTCCTTGGCACCGTTCGAATGAAGATGCTGCGCCGTTAATTCGCTCATCTTGCCGGCTCCTACGATCATAACCGTCTTATCGTCGAAACGACCGAATATGCGCTTGCCGAGTTCCACCGCCGCGTAACTGACCGATACGGCGCTTTCCCCGATCGATGTCTCGGAATGCGCCCGTTTGGCGACGGTGATCGCTTGCTTAAACAAGCGATTAAACAAAGTACCCGTTGCCTGCTCTTCCTGGGCGAGCAAGAAAGCATCCCTAACTTGGCCTAGAATTTGGGTTTCGCCGATGATCATGGAATCCAATCCGCTAGTTACCCGGAACAAATGCTCAACAGCTCGATCATCTTCATACATGTATAGATGGGAGTTGAAATCCTTGCGCGGAATCTTGAACCATTGCTCCATGAAAGCGCGAATATAATGCCCGCACAAGTGGAGCCGATCCACGACCGCATATAATTCCGTCCGATTGCAGGTAGCCACGATAACTCCCTCGAGAATGCCCGTTGTTTGCTTTAACGCCTGCAGCGCAAGCGGCATCTCCCGTTCCGACAAAGCAAAACGTTCGCGTACTTCAACGGGGGCAGTACGGTAGTTTAATCCGACAACGATTAGATGCATGAGCATTCACCTGACTTTCTGCATGGGAGTAGGGGCTGGCCTGTACGTCAACGATTATTATAGCATAAATAGACGACCTCATTACCCTCAAATATGAATACTTTATGAAAACGGAGTTAGCAGTCTTGTCTCTATTGTCGACGTCTATCTGCCTTACTATTCCCTAAAGATATGAAAAAGCCATGCGGCGATGGCCGCATGGCTTTTTTACTTGCACAGCATTCTTATTTTACGAGTTCAACCTGCTTCATCATCGGTTCCACGACTTGCATTTCACCGAGTCCGCGGATCAATTTCTTCGCATAAGTTTTTTCCGGTTTAAGGACACTGACCAAATAGTCAATCGCCGCTTGCGGATCCACGGTCTCGCCACACGTATAACAATCGATCGCGGCAAAACCTTTCTCAGGATACGTGTGAATGGAGATGTGACTCTCCGACAGCAATACCAATACCGTTGCGCCTTGTGGTTCGAATTGTTTCGCTTGAACCGAGAGAACTGTCGCGCCGCATGCTTCGGCTGCTTCCACCATGTGCGATTGGAGAAGTTCTGCACTATTCAATAGATCAATGTTTCCTCCCCATGTATCAATCGCAACGTGCCGTCCGAAAGTTGAGTATTCCATCTTTCGGTTCCCCCTTCCTAGGAATAAAATGTGAAACTGATTTCATCCGCTAGGACCTACGTCATTCACTTGGAGGGAATTTGCTCTCACCGCATTCCTTGAGTGAATCCTGGTTCCTATTGTGTTGTCAACGAATCTAAAAATAACATCTATCCGGGTTAAATGCAACAGTTTTTTTTGTTCGTAAAAAGATTCGATTTTCCCGCACCCCGACTAGGATTTTCCGGTATTGGCAGCAACGCTTTCACAGAGGCATTTTCACCCCTGATTACGTTGCAAAAAAAGAAAAGAGCCATGAATATGGCCCCTTGTTATCATTCGTAATTTGGGTTCAAGCCTCTAGGGCGAACAGAAGACGGCTATGGTATTTCAGCCTTTGATCGATTTCGACGATCATCTCAGGTTCCTTCGTCTGATTGCGAATGTCGAGCAATTCGTTCACGGAACCGCGCAATCGGTTAATCTCTTCCTCAACCGAGCATAAATGAAATTGCGATTCTAATCTTCCTACCGTATCCCGTTGCTCGAAAACTGTCCGCAGCAGTGTTCCCTTGCTCTCCACGATGCGCACGACAGCTCCTCGAATGTAATGATAAACCATCGTATAAGAAGGATAAATCCGATTTACGACCGCATCGCCTTTGTATGAAGCAACCAGTTTACGCAAAGTATTGGTTAGCTTAGGTTGAACGACACGGCATGACAGTACGCAGCGGTACTCCCCGTTCGTGCGCTCGAACGTCAGGCGAATGGATTCTCCGCCGGCGTCATCTTCTAGCACGACCTCCTGATTGCCGTTATCCAGTATAAATACTTGCAGCCTAAGCTGCTGGATTTCGCACAAGGAGATCAATCTCGGCATTTCGGCTTCCGTCAGTGACAGGCTGGCATTGACATACTCCGTGGCTACCCGTTGAGCCATAAAATCTCCTCAATTCCCATTGTCTTGCGATTGTCTTACTCGATACTTATCCTTATTATACGATAATTCAAAAACCGTTTCCTCTCGCCCGAACGTGATTTTCCCGGAAAAAACCCGCAAAAAACGATTCCTCCCGCGATTCCTCCAACCTTTTACCCGTTATCCTCGGTTTCCTGCACGATGTTAGGGGGTTCAGAGGGGGGATTAACCGGTATTTCTGCCGATTGCATGATCATGCTCCATAATTCGTCCCTTCCTTGTCCCGTCTCGGAGGAAAATAAAATAAGAGGAACATGTCCGGGCATCCCCAAAGTTTGGCGAATGATCTTCATGTGTTTAGGCCATTGCGAGCGAGATACTTTATCCGCTTTGGTCGCCACGACGGTCATCGGAATTTCGTAATGGGATAGCCATTGGTACATCCTTTGGTCTTCCGCGGAGGGAGGGTGCCGCAAGTCGACCAGTTGCAACACGAGCTTAAGAGGATCTCGTCCCCTTAAATAACGCTCGATCATCTTGCCCCATGCTTCCCGTTCGGATTTGGATACCTTAGCGTACCCGTAACCGGGAAAATCAACGAAGTATAGCTCTCCGTTGATTTTGTAATAGTTAAGCGTTTGAGTTTTACCAGGCTGTTGACTCGTTCGCGCCAGATTGCGCCTGAGCAGCATTTTATTAATAAGGGAGGACTTTCCTACGTTGGAACGGCCGGCCAAAGCCACCTCCGGAATACCATCTTCCGGATATTGGCTTGGACCAACCGCGCTAATGACAAATTCGCTTTGCTTGATTTTCATAATACAAAAGGTCTCCTATCAGTGTGTACCGAGCGGCGGCGTATCCTCAGTCTCATCGTTTACGGCAGGCCCAATAACTGGATTGTCCGCCTTCAGGCCGTTCTCTTCCTGTCCGACCGTGGAAGTGCTGGATTGCGGGCTGAGCGGCTCAGACAAAGCATGCCGCAGCACTTCATCCATATGCGCGACGGGTACGAACGTCATATTCGCGCGCACGCTTTCGGGAATGTCCCGCAAATCGCGTTCGTTATCTTGAGGCATCAATACTTTCGTTATTCCGGCCCGATGAGCGGCTAACGATTTTTCCTTCAGCCCGCCGATCGGAAGAACGCGGCCTCTTAAGGTAATTTCACCGGTCATCGCCACCTCGCGGGCCACTTTCCGGTTCGTTAACGCAGAGATCAGGGCCGTTGCCAGCGTAATTCCCGCGGACGGTCCATCCTTAGGAATGGCGCCTTCGGGAATATGAATATGGATATCGGTTTTCTCATGGAACTGCGGATCGATGCCCAGCTCCTTTACACGGCTGCGCGTATAGCTGAATGCAGCTTGCGCCGATTCCTTCATCACGTCGCCCAGTTGACCGGTCAAAGTCAGCTTCCCGCTGCCCTGCATGACCGTCACCTCGATAACAAGAGTATCTCCGCCTACCTCTGTCCAAGCAAGTCCGGTGACCGCACCGACCTGGTCTTCTACTTCCGCCATTCCATAGCGGAATTTCGGAGGTCCGAGAAGCTCCTTCAGCTTCTCAGCGTCTACGACGAACGGAGCCGACTCGGGGTTCGCCACGATCGCCTTGGCCGCTTTCCGGCATATCGAGGCCAACTGCTGCTCCATATTGCGAACGCCGGATTCCCTTGTATAATGACGGATCAAGGACATTAATGCATCGCTTTCCAGAACGAGTTGATCCTCTTCCAGACCATGATCGCGCTTCTGCTTCGGCAGAAGATGACGCTCGGCGATTTGCTGCTTCTCAAGCTCTGTATAGCCGGGCACATGAAGCAGCTCCATGCGATCCAGCAATGGCCGAGGAATATTGTGAACAACGTTAGCCGTCGTCACGAACATGACGTTGGAAAGATCGAACGGCATTTCGATATAATGATCGCTGAACGTCGCGTTCTGCTCGGGATCGAGAACTTCCAGCAACGCGGAGGAAGGATCGCCCCGGAAATCCATGGCCATCTTGTCGATTTCGTCCAGCAAGAACACAGGGTTAGCCGATCCCGCGTTGCGCATTCCTTGCAGAATGCGTCCCGGCATCGCCCCCACGTAAGTACGGCGATGACCGCGGATTTCCGCTTCATCCCTTACGCCTCCAAGGGAAATCCGCACGAATTCGCGACCAAGTGACTTCGCGATGGATTTGGCGAGCGAGGTTTTACCGACTCCCGGCGGACCTACTAAACAAAGAATCGGTCCCTTAAGCTTCTTGACGAGCTTCTGAACGGCCAAATATTCCAGCACGCGTTCCTTCGGTTTATCGAGGCCATAATGCTCATCATTCAAGATTTTCTCGGCGTTAGCGATGTCGAGGTCGTCTTCGGTCATCTTGCTCCATGGTAAAGCAAGCAGCCACTCGACATACGTCCTAATGACAGCGCCCTCAGCCGATGAAGCCGGCATTTTTTCCAGACGATCGATTTCCTTCTCGACTTTGGCTGCGATCTTCTCCGGGAGCTCGGCTTCGGTTAACTGGGCTCTAAGTTCTTCGACTTCCCCGGCCCTGCCTTCCTTATCCCCTAGCTCCTTCTGAATGGCTTTCATTTGCTCACGAAGGTAATATTCCTTCTGCGTCTTCTCCATTTGTTTCTTGACCCGTTGGCTGATCTTCCGCTCCAATTCCAACACTTCGCGTTCGTTGTTGAGAAAATCGAGCAGCTTCTCCAAGCGCGGACGGACCTCGACGGTTTCCAAAATTTCTTGCTTGTCTTTTATTTTCAGCGACAGATGGCTGGTGATCACGTCGGCCAATCGACCCGGCTGCTCAATGTCCGAAACGGCGGCGAGCGTCTCCGGCGTCACCTTCTTGGATAGGTTAATATAATGCTCGAACTGGCTAAGCACTGCACGCATCAGCGCATCCAGCTCAGAATCGTTCGTCTGTCCTTCATGCAACTCGTGGGCCAGAACCTCGTAATAATTGTCGTTCGGCAAATATTGCTCGATTTCCGCCCTGTTGACGCCCTCCACCAGAACTCGGATCGTTCCGTTAGGCAGCTTCAGCATTTGGCGGACTTTAGCTATCGTTCCGACTTGATAGATGTCTTCCTGCGTCGGCTCTTCGATATTAATTTCCGACTGGGAGCACAGCAAGATCATATGATCGTCGATCATGCACTGCTCTAATGCTTTGACGGACTTCTCCCGGCCTACATCCAGATGTAGCACCATACTTGGATACACGAGCAGCCCTCTTAGGGGCAGCAGGGGTATGGAACGGCTTTTCTGTTTGCTCGAACCCATTATAGATGCACCTCGCTGTTCTGGTACGGATTTCAAATACTCCAGTCATTGTATCAAATGTATTCGCTCGCCGCAAAAAAGAGGCCGCCCAAGCGGGCGGCAATTTCCAAATTCTAATGAGTTTATCCTTCAACCGCATGGGGCGATCCGTCCAATGCGGGAGTTTTGGCACCCACATTGCCCGCGTGAAGAACGGATCCTGCAGGAGCTGCGGCGAAGGCATCCGCGGCAACGGGCAAATCGTTAATTTGCCACTCGGGCTCCATCCTGACCATATGGTCTCCGAACACGTGTCGGAATACGTCCTCCATCCGATCTACCGGAATGACCTTGACGCCTTCCAGCCCTTCGAAGATCGCTTGCCAGTTTTCTTTCGGAATAAGAACGGTTTCCGCGCCGGATTGGAATGCCGCTTCGACTTTGGCGATAACTCCGCCTACCGGCTTCACGCTTCCATGTATGCTGACTTCGCCGGTCATTGCCAGTTTGTTGTCGACCGGCTGCTTAGTCATTGCCGAAGCTATGGCAACAGCCATCGCTACTCCGGCAGACGGCCCATCAACCGGAGTTCCTCCGGGGAAGTTAATGTGCAGGTCGAAGTTTTCCGGCTGGAAACCGTTCCGACGCAACACCGTAAGAACGTTATCCAGAGATCCTTTGGCCATGCTCTTGCGGCGCAAAGTCCGTTGCCCTCCACCAAGTTCTTCTTCCTCCACGACTCCCGTGATATTGAATTGACCTCGGCCGGAAACGGCGGGAATCGCGGTTACTTCGATCTCAAGCAGCGCCCCCATGCTAGGGCCGTACACGGCTAATCCATTAACAAGACCGATTTGCGGCTTGGCCGGCACCTTGCGATCCGGACGAGGCGGAAGCTGGCTGCTGTTGACGACCCACTCCACGTCGGCCGCGCTTATTTCACCGCGATTTTCCGATAAAGCAAGCCCGGCGGCCAGTTGGATAATGTTAACGGCTTCCCTGCCGTTAGTTGCATATCGCTTTACGACATCAAGCGTGTCCTGCCTTGGAGTAAAGCCGATTTTGTTAATGGCGTTCTCGGCGATTTGCCCGATTTCATCGGGAAGAAGCGGACGGAAATACACTTCCATGCAACGGCTGCGAAGCGCGGGCGGAAGATCTCCGGGCGACCTTGTCGTCGCTCCGACAAGCCTGAAATCCGCCGGAAGCCCGTTTTGGAATATATCGTGAATGTACATAGGGATGTTGGAATCTTCCGCGTGATAATACGCGCTTTCCAGGAAAACTTTGCGGTCCTCGAGCACTTTGAGCAGCTTGTTCAGCTGAATCGGATGAAGCTCGCCGATTTCGTCGATGAACAGAATTCCTCCATGAGCCTTCGTGACGGCTCCGGGCTTGGGCTGCGGAATTCCCGCAACTCCCATCGCTCCCGCGCCTTGATAGATAGGATCATGCACGGATCCGATCAAAGGATCTGCAATGCCGCGTTCGTCAAACCGGGCCGTCGTGGCATCGATTTCCGTGAATTTGGCTTCCTGGCGAAAGGGCGAGAGCTTGTTTTTCTTGGCTTCTTCCAGAATAACCCGCGCTGCGGCCGTTTTGCCGACGCCTGGAGGCCCATACACGATAACGTGCTGAGGATTGCCGCTGCAGAGAGCTGCCTTGAGCGCGCGCAAGCCTTCCTTCTGCCCGACGATATCGGCAATCGTTGCAGGCCTTGTTTTCTCCGAGAGCGGTTTAGTCAGGGAAATGGAACGGAGCTTGCGCAGCTTATCCATTTCTTTGCGCGACTCCCGATCTACCGCGCTACGATTGTTCTTCTGATTACGCAGCAAATTCCAAAAATAAATGCCGATAACGACGGCAAAAAACACTTGGACTAGCATAAGAATCGAACTTAAAGTCATCTGAATCATCCTCCCCGATCACGCCTTAGGTCGGCACAGCTTTGTTCATAAAAGACAAAAAAACCGGCACCCGGGCTATACTTGGTAGTATTGCCCGAAAGCCGGAGGATATAGTCATCAAGTGGATGCAAATATAAATCTAAATCTCAAGCAACTCGCGAATATCTTCTTCCGTAAGCGTTGATAAAGCGGCTTCGCCCGGCTGGATCACTTCGTCGATCAAATCTTTCTTGCGTTGCTGAAGCTCCAGCATCTTCTCTTCGATCGTTCCTTGCGCCACCAGTTTAATGACTTGAACGACTTTCTTCTGCCCGATGCGATGCGCCCGGTCCGCAGCCTGTTGCTCCACGGCCGGGTTCCACCAAAGGTCGTACAGAACGACGGTATCCGCTCCGGTCAGATTTAACCCCGTTCCCCCCGCTTTCAAGGAAATGAGGAAGATGTCCCGCTCGCCGCCATTGAATTCATCGCACATCTCTAACCGCCGTGCGGAAGGCGTCGATCCGTCCAAATAGTAATACGGCAAATCGCGTCCGTCAAGTTCTTGCTTGATAATATCCAGCATCGACGTAAACTGGGAGAAAATAAGCATCCGCTTACTGCTGCCTTGGCACTCTTCGATAATTTCGAGCAGCTGCTCGAGCTTTCCTGAAGTACCCTCGTAGCCGCTGACGAATAACGCCGGATGACAGCAAAGCTGTCTTAGGCGAGTCAATCCCGCCAAAATTTTCATTCGGTTTTTCTGGAATCCTCCGCCGTCTGCCGCAAGATCCCGTACGATATCGCTCTGCAGCTTCTCCAAGTAAGCCAGATAGAGCTGCTTTTGCTCGGTCGAGAGCTCCGAAGGCTGCACGCTCTCGATTTTGTCGGGAAGCTCTTTGAGAACCTCGCTCTTTAACCTGCGTAAAATAAACGGACGCACGATTCGAGCAACTTTATCCCGCGGCAAATCCGAGAAAGACTTTTTCCCGCTGAATAATCCGGGAAATATCGCTTCGAATATCGACCACAACTCGTCGAGCGAATTCTCGATAGGCGTGCCGGTCAATGCAAATCGCTGTCCAGCCTGCAGACGCCGAACGGCATGCGCGGTCAAGGAAGCGTGATTCTTGATCGCCTGCGCTTCATCTAGAAACAGCGTGCGGAAATTTTGCTTCTCATACCATTCGATGTCCCTGCGAAGAAGCGGGTACGAGGTGATCCACACGTCCACGTCTTTCATATCGGCCATTAGCTCGCTGCGTTCTTGACGGTCTCCGGCCGCCACGACCGTTCTAAGCTCCGGGGCGAACTTCTGGCATTCTCTCTCCCAGTTATAGATCAGCGAAGCCGGAGACACGATGAGCACCGGAGAACGAATCTCTCCCTCTTGCTCCGCGATGGCTTTCTCCGACGCGATGTAGGCGATGCTTTGTATCGTTTTGCCTAAGCCCATATCATCCGCGAGTATACCGCCCAGGCGATAATAGGATAAGGTCTTCAGCCATTGGAAGCCGTATTTCTGGTAATCGCGCAAAATGGGATCCAACCCGGCAGGCATTTCGAAATCCAGATTATCGGGATTGCGAAGGTTGTCCCAGAGCTTGCGTAATGTCTTACCTAGCTGAATGCCGGATGATTTCCCTCCGAATTGATCCATGAGCTGGAAGCCACGCACGGCAGGCATACGAATCCGGTTGCCGTTCATTTCCGGTTTCCTGAGATCGAGTTCCTCGAACAACCGGTTTATTTCCCTGAAGCGCTCCTGCTCTAGCGAGAGGAACTCACCGCCAGGCATGCGGTAATATTTCTTCTTCTCCACCAAGTTGCGGAGAAGATTCTGAATTTCCTGTTCGTCCATGCCTTCCATGTCAAACGACACTTCCAGCCAATTGGTTCCCACGTCGACGTCAAGCCGCGCTTTAGGCTGATATTCGACGGTCCGCATGACGGTTTTGACCGAACCCGTAGCATATATTTCTACGTCGTCGCCTAATTGAGGCAATATATCGTACAGGAAGTCGTAAATATCGTCTTCCTGATCCAAGTAAACGTCTTTCCCGTTAAACTTGAAGGAAGACCGCTCGATAAGAGCCATGATCCGATTTTCCCGGTCGAGATCCCGCATTAGAATGACATCCGCCCGGGGGTTGGCCATAGCCTTCTGCGGCAACGGGTTAATGACGATATCGTCGTAAACGTATTCCAGCCTGGCAAGGAGCCTGTCGTCCTCGTAATCCAAGTGCAAACGTGCTTGCAGCTGCGGATTGATGATACGATCGGCGATTTGCGGCGAAATTTCCACGTTTACGAACTGCTGCAGCCCCCTGACGACTCGGTCAATGAAAGCTTCGATTTGGTTCGGAGCAATGAGGAGGCGGGTATTTTTCTCGTAATGAAACATCTTTTTCAGTTCCGAAATACGATTCAATTGATCGGGGTCGGATTTGAAAAGCAAGCCATTAACGATGGCGATCCCGTAATTATCCATGAAGACGGCGTTTTTGAGTCCTTCGATTTCGAGCTGGTACCCTTCGCCGCCCGCTTTGTTCAATTGCACGGAAATCGGCAGAGCCCCATCCATCATTTCCATGCGGTGGGTGCCAGAGTTCTTCTCTTCCAATACAATGTTGACATGATCCAAGCACGGAAGCATCTTCTCCCATATCGCGGGCGGGATCATTAAAATTCTTTCTTCCCTGTGCGAATAAGAGGAGAAAGAATGAAACAGGTCCTTATAGATTTCTTCGACGTGCATCGCTTCAACGAGCAGTCGGATAAACCGGTCATCGTATTCCTTAAACGTATGCTCCGAAGGATCATACGAGAAATGCTTAGCGAACGTCATAGGCGTTCCGGCGTCGACATGCTTTAGAAAATCTTTGATTCTCTGAACGATGTAAAGCCGCGACAGCCCGATTTTCATCGAAACCGCAAACATCGGCTTATTGGAAAAGCTCTTGACCAGCTTGCATGAGAATTCTACGTCGAGCGGCTGAGTATCTTGGAAATCCTCGTCTCTGAAGCTCAGCTCCGCTTCCTTCTGGCGACTCAAGACTCGGTCGAATAAAAAGATAACCTGCTTAGTCAGATGGGTGTCCCTTTCGGAAATCACCTCATCCTGAGCAGGTACTTCTTCGGCTTCCGTATCCGCAAGCGACAATAATACGGCTGCGATATGTTTACAATAAGCATGGGGCGTATAAGCCGCGCATTCGCAAGAAGCCCCGACTTCCCCATCCTCATCAAATGCGACTTCAACTTCGTAACGGTTGCGATTCGAGCCTTTCACGATTGCCCGATAACCCGCACCGTCCGCTTCCCTCTTCAAGGATAATACTTGACCCGACCGGAGATAGGTTTCCCCGCGCATGTAAGACGCGGCTCCGCAAAGCTCCTGAATGTATTGTTTATTGAGAGTAAACTCCCTCACATCCCTCATACGAACCATAATTCATCATCCCGCATTATTCATTTTATCCATGTTTACGGCCTGGAATAACGCCCGTCTCCGCATAAGAAGCGACGATCTGATCGATCTCCTTCTTCAGCTCGCTTACAAGCTCCGCTTCCGGCACTTTTCGAATCATCTCTCCATACCGGAACAGCATGCCTTCGCCGCGGGCTCCCGCAATGCCGATATCGGCTTCGCGCGCTTCGCCTGGCCCGTTCACCGCACAGCCAAGAACGGATACTTTAATAGGTACTTTAAGCTTGGATAAATACTCTTCAACCTCATTGGCTACGGCGAACAGATCGATATCGAGACGCCCGCAGGTCGGACAGGATACGAGCGTTGGCGCATCCGTGATGAGCCCGAAAACCTTCAGCATTTCCCGGGCGACTTTGATTTCCTCAACGGGATCCGCGCTTAAGGAAATACGCATTGTATTGCCAATCCCCTGGTTCAGCAATACGCCAAGTCCGGCCGAACTCTTGATCGTACCCGAGAACAATGTTCCTGCTTCCGTAATTCCCAGGTGCAACGGGTAACGGATAACTTCGGCGGCTTTGGTATAAGCTTCGATCGCCATCGGAACGTCGGAGGCTTTCAAGGATACGATGATATCGTGAAAATCCAGCTCTTCTAAAATACCGATGTGGAACAATGCGCTTTCTACCATCGCATCGGCCGTCGGATAACCGTACTTCTCCAGCAAATGATTTTCCAATGATCCCGCGTTGACGCCGATCCGGATCGGAATCCCCCGTTCCTTGCACGCTTTAACGACGGCTTCGACTTTCTCTCTTCGTCCGATGTTGCCGGGATTGATACGCACTTTGTCTATGCCGTTCTCTATTGCAAGCAGCGCCAGACGATAGTCAAAATGAATATCCGCGACAAGAGGGATACTGATTTGCCGTTTGATCTCTTTAATAGCTTCCGCAGCTTCTTTATTATTAACCGTCACGCGGACAAGTTGGCAGCCTGCTTCCTCTAGCCGTTTGATTTCGGCTACCGTTGCGGCTACGTCGGCAGTCTTGGTCGTGCACATGCTTTGAAGGATAACTTGATTATTTCCGCCTATCGTTAGATCCCCTACCTGTACGGCAACGGTGTCTGTGCGTCTAAACATTATAGGTTTCTCCCCTGTATACGCCAAAGTCCACCCCGCGTAATCTGCGGGGTGGAACCGGCTAATCTAGGCGAACTCCGCATTGGCCGAAAGGCCTTAATGGCGGCTTTCGTCCTGCTCCAGTTACGCGCTCTCTTCTTTTTTCTTGCCTTTCTTGGTCGTGAGTTCCGGCGTCAGCTTCTCTTTGATGACCTTCTCGGTCACGAGGCAGTTGACGACGTCGTCGCGTGAAGGCACTTCGTACATCACGTCAAGCATGATGCCTTCGATAATGGCCCGCAAACCCCGGGCTCCCGTATTCCGCTTGATTGCTTCGCGAGCGATTTCCTCCAGCGCGCCGCTGTCGAACTCGAGCTTCACATTGTCCATTTCCAGCAGCTTCTGATACTGCTTTACCAATGCGTTCTTCGGTTCCGACAAGATGCGGACTAGAGCTGGCTCATCGAGCGGCTCAAGCGTGGAAATGACGGGCAGGCGGCCTACAAACTCGGGAATAAGTCCGAATTTAAGCAAATCCTCCGGCTGGGCAAGCGATAAATATTCGCCGGCTTTCATATCCTTCTGGCCTTCCAGAGCGGAACTGAAGCCGATGACTTTCTTGCCGATGCGGCGTTTGATCAACTGCTCGAGGCCGTCGAAGGCGCCGCCGCAAATGAACAGGATGTTCGTCGTATCGATCTGGATAAATTCTTGATGGGGGTGCTTGCGTCCGCCTTGCGGAGGAACGGAAGCAACGGTTCCTTCAAGAATCTTAAGCAATGCTTGCTGAACGCCCTCACCGGAAACGTCCCGCGTGATGGACGGATTCTCGGATTTGCGCGCCACTTTATCGATTTCATCGATATAGATGATGCCGCGCTCGGCTTTTTCCACATCGTAATCGGCCGCTTGGATCAGCTTGAGCAAAATATTCTCAACGTCTTCGCCGACATAACCCGCTTCCGTTAACGATGTCGCATCCGCGATTGCGAAAGGAACGTTCAGAATCTTAGCCATCGTCTGGGCGAGCAAGGTTTTACCGGAACCGGTAGGACCTACGAGCATGATATTGCTCTTCTGCAGCTCGACATCTTCGATCTTGGCTTGGGAATTAATACGCTTGTAATGATTGTACACCGCAACCGACAACGATTTCTTCGCTTGTTCTTGGCCAATAACATATTGATCCAAGATGTTGCGGATGTCCTTCGGTTTCGGAATGTCCTTCATATCGAGCTCTTCTTCGTGTCCGAGCTCCTCTTCTACGATCTCCGTGCAAAGCTCGATGCACTCATCGCATATATATACGCCGGGGCCGGCTACCAGCTTGCGAACCTGATCTTGCGATTTACCGCAGAACGAGCACTTTAACTGGCCTTTTTCGTCGCTGAATTTAAACATGTAAACCCTCCTTAATAAGCCGCATATCGTCCAGTGGACGGAATTGACGCGTTATGACTTCAAATTGTCGGTCGCAAGGGGAGCGGTAATGACCCGATCGACCAGACCGTATTCTACGGCTTGCTCCGCGCTCATGAAATTGTCGCGATCCGTGTCGCGTTCGATCTTCTCGTAAGGCTGACCGGTACGATCGACTAAAATTTGGTTGAGCTTCTGCTTCGTCTTCACGATCCAGTCGGCGTGAATCTTAATGTCGGACGCCTGGCCTCTTACGCCGCCGAGCGGCTGGTGAATCATGATCTCGCTGTTAGGCAGCGCGAAACGTTTGCCCTTAGCTCCCGCAGTCAGCAATAAGGAGCCCATACTGGCAGCCATCCCGACGCAAATCGTTGAAACATCGGGCTTGATGAATTGCATCGTATCGAAGATTCCCATGCCGGCCGTAACCGAGCCCCCGGGAGAGTTAATGTAAAGGTGGATGTCCTTCTCTGGATCCTCCGCCGCCAAGAAAAGCAGCTGAGCAATGATGAGATTGGCGACATCGTCGTCAATCGCGCTTCCCAGGAAGATAATCCGGTCCTTCAAGAGCCTTGAATAGATGTCGTACGACCGCTCTCCGCGATTCGTTTGTTCGACGACCATAGGTACCAACATGTTACCAACCTCTTTTCCTTGTGGACTTCAAATCTCGGTAATATTTTAACACGTTCAAAACCGAATGTCATGTTGACGAGTTCTTTTCGGGCGAACGGCATTCCTGTAACGGTCTTGCGATATGTATTAGCTTGAAAACTTAGGCAGACCGATCGGGTGAAAAATAAGGCACGCGGGTTTCACGTGCCTTATCCTGGGTGTTTGATTAAATGGACGTTATTGTTTGCTGTTATCGATGAGGAACTTCACGGCTTTACGGACTTTCAAATCCGCGCCCATGTTTTCCAAGTAGCCGTTAGCCGCGAAAATATTGCGCAATTCTTCCGCCGGACGGTTGTAAAGCTTGGACAAATTGTCCAGCTCTTCTTCGATATCGGCATCGGAAACTTCAAGATTTTCCGCTTTCGCGATTTCCTCGAGCACGAGGTTGTTGCGAACGCGCTTCTCGGCATCGCCTTGCATTTGTTCTTTAAGCGCCGCTTCGTCTTGGCCGCTGAACTGGAAGTAAAGCTCCAAGTTCATGCCTTGCTGGCGAAGACGGTTTTCGAAGTCCTTCATCATATGTGTGATTTCGGAATCGACCATGACTTGAGGAACTTCCAATTCCGCGGATTCCGTCGCTTTATCGACGATAGCCGTCTCGCGCGCGATTTCCGCATCTTTGGTTTTGCGTTCTTTCAGCTTGCTCGCCAAATCGGATTTGTATTCATCCAAAGTATCGAACTCGCTGATGTCTTTGGCGAACTCGTCGTCAAGGGCAGGCAAGTTTTTGCGTTTGATTTCATGCAGCGTCACTTTGAAGACAACCGGTTTGCCCGCCAAATTTTCCGCTTGGTAGTTTTCCGGGAACGTGACGTTAATATCTTTCTCTTCGGCAATGTTAAGGCCAACGACTTGTTCTTCGAAACCGGGGATAAAAGAACCGGACCCAAGCTCAAGCGAATAACGCTCGCCTTTGCCCCCTTCGAACGGCTCGCCGTCCAAGAAGCCTTCAAAATCGATGGAAGTGTGGTCGCCTAGTTGCGCAGGACCTTCATCGATGACTACCAGTTCCGCATGACGCTGTTGCAGACGCTCCAATTCGGCAGCGATTTCTTCGTCGGTGACGGATATTTCTTCCGCGGGAACTTCCAAACCTTTGTAATCTCCAAGCTTCACTTCCGGTTTAACGGTTACTTTGGCTTTGAATTTGAATGCCTTGCCTTTGCCGAATTGCTCGACATCGACATCGGGACGATCGATCGGTTCAATGCCTGCTTGCTCGATCGCGTTCGTATAAGCTTCAGGAAGCAGGATATCGATCGCGTCTTGATAGAGGCTTTCGATTCCGAAACGAGCTTCGAAAATACCGCGCGGTACTTTGCCTTTACGGAAACCCGGTACGTTAACTTTCTGAACAACTTTACGGAAAGCCTTGTCCAAGGCTACCGAAACTTGATCCGCATCGATCTCAACGTCAAGAACTCCGACGTTCTTCTCTATCTTTTCCCAGTTTGCTATCATTTTATGCTTTCCCCTCCGTAACATCTTGCCGCTTCAATGCGGCCATTCACATAAACCACTCTATTATAGAACAACATCGTGCTCCGTTCAAGGCGAAAACTCAAGTCATGGCAAAGTCGGGCGCGGTTCAATTGAATATTGACGCAGCCAACGAAGCGCTTGCTCGTAGCGAAACCGCAATTCGCCCGTTATTCCGTATTGTTCTCTGATCCACTCGTCTCCGTGTTTACCGTGCAATTTCTCCATCAATAATTGGTGCAAGGCTGCTCCCCAAAGGTCGGACGCGCTATCGTCGTCCTCGATCATACTCCTGTACATCGGGGTACCGTATGCGACTTGGACACATTCTTTCCACATTTCTTCCGCAAAATAGGAAAGCGTCGGATCGGATACTTCCGCCGCTAGCCGAACCCGGTCAAGCACTTGATGAATGGCTTGCGGAAACTCATCGAAGGTGGTTGGGGTATCGCTCGCTTCCATAGTCAGGCTCTGTCCATCTCTCCAGAAGGAAACGGGGCCGGTTGCCCCTTGCTTACGCAAGGCTTGAAGGGCGCGAAACTGTACGGGAGCTATGTACTCTTTCCTCGCCAGCCATTGCCGCAAGGACAACTCGATGTCAGGGTGGACGACGTACATCAATTGTCCAATAACAAGCATCTGCTGCTCCGGGTCGTCTCCGTTATAAAGAGCGGCCAATAGTTGCGGGATATATTCGGCATCGGACTCCGAACGTTCCGTTATCCGGCGTTTGAACAGTTCTTCTTCATCCTGCTCCTCGTCCTCATCCTTTAAATCGAGCCCCTCGGGCACGGTGCCGACGACCGCATCGGGAAAAGCCGCATCCAGCCAACCGAGCAGAGCCTGCCATTCGGTATGATGGCGATCAGCCTCTCCATGGCATTGGAGCAAAAAAAACAACAGCGCTTTGGCATCGCCGTAACGTTCCGTCTCCAACATCTTCGTCAACTGTATTTGATAATAATCCAATGTTTTGGGAAATAACACCAAGTTGTCTTTGGTGCGGTCCGTCATGGGCAATCCCCTTCCATGTCAACCGGCTTGGCCGTCCTTCAGGATCGCAGTTCGCGTATGAGGCAACTACATTTCTTTCGCATTATAGCATGAACGGTCGGTAAATTGAAAAGATGGGAGAAGCAAAGTAATGGACTGAAATATGAATTGAAACGGTTGATTTCCTATCTACAAACATGCTATGATATCTCTTGCTTCACATAACATGCGGGTGTAGTTCAGTGGTAGAACGCCAGCTTCCCAAGCTTGAGGTGAGGGTTCGATTCCCTTCACCCGCTCCATAATGAGTATTCCCAGAAGCCTTGTAAATAAGGCTTTTTGTCTTTTTATCCTAATAAATCCCGCTCCGCTGCAATCTCGGAGCGGGATTTTGCTGTCGAAATCTGTATAAATTTGCATGCGTTTTTGTAACCTAGGTCACAGAAATCGGGACATTCGTAATGGTAACATTGCCCTATAAGAGATAGAGGTCTTAAGTAGGAGTGGTGGAATATGCTGATCATCCCGGTAAATGAGCTCGTTGAAGGCGACTTGCTCGGACGCGGGCTATACGCAGCCGATGGACGTCTCATGCTCAAGCAAGGCGTAACCCTGAACGGCAGTCTAATCGATGGGATCAGAAGATTAGGTTATCGCTATATTTTCGTTGAAATGACTGAGCATCGCACTTCGATTAGCGGTACCGACATTAAACGAAACCTTATGAATATGACTAAAGACGTTCTGCAGCAAGTGTTTCGATCCATCCAAGATAACAACAATTTCCCGATTCGGCCGTTGTTGGAATGGACGGATCATATAACGACAACGGTAGAAGATGAGAAAGAAATGACGATTAGCTGCCATGATCTTGCTCCCGGCGGAATGGAATTGCTTACCCATAGCCTGAATGTTTGTTTTCTTTCCATTTTGACAGCCAAAGCGCTCGGATACAACAAGAAGCAATTGGAGCAGGTTGCCCTTGGCAGCCTTCTGCATGATATCGGTCTCGTTCTTCCTCATGACGACACTTTGCTGGTTCATCACCCCGTCGTCGGTTATGACATTCTTCGCAAGCATCGCGGGATTTCGGATGTCTCCCTAAGAATCGTCTTGCAGCACCATGAACAAGTCGACGGCCGCGGATTTCCTAACGGATTTAAGGGCGACCAGTTGATTGAAGCTTCGCAAATATGCGGCCTAGCCAGCGATTTCGACTATTTCATGAACGATCCGACCAAGGACCGGCTACCTTCGGAAGGAATTGACTTCGTCATGTCGAAAATAGATTCCTCATACACTTATGCGGTCGCACGGGGCTTCATGCAAGCTTTCCAGCCTTATCCTCTTGATACGCAAGTCGTCCTATCCGGCGGCTTGACGGGCAAAGTTTGCGCGATCAATAAAGCGAACTACTGCCGCCCGGTCATCCAACTAGATCAAAGCGATACCCGCATAGACCTCATGAAGCATATGACATTTAAAATCGAAAAGGTCGTTCAGGTGAAATAAACGCTTATAGGGGGGATTGGAAATGCCTGTTGACCGTACGAAACTGAGGGCCTCCATCCCCTTTTTCCGAGAAATAGAACCTGCTCTTATCGATCGGCTCGTCCCCTACATGCACCAAAAAACTTATCGCAAAGGCGAATTAATATTTCTCGAAGGAGATCAGGGCAACGAAATTTACTTTATCGGAAGCGGTTCGATTAGCATCTATACTTTCGACAAGTCGAAGAAGGTGATATTGGCCTTCCTTCGCGAGGGGGAGTATTTCGGAGAAATGGCTCTTATGAAACCCGGACTAGTCCGTTCGGCCACGGCCGAATGCCTGATGACGACACGCCTATACATCCTGCGGCGCAGCGATTTCCAATTGCTTATCGAGAACGATCGGAATATCGCCTTTCATTTGCTTGACTACACGATGGATCGGCTTCGCCGGGCAAACCAACAAATTTACGATCTAACGTTCTTGAACGTACGGTCGCGATTGATCAAGAAGTTAATTTACATGATGGAAAATTACACGACGGAAGACTTGAACGATTTTGTTATCCCCGTGAAAATAACGCACCAGCAAATCGCGGAAATGGTCGGAGCTGCAAGGGAAACCGTGTCCAAAGTGCTGCAGGAATTGCAGGATGAGGGATTCATTCAGATTCAAGACAAGATGATTCACCTGCAAAACTTGAAGCAGTTAAAAGCCAAACTTGCGGAGGAAGATTAATCCTTGCGGTTCGACATTGATTATGTTAAACTGATGTTCGCGTGTCTCAGTAGCTCAGCTGGATAGAGCAACGCCCTTCTAAGGCGTCGGTCGGGGGTTCGAATCCCTCCTGGGACGCCACTTTTAACGATTAGTCAAATTTAATATAACCAGCACAGCCCCCCAAAAACTTGTAATTTCAATGTTTTGGGGGGCTTTCTATTCATTGAACAATTATTGGAAAGTGATGGGCAGCACAATGAAGATACTTTTTTGGCCTTCGTGCGTCATATGTATCTGGTTCTAGCTCGATGAAGGCACTTTTTTGGCCTTGAATACTCATTGACAACTGTCAATTCGGGAGGACCTAAGTAGGTAACAAGTAAAAGCGGCTTTTTCCCCAACTTCCAGATTGGGAATTTCCCAAGGTGAACCCGGAGCATACCATTGTGTATGTTTGTCCTCTCAATAATAGCATTCCAAACTGTTCCTTTAACCAAGTTTGGATTAATCCAGATAAGGGAAATTAGTCACTTGAATAATTAGTAACATTCAAGCAAATAATCATTTGGTAATGAAAACCATTAAAAGGGAGTGTTACCGAATGACCGAAAACAATATCATTGATGAAGAAAACCAAACCTATGATGCACAAGTAGCTGAGCTTGCCGCCGAAAAGTCCGTCGAAGATGATGATGCAGAGATAGAGCAGAACGAAGGCTATAAATCAGATTGCCGAGAGTAACCTCCGATAAGAGAATTCCTATCGAACTTCTATGTGGTGTGATGATTTACGAAGTAAATTCATACGTTAGTCATACTTTTTATTATCATTATGTGTTATGATATAACTCACTTGGGTCTGTAGCTCAATGGCAGAGCAACCGGCTCTTAACCGGTAGGTTGTGGGTTCGACCCCCACCGGGCCCACCATAAACGTTTCAAACCGCGTACCCGATACTTGTCGGGTTTTTTTATTTTAAAAAACGATATACGTAACGTCCGGCAACTCAAAGTTCCTTCCCTTGTTAATCCCCTCCCCCTGCGCGGGTAATAAGACTTAATACTTCGCCCAACACGCAGGAGGCCACATCTATGAAGAAAACGAATAAAACGATCGGTTTCGTCCAATGTCTGATCTCGCGTTTCCGGGAAGACGACGTACCCTCCCTTGGCGCCCAACTGACTTATTATTTGATCCTTGCCTTCTTTCCTTTTTTGATTTTCCTCGTTAGCCTTGTAGGTTTCGCGCACGTATCCGCGGATGAACTGTTAGGCGATTTTATTCACATGCTGCCTTCCGAGACAGGCGATACCGTACGCAGCAGCGTTAACGAGGTCATGCTAACCGAGAACGGCACCTTGCTATCCGTCGGAATGCTGGCTACGCTATGGGCGGCTTCCAATGGCGTTAACGCGATTATTAAGGGTCTTAATAAAGCCTACGACGAAGCCGAAACACGGCCGTTCTGGAAAGTCCGGGGATTGTCGGTTCTGGCTACCGTCGTGCTTGCCGTAGTAATCCTCATCAGTATTTTAATGCTCGTTTTCGGAAAAATCATCGGACAATACTTGTTCGAATGGCTGAACTACCCGGCTGGATTTCCATGGGCATGGAGCATTCTTAAACTCGCCATACCGCTAATCGCGCTATTCGGCGTCTTTATGCTGCTCTACCGGGTCATGCCTAATCGCTTGATTTCTTGGCGCGATGTCGTTCCTGGCTCCTTATTCACTACGGTAAGCTGGGTCGGCTCCTCATTTCTTTTCTCCTTCTACGTAAACCAATTCGGCAATTATACGAAAACCTATGGCAGTCTCGGCGGTATAATCGTGTTGTTGATTTGGCTCTATTGGAGCTCGATTATCGTCATGCTAGGGGGCGAAATCAACGCAACGATAACCTTTAGCAAGGAAGGCAAGGAGAAATGCGAAACGAAAAAATTCGGGCTGCATCTGCCTTGGATGAACAAGAAAACGGTATAATACAGAAAATAGGTTATATCGGCAGGAGGAGTACATAAATGGGGACTTGGTTGATCTATGCGCTGCTCTCGGCGGCAACCGCAGCATTGGTGGCGATATTCGGCAAAATCGGTTTGAAGGACATCGACGCCAACTCCGCAACCGCTATCCGCGCCGTCATTATGGCCTTGTTCTTGCTCGGAGTCGTCGTCGTGCAGGGGAAGTTCAACCAATTGGGAGAAATCGTGGCGCAGAAAAAAGCGATGACCTTCATCGTGATGAGCGGAGTCGCGGGCGCGTTGTCGTGGCTGTTCTATTTTCTTGCGCTTAAAGGCGGGAAAGTATCGCAAGTCGGACCGATCGACAAGTTGAGCGTCGTCCTTGCCGTCGCGCTTGCATTCTTCTTCCTAGGCGAAAAGATCTCTCTGATGAACGCCATCGGAGTGGTATTAATCGGGGCAGGTGCTATACTTGTAGCGCTCAAATAAACCTTTCCCTCCAGTAAATGTGATAAACCGCGTATTCCCTTACCAGAAACGGATACATTCGATGCTCTCCGTCAGCCGTTCCATGTCGGAAACGTTCACGTCTCCGATATTGCCGATGCGGAACGTCGGGGCGGACGATATTTTACCCGGATAGAGGACGAAGCCTTCTTCCTTGATCCGCTCGTATAGCTCCGCGAAAGAAAACGATTCGTTATCCGGGTAATAGAAAGATGTGATAATCGGGGATTGGTTATGTTCCGGGAGCAACGCCCTGAAGCTAGCACGCGCCATCCCTTTCGCCAATACCCGTTGATTGTTCGTAAATCTTTCTTGGCGTCTCGCGATGCCGCCCTCTTGCTCCAGTTCAAGCAATGCCTGGTAAAAAGCGTACACTACGTGAGTAGGCGATGTAAATCGCCATTTTCCGCCCTCTCGCTCCATCGTCTCCCACTGATCATACAAATCCAGCGACAGCGATCTGGCAAGTCCGGCGCATCCGAGCATGGATGACGTCTTGGCGATGACAAAGCCGAAGCCAGGCACCCCCTGAATGCATTTGTTGCTGCTGCTGACGAGGAAATCGATATCCAGATCCGCAACATCGAATGCGATGCCCCCGAAGCTGCTCATGGCATCCACGATATACACTTTGCCATGCCGCTTGGCTGCACGACCGATTTCTTCAATTGGGTTAAGCATGCCGGTCGTCGTCTCAACATGTACGACGGCTACATGCGTGATGTCCGGCTGTTCTAATAGCACGGCTTCCAGTTGCGCTCCGTCAACAGGCGAAGTTTCACCGAAATCGATTACTACCGTTTGGATGCCGATCACTTTTGCCATCTTGGCAATCCGCTCCCCATAAGCGCCGTTCATCAGAACTGCGAGCTTTCCGTGGTAAGGAATTACCGAACCTATTACGGACTCGACGACAAAGGTGCCGCTGCCCTGTATCAGAACGCTTGTATAATTCTCTGGATTCCGAGTCGCCAACCCAACGAGCCGCGAGCGAATATTTTGCACCAAATCGAGGTATTTCCGATCCCATGTACACCAATCGCCGAGCATCGCCGACTTAACCGTTGGGGTCGTCGTCAGAGGACCGGGCGTCAACAATAAATAAGGATTGCCTTGTTTTTTCACGAATTTCACTCCTAGTTCGCATGTTGTAGAGAGGACCGATAAGGTCTACCCTCACTATAAGATACCCGTGTAAAATCGCTATTAATAACAAGTAAATTTATTGTTTTTTATTTCGATTAGTTGTTTTCTCCTTGTTTATTGTGCGATTGGCCAGAATGCAACGGTAATAAAAAGCCGTCCAACCCGGTCAACGGGTGGACAGCTTGGCATTTCCATGTTTCCATTAACGATTATGCGGTTGGGCCGGGTTGTTCTGAGCGGGATGGAAAGTGTTGTTCTTGAGCGTTTCCTCCACGAACTCCTCGCCCTTCTTGGCGATTTGATTCCCTTTGTTTTTCTTGAATTTATCTGCCACTTGTCTCTTCTCACCTCCCGATTAATCAAACCCTTGTCCTTATTTCACAAATTTCTATCCAGCGCTTCGGCAATCCCGGGATAAGACATGATCTGCGCGGCGAATTCATCCCGATCGTTGATGGACAGATGGTCGGGCGACGTGAAAATGGGCTTCATAACGTCTTCGAACGCGGAATGCAAATTGTTGTCAAACCAATCGATTTCTTGGTTCGCATCGTTGGATATTAGCCTTACTAATGGAAAAGAACCATTCGGACCGGCGCGAAAATAGGCCAACATCTGCGGATCGCGTTGATGATCGGTAAACACTTCCACTTCGGCGTATAATTGTCCGCCCCGGTCCAATACCCGGCGAAACTGTGCCTCTTTTACCTTAATCATAGAATGAATTCCCCTCCTAGCGAGCTCCTATAAAATATTCATCGCCTCGATATATCTCTTGGTTTCTGGGGTGCCAAGCTTATGAAGCATATGGTAGATTTCTTTGATTAAAGCATTGTAAGTATCATTGTCCGGAACGTCGCTCACCGTTGGCAATCCTTTGAAGGAAAAAGCCTCGTCTTCATCCGCGTCTTGCGACTCCTCGAACAGCTCCTGAAGTTTGTTGAGCTCGTCCTCATTGGCATGGATAGCGAACTCGAATGATGCAGCCTCGCGATCCTCCAATATTTGTCTAGCCCCAACCGCTACGTAATAAGTTTTTCTTTCCGATTGCTGAGCCTTCGTATCCGTCATTGGGCAATTCGTCTCCATTCCCGGTAATGAACCGTTTCTATAACGTATTTTCTCCCTGCGGACATACATTTTATGCCTTTTTTCGCATATCCATCTTATGATCGGTTGTTAAGCCTAGAGGAGGGTTGAAGGCACATGTGTGGAATTACCGGATGGATTGACTGGAACGAGGATTTGACGACGCAGGCGGACACGATCGAGACCATGACCGAGACGCTGGAACTCCGAGGACCCGATGCTTCCGGCACTTGGTTATCTCGCCATTGCGCCTTCGGTCACCGCCGATTGTCCGTTATGGATCCGGCGAACGGAGCCCAGCCGATGATTCGTCCCGTCAAAAACGCGGACAATCACGACTACGTGCTCGTGTATAACGGTGAACTCTATAATGCGCCAGAGCTTAAAAAAGAGCTGGAAAGCTTGGGCCACCGCTTCCGGACGACCTGCGATACGGAAGTATTGCTATTGTCCTACGTGGAGTGGGGACCGGAATGCGTCGAGAAGCTTAATGGCATATTCGCCTTCGCGATCTGGCAAACGGATGAAGAGAAATTGTTCATGGCGCGGGACCGGCTAGGCGTCAAACCGCTTTTTTACCGTCGGGAAGAGGGAAGGCTGATGTTCGGCTCGGAGCCCAAAGCAATATTGGCGCATCCGGACGTCCCAGCCGAAGTCGATGCGGAAGGGCTTGCGGAACTGTTCGTGATCGGTCCTGCCCGTACGCCAGGACATGGGATATGGCGGAATTTCCATGAGTTGAAGGCTGGGCACTGCATCCAATACGATCGCAATGGGATGAAGATATCCGCCTATTGGCAGCTGGAGAGCGCCGAACATGAGGAAGATGAATCCCAAACCGCCGAAAAAGTCGGGGATTTGCTCGCAGACACGGTCGGGCGGCAGCTGGTATCCGACGTTCCGATCTGCACGCTTCTTTCCGGAGGATTAGATTCAAGCGCCTTGACCGCGTTAGCCGTCAATTATTATAGAAACACCAATCAAGGAAACGTTCATACTTTTTCGGTCGATTATGTCGACAACGACAAGCATTTTCATGCTCACGAATTCCAGCCCAATTCCGACGCTCCCTGGATAACCCGGATGATCAGTCACCTATCGACCGTCCATCACCCTATCCAGTTCGACACTCCCGAACTCGTTAAAGCGCTCGAAGCCGCCGTGCTTGCCAAAGATTCCCCAGGTATGGCGGATATCGACGCATCGTTGTATTTATTTTGCCGGGAAATCAAGAAGGAAGCTACCGTTGCCATATCAGGCGAAGCCGCGGACGAGATATTCGGCGGATACCCGTGGTTTCATCGGGAGGAAGCTTTGAAGGCGAACACGTTTCCTTGGTCGCTGGCAACGAGTATGCGCGCTGAGTTGCTGTCTCCAGAACTGAGGGAACAGCTTCGTCCTCATGAATACTTGTCCGATCGATATTCCGACGCCATTGCCGAAGTTCCGGAGTTGCCCGGGGAAGACGAAGCACACAGAAGGATGCGTCGCATGTCTTATCTGAACATCACCCGGTTCATGCCCACCTTGCTCGATCGCAAGGACAGGATGAGCATGGCCGTCGGCCTTGAGGTACGCGTTCCATTCTGTGATCACCGGCTTGTTGAATATGTGTGGAACATCCCCTGGGAAATCAAGACGGCTGGGAACAGAGAGAAAGGCATCCTGAGAAAAGCGCTTGAGGGCGTTCTGCCGGACGATGTACTGTATCGAAAAAAAAGCCCTTATCCGAAGACGCATAATCCGAATTATTTAGCAGCCGTTCGAGCACAGCTTCTCGAGAGGCTTGATGATCCGAATTGTCCGCTCTTGCCATTCATTAATGAAACAAAAATAAGAGAGCTGGCCGCAACGTCCGACGCCAACTCTCATCTGCCTTGGTTCGGGCAACTCATGTCCGGGCCGCAGCTATTCGCCTATTTGCTCCAAATGGAATTCTGGTTGAGACAATACAAGGTTAAATTTGTTTTGTGATAAGTTCACGGGTTCCCGTAAGAAATTTGCTTACGGGAACCCCTTTCTTTATTTGACGATTAGATCGAGCAACCGACGTAAAGCTTGCCCGCGATGGCTGATCGCGTTTTTTTCCTCTAGAGAAAGTTCGGCCATACTGCGATCGTGCGAGGAAACCCAGAACAACGGATCATACCCGAAGCCATCGGTACCGCGGGCACTACCGAGAATATCCCCTTCAACCGCGCCTTCGGTTTGCAGTTGGCTGCCGTCTGCCGGATCATATAGGACAAGCGAGCATACAAACCGAGCTTTGCTAAGCAATTCCGGCTCCGTACCCTCCCCCGAATGAGCAGCAACGTCAATTCCCCTAGCCTTTAACTCCCGAAGCAACTTCAAGTTGTTATCCTCATCGCTCGCATCTTCGCCTGCATAACGAGCTGAATATACGCCGGGCGCTCCGTCCAAGGCATCCACGCACAGCCCCGAATCGTCCGCGAGCACCGGCAAGCCTACAATGTCCGCGACAGCTTTCGCCTTCAGAAAAGCATTCTCCGCGAATGTGACTCCGGTTTCTTCAATCGAAGGAATGCCTTCGATATCAAACAAATCTTTAACCGTTATTCCGATCTTCTGGAAAGCTTCGCGAAATTCCTTCGTCTTCCCTTTATTTCGCGTGGCCAGAACAATCGTGCTCCCCGCCTCGATCATGCCTTTCCTCCAGATCCAATCCGATCCCCCGCTGCTCCCAATGTTTCCTTTTGCAGCTTAATGAGCTTCTGAATCGCTTCTTCGGCTAGAGACAGCATGTTATCGAGCTCCGTACGGGTAAACGGGGCCTCTTCGCCCGTGCCTTGGACTTCTACAAATGCACCCGCACCGGTCATTACTACGTTCATGTCCACTTTAGCTTTGGAATCTTCCTCGTAGTTCAAGTCAACGGCCGCCTGGTCTTGAATGACTCCGACGCTTATAGAAGCCAAATAGTCCGTCAGAGGGTACTTATCGAAAGACGCCGTTCCAGCCAGCTTATGTATGGCTAGAGCTAGTGCGATATATGCGCCGGTAATGGACGTTGTCCGCGTACCGCCGTCAGCTTGGAGCACGTCGCAATCCAATGTAATCGTTCTTTCGCCAAGCGCGTGTAAATTTACGACCGAACGAAGCGCACGTCCGATCAGACGCTGAATTTCCATCGTTCGCCCTGTCAGCTTGCCTTTCACGGCCTCTCTTTGATTACGGGTATGCGTCGCTCTCGGCAGCATGGAATATTCCGCCGTCACCCAGCCTTTGCCTTGTCCTTTCAGAAAAGGAGGAACTCTCTCTTCAACGGATGCTGTGCAGAGAACCTTAGTGTTGCCGGCTTCGATTAGCACGGAACCTTCTGCGTATTTATTCGGATGCAGCGTAACGGCGAAAGGTCGCACGTCACGGAATTGTCTACCATCGGATCTCATTGTTTGGCCTCCCGGTTACTGAATCCTCACTATTTTACCAAAGGTTGAACGTAAAAGCATCAACGGTCATCCGCTCCCTGCTTCGGGAACGAAGACGTATGATCTGTAGAGCTTGGGGCAATATACAAAGGATGGAAAATGAAGGATAAGAGGGGGCTCTAAATATGCTGGAACAAATCAAAAACGAATTCAAAAACGCCTCGGACTTGCTCATGGATACGCTCGACAACGGCTACTTGAGAATGGAACTCGCCTATTTCCCTTCGTTATGCGACGAACGCATCAAAGACGGCCTTCTAGTCCCCTTCTCGTACCGCTTCGATCCGGACGAATTTCGCAGAATGCTTCACTCCAATCCCAAATATCAAAAGCAAGACAAAAGCGAAGAATGGGCTAACCTTCTGCTGAAAGGAAACGTTCTGCTTGAAATCGACGGCCAGTGCTACTCTTTCAAATCCGACCGCACTTTCGTAACTGAGGTGGGCACCACCCAGGTGGAAGCCTCCCTGCAAGGACCTCAATCCGCCTTCACGGAGGATATAAACCTTAATATTTCTCTCGTTCGCATTCGCTACAACAAATCCATCCTAACCGTTAAGCCCTTTGACAAAGGATCCTTTTCCCATACTTCCATCCAAGTTCTATATGATTCGGAGTTAGTGAACGAGAACGTTCTTAAAATGTTATTTAAGCAAATGGAAAATGTAAACATCGATTTGTTGCAAGCCTCCGGTCAATTGGTCAAGGAGTTAACGGACAGAAGCCATCGTTTATTCCCTACTCTGCTTCAGACGGAACGTCCCGATCGTGTTGCGGTCATGCTGCGCCGAGGAAAAATCGTCATTCTCATGAACGGAAGCCGATTCGCCATCGTCCTGCCCGTTAGGCTCTTCGATTTCATGCATGCTATGGACGACGATTACGAATCCTACTGGATTAGCCGTTTTCTCATCATCATGAGGTACATGGCCGTATCCCTTACTGTTATTTTGCCGGCTGTGTATATTGCTATCGTTTCCTACAATCCGGAAATCTTCCGCGTTCAGCTTGCTTTTACGATTGATGGCAGCCGCGCAGGGGTTCCCTATCCCTCGTTCGTGGAAGTATTTATTATGTTATTCATGATTGAAGCGCTAATTGAAGCCAGCATTCGCCTTCCCCGGTTCGTTGGCTCGACCGCGACGACGGTAGGCGGTCTCATTCTAGGTCAAGCCGCCCAGCAAGCGGGTCTTGTCAGCAGCATTATGATTATCGTTACTTCGGTTGTGGCCATATCCAACTTCGTTGTCCCTAATCCTAATTTCAGCCAATCCGTAAGGTTGATGAAGTATCCATTCGTTATTATCGCCATGATTTACGGAATCAGCGGGGTAGCCGTTATGTTCTTCGCCATGATCGTCTATTTATGCAGTCTGCGAAGCTTCGGAGAGCCTTATTTGGCCCTCTTCACGCCCAAAAATCAAATGAACTCCGGTCATGGGAAGGATTGAATCATGGCACGATACTTCTACTATCACGTCATTTACGTCGGCATGATCAATGTCATGCTGTTCGTCCCTTGGACGCTCATTCAACATCGATTTAACGGTGCAGTGTCAGGCATGGCGATAGCCATTGTCTTTGGCACCCTCATTTCCTATCTCACGATTTCCTTTATTCTGCGGTTTCCGGGGATGGGGTTCGCTGAAATTATTAGAACCTACTTCTCCCATGGCGTCACGGTCGTCATTTTAATTTTGGCTGCATTTATTTGGTTTATGGCCGGCATGCTGGTCATCTATTCCTATTCGGCAACGATCCAGCAGTTTTTCAATCCCGATATGAATCCGTATCTTTTCATGCTGCTTATGACTCTCGCCGGCGTATGGGGAGCGAGCCGTTGCTCGCGTTCCGTACAGTTCGCGCACGAGATCATGATGCTTTTATGCACTCCCCTTATTCTCATGATTTTGTTCAAAGCCATTTTCAGCCCTTGGTTGGATTGGGATGCGATTCGCGTAACGTCCGGTTATATCCGCACCGCCCCATCTTTCGTCTCCTTGTGCGCCGCTACTTTCGTTTTTGCCGGCTATAACACGCTCGGCATATTCAATCGGCTTCTTCCGGCGGGGGCGAAAATCAAGTATCGTTGGATCATTCCGTTGTTTTGCTCCTTTTTCCTTCTCGTCTCTTTCTTTATTCCCATCGGATTTCACGGCACCGTTGGAGTAGCCGATTACTTGTACATCTGGAGCATCACCGCCGATTCCATGATCATGGAATATGGATTTGTGTATCGGGTACTTTACATCTTCTTGCTGCTCTATACCGCTTTGTCGCTTATGTTCGCCATGAATACTTGGCACACCGCCATGGAATTCCTTAAAGCTTGCCACCCTAAGCACAAGCCCAAAACAGAGCAGTTCCCGGCTCCGGCGGTCAATTGGTGGATTAATCTGGCCTTTGCCATACTGACCTTCGTATATGCCTTCTGGACGAATGAACAACGAAACCAGTGGGTTAACCAATACTGGCTTATCACTAGGACGTTCGTAGACATAACGACAACCGTACTGCTCGGCTGGATTGTCTTCAGAGGCAGTCGGAAGAAGAAAAAGCAGCCCCCCATTCCGAGGGATGCAGCCGTAACGGATACCTGAATCGAGGAGTAGAGTCTAATGCGATACCGAAAAGCACTTCTGTTCGCGCTCCTGTTATCGATGTTATGCGGCGTTAACGGTTGCGGTTTCAAAGACATAGACAAAAGGTTTTTCGTTGTTGCGATGGGAATCGACCGCGGCAGCAAGCCTAGCACTTACCGGGTAACGCTTAGACTGGCCATCCCCACCTCCAAAATCGAGAGCGGGGAGGCCAAAACCGAACTTGAATCCATCGAAGCCCCGACCATCGCCGAATCCGTACGCCATATTAAATCGCTAGTCGATAAGGAATTGGATTTCGGCCATTGCCGCGTTATTCTATTCGGCAAATCGTTAATGGAAAGAGGCGTGGATGAACCTCTAAAATGGCTATCCCGCCGCAGGGACATTCAAATGGTGGCCTTCTTGGGAATGGCCGAGCCAAATTCCTTCCATGTCCTCAAATTGCATCCTCAATCCGAGCGCTATCCAGGCAATGCCCTGTTCCTATCTTTCGGAAGCGAAGGAACGGAGTCTTCCTACTCCGTAACGGAATACTTGTTCGATTGGGCACGCCGACAGTCGGAAACCGGTAAAGACGGCTACTTGCCGATCGTTAGAAGGGATATCGACAGCAATTCCTACCGAGTGGACAAAGTCGCTTTCCTGGACAAAAAAAAGCTGCGCCTCTGCTTGAATTCGGAGGAGACGCAGCTCTTCAACATATCGGCCAAACATTACGATAAGTCCGTCATCGCCATTCCTTTTCAAGGTACGAGGGTTGTATTGGCCCTCTCGCAAGTGAAGACGCGAACGAATATCAGCCATTCGGATATCCCGGAAATCACTTTTCATATCCGTGCCACGGGCTTCATGGAAGAGAGCCCTCCGAATTTCTTAGGGGGAGACATGCAGCAAATCCAAAAACATATGCAAACGGAATTCAACAACCAGTTGGAAGACCTATTGTACAAGGTCCGCGACGCAGGGGTGGATCCTTACGGTTTCGGGCTTCATTACTTAGCGACTTACTTCGGCCGAAGCAACGAATGGAATCATTGGATGGCGGCTTATCCCTCCGTTAAATTCCATGTCCAAAGCCGGATCGTCATCGCCAAACCCGGCCTCATTCGATAGTCGTTTACCTGACAAGCGCGTTAATGCTTGTCGGGCGAATGACGGGGTGATCATAGGAACGATTGTCCGAATCTACCAATGAGTCGTCTCCGTTCATGACAACTCTAACCTGAGGCATTCCGGTTGCTTCGGATAAAGTAAGGACGAGCGCTTCCATCATCTCTGAAGGAACGGGCGACTGAGGCATCCAACCCGCATCTTGCAAAGATACGCTTACGGTATCCGCCATTTGCGTTAGTTTCTCGATCGTCATGTCCGAGGTCAGTACCGGCTTTAAGGCTTTCGATTTTTGAGGCCCAAGTATCAGTTGCTCTAGCGCCGCTTTGGCTGGGTTGGCTTGGCGGTTAATGAGACGGGTTACCGGCACGAAGTAACCTTCGCCTTCAGCGGATTGGGCCGAGAAATACAAGGTGACCGCCATAGAGCGATTGACCTGTACTCCTTGCCCTGTCTCCAGATTTATGCCTACGCCGCGAGTGAGCACTTGATCAATGGGTAACCCTGAGGAAGTGAGAGATGTCAACGGCTTGCCTGCTGCGGAAAGCTTCACCTTGTCGATTCCCGGTATTTCCGTCAAAGTCCACACGAGCGCTTCAAGCACCTTCCGTTCTTGCGAGGCTATAGAACTAGGAAATGGAGCTGCAAAATCAATGGAAATCGAACCTTCAGACTTATTCTCGGTAACCGAGCTTACTTTCGTTCCTGCGGGCAACACTGCTGTAAATCCAGGCGGAAGTTGATCCGCGAGCTGTTCATTTGCGGTCATCCAAGTGATGGCTTCTTCGGCGGAAGACCGAGGCGATGATTGTTCCGCATCCATTCTCATGGATATCGGAGCAAGGTACCCGTTGCGATCAAGCAAGTAAACGGTCACAACGTCGGTCGCTTTAGTGTCGTGAGCGGTGACGGTGTCGTTCAACATCGTCTGCTCGACGGAGGATGGCGGCGGGTCTATGCTTGCAGTCTCATCCTTGGCCGTACCCGGACCGCGGCCGCATGCGGATAATAGGGGCAGAAGCAGCAGCAAAGCCCCCCATCTCATCAACCATTTGTTTCGGTAGGACATTTTTCTCATCATTAAAATCCTCCCATCTTCGTATTTATAAGGGTGGGCCGCCGTTCCACCGGCTTCCCATTTGTAGTACTATGTATACGAGCCCCCGGAACAATTATGTATGTTTGTCCCGCTCAAGTTCATGACTGAGGCCAATGGCTTCGGAAAGAGGTGTTGTTCATGTCCCAACCGAACGTGTATCGTCTTAACAGCAAGGAAGTATCCAAAGCAACAGAGCAATGGCTAATGAAACGCGGAGTGAACAAGGAACAGATCGGACAGTTAGTTATGCTGCTGCAAAAAGATTATTTCCCTGAACTGACGCTGGCAGAATGCGTCCTTAACGTGGAGTCGGTATTATCCAAGCGCGAAGTGCAGAACGCGGTGCTTACCGGTATCCAGCTTGATATGCTCGCCGAAGAAGGCAAACTGCTGCCTCCTCTGCAAGATATGATTTCTTATGACGAAGGCTTATACGGTTGCGATGAAATATTAGCGCTAAGTATTGTAAATGTATACGGAAGCATTGGATTTACGAATTTCGGTTACATCGACAAACTTAAGCCCGGCGTCCTGAAAAAATTAAACGACAAAAACAGCGGCGAAATCCATACATTTCTTGACGATATCGTAGGTGCGATTGCAGCTGCCGCATCTAGCCGGATCGCCCATCGCAAACAAGCGGAACGCGAAGCGGTCGAGGAAGCGTTGCAAGAAGGCGCGAAGTAGGTTGCAACCTTCCCTTTCGCTGATCTGCCTCTGTGGAGCGGAGTAGGTTATACCCTTCTCTTCGCTTATCTGCCTCTGTTGGAGCGGAGTAGGTTATACCCTTCTCTTCGCTTATCTGCCGACATTTAGCTGCTTCAGAGGTTACTACTTAGGTCTCCCCAAATCCGGGGAGATTTTTTTCTTTGTTTTTATAGGAATTTGAAAAACCTCACAGCGAAATAGGTGTCATTTCCACCCTTCTCAAACAATACCTCCTCGTATCTCCTCGCTAACTTCTGCTCTTCACGGACAATTCAGCTTCTGATCGACCTAAGTAGGAGTAGTAACGAAAAAACCGACTAATTCACACGTGTTAGGGTGCTGCGGGGAGCAGCGGGGGGCAGCGGGGGGCAGCGGGGGAGAAATTGTGCTAAAAAATCGAGTAATTCATGCGTGACGCTACCCTCCCGAGTGGGAATTGTGCTAATAAATCGAGTAATTCATGCGTGACGGGGCTCCCGAGTGGAAATTGTGCTAATAAATCGAGTAATTCATGTGTGGTGGGGCTGCCGAGGAGGAATTGTGCTAAAAAATCGAGTAACTTGCGCGTGACGGGGCTGCCGAGGAGGAATTGTGCTAAAAAATCGAGTAATTTCTATTCCGTAGCACACTGCCACTAGTTTACTCCTAAAATCGCTTTTTCCGACTTTGACGAGGATGTATGTTGCTCGCCATGCGCAAAATAATCGATTACGCGCCGTTCTTTCGGGGGATACCCGGAGGGACGGCGCTATTTAATTGTAAAGGGGATGCGATGAATCAAATCGATCGTTTTTGAGGTTATTCATGGATAATGGTTTGAGGAGCACCTTACTACTTAGTTCTCCCTGTATTGGAAGTTGTTCCACGTGCGATTAATCGGATTTTTTCTGTTTTATACGGTTAGACGATAACGGATCCGGGAGAGTCCTTCCGGCGAAGATTCCGACTCCAGACGGATAACGATCCCGCGCCGTTCCATTCGAATAAGATGGGCTATCGTTTCCGCGAGCGCGAACCTAAGCTGGTGGGCATTGTTCCTAAGCCGGGGGCTAAACAATAGCTCGCATACCTCGAACGCGGATTTATCCTCATTACCGATTATTTCCGCCATCTTCATCAACCGGTGTTCGTGATGGTCTATAAGTTCCTCTATACGCTGCCGAAACAACGAAAACGGATCCCGATGTCCCGGGAAAACCATCTTGACCTCAAGCGGCAACATCTCCTGCAAGCTGTTCAGGAAAGAGCCTAGCGGGTCGGGATCTCCGCCTGGCATCCAACCGATATTCGGCGAGATGTCCGGCAATATCTGATCGCCGCACAGCAGCCAGCCGGACACGCTATCGTAGAAGATCAGATGTCCGGGAGCATGGCCTTCCCCCATCAGGACGTTCCATTCCACTCCGCCCATTCCGAATGTTCCGCCCGGCTGCAAGATCGACAAATCCGCCGGTTGCGGAGACACCTTTTCCCGAAATCCACGCATGTGCTCTCTCATATCTTCCGTCAATTCCGGAGCCATCCCATGCATGAGGAATGCCTCGGTCAACTCATCGGAGAAAGCTTCGTGCTCGCTCCACAGCCTATTGGCACTGTCAAGGGCAACTTGGGATAGATAAACAGTCGCGTCCGTTCGCTGCTGAAACCAACCCGCCATTCCAAAATGGTCGGGATGATGATGGGTTACCACGATAGTTCGAATATCCTGCCAACGGATTTCGTATTCCGACATGACTGCGAGCCAGAAATGTTCGGTTTCATTCGTATGCAAACCCGGATCGATAAGCGTCCAGCCATTCTCCTCTGGCAAAAGATAGGCGTTTACCCATTTCAGCGAGAAAGGTAACGGAACTTTAACCTGCAACCAGCCATTCGCAAGCTCTGTAACTGCTTTGATGCTTTCGTTCATCCCAATCGTCTCCCCAATAGAATAAGACGTTTGGAGCTGTTCGCCGCATAAGCGCTGCCATCGTAGTCGCCGTATGCTCGATCTAGCACAAGCCCCGTTTCCGCCAGCATTTGCTCGAATTGCTCAAAGCCGATAAGCCGGACACGCTCCTCGTATCGTCGGCTCTCGCCTAAGTTGCCCTTTTCGTCCGCAGGCGGTGTCACTATTATTTTCTTGACGATGAAATCATCTTCAATCGTACGCTTCTCCGTTATCCGTAAACCCGTAGGTCCGTCCACCCGCTCCGATACCGGAACCAAGCATCGCTTAATGTATGCCGGATTCAAGTAATCGATTAGATAACGGCCGTTCGGCCTCAAAACCCGTTTCATCTCTTGCAATACGCGGACGTTATCCTGGAAATCATCGAAATAACCGAAAGAAGTGAAGAAGTTCACGGTAGCTTCAAAGGATTCGCTGCCAAACGGTAGTTGCCTCATATCCCCGTTAACCCAAACGATGCATCCATCAGGATCATTTTGTCGCGCCTCGGCCAGCAGAACTTCGGACAAATCCAATCCGGTCACTTCATAACCAAGCGCTTTGAGCGCTTGCGCATGACGTCCTGTCCCGCAGCCGATGTCGAGCACGGGACAACCGGGCCGTAATTTCATCCATTCCATCATCTCGCCGATTTCTCTCTCCGCATTTTCCCGGTTTCGATGGCGGTAGACGATTTTATAGTCCTCGCCGAAACTTGTGGTAAACCAATCTCCCATGAGTCTTTTACTCCTTTTATGCTTTGTTGCCCTTAAGAATTAACAATCATTAATTTCCATCATAACATCATTCCTACACCAAGTCCCAATCCGATAAGGGCAATCACCGATAGATAGATGTCCTCATATGATGTTGTATTCCAGGCATAACGGCTTCACCGCCTTCATGACAACAATCAGCGAGCGCCCAAAGCGCCTATGACTGCTGCACTTGGGTACGGGATAAACGTTATGCTCAGGTGATTCAGAAAAGGGTGGGGACGCAGCTAATACTTTCTGATTCACTCGCTAGCCCCCGGGAAGGAAGCCTACGAGAGCCTTCACCACGACACACGCAAAGGTGGAAGGAGTACGAAACATGTCCACCCCGAAAATCGACGTCCAGGTCATCAGTTCAAGCATATTGTCCGATGACGTCCTGATGCTGGGGGAATCCCTCATGAAGCAGTTGAAAATACCTGCCCAGCAGCATCTTGTCTTACAGTTCGGTTCGTTCCGCCATTCCGTCACAATCGTCCCAGTGCCCCGTTATGAAGGTCTGCGAATCAGCCAAACGCTAGCTCGCAGAATGTGTATCTTTTCCGGAATACCGCTGCGAATCCAGTACCAGACCGCGACAAGAACACTCGCGCTTGGACCTCTAATCGGCGTACTAATAAGCCGGGATAATTCGCAGCAGTTGGAAAAACCGTTCGGAGACATCACGATGTTCTGCCGGGAAATGACCGATGCTTGCCGGAGCCAAGGCGCTTACGTGTATTTTTTCACTCCAAGCGCGATCGGATCAAATCTCTCTTCCGTTGAGGGTTGGGTTTACACTAAGGGATGGCTGAAGATGATGCTTCCGGCACCCGATGTCGTGAACAATCGTCTGACTTCCCGCAAGCTCGAAAACAACCCCATCGTTCAGCAGTTCATGAAAGAAATCAAACATCGCTATGGCGCTCATGTGTTCAACGAGAAATTTCTCGACAAATCCGAAGTGTTCGATGCGCTTAAGAAAGATTCTTCCTTGCAAAAATATTTACCCGAATCCCATTCCCTTCAGAACTATACGATGTTAAAGAGCATGTGCTCCAGATATAGCGCCGTGTTCCTAAAACCGGTAAGAGGCAGCTTAGGCAAAGGAATCATTCGTCTATCCCGCATCGGTCCTGAGAACTGGCAAGCGTCTTACGCAACGGTGGGCGGAACGAAAAGACAGACGTACACCAGCCTTGTCAAACTATTCTCAACCATTTCCGGCAAAATGAAAACAGTCCGCTATTTGGTCCAGCAAGGCCTGACCTTAATCGAAATCGGGGGACGTCCGGTCGATTATCGCGCTTTAACGCAGAAGAACGCGAGCGGCAAATGGGCGATCACCTCGATCGTCGGCCGGACCGCGGGAACCGATCATTTCGTGTCCAACCTAGCCAGAGGCGGCACACTTTCGACGGTTAGGGAGTCCGTCGCCAAGTCCAATCTTCCCGTCCAATTTCGGGGAGACGCTTCCTCGCGCCTTCAGAGAGCGGCTTTGGACATCGCCAAGGGTGTAGATACCCATATTCCCGCCCATTTCGGGGAACTCGGAATCGATCTGGCACTCGACACCTCCGGTCGCGTCTGGCTGCTAGAAGTAAATTCCAAGCCATCCAAGAACGATAATACACCACTCAAAGAAGGGAAAATCCGTCCTTCGGTGCGGATGATAATTCAATATGCGCGATTTATATCGGGATTCTAATTCATACGGAATTGCTGGTTCTCAGGCCGCTCTGGGTATTCTCGTATGCGAGCGCGACGGGAATCCTCCTTTTGCGGAGAGCACGTTCATCAAGCGGCTCAACTTAATCGGCTCGGAAAGCGGGCTGCATTTGTTTGCCTTCGCACCCTGGACTTGGAATGAACAGAGCGACTCGGTCAAAGGTTGGTTTTGGAACAAACCACAGCACAGGTGGGAATCTAGCGAACAGAAGCTTCCTTCCGTCGTCTATGATCGCTCTTGGCCGGATAACGACGAAGAAAAGCAACGTTTCCGTCATGCCTTACGGCGCATTCGCACCGTTAGGAAGCTTACATTTCTAAATGGACGTCTTCCTAACAAAGGAAAAGTGTACGAAATCCTGTTGCGGGACGCGACATTCAAATCTATTCTTCCGCCGACAGCGCGATACGAAGGCGTGGATTCACTCGCCTTATGGCTGCAGAAGCACCGCCATGGCGTATTTCTGAAGCCGATTGCCGGCAGCCAAGGCAAACGTGTCGTTTCCGTAATCCGCAAGGAGGACGGAACGGTTAGTCTAACCGGCAGGCAAAGCGATAATCGCCCGCTCTCCCTGACTTGCGGGAACGTAACGGAAGCTTTGCGGCGAATTGAACGTTGGATCGGCATGCGAACTTACATTATGCAGCCTATGTTGGATTTGCGGGGACCTTTGGGAGAACCGTTCGATTTACGCGCGCTTATTCAGAAAAACGAAAAAGGCCAATGGACGATAACCGGGATCGCCGCCCGCTTAGGAGCGACCGGCTCGGTCACGGCCAACTTGCATGGAGGCGGAATTGCCGCGTCGGCAAAAGAAGTGCTCCATCCCCTTTTCGGAGAACAACGCGGAAACGAGCTGATTCAGGAAATAAGAAAGGTTTCCTTCCTGATCGTCGCTCGGCTGGAAGAAACATTAGGACGATTCGCCGAAATCGGTTTGGATTACGGGATTGATCGCAGCGCCAAGTTATGGTTTCTGGAGGCAAACTCCAAGCCCGGCCGCTCCGCCATGGGCTCTGCCGACGGTGAAGCCGCTTATAAAGCCGCAGAGCAACCGCTATCCTATGCCCGATCTATCCTGCTTCGACCACCTGGGAGGGTAATTCATGAGTTTGACCATCTGTAACGTCCATTTCACGCAGCAGCCGGAACGTATCGTATGGTTTTCCAGCCCTCTTGCGAAGCTGCTCAAGCTGGGCGGACGTAAATCGGTTAACGTCAAGCTCGGCAAAGACATCGTACCCGCCACGGTGCGGACCGTTAAACGCAAAGGTCATCATGTCTATATGTCGGCAGGGCTTCGGCGTTCCATAAGGGTTCCTAAATCGGGAAACGTGTATTTAACTAATGACGAAGGCGAAGAGGAAATCCAACTCGGCCCTTTAATCGGGGTATTGACGGACAACAACGGCACACGCTCCTCGACCGCTCCGTTCGGAGAAAGAACCGGTTTCGTTAGACAACTTCTTAGCCTTGGTCAGAAAAAAGCATATTTATTTGCCTTCACCCCGCGCGATATCAACTGGCAGCAAGATACGATTCATGCCTGGTTCCTTGATGGCGGAGGCGGTTGGACGCGGCGCGTCGTTCCGCTTCCCGACGTCGTATACAACCGGCTTCCGAGCCGGCGCGCAGAAACCGGATCTACGATTACGGCGCTGCGGGAGCGATTCATCAAGAAAAAAATCCCATTTTTTAATTGGAGCTTCTTCAACAAATCGGACGTTTACAAGCTTCTCGATAACGATCCCGAAGCGCTTAGGCACTTGCCTGAATCCATCAACAATCCGACTCCGGAGAAAATCAAAGAACTTCTGGAGAAGCATCAATTTCTATACTATAAGCCGTCTGCGGGCAGCCTTGGCATCGGGATTTACCGTCTCACCTACCACCCGCGCAAAGGTTACTTCATCCGGTATCGCCGGGGCGCCGGCAACGTTCTCCTACGGTTCAGCAACTTCAATAGCCTGATGAGAATGCTGCGCGCTCGTCATGGCGGGAACTTAAGCAGCTATGTTGTCCAGCAAGGCATTCGATTGGTCGAAATCGACAATTGCCCGATTGATTTCCGATTCCACATGCATAAGGATGGACACAACAAGTGGGTCGTTGCCGGAATTGGCGCCAAGAAAGCCGGACGGGGCAGCGTTACGACCCATATTAAGAACGGCGGTTCTCTCATGACGCCGGAACAGGCGCTCAGCCGGACTTTCGGAGACAAATCGGATGAGGTGCTCAAGGAAGCTAAGGCGGTTGCCATCAAGCTGTCGGAAGCCATCGAACGAAATTATACGCATACCCTTGGAGAACTGGGACTCGATATCGGCATTGACCGGGACAGCTCCGTCTGGATGTTCGAGGCCAATGCCAAGCCCGGAAGGTCCATCTTCAAGCATCCGGCCTTGAAGGAGCAAGGTAAAGCTTCGCTCGAATACATTCTCGATCACTGCTTGTATTTAAGCAAATTTCGCAAAGCAGAGGGGATGAATCTTAATGATTCCTAACCTCCCCTTAGCGAACGCGGAGCAAACGACCGATAAACCGGTCGTCGCGATTCTTACGATAGAGGATGATTTACAGCTGTTTCGCGGAAATCGCAGCAATTTCGTAGATCTCATCCGCACCGGCCAAATGATGGGAATGACCACGTATGTCGTCACGGTCAAAAACCTGAAGCTTAACGCGCCGCGGATACTCGGTTATACGTTTCGCAACGACGACGAAACATGGATCAAATCCTGGTTTCCCCGTCCGAATATCGTCTATAACCGGATCCCTCAACGAGAGGACGAACGACTGCCCAGCGTGAAACGCAAATTGGCCGCTTTGTCGAAGCAACCCGGCATTCGCTTGTTTAATCGCCGTTTTTTCAACAAATGGTCTTTGTTTCAATGGCTCAACGAGAATAAGGCAACGAAGCCATACATTCCGGAAACGAAGAAATTGACCGACGCGATCGTTCTCGGAAATCTTCTCAAGAAACACCGCTTGCTTTATCTCAAACCCGTCAGAGGTAAAGCTGGCGTCGGCATTATGACCGTGAAGGTTCAGCCTGAGAAGCAATTGCCTTATCGCCTGCAAATTCAAGAGGAAAAAGGCAGCCGCACTTACCGATGCGCAACGATGAAAAGATTGTGGGATAGAGTGACGAAACAATCCGCTATCCTTGGAGAGCCTTATATCGCGCAGCAAGGTATCACACTGGCCGCCGTTAACAACCGACCCTTTGATTTAAGGGCTTTAATACAGAAAAACGGGGTAGGGCAGTGGGAATTGTCCGGCATCGGCGCAAGGGTAGCAGGCGATTCCAGCATTACGACCCATGTGCCGCGCGGCGGCTATATCGACGATCCCGAGAAGCTTCTCAACGCGATTTTCGGCCAAGAGAAAACCGGCAAAGTGCTCGGAAAGGTTAGAAACACAACGCTGATGTTAGCGCGGCAGATCGAACGTTCCGCGCATTATCGGTTATGCGAGATGTCGATGGATCTGGGCGTTGATGAGACCGGGCACGTCTGGTTTTTCGAAGCGAACTCCAAGCCAATGAAATTCGACGAGCCGCATATTCGCAACAAATCGCTCGAACGAATTTTCCAATATAGCCTCTTCTTGCACAGAAAGAACAATGACGCCAAAGGAGGCGCAACTTCGTGATCGCGATATCGGCATTTCATTGCTGCGGCTCCAACCTCATGAGGCCGGCCTTGCCGGCCTGGAGGTGAACTCTTCATGGCCCAACCCGTGCTCGGTATTCTGACCTTGTACCTAAACGATTCCAAAAAACTCGAGGAACGTCAGGTTTACGAGAAAATGATCACCGCAGGCAAACGAATCGGAATTTCGGTATTCGTATTTACGCCGCAGGACGTGGATGATAGCAGCGGCAAAATTCATGCATTGATCTTTAATACGCAATCGAAAACATGGAACCGGCGATGGGTAAAATTTCCCCACGTTATTTACGATCGTTGCCGCATACAGAAAAGCCAGCGATTTCAGCAACTATTGGCATTCCGGAAACGTTATTCCCATCTCTTATTCCTGAACCGCCCATTACGCAACAAATGGACCATCTACCGCACGCTCGGCAAAGTGGCCGCCTTTAAGTCCCAACTTCCGGTGACGAAGCTGTACCAATCGTCGGAGGATGTTTCGACGCTCCTGAGAAAATTTCAGACCGTTTACTTAAAACCGATTAACGGAACCGGCGGTCGCGGCATTCTTCGCATCGATCGCCAAAAAGATGGAAATCTTCTCCTGCAAGGTCGCAACCATTCGCGCAGCATCGTGCAGCCTAAGCGGATAGCGAGAAGCAGTCTGGCATCCGCACTAGGGAGTTGGGATATGCATGGTGACCGATATATCGTTCAGCAAGGATTGAATATCAAACTGCCTAGCGGCCGGATCCATGATTATCGTATGCTTGTGCAGAAAAACGGAGTCGGTGTCTGGGAAGTAACGGGCTGCGCGGGCCGTGTCGGGCCGTTGCGCAGCATTACCTCTAACCTGCATGGCGGGGGCGAAGCCGCGTCGATGAATACTTTGCTGCGGCAATGGATCAGCAACGACGTAGCCATTTCGCAAATCCGCGAAACTGCCGAAGCTTTCGGCATTAGCGTCGCGCGACATCTGGAAGCTAATTACGGGGCAATGTGCGAATTAGCGCTTGACCTGGCTATCGACAGAAACGGAAAAGTATGGCTGCTGGAGGTCAATCCCAAACCGTCTCGCGAAGTATTCAAGCAAGCGGGAGAACACGAAACTTACCGCAAAGCAATCGTCCGACCCATCGAATACGCGCTGTGGGCATACCGCCAGAAAAAAGAATCACGCATCCTAAAGCCCGCCTCCAAGCCTAAGGGCGATTCGGCAACGGAACATCGTTTGTTATCCGATGACGAGCATGCTGCCGACTATGCCGATACGACAAGTTAATGAAGCAATGTGGAAGGGATGTCTCGTAAGTCGAGACATCCCTTCTGTTTTGTTTGGCTTGGCGGTTCTTCGGTGCCAATATTTCGCGCATCATGAAGGCACTTTCTTGGCCTTGGCGATTCCTCAGTGCCATTGACGCGCATCATGAAGGCATTTTCTTGACCTTGGCGAAAACTGTCGGGTCCGGTCGGGTCGAATCGGCGGTTTACCCTTCGCTACGGCAGCAGTTTCAGCAGCTCGGGGAATGACCCGATGATGGCATCCGAGCCATCAAGCTCGCCACGGCGGCAAAATCCGGCATAATTGCAGCCGACGACGGACAAGCCGTTGCTCTTGCCCGCTTCGACGTCGGACGAGCGGTCGCCGACCATCCATGCCTGGTCGACTTCATACGTGTCCAGCAGTCGACGTACGAGATCCACCTTAGTCTTGGTCGCGAATTCGCCGGCGCTGTACGTGCCTTCGAACCAATCGCCGATCCCTTTAATCGCGGGAACTCCTTTTACGTACTCCTCCAGCCCGTTGCTGGCGATGAACAACCGAATGCCCCGGCCGCGGAGCTCGCGCAACGTCTCTATGACGCCGGGATACAGGTGCCCTCGGCCAACCGCCAATTCTTCCATCTCATATTGCAGCAGCAACACGTTCGCCCTTTCATGCGCCTCAGTCGAACCTTCTGGCATTACCTTCTTCCATATATCGGATAGAACCATACCCAACGATCCGAGCAACATATCGATAGGCGGTAGCGGCGCCAAGTAGAGCCCTTCTTCCCGAAGCGTCTCGAATACGCGTCTGTGCACGGTTTCCAGCAGCGTCTCGGTTTGGAATAGCGTGCCGTCCAAATCAAAGATAACGGCTTGCGGCAATGGCAATGTTGTAACGCCGGAATTCGTATCGCTCATGACAATCTCCCTAAAAGTCGTTTATCTCCCATCATACCGTAAATTATTGCCTTTCAAAAGAAACAGGAACACGATTTCATCCGTGGAGATGTCGAAACCGACCCTCCTCAAAACTTATTAATGATCAAAAAAAGCCCGCCCAAGCTTCAATAGCTCGGATAGGCTGAAACGTAATAACGTATGAAACAAGGCAGCGGCGTCTACCATACCGACGTCGTCATTCAATCCTGCAGGCACAAATTCAAAAGTACGGTATTTCAAAACGATTCTTCAGGCCATTCCGTGAAGAATGCCGGCTAAGGACCGCAGCTGTACCGGATCGATCGGTTCAAGACCGGATCGGTTGCAGCGAACCGCGGAGCCGAAGTGCACTTCCGTTACCCTGGTTTGTTCAATAAACAACTTAATACCTTGCAACGTCAGACCATGGCCAGCGAGAATTGCTAGAGAACTCCCGTCCGTTTCCTCCACCAGACGCCGAATTTCAGACACCGCCTCCATCGCGGGCTTGAGCCCGCCGGAGGTAAGTACTCGGCTAATTTGCGGATATCGTCTCAACAACCGCAGCCCGGAGATTTGATCTTCCAACTCGTCGAAGGCGCGGTGAAACGTCACATTCAGCCCGCCTGCCGACTCGAGGAGCATCTCTAGAGAATGCACATCAATGCACCTATCCGCCTTCAAAGCACCCACAACGATTCCAGCCGCGCCAATAGAAGAAATGGCTTTAATCTCTGCCCTCATCGTATCAAGATCGTAGCGATCGTAAATGAAGGATCTGCTATGAGGCCTGACCATGACATGAACAGGAATGTTAACCGCTCGAACGACCTGTTCGACCATCCCAATGCCGGGAGTTAGTCCGCCTTCCGTTATTGCGGTAATAAGCTCAATTCGGTCTGCGCCATTATCTTCGGCCGTCAATGCATCCTGCACGCAGGTCGCGATTACTTCTAGTTTCATTTCGTCATCCTCTTCCAACATCCGAATAATTAGAGCGGCTTACCGCATAATCAGCAAGCAGACGCGCCCCATAACCGGTTGCTCCAGCCTCCGAATAACCAACTTCCTGCTTATACTGGACTGTACCGGCCATATCAATGTGAACCCAGTTTATCGATTCAGCCACAAAACGGCGAATAAACAATGCCGCAGTAATCGCTCCAGCAAGCGTGGAGGCTCCGACATTGCGCATATCAGCATAATCGCTTCGCAACTCGGATTCATACTCATCAATAAGCGGCATCGGCCACAGTCGTTCTCCATTGCGCTCGCCAATTTCGACCAGTTTGCGCGTCATTCCGGTATCTCCCCAAATGCCCGCAAGACCAAGCCCAAGAGCTTGCCCTACATTTCCTGTAAGCGTGGCGATGTCGATCGCTTCCGCGACGCCAAGCTTGGACGCGTGAAGCAGCGCGTCAGCCAGAACAAGCCGTCCTTCGCCATCCGTGTTAGCAACTTGAACAGTTAAGCCGTTCGGATAGTGAATAACGGACGAAGGCAGCATGGCCGCAGCATCGGGGAGGTTGTCCGCCACCGCAATAAGAGCAACTACATTCACTTTGGCGCTCTGCTTAACGAGTATATCCATCGACCCGATGACCGCTGCTGCTCCACCCATATCCATACGGGCATCGCTGATGTCTCTGCCGGTCTTGACGTTCATTCCGCCCATATCGAACGTAATCCCTTTGCCGACCAACGCTAGCAACGGAAGACTCGTATCCTCTTCATATCGGATCTCAATGAGCGCCGGGTGATGCAAGCTTCCCGCGCCTACGGCGAGCAAACCATTCATTTGGCGGTCTACAAGCTCCTGCCCGCTATAGACATGAATCCGTACGGGTTCGTTCAAGAAATGAGCGGCTACTCTTTCAACGAAAGCATCGGGATTAAGAGCATCAGGAGAGTCGTTAACCAAATCTCTTGCCAGCATAGCGCCCTCCGCTCGAATGCGTGCGATTGCAATCGTGTTTTCCAACTCGGATGCGGATAATTCCGGCCAGTCTTCCGGGTGAATATTCAGGTCGACGTTAGTATCGGTCTTGGAGGCTTGTTTGTACTTCTCAAAACGGTAATAGCCAAGCAGCCAGCCCTCTACCCATGCTTGCAGCCAAACTAAAGCGGCCTCTTCATTCGTTTCGCTGCCAACAACGGTGGAACGGACAAGCCCCGCACTTCGCACGCCTTCACGCAACAAGGACCTTACGGAAACTCCGCCAGCCCTTCTCACCTGCTCTAAGCTCACTTTTTTGCGCTCGCCCATTCCGATCGACAGCACTTCAGCCTCTCCGTTTGCCCTGCCGTGAAACCATGTGACCTCTGTCGCTTTCCGGCGACTCTCACGGAGCGGAAATTGAAAACTCTCGCCTATATACACCGGATGGACATAAACCTCCGCATCCCGACTCGGGCTTATCGTGATTTGCATCGTTGTCCCACCTTCTACCGTTTGGCTGTCTCATCATACAAATGACAAGCTACCATCAGCAAATTATGCTCTTTAACGTTCCAGGGAAAATACAGCCCTTCGTTCTCCCACTATCGTTCCGCCGTCGTTCACGATAACGTTTGGCACCAGCTCATACAGCCGGTCAATCGTCTCCTGGTTGTCATAACCGATGCGTTCCAGAATCGAAGCGATAATGCATGGCCATACTTGTTCGGAACCATCAGACACTTTCAGTGAAATGCCGAGCCGCTCTTTCCGCAGTCCGATACCGTAAACGCCTTTCGCCCCGCCTTTGGCCGACAGGTTGGGATCCTTAAGAAGAGCTGAGCAGACAAATTTCGTATCGGCAATCATGTCTGGGAATTCGTTCATTAGCTTAGCCATTTTAGCTGCTGCAACGCGTGTTGCGGAATCTTCGATTAAGTCAGGGCAAGCCAGCTTCAAATACGATAGAGCAATTTTATTTAATGGTAACGCATGAACGGGAAGGCCGCATCCGTCAATACCGACCGGGATGGATGATATCGGCACTTCGGCGATATATGCCAGCGTCTCCAGAATTTCCTGCTGTACCGGATGATCAAGCTTATAGTAAGTCCTTTCATCCCAGCCCATATGCTTGCAAAGAGCAATTAATCCGGAATGCTTGCCCGAACAGTTATGGAAAATGCGTCTTTTCGGCTCGTGCGCCCGATGGCGCTCGGCTTTGGCGTCTTCATTAAGCGGATAGGTAGCGCAGCAATGAAGCCCTTCCTCTGAAAAACCTACTTTGCGAATGATGGATTCCAATGCTTCGATATGGAATGACTCTCCCCGGTGAGAAGCTGCAAATATCGCAGTTTCCTGGCCAGTGAGCCCGTACACTTCATCAATGTTCCTTTTCATCACCGGAATGGCCTGAAACGGCTTCGCTGCAGAGCGTAAATAAGTCATATGCTCAGGATTTCCGGCCCGATAAATAACGTTTCCCTTCTCGTCCACCACGCTGACCACTCCGAAATGTACATTCTCAAGGAGTTTGCCGCGGTATTCTTCAACCAATGCTGTAAAACTCATTCCAATGTCCTCCTTGTCTGTTTTGGAGTTATTCGAGTACGAAAAAGCGCGTCTGCGCCAACAGTCCGGAGCCGATTACGACTCCCCGCTCATTCAACTCAGAACGGTGGAAGCTGAAAGACTCGCGCAACGGCTCCCATACTAAACGCGTAGAACACAGCTCTTTCACTTCCGAGCAAATTTCCGGAAATTTGTCGACGAGCTCGCCGCTTAATATGACGCTATCCGGATTATACATGCAAACGACATTGTTCACCGTTATAGACATGTACATTAAAGCTCGATCAATTAAATGGACCGCCCACGGTTCTTTGACTCGGTATGCGTCGAACAGTTCCTCGATCGTATGAATCGGACGAATTTTGTTCGCTTCCGATAGAAGTGAGCTGATGTTGATGTACGTTTGCAAGCAGCCGGGCTTGCCGCATTCACACAGCATACCGTTCGGATCGATCGTTGTATGACCGATTTCCCCTGCGCTGTTCATCTCGCCCCGATAAATACCGCCTTCGATAATAAGAGCGGAACCGACTCCATTGCCGAAACCGATAAGCGCAGTTCGGTTAGAACCGATTGCGGCGCCCTTCAGATGTTCGGCCAGCGCTTTGACTTTGAGCTCATTGTCAACGGCGACTTCAAAGCCGGTAAGTTCTTTCAGGCGTTCAGACAATCGCACATTTTTCCATCCGAGCTGGACGGAGAAAACGACAATGCCTTTTTCGATGTTTACGATACCGGGAAGCCCGACTCCGATGCCAACGACTCTGTTGCGTTTTATTGCATTCCGCTCTAGCATTTCAAGGACTATGGAGCCGAGTCGTTCGAGTGTGTCAGTGGAACTATCTTCAGATAGGCGGCTATATACTTCACTGCATACGATATTTCCCTGCAAATCCACGATACCAACGCTTATTGCGTGACGATCCAGTTCAATTCCAATCGATAATACCGATCCATCCACTAAGCCTAGCAACGTAGATTTTCGGCCGAGACCCGCGGAAACTTGCTCGGATTCTTGAATGTATCCCTCCTCCGTCAGTTCCCCGACAATCCGGCTGACTGTGGTGGCACTCATCCCGGTTTGCTTAGCAATCGAAGCCCGGGAAATCGGACGCTGGTTTTTAATGATTTCAAAAACAGTCAGCCTGTTTTGGCGTTTCATAAAGTCCTGATCATGCTTTTTCACGGGAATTATCTCCTGATTATTTTCACCATAGGATTAAATATAGTAAAAATACAGCTTATAACCAATTAAAACGGTAGAAAGCGACTGATATCCTTGTGTTTTGTCTAAATATATTAATTAGTTACTCCATTGATGTTAACAATAGAGATTTTTTATTAACCCGTCAATATAAATGACCATACTAAAATTTTGACAAATAAATACGCAAAAAAAGCCTTAGAATACAAGGCTTTCCGGCATTGAAATGCTTAACATCCAATATAAGTTTTTAGCTCAGCTTCTTAATAACTTTTTCCACCCGTTTGCGTTTGCTGTCCTTCTCGATTTCAATTAGCCGGGATAGTAGCGTTTCAACAAAGACGGTTCTATTGTTGCCATTAATAATCGGCATTGCGTTCTCCGCATACATCGGGAGTTGGTTCGTCGGACAGTTTTCCAACTGCGCTATGAGCTGCGGAAAAACCTTCTCTGAATAAGAGTCCATAGAGCATAGCTTAATCAGAATATTGACCCCATGGTCCTTCGTAATGACTGAGCCTTTATCTGCCACTTCCAAGATTGTCGGCAACGCTGAAAAGATAACTTGAGGATTAACGAGAGCTATTGCATCCAGCGCCGTCATCGCTCCCCATACTAGTCGATTATTTTTGTGGTCAAGCAAATCAATAAACGTTTGCGCATGAAAGGCAATAAGCTCAGGCTCGAGCGCTCCGATTTCGTATAGCACCTTGATGCAATCGCTTTGGATATTTTTATCTTTGTGGGCGACGTTATCGATAAGCTCTTGTATAGCTTCCTTGTCGGCTTCATCGACAACCTTTCGCGCCAATTCCACGTTGGGTTGTTCATCTTTGCGATTAAGCGAAGTAGCCAACCGGGTCAGAATCGTCATCTGAACACTCCTTTCTATCGTTTTCTTATTATAGCAAATTTTGTTCGCCAACCTATTCTTTCGATATACCTTTGTCATGGGACGGCATTTGCCTCAAGCTAATTCAATGTCTTCTACATAATTTGTCATGTGGCTTTTACGCTAAATCTTTCGGAGCAGGTGTTCTTATATGCACATTTTGATTGTAGCGCCGGAGCAAATTACGGTCCCGCCCATTCTCGGAGGATCTGTTGAAATCTGCATACTAGCCATCGCTAAAAAATTGGCGCGCTCGCATCGCGTAACCGTCGTTAGCCGGGCTCATTCACGGTATCCCCGTCATTCCGTCATTGATGGGGTCCATATTTATCGTGTTCCATCTGGAAGTCCCATGAAATACTTGTCTCATGTCAAAAGCTTTATCAAAGGCAAACGATTCGATGTGATCCAGATCGATAACCGGCCGCGCTTCGTCGGTCCTCTTAAACAATTGTTCAAGGGGACTCCTGTGTCCCTGTTTCTACATTCCCTAACCTTCGTCGGCGCCCCGTTTACATCTCGTGCGACAGCAGCGAAAGATCTAGCCAAAGCCGATATCATTATCGCGAACAGTTCGTCATTAAAACAGCAATTATCCGCGAGGTTCCCACGTATTTCCGGACGAATCCGCAAAGTATGGCTCGGCGTAGATACGAATCGTTTCTCACCATCCCGGGCGAATAAGCCTAATAAAGCATTCAAGGTATTGTTTACAGGCAGATTGATCCCTCGGAAAGGAGTTCCCGTACTGCTCAAAGCCGTTAAGCAGGCACAATCGAAAACGGTCAGACCCATCCATGTCGTGATCGCGGGCGGATCAACTCGTTCCGGATATATGGAAAGCATGCGCGCACTCGCTCGTAAGCTTCACGTTAATACCCGTTTCCTCGGCACCGTTCCCCATAGCCGCATTCATAAAGTATACCGGCAAGCCGATGTTTTTGTCTGTCCTTCCCAGCAACATGAAGCTTTCGGTTTGGTTAACGTCGAGGCGATGTCTTCCGGTTTGCCCGTTATCGCTTCGAGTAACGGCGGGATCAAGGAAATCGTACGCCACAATAAAAATGGAATCCTGGTAAAAGACTATCGCAAACCCCAAGCGTTCGCGAATGCAATCGTGCGGCTTATGAATAACAAGAATTTGCGAAACAGCATGAAACGACAAGCACGGAAAGATTGTTTGGCAAAATTCAGTTGGAGCGCATCTGCCCAGCGATTAAGCGGAGTTTATTCCAAAATAAACCGGTAGGCAAAAAAACCTTCATGCGGCACCGTATGAAGGTTTCTTATACATGGAGGGATATTTACTAAGGCTTCATAACCTCTACGCCATATTCATTTTAGGTAACCATCCTTACTCATGAGTCCCATTCCTCACGCATTTGACCAACTTCTTCTCTGAGTTCCTTTACCCGATTTGGAGGTAATACTCCGACAGATTGAAGCAAATCATCTACTGCGTACTCGTCGGTCTCTTCCAATTCAACAATTTCTTTATTAAAATCAATTGTGACCCTGGGATTTGTAATATTTGCTTTGTTTAATATTTTTCTGAGCTCTCTTACGGTGTTAGAATCCATTTTTTTTGGAATCATGAGCAGGTGCCTCCCTCACTCATTCTTTTGCATATTATAACACACTTTTTTACAACTTTAATCCACACTCTTTAAGCAGTTCATCCAATCCCAAGAACAACAGAAGCGGGTTTACATGTGTAAACCCGCTTCTGTTGTGTCCTCATCTACCATTTTCCATATACTTTCGCGTATCGCCTGATTTTCCTGAATACGGACGGGTCGGGCAGCTTTCTGAAAATAAAAGGATCAGGCGCGGTATTAACCTCCAAAATCCACGGCGTCATTGAACGATCCATTCCTACGTCCACTCCGATTTCATAGACTCTCCGAAATTTTTTACGCATGGCAAGACCCGCAGTTACGCCTATGCTTTCAAGCGAGCGGACTGTTCGTCTAAGGGCACGTTTATTAATGTGACTCCCTAACAGTCGGCTCACGGCCATTGGGGTGCCGCCGTCGTGATAGTTGGTCACGATTTTTCGGGGTGCCGCTACCCGGCCGATTATTCCCGTCGTTTCCCAGACTTTGCGCGGGTTAAGTTGGACCATAACGCGCAGATCGAATCGGCGACCTTTGTACTTTAACAAATGAACGCCTCTTTGAACCAAATATTTTCTACCCTTCGTTTCTTTACGGATTGCTTCGTACATGGGGTTATAGGAGAGGTAAAAACGGACGCGCTTCCCCAATTGGAAACGGTAGTGTCCATCGGATTTCTCTACCCTCATTACACCTTTGCCTTGAGCGCCTGTGTCCGGTTTAACGTAAACCATCTTGAACTCTTTCAGCATCATTAGGAGCTGAGGCCGGTTAAACGCAACTGTTCTCGGAATGATGCTTCTTAACGATTTTCTGCGCAGCAACGCGACGGTTTTTCTCCATTTGCTACCGACATATTGAGACACGCTGCACTCTCCCCGAATTCATATTTCTAATATCGAATTCAGTTTATGTGACGGCTTGTAACGAGGGGACAAAAACAGGCTTAGGTTACGATACAGGCAAATGAACGATTACTTCTGTTCCTTTGCCCTCTGCGCTTTCTATCCGAATCGTCCCTTGATGCTCCTTCACGATCGATTGGGCAATGGGCAACCCCAACCCCGTTCCGCCGGTTTTACGATGGCGGGATTGATCCACCCGATAGAAACGTTCGAAAACATGTCCGATTTCACTCGAGGGAATTCCAATGCCGTAATCCTTAATCCGAATCTCTAAGTTTTCAGTGCCATTGCGCACATAAATATCAATAGAACGTTTACTGTACTTCAAGGCATTATCGATCAAAATGAGGAGTAGCTGCTTGATCTTCGCCGCATCAGCCTCTATCCATGCTTCCTTATCCGCTGAATGAACGACGATGCTCTGCGAGTTCAGCTTGCTGACAAGAGAAGCAACATGCTTGCAGCAAGCAAGCATATCGAACCTTTCGACGTTTAATTTCTCATTCTGCTGCGACGAAGCCAGATCCAGCAATTGCTGTGTCATTGTCCTCATATGTTTGGATTCCTCATATATGGCTTCAATTGATTCTCTATGAACTTTCTCATCAATTGTCCCCCAACGACGAAGCATATTCGCATAGCCTTCAATAATTGTTAACGTAGTATTCAACTCATGGGATGCATCCGAAACGAACCGCTGCTGCTTATGAAAGCTTTCCTCCAGCCGCCCCATCATCCGATTGAAAGTTTCGGTCATAATAAACAATTCATTATTAGACTTGCCCCGCGAAGGGATCTTCTTAAATACTAGGCTGCTTTCAATTTCCTGCATCGTTCGTATGCTATCCGAGATCGGCTTCAGCACGGTTCGCGACAGCAGCAATCCTCCAATGACGCTTAGAAGCACCGCGCCCCCGGTTGTACAGAGCAATATGGTTACGAGCAGGTTCATATTCGTATCGAGGGATTCCATTTTCTCAATGATTTCAAACGTTCCGACGAGCTTCTGATTCGCTAGGATAGATACTCGCACGATCAACACTTTCTGATCTTTGATCTCCGCTAATTTAGACATTGCTGCAGGAGGCACATCCATTTCCGTTAAGTCGATATCATTTTCTCCCTTGAATTCACGAATAACCTCCATATTGAGATCTAGCAGTCGGATTATTGTATCCTCCGGAAGGTAATCCATGATCCGATTTTGTTGCTCTTTGTTCATGATCGCCAGAGGGCCGATTTTTTCGATGATTTGTTCCGATTTGCTGCGCAGTAATTCAATTTCATTACGGGTAGCAATATTGATAAATAAAAAGTAGACGACGAAGTCCACAATCAACAAAATGCATATGATCAACGAGGAAGTGAGCAACGTAAACTTGTTTTTGAGCTTCACTGACCATCCTCCCTTATGCAGTAACCTACCCCTCGTATCGTTTGAATCAGCTTAACATCGAAATCGTAATCGATCTTCTTGCGGATATAACGAATATAAACGTCAACGACGTTCGTGTCTCCAATGAAATCGTATCCCCAAACCTGATTGATGATTTGCTCCCTGTTCAGAACATGATTTTTATTTTCCAACAAATACAACAGCAAATCGTATTCCTTCGGAGTCAGCTCGATTTTCTGTCCTTCGCGGATAATTTCCCTGGACACCTTATCGATGGTTAGATTATCAATTTGAAGGCGCTTAGCCGCCGTCTTCTTAGAAGACTCCTCTTCCCTTCCGCGCATGCTCGCTCTCATTCTGGCCAGCAGTTCTTCGATTTCAAAAGGCTTCGTAATGTAATCATTTGCCCCCTGATCAAGCCCAGATATAATATCCGGAGTTGTATTGCGTGCCGTTACAAGAATCACGGGGGTTTCTGCATCTTCTTTTCTCAGTCTTCTCAGCACCTCGATGCCGTTTAATTCGGGTAGCATGATGTCCAGAATAATGATTCCCCATCGTTTCGATAAAGCTTTCTCAAGACCTTCTCGCCCGTTATCGGCAACGTCGACGCTATATCCTTCGTGAGTTAGCTCCAATTCAAGCAGCCTTGCTATTTTAACTTCGTCCTCGACGATCAGAACTTCTTTTGCCAATCGCTTGTCCTCCCTATTCGTTCCGACGCTTTCTTCCTTATTATGACTTCGAATTGAAAAAAAAGACCTAAGCATAAGCTTAGGCCAGACTAGACGAGAAAGAGAATTAGTCGTTTTCCGGAATGATCTTGCCCGTCGTCGCGTCAACCGTCAGCTCTTGCTCTTTGCCCGCAGCGTCCTTAATCGTAATGGCATAGACGGTTTTACCGTTTTCCGTTTCGAGGTTAGCGCTTGTTACGGTACCAGGCGTTTGTTTAAGAGCGATATCGATGCTTTGTTGCTTGCTGAATGCAGTAGTCTGCGTGGCAGCGTCGTTCACTTCTTTATCATCGTCCTGCGCGCCTTGATCGCCGTTCACGCCGTCGTCGTTCACTTCTTGGTCATTGTCCTGCGCGCCTTGATCGCCGTTCACGCCGTCGTCGTTCACTTCTTGGTCATTGCCTTGCTCGACTTGCGCGCCCTGCACGCCATCGTCATTCGTCTCTTGATCGTTATCTTGTTGTACTGGCGCTGGGCTCTTCTGTACGGAAGAAGCTGCATTCGTGGATGGCAACAAGGCAGCACCCGCGATACCTCCACCGATTAGAGCAACCGCAAGAGCTCCTACCATTAACTTCTTGTTCATTTTGTTTCCTCCTCGGGAAATAGGTTTGTCTACATTCCCTATTGTAGCCAAGGGTTCTGAGATTATCGGGTGATTTAGATTAGAAATCTCTGAGAATCCATTACGATGGGCAACGATATCGTAACGACGGTACCTTGCCTTTCCGCGCTCGCAAGGGTAATCGTCCCCCGATAGTCTTCGACTAAGCGCTTGGCTATCGCCAGCCCCAGACCGCTGCCCCCCATCTTGCGGCTTCTGGCTTTATCCACCCTGTAGAAGCGGTCGAATACATGGGGAATATGGTCGGCCGCAATGCCCACGCCGTTGTCGGCGATCTCCAATTGCGCTTCGTTGTTTCCTGATTTCTTGGTTGTAATGACAACCTTCTTCTGTTGACCCGAATACTTGATCGCGTTATCGAGTACGATCATCAGAATTTGTTTCAGATGATGCTCGGTTATGGCCAGATGTATACCGTCCGGCAATCGAAAATTCGTCTCGAAGGTGAATCCAGGATGAATAACCGCAAAATCATCGACGACCTTCCTGATAATCATCGCAGGATTCGAGCCTTCGGATTCCGTTTGTCCAGATTCGCCAAGGGAAGAAGCCAATAAATCTTGCGTTAGATTTTTCAATCGGCTTAATTCCTCCAATGAAGCTTTCAGAGATTCTTCGAGAACAGAAGGATCGTTTTTCCCCCACCTAGCCAGCAAAGTCAGATGACCTTCAATAATCGCAATAGGTGTCCTAAGCTCGTGAGAAGCGTCTTCGACGAATTGATTTTGCTGCTGGAAGGAGGCTTCCAACCGGTCCATCATTTCGTTGAAAACTTGGCTAAGCTTAGACAATTCGTCCTTGTTATCCACGAATTCGACCCTCTCGGTCAAACCGCCGTGCTTGATTTTCCGCATCGTCTCGGACAACCCGGCAATCGGCTTCACGAATTGTCTCGCCAGCAGAATTCCGCCGAACATACTGAAGGTTATGCCCCCCAGCGCACCAAGCGCCATGATGACGAGCAGAATTTGATTTAATCTCTCGTAGTTTTCCATATTGCGGATCAATTCTATCGTGCCTTTGAACGAACCGACCGTTAACGGGCTTCTCATAACGAGAAGATGGTCCTTTTCATGCCATGTCCGAACCAGCATTGTTCTGTTCACGCTCTCCGGCTTTACCCATTTTTCGGGTAAATCGTCGCTGATCGAGAGCATGACTTTTCCATCGCGATCCAAGATACGAATTAATTGATCTCTCTGGTTTGCCTTCTCAAGGAATTTCTTGCTGCCCAGCACATCCCTTGAAACGTTGTCCGCGTAATAGCCTTGAATCTCGTCCATGCTCGTTCGGATTGCATTTCTATCTTGTATTAATATCCAACGATCCAGAACTAAATATTGGGCAGAGTTATAAAGCAGAAAGAAGACGCACATCCATAGAGAAGTCCAAACGGTTAACCGCCACTTGAGCGGAAGAGCGTTGATCTTCATTAAACTCTTTCTCATGATCGCATCACGTACCCAATTCCCCGCAAGGTTTGAATATAAGTGCCTTCGCCCGTATCGTCCAGCTTCTTGCGCAAATATCTGACATATACGTCGACGACGTTCGTCTCGACTTCCGTGTCGTAGCCCCACACTTTATCCAGCAACATATCTCTGGACAATACGACGTTGACGTTCTGCATGAATATAGCCAGCAGATCGAATTCCCGTTTCGTAAGGTCGATGATCTCGCCTGCTTTCCTGATCATTCGAGCTTGCAAGTCAAGCGTCAGGTCCAGGAAATTCAATACGGCGTTCATCTGCTCGGTATGCTCGTATCTTCGAAACAAGGCGCGCATGCGGGCGAACAGCTCTTCGATGGCGAACGGCTTCGGAATATAGTCATCGGCACCGCAATCCAGCCCTAATACCCGATCGTTTACATTGATTCTTGCCGTTAGCATAATAATTGGGGTATTTTTAACTTTCCTTATCTTGCGGCACACGTCAAACCCGCTGATGACGGGTAACATGACATCGAGCAAGATGACATCCCAATCGTCTTCCAAAGCCCATTCAAGCCCCTTCTCGCCATCGTAGGCGACCGTAACTTCGAAATCGGCATGGGTAAGCTCCAACTCGAGAAATCTTGCGAAATTAGGCTCGTCCTCAACGATCAATATTTTTTTCATCGTTACCTCCTGCTGCAAGAAGAGGATACTGCTGATTCCAGTATCCTCCTCCTTATTCTCAGGTTCAAGCATTAATTAATAATAAACTATACACAATTAGCTTCTTACTTCTCGCTTGAGCTCTGGGGCGGAATCTCGTCCCTTCTCGTCTTGGTCAGGTAGATGACCAAACTCAAGATCGTTACGAGGAAGATCGCGCTGGTTACTACCGTACCCAGTCCAAGTCCGCCCTCATCGCTAGACTGGGAAAGATAGTCCCCAATCGAGGCGCCCAGAGGACGGGTCAAGATATAGGCAATCCAAAAGGCCAGCACAGCATTCAACTTGAAGCTGTAATGGGCGACCGTAACCGCCGCGATCAGTCCGGCGAATATAAGCGCTGATACCCAGTATCCCAAATTTAGCCCTTCTGCTGCAAGGTCGCCGGCAGCGGTACCCAAGGCGAAAGTGAACAGGATGGCCAACCAGTAGAACGCTTCCCTCTTGGTCGTATAGATGGAGTGAATGGACAGTGTCTTCTGGCTCGCGTACCAAGCCACAAAGGTTACTAGCAGAGCGACGGTGAAGATGATGGTGGTCGTCTCCAGAGAAACCCCAAGATTGTCCACGAGGTTGTCGGTGACCAAAGTGCCGACAACGCTGATTAGCACGACCGCGAGCCAGTAGACCGCCGGCACGTACTTCATAGACTTGAACTGGAAAAATAATGTGATGATCAGGAGCCCGCTCATGACATAAGTTGTGTTGGTTAAGCCCAAGTTCAGGTTTGTGTTCAGGAAGTCAGCGGCCGTCTCTCCAACCGTCGTTGCCAGAATCTTGATGATCCAGAAGAAGATCGTGACTTCCGGAACCTTGTTCAACATCTGCCGGCCTCGCGAAGTAAACGAATTTGACGCATTCAAGTTTGATTACCCCTTCCACTTTTTGTTAGGTTGTTGTCCAACTGCAATTGAGTGTAACAGGACATTCTGTGAATATGATGAGAGAACGCCAACTTTAAAAAAACAACAGGTTGGCCTATAATGAATGCGCACCGAGATTCTAATAGCGAATGGGGACCTAATGATGTCGAACAACAGAAAACGTATGCTTTTACTGCTACTTGTCCTACTATTGATTACGTCTTTCAGTATTCAGTCCCATACTTCTATTGAGGCATCTGGCAATACCAGTGCCAATGTCACTACCACTGCCAATGTCACTACCACTGCCACTGCCAAGAAGAAATACAAAGTCGATCATATCGTCATTGTCGTCGAAGAGAATCATTCCTATCGGGAAATATTCAATAATCCTCATGCCCCATATATGAATCAGTTGATGAAGCAAGGCGCAAACCTCATTAACCATTATGCGATTGAGCATCCAAGCCAGCCCAACTATTTGGACTTGTTTTCCGGATCCAACCAAGGCGTTACCAACGACAAAACACCTAAACATGCTTTTAAGACAGCTAACCTCGCTTCTGAATTAATTGCCCGTGGTCTTACCTTTGGAGGATATTCGGAGGGAATGCCGAAGATAGGTTTTACGGGACCCTATGATTTGAAAACGAACTACGCGAGAAAGCATAACCCATGGGTTAATTTCACCAATGTTCCAAGCACAGCCAATATGCCTTTTACAAGCTTTCCCAAGGATTATTCCAAATTGCCTACGGTTTCTTTCGTCATTCCGAACATGGATCACGATATACACGACGGAACCGTAAAGGAAGCCGATAATTGGTTAAAAGAAAATTTGGACGGTTACGTCAAATGGGCGGACAAGCATAACAGCCTTCTGATCCTTACTTGGGATGAAGACGATATGAGCGCCAAGAACAAGATTCCTACAGCCATCGTCGGTCCCATGGTCAAAAAACAATCCTATAAGGTTCGTACAAATCATTATTCCCTTCTTCGGACGATCGAAGACCTATATGGTCTTGAACCGTTAGGCAATAGCAAACAAGCGGCTCCGCTCAAAATCTGGAAATAACTGATTTTCTAATCATTCGTTAATGTTCACCCCGTATAGTTTTAAGAAAACTTAAGGAGCAAATACATGAACTATTCCATCTTTCAATTTCTTAATAACTTGGCCGAGCATTATGATTGGATCGACGATCTCATGGAAATATTCGCCCAAGACATCGTATGGATCATGCTGGCCGTATTAGTATGGCTTTGGTTTACCGGTAAAGAAGCTAATCAGAAGCTTGTATTTTTTTCCTTCCTGTCCGCATCCGTTGCCTTGTTAATCGCAAGCCTGATCATTTCACCGGAGGTGAACCACGCTCGGCCGTTCGTCGAACATCAGGTACACCAATTGATTCCGCATGCGGCAGATGCTTCCTTCCCAAGCGACCACGCTACTTTGGCGTTTTCCATTGCGTTTAGCTTATTGTGGGTGAAACGCAAGTTAGGTGTTGTTATGTTAGGCTTAGCAGTCTTGACTGGCATTGCAAGAGTGTATGTAGGCGTTCATTACCCAGGCGATATTGTCGGAGCAATGGCTTTATCTCTATCCACTAGCTTGATCGTTTTTCTAGTAAGAGGCTATTTGGATTCGATTCCTCTGTTCTTCATTCGGATATACCGAAAAATAACGTCTCGGATACTCCATGTCCATGATAAATAAAAAGGCAGCCACGCTAATCTATGCGGCTCTAACGCTCATCGTCGTCTTGTGCATGATACCTAAATACTCTTATAACGATCCCGACACGTTCTGGCATATCGAGCTCGGCAAATATATGCTCCAGCACGGAACGGTATTGCATCATGCCATTCATACTTTCTATAACGATCAACTGCCTTATGTTCCGCATGAATTCGGTTTTCAGCTCATTATCGCGTTATTGTACATGGCTTTCGGGTGGCCGGGCATTTACGTATTAACCGCCGTATGTCTCCTCTTGCTCGTACTCGGCTTATATCGATTAACCCGCGTTTCCCGCAAAGAAATGGGCTTGGAGCAGCACCACTCGGTGCTGTTCTTGTTCGTGCTCGCCGTAACGTGCTGCATTTATTATTATTACTTCACGACAAGGCCTCAGATGATTTCATCCGTGCTGATCGTATGGTTTTTCGTTTATCTCAGGGAATTCCGGATGCAATCCGCGGTCAAATACTCCGTCCTTTTGGTTCTCATATCCTTGGCCGTCGCGAATATTCATGCAGGGGTTTGGCTTGTTATTGCGGTCTTCACGGGGATGGCGATCTTGGAAGCATGGGCAGAGAAAAGGTTTAGCAAGCGCAGCGTCATTACCTTCGCACTCGTTTATATCGCAGGTCTCATTAACGTAGGCGGGCTAAAGAGCATTCTATATATTCTTACCGTCACCAAAAATCATTTCAACATGCGGATCGATGAATGGCAGCCTATCAACTTCGGAGATTGGATGAATTTCCCGAGACTTATCCTGCTGCTATTTTTCATATCCATCCTTCCCTTCGTCATGCACAAGAAGCTGTTCCGATTCATGTTCATGCTTGGAATCGTGTACTTGGGCATCTCGAGCTACAAGCAAAATTTGTTCATGTGGCTGTTTATCCCTTATTTCGCAGCGACCTTCGTGGATGTCGTCCCTTATGTTCATAAAATTCGCATCCAATGGAGCACGGGATTAATGGCGACCTGTTTGAGTATAGCTCTCTCCCTCAATATCCTATCCGCTTTCTTATTTCCTACGAAGATCAATGACAAGGATTATCCCGTTGAAGAAATGACGTACATATTGAAGCACACTCCGGAAGGAGTCAGACCTAAAGTGTTGGCCCGCTACGGCTCATCCGGATACGTGATGTTCCGAGGCGGAGACATTCTATGCGACGGAAGGCAGGACCCTTTTATCACGGCGTCGTCTAAAGGGGTGTTCGGGTGGACGGCATTCGAGCGCTCAATGAACGGATTCTCCGACTATTTGCCTGATATCGTCGCATACGACCACCCGGATTACGTCATTACGAGCAGCAATTCTTCAGGCAAGCAATTCAACAATTGGGTCGAAAAGTTTGGAAAACCCGTGTTTAAAGGCCCTTACGGCAACGTATTCCGGATCGACAAAACGAGTTAGCTCGTCCGCTCCTCGAACTCTGAGCCTTTCGCGAACTCCACCCGGTTCCGACCTAAGCGTTTGGCACGATACATCGCCTCGTCCGCAAGACGGAAAAGTTGCTCGGCGTTATGGGCAACGCTCGGATAATGCGCTACGCCGATAGAAAGCGTTACTTTGTTGTCGGTTGGGCTATCCGTTTCCGACATATATCTGCGAATTTTCTCCGCATCCTGAAGGGCGACATCGAGCTCCTCATTTGGCACCAGAACCACGAACTCCTCCCCTCCGAAGCGGCAGCACACATATCCTTCCCCTACCAGACGCTGCAGAGAGACGGACAAGAACTTCAGCACCTCGTCCCCCTTCTCGTGCCCGTATGTATCGTTCACTTGCTTGAAATGATCCAAGTCCATGACCATCATCGAAAAAGGTATCGATTGTTCGATCCAGTGCCTAATGAATTGATCCAACGTTCGTCTGTTATAGAGTCCTGTAAGCGGGTCTGTCTGCGCTTCTTTCGATAAATTATCGAACTGGAAACGGAAGTGGCGCGCGGCGCGGCCGAATGCCCTGTGCAGCTCGTTAGCCTCATAATTCCAGGAATGAATTCGCGGAAGCCTGTCTCTGCCGCTTTGGTTCGGAGAAAGCATCGACGCGAATTGAGCCAATTTGGAGAATGGCGCCGACATCTTACCGACAAACCAATATATAATTGCAATAAAAACAAGCAACGCCGGAAGCATATAAATCACGATCTTCATAACGAGGTTGCGGGCAGACGTCAATACGATCTCCGTTGGCGTCTGGGCAACGATGCCCCAGCCCGCTTCCTTGATATAGGAGTAGCTTGTGAGCATATCCACGCCTTTCGTATTCACAATTCGCCTTGTCCCGCTTTCGCCTGCCATCAGGCTTCTTACAACTGTATTATGCGAGCCATCCTCCCCGATGCGGCTCGGGTCCGGATGGTATAACAGATGTCCGGAAGAACTTACAACATAGGCGTAAGAGCCATTAGCTTGATCAGGTACGCTCCCGAGTACGGTCTGGAAGATGTTCGTTTCATGAAGCCGAATCGAACCTCCGATGAAACCCAAATACGTTCCTTTCGCATCTTTAAGAGGTTGGCTTACCATCACGATCAGTTTATTCGTTGCCTTGCTCATGTAAGGCTCCGATACAAGGGGGCGTTGTTCCTTCAGCGCCTGCTGAGTGCCTGCGGAAGTAATCTTAGTTCCGATGTTGCTTGGTTCCGCATTAGATGCATCTACGAGAGATCCATTCCGATCGATAATGAAAACGGTGTTAAACGAGGGATTGCTACGTTGGAATAGCAACAATTGTTCGTGCAGATCGGGCCTGGTTAAATCCGTCGCCAAATACTCGCCGGTCACGGCAAGGCTTTGCTTCATATTATCGAACAGGCTATTCACCGTTTCCGAGATTTTCTCGGTATATACTTGATTTAATTGAAAGGTCATTCGGATAAGCGACTGCTTCTCGCTCCGATAAGCAATGAACGAACTAATGGTGAGCGTTGCCAATACCGTTAATAGAACAAGCGCATTTACGGTTGATCTTAACTTAAAGCCTCTCTTTATGCGCACCATGCATTCTCCCCATTTGCTCGTATTAACGTTGTATTCGACAAAAAACTGTATTTTCCTTGAATTTATCCTCACCCAAATAAAAGAAAAAAGGCCTGCTCCGCCGATCGTGAAGATCTTCCGGAACAGGCCCTCTTCCTTTTCATCGTTCTTTTTATCGGTCTATTTATCAGGTTCGCCCGATGTCAAATCTTTCTTCACGGCATTATCGCCTTGCGCCAGCTTGCGCAGCCATTGATTGACGTCGACGCCGGTTAGCGCGCCTACGGTTTCCGGCATCTTGGCGAGCAAATCCGTCACATAACCGGTAACCTTGCCCGCACCGCCGTTCGGTCCGCTGCCGCCTCCATCGACGATGACGATTTTCTCCGTCTTCGATAGCGGTTCGGCAATCGCCCTGGCGATTTCCGGGAATTTCTCGATAATCAGTTCGATTACGGCTGCTTCTCCGTACTTGCGAAGCGCATCGGCGATTTTGTCTTTGGCTTCCGCTTCGGCTAATCCTTTAAGCCTGATAACATCCGCTTCCGCGGTTCCTTCGGCTCTTTCCTTGTCCGCGTTGGCATTACCCGCCAGCCTGACCGCCTCCGCTTCCGCCTTGGCTTTCGCTTCAATCTGGTAGCGATCCCCTTCGGCCCGTTGCTCCTGAGCGAAACGTTCCGCTTCGGCTTGCTTCTTCACCGTCGCCACGAGCTCCCGTTCGCGACGTTCGATTTCCTTGGCTTCGAGCTCGATCTGCTTTTCCCGTTCGATGACTTGGATTTGCATCTCTTCCGCTTTGACCGATTGCATCGTGCGCGCTTCTTGAAGCTTGTACGCTTGGTCTGCTTCGGCTTTTTTCATGTCCTGCTCCTGCTTAAACGCCGCTTTCTTCACTTCCATTGCCTTATGCGCTTCGGCGATATTCGTTTCAGCGTTAAACTCCGCTTTCTTGCCATCTTCCAACGCTTTCGATTTAGCTACCTGCTCATCGCGGAACGCATTCGCTTTGGCGATTTCGGCATCTCTCTTAACGGATGCGATCTGCGGCTGGCCAAGTGCGTCCAAATAGCCGTTCTTATCTCTTACGTCGCGAATCGTGAAGGATACGATTTGCAGTCCCATCTTATTCAGGTCGCTCGCCGCCACTTCCTGCACGTTCCTCGCGAACTCTTCGCGGTTCTTATAGACATCTTCGACGGTCATCGTGCCGAGTATAGCCCTTAAATGCCCTTCCATCGTTTGCGTCGCGATGCTTTTGAGCTCCTCGTCCGGCTTGCCGAGAAATTGCTCCGCAGCTGTAGATATCGACTCCTGGTCGCCTTTGATTTTGATTTGAGCTACGCCGTCGACCATAACGGGTACACCATGGACCGTATACACTTCCGGTGTGTGAATATCAAGCGTTTGCACCTGTAAGGATAAGAAAGAAGCGTTTTGCACGACCGGCCATACGAACGTACCTCCGGCTTTTACGATTTTCATGCCGTCCCGCGTGAGCGCCCCCGTCACGATCATCGCCTCATCGGCTTTAACGGTACGATATCTTGAAGCAAATACGACGATCAGTAAAATAATTACGATTACGATGCCTACCGGAATATAAATCGTTGCATCCAAGTTCAATGAAATCTTCCTCTCTTTATGCGGCTAGAGTTTAACTTTCTCCACGACGAAAGTACCAGCCATCTCGTCTACGATTCGAACTTGAGTGCCTTGCGGTATGACCGATTCCTCGATTGCCTTAGCTGGGGCGCTATGCCTCGTTCCCCCTTGCTCGTAAACGATTTCACCTAAACGCAGCGCTTCGATCGAGGTGATTACTTTAGCCTCGTGCCCGATCATCGCCTTAGCGGATTGTGCCGTCCCTTTCTGCGCGGCATGAAGCGGTATCACGACCAAGAAGAGCACGACGGAGGACACACCCAGTCCAGCCAGAAGCGACAACCCGGCTACCGGCAGAGCCGACCAGCCGGTGCTATGAAGCAACATATACCCGATACCGCCGAATACGGTCATGAAGGTGGCAATGATAGTCGGCGATAAGAAAGGCAATTCTCCTGCATGAATTTCTAAGCCGAACACATCGCCGACGATTAGGGATAAGACGGCATAACCCGCTCCGATCGCGAACAGCACCAGCATCAATGTTTCCACACCGCACCCCTCTCCTAAGGACTGATAATTCTAATATGTAATACGTAAAATATACTGGGAAGTTTCCCCTAATCTGGTGAAAACAAATAACCTGCTCCAAGAGGCTTTCCCGGAACAGGTTATCGTAATTTTGCAACATCGCCTAGTAAACCTTCTTGTGCTCACGATCCGCCTTTAGCATCTCAACAGCCTCTTTGAATCGCAAGGAATGTACGATTTCACGCTGGCGAAGGAATTTAAGGCTGTCTTGAATGTCGACGTCATCCGTATAGTCGATCAACCACTGGTAGGTCGCCCGCGCCTTCTCCTCGGCTGCAATGTCTTCATATAGGTCGGCAATAGGATCGCCTTTCGCCGCGATGTATGACGCGGTCCATGGAACTCCGGCAGCATTGTTATAGAACATCGCACCATCATGATTAACGAAATTGGGGCCAAGTCCCGCCGCCTCCAACTGCTCGGGAGTCGCATCCTTCGTCAGCTTGTAGATCATCGTCGCGATCATCTCGAGATGGGCGAATTCCTCCGTGCCAATGTCGGTTAGCAGCCCGATCACTTTGTCCGGTATCGTGTACCTTTGGTTCAAATAACGCAAAGCCGCAGATAGCTCACCGTCCGCGCCGCCATATTGCTCAACCAGATACCGGGCCATTCGGGGATCGCATTTGCTTACTTTAACGGGATACTGCAGTTTTTTCTCATATATCCACATCTTCTCTCCCCCTCCCTAAACCTGCCACGGCCAAGGGCTATCCACCCATTGCCACGGAAAACGGCTATAGCTATGACCAAATTGCAGTAATGGCCCGTACTTCATTTCAAACTCTCCGGCGATTTGTTGGCGCCGCTGCGAGAGCTGATTAAACTGCTGAACCGATTGCATATCCGTAGGGTGGGTATCCAAATACAAGGTTAGCTCTACCAGCGCAAAATCGACTTTCTGAAGCTCTTCCAGCTCCAGGCGGTACATCTCGCCGCCCCGTACATTCGGCTCAGCTCTTTTGCTTTGGTTATTGCGTTCCTCCCTTTCGAATCGCTCAACCATCCGCTTTGCCTCCTTTAGCCGACCGCCTGGAAGGGTATGGGCTGTAGAGCGCCGGCCACAACGTTCCTCGACATAACGCTTCGTCCAAAGAATATTGCGGCAAATTCATCGGCTGGTACGTAATGTATTGATTGGGGGGAACGATATACCATTTCACGCGGATAGGGGGACACGGATCGCACGGACTTACATACGGCGCGTAATCCCTCCATTGAGCATCATACATAAGATTTTAGCCTCCTCTGTTGGTTCACCCTGCATGCGCGACAACCTTATATATCCGCTTATATCCTATGCTCGATGAACAAGGTTTCAGACATTATTTAATCAAATCTTTCTAGGCTGCGAGAAGCAAAAAAAGCTTCCTCTCTTTGAGTACATCGCCTAAGGCGTCTGTACTTATAGAAGGGCAGCTTTCGCTTGTGCATATAAATCCGTTTACGGCGTTGCCGCTTGGCACTCTTCGCAAATCCCGTAAACCTCGAAACGATGGTTAAGTATTTGATAATGCCCGGGAAGAGCCATCTTCTGCTCCATGGGACAATATTCGAAGGTCAGCGTCTTCTCGCAATTAACGCATATTAAGTGGTGATGGTGATGATCAAGGCAGCTTCCCTTGAACTTCAAACCGCCTTCCATGAAATAAAATTGCTCCAATACCCCCATCTCGCTAAGCATTCGAAGGTTGCGATATACGGTATCGAAGCTGACGCTCGGGTATTTCATGGTCATTTGATCGTACACGTCTTTGGGAGACAAGTACCCGTCGGTGCTCGCGAAAATCTGAGCCAGCGTTCTGCGTTGATCGGTAATTCTCCAGCCGTTCCTAGTCATTGTTGCCAACATTTCCTGACCCAGATTATGATCTGACACCGTTATCCCAATCCTTTCCTAGTCGTCGTTCTTAACTTCATTTATTGGAATTTGATTTTGAAATCGAACAGGCCCGCTTTGCGCATAGCCATGAACACGATGACGACGATCGGCCCCAAGAACACTCCGATAACGCCGACCAACTCGTAGCCGACATATAAGCTGATCAATGCCGACAGCGCGCCGATTCCGACCGCGTCGCCAAGTATTTTCGGTTCGACGATCCGACGAACGACCGTAATGACGAGAAACAGAAGGAACAGGCCTACGCCTGTATAGAGATCGCCAATCGCCATCTGGTACACCGCCCACGGTACAAGGGCTGAACCAACTCCTAGAACCGGCAAGATGTCTACGACGACAATGACCAGCGCGATGGCAAGCGGATACCCTGTTCCGATAACGAGCAATCCGATAAAGGATAAAACATACGTAATGACGCTGAGCAGCAGCTGCGCGCGAAGAAATCCGAATACCGATTTGCGCAAGCTGGTTAATACTTCCTCTACCTGCAACCGAGATTTATCTTCGAACAAAGACAGGAACGAGCTTTTCATCATTGGCAAGCTTAAAGTGAACAAGTATACGGCAACTAAAAACACGATGAAAAAAATGAAGAAGTCGGGAATGCCTGACGCGTAACCAAACAGAACAGTAGATATCTTTGTTGACATGTTTTTCAGAGCTTCTGTCAAGCTGGACATCCAACTTTCCAATTGATCCGGCACCGGAGCTGCTCCGTTACTGGAATATTTCTGGGCTTGCTCAATCAAATCCCGTAAGTACGTGTTCGCACTCGTAAGAAAATCCGGCAATTTCTCGAAAAAACTGCCAAGCTCGCTTACAAGCTTCATCCCTATTAATCCGAGCAATCCTAGCAAAATGACCGTAAATAACGTACTTGAGATCGTGGACGCAGCCAATCGGTTCATTCGCGTCTTCTTCATCATCAGAACCGTTAAAGGTTCCAGGAAAATAGCCGCGACGAGCGCCAATAGGAAAGGAGCCCCTACCGTGAATAATAAATATAAAAAGGCTAACGAAACCACCATCAATAGCAACGTACGCATCGGCATGGCCTTTCCCCTCTCTGGTCACGAATCCCCCGTTATTTCTATTGATCCTTCAATTGTGAATCCAGCAAGGTTTTGTCCGTTGCAGCCTCTTTATTTTTATAAATATGCACGCGTTGAACGCGTAAACGTTCCGTCTGCGCGATCTCGAACACATAAGCCCCGTGAATGACCTTTTGGCTCTTGGAGATATTGCCTTCAAGATGGTTGAACATCCAACCGCCGATCGAATCCACTTCTTCGTCTTCAATCTCCAGCCCGAACAAATCGTTGACGTCTTCAATAAGCATACGCCCGTCCACCGAGGTTAATTCCCCTTTTACGACAACGGTTGGAAGCTCATCATCGAACTCATCGTGAATTTCTCCAACGATTTCCTCCAAGATCGTTTCGGCCGTTAGCATCCCCGCCGTTCCGCCGTACTCGTCGATAACGATTGCGACCTGGGATTTCTTGCGCTGCATGAGCTTCAAGATTTTGCTTACTTCCATGGATTCAGGAACGCTTAGAATCGGACGCAAAAACTCTTTCAGGTCATGCTCTTCATCCGGATCGGACGTCAATAAGTCCGTAATATGTATAAAGCCGATAATTTGATCCTTATCCTCTAATCCTACTGGATAACGCGTATGTTTGGTCGCATAAACCTGCTTCATGTTATCGGCATAGGTCAAGTTCGTGAACAAACAATCCATGTCCGTTCTGGGAAGCATAACCTCGCGGGCAACCCGATCGGCAAACTCGAACACGTTGTCGAACAGCGTCATTTCGTCTTTGTCGATGATGCCGCTTTTGGCGCTCTGACTCATGAGAATGCGAATTTCTTCCTCCGTATGTGCCGCTTCATGTTCGCCGGCCGGTTCAACGCCTACAAGCTTAAGCAGACGGTTAGCCGTTCCGTTCAAAAACCAGATGACGGGAAGAAATATCCGATAGAACATCAACAAAGGCCAAGAAAGCCAGAGCGATACGCCTACCGAACGCTGAATCGCGAGCGATTTAGGTGCCAGCTCCCCTAGAACGATATGCAGGAAAGTAATGACGCAGAAAGCAACGGCGAACGCGATAGTGTGAATAACCGTTGTATCCGTCATGCCGAAACCGTGCAGCACCGGTTGAATGATCAAATCGGCTATGGCAGGCTCACCTACCCAGCCTAAGCCGAGTGACGCTAATGTAATGCCCAGTTGCGTCGCAGAGAGATAAGAATCCAGTCTCTTATTAACCTTAAGCGCATACTTGGCCCTAACATTGCCTTCGTTATGTAATTGCGTCAGCCTCGTTTGGCGTACTTTCACCAATGCAAATTCCGAAGCGACGAAAAAACCGTTTAAAAAGACCAGAAACAACACGAGAATAATATTCCAGATAATCGAACCCCAATGTAGTTCCAAGATAAATCGTGCTCCTCCTTGTCTACCCCGTTCCGACAACCTGATTAACCGTTGTCTTAGGGGATTGCGCGCCTGCTTGTAAAGTCTATATCGCGATAAAACATGTCGGACACGAGTAAATTCGGGCCGCAGCAGCTGGCTGTCGGGCAATGGCAATTAACGGCCTGCTGCATCGGATGATTGCGCCATTTGGCAAATATTTGATCGAGATTCTCTTCATATACATTACCAAAAGAAGGAACCGCGGCAAAATCCGTGACGTAGACGTCTCCGGTAAACATATTTACATTTACCCGATTTCTACCATCCGGATCATTGCGGACCGTAACGTTATTTTCCGCTCTCAGCCTTCCGACTAACCGTCGCTCCTCCTCATTATCGCTGCAAGCAAAAAACGGCAAAGTACCGAACAGCATCCAAACGTCGGGATTTCGATTGTCGAGGAGCGCTTCCACCGCGTTAAACATTTGATCGCGCGTAACGGGCGGCAATCCGGAAGCGAAAGAGCTGGGATACATTGGATGCACTTCGTGACGCAGACAGCCCATTTCGACAATTAACCGATGAATATCCGTTATTTTGTTATACGTGCGAAAGTTGATCATGGATTCAGCGGATACGAATAATCCGCCCTTCGAGAGCCTTAGCGTATTATCGATCATCCGCTCGTACAACTTGGAGGTCGTTTCGATTTGTACGTTACGCCCTGTTCGGGCGAACCCGACTTGATGGAAATCCTCGGCTTTCGTATAGTTAAAAGATATGTGCATGACATCCAAAAAAGGCGCGATCAGCTCATATCTTTCGTAATCCATGGTCACATTCGAGTTTAATTGGGTCCGGATGCCGCGAGCTCTCGCATATTTCAATAATGGAAGCAAAATTTCTTGCACCGTCACCATGCTGAACGTCGGTTCTCCCCCGGTAAAGCTGAGCGTTTCAAGATGCTCCACTTCATCTAACCTGCGGAAAATCAAATCGAGCGGAATGTGAGGCGCATCCTTCATCGTTAGACTGTCGCCGACCGCGCAGTGCTCGCACCGCATATTGCACAGATGAGTCACCGTCAGTTCGACGCTGGTCAGCTCGTGACGACCGAACTGTTGCAATGAACGAATCGGATCCCACGGGTCGTTGGCGGGCGTTAATGCACTCCAGCCTGAAGGCGGTGCGAATGGAGCCGCCGCTGCCGGATGGGAAATTGCTTGCATAATCAATACTCCTGTCGTTTCTACATTACTTTTATTGTACTGGTCGGACGGAATAAAAACAAACATTAGCGGCCTAATAAATAAAACAGGCTGTCCCGAGGGGCAGCCATTCATGGAATTAGGCAGGCAAAGGATTGATTTCTTGCGCGCCCAATTCGATTTTGGATATAAGGATATTGTGATGCGTGGACAAATCCATGTCGAAGGGCGCTTTCAATTCAACGCCTTCTTCATCTGTAAGCACCCGAATGATCGGACGATGCGCGCACGTTGAATTAATGTCGCTCACTATGGCGCTTTGCCCCGTATTCAGTTTAACCGTTAAGCCGATCGGATAGATGGCCACCTTGTCGCGAAACAATTGCAACTTCGTTGTATCATACAGAATATCGCTGCCGGAATACAAAGCTTCTACCGCTTGGTGGGGAAGCATGGCGTCCTTGTACACTCTTTGGCTAGTCATCGCGTCGTACGAATCCACGATTCCGATCCATTTGGCGAACTCGTGTATTTCATTGCCTTTAATTCCTCGAGGATACCCTGAACCATTAATTCTCTCATGGTGCTGGTAGGCGCAGTGGGCTGCCAATAACGGGATATTAGGCTCGTCCTTCAGAAGATAATATCCGCGTTCCGTATGCCTCTTCATCTCGTCGAATTCGTATGCCGACAGCACCCCGGGCTTCAATAATACTTGCATGGAAATTTGGGTTTTGCCTATGTCATGCAGCATAGCCCCAAGTCCGAGCGTGACAAGCTGTTCATGATCATACCCGTTAGCCATGCCGAGCAAAGTGGAATAGACGCATACGTTCAGCGAATGCATGTACAAGTAGTGATCTACCGTATGCAAATTCATCAGCATGATCATCGCGTCACGGTTATTGCCCAGATCGTCCATAATCATTTGCATGACTTGACGCATATTGCGTCCCACATAAGGATAGTTGCCTGTTTTGCTTTTGTGGGGACGGTCGATAAACTCTTGGAACGCCGAGCGTATCGCTTGAATCGAACGACGCTGCGTTTCTTCGCTAAGCAGCTCCGGAACGATCAGGTCCTCCGTTCTAGCATCCTGAATATAGAGAAAACTAATTCCGCAATCTCCCAATCGGCGGATAAGGGATGAAGTCAATTCGACGCCTTCCGCCAGAAGCACGATGCCATCGTCGGAATAAATTTTCTTGGCCAGTTTCATGCCCGGCCGACTAAGAGAAATCGGCATCATGCGCATTTCGTAATAATCCCTCCCTCTATATCTCTATTTAGGGGCTAGAAGGCAAAATTTCCCTTATACTTAACATCGGATATCTCTTAATTAAATTTAAGGGATTTAAACAGGAATGCAAGTAATTTTCGCAAATTACGACATTTTTCGTCATTTACGGATCATTAGCTCATGACGAACAGATAGAATAAAGCGGCCAATGCGAAGCGATACCACGCGAAATACTTAAGTTTGATTTTCTTCAATATTCTCAAGAAAGCCACGACGACAATCCATGCGACGAAAAAGGAAATGATAAAGCCGGTCAGCAAAAACCCGATATCGATATTGCCGGAACGGAACTGATCCAGATTACTGACCAACTCATAACACGTGGCAGCCGTCATAATCGGTATAGCTATGAAAAAGGAGAAGTCCGCTGAAGCCCGATAACTGACTCCCCCAAGCATACCTGCGGCAATAGTTGAGCCTGATCGCGAGAACCCCGGCCAAATAGCGGATACGCATTGCAATACTCCGATAAGGAGTGCTTGTCTGTACGTGATGTCATCCATCGTCTCGGCAGTGCGCTTGATTTTCCCGGAATCGTACAAGATCTCGGTAATCCACATATAGATCCCGCCTACTACAAGCGCCCATAAAACAGGAGCGGTATGAAACCCGATTTCTTTAATGTAATGACGGAAAAGAAACGCAACGGCCATCGGCGGAACGATCCCTAGCATAACGTGGATGAGATTGAGTCTGCGTTTAGGGAACGATTCCACAGAGAGCCCTTTGACCGATTCCTTTTTCCCGAGGCCGAGCACTTGAAAGATCTTGTGGCGGTACACGATCGCAATAGCGAGTATCGCCGCGAATTGGATCACGATTTCGAACGTCTTGAGCTGTTCGGGCGCTTCCTCGTAACCTAAAAGCTTGTTCGTCAGAATCATGTGGCCTGTCGAGGATACGGGGAGAAATTCGGTCAAACCTTCAATAATGCCTAGAATAACAGAATCAAACCAATGCAGCATAGTCGTCATTCACTCCTAATTCTTTATAGTGGGGGTAAAGTGCCTTGGTGCTATTCTGGAGCCTGCAACAACCAACGCGGCCTGCTGCAATCGGCGATCCATTCCTTCTCGTTAAGCGCGTCGGATAACAAATCCCGGATGAATTCCGGCAAGATATAACGGATATCGCGCCCCTCTTTAAGGCCGACATATCCAACGCCGAACGTAAACATATCCAATGTTCCCACTGAATATTCCCGATTCTCGTCCAGATCAACTCCATTGACCTTAACGCTCTTAATGCGATGATATGGAGCTTGGGCATCATCGACCGTAACTTCCAAACCATCAAAGCACAGAATCCCGAGCACGCGTCCCCGAAAACCGAAACCGCGAATCTCAAGCTCTTGGAACTCATGCAGCAAGCTTTCTTCCAAAGCCCTGACGATGAGATTGCCCATTAGTGTAATCTCGCAGGCGTTAATAGGGGAAGGGCAAATCGCGTGAATCGTCTCTTCCGTTACTTCCCCTGCCGGCAATCCTTGCAGCAGTTGGCCTGCGTTCACAAGCCCGATTTCCGCGCCTGTCGCATGCCTAACCGCGCAAGCAAGCAACGTGGGCAGCGGGGATTCTACATCATGGAGCCATTCCAGAGGCTCGGACAAATACGCGATCGGCTTGTTCATTGTTTGCCTCGCCTGAACGCGATAAGCTTCCACAAGGCTATCCAACTCCGGTTGCTGTGGTAAATGTTCCGTAGGTTGGCACCCTCCGGTAACTTTCATAAGCTTGTAGTCTGCTCCGAACTCTAGCTCTAGATGACCGATATAACTCCCGAACTTCCCCGCCGCGCATATATGGGTTTGCCCTATGACGAGCGGAACCTCGAGCAGATGATGAGTATGTCCTCCTAGAATGAGATCGATACCTTCCACGGCTGCAGCAAGCCGTTCGTCATGCCGCAAGCCTAAATGGGATAATACGATAATGACGTCCGCTTCAGGGCGCAGCCGGTCCATTTCGGTTTTCAAAATATCGAGCGGGTCCGCCGCATTCCAGCCAAGCAGATGATAATAATCGGTAAATGGCGCGGTTAAGCCGATCAACCCGATGCGGACGCCCGACTTCACCATTGTCATAGCAGGGATCATCCAAGAAGGACAATGTCCGGTTGCGCTTAGCGTCATGTTCGCGCAAATGATCGGAATGGGCATATCCTTAAACAACTCGTCGAGCTGTTCAAGCGTGTAGCTAAGCCCTTCATTATTTCCGAGCATTACGGCATCATAACCGATAAACTCCATAACCGCACGATTCGCGGCGCCTTGCGTACCTTCCGTCTCGATCCTGACACGATCCAGAAAATCGCCGCAATCGACCAAGATCAGTTGTTCCGGGGACAGCCCCATTCTCACGCGCTCTATATAACCGGCTATCCGTGAGGTTTCTTCGAAATGGCTATGCAGGTCATTCGTATGCAAAAGGGTAAGCGTTACGTTAGGTTCGGTCATCGGGATTTCAACCCTTTAGCAAGTTGGTTAGGCGAAATTTCATTCACGAATCCGTATTCCGCTTCTTCTCCAAGCGCAGCGTCGCTAACGAAACGCAAATAAACAACGCTTTTGACATTAAGGCAAGCGCTAGTTCCATCCGGAACATAGAGACGAATAGGCCGACCTTTAACGAGCGGCAGTCCGTTAACGGCGAATTGCAGCAGAGCGTTATTTAGTTGTCCCCAAGGGATTGTCGCCTGAAACTCGTCGGAAGCCCGAACGACCAGATGGGTCGGTTCAGCGTAAGTTTCGTTCAAAGATTGAATAAACAGCGAAAACCAGGAGCGCAAGTCAAAACCTTCTCCTTCCGCTCCGGGCACACGATTAGCTACAGGGAAGACGTCATTCGAAAGAGAGGCCATGTCTAGCGGCGTGGTCACGAATGGATCCTGATTCGGCAATATAACGGTTACGGACAATACTCTTCTCTCCTAACCGCCGATTTGCGACATACGCCGCACCGTCGGCACGTGGCTTTGTTTATCTCCCGCCAGCAAAGCGGCCATCTCATGGTTTTCCGGCTTGATGTCCATCGCCTTGAAGAACAATTGCTCCATGGCGGCCGGCGATCCCAGCGCGGGTCTTACGTTTAACTCGTCAACCCAGTATAGGCAAGGTTTAATGTGGCCGTCGGCAGTCAGCCTAAGCCTGTTGCAGTTTTTACAGAAATGCTCGCTAATGGGATGGATAAGGCCGAACGTTCCCGCTCCGCCTTTAATCCGCCAATTTTCCGACGGTCCGCTCCCTCTAGGGCCTTCATCCTGCATAAGCTCATAGCCGAGCCTAGCCGCTTCCTCCAGCACTCTGTTGAGCGGAAGGTAGTGATCCCGCCAGCCCGCGTCGTCATGACCGATCGGCATATATTCAATGAATCGGATGTGCAGAGGCTGCTCTATGGACAGCTTGAGGAATCGTCCGATTTCGTCTTCGTTTACCCCTTTTAACAATACGCAATTCAGCTTGATCGGAGTTAATCCTGCCTCGGCGGCAGCTTCTACGCCTTCCCAAACTTTATTCAAATCGCCGCGACGAGCAATGAACTTAAATCTCGTTGCATCCATCGTATCCAGGCTAATGTTAACGCGCCTGAGCCCCGCTTGCTTCAATTTCGCCGCTTGGGACGCAAGCAACAAGCCGTTGGTCGTAAGCGATATGTCTTCCACGCCCGGAAGCGCCGATAAACCGGCGACCAATTCCTCAAGTCCAGGCCTGACGAGCGGTTCTCCGCCCGTAATTCTAAATTTACGTATGCCTAGATTCGCGGCCGATGCCGCAACTTCGAGAATATCGGAATAGGAAAGCAGCTTATCCTGCTCCATGAAAACCATGCCTTCTTCCGGCATGCAATACAGGCATCGCAAATTACAGCGGTCGGTAACAGATATGCGTAAATAGGTATGCTTTCTCCCGAATCGGTCGTTCAATTCCGGCATCTTCACCCACTCCTCTGGCACCGAATTAGTGTCTCTCTAGCATAACATTTTCACAGACGATATGGTATGCTTGCTGGAGGGAATGTTTGCTTTTCACGGGAGGAAGCTGAACACGAAGATGACAAATACTTGGACCATTTCTTTATTCGCCGGCCTTGCCGAGCGCTTAAATACGCGAACGCTGTTCCTCGAATGGGAACAAACGGAGTTAAAAGCCGGACAAGTCAAGCAGCGTTTGGCCAACCTATTTCCGGAGCATGCCGATCTATTATCCGTTTGTTTCATGGCGCAAAATCAAGTCTATGCCCACGACGAAGCTATCGTTAAATTTAGCGACGAGTTGGCTTTGCTTCCGCCTGTGTCCGGAGGCACTGATGAAGCGCAGGATGATACCAAGGAATTGCATGAAGGGAAACGTTATATGATTTCCGACGACCCGATTGATGTAAATAGCGTGCTCTCAAGGGTATACCACCCCGACCACGGAGCCGCCATTGCTTTCGTAGGGACGACACGGGAGTGGACGGCCGGCAAAAGAACGGTCACGTTGGAATATGAAGCGTACGTTCCGATGGCCGAATCCGCCCTCGCGCAAATCGGAGAGGAAATTTCCGCGCGTTGGCCTGGAACCTTATGCGCCATTACCCATAGGATAGGCACCGTTGGAATAGGAGAAATAAGCGTCGTCATCGCCATCTCTTCCTCCCATCGGTCGGAAGCTTACGAGGCAAGCCGTTATGCGATAGAACGATTGAAACAGACAGTGCCGATTTGGAAAAAAGAAATATACGAGGATGGCACGGAGTGGAAAGGACATCAGCTCGGACCATGGGATCCTATCGCTTCGCTTGACGGTTCTGGAGGGGAAAAGCGATGACTTCACTTAGCGAGGATAGCCGTTATGCCAGACAGGTTCGTTACTCGGCAATTGGCGAGACAGGACAAGCGCGGCTCCTGCAATCTCATGCCGTAGTCGTCGGAGTTGGGGCGCTCGGCTGCGTAAGCGCCAATCATCTGGCCCGTGCGGGTGTCGGAAAGCTGACGTTGATCGATCGGGACATCGTGGACCGGAGCAACCTGCAGCGTCAGTTGCTCTATGACGAAGCGGATGCCGCGAACGGAACTCCGAAAGCCATCGCAGCCGCCTCCCGTTTAAAGGGAATCAATAGCGGCATTACCATAGTACCCCATGTAGCCGACTTGACTTCCTTTAACGCGGAGAAGCTTCTGACCGATTCGAATATCATTATCGACGGAACCGATAATTTCAGCGTGAGATACTTAATCAACGAAGTGAGCATTAAACACGGAATTCCTTGGATTTACGGCGGAGCGGTCGGCGCGTCGGGCATGACTTTGACGATTGTACCCGGGGCGACGCCTTGCTTAAGCTGCCTGTTTCCCGAACCTCCGCCGGGAGGTTCGTTGGATACGTGCGAGACAGCCGGCGTCCTCTCCCCTATCGTGGATACGATCGCCTCCATGCAAGTGATGGAAGCCATCAAATTGATGACAGGTCAACCGGAAGCGCTTCGTGGATCGCTGCTTCAAATTGACCTGTGGCAGCATCAATGGCAATCGTTGTCGGTTAAAGGAGCTAGAAGAACGGCTTGTCCGGTATGCGGGCAGCGCTGGTTCGAAGCTCTTGACGGGGATAACGGGCACGAGACCATGACGGCTTCACTCTGCGGTAGAAATACGGTACAAGTGTCGCCCGCCCGTCCTTTATCGCTTGATCTCCAATCGCTGGACCAACGTTTTAATAAAGCCGGACGTACCGAGATTAACCCCTACTCCCTGAGGTTGCATTTGCAGGACGGCCTCACGTTCCTTCTATTTACGGATGGACGCGCGCTTGTGATGGGCACTGACGATCCTCTGCGAGCTCGCCGAACTTATGCTGAGCTAATGGGAGAATAAACAGTGGAACTTCTCCTAGCGATGCCATTCCTCAACTTGTACATCTCGCAATATCCGTTCATGATCGGATAAGCGCACATCGCCTGCCACCTGAGATAAAGCATTCGCGCATCCGGCCGCCGCCGCATAACTCAAACATCGCGGCGCCGGCCAACCTCTTATGAAGCCATAGGCGTATCCCGCCACGAAAGCATCGCCGGAGCCGACCGTATTCACGGGTCTAAGCTTCGGTATTCGTACGCGGTATAGCTTACCTTCTGCGCCTGCAACCGCTCCTTCGCCTCCTAAGGTAACGACCACGTTTGGAATTCCCTTCTCCATAAGCGAAATAACCCCGCCATAGAGATCTTGTCCCCCCGATTTCTCCGTCTCGGCAAGCAGAGGAAGGATTTCATCCTCGTTCGGCTTTATGAATGACGGCTTGGCTGCCAAACCCTGCACTAGCGGCTCGCCGCTCGCGTCTAGGAAAACTTCCGCTCCCGCTTGCCGCGCAATTTCGATAAGCTCCGCATACAGCCCGGAAGAGAGCCCCTTCGGAATGCTTCCAGAGAAAATAACAAGCCCCGACTCCTCGCTCAGTCGCTGAAGCTTGCTCTTGAAGTTAACCAAATGCTCCTCGCGGATTTCCGGGCCCGGCTCCAACACCTCCGTAGAGGATCCGTCAGTGCGATCGATGAAATTCAGGCAAAGCCTAGACTCGCCGGACGCACCGACGAATTCTGATTCAATGCCGATCTTCCTCACCTGATCGATGATGAACTGGCCGTTGTAACCGCTGGCGAAACCGGTTGCCGCCACGTTCGAGTGCCCTAACTGGCGGAGCACCCGGGCAACGTTAACGCCTTTGCCGCCTGCCATCGACAGGATTTTTTCGGCTCTGATCACTTTTCCTTTGGCAAGGACCGGTACGTAATACGTTTTATCGATTGCCGCGTTTAAGGTTACGGTCGTTATTTTTGTTTTCATCAAAGATGGCCGTCCTTCTCGCCTATGCTTTGCCGATAGAGCCGCAAAGGCGCATTTTTTCGATCGCCGCCGCTTTCAAAGCTTGTTTGGCAGGAACCATGTATTTACGCGGATCGTTTTCTTCCGGATTGCCGGCGAACACTTTCTTAATCGCATCGGAGAAGACTATGCGCAATTCGGTAGCGACGTTCATCTTGGACATCCCAAGGGAGACGGCCCTCTTTACTTGGTCTTCGGGAATTCCGGAGCCGCCGTGAAGCACGAGAGGAACGGAAACTTTGGAGGCGATGCGGCCAATCCGGTCGAAATCGATATTCGGATCTCCTTTATAGATGCCGTGCGCCGTTCCGATCGCCGGGGCCAGAGTGTGAACGCCGGTCAGCTCCACGAAACGCGCGCATTCGTCCGGATCCGCAAGCAGAGCATCCCTCTCGTCGACCACGATGTCATCCTCAACGCCGCCGACCCGGCCAAGCTCCGCCTCGACATTGATGCCGACCGCGGATGCCGCTTCAACGACTTTGCGCGTTGCCGCTACATTTAAGTCAAAAGGATCATGGGAGGCGTCGATCATGACGGATGTATATCCCGCTCTAATACATTGCATGATGATGCTGAAATCCGAACAATGGTCCAAGTGCAACGCGATCGGTACGGAGCTTCTATTGGCTGCGACCGTTGCCGCGGCAGCAATATAATCGGCTCCCAAGTGTTTCACCGTTCCGACAGTAGACTGAATAATTAAAGGAGAACGCGTTTCCTCCGCCGCCTCAACGACGGCTTGCAGCATTTCCAGCGTATGAACGTTAAAAGCCCCGATGCAATAACCTCCGTCGCGTGCCGTTTGAAGAAGCGGAGTCGATGATACCAATGCCATGATGGATTCCTCCTGAGTTTTGATTTCTTTATAATTGATGTCTAGCGTACAATGCGCTTCCTATAATACCTGCATCGTCGTTGTGCTCAGCCGTGACTACCTTCAAACCTTCGCGATATTCAGGCAAGATCAAGTCAAGTAATTGTTCGCGCAGCGGCGCCATTATTCTTTCACCGGCCAATGCGCCGCCTCCGCCGACAATAATAACCTCCGGGCTTAATACCATCGTGGCTGCCGCTAATGCCCGACCGTTCAAAGCACCGGCACGAGTCAATATTTCCGTCGCCAATTGATCCCCGTCATCCATTGCCTTGGAAATATCCGCTGCCGTCAGGTTTTCAAGCGTATCGCCCGGGAACGCTTTATTGAGCAGGCTTTCACGCCCTTCCCGAATGGCTTTCTTCGCTTGTCTCACCATACCCGATGCGGACGCGACGGTTTCCAGACAACCGCTTAACCCGCACGCGCATTGTTCGTCAACGCCTTCCATTCGAACATGTCCGATTTCTCCGGCCAACGCTTTATAGCCATAGAAAATTTGGCCTTCAAGAACAATCGCTGCGGCAATGCCGGTACCGATCGTAATGCCGAGCACATGACCGGAACCGCGTCCCGCCCCCGCTATCGCTTCTCCGTAAACGTACATTCTAACGTCGTTGTCGATAAAGGCAGGGAGGCCGATAAGGGCTTCCAGCTCGGACGCTACCGGGATGTTACGCCAATTCAAATTGCTCGAATTTAGGGAAATTCCCGCCTTCGGATCTACAAGCCCAGGAATGCCTAAACCGACTCCGATGACCTCGTGCTCGCTTCCGAGCGTTTCGCGTATTTCCCCCACCATATCCGCAATGCGTCTAAGCACCTCGGAATGTCCAAGATGGGCTTCCGTCTTGCGCTTCAGCTTCCGAAGCACTCGTCCGTCTGCGTCCACCGCTCCGCAAACGATATTCGTTCCTCCGACATCCACCCCAATAGATAGACTCATCGAACTACCTACCTTTCCGCATCTAATGTCGCTTTATTCGCCGTATACACCTTTACATCCCCTAGATTCAAGGCGCTTAAAATAGACTCGCTAGGACGTTCGTCGGTAATGCAAGCGTGCAGCTCCGATAACGACGCCACGTGAAAGAGCGACGCACGGCCGACTTTCGTACGGTCGAACACGGCAATCGTTTTGCCGGATCTTTGCATCAGCAAGGCAGCGATGTTGGCTTCGAGCTCAGAGTAGGTACTTACCCCCTGCTCGTTAATGCCATCGATGCCCAAGAACATCTTATGGATGTTCAGTGCTTTGACCGTTTGTTCCGCAAGTGGACCGCACAGCTCAAAGCTTCTGTTGCGAAGAACGCCGCCCGTCAACACCACTTGAAGCTCATCGCTGTCCGCAAGCTCCATCGCGATATTTACCGCGTTCGTAACGACTGTAATATTGCGCCTTTTCTTCAGCGCCTTCGCGATAAAGAAAGTCGTCGTGCCTCCGGTTAAGCCGATGACGTCGCCTTCCTGCACGAGCGATGCCGCTCTTTCCGCGATAGCTTCTTTTTCCCGAAACAATTCGCTTTGCTTCTCATGAAACGGAACTTCGCGGATGATGCCCAAGCTTTCATACTTAGCTCCGCCGCCCATCGTCCGGATGACTCGGCCGGATTTCTCCAATTCCTCGAGATCCCGCCTTGCCGTCGCTTCCGAGCAATCGAATTTTTCCGTCATTTCCGGCAAAGAGATATTTCCGTACCGTTCCAGATAAGCCAGCACCTGCTCTTGCCGGTCCGATTTGTTGCGCGTCATCGCCATGCGCTCCCTTATACGATTAGATGGTAACGACCTGCGTCAAATTTCTCGGATGATCGGGATCTACGCCCTTTTTCATAGCCGTATAGAAGCCGAGATACTGAAGCAAAGGAAGGTATAATACCGCGCGGGCTTCATCGGAAAGCGAACCTCCGCCGATTTCGAACACTGCGTCCGCGAAGCTTGTGTCAGCGCCGCCGGCGGTTGTCACGAGCAACACGAACGCCCCGTAAGCTTTCATCTCTTCGGCGACTTTCAGCTCATACGCGCGAGCCTGTTCGGAAACGAGCAGGCAGACGAGCGTACCGGGTTCAATGACCGACTTCGGTCCATGACGGAATTCCAGCGTGCCGTAGCTTTCCGTCCAAACATAGGACATTTCCTTGAGCTTCAGGCATACTTCCTGCCCCAATCCGTAATAAGCTCCCATTCCTAAATAAATATATTTGTTGAACGCGTTCTCTTCGACCAAGCTCTCGGCAAAGCCTTTTCCGTGAACGACGACGTCCCCTTGAAGAGCAAGAACACTTTCCATCTCAGAAAAGTGAGCGGAGCCGGCTGCTGACGCTATGGCCGCCTGCATCATATACGTCATGCTGCTGAACGACTTTGTCATTACGGTGCTCTTCTCTTTGCCTAACGGGGAAACAAGGCATTCGGCCATGACGCCCAGACGACTGGTTTCATAACAGGTAATACCGCAGGTTGTCCAGTTGGCCAGCTCTTTTACCGAATCCAATGCCAATATGACTTCCGAAGATTCGCCGGAGCGGGAAACTCCAACAAGCAGCACTTTGCGTCCGCGAGCGACCGATTGATCCCGGAATAGAAAAATATCCGAGGACGGCAATGCGCTCGCGCTTCGGCCAAGCCAAACACGGAACGTTGTCGCCATCACCTGCGCTTGATAATAGGAGGAACCGGATCCAATGAAGACGACCTCATCGTACTCCGCGTTGCCGATATATTTGTTCACCCAACTTTGTTGCTGCTTTAATTGCTCCCAAGCAGCGGATAGCGCTTCGGCCTGCCCGCCGATTTCGGGAAGGGTTAAAATTCCTCTTGTCAAAGAAACCACTCCAATCTCGTTTTTTCGTTCATATTGCAATTATATTTCATAAACACTGAAATTTTCAATCATTATTTTGATTAATAATTTCATAAAATGCAAAAAACGCGTTGCGAAAAACAATCCGAAGCCATGTCACGGACGTTAAAATTTCAGCGAGCTTGAAAACTATTTTATTGCAAGAAAACGCTTTAGTTGGTAGCATATACAATAGAATTAATTGGAGAAATTTCTCAAACATTCGAATATCCTGTCGAGGTGCGGCATGAGAGTCCATATTACCGATGTACGACCAGGAGATCGATTAGCGGAGGATATATTCAACTCCTTCGGGCTGCATGTCCTTTCCAAAGGCGCAACGCTTAACGAAAAAGAGCTAACAAGGATGTACCAGCACCAAATTGATTATATCGAGATTGAATGGCGCCCAAGCGCGAGCTCCCCCCAACCGGAGGAACCTGCGCAAACCCCTGCGTTCAATCCGCTGCTCCGTCCGCTCTACAACGATGCGATTGCCGGAGCCGAGCAACTGTTCGAACGCGCGCTTAAGGATGGTCGTATTTACGAAGAGGACATACAGGAAAGTTTTCAGCCTCTCGTCGAGAACTTCCGGGCTGAACGTGACGTCGTCTCCTTGCTGCTTATGCTTAATAGCCAAGACGACTACACCTACCAGCATTCCGTGCAGGTTGGCATGCTCAGCTATTATATCGCCAGGTGGCTCGGCTGGAGTGAGGAAGAGACCGTACGGGCAGGCAAGGCGGGATTTCTGCACGACATCGGCAAATGCAAAATAGACGATGTCATATTGAGCAAACCGAATAAGCTTACCGATGAAGAATTCCAGGAAATCAAAAACCATCCCAAGTTCGGTTACGATATATTAAAAAATTCATTTGACGATCCGGCCGTCGCGTTAGCCGCATTGCAGCACCATGAGCGGATGAACGGCACAGGGTATCCTCTTGGATTAACAAGCGAAAATATACACCCGATGGCCAGAGTCGTTGCGGTCGCAGACGTATACAGCGCCATGATCTCCTCCCGCGTATACAGCGACAAGAGAGATCTGCTGCACGTTCTGAGAGAAATGTACGAGCTCAGCTTTCAGGAATTGGATCCTGTAATCACCCATACCTTCATCCGTCATATGGTTCCGAATTTCATTGGGAAAAAGGTTGAGCTGACGAATGGGCAGACGGGCACCATCGTGATGACGCATCCGACCGATTTCTTTCGCCCTCTCGTTCAAGTAGACGAGCAATTCATTGATTTATCCGTTCAGCGTAAGCTGGAAATCAGCCAAGTCTTTATGTAATAAAGGCAGTTCCCCGTTATCAAGGGAACTGCCTTTCCAGTTTATGACGGAAGGAAGCGTTTGGCGTATAGAAAAGTTTCTTTCCAGTAATCCTTGTTAATCGGCGTGATCTGAACGCCATCTTCCGGCTTCGGACTGGAATGGATCATATTGCCTTCCCCCATGTAGATGCCTACGTGCCCGACGGTTTCATTGCTTTTGAACCGGCCCGGCACATAGAAGAACAGCAAATCTCCCGCCTGCAGCATGTCCCGGGCGACGAAAGTTCCTCCTTCTGCCTGTTGACCGGCAACTCGGGGGAGTTTAACGCCAAACTTATCAAACACGTATTGAGTAAACGATGAACAATCGAATTTTCCCGTTTCGCTATATGACCCCGTCCCGAATTCATATTTAATGCCTAAATATTTCTTGGCGAATGCAATGATGTTTGCATGATCGTCCGCGCCAATGGCAACCGTCATGGCAGGCTTAACGGCTTTCGCCGATTGCGCGGATTTGGCGGATTTCGCCGGTTTGCTATCCGCGAAATCCAAATGCCGGCCGGATGCCCCCGTTTCGTGCGGAGTGGGCTTAGGGAAAAACGCCACATCATCCGTTTCTACCGCGAACACCGTCACGTGACCGAACAGCTTATGCAGCGCGGATACGGGAATGTATAGCTGATTGCCTTCCTTAATCGCCGAGGCAGGCATTCGCATTTTTTTACCTGTGATAGCTACCGTGCTTTGACCCGTCCGAAAAATCCAAGCCGCGTCATTGTCGCCTACTCCATAAGAACCGTCCCGCAGCCAAGCTCCATGATAACCCGTTGCTTGAGTTAAATCGGCTAAAGATACGTAAGCCGTGTTCTGGAGTGTGCGAATCGGTACGATATGGCGCCCTTCCGTCAACTCCGCCGGAGATTTCCCGCCAGTACGTACTTTCACGGGGCCGGAGTGCTGCTTTAAGTTCATCGTATCGCCCGGATTCCTCACGCAACCGGATAGTAAAACAAGGACGATTGCCAACGGTAATAATCTCATGAGTTTCATCGAGGTTGAGCCGCCTTCCAAAGGGATGTTTAACTCCCTCTAGGATGGCGCTCGCTTGTTCCATTTATGCCAATTCCAATAATAAAGGCAGTTTCCGAGTTAACGGGAACTGCCTTTAGCTTTATTTTGGTTTCGGCATAAGCCAAGCGTGGTCGGGATCGTTATGAAACTTCCACAACCTCTTCGGCCCGGCCATTACGTTCAAGTAATATACCTCGTAGCCCGGAGGGGCCGACACTGGGTGGTAGCCCCGCGGTACCAGCACCGCTTCGCCGTTCCTCACGGCGAGCGTCTCGTCGAGCGATCTGTCATCGGTATATACCCGTTGGATGGCAAAGCCTTGCTCGGGCTGCACCCGGAAATAATAGGTTTCCTCAAGCAATGATTCATCCGGCAGCGCATCCCGATCGTGCTTATGCGGAGGATAGCTGGACCAATGTCCTTCCGGCGTGAACACTTCAACTACAAGCAAGGAATCCGCAGGCTCCCCTTCGGGTAAAATGTTATGAATTTGCCGTTCCACGTTGCCTTGTCCTCTCGTCTCGACACCGACTTGCTCCGGAGAAATCAAGCGGGCCTCATGCGATCCGTTACCCGGAGCGGAGCATACTGCCAGCTCCAGATCCGTCAAAGCTTGCACCTCGAAGCGATCCCCGTTCGGGACATAGACCGAATAAGGCGGCGTCTTCTCGAACACGCTCATTCGTTTGCCGATGTTCGTCCATTCGTTGCGAGAAGTCCGAACATCGGCTCTACCGCTTAGCAGTACCAGGCATACTTCTTGAGTTCCCGTATTTCGCTGCAGCGTTTCGCCTGCCTTGAGGTGTACCGCTTCGAATCCGACATAAGTCCATCCGGCGGATTCCGGCGTAATCGACAGGACGGAACCGTCGTCTTTCGGCTGCTTCAGGGGTTTTACGATTAAATCAGACATTTAGACTTCTCCTCCCGCTCTGCCCGAGCTGCCGAACAGACGCATCTTCGCGCTTACGGACGTTTGTATGGCGTTCCGCGCCGGAATCAAGTAATGGCGCGGATCGTAAGCTTCGGGATGCTCCTGCAAATAAGACCGAATGGCGGTCGTGCAGGCGATTTGATTGTCCGTATTTACGTTGATCTTGGCGGTTCCAAGCGATATCGCCCGGCGGATTTCCTCATCCGGCAAGCCGCTGCCGCCGTGAAGAACAAGGGGAAGGCCGGTCAACCGCCGAATTTCCCCCATCCGATCGAAACCCAACTTCGGTTGTCCCCGGTATGGACCGTGAACCGAGCCAAGTGCCGGTGCCAAACAATCGACGCCCGTTTCCCTCACAAGGCGAACGCAATCTTCCGTTACGGCGTACATCGCCTCGGCCTCATCAACTACGAGATCGTCCTCCCGCCCGGTGATTCGGCCGAGTTCGGCTTCCACGGTCGCACCTAGTACATGAGCCGCTTCCGTCACGCGCTGGGTGATATCGATATTTCGCTCAAGCTCATGGTGGGAAGCGTCGATCATAACCGACGTGAAACCGGATTGAAGCGCGCGAATGCACACCTCATAGGTAGAACCATGATCCAAGTGAAGCGCTACGGGCACGGTAATCCCATAATTCTCGATCAATGCTTTAACCATACCCGTAATGAAGGGCAATCCGCCCATATAAGGGATATAAGCCTCGCTTACGCCAAGGATGACAGGCGAACGTTCCTCATTTGCCGCGAGCAATATGGCCTGCGTGAACTCCAGGTTGTTGAGATTGAACTGACCGACCGCATATTGGCCGGCTAATGCTTCTTCAAGCATCGCTTTCATCGATACGAGAGCCAAGGGATTCATTCCTTCCGTTTCCGGTACAGTCGACCGCTTACCAGCGAGCCGTTACCATCTTTTTGCGCGTATAGAATTCCACGCCATCGGTGCCATTCGCATGGAGATCGCCGTAGAACGATTTCTTCCAGCCCGAGAACGGGAAGAACGCCATCGGAGCGGGCACGCCCAGGTTAACGCCGAGCATTCCCGCCTCGATGTTCTCGCGGAATTTCCGTACGTTGCTGCCGTCTTGAGTGAAGATGCAGGCGCCGTTAGCAAAGTCGGAACGGTTGGAGAGCTCGATAGCCTCATCCAACGTATCCACCCGCGCTATCGACAATACCGGCGCGAATATTTCGTCTTTCCATATTTTCATTTCGCTTGTGACTTTATCGAAGATAGTTGGTCCGACGAAATAACCATTGCCGCTCGCGGCCGTATCCAAACGTCCGTCGCGAAGTAAATGAGCGCCTTCGCTTTCGCCCGTTTCGATATAACCGTGCGTGCGCTCCTTATGCGGGCCGCGGATAACGGGGCCGAGGAACACGTCTTTGTCCATTCCGTTGCCGATCGTCAGCCCATTGGCTGCCGCAACCAGCTTCTCGATGAGCGGATCGGCAACTTCGCCGACGGCTACGACAACGGCGCAAGCCATACATCGCTCGCCTGCGGAACCGAAAGCCGCATTAACGATCTGCTGCACCGTACCATCCAAGTCCGCGTCAGGCATAACGATGCTGTGGTTTTTGGCACCAGCCAGCGCTTGCACTCTTTTGCCATGCGAAGTACCGGTTTTGTACACATATTCCGCCACCGGCTGGGAGCCGACGAACGAAATCGCTTTGACATCCGGATGCTCAAGCAGCCCGTTCACGACATCGTGTGCGCCGTGCACCACGTTCAGCACGCCGTCAGGCAAACCGGCTTCCTTGAACAGCTCAGCCAAGCGATTCGCCAGCATTGGCGTACGCTCCGAAGGCTTGAGCACGAACGTATTGCCGCAAGCGATCGCGAGCGGGAACATCCAGCAAGGCACCATCATCGGGAAATTAAACGGCGTAATGCCGCCTATGACGCCGATCGGGTACCGGTACATCCCGGATTCTACATTCGTTGCGATGTCCGGAAGCTGCTTGCCCATCATCAGGGTAGGCGCGCCAGCCGCGAATTCCACGCATTCGATGCCGCGTTGGACTTCCCCGTAAGCTTCTGAGTAGTTTTTGCCGTTCTCCAATGTGATAATCCGAGCCAGCTCTTCCCAATTGTCCACGAGAAGCTGCTGGTATTTGAACAAGACGCGGGCCCGGCGCGGAACTGCCGTGCGACTCCAGGCTACGAATGCATCTTTAGAGTTTTGGACGGCTGCATCAACGTCTTCTCTCGAAGACAAAGGAACAAGGGCGATCGTTTCTCCGGTAGCCGGGTTATAAACATCGTCCGTCTTGCCTGAAGCGGAAGCAACCCATTGGCCGCCGATGAAGTTTTTAATCGCTGTGGGTGCAATTGTTTGAGTCATATCGGGTATTCTCCTCTCGAATTAAGCTTGTTTAGCTGCACTCATAAAATCTTCTACTTGATTAACGGTCGGCATCGCATCGGAGCAACTGTGACTGGAGATGACGATGGAAGCGCACGCGCTGCCGAACTCCATGCTGCGGCTGACGCTCCAACCTTGCATAAGGCCGTAAATGAAACCGGCCGCATAAGAATCGCCCGCTCCGAATGTTTTGATGACTTTCGCCGGGAATATCGAGCCCCGATGCGAGCTGCCGTCTTTGCCGTAAGCGATCGAGCCGTCCTTGCCGTGTTTGATGACGACGATTTCTGCGTGATGGCCGAACCACTGCGCGGCGGTCACTTCGTCGCTGCGTTCCGTGTTGCCGTCGAACTGCTCCAGCATGTCGAACTCCTCGCGAGTTCCGATGATGATGTCGCTTTTCTCAGCCGCCGCATGATAGTAGATCGCCGTTTCCTGCGTATTGGTCCACGTATAAGGCCGATAGTCGATATCGAATACAACCTTCGTTCCGTGCTTGCGGGCATAACGGAGGGCGAGCAACACAGCCTCGCGAGAAGGGCTCTTCGCCAGCGCGGTGCCGGACACGAGCAGCACTTTGCTTCTCGCGATGAGCGCTTCGTCAACTTCTCCCGGCGCGAGCTTAAGATCCGCGACATTATCCCGGTACATGAGAATGCTGCAGTCTTCGGGGCTTTTGATTTCCGTAAAGGCAAGGCCCGTAACCGCACCGGTGCGGTCCGTCGTAACGCCTGACGTCTCAATGCCGTTGTCGCGCAAGTATTGGACGATAAATCTTCCCATCTGGTCGTCGGCCACTTTGCCGATAAATGCCGTTGTCATGTCCAAGCGAGACATGCCGATAGCGATATTGGCGGGGGAACCGCCGACGTATTTGGTAAATGTCATCGTCTCTTCCATCGGACGATTGATTTCGTTGGCGTTCAAATCGATGCATAGCCGGCCGATCGCTACAAAATCGAGCGATTTGTCGGTTGCGAATGAAATAGGCTCCATCGAATTCCCTTCTTTCTTGTCCGTTAGTAAGGCCGAGCCGCTTGAATCCTCTGCTTCATCTCGGCATGCGCCTTCAATACCTTCTCATCCGTGGACACTTCCGGCACCCCTACGTTCCACCAAGATTCATAGCCGTCGGTGTTCGTGCCCGGCAACACTTTGATCTCGACGAGAACGGGGCCTTGCTCCGCTTTCGCCCGATGAAGCGCCTGCTCCAATTGCTCCGCGTTGCCGGCAGTATAGGATGCGGCGCCCAAGCTGCGGGCATGCGCCGCGAAATCGATCGGCATGTAATTGCCGCTAAGCCGTCCGGTTTCCTTGGAGCGGAAGCGGAATTCATTGCCGAAGCCGTCGCTGCCGTGTCCCCGCTGCAGGTTATGAATGCATTGGAAGCCGTGGTTGTCGAACAATAGTATGGTCAACTTAACGCCTTCCTGAATAGCGGTCACGAGTTCCGAATGCAGCATCAGGTAACTTCCGTCCCCTAAGACCGCATAAACTTCGCGCTCCGGCTCCGCGAGCGCCACGCCGAAAGCGCCGCTGACTTCGTATCCCATGCAGGAGAAGCCATATTCCATATGATAAGTTTTCGGTTCGGTCGTCCTCCATACTCGGTGCAGGTCGCCCGGCAAGCTGCCGGCAGCCGCGACGACGACGTCCTTCGATCCGATAAATCCGTTGATGACGCCAAGCGCGCGCGTTTGCGTGAAGCCTTCCGCGCTCTCCAACGAGTAAAGACGATCGACTTCCTTGTCCCACTCCGCCTTTAGTCCCTTCACGTAACTTTCCGCGTAACCGGAACGATAACCTCGCTGCGACAGTTGTTCTTGAAGGGCGACAAGAGCCTCCTTCGCATCCGCGGTGACGAACTCCGCTTCCATCTTAACCGAATCGAACGCGCTGACGTTCAAGTTCAAGAAAGCGACATCCGGGCTGCGAAAAGCCGATTTGGAAGCAGTCGTGAAGTCGGAGTACCGCGTGCCCACGCCGATGATCAAATCCGCTTCCGCGGCAATCCGATTCGCCGCAAGCGTCCCGGTCGTGCCGACGCCGCCAAGGCTGAGCGGATGATTCCACGGCATCGCGCTTTTGCCGGCTTGCGTCTCCGCCACCGGAATATCAAAGGCTTCAGCGAACGCGAGCAATTCCTTTGTTGCTGCCGAATAATGAACGCCGCCGCCAACGATAATAAGCGGCTTCTTCTTCCGAGCAACCAAATCTGCGGCACGCCGGATCGCTTCTGGCGCGGCCGGGCGGCGGTCTAGGCGATAAACACGCTTGTCGAAGAAACTTTCCGGATAATCGTAAGCCTCCGCTTGCACGTCCTGCGGCAATGCCAGCGTTACAGCCCCGGTATCCGCAGGATCGGTTAGCACGCGCATCGCGTGAAGGAGCGATGACATCAGTTGCTCCGGACGGACGATCCGGTCCCAGAACTTGCTGACCGTCTTAAACGGATCGGTCGCCGATATCGAGTAATCGCTCGGAATTTCCAGCTGTTGGAGCACGGGATCCGGCTGGCGGGAGGCGAAATTGTCGCCTGGCAATAGCAAAACCGGTATGCGGTTAACCGTTGCGGTTGCCGCCCCGGTAATCATATTGAGCGCCCCTGGACCAATCGAGGTGGTGCATGCGAAAATTTGCCTGCGGTTTTTCTGCTTGGCGAAAGCGGTAGCCGCATGAACCATGCCTTGCTCGTTCTTGCCCTGAAGAAATATCAGCTCGCCCGATGCCCGTTCGAGAGCTTCGCCAATGCCGGTCACGTTGCCATGTCCGAAAATACCCATGACCCCCCGAACGAATTTGGTTTCTTCCCCGTCCACGGATACATACTGTTGATCCAGAAACTTCAGCAAAGCCTGTGCCATTGTCAGTCGAATGGTTTTCATTAGCAAAACCTCGGTTTACGTTAGATTTTAGATGAAACGTCATACCCCAATAAGAAGGAGGAAGCCCGCAATTCCGGACGGAGCTTGCGGGCTTCAGGTTCGTACTTTGGTTTCCTTGCCTGAAGAGACTAGACTTGGAGATGGATAATAAACGTTTTAATTTCGTAAGGCTTCAGCTCGAACGTTAAGGAAGTCGCTGCTTCTCCGATCGGTCGTTCCATGAGATTGCATTCCTGCATGGAAACAATATGCAAATCGCTGCTAAGCTCAACTGTCGAGCGAACGCCGGCGAATTCATGGACACGCAGCACAAGGCGATCTCCATCCTCCGCTTTTTTCACGGCATCCACCATCACGTTAGAGGCTGACAAGCGGAACATGGAAAACGCGCCCCGAGCGGGAGCTCCTTCGTAAGCGGTCAATGGATTGTTAAGCGACCACGCTTCCTGCACGGTGCCGCCCGCGTACCAATCCCCTTCATGCGGTAGAAGAGCGTAAACAAATGTGTGGTCTCCGATATCGGCTTCCGGATCAGGATTGATCGCGGATTTCAGCAACGACAGGCGGAGAACGTTATCCTTGATGTCATAACCGTATTTGCAATCGTTCAGCAAGCTAACGCCATATCCCCGCTCGGACAAATCGGCCCATTGGTGCCCGACCGTTTCGAAGCGCGCCCAATCCCAACTCGTATTCCAATGCGTCGGACGTTTAACGTTGCCGAACTGGATATCGTAAGTGGCTTCCGTTGAACGAACGTCTACCGGGAACGCAACTTTCAACAGCTGCTGATGCTCCTGCCAATCGATATGCGTACGGAATTCAATCCTTCTTTTCCCTGCGTAGACGACCATCTTCTGAGTGATCACGGACTTCGCGTAACGCCACTTAAATTCCACGACCGCAGCCAGAGGCCCCGCTTCTACAAGCTCCACGGAAACCAAATCGGAAATTTCCCGCATTTTTTCCTGGTAGAAAATATCGACGTCCCAAGCTTCGAAGTTAAGCGGTTTGTCCTCGAATACTTGCAGTATGTTGCCTCGGGACTGTTGCGCGAGCACGTTGCGGCGATTGTCCAGATCGTATATTCGGATCAGTTGACCGGCTTCGTTCCACTCGATCTCGTAATGAGGCGTCTTAAGCAAGCGACCTTCCAAGCGGAAAGGAATGTCGGCCGTCACGGCGGTCGGTTTCGTGGAGTCTGTCCGATAATGAATGGCCGTCATCCCTAGAGATGGTACCTTGGACGCTTCCACGAACCAACGCCCGTCGGAGTATTGAGCCGCAAGGCTATGTCCGTTCGCATCCGTCCATACGCTTCCTGCCGGTACGTTGTCTCCCGCGATTTCGAGCAAATCGGTGCGCTCCCACGGCGAGCTGTTAAGAACAGTCAACGCGCCTTCTTCTTTCTTGCTGCCAATAACGGCTGCCGCCTCATTCCATGCATCCGTGGCAATCGCCATCGCTTCCGCGTATTCTTCACGGCTGTCTTCGTATACTTCCTTAATCGAAGAACCCGGAATAATATCATGGAATTGGTTGCGCAAAATAATCGTCCAGCCTTCGTTCAGCTGCTTTTGCCGGTATTGGCCCAAGTCGCCCTTCATCACGCCAGCCAAAGAGCTCAGCCATTCCGTCTCGCGGTATAGCAGCTCAAGCTTGCGATTCATCCGTTTGTTGTAGGCCTGGCTCGTATAGGTGCCACGGTGATATTCGAGGTACAACTCGCCGTCCCACGTATGCACATATCGATCCGTCTCTTTGAACGTTTGCTGCAGCCGCTGGAAGTATTCATCCGCGCGGCCCGTCTTCACGTTCGGCAATCCGGGCATCGTATCCAGTCGGCGTCGCATCTCGAGCATTTCCCGATTGACGCCTCCCCCTCCATCTCCGTACCCATAAGAAAGGAGCAGCTCTTGGTTCACTTCTTTTTCCTGATAACCTTCCCACGCGCCTTTAACCGTTTTGGCAGAGACCAAGCCGTTGTACGTATAGAAGAAGGAATTGGCTTCTTCCCAATCATCCGGCGTCGTGATGAAGTGGGTTAACACTTCCGAACCGTCGATTCCCCGCCACTTGAAGGTGTCATGCGGCATTCTATTGAATTGATTCCAGCTGATTTTGGTGGTCATAAACGTATCGAAACCGGATTTCTGCAAAATTTGCGGAAGCGCCCAGCTGTAACCGAATACGTCGGGCAGCCACAAATACGTGCTTTCCACGTCGAACTCCTCGCGCATGAATCGGGTTCCGAACAGAAATTGCCTTACGAGCGATTCCCCGGAAGTCAGGTTGCAATCGGCTTCGAGCCACATGCCTCCGCCGATTTCCCAACGTCCTTCGCGGATGCGTTCGCGAATTTGCTCGTAAATCTCCGGGTAATCCTGCTTAATGTACGCGTACAGCTGCGGCTGCGTCTGCAAAAACACGTAGTCCGGAAAACGTTCCATCAAACGCAGGACAGTGGAGAACGAACGGGCGCTTTTCTCCCGCGTATGCTTCAGCCTCCACAGCCAAGCCACGTCGATATGGGTATGACCGATCGTTGTGACCGTAACCGTGTGATGCTTGTCGAAGTGCTTTAATTGCTCCAGCAGCAGTTCGCGGGCTTCATAAACGGAGTCGCAATAAGCTGCGGAGCCCGGCTGAGACCAATCCACCTTAAGCAGCGCGCGGTCGAGCGCTTTGACGAGACCTACGCGGTCGGGATGCCCCGCATCCAGCGCCTGAATCGTTTCCAGCACAGCACGGCCCGTGTAATAAAAATCGTCGATCCTCTCGTCCAGCCAGCACAGTTCGGCCCGGTTCACCGTATGCTTCATCTCGCGCGGCTTGCCTCCGCCGTCCAAACCGGACCATAGGCGGATGTCCATCCGCCCCGTCTCTCCGGCGGCTTCATCCGGCAGAAATACTTCCTGATGGTTGGAATCGACGCCTTGGTACGGCGAGCCATTCCAGTACAGCAACGATTCGAAGCCGTCGTTGTTGCCTCCGCCCGTCTCTCCGAAGTCGAAACGACCAAGCACGGTTTTGCCTGCCCATTCCTTCGGGATTTCGACGTTGCGGGATAACCATATATAACGGTCCCGGCCTTTCCATGTATCGCCGGTTTTTAATTCGAACGTTGGCAAAGCAGCCGGCGGCCGGGCTCCCGTAGCCCCGAGTTCGTCTTCAATGGCCGCGAAGCTTTCCAAAGGCACGGCGTCGCGATAACGAGTTTCGCTTAGCTCGTTTAGTCTTGCTTCCAGCTTCTTTTCGGTAAACAACATGAATATCCTCACCTTTTTCCCGGAGTATCAACTCAGAGCGTTTTTTCCAGCTTCAACAAATTTTCCAAACTGATCGCCAAGCTGTCCATCGGTTTGCCTGGGCAATAATCCTGTTCTACGGCAAACCATTCAACGCCGTTCTCCAATCCCCACTTTAAGATAGGGGCAAAATCGATGAGTCCGGTTCCGATTTCGGCGAAATATTGCTTGCCGTCTGCCGTCATGTCCTTCAGATGAAGAATAGGCATCCGGTTGGCGTAATTGCGGATGAAGGACAGCGGGTCATGCCCAGCCTTCAAAACCCAATAGGTGTCGATCTCCGCGTAGACAGCCGGATCTTCCAGCAAGTATTCGAGAGCGAATTTCCCATCGATCGTCGTATGGAATTCAAAGTCATGATTATGATAGCCTGCCCGGTATTCCGTACCTTTGACTTTAGCGGCAACATCGAGTAAATCTTTCCGTACGCTAGCGTACCCTTCAGGCGTCTGTAAACCATCCGGCAGCGAGTGGCAAATGAAATCTTTCGTACCGAACAGGTCGGCTTCCTCCAGCACCGCTTCCAGATCATGTTTCATTCGCTCCAAGCCAACGTGCATGCCTGCCGTTTGCATGCCGACTTCCTTCATGACCGAAGAGATCTCTCGTGCGGAATATCCGTGCAAACCATCGATTTGAACGGCTGCCCATCCCATCTTGCTAAGCTCCCTCAGCACCGCCGGGAAGTCTTTCTTGACTTCGTTTCTTAGGGTATATAGCTGAGCCGCCAATTTATGTTTAATCATTGCGCGATTCCCTCCCTTTTCAAATCCAGCCATTCGACTTCCGCGGGAGTCAGCTCCAGGTTCATCGATTGAATCGAGGAATTAAACTCCTCCGGATTGCGAGGTCCGATTATGGCGCAAGTCGGGAAAGACTGATAAAGAACGTAGGACAATGCGATTTGGATCGGCGTTACTTGCTTCTCTTCCGCCAGCTTCACGGCACGGCGGTATCTCTCCCAGTTATCATCGCTATAGTATACTCTGACCATTTCCTCGTCCGTCCGTTTGTCGGGAGCGAAGTTCCCGGAGAAAAATCCGCCCGCTTGGGCAGACCAAGCCAACAACGGCAATTGAGTCTTGGCGTGCCATTCGCAAGTTTCTTCGTCTGCCGAGATAGAACCTTCCCATCTGGCTTCAAGAGGTTTGGCCAAGCTCAGGTTCGGGCTGCTGAAGGAAAATCCCGTTAAGTTATGGGCGGCCGCGTATTCGTTCGCTTCCTGGATCCGTTTGTAGGACCAGTTAGAAGCTCCGATGGCCCGAATTTTTTTCGCTTGAAGATGTTCGTTCAGCTCTTCGATGATCGGTCCGACCGCAACAGTCGGATCGTCCCGGTGCAGCGCATAGAGATCGACATAATCGGTACCGAGCCTCTCCAGGCTCTCGGTCAAATCTTTGCGAATCGCCTGCGGATTCACGCGAGGTCCCGGACTCCCGTCATCATGGTGGGCTCCCTTCGTTAGGATAACCAATTGTTCCCGGAGCTTCGTCTCTGCCAGCCATTGGCCAAGCACGAGTTCTTTGCCCCGATATTGATGCGCGGTATCGAAGGCATTACCGCCGGCGTTAATGAAAGCATCGAGCATGATCCGCTGCGGCTCCTCTAATTTCCTGAGGTCTCCCGTACCCATGAACAACCGGGAAATCTTCTTGTCCACGCCTGGGATTTGAATATATTTCATTGTGAGTCCTCCTTGGAGTTTGCTTTATTCGTCCTCTTTAAACACCGGCATCAAGCGCAGCTCGAATTGGAATTCCTTGTCGTTAAGACGATAAGGTTCCGCAAGCTCCGGTCCGCAGGAATTCGATCCTACGCCGCTCATCCGGTAATCCAGATGGACGATCGTTTCTTTTCTTTTCACCTTTGCAAGCTCATAATTATGCGCGGCTTTCGTTAGATCTTCCGGCGCAAAGTGCGATGCATTAAAGGAGAACCCATCCGTTACGGAAAATCTAAGGCCCATTCCTAGCTCGTTGGATACGACAGCCCACTCCGTTCCGTATCTGGAGCCGTTTTCTTGCGGCATGATGTAGTTTTCGAACATTTCGTCGACCGTCGTTAAGTACCGGCCTCTTTTCACGCTTTGGCGTTTGTCGACATAGCTTTCATGAGGTCCGAAACCAAAATATTCGACCTCCTCCATTCCTTCCGGCATGGAAAGCCGTAGTCCGAAACGCGGAAGATAAGGCAGTTTCCGCCCCTCTGCGAACTTTGCGTTAACCCGCATAGTAATTTCTCCGCTGCCGTTCACGATCCAATTCGTCTCGCCGCTGAGAATATTAAACCGGCTGACCGCCCCGAGCGAAAAACGAGTTCGGATCTCGACTGAACCGTCCTCGGTCCGTTCCCACTCGCATTGGTACGTCTTCATGACCGTCCGGTCGTAACCTTCCTCCAGCCATTTTTCTTTCGCATGCATATCATTGTCCAAAGGCGCCCGCCAGATCGAGAATTTGGAAGGTGCTTCGAGCATGTCCACGCCGTGTCGCGATATCCGATGAACGGTGCCATCGCGCAAGTCGAACACGTGGCGGAAATCGAAGCCTTCTACCGTAAGCCACTGTCCCGATTGCTCGACTTCAATGGAAGATGAATGCTTATGTTTAAAGGAAGTTTCGGTTACCGTCCGTTGCTCTACACCCCATTCGAACTGTTCGAACGTAATTTCGTGTCCGGCTTCGGCCCAAACCGTCTCTTCCTTTAACCAACAGGATAAGGTAAGAACGAACCGGTCGGTTGACATCCCCGACAAATCGTAAGGAAGGGCCAAGATTTGCGAACTATGAGGCGCTGCGTCGATATTGTCCAGTTGGCCTTGACGAATGATATGTCCATCTTGTTCTAATTTCCAGAAAATCCCTACATGGGATAAATCGATAAAATCGTACAGGTTCGTCACCTTGATCGAGCCGGTTCTCAAATCTTGCTGCTCGATACGGATCGGCGCTATGACTTTCTTAAGCTCCAGTAACCCGGTATGAGGCTTGCGATCGGGTGAAATTAGTCCGTCGATGCAGAAATTCCCGTCATTGGGCTTATCCCCGAAATCGCCGCCGTAAGCATAATATGGCGTCCCGTCTTCGGTTTCCGTCTTGATCCCGTGATCGGACCATTCCCAGACGCATCCTCCCATAAGCTTCGGATAACGATAGATGACATCCCAGTAGTCCTTCAAATCACCGGGGCCGTTTCCCATCGCGTGGCTGTATTCGCACAAGAACAATGGCAATACGCGGTTTTCGTCGCGGGCGTAAGCTTCGATCTCTTTCACCGAGGTATACATCCGGCTTTCCAAATCCAAATATTCGACGTTCGGATTGCCTTCGTAATGCGGAGCGGCGCCCTCGTAATGAACGGGGATGGAGGGATCCCGCTGCTTGATCCATTCTGCCATCGCGATATGATTGAAATCGTAACCGGACTCATTTCCCAACGACCACATCACGACGCACGGATGATTTTTGTCCCGTTCCACCATTCGAGCCGCCCGTTCCACGAACGCGGCTTTCCATGATGGATCGCGAGACAGCCCATGAGCATCGCCATCCTCGGATGCGGTTCCCATGCCATGACATTCTAAATCCGCTTCATCCACGACATAGAAACCGTATTCGTTGCAGAGCTCCATGAATCGCGAGTCGTTAGGATAATGGGAAGTACGAATCGTATTGATATTATGCCTCTTCATAAGAACTAAATCTTTAACCATATGATGGATGGGGATCGTCTGTCCGAGCTCCGGATGGGAATCGTGCCGGTTGACGCCCTTCAGCTTAACCGCCTGACCGTTGATTCGGAATTCCCCTTCCGTGATTTCGACCTTCCTGAATCCGACCGGAAACTGAAGCACTTCTCCTTCCGCGCTGCGGACGTAAAGCCGGTAAAGATACGGCTTCTCTGCATTCCACATAATCGGATTCGTCAATTCAAACCGGAGAGTGCTTTTTCCGTCCACGACGACGGTTGGGGCGGAACCAACAACATTTCCTTGAGCGTCCTTCAATTCGGCGCTGATTTCGAGTTTCCCTGTCGTTTCAATCTCCGTCTCGAGCACGGCCTTGCGGAAACCATTTTCAAAAGACTGCTTATTGAACACGTCCCGGATATGCGCGGCATCGCGAGCAAGCACATAAACGTCCCGGAAAATGCCGGAATACCGCCATAGATCCTGATCTTCAAGATAGGATCCGTCACACCATTTCAGCACCATGACCGCGATACGATTTTTCCCCGACCGAAGCAGGGCAGACACATTGAATTCCGCCGGAATGCGGCTGCCTTGGCTGTAGCCTGCGAACGCTCCGTTTACCCATAAGTAGAAACAGGAGTTAACTCCTTCGAAAACGATGTACTTGTCCTTGTCCGACCATTCGTTCGCGACATTGAATTCCCGCACGTAAAGTCCAGCCGGATTGTCGTCTGGAACGAAAGGCGGGTCGCATGGAAAAGGATAGTTAATATTCGTATATTGAAGCTGATCGTAACCTTTCACCTGCCAGCACGACGGAACGATTAAATCGTCCCACCCGCTTATGTCTGCCGCTTCCTCGTAAAAGAGTTGTTCGACGTTGTTTACACCGCTATGATATTGAAATTTCCATTTTCCGTTTAGGGTTTGATAAAAAGGGGAATGTCCTCGTTTGCCGGATTTCGCCGATCGTTCATCCGCGTAGGGAATGTAATAGGCTCGGGGAGCTTGCCTGTTCACCTGAAGCACGTTTGGGTCTTCCCAATATTTTTGGATAGAAATCATGGACATCACCTTCCGAATTAAGGAATATAGTCAGTCGAAGTACCCTCTTCTCATCAAGCGATGGATTAATTCACCGAATAAGCTATTTGCCCAAGCGAACCATGGGCGCGTATATTCAGCGGGGTTATCCGGGTTGAACCCTTCGTGCATATATCCCGTATCCGCGTCGGTTTCCATCAGCATTTTCAGAACTTCATGTACTTCGGCCTCATCCTTAGAAGTGAGCGCCTGCATCGCCAAGCTAATCGGCCATATATAGCCAGCGGGCGTATGCGGACTTCCGATTCCTCTAGCATAATTACCCTCGTAGTAATAGGGATTATCGCTGCTTAATACAAAGTTGCGCGTATTGCGGTAAATCGGATCTTCAAAGGACGAGTAACCTAGGTAAGGAATGGACAGCAAACTCGGTACGTTGGCGTCATCCATCAGATTGTAATTGCCGAATCCGTCCGTTTCGTATGCATAGATTTTCCCGTATTTCGGATGAAGATAGGTTCCGTAAGCTTGGATGCCGAAATCGATCTCCTCGCGAAGCTCGGCCGCAAGCCGGACGACTTCCTCGTCGTTCCACACCGCGCTCGCTATCTCTTCGATATAACGAAGCGCCACGACAGCGAACATATTGGCGGGAATCAAGTAACCGAACGTGCAGGCATCGTCGCTAGGCCGAAATCCGGACCACGTCATTCCGGTATAATTAACGGGCATGCCCATGCGGTTATTGCGCAGCGTATCGCTCGGCGGGCAATCGATGCGGGCGAACCGGTATGGGGATTGTTCCGCATGCCTTTGTTCCGTCTTCCAAAGGGCAATAATCGTATGGACGGCGGAACGGAAAGATTCATCGAACACATGCGTCAGCCCGGTTGCCTTCCAATACAAGTAGGCCAATTGTATCGGATAACAAAGCGAATCGATCTCGTATTTCCGTTCCCACACCCACGGGTCCAGTTCGGTTAAATCTTGATCGTACCGGTTATCGTTCGCTTCCTCGTTAAACGCGTTCGCATAGGGATCGAGTTGAATATAATTCATTTGCCTGCGAATCAAGCCCGCTAACAAAACCTGCAATTGTTTATCTTCGGCCGCGAGCGGCAAGTAATGTCTAACCTGCGCGCTGGAATCCCTCAGCCACATAGCAGGAATGTCTCCGGTAATTACGAATACCGTTTCATCGGCGAGCCATTTCGTTGTCGTCTCAAGCGTATTCGGATAACAATTCTTGAACATGCGAAGCAGTTTCGGATACGCCGCAAGCTTGGTCTCCGACTGCTCCAGATAAGCAACTACGGAATCAGGCAATGCCATCTCGTCTAACCTTCCTTCTCTTAAGTGATTGCTGGCTCTTCCTCGCGTTTATGGATAAAGTCCTTCAGTCCCTCAAGATCTGGGGTGCCCGTGCTTCCGCCATAGGCGCTGACCGAAAGAGCTCCGCAAGCATTTCCGTACCGCAAGCTGGTATCCGCATCCTTGCCGGACAAAAAGCCGAATAAATATCCGGCATTAAAGGAATCGCCTGCACCAGTCGTATCAACGGCTTCAACCAGATAACCAGCACGACGGGAAAGCACGCCGTCCTTCATCGCAATGGCTCCTTTCGACCCTAGCTTTACCACGACATGGCTGCAATACTCCGCCATGTGCCGAAGGCTGTCTTCTATGCTCTCGAGACCGGTATAATGAAGAGCCTCGGTCTCATTCATAAGGAAGACGTCGAAATACCGCATCAATTCGAATACGCCATTGTCCCACTCCCCGGAATCATCCCAGCCTACGTCGCAGGATAAGGTTACACCCTTCTCTTTCAAGGCTTTGGCCAATGCCATATACTGGTCATGATTTCGCCTTCCTTTGTACCCGGTCACGTGGACGTGCCTGCCTTGAGCGATTTGGTTCAAATCCAGCTTTTCCACTTGAAGCTCCGCATTCGATCCCGCATAAGTAATAAAGGACCGGTCGGTATCGGGATTAAATGCAATCGAAATTCCCGTATTATGAATTCGACTCGTTTGTATCATCCTGGTATCGATACCATATTGAGCAAAGCTTTCCCGTATATAGCGGGCATAACCGTCATCCCCAAGAACTCCGTTAAAAGCGACATGAAGGCCAAGCTTGGCAAGCGAGACCGAAAATAATGCCGCTCCCCCGCCTACGTGCATCATCATATTATCCACAAATACTTCCTGTCCGGGCTGAGGAATTTCATTGCATCCCACCACTACAAGATCGATATTGACGTCTCCGATGACCACCGCATCAAACATTTTCAACTTCTTCTCCCTCTTCCAGTCGCTTTATGATTAAGCTTCTGTGCTGCTATTCACATAACTCTTGCAGCTGTCGCGAATGACCAACTTATGCTTTAGAATAACGTCTTTCTTAGGTGCGCCTTCGTTCCCCGAAATCAAAGCGAGCAGCGCGTCGACCGTTACGATTCCCATTTCAAGAATAGGCTGTTCCATGGAGGACAAGCGCGGACGAACCTGTTCCGTCAGTTGGCTTCCGTCGAATCCGATTACGGATAGATCGTCGGGAACTCGAAGTCCATCGTCATGGATACAATTCATGGCCCCTACCGCCATGTCATCGCTGACCGCGAAAACCGCAGTAGGAACAACATCGCCAGCCAACATTTCTTTCATGATTTCGTAACCGCTTTGCGTTTTATAATCACCGAACCGGATGTAATCTCCAATGGCTTCGATGGCGCAATCTGCAAGCGCCTGTTTATAACCGGCAAACCTGTTTTGCCCCGAAGTTACGTCCCTCATATCTCCGCCGATAAATCCGATTCGCGAATGTCCGAGCCCGATCAAATAACGCGTGGCATCGTAAGCTGCCGCATAATCGTCTATGATGACGGAAACGAATTTCTGTTCCACGGGTTTAACGCTTGAGAAGATGATCGGGATATCCAGCTTATGGATCAATTCGCGAATTTCGGTATTTAATTTCTCGTGCATAATAATAATGCCGTCTACGCGCATCTGTTTGAATATTTGCAAATATTTAAGCTCTTTATCGTTGTCCTCGATAATGTTGCAGACCATAAGATTATACTCGTTGATGCTTGCGGTTTTTTCGATCGTACTTAGGATGGTGGAATAGAAACTTGAAGTGACGTCGGGCACGATTACGCCGATCAAATTCGTTTTTTTCCGTACAAGGCTTCTCGCGATATGACTGGGTGAATAGCCAAGCTCGTCTATCGCCCGTTGAACCCTCGCTTTCAGATCGTCCTTTACGTATTTCTCGCCATTCAGCACCCTTGATACCGTCGTTACGGAAACGCCGGCTTTCTTGGCGACATCCTTAATTTTCGGCGCCATGCCGTCACCCTGCCCTCCGCAAAACTAAACGCCATCCGCATGTCGATCTCTTAGCTTTTAACCGCGCCTTCCATGATACCGGCAATAAACTGCCGACTCACTACGAGGAAAAACACAATCAATGGCAGGGTTGCCATCAGCGTTCCTGTCATAACCATGGAATAATCGGCGGTATGAACCGATTTTAATTGCTGCAACGCCAGCATTAACGTGAATTTAGACGTATCCGTCAAGACGATTAACGGCCACAAGTAATCTTCCCATACGCCCATGAAAGTCGTGATGGCAAGAAAAGCAAGCGCTGGCCTTAAAATCGGTAAAGCGATGCGCCAATACAATCCGAATTTATTGCAGCCGTCTATACGTGCGGCTTCGAGCAAATCATCATGAATGGCCAGCGCATATTGCCTGATCCAGAAAATTCCGAACGCGCTTGCCATACTCGGTACGATTAGAGCCTTATAACTTCCGAGCCATCCGAATTCCTTGATAATGATGAATTGCGGAACGAGCAGCATTTGCGCGGGAATCATCATCGTAGCGATCATTAAATAGAAAAGCACCTTGGATCCGGGAAATTTAAATTTAGAAAAAGTAAATCCCGTCAACGAGTTGAAAAACAACTGAAGAAAGGTGCTAAGCACGGCAATAAACAAGGTGTTGGTTAGCGCGCGAATAAAGTTGATATTATCCATTACATGATTGTAGTTCGTCACTAAATAATTACCGAACGTAAGCTTCGGCGGAAAAGCAAAGATCGCGCTCGTTTCGTTCGTGGACATAACCACAAGCCAATAAAACGGGAATATCGACAATATAACACCGATTAACAAAAAAGTATGCACGAATATCTTTTTTGCAGTCATCTTTTATGCTCCTTTAATATCAATCGTCCGACTTGTTGAACAATTTCCAATTCAGTAAGGATATGATTCCGATGATGACAAACAACACCCACGATACCGCGGCCGCATAACCGTAATTCTGGTAAATGAATCCTTCTCTATACATGTAGAGAACGATCGTATCGGATCCGGGATATGGCGATTGGTTTCCGGCCAGCACTTGCGGTTCCGTGAAGATTTGGAATCCTCCGATCGTCGACATCATTACGGAGAACAAGATGATCGGCCTCAGCATCGGTATCGTTATTTTGGTGAATGTTTGAAGCATCGTTGCGCCATCCAGATCCGCCGCTTCATACAAGTCTTTAGGGATTCTCTGTAAACCGGACAAATAAATGATGGCATTGTATCCCAAATATCTCCATGCGATCATGGCCGCGATTACGACCCTGACTCCGGTGCTTGAATTAAACCAAGCGATTTTATCCAACCCGATCTTTTCGAGAAAAAAGTTAATCAGCCCGTACTCGTTGCCGAACATGGACTGAAATATAATGACAACGGCAACCATGGCCGTAATATTCGGAAGAAAGTAAGTAATTCTGAAAAAACCTTTGAATTTGACGATCGACATATTGATGACAAACGCGACGATCAATGCCATTACAAGCATCGGACCATTGCTTAATAACCAAATGGCTACATTGTTGACTATTACTTGCCAAAAGCTCGGATCTTTGAACATATACTTAAAGTTGTTGAATCCTACGGACGTCATTTCCCCGATCCCATCCCATTTATGCACGGAAAGATAGATCGAGAAGAAAATCGGAAACACGGAAAAGATCAGGAACAAAATATAAAATGGAGAAATAAACAGATAAAGCGTCCTGCTTTTATAAATTTCTTTTAAAAGGCCTCCCATATTACTCCTCCGCTAATTGGATAAGGCGGGGCTCGTCTTGCCTCCCCACCCTATCCATTATTTAACTTCTAGACTTTGGTAACTTAGCGCGAAAGCTGGCGTTTGATTTTTTCTTGCGCGTCCGCCCATGCTTTCTCAGGATCTTTCTTCTGCGTATCGACCGTACCGAGCGCTTCGACGAGAACCGTTAGCACCATGTCGTCTCTCGAATCCGTGTGAGCGACTTTAACGTCTTTCGCCGCATCCGCGAATACCGGGCTCAGGTCTTGGTTACCGAAAAATTCGTTTTTATTGACCATTTCAGGACTAGAGTAAATTTCCGGAGTGGATGGGTAGTTTCCGAATTCTTTGTAATCGATGACCAGGTTCTCTGGACTCACGAGGAATTTGATGACCTCATAAGCTTCTTTCGGAGCTTTCGTTGATTTCAAGACGCCGAAGAAGGAGCCTCCTTGGTTGCCGACGCCGCCCGGCGGATAAGCGATATGCCATTTGCCTTTCGTACTTGGAGCTGCGCCGATGACGTCTCCGACAGCCCAAGATGCTCCTGTAAAGGACGATACTTTGCCGTTGTTGATCGCAGCGTTTTTCTCGGCATCATTGGAGAACGGGAACGTTACACCTGCTTTATAAGCTTTTACGGATGCATCCCAAGCTTTTTTGACATGTTCTTTGTCGCCGATGTAGTTGCCGTTCAGATCAAAATTGCCTTCGCTGTTCTGTCCGATTAGGCTCCGGAAAAAATCCACGATCGTTCCGGATTGCGACCCCGTCTTGTCCTTCACTTGCTTCAGAAGATTGAGGTAATCGTCCCAAGTTTTGACTTTGTTTTTGATGTCTTCGGGCGTGCTTGGCACCCCTGCTTTTTCGAACAAGTCCGTACGGTAATACAGCACGACCGGCGCGACATCGATCGGCAAGCCGATCAAATCCTTATCGTCCGGAGTCGCGGCCATCTTCCACTTCCAATCCAAGTACTTCGGCTGGATATCACGCGCTCCTTGGTCGTACAAGTTGACGAATTTCTCTTTGTAAGTGAGCATCGAGGATACCCAGCTATCCATGGCTACGATGTCGGGCCCTTTGCCGCCGCCCGCGATTGTCGTTTTCAATTTAGTCAAATAATCATTACCCGAAGGCAACTTCTCTGCTTGCAAATCAACGTTCGGGAACTTCGCTTTGGCGGCTTCGATCGTTGAATCGGAAACCGCGCCGTTCCAGTACCATAGCTTTAAGGTTACTTTACCGGTCGCAGCGCTTTCACTGGCACCGGCATTGTTTGTTTTACTGGAGCCGCAAGCTGACACGACAAGAATTAAGCATAAGACTAGAAGCGCACCGGATAAGGCTTTGAATTTCATTTGTTGTACCCCCGATTGTTTAAATTGTGTGAGTAAAAGTTTCCTTCGACAAATCGTGCTTTTTTAAGCATTCCCAATTCAACCAAGTCCTCTTCTTCCAAATAAAAACGGCTTCAGACACCATCCCTTCTGTCGGACTTTTAGCTTGGAAATATTTCTGGTACCGATACCATATTGTGGCGCAACGTAATTTCGGAATCGACTTTAGACCGGATAATTCATTCTGGTATCGATACCATATGACCTGAATTCAGTATAATATGATCATTCCCGATTTACAATAGCTTTTCCTTATTTCGGGTTAAACCGCTTACAGGCAATATTTTCTTGGAATCGGGATAGTAGAATTTTGAAATAAAAAAAGCACCGTTTCTGGTGCTAAAATTACACTACTTATGCCACCACGACTCCACGATTTGATGAGCAACGGTTGGGTTGTATCCTTTCCCTATCAAGTAAGAGACAGCCGCCGCCTCCCTCAAAGCATGTTCAACCGATATCGTTTGAGCTTCTTTTAATCCATTCTGAACCCAAGGTTCAACTACTTGCAAAGTTTCGTTTTTTAAATGGTACATATTTGGATATGCGCAGGCAGGGTATTGCTGATAATAAGAATTCAACAATTTATTATCTCCTCTCGAATTACAATACACCATCGTATGCCTAATGCGACTGTTTTGACTTAATTTTAAAATTGATAAAAGGCGAATTTATATGTATTGTCCCAAGCTCTGCCGCATACTCGGTGAAAAAATAAAAAACGTATCCGAGCGACTTCAGCACGCAAGCGTGAAAGTCACAGCGGACACGTAATCTGGAACGAAGAAGAAATCCCTTGCTGCTAAGGTTAACCGATCGAGCCTTCCATCTCCATCTTGATAAGACGGTTCATCTCGACGGCGTATTCCATCGGCAATTCTTTGGTGAACGGTTCAATGAAACCCATAACGATCATTTGCGTCGCTTCAGCATCCGACAATCCGCGGCTCATCAGGTAGAATAATTGATCCTCTGATACCTTGGAAACCGTCGCTTCATGCTCCAGCGTAATGTTGTCGTTCATAATTTCATTATACGGAATCGTATCGCTTGTCGATTGATCATCCATGATTAGCGTATCGCACTTAATGTTGGCTTTAGCGCCTTCGGCATTTCGACCGAATGAAGCAAGACCGCGATAAGTGACTTTACCGCCGTGCTTGGAGATCGATTTGGATACGATCGTCGAGCTTGTATCCGGAGCCAAGTGAATCATCTTGGCGCCTGCGTCTTGATGCTGGCCTTTGCCGGCGACGGCGATGGAAAGCACCATGCCTTTAGCGCCGCGGCCCTTCAGGACGACCGCAGGATATTTCATCGTCAGCTTGGAACCGATGTTGCCATCGACCCATTCCATCGTTGCATTTTCTTCAGCTACCGCCCGTTTGGTTACGAGGTTGTAAATATTCGGTGCCCAGTTCTGAATCGTCGTGTAACGGACGCGGGCGTCCTTCTTAACGATGATTTCAACAACGGCGCTATGAAGAGAGTTCGTGCTATATACAGGCGCTGTACAGCCCTCTACATAGTGCACGGAGCTGCCTTCGTCGGCAATGATCAACGTACGCTCGAATTGACCCATGTTCTCGGAGTTAATCCGGAAGTAGGCTTGCAGCGGAACCGTACATTGAACGCCTTTAGGAACGTATATGAAGCTGCCTCCGGACCATACCGCGCTATTCAGTGCCGCGAATTTGTTGTCTGCGGGTGGGATAACGGTACCGAAATATTCTTTGAAAATTTCCGGGTACTCGCGAATAGCCGAATCCGTATCCGAGAAAATAACGCCTTGTTTCGTCAATTCTTCTTGCATGCTGTGATACACGACTTCGGATTCGTACTGCGCGGACACGCCGGCGAGGAACTTCTGTTCCGCTTCCGGAATTCCTAGCTTATCGAAAGTCGCCTTGATCTCTTCGGGTACTTCTTCCCAAGTTTTCCCTTGTTTCTCCGACGGTTTAACATAGTACTGGATCTCTTCGAAATCCAGATCATCCATGTTCCCGCCCCATTTAGGCATTTCCATCTTACGGAATTGCTCCAGGGATTTCAGGCGGAACTTAAGCATCCATTCCGGTTCGCCCTTCATCTCCGAAATCGTACGGACGATTTCTTCGGTTAGACCTTTACCGGATTGGAAAATCGCCTTATGCTCGTCGCGAAACCCGTATTTGTACTCTTCCAAGTCGGGCATTTGCTTAGCCATAATCGTCAACCTCCTTGTTTACTGTTCAATGCCTTCGTGCTTGCCTTTACCGTGCTCTACGCCTTTGCGAAGCGCATTCCAAGCCAGCGTCGCGCATTTGATCCGTGCCGGAAATTTATTCACGCCCGATAACGCCTCAACGTCTTCATAACCTTCAAATTCGACGGTTTCGCCCTTCATCATCGCAGAAAATTTGTCCGCCATCTCCAGCGCCTCCTCGGCGGGTTTGCCCATAATCGCTTCCGTCATCATCGAAGCAGACGACATGCTGATCGAGCAGCCTTCCCCCGTAAACTTGACGTTGCGGACGATGCCTTCCTCCAACTGGAGCTGCAAGGAAATCCGATCGCCGCAAGTCGGGTTGTTCAGGTTGACGGTAACAGATTCATTGTCTAGCTCGCCGCGGTTTCTCGGCGTTTTATAATGATCCATAATGACGCGGCGGTACAAATCATCTAATTGACTCATAACCGAAAAACTCCTTTGTCTTAACCAGCGATTCAGCCAGCCGATCGACATCTTGCTCCGTGTTGTATAAATAGAAGCTGGCTCTTGCCGTCGCGCTCACTTGAAGCCATCTCATGAGCGGTTGGCAGCAGTGATGACCTGCCCTGACGGCAATCCCTTCCGTATCGAGCACGGTTGCGACATCGTGCGGATGGACATCTCCAAGGTTGAAGGTGACGAGTCCCGCACGTTCTTCACGCGGTCCGTAAATCGTCAAACCCTCAATATCGGATAGTCTCTCCATAGCATACCGGGTTAGCTTCTTCTCATGCTGATCGATATTGTGAAGTCCGATTTGCTCCAGAAAATCAATGGCGGCCCCTAGTCCCACCGCACCGGCGATCATCGGAGTTCCGCCCTCGAATTTCCACGGCAACTCTTTCCAAGTCGAATCATACAGCTCTACGAAATCGATCATTTCACCGCCGAATTCGACCGGCTCCATACGTTCAAGCAATTGGGCTTTCCCGTATAATGCCCCGATTCCCGTCGGACCGCACATTTTGTGACCGGACAAAGCGTAGAAATCGATGTCGAGCGCTTGCACGTCCACTTTCAGATGAGGGGTGCTCTGAGCTCCGTCAACGACGATGATCGCGCCTTTGCGATGAGCAATTTCCGCAATCTTGGCAATCGGATTGATCGTGCCAAGTACGTTGGACACGTAAGTGATGGCGACGATTTTCGTCCGCTCCGTCACCGTTGCTTCAACGTCCTCGAGCGTGATCGTTCCGTCAGGCTGCAGCGGAATGTATTTCAACGTCGCTCCCGTCGCCTTAGCGGCTTGCTGCCATGGAATCAGGTTGCTGTGATGCTCCATAGGAGTAATAACGATTTCGTCGCCCTCACGGAGCGTCTGACGCGCATAACCGGATGCTACGATATTCAATGCCGTCGTCGTTCCGCGGGTGAAAATAATTTGGCGGGATGCCGGCGCGTTCAGAAAACGGGCGACTTTCTCGCGCGCGCCTTCATAGGCGTCCGTTGCCCGCGAACCGAGCGTATGAACGCCGCGGTGTACGTTGGCATTGTCCCACTCGTAGTAGCGCTTGACCGCTTCGATAACCGAACGCGGCTTCTGCGTAGTTGCCGCGTTATCTAGATAAACCAGAGGGTGACCGTTAATATCCTGATGAAGAATCGGAAACTCCGCTTTCAGTGCAATGGGATCCATAATTAGCCCAGCTTTCTTTCCAGGATGCGGTGCAATTGCTCGCGCAACCCTTTCAGCGGGATTTCCGAAACAACCGGATCTAGAAACCCGTGAATGATAAGGCGTTCCGCTTCTTTACGGGAAATGCCCCGAGACATGAGGTAGTATACTTGATCGGCGTTCACTTGTCCGACGCTTGCGGCATGACCCGCTTTAACGTCGTCCTCGTCGATCAGAAGGATCGGGTTAGCGTCTCCGCGCGCTTTTGGACTTAGCATGAGAACCTTCTCCGTCTGCTGTCCATTAGCTTTGGTTGCGCCCTTCTCGATCTTCGTAACGCCGTTGATAATCGCTGTTGCTTCTTCTTTCATAACGGCGCGCGTGATCATATTGCTCTCCGTAGAACGGCCGAAATGAACGGCTTGCGTCGTCAAGCTCATGCGCTGATTACCCGTTCCAACGGAAATAATCTTGGAATCGGAAGTGGACCCGTTGCCCTTGAGCACCGATTTGGTATCCGTAATGGAATTGCCGTTATGCAAGTCTCCGACGATCCACTCAATGCGAGCATCGCTGTCCAGAATCGCGCGACGGTAGGCAATGTCGATCGCGCTGGCATCCATTTGATGGACGGCCGCGTAACGAACGATTGCTCCCGACTTAGCAAATACTTCAACAGCGCTGTTGTGCAGGAGCGTGGAGGTTGCCGCATCTAATGAAGAAGCGACTTGTTCCACAAAGGCTACGCGACTGTTGCTTTCCGCAATCACAAGAATATGCGGCATGAAAGTCGCTTCCGCATCGTCAGCGAACAGGAGCGCCTGAATCGGAGTTTCGATCGTAACGTTACGGGGCACATAAAGGAATACTCCGCCGTTCCATAGCGCCGCATGTACGGCCGCAAGCTTGTGCTCATCTCTTGCGTATGCGGTCATGAAGTGTTTGCGAAGCAGCTCTTCATGGTTCCGTGTTGCATCTTCCAAGCTCGTTAGAATAACGCCTTGCGCCTTCAGCTCATCGGACAACTGCGTATAAATAACTGAAGAATTGTGCTGCACGATCAAAGTGCCGCTATCTTCCTCAGGCAACAATGCGGAAATAGCGGCAGGCAAATCAGCTTTCGATGCAACTGCCCGGCCTGGACGGTACGCACCATATTGATCCAAGGTCCAGCGCGTAAGCGGTAATTTCTCGGGTTTAGGCAAATCTAGCTGCGTTGCCAGTTCCCCTGCTTCTTCGCGCCAAGCGACGAGCCAATCCGGCTCGTTCTTGCTGCGGGCGATCGCGGCTGCCGCGTCTCGGCCGAAAGAGGTGGTTGGTGTACTCATGAATGCTTTGCCCCCTCCTTAAGCTTGGCCGACGGTCTCGTCGACGATGCCCAGTTCTTCTTTAACCCAATCGTAGCCTTCAGCTTCCAGACGCTGTGCCAGCTCCGGTCCGCCGGATTTCACGATACGGCCTTGCATCATAACGTGGACATGATCAGGCGTAATATAGTTCAGCAAACGCTGATAGTGAGTGATGATAAGGAATCCGCGATCTTCGGCACGCATCGCGTTCACGCCTTCGGCTACGATACGAAGAGCATCGATGTCCAAACCGGAGTCGATTTCATCCAAAATAACGAGCTTAGGCTCCAGCAGCATCATTTGCAAAATTTCGTTCCGTTTCTTCTCTCCGCCGGAGAAACCTTCGTTCAAATAACGATGCATGAACTCGGGGTTCATCTCGAGTTCCTTCATTTTCTTCTCCATTTGGCGGATGAATTTAATGAGGGAAATCTCATTGCCTTCTTCGCGACGCGCATTGATTGCGCTGCGAAGGAAGTCCGCATTCGTTACGCCGGTAATTTCGCTTGGGTATTGCATAGCCAAGAACAGGCCTGCCCGGGCACGCTCGTCCACTGCCATTTCTAGCACGTCTTCACCGTTAAGCGTAACCGTGCCGTCTGTTACTTCATATTTCGGATGGCCCATGAGCGCGGATGCAAGAGTACTTTTACCCGTACCGTTCGGTCCCATGATGGCATGAACTTCGCCGCCCTTTATATTCAGATCAATGCCCTTCAATATTTCTTTACCCTCAATAGACGATTTCAGCCCGCGTATTTCAAATTCAGTAGCCATTTTCCTAATACCTCCAAATTTCTGTGAGGATATACTACGCAATCGGGAAATCCCGACAATAATAAATCCTTATTTATAATCATTTTAATTTGATTCTCAATGATTCTCAATACAATTTTATGAAAGAAACGTGAAAAAAGCAAACCGGGCCTTTTCCCGCTTGGGAAATTGAGGTCCGGTTCGATCTAAGTGACTCGGATTTTGATTTGGTTTCTAACGGCATTGGCTTGATGTTCGAATTTGTCATCATCCAGAACGGGTGACATGGACGATGGAACCGCATCCTCCAACCATAACCACGACTTGCATCCACCGTAACTTTCCCGCATCGGAATCTCGATTGGCTTCTCCAGCTTATAAACCCTGAGGATCAATACGTGGAGCGGTTTCGTTCTTTTCCACTTCAGACGTTCTTCCGCGTAATCTTCCGTCCATATATGCAATTCATCCAGCTGCTGGAGCGTTTCGACGTCCGTTACTTCGATATCTTCGACGACTTTCGCATATGAGGACAGACGCACACGGTCCGACAACTCCGCTGCTTCCGCTTGCGTTAAACTTACCATTTCGCTTGCTTCAGGCTTAACCAAATCGGGCCTCTGGTGCTCGAACGAAGGAAATAGGTAAAACTCCGGACTTTCCAGCTTGAACTCCTTCGTTTCCTCCGATATTCCGCCTTTGCGCAGCACGATCACTTGGCTGCCTTGCTCCAGCGCTTTAACGGCTACCGCCCATTCCCTTAACGCGATCGGTCGCTCCATCTCTCTTCGCAACCCCTCTCCACGTGCTCTGTGTCTTCATTATAACACAGTTGTTATTAGGTGAGGTTATTGGGGGGATCGACTGTTTTATTAATAGATGCCACTAGAACAATTATAGTGTATAATGAACCTATTAATTAGAAGGCCATGTTGCCCGGTCGATGACTAAGGCACAACCTCGGAGCACTTATTCCCGGGTTGTGCCTTTTTTGTGTGTTCCAGGGAACAGTAGCCTAATCTATTTCCGCCAAAGGAGCTTACCTATGCTAAGAGAAGCTATATACCACCGCCCCAAAAACAATTGGTCCTATGCCTACGATCGCGAAACGGTACATCTGCGCCTTCGCACCAAACGCGGAGACGTCTCCCAAGTTTCATTAGTTTACGGCGACAAATACAATTGGCATATCGTAGGATGCCAAACGGCGGAGATGAAGGTGTTCGCGCAGGACTCTCTGTTCGACTATTGGCAGATTGCGGTCAAACCGACTTACCGGAGGTTAAAATACGGCTTTAAATTGCAGGAAGGCGACGAGACGCTTTGGATGAACGAACAGGGCTTTCACGAATCGGAACCTGCGAATATATATCTTTACTACGAGTTTCCTTTTCTGAATCCAGCGGATGTTTTCGCGCCTCCGGCTTGGGTTAAAGACGCCGTCTTTTATCAAATTTTCCCCGAACGTTTCGCCAACGGCGATTCATCGAATGATCCGGACAATGTGGAATCTTGGGGCGAAGAGCCGACACCGAGCAATTTTTTCGGCGGGGACCTGCAAGGGGTTATCGATCATCTGGACCATCTGGAGAAACTCGGAATAAACGCGATTTACTTCAATCCGCTGTTCGAAGCGCCGACCAATCACAAATACGATACGATCGATTATAGGAAAATAGATCCAACGAGAAAATGAAGGAATTGGTGGAAGCCTGCCATTCCCGCGGCATAAAGGTTTTGTTGGATGCGGTGTTCAACCACAGCGGCAGTCAGTTCCCTCCATTCCTAGACGTCAAGGAAAATGGGGCAAGTTCCCGTTATGCGGACTGGTTCCACGTTAGGGAATTCCCATTGGAAGTTCGGGACGGCATTCCGACTTTCGACGCTTTCGCTTTTGGTGCCGATATGCCGAAGTTGAACACGGAGAACGCCGAAGTGCAGGAGCACTTGCTGGACGTCGCTCGCTACTGGATCGAAGAGATCGGCGTAGATGGCTGGAGACTGGATGTTGCCAACGAGGTTGACCACCGGTTCTGGCGCAAATTCCGCGACGTCGTGAAGCAAGCGAATCCGGAAGCCTATATTCTCGGGGAAATCTGGCATGACTCCCAGCCTTGGCTGGGCGGTGACCAGTTTGATGCCGTTATGAACTACCCTCTTACGGAAGCGGTTCTGGATTACGCCGTTCGTGGTACCCGGGATGGGCGCCAATTCGCGGACCTAGTCGGCTATTTGCTCGCCGCTTATCCTCAGCAAGCCACCGAAGCCGCGTTTAACTTGCTTGGCAGCCATGATACTCCTCGTTTGCTGACCCTTAGCAAAGGGGATAAACGGCGGTTGAAACTGGCAACGGTCATTCAGTTTACCTTCGCGGGGACCCCATGCATTTACTACGGCGACGAAGTCGGGCTGGATGGAGGGCAGGATCCGGGCTGCCGAAAATGCATGGAATGGGACGAGGCGAAGCAGGACGGAGATTTGTTCGCTTTTTTCACGGCGGTGGTGAAGCTTCGGAACAGCCATAGAGCCCTTCGCGACGGTTCATTCGAGATGCTTCATGCGGAGCCGGGGAGTCATGCGGTCGCATACGCTCGCCATGCGGATGGAGAGAAGTTCGTTATCGCCTTGAATGCGGGCAAGCGAAAAAAGGCGGTGGCGTTGCCGGTAGAGCAAGGCTCGAACTGCGAAGTCGTCTTCGGCGAGGGAACGGCTGTCGTGAAAGGACGGAAATTGCAGGTGTCGCTTCCACCGCTCGGTTACGCGATTGTTCGGGTGGGGTAAGATGGAGCCTTTCGCGTCATATCAAGAACATCGCGACTACCGTCGTTACCGTGAAGCCGATCAACACCGGCTTCAGGTTCCGCCGTGCCCCACCAAAGCCCACTCCCCAGTCGTTCATGTAAGTGATTTATTGTATGTGCGGGAGTGGATAGGCGTTCAATAAACCGATATGCCAAATACACCATATGCTAAAAACCCCGTTGCCTGAAGGGGGAATGGGGTTTTTGCTGTTTGAGGCTTCTATATTTGCTCTCCTTGCCTTTGGCGGAATCTACAAACCACGGGTGCTCCACGCTGGAATAATCAAACTGTTTGAAATCTCCCAGCGTGCCGTAATCGGGATTAATCCCCTAGTAATCCGTCAATTAAAACAAGACGAGATGGTCTTCCTCATCCTTTGGACGCGCCTGCCGTCAATCCGTCAACAAGGAAACGTTGTGTGTACATAAACAAAAGCGTAATCGGAATCGCAACGAGCACGCAACCCGCCGCAAACAATGTAAATTCCGTGCTGTTGTAGGAATCAACTAGATTCCACAATCCTACGGCAAGCGTCCAATGCTCCGGCGTTCTAAGAATGGCTCTGGCGAAAATAAAGTCCACCCAAGCTCCGGCAAAGGTTGTGAGCGAGATGTACGTAATGATCGGTCTAGACAACGGAAGGATAATGCTGACGAATATTTTCATATGTCCGGCTCCGTCGATTCTAGCCGCTTCTTCCAAGCTGCGCGGAATCGTATCGAAAAATCCTTTGGCCACGAACATCCCGAGAGCAGCCCCGGAAGCATACACGAGCACAAGCGCCCAAATGGAATCAAGCAAATCGAGCGTGTTCAAAATGATGAACGTCGCCATGATGCTCAGAAATCCCGGGAACATGCCAAGGATCAGCACAAGCATAAGCATCGGCTTCCGGCCTTTGAAGCGGAATCTTGAGAAGGCATACGCCGTTAGCAACTGGATAAGCGTTCCCAGAATCATGCTGGCCGTCGCTACTTTTAACGTGTTCAGGTACCAGGTGGTATAAGGAATCGCTCTATCCGCCCTCACTCTGAACAGGTCGCGATAATGATTCAGTGTCCATTGAGTGGGAATAAAATGATCGCTGAACAGGGAGTTCCCCACTCTAAAGGAGGACAAGAGCGTCCACAAAGCCGGGTAAAGGGCAGCAATCCCGATTAAGACCAGCAGCAAGTAACTGAATAATAACCTTGGTTTCATTGGATCATATCCTCCTCCTTGAACGATCTTGTTCTCCTAAACAAAATGATGGCGAATACGGCAATGAACAGGAAGATAAGAATCGACACTGCGGCAGCGATGTTGTATTGGTTGAAATCCAACGTCAGCTTATACAGCCAAGTCACGAGAAGATCCGTCTCCCCTGCATTGTTATACTTCATTGTCGCGGGATTTCCGCCGGTTAGAAGGAAGATCACGTTAAAGTTATTGATGTTGCCCACGAACTGCGTAATAAGGATCGGCGCCGTTGCGAACAGGACGTAAGGCAACGTTATGTTGCGGAATTGCATCCAACCGGACGCTCCATCCACTTCAGCCGCTTCGTACAAATCTCGCGGGATCGTCGTCAGAATACCCATGACAAGCACCATCGTGACCGGAATCCCGATCCACATATTAACGACGATAACCGATACCTTTGCCCAGAACGGATCATTCAACCACGGCAGTCCCTCCAATCCGAAGGCTCTGAAGTACTGGTTGATCGGACCGAATTTCTCGTTGAGGATGTTCTTCATAATAAGCAAGGATACGAATTGAGGAATGGCGTACGGGACAATAAAAAGCATTCTCCAGAAACCTTTCAACCGGATACCCTTCTGGTTAATGAGAAGAGCGACCAGAATGCCTCCGAAATAGCAGGTTACCGTGGCCATGATCGCCCAAATAATCGTCCAACTCAGAACTCCGAAGAACGTATTGCTCCAGACATTCATGTTAAACAGCTTGTTAAAGGTCGCGAATCCGACCCAATCCACCAAATTTTTCGGCGGTATATGATTCGGCGAGGCGTAGTTGGTAAATGCGATCAAAGACGTAAACAGGATCGGCATGATCGTGAAGAACAATACGCCTAGAAATGGAATCGCCAAGAGCGTCCACGGGAAAACATTGCTGTTCAGGCTCCGCAATTCAGCGCCCTGTTCCCGTCTGCGGCCCACAACGACGGCATCGCGAATATTCAGAATGTAGATGAAAACAAAAAGCAATACAACAAGGGCAGCCAAAACTCCGTAAATCATCATGAAGACGGAGTGATCGCCCGGAACGTTCTTAAATATTTTCCCGACTTTTTCTAAATGCTGGCCTTTATCCCCCAAACTCATGAGCCCTTTCAGATGGGGGAGCAATGGGTTAGTAATAAAATAAATTCCGGCAGCATGGATGAGAACGAATAGTAGTCCTTTGGCGTATTGCCGGTTATACCACTGTCCTAATCCCGCGCACAAAACCGAAAGCCAACACGCAGCTGCTGCATTTCGCTTCAAGCTGAGCCATCTCCTTCTTTAAGCCATTACACCCGCCGATGGCCGGCGGGTGAATGGAATATATTTCTGTGAAGCGATTGATTATTTCGAAGATGCGATAGCGTCTTTTACTTTAGCAGCCCAGTCGTCCATCGTTTTTTGCGCATCCGCTTTATCGTTCCAGAGGGAAGACAGCGCCGCTTCATGGGTCGACCAGAAAGCGTTCATTTCCGAAATTTTCGGCATTGGCGTGGAATTGTCGAATTGTTTCAAGAACACGCTTGCGAACGGATCGCCGCTTACTGTTTCGCTAGCCGCTACGTTCTTGTTGGACGGCAGGCTGCCGAACAATTCGAAGTTTTTAGTTTGGTATTCCTCGGAAGAAACCAACTGCGCGAACAATTTCGCCGCGATCGGATATTTCGTATTCGCATTGACCAGGAAGCCTTTAACGCCGGAAAATGGCATCATCGGTTTACCGTTCGGCAAAGTCGGATACTCCATAACGCCTAGATTTTTCACGCCGGTTTTGAATTCTTGCGTCTGCCAAGGACCGCTTACGTTCATCGCCAGCTTACCGGACGTAAAGAGGCTGGTCTTGATGTCGGCTTTAATGTCAGCCGCTTTGATCGGAAGGATTTGATCTTTCAGGCTTCCGAAAAATTTAGCCGCTTCCACGGCGCCAGCGCTGTTCAAGCCGATATCGGCAGCGTCCGTGCCGTCTTTGCCGAATACGTATCCACCGTAGCCGCCGAAGAAGCCCCAGCTCCAGTATCCGTTGCCGACTTCCCACATGTAAGCATACTTTTGCGCTTTGGCGTCATTAAAGGTTTTAGCGAAGCTGATCACTTCATCCCAAGTTTTCGGTGCTTCCGGGATCAGGTCTTTGTTGTAAAATACGGCCGTCGTCTCAACGGACATCGGGTAGCCGTACAGTTGGCCGTCGATGGACCAAGCGTTTACCGCTTTCTCGGAGTTGATTGCCGCGGACTCTTCGGAATGGATATCGTTCGGAAGAACGACGCCAGCTTGAACAGCGGAACCGAGTCTGTCATGAACAGCTAGAAATACGTCGGCGCCTACTCCGGCAGGTCCGTCCGTGATCATTTTCTCGATCGATTTATCCGGACCAACGTCTTGATATTCAACTTCAACGCCGTATTTTTCTTTGAATGCTTTCGCTGCTTCGTCAATCAGAGCACGTTCGCTAGCGGAATACCATACAACCAATTTAGCGCCTTCTTCAGGAACGAACTCCTCTGCGGCTGGTGCGGAAGCGGAAGGTGCCGCGCTATCCGTGGCTGCAGGAGCGCTTGCGCTAGGAGAAGACGTGTTGTTATCGTTTTTGCTGCCGCATGCCGCTAAGACGAACACCATTGCCAATACTAAGGACATGAGCAATAACTTGGGTTTGTTCATAAAACTTGAATACCCCTCTCTACAATCAATGATTTTGTCGCGCTTGCCTTCTTCCTAAGGCCAGAGCCATGATGCATCAGCTTTTTGCGCTTGTGCAAACGTTTGTACAAATCAGCGCAAGAAACACTTAATCCGTTGATATCATGGCTTTTTCGGCATTTATGAAACAATGTAAGCGCTTTTGAAGATACCTTTATGATACTCTTTTCCGTTAACAAGTAAATCGTTTGCACAGATTATAATCAGTCGTTTTTTAACCATAATCCTGCTAATACTCTCGTTTTCTCATCATTTCATAAAAAATCAATTCTTGTGCAATCATGCCATGTGTGGCACAATGTTTTTAACTTATATTCACCATGTTAAAGCCTTTCATTTACTTCTACTTCAGGTTTGGATACGATAAAAATGTCAAATGAAGTGTAAAGGACGATCCCCACAATGTCGGTAACCATTAAAGATGTGGCCAAAAAAGCCGGAGTATCTCCCTCGACCGTCTCCAGGGTCATTGCGGAGCACCCTAGAATAAGCGTAGCAACGAGCAAGAGAGTCAAAGCGGTCATGGATCAGCTGGGTTACCATCCTAACTTGATGGCCAAGAGCCTAGTGTCCAGAACTACGCGGACGATCGCGGTTATTCTGCCTAAGCCGGCGGAAGAATTGCTGCTAAACTTCTTCTTCTATGAATTAATAAGAGGGGTTCTAGCCCAATTAACCCGTGCGGGATACGACCTGCTGATGGCGGGGGGAAGCAATGAGCAAGAGGAGCTGGATACGGTTGTCCGTCTTGTTCGAGGAGGACGAATCGACGGATTGTTGCTGCTCTATTCGCGTTCTTCCGACCCGATCATTCATTTCCTTAGAAAAGAGAACGTCCCCTTCGCCCTAATAGGCAGAAGCTTGGATTACGAGGACGTCCCTTCCGTCGATAACGATAACGTGCAGGCTGCCTATGACGCTACCAATCATCTGATCGCACAAGGCCAGAAGCGCATCGGATTCGTCAGCGGCCCTGCTAAACTGGCCATGACTCAGGACCGTATGACCGGATATACGAAGGCGCTTGCCGAGGCGAAGCTTCCCTTCAAGGAAGGCTGGGTCGTCGAAGGAGAGTTTCTGCTCGAAAGCGGCTACAGGGCGATGGCTTCCATTATGTCTCAGCCAGAACCACCTACCGCATTAGTCGTGATCGATGACGTCGTCGCGTTCGGTGTGCTTAAGGGCCTTGCCGAGCTAGGCTACCGGATTCCGCAAGACGTGGCTATCGTAAGCTTTAACAATATCGCATTGTCCGAGTTGACGATGCCGCCGATTACAAGCATAGATGTCGGAACTTACCAACTTGGATATACCGCATCGCAGATGGTGCTGCGCATGATCCAACAGGTCGAAATTACGGCCCGCCAGATCATCCCGCATCGGCTCGTCGTGCGCGAATCGTCGCTTAGAACGGTTACGTATAACTAAGAATGCTTACTTTTATATTCCTCTTTGGGAGGATGACCTGACGCGTGTCTTGCGCTTTGGGTCATCCTGTTTTATTTGGTCTAAATGCTTACTAAGACTGCACTTTAAACCATAGGTAAAGTGCTTTATACTTACATCTAGATCATTCTATGAATAATACGACTGCACCTATCGGAAAACCCTGTGGAGGCGAACTTTGTGAGCAAATACCATCCGTTAACCGAAAAAGAAGCGATTCAAATCGCTCGTACGATACCTGACTTCTTCGCAGCCGAAGGCGAGCTGGCAAGCCGCGAGATCGGCGACGGAAACCTGAATCTCGTATTCCATGTCAGTCAGCCCTCTTCCGGCCGCAGCTTGATCGTTAAGCAAGCTCTGCCGTACGCCAAAGTCGTCGGCGAATCATGGCCGCTAACGCTTGATCGCGCCCGGATCGAAAGCGAAGCCTTATTGATCCAAGATCGGCTTGCCCACGGGCTTGTTCCGAAAATTTATCACACGGACAATGAGCTGGCCCTTACGATCATGGAGGATTTAAGCAGCCATGTCATCATGCGTCAAGGCTTAATGGAAGGCGGCGTTTATCCGAAATTTGCCGATGATATTTCCGACTTCCTCGCCAAGACTTTGTTTTTTACTTCCGACCTCGGAATGAACCAACAGGAGAAAAAGCTGCTCGTCCGTTCTTTCGCCAATCCCGAGCTTTGCAAAATCACCGAGGATTTAATCTTTGACCATCCTTACACGAATGCGGATACGAACAGCTTTGACCCTCATCTGCAAGAAGATGTCGACCAACTGTGGTCCGACACCGCGCTGCATCTTGAAGTCGCGATTCTTAGGGAGAAATTTCTGACCCACGCGCAGGCGCTGCTGCACGGCGATCTTCACACGGGCAGTATTTTCATAACGCCGGAATCGACGAAAGTCATCGATCCCGAGTTCGCGTATTTCGGCCCTATGGGCTTTGATATCGGTGCTGTGCTGGCTAATCTGCTTCTTCACTTCGCGGCTCAAGAGCATTGGTCCGCCGATGAAGCAACCCGTCAGACTCGCAGGCAATATCTTATTCAAACGATCCGGGACATATGGGAATCCTTCGAACGAAAATTCCGTACATTGTGGAATGAACAAGGAGTCGATCGGGTCGCAAACGCTCCAGGTTACCAGGAAGATTATGTGCAGAGGCTGCTTCGGGATACGATTGGATTTACGGGGGCCAAAATGGTTCGGCGTATCGTAGGTCTTGCGCATGTCGCCGACATCGATCGAATTCCCGATCCGGCCGTTCGCGCCAAGGCGCAAAGAATCGTGCTCGCGATCGGCACGAAGTTAATAAAGAGCAATCGCAATGCTACATCTATCGAACAATTGATAGATATCGCCGAAGCGGCTTCTACATTATAGAAATTCAGGATTGAGAGGAGAACGCACGATGAGCAAGGAACAACAGCTAGAGAAATCAGAAGTATTACAATCGCTGCGTTGGGAAGACGACGCTTTATCCTTACTGGATCAGCGACTGCTTCCAGAAGAGTCGATTTATTTGCGGCTGACAACCCCGGAGCAAGTATGGGAAGCGATTCGGGAACTCAAAGTCAGGGGAGCGCCGGCGATTGGTATCGCGGCCGCTTACGGGGTAGTGCTTGGAGTTGACGATTTTGCCGGTTCTGCGCAGGATTTAGTGGCAGAAGTCGAACGGCATGCGGAATATTTGGCAACATCACGACCTACCGCCGTTAATTTGTTCTGGGCGCTTGATCGGATGAAAGCACGTGCGCGAGACTTGCTGCAGTTGGGTTCAACTACGACCGAAATGGTTAAAGCTTTGTTAGAAGAAGCTCAACTCATCCAAGCGGAAGATGAAGCAACGAACCGCCTTATTGGAGAGCATGCCCTCACCTTGTTCAAGGACGGTATGGGCGTGCTTACCCACTGCAACGCCGGAGGGCTGGCGACTGCCAAATACGGTACGGCGCTTGCTCCTTTTTACTTGGCGCTTGAACAAGGGATACATCTGAAAGTATTCGCGGACGAAACGCGTCCGGTGCTGCAAGGCGCGCGTCTGACCGCCTTCGAGCTTCAGCAGGCGGGAGTCGATGTTACGTTAATATGCGACAACATGGCCGGCCACGTCATGTCCAAAGGCTGGATCCAAGCCGTCATCGTAGGAACGGACCGGGTAGCCGCAAATGGAGATGTCGCGAACAAAATCGGTACGTACAGCGTGGCTGTTCTGGCCAAAGCCCATAACATTCCTTTTTATGTAGCTTGTCCGCTTTCCACTATCGACTTATCGACGCCGACAGGCGCCGATATTCCAATCGAAGAACGCCATCCAGACGAAGTGTCATTCGGGTTTGGCAAACGTACCGCTCCTCAAGGCGTCGCGGTTTACAACCCGGCTTTCGATATTACTCCGAACCATCTGGTAACCGCCATTATTACGGAGAAAGGCATTGTTACGGCGCCTTACGATCAGAAACTAAAGCAGCTTTTCAACAACTAATTTTTACCGACTGCGGTCAAGAAGCAGCCATCGCCATTAAACGGATTGCTTCCTGACCGCTCATTCCAACCTTAATTCCTAACGCCGCCGCGGCATCTGTAATGGATTCGAGCGGTGCGTCCAGCAACTGCTGTATCGTTCGAACACCGACTGCCCGACCCGCAATGATTTCCCGATCTTTAAGCCTTTCGTTAAGCAGTTGCACATCCAGTGCTCCGCACATGATATAACCATCGCCTGCCGTAACCGCCAGAAGCGTTGTTTTCGGCAAAAGCACCTCTACTCCGACTGCCGCCCATTCATCCACTTTAAGCGGAATAACTCTTACCATGCATACCACCTCCCTGCCGTTTGTTCGGCATAGGTTCATGCAATATAGAATATGCGCCATAAGTATCATTTTTCAGGGCATTTCACCCCATAGGACTATATTGGGCAACATAATCATGATATCATTAGGAAACAAGGCATGGTTTTAATGAACTACGCAATGGAGGCCTCTGCATGAACCGATCGAATAAAACTTCCGATGGCTCCTACTTATTCCAAGTGGACATTAACATTTCTGCCCCCAATAAGGGTGCAGCTTTAGAACAATTGCTTCGCGTATTGAACAGCGCGGATTTCGTCGATTACCGCATTGGATCAGGCATTCAACCAGGTAACCTTGTCGAAGAGCCCGAACCGGTTACTCCTCCGAAGAAAACAGCCGCCAAAACGCCTGCTCAACCTAATCCGTTAGAGCTTCGCATTCGCGAATATATCGGGAACAACAAACTCATTCGCTTGAATATTAACAAAGGCCGGGGTGTGAAGATGAGCATTCCTTGCCGGGTCATTAACTTCGATGCAAGCAACCAGTTGCTTACCGTTTATCACGTGGACGAAAAACAGGTATACAGCTTTGGCTTAAACGAAATCGACGATTTCGTAGATTAACCCCTAAGAGCCTGCCGTTGCTGTCCTATACATATTGATGGGGAGTGCGGGCCGATTAAGCTTTTCCCGAAGCAGCTGCAGAACGCCAGAACCCGGCAACGGCGGACTGCCGAAGTAACCTTGCATCTCGTCGCAGCGATGGGAACGCAGGAAGTGAACTTGATCCTCCGTCTCAACTCCTTCGGCGATGACTTGCAGCTGAAGGTTATGCGCCATCGCGATAATCGCCGCGACGATTGCCGCATCATTCGGATCTTGTTGAATGTCTCTGACGAATGAACGGTCTATCTTCAGCCTCGCGATCGGAAGGTTCTTCAAGTAGTGAAAGGAACTGTAGCCGGTTCCGAAGTCGTCGATGCTAATATTCACTCCCAAGCACGTTAATTCCTTCAAGCAATGGGAAGCGCGTTCGACGTCCATCGTCATGCTCTCGGTGATCTCGATTTCCAGATAACGGGCATCCAAGCCTATTTTCTCTAAAATATCGGCTACTTTATCGGTTAAATTACGCTCGGAAAACTGCCGGAAAGACAAGTTAACGGATACCGGGATGCTTGGCATACCTTCGTCTTGCCAAGCCTTGTTCTGCCTGCAGGCTTCCTCGATGACCCAATTGCCAAGCGGCACGATAATCCCGCTTTCTTCGGCCGCCGGAATAAATTCTGCGGGAGGAATGAGACCGCGTTCCGGGTGCAGCCAACGGATCAATGCCTCCATGCCGACGATCTGACCGGAGGCCAAATCGTACTGCGGCTGATAATAAAGCATAAATTCTTTATTCGAGAGCGCTCGCCGCATTTCATGCTGCAGGGTCAATTTCTTCAAGGCTACATGATCCATATCGCTGGAGTGAAGCAGATAGTGGTTCTTGCCGGTTACTTTAACCCGATGCAAAGACGTATCCGCTCTCTTTAATAGGTTCCCCGCGTCTTCGACTCCATCTTCGCGCACGGCAACGCCGATGCTTACCGTGATATGAACCGGAACTCCGTTCATTTCGAACGGCTCTTCCAATACGGACATCATCTTATCTAAACGCCCTGTCACATCTTCGTCATCTTCTATGTTGTCCAAGCAGGCGGCGAATTCATCGCCCTCCATTCGCGCCAAGTCGCCAGGTTCCGGCAAACATCGGGTAAGCCTTTCCGCGATTTGAAGCAGCAGCATGTCTCCGAAATCCCTGCCGAACGAAGCATTGACCAATTTGAAGTGATCCACGTCCAAATAACATACGGCGAGCCGCGCTCCGGATTCACGCGAAGCTTTCAGCTTTTGTTCCAGCCGATTCATGAAAAAACGACGGTTCGGCAAGCCGGTCATATCATCGTAATAAGCCATATGCCGAATTCGATCCAATGAACGTTTACGGTCGCTAATATCTTGTATGAAAACCAATATCCCGATGATTTTGTTTCTCCTGATCAGCGGCGATGTATAAATATTCAAGTCGATCGAATGACCTTGCTTATGTAAGACTTTGATTTCCTGCGAGCATTTCTCGCCCTTAAGCGTCCGATGGAACAATTGAAAGGTTAGGTCATGCGAGCTATGATCCACCATCGCGGTGAACGGCTGCCCCGTCATCTCTTCCTTGCTAAATCCGACCATATCCGACGGATCGCGGTTAATATCAAGAAATCGACCTTGCCGGTCAATGACCGCGAAAACGATCGGGCTGTTATTGTATAAAGAGTCGAGCAATTCCATTTGATAAGATGGAGCAGAAGATGTAATCTGTTTACGTCTGCGAGCGAATAACCGGCCCAACAAATTCACAAGGCGACGTCCTTCCCCCATACTTGGAAATAGTTTTCATCTTATGCTTATTTTTATTATAGAACAATCTCCGAAGATGTATAGTATTTTCCATTTTTTTCACATTTTCTTGGCGTTGCGCGCGGAAAGTGCCATACAGATCCAGCCTGCGATAAATGCGACCCCGCCGATTGGGGTTATCGCCCCTAACACCTTTTCTCCGCTAAGTGCCAAAGCATAGAGACTGCCCGAAAACAGCACAATACCAATTAACATCAACCTAGCCGCCCACGTCGCCAGTTTCCGAGACGGCAACCGATCGATCAATAGGGCAATCAACAAAATGCCGACTGCATGGAACATTTGATATTGAACGCCAGTCTGATAAACGTCCAGCTCGTCAGCGGTCAAGCGGCTCTCCAAAATATGCGCTCCGAATGCGCCAAAAACAACCGACAACATAGCGGTAAGGGCTCCAATTTTTGTATACTTATTCATGCAGGGTAAAACCTCCTTGTGTAAGTGTCATTCGAAACTTTAACTATCATAACGTTAATGGGGTGGATTGTCATGAACGAACACGGTAATAATAATGAACATTTTGAAAACCATAATGCCTTTTCCTCGGTTCCGGATGACGTTCCATTAAAGCATAGCGGTCTCGGAATCGCATCTTTTATTTTGTCCCTAGTTAGCTTGGTTTCTTTCGTTGTTCTCACGATTGTCATCGGAATACTGATCTCCAAAGCCATAGATTTCTCGGCGATCGTAGATCAAAACGGGAACCGGACGATTACCGATCAAGAGATCATAAATAAAGTCCAGCCGTTAATCGGCTACCTCGTCTTGTACCCCCTCATTCTCGTCATGGAGGTCATCGGACTCATATTGGGTATCGTCGCCCTTGCGCGGAGAGGCTATAAGAAGGTGTTTGCGGTAATCGGTACCGTGCTGAACGGCTTAGCTCTCCTGAGCGTATTTCTTCTCATGGTTATCGGGTTTCTCGCCGCCTAGCTGGAAATACAAAAAACAGCGGCTCCGCGCAACGCGGTAGCCGCTAAAGGTATGCGAATGGATACTCTACACCTATTTCCAGAAAAATAATCCGATTCGGACTACCGCTTCATCGTCGACGATAATGACCTTGTACATCGGTGTCCCTCCTATTTCGGTTTATTTTACGATTATCGTCGTGCGGCTATGGCCTTCTTTGGTTTTACTGACTTCCAATATGGCGGGAAATGCTTGTTTAAGCTCCTGTACGTGCGAAATGACGCCTATCATTCGACCGGTGCGCTGTAAATCGATCAATGTCGTGATCGCTTTATTGAGCGAATCTTCATCGAGCGACCCGAAGCCTTCGTCGATAAACATCATCTCAATGGAGACGCCTCCCTGATAAGCTTGGATGACATCCGTCATGCCTAACGCGAGGCAGAGCGATGCGTTGAACTTCTCTCCCCCGGACATAGACTTTACGTCCCGGTTCTGGCCGGTGTACGCATCGTAGACGTCTAGCCCAAGACCGCTCTGCTTGCCCCGCGTTTCCAGACGGTCGCTGCGCTGCAGCATAAACTGTCCATTGGACATGTCGTTAAGTCTAGCATTCGCTGCTAGAAGAATCTGCTCTAGAAACTCGATGAGAATATAACGCTCGAATGAAATCTTAAGCGCATTATCGCCTTTAAGCATCTGAAAAATATCGGACACCTGCTGTTGTTTGAGCTCCAGTTCGCGGAACTGCTCGGACACTTTCGCAATGGCGTCAAGAAGCCGCTGCGCTTCTTGTTTGTACCTTAGTAACGTTAGAAGCTCTGCAGTGATTTGCTCCAGTTGGCCTTTTAACTCCGCCATTGCTTCTTGAAGCAATCCGATCTCCGGCCTTGATTGGCCGATCAATTCGCCCTCCAGCCCGGAAATCTGAAGGTGGATTGAGGCGAGCAACGATTTAAACTCGTCGATAAGCAGATTAAGGTTGATTCTTTCGGCTTCAAGCAGCTTGGATGTTTGATAAGCTTCCGGAGTCGCAAATCCGGATCGCGCCAACTCTTCGTCGAACCGTTCACGGATTTGCTTGCAGTGCTGCTCCGCCTCTTCCAACTGGTTGGCGATTTGCGTCGCGTTCGTCTTCTCTTCGATTAAGCGAGCTTGCAACTGCTGCAGCTGTCGCTGCGCCTCTATCCAATCGTCATTAAGCTTCTTGGAGAAGGCAGCCTGCTCGTCGATTCGCGCGATTAGCTGATTAGGTGACCTTAGCTTCTCAGGAATCCTGCTCAGCTCATTGTCCAGCAACGACTGCTTGGTGCTTCTATCAATGGACAAACGGTGCTGGAGCACAAGCAACTGCTCTCTGTCCGCTTGAAGCTTCTCCAATTGGACATCTAGCCGATCTGCTTCTACCCTTAGCGGTTCCAGATTATCCTTCTGTAGTTGCAGTCGATCCTTCTCCGCGCGAATCGACTTGCCGTCCGCTTCTGCCTGGATGAGCTGTTCCGCATACGACTCGGAAGTGATTCCGAGATCGGACATCGTCGCCGTCCGTTCATTTTTGCTCATCCCCGCAGCCGCCGCTTGCGCTCTTGCTTCACTGAGTTCCTGCTCGGCTGTGCGAAGCCGTTCTTTAGTCGCCTGAAGCACTTCGCGAGAAGGGACTTCAAGGCTCACTGCCGCTTTGGCCGGATGCTGCTCGCTTCCGCATACCGGACAAGGCTTGCCGTCATGAAGATGGTTCGCAAGCAAACCGGCTTGCCCTTCAAGCCATAGCGATTCTTGTTCATCGTGCTTCGCTTTTATAATGCTAAAGTTGAGTGCATGGCTTTTCTCGAGTTCAACCATTTCGCCAAGCCGAAGCTCTAGATTAATCATTTCCTTTAACCATTTATATTTTTCTTGCAGTCTCTTATATTGATCCTGTACGTCCGGAAGCTTCGCTGCTTCCGTCTCGGCAAGCTTAAGCTGCTCGGCTTTGTTTCGTTTCTCTTCGCGAAGCGAAACGAGCATGCTCTCGGCGGACTCGCGCTTAGTCGAACACGATAGCTCTTCCGCCAGAAGCCGTTCTACTTCTACCCTTCGCTCCTCGAGCGTCATGACGGTCGGCTTAAGTTCCGTCAGTCGCGCCAGCTCCCGATCAGCTTCCTTACGCTCCGATTCGCGGGATTCCTCGGCACGGAACCGCTGCTCGGCCGCCGTATGTCCGAGCTCCGCTTCCGCCACTTCCAACAACTTCCGTTCCCGCTGGCTTCGCTTCAACTCTAATTGGCGCGCCGCCGCGGTCGCTTGCTCCTCGTATGGCTCGATTCTGGCAGCCTGCTCCGCTAGCCGGACAATGCGTTCGCTTTCAGCCACCTCGGCTTTGCGAGATTCCAATTGCTCTAGTTGAGCGCGTTTTTCCTCAAGCTGCGCGAATTTTGTGTCAAGCGCCAAAGCTTCGCGAAGAGCCGACTCTTTCCCGCTTAAGCGCTCCGCAAGCCCCGATTTTCTTCGCTCAGTCTCGTCAGCCTGTTCCTCATAGTACGCGATTTCCTGAACCAAACCTTCCGTTACTTGAGCCATGCTGCTATATTCTTGCTGAAAAGTAACCGAAAGCTTGCTTCCCTCTCGCAGCGGCAACGTCTCCTGCGCTTGCTTCACATAAACGTCCTGCGTCGCCTTTGCCTGCTTAAGCGCATCCTGAAGCTCCCGGTTTCGTTGCTGAAACCGATCCTCGATCTTCTGATACAATCCCGTTCGGAAAATCCGCCGCAAAATCTCTTCTTTATTTTCCGTATCGGAAGTAAGCAGCTTGCGGAATTCCCCTTGGGGCAGCATCACGATCTGGCTGAACTGCTCCTTCGTCAGGCCGATAACCGATTCCATCTTCAAATTAACGTCAGACACGGTAAACCGGTCGACACAAGGAACCTCCGTGCCCGAAGTCGTCTCGTAAAGCTCGGCTTTGCCGCCCGTCTCGCTTTTGTTGGAACCCTTGCGATGCGCCATCTGACGGAATACTCGGTATGTACGCTTCCCTACGGAAAAATGATAATCGACCGCCGTATAAACTTCGTCGTCCGCGAAGTGGCTCCGCAGCATTCTCGGCTCCGCGCGATCTTCCCCGCTGGCGCTGCCATACAACGCGAAACATATCGCATCGAATATCGTCGTCTTCCCCGCACCGGTATTGCCGGAGATGACGAATAGCCGCCGATCCTCCAGCAAACCGAAATCGATCGTCTCCGCGTCGCGATAAGGTCCGAATGCAGTCAAACTCAATCGAATCGGCTTCATACCGCTCCCCCCTCTTCGCGCAGCACGTCCGAATAGGCTTCGGCGAATAGCTTATGTTTGTCATCGGATAGAGGTATTCCTTTTACTTCTTGATAAAAGGCAGCGAATAACCCGACCGGGTCGGCTTCCCGCCGCGTCGTGTTCTCACCGGTTCCTTCCGCAGCCTCGCCGACCGAAACCGTCACTTTACGTTCAACATGAAGAGCATTCGGGTATACGGCACGAACCTTTTCCATAGGAAAAAGAACCGGGTTGTCATTCAGCAGCGTCACGAACACATAATCCTCGCATACGGCGTGCTGTTCGATTTCCTCGATGGGAGCAATGACGCGGCGCATGTCGCGAAGGGGGATCAACTCTCTTTTGTCCACGTTGACCGTTCCCGCTCCATCGATCTCTACGACCAGAAACCCTTTACGATGAGTTTCCTCGGATATCGAATACTTAAGCGGCGAGCCGGAATACCGGATCGTCTCATCCGACACATGGTGCGCCTGATGCAAATGACCGAGCGCCGTATAATGGAATGCTTTGAAATACTCGGAATGGACGTACTCCGCCCCGCCTATGGAAAGCGGTCGTTCGGACTGGCTCGTATTGTCCTCGGGCCTCGCGCCCGGGGTTACGAAAGCATGTCCGACGAATACGTGCCGTGCTGCCGGGTCCTTGGACTGTTGGATTGTGGTTACGATTGCTTTCATTGCATCGTCATGGGAACGGATTTCCTCGTCTCCGAACGTATAGCGAACTTGCGCTGGATCCGCATAAGGTACGAGGTGGAAATGAACTTCTCCATGCTCGTCCCGGAGCACGACAGGCTTAAACGTCGGCTTCAACTGACCGACCAGATGCAGCCCTCTGGCTTCCATAATTCCCGTTGCAAAGTCGAGCCGATCCGGACTATCGTGGTTACCCGAGATCGCTAGCAGCGGCGTATTGAGTTCGATGACTATTTTCTCGAACAGCTCGTCCAATAGATCGACTGCATCCGTCGGCGGTATCGCCCGATCATACAGATCCCCGGCGATGACAACGGCGTCCGGCCGCTCCCTCTCAACCGTCTCTACCAATTGTCGCAGCACGTATCGCTGGTCTTCCGTCATATATACGCCCTGAACGAGCTTACCTAGATGCCAATCGGCTGTATGTATAAATTTCATGAGGCCTTTATTCCTCCCAAACAATCATAAATTTGCAATTAATATACTTCTATTCTAATCTATCATTTTACGAATTGCAGTTCCATTTTGTCCCTCAATTAATATAGAATATTAGTAATTGATTTCTAAATACGAAAGGTTGATCCCCTCTTATGTTAAACCCTCAACTAGTGAAACCTTATATTCTGCACGAAGATCTCCAGGTTGTCAATTTCGCAATCAAGTATTTTTCGGAATCCTATCTTTATGATGAAGAGCTACTCCCGCTAGTCTTGAAAAGATTAAGAAAAGTGAAATCAGGCGAAACGTTCTACATTCACCATGCTTACGACTTCCCCCATACCCCAAATACGTTATCGGATATTATGGATCTTATGAATTCTAACCTAGTCGATGCGCAAACCCAGATTCATTTATCTCAAATTCTGCTAAACGCTGATACTCGCTTGTTGGAATCCATTCTTCTTGACCTTTCCGCATACTCGGACAAGCTGGCGCAAGCAGCCAAAGAGAAAATTGAGCTTGCCAAATGTCCAGATGAGCAATTGGTGGAATTGTTCGGTACCTTTATCGAGCAAGCAACAGATAAATATTACAATGAAATCGACGTTCGCTACGGGGAATCGCTAGTTAAGCACATAGCTCGAAGGGGCTCAATATCTGAGAATTATGTATTGGATACGTTAGCTTCCTTTCATCCTGATAACAGCTATGGCTATAAAGCTATTTTTTATTCCAAATTAGCCGGTGAGATGCGCTTAGCTTCTGCCATTCCCTTTCTTAATAACTTTATGTCTTGGGATGAAGACGTCTTGCCTGATGTTGCTTCAAAAGCGTTGATTAAGATTGGATCGGAAGATGTCATTCATCAAGTCGCAGATCTATTTGCTTCTCAGTCCGACGGATATTATCGCTTGTTTGCCTCCGATATTTTCGGCCATATTAAATCGACTTCATCCGAAGACGCGTTGTGCAAGCTTCTCGAGCAAGAAGAAGATGTGTCTATCGCAACAATGCTGGCCGATGGATTATGCCAATTAGGTTCGAGATCGGCAATTCCGATCGTATTGAAACAAATTCAAGATGGATATGACTCACAAGTCCTTGACCTCAGGGAGTCATTATACGTAAATTGCATTCTGAATGAGGTTGATTTACCTGAGTTCGGAGATTGGAAGAGGGCATTCCAAAAGGAAGATCAGGAATGGAAAAGAAGGTCTGCAGGATTCTTTGGTACGCAGATTACAAATAAAGAAACAAAGATCGGGCGTAACGATCCCTGCACATGCGGGAGCGGTAAGAAGTATAAGAAATGCTGCGGGGCAAATTAGAACACCAATTAAAACGGCTTTACATTCCTTGGGACTGTGAAGCCGTTTGTAACGATACACTTATTCTGTCGACTTGATTCCTATTGTTAGCTTTTCATTACTCTTTGTTAGAGCGCGTTTCGCGCTCTTCTCACGGCGCTCTTCATAAATCTCGTGGAGCCATTGTTTAACGGGGGCTTTCCATAGCTGGTTTTTGGCTGGTATATTTTTAATGAGACTTAACGGGTTAAGACCCATCTCCTTAGCAATACGAATATCTTCCTCATTCAGCCGACACTTCAGTTTCGCTTCTTTCCACTGTTCTGCTTTCTTTTCCTTATTTGCCATGTATCCATACTCCTCTTTCCCTTTGTCCTCAAAAATCACCATGAGCTTTATTTCAATGAACACGACTTTTGAATTTTATCATAGATCCCATGATTAGTCCTACGAATTCAATCTCGTCCGCTATTTATGCACACATCGTTTGGCTGCGCTTGAATATATTGATTAGTACACATCCTTCAAATAATATAGCGACAGGGGGTTGCCCATGCACAGTCATCATCCCTCGTTTATTTTATCCCGTGAAGATTGGTCCTTGCACCGCAAAGGTTATCAGGATCAAGCGCGCCATCAGCAGAAAGTACGCGACGCGATCAAACAAAATTTGCCCGATCTTATTTCCGAAGAAAACATCGTCATGTCCGATGGGCGACAGATTATCAAGATCCCCATTCGCAGCTTGGATGAATACCACTTTGTGTACAATACGAATAAGAAGAAACACGTCGGCCAAGGCGACGGGGACAGCCAAGTCGGTGACGTCATCGGAGTCGATCCGACCCCAGCCGGCGGCAAAGGCGAAGGTGCGGGGACCGACCCAGGAGATGACGTGGTCGAGGCCGAGATTTCGATCGCCGAGTTGGAGACGATGCTGTTCGAGGAGCTTGAGCTTCCTTACTTGAAGCGCAAGGACAAGGAGCAGATCGAAGTGAAGGACGTTCGGTTTACCGACGTGCGGCGCAAAGGCATCATGTCCAACATCGACAAGAAACGGACGATTCTCGAAAACCTGCGGCGCAATTCAAGGGACGGCAAATCCGAGATTGGCGGAATTAGCCCGGACGACCTTCGGTTCAAGACTTGGGAAGAAATCGTTAAGCCGCAAAATAACGCGGTTATTTTGGCGATGATGGATACTTCGGGGTCGATGGGAAGCTTCGAGAAATACTGTGCTCGCTCGTTCTTCTTCTGGATGAGTCGGTTTTTAAGGCGACAATATGAAAAAGTGGACATCGTCTTTATCGCACACCATACGGAAGCAAAGGAAGTCACGGAGGAAGAGTTCTTTACCCGTGGCGAAAGCGGGGGAACGATCTGCTCGTCCGCTTACGTTAAAGCTTTGGAGATTATCGACAGCCGCTATCCTCCATCTATGTACAACATCTATCCGTTTCATTTCTCTGACGGGGACAACCTGACGAGCGACAACGAGCGTTGCGTCCGACTTATTAAAGAGCTGCTCGAGCGCTCGAACATTTTCGGTTATGGGGAAGTGAACCAATACAATCGGAGCAGCACGCTGATGTCCGCCTACAAACATCTGGAGCATCAGCAGTTTCTGTATTACGTGATTAAGGAGAAGGGCGAGATTTATAATGCGCTCAAGACGTTCTTCCGGAAACGGCAGAGTACTGCATAATAAAAAATCCCGCTGTGAATGCACAAAGTGTGCATCCGGCGGGATTTATTTTTCACCTGGAAACATGATAGCAATAATTGTTATTCGTTCATTGGTATTCAAAAAATATACTCTAAATTTCTTTATAAGCACCCGTGTCTATATTGAACAAGTTTTTGCCTCACCCGAGGGAGCCAGTTAACTTCACGATCTTCACGATCAACCATTATCTAAAATCCTCTGGGGAGAGGGATGTCAACAAATCGGATGTAGACATTCCGAGTCTCGCTTTGTATTCCTTCATACTTTCCTCGATCATTTTTCCCAACTCCGGATTAGTTTCAACATCTGCAAGAACTGAACGCTGTTCTTCCTCTTGCAGAACTAAAGTGAACTTCCCTTTGCCCGGAACGTAAAACTGACAAACGGAATTGTCGTGATCCATGTTAGAGATGAAGCCCATTAACTCTTCTGATGAATGAACTTTTTCCATGTTCCTCGTCACTCCAATCACTTTCCTTCTATGCTTTAATAATACCACAAGAAGCACTTAACATGTCTAATGGGTACTTATAGTCAATTATGGCACACCCAACTCGATGGGTTCCTTCGAATACTGCACGAGCTCGTTCTTCTTCTGGATGTCCCGCTTCTTGCGGCGGCAATACGAGAGAGTCGACATCGTCTTCATCGCGCACCATACGGAAGCAAAGGAAGTCACCGAGGAAGAGTTCTTTACCCAAGGCGAAAGCGGGGGAACTATCCGCTCGTCCGCTTACATTATAACTTTGGTGATCATCGACAGCCGATACCCGCCGTCCATGTACAACTTCTATCCGTTTTATTTCTCCAACAACCTGATGAGCGACTACGAGCGTTGTGTGCGCATATTAAAGAATTTCTTTTGGAAACGGGAGGTGATCGGGTAAAAAAAGCGATCTTCCCGGTCGCGGGAGGATCGCTTTTTATCAAGGGAATCTTTCTTGCCTACTTCGTTGTTTTTCAATCAAGTAACGGTCACCAATGGCCGACACCCCGTTTTCTTCACGCCAAAAATCCAAGCTAATTAGCGACTGCAGCGCTGTCTGCTTCCGTGACTTCGTGTTTAAACTCCCTTGTTGTATCATGCTTAAATTCAGACAACTCATTTTTTATATCTGTAGTATCAGCCTCTACGCTGGCTATCTTTCCAATTAAATCGGTTAGTAAAGTTTCAATTCGGTCTAACTGATTACTCATCGAATCGCCCCCATTTAGATTATTGTACATGAAGGGCACTTTTACTTAAACAAACATCGAACGACTCCTTATCCACTATTTCCCACACAACAAAACGCCGCATCCTCTCGTCAAACAAGTATGGCACATTGACGAAAGGATGACATACAACATGATTGCTAAAATAGGTTCAATCGCATCGCTGCTCCTGCTCCTTAATCCTATCCATCCTGTCCAAGCGGCAACGAATGCTCCTCCCGGTATCTACTTGGACGGGAAGAAACTTTCATTGACGACCGATCCTGTCGTCATCAACGGCAACACTCTCGTTCCAATGCGCTCCTTATTCGAAGCGCAGAGCGCTAAAATTTCGTGGGACAATGACACACAGACGGTTACGGCAAACAAAGGCAGCATTACTTTTACATACCGGATTGGAGAAACAGCGGCTTACAAAAATCAGGAGAGAATTCTCCTTACCCAGCCGGGCAAGGTTATCAATGGTTTCACGATGGTCCCTCTTCGTTTCATTAGCGAAACGTTAGGCGATCTGGTCAAATGGCACCCGTATTCCGGAGATATTGCCATTTCTTCCTCCACCGACTATGAGACCACGATTACCTATGGGGTTAACCTGCGTGCTTCACCAGACTCCTTAACCAAAACTCCGGTTTACCGAATGATGCCCAAAGGAGAAAAAATACACGTTCTTAGAGAAATCGACGCAGATTGGTTAGAGGTGCGGACACAGGACGGTATAATCGGGTTTACCTCGGCAAAGCCGCTCTATACGGACTACGCCAGCCAATCGATAGCCGAGCTTCAAGCGGACAAGTTGATTGCCTATGGCGAGCAATATCTGGGCACCCCTTACGAGTTCGGGGCGTCCCTCGACCAAACCTCAACCTTCGATTGCTCCTCATTCGTGCATCATGTCTTTAAAGAGGTATTGTCGATCGATCTTCCCCGTGTCTCTTATAACCAAGCCGAAAAAGGCAAAGAGGTCGGATTGGGCGATCTGCGCAAAGGTGATTTGCTTTTCTTCACAGCCCGCGGACTCGATATCGGACATGTCGGCATCTACGTTGGAGATAATCGGATTCTGCATACTTATTCGAAAGAAAAGGGCGTTCATTTCGAGGAATTTAACGACAAATGGAAGAAGCGGTTTGTAACGGCCAGGAGGATTATTTGAAAGTAATCCCCTGCCCTTGGACAGCATCGTAAGTGATGACTTTGGCCATCTCACCCGGTCCTACATGTTGTTTTTACATTTGGGTACATCTCTTTACAATAAAAAATCAGGATGCCGTATTGAAGGCACCCTGATCTTCGTATGTGCATACTTAATATCTGGCAACGACCATCTTTTTGCGGGTGTAAAACTCCACGCCGTCTTTACCGTTGGCGTGAAGATCGCCATAGAACGATTTTTTGTAGCCCGAGAACGGAAAGAAAGCCATCGGCGCCGGTACGCCTACGTTTACCCCGAGCATCCCGGCATCGATATTGTCGCGGAATCCCCGAATCGCGCTTGCGCTGTCCGTATAAATACAGCCGCCGTTCGCAAACTCGGATTGGTTCGCCACCTCGATTGCTTCGCTTAGCGAATCCACCCGGATAATCTGAAGAACAGGGGCAAAGATTTCGTCCTTCCAGATCGTCATTCCCGGTTTAGCATGATCGAATATCGTCGGGCCTAGGAAATAACCATCGCCTTGGGCCGCCTCATGGCTCCTGCCGTCCAAGACGAGTTTTGCTCCCTCTTCCTCGCCTTTTCCGATATATTGGATCGTTCGATTTTTATGGGAGTCCCTGATGACCGGTCCCAAGAACACATTCTCTTGGAGTCCGTTCCCAATGCTCAAGCCTTTCGCCATTTCCGTCAAACGTTGTACGAGAGTGTCTGCGACTTCGCCAACAGCGACTACGACGGAGCAAGCCATGCAGCGTTCGCCTGCAGATCCGAATGCCGCATTAGTAATTTCCTTAACCGTAAGCTCTAAATTGGCATCCGGCATCACGATCGAATGATTTTTGGCTCCGCCCAGCGCCTGAACCCGTTTGCCGTAAGCGGCAGCCGTTTTGTAAACATATTCCGCAACCGGTTGGGAGCCTACAAACGAAATCGCATTGACGCCGGGATGCTCGAGCAAACCGTTCACGACGTCATGAGCGCCGTGCACGATGTTGAACACGCCAGCAGGCAATCCCGCTTCAGATAGCAGCTCCGCGAGCCTGTTCGCAAGCAGCGGCGTTCTTTCCGAAGGCTTTAATACAAACGTATTGCCGCAGGCAATCGCAAGCGGGAACATCCAGCAAGGCACCATCATCGGGAAGTTGAATGGCGTAATTCCGCCCACGACTCCAATCGGATACCGATACATGCCCGATTCCAAACCCGTTGCAATATCCGGCAGCACGCTGCCCATCATCAAAGTCGGCGCCCCGGCCGCGAACTCCACGCATTCAATGCCGCGAAGAACTTCCCCGTATGCTTCCCCGTAGCTTTTGCCGTTCTCCAAAGTAACAAGCTCGGCCAGCTCTTTCCAGTTGTCGACAAGCAATTGCTGATATTTAAACAGAATGCGCGCCCGCTTAGGAACCGCTACGTTCTTCCAATCCTTAAAGGCTTCCGCCGCAACCGTTACCGCACGGTCCAAATCTTCCTTAGAGGACAATGGAACTTTGGCGATCCATTGACCCGTAGCCGGATTGGGAACGTTGTCCGTCTTGCCGGATGTTGCCTCGATCCACTGTCCGCCGATATAGTTTTTCACTAATTGTATCGTCATACCCGATTCCCCCTTAATTCTCGTTCCGATCGATAACCGCTTGGATTTGTTCAACCGTCGGCATAGCATCCGAACAACTGTGGCTGGCTACGACGATCGATGCCGCAGCGCTGCCGAATTTCTGACAGCGGTCAACGCTCCAGCCTTGGAATAAGCCATATATGAATGCTCCGGCAAAAGAATCCCCCGCCCCGAACGTTTTGACGACTTGGGTTGGATAAGTACCGGAGCGGAACGTCTTGCCGTCGTTCGTAAAAGAGATAGAGCCATTCGAGCCGTGCTTCACCATAACAAGTTTTGCTTTGCAGCGCAGCCATGTTTCAGCCGTGTACCAATCGTCATGCTTAAGCTCACCGAACGGCGCTTCCATCAGATCGAACTCTTCCCTGCCGGCGATGATGACATCGCTTTTCTCCGCCACCATGCGGCAATAGATGCCCGTTTCCTCCGGAGAATTCCAAGAATAAGGACGATAATCCACATCGAAAAAAACAAGGACATCATGCTTGATCGCATATTCCAAAGCCATGAACACAGCTTCTCGGGACGGACTCTTGGAAAGCGCCGTTCCGGAAATCAAAATGGCTTTCGACTGCCGGATATACTCTTCCTTGACGTCTTTCGGCTCCAGCTTCAAATCGGCAACATTGTCGCGGTACATAAGGATGCTGCAATCTTCAGGCGACTTGATTTCGGTAAAAGAGAGACCGGTTACGGCGCCGGTTCGATCGACGACGATGTTCCCGGTATCGATTCCTTCTTTGACTAAATAACCCGTAATATAATTGCCGAGCTGATCATGGGCTACTTTGCCGATAAACCCCGTTCTTAAACCGAGCCTGGCAGCGGCCACAGCTATATTCGCAGGCGATCCGCCCAAGTATTTAGTAAACGTCAGCGTTTCCTCCATAGGACGGTTGATCTCATTAGCGTTCATATCGATGCACAAGCGTCCGATGGCAATAAGATCAAGAGGACGGTCTTGCGGGAATGGGATCGTGTTCATTCATGAAACTCCTCTCTGACAGGCGGTTTAATCAACCAATCGTGCGCAGGATCATTGCGGAATTTCCAAACCCGTTCCGGTCCGGCCATTACATTCAAATAGTAGAGATCATAACCCGGGACCGCCGACACGGGATGATAACCTTTCGGAACCAGCACGGCATCGCCATTAACGACTGACATCGTTTCATCCAACGATCTATCGTCCGTATACACTCTTTGAATGGCAAATCCGTGATCCGGATTCACCCGGTGATAATAGATTTCTTCCAGATAGGATTCATAAGGTAAATTGTCTTGATCGTGCTTGTGCGGAGGAAAGCTGGACCAATGCCCGTTCGGGGTGAACACTTCCACGACTAGCAAACTTCCAGCCTCTTGCTGTTCCGGTAAAATAGAATGAACCCGCCGAGTCATATTGCCATATCCGCGAATTTCTACCTGAACTTCTTCGGGCCTGATTAATCTCGCAGGATAAGTAACGGATTGATTACCGATAGCGCTGGAAACCGCTATTTCAAGATCAGTCAAAGCATGGATCTCAAAATAATCGTTCATTGGAACATATACGGAGTATGGAGGCATTTCCTCGAATAGGCTCATCCGCCGCCCGATATTGGCGTATCGAAGTTCGTTAGTCCTAACATCGGCCCGACCTTGGAGCAATGTAACGCACAACTCCATATTGCCCGCGTTCTTGCGGATCGATTGCCCGGCCTTTAAACGATAGACATCCAAGCCGATGTATTTCCATGCTGCCGACTCTGGAGTAATGGAAAGTACTTTTCCTTCCGTGTCCGGTTGTTGACTAGGCACGATTAATTTCGACATCTCTGCATCCCTGCCCCTTTCCGGAACTCACTTCACTGCTTCAAGCTTATGTTGAAAATTCCTGTACGCTTCGTTAACCTTCGCGCTCTCGGAAACCTCCGCAACATCGACTCTCCACCACGACTCGTACCCGGACGAATTGGTTCCCGGCACAACCTTAACGTGAATGAGCGTCGTCGTAACTTCGTTCCTCGCAGCTTCCAAAGCTTGCTTCAGTTGTTCGATCGTTTGCGCCGTATAAGCTTTCGCCCCTAGACTCCGGGCATTGGCGGCAAAATCGAAATCCATGTAGCTGCCGGATAATCCGCCTTGTTCGGGCGAGAAATACCGGAATTCATTACCGAATCCGTCGCTGCCATTTTCCCTTTGCAGGTTGTGGATGCATTGAAAGCCATGATTGTCGAGGAGCAGAACCGTGATCTTCCGTCCTTCCTGCAGGCTGGTCACCAATTCAGAATGCAACATCAGATAGCTGCCGTCACCGACCATGGCGTAAACTTCGCGATGAGGATCGGCCAGCTTGACGCCGAACGCCCCGGCAACCTCGTAACCCATGCAAGAAAAACCGTATTCCATATGATAGGTATTCGGACGCGTCGTTCGCCAAAGCCGGTGAAGATCCCCAGGCATACTGCCTGCCGCACCGATAATGACATCTTCGGGCTGCAAAAATGCGTTGATTTCCCCGAGTACCCGAGTTTGCGCCAAACCGTCTTCTCGCTCCATCGAATAGAGTCGATCGGCTTCTCTTACCCAGTCCGATTTTGCATGGGCTAGCTGATCGGAATCATAGCCCGAAGCATACCCCATCGATTGCAAATCGATGGTCAATTGGCGTAAAGCCAATTTAGCGTCGGCTTGAACGGATACCTGACTCATCTTGGCAGCATCCAGCCCATTCATGTTTAACTGAAGAAATTCCACCTCGGGATGCTGAAACAGGCTCTTGGATGCGGTAGTAAAATCGCTCATCCGCGTCCCGACGCAAATGACAAGGTCTGCGTCCTTGGCTAAACGGTTTGCCGCCAACGTTCCAGTCGTACCTATAGCTCCCATGTTGAGCGGGTGATCCCACGCCAGCGCGCTTTTTCCGGCCTGCGTTTCACCGACGGGAATGCGGAAAGCCTCCGCAAACTCACGCAGTTGTTCTATCGCCAACGAGTAATGCACGCCGCCGCCGGCAATAATGATCGGGTTCTTCTTTCTTGCGATCAACTCCACGGAACGTTTGCGGGATGACTCCGCCATCGGTCTTCTGTCCATATAATGAACCCGTTTATCGAAGAACGAAACCGGATAATCATAAGCTTCGCATTGAACATCCTGAGGCAGGGAAAGCGTTACGGCTCCAGTGTCCGCTGGGTCCGTTAGCACTCTCATCGCGTGAAGCAAAGAGGTCATGAGCTGCTCCGGCCTCGCAATGCGATCCCAAAATCTGCTCACCGGCTTGAAGGCATCGTTGGCCGAAATCGTATAATCGGACGGGTTCTCCACCTGTTGAAGAACGGGATCCGGTTGTCTTGTAGAGAATATATCGCCTGGAAGGAACAGAACCGGTATTCTGTTCACGGTTGCCGTGGCGGCAGCCGTCACCATATTCAATGCGCCTGGACCGATGGAAGAAGTGCAGGCGAATATGCCGAGCCTATTGTTCTGCTTGGCGAAAGCCATGGCCGCGTGCGCCATTCCTTGCTCGTTTTTCCCTTGGATGAATTTCAAGTTCCCCGGCGCGCGTTCCAGCGCTTCGCCGATTCCCGTTACATTGCCATGTCCGAAAATACCCATGACGCCGTGAATGAACTTCATTTCCCGATTATCGATTTCAATATATTGTTGGTCCAGAAAGCGAATCAAAGCCTGTGCCATCGTTAAACGTATCGTCGTCGTCATTTCCCATCCCCCGTTCGCTTTCAAATTACAACCCCAGCTTTTCCGCCATCTTCACCAGATTCGTCAAGCTGATATCCAAACTGTCAAAAGGGCTACCCGCACATTCATCCTGTTCGACGGCATACCATTCGACTCCGTTATTCTCGCCCCACTGCAGAATTGGTTCGAAATCGATCAAACCCGTCCCGATTTCGGCGTAAAATTTTCTCCCGTCGGCCGTCATGTCCTTCAAATGCAGGATCGGAATTCGGCCCGGAAATTTCTGAATATATTCCAAAGGATCTCGCCCTGCATATTTCACCCAATAGGTATCCACTTCCGGATAAAGAAACTGATTTCCCACAGGTGTCATCAAATAATCAAGCGCGATCTTATCTTCAACCATCGTGTGAAACTCGAAGTCATGGTTGTGGTAACCGACTCTGTAGCCAAAAGGATTAACTTTGGCAGCCGTAGCAAGAAGCTCCTTCTTCGCTTGAATATAGCCATCGACATGCTGCATATCGTCTTCAAGGTAATGACAGAAGAAATCCTTCGTTCCGAATGCCCTGCCTTCTTCCAATACGGCTTCCAGTTCGTTGTTCATGCGGTCCAAGCCTACATGCATGCCCGCTGCTCGAAGTCCCGTTTCTTTGAGTACTGCGCTAATTTCGTTTGGACGAAGACCAAACAAACCATCGATCTGAACGGCTTCCCACCCCATCCTCTTCAACCTTCGCAGCGTGCCCGGAAAATCCTTCGTCAATTCATCGCGAAGCGTATAGAGTTGAGCGGCAAATTTATGTCTCAAGATTATTCATCCCCTATCGTATTTAAGTGATTTGATTCCCGAGCAGCGAAGCTGCCCTCTCATCCAGAAACAATTCGACTTGGCCATGCCGCTGGAGCAGACTCGAAGGTACTTGGTCATTCGATTCTCCCAATACGGTTGCCTTCACGATTTCGGCTTTCTTGTCGCCGTCGGCCAGAAGCAGCACGTCTATCGTCTCCATAATGTGTTTCATGCCTAAAGTAATCCCGTGGTTCAAATTCTTTTGCTCGGAGAAGTACTTTACCGAAACCGCCCGGGTAACCTCATCCAGCTCTACGACATGGGAATAGGCATCCATCCGGCTGCCGGGCTCGTTAAATCCAAGATGTCCGTTCAAACCCACGCCAAGAGCGATCAGATCGATAGGACCGTGCTCTTTAATGAAAAAATCCATTTTATCGCACTCACCCATCAAGTCTTGGCTCAGGCCATCATAGAAATGAATCTGATTTTCGCTAATGTTCAGAGGTTCGAAGAAGTGCAAATCCAACGTCATTCTGCAGCTGCCTTCATCTTCGCCGCCTAAACCGACCCATTCGTCCAAACTAATGAACCGGCACTGCGCGAATGAGACCCGGTTCTGCTTGGAGGCTTCAATTAAATAACGGAATGTCCCTAGCGGAGTCGATCCTCCTGGAAGCGATATGAGCGCATTCGGCTTCCGGTTTACGGTGTTGATAATATGTTCCGCAGCCATCCTGGACATATCCTCGTAGTTACGTGCAATGTTTATTTTCATGAATTAAATCTTCCTTTCCTATTAATTAATGACATCCTGAACGTTCTCGAAGGAATACGCGATGATTCCCAGAACACCGGAATTTTCTCCGACTTGGGTCGGCTCGATCAGCGTTCTAATCGGAGTTATTCGCTCCACTATTTGGCGCACCTCAGGCAATAAACCTTCCATGTACGATCCTAATTGTCCGCCAATGATGACCTTTTCGGGGTTAAGCAGGCTTACCATATTGGCTATTCCCAGAGACAGATGGTTAACGAAGCGCTGAACCACTCTTACCGCTTGAATTTCGCCTCTTTTGTATTGATCGAACAAATCCTCAACGGACGACGCGTAATGTGACAGGGCATCGACCGATACCTTCTTATCGAAAGTTCCGAAGCTGCCTAAAGTATTCACGTTCTGGTACAGAAGGTCCTCTTCAAACGCAAAATATCCGAGCTCTCCTGCCATAAAATCTTTCCCTTGAACCAATTTGCCGTTGGCTATAATCGCGCTCCCGATACCGGCCCTTATCGAGATATAAATAAAATCGTCGATATTCTGTCCTGCGCCAAGCCAGCGCTCCCCGAGGGCGGCGCAGTTGACATCGTTATTCACATAAATCGGCTTATCCAGAAGCTTGCGGAATTGCCCGGCCAAATGAACGTTTTTCCACTCCAATTCCGGAGCATCCACGACTATGCCATCCACGCTGTTCGTCAATCCCGGCACGCAAAACCCGACCGTAATGACTTTATCCAGCGAAATATTCGCTTTTTGAACCGTCTCCAGGAGGTGATCGCGGATCCTTTCCAATGTCGGTTTCTCTTTGTACTTGACTTGGGTAACGATTGTCCCGTCCAGATCGGAAACGCAAATAAGATATCCTTTATCCGCCAATTCAATTCCTATGCCATAAGCGGAACTCGGGTTGAAGCGCAATTGAATCGCCCTTCTGCCGCCTTCCTTGGTTGAGGAACCCAAGCCTGTTTCCGATACGAATTTCTTAGCGATCAGTTCGTCGACGATCAAAGAAACCGTTGACCTGCTCATTCCGATTTTCTGAGCGATCGAAGCTCTGCTGATAGGCTGATCCGTGCGGATCGTATCTAGTACCAAGTCACGGTTGATTTTTTTTATTAAGTCAAGATTTGCTGATTTCATAGTCATTCATGCCCCTTCAACGAACTGAAATAGATAATGTTAGTTTGTTATGAATCCGAACAAAATTATCTATTTTCAGTATTACACAAATAAATATTCCGTCAATCGTCCTTTTCAGGCTTGCCTATTTAACCGCTCCCGCCGTCAAACCTTCTATAAGGTAGCGCTGGAAGAAAAGGATAATCAGAATCGGAGGGATAATTCCAATAAATCCGGCGGCGGCAAGCAATCCGTAATCGACCGTAAATCTACCTAAAAATTCATTGATGGCCACCGGCATCGTCTTTGCATGCTGGCTCGATGTCAGGACAAGAGGCGTGAGGAAATCATTCCACGAGTTCATGAACGCGAATACACCCGTAGCGAACAGTCCCGGAGTGCTGATCGGCATAATAATTCGGAACAAAGCCCCGAACCGTCCCAAACCGTCAATGAACGCCGCCTCCTCCAAATCCTTCGGAATGGAGTAAAAGAAACTTCGCATGATCCATATGATAAAAGGCAGGTTAAACGCCATTTGCGCCAGCATAATGGAGGTCTTCGTGTCCAGAAAACCCATTTGGCGAAAAATCACGTAGATAGGTATGAGAATGGCGATACCGGGAATCATCTGGGTTATTAACACTAGCAGCATGAAGCTGTCCCGAAAACGGAAATTCAGCCTTGCGAATGCATAAGCGCCTAACGCGCCGAACAACAAACAGAAAAAGGTAGTCACAGCCGCCACGGTCAAGCTGTTGAACATGGATGACACGAAGCCGGACAAAGCAGATTGTCCCATAATCGCTTTTTCAAAATTTGCAAAGGTAATGTGCCTAGGAAAAAAACGGTTCGCGCCGCTAATAATGTCTTGATTGGTAGAGAAGCTTGTCGTCAGAGTGGAGAGAAAGGGAGCTAAAGTAAAAGCCATAAGTATGGCTAATCCAATATACATCAACAGCTTTTTCAAAAGATTCGTCCCCTTTCTCTTAGGATATGTTATGAACCTTCATTAATTTGATGTAAATGAACACAAGCACGAGAATAAGCAAAGTCACGATGTAGCTTCCTGCAGCGCTGCCGCCGAAATTAGCGAACGTAAAACCTTGTTTATATAAATACAGGCCGACAATTTCCGTTTTGTTTGCCGGACCTCCTTTTGTCATAGCGAAAATAAGATCGAAAGACCGGAACGCATCGATTGTCCGCAAAATAAGCAGAACAAGCGTCGTCGCTTGCAAATAAGGCATTGTGATATGCCAAAATGCTTTGCGTTTCGTTGCCCCGTCGACGGATGCCGCCTCGAACAAATCCTGCGGAATGGTTTGCAGAGCCGCGAGATACAACAAGGCTACGAAAGGAAACGATCTCCAGATTTCAGAAATGAACAGCATGACCAGCGACCAATTTGCGTCGGATAACCATACGATATTATGTTGAATGATTCCGGCTTTCATTAACAACGCATTAAGCGAACCGTAATTGGGATGAAGAATAAGCTTCCAAATCATGCCGACGATGACAAGAGGGATCGCCCATGGAATGAGGAGCAAAGTACGAAACAACCCGCGCGCGCGAATTTTGTTGTTCAACAATAACGCCGCGAATAACCCGACAAGCAAACTGCCAATTACCGTAACGAAGGCAAAATTAAAAGTTATCTTTAAGCTGTTCCAAAACACGGGATCGCTCAGATTGTCCATGAAGTTTCTGAATCCGACGAATTTAGTACCTATGGCGGGATTCGTGATATTCAAGTCTACAAAGCTTAAATAGATGGAATAGAGAAGCGGATAAAGCAAAAGCCCCACGATAAGAAGCAAAGTCGGCGCCAATAAAATAAGAGCAAACCGGCCTTCCGACATGATCTTCGTGTTATGGTTCACTGTAGTTCCCCCCAATCAAAAACCTATCTCCAACGCTTCTTTTCGTCGGACGATAAGGGCGGGCTGCGAGCGAGACGTCGTCTTGACATCCCGCCCGTAGCTCCCTCCATTCCGGTTCAAAGACGGCTTCAGGTTTTCACGAATTATTTGTTGTATTTCTCGATGATTTTCTGTGTCTCTTGATCGGCTTCCTGAAGGGCTTCTTTCGGTGTTTTGGATTTAAGCAGAACCATTTGGATTCGATCTTGCATCATAGCGGACCATTCTTGGTACCACGGCAATTGCGGTCTTGCCAGAGCCGTATCCGCTTGCTTCATGGCTATCTCAAAACCAGGCAGGTTTTTTTGAATTTCCGGATCTTCGGAAACGCTTTTCCATGCGGTGAATTTATCTGTACCGCCAGTTTTCAATATCATGTCTTTTTGACCTTCAGGCCCATTGAGGAATTGAATGAAGTCCCATGCCGCTTCCGGATTTTTGGAGCCTTTGGAAATCGCTTGAACGAACGAGCCTATGGTCGACGCCGAGCTGGCTTTGCTCGGGAACAGCGACAAATCCGTCATGTTGGCCACTTGGGAATTTTCCGGTTTATTCAGATCCACCAACGGAATTCCCCATTGGAATTGGAAAGCCGTTTGCCCTGCCGCAAATGCGGAATTCACTTCGCTCTCCGCAAATTGGATAGATGCCGGATCGACGATTTTGTATTTGTAAATCATGTCATACATAAGCTGTAAAGCTTCCAAGCCCTTCTCGGTATTGAAGTTCGGCTTTCCGTTCTCGAAAGGCTCAGCCCCCATGGTTCCCATGATAGCGACAAAATCGCATATGACGGCCTCCATTCTGCCCCAACTCCAAGCGGAAGCGTATTGCACACTGCCTTCCTGCTGCAATTTCTGGCTGTCCTGAATGAACTCGTCCCACGTTTGAGGCGGATGATCCACGCCGATTTTTTTCAACAAATCCTTATTGTATCCGAACGTTTTCCAAGCTGTGTACCATGGTAGACCATACGTTTTTCCTTTGTATTGAATGAACCGATTGGCGTAATCCATCAAATCGCCTTTGAGTTGTTCAGTCATATATTGATCAACCGGTACGATCCATTCCGCGTCCGCGAATTTAGCCAAATAAATATCGTCGATGCCGATGATGTCGTAGGTATGGGCTCCCGACACGGCATCATTCGTTAATTTGGTGATGATATCATTCCATGCAACGACTTCGATATTTACTTTTACGCCGGTTTTTTCTTCGAATGCTTTAGATCTTGCGTTATAGTAGTCTTCCATGCCCGGAGGCGTAATCGCGGTGAGGGTAATTCCTTTATTAGGCTTTGCAGGATCCTTTTCGCCGCTGCCGTTGGAGTTTCCGTTGGAGCCGCAAGCTGCGAGAAACAAAACCATGCACATCAGCACGACAAGACTTTTCGTTTTCTTGTTCATTTGTACGTTTCCCCTTTTCATTCAGATTGTTAAATTAATCATTCAATAACTAACAGAAACCAATTACCGACTCGAAAGGATGATCACCTCCCTTTATTGATAGGTTAAGAAGCGGACTTGGCTCATTTCCAAAAAAACGTGCTTTCCAAGTTAACTACTCTGCCTGTCCGTGCGGATTCGTGTGCCGCATTCATGATTTCGAGAACGTGAACCGCTTGTTCCCCCGTCATCTCCGGTTCTTTGCCCATTGCCAGACATTCCGCTACATAGGATGCGCCCGAGAACCAGTCATACCCCTTCTGATCCCGGCAAACGGTTTTCCATTGTCCGGTCATGCCTTCGCATACCCGAACTCCCTTGGGATCCCAGTCGTATCCTTCCATCGCTACGGCACCGTTGGTACCGATAATTTGGATCGTAACATCCTCCAATTGTTTTCCGTAGACGTAACCTGTCTGAATGACGGACAGAACGCTATTGCCATGATCCATAACGACAACTGCGTTGTCATCCGATTCCACTTCGATATTCCCAATGTCGATCGTTCTTTCGGGAAGCGCCGTCCCTATGAACGCCGTAACGCGTTGAACCGGACCCAGTATGGCCGCAAGCGTGGTGATGTTGTATACGCCAAGATCGTATAAAGCTCCGCCGCCTTTCTTATAAAACCATGGACTCCAGGAAGGTCCTTCCGACCCATAAATCCCGTGAGCGGCGAACACTTTGCCAATGCTTCCGGATGCAACGATTTCTTTCATCGTCTTGAATGCCGGAGAAGTCGGGGAATTCGGCGCTGCCCACATGCCTAAACCCTTTTGCTTGGCCAAAGAAATGAGCTCATAGGCTTCTTTCAAATCGGTGGCCATCGGTTTTTCGCACCATACGTGTTTCCCCGCCTCCAATGCCATACGGTTGATCGGTGCATGAAACTTCATCGAGGTAAGGTTAACCAGCAAATCGAATTGCCCGTCGGCCATCAGTTGACTAATGTCGGAGTATGTTCTATCGATGCCGAACGTTTCCGCCTGCCGCTTTACTTGTTCTTTGCTTGCATCGCATAAGGATGTTACTTCCACGAAAGGATTCGCCAATAAGTCCGGCAAATATTTATCCGATACCGATCCGCAGCCTACGACCGCGACTCTCGTTTTACTCATTTCGCATCACGCTCCCAACTCTTGAAACGCTTCCTGACATGTCGAATACCGGCACCACGTTCGTTTGCTTTTAGTCCAAACAATCTATTTACTCCTTATCGAAGATAGAATCATTTGTCTTCAAATCCAGCCACGCAAGCTCAGTTGGACTCAAGGCGATTTCTGCCCCCGCAAAACTCGATTTCATTTCCTCGACCTTCTCCGGGCCGATGAGAGCAAAGGTCGGAAACCTCTGATGGAGCACATATGCCAAAGCGATTTGAATCGGAGTCACATCTTTCTTACCCGCTAATTGTCTAGCCCGTTTCAGCCGCTCCCAGTTCTCGTCGCTATAGTAAACACGCACCATATCCTCGTTGTCCCGATTATCCGGAGAGAACCTACCCGAGAAAAAACCGCCTGCCTGGGATGACCACGCCAACAACGGAATCTGATTGTTCTCATGCCACCGGCAAAAGCTTTCATCCGCCGAAACGCATCCGGGCCAATGAGGCTCCAACGGCTTAGCCAAGCTGAAGTTCGGACTTGTAAAAGCAAACCCTTTAAGGTTGTTGTCCGCGGCGTATTGATTAGCTTCCATTACACGACTTAGCGTCCAATTGGATGCGCCGATCGTTCTGACATGTCCATCGCGAAGTGCTTGATTCAGGGTTTCTATGACTTCCCCGACCGGAACGGTCACATCATCTCTATGAAGCGCATACATATCCACGTATTTAATGCGAAGCCTATCAAGGCTATCCATGAGATCCTCTTTAATGTACTTAGCGCTTACCCTCGGTCCGGGATTCCCATCGTCAGGATGAGCGCCCTTCGTCAAGATAACGACCCGGTCCCGAATATTCCGCTTTTCCAGCCAGCGGCCAAGCGCTTCCTCACTGCCTTCATATTGATGAGCGGAATCGAACGTATTACCACCCAACTCGAAATAAGCATCGGATAATCGGGTTACATGATCCATGTGATCTGGATGGTAAGCGTCTCCGCCCGTACCCATAACCAATTGCGTCGATGCCAGCTGCACGCCTGGAATCTGAATTCTCTTCATAAAACTCCTCCGTCCTCTTGATGTTCCTATTACGCGTTAAGCTTGTTTATTAGAAATGCGGCAGCGCCATAAGCACCGGCATTTTCACCTAAGGTAGAACATTCGATGCACACGGGTACGGGAGACATCTTCTCGACCTGGTCCCGCAAATGATCGAGCACATCGGACAGCGATTCCGCAACCCCTCCACCGAGAATGACCTTCTGCGGATTTAATAAGCTCGAGAGATTGGCGATTGTTATCGATAAAGTCTTGAGATATTTAGCGAAGATGTCGAAGCCTTCTCCTTTGTTCTCTTTATATTGCTCGAATATCGCTTCCGGTTGAATACGATGGCCTGACAGCGCTCTTCCTGATATTTTCTCTTCGAGAGCCCCGAAATTTTTGAACGTTACCTTCATATTGTCCTGCCAATCTTCTTCGGACAGCAAATATCCGATTTCTCCAGCCATGAACCGGTTGCCGCGTAGAAGCTTCCCCCCGGTTACGATAGCCGCGCCAACGCCCGTTCCAATGGCTATAAATACGAAATCGTCAACGGATTTGGCAGTTCCAAGCCACCTTTCTCCAAGCGCCGCGCAATTCACGTCATTCTCAACCGTAACCGGTTTCTTCAATAAAGCTTGCATTTGTTCCACGAAGTTCAGATTATGCCATTGTAAAGCCGGAGCTTCTATGACAATCCCTTGCTCAATATCCGTTACGGCAGGAACACCGAACCCGTATCCCGCGATTTTTTCTTTATTTATTTTGGAATCGGCAACGCATTGATTGACGATCTGGGCAATACTATTCAAATCGCTTGAAGTTCTTGTTTTGTGCCTAGAGACAACAAGTCCATTGCGGTCGACAATTTGGACAATCACTTTGGTTCCGCCTATGTCGACGCCAACATAAAGGACATCGGAATCGTTATGGTTTAGATCGGTCAATGATGTACCTCCATACTCTTTCTGTTAGTTTGTTCTGAGAATGAACTAACTAAATTGTATGATAAATCATTTTGGTTCCGTCGTCAAGATAAGCGATAACGCATACGACGTGTGAATATTAAGGAAATGTTCTGCCCTTCATGATGATAATTGAATAAAGTTAAGTTATAATTTAATGAAAATTCAATTCATCATCTTAGGAGTTAACATGAAGCTTTTGGGGAAAATCGTTACCGTTGCGGGCTGCTTGTTTTTCATCGTCGCCTTGGTTAGCTCATTTACTAATTCCTTGACCCTATTCGATTCGGCGCTGACGACAGTTACGACAGCGTTGGTAACACTGGGAATCCTACTGCTTGTTTCTTACATAGCGGACCGCTATTTATCTAAGAGATTGTTTATCCTATCGTTAATTTCACTTGCTTTCCTTATAAGGATAGTTTGGATCCTCTGGATTCAAACGCCTCCGGCCTCGGATTTTCTCTATATGCATACGGCCGCCAAGAGCGCTGCATTAGGCGACTTCTCCTTTGCAGATACCGAGTATTTCACCAGTTGGGTGTATCAGCTCGGTTTCACCCTATACGAAGCATTAATCATTAAGCTGTTCGGAAGTTCGTTATTCATTCTTAAATTTATGAACGTTGTATTCAGCGTAGGGACAACCGTTATCGTTTATTTTACCGCCGCTCGAATGTTTAATGAGTTTTGCGGAAGGATAGCCTCGCTTGCCTATGCGCTATATATTCCCAATATCATTATGTGTTCGGTGTTGACCAACCAGCATCTGTCTACTTTGTTGTTCATGCTCGGATGTCTCTTCCTCATTAAAGGATGGGATTCGAAATATCGATGGATCTATATCGGCTTGTCGTTCGGCATCGCGAATATAATCAGACCGTTAGGCAGTGTCTTTATAATTGGGCTGATACTATTCTTCTTGATTCATCAATTGCGGACGTATTCCAAACCTCAAGCGTGGAAAATAATCGCCAAAGTCGCGGGTGTCGTCGCTATTTTCTATTTGGTACAGTCTCTCGTGAGCTACGCGATCCTATCCGCGGATATAACGAAATATCCGCTTTCGAACCGGGAGCCTTATTGGAAGTTCATGGTCGGATTAAACGCGAAAACGGACGGCGCCTGGTCGATGGAAGATGCGAGATACGTGCTGCAGTTTGAATTGGGCGAGGAAAGGAATCGCGCTGAATTAGAAGTCATCAAAGAACGACTTGCGGATAAACCTGAACTTGCGGCGCTTATGACACGAAAACTAGTCAGTCTATGGGGATCGGGCGATGCCTCAACTTCATGGAGTTTGCAGGAGATGAACAAGCCGGATTTGAGCGTGACTCTGAATAAAATAGAAAGAATGATGTATATCGTCATGAGCGCTTTCGGTGTTCTTTCTTTGTTGGCTCTATATAGAATGAAGCAGACGCATGAGTCTCACTTATATGTCATCTTGTTGCTAGCCTATGCGACCGTACATCTGGTCATCGAAATTCAAACCCGTTACCGATTGGACTTGATGCCAGCATTTATCCAATTGCAAAGTTACGGCGTCTACAAAATGTATTCGATGATTCAGTCCTTCAATATAGCTGGGCAAAAGAATAAGAGCGCTGAAATGTAATGAAGAGGCAGTCCCATAAGGAACGGAACCTTATGGGCAGCTTCTTTCCTGTTTCTATCGATTATGGTTTTTGCGGAGGTGATCTCCTTCCGGTTGCTGTCGGAATCGTGAAATCTGAATTGGTAAACTCGTAACAAGGAGATTTCACGATTCCGAAGGCAAACGCTGTCGCTCCTACAGGAGATACACCCCCTCTTTTTTTTCATCGATTAAAGCGAAATACGCAAAAAGAAACCCTTCTTGGTACCAGAAAATGCAGCCGTGAATCGGCTGAGCGACTTCATTTTCTCCTGCCTATCTTGGTGAAAGCCGAATGCTCAAGAAAGCAGCAAAAGACGAAAAAGTGTTGGTACAGGTATAAACCTCCTGCACCAACACTTTTTCATTTTGAGCATGATTTTCGATAAAAGTGAGCTATTCGATAAGTGAATTTAGCTACTCTTTATAGTCCCCGCTTTGGCAATACTCGAACATATTCGTCGGATAGGCGCATCTGTTCCATAATATAGTCGTAATCATCGCGATAGGAACTTATATCGGTTACTGGTTTTAACGTTTTTAACGAAATGCCCGTGCCGTCGTCAAACCCTTTGCCGGGAACGAACAAAATATCGTTATTAAAGAAAGAACCGGTCGGCAAATAGTAACGCATACCGAATGTGTTACGAGTAATATTTAGCAGATCGTGCCCGAATGAAACAAATTGTTCTTTTTGCAAGTTTATCCCAAGAAGGTTGGCGACAGTCGGCATGATATCGAGTTGCCCCCCTGTCTGATCGACCGCTTTCCCTTTCTTCTCCCCCGGCAGATGAATAATCAGCGGTATGTTAAAGCGCGATACCCGCGGCTCATAGGGGATGCCGAGCTGCGACTGGACCCATGCCGGATCGTTATCTTGCGGCTGAAGTCCGAAATGGTCGCCATATACGACCAGGACGGTATCATCCCAAAGTCCTTCTTGCTTTAACCGTTCAATGAATGTGCCCAGAGCGTAATCCGTGTAATTGACGGCGGTAAGATAATTTCCTAACTGGGTACCCTGCAAAGAATCGGGCAAGCTTATCCGCTTGCGATCCTCCGGCATTGTAAACGGGAAATGGCTGGATACGGTAATGAACTGGGTATAGAACGGTTTGTGCTCTTTCGAGAGCCCCAATATTTTCTCCATGCCAACCCGGTACATTTCTTCGTCGGAAGCGCCGAAATCGTTAAAATGATCGTTCCGATAAAACGGTTTATCGTAGTAGTGGTCAAAATGAAGCGCCGGATACAGTTGAATTCGGTCCCAAAACTTGACATCGTTAACATGGAAAGTATCTGCCACATAACCATATTTCTGCAGCAGTCTCGGCAAGCTTGGCAGTTCCCGGTCCCCGTAGCCCATCGACATGGCAATCGTACCCGTTGGATAAATCGATGTATTTGACATAAACTCCGCATCGGAAGTATTTCCTTGTCCGATTTGTTGAAATACATACGGAAAGTATAGACCTTCTTTAGTAAGCCCGTTTAATACCGGCGTAAGCTCTTGCCCGTTAAGCGATAAGCGGATAGGGAAGTTCTGAAAGGATTCCAACTGCACGACGATCAGATTTTTGCCTTTTGCCGCTCCAAAATAAGCAGGCGATTTCGCCTTGGCCGAAGGGCTTTGATAGGCAAAAGACGATTGAAGCCGGTTAATTTTATGGATCGTATCCTGCAGATTTTCATTCTTCGCGGCAGTTTCTGCTCGGTTTAATTTGATAGCGGCAGCCACTTGATAATCTAGAAAACCAAGGCTTTCCGCTTGTACAAGCTCATTGGAAATCGAATCACCAAGACGAATGTACCTGCCGGAAAGCAGTATGCATACGATCACAATCAGAAATACGCTCGCCTTCCAAGTGACGTTATCGCGGGGAATTGTCCTCCCTCTTTTACGGGTCAAGCTCCAGACGAGGATCAGTACAATCAAATCGACGAAATATAAATAATGGCTTACCTGAACGGTTGACTCGATGCTAGATCTAATCTGCATCACCTGCTTAAGCGCAAGTAAAGCAGTGTAGGTCGGTACGGAGCCGAAATGAGTATAATAAACGGTTGAGGAGAACAACGTCACGGAAACGATCAAGTTAACGACCGCGAAAGACACGCTTTTCCATTTAGCGGACGTGATCAGTTCCACCGTACAGAGGATGGCAAGCAGAGCAAGGATATCCGCTGGCATCCTTACCCAATCGATTTGTTGAAATAATAACAGGCGTAGAAGCATGAGTTTGAACAGCACTAGCAGGAACGTATAAGAAAATGGTTTTAGTAAAATTGAAGTTAGAGATTCTTTTTTCAAACAATCCTCTCCTGCGATGTAATTGCTTTATTATAATGGATTCGTTGTTCTATGACAAAAAGACCTAAGAATATACCCGATGGTATAACAGCCTTTGCATTATTATCTATGTAAAATGGATACCGGAACAAAACATATGATTAAAAGGAGTTTGTTGTCCACACATGATCAAGAACGGTATCTGTGAACAAGCAACGTTAAACGTGGATTTTGCTTTGCTGGTAAAGGCCAAAAGAAAAACGCATGCTTTGGAGATGGCTGATTTCCAATTGAACGACAAAAATATCAACTTGGATCGGGTCCGACTGGTAAACGAACAGGGCATAATTGCTACACTGGAAGTGGAACGCGTTGAATCTATCGATTGGATCGATGTGGAATTGTCCGACTATAGCAACTTATTCAAGGTAATCGGAAATATCCGCGTAGTGCTCCGAATCGATAGGGATGCAGAGCAACATAAGGAAAACCTCTGGAGAACCGCATTCCAAATTCCCCGGTCCGCCCTTCAAGATAAAACGACTTGGGTAATTCCGACATCGAATGAACCGGTATTCACGCAGGTGATGAGCCAATCGCTGGAGTTAAGCGTGGAATCGGGAGAATCAATGGCTTTGATAAAAGCTGGTTGAATCGCTAGACTAATCGGTAAATTCAGGACTCCGCCGTTTAAATACGGCGGCGTTCTTTTTTGTCGCAACTAATTACAGCGACTCTCGTCTACTAAATGGGGAGTTAATCGAACGGGCAGGGAGGATAACGGATGCATTCCGAATTCCAAAATCGAAGCTTCATAGGGACGGGGGATAGCGACTGGCAGGATCCTGGTTTTCATAGTCATGAAACGTTGGAGATCAGCGTTCTGATGGAGGGTCGCGGTCTATTCGAATGGAACGATGGGAAACAGATGTTGGAGGCTGGCCATATTATCATCGTTCCCGCAAATATGTCACATCGATTCGAAGGATTTGGCAAAAGCCGATATGCCGTTATTCATCTGGCAGCAATTCCTCCCCGAATTAAAGATTTGCTGCGAAAGCTTGTAAACGAGGATAAACCCGTCGTTTTCACTTTATCCCGCTTGGATAAAGATCGGTTTGGGCGACTATTCCGCGAATGGTTGCGGATTCGTTCGTCCCATTTGAAAGAAAAGCAGTGGAATTATATCGCTTGGACAGAAGTTATTGTTCTGTTCCTTTTGGAACATTCACGGAAGGATCAACAAGCGCTTACCATTACGAGCGCTGCGGATTACATTCGCGAGAACTTGCAGCAAGGTGTACAAATTTCCGCAATGGCGGAGCTTGCCGGGTTGTCGGAAGCCGGATTTCGCCGACTGTTCGAGCAAATCTATCATATGAGCCCCAAACACTACCAACAGCAATGCCGAATGGCAGAGGCCAAATGGCTCCTAAGCTCCGCGGACAAAGACATCAAAGAAATCGCCGGTCAAATCGGATTTGCCAGACTGCATTCTTTTTCCCAATGGTTCAAGCAAACGGAAGGCATCTCGCCGTCCGAATGGCGGAAACAGCAGCAACGCGGCTGATCTCTCTTCCTATCGATCCGTAGCGTTTCGCGTAAATTATAATCTGATTTCAATAACTACAATGTCTTCCGAATGTATTATTCTTCTATTGTAGTTGGAATAGAAACTAATAAAATCGCGATTCGGGAGATGAGTTCAAGGATGGCAGTTAGAATTGGTTTTATTGGCGTTGGCGGCATGGCAGAGCATCATATCCAAACGTTACGGAGAATAGAGCACGCTCAGGTCACCGCAATTTACGATATTAATCAAAAGAGGTCCCAAGAAGTCGCAGAAACCTATGGCGCGAAGAAGTCGTTTGAAAGCATCGATCAACTGATTAACTCGGGGGAGATTGATGCTTTGTTTATTTGTACGCCCCCTTTTGCCCGTTCAGGGATCGAAGAGGCGGCGGCTCGTCAAGGGATTCATTTGTTGGCGGAGAAACCACTTGGGTTACATATTGACGAGGTTCGGATTAAAGAGCGCGTCATTCGCGAATCAGGCATTATTCACTCTTCTGGATACTGTTTGCGTTATTTAGATATCGTTGCAAAAGCGAAAGCCTATCTGGCCGAGAAACAAGTTGATTTGGTTCTTGCGTATCGTTTGGGAGATATGCCCGGCATGAGATGGTGGACGATCATGGAACAATCGGGCGGTCAGTTGGTCGAACAATCCACGCATCAGCTTGATTTGATCCGCTATTTGGCAGGAGAATTTAAGGAAGTTAGCGCCATCCATGAAAAAAGATATATTCATAACATCGATCCCGATGCCACTGCTTATGATGTCGGAACCGTTTCGTTCGTCCTGGAGTCGGGAGCTATCGGAAACATTACGAGCAGTTGTCTGGCGAAATATGTCGGACGCAGCGGAGTAGAATTTTATGGGCATGACTTCTACCTTTCAATCGATGGCGGGACGCTTCGCATCAAGGATGATCATCAAGATGTGACGGAAACCTCGGAAGTCGATTTTTATTATGAGCAGGACAAGGCATTCGTGGAAGCCATCAGAACCAACCAACCCGGCCTCATCTTATGTGATTACTCCGATGCTGCCGACACTTTAGCTGTAACCTTGGCCGCTAACGATTCAGCAGCCTCAGGAAAGCCGATTATACCCGGAAGGGGCGTTCCCTTTGTTAAAAGCAATTAATCAATGGTGCTTCAAAGCGGATACTCCGCTAGAGCAAGTGATGGCCGTAAGCAGCGAGGCCGGTTACGCTGCGGTAGAGCTTAATTTGTATGCATCCGGCGGGCTAGGTTTAACGATGGATACAACAGCGGCCGAGGCCGAAAAAGTTGGTCAGCTGGCGCGTCGTTACGGATTGCAGCTGCGCAGCCTATCAACCGGGCTGCTGTGGCAGCATTCTCTGTCCTCGCCGGATGCATCGGTTCGCGCACAGGGCCGCCAAGTTGTTACCAAGCAGTTGGAGTTAGCCGAGCTTCTTGGCATTGATACCGTATTGGTCGTACCGGGGACGGTGAATCCCGAGACTTCGTATGATCAGTGTTATGAACGTAGCCAACAGGAGCTGCGGGTGCTCTCGTCAGAAGCTGAGAAACGAAAAACCCGTATCGGCGTCGAGAATGTGTGGAACAAGTTCTTGTTGTCACCTTTGGAAATGGCTAGATACGTGGATGAGATCGGCTCTCCGAATGTCGGCGTCTACTTCGATGTGGGCAACGTCCTGCTGTATGGATATCCTGAACAATGGATTCGAATATTGGGACCGCGCATTTTCAAAATCCATGTCAAAGATTTTCTGACTAGCGTTGGCAATGGTCACGGCTTTGTGTCCTTACTTGCCGGAGACGTGAATTGGAGCGCTGTTCGCCAAGCGTTACAACATATCCACTATATGGATACGCTGACGGCCGAGCTCGGTATTTACGCTGCGGATCCGCTCCAACTGGTCTATGATACATCCCGCCATCTTGATATTATTTTAGGCGGCAAAGCACAATAGTTCCGGCCGCAAAAATCAAAGACCCTTATCCTTAAATAGGATTAGGGTCTTTCATTTGAACTTCAAAACTGTATTTGCCCGACCCGACTTGATCCCAAAAAGCTTACTAAGGTCATCATCCTCGCCAGCGCCCCCCTGCCTCCCAGGAATTAGACGGTTTTTCCGCTTATCTCCCCGCCTGCACACCTGCCTCGCATGAATTAGGCGGTTTTTCCGCCTAACTCCTCGCCTGCGCACCTTGCCTCGCATGAATTAGACGGTTTTTCCGCCTATCTCCCCGCCTGCACACCTTGTCTCGCTTGAATTAGGCGGTTTTTCCGCCTATCTCCCCGCCAGTGCACCCCTCCACGCATGAATTAGACGGTTTTTCCGCCTATCTCCCCGCCTGCACACCCAAATCACCTATTAATCCAACAGCCTGGACAACTGTCCGGCGATGCTTATTAATTCATGCTGGTTGCGCAAGAAGTCCAGAAGCGCGCGAATAAGCACCCTTCTTGGCTCCTCTTTGACCGTTTCCTCCTGAAGCAGAAGAGCAGCTTCAAGCAGTTCTTTCCTACGGGCGTTAGGCACGGCGAGCTCATGTATGGTGGTTAAGAGGACTTCCAACAAATTGGCTATCTGCTTATCCGTCGTTACCGATTGTCCCTGCTTCCCGAACTTCACGAATTCGTTCATGACCGAAGGCAGCAGAACCGGTTGAGGTTTCGAACCGAGAATGCCCGCTGCCATCTCGTCCATACGATCGACAATAAATAGCGAAGCATGTTCAAGATTAAGAGAACTGTTTAAGAACATAGGGAAGATCGAATATTGCTTCAAGATGCCAACATATACGGCAACCAAATCCCAAATATACGGCTCCATTTCCTGTCCATAAGCCCGGAGCAAACAGTCCGTGTAATAATGAAGCATATTGGCTCTTAACCGTTGAAGAAAAGGAGCAAACTTCCCTTCATCGTGCAGAGGAAGTCCTTGAAATTCCTGCATGCTAAACTTAAAATCCGTAAAAAATATAAACTGATGCAAAGTTTCGCGGATCAATTTTTCTTTAGAAGAAAGATTTGGATCCGCCTTGATGATCTCTGCTTGATCGTACATGTCCTGTATTCGGGCATCGTAGACTTCAATCAGCAAATCCTCTTTGGATGCGAAAAACTTATACAACGAGCCTTTAGCGATGCCGCAATCATTTGCGATGTCTTGGATAGAGGTCGATGAGTAACCTTTCTCCGAGAAAAATCGCATGGCGGAATCCATAATCCTTTGTCTTAGCAGACTCAATTGATTTCCCCTTCTCAAAAAGGATTGACATTTAACCGACAACAAGTAAAATGATTATAGCTAATGACCGATTGGTTTTCAACAAAAACCATGGGTCATGCATATAGAAACCACCCGATGCCTCACAATTTACATTGTAAAGCATTCGAGGAAAAAAATCATGGAGAGAAGGTTTTAACTAAATGTCTGCCCAAACAGCAACAAAGGGGGCTTCCGAACAGCCCTTTTCGATGAAAGCCATCATAGCGCCGCTAATGGCCGTCATTGTCGGCATGATCATGGTTATACTCGACAGCACCGTCGTGAATGTCGCTTTATCCGGATTTCAAGAGAACTTTCACGCTTCCTTAAATACGGTACAATGGACATTTACCGGTTATACTTTGGCGTTGTCTGCCGTTATTCCGCTTGCCGGGTGGATGACGGACAAATTCGGCTCCAAACGGATATTTCTAATTACGATAACTTTATTCACGATCGGATCCGCTCTTTGCGCGGCAGCACAAACGATCGAGCAGCTCATCATATACCGTATCATTCAAGGGATTGGCGGGGGAATGGTAATGCCAATAGGCATGGCCATGATTTTCCGTCTTGCTCCTGCCGAAAAGAGAGGCGCCGTTATGGGAATGCTGGGAATTCCGATGCTGATGGCTCCGGCTCTTGGTCCCGTCTTGTCCGGCTGGCTAATCGAATCCGTTACATGGCATTGGATTTTCCTGATTAACGTGCCGATCGGTATCGTCGGGGTGTTAATCGGACTCAAGTATTTGCCGATTTTCGAACAAAACAAAGCGCCCGCGCTCGATATACTGGGCATGATTCTCGCCCCTATCGCGTTCTCCAGCCTTGCTTACGGCGTAAGCGAAGGCGGCCGCACCAGTTGGACGACAGACAACACATTAACCGGCCTAATCGTTGGAGGCGTGGCGCTGCTCCTATTTATTATTGTAGAGCTTCGGCATAAGCAACCGTTGCTCGAGCTGCGCGTGTTCCGTTCCTCCGATTTTACGCGCGGTATTTTACTGACTTGGATCGTACAAATCGCTTTGTTCGGCGCGATGATCCTGATGCCTGTCTTTTTGCAGCAGATTAAAGGATATTCACCCCTTGATACGGGACTCATTATGATTCCCCAAGCTTTAGGCTCAATGATCTTTATGCCGATCGGCGGACGGCTGTTCGACAAAATCGGCGCCAGACCGCTTGCTTTGGTCGGCCTGACTGTTGTTGCATGTGCCTTGCTCCTCCTGTCTCAGACCGATTTGGATACTCCGCTAGGAATGATTCTTCTGCCATTGTTTATGATCTGATCGGGTATGGGACTTTCCATGATGTCGCTTAATACTCACGTGCTTAACGCGGCTCCCCGCAGACTCGTTAGCCGCGTCACTCCGCTGACGACCGCTGCGCAGCAAGTCGTAACATCGTTCGCGGTAGCCGGGCTGACGGGTTACCTCACTTCAAGAACGGCCGATCATATCGCGAAAATAGGTCCGGAAGGCAATCCGCTGCAAGCGGCCGTATCCGCCTACTCCGATACGTTCCTCTTGTCGACCGGCCTAGCTATTATCGGGATCTTGCTTAGCTTTATCCTTCGCAAACCGAAGCCGCAGCCAGAGGATAAATCGGATATAGGATCGGAAAAAGCAGATCCTGCCATGATGATGGGTCATTAACGACCGCTGCTAGGGTTTAAAACGCACTTAGCCTGTGATCTGCATGTTCTCTAATGGAACTTCAGGTCACAGGCCAAGTTTATTTTCGTTAACCCGCTTTCAACAATGAACTCAACGGTTTGAAAATCGCTTCCAATCCCTTGGATGGATTGGGCAAGCGGACATGAAGCGCAACCAAGATGCCCAAAATCAGCGCCGTAATCATGAACAGAGAGTACACAACCAGATCTTTTTTCCGGTTCTTTTTCAACAAACTTGGAACATCCCAGCCAGCCAGCAAGATAAAACCGATCGTAATCATCATAATCTTCATTATTTGATAAACTCCTTGTCCTCCAACGTGATTGATTTGTTCGTAAGACCTGTGCGAACCACCCTCACATGAGCGGCAATTTTCACTTCTAACTCAGGAAATTCCTGGTCCCAACGGTCCTTGAACTTTTTCTTCCACGCTTTGGGGTATGTTCGATATACTGCCGTACCAAACCCGAATACGTCCGATTTGAATTGTTTTTGCGTCTTGTCGAGTACGATTTGAATTCTTTTTTCAATATCCTCTTCCAGCTTCTTTTGGACATATTTAATGGCATCGGGTTTGTTAAGATCCAGTTTAGAACTATTCTCGTACAAATCATCTTGTGCACGAATTTCCACTTTCATTATCAGCTTGTTATTTTTCAATATCGGTTTAAATTTCGACTCTCCCTTTAATAACTTGGCGCTTACCTTTCCGTTGCCCATTTCTTCCGGAATAGTTACCGTGATAACCGCTTGTTTCAACTCATTGCGAAGCCATAGCGCACCTCTTGCTTCCTTGCCATTCATCCAACCGATCAATTTATCTTTACGAAACACGGCTGCCCCTGCAATGACAACGCTCTTCTCCGACTCGGGTGGCGATTGTCCGCTTTCGGAATCGCTCTTTTTCTTGACCTCCGTGGATTTCGGTTCCACTAAAGCGGCAATCGGTTCCACGCCGTCGGTAAGCAGCATATCCAGAAAGTCGACTAAATAAATCGACACACCGATATGCGACTTCTCTTCTTCCCTGATTTCCTCGGACGAGATTTTTTCCCATTTCGGCGGGATGTTCAGAATGTCTGACGCCTCCCCCTTCGTAAACAAAATATAGCTATGAAGCCGGGCTTCCCGATATCTCGAGAAAAAGTCAAGAACAGGAGAAACTCCATCCCGTGCCAATTGTTCTCCTATGATAATAATTCGGCTATGAGAAAAAAATAATTTGCGAGGCAATTTCTCCTGAAGTCTGCGGAAAGCGTCCAATACGGTTTCACCGTTCTCGGAAACGGTGACGGTTGATTTTTTTTCGCCTCCGCTGCCCCGGCCGCCCCCGCCTCCGCCTCCGCTTCCGACCTGTCCAAGCATCCTCGGAACGGCGATTTGCAGCGTCAATCGGATTTTGCCGCCTTCAATCTTATCTAGAGCCGTCGCCGTCACGATCGAGAGATCATTCACCTCTACCCGACTCCAGCAACCCGTTAAGATTTGCGTCATGACGATGATCAGCAGCACAATTCCTTTCTTTCTCATCAATATCATCCTTCTCATCGACAACCTACTCGCCGCGGCTTGGCGGATCGGGACGGAACCGGTTTTTCATGCGCTGAGGATTTTTCTTTCCCGTTTGTTCCGGACGCTCGACCATACCCCACCAAGGCATCCGTATTAGAACATCTTTCAGATCACTGAATTGCAATGGAGCCGCGGGTGACATGTAGGGGACACCGAACGAGCGAAGCCGCGTCATATGGATCAGAATGATTAATGTTCCCATCAGTACTCCATATATTCCCAATGTACCCGCAGCAACCATCATGGGGAAACGAAGCAGGCGGATGGCTATGGACTGGGAGAAACTCGGCATAGTAAAAGAGGCAATGCCCGTTATCGACACGACGATGACCATCGGCGCGGAAACAAGTCCTGCTTGGACCGCGGCCTGGCCGATTACGAGCGCCCCGACAATGCTTACCGCCTGTCCGACCGGTCGCGGTAGACGAACGCCCGCTTCCCGCAACCCTTCGAAAGAAACTTCCATTAGCATCGCTTCGACAATAGCCGGAAACGGAACCGTTTCCCTGGAAGCGGCTACGCTGAGCAGCAGGTTAGTCGGAAGCATTTCTTGATGAAACGTTAATAAGGCAATATAAAGGGATGGCAGCAGCAGCGCGGTCACCACGAACATGTAACGGAGCCAGCGGATTGCGGTAGACACGAAATAACGTTGATAGTAATCTTCGCTGGCTTGCATCATATCGAAAAAGGTAACCGGTACAATAAGCGCAAAAGGAGTATTATCAATGATAATACCGACTTTGCCTTCCAATAAATGCCCGACCACTTTATCGGGACGCTCCGTATTCTGGACTTGGGGAAATACGGAATAGGGATTATCCTCGATCCATTCTTCAATATATCCGCTTTCCAGAATCGCATCGATATCGATTCGACCGATCCTTTCCCGAACTTCCGTCACGATTGCCTCATCTACGATGCCGTCCAAGTAAGTAATGACGATTTCGGTTTTCGACAACCGTCCCACCGTCAATCCTTCCATTTTCAATTGCGGGGTTTTCAGCCTTCTGCGAATCAAACTCGTATTGGTCCGAAGATTTTCGGTAAAACCTTCTCTTGGACCGCGAATAACGGCTTCCGTTGCCGGTTCCTCCACCGACCGCTTTTCCCATTCCTTGGTGCTGAAGAAAAAAGCTTTACTCGCTCCTTCAATCAATAGAGCCGTATCGCCGGAAAGGACATAGTCGACGATTTCTTGAAAACTCTCTCCCCGGTTGACCTGCGCTACAGAAATAATTTGATCCTGCAGCAGCTTCTCCATATCCTTTAATCGAAGGTTTGATGGTTGAGGCATGCTTTTTCCATATTCCAATAACGGTTTCAGAATGTCTTCATCAATCATTTTCAAGTTGACAAGCCCCTCCAGAAAGATGAGTACCCCTTTCTGCATACGGCCGATGTTAAATTCACGGTACACGATATCGGAAGATCGATCGAAAATCGACTTCAAATGCTCTATGTCCAATGCAAAAGCCCCGCTAAGAGGCTCGCTCTTCCGCGGGTCACGCTTTTGGATTGATGACTTCTTGTAACGACGGCTGGCAGTTAACAGACGTATAACCCAACCCAGCTTCATTTCCCCCTACCCCTTCCGTCCAACTTCCTTATGATGGAAACCAGCAGCATGAACAGTGGGATCAACACCTCGAAGGGCATGGCATAGAAGGGCCAGATCGTGGCTGCGAACGTAGATTGTTCGATATTATTCTCATACACGGTCATCGAGAAGATCAGCATCAGAATCCCGACGGGGGTCACCATTTGCCGATAATCGGAAAGCCTAAACCATTGGGCAATCCCAACCGCAGTACAATAATAGCAGACGGCAATCTTAACAAAATTAGACGATATCCACAGCAGCATTCCAAATGAATCCACATTTGTCACAAAGTCGGCGATATCGATGACTTTAATAATAGATTGAACCGGGAAGTTCAATCGCGAAGTGATGGAAGGACCTAACACAAGTAGAGTTGATATTACGCTTAAAGTTAGAAAGATTCCCCCTAATACAATGGCAAACATGTAGGCTTTTTTTAATTTCCGGATATTGCTGATGTTAGGCAAAAGCATGGTGAACAAAACCGTTTCGCCTAGCGGAAATGAAGTAACGGGGAAAGAACCTTTCAGAACGGGCAACACTCCATCACCCAGTAACGGCGCAAGTTTTCCCAATTTCATGTCCTTAAGCAGAAGAACGACAATCAACAGCACGATAGGCTCGCGAAAAGGAAGTATTATTTCGTTGACTCGTCCAAGCGTTTCAATTCCTCCCCGAATCCCATAGGCGATTACCGCCAAAAATAATCCGCTTATCACGATCATCGGCGTATCCGGCAACGCGGTCGACGCTACATAATCGCTAGAGTTTCGAATAACAAGAGTCCCGAGATGAAAAGGAAACCATATGTATAGAAGTCCTACGATTTTCCCGATCCATTTCCCTAAAATCATTTCGCTGTATTGTATGATGCTTTGCTTCGGAAACCGGAGTCCCAACGTGGTATAGATAAGGACGATTCCCAATCCGAATACTGTGGCTATAAGGACCGATAGCCAGCCGTCCTGTTTTGCTAAGGAAGTTACAGTAGATGGGATCATCAGAATCGCACTTCCCATTAGGAAAGAAAACATCAAAAAACCAGCCTGGCGAGAATTAATCTTTCCGTTATCCAGCATGGCGGTCCTCCAAAATAATCTTATCTATAGAATCCTTTCCTATTGGGGTTTTATTTAAACAAAAGGTTCCGGAGATTGTCGGGAAGCGTTTATCTTCTTATGCCATTGGCTCATGCAAGAAACACCTGGCGAGCGAACTCGATCCAGCCTTTGGCCGCATGGGAAATGTAGCCGCCCTTTTTCCGGATAATCGCTAAATCCCAATGAATGCCGGGCTCGACATGCGTAATGACGCGAACCTTGCCCGGATCGAGCCTCGCGCATATCGTTTCCGGAAGCAAGGATATCCCTTGATTGGCGCAGATCAATTCGTAGATGAAATCCCATTGCGTGCTTTCGTACGCTACACGGGGCTCAAACCCTTCGCGAATGCAGGCTTCCTTCACGCGGTCGTGCAGATTGAATTCCTGGCGGAAAAGGATGAACGGCTCGTCCTTCAAGTCCGTGAGCCGAACTTTCTGTCTTTGTGACAGCGAATGCGTAAGCGGCAAAACGAGATTCAGATGCCGCTCCACAATCGGAACAACCTCGAATTTTCGTTCATCAACCGGCAGCACGACAACCCCGAGATTAATTTTCCCCTCAAGGAGAAGCTGCTCGATCCGTTTGCCCCCCTCCTCCACGATACGAATCGTGATGTCTGGATACAACTGATGGAAATCCGCTATAACCTTCGGGAAGAAGCTTGCTCCGATTACCGGAGGCAGCCCCAAAGTAAATTGCCCCTTCTTCATCTCCGTTAAATCCGCTACCGCGGCCAGCAGATGCTGCGAAGCATTGATGACCGTTTGCGCATGCGCTTGAACTACTTTGCCTGCTTCCGTCAACACCACTCTGCGCGTGGAACGGTCTAGCAGCACAACACCCAGCTCATCTTCCAGGTTTTTTACCATTTTGCTTAGCGTTGGCTGCGAGAGATGAATAGCTTGGCTTGCCTTAGAGAAACTTGCGTGCTGCGCGACCTCTAGAAAGTAGCTTAATTGCCGCATATCCATCGTGTTTTTCCACACCTTTATATATAGATATTTGGAATAAATAATATTCTATATATGTATTTTACTCATAAAAAAGTCGCATGTACAATGAGATTAAATATTCGACTAGGGGGGCTAATCTTGATTAAAGACATTACCGTTCTGGGAGCGGGAACAATGGGGTTAGGAATCGCCAAATTGTTTGCGAGTCATGGCTTTGACGTGTCTTTGTATGATCCGAATATCCAATCTCTTTCCGAGAGCTCGCTTCAAGCGGCCAAAGCGCTTTCCATTGTCGTCTACAGCGATTTTGAGAAAGCGGTTGCAACAGCGGATCTGATTGTAGAAGCCGTCCCCGAACAATTGAATCTCAAGCATGACGTATTTAGAAAACTAGAAGTACTTATTAAACCGACGGCGATCGTCGCCTCCAACACTTCTACCTTCTCTCTGCAAGAGCTTGTCACAGGACTAACTATCGCGGACCGCATGATTATCGCACATTTCGTCAATCCGGCGGATGTCGTCCCGGTGGTCGAAATCGTCGGATTGCCGTCCACTCCTCCTCGCATTTTGAACGAGACCGTTTCCCTATTGCAACATTGCGGTAAAGCGCCGGTTGTTTTGAACAAGGACATTCCCGGATTTATCCTAAACCGCCTGCAAGCCGCACTCATGCGGGAAGCTTGTTATTTGCTGGAAAGCGGCGTAGCCGATGCCGGTCAGATCGATACGGTCGTAAGAGAAGGGCTTGGCCTGCGCTGGGCATTCAAAGGTCCTTTCGAAATCGCCGATCTTGGCGGATTGGACATCTGGGGCAAGGTAACGGGCCATCTCTTTCCGGAGTTGGATAATCGTTCCCAAGCGCCTCAGGCCATCGTGCAAAGAACGGACAAAGGCGAGCTCGGCGTCAAAAGCGGCAAAGGATTTTACGAGTACGAGGATCCAAGAGGCACCGCAGAGCAAATGGGAGACTTGCTACAGCAATTGGTTGCGTTAAAAAAGAAAATCGATTAGGAGTGATGATTGAATTGACGAATCGCAACGGAGCAACGACGAACAACGTGGTCATAGCCAGTGCGGTGCGGACACCCATTGGCAGTTTTAACGGGATATTTAAGGACTTGTCCGCCATTCGTCTTGGTTCTATCTCCATCGCCGAAGCGGTCCGACGCGCGGGCATCGACACCGATCAAGTAGACGAGGTCATCATGGGCAACGTTCTGCAAGCTGGACTTGGCCAGAACCCGGCTCGACAAGCTGCATTAAACGCAGGGCTTTCCGTTAACGCCCCCGCCATGACAATTAACCATGTATGCGGCTCGGGAATGAAAGCCGTCAGCATGGCATACAACGCCATCGTTTGCGGGGATAGCGAAATTATCGTAGCCGGCGGCATGGAAAATATGTCGCTTGCCCCTTATCTACTGCCGGGTGCCCGTTCCGGTTATCGGATGGGGAATCAATCTGTCGTGGACACGATGATCCAAGACGGGCTATGGTGCGCAATGAACGACTACCACATGGGAATTACTGCCGAGAACATTGGCGAACGTTACGGCTTTACGCGTCAACAACTCGACCAATTTGCTTGGGAGAGTCAGCAAAAAACGAAGGCAGCCGTAGATGCCGGACGGTTCAACGACGAGATCGTCTCCGTGAGCATCCCGCAGAAGAAGGGCGAGGCGCTCTCCATCAGCAAGGATGAGTATCCGCGTCGCGATACGACATTGGAGGCACTCGCAAAGCTTCGCCCCGCATTTAAGCAAGACGGCATGGTGACCGCCGGCAACGCTTCCGGCATTAATGACGGTGCAGCCGCTCTCGTCATCATGTCTGAACGGCGAGCAATCGCGCTGGGTATTAAACCGCTAGCCATCATTCGTTCCCATGCTTCGGCAGGCGTTGAACCCTCGATGATGGGGATCGGTCCGATACCCGCAACTGAACGGGCACTAGCGAAAGCCGGTCTGACCATGAAAGAGATACAGTTGCTGGAAGTGAACGAAGCCTTCGCTGCTCAAGCGCTTGCTTATGGCCAGCATTTCGATTACGACCCCGGGATATTTAACGTGAACGGCGGGGCCATTGCGCTCGGCCATCCGATTGGCGCCAGCGGTGCCCGCGTGCTTGTCACGCTGTTGTATGAAATGCAGCGCAGAAACTCTCGTTTGGGGCTTGCTTCCTTATGCATCGGCGGCGGCCAAGGCATCGCAACTATAGTAGAAGGCGTTTAGTTTTCTATCCGTACAATATTCCACTAGAAAGGAGTCCTTTCGTATGAAGGAAATACTGAATTCATTTTCCGAAGCGGTAAAAGGTATCCCGGATGGCGCGACGATAATGGTCGGCGGTTTCGGCCTCGTCGGCATTCCGGAGCAACTGATCAAGGCATTGGCCGACAGCGGAGTAGGCAATCTGACCATCATCTCCAACAACTGCGGGGTCGACGATTGGGGACTTGGCCTGCTTCTCAGGAACAAACAAATCACGAAAATTATCGCATCCTATGTCGGTGAAAATAAAGAGTTTGAGCGTCAGGTACTCAGCAAGGAAATCGAGGCGCATTTGGTGCCGCAAGGGACGCTTGCCGAGCGGATCAGAGCCGGTGGAGCCGGAATACCAGCGTTCTATACGCCTGCGGGAGTCGGAACTCCTCTTGCCGACGGACGCGAAACCCGCATTTTTAACAACAAAGAATACATTCTTGAACACGCCCTGACCGCAGACTTCAGCTTGATTCGCGCAGCCAAGGGCGATCGGATGGGCAATCTGGTGTATAACAAAACCGCTCGTAATTTCAACCCGATGATGGCCAGCGCAGGTAAAGTGACGATTGCCGAGATCGAGGAGCTAGTGGAAATCGGCGATTTGAATCCCGAATCCATAGACACTCCTGGTATCTATGTACAACAATTGATCGTAGGTGCGCAGGAGAAACGAATCGAGCGGCTAACGACGCAATAATCATTCCAAGGAGAGGAGATGCATACAATGAGCGGTCAAATGTCGATTCGGGAACGTATCGCGCGGCGCGCGGAGAAGGAATTACAGGACGGCTATTATGTTAATCTAGGCATTGGCATTCCAACCCTCGTAGCCAATTATATTTCGCCGGCTAAGCAGGTCGTGCTGCAATCGGAGAACGGCCTGCTTGGCATTGGACCTTATCCGGCGCCCGATCAGGTCGATCCGGACTTGATTAATGCCGGCAAGGAAACCGTAACGGCTATTACAGGCGCCTCGTATTTCAGCAGCGCGGATTCTTTCGCCATGATACGCGGCGGACATATTGATCTGGCTATCCTCGGCGGCATGGAAGTATCCGAAGCCGGAGACTTGGCCAATTGGACGATTCCCGGCAAGATGGTCAAAGGTATGGGCGGCGCGATGGATTTGGTACATGGGGCGAAGAAGATCGTGGTCATCATGGACCATGTCAACAAAGCCGGCCAATCGAAAATATTAAACGAATGCAGCTTGCCTCTGACAGGCAAAAAAGTCGTAAACCGAATCATTACCGATCGGGCCGTCATCGACGTTACGGCTGAAGGTCTGCTTCTCGTAGAGGTTGCGGAAGGTTATTCGGTCGAGGATATCCGGACGGCGACGGAGCCGCCGCTAATCGTATCGGAGCAAGTTCGGATGGGTGCATACTAATGGCCATGGACAAATCGTTCGCGGGTCGCGTCGTCATCGTGACGGGTTCAGCCCAAGGTATTGGATTCAATATCGCCGAAAGCTTTGCTCAGCACGGCGCTTCTGTTGTTTTATCGGATCGCAATGGTCCGATATTGGAGGCAGTCGTTCAACAGCTCGTCCACTCAGGCTATAACGCGGTTGCCATCCGAGCTGACGTTACTTTGGAAGAGGATATCTCTGGACTCATTTCCCGGACCGTTGAACGATTCGGGCGTTTAGACGTCCTGATCAATAACGCAGGGATTCAGCACGTTGCTCCGATAGAGGACTTCCCTACAGAGAAATTTGAGCTGATGCTCAAGGTCATGCTCACGGCCCCATTCATCTCCATCAAGCACGCGCTTCCTTATATGAAGCAACAAGGCTATGGCCGAATCCTTAATCTCGCCTCCATTAACGGACTCGTCGGCTTTGCGGGCAAAGCGGCTTATAATAGCGCTAAACACGGCGTCATCGGCTTAACTAAGGTCGCTGCATTGGAAGCAGCCCCCTTCGGCATTACCGTTAATGCGCTTTGTCCGGGTTATGTGGATACCCCTTTAGTTCGGGGGCAGCTGCAAGATCTGGCCCATACACGCCAAGTGGCATTGGAGAAAGTATTGGAAGAAGTGATCTTCCCGCTTGTCCCCCAACGCCGCTTGCTTGGCACGAACGAAGTCGCAGATTACGCCCTGTTCCTGGCAAGCGAGCAAGCCAAAGGGGTCACGGGCCAGGCCGTCGTTCTGGACGGAGGCTATACCGCGCAATAAAAGGGAGCTCCCCCGCTCCCTTTTAACACGCCCTGACCGGGCTATATCTTAAGACCTTGCCCTTCTTCATTAATTAGCTATTCAATACGTCATGCCATTCCGGATGACGTCTAAATTGGCTATTGGCGAAGGGGCACGTCGGGATAATCTTGAGCCCTTTCTCGCGAGCTAGATCCACAACTCTCTTCACCAAAGCTTGTCCTACCCCTTCGCCGCGCAGACGATCGGAAACAAAAGTGTGATCTAAGATAATCTTGTCGCTTCCGTTCCGAACATAATGAATTTCCGCATCTCTTTGTTGCGGTTCTCCTACAAAGAAACCATTCGCGTCCTCTTTGATTTCGATCATTTCGACTCCTCCGATGTCTTTAGAATATATTGCAGCGCACCGCTTGGACATGTTTCGATTAGCGCTGCGATTTTTTCTGCCCGTTCCCCATCGGCATTTACCCATGGCTTCTTTTTTACGTTAAACACATTCGGTAATCCTCTAACGCACGTTCCTGAATGAATGCACTTCTCTGAGTCAAATAGTACATCGATGTTGCTCCCAATATATCGCTTCATTTCATCACTCACTCCCTCATCTTTATCGGTTCATCGACTGCCATTTCCATAAAATCAATCCAAAACCGGTATATGATCGATCCAATGGACGAAATGCTGTAAATATCGTTGCAAATAGGTCCGGGTTTTCTCATCCGTCAGAACTCCCCGGTCCGCATCGATTTTCTCGCGCACTTGTGAGATGAGAACCTTCTGAAACGGCAGCACGTGCGCTTGAATGGCGTCTAATGTTTGCCTTATTTGCTGTTGAGAAAAAGCGGTTCCTTTCCCGCCCGGCGTCGCCCCTACGACACCGACGGGTTTTCTGAGCAGCGCCGCCGTCTTCGGGGGTGTCGAGGCCCAATCCAACGCATTCTTTAGTACGCCCGGAATTCCCGAATTATACTCGGGACTTACGATCAGTACGCCGTCAACCTGCCGGATGGCCGATCTATAAACCCGTACCGGCTCGGGACCGCCGTCATCGGTATCCAGATCGTCGTTAAACAAAGGAAGCTCCCGTATTTCGATCCAGCGAAACTGCAAGGAACTATCCATCTCCGTGAAAGCTTGAGCGACGATCCGGTTGTAGGAGTCTTTCCTTAAACTGCCGCATATCAGTCCGATTGTCTTGGTCAATCCTCATTCCTCCTAATTGTAAAAATTATATCGGTCCATCGGGAGCCTTAGATCTGGAAGCTTTCCCTTTTCCTTTCCCTAGAAACCTATTGGTTAACCAAGGAGCCGTCTGAAATAATACGATGCCGAGCACAACCGATAATAAAATGAACAAACTGGCAAGCAATTTGGCGGAACCTGCCGCAAGACTGGCAATTACAACGGAAAACTCTCCCCGAGTAGTAATGGAAAGCCCTGCTCGCATCGAAGCCTTTTTGGACAAACCGTACCACTTCCCCCCGAAATATCCGGTGATCACTTTGGCGGCAGTCGACCATAAGACAAGAACGATGAGCAAACCCACATAAGGAACATGATCACCCAAAATAACCGTTGTACCGAAATAAACGAAAAACAAGGGCAGAAGCAAATCGCGTACGGGAAGCACTTTATTTTCAATATCCTCTGTCTTCCTGGCTTCGGATAACATCATTCCGGCCAGAAGCGCTCCCAACACCTCGGAGAGACCTAAGTACACCGCCAGCCCCCCGTAAGTCAAGGCCAAACCGACAGTAAGCACAATGTAATAATCCTCTGAAAATATTCGTTCGAAAAAGTCATGGAGCTTGGAGAAAACAAACTTTCCGATTCCTATCGCTCCAGCGGCCAATATCGCTACTTTACCCATTACCAACAGCAAAGAAGCCGGCGTTAATGCCTGTCCCTCGACTAGACCAATCAAGAGCGCAACAAATAGGGGAGCGGCCAAATCCTCGAAAATCAGCAAGCCCAGCATAAATTCGGACTCGGCATTCGCCATCCGCTTCGTGCTTTGCATCAGCTTTGCCGTAACCGTCGAACTGGTCGCAAACACAACCCCGCCGATCACTAAGGAAGAAACCCCGTCCAAACCGAAGGCCATACAAATTCCAGCGGTGACGATTAAATTAAGAACAAGATCAAGCGTGCCGGCCGGCCATACTTTGCGAGCAATGGTCTTAAAACGATCGTAGGAAAACTCAAGGCCCAGCAAAAAAAACAACAGAACGATCCCTATTTCTCCCGCTGTGTGAAGCAAGTGCGAGTCATGGAGCCATGAGCCGGTCAACGTCCCGAGCAAGATGTAGAGGATGATGCCTGGAACCCGAAACCACGCTCCGAACACGGCCGCGAGGTACAAGGAGAGAAGCAATATACCTGCCCCTAACAGCAAGGGAAGATTTTCCATCACTCTAGTAACCCTCCTCCCCTTTGCACACAAACGATAACTTCTCGATCTGATCGCTTCTTCCGAGCAGCATCAACGTATCTCCGACATTTAATACGAGGTCGACTTCGGGAACGGCGATGACATCCGGCCCGCGAACGATCCCAATAATGGATGCACCTGTTTTCGTGCGGATTTTGGACTCACGGATGGTTTTGCCGGCTAATCGGGATTCGGCCTTTACTTCCACCCACTCGATCATGATTTTGTTTTTGAACATCTTCATTTGATCCAAATCCATCGGTTGATAAGTAGCTCCCAGAAGTTGGGCCCCGAGTTCCCTCGTTTCATCCGCAGACAATGAGAAACCTACCTTGCATTCCTCCTCATCTTCATCGTCCATAAAATAAAGCTCTCTCAACCCGGTATGGTGCACAATCAGGACAATCTGATTTTGATTCGCGGTTGTCATCGAAATTCTTTTCCCGACGCCGGGCAAATCGCTCGTTCTGATCTTCATGTTTTCAACCTCCATAGGTTACTCTCATTTTAGACATTTTACCATAGGACGAAAGCAAAAAGAGGCGTCTTGGATCACAAGATTGCCTCTTTTATGCTTGTCGAAAAATACTGTCCCTATGCCCATTGCTCTCGCTAAATAGCGACAGTCTTTTCTTGATACATATTGTATCATTACCTTATTAGGATATGTATCAAGAAAATATGTCCCTGCGAGGTGCACGAATGACGCTTATAAACAGCCTGCCTTTTAAAGTCGACTATAAGGACCCTGCCGCCTCCGCACGGCTTACCAACCGACTAGCCGGTTATGTGAGAGAACTTCCTTCCGATAGGCGGATCGTCGTCGTATGCTTGGGAACCGACCGTTGCACGGGAGATTCCTTGGGTCCTCTCTTAGGCTCGGCTCTCGGCAAATACCGTTCATCCAAGTTCGACTTTTACGGTACGCTGGAGAATCCCGTCCATGCCATGAATCTAGACGATACGCTTGAACAACTCTACCGCACCTTCCATGATCCCTTCGTCATCGGTGTCGATGCTTGTCTCGGCAGTTCTTCCAGTATCGGTTCCATCCAAGTCGGCGAAGGACCGATTCGTCCCGGTGCCGGAGTGAACAAGAAGCTAACCCCCATAGGCGACATCCATATTTCCGGCGTGGTTAACATCGGCGGCATCCTGCAATACCAGGTGTTGCAGAACACGCGGCTTCACCTTGTCATGAGCATGGCGAATCTGATCGCCCGCAGCCTATTCGTCGCGATTTCGATTTCGTCTAGCGGAGATCAAGGGTTTGCGGAGCCTTCGCCCGATTCACGATCACGATCCCGCTGACGACTAACGCCAGCGCGGCCCATACGATCAGATGCAGCTCCTCTCTAAGCAAAGCGGCCGACAAAAATACGCCGAAAACCGGGATGAGGAACAAGTACATCGAGATGCTTCCGACTTTGTTGTACTTCATCACCGTGTTCCACAGCACGAATCCTAGAGCGGACAATACGGCAAGATAGAGGAACATCCACGCCGCTTTCCAAGTAAACTCGAATGGCATGATTCCTGCCCCAGTCGCTCCGACCGCCACCAAGACGAGTCCCCCAAGCAACATCTGATAGGAGGTCATATACAGAATATCGAGGTGCTCGGATTCTTTTTTCGATAACACGTTACCGAGGGCTCCGAAGAACATCGCCAGCAGCAAACAAATTTCCGCTATTCCGAAATTAAAGGAAACGGAGCCCTTCGTGATGCCTACGAGTATGACTCCGGCGAAACCTACTAGAAGTCCCGCGACTTTCCGAACCGTAATCTTGTCGCTCGTATACATGAAATGCGCTAACAGGATTTGGAAAAAGGATGTCGTTCCCGCGATAATCGAGCCTTGAACGCCTGTTGAACCGCTTAGTCCATAGTAGAAAAACACGTATTGCAGCAGCGTCTGAAAAAGACCGATCCGGCCTACCTTGAGCAGTGACCCGCGCTGGTAGCCTATGCTTTTGCCTATCAATTTTATGATTAACATAATCAGAAGCGATGCAAGAACAAATCGGTACCCCGCAAACAAGATTTGCTTGAACAATTCATTCTTGCCAATGCCAAGCTCCGTATAGCTAAGCTTTACGAATGGAAATGCGCTTCCCCATAAGAAAGTCGCCCCCGTCGCAGCTGCCATAATGCCTAGCGGATGCGTGAATATTTTCTCGGTTGTCGGTTTCATTGCGAATCTCCCATAGTTCTCAGATGCTGAGTTGTCCGATGAGTTTAATCTGTTTCCGTTTACGAGCGGCTTATCCCATCATGGCCCCTTCGTCCGCGGCTACTTGTCGCGTTCCGGCGCTTTCCGCTTTCAGCTTCTTGAGGGTCGCTCCCAGAATGAGGCCGGCCACCGCAATCCCTACCAGAATGAGATACGTATCCTGGAAAGCCCGATTCATCCCGTCAGGCATAGGCTTCAAGCCTTCGGCGACGTGATGGCTGGTGCGATTAGCGAGGATCGTCGTAAGACCCGCAATGGCAAAGGAGGTGATGACCTGCTGGGCGGCACTCGTTAGCGAGGTGACCCGGCTAACCAAATCTCGAGGCGCGGATTGAATTAAGTAAGTATTCAGAGGTAGAAACGACAGCCCCATTCCCATGCCGAGCATAATACGCGGGAATAAGAACGACCATGCGCTGTCGCTGTAATCGATTTGCGAGACGAGGAAAGCGCCTACGCTTACGATGGACAGCCCGACGATGACAAGCGGCCTAGCGCCGATTCGATCGTACAATCGTCCTCCGATCGGCATGAACACACCGGCTGCGAGCGCTTGAGGCAGAACCCATATGCCCGCATGGAATGCGCTCATCCCCATAAGCCGCTGCATGAAGTATGGAATCATGAAAATAAGTCCGAACATCACGAACTGAAGCACCCATTGAACGATAATTCCCCGCGTGAACAAGGAAGAGCGAAACACCCTAAGCTCCAGCAACGGCTGGCTTTTGCGGGACAACTCGACGATTACGAATAACAAGAGCAATAGGGCGCCCCCGAATAAACCGATTAGCGTCTGGGCGGATGTCCAGCTGATTCCTCCCTCGCTAAGGCCATACGACAAACCGGCAAACGCCAGCGGACCGAGCATGATGCCCCAGAAATCCAGCGAGACGGACGCTTGCTTCGGGATCTTCGGAAGCAAAAAGAAACAAAGGATGAAGCCAATGATGCCGATCGGCACGTTAATCAAAAATATCCACTGCCAATTGACGTAATCCACCAAATATCCGGCGATCATCGGACCGAGTGCCGGCGCCAGCAAAATCGGGATACCCATCATTCCCATGATGCTGCCCGCCTTCTCCGGCGGACTCAGTCTATACGTCATAGCGAAGGCGATCGGCATAACCATCCCGCCTCCCAAACCTTGCAGCACTCGGTAGAGGATGAGCTGCTCGGCCGTCGTTGCCAAAGCGCACAGCACAGATCCGAGCGTGAACAAAGTCAACGACACGATAAAGATTCGCTTGGCGCCATAACGGTCGGACATCCAGCCGGCGAGCGGAATAACCGCCGCTTGAGCGAGCGCATAACCGGTAATCGTCCATTGGACGACCGAGAGCGATCGGTGGAAATCGTCGACAAGAACGGGCAGCGCGACATTCACGGCTGTCGTATCAAGGATAACCATGAATATCCCGACAATAATCGCGATTAAAGGTCCCACAAGCTGTCGAGTGGATTGGAACGGGGTAAATTGTTCGTTTTGCCGCATGGACATCGGGGCTTAGCCTCCTTCAGATCAATCGGACATGTTTGTTTGAACGTTCATTCAGTGAGATTGTAACAAAACGGAAAAGGTTTAGCAATGCACCTCACCATAGCGGCACTTAACTGGAAAAAAATCCTTATAGTTTCAGCGATCCCGCCACTCCTTTCTAAAAAAAAGAACACCCTCTTCCCGCCAATAAGGCAAGGTTGAGGGCGTTCTGATTTACAGAGGCCTAAGTTTATGATTTAGTTACGGACTGGAACCACTCGTTAACTTCCTTCGTAACCTGCTCTCCGCCATTCGCTTTCCAATTGGCAACGAATTGGTCAAAAGCATCGACCGGAAGTTTGCCGTAAATGATTTTGTTGAACGTTTCCAGCTCGGACTGGCGCAGAAGACTCCATTTCGTAATCATCGTCGGCGTTGCTGCGCCTGTGAAATAGTTTTGCTTGCGGATATCCAATTGTGACATGACCACTTTCGCGGCATACCAGTTTTCCGGTTTACGGAACTCCGCGAGTTGCTTCTCGTAAGGGGTTTCCGGCGTTTTGCCGTCCGCGAGTTTAACCAGCGATTTCATATAAAGATCTGGAATCCGCGCCGGTCCCGTTATGAACGGGAAGTCATTGAAGAAGTCTTTGATTTTATCCTTGTTGCTGGTCGGTTTTCCGTCCACGATGTCCCAATCGTACCCTTGGGCAAAGCCGTTTTCGAATTTGCTGCCGGTAGCCGGGTTAGCCAGGTTATCCAACAAGTAGTTGTAATACAAAATAATCGCTTCCGGATGTTTGGCATCCTTATTAATCATGAAGCTGCTATTAACGCCCGAGTTTTGCCATTTCGTGCCCATCAGTCCATCCGGGCCGGCAGGAACCGGATAAGCTTTAAATTTCGAGCCTTTTACGTTTTTCAACAAATCCGGAGCCGGCCAATCAGGGACCCAGTTTGCTCCAGGCAAAACACCCGCATTCCCTTTTGTCCACATCTCAGCCGATTTCCCTTCATCCCACAATGCCGAGTCAGGATGAATATAGCCTTTGTCCATCCATTCTTGCAGCTTAGCTAACGCTTGCTTAACCCCGGGATTGACGGAGCCGTATTCCAGATTGCCGTTCGCGTCTTTGTTCCATTGCTCCTCAACCGAGCCATAGGCCCCGAACAGCCAATCGAGACCGCCCATCCACGTGTTCGTATTGTTTTTCAAGGAAATCGCGAGTGGGTAGACGTCCTTCGGAGCTAATCCGTCCGGATTCTCGTTCTTGAATTTGTCCATCACGTTCTCTAGATCCGCGATCGTCTTAGGAGCCTGAAGCTTCAGCTTTTCCATCCAATCTTCCCGGAGCCATAACAACGTATCGTCATTGTCCGTGTATTCAAGGATCGGCAGGTTGTATTTCTTCCCATCCCTCGTGAAGGGATACCACAATTCCGGATGTTGTGCAGCGTGGTCCTTCCAAATCTTGTTAGCGTACTTATCGAACAACTCGTCGATCGCGATAAACTGTCCGGAATCGATCAGTTGGTTGGTGAGTACAGCATCGGTTGGTACCTGTACGAAATCAGGCAGCTTCTCGCCGGAAGAAATCCCGAGCTGAAGCTTCTGTTTATACTGATCGCTGCCGGCTGGATACCAAGTATCTTTATGCTTGATACCGAATTGCTCCAACATCCAACGATCATGCACATTGTTATCTTGGGTTTCGCCTTTCGTATACTTCTTTGGCATAATAACGGTGCTGATCTCAATCGGCGGATCGTATTTACCGTTCTTGAACGCTAAATCCGAAGCGGATTCGGATTCGGATGCGGAAGCAGGTGCAGATGAGTTGGCTTCACTAGAAGCGGTATTAACCGCATTCCCGTTTCCGGCGTTCTTCCCATTGCATCCCGTCAATACGACGAGTGCCGCGACCACGAGCAGCAGCCATGATTTTCTGAGTTTACCCATTTTTGTTTCCCCCTACGGTCTAAGATCTTTACAAGTGTTACTTTACCAACTGGTCGGGGAGGGCATCTATATGAATTTGTTAGTTTCCATAGGACTCTGTCATGCAGTTAATTTCCGTCCCTATATTCTTGCGGAGTTACCCCGAACTGGCGTTTAAACACTTTGATAAAATAGGCCGAATCCAAATAACCGACTTCCATGCTGATTTCATACACCTTCTTGTCGGTTGTCTTCAGCGAGTGGCAAGCACGCTCCATTCGAAGCGCGGACACGTAATCGCTTATTCCTTCACCGGTTTCGATCTTATAGATTTTGGATAAATGCGTCGGATGCAAGTTCACGTGGTCGGCCAGCGCACGCAGAGAAACATCTCGATGCAAGTTTTTCTCCGCGAACTCTTGGATTTTCTTCACATACAGGGAGCGTATATCTTTGACTTCGTTGGAAGTCCCCTCTTTCAGCTTGCCAAGTACGCCCAATGACCATTTTCGAAGCTTGCTGATCGAGGAGAAAGCGTCCCCGTTCTGCACCGGTTCAATATCCGGTCCAATTAACTTGGCCAAAGTATGGCCGTTCCGGTGTGCGAGATTCGTGAAAGAAGAAACGATTAAAAATCCGGCCTCCATGCAGTGTTCCCAAGATTCGGACCATCTTTCATCCAATTCCGCACATACGTCAGTCAGCTTATTTTCCGCTGCCTCCCAACGCCCGGCTTCAAGGAGATTAATCAATGAAGGAGGCATGTAAAGAGCGTTCAGGGGTTCCTGCGAAATGTCCGGCTCCAAGTCGCCGACCCGCATGACGAATTCCCGTTCGTCCCCGACAATTTGCCGGAAATAAGCTGAACCCTGCCGATAACGGTCCGGAAGCTGCTCCGGAAACCGGAACCATTCCGTCATAACGATGGACAGCGACCCTTTCAGAAACTGTTTCACTTTATACTGAAGCTGTATAGCAAGCTTCTCCAATAGGGTTTCTTTACCGATGTCGGGACCTTTTCCCTTCAGCTGAAGCAAAAATGCAAGATACCCATGCTCCTCCTTAACGCCCCAAACCTCCGTAAATTCACCGAAAATCTCTTCCGCCATGTTGATGATCGCATATTCCATCAGTTGCTGCCCATTGTTCTTGTATTGTCCGAATTCTTCCTCCATTCGGACAAGCAGCAGGGCGCAATCTCCATCGTTGAAAGGCAATCCGTAATTTTCGAGTTTCCGGTTCCATTCGTCGGTCGGCATCCGCTGTCCCCGCAAGGCGTCAAGGAGCAACTGACCGCGCAGGAACGGCAAATTCTCCCGAAGGGTATATTGGGTGCGTTCAAGCGAGCTTATGCTTTCCCATTCCGCATTCAATTGCTCGATCGCAGCTTTAACCGCGGCGAACAACTCGTTGTCCGTCGGCGGTTTGAGCAGGTAATCCACCGCCTGATGCTGGACGGCTTTTTTGGCAAATTCAAAATCGGAATGACCGGATAGTATAATGCATTTGATTTTTTTGTCCCGGATGCGAATTCGCTCTATCAACTCAATTCCCGTCATTTCGGGCATTAAAATATCCGATATCACAATATCGATAGGGTGTGTTTCAATAATTTGCAGTGCTTCATGCGCGGAATAAGCTTTATGAACTTGTTCAATGCCGAGCGTGTGCCAAGGTTTGTGCATGGACAGGTTATCTACCCAGTGAGCTTCATCGTCTACTATGATCATCTGCATGTTAGGTGTCTCCTTCTAGGTCAGGCTGTAGGTCAGGCTGATGGCGATGTTCTTCACCGGAGGTTATCTCCCAAACGATCTCTGTCCGAAATCCGCCTAAAGGCGATTTTGTGAAACAAAGATATGAGTTTTCTCCGAATAGGTGAATGATCCGCTGATTGGTATTCCAAAGGCCGTAGCCCATTTCATCCTGCAGGGGCTCCCTCATTTTACGATTTAACGCCTCTAGCAGTTCGGGATCCATTCCGGGTCCGTCGTCATCGATATAAACCTTGCAGCAGCCGTTTGACATCTCGCCTGTGATCCGAATTTCACCCGAGGAATAAGATTTCCCTACCCCATGAATGACGGCATTTTCCACGATTGGCTGGAGCATTAAGCGAGGGACATGTTGGTTCAGCATCTCTTCGGGAATATCGATAAGGTAGTGAATTCGGCCGTTGCGCAGCTTCTGAATATCCAGATAGTTAACGATCAGTCGAATCTCTTCGTCCAAGGTTGCCAATGGCCGCTCCATTCGGGTGATGTAACGGTAGTATGCGCTTAGATTATACCCCATCGATACGACCGCCTCTTCATCCTTCATCTGGGCCATGTTAATCATATAGCCGAGGCAGTTGTAGAGAAAATGCGGATTAATTTGAGCTTGCAACTGTTTCAGAGTCGCTTCCCGGGCCCGAAGTTTTTCATTGAGTACGTTTTCAATCAAACCTTGAATTTGCCGCGACATGTCATTGAACCGATAGAACAGAAACGAAAACTCACTATTCACGTTGGAGTTAAGCTGTACCGAGAATTCCCCCCGCTGCACGCTTTGCAATCCCCGAATCAGCTTTCTGATCGGACGTTGAACGTTTCTGTAGAGCAGCACGGATGCGGAAATACCGACCACGAAAAGCAAAGCCATCGATAAATAAAATAGATTCCGGCTGAACGATATCGGTCCCATGATCTGGCCTAGCGGAACAATGTCAACCAGATACCATTTCAATTGGGGAGACTTTACGGCACTTACCAAATATTTTTTATCGTCCAATTTCACGACTTTCTGCATCGTGTCTTCCAGAGACTGTCCGTCCAAATACTGGATCAGTTCGTTCGCCAGCGGCTTGGACGCACTGCGATTCAAGATCGGAATATCTCCCTTGTGGTAAAAAAACGGATCCCCTTGCCCGCCTGCCTTATACGTATCCAGCATGTTTTGAATATTTTCATGACCGAAGCTCGCTTTGACCACCAGATTACTCCCTTTAAGCGTCCCCTGCTGGCCTAAGGAATCGGTATAGAACCAATAAAAAGCTTTAGATTGGCCAGGAAGCACGGTTTCGCCATCACCGTACGTCCATTTTCCAGTCATATTTCTCTTGAGGTAATTTTCATCGTACTTTACCGAGTTATTGCTGTAATTAGATATGGCTTCTTTATTTTGCTGGGAATACACCGTGTATTGGACAGGCCATATATTCATGACGCCGGACTGCAGCATCATCTTTTCCTGGACTACGTATCTCGTCTGCATTCGGTCATAACGATCATCCCAGATGTTTAGTCCGTTGAATTTCTGAACATTCGGATCTCTCGAGAACGTAATAACGAAATCCATTGTTTGATTGATCCTCGAGTCGATCTGGCTGGATAGGAAGGAGAGCTGTTTGGTGTTAGATACCTGAAGCTCCTTGCTTATTACATTGAATGTGATGCCGTTGGAATAGGTAAACAAGATAATGATCGGGATGAACAAAATCATGATCAATCCGTTCATTTTGGCGAACAGGCTAAACCTGGAACTCATCCTTCTTCTGACAAACTCAAAACCTCTACTTAGCTCCATAATCGGCCCCTCCAGACGATGTCCCCTAACAAAACCCTATCGATCCTAACAATGTCATATAGTTCTATGCTGCACCTTGTTGATACTATTAATAGCAGGGTTTCTCATGATACACAAATGAGATTTTATGGAACGGGAGAGAGCTATGGACACAAATACGGTACAGCAAGTGACCCTCGAGGACACCCCGCGTATAAAAAGAAAAAGCAGCTACAAGCAACCCTGGATGCTTCATTTCATGGTGCTTCCGGCCGTTGTGTTCGTTTTTATTTTTTCTTATGTTCCTATGTCGGGAATTGTTATGGCGTTTCAAGATTACAAGGCGGCATTAGGAATATCCGGCTCTCCGTGGGTTGGCCTGAAGCATTTTCGGTATATGTTCGAAAATGAATATTTCTTGCAAATTACATGGAATACGTTGTTCTTTGCATGTACTAAGATCCTGATGAACTTAATCATTCCGTTTATTTTCGCTTTACTATTGAATGAGGTAAGAAATACGGGATTAAAAAGATCCATTCAAACGCTTGTCTACCTACCCCACTTTCTTTCCTGGGTTATCCTTGCCGGGATTCTAATTGATTTGCTTGCCCAGACCGGACTTGTTAATCAAATGCTTACGCATTTGTTCGGCATTAAGCCGATTTTCTTTCTTGGTGACGGGACTTGGTTCAGATTTACGATTATCTTCAGCGACGTCTGGAAAGAATTCGGCTTCAATACGATTGTTTTCCTGGCAGCGCTTGCCGGCATTAATCCGGCGCTTTATGAAGCGGCAGAAGTCGACGGGGCAAGCCGCCTAAAGCAAACCTTTCATATCACAATCCCTTCCCTCGTATCGATCATCGTCGTTGTCGGAACCTTGGCGCTAGGCAACGTACTTAACGCTAACTTCGACCAGGTGTTTAATCTGTACACTCCTCTCATCTACAAACAGGGAGATATTATCGATACGTTCGTCTATCGGCAAGGTCTTCTTAGCGGACAATTCAGCTTCGCAACGGCAGTTAGCCTATTCAAATCTATGATCAGCTTAACCTTAATCGTTATTTCCTATCGTCTTGCCTATAAAATCGCCGGATATCGGATCTTCTAGCGTCCCAAGGCCGGCGAAGCCGTTTTAATTGAAAGGGTGACAATTCATGTACCACAAAGCGCTTTCTTATCGCGTATTTACAGTGTTTAACAACGTGCTGTTAACAACTACCGCCATTGCCTGCCTATTGCCGTTGTTTCACTTGCTGATGGTGTCCTTCAGCTCAACCGCCCCCGCCAACTCAGGACTGGTTACGTTTTGGCCGATCGGTTTTACATTGGAAGCCTACGCCAAAACATTTAACAACGCCAACTTCCTTTCCTCCCTGTGGGTATCCGTGCAACGAACCGTTATTGGAACGGCGCTTGCCATGTTCGTTAACGCGATAGCCGCTTACGCCCTTGCCAAAGACACTCGCATATTCCGGGCGCGCAATATTTATCTTTGGTATTTCGTCGTTACGATGCTGTTCACTGGCGGCCTGATTCCAAACTATATCCTTATCCTGAAGCTCGGCTTGATGGATACGTTGATGGCTCTTATCCTTCCAGGATTGGTTACGGTCTATAACGTCATTCTGCTGCTGAACTTCTTCCGCACCGTCCCCAAAGATCTTGAGGAATCTGCATTTATCGACGGTGCTGGCTACTTTCGCAGCTTCATTTCGATATACCTTCCGATATCATTACCGGCCCTTGCGACGATTGCCTTGTTTACGATGGTTGGACATTGGAACGCCTATTTTGACGGCCTGATCTATATTAAAGAATCAAAGAACCTTCCGCTTGCGAGCTTCATGCAGACGATTATCGTACAAGCCGATATGACGAAGTTCGATCCGGTAATGGTTGCCAATATGTCTCCGCGAACGATCCGCGCATCCCAGATCTTTATCGGCGCCCTGCCCATTCTGGCGGTCTATCCCTTCCTGCAACGCTTCTTTGTCAAAGGGGTCATTATCGGCGCGGTTAAGGAATGACCGCTTGGCGCAAATTCAAAGCCCTCGGCATCGAGCCGAGGGCTTTGTTTGTAAGCCGGTTTGCTTATATCTCGTAAATCCGAGCTTCATGGGGATTTAGCTCGATTCGGTCATTTGATGCAGCGTCGTTCGCTAAATAGTTGGATAACAATAATTTCAGGGAAAAGTCCTTATAAGCGGGAGACAATTGAATAGAAGATTTCTCATCCGAGTGGTTAAGCAGGATTAACCATCGGGTATCGCCCAAAGTACGGGTATACACATAGAGATGCTCGTTTTGCATCCACTCCGGCAACTCTTCAAATTGGCCATAAACCATAACTTCATTATTTTTGCGCAATGCGATCAACTTCTGATAATAACGATAAACCGAGTTCGGGTCCGATAGATCCTTTGCCACGTTAATCTCGGCGTAATTCGGATTCAGGTTAATCCATGGGGTTCCGGTCGTAAATCCCGCGTGAATCGTATTCTCCCACTGCATGGGCGTTCTGGAATTATCCCGGCTTAAGGCTTGAAGGCTTTGCAGCACCTCCTGCGGATCTCTGCCTTTACCGACCTCTTCCTCGTAACGGTTTTTCATCGCGATATCATTGTAATGATCGATGGAGTCGAACTTTACGCCGGTCATTCCAATCTCTTCGCCTTGATAAATATAAGGAATCCCCGGCAAGGTGTGCAACATGGTGGCTAGCAGTTTTGCGGACTCCACCCTGTAAGGGCCGTCGTTTCCAAATCGGGTAACTTGCCTAGTATGATCGTGATTGTTCAGAAACTGCGAATTCGAACCTTTGCCCCAGAGCCCCTTATACCAACGCCTCTGAATATCCTTGAATCGAAGCATGTCCCACGACGGCATCTCATCGCATACTTCAAAATGGAACAACATGTTTAGCTCCCCGCGGTGTTCCCCTACGTATTTCAATCCTTCTTCCGGCGTTACGAACGCCGTTTCGCCTACCGTCACGATATCGTAATGACGGAATACGCGTTCATTCATTTCCCGCAGATAGGCATGCAATCCGGGATGATTCGTTAAATACTGAATATCGTCGCGGTTTTCCGCATCGGGATATCCTTCCGGTTTGGCCAATAAAGCAATCGCGTCCAACCGGAAGCCGTCAATGCCTTTATCCAGCCAATACGTCATCGTGCGATAAATTTCCTCACGCAATTCCGGGTTCTCCCAATTCAAATCCGGTTGCTCGACGGCAAAGGAATGAAAATAACACTGCTCCGTCGCCTCGTCCCATTCCCACGTCGAAGGAGAGAAATAAGAACGCCAATTGTTAGGGACTTCTCCGTTTTTCGCATCTTTCCATATATACCAGTCCCTTTTGGGATTGTCTCTGGACGACTTTGACTCCAAGAACCAGGAATGTTGGTCGGATGTATGATTGACGACGAGGTCCATGATCAGCTTCATGCCGCGAGCATGAACCTCGAAGAGCAGTTTCTCCCATATTTCCATCGTGCCCGCTTTCGGCATAATAGCTTCATAACCGGAGATATCATATCCGTTGTCTAAGTCAGGCGACTCGTATACGGGGTTCAGCCATATAATATCGACGCCCAACTCGTGAATGTAATCCAACTTCTGGATCAAACCTTGCAAATCTCCATAGCCGTCCCCGTCGGAATCGTAGAAACTTCTCCAGTAAACTTGATAAACCACGGATTGTTTCCACCAATTTTTGTTTATATCCGTCATTAAACATACCCTCCGTCATTCGTGAAGCCGTTCTGATGTCGATCCTGGATGTCATCCGATCGCGAAAAACGTATTTTCATTTTACCGCTCCGGCCGCAATGCCCTTAATAATGTATTTTTGCGCGAAAAAGTAGAAAATCACTACCGGAATAATCGTCAAAGTCAACCCTGCCATAGCCAAGTTCCACACAATGGTGAACTCTCCGAAGAAATAGAAGGTCGACAACGGAATCGTGCGCAGGCCTTTATCGGATAGCGTCAAAGACGGAAGCAAGTAGTCGTTCCACATCGCGATAACGTCCAAAATCGCAATCGTGATCGTAATCGTCGTTAACATCGGAAACACGATTCTCCAAAACACGCCGAACTTGGTGCAGCCGTCTAAAGTCGCGGCCTCCTCTAGAGCGATAGGAACGGACTTGATAAAGCCGTGATAGAGGAATACCGCCATACTCGCATGGAATCCTATATTCATATAGATCAGTCCCCCATGCGTATTCAGCATCGGGATATGAAGATTGCTGCGAATCCAGTCCATAACCTGCATCAGAGGCATCATCAGCGTTTGGAACGGAATCAACATCGTGGAGACTAACGTCAAAAAGATGATTTTGCTTAGCTTATTGTCCGTCCTTACCAGCATCCACCCCGTCATGGAAGCCAAAATAACGACGATGGCCACCGAAACGATAGTGACGAATAATGAATTGCCGAAAGCGGTGAGATAGTTCATCTTGTCCATCGCTTTGGAATAGTACTGGAAGCTCAAAGAAGAAGGCAGCGCCAATGCGTTTTCATACAGCTCAGCACGGTTTTTGAAGGAGTTGACCACCATAATGTAGACCGGGGACAAGAAGGCAAGCGCAATAGCGGCAAGCAAAATTTCAAATATCAGTTTGCTTGATCTTTTCATTACATTTGCACCTCTTTCCGTTTCGTGATGGCAACTTGGGTTAAGGTAAGAATCGCCACGATCAAGAAAAATACGATGGCTTTGGCCTGACCAAGTCCGTAATGACCGTAGCCGAATATTTCATTAAAAATATTCATGGCGAACATTTCCGTGGCGTTATTGGGTCCTCCCTTAGTCAAGGACAGGTTAACGTCGAACATCTTGAATGCACCGGAAAGCGTCAAAAAGAGACAAATAGTGAAAGAAGGCATCAACAGCGGGAAAATGATTTTGGTAAGCCTGTGCCACATATTCGCGCCGTCTACCTTGGCGGCTTCAATCATATCGTCCGGAATTCCTTGAAGGCCCGCAATATAAATAATCATCGTGTAGCCAGCCATCTGCCAGGTAAACACAATGACCATCGCGTATAACGCAAATTGCGGATCGAGCAACCAGTTAAAGAAAATATTTTCAAGACCTGTTTTCTGACCGATTAATTTGAATGCATCCGTAAATATGAACTGCCAAATATAGCCGAGAATTAAGCCGCCGATAAGGTTAGGCATAAAGAATAACGTCCGTGCCGTATTGCTTACGCGCAGCTTGGACGTAACGAGCAGCGATAGCAAAAGTCCAAACAGATTAACGGCTATCAGCGATAAAACCGTAAATTTAATGGTATGCCAAGAGGAAGCGAGAAAGCGATCGTCATGGATGAGCTTGACATAATTATCGAAGCCGACGAACACTTTGGGATTGGCGGGAATGCCGTCCCAACTCACGAAAGAATATACGATCCCGATAATAAACGGTATGATTACGACGGTTGTAAAGACAAATAGCAACGGTACTGTAAATAAAACGAACCACGCTTTGTCTTTCTTTTTACTCATTATTATTCACTCTTTTCAGGTGATTTTGGAAAGGTCGTGCGGAAAAACGAAAGCCTAACGCTAATGTCTGTTAGGCTTTCGTCCTATTTCATGGCGAGTAGTTTATTTTGTAGCTTTAGCCCATACAGCGTCCAGCTTTTGCAAGAACTGTTGGCCAGTCATGTCTTTTTTAAGGAAGAACTCTTGAGTCGCCGGGGCTAGGTCATTAACGATAATCCCTGGCGGGAAGTCGTTAAATGCCCAAGAAACAGTTTGCCCGCTTTTCGTTGCTTCGAATACGTCTTTGGACAATGGATCCAGTGAGTCTGCTTCGATGTTCGTCATAGCCGGAATAAACTTAAACTCGTTCACGATTGCGTTTTTACCTGCATCGCTTGTCAACAGCCAGTTCAGGAATGCGCTGGACGCTTTGATTTCATCCGCGTCGGACTTTCCATTGATAACCCAGTTGCTAGCTACGCCAATGGAAAGTTTAGTATTGCCCGCCAACGGGAATGGCATCATGCCGACGTCGAAACCTAAATCCCCGTAATCCTTCAACATACCGTAACTCCAGTTTCCTTGATGAACCATCGCTGTTTTGCCAGTCGCAAAGTCGCCCATCTGGGAGTCATACTTAACTTCCATCGGATTACCGCTATTCGCTTTAATCGCATCCATGAATTTCGCGAACTCTTGAAACTCTTTCGTATCCGCCAGCTTGACTTCGCCTTTGTTCAGTTTTTCTATAAAGACTTTCGGGTCAGGCTGCAACGCAAAAGGCATATTGATGATGTGCCCGATCAAGAAGTAGGCTTCTTGAGAAAGGCTCAGACCGTTCTTGCCGTCTGCTTTAAGCTTTTCCAGCGTTGCGGTGAAGGAAGCTAGATCCGTTACGTTCTTAGGATCGACCAACTTTTTGTTGTAAACCAAACCGAAACCTTCAACGCCGTAAGGTACGCCAACGACTTTGCCGTCCAATTTTAATGCCACGTTGGGCGCAATATTGCTCACATACGGTTCATTGCTCAAGTCGTATAAGTACGATTTCAACTTCTCGGCTTCCGAACCGGTACCGACGCTGAAAATATTCGGGCCTTGGTTAGCTGTAAGCTTGGCTTGCAATTGCGTTCCGTAGGCATCACCAGCAGAACCCCATACTTCGACTTCATTACCGGTTTCTTCTGTATATTTCTTGGTCAAAGCTTCCAGCGATTCCGCTATTTCAACCTTCGATTGGAAAATCGTGATTTTCTTCTGCTTTTCCGGTGCTGCGGGCGAAGAATTCGAAGCGGAAGGAGAACTGCCGGAACCGGAGCTTGCGCTCGGGCTGGAATTGCCATCATTTGAGCTTCCACAGCCTACCATTGCCGCGATCAAAGCTGTCACTGTTAGTAAACCAATACCCTTTTTTACTTTTATCAATTTGTACGCCCCCTTATGAAAATAGGTAAAACGCTTACAATCACATTGTACTGCCATAACAATGGGGAGTCAATAAAATTTTACGAAGTTTTAGTATAATAAAGACAAAATTCGATAATATTTTACTTAAATTTTACTAAAAATCATGATTACTTCACAGTTTTTCTCCATTCGACTGTGGCGCCAAGCTTAAAAGGTTTTCTGTTTACTGTGCCTTCGATGATTCCCAGCAGCTCTTTAGCTGCTAAATAACCGCTTTCATAACGCGGAATGGAAATGGTCGTCAATCCCGCCATGACCGCCGCCTCGGAATCGTCGAACCCTGTAACGGAAATATCTTCCGGAATTCTGATATTGTTTTCTTCGAATGCTTTCATTGCTCCAATGGCCATATTATCATTCGCACAAACTAACACCTCAGGCAAAGCATTGCTCAAGATCATGATTTTTGCCGCCTGATACCCGCTTTTCTCGCGATAGTTTCCGTGAAAATAATTTTTACGGTCGAACTCGATATTGTTCTTCGCCAACGTATCCGTGAATCCGGTAAAACGCTCTTGATTATCCAATGTAAATTCCATCCCGCCAATAAATCCGAACCGCTTAAACCCCTTATCGACCAGCCCCTGCACCATTTCACACATCACGGGATAGTTGTCGATAATTACGCTTTTAGTATTGGCTAGTTCATTCGAGATGATTCTGTCCATTAGAACGACAGGAAAGTCAGGCTTAGAAACAGAGATCACATAATCATCATTCATTTTGCTGTCTAGAACGATGGCACCGCTCGCAAAGCTGCTACGCATAAAGTTTGAACTGGATTTATTGGTGCATATAATTAAGTCATACCCGTTTTCAGTAAGACAATCACTCATTCCGTTAATAATTTTCAAATAAAATTCGCGGTCAAAGTCGCTGAAGATAAAAACAATGGTCTTCGTTTTACTATTCGACTTCGCTTGCTCGCGTAAAGTCTTCGGATAATACCCGTATTCCGAACAGATTTGCAGAACGCGTTCCCTTGTCGCCTGTCCTACATTATTACGTCCGTTCAGCACATTTGAAACAGTCGAAACCGATACGCCCGCGATGTTTGCGATTTTCTTCATTCCATCCATAATAACTGCTCTCCTCTGCTGACTTTGTCCTTTTAATATAACATGTAAATTGTTTTATATAAAATTTACTTTTAAATTTTACTAAAATGATTAACTAATTATGAATCATGGAACAATTTCAAAAACAGTACCTTGGTTAGAATCAGCCACTTTCATAGAGCCATAAACCCCTAAATAGAGTCTGGTTTGATTCAGATTCGTTCCCAAACTAACATAATAAGCGGATTGAGACCCGAAATTATAATCGGTTTCAATCACGCTAAAATCATTTAGTTTACAATCTGTTCTTACCCTGGTATAAGCTAAAACCCCTCTAACCGGAAGTTGAGATTCTTTACCCCGAGCCAGATCGGTAAACACAACGTTTCCCGATAACTCCGGGATTTCATTTCCCATATATGGCTGTACTCCTGTAAGTGCAATTGCTTTAAACTTATCGGGTCGGGGATCTTCATGAAAATAACTGATTAGAGGCTGAAGACGCCGCACTGAAGTTTTCACTGCTTCATCGTAATAAGCAATTGTTTTCTCATTCAAAGCCGGATTTGCGGAGCAGCCTGTTATTATCGAAGTAGGAAAAGCACCTTCCCACCCTCGCCAGCCAAAGTTAATAAATCCTTCTTGGTCAGGTTCGGATTTCATTAAAAAAGCTTGAATAAGCTGGGTAACGGGTATTGGTTTATAATGAATGAATGAAAAAATCGACTCTACGAGATCCTGTCCGACAATTCCTGCGTATTTGATATACTGATTACGAAACCTTTGAAATGAAATGCCTGGTATATTGCGAACTCCTTTGGCGATTACCGTAAGAGTTTCCTGAATAGGTACGGGTAATTCGTTAAAACGTGTAACTACGGGTGGATTATCGATAAATGTATTCTTAACTACATCAATTTCGATTATTTTACCTGCTATTTCCATATCATCTTGGCTTAAATTAAATGGATCATAGCCTGATCCGCCATCACCGGTTGTCAAAACAAGTTTTCCTGTTTCAGGTGAAAAGTTTAAGCTATTGACACCATTATGGTTTAAAAATGGTCTTCTTATATTAAGTAATGTCCGCCGTTTTTGAGGTTGGCCATTCGATTGTAGAATCCATTCTTCAACTGTATCGATATGATCATATTGAATTTCTCTATTTATCCACTTTAGGTTTAAGGTTTTAGAATCACACGGGTTAGGCTTAAAAGATTCAAGAAGAGCGCCTGGAATAGCACCCGGACCTTGGGTCCCAGCTGCTGAATAATGGAGATAAAACAGACGATTATAATAAAATTGGGGATGAAATGCTAGCCCTAGCAATCCCCGTTCATCATATCCGCCACTAGAAACACCTAGTTTAATAATTCGTGGGCGAATATCTAAGAAAGTCTCTATAACTCCGTTTCCTATGTAAAAGATCTCTCCTACCTGGGTTGCAATAAATAATCTTTCGATTGAGTCACCCGGAAGAATAGCTGTTTTCAAAACAGTGGGTAAATTTAACTTACTAACAATGGGCCGCAAACTAACTTTAACTTTTATCAATTAACTTACACTCCTTTTTATTGTTTTCTTTTATAAAAATATGATTAAAATAGTTTATAAATACCCAATTGCGGCTTGGTGTCTGAGGATGCGGTGCACCTTCAATTCCAGTTCCCTCCCCAATTAGCCCAATGCATAAAAAAATAAAAAGCCTGCTATAGCAGGCTTCCATTAGCTATGAATCTCGTCGTTCACCCTCAGTCCATTCGTGATTAGGTAATAGCTTTAACCAAACTTAGTCCATAAGCCGCAGCTAACAGCATCGTCATATGAGCATCATGACCGCAAGCGTGCATTTTACCTTCCATATCAGAAACATACTCATGCTCGCTAAGTTCACGAATCGGCAATGCGTCCATAGGCTCTAATCGCGTAAACACTCGTCCCGTATCCACCGCTCTATCAGCTATTTACTTTGGCAACCGAATAACGGTTGGCCGGGATCGGCAACCCCAAGTTGCCGCGAAGCGTATCCGACTCATATTCGGTACGATAGACGCCGCGCTCCTGCAAAATCGGTATAACCAATTCCACGAAATCCCGAAGCCCGCTAGGCAGCGCGGAGTAAACAATAAAGCCGTCCGCCGCTTCTTCTTCGTGCCACTTCTGGATCAGATCCGCGACTTTCTCCGGCGTGCCGATGAATTGACCTCGAGGAGTCGCGGATTGCAAAGCGACTTGACGTAAAGTCAGTCCTTGCTCCTTCGCCGCCTTCTTGATCTTGTCCGTGCCGCTGCGGAAGCTATTGCTGCCCAGATCCCCAAGCTCCGGGAACGGTTCATCCAGCGGGTATTGCGAGAAGTCATGGTGCTCGAAGAAACGTCCAAGATAATCGAGCGCGTTCTGGATGCTGACCAAGCTAGCGATTTCCTCGTACTTGCGCTCCGCTTCCTCCTGCGTTCTGCCGATAATCGGAGCGATCCCCGGTAAAATCACGATATCGTCGACCGATCGGCCATTGGCGACCGCACGACCTTTAACGTCCTTATAAAATTCCTGCGCCTCTTCAAGAGTTTCGTGTCCGGTGAAGACGGCGTCCGCACCTTTGCCTGCCAGGTTCCTGCCGCTCTCGGAGGAACCGGCCTGGAATACGACCGGCTGTCCCTGTTTCGATCTTGCGATGTTAAGTGGCCCTTGAACGTTGAAATATTTCCCTTGGTGATCCAGGCGGTGGAGCTTGGAAGGATCGAAGAAAACGCCCGTTTCCTTGTTGCGAACGAATGCATCGTCCTCCCATGAATCCCACAAGCCCCGAGTAACCTCGAGATGCTCTTCCGCGATTTTGTAACGCTCGTCATGCGTAGGATGCTCCGGCTTACCGAAGTTTTTGGCCGATCCTTCCAGAGGAGACGTTACTAAATTCCATCCTGCGCGACCTCCGCTTAGATGATCAAGGGAACTGAATTGTCTGGCTACGGTGAACGGGTCGCTGTAAGAGGTGGACAACGTTCCTACTAAACCGATATTTGTCGTCACGGACGCCAATGCGGATAAAAGAGTAATCGGTTCAAACCGGTTCAGGAAATGCGGGATCGACTTCTCGGTAATATATAAACCGTCCGCGATGAACACAAGATCGACTTTGCCTGCTTCCGCGATTTGAACTTGTTCCTTATAATAAGGAAAATTCACGCTTGCGTCCGTCAGCACCTCGGGATGCCGCCAACCGGAAATATTACCGCCAACACCATGAACGAGAACGCCGAATTTAATTTGCTTACGTTTTGCCATTGTTTATTCCTCCCTCGATTTTATACGTTTAATAAAGTGGTTTCCCGTAAAGGAAGACGGTAGCTTTTAACGAGAATGTCTCCGTTCATGAACTCCTTATCGAAAGCCCTTTCGAAACCAAGCCGCTCATAAAGCCTTATGGCCGAGTCCATTAAGTCGGAGGTGTGCAGGTGGAGGGTATCCGCCCCCCATTCTAACGACAGCTTGGCGCTCGATCGGATTAATTCCGTAGCCACACCAAGCCCGCGCGCTTTCCGCGATACTCCGAGCAGGCGTATGATAGGGGTATGGATTTCCAATTGCGGCGCCCCGTAAGCAGTCTCCGACGAATCGTAGATGAACACGCTGCCTACGACCTCTCCACCCACCTCGGCGACAAGTCTCGCTTTGGTCGTCTCGGCGTTAACGGACAACAAAATACTTTCCTTATACTGCTCCCAGCGTTCCGCCGAAAGCGTCTCCGAGTATTGCTGATAGGCATCCAACAGAACTTCTCTCACCGAGTCGAGATCGGAAATCTCCGCGTAACGGATAATAACTTTTTTGTCCGACATTTTCTCCACCTGCTTTCTCATTTAGAAGTTAACGGTCTATTAAATCGCGCAGCTAGAATTTTGCGAACTCGATTCGCCTTGTTTGATTCTGCTGATCTGCGCGAGGTGAACTTGGACATGCGCGATGAAAGACTGAATAATGGCCGCCAAAGTCACCGTTTCACCCTTGAAATTAACCCCGGTTTTGTTCCAATCCTCAACGGTCAAACGACGAAACAACAAGCTGTTATAGATGAGCAAATTTCGGAAAATATCCAATATATCCGAAGCCTTTCCTTCATTCGCTTTCTGGCCGGCGACCCACGGATCCTGACTGAAGGCGGGCAATCGAACTTCGGAGCCGGATAACACTTCGCGAATGCGGAAAGAAACGACGATGTTATGATCCGCCAAATGCGCAAGCACTTCGGTCACGCTCCACTGCGCGTCCGTCGCTTTCCATTTCAACTGTTCGTCCGATAATCCTTCGATCGCTTCTTGCAATTGTTCGTACGTATGCAAGTAGGTGTCAATGTTAACAGATGCTAGACTCATAGGTATTCCTCCTTGAAAAAACGCTTAATTATCTTCCTGAGCGAAACGCCTCGCAGAGAACAATCCGACGTCCTGTCCCCACTTGCCAAGCTCGACTTGATCCGCAAGCATTTCACCAACAACGCTGGAAAATTTGAAGCCGTGACCTGAGAATCCTCCCGCCAGCAGCACGCTTGAAAACTCGGGATGAGTATCGATAATGAAGTTGTCATCCGGCGTGAACTCGTATTTGCAAACCGCACTCCGCAGAAGCTTTCCCGCAGCTCCCGGCAAGAACGACTCCAAAACACGTCGCAAGTCATCCTCATCCTCCGGATAGGTTCCGAAAGGCTCGAGCTCTTCACCGGGCCGCCATTCGACCCCGGTATCATGACGACCGATCTTGACGCCTGCTCCTCCTATACTCGGAAAGCCGTAATAACCGCCGCTGGCGTTTCCGAACGTAAATCCGGGAAAAGCGCCTGCATCGAACGATTTGCCGCTTGGCTCAAACCAACCAACTACTTTGCGGACGGCGCGGATCGGCAAATGAACGAATGGCTCAAGCGTCTTAAACCAAGCACCGGCGCTAAGTATGACTTTGGCCGCCATGAATTCATCGTCTTTCGTCGACACGGTAACGTAAGATTTCTCCGGCTTTATGTTCGTTACGAATGTATGGGTTAACAACGTCGCGCCTGCCTGCAAGGCTACTTTCTTGTATGCGGCAACGCACTTTTCACTATAAAGATAACCTGCATTCGGCTCGTACATCGCTCGAAAATGATCGGGCAATCGGACGCCTGACCACCGCTCATGGATTTGTTGCGCGTCGAGCGATTCGATGGAAACCCCATGAACGGCCGCGTCCTCAAACCGTCCTTCATAGGAATAAACGTCCGGGTCCGCAATGTTCAGTACGCCGGATCTCTCTAGCAACTTCTCGCCGGTTGCCTCTTCCAGCTCGAGCCAACGCTTATCCGCGCGAAGCGCCATCTTGACGTAAGCGGCGCCGCCTCCATAAGCATGCCGGATCAGGCGCGGCTCGCCATGATGGCTGCCCAACGGATGCGGTGGATCGAAGGCATCGATGAGCAGCGTCTTAAATCCGCGGCGCGCTAGCTCATACCCTGCGCTCATGCCCATCGAGCCGGCACCAACGACGATGACATCGTATAATTTTCGAATGATGCTACCCTCCTACTTAAGCGACTCCGTTAGCTTGCCTAATGCATCGACCGCTAGGGCGGCGAAGAATGAGGCACCAATGGGCAAAGCTTCCTCATCGATATCGAAAGCGGGATGATGCCATTCCTGCGGGCCGGACGTACCCAAGAAGAAGAAGCTCCCGGGCGTTTCTTTTAAGTAAAAAGCAAAATCCTCGCCCGCCGGAGAAGGAGCCGGTTCCACGACCGTCAGACCGATCGATTCAGCCGTCCTTGTCGCTAACTCAGCCCATTTCGGATCGTTCACGACGGCAGGCGGTCCTTCCAGCCAATTCACTTTCGCCTCGGTTCCGAACGCGGAAGCGACTCCCGTTACGATTTGCTCGAAGCGTTCACGCACCTTCACACGCACGCGTTCGTCGAATGTTCGCAAAGTGCCGTCGAATACGGCTTTATCGGCAATGACGTTCCACGCCGTACCGCTATTCAAGCGGGTTACGCTAACGACGGCGCTGTCCAATGCACTAACGTTGCGACTAACGATGGATTGCAACGCGGTAATGATATGGGCTGCGGTCACGATCGGATCTAAACCCGCCTCCGGTACTGCGGCATGCGTTTCACGGCCTTCGACTTCAACGATGAAGCCGTCGGCCGAAGCCATGATCGGACCGGATTTGATTCCGATCGTCCCGACGGACAAGTACGGCTTGTTGTGCAGTCCGAATACGGCACGCACCTCTTCCAATGCCCCGCTCGCGATAACCTGCGAAGCTCCCTCTGCCTTTTCCTCCGCCGGCTGGAAAAGGAATCGCACCGTCCCTTTCAATTCATGCTCCTTATTCTTCAATAAAAGCGCTGCGCCTAACACGATTGCCGTATGGAAATCATGTCCGCACGCATGCATCTTTCCCGGAACTCTCGAAGCGAACGGCAATCCCGTCTCCTCTTGGATTGGCAACGCATCAATGTCGGCGCGAATGGCAATCATCGGGCCGCCATTCAGTCCCCCCACCTCAGCCACAACGCCTGTTCTAAGCGGATAATCCGCGATGCGAATTCCCGCCTCGGTCAGCCATCCGCGAATGGCTGCGGTCGTTTCGAACTCCTCATGGGACAGCTCGGGATTAGCGTGCAAATGCCGCCGGAATGCTACTAATCGTTCTTCGAACGGCTTTGCCTTCAATTGACCCATCACTGACCCTCCTACGCAGGCTGCTCCTCGAACGCTTCCTTCAGCAATTCGAACGAACGTACGCGCTTCTCGAAATCAGGCACGATCGTCGTGAAGATAAGCTCGTCGACATCATATAATTCTCTTAATTCGAGCAATCTCTTGCGGACGGCGTCCTTCGTTCCCCTAGTGATGTCCGCATCGCGAACTTCTGCCGTATACGTCTCTCCCGCTTGCTTCGCGAATTCCTCCGCTTGCTCCAGAGAGCCGACGTTTACTGTCTTCCCGCTTGCCAGCGTGACGCGAACGCTCTTGAAATGGCCGGCGAGTTCATTGGCTTCCTCTTCCGTATCCGCCGCGATAACCGATAAGGCCAGTATCGCTCTCGGTTCGGCACCTTTGGCTCTATTGAAATGCTCCCGGTAAGTCTCGAAGGCAACCCGGGCCGCCTCCGGATCATTGTTGATAAATAACGCAAACGCGTATGGATACCCTCTCTCCGCTGCCAACTGCGCGCTGGAAACGCTCGTCCCCAATAAGTAAATATCAGCAGGCTGCACGGGCAATGGGTTTGCTTGAAGTCCGGCGAGCGGATGGTCTTCTCCGAACGATCCATGCAGGAGGTGCTCAAGTTCGACGAGCTTATCGGCTAACGAATCATGCTCCGTCAGCCCTTTCTGCAACGCCTTCGTCGAACGGGGCAATCCTCCCGGCGCGCGGCCTATACCTAGATCCACGCGTCCCGGCGCTAGCGAAGCGAGTACGTTAAAGTTCTCCGCAACTTTGTATGGGCTGTAATGCTGAAGCATCACGCCGCCGGAGCCGATCCGGATTTTCTCCGTTCGGGCAAGCAGATGGGAGATTAGAACTTCCGGCGACGCCCCTGCCATCTGCGGGGAATCGTGATGCTCCGATACCCAGAATCGCTCGAAGCCAAGGGATTCTGCCAACTGCGCCAGCTTAATCGTATTTCCAAGCGCCTCTGCCGGGGTCTGGCCGGGAAACACGATGCTTTGATCGAGAATACCGAATTTAAGTGCCACTTACGATCCACTCCAATCCATTAAATAGAATAGGCGCTTTCAGGGGTAATCCTTGCGAGGAACTGCTTCGTTCTCTCTTCTTTAGGCGATTGGAATATCACTTTGGGAGGCCCTTCTTCGACAATAGCGCCTTCGTCCATGAATACGACATGGTTCGCGACATCTTGGGCAAACCCCATCTCATGGGTGACGATAATCATTGTGATTCCTTCTTTGGCAATTTTACGTATAACGGCAAGCACTTCTCCTACAAGCTCAGGATCGAGCGCGGAGGTCGGTTCATCGAACAAAATCACTTCGGGGTTAAGCGCAAGCGCGCGAGCAATCCCGACCCGTTGCTGTTGCCCGCCGGATAGTTGACTCGGATAAGAGTCCAGCTTGTTGCCGAGCCCCACCTTCTCCAGCAGCTCTATGCTTTTATTGCGCGCTTCCTCTTTGGGCAGCTTCTTTACGATAACGAGCCCTTCCATGACGTTCTCCAGCGCTGTTTTGTGTCGGAACAAATTGTAATTTTGGAATACCATCGCGGTTTTCTGGCGAAGGGTATGAATGTCCTTCTTATTCGGTTTCCGGCAATGAACGGTAAATTCGTCGATTGATATTTCCCCGTCGCTCGGCTTTTCCAAATAGTTAATGCATCTAAGCAGCGTTGTTTTGCCAGAGCCGCTGGGGCCGAGGATCGCGACGACTTCCCCTTTCTCGACGGTTAGGTCGATACCTTTCAAAACTTGCTGGCGACCGAAGGATTTGGTGATCTGTTTGAGTTTAATCATGCTACACCCCCGCGGTTATACACATTAATGCGCTTCTCAAGCAAAGCCGTCGCTTTTTCGATCAGAATCGTTATTCCCCAGAAAATAATCGCGGCGGCAAGATAAGCCTCGAAGTATTTCCAGTTCGTCGAAGCGACAATCTCAGCCTGAGCGTTGATCTCTACAACCGATACGGTAAAAGCAAGCGTAGAACCGTGCAGCATTCCGATTAAGCTGTTGGACAAGTTAGGGAGAGCAGCCGCGAAAGCTTGAGGAACGACGATCCGGCGCAGCGCTTGGATGGTCGTCATTCCGATGGAATGAGCCGCTTCAAGCTGCCCCCTATTTACCGCCAGCATGCCGGAACGGATAACCTCGGCCAAGTATGCGCCCGCCGTAATGGAGAAGGAAATATAAGCAAAACCTATCATCGGTATGGATACCGAATTGAAGGACCACCCAAACTTGGCGGCCAAATCGTCAACAATTAGGGGTAAGCCGAAATAAATGAGCAATAAGTGAGTAAGCATTGGGGTGCCGCGAATGAAAGTGACATATGAAGTTCCCAACTGGCTAAGCACCGGCACCTTATAAATCCTTGAAAGTGCGACGATCGTACCGATAATAAAACCGCAAGTTACGGAGACGGCCGTAATATAGAGCGTGTTCGGAATTGCCGGAAGCAGTTGCACGAAGGCCGTCCATAGGAATGATAAGTCCACCGTCATAGACTAGAGCCTCCTTTGCTTAACGCGATTTCCGCTTCCAATGTGCGGTTCAACCATTTTCTGCCCATGGGCACTTTGTCTTTCTTGGAAACAAGAGATTCATGCCTGAGAAGCCGTCGCTCTGCCAGGTTGAATAATCTTTCCAGAATAAGGCTGAGAATAAAATAAACAAGAGCAAGCGCGATATAGCTTTCGACGAAATGTCTGGATACCGTAACCAGCGTCTGCGATTTCCCCGTCAACTCCATTACGCCAAGCGTAAAAGCGAGCGAGGTGTCCTTCAACGTCGCGATAATCAGATTAGCCAAGATCGGAATCGATATCGCAAGCGCCTGAGGGAATACGATTCTGGTGAATGCCTGGAAACCTGTCATACCGACCGCATATGCCGCCTCCACCTGTCCTCTGTCCACAGCCGTAACGGCAGCCCGGATACCTTCGGAAATATATGCTCCTGCATGCAAGCCATAAGCTAGAATAACGAAGAACAAAACCGGAACCTTGGATACATCGACGTTAACTAGCTTCAGTATCTCGGGCAAACCGTAATAGATCAGAAACAACTGAATCAGAATCGGGGTCCCTCGGAAAAAAGAAGCATACACCTGCGAGATTCGTTGCAGCACGGATATCTTATATAGCCTAGGAAGGGCGACGAGAAATCCGACGCCCAAGCCTACGAATATGGAACTGATCACGATGACAAGCGAGATTCTTATAAAGGGCAGCAGCTTCAGGAAATAATCATACACATAGGCGATATCGAATTGAGCACCCATATCGACTTCACCCTTTCTTAAAAGATGGACTATTTTTCCGAAGTCGTAGCATCAAAGCCGAGCCATTCCGTGCTGAGTTTAGCCAGCGTTCCGTCCGCTTTAATTTCAACGATCGCTTTATCTACCGCATCGGCAAGCTTTTGTTGGTCAGGATCGTTTTTACGGAATAAAAACAGGATGTCGGCTTCGCTCAGCTCTTTGCCTACTGTTTTCAATTTGCCTTCCGGATCCAAGATAGGTAACACGAAGTCAGCGCCGACCGTGGCATCTACGCGTCCTGACGTTATTTGCGATACGATATCGTTAGCTCCTCCGCTTGAATACACGATCTTCAGCGCGTTGTCATGATCTTTGTTATAATTCTCAAGAATTTGCGCCTCGGCGCTTGTCGGCGACGTGAAAAACTTTTTGCCTTTCAAATCGTCAAGCGACTCGATCGGATCGTTATTGGTTTTGGCTACGATGATTTTGTTTTTCCAATGCGCATAGGCTTCTTTATTAAACAAGTATTTGGCTTCGCGTTCCGGGTTTTTCTCGAATTCGTGAGCAGCCAGATCGATTTTCTTAGTCTCGAGGCTAAGCAATATGTTTTTGAACTCCAACACTTGAAGCTCGAATTCGTATTCGGGAAGACGCTTATCGATTTCTCTGACCAGTTCGACGTCAAAGCCCGTCAGCTTGCCGCTGTCGTCAAGAAAAGCCACTTTGGGAAATTGACTTCCCGTACCTACGACGATTTTCTTAACTTCCGCCGGAGCTTCGGAACTTGCGGCCGCCGACTCGCTTGGAGAAGCGCTTGGCGTTTCGGATGCTGCCGCAGAGCTGGCTGCGGGTGAAGTGGATGACGCGCTGCCGCTGTCATTGTTCTTGTTGCCGCATGCGGCTAAAGCCAATACGAAGATGAGTGCGAAAGCGAATAATGTTGTCTTTTTCATAAGATGATTCCCTCCACTTTTCTTTGTTTTTATTAAACTTATAATTCCTACTTGTTAAGTAAGGATTAACGTTGTGACTAACAATAACACCGACCGTTTGCATCGTCAATGCGTTTGATAATAGAGATATTCTATATATCGATTCAAAAATCCGATAATATCCAATTATTCATATTGTTTTAGTGTGTTTTGAGAAATAAACAAGGGGCTAACCTTAGTCTTATCGACTTTAAGGTCAGCCCCGCTTCCCAAGCCATGCGAAATTACGATGTTACGACTTTCTCCTTGGAACGGATCTCCAACCAGTTAATCTCCTCAGCCAACTCTTCGGCGGAACGATCTAAACGCTCCCGCAATTCTTCCGTCAGCTCGAATCCGCCGTTGTCCAGCCTTTGCACCCATTGATCGATCGCGAACACCCCGCCCAAAATGTTTCTGCTGCCGAGCACGGATAGGACGGGCTTTAATGCGTAATCCAAGCTCAACAAATGAGCTATCGTTCCCCCGATAAACAACGGAAGAGTTACCTTCCCTTTAAGTCCCGTCTGCGGAAGTAAATCCAAGAATGCTTTTAAGATACCTGTGAAAGAAGCTTTATAGACCGGGCTGGCGATTACGACGCCGCTTGCGGATTCCACCAAAGCTAATGCGGCTACAATCTGCTCGTCTTTGAAATTCGCATGAAGCAGCGCCTCGGGAGGCAAATCCGCTACCCGGATATGACTAATTTGGATATCCTGCCCCGCCCATTTACTCTCAATGTGCTGAATTAACCCGTTCAAACGGGACCCTGGCGTGGGACTGCCTGAAATAATAACAATGTGGCTCATCGATGATTCCTCCTATTGTTGAGTCAATACTTTGCCGATTTCCATAATCGCATTCAGAAACTGCGTATGCTCCCCATGATTGGAGATGAGGTTCGTCTGAAGCGAAATGCCGTCCGTTTCGGGAACACGAACGGGATAAAGCTTTCCGTCGGCCATTTCCTGCCGCACGCACAAGCCGGGAAGAAACGATATTCCGATTTTCCCAATGACCAGCTTCTTGGCCATTTCCGAATTATCCGTCTGAATTTGAATATTGGGCGGCTGGTCCAAGTTCTCGAATACCCGGTGAATCCGCAGCCAATCCAAGGCTCCACACTCGAAGAAGACGAGAGGCTGTACCGCTATTTCCTCGACCGTCAACCGCTCGGCTCCAACGAAGGGATGATCCTCATACGTATACAAAGATATCTGATCCTCGTAAAACTTAATGGATTGGAGATTAGGATGATTCACGTTTCGAACGAAGCCGATATCGACTTCCTTATTCAGCACCTTGCCCACGATATCATCGGTAATGCCCGTTACGATTTTGTAATGGGTATTCGGAAAATGACGCTTCAAACGGGGCAGCAGCTCCGGAATGATGTAGTTGGACACCGAAACCGTGCACCCGATTCTGAATTCCTCGGGAAGCGACTTCTTCCGGTTAACATGCAGCTTGCCCTTCTGATAAGTTAACAGAAGCTGCTGGGCATAAGGCAAGAAGCGTTTGCCTTCTTCCGTTATTTGAACTTGCTTTCCCTGCCGGTCGAACAACCTGCAATCGAGCTCCCGCTCGAGCGATTGAATGCGAGCGGTAACCGATGGTTGGGATAAGTATAACGCTTCCGCGGCTTTATTAAAACTTCCGCAGTGGATGACATATACGAACGCCTCGATGTTTTCTATGTTAACAAGAAGCACCTCCCCGGATTATCGTCTTGGCAGCTTTTACTTATCCAATAGGATAACTTGGAATTTAAATGATGTAAAGACAAATAATCAAAGGAAAATCACTGCTGCTTTACGGGATGTAGATTACAGGCTCCGATCCTTGAGAGCTATATCTCTCAGGCTGGGGGCAAAATCCTGGATTCCGCACGCGGAGCTCCTCTGTATATAAGGAATCTCGCTTGGCAAGCTCCACGAAATAGCTGCTTATGACATGATTGCCAGACACCGAGCCATTGTGGAAGGATAGGCCGTTCGAATCCCGGACATGTACGTAGTGATAAGTCGTCTCTCTCTTCGGCAGCTTGTATACATTGGGCGGCAAATGGGTTACGACATCGAAATGGTTATTGATCCGGAAGCTTTGGTTTACCTTGTCCGTGAACGCTCTCGCGAATGACGGATCGCCAACGCGAGGCGAACCATAGGTGTATACGACAGGATCGCTAAATGCAGAATTTTCCGCCATATCAAGTCCGCACAAAGTAGCGAGCGCTCCTCCAAGGCTATGACCGGTAATGAATAATGTTTTGTCAGCGGAAAGCTTGCTTAGAGCCGCCAATATTGGATCCCGAACCGAATAATAAATATCCGAAATTCCTCGATGGCTCTGCCCGGCGTCCTTCACGCACTTGTATTTCGACTGGCTTGCGATCGCGTCGGAAATCCAATCCGTCGTCGAACTCGTACCCCGGAACGCAACGATGATTCGATTGTCGGATTGCAAAATAAAGCCGAACTTCTCCAATTTGCCGGTTAAAGACTTTGCTCGGAATGTCGAAACGACCTCATAAGATTCAGGAACCACAAATTGTCCATCGGGATCGCTATATTGCGCATAAGTTTGACTGCACACGGAGGCCAGGAAGATGGCTGTCCGGTCATCGCATTGTTTAGTCGGCATTCGCTCGCTCAACCTCCGCTTGCTTTCTCTTCCATACATTATTAAGAAGAGAAGCAAGTGGTGCCTATGGCAAACATCCTATCTTCTGCCTATCTTCTCTCTAGGATCAGCGGCAGTTGCTTGACACCGAAGATGAATGAACTATCCAATCGTTCCAACGGGATTTCGCGATCTCCTTGAAAACATCGAATTTTATCCATGAACACATTCAGCGCTATTTTCGCCTCCAAACGCGCAAGCTGGGCTCCCAAGCAAAAATGGATGCCATGCCCGAATGCAAGATGCGGATTTGATTTGCGGTGTATATCAAAATATTGCGGACTCACAAAAACATCCTCGTCATGGTTGGCTGAACCAATCATAATATCGACTGTCTCCCCCTCTGCAAATTGATGTCCGTTTAGCACAACGTTCTTTCTCACCCTGCGCGGCATCGATTGTACCGGCGAACAATAACGCAGCACTTCCTCAATTGCCTGTGGGAGGAGTGAGCGATCGGCCGCTACTTCCGCATAATCCTCAGGCCTGCTTCCCAAACAAAGCAAGGCGCTCGAAATCAAATTCGTCGTCGTCTCATTGCCGGCCACCAGAAGTAAAATACAAAAACCGATCAGTTCTAGAGCGCTTAACTGGGCTCCTTCATCTTGCGCACGCACCAAATTGCTGATCAAGTCATCCTGCATGCAGCTGCGGCGCTGTTCGGCAATTAACGCGAAATAGTCGCTCATATCCTGCTGACATTGCAAATAATGCGCATAATCCGTACCGACCAGAGCATCCGACCATTGCTTGAACTTTTCCCGGTCCTCATTTGGAATGCCCAGCATTTCAGCAATAATCATAATCGGCAGCGGGCTGGCATAATCCCTGACGGCGTCTATCTTCCCTTTCGCTAAGGCGTGATCCAACATATTTTCTGCAACAGAATGTATTTGGGGGGCGAATCCCTCTATGACACGAGGAGTGAATGCTTGCATAACAAGCGAACGCAGCTGTTTATGCTTGGGTGGATCAGTTCGCAAAATACTCGCTTCAATCGGCTGTTCCTCGCTCGGAGTTTCAATAAATCGGGATGAGAAATGTTCATGATCAGCAATTACGATTTTTGCGTCGCGGTACTTGAAGACAGACCATGTTCCTGATGCAGGATCATAAGAAACTGGCTCGGTATTTCTCATTTTCTCATACCGTTCCAAAGATAATAATTTACGCAAAGACTCCAAAGTCATCACCCTTCGTAATTTTTGTACTGACCAGTCAGTTCAATTTTATACCACCTTTATCATTTTGTAAATATCTAGAAATCGTCAGCCCGGCAATACAAAAAAAGCTATCGCATAAGCCCCTCAGCAATCAGGCTCTATTCGACAGCTTCACTCTTATATGTAATTCCATAGATCCAATTAGCTTGAAGTCGTGTTTACAAAAAGTCCTGCAAAAAGCACAGTGTGCATAAACGATTCGATCTTCTCCCGGAGCCCCTCGTCCTTCTGGCGCAAATAGTGCTTGCACAAGCCTTCGAGCATACCGATCGTACCGGAAGCGGCGAGCTGGAAATTCACCGTTCGGACTATCCCTGCGCGGTGGCCCTCTTCCAGCAAACCGGCGACAAAGCGGATATGCTGCTCGCGCAGCACGGCAATTTCCTGCAAGATGTCTTCTTCAATGCCGTTCGTCAATTCGTTAAACACAATATGCGACATCTGGCCGTAATCCAAATATAAATCGATATGATGGCGAATGACTAGACGGATTTGTTCGTCCACCGGCAGGTCATTGTTCAAAGATTCCTGGATTTTCTCGGCAACTGTTGTAAGCCATTCGGTCACGAGCGCTTTAAAAAGCTGGGCTTTGCTTGGAAAATGATAATACAGCGTACCTTTGGCTACATTGGCTTCCACTGCAATGTCATCCATGCTCGCACGATGATAGCCTCTAGTCGCAAACACGGCTCCGGCCGCATACATAATCTTGTCTCTGCTCACCGGTTCATCACTTCCTCCATTATTCGCTCTGGAGCAACCCATTCCGTGGTGCGTCCCGACTTGCGAGTATTGCTGATCATGATTATATCATGACTTGTGCATTTCGTTGTAATGCCCGGTAATATCCCGCTGCCGTCTCGAATGGGTTAGCTGCAGCAATACAAATGGGATCAGCGAGAGCAACATCATGAAAAACGAAATTCCGAACAACAGGCTCGTTCCTAATATACGCATCGTGATAACTCCGCATAAGGGCGCCAAAATTCCTCGCACTCCGACCAAGGTCAGATAGATTCCGCTGAACGAAGTGATATGTTTGCCCGCCGAGCGGGAAATATAATTAATCCAAGCTAAATCCATCCCGGCAGAAGCGATTCCCGCGGCGAATGCCCCGCTAACTAGAAGCCCCATGCTGGGCGCGATCCAGTAAACGAAAGGCATTGCCGCGCCAGTCAAGGCAGACACGAGCAGCACCGGCATGGTGGAATACCGATCGATTATTCTCCCCCATATCGGATTAAAGACTAGCGCGGATGCCGTTGTCGCCATGCTGATTAGTCCGATCTGTCCATTCGTCAGATGCATCTTCTCTACTTGATAGAGAGGATAAGCCGACGAGGGTAATAGAAAGAAAAATTCATAAATGAAAATGCCGGCCAGTAAAAGCTGAAATCTCCGGTCATTCGTGAGTGCCGCGAAAGTATCCTTCCAACTGACCGCGACCGTATTTCTGACCGAATGCAGTCCAGGTTCGCGAATGCGGCTGAACATAACGATGCCGATTATGCCAAGGAAAAAAGCGAGGATCGCCGCCATCCGAAAATGGCCTTCGAACCACGCTCCCGCTGCATATATCCCTGCAAGGGTGGAAATCCCTCCGGACACGCGAACATATGCCATATATTTTCCACGAATCGAATCCGGGTATATCGATCTCATTAGTCCAACGTACGCGGGCATAGCAACTCCCTGCAAAACGAAGAAAAGAAGCGTTAGCACTACAATAACGCTAGAATTCACCGTAAACGCCATGAACAGAACCATAAACCGCGCAAGTCCGTGAAAAAGAAAAATTAAGCGCACTCGATCTGCTTTCTGCGTTAATCTCCCCCACACGATAGCGAGCAAATTCGCTGCTGCGGGAGCGGCCGCAATGATGGCCGTGTCCCATGCATCGCCACCGAACCGCAAAGCCATAACCGCTAGGAAAGGCAATACCAACCCAAGAAACAAACCGTTAACGACGGCTGCCGCAATATCGATGCGTAGATTATGGGCTGCCTGTACGAATAGCTTATCGGAGTCAGTTCGATCCGGATCCACTGGACACACCTTTCAACGAACGAATAACCGTTATTTCTTGGGGTGCTTCGATTTCCCCTAGCATCTCGTCATTCTCATCGAGATGCCATTGAACCTTAATCGGTCCGTGCGGCGTATTCACGATTCCTTGACACTCGCGCATACCGCTTACGGAAACCGGCTGAAAGCTAACGCTTGTAAAACCGGGTTCGATCGCCTGTACTCCGAGCACATTTTCACTGATCCATTTGACAGGAGTACTGGACCAAGCGTGGCATAGACTTATCCGATAGGAGCCGTAGCTGGTGTAAGTCGTAAGCGAATCATGGAAATCACGATCGCTATTTAGCGTATAAGCTTCCCAGAACGTCGTCGCTCCGTGCTCCAGCATACCGCCCCAGACGTCAGCAATCACCCTGAACGCCCGCTCGTGCAACCCGTATTTGGAGTAGCATTCCGCGAGCTGATAGGCAGACAATGGCGTCAGAGGATCTTGAAGTTCATACTGCTCTAGAAACTCGCGTGACTTCGGCTCGGAGACATAACCGCTTGCAATGCCTAGTACCTTTGTCGCGAGTTGGTTATCCGCACTAACGAACGCTTCCTCTTCCAACTCTGCGAGCGGCCAATCGCAAACGAGTCCCAGCTCCGGAACGGCAGCCAGCAACGCTTGAAGATCGGCGCGGGTTAAGGCGAAAACCGCCTGCAAGCCCAGCTGTTTCTCTGCGTCCGAAAGCGGAGTCCATTCGATGAGAATATTGGACTGCTGCTTGATGCCTCCATGCTTAGAATCGATATTTGCCTCAATCCAGCGCATATGACGAGCAAGCGGCTCTCTCATCTCCAGTACGAACGTCTTATCTCCGGTATGAAAATGGTATTCGCAAACCGTCTTAAGCCACCATAGCGTATACTCGCAAATCCCGTTCATCCATGAGCCGTATGGCGTTCCGACCCCGAGCTCGCTTACGGCACGACGTATGACTTTATAATCGTCCCATAGGAAATAACAGGATTTGGCCGCCAAGTAAAAATCGAACGTCCAGTTCAAGCGATCTCTCTTTATGCCGTCCCATAATCCGATTTGATGACAGATTTTATTCGTATGGGCAGAAACCTCGTATACCCGGTCAAGCAAACCCTTATCCGAATGAAAGCTTCCAACTTGCCGCAAGTCAACATGAATCGCTTGAAAAGCGACTAGCATCTGATAATCCCGATTTGGTGCACCGAGCATATAAATCCGGATATACCGCATTCCTTGAGGCAACGTATAATAAGTTTGGCCCGGCAATACTTCGAACGATTCCGTAATGCAGCCCTCATATTGCTCTAGTTCGTGGAGAGACTCCGCTCCGTTCCATACGATTTTCGCCGGGTGCTCCGCTAAGTTGTTCACATAGAACCGACAGTTATGCTCTTTACCCAAATCAACAGTAAGGGAAGATGCCGAGTCTAAGTTCATTTGCTTTTGCCTATCCCTCATAATCTTCCATTGCTCTTGCTTGCGCAAATGGTAGAATAGCTGCAGATTTTGCGGCTCGGGTTTGTCCAGAGTCGCGTCTTGCGTATAACTTCCCGTTATCAACAGCCGCCCTTGGTCTTGGTTGATGAGCATGCGGTTGCTTTCCAAGACGCGATAATCCGCTAAAGTAAAAGCTTTGATATCATCGAATCCCCCACGCACGAACCACTCGGGACCTTCTTCCAAATCTCCGAAAGGCTCTTCCCCAAGCCGGCATATCGTTGCGGCCGCCGTCCCGTTCGCCGTCCAGCGATCATCTGTAGTCAACCAGTAACCCTCAGTTTGCATAAAGGCGATCGCCCCTACACGCCTATCCCGCAAATAACTATTCACGTCCACTAAGGGGATGAATTCCGTGCACTCCAGCTCCAATTGAATTTCGTGTTCCCCGGCAGCTAATGAATCGGGGAAGGTTTTCAGCCGCATGAACGAATCCACGTTCCCAGCCTTCTCTTCAACCCGAGCCACGATTTGACCGTCCACCGACACGGTTGCCGCCCCCGTAAACGCAGCTTGGAAAGTTACGTTGCGCAGAGCGTGCTTCAGGTTGAACCGTCTACTCAGTATAATATGCGGCTTGCTCTCTCGATCCTCGTGCCAAATCCATAACGGTATCGTATGATCATAACCGTTGGTTTCCATTGTTGTCCTCATTTCTATGCCGGATCGAACGATTAGCGGCATACAGTCTATGATTTAACCGCTCCCGTGACCATACCTTCAATGTAATACTTCATACCAAACACGATAACCAGAATCGTAGGCACGCTCCCGATAATATAGCCGGCGAATGAAAGTCCGATATCGGATTGGCCCGATCGGTTCAAGCTAACGGCCGCCATCGTAAACGTCTGCTTCTCTTGGGCAAGAACGATAAATGGCCATAAATAATCGCTGTACACCGCGAGAAAGGTAACAATCCCGACCGTTGCAAGAATCGGAAGGCAAAGAGGAAGCGCGATGCGGGAATACAAGTAAAACTCGTTCCCTCCGTCGATCCTCGCCGCCTCGAACAATTCTTCCGGAAGCGACTCGAAGAATGTCCGGCATAGCAACACTCCGAGCAGCTGCGTACCTGCGATATACGGAAGAATGAGCCCGAGATAGCTATTCGTGAATCCTAGCTTGGCGATTGTCGCGTAAAGCGGCACGATGGTCAGCAAAGAAGGAATCATCATGACCCCGATTAGGAGGATGTACAGCAAACCTTTAAGTGGAAACTTATGTCTGGCGAACACGTAACCGGAAAGGGAACCGAGAACGACCGCTCCGATAACCGTTACGATGCATACATATAAGGAATTTCCAATGCTTGATTTTACGACGTTCCAAGCATCCGAATAATTGGCCCACTTAATGACTTCAGGCATGCCCCAGAAATCGATCAGAATCTCGAACTGGTCTTTAATCGAGAAAAAGAAAAGAATGATGAACGGAACTAGCGTGATGATCAAGAGGATGACCAATACGGCGGATCCCGTCCATTTCGACAAGCGCGCGGTCATGGCGATACCCCCTAATAGTCTGTTTTCAAAAACTTCAAGTTAAAGAACGTTAGCACGAGAATAACTAGGAACAGCGATACGCCAATGGCCGATCCGTAGCCATACTGCGAGCTGCCGAATGCCGCATTGTACATAATCATCGCCGGATTGGTCGTCGACACTCCCGGGCCTCCGGCCGTAAGAACCATGATTTTCACGAAATCCTGCAAGCTGGATATGATCGTCAAGATCGTAATGACTTTGAATTGGGGGATAAGAAACGGGATGTGCATTTTCGTGAACACTTGCCAACGGTTTGCCCCGTCGATCCTTGCCGCCTCGATCTGTTCCTGATTCATGCCGCCGATTGCGGCATAATAAATGAGAAACGGCAAACCCGCGATAAAGGGGAAGCCGAAGAAAACGATAGACCATATCGACGTTGTCTCATCGCCTAGCCAAGCATGGGTCCAGCTATCTAAACCTACCGCGATAAGCAATTGATTAATAAGCCCGTTATTCGGATCGTAGATGTTTTGCCATAATAGGATCGTGACGATCCCCGGCAGAAGCATAGGCAGAATAAACCCAGTCCGGAATAAATATTTGATTTTATTGCCGCCAATGAGGAAAATGAGTTCCGCCGCAACCAGCGGGAATATAAGCGCTTTGAGAATATCCGTAACGGTATAAATCAATTGATTGGTTGCTCCCGTCAGGAATACCGAATCGCTGAACATGACCCGGAAATTATCAAAGCCGATCCATTCCGACGTCACCAAATTCCACTTGGTGAAGGAGTGAATGAACGCCAGAATGACGGGATAATACAAAAACGTGAAAATAAACAAAAAAGACGGCACTAGAAACAGGTAAGAGATGCTGTATTTGCGCAATCTAGATGTACTCATTTGCTCCTTCTCCTTCCTTTGCGGTTAAAAACGGACAAGCGGGAGAAGGACGGCATTTCTGCCATCCCACATCCGCTTGGCTTTGCTATTCTTTATGGATTCGTTTTCGGATCCAAGTCCCATTTGTTTTCCGCGATGTAGTTTTCATTAGTCTTGGTCGTAAAGGCCGCTTTCTTCTTCAGGAATTCCTCTAAGGAAATCTTGTCGTTGTAATATTGCAATTGCAGTGCTTTCATTTCACTGTTCAGGTTGGCTTCACCCTTCGGATTGCCGTTCGCGATTTGACCGATGCCTTGGTTCATGTTACCTGCCGTTATGAAACCCGTCAGGTAGCTGTTGACTTCATCCGACAGCGTAACTCCTTTGACCAAGCTCGGTCCTTGAACGAACTGGCCCGCTTCGATCGTCGTGGTGTAGACGACTTGCGCTTCGGCCGGCGAGAACAGGAACTTCACGAAATCTTTGGCACGAGCGACTTTGTCCTCGTCATTCTTCATTTTATTCGTGATCGCGATTTGGTGCCCCGGTACGAGAATTCCGCGAGGATGATCCGGGAAGTTAGGATCAGGCGTCTTGAAATCCGGGAATTTGAACGTTCCCCATGCGAATGCCTTGTCTTTCAGAGACTTCTGGTCTTTCAGGATCGTACCGACCTGCCAGCTGCCGTTCCAGTAAGCCGCCGCTTTCCCGGCGATGAACAGCTTATAGGAATCCGCGTCGGACATCGTCGCATAACCAGGCTGCAGATATTTTGAAAGTTCCTTCAGAGTAGACCAATATTTTTTCTCGGCAGCGCCTTGCATGTCGTATTTGCCGCTTTTCCATAGAGCCATTCTTCTCTCCGGATCTTCAACTGCGCCGATATCGAAAAATGGATTGTCTGCCGCGTATTTGACTTTGGAATTAATAGCCTCAACATCCGGCGTATTGCGTGCATCTCCGGGTTGGACGAACACCTCAGGCAAGAGCGAACGAGCCGCCCAGTCCGTGAATGCTCCGATCATCCAGCCGGTTGTGTCTTGGCCGGGCACTTGAGTAAGTGCCAGCGGAATCACGCCGGAGTCTTTCAACTTCTGGAACGAAGCGAACATGTCTTCCCAAGTCGTAGGCGCTTCGGTAATTCCCGCTTTCGCGAACAAATCCTTGTTGTAATAAAATCCGGTACCTACAAGATCGAAAGGAACCATGAAGATGTCGCCGGCATCCGAGTAGGCATAAGGCCAGTAGGCTCCATCAACGCCATCCCACAAGGAAGTTCCGTTATTGTAAGGGTTTGGCTCCTTAACGTAATCATTGAGCGGAAGGATGAAGTTTTTCTTAATATTATTTCCCGGGCTATCGCCGAGCAAGTTGGCATGAACGATATCCGGGGCATCGTCGCCGCCGGCCGCCATCTTCGCTTGGAAGGAAGCTGTGTAAGTCGGGTTGTCTACGACGATATCGATTTTGACCTTTGTTTCCGGATGGAGCTTGTTATAATCTTCTGCCGCTTTTTTCAAGCCGTCCGTATAGTAGTTCTGAATCGTCGAGAAGACGATCGTTTTCTCCTCTTTAGGCGCTTCCGATGCGGAAGCCGAAGGAGAATCGGACGCGGTTTCCGATGCTTTAGAACCGCTTGGCGAAGCGCTTTCGGTTCCGTTCGAGTTGGAATTCGATTTCGAGCATCCCGCCAGAATGACTAAAACCATTACGATAGCCAACAACATGGATGATAACTGCCTTTTCTTCATACTCGTTTCCCCCTTGAGATCATTGTTGTGACGTTTGTTCGACACCGATAGTTCTTCTTGTGTTCCATTCGACATTAAAACATAAAAACGTTTTGTATTTCTTGTAAATTTTTACCCAAATCAATGACCTTTAACCCCATTCTCGCCCTTTTCGATAGCCGTACCGCCTCCATCTTGAACTCTAGAACTCATTGTAAGCACTTCCATTCACGTTCATGTGCTAATCATACCATCGTAAAGCGTGCCGGACAATATTAAAATAAAACGTTTTTTGTAAACGCTTAATTCCTTGATACTTCTAGGTTTATTGAGAATTCGTGAATAAAAATAATTGCAAATAATCGCTTGTACAAATAGTAATTGACCGAAATATGAGCGAGTGTTATCTTAAATAAATAAAACGTTTTTATATAAGGGAGACGCATTATGGTAACCATTAAAGATATCGCAAGGGAGGCTGGCGTCTCGATCTCCACTGTGTCGTTCGCCTTTAACGGAACGGCGCCGGTCGCGCCGGAAACAAAGGAACGGATTATGGAGGTCATCCGGCGCCTGAACTACCAGCCCAATTCCGCCGCCCGCGGTCTTGTCACGCGCAAGACGAACAATATATGCTTGTTCACCCCGCAGCCCGCTTCCGAGTTTTTCAACTTCTCGGGGAACAGTATATTCAACGATCTCATGCAAGGGATCGGGGAAATATTAGATCAAAAAGATCATAACCTGCTCATTTCGTGGGATAATCTCGGGCACAAAGCCAAGACGCCCAAATTGGTCAAGCTCATGCGGGAGCGCGCAATGGACGGCGTTCTGATCTGCCTGCCTAAACATGACTCATCCGTAATCGCCGAGCTTACCGAACAGAATTTCCCTATCGTCATCATCGGGAGCAACGATATGAAAAACCAAGTCAATTCCGTCGACGTTGACAACCATGAAATTGCTTACCGGAATACCCGTCATCTGCTTAATCTGGGCCATAGCAAAATCGCTTTTATCAGTCCGGGATCTCTGGAATATCTCGTTTGCGAAGATCGCTTGGAAGGCTACAAAAGCGCTTTGGAAGAGGAAGGCGTTAAGTTCCGCGAGGATTATGTGTATATCGGAGACGATAAGGAAACTAGCGGTTACCGGGCAATGGAATATTTTCGATCGCTTAAAGATACCCCAACCGCCATCGTTGCCGGACGTGATGCGCAAGCTATCGGCGTGCTCGAATATGCCCAAATGCATGGGTTGAACGTTCCGAAAGACATCGCGTTAATCAGCTTCGAGAATACGCCGCAAGCGGTTAAATACGGAATTACCTCGGCAACGACGAACGTGTACGAAAGTGGTAAGGAGGGTGCCAAATTGCTGCTGAAGCTGCTCAGCAGGAAAAAGGAGCGCCCGCCGCAAAATATCGTCATCTCTTCGGAGCTGATTATCCGATCCAGCTGCGGTGCAGCAATCGTCGGCAGCGAATAAGGGGATTTTCAATAAGGTACGAAGAAGCTGTCCCTGAACCTTATGGGCAGCTTCTTTGCTGTTTCTATCGATTATGGTTTTTGCGGGGATGTATCTCCTTCCGGTTGCTGTCAGAATCGTGAAATCTGAATTGGTAAACTCGTAACAAGGAGATTTCACGATTCCGAAGGCAAACGCTGTCGCTCCTACAGGAGATACACCCCTCTTTTTTTTCATCGATTAAAGCAAATAAGCCCATAAGAACGCAAAAAAGGGAACCGTTCTCCGGTAAAATGGATGTGGAGGTCGAGACAACTGCTATCCCAAGATGCTTACCAAGTTCATCATCTACGCCTATACCCAGTGCATTTCGGTTTGAGCATAATTTTCGATAAACGTGAGCTGCTCGGTAAGTGAACTTAGCTACTTTTAGGACAGCCTTATCATACCTCTCTACGAATACATGAGTTTAATCCCCTGCAATACTTCAAACGGTTCTTCCCCGATAGCGTGCGGCTTGTTAACCGAATCTATTATTAGCTCTTTCGGCTTGCTCCTGTTAGAGAGTCTGATGTGTATCGGTTGATTCGTCTTCAGGTTATAAATCCATTGTCCCTCAGAAACTCTCTGCCAACTAATCTCGACCAAACCTTGCTTATGAAGCAAAGGTACTTTCCCCGATGCCTGCGCAAGCGATCCGGGTTGAAAATCAAGCAGGTAACATCCTGAGGCATCCTCCGGCAATGGGATCAATCCCAGCAAGTGTCGCGAAAGCTGCCAAGTCGGCGAGCCTGACCATGCATGGCAGTGGCTCCACCTCGTATCGAACACTTCGAGGAGCGTTGTCGCCCCTTCATCCAACATCCATCCCCAGCAAATCCGGTACTGATTCAGCACGAAATCCACTTCACCCGCTTCCCATAACGCCTGCAAAGCAAAATGCGCGAAGCTGGGCGTAATGAGCCGATCGCTATTGGCCGATGGATTTGCGAGCCTTGGCGCATTCGGGTCATTAGGAAAACAGTTGAGCATATGGTCTTTCACGAAGGATACCGCATGCTCTCTCACCTCGCCTTCCTCCAACAAGCCGAACAATAGAGCCAGCACGGTGGCATGATATCCCGGTTTTCTCTCGTTGGCCGCTAAAATGCCTTCTTGTGGTACGGACTTCACCGGCAGACCGGACGGCGTGATATAAAACTTATTAATGATATCGCTTAGAATGTTGATCTGCTCGCGTCTCAACTCGACTCCAGTGTCGTTGCTCAATAATCGTTCCCACTCCAGCATATCTTTCAAGGTTTTCAGCAGCAGCAAATTCAGGCTCACATTCAATTCATTGTCCGGAATGGAATGCCCCCAATCGAGAAAATCCCAAGCGTCGGCAACTAAAACTCCCCTTTGAGTCATACCTGCCCAGAATATATTTAGCGTACCGACGGCTGTCTCATATACTTGTTCCAACAGCGTATGATCTCCGGTCAACCGACTATACCGCAAGCACCCGTTTATCCAATACAAGGCGAAAGAGGTCAAATAAGCTTCTTGTCCCGGACAAAGACCGGCAGCTAAACCATCTTCCCTTCGTCGATAAGACGCTTGAAGCAAGCTTCTCCGGATTAGCGAGAGATCCCCGAACGATACGGCAAGAACCTCCATGCCGATAACGGCGGCATCCCCGATCCATTGCCCTCTCTCGCGCGTAGGCGTATCGGTTAGCGCATCTTCGCAGCAAGCCCGCAGCGTGTCGACACCAACGCTCCATATTCGATTAAGAAGCGGATCGCTGCAAGTGAAAGTCCCTTTTGATATCTCATAAGCCGTACGCTGAATAGCCATTACGGATTCGATAGTGATTTTATTTGCCGGTGCGGCAACATGGAGTTCCAGATAACGAAAGCCTCGAGGAGAGAACGTCTTGAGCTCCTGAACGCCTCCCCGCGTTATCCAACGATCCATATGGCAAGACGCACCAGCCGACAACGTGATGACGGGATACACTCTTCCTTCCGTCAATGACTCGCCGTAACCTGCCTCGATAACGACTCCTTCCGGCGCATCCAATTGAATGGCCGGTCGGTGTAATCCGATTTTGCCGAAATCGTAACGAATCCAGAACCCGTCCTCCGGAAGCGACGGCTTTAGATCCCGGCTAATAAACCGTACGGGAAGATCGTCATTCACATATCCAAAGCGGTCGGCATATAAACCTTGCGCGATAACCGTTGATTGTACGGGAAGCCGAAGAACATCGCCGATTGTTTTCGGTACGACGGGGTGATCCCCAAGCGGATGAGGAATTTCCATAGGTTTAACCCAATCTGCGCCATCATATAGGTGCGTTAGATTGGGCAGCTTGCGAGTGTCGCACAATTCCGGCCAACCCAGTTGGGGATTGAGTCGACGATCGGAAAACTCGTAAGCATCCAACTCTCGGCATTTCCACTCTAGCGCAATCTCCCCATCCGCGCCTTCGACAACGCATTGCAGGAACGGGGCTATTCCCCCGATTAGAATACGGGTATGAACACCGTAATCATGCACGATAACGGTGAGAATATGCGAATGGCCTGTCAGCCTTACCGAATGTTGGTCATACTCCGGATGATCCGGCGCATATCTGGCTGGGCCTTCAGCGATTTCTATACCGTCTAAATAGACTCTGTACATGCTGTAACCGAAAATTTTGAGAATAACATCCCCAGCCGACTTTATAGCCAATTCACTCTGGAAAATGACGTATATGTTCGTGGATCTGGATGTTCCAGGGTGCCATAGACTTGGCGCTCGCAGCAATTATTTCACGCTCCTAACTTTGAATTGAAGCTACTTTATCACGTATAACAGGTAAAAGAAACAATAAAACTTCAAGTGTTTTTCACTTGAAAAAGCGCGTAATAATGCGGTTTTAGATAGTTATTGTAATAAAAATGATGATTTCTATTGAATTGGCACTAGAAAACCCTCATCTTTTGTGATACTATTCGTGTCATAAATAGTTACAATTTGTATCATCATCATTTTTAGATGGGGGTTTTTGCTTTGTTTAAGCGTGCGCTAGCTATGTATTTGTTCTGCTTTAGTTTATTACTGTTTAACTTCCCTATCTCGGTGTTTGCCGCAGGCCATATTGATATCACGACTCAACATAACGATAACGCACGGACGGGAGCCAACCTTCTAGAAACCTCTCTGAATACGTCCAATGTCAACGTTGAACAGTTTGGCAAGTTATTCTCGATTCCCGTTGACGGACATATCTATGCGCAGCCGCTCTATTTGTCGAACATGGATATCGGGGGCAAAACCCGCAACGTCATATACGTCGCTACCATGCACAACACCGTCTATTGTTTTGACGCGGATGACCCTGCCGGCGTGCCCTTATGGTCCGTCAATCTCGGACCGTCCGTCCCCCTTCCTGACGATGACATCGGTTGGGGAATGAATTACAAAGATATTATGGTGGAAATCGGAATTCTTTCAACGCCTGTTATCGATAGGGCTAACAACACCATCTATTTAGTCGCAATGACCAAGGTGGACGGCGAGTTCCGCTATCATCTTCATGCGCTTGATATAAGAACCGGTGAAGGGAAACTCGCAGAACCTAAGCTTATTGAAGCCGTTTATCCCGGAAAAACGAAAGACGGACATTCCTTTACTTGGCAATGGCGCAGCAACCGGCAATCCCAGCGGTCCGCGTTGACTTTAGCGAATGGAAGAGTTTATTTCGGCTCCGCAAGTTTCGCCGACACAGGGACCTACAATGGTTGGATTCTTGGCTACAATGCTCAAACCTTGGAACAAGAAGTTGTTTACAATACGACTCCTGATTGCGAAACGTTATCTCATTGCGAGGCTGAGGGCGGCGTTTGGATGTCTAGCCAAGGAGTTACCGTCGATGAAGAAGGCAATATCTATTTTATGACAGGCAATGGGGCGACCGATATTGTCGATGGTCCTAATCGCGGCAGCAGCATCGTTAAGCTGAGCGGCGCAGCGGGAACCCCGGCGGAAATCGTCGATTGGTTCACTCCGTTTAATTATGAGTATTTGAATTATCAAGACCTCGATCTGTCTTCCGGCTTGCTTCTCGTACCAGGTACGAATTTTCTCATTGGAGGCGGTAAAGAAGGTCGGTTATATGTAGTGGACAAGACTAATTTGGGTAAATATCATGTCGGTGACGACTCGCAGATAGTTGCGAGCATGCAACATGCTGCGGTAGGCAACATTCATAGCAGCCCCATTTATTGGGAAGGTCCGGCGGGAAACTGGTTCTACATCTGGGGAGAATCCGATCGCCTTAAAGCCTATAAGGTAGATTTCAATGCCGCGACAGGTCAATACTCTTTCCCTCTCGTTTCTCAAAGCACCTTTACCGCTCCGATGCACAAAATGCCAGGGGGATTCCTCTCGGTATCTTCCAACGGCAATCAAGCAGGATCGGGTATTATTTGGGCCAATATTCCCCAGTACGACGACGCTAATCAGAAAACGGTCGATGGCGTATTGCGTGCGTTCGACGCGAACGATCTGTCGAAGGAGTTATGGAACAGCGAATTGAATCCTGCCCGCGACGACTCGGGTAATTTCGGCAAATTCGCTGCGCCTACGGTTGCGAACGGCAAAGTGTATCTTGCCACCTTTTCCAATCAACTCATGGTTTATGGCTTACTATCATCGGATGCCACTCTGCAAAACCTGACAAGCAGCATTGTATCGTTGAACCCGGCATTTCATGCGGACCATTTGAATTATAACGTGACCGTCGGATCGGATATGGACAGCATCTCTTTAACGCCGACCGCGAATGAAATTCATGCTTCTATAAAGATCAACGATCAAACATTAGATAGCGGGACGTCTAGTGCTCCGATCAGCTTGAACTTGGGAGACAATACGATAAACATAGCCGTAACCGCTCAGAACGGAAACAAAAAGACCTATACGATCAATGTTTACAAGTCGAACAATAACGCTTATTTATCCACACTCTCCATGAGCGGCGGCAGTTTTGCGGAAAGCTTCGCAAGCGAATTCTTCAACTACTCCGCTACCGTTCCGAACGAAACGAATGCAATTACGCTTGCTTATACCCTTCAAGATACGAATGCAAAAACGGTAATCACGCTAAACGGTTCAGCCGTTACGGGGGCTATCCCTCTCACCGTTGGACCTAACGACATTCGGGTAGAGGTTACCGCGGACGACGGGACAACTAAGCAGACTTATAAAATCAACGTAACTAGGCTTGCTTCTCCCAATGCTTTTATTCATAGCATCACGTTATCGGGCATCACGATAAATCCCGGTGTCACTAGCGACATCTACGAATACCAAGCGACCGTTCCCAATGATATCGACACGACCCAAATTACGATAGTGCCCGCTGACAGCCAAGCGACGACCCAAGCATTCTTGGACGACTTGCCGATTAATCAAACGATTCCGTTAAAGGAAGGGTTGAACGTCATTAAAGCCGTCGTTACTTCTCAGGACGGTAATCACACGCAAACCTATACCCTGTCCATCACCCGTGACAGTCCCGTATTCAGCATGACTTTAAGCGGAATTGCGCTTAATCAATCCGTTCAAAGCTCCGTGTACGATTACACGGCCACTGTTCCTTATCATATCTCGAGTACGGTTCTAGACGCGAAATGGAACGGCCAACCAGGCAATCCCGTTCTCCAATTGAATGGTGATCCTATCATTAATCCGATCCCTCTGGACGTAGGAATAAATGAAATAACGGTGAAAATAAACCAATCGGCACAACCTTATCATATACAGGTGAAGCGAATCGATGATGTGGCTCCCCAGTGGCCTGCGGGCACGAAAGTCCATGCAATAGGCATCGCCTCCACCCAAGCGACTTTAAATTGGACTCCGGCAACCGACAATATCGGAGTAACCGGGTATCGTCTCTATTCCGTCCATGCAGGAACCTACACTCCAGTCCAAACGCTTGGCAATGTCCTTACCGCAACTCTTACTGGCTTGAATCCGGATACTCCATACACTTACACGCTGAGAGCTATCGACGGCGCGGGCAATGAAAGCGGCAACTCGCCGATCGAAACGCTTACTACAAAGCATAGCGACGATCCAGACCATAATGACGATGGTCATCAACATGGCCCTGGCGATCCTCCTGTTGGCGGTCCACCTATGGGTGGTCCTCCTGCTGGTCCCGGCCCTGCCGCACCTGTTGCCTCTCCGGACGTGAATAGCGATGAAAGCGATGCTCCAACTGAAGTAAAGATCAATCTGAAGAAGGCAGCTAAAGTTACGGAAGGCACAAACGAGCAAGGTCAGCCTAAGATTACGGTGACGATCGATACGGAGCTATTAGCTAAGGCTTTGGCAGCCAAACCTCAAGCTCAAAGAGTCATTATCGAAATCCCGGGCAGCGATGGGAATGCGCGACTGCTGGTACCCATTTCCACGCTAAAAGGCTTGTCCGGGAAAAACGCATTATCCGTTGTTTATAACCGCATTGCCGGGAGCCCTCTGGAGCAATGGAAGCAGGCAGCGCAGGAACAAGGAGTCCAGCTAGCGACAAATCCTTTTGTCGTTCACCTTTATATCGACGGAAAGGAAGTCGACGACTTCCCTGATGCTTACTTGGGAATCACGATCAGCGTGACCGGAGCAATTACGCCTTATCAGTCGACCGCCGTATCGATCGATCCGATTCATAAGCTGAGATTCGTACCCTCTTCCTTTACAGGTGGGGATGGGAAGGCGGAAATCACGATATTTTCTCCTTATAACGGTCCTTTCGCCATCACGAAAGCATTCAAATCATTCAGAGACTTGAACGGCCATTGGTCTGAACAAAATGTAACGGAGTTGGCGAATAAATTAATCGTGGACGGGACCGGGGAAGCGGAGTTCTCGCCAAATAAAGCCATTACGCGGGCTGAGTTTACGGCATTGCTCGTTCGTTCGCTTGGTCTTGCCGATAAGGCGTCCGATAAATCGTTCCGCGATATTCGGGAGGCCGACTGGTTTGCCGCCGCGATCGCAACCGCTTTGAACGCCGGCCTTGTCTCCGGAATCGACGAGCAGTCATTCATGCCCAACGAGACCATTAACCGCGAGCAAATGCTGGTGATGATTAGCCGAGCTTTGGAGCTTGCTGGCAAGGATAATACGGCCGATATCGGTATACTGGATTCCTTCAAGGATGTTGGCGATATTGCCGGATGGGCCAAAAAAGCGGCAGCGCAAGCGCTGGATGCGCATATCATTGAAGGAGCGCCAGGTAATAGCTTTAATGCCAAGCAAGATGCTTCCCGCGCTCAGGCCGCCGTTATGCTGAAACGGATGCTGCAGTATTTGCAATTCATCAACTAAACGATCAGTTTGAATAATGAATTCGGAAACGCTTCGATTTAATCGACCTAATTGAAAAAAACCGTTCGTCTCCTCGGAATTCCTTGGAGATGAACGGTTTTTTTCTTGCAATTGGGTTATTAGGATTAGGATTTGGGTTCCGCGCTTTTCGAAGGTTTGGCTCTCCGTTTCAGGTGATTCTGATACGAGGCTTCCAGCAAACGATTCATGCCTTCCGCGAATTCTTCGTCCGACTTCGACTTATCTATTTTGGAATCGGGAAAACGGATGTCTTTAATCTCCCAATTGTTCGTAGCTAGGTTATGCTTAAAGCCTTTGGATAGTAAAAACTTGCGTCTGTTGTCTTTGTATTCGGGTGCCTTAGGCTGCTCCGGTTGAAGCTTCCGAGGTTCCGGCGATTCCAGTGGCTCAACTACCGCCGCGGGTTTGATGCCACGAGCTTCGTCCGCTTTGAGCTTCTCATGCTCTGCTAGAGAAATAGGCTTCACGGGCTTATTCCCTTTGAGCCAATCGAGATCATAACGCATTCTCGAATTGATGACGTAATAGGATTTACCCTTGATATTTTCTTTCGGGATTTCGTCGTAGAGCTCTTTGCGTTTCTTGAAGCCTTCGATTACGAGCCTGATCTGTTCTTTCTCTACAGCAATCGGAACAACTTCATTCCCAGGCATATACACATCGCACATGACTTGTTTAAACAAAAATTCACCGAACTCGGAATCGAAATAATTAGTGAATGTTACCGCTATTTCTTTTTTATTAACCGTAATCGTTTGGTTCAAAGTAATCCTCCTCGAGACTGAGACGCCTTAACCCTTATTATATCCCAAAATAGGCGAAAGAGCAGTAGCAAAGGGGATTAATGCGATTTACCGAGCTTTTCTAAGTCTGATTCCGATAAGCCGGTTACTTTCATGATGAGTTCGGGGGCTAATCCTTCTTCGAGCATTCGGGCTGCGGCTTTCTCAAGACCCTCCTTCTCGCCTTCGATTTTGCCTTCTATTTTGCCTTCGATTTTGCCTTCATTTCTTCCTTCGATCAATCCTTTCTGAAACCCTTCCTTTGCGAATGATGACATAAATTCCATCAGATTTCTCTCCTTCTTCGGATTGCGTTTAATAAACTCGGAATGCGCTATATTTTTTTCACTCGATGATAAGGGCATATAGGTTTCAAAAAACACCGATAATAACTCCATTTTAGCAGGGTCAAGTTTCAAATCAAGCATTATCCTTATAAAGCCGCTATATAGCTCAATGCGTTCTCTTTCATTATATCCCATGCTGCTCAGAAGGGCAGCAGCTACAGGGTTGTTCGTTTGTACAAATTTCCGCCAATCTTGATGATGGAGCTGCAACGAGAAATACTTAAACTGTAGAACATTGAGGAATGAGAACTCCCACGTGAACGAATCCGCCTCTGGTTTCTTTCGCTTATGACTGAAGATGGCAATCGGTATAATCCTTCTCCGATACTTCTCATACAAGCGGCTTGCGTAAAGAAACATCCGTTCAGCAAAATCCTTTTCATAATACGATTGCGGTTCCAGGTGGATTAATATTAGAGCGTCCTCCCCCTTTAGTTTTGCTTCTACTAGTAAATCTACACGCCCTTTTTTGCCGCCTGTTAAATCGGTGAATAGTTCCTCGGATAGGAACTTTACATGAGCAAAGTCAATCGCCTCAGCCGCTTCCGGAAAAAACAACTCCACAAACTCCTTGAAAAAAGTCTGGATGAGTTCCTTGTATAACCGATCATGATCAATCACCCTAACCTCGCCCCCCTTAATTTGTCGCAAAACGACAAAACGCCACCCGTTGACTCCTTAAGAGGAGAACGAGCGGCGTGTGCTTCACGACCGATGTTTAATAATAGAATGATAATAACATATTTGTTGTATATAAGAACAGTTAGCCTTTGCCTATTTAATCATAACCTGCATCAGTATTGCCAATATTTTCGCTGTTTCTGCACGGGTTGAGTAATCCTTCGGTGCAAAGAACATACCCGATTGGCCGATGGAGGTTTTACCGCCTATAATCCCAGCCTGCTGTACAGAACTCAAAGCACCTATCGCATATTCAGACACCTTGTCATGATCGACGAAAGTTACGATCGCCGCTTTCTGTGGAAGCGAGATCTTCATAACGGAAGCATAGCGGGCAATCATCGTTACCAACTGCTCGCGCGTGACATGAGCTTTCGGGTTGAACATTCCATTGCCGATCCCGTCGGCAATGCCATTGTTAACCGCCCATTCGACCGTTCTAAAATAGTAGGCGCTGGAATCCACGTCCACGAAACTTGAAGTTGCGTATTTACTCAGATCCGCATCCGCCATCCGCGCTAATATAACCGTGATATCCGCGCGAGTCATCAGATCCTTAGGGGCGAATTTGTTGTCGCCGATACCGCCGATAATGTTTCTGGCCGAGAGGTAGGTAATATAATCCTTGGCAAAGCTCGAGCTTGTATCGCTAAATGCCAGCTTATTATAGCCCACCGCATACTTGGAAAAATGCTTGACGCTAAAGTTCACTTTACCCGTCGCTGCATCATATATACAGTTAGGCACCATGGCGATCTCGCCGGCATCGGAAATATAATAGATGACGATGGCATGGATATCTTCGCCTGCAGATAACGTATACGGAACGGTGACGTCAACTGAACCACCGCCGAATGTAGAAACTGTCTTACCGTCAGCCGTTACCGTGAAGTCGAAAACCGGTTTACTGCCGACTGCCGCAGCTATAGCATCTTTGGACGCTTGAGGAAAATCTCTGGTGACCGTCGCAGCGTCCGTTTTCTTAATCGTAACGGATACATCACCTTTACTTGCCGCCGCCGAGACAGTGGATAGGGCTGTTTTGTCCAATGAAACCGAACCAACGCCCGCATCGACCGTTACCGCCGACACGCCGCTTCCCGCGATCTTCGCCAAGGATTCGGCAGGAACACGAACAACGGCTTGCGTTGCATCTCCGGTGACCGTTGCTTTGAATTCCAGAACCGCCGGCTTCCCATTTGAAGCAGCCTTGCTCAACGCATCAAGAGACTCCGTTACTTGTTTGGCAGTAAATGTCGCTTCAGCTTTGCCCGATGCATCCGTCGTAGCTTTGGCTTCTGCTGTCACCTTCGTCTCATCGCCCGTAATTACCGGAGCTTTAGGCGTCTCCGTCCCGCCAGCACTTCCATTGTTGCCCGTGTTACCTATATTGCCAATATTCGTACTCGCCGCCCCGACCGTCACGGTTGCTTGCGCTTCTCCATATCCGTCCGCACTTAGAGCCATGATCGTTGCCGTCCCTACTGCAACAGGAGTAACATTCCCGCCTGCGTCAACGGTCGCAACCGCCGGGTTAGAGGAAGACCAGGTCACAGTCGCCGCCCCGCCTCCGACTGGAGTTACGGCAGGCGTGATTTTCATTGCGGCATCGCCGACTTTAATGGAGAGCGACTTTTTATCTAAGACGACTTTCGTTACGTTTAATTGCAATACAGCCACCCTGCCGCCAACTTCGTACGCGACTAGTAATAGAGGCAAGCCCGTTGGGCTATCTGCCGCCGGGATAAATTCAAGTCCTTCCGGACCCGTATCCGTATTCAAAACATCCGTTACTGTAAAATCCCTTGTATTCGTGTAATTCGCAAAGGTTGGGGCGGCAGGATTCGAAACATCATACGTCATGACGCCTCCGATTCGCTCCAGTCCAACAAAGGCGAACGTTTTATTTCCTACTTTACCGGTCTTAATGTCTTCCGGCTCAGGTCCCTTTTTTCCACTGCGGCTATCTAAATCTTTGTTGTTATGGCCTGCATTAAAGTAAGCCGGTAAACGAAGAGCCGTAATTCTCTCAAAATCGCTTCCGCTGTCGTACACTTGGGTTAATGTATCGGCATCCCAGATAGAGAACGAACGTCCGCCATACATGTAGATGCTGTCTTTGCCCATATCATTAAGCACTTCGACCTTATCGTAAGTGGTTCCCTTATCGCGCAGGAAGACCTCCGCCTCCGAGTTTAGGGTCAGGCTGCCTTTAATGTCTTTAATTGTAGTTGTGCTTGTTCTTGTTAAGGGCTTAATGACTGGCCATTCTGTTGCATCGCCTTCATTGGCAGTAAACAAGTAAGTTTTTCCGCCAATACTATGAGCCGCTATACCATCCGGCATGTACAGCCCTTTGAACGGCACGTTTTCTAGCTTAATCTTGGGGGTTGATTCCTTGATTAAATCCAGAACGTTCTTAGGATCATTGAAATCCTTGAAGCCGAGCGACTTAACCGATGTTATCGTCTTGCTAGCAATATCCACTGTGGCGACTGCATTATTCTCCTGCAGGGATACATAAGCTTTCGTATTGTCCGCGGACAAGGCAATGTATTCAGGCTCGAAATCGAATAACGCATCTGCCTTCGATCCAGATCCAGTGATTTTACCGTCGGGCCCGGAAGCACCGCGGATGTGAACATCGTTATCAATGACAGCCTCGTTATTGAATTTAGCTCGAGAGACCGATTGATTGATCGTATCAACGATCGTAATGGATCCCTCTGGATCTACGATACCCGATCCGGAACCGCCACGGGGCTCCCCTTCGTCAGCAGTCAGAATATATCTGCCATCGGAAGTCGTCTTAATCATGTCCGGTTGAATGCCGGCAGCATAGGTTGTTATTAGATTTCCATCATAATCCATTACAAGGATTTTACCGGCTTTGGTATAATCCGCTTCTTGAATGGACGTGTAGATGCGTTTCGTAGTCGTATTGATATCTACGCTAGTTAGATCTCCATAAGCAAACCCGCCACCCGACTCGGATAAAGTCTTGACGTATATACTCTTTTCCTTGGTCATGTTCAAATTAGCGCTGAGGGTAACCACGTCCAATGTGGGTGGAGTTCCCGATCCGACAACCAAGTAAAATTTCCCGTTATCTTTGTTATACTTAACGATCTCCGCAACGCCGCCGTCCGCATTCGTGCTACCCACGGAGTAGGAACCGATTTTGGAAACGTTCAGAGTATCTACGTAATTAATAATCGCAGGAGATACCGTGAGAGGGAGGGTTTTGGTTATAGTCGCTTTGACAGGCGCAGCGTTATCGGTAACCGTTATCACAACTTGAACCGTTCCCGCTCTCCCCTGTGTGGGAGTTCCTGATATTTCACCAGTGGTCGCATTGATTGTCAAACCAGACGGCAAGCCAGTTGCTGCATAAGTGTAGGGTGCAGTACCTCCTGTTACGTTAACGGAAGGTACTGGAGTGTAAGCGACACCTACTGTTGTATTAGGTAAGGACAGTGCGGTCGCCGATAATACCATTGGCGCTGCAGTAACTGTCAACGCTAGCGTTTTTTTCACATTAAGTGGCGTGTAAGAGTTGTCAGTGACCGAAAATTCAACCGAAACCGTACCCTCGGTTCCCACTGCCGGTATACCGGTTATGGCCCCAGTTACAGCATTCAACGTCAAACCGGCAGGAAGAGTGATCGATGAGTAATTATAAGGCGGAGTACCTCCTGAAATTGTGATGTTACCAGTATAAGCCGAACCTACGATTGCATTTGCTAAAGCTGTATTCGTAATACCGATAACTCCGCTACGAGGCTTCATCGCCTCATATGTCGCAGCATTATAGGGGTCATAAGCGACTTGTTTAAAATCATTAACGTTATTGTCAGTGTCTATAACTTTACCACCAACAACATTACGGCGAATGGCTTTTTTCTTAGAGGTTCCGGTTGAACTGCCTGAGGGGTAAAGTCCTCCCGTACCTTCATATGCATCCACTGTGCTTCCCGGATCATTACTACCCGTGCCAATCATGTCAACATAACCTGCAGGTAATTGGGCAGGGTTGGTAGAGTATGGATTTGCCATATTTAGCGCCGCTTGATTGCTCATAAGAGCAACCTTCATGCCTTTATTGGCAATAACGCGATCCCAATGCTGATCGCTAACCGAGAGGTCAAGCATTGGGGTAGTTGCCCCCGTAAACTTGCCGGTTATTAAATATGATGATTGGGCTTTGATCGTTCCAGTGAGATTCAACTGCTCCCAAGAACCAAGAGGGGCAGTATATTGATAAGTCGAGTCGGTAACCGAGGAGGTATCTCCTCTATCTGCATAGTGCAGGGACCAACCGCTCAGATCAACATCCGCATTCGTTGGATTGTAGAGTTCTATAAAGCCGTTGGAAATGAGCCCAGCATCAGTCACGTACCCATAGCCATAAACCTGATTAATGATGACATGAGGAACCGTCACATCGTATACCCCGTTCGAATCGTATGGCGTACCCGGTACTACGATCGGACCAGCCGTAGCAACGCTTCCGGAAAAAACCGTACCTACTAAAACAGCCGCAGATAACAATAGAGACATGCTCTTTTTGCTAAAATTGTTCAAGCTTTACACTCCCTATTCTGATAGTTTTACTCATTGTATAGGCAGTCCGTTATCTCTAACCCCTATGTTATGTTAAGGAAATGTTAAATTAAGGATTTAAGGTATTCATAGAACCAATATGGTAATCTAAATTCATCGGTTTCACATCAAACTCTAGCAGGTGCATTCGTGAAAATATTTTTACAGCTTAATACGATTTTCCTTAGCATGATTATGGAGGCTATCCCATTCGTGCTTGTCGGCGTGCTGATATCGGGATTGATCCAATCGTTCATAACGGAACGTTGGATTGCCAGAATCATGCCTAAGAACCGGTTCCTAGCATCGCTGTTCGGTTGCAGCGTGGGCATCCTGTTTCCATCGTGCGAATGCGGGATCGTTCCGATTACTCGCCGTCTATTAAACAAAGGAGTTCCCCTGAATGCCGGAATAGCTTTCATGCTCACGGGTCCTATTATTAATCCTATCGTTTTATTTTCCACATATATAGCATTCGGTAATGATTGGAAAGTCGTGGCCATTCGTGCCGGCATGGCTTTCGCGGTCGCGCTTGCCGTTTCGATGTCCGTCGCTCTATTATTCCCGGTGCTTCCTCTGAGAGTGAACGAGCAGCAGATTGCCGCCGCATCTGAATTGCCGATAAAAGTAAGCAAACGACCGCCTCCAATGGCTAGGCTAGGGTCCGTATTGACGCACGCAGTCGACGAGTTTTTCTCAGTGGGCAAATACTTGGTGCTGGGCGCATTCATCGCCGCTAGCATGCAGACGTTCATCCCGACTTCGTCTTTGCTGCATCTTGGAAGCAATCCAGTGATGGCTTCCTTGGTTATGATCGGTCTAGCCTTTACGATGTCGCTCTGCTCGGAAGCCGATGCCTTTATCGCCTCCTCCTTCCGCAGCACGTTCTCGATGGGATCTCTATCCGCCTTCCTCGTATTCGGACCAATGGTCGATATTAAAAACACCCTGATGCTGGCTAGCGCTTTTCGCACCAAATTCGTAATTGTGCTGATCGCGCTCGTTACCTTCTTCACTTTGGTTGGATCCTTAATCGTAGGGAGGTTTGTTGGATGATCCGATTTTATATTCTATTCGGCTTCGCTTTTATGTTTATGCTCATCCATTGGCAGGGTAAATTGAATAAGTATATTAATACGAAATATAGCTATCTTTCCATTAGCGCTATCGTAATTCTGCTGCTTCTGAGTCTTATTGAAGTCGTACGGATGTACCGTCTGGAGCAAGCGGAGAAAAATAGAGCTTTGGCGGCGGAGCATCAACATGAGCACGAAGGCGAGCACCATGAACATAGCCATGAACATAACCATGAACATGAACATGTCCATGACCATACGCAGGTACATGAGCACAATCATGAACACAACCACGGTCATTCCCATGGTTCATCCTCCAAGTGGAAGCGGGCGATCGGCTACTTGGTCTTGAGTTTCCCAATATTTACGGGCATTTTCTTGCCGGTGCAGACGCTGGATTCAAGCTTCGTGAAGGCCAAAGGCTTCTCCTTCCCTAGCATGAACAGCTCTATTTCCGACAGAAACCCAGGCCAGCACCAGTTTCTTAAGCCGGACTCTAGCGTATTCTACGGGGAAGAAGGCTATGAAGCCGTTAAGAATAAAGAACTATCCGAGTTCCGGAACCTGCGGGAAATCTCGCTTGACGATCAGAAGTATATGAAGGGAATGGAAGTCATCTACAATTTCCCCGGAGAATTCATGGGAAGGACGATCTCTTTCGATGGGTTTGCCTATAAAGGCGAGCAGGTGGACGGTGAACACTACTTCGTCTTTCGGTTCGGCTTTATCCATTGCGCTGCCGATTCGGGCGTATTCGGGATGCTGGTAGATTTTCCGAAGGGAACTCAGCTTCATGATGACGATTGGGTCCATGTGACGGGCGTGCTGACATCAGAGCTGTATCAGCCTTTCAAACAGACGATCCCCGTACTTAAAGTAAGCTCATGGACGGCGATACCTGCTCCTAAGGATCCTTACGTATATCGAGTGAATTAAGCTAAGAGGAGGTTTACATCGTGATTTTAGACAATATAACAGTCCTCGATTTCGAAACAAGCGGACTGGACCCGGCCCGCGACCGTGTCATTGAGATGGCGGCCATCCGCTGCTACGGCGGAGAGATTGTCAGCCAGTTCAGTACGCTTATCCGTTTCAAGGGTGCTCTTCCGCCTAAAATAACGGAGATAACAGGCATCACTTCCGAGGATCTCGTGAACGGCATGGACGAAGAAACGGCTTTCCGCATTCTGAATCGGTTGATCGGAGACAGCACAATCGTCGCCCACAACGCCATGTTCGACCTGAGTTTCTTGCACCATACTTTGCTGCGGCTCGCTAACCGATCTTTTAACAACTCATTCCTTGATACGCTAACGATTTCCCGTAACCGTCATACATACCCTCATAATCTGAAAGAGATGTGCGATCGCTACGGCATCGTGCTGGAAGGGGCGCACCGATCGATCAACGACGTCTATGCCTGCTGGAAGCTGCTGGAGAAGATGAATGAGGAAAAGAGCGTGGAAAGTGACTTGAACGTGCTCGGTTACATGAAAAAATACGGAATGCCCAAGTGGTATCCCACGCATGCGAGCATGGTTCCGGTTGAGATTAAGTATGCTTGATCCGGGACAGAATGTAAGAATGCTTTATGCTATAATTAATTTTATCCCATGAAAACAAGGAGGATCTGGCATGTCACAACTCAGCGAGGAGCAAACTCAAACCATTTGCAATTTTCTAAGCTTGCAGTTAAACGCAGATACCGTCATCTTGTTCGGATCAGCAGCCAAAGAACAGCTCAGGAATGATAGTGACATCGACCTGGCATTTATATCAGACATAACGTTTAACGCTTATGATATATTTATGGCTGCGCAACACTTAGCCGGTATCATTCACCGCGAGGTTGATTTAATCGATTTTCGCCAGGCAAGCACCGTATTTCAAGCTCAAATTGTAGGCTCAGGCATTGTCATTCTAGATAAGAAGCCCTTAATGCGACAATATTCATTCATGCGGTCATTTAAGGCATACGCCATGCTTAATGAAGAAAGAGATGTCATTATGCAGTCGTACAGAGTGAATGGGGGAGTGGACAATGACCTTAGATATCATCTTGAACAAAACGGAAACGATCCGGCGATGCATTCAGAGAATCCATGAAGAATACCAACAGAACGAAGAAAATCTAAATATCCTCACTAAACAGGATTCCATTATTCTGAATCTGCAAAGAGCATGCGAAGCCTGCATTGATATTGCCATGCATATTGTGTCTGATCGCAAACTCGGAATTCCTCAGAATAGTCGCGACGCTTTCCAAATTCTCGAACAACACAACTTGATTACCAAAGAGATTAGCAGCCGTATGAATGCCATGGTCGGATTCAGGAACATAGCCGTACATGACTACCAAACCATACAGTTAATAATCGTAAAAAATATTATTACACATCACATCAACGATTTCTCGTCCTTCGCAGAACAATCCCTTAGTATCGCTAAACAGTAAAGCCCGAAACTCCTCAAGAGTCTCGGGCTTTTACTTAGCCATACTGCTGAATGAGTTCAAGAAAAGCCTGGCCATACTTCGCGTATTTCGCGTCCCCGATACCTTTGACCGCCCGCATCGCCCGCTCCGTCATCGGCATTGCTATGCACATGTCCCGAAGCGTGGAGTCGTGGAAAATAACGAATGGCGGCAAGTTCTCCGAATCGGCGATCCGTTTGCGAAGCTGGCGCAGCGCGTTAAACAAATCGGTATCGACAGCGACCCCGTTCGACGCGCCGGCTGAACTGCCATAACGCGAAGAAGACCTTGTGCCGCGGGAAACAACCGGTGCTTCCGGTTCGACCTTCCGATAGACGCGCTCTTCCCCGTTCATGACGGCCAGCACCTGCTCCGTCAATTGAACGACTGGGTAGGCCGTATCCGACATTCGCAAGTAACCGTCCGCAACGAGAGCATGAATAAGCTGCACCAATTGTTTCTCCGGCATCTGCTTCATCAACCCGTACGTCCTCAACCTATCAAAGTAAAATTGCTTGATCTTCGCATCGTTCGCGCCTCGAAGCACCTTAGCCGTCAAAGTTACCCCAAACCGTTGACGCATTTCGGAAATGCACGCGAAAATGAGCTTTGCATCCTCCGTGACATCCTTCTGCTCCCTCGTATCCGTACAGTTAGCGCAAGTCCCGCAAGGCTTACTAGATTCCTCACCGAAATAACGCACGATCGTCTGTTGCAGACAATCCCCGGTATGCGAATATTGAACCATCTCGTTAAGCAGCCGATAGTCGTTTTTCTTCCGCTCTTCCCCGGCTTCGCTCTGATCGATGAAAAACTTCTGCGTCACCACGTCCTGCGGCGAGAATAGCAGCACGCATTCTCCCGGCTCTCCATCCCGTCCGGCACGGCCCGCTTCCTGATAGTAGGCTTCCAGATTTTTCGGCATATTGTTATGGATCACGAAACGGACGTTGGACTTGTCGATTCCCATTCCGAAAGCGTTCGTCGCAACGATAATCTGCAAATCGTCCCTTTGAAATGCATCTTGAGTGGCGCCGCGTTCCTCTTCACTTAGTCCTGCATGATACTTGCCTACCGGTACTCCCATCGAGTGTACGAAAGAAAATACGCTTTCCACCTCACGACGAGTCGATGCATAAATAATGCCTGCCTGATCCGAATGCTCCCGGATGAATCTTGCGACATAATCGCGTTTATCCGCATTGCGAACAACGGTCAACGCAAGATTATCGCGCGCGTAGCCGGTCGTTATTCTTACAGGCGCGCGAAGCTTAAGACGCTCAACGATATCGTCCTTAACGACATCCGTAGCGGTTGCCGTGAACGCCGCCATAACCGGACGAGGCTCGATGTCTCGCAGCAGCCGAATAATCGTCATGTAGCTCGGACGGAAATCATGTCCCCACTGGGATACGCAATGCGCTTCATCAACCGCAATGAGCGGCACTTCAAGCCGTTGCACCATCTCGCGGAAATACTCGGATTCTAATCTTTCCGGCGCGACATACAACAGCTTGTAATGGCCCGCGGCCACGTTCCGCATCCGCTCATTCGTCTCTTTCAGGGACAGCGAGCTATTGATGAAAGTAGCCTCGATACCTGCTGCATGAAGCGCATCCACCTGATCCTTCATCAACGAAATTAGCGGCGATATAACCAAAGTAACGCCGGGCAGTAGCAATGCCGGCACTTGATAACAGATTGACTTCCCCGCGCCGGTCGGCATAATGCCGAGCACATCTTTACCGGACAAAATGGCTTCGATTAACGTATTTTGTCCCGTGCGAAATTGATCATAACCGTAATAAGTCCGTAGAACTTCCAAAGCCGCTTGATTCATTTCAGCCTCCTTGCTCAGGCAGCCAAGGAGAAGCTTCGCCTGTATGGTAGATGTGGAGAACGTGCAGGGCACGGGTGCAGACGGTATACAGCAGCTTGCGATCCTTCTCTTTGCCGTAGCGCGCTGATGAGGCATCCCATACGAGAACGGCATCGAACTCGATGCCTTTCGCCAAGTAAGAGGGCAGAACCGACACGCCCTTCGGCAGCTCGGCCGATGCTCCGGTTACAAGCGTAACCGGCACCTCGTCCGCCAGCAACTCCTTCAGCAATGCCGATGCGTTGCCCGTTTCATGAGCTGTCTTCGTAATGACGCCAATCGTACCGTAGCCTTTGGCAAGCAGCCCGTTAATATCTTCGGCAACCTTGTCGCCTAATTGTCCGCCGTCCTTGCATGCAATAACCTTAGGTGCTTCCCCTTTACGCTGAAAAGGAATAATGCCAACCGCATCCTCCGCGGCTAGAATGCCTTTCGTATATTGTACGATCGGCTCCGTCGAGCGATAGCTTGTTGTTAACCGCAATACGGAAGTCACATCCGGCGCCATCAACCGCGTCCATCCGCTGAATCCGCCGCTTTCCTGCGATTGAATATAGATCGCTTGATTGAAATCTCCAAGTACAGTCAGCCGAGCACGCGGATACCGCCTACGTAAATAGGCCGCTTGGAACGGCGAATAATCTTGCGCCTCATCCACGAACACATGAAGAATATCGCCTTCAACAAGGCGGAATCCTTCCAAAGCTTCAAGTACATACATGAGCGGCGTTGCATCCTCATGATCGATCGCCTTGCGCCCCATCGTCTCTTCCGAGCGCTGCGACATCCACTCCCAACCAAGCGGCAGCTTGCCGTCCGGCGAACAGGACGTGAACAAAGTTCGGCTTTCGAACAGTTCCCGATAAGTTGCTACTGCATCCAGGAACCTGTAGCGCCGAACCGCTTTGACAAGCGGATCCACTGCAGCTTCCGCTACCCTCTTCTTAAGCCTTACGCTCATCTGCTCCTCATCATCGAACACTTCATCGTGGAAACCGCCTCTCCGCCTTACATCGACATAGGCTCGCTGAATATCTTCGCTATCTACTAACTCCGCTGCCTCTTCAACCCAAGCTTCATCCAGTTGGGATTCCACCCATGCTTTCAGACGCTCAAGCAGCCAACGCCGCAACCCGGATGCACGTGCGCCGAAACCTTCCGATGCCCGAACGCTATAAAACCGTTCAGCCATCTCCTCTGCCGATACGATCGTTTCCGTGCGATACCGTAACGAGCGAAACCGAACGCCGTCTTGCTCAAGCCTTTTTAAATAACTTTCGACCGTAATGAAGAAATGCTCCGAGCCTTTGTACCGAACCGATCGCTCTCTCGCTTCGCCCTCAGGCGTTCCATCTTCAGCCGCCAAAATCTCCGTCTGCGAGAATAAATCCTCCACCTCGAAACGCCGACCTATCCGGGCTTCGATCAACTCCCGGAATGTCATTTGTCTCATATTCGCTTCGCCTAGATCCGGTAACACACGGGAAATATATCCCTTGAACACAGGATTCGGCGAGAACATAATAATCTGATCCGGCCCCAACGACTGGCGAAACCGGTAGAGCAAATAGGCGATCCGCTGCAAAGCGGCAGATGTTTTCCCGCTTCCCGCGGCACCTTGAACGACAAGCAGCTTGTGTTTTTCATCACGAATAATCCAATTCTGTTCCTTCTGTATCGTGGCAACAATGCTTTTCATCGCTGTATCCGAGCCTTCGGATAATACGGCCTGAAGAATTTCATCTCCGACCGTCTCGGACGTATCGAATAAGTGCTTTAATTGCCCGCCTCGAATGACGAACTGCCGTTTAAGTTTAAGCTCGCCCTCCATTTCCCCATCAGGAATGCGATAGGAAGCCGGTCCTGGCTCATGGTCATAAAACAGGCTGGATACCGGAGCTCGCCAATCGTAAACATAGAACGTTTCGCCGTCTTCCCCTACAAGCGATGCACGTCCAATGTAGATGACCTCGTCCTCGCCGCCCTTTTCCGCGAAATCAATACGCGCAAAATAAGGCGAATCGAACTGACGAGTCAGTCGTTCCACCATTTCCGATGCAACCCGGTGGCTGCGTTCCCGCTCCGCAAGCAATTCCGCCTGCTGCACGATGCTGCTCCATGTCTCGCCAACTTCCGTTGAATCGGAGAAATTCATCCGCACGTCATCCCAGAAATCTTGGCGAATGCCGACAACGTCCTCCCGCCGATCCCCGAGCAGAGACAACTCCTTGCGCATACGACGACTCACCTGTTCAAGCACGACAAGCAGCCGTTGTTCTTCCTCATCTCGAGATGAAACTTGTTCGTTCAATATTTCTCCAACTCCTTACACAAAACCTTCGTATTCTATGTTGTATCATGCTCATCGGATGAGTGCAACCTACACTCTAAAAAAGAAAAACAGCGTCGCAACTTATCATAGTTGTTTCGCTGTATCTGGATATGGATGCTTTATGATTTGTTCGGAGGATTAATCCACCTTAAATCCATATTGTTTAGCTTTGCAATCCATTCCGTTGGAGGTGCTTGATCAGATACGATGATATGGATATCTTGAAGATCGGCAATTTTGGCTACCGTACGTTTAACGATTTTAGAGTGATCAGCGACAACGATAGCCGTCTCTGAACTGCGAATTAATTTACGTGTGAATACGGCTCTATCGTAATCGTAGCTCGTCACGCCATTTTCCAAGGAAACGCCGTCAACGGAAACGAATGACTTATTCACATAGAAGTCTTCCATAATTTTCTCAGCAATTGGGCCGGATACTCGCAGATGTTTTGCGTTGACTTCCCCGCCGATAAAAATAATTTTACCATCGAAGGAGCCTCGTTTTTGGTGTTCAATAAGCAGCATAAGTGCGGGTATGGAGCTTGTTAATATCGTCAAATTGTGTTTGTTATCCAAGAAATGAATAATCTGCAGCGCCGTGCTTCCTTCATCAACAACAATGACATCGTTGTCCTCGATTAAGCCTGCTGCCAGGAAACCGATCTTCCGTTTAGCTTCCGCATGAATGAACTCTCTTTCGTAATGCGCGGGCTCTACTTCAACTTTGAATTTAACAGCGCCGCCATACACTTTTTTTAATTTATTATCCTTTTCAAGCTCGTCGAGATCTCTGCGGATCGTTTCCGTAGTAACATCGAAAAGCTGAGCAAGCTCATTTGCAATCACTTTCCCTTTTTCATTGAGTAAATTCATGATGCTCGATTTTCTCTCTTCACCCGCGAGCGACACCCGGCTCTTCCCCCTTCATATTTATAAACAATTATACCACAATCCCCCTTCCGCATTACCGGTATTGCAGTAGATTAACACCGTTATCTGTCATATCGAAAATGTGAAATTTACGCTCCTTGAATTTGATATAGACGTTATCCCCCGAATTAACCTCAATTTCATTGCCTGTCAGTATTCGAATCATCGTTTCGAGTTTATGTTGCGGATCAATCGCTTTTACCAGCTTACCGCTGCCTAAATGTTCGACCAAATCAATCTTCATCTTAATCGCTTGCATGTCTGTCGAATCGCAGATCATAATGTCATGCGGTCTGATCCCGAACAGAACCTGTTTTCCCATATGCGTCTTATCCAGCCTTCTATCCTCTGGAAGCACATACTCGAAGCCATTCGTCGCGACAACTTGATTGCCGGATTTCTCCTCAAGCGTACCCTTCACCAAATTCATCGGAGGATTGCCGAGAAAGCTTGCCACGAAAAGATTCACAGGATGGTTGAACAGCTCGTTCGGAGGCGCGTACTGCTGGATTTTGCCGCCGTTTAAGATCGCGACCCGATCGGAAATCGCGAGTGCCTCCTCTTGGTCGTGAGTGACGATAATCGTTGTCACGCCCAAATTACGCTGGATTTTGCGAATTTCATCACGTACGTCCAATTTCAGACGTGCGTCCAAATTTGACATCGGCTCATCGAGCAGCAATATTTCCGGATTTTTGGATAAAGCCCGAGCCATAGCTACACGTTGCTGCTGTCCGCCGGAAAGCTGGGCGGGCTTACGGTCAAGCAAATGATCGATTTGCAAGATTTTGCTCGTTTCTTTCGCACGTTCATAAGCTTCCAGCTTAGGAATTTTTCTTTCTCTAAGCGGAAAGGCGATATTATCTCTCACTGACAGATGAGGGTACAACGCATAAGATTGAAACACCATGCCAATGTTGCGATCTTTCGGCTCCACATGATTTACCAGCCTGCCGCCGAAATAAATTTCACCCGATGTCGGCTTAAGCAGCCCCGCAAGCATCATTAAAGTCGTTGTTTTCCCGCATCCGGAAGGTCCAAGCAAGGCGACGAATTCGCCCTTATTTATCTCGAGATCCAGACCGTCCACAGCTTTGTTACCCTCTTGCTTACCTTCGTATTCCTTCACGATATTTTTCAAAGTAATCATACCTGCTTAGCTCCTCCCAAGTTAACGCTCATGAAAATCTTTTGGGTGAATATATAGAACACAACGATCGGCAGCGTATAAAATAATCCGATGGCGGTAATCAGGCCGTAATTGACGATTTGATTTTCTTTCGTAATTAATTTAGACAAATAGCCTGCCAATGTCAGCATATCGTCATTGAAAATAAGCAGCTTGAACAAAAACCACTCCCCATAAGCTCCGAGAAACGAGAATACGGCAATCGCGCCGATCCCGGGCAGAACGTAGGGAACCAGTACTTTTTTAAATGCTCTGAACCGGGTACAACCGTCGACCATTGCCGCCCATTCGATGTCCCAAGGCACATCGTCGAAAAAGCCTTTCATAATATAAACCCGTCCAGGAAGAGAACCCGTGATCGCCACCAACAAGACGCCTAAATAAGTGTTGACCAACTGCATTTGAACTAGGATAAAAAAAGTAGCGATAATTAACGTAATGCCCGGAAAGGATCTCATGAGAAATAGAAACTTCATCGCAGCCCGTTTCCCTTTGAAATCCAATCTGGAAAAGGCGTACGCCGTAGGAACGGAAATGCATACCTCGACGGCGACGATTAACAGCGAATAAATAATCGTATTGAATACGATCGGCCAAATTAACGGCAGCTTCACTCCGGAATACTCCACCGGCTCTTGGAAAAAAGCGAAATTGTCCAATGAAAATTGCCCTGTTGTAAAGTTCATCGTTGCCGATAGAAAATACCATACAATCATCGCTATAATCGGCAATGTAAACAACGTCATGTACGTGTGAACGAGCGTTTTTTTCAGCGTACTGGGTGACATCAAGTTACCTCCGTTGGATGCTAATCTTCAATTCTCGATGGTCTAATCATTTGGTCGAAATCAAATAGGCGTAAAAAGAATAAGGTTAGAATGAATGAGATAAACACGACGATTAAAGACACTGCGGCGCCATAGCCGTAATACTTCAAGTTAAAGGCTTGTTGATAGGCATATAAAGACAGTGTTGTTGTATCCCTCATCGGCCCGCCGCCCGTCAATAGCATAATGAAGAAATAAGACGATACGAAGCCAATCAACTCCGAGATCGTAATATACATTAACGGCCACTTTAAGGTTGGCATAATAATTTTCGTAATGACCGATTTCTCGCTTGCGCCATCCACCCGAGCAGCTTTGTATAAATCTTCGGGTATCGAGTTGATCGCTGCGGACAACAGAATCATGCCTCCGGAAATAGTGGAAACGATCGTCGCTAAAATAACAATTGCCATTGCACCTTTCGTAAACCAAGACACCGGATCGGATACAATCCCGAATTGCTGCATTAAGCTATTGAGAAACCCTTCCTCGGTTGGATCGAATACATATTTCCAGAAGGTCACATAGACGACAGCGGGAATAATACTTGGAATGAGCCATAACACTCTGTATAGGACAGCTGATAATTTACCTTTAAGAAAGTACTGTGTGGCAATCGAAATGATTAATGCGAAGAGCAAAGAGATGGCTAATGATAGAACGGCAAAGATTGCCGTATTCCATAATATTTGCGGAAGATTGTAATCGGAGAAAATCCTTGTGAAATTGGTCACTCCGACGAATTTGGGTTTCATAGAGGCGTTCAAATCCGTGAAGGACATGACGATCGTTGCGATGGCAGGCAAAATAAAAAACACAAACACAAGTAACGCAAACGGTGCTATAAATAAATACGGGTATATTTTTTTAGTAAACGGTTTCTTGTAAATTTGCCGAGACGCCGCATTTTCCATGCCAACTTTTCACCCGCTTTCTTGATGTTAAATGGAAAGGTGCTCTAACCTATGATTAGAGCACCTTTCCATAGAATGAATCCACTTACTGCTATTTACTCAATGATGACATGATCCGCAGGGACGTTTTGCTTGACTTCCTTCTTGAATAAATCGTAAGCTTCTTCGGGAGATTTACCCTTAGTTAGGATAGCATCAACCCCTAAAGTATAGCCCTTAACAAAAATGGCATAATCCGGCTGCGGCGGACGAGCGCGGGTGAACTCGACTAAGTACGCATGGTCTTTGTAAAAGTCCATCGCCTTAAAGCGCGCATCCTCTTGAGCTTCCGGCGTTACAGGCAATTTACCGCTCGCTACTGTATGGTTGACCTGCAGATCGGGATCAAGGACATGCTCGATCAATTTTTGCACATACGGCATTTTCTCATCGTCCACTTTCGGACCAACGTATATCAAGGCCGGGTTGCTGAATGAAGATGGCTTTCCGCCTTTTGTCGCTGCCGGGATCGGAATCCAAATCACATTCTCCTTGAACCACTTGTTGTAGCCCTCGATATCATCTTTCATGCCGTTTGCTTCACGCATCATTTGGTAAAACTCCGTACGGGCGAATTCAGCGAAGATGTCGCCCTTAATGAACATAGGAGCCGCTTTGTCCGTGTCGATATCGCCGATACCTTCGGTAATGACACCGCGTTTCACGGCATCGGACCAGAATGAATATACGTCCTTCGCTTGAGCGGCAAGCACTAATTTATTCTGTTCCGGGTCATAGTTATAATTGCCATACGCATAGTTCCAGCCTTCGAATCTCGTATCTTCTACAGCGAAGCCGACTTTAACCAAGTTCTTCTTCTTCGCATCGTCCGCTAAGTTCACCAGATCTCCAAATGTAAAATCTCCGTTATCGACACGAGCCTTCAAGCCATCGACCTGTTCGTCCGTCCAGCCCAATCCCAGCAGAGCTTTGCGGCTAATAAATACCGGAGATGCATCCATATCTTGAATAACGCCATAATAATGACCATCGTATTTCATAATATTCGTATAGGAATCGGGAACGCTCTTGAATACATTGGAATCTTTAACCCAATCGATCTCGCGAATAAGCCCTGCGTTGAGCTGCCACCCAATGTCGACGCTCGAATTAATGAAAATATCCGCAATTTTGCCCGCTTGCGCTTGAAGAATCAATTCATCGTCGCCTATTCCTGGCCACCAATCGATTTTCACTTGAGCATTTTCAGCTTTCAGCTCTTCATTCAAACGCTTTTCGGCCTCGATAAAGTTGTCTTTGCGTGCTCCCCAGGTGTTCTCGCGGACAGAAATGGTAACTTCCTTTGCCTTGTCGCCATTGTTGACACTGCTGGTACTACTGTTGGTACTACTCGATGCCATTGAGTTCCCAGCTTCGTTATTTGTTCCGCAACCAGCTAAAAAACCCGCGCACATGACAATACTTAACGCACTAGCAACAAGTTTCTTCATTTCATTGAATCCTCCTTATGGACTCTTCACTCGTATTTTTTCTCTCATACAAGCTTAGTATAGAACCATAGTGTAAAAGGAGGATTAAATCCACGTTAATTGTTTGTTTTATTGTTGTTTTATATGAAATAATGTTGTTTATTGTGGAAAGACTTCACGGATAGATGTCTCTACGATAGTTAATGCCTGCTCTAATTGTGGCTGCGTCGTAATTAAAGGCGGCACCAGCGTGATTACATTGCCATTTGAAACTTTAAAGCTTAAGCCTTTCTCCATACACCGGTACATGACTTTCTCCGTGCCTTCTATCGCTTTTTCTTTCGTTTGTCTGTTCGTCACAAGCTCGATCCCTGCAAGCATGCCTTTGACGCGCACATCTCCGATGATTTCATGCCTGTGCATCATCTCCGTAAGCCGATGCTCCAGGAACACGCCCATCCGCTCGGCATGGTCAAGCAAGCTGTTATTCTCGATGAATTCAATGGTCGCCAATGCCGCCGCGCAACCTACAGAGCTCTTCTCATGGGTATAATGCCCGAGGGATATATCTTGAGCTACATCCAAACCTTCACGCGCGATAATCCCCGCCATCGGGAACACCCCGCCGCCAAATCCTTTGCCGATGACGACGATATCCGGCACGATATCATAATGTTCATGAACGAACATTTTACCCGTTCTTCCGAACGCCGTAGGAATTTCGTCGAGTACGAGCAGAACGCCGTATTGATCGCAAAGCCGACGCAGCCTCTGGAAGTAGGCTTTGGGAGGAATCTGCACATCGGTACTGCGTATCGGCTCCATGATGATCGCTCCGATATCGTCTTCTCTCTCCAGAATATACTCCAGATAATCAAGGCATTTCGAGCCGCAATCGCCGCAATCGCCTAATATACAGCGGTACGAGTTGTATGGCATCATATGCTCAGTCCCGGGCAACAACGGACCCATCCGGTTTCGAAATACTCCTTCGCCTCCGACTGAAATCGCATCCAGGCCAGCTCCATGGAATGAATCCCAAGTAGAAATCGTCTTGAACTTACCCGTTGCTTTCCGGGCAAGCTTCATCGCCAACCCGATGGCTGTCGTGCCTCCCGGCGTCAATAAAACTTTGTTCAAATCTCCCGGGGCAAGTTCGACCAGCTTCTGTGCCAACTGAACGGCTATCGGACTCGTGTAGCGACGAGGCAAGAACGGGAGTTCGTCCAATTGCCTCTTAACCGCATCAATGACATATTTATTCTTATATCCGACTTGATGAACGCTATTGCCGTGAAAATCCATATACTTGCGGCCGTCCATATCCTCTAAATAAATGCCTTCAGCATTCGCAATGACATTCATGCAAGGCGTCGACATCGACTGATGAAGAAAATAACGGCTGTCTTCCTCTAGTACATCTATCGTTTCCTGGCTTAAATGGGTTTCCTGCCATTGTTGGCGCTCCATGGATAAATTAATATCCCCTTCGGTTCTTAAAAAGGATTTAATTTCCACAGGGTCCGCCTCCTTCCCTAAGGCGGTTATTAACCGCTTCGACAATATCAGGCAATTGGGACATGTCTTCAATGACATAATGCGCTCCGCGGTCCATCAGTTGCTGCTTGGCGGCTTCGATTAGATTCCTTAACTCATTTGCCTCCATCGCATTTGCTTCTTCTACCGTTAAACCTAATATAGAACTGCCTTTAACGACGCCCACCGCCCAAACCCCGGCGTTTCTTGCCTCTTGCATGTCCGACGCCGTATCTCCGACTTTAATAACCTGCGACGGCATTCCCATATCCAGATGAATGATATTGGCATAAATCATATAAGGATAAGGACGGCCCTTGCCATTTACCGAATCCGGCGTCAGCCAGTAATCCGGCGCATACCCGTTCTCATTTGCCTTACTAGCAACAATCTTCATCATGGCATCGTTATATCCGGTTGTCGCGCCGAGCTTCAGGCCATTGCGCCGTAATTGATTGATGACATCTACCACGTGCTCTATCGGATCGGCAAATCGATGCAAGATTGCGAGCAACTTAGGTTCAAACTCTTCGTGCAAATGATCCACGTCACTGTCTGTATAGGGACGACCCATCCGCTCTTCGAACAGCTTGCCGATTCGAGGCATCTCCAGCATCTTTTGAATATGATCCCATTTCAGAAGCCCCATCGGAGCGCGTACTTCCTCCATCGTCGGTTCGATCCCCTTGGATCTGAATATGTCCAAGAACACATGAACGGGCGCCATGCATCCGTAGTCTACTACAGTTCCTGCCCAATCCATTATGATACCTTGTACCTTCATTCTTCTATCAGCTCTTCCATTGTGTGATAATGATATGTTGTGACAAAAATAAATTCATCGTGTATAAGTTGTCGCCGCCCGCTCTGAACATTCCGAATCATAGGGGTGCGAAATGGCAACTCTAAGCTGTTCACGCGTCCTCCTATTGCAACTCAGCCGGGAAAATGGGATTCGACCACGCGGTATTTCCTTCGAAGTCCACACATTCTACGCGTATATATTGCTCTTTCCCCTCAACCCTGTAAGCTCCTTTAGTTATGGGGGAAGCGTCTTTATTGTATAAAGTGCGACCGTTGAAAGGATGTGTAATGAATTTAATAAACTTCACGGGGGAGCACTCGATGTGTATGAAGCCATCTTCTACACGGAGGTCAACGATTTCAGGGCCATTCGACGAATAGTAATGACCGCTCTTTAATGCGGAAATAATGGATTGTTGCTGCAGCTTCTCCGCTTCAACGCTAACCCATCCGCCGAAAAACTCCGAAATGGCGGTGTCGAATTCCCCGCCATGAGCATCGTCCGCCGCAACCCCGAACACTTTGCAGCCGTTCTTCAGCAAGTAATCCCAATGGCGAACGCCGTAACCAACCGCTTCATCAAGCTCCGACTGATGGTTGTAGATTTCAACCGCGAAATATCCCTGAAGCTTCAATAAATCCTCCGGCTTGTTCCTGGACCATTCCGGATGATTCATGATGATCAAGTTTCCTTTAAGCCGCATCTCGTCGATCATGCTCTGTATCGTGCTTAAACCTTCATAATCCGGCTTCGCATGTTCTTCGTCATGCTCGAATTCACTATCCGAGTTTAAAGATTTATCGAGCAGCCCGTGAACATGGTACTGCTGGCCTGTCTTCTGCCAACTCATCTCGCACGCCATTTCATAGCCGTCTAACATAATAAAGCGGTCATCGTCATACGCATCCGACTTGAAATAAATCTCATGATCGCTCAGACACATAAAATCGTAGCCTTTATCCTTATAAGCGTTCATTACGGCTTCGGGGGTGTACTGCCCATCGCTCCGCGTGGAATGGGTATGAAGATTGCCTTTATATTTGCGCTTCCGCCCGTCCAAATAGATGATCGATCTCATCTCTATTCGCCCCCCTGAAGTAAATCCGCCACGAATACCGGATTTGACCAAGCTACATTACCTTCGAAATCGATACATTCCACTCGAACGTACTGCATATCCTCTTCAATCGACATTGATGCGAGAGACATTGGCTCACCATTTTCATAGTTACCGATAAATGGCCCCCTAAGCGGAAAGGCTTTGAACATAATGAATTTGCAAGGCGAGCATTCAATCGTTAGTTGACCGTCTTCCACTCGCAGATCATATATTTCCGGGCCGCTGCTGGAATAAAAATGGCCCATCTTCAAGTTTTTCACAATTTCCGCATGGGTTAAGGTATCCGATTGAACCTGCACCCAGCCCCCGCCGTATTCGGGGATTTTCCAATTCCGATCATGCGCGTGGGAATCGTCCGCCGCGATGCCGAATACTCGTTTGCCGTTCTGCAGCGCATGATCCCAATAAGCTGCGCCATAAGAACTGGAAGTCGACCATTCCGTAGCATGGTTGTAGATTTCAATGGCAAAATAACGATCGTATTTCACCACGTCATCGAACCGTGTTAAATGCCATTCCGGGTGGTTGAACACGACCAGATTGCCGTGGGAACGCATCTCATCGATCAGCAGTTGCGGAGAATGTTCTCCTTCCCAAGGAATTGGGGTGGGAAATGACTGCAAATGACCGAATCTTTCCCGTTCAGGTTCTACGGTAGGATCGTCCAGAACGCCGAAGTGATACCCCGGATCTTTATCGGGAATAGGATTCAGACCGCCTCTTTCCATCCCGGGAATCGTAATGAAATCCGCAGTATTGAACTCATCCGTTCTCGTATAAATTTCATGATCGCTTAAACAAATGAAATGATAACCCTTCTCCTTAAAAGCTACGACTACCTGTTCTGCCGGTAACGATCCATCCGACCAAGTCGTATGAAGGTGCAGGTTGCCTTTATACTTCGTTTTGTTACCGTCCAAATAAATTTTGTTTTTCACAAGATCTCCTCCAGTTACGATGAATTTTGTTTTCTTGTGTTTTTAAGTTGTATTGTGTTGTTTATACTCATCATACAGCTTGGAATGAAAGGTTTCAATTGAAATAAAGATATTTAACGATGCGTTTACATAGTTAACAAAATAATAAAAACACCAAACACCAAACAACAAACACGCCAAAAAGCCCGAAACTCGTCAAGCGTCTCGGGCCTTCCTTCAACTGTGTTCTATGCCGTTCCGAACGTTACTCCCCAGTCCTTCAAGCTTTGCCGGTATGCAATACTCATTCGGTCGCACTTCAAGTGCAGTTCCATCTGGAGGTCAAGCGGCAGCAACTCCGGCTTCTGATTTTCCACCATGACGCGGTCCTGCTCGATTAAGGTGTCCTGAAACGCAATGAAAGCATCGTCCGGAGCCTCCTTATCGTAATTGCGGGCCTTGAGCATGAAAGCTCTGCTCTTCTGCTCCGTCATCGGCAGAACCATCAAGAACAGATGGAACATCTCATCATTATCAGGGTTACGTTTGATTAACGCTGCCGTGAACGGTCCATACACCTCATAAACATAGTGGCTGTTCATGCTCGTACCTCTGCCGTCCGCATCCGGCTGGAATACGACAATCTCATCCGTTCGAAGCAAGCCGACTTCCTCATTCACCCTGTAATCCCGGATTTCCGGGAAACGGCTGTCTCCTAGCAAACCTTCGTGAACGAACATGAGATGCGACACGTCCAAGAAGTTTTCCACGATCCGGGGCCCGGCAGCAGCGAGCTCGTAAGGTCCCATCAACACGACTTTTAATTCTTCATTCAGATAGGGAAAAAATGCAGGGACGCTGTCCTTCGGAGAGCCGATACAAATCCAGATGAGTCCGAACCGTTCGATGCATGAATACGTGCTCGCCTTCGCCTTGTCGGGAATAGCCCGCTCAACCGGCAGGGAGGGGATCTTCACGCAATCCCCGCACCCATTGTATCGCCACCCATGATAAGCGCATACCAACTCGTCATTTTCCACTCGGCCCAAGGATAAAGGAACTCCCCGGTGTATGCACAGATCCTTGAAAGCATGCACGCCCTTGGAGGTCCGGAACAGAACGATTTGTTTCCCGAACAGCATGGTGGAAACCGGTTTGTCATGAAGTTCCGATGAAAGCAGGGCCGGATACCATTGTTCCAGCAAGGCGGGAGACAAATCTGCCGTCATGTTGTTAACCCCTTTCGTTATTGCGGGATCGTACCGCTAACGCCTTTGACGAACCAATTGGTCGATAAAATTTCTTCATCCGCGAGCGGCTTGCCGGCTTCGCCATGTACTTTGCCGGCTTGGTCGGTGATCGGTCCCTGGAACACTTCGAAAGTACCGTCTATGATTTCTTTTTTCTTCGCTTCGACCAGATCGCGCACGTCTTGCGGCACGTTTTTGCCGAATGGCGCGAGGCTCGTAATTCCCGTGCTCATAGGACCCCAATACGATTCGGATTTCCACGTTCCGGCCATATACTTTTTAACCGTATCGATGTAGTAAGGACCCCAATCCCATACATTGTTGGTCAAATAAGTATCGGGAGCGTACTTGCCCATGTCGGAGTCGTTACCGATTCCCCATACCTTCTTCTCGGCGGCGGCCTGAATGCTGGCAGGCGAGTCCTGATAAGCAGCGAGAACGTCGACGCCTTTATCCAGCAAGCTTACGGCAGCTTGACGCTCAACCGTCGGATCGAACCACGTGTTGCTCCAGACGACCGATACTTCCACGTCCGGATTAACGCTTTGCGCCCCAAGGGTGAAAGCATTGATCGTATATACGACTTCCGGGATCGGAAACGCCGCGACGTATCCGATTTTTTTGTTCTTGGTCATCTTGCCTGCGGTCATTCCGACCAAATATCCGCTTTGATATTCGCGGCCCATATAAGTTCCGAGATTATCTGCAGTTTTGTAACCGGTATTGTGGAGGAAAATTTTGTCCGGATGTTTCGCGGCTACCGCGATCATCGAATCCATATAGCCAAAGCTGGTACCGATAATAATATCATTCTCTTTCGCCAAGTCTTCGAATACCCGTTCGGCGTCCGGTCCTTCAGGCACGTTCTCCACGACGGTAGACTTGATTCCGAATTCCTTCTCCATCTCCAGACGGCCCTGATCGTGCTGGTAAGTCCAGCCCCCGTCTCCGGCAACGCCGATGTACACGAATGCGACCTTAGGCAATGGCATCTCCGAAGCGGAAGCGGATGCGGATGGCGATGCAGACGGGCTGCTTGAAGCCGGTACGCTTGCGACAGGCTCGCTCGAGCTTGGCGAAGGAGAAACCTCCTCCTTTTTGGAACAAGCGACCGTGACCACCACTAGCAAAGACAGAACGATTACCCAACCCTTTTTCAGCATGTGTGTTTCTCCTCTCTAATCCATGTGGTTTCTCTACTTATTAGAAATATATAATTACGTTATGTATACGTCAACTTATTTAACGTAATTTTTGTTAAAAAGACAATAAAAATGTTCATAAACCCAATTTCGTTACAGAATAAATGATTTAATGTTATTTTATATAACACAATATGAAACGTGAGAAGATGCTCTTTCTGGCCTCAAATGGAGATCAAGATCAGGACCAAGGGCTGGCTTCAGTCAGCCAGGGTGTTTCCCATCTCATCAATACAAGTGTTAGAAATATAGCGGCTGTGGTACACTGGGAATAAAGAGGATGTTGATTGGCATGTCCATATCGAAAGATATATTGGATCAAAGCTTCAAGGGGAAATCGATTGTCGAGCTAGATGATCTTGTCCATCTCATTGAAGATCACTTCGGATACCGTGTTCAACTCACCCGCAAAGACGAAGAGTCATCCCTGACAGACGAACAGAAGAAAAAGCTGACCTCCATTATTTTCAAAGATCCAGACGTCATTTATCAACTTTCCCAAGCAGAAAAAGATCGGCAGAAAGGCATCTCAACCTACAGTGACAACGAAGAAGAATTTGCCAAGCTATTGACTGAGATCGCGCATGACAATTAAACGCTACGAGGTACTCTGGACAAGCTACGCACGTATCGCACTCGCACAGATGCAGCCGATAAAAGTCGATGCGATGAGCGTCTTCCGATGATCAAATGTCGTATTAGCCTCCGCCCCTGAGAAGAAAGCTTATGGTATCTCGGATTTTCTCGGCTTTGCATTTAATGGCTATGCTTGGACTCTTATCGGTAATGTCATTATCATCTATAAGATTGATCATACTTTGCAAGAAGTGTATGTGGATGCTTGTTATTTCGCCAATACCGGCTCTGCGCACCACATCTTTTGGGGAATTGATCCGGATGAAGACTAAATGCCAAGAATCACAGTGCCTTAAGGCCTGCTGATCTTGGCATTATTATTTTTGCTTACGCAGCGGGAGGGATCTAATATGTCGCGATCTTATAATTTGTCAACACACTCCGCCCCGTTCCCACATATACATAAGGTGGTGAAATTTTTGTTTAGGACAGGGGGCTTGACTTAGCATGTTACACGAAGAGGAACAACGGGAGTTGGAAGACGCGATATCGGAGATTACGGAAATCGCCGAACGCTTCAGCCTCGACTTTTACCCTATGCGCTACGAAATTTGTCCGTCGGACATCATCTATACGTTCGGTGCCTACGGGATGCCAACCCGCTTCAGCCACTGGAGCTTTGGAAAGACGTTTAACCGCATGAAGATGCAATATGATCTTGGCCTCAGTAAAATTTACGAGCTCGTCATTAACTCCAACCCTTGTTACGCCTTTCTGCTCGACGGTAATTCCTTAGTCCAAAATAAACTGATCGTCGCTCACGTGCTCGCTCACTGCGATTTCTTCAAGAACAATGCCCGTTTCTCGATATCCAACCGCAATATGGTTGAAAGTATGTCGGCCGCAGCCGACAGGATCAGCCAATACGAGATTGAATACGGCACCACTCAAGTCGAACGGTTTCTAGATGCGGTCATGGCTATTCAGGAGCATGTCGATCCTGGCATCTACAAGCCTTATGGCTTGGACAAAAAGAATTACATGGATCTCCAGCTTAGAAGAGATAAATCCAAAGACCGCGCCAATAACCGAACCCACTCTCCTTACGAAGATTTATGGGATTTGGAAAACTTCGAGGAAAACAATCGCCCTGATCCCTATGCAGACGACGTACAAGAAGCTCGTAAATTCCCCTTATCTCCGGAGAAGGATATCGTTTGGTTTATCCAAGAGTTTTCGACGAGTATGGAAGATTGGCAGCGCGACATCATGAGCATCCTGCGCGAGGAGATGCTCTATTTCTGGCCTCAGATCGAGACGAAGATCATGAACGAAGGCTGGGCTTCGTACTGGCACCAGAAGATCATGCGCGAACTGCCGCTGACGAGCGAAGAGACGATCGAATATGCCAAGCTTAACTCTGCGGTCGTTCAACCGTCGCGACACTCCTTGAACCCTTATTATCTCGGCCTCAAGATTTTCGAGGATATCGAGAAAAGATTCGGTCAAGAGAAAATCTTCGAGGTCCGCGAGCTCGACTCCGATCCCTCCTTCATGCGCAATTACTTAACCAAGGAGCTTACGGAAGAGCTGGACTTATATATTTTCGAAAAAAAGGGCCAAGAGTGGAAAATTACCGATAAAGGGTGGGAGAACATTCGGGATCAGCTTGTTTACTCGAGAGTGAACGGGGGATTTCCGTATTTGGAGGTTACTGACGGCGACTATCAGCGCAACGGCGAGCTATACGTCACCCACCGGTTCGAAGGGACTGAGCTGGATTTGAAGTACGTCGAGCGCACGCTACCCTACATGGTGCAGCTATGGGGAAAGGCCGTTCACTTAGAGACGATATCGGATGATAAAAAAGTACTGTTCAGCTGCGACGGGAAAAAAACATCGCGTAAAAACGTATAATCTATGACGCTCGAAGAAAACAAAGGGCAGTCCGCTTAATCGGCGGATTGCCCTTTGTCGTTAGGCGTTATGTGTAAGAGTGGCGAGTTTTGTTTAACCTATTCTATAACGAAGGGAGCGAACGACAATGACTCAATCTCAAGGTTCCGATCAAGCCACTACAGCCACGCCGCAACGCCCAACGTCCTTCCCGCCGCAGCATCAGAACCGCCAGCCGGGCTTGGAGAAAGACATGAACCCTCTTCCCGAAGCGAAATCGCCAATATACTTCCCCGCCGGGAAACTAAACGGTAAAGTCGCGATAGTTAGCGGCGGAGACAGCGGGATCGGGCGCGCGGTATCGATCCTCTATGCCAAAGAGGGCGCGAATGTGGCCGTCATTTACTTGAACGAGCAAGTCGATGCTGAGGAAACCAAAAAACAAATAGAAGCCGAAGGCAGGCAATGCCTTCTCATTAGCGGAGACATCGGCGACCCGGAGTTTTGCAAGCAAGCCGTTGAGAAAACAGTGGCCGCGTTGGGCCGTCTTGATATTGTCGTCAACAACGCTGCGGAGCAGCATCCCCAGGACAAGCTGGAGCAGATTACTCCGCAACAGCTGGAAAGAACTTTCCGAACGAACGTGTTCGGCATGTTCTATCTCTCGCAAGCCGCTATGCCTCATTTAACCGCAGGTTCTACCATCATTAATACGACATCCATCACCGCCTACCGCGGCAGCCCAACGTTACTCGATTACTCTTCGACCAAAGGGGCGCAGGTTGCTTTTACCCGTTCGTTAGCCTTGAATGTTATCGGGCAAGGCATTCGGGTGAACGCAGTTGCGCCGGGCCCGATCTGGACCCCGCTTATTCCTTCGACTTTCGACGCCCAGAAGGTTACCAAATTCGGAGCCGATTCTCCGATGAAACGCGCCGGTCAGCCCGATGAATTAGCGCCTGCTTACGTATTTTTGGCCAGCGAAGATTCCTCTTATATGGCTGGACAAGTACTGCATGTGAATGGCGGAGAAATCGTGAACGGCTAAACTAGGGTAAGAGGGCTGTCCCGTAAGGTCTGAGAAGACCTGAGAGTTAGCCCTCAATTATGATAAAAAAATGACAGAGAATAAATAACAGTAAAACTCCCGTTAATTAGATTGAATTCAAGCAGATTCATCGATTTTAATGTAAAAGTCCATTTATTTCCCCCATTAATCTACCTTTACCTAATACTTTCTTAAAAATAAATGGACAATTACGGTTACTCCCCTAAACATGGCGTGGCTCCCATTGCTATAGCTGTAAAAATCCCGCTAATGATTATAAGTCAGTTAACCGTTCGCTTCCTTAAGCCTGACCGAATTGAAGTCCGTCCGGTAATAACGAATCATTACGGCCGAGCCCAGTGCGATGAGAAACGTGTATAGGGCAAGCCATGCGCCGATACTCCCCCAATCAAAAACCATAACGAACAAATAAGTAAGCGGCACGAACATGAACAAGCTAAGCACGAAGGAGGAACGCATCAGGAATGTCGTATCTCCGATGCCTCTGAGCCCTCCGGCATAGAAGTTATAGAAGCCGTCGAATATTTGCAAATAAGCCGATATCGTGATGAGGTAAGCAGCAAGCTCGTACACGCCAGGATCGTTACTGTATATTCCCGCGATTTGTTTGGCCCATATGACTTCGACCGTTCCCAGCACAACGAGGAAAATCGTCCCCAATATCGCAGCGTTTGTGCCTGCCGCCTTCGCAAGATGCGGCTTCCCTTGTCCAATCTCCTGACCGACCAATATGGTCGCGGTTGAACCGAAAGCAAACGCAGGCATGAAGCCGAAGGACATAATACTAAGCGCAACTTCATTCGCCGCCGCGGCCAAATCTCCAAGAGTCAGCACGAATATCGTAAAAATGTACATGGAGACGCTCATCGAGAATTCCTGCAAGCCCAATTTTCCGCTCTCTAGGGAAATAAGCCGAAGCTCCCGCCAGTCCGGTTTCTGGATTTCCCTTGTTCTGAACCGTCGGTGCATGGGTCCCCAGAACATGATCAGACAGATAACAAGCTGTACCGCCTCACCTATTAAAAGCGCATACCCAGCCCCAATGATGCCCATATCCGGCATGCCCCAATGTCCATAGGTCAAACCATAAGTCAACCCGACCATAAGCACGTTCGATAGGATGGAGACGACCATAGATGTCCTTGTGTCGCCGACGCCGCGGAAGAAACCGTGAAACACAAAGCTGACGATGCCGAATGACATGGCGTAGAACCGCAATTCCAAATAGTCGCCTCCGGTCGCCACCAAGTCAGCGGAACCGCCCGTTAGCTTTAAGACGGCCCCGCTCGCCAACCAACCTGCAAGCGCGATGATAACAGCGACTCCCGCACTTACGAAAAGGGCGAGATAAGTTCTCTGCATGCCCTTGCGCATTTCGTTGGCTCCGAAATTTTGCGCGACTAAATAGTTAACCGAATGGCCAATCCCTGAAAATATCGCAAAAACGTTGTACATAATAATATTGGAAACCCCAACAACGGCGATGACCACGAAGCCGAGATCGCCCACTACAATCAGATTGATCGTACCCGTTAAGGTTTGCGTCGCAAAGGCGAATAAAGAAGGAAGCGCCAGCATTAGGATTAAATACCAGCTTTTAAGAAGTTTCATGATGTAATTCCGTCCTCGCTAACTTAAGATGTACCCATTCTGCCCGAGTTGCAACCTTAAGTCAATGCAGGATAACGTGTTTGTTATATTCCATTTTGCTGCTTTAGATCATTTCATCTCTAAGTTTAATCGCATATATGCGCAGTCTTCGGTAATCCGCCGTCCATTCTCCTTGCTTAAATTGCATTTCTTTCAGCCGCTCCACGGCTTCCTCGATCCATATGGCAGATTCCTCTTCGCTCGCACGCGGAAACATAGCCGTCCCGAACATATTGAGCCAAACCTTCATTCCGTTCTCCCCATTATCCAACCGGGTTGGGCGGTCAAATAAGATCGCGCTTCGAACTTCTAATCCAGCCTTCTCGAGCAATGTGGAATATTCCCCGACCGTTGGAAAATACCATGGCATCACGAATGCATCTTCACGATTGCGTGCTTGAAGTGTTTCCCTAACTGCCGTAACGATTGCCTCTACATTACGATGCCCGCCGAATTCGACTACCAATCGTCCTTCGGGTCGAAGACCTTTCGTCATGCTTCTAATCGCTGCCTCGGCATCCTTCATCCAATGCAAAGCGGCGTTACTGAACACTGCATCGTACGTTTGCTCAGCATTCCAACTCATACCATCCGCACACTGAAAAGTCAGATGCGAATATTTGTTCTGTGCTCTTTCGACCATTTCCGGGGAAATATCAACTCCGATTACTTCCGATCCCAAAGATGCGATTTGCGCAGCCAAGTCGCCCGTGCCGCAACCGAAATCAACAATTCTCTCCCCGTTTTGCGGATTCAGCCACTTCACTAAATCCTCGCCGTATTGGGATACAAAACTCATCGAATCGTCATATAAGTTTGCTTCCCAATACACTTTTTGCTTCCTCTTGACATCAACCATTTCAATCATCTCCCCGGTATTTCTTAATAGATCTGTTATATCACAGGGAGTTTTATAATTAAAATATATAAAATCTATATAATAAATAGTTATTACCTATTTCACTCTTTAATTTCGCTTGAACAACGTTGGAAAATAATGACCTTCAAAAGGCTGACCATCATATGGACGAGGACCAAGCAACCGAACATTATCATGACGCTGCACACGAGCTTTATAAGTCGTACTGCCAGGCATAAGATGCGCCACAATGGACAATCGTGGTTGATCCGAGAGGTTCGTGCCTGAACCATGGAACGTCAATGCGTGATGGAAGCTAGCTTGCCCTGCCTTCAGGATGCACGGTTCTTCCACCCATTCACGCCCGCCGGCATACTTTCGTTTCAACTCCTCCATATTCTGATTAAAGAAGGAATCGCTGTCCGGGATCAAGCCCCACTTATGCGAGCCCAGAATAGTCATCATGCCTCCGTTGTTCAAGTCGGTATCCTGCAACGCGATCCAAGCCGTCATCATGTTTGTCGTACTCGCGCACTGCCAATACCCATAATCCTGATGCCAGCCGACGTTGCCTGCACTTGACGCTTTTCCGCTAGTACCCGGCTTGTAAATTACTTGATCGTGCCACAATCTGATCTCGTCAACACCGAGCAGATCGGCGGTTAATTCACCCAACAACGGATCGGTGACGACACTTTGGACCTCGTCGTTAATCCACCATCCATTATCGAACTTGCGCAGCGCTTCCGGATTGGAGTTCGGTTGATACGGGTACATTGGATAGCCGTCACCGTCATAATCGCCACCCCATATTCGATCATGCGCATTGCGCAAACGCGCGATTTGGTCATCGTCGAGCAATTTCGGGCTAATCCAATATCCGTCTCGTTCGAACGTTTCTTTATCCTGCTGTGTAATTTTGTAATTTTTTTGAGCTTCCATCGGTTTGTTCCTCCTCTTTAATTGTCGTTCTACTTCACATCATAAGTAAAAGAAATCCTTTTGACGTTCGCTCTCCTATTGAGTAGGATTAGAAACATGAAGCACAAAAATCAACAATTGGCAGGGATTAAAATGACGGACGCGACAACACGTTGGACTTATGATGATAAAATCGAGGCGGTGCCTGAATTTGTCATGTTAGGATATGACGACCTTCGGAAAGCTTACCCGCTAAACGACCATACCCATCCAGACTGTTACGAGTTCGTTTTTATAGAGCGGGGCAAAGCCACGTGGGAATTAGGGGGTGAGCTTCATGAAACCAAGGCCGGCGATGTTTTCCATTCGCGTCCCGGCGAAATTCACAGCGGAGGTTTCCAAGTCATCGAGCCTTGCAAATTTTGGTGGATGATTATCAAGGCGCCTCTGGCAGACGGATGGTTTCGTTTCACTTCGGAAGAAAGCTTCCGTTTCGGGAATGCTCTTGCCACGCTGTCACGCATCGTACATACCGGTCTGCTTCCGGTCGAACCCTTCCGACAGCTGCGGCGTGAAATCGCATCCGAACAAGAATTTCGCAGTGTAGCCATCCGACAAACGATTGTCCAACTCCTGCTGATCTTCCTCAAGCCGTTTCCCGATGCACATACAGTGTCCGATGATCTCCTTCGCCAGTTGGACAAGATGATCGGAACAATGCGGAACGAACTGCATTGGAGGCCGACCGTTCAGGAACTCGCTGCTTCCGTTAATGTCAGTGCTTCGCATTTCCACCGCATGTTTCAATCCTATACGGGACTATCACCCATGTCCTTTATGGAGCGTTTACGGCAAAAGGAAGCTTACCGGTTGTTAACGGAAAGCCTACGGCCGATTACAGACATCGCCCATTCGCTCGGCTACCCGTCTAGCCAACATTTCGCCACTGTGTTCAAGCGATTTGCCGGCGCTACCCCGTCCCAGTGGAGAGCACGTCACCGCGCCGAGCACCGTAACATTTGAGCAATAAAAAAAACCAAACCTCGGCGGCTTGGCGATTGATACCTTATGGCAATTCGTTCACTTCTTCCAGAACAACGACGGTCTGGGAAACGCCTTGTAGTTAGCATTATCCTCTTTAACCAAGTGCTCTACTTTACTCACATTCGCTTCCGATACGGTAGCAAACTTGCTGTCTTTACTCCACGGGTGCTCAAAGTAAACTTTTCGAGCCTTAGGATCAAAAGCCTTAACATGGTTCATGTTGACCAAGTTCGTTCGATCCAAGCGCTCGAATCCAAGATCCTTAAACAAGATGAGCAGCTCGTCCAACGTTGTGGGATAGAAATACATGCTGTCCTTTGTATAGAACTCCGGACCATCCGACGTTGGTTTAATCGCTATCAAATCCTCAATGTTCACAGTACACGGATTTCCGTCACGATCCAGCAATCGAATTTGTTCTGCCATGATTTCATCCCCTCTTAAGTTATTACTTACCGTTTACTTTTTCAATTCAGCCGGAATTTCTGGGCGATGGAACCAAAGCATACTTGCAGTACTTACAAAAACGACAGCAAAAAGTGCTAATGCCTTGCCAATTATCAATGCCGCTCTTTTTTTCATCTTAACTCCCACCTCCTCCTTATCCATAGTTTGCTATATGGGATAACAAGAAGCGCCTGAAGAAATATTGCATAACATACCGCTGTATTCTGCATAAACAAATTTATCGTTACGATTAATACCGAAATCAACTTCAATAATGGAAAATACCTTTTAGAAATTCTTGCATGGTTTTCAATATTGGAGGGAGCAAATGCGATTAAAATTATTATAGTAAAAATTGTAAGCGCATGCAACCAATCCAAGGAAAGGGGGATGAGAAACGATGAAATCATCATGCTTGAAGAAAAAATGGTACATATCCAAACTGACTTAAAATGGAATCCCCCCGAAAAGAAATGCAAAAAAACAAAAAATAGGGAGGCCAATAAACTATCGCCAATATGCCCGGTTATCGCTCCAATTACGATGATAATGAAAAAAACTGTTAAACTATTTAAAAGTCCTGTCAGCGCGAAATGTAAGACAGCAACACTTGCTGTCTGTTTGGGATTTTGATTATTGATCCAAGTAGCAGCATTCAACGCCCACTTGTCAAACATGATTATCATCTCTCCTAAGGGCAAGATAAAGTAAGGTCATTAAAGTGAGCAAAAATATTATCGCTATAACCAGATAAGGAGGATGCTCGGAGTTGTAGTACAAAACGTTTACAAAAATGAATAATATCAGTGCAATAACTAGCCCAATGAAGAAATACCGATTTGATTTATTCAACAGCAATACTTTCCTCTTGCTGCTCTTATGATCAATAAAACTAAATCCCCCATGTTTCAAATAGATAATTAATGCAAATAGAAACATGTAAAAAGATGAGGATACTTGCATAATAAATGCGGAGTCAGTATAGACTTTTATTTCTTCAACAACACCGAAATGAGTATAAATCATTACAAGCGTAGTCTGTACAAGCCCAAAAATGAAGTAAATAGTAAAAACCATGATGATCGAATTAAATATGTTAACCCGCAAAATGATATATACTAGAAAAACAAAAACCAATAATTGGATAATCGGAGAGATTGCGTCCAAATTCTGTTGTATAAGCGTATTTGAGATCAGCGAAAGCAAGATGGAAGAGATAAGGAATTTGAAAAAATGTTCCTTTACATCAAATCTGAACATAACAAGCATTAGCGTTAACGAGGACAAGTATTCCAAAGTAGAGCAAATAATGAATAGGAAAAAAGTCATCGAGTAAAGATCTCCTCGTAAATATCTAGTATGTACTATTAATATTCTATCATTTTTCCGGGAAAACGCATCCATAAATTTGTCTTTCTATTCATTGTATTTGATCATTAATACTCCAGAAGCCCTATATTTAATTGTATAAATAAGTATGTAATTGAGCATTTGACGGAGTGTAATCAATGAGAATGGAAGATGTAATCCATATAATTAAGTCGGATTTTAAACATTGGAATGCCATTTCGTTTCATTTGTACTATATTTAATATTATAAAAGAATTAATGTAGATGAAATAACTGGGAGAGACAAATGAGACATGCATGATTTTATTGATTTTATAAAACTAGATGTTTTAGTTTCTCAACCGCAATTTTTCATCTATTGGTTTTTTTGCTTCTCCTTTATAGATCCACCCCCTAAAAATTTGATTAAGCGATTGGTTATCATGTGTTTCGCTCACTCAATATATACTGACGCCCTTATTCTAATTCTTCCTGTACCTTTGCACATTGTTAATTCATTATTAACCGGCATATTACTTTTATTTATATTATTTCGCGATCTAAGTACAAAACAAAAACTTTTAATTTTTGTTTTTGTTACTATTTTCAGCATTATTATGGACATCATATTATCCACAATTGCTATCCACATCATGGGAATACCCTCACATCATGATTTAATTAGAGATCATATCTTTGAAGTAATTACGATATTATATCCCCAGTTACTAATTACAATAGTAGCATCATGGTTCATTCGTAAACGAAATCTCTATTCCGCCAAGAGATTATTTTCCATAATCATGAAAACTGAACCAAGCACAATTACTAGTGTTATCACACTCATAGTTGTTCAATTTTTCTTATTGGGAGCCCTTCAATTCTTTCAAATAACACCTGAGCAAAACAACAAATTACTAAATGTCGTACTCACTTACATATTAATCTTCATCAGCCTATTAGCACTCGTTTCAACAGTCCGCCTCCTCGTCCGAACCCGGGAACAAGCGATTCGAATGACCCAGGAGATTTACGTGGAGGAAATCAACGACATGTTCACATCGATCCGAGGGCAACGGCATGATTTTCTAAATCATGTTCAGGTTATTCATACGATGGTTCAGATGGGCCGAACGGAGCAGTTGAAGTCTTATGTCGCTGATTTAGTTAAAGAAACGCAGGAAGTAAGCGATGTTGTCCACCACTGTTCACCGGCATTAGCTGCTTTCGTGCAAGCTAAGATGACAGTCTCCATCGGCAAAGGGATCGCATTCACATATGAGCTTCCGGATAACTGGAATGCCCAAGAGACGACCATTAAAGTTATCGATATTATCAAAATCATGGGAAATCTGGTTGACAATGCGTTCGACGAGACCGAAACTCTACCCATCGATCAAAGGCACGTTCATGCCTCCATCCGATTTACGGAGAGTAAAACAATCGAACTCGAAGTTTCCAACAGAGGCCGCATGATAGACGCTAAAGAAAAGGAAATCATCTTCCTCCCCGGATACTCGACCAAGGGGGAAGACCATACCGGACTCGGATTGGCAATCGTCGCGGAACGCGTAAAATATTATCAAGGAACGCTCGAGGTTCAATCCGACACCGAAAGCGGCACAACCACATTTCATATCACACTCAAACATAGCGAAACAAGCATAGCCATTTAAGCTATTTCCACCACACCACCCTACAAGCGTCGCCTAGCGGACACTCCGCCGGAGCGGCGCTTTCTATTTTTGCCACTTTATCCATAATCTTATGATTTACTAGAATGATGCTCTCTCGGACAATGGAAGTAGTGTAAACGCTATTATTCATAGACTTTCAAAACCGGGAGGAGTTAACCTATTGACTAGCAGAACGTTTAAATCCGTACTTATCCTGTTGTTCGTAATCGTCGGCTTTGCTATTATTTCCACGCCATCCGGTCACGCGGGTAGCGAGATTAAAGTTACATATAACAATAGTCAAATCGTATTTGCTTCAAAACCGGTAACCCTAAATGGCACTACTTATGTGGAAACTCGTCCATTTATCCAGCCTATCGGCTTACAGGTCGGATGGGTTAACAAAACCAAATTCAGGCTGTCCAATACCAACCTTACTATCGACATGGAAGTGAACATCGCGACAGCCTATGTTAACGGCCGGAAAACCACTTTGGCGGCAGCTCCAACCAAGATAGGATCAACGCTTTTCCTACCGGTTCGGCCTATTGCAGCCTTAACGAACCATAACTTAATCTGGATTGCCGCCGCAAATACGATTGCCATCACGTCAAAAGCAGCGCAAATCCCAGCTTTACCTAGCGTTTCTTATAAAGTTATTGCTTATTACCCTTCCTGGGCAACATACCAGGACTTCGACGTCTCTAACATCGCCGCGCCCAATATCACTCATGTCAATTATGCTTTTGCGAATATTAAAGACGGCAAAGTTGTGCTGGGCGACCCTTGGACAGATAAAAGCAACTTCAGACAACTCCAGACTCTGAAAAAGGCAAACCCTAAGCTTAAGGCGCTTATTAGCGTTGGAGGGTGGACGTGGTCCGGACAATTTTCCGATATTTCCCTTTCTCAATATTCCCGTACTAAATTCGCCGACAGCGCCGTGCAATTCATTCGCGATTACGATTTCGACGGCGTTGACCTTGATTGGGAATATCCGGTATCAGGCGGGTTAACTTCGAATCATGCAAGACCTGCCGATAAACACAATTTTACATTGCTGCTACGAACAATTCGGGACAAGCTCGATGCCGTACAACTTAAAAATGGCAAGACCTATTCACTTACGATAGCCGCAGGATCATTTCCCGCTTACGTTACTAACACGGAAATCGATCAGGTGGCAGATATCGTCGATTGGATTAACCTTATGACCTACGATTATCACGGCGACTGGGAAGACGTGAGCAATCACAATGCGCCGCTTTACGCCGACCCCAATGACCCCGTTAACGCTAAGTCCAACATTAATTCAACTGTTAACCTCTACTTGAAAGCTGGAGTACCATCGAACAAACTCGTATTAGGCATCCCCTTCTATGGACGTAGCTGGACGAACTGCGGTGCCGCTAATCAAGGGCAGTATCAAACTTGCAATGGTGTCGCGGATGGAGTTATCGCCGACGGCATTCACGAATACGGCAACTTGGAAAATCAAGGGTGGATCAACGGGAAAGGGTATGTACGTTATTGGAACGATAATTCCAAAGTGCCTTGGCTTTATAACAAATCTACGGGAACATTCGTCTCCTATGAAGATCCTGAATCGATCGCCTACAAAGCGCAGTATATCAAGTCCAAAGGGCTTGGCGGCGCAATGTTATGGGAACTGAGCCAGGATTTCAACCAAACGTTGCTAAACAAGTTATTAGATTCTTTGAAATAGGCAGAACTTAGGAAACCAGCCATGGTGTTATTTCCGAAATTTCATTGAAAAGAGGGGCCCCTCCCTCTTTTCTTGAAATCGAATTTCATCCACACAAAAGGTATCGCTAACTTTTTGTTAGTACACTAAAATGCTGAATAAATTCGTCCTTACTAGATTCAGATGATGTTTGCAGGTATTTGATTGCCTTCAAAGAAGCTTCGTGGGATTCTAAACTAGAGCCTCTTACGCAGTCATATAAAACCTTCACATGATAATCATGCTGATGGGCATCCGCGCACGTATAATGAACGCATACGTCGGTCAGAAAACCGCAAACCAACAACGACTGCACATTTAATCCTTTCAGCAAAATATTCAAATCCGTTGCAAAAAAACAACTATAGCGCCTTTTCTGGATTATATACTCTCCTTCGATCGGCTTTAATTCATCCACGATCTCGACGCTTTCTGTACCCTCCAAACAATGGACGCCTTCGCTCCCATCAAGTTCTCTTCCGAAATCCACCATTTGTTTACGATGCATTTCCTGCGAATGAATAACGGGTATTTTGGCTTTCCGTGCAGCGTTCAAAACAAGACTGATGTTGTCGACGGCAGTCCAAGCGTCATATACGGCAGCAGGGCCATTAGGATCTGATAAAAAACCTTTTTGAGCATCGATAATCAAAAGGGCAGGGTTTCCGATAATATTCATCAAGATGCAGCTCCTCTACCATCGTCATTTATATGATAGATATTATAACACAAATATGATGAACGAGAATTGTATGTTATATACATTGACATTTATAGTTATATGCGTGTAGTCTATTTATACAAAAGCTTTCTAGGGTTCCGTAATCTATTGCTGGCGTCGCGAGCAAAAAATTAGCTGGTCCAAGAGAAAGCACACGGCACAAAGTCGTGTACACGGAGGGATAAAAGCCCGGGAGGATATCTTATCCTATCTTCCTTTCGGGTTTTTTTCATTTTCCAAAAAGTCGGAAATGACCGTTAAAACAAAAAGGAGGAAAGTACATCATGAAAAAATGGTTTCTGCTTTTATTGTCAGCACTTATGTTCGCAATAGTAATTGGCGGCTGCGCTCCGAAAAAAAACTCCGAACAGGAAACGGGGAAAAAAGACGAGGGCAAAACGATTACAATCGGATATTCCGCATGGCCGGGTTGGTATGTTTGGAGTCTGATTAGTGAAAAGGGAATATTTGAGAAAAACGGCGTGAATGTAAAGCTTGTTTATTTCCCTGTCTATAGCGATTCCTTACAAGCGTTTAACAGCGGGAAAATCGATATGGTGTGCGCGAATTTAAATGATAGTCTGCCTCCTGCCAATCACGGACTTAAACCGAAAGTGGTTCTGGTAACCGACATATCCGCGGGAGCGGATGCGCTTATCGCCAAGCCCGAGTTCAAGTCGGTCAAGGATTTAAAGGGAAAATCCATTGCGCTTGAGATCGGCACGCTCTCTCACCTTCTGTTTCTAAACATTCTTGAGCGTAACGGCATGTCCGAGAGTGATGTCAAGGTCTTTAACATGGCGGCGCAAGATGCCGGCTCGGGTTTTATCGCCGGAAGCCTGGATGCTGCCGTTACCTGGGAACCGTTCCTCAATCAAGCCGTGCAATCTCAAAAAGGCCATATTCTTGCCTCTTCCAAAGAGACGCCAGGCCTTATCGTCGAAGATCTCATGACGAGCTCCGATTTTCTCGACAGTCACCGGGATGAAATAAAAAAGATACTAACAGCTTGGTATGACGGCATCGACTATTGGAAGAATAACCCAGATGAATCGTTGACGTTTATGGCGAAGCAGGCAGAAACTCCGGTCGACGAATACAAAGTCCTAGTTAACGGGATAAAGCTTTACAGCATCGAGGACAATCTGAAGGCGTTCCAAGAAGGAGAAGGATGGGATTCCTTGTACGGATCGGGCAAGATGATGGGTGATTTTCTTATGAAAAAAGGTTACCTCGATAAGGTTCCCGATATGAAACCTATATTGGACGTTTCCCTTCTTGAAGATGTGGCGAAAACTCGCAATTCCGAAGGGAGCACCGTTAAATGAGATCCACCGCCGATATTTTGATCAAGGGCGGAACTGTTCTTACAATGGATCCGACTCGCAAAATGATTAACGACGGAGCTCTGGCTATTTCCGGAAATAAAATCGAAGCCGTCGGAACATCGGCGGACATCACGACCCGATTTGAGGCTAGCAAAGTAATCGACGCCCGCGGTAAGCTGGTGATGCCGGGCCTAGTTAACCCGCATACCCATGTGCTTCAAGTGCTGTTGCGAGGACTGGCTCATGACAGGGAACTCTATCCTTTTTTGTTCAACGTTTTATTTCCAGGACTCAGCCAGTACACTCCCGACGATGCGCGTCTGGCTGCCACACTATACTGTGCCGAAGCCATTCGTTCCGGAATTACTACAATCGTTGACAACGGGGATCAAGGCAGAGATGACGCGCTTGCAGTCGCCACGATCGATACTTATCGGCAAGTCGGTATCAGAGCCGTGTATGCCCGCATGTTCAACGATACCGTTCCGGATCACCTGGCCAAGCATATCGAAACCATCATGCATAAAGAATCAGGCGTAAATCATCCCGCCGATGTCATCGAGGACACGGAAGAGGCCCTTTCCCAGATTGAAAGCCTCATTCAACGTTTTCACATGGCGGATAATGGCAGAATCCGCGTATGGGCGTCGCCTTTTACGGCTCAGTTCACGACCGAGAAAGGGCTGATACGCTCTGCCGAACTCGCGGAAAAATATAATTCCATGACCGCCATCCACTTGGCGGAATCGCACCTTGATGCATCCATGTATGGGATGACGCCGACAGAATATCTCCATTCCATCGGATTCCTGTCTCCTCGTATATTGGCGGCTCATTGCGTCTGGTTAACTGAAAAAGACATTCGTTTGTTTCAAATTCACGACGTTAAAGCTGCGCACAACGTCATCTGCAACCATTACATCGCTTCCGGGGTTGCTCCGGTTGCGAAGATGACGGCTCTTGGAATTACCGTCGGCCTTGGAACGGACGACGCAAATGTCAACGACAGCGTCAACATGTTCCAATCGATGAAGATAGCTGCCCTTGCACAGAGGGCAAAGTACCTGGACGCCTCTGTTCTTACAACTGAAAAAGTTGTAGAAATGGCAACGATCGACGGCGCCCGCTCCATTGGCATGGAATCCGAGATCGGAAGCTTGGAACCGGGAAAGAAGGCCGATGTTATTCTGATCGATTTGAATCATCCGCAGTTCTGGCCGTTGAATAACATTCCGAGTGCTTTGGTTTTCCAAGCTTATGGGTCCGAAGTCGAAACGACAATCGTCGATGGTCGAATTCTCATGGAGGATCGGAAATTGAACTTTCTCGGGACGGATGAAACCTTCCTATATCAACAAGCACAAAAAGCTTCGATTGATATTGCTACGAAAGCACGCTTGACGGATCTTACGAGAGGTTGGCGCAGGCTCGGATCTTAAAATAAATGAAGCCCCCGCCTTAAAGGTGAGGGCTTCATTTTTTATCCGGCTATCAAGTTAACTCTGGGCGCTGCAAAGTCAGTTAGAGTAATGCAGTAAGAAATAATAGAAGTCGTGTGATATAGATATCATTGCAGTCCTCGAATCAATCAATGGAAAGATGGAAGCCTTAAAATAAATCAGATAGTTAACTCTATGGGCTGTCCCATAAGCCATACCTACCATCAGAGGCAAACTGCAATAGATGCAGGTGTTTCCGCCGAATGTTGCTTTTTCAGCCGATGACCTGCAAAACCTGCAGGTGTTTTTGATTACTTTGAGTGATTCTAGGAGATTTGTGAAGAACACCTGCAGCAAATGCAGGTTGATTGACGAAAATCCCGGTTTCAGGCAAAAATGGCTGTAGTAAATGCAGGTTGTACATAAGATTGCTAAGTGAAAGAACATGTTTGTTTATTAAATGTAGCTAATGAGGATCAAAGTTTACGTCCATATAGCGACATTAAAAAGAATGGGCAGTCCCTCAGGCCAATCCTGCTATCAATATCTAATTCGATTTTGCAGGAACTGCTTTAGCATTAAAAAAGCACCCCCGGAAGGATGCTTCTTCATTCCCTGCAACTCAACGCTCAACGATTCAACAAACTCCCCACATAACGCAGAAGCTCATTCGAGCAGACGGGACAGTAGCCGTGCTCGTCGATGAGCCGCTTGGTTACTTCATTAATTCGCTTCAATTGACTTTCATCCGGCGTCTTCGTAGACGTCGTGATCTTCACGATATCCTTCAGATCCGTGAACAGCTTCTTCTCGATCGCTTCCCGAAGCCGGTCGTGCATGCTGTAATCGAACTTCTTGCCTTTACGCGAATACGCCGAAATACGAATCAGAATTTCCTCGCGAAAAGCTTTCTTCGCATTCTCCGAAACGCCGATTTGCTCCTCGATCGAACGCATGAGCCGTTCATCCGGATCCATCTCTTCGCCCGTTAACGGGTCCTTAATCTTAGCCCAATTGCAATACGATTCAATGTTGTCGAGATAATTCTCGAACAGAGTCCGCGCCGACTCCTCGAACGAATAAACGAAAGCTTTCTGAATCTCTTTTTTCGCCAGGTTGTCGTACTCCTTGCGCGCGACGGAGATGAAATTCAAATACTTCTCCCTTTCCTCTCTCGTGATTGAAGGATGCTGGTCCAATCCGTCCTTCAAAGCGCGCAATACGTCCAATGCATTAATGCAAGGTATATTGTGTTTAATCAAAGCGCTGGAAATACGGTTTATTACGTAGCGAGGATCGATGCCGGACATGCCCTCTTCCACGAATTCGTTCTGCATTTCCTTCAGATCGGCTTCCTTATACCCCTCTACCTCTTCTCCATCGTACATCCGCATTTTCTTAACCAAATCCATCCCTTGTTTCTTGGATTCCTTCAATCTGGTGAGGATGGAGAAAATAGCCGCTGCCCGCAAGGCATGAGGGGCAATGTGAACGTGGTTCATATCGGATTGGCCAATTAGCTTGGTGTAGATTTTCTCCTCATCCGTTACCTTCAAGTTATAAGGTATCGGCATGACGATCATCCGCGATTGCAAAGCTTCGTTTTTCTTGTTAGAAATAAAAGTCTTGTATTCCGATTCGTTCGTATGGGCAATGATCATTTCGTCGGCAGAAATTAACGCGAACCTTCCGGCCTTGAAGTTGCCTTCCTGCGTTAGCGATAACAAATTCCATAGAAACTTCTCGTCGCACTTCAACATCTCCTGGAACTCCATCAACCCCCGGTTTGCCTTGTTCAATTCACCGTCGAAGCGGTATGCCCGAGGATCGGACTCCGAGCCATATTCCGTTATCGTCGAGAAATCGATGCTTCCCGTTAAATCGGCGATATCTTGAGACTTCGGATCCGATGGACTGAACGTACCGATGCCTACCCGATTTTTCTCCGAAATAAGCACCCGCTCAATCGGTACCTGCTCAATATCGCCTTCGAATTCTGTGCGCAAGCGCATTTGGCAAGATGGGCATAGATCGCCTTCGATTCTAACCCCAAGCTCCCGTTCCACTTCCGGACGCAGCTCGCCCGGGATAAGATGGAGGGGGTCCTCTTGCATCGGGCATCCTTTAATGGCGTATATCGCCCCCCGCTGCGTACGGGAGTATTGCTCCAATCCCTTCTTCAACAACGTTACGATCGTGGACTTCCCGCCGCTAACCGGCCCCATCAACAGCAATATTCTTTTCCTTACGTCCAGACGCCTCGCGGCGGAATGGAAATACTCTTCCACCAGCTTCTCCATCGTCTGGTCCAATCCGAAAATCTCGGAGTTGAAAAACTTATATTTTTTACTGCCGCCCCTCTCTTCTACCCCATGGGAAACGATCATGTCGTAAACCCGGGCATGTGCGGTCATCGCCGGAGTGCTATCGCGGCGAAGTAGATCAATGTAATCCCGAAAAGTTCCCGACCAACTTAGCTTCTCACTCTCGGCCCGATACTCTGAGATCCGACTGAAGATGTCCATGCCGCTTCCTCCTCGCACTCTTTCTCTACGCTAAACCTAACGTATTACATACTTATGCGGAGTGACAGATGAATTTGACCTGACATTACTCTTACATTGTATAATTCGTGGGATTACAGTGTGCTATAATGGCGATAATCTTATCGGTTCCGTTGAAAAAGGGAGGAACAAATCCGGTGGCCATCAAATTAGAAACCGAACTCTACCCGCCGGTCAAAACCTTCTTTACCGGAAGAGGTTACGAGGTCAAAGCGGAAATCCGCGGATGCGACCTCGTTGCTTATCGAGCGGATCAGCCCGAGCCAACCATCGTTGAAATGAAAAAAACATTCACTTTACCGCTACTGCTCCAAGGCATCGACCGCCAGAAAACCGGTGCTGCCGTTTGGTTGGCCGTCGAGCGCAACCGAACAAAGCGAGGCGCCCATAACCAGCGGTTCACCGAAATAACCGCCCTTTGCCGCCGACTCAACTTGGGATTCCTAACGGTTACTTTCTATAGGACCAAATCCCCGGCAATCGACGTATGGTGCGAGCCAGCAGGTTATGTACCCCCAATGTCCCTTGCAGGCAGCGCAATTGCGGCAGAATCTCCGCAACCTTATCATACGGTTGCCGGCGGGCGACGCAAGGCAGGCGCCTCCAAGCTGCTGAAAGAGTTTAACGCGCGCAGCGGCGACTATAACGTCGGCGGCAGCACGAAACGGAAGCTCGTAACCGCTTATCGCGAGAAAGCGATCCAATGCGCTCTAGCGCTTGACTGTCACGGGCCCTCCTCGCCCCGCCAGGTTAGAGATTGGACTCACTGTCCCACAGCAGGTTCGATGCTCCGCAACAATCCTTACGGCTGGTTTAAACGGCTGACGAAAGGCGTTTATGAAATTACGCCCGCCGGCAAGACGGCTTTGCTCCACTACGCCGATGTGACAAAGGTGTGGGCGAACCAATTTTCATGGGCGGCTGCTCATCCATTGAATACTTCCGACAATAAACCGCAAGTGGAGTTGACGTATAATGAGTGAATCAGAGATTGATCTTGGACCGTTGGATACATTCACGCAATTGCCGACTGAAATTACGCTGGAGAATACCCCTTATTGGCTTGTCCGGACGTCCGAAGGGGAATATCGCTTATTGCTTGCGATTTGCCCCCACGCAGGGGGAGAAATTCGCCCTCTCAACGATGTGCTGTTCTGTCCGCTCCATTTCTGGACGTTCAACGCGGAGGATGGGACTTGTTTGAACGATCCCGATGAACGCCTGATGCAGCGGAAGGTTCGAATTCACGACAACCATCTATTCGCGATCGGAGTTAATGAATAACCGCTAACTTCTGGACCATCGCCCGGTGAATTCTTCGATGCTTTCTTCAAGCCTTGCCAGCCCTTGTTTCATTTGCCGTTCATCCGCAAAAGCAAAAGTGATTCTTAGCGTATTAACTAGAGGATCCTTAACGAAGAAAGGCGCGCCCGGTTGGAAAATCAGTCCTTTTAACCACGACCCGCGCAATAACGCCTCCCCCTCCAAGCCCGATGGCAAAATAACCCAAAGATGCAGCCCCCCTCTAGGTTTAACCCAAGCCACATCCGGAATGCCCATCCGTGCGAAATGCTCCGTCATTTTCCTCATCCGCTCGTTGCACTGCACCCTGAGCATATCGAGCAGCGGTTCCAAAGGCTGCTCTTCTATGAGCTGCGACAGCGCCCTCTGTTGAATGGAACCGACTAATTCTTTATGGATGCCGTTCGCAATCTGTTTCGATTTAATGAGATCAGAAGCTCCCGCAATCCAGCCGATACGCAGTCCGGCTATCAAGCCGGGCGGAAGCTGGCCGATGGAAAGGTGTCCGGGTTCCAGCCTCTTATGCGTTCGTTGTTCATCCGAATCGTATAGCAGCATTTCCTGACGGTCATCCGTAACGAGCAAAACGCCTGCTTCACGGCATCTATTCTGAATTGCAGTCTTGTTCTCCGGACTCCAGCTAACGCCTTCAGGATCGGTGCAGGAGGGCGAGACGTAAACCATTTTGGGCCGATAACGATAAAAGGCGGTTGTCAAAGCTTCCGGATTCATCCCCCGTCGATCGCCTTCGACAGCCTCCACCTTCATCCCTGCTTTACGAAAAGCCTGCAGCGCCGACCTTGATGTAAGCCTTTCGGTCAATAGGGTATCTCCCGGTATTAGCGCATGATCGAGAAGCCAACTTAGAGCACCGTCCGCGCCAAGCGTCATCCTGATTTGATTGCTATTGCCGCCCGTTTTCTCCTTGAGCAGCCCTTGCGCCAATTGATTTCTTAGCTTTCCTTCACCATGCGGCTCAAGCTTCCTCTCGATTATCCCCGGTTGTTCCGTCGTTACCGAGGATGCGACGGCTTCAACCCGTTCTTCCCAGTCGGCTGCGGAAACCAAACCTTCCTTAGGCCATCCACCCATCCAATTAATGATTGAACTCAAGGTGATCCCCTCCCTCGACGATCTCGGCCTTAGTTCATTTATATGTCTCTCAGTGCCTAGGACAACCAATCAAAAGTCAAATAAAAAACGACCCCGCACCAGCAGGGCCGTTCCCGTCAAGCATACCAATCCTTACTTCTTGGACAATCGATCCCATTGCTTGTCCATTTCTTTAAACATGCCGGCCCGATCCTTCTTCTTCACATACGATTGTATCGTCGCGCCCAATTCGTTTGTTACGCCATCCGGATAGTTGAACCAGTTCCAAGACAGAACTTTCCCCGCTTTACTGTAGGCCATAATATCCCCTGCTATCGGACCGAGCGCCTTCTCGTCCTTCACTTCGATTGATTTGAAAGCCGGAATGAATTTGAATTGGTTAACGATATAATCTTTGCCCTCCGCGGAAGTTACGAGCCAATTGAGGAATTCCTTCGCTTCTTTCTTAACTTTGGAGTTTTTGTTCACGACCCAGTTGCTTGGAACGCCTACGTACAGCTTGTCGTTCTCCTCCGCTTTATCGTTGATCGGCATCGGCAATACCCCAAGGTTCATGTTCGGAGTAATTTTGTCGATCTGCACCTGGGTCCAGTTGCCTTGCTGCATCATTGCCGTCTCGCCGCTGGCGAACAGCGTCACTTGCGTATTATAGTCCGTTGTCAACGGGTTCTTGTTCCCATACTCCAACGTTAAATCGAGCAGGTTCGCCCAATCGTCGAAAATGCTGTCGCCCGCGATCTTCACTTTGCCCGCATTCCTATCGGCCACCCACTTGTTCGGGTCGGGATGATGCGCCACGCCGACGTTGAAGTTATGGATTCCGAGAATCCACCACTCCCCATAACCGTTAGCGAAAGGTGTCTTACCTGCTGCCTTAAGCTTGGCGCTTGCATCCTTTAGCTCGGTTATCGTCTTGGGCACGGTCGTAACTCCGGCTTTCTGGAACATGTCCTTGTTATAGATAAACCCGTAACCTTCTATGTTCATCGGCATCCCGTATAGCTTACCATCTCTTGTCATCGGTTGTTTGGCCACGTCCAACACGTCCGCCGCCCAAGGCTGATCCGATAAATCCTCAATCTTATCCGCCCAAGTTTTTAACTCGTTGAACCCGCCGTTATTGAAGATGTCAGGTTCATCTCCCGACGTGAATTTCGCCTTTAACGCAGCCCCGTAATCGCTTCCTCCGCCGACCGTCTCGATGTTCAGTTTAACGCCCGGATGGGAAGCTTCGTACACGGCTTTAAGCCTATCGAGCGCTTCCGTGATTTCGACTTTGAATTGAAAAATCTTAATGGTGACGTTCTTGCCGGGAGACGGACTTGCCGTTGCCGAAGCGCCGGGCGAAGGAGTAGCGGCATTATTGTTCCTTTGTCCGCACGCGCTAAGAACCAAGCTCAACATCATAATCACCATGAATATTGCTGCTGTTTTTTTCACGGTCAACCCTCCTGAAATTGTTTACCCTTTAACCGAGCCCGCCGTAATTCCTTCGATAATATGCCGTTGAAGCGTAAGGAAAAATACGACGATTGGCGTAATGCCCATAACAAGCGCAGCCAACGCTAAATCCCACTGTTTCGTATATTGCCCAAAAAAGGAGAAAGTCGATAACGGAATCGTTCTTAACTCGGCTCTCCCCAACAACAGCGAAGGCAGTAGAAAGTCGTTCCAAATCCATAGACTGTTCAAAATAATGATCGTCACCGTCATCGGTTTAAGCAGCGGGAAGACGATTTTCCAGAATACCCCCAGAGGACTGCAACCATCGACGACGGCGCTTTCTTCAATCTCGACGGGAATCGACTTTACGAATCCATGGAACAGAAACACCGATATCGATACGCCGAACCCCAGATAACATACGAATAACCCCATCCGGCTGTCGAGCAGATGAAACCAACTGGCCACCTTCATTAACGGAATCATGATGGATTGAAAGGGGATAACCATCGCCGCCACGAACAAGGTGAAAATAATGTTGTTAAATCGGGACGGGTGCCGCACAAAACGATAAGCGCTCAACGAGCTGATGAGGGTAAGTCCCAAATTGCTGATCACCGTAATGAATAAGGAGTTTCCGAATGCCCGGGGAAACTTCATGATTTCCCAAGCTCTCGTGTAGTTGCTCCATACGAACTTCGTCGGCCACGCTGCGGAATCCAGCAAAATTTCGGCAAACGACTTTACGGAGTTGGCGATCAGAAAATAAAACGGGATCAGAAACAATAACCCCAGCAATACCGCGCACAATTCTAAAATCAGCATTCCCGACGTATACCGCCTGTGTGCCATTAAGCTTCAACCTCCTGTCGCTTAGTCAACCACACTTGAATGATCGTAATAAGCGCCACAACGATAAAGAATACGATCGCTTTCGCGGTTCCGAGCCCCAAACGGTTATTTTGAAAGGCCTCGGTGTAAATGTTAAGCGCCACGGATTGCGTGGAATTGTAGGGGCCTCCCCTTGTCAGCGACAAGATGACGTCGAAGGTTTTGAACGACCATGACAAAGCAAGGAACAAGCAGATCGTTACCGCAGGCATGATCATTGGGATGGTGATGTTACGCAGCCTTTGCCAGCTGCTAGCGCCGTCAATAGAGGCCGCTTCGTGCAAATCCGCGGGTACGTTCATTAGCGAAGCGATATAGATAATCATCAAGTAACCGGAGCCCGTCCATACGCTGACGATAACGACCGCCCAGAAGCTTGTCGTCGCATCTCCAAGCCAAGGCAATTCGAAAAATGACAACCCTGTCCAATTGCCCAGCGCCGCGAATCCTTTAACGAATATGAACTGCCAGATGAATCCGAGCAACAGCCCCCCGATCACATTCGGCAAGAAGAAAATCGTCCTCAGCAAATTGCGCAGCTTCAAATATCTCGTCAGAATAAGCGCCAGCACAAACCCGACCAAATTTGTAAGTACGACCGCCACTATAGTAAACCTGACCGTGAATCCGAAAGAATCCCAAAATCCTTCATCGCCCATCAGCTCCCGATAATTGCCGAGTCCGATCCAGAGCACCTGATTAGATACCCCGTTCCAATCCGTCAAAGAGTAATACAACCCCAGTACAAAGGGAAGGGCGACAATAATTACGAATACGAGAAGAGCCGGACCGACAAATAACGTCTGCAGTAGCCATTCCCGCGAGGAAACACGGGATTTCATAGCTTTGTCTCCTTTACCTATAGGTTCCAAACGTAGGTTGTCCAGATAACGCGAGCGTATTCGCCCGTAGAGTGCGCGATTCCGCTTGGCACGACTATGTCGGTCATATTGTTCACAACATTTTGCGTTTTCTTTTTTATGGGTGTTGGTTATAATAAAAGTAGTTAAGCGGAGGTGTGGAACATGTTGCTCGCGGAAACAACTGCAAAAGCTGCGCAATTTCTTGGAATGTCCAATAAGTTCTGGATCGTTATGATCGTTCTGGTTTTGTTCATCGTATCCATCCTGACGTCTTCCTATAACGAAGATAAAACCAAAGGATTATAAGAACCGCGACAAAAAGCCGGATACCTTCTCTAGTACCGAGTGGTGTCCGGCTTCTCCTTTCCTAGCGCGGCAACAAAGAGACCGTCCCCCAGTGGACGGTCTCTTTGTTGCCGGTTATTTTACAGCCCGTGCATATCTTTCAAGCAAGATGCGCATACATAGCGCTCCTTGAATTCTCCGACGCCTTCCATCGAAGAACAAAACACGCAGCGGGGCCGATAACGTTCCAGAATGATATGATCGCCTTGGACCAGTATCTCCACTGGATCCCCTTCATTCATCTGATATCGTTTACGCAACGATTTGGGAAGTACAATACGACCCAATTGGTCCACTTTACGAACTACGCCTGCAGGTTTCAATGCAGTACCTCCATTCATACGCTATTCTAGCTAGTTGTCTCGAAACCTTTTAGCCACTCTATACCGTTCGATATAGAAGCTCATTTACCTTCTTCGTATATAATTTGCTTAAAATTGTGCAATTTTTCGACAAATAAACTCACAAAAAAAGGAATTTTGTCGAAAAATGTTGGCTACAATTTCAAATAAGTGGGAAATCGTTTTGTCTTAGCGCTTCATAAACGAGTATGGCTGCCGAGTTGGCTAGATTCAATGAGCGGACTTTATCCGTCATTGGAATTCGCATGCATGTTTCGGAATGAGCATCGAGCAGCGCTTGCGGCAAACCTGCCGTCTCTTTTCCGAAAACGAAGAAATCGCCGTCCCGAAATTCAAAATCCGTATATCTTTTTGTTACCCGCGTGCTCGCGAAAAAAAATCTCCCGCCCGGGTTTGCAGCCTGGACCTCTTCGAAAGAATCGTAATACGTAATGTTGACGGCATACCAATAGTCCAATCCCGCACGCTTCAGCACCCGATCGTCGGTCGAGAAGCCGAGCGGTCTAACAAGATGCAGATGAGTGCCCGTAGCGGCGCAAGTTCTTGCGATATTTCCGGTGTTCGCCGGAATTTCGGGATTCACGAGCACAATATGGAATGACACCTTAATCCTCCTTCGCAAACTGAAAAATAGCGGCATAATACCGCTATTTCCCATTATCCGTTATTTAATTCCCGCTTAATCAGCCATTGCGGCTTTGAAAGTCTCGCATGAAGCTAACAAGAGCGCGGATGCTTTCAACAGGTACGGCATTGTATATCGATGCCCTTAATCCCCCGACGCTGCGATGGCCTTTCAAACCGGAAAATCCTTGCGCTTCCGATTCCTTGGCGAATTGTTTCTCCAGATCTTCGCTTCCAAGGCGGAAAGTGGCGTTCATCAAGGAACGACTGCCCGGCTGGGCAAATCCACGATAAAACCCGTTGCTGTTGTCTATGAAGTCGTACAGCAAGCTGGCTTTCTCACGGTTGCGAGTTTCCATTCCCGCTGCGCCGCCGTTCGCTTTTACCCACTTAAGCACCTCGTTCATCATATAAATAGCAAAGGTTGGAGGCGTATTATAGAGGGAATCGGCTTTTGCATGCGTCGTGTACCTCATCATGGTCGGAACGGGCGTGGAAGGCTCGACGATCAGATCCTCGCGGATAATGACGATCGTAACGCCTGACGGTCCTAGATTTTTCTGAGCTCCGGCATAAATCAGGCCGAATTTGGAAACATCAATGGGGCGGCACAAAATATCGCTCGACATGTCTCCGACCAGCGTTACGTTACCTGTATCGGGAAATTCAGACCACTGGGTTCCTTCGATCGTTTCATTCGAGGTCAAATGCAAGTAAGCAACGTCCGATGCATAGTTCAATTCGCTAATGGAAGGAATACGATTATATTTATCGGCTTCCGAAGAAGCGGCTATCGAAACGTCGCCGAAAAGCTTCGCTTCTTGAATCGCTTTCGTTGCCCAGCTTCCCGTTGCGACGAACGAAGCCGTTGTCCCCGGACGCAGCAAATTCATCGGTACCATAGCGAATTGCGTGCTCGCTCCGCCTTGAATGAACAATACTTTGTAGCCGCTCGGAATGCCGATTAATTCCCGAAGAAGATTATCAGCTTCGTAATGGACTTTCTCATAGATAGCGCCGCGATGGGACATCTCCATCAAGGACATACCGCTATTCTCGAATTCGACAAATTGCTCTTGGGCTTGCTGCAGTACTTCCAGCGGCAGCGCCGCAGGGCCGGCATTGAAATTATAAGCGCGGTTGGCCATCTTGTCCCCCACCTTGTTTAAATTCATAATAGGCTTATCATAACAAAGCTTTACACTACTGAGCAACCATTAAACGTCCTAAAATGTCGTAATTAATGCTAATTTCCGAACGAAAGCGGTGTCATCGGTGAATAATTTTCGTCTTTTTCTCGGTTTAAAATGTTCGGATGCTGCGACCGAATATCTTGCCGGCCTTATGGAGAGTTTGTCCGCCGCAGGCTTCCGCTTTCGCGGTTGGACGCATCCTGCGGACCTACACGTGACGTTGCACTTTCTGGGCGACACGCCTGCTACGCGTGTGCGGGATATTGGCGCCTTGGCGGCTGAAGTCGCAGCCGCTGCGGCGCCATTCGCGCTTGCGCTGACGGAGGCGGGCACCTTCGGCCCGCCGTCAGCGCCGCGCGTGCTTTGGTGCGGCCTGGCGGAGCCGGCCGCACCGGGGGGCGCGCTAGCCGCGCTGCACGCGGCGCTTGGCGCGCGCCTTGCCGCCTCCGGCTTCGCCACGGAGGCGAGGCCCTTCCGCGCGCACGTTACGCTCGCGCGGGGTGGCGCCGCCGGCTTCAGCGCGGCGGCGTTGGCGGCGGCAAGCGCAGCGGCAGCGTCGCTTGCGCCACCCGCATGGACAGTCGGCGGCTGCACGCTGTTCCGCACTCATCTAGGGCGCAAGCCCAGCTACGAGCCTATCGGCGAGTATCCCTTTATGCTCTAGCCTCGATTAATCGTATTCCTTCGTCTCTCTTATCGCCTTATACTAGGTTTCGAACAACTTAAATTAAACAAACATGAATCGGAACGTAAACGAAGAACTAATCCGACTACATATGAACCATTAATGTATGTTATCATTAAACCAATCCTGATTTAATTGGAGGTCTATTAATGGATCTAGAAAATATGAACGCATTAAGACAAATCATCCAAGAACAATTTCAACCAATCAACAAACGGCTAGATGCTATTGATTTACGACTAAATACTATTGATTTACGATTAGATGCTATAGAAAATCGTTTTGACACCGTACAATCTTCTCTTGACCGCATAGAAGCTGCTCAGAATGATGACGTAATATCGTCAATCAAACTAACGAATAACAAGCTGGACGACCTTAGACAAGATGTAGAATACACTCTGAAGGAACAAGCAACAATTAAGTTACAAATTGATCGCTCCAAGCGTACAAATTATAAAAACATACTCGACCAAACAAGCCCATTATAGGGCTTTATTTTTTTCTCTAACTGAATAATAAGCTCATTACGAATAGACAATACCATCACTTGACCGGTTATCCACTCCATTGGAATGCTGTAGAACTATCGAATATCTTACAGCTGAATGATAAGAAAAACCGTCAGGGTATATCTCCCTGACGGTCTTTTTGGGTTTGGAGGATATTTGAGACTTTGTATTCGTAGCCATGTACGCCTATGTAATGCTCAGGGTACATTTCTCCCCCACAATGCTCG
>NZ_JAIOAP010000007.1 GCF_021190915.1 Cohnella silvisoli
AACGAAATATTCATTTGCACCTTCGCATCGTTCATCGATGCCGCGTTAAACTGGCCGTCCAGCGCAAACGTCTTTCCGGCCGTCACCGCCACATCGCGGTACAGCTCGATGTAGTGGCCTGCGCCAAGACCCGAGAGTCCGAGCCGCTGGGCTCGCGTGTCTTCCACGACCGGCGTCGTCACAACGCTCCAATCCGAGCCGTCCGTATTCCATCCATCCGCCGCACCGCTTGAACCGGTGTACGTCTCAAAACCGCCGTTCGGCAGTAGGTTGCTTACACTGGTCGTAAATCGTTCGGTCGTTTTGACCGATTTATTACCGTCTATATCAACAGCCGAAACGGAAATATCATATGCAGTATTTTGAACCAAACCGTTCAATAGATAAGACGCATCTTCGGTGAAACCGGCCAATACGTTATTTTTATAAACCTCATATCCGGAAATTTCATCATCGTCGTATGCTTGATCCCATGCCAAATCCAAACTGCGATCCGTTTGAGAGGTCGTACGAAGATGACCCGGCGCGTTCGGGTTGGCAGGGGTGGCATTCGTAATCGCTACTTGATCCAAAGCAAACCATCCGTCGAATCTTGCGCCTTCATTGGCTAATTTCACTCCCGGTTTACCGGTGTCCGGATCCAAAATCCCTACCAAAAGCGTGTATTGTCCTCCCGGAATCGACTCAGGGATCTCAAAACTAAAACTGTTATTATAAGAACCAGGTGCCCAGGTCCGGATATCTATAGACGTATTTTGAATCGAAGAAGCAACAAGGTTTCCGTTCGGATCCGCCAGCGCATAAGCTATCGGCCATTGCTCGTAAAATGGCGCAACTCCAATATTTCGCCACGAGCTTGTGATAGCCAGAGCATCGCCTTCGGCGATATTATTCGAATGAGATACCGAGTCTAACACAAACCGATAACCCAATGTATTAAGCAACAAATCGATATTGGCCTGTTGATCCGCGGTTATATCCGTTCCTAGTTGATAACCAACCAATGAGGCAGCTCCAATATAGGTCGTATGACTTTCTCTGGCCTGTCTGAGCGATTCCATGATTTGATCATTGCTAATATAATTTCTCACCGGTTGACCGCTGCTAAATTCGCCGCCGGAATAATTGGTTTTCCAGAATTCGGGCATCGCCGAACTTTCCTGTAGCTGGATGGAATCTATGTTGGTATCGTTATAATCCTCTAACCCGCTCCAACCCTTGTCGATCCATCTGAGCCAACTATCAGTCGAGTTACCTGCAAAAACATCGTTGAACAGACCCATTTGATGTTGAGCGCTTAGAGGGAACGGCTTTCTCATTCCAAGTTTTTTGTTATGAAAATAATCCACGTAATGTTGTACATATTGATCCGATACGCTTACTTTCGGGAAGCCGTCTTCAATCAGAACTGTGTGAAATTCTCCAAAATGCCCCAAGCTGCCGATTTCAATAAAGCCGATTCTCGGATCGTTATCGTATTTTTGGGCGAGCGCTTGAATCACTCTTTCGTGTTCCTCGATCAAAGTTTCGCTGTTGTAATTTGGACTGAAACCCAAGCTCTCATCGTCATACCAGACGCCGGCACCTTCCGCCCCTTCGGCATCAACCAACTCATCGTATAGCCAATCCGGAATATCTTTATGTGCGGTATCGTCCGGCGAATCCATAATAAACCGAAGATTGATTTTCTTGCCCTTCGATGTCCAATAATCGAAATTACGCCTTGTTTGAACTCCGTTCCAATCAAACTCTCCCTTTACAGGCTCTAATTCGGCCCATGTAATATTGGTGGTAACTAACCCCATCGGCTGATGGGACGTTTGATTAATTCGAGCGGAGCCAGTAAACCCTCTAAACGGATTGTCCAGAACGGCAAAACTTTCTCTTGGATAAAATGTGCTTGCATTTTTCCCCATGAGGTTTATGACATTTACTGAAAGCATATTTGATCCCGTATTCGGAATGGATAATGATCCCTTACCCAAATAGGCAACCTTGATTTCGTCGGAACTCTCCGCGTTAATAGCATCCAAATACAGTTTCATTTCGATTCGTTCAGGATAAACACTTGCAAAAACCGGGCCAACATTTATCCATGATTGATTGGAGGTTTCATATCTGAAAAGTTGATTCCGTTCAATTTTATAGTCGATTCCGGATTCATTCCAATTTTGATCTGAAAAACCTGTTTCGGCATTATGATCGCTGTCCAAAAAGAATACGTTCTCCGTATTCAAATTCGTGCCTTTTACGACAAGATGCAGGAAATCTTCATCCTTATACGCCGATAATGAAGACTGAGTCAAGCTGCCGACAGCTTCTTGCGTCACCCGGTTCCAATCGTTGGACGTACCGTCAATTTCAATCACGAACGGCAGTGTGTCTGATATAGCAGGCATTCTGAAAGGGGGATTGGAAGCAGGCGCATAGCTGCTCCCGTCTGAAACGGAAACCCGTACAACGTCCGAGACGTTAGACCAACCGTTCATATCAACGCTAAATTCATATGCCAATGACGATAGATGGGAAACTTGAACTGTTCCTGAAACCACAGACCAGTTTCCATCGATATAACTTTTCAGAATTCCATTTTGCACCATATAATCGGCGCCGTTCTGAGACATCACACTTCCCTGATAGCCTGTAGCTGCATTGTTGTCACTGTCGATATATATTTGCTGATCGTCGGATAGACCGTTTCCTTTGGTCATGATGTTAAGAATATGATCTTGTTTGATGGCGAATAAATTAGAAATGGAACCTTCTCCGCTGACCAACGGGGAAAAGTATTTCCATTCGTTAATTAGGCCGTCAATGACGACTTGCGGACGAGTAGGATGAATCGTAAGTGTCTGAGAAACTTCATTATCTTCCGTATTAAAAGCAACTTTTATGGTCGATGTTTCCGTTACTCCAAGCTCGTCTAATGGAATTGCCAACTCCAGCGTAGTTGCCGTTTCCTCATATTCGGCCAAATCGAGCAACCAATCCCAGCTCACCCGGTCAGCTTTTACTCGATATAGACCCCCATTTTCTATCAGAAACTCCGCCCCAAACGAAGGCCATGTTGAATAGTTCTTGCCTGTGTTACCGTTATAGTCAATGTCGATATAAAAATCATTCCAATCGCCAATGTTTCCGTCAGCTTGCAAAAATAATTTCCCATCCGCAATCATTCCAGAAATCGATAGTTGCCCGTCTCCCGCAGTGGGAGAAAGCGTCCAATCAGAGACATTCCCGTCAACATTGATCATTGAATAAGGATCGAAAGAAGAGTAAGCAGCATCGAATACAGGAAATAACGCTACGCCGGATCTTGGCAATGTTTCAGAGTCATTTTTATTAAATCCTACCCTTATTTTCTGTGTCGCTCCGATACCCATTGCAGCAAGCGGAACACTAACCTCGATGAGCGTATCATTTCCGACCAACGTCACGCCGCCTACGGGAATCCAGTTGCCGTTTTCATATTTTAAAAGTGAGTTGTCTGAGACCTTATAATCAATTCCTTGTGAATCGCTCCAATTACTTACTGCCGTTCCGGTTGACGAATTGAAATCAGAATCGATATAAAATTCGAAAGAAGTTTGCATTGTAGTACCACTGACGGACAAATATAAACTGTCACCCATTTGGACAGCTTTCATGGAGCCTAATGTTGCTCCGGCATATGCAGTATCGTAATTAAGCTGACTGGTCAATGTATCCACAATAAGATGATAAGGTTGCTGACCGTGGCTATAAGAATAAGCTCCTTCAACGACAACATAATATTTCTGGTTTGGGACCGTCGTAAATGTTAATTTTTCAGGTTTTCCTTTCCCTTTCTTGCCGCTTCTTACGGTTTGTCCGGACTCATTAATTATCGATAATTCATAATCCTGGCTACTAGCTACGTCTAATCTAACTTCAACCTCCTGAGACTGAAGTGTGTGAAAATGATACCAATCCCGGTCGTCCGAAGATTGAATATAAGAATAAAAATCATCACCTGCTTGGATTTCGACAGCAGATGTTTTCTCATTGTTTGGTTCATAGGAATCGTAGTTGCCTAAAGCTTCGCTCGACAAACTCAAATAGTAAGGATCCAATCCAAAATCATTTAATGTAGTTCCATAAATATGTAAGTAATACGACTCATTTGCTTCCGCCAAAAAAGAGAACGTTTCCTGTACAGCGGTTTCATTGGAACTTTGGTTCATTAACTGACCGTTAGCATTTACAACTTCAATATCATAGTTTTTAAGGTTTGGAACTTGTAATTGTACTTGAATAACCCGAGCGTCAGGGGATTGCACTTTATACCAATCATCATCTCCTGATGTGTCGATTGAAGAAGAAAAACTGCTGTCCAAACTGATTTCTACCGCTTCTTGAAGAGTCTCATTAGGTTCATAAGGTTCATCCGCGTAGGAGATTTGGGTAATGACGCCCGAAGAAAATAATATAGCTGATATTAGGGTTGTACATAGTACAATCAGGCAAATTTTTCTGAGAAACAATGACTGACGTAACATAAATAAATCTCCTCCGAATTGTTTGTTAGACTTATTAATTAGTACTTTGAACCTATAAATATAGCATACTTTATAAATTAAATTTTGGATATGTTGGATAATGTCGGTATTTGTCGAATAAACAAAAACTTCAAAATTTTTGCTGTTTACAGAGCTCTCCGTACTGTAATAAGAGGGGGGACTGGTATCCAGTCCCCCCTCTTATTACTTCCGTCCAAAAATGAGCAATTTTCACCCTCGTTTATTCTGCCAAATAACTTTCCAACTCATCGATCATTCGCTTAATGATTTCCCTTTCACTGTTCTCGATAGCTTGCGTATTCGTAATCAAGCTATCAATATATTCATTCTTTTTATTAAATAAAATAGGTACCCTAGTTTTCTAATTAAAAACGAGCAAAAAAAGAGAGCCTCAAGGCTCCCCACACATGCATCAAATATAAACTACCTCTGAAACCGCTCCAAAATCAAACTAGCCGTTTCCTCCACCGCTTTGTTCGATACGTCGATGACGATGCAGCCGATCTTCTCCATCACTTGCCTGGCGTGGTCCAGTTCCCTCATAATCCGTTCAGAGGTCGCATAGGGCGCCGTATCCGGCAGTCCGAGCGCTTTCAGCCGTTCCTTGCGGATGGCGTTCAAGGAATCGGGATTAATTGTTAATCCGATGACCTTGCGCGGTGAAGCAATGTACAGCTCCTTCGGAGGTACAAGCTCCGGTACGAGCGGAACATTGGCGACCTTAAACGTCTTGTGCGCGAGTACCATGGAGAGCGGGGTTTTGGACGTTCGCGAGACGCCGACGAGAATGATGTCCGCTTTGAGAATGCCGGTGACGTCCCGGGCGTCGTCGTACTTGACCGCGAATTCTACCGCTTCTACTTTGCGGAAATAATCGGCGTTCAGCGCGTGATTCAAGCCGGGCTCATGGCGGGATTCTCTGCCGAGCGTACGCTCCAAATTATCGATTAACGGGCCGAGCAGGTCGATGGCCGTCATGTTAATTTTACTTGCCTGTTCAACCATATATTCGCGCAGGAAAGGAATAACCAATGTGTAAAGAACGATGCTGTTCTCGGCGTGAGCGGCGCTTAGAATCGCATCTATGCCCTCCCGCGTCTGTATGAAAGCCGCCCGTCGAATGTGCACGGACAGCGGATGGAACTGAGCCGCGGCGGCACGCACCGCAAGCTCGCCCGTGTCTCCCGCTGAGTCGGAAACCACATATACGGTCACGCTGACTTGTGACATAGGATTTGCTCCTTCCGGATTATGGATCGTTCCTCAACCCGACAGCTTGGCGAAGTCCGCGAATTCTTTAACATCATCCGCTATAAGCGCTAATAAGGCAAGACGATTGCGCCGGAGCGCCTCGTCCTCCGCCATGACCATTACCGCCTCGAAGAAGACGACGACCGGAACGCTTAACGAAGATAACGCCGATAACGCCTCCGTCATATTCGCTTGCGCGCTTGCGCCTACGAATTTACCGTGCGCCGCTTGCCAAGCTTCATAAAGCCGGCCTTCCGCCGGATCGGCGAACAAATTCGCATCCACTACCTTAGAGTCTGCTTTCGCGGCAAGATTGCACACCCGGTTAAAGGCTTCGACCGCCGGGCGGAATTCCGCTTTGCCGCCATCCGAGCCTACGATGGCTTGCAACGCTTGCGCCCGCAGAACGGCACGGCGAACATCCTTCACGCCAGCGCCGAGTACGGCATCCACGACATCGTAACGAATCGAATGGTCGGACAACACATTCTTGATCCGCAAAGCGAAAAATTCCTGCATATCCTTGCTAATATCGTAGGCTTCGCGTTTAAGGCCTCTTTCGCCATGAACGTCCAAAGCGATTTGGAACAAATCGGGCAACGTAATTTCCAACTCATGCGCAAGCAGCGTATTCACGATACCGGCAGCCTGACGGCGAAGCGCGTAAGGATCTTGCGAGCCCGTCGGAATAATGCCGATGGAGAAACATCCGGCAATCGTATCGATCTTATCCGCAATCCCGACAACCGCACCGACTATCGAAGCTGCTGGCTTGTCGCCGGCATTCCGAGGAGAGTAATGCTCGTTGATGCCCCGCGCTACGCTCTCCCGCTCGCCGGCTTTGCGCGCATAATCTTCTCCCATGATGCCTTGAAGCTCGGGAAACTCGTAAACCATCTGCGACACGAGGTCGAATTTGCAAATATCCGCCGTGCGGCTAACATCGGCGAGAACAGCCGAGTCCAAACGCAGATATTGCGAAATACGGTCGGCGATAAGGCGTGTTCGGCGCACTTTATCCGCTACCGTTCCCAATTCTTCGTGATAGACGATATTCTCGAGCTTAGCCAACGCATCTTGGATAATAAGCTTTTTGTCTTCCTCGTAGAAAAACTTGGCATCGGACAATCGCGCCCGCAGTACCTTCTCATTCCCTCTGGAAACGACATCCAGCGACAGACGATCACCGTTGCGCACGGTAACGAAATTCGGCAGCAAGCGGCCTTCGCCATCGAATACAGGGAAATACCGCTGATGCTCCCGCATCGAAGTAATCAATACCTCTTGGGGAATTTCCAAGAAAGAAGAATCGAAAGAACCGGTTAACACGGTGGGCGTCTCGACCAAGAACAATACTTCTTCCAGCAAATCGTCCTTCACTGCGATTTTCCAGCCCCGTTCATCCGCTAGGCTCAGAATGCCTCCCAGAATGGCTTGCTGGCGCTCCTCCACATCGACGATAACATGCTGAGCCCGTAAACGTTCAATATAAACGCCTGGTTCCTCAACTATAGTCTCTTTACCCAGAAAACGGTGTCCGCGCGTAACATTGCCGGATTTAACGCCCGTGATCTCGAACGGAACGACTTCCTTGCCGTGAAGCGCAACGAGCCAACGGATCGGACGGACGTAACGAAGCTCGTAATTGCCCCATCTCATATTCTTGGGAAAAGTTAGCGAAGTGACTAACGCGGGCAGCGCTTCAGGCAGCAAGCTAGCCGTTTCAACGCCCAGGCTGCTTTTCTTAGCAAATACATATTCTACATTCGCGACCTCGCGAATGAACAAGGAGTCCGGATCCACGCCCTGGCTGCGAGCGAATCCAAGCGCCGGCTTGCTCCAGGCTCCGCTCTCCTCGTAAGCGATTTTGCGGGATGGGCCTTTAACTTCTTCGCTTATATCCGTCTGCTTATCAGCAAGTCCCTTGATTAGTACCGTCAACCGACGGGGTGTAGCGTAAGCTTTAACTTCATCGTAAGCCAACCGGCTATCCGTCAGCCACTTCTCCGTTTTCTCCTTAAATTGGTCCATCGCTCCGCGCACGAAACGGGCGGGCACCTCTTCTAGACCGATTTCCAACAACAAATCTTTAGCCATTGCTCACCGCCCCTTTCTTAAGCAACGGGAATTCAAGCCGCTCACGTTCCTGCAAATAAGTTGCCGCTACCTGACGCGCCAAGTTACGGACCCGCGTAATGTATCCTGTTCGTTCCGTCACGCTAATCGCTCCTCTTGCGTCTAGCAAGTTAAAGGCATGGGAGCACTTTAGCACGTAATCGTAGGCGGGGAATACGAGATTAACGTCCATCGCCCGTTTGGCCTCGCTCTCATAAGTGGAGAACAGTTGGAACAGCATCGCCGCGTCCGATACCTCGAACGTATATTTGGAATGCTCATATTCCGGCTGCTTGAATACATCCCCGTAAGAAAAGCCTTTCACCCACTCCAAATCGAACACGTTTTCTTTGTCTTGAATATAGGAAGCCAGTCTTTCCATCCCATAAGTGATTTCGACCGCCACGGGATGACAATCGATTCCGCCGACCTGTTGGAAATACGTAAACTGGGTAACTTCCATACCGTCAAGCCATACTTCCCAACCAAGGCCCCAAGCGCCGAGCGTCGGAGATTCCCAATTGTCCTCGACAAAACGAATATCGTGGTGCAGAGGGTCTATACCGAGCAGCTTTAAGCTTTCTAAATAAAGCTCCTGAATGTTGTCCGGAGACGGCTTCATAATAACCTGGAATTGATGGTGCTGGTACAGCCGGTTCGGATTTTCCCCATACCGTCCGTCGGCCGGCCGCCTTGACGGTTCTACATAAGCCACATTCCAGGGCTCAGGACCGATCGCACGCAAGAAGGTCATCGGATTCATCGTTCCCGCGCCCTTCTCCGTATCGTACGGTTGAACGACGATACAGTTCTGCTCTGCCCAAAACTGCTGCAGCGTCAACGTCATTTGCTGAAAGTTCATTCGTTATTCGCTCCTCTACGCACTCTTCTGATCATAATAAAAAGCCCCCGTCCCACGTCTGCCTTGGCAGACATAGGGACGGGAGCTGTAGATTCCCGCGGTTCCACCCTACTTGGCTGTCCTTGCCGCTCCGGTTAAAAACACCGAGTCGTCAGTAAGGATAACCCTCCTCATTCATACAAAGTCTCTCCAGAGCGCCCTTCGCCGATCCGTATCTCCGGGCTTGCACTGTCCCCGGTTCGCTGCTGCTTTCAACGGTATTCGGTTACTTTCTCCTTCGTTGAGACACAATCAATTATGATGACATTTTAAACTACCGCAGCGCCGTCTGTCAAACCGTTCCTTCTCCCGCTTCGGTTTCCGCGCCGGGCTCGGGTCGTTTTACCCTCTCGCCCAGCAAATCGCCGTATTTTTCCCACTGGTCCAAGAAGTTCCGAGACTTCAAGTTCAGGTTTAAATGAGTATCCAACCATTTCCTAAGCACAAGCTGTAATTGTCGTTTGGAGCTATCCCGCACCGTGATGTTTCCCAACCGCCGCAAGTCCAATGCCGAGAACACGCGCATCAACTTCCACACCGTCTCTTCAAGTTCAAGCGCCGATGGATCCCTATGCCTGCATTGAGGGCAGAGCGCTCCTCCTGCGACGGCGCTGAAACGGAAAGGTCCCTCCGGTCTCCCGCAGCTCACGCATTCCTCCAGCATGGGCGCGTATCCCGCGGAGCTAGCCACCTTCATCTCGTACACGCGAAGAACGATCTGCGGATCTTTGCCGCCCGCAAGCGCGATCTGACACGCTTTAAGCTGATGGAATAAATACGCGGCCGCTTCGTCATCGTTAATGGCACGATCCGTCAGTTCCGCCGCATACGCCGCGTAAGCCGGTCCTTCCAGCCCTTCCCGCAGCTCGCGGAACGATTCGATGATTTCGCCGCTGTTCAACGTTCCAAGCGATCCTGCTCTGTAATAAGAATAATCTCCATATGTAAACAGCTGCGCGAGCGATCCATACCGGCTTTTTAGCTTTTTCGCTCCGCGCACGATAATACCCTGCTTCCCGTAAGTCGGCGTAAGCAGGGTAATGATTTTATTGCCTTCCCCGTAATCGGTGCTGCGAATGACTAACCCTTCCACCCGATATAGCATCGGCTCTCATTCCTCGTCCCCGACATTGCCTTCTTCTTCATCTGACCCTAAATCCGCGCCAAACTCTGACGTTCCAAGATCATGGACTTCCTTATAAAGCAAATAAGCTTCGATATCGCCGGTTTGCGTAAACACGTGCCACGTGAAATCCCGCACAGCGCCTCATCCTCTCCGGGCGAAAATAAATGTCGCTTTCACGGATTAGGATGTCACGAGAAACGCTGCGATATGCCTGACACTTTTTGTGCAATCTTGGATAATCGGATTATTCGTTGCGATACCCTAGAGATTTCAGCATGGAATCGCGGTTGCGCCAATCTTTGTTAACTTTCACCCATAGCTCTAGAAATATTTTGGAACCGAGCAATTTCTCAATATCCAGACGAGCTAGCTTGCCTACTTCCTTCAGGAGAGCTCCGCTTTTTCCGATAATGATCCCCTTCTGAGAGTCCCGCTCGACGAAAATAACGGCGCCGATGTTGACTAGACCATTGTCTTGAACGCTCATGCTTTCGATTTCCACGGCGATGGAATGAGGAACTTCCTCGCGCGTCAAATGCAGAAGCTTCTCCCGAATTAATTCCGCGCACACGAATTGCTCGGGATGATCCGTAATTTGATCCGCCGGATAATACATCGGACCTTCTTTCAAATAGTTGGACACTTGTTCGAGCAAGGAGTTAACATTGTTGCCTTGAAGGGCGGACACGGGTACGATTTCCGAAAAATTCATCTGTTTGCGAAATTTATCGATGACGGGCAGCATCTCGTCGGGATGTATTTTATCGATTTTATTAAGCACGAGGAACACCGGCGTGTTGGTTACCTTCTTGAGCTGCTCGATAATATAGCGGTCTCCGCCGCCGATCGGTTCGGTTACGTCAGTCAAGAAAAGAATGGCATCGACTTCGTTAAAAGCGCTTTCCGCAGCTTTCAGCATGTAATTACCGAGCTTGGAATTCGGCTTATGAATACCCGGCGTATCGAGAAAAACGATTTGCACGTCGTCCGTCGTATAGACGCCATGGATTTTGTTGCGCGTTGTTTGGGGTTTGTCCGACATGATGGCGATTTTCTGGCCGATTACTTGGTTCATGAGCGTCGATTTGCCCACGTTCGGGCGGCCGACGATCGCCACGAACCCTGATTTGAAACCTTTTTTCTGCATACCCTATTCTCCTTCAGTTCAAATCATTTTTTCAATTCCCGCGACGAGAATGCGCCCGGAAGGAGCTCCGATACCGTCGTCACCTGATAGGCGCCTTGCAGATTACCGAGTATAACCGGCATATTCGGTTCGCACAGCTCCGCCAGTACCTGGCGGCAAACGCCGCACGGCGTAATCGGCTCTGCCGTATCGCCGATTACTGCAACCGCTTGAAACTCTCCGGCCTTGCGCCCGTCTGCGATCGCGCGGAACAAAGCGGTTCGTTCGGCGCAATTGGTCGGTCCATAAGCAGCGTTCTCCACGTTGCAGCCATTATGCAGCCTATTCTCCGAATCGAGCACCACAGCTCCTACAGCAAATCCGGAATAAGGGATATATGCATTATTGCGGGCACTCTTTGCCGCTTCCAATAACTGCTCTATAGTAAAAGAAAGGTGGTCAACGCTTATGCTCACTATAATTCCCTCCAAGTATTCTATTTATTGAAAGCAAGCTTTCCACAACGGCGGTCCGAGTACAATTGCTCCAACTACGACCGCAAATAGCGCCGCAACGAGTACGGCCCCTGCAGCGGTATCCTTAGCGGCTTTGGCGAGCGGGTGAATGTCAGGGGAAGCCAAGTCTACCGTCCGTTCTATAGCCGTATTAAACAGCTCCGACACCCATACTCCCGTAATGGCCACCGATAGCCACAACCAATCATGAGCCTTCACCCTCAACCAAGCGCCTATAACAATGACAACAAGCGCAGCCGCAAAATGAAAGCGCATATGGCGTTCGTTCTGCAGCGCCCGTACAATTCCCGCTATTGCGTTAAGGAACGGTTGGACCCCGTGCGAACGCCCGCCGCTCACCGAGTCAGCCCCGCTTCCTTCAATACCTCTTCTTGTTTGGCGAACATTTCCTTCTCCTGCTCTTCGTCCCCGTGATCGTAACCGATCAGATGAAGAAATCCATGTACGAACAGGAAACCGAGCTCGCGTTCAAAGCTATGCCCGTACTCCTCCGCCTGGGCTTCGGCTCTAGGGACCGAGATGATGATATCGCCCAACAAATCGGCAAAAGGGTCCGCAGCCTTATCTTCGTCTTTCCATTCTTCGGCTCCTTCTTCCGATGCCTCATACTCATCGTCGTAATGAATGTCCGGCTCGTCCCTCTCCAACAGCGAAAACGACAGCACGTCCGTTGGCTTGTCCAATCCACGGTATTGCCGGTTTAGCTCCCGTATTCCTTCATCGTCCGTCAACGTGAGCGTGACGATCCCTTTCGTTACTTCTTCCTTGCGCCCCGCAACGACCAGCAGCTTCTCCAAGAGCTCCATCCACTGCTCTTCTTTGGGGCCTGCCCCGCCTTCCCGTTCGTCGATCCATTCCAAACTGAGAGTCATGCCGTAGTCTCCTTTGCCTCTTTCATTTTCTTTAATTCTTTATCGTCGGGATACTCGATTCGGGAATGGAACATCCCGATGACCGTTTCCTTGAGCGTCTCCGCAATTTTGTCCAATTCTCTAAGCGTCAAGTCGCATTCGTTGAATTGGTTGTCATCCAGTCGGTCTTTAATGATTTTGCCGATAATCTCTTCGATTTGCTCCACCGTCGGATGATTAAGCGATCTGACCGCCGCTTCCACGCAGTCGGCAATGCCAACGATCGCGGCTTCCTTGGATTGCGCTTTAGGGCCCGGGTAGCGGTAATCGTCCTCCGTCCACTCACTCTCCACACCTTGTTCCTGCGCTTGCTTAACGGCTTTGTAATAAAAATATTTCAGCAACGTCGTCCCATGATGCTGCTCCGCAATGTCTCGTATCGGTTTAGGCAACTTATGCGTCCTAAGCATGTCGGCACCGTCTTTCGCATGCGCGATAATGATGGAGGCGCTCACCTTCGGATCCAGCTTATCATGGGGATTTCCAGCTGCGTTCTGATTCTCGATAAAATATAGCGGTCTTTTCGTTTTGCCGACATCATGGTAGAAAGAGCCCACGCGGCATAACAGCCCGTTCGCCCCGACCGATTCCGCTGCCGCTTCCGACAGATTGCCAACCATGAGACTGTGGTGGTACGTCCCGGGCGTTTCGGTAAGCAGCTTGCGCAATAAAGGATGGTTCGGGTTGGACAGCTCAACGAGCTTCAAGGCAGACAGTATACCGAACGTAACCTCGAAGAATGGCATCAGCCCAATAACGAGCACCGCCGTAAGCAAACCGCTTGAGAACATGAAAATAACCGATTGGATAAGCTGCACGCGGCTCGGCTCCGGATTCACAAGCATAAGGGCCAGCACGGCAACCGAGCCGAACAGGCTCACCATAATTCCCGCCTTCAAAATGGAAGACCGCTGGCTTGCTCGATGTATGGCGAGAACGGCGGTAAAGGAAACTACGGCAGCAACGAATCCATAATGAAAGTCGAAAATATGCTCCTGTTCCACATTAAGGATAATGCTTGCCAACAAGGTGAATAAGAAGGAGCTTACAAGACCGAGATGCAGGTCAAGGAGAAGCGTTACCATCATGCTTCCCATCGCAATCGGAGCTAGGTAGCCTACGAAAGGCCATTGTTCGCTGTGTGTCAAAGCGACGAGGTGCATAAAAAGCATGTTAAGCGCGAAGATGAGCAGCATCATGACCCACTGAACGTTATCCCGCTTCTTAGCAGACGAAGCGCCGGCCGTTAATTCGCTGTAACCATACAAAGCCAAAGTGAAAATAACCGAAAAAAGCAACACTCCGAGCTGTGGCAAATACGTTTTACGTTCCTTCAGCAGCCCTAAAGAATCAAGCTTCTCGTATATACTTTGCGTAATGACTTGTCCAGCCTTTACGACCACGTCTCCCTGCTTAATGACTACCGGCGGCGTATTTTGTTTCGCTTCGACTTTGGCATCTTCCGTAGCCTGCTTGTCATAAAACTTGTTCGGCAGAATAGCCAGTCGAGCCAGCTCCTGAACGATTTCCCGTTCCGTCTTGAGGGAAAGCGAGCTTGCGTTAACGAGCTCGGCGACTTTAGTGCGGGCCGTTTCCGCCTTTGTCAGCGATTCACCGGTCAGCTTGTGCACGACATCCCGCCCGACCGAACGCATTTCAAGCAGTTGTTCTGGCGTCAATCTCGGAATCTTATAGTAGGTTTCCTCCGGTATCGCGTATTTCTGCGCCGATACGACTCGTTCCATCTCCGCGAGCAAACCGGCCGAGTACGTCTCCGACCCTCTGTTCGTGGACATAAAATTACTGACGTATTGATCGACCCGTTCGGGGATGACCCTGCGGAAAATATCGACCTTGTCCGCTTCCGTAATCTGATCGTCCTGATTCAGCTGTTCGATTCGCGTGAAGATTTCGTCGATTAGCGCTTCATTCCTAAGCGCGACGATAGAGTAAATCGGACCGACCTTCTCCGCTGCTTCTTCCTGCGCTTGCAACGTCGCCTTATCGTCCAATTCCTGACGAGGCGCCTTAATATCCTTGTCGCTTTTGCCGTTCAGCGTAATGTCGTAAGTTTCCGGAACTAGCCTCGGCGCAATGCTGAAATAAAACAAAAATACAAAAAGCAGGAGCAGGAGCCAGCGCATCGCCGCGCTTTGCTTCCATCCTGCCGCTGCCCCTGATAAGGTAAGCGGATTGCTAGGCGGGCCGCTATTTTTCCGACTCATCCGGCTATCCCCTCCCTTATAGTTATTATTCGCTGTTCGCGTTGTAGGCTAAAATGATTTTTTGAACGAGGGCATGCCGCACCACATCCTGATCGGTGAAAAACACCATGCCGATTTCCTCAATGCCGCGTAAAATTCGCTCAGCTTCGATTAATCCCGATTTTTTCCCCTTCGGCAAATCGATCTGGGTGACGTCGCCGGTAATGATCATTCGGGAACCGAAGCCAAGGCGCGTCAGGAACATTTTCATCTGCTCGGGCGTCGTGTTCTGCGCTTCGTCCAAGATAACGAAGGAATCGTCTAGCGTCCGGCCTCTCATATAAGCGAGCGGGGCGATTTCGATTTGTCCGCGCTCCATCGCCTTAGCGACGCCTTCCAAGCCGAGAGCATCGTTCAGAGCATCGTAAAGCGGGCGCAAGTAAGGATCGACTTTCTCCTGCAGATCGCCCGGCAGAAATCCGAGGCTTTCACCCGCTTCGACCGCGGGACGGGTAAGCAAAATCCGTTTGACCTTGCCTTCTTTCAATGCCGCAACCGCGCACATGACAGCCAAATACGTCTTGCCTGTGCCTGCCGGACCTATTCCGAATACGATGTCTTTTTTCCTAATGGTAGTCACGTAATGCCGTTGTCCTAGCGTCTTGGGGACAACAGGTTTACCTCGGAAAGTCGAAGTGATCTCGCCCTTGAATAACGAGAGCAATTCGTCGGCCTTCATCTCGCGAGACAATTCAAGCGCATAACGGACATCGCGTTCATTGATCTGCAATCCGCCTTGAATGAGCTGAATAAGCGTTTCGAACAATTGCTGCAAGGAACGCACTTCCTCGGCAGGCCCTTCAATATAAATTTCCGCATCCCTCGAATGAATAAGCGATACGGTTTCCTTCTCTATTATACGCAGGAACTTGTCCTGCGGGCCGAACAAGGCTAAGCCTTCGGCCGCATTGCGTAACGGGATAGTCGTATATTCTTTCAGTTCCGTCAAAAAGCCTCATTCCCCCTAATCGATTAATGCTTATCCTATAGGACGTTCGACCTCGATAGATTGTTCCACTTCAAAAAGAACGGTTAACAACACTTTACCATTCTCGGTATGTTCATGCAAAATGTTTTCCGCTTTAATCATCGCGTCCTTGCCGCATCTGGCAAGCAGTTCTTCGCGAGCTTGCTTCAAGCCCGCTTCCTTGGCTTCGGCAGGCGTCAACTTCTTCTCCGTTTCGACAACTTCTAATTCATGCTCTTTCATCGTTCCGAACGGCAGCAGCCGATTCCACAACTGCGCCCGGTGCAGGGTCGTGCGGGTTTGCGAATCCGCGTACGACTGTCCCCGATAGCCCGATATTTGCAGCGCTCTGTTTCCAATGAGCAAATAGTTGCGGTTTTGGGAAACTCCGGTAAAGCTTTTTGATTTCGTTACCAGAGGAGACGCGATGCGATATTCATGCCAGACAAGACCCATTACTTTGCCTTTGGATACGACAAGCTTACTGTGCGCTCCGTCACCCAGCACACCGGAAATAAGGACGTCTCCTTTGCGGACCCGGTCATTGCGCTCTACCTTAGGACGGCCGTTCTCTGCGACCACGCGCGTAATAACGGCATCCGCCTTGGCGATTAGATGTCTCGGGCCTTCCAGCGGTTTTTGCTCCGGCTTGGTCGAGTCGATAACGGTAATCGTAATCGAGGTTCCCGTCTTGTCCACTCCGATCCACGCCGCCTCAGGCAAATGTCGCGCCAAGCGCAGAGACAAAGATGCCGCATCCTGCATCCGGAAAGACCATTGGTAAGCATATATGCCTTCCGCTCTCGCCGCAGCGCGAATTTTCTCTTCAGGGATCGTTGAATTCCCCTCAATCTTAACGTTCCATACAAGCGTAGAAAGAATAAATAGAGCCGCAATAAAAGCGAGCATACCAACGGCAAACGTTTTTCTCCGCGACAGTCGAGCCATTCGGAAAGGAAGCCCATGCCGAGATATAATCCGGGTCCGGCTTCCATTGGCGCGCAATAACGGGCGAAGCCGAAAAAAGTCGGGGATCGACACCCCGAACATTAGATTTCCTTCCCGCGTGAAAGAGATGTTCCAAAGCGTTATTCGTTCCGTCGTCACGGCATTAAGGAATTTCTCGGGCTCCCCCCCGATAAGCTTGACCCACACGTAACCGCGCAGCATAGCCACCCATGTTCCCTTCATCCTTGCTCTCCTCCTGGCTTAGAGCTTGTCCTCGTTAAAGCGAAAGTCCGCCTTTAACAAACAAAAACGGACTTATGTATCGTAGCCTGCCTTATTTTTTCGGATGCAATTGTACGCCTAATATTTTGCCTTCGACAAAAACTTCCTCCGCTCCGATGTTTCGAATAACCAAATCTTGACCCGTCACTTCCATTTCCCCGTTATCCATAGCCAATCGGAGCGACTGCGGGGAGAAATGGAGCACGCCGCGGTGATTTTCCACCGTTAACTGAAGGCCTCCGATCATCGTGACGCGAGGCAAGTCCAGTACTACATCCTGCGGCAGGTCGAGAATCGTTGCGGTCCATTTGCGCAGCCTCCGACTTACACGCATCATGCGACGGTCCTCCCTCCTATACGGTACAACATATGCACCGCTGCCTCTCTTTATGAAGCGTAGCCCGGTCAAGAAAAAATGGAGGCTTTACCTCCGGCCCTTTTACTTTTAGCGGATATCCGTAATAAAGCAATCGAACCCATGAACTCCCTTATAACTCTAAAGGTCAATCGGTCCGACACTCCTGTTCATGCCTGTGATGTTCGAGAAAACGTGCCTTTATCCCCTCGCATCAGAAGGAGAATAAGACCACCGCAGCTTTTCCTATCTCCTTTCCGCGAAAACGTACCATTATCCCATCCGGTCAGAGGGAAAACCCTTGTTCAATGCTTTTAAAAACAAACCTAGAACGTTGAAATTTTGCCCGATATCTCTTGAAAATAGAACGTATGTTTGGTATGGTAAGAATAAGAACAAATGTTCTATTTCGTTGAAAAAGGGGAATCGTCTATGTTTCCGGAACATCTGACCTTCGAGGCATTTTGCCAGCAGTTCAACTCCGAGCAGGCTTGCGCCGAGGCGCTGTTCGAAGCCAGATGGCCGGACGGCTTCCGTTGCCCGACTTGTCTTCATCCTCACTTTTATCTTATCCAAACGCGCAGACTGCCTCTCTACGAATGCCGCTCCTGTCGCCATCAGACGTCTGTCATCGCCGGCACCATCATGGAAGGCAGCTCCACTTTGTTGACCCGCTGGTTCCAAGCGATGTTTCTCATCTCCCGGCCTTCCGGCATCAGCGCCTCCCGCCTATCCCAAGTGATTCAGGTCACCTATAAGACCGCGTGGCTCATCGCAAGAAAAATCCGCCATGCCCTGCAACAAGCCGATGAAGGCGATCCGCTCACGGGTGTTGTGCGAGTTGACCCTATCTCTTACGGTTATACGTATTATAGCGAGGCCCAGCAGCCGCTGTTGATCGGCGGATCCCTCGACGAGCGAGACGAGCCTCAGCAGGTCAAAATCAAACAACCGGATCCCAGCCATGTGAATAACGCGTTGAGGTGGATTGAAAAACCTGGCGTCCAAGCGTTCGTAAACGATCATACGGATGGAGAGGCCGTGACAGTTTCGCGCGGCAGACTTCACCCTGCTTTGAACCCCATCAAGTGGAAGGTGACCGCGTGGCTGAACAATACGTTTAATGGCATCGGGGCCAAACATTTGCAGGCTTATTTAGACGAGTTTTGTTTCCGATTGAACTTAAAACTCCGCCATGCCCCGGTCTTCAGCCAACTGCTCCATTGGTGCGCCGTGACACCAACCTTGACTTACAAAGATCTGACCCGCAGCAAACCGGTTCTCACCGTTCCTTGGGTGGTCTGGGGAAGCAAGGCGAAGTGGAAAGGAAAATATCTCACCCTATGGAATACTTGATGCTTAGGATAGCTGCTTTTTGAGTTGTCGATAACCCGTTCCATTCCAATTCATTAAACGGCAAATTTGTGCGTGAGCCAAGAATCCGTTGATTGCAACTCCCACTCAAGTCATGACATCCGAATATCCGTTGATTGCAACTCACTTCTGTCATGACATTCGTAAATCCGCTGATTGGCAACTTACTTCTGAGGTGAGGGGATAATGGTACCATTTCTCCGAAATGGCATGGAAATTAGGTGCCGGTTTTTTTGTAAGCCCAGATGAGTAGATGTCTATAAACTTTCTGATCGTATAAGTAAAACGACTTCTCCGCCCTTGGGACAGCGATGTACGTTTTTATCGAGCTATCGGATGATTATAAGGAACCTAAAACAAGAAAAAAACACATGCTCGCGCATGCGTCATTTAAGGCTGACTACAAATACCCCAGCAATAATGATTCCGGCTCCGATCCAGCGATTGGGCGGAACGACTTCTCCGAAAACGAGCCAAGCGACTAGCATACCGAGCACATAAGCCAAGCTTTGCAAAGGGTATGCCATGCTAAGAGACATGCGGGACAATACCGCCAGCCAAAGTACGGTGGCAACAGCATACATCCCCACACCGGTCACGATCCATGGGGAAGTAAAGACCTGAAGAGCGTTGCCCGGATGAAGTCCTCCCAAGCGATCTAGACCGAGCTTCCATACAGTTTGGCCCGCTAGGAGAAGCAGTACGTTCATCATTAGCAATGCGTAAGACACCGTCATTCTCTCACCCCCTGCGGCACCCTGATTTTCGCTTCCGTATGTGCCGCTTCCTGCGAGCGAACGAGCCCGTTAATCCGATGCTCCAGAAGCGCTAACGATTGGGTAAGCAATATGTTACGGCTAGTAAGCGAAGAGACGGCTATCGACAGGTGAAGTAATAGGAACAGTACGGCCACGAAAGCAAGCAGGTACAATAACGAAGGCGCGTAAGACACTCGGATCATCGCCGAGAACCCATCAAGCAATCCGGGAAACAGGGAAAGTCCCATCATGAACACGCCGAGCACCAACCACAGTATCGCATACTGTTCTCGCAGCCTGCGGCTTCGGATCAAATGAAGTACCGTCGCTGTGAAGCCCAAGCCGATTAAGAAACTAATAAAGTATATATTAGGATTCATAGCTCATTTTCCACGCTTTCTTCTTGCGGCTTTTGGCGATCAGAACCGCCAATACGACTTTTATCATGTAATAAATGGATTTGAACGACGATATGCTCGATGTTCCGGCTTGACGTTCTTTCATTACGACCGGAATTTCAATGAACGAGCTTCCGGAGTTATCCAGCAGTACAAGCGCCTCGACTTCCGGATAGTCCGTCGGATAGTCCCGCGAGAACAACTCGATTGCCTTCCTCCCGCACAATCGATAACCGGAGGTCGGATCGGTGACCTTTTTTCCTAGCAATCCGGACACTAGCTTAGACAGCAGCTCGATTCCGATTTTGCGGGCAAATGTAGATTGAAATCCCTTGTTCTCAAGAAAACGCGATCCAACGACCATATCCACTCCCGTCTGCTGCAAAGCTTCGAGCAGAAGATTGAAATCCGCCGGGTCATGCTGACCGTCCCCATCAATCTGGGCGGCATAACGATAACCGAATTCGGCAGCATACTTGTATCCGGTCTGAACCGCGCCTCCAATGCCCAGATTAGCCGGCAGATGGACGGTCAGCGCTCCAGCAGCCTCCGCAAGCATACCGGTACGGTCGCTCGAACCATCATTAACGACGAGAACGTCGGCTTCGGGCAATCGCCCGCGTATTTCGGCGACGACCTGCACGATGCCTTCAGCTTCGTTGTATGCGGGCACGACTATCAGAATTTCCTTACGGTCAGAATACGGGATCGTATTCATGCAGATCGCCTCCTGATTAGCTTCAACTGTTCGCCGAGCTTAAAACGACGTTCTATCCATCCGAGCACAAGAACGACTAACAAACTGTCCATGATAATCAGAAGCGGCATTGCTGTCACGTTGTATCGATATTCGGGGACGAAAGCAAGTCGGGTCACCGAAATCGTCAACACGATGACAACGAGCAGAGATGCGGGGTTACGCCATCTGCACAGCAGTACAACCGACGATACGATCGATAGAAAAATAATCATCAAGTGCAAATATGACTTGAACGGGATAACGGGATAAGGCGGCTGATGACCGCTTCCGGTAAACATCTTCCCGTATATATGTTGAAGCTTGCCAATCGTGTACCATTTCAAGAAAGTGCCGGTATGCTTCGTAAAACCTATCTTCAACCGTTCCTTAGCGACTTCCATCTGGGTTTTACCTGTTCGGTCGACTAGCCCGTCGTCGTAATTTTTGTCTGGATACGTTCCCGCCGCGAATGGATTAACCTGGGTGGATGCGATGACAGGTTCGTGCAACGATATGAGATTACGGATCAGCCACGGGGCGAGCACAATGGCAGTGCCGATGCCAGCGAAAAATAGTAGCTTTATCGTCTGCTTCGCTTTTCGGTGCCAGAGCAGATAAAGTACGAAACTTGCGGGCAGAACGACCAGAAATTCCGGACGTGTTAATACGGTGAGCCCCATAGCGATTCCGGCTGACAACGTTAGCCAACGGCTATGCTTATCGAAAGCAAGGAGCTGCAAATAGACGTATGACATGAACAATAAGGTAGCGAGTGATTCGGTCAGCACCGCTCCGTTGGTCCAAATAAAAGGTGGATATATTGCTGCGACAGCCAAAGCCGGCAACGCCGCCTTCTCCCCTCCCAACCGTTTCGCAATCCGGTATATGAGCCAAAGCGTGACTAAACTGAAGCAAGCTTGCAAATAACGGATAAGCGTCATCGGATCTTGGTTTATGTAGTCAGCAGTTAAATAGGAAGCAGCCATAAATAAGGGGAATCCCGGAGAAACTTGGGCATTAGGCTCCTCGCTCTTATAGGCGTATACCCCTTTTTCCAGCCACTGTCGAACCATAATGTCATAATTCACGGTGTCGTGGGAATTGTGATGATTAGCCGAAGCCAGAAAATCGAATCTTAAAAATGCCGCCAAAACAAAAATCAATACGACTGCCAAACTAGTCCACCTTCGCTGCATTACGAATGCCGCCTTTCTCGTCTCGTATATACAGGTGTAACAAAAAAGAGCCGTTAAGCTTCTCTTATCCTTCACCTGAATGAAAGTATAGAAGAGAAATCTTAACGGACTAGTCCATCAAATCTTAACGAAATCTTATCATTCACGGAACAAAAATTCAGGAATGCAATGGGAGACGCGTCGTGAACACCGTTCTGTCCCTGCTGCTCTGCACCGATATGCGGCCGCCGTGAACTTCGATGATGCTTTTGGCAATTGCAAGGCCAAGTCCGGTACCGCCAGTTTCCTTTGACCTGGATCGGTCGACGCGGTAGAAACGGTCGAACAGGAAAGGCAAGTCGCGTTCGGGAATCGGCTCCCCGTAGTTAGCGATATTGACGATTGCCTCTCCTTCCGAGACATTAAAAGAAATATCGATGTATCGACCGTCTTGTCCATAGCGGATCGCATTGGATAGGAAGTTCTCGAAGCTGCGGACAAGCAAATCCCCATCAGCATCAATGACCAGGGCATCCAATTCGGCCTCTACACGGCAAGTCATTCCGGCAGCTTCCAACTGAGGCACGAATTCCTCGCATAACTGGCGGATAAAACCTATCAGATCCAGTTGGACGGTGTTCAGAGGAATGCCGTTGTTCACCCGCGTATACTCGAACAGATCGTCGATCAGCTTCTTAAGCGTCAAAGATTTCTCGTAGACGATGGTCATGTAATGGCGCAGTTCGACCTCGTCCCGATAACGATCCTCATGAATAACCTCAAGGAACCCAAGGATAGAAGTGAGCGGGGTCCGCAAGTCGTGCGATACTCCGGTAATTAAATCGTTTTTCGTCTTCTCGGCGTTTCTCTCGTCTTGAATGGTGCGGTGAAGTCGTTCCGCCATCTCGTTGATTTTGAACGCGACCTCAGCCAGCTCGCCGGATCGCTCGCCAGCCGGAATGGGTCGGTCAAGATTGCCGTTCGCGATTTCCTGCAAACCCGCGAGAATGTGCGAAAGATCGTCGCTAAGCTGGGCGGACATCCGGTAAACGCTGTTCGATAGTTGCCCGATTTCATCTTTGGCCGCGCGATTCGGCGTATTCTGATCGAAATTGCCCATCCCGATCGAACGGATAGAGCGCTCAAGGCTTTCCAGCCTGCGCATCGTTCCCCGGCTGAGCAGAAAGAAGCTGACGACGTAAATGACGAACCCTGCCGCGATGGCTGCGGGCGATGATCCAACCTTGTTCACGACCAAAGCGACGGGAAATCTGACGAACGAAGCGATGGGCCGGCTGACGAACGCGGTTTTGAGAATCAAATTGCCGAGCGCGTATCCCAAGTAGAGCAGTACCGCCGTAATCGCTGCGCTGCCGATGGCGAACAAGAGAAACTTCCAACGCACGGAATAAACCCATTTCGGGGTTGCAGGCATGGGCGGTCCTCCTTAATTCGGCGAATCGATCTTATAACCGATCCCCCAAACGGTTTTAATGTATTGCGGTTTTTGCGGGTCTTTTTCGATTTTCTCCCGCAGCTTGCGGATATGGACCATAACGGTATTCTTTGACTCCATGAAGGGCTCATTCCATACCTTCTGATAAATGACGTCCATGCTTAGCACCAACCCCCGATTATTAGCCAGAAGCTGCAAAATCGCGAACTCCCGAGGAGTAAGCCGCACATCTTGGGCTTCGACGGTGACTGTATGAGTTGCAATATTGATTACCAAATCATCAATCTCGATCACACCTGCTCCACCAAAATGATGTTTCTTAAAGCGCTCATAGCGCCTCAATTGCGACTTTACCCTCGCCATCAACTCCAGCGGGTTAAACGGCTTGGTGACATAGTCGTCCCCTCCGATGCTAAGCCCCGCGATTTTATCGATATCCTGGGTTTTGGCAGACAGGAAAATAATCGGCATATCATGCGTTTCCCTGATTTTAATGCAGGCTTCAATTCCGTCCATGTGCGGCATCATGACATCCAGAATAATAAGATCAACTCGTTCACTCTGCAATATCGCCAGCACTTCCCGACCGTCCGATGCCTTAAGCAGCCGATAGCCTTCGTTGCGGAAATAGATTTCCATCAGTTTAATGATTTCTTTCTCATCGTCTACTAGCAGTATCGTTGTTCCCGAAGACATGAAATCCTCCCGCGTCGCATGCAATAATGGTATTACCTAGTCAATATAGCATAACCTGATGCGGCAAAATCTTAAGATCTGCTTAACAATAGGACCATTAAATGCGAAACGCCCGGGACTCAGATGTCCCGGACGTTAATTAGCTATTTAACGCCGATAAGGTCGACGCGCCCGCGGTGGTCCAAGTATTTCCGCCCATAACACCGCCCGCTTTAAATCATCCCTTGCTAATAGCGGAGCATCGGAACGCATCGAATGCGATGAAGCTGTTGCTTTCGTTTGCGACCTGGCTGCGCGCTTCGGTTGGGCCTCTATCGCATACATATCTTCCGTTTCGACGAAAGTATAGCTCGAAGTTGGATTTATTTCCGACCTCGGTTCCGGTAGACGTGTTTCGAGCCGTACCGGCTGTTGCCGCGGCGCAGGAGGCGGCGTTTGCCGCTGTGGCGCCGGGAAACGGGCTTCCACGGGCTCCGGCTGGGAGGTGGGTGCAACGGGAGGTCTGCTCTCCCCTGGCCCCCTTCGTCGCTGTTGTCCGCCGCCTCCGAAGTCCGGCATCCGATTCGGAGGGCGTTCGAGCGGCGATTTACGGAAAAACAATGCGTAAATTATGCCGATCACGAAGATTACGATACCCAAGTTTTTCATGACGAAAGAAATCAATTGCTCCACGCTTCAACCTCCTTACAACATGCATGCTCACAAAAAACGCATTTATTTCACTATGGCTTAGCGTTTTTCCTCGCCGTCTCCGCGAGTCGAACCGGATTGGTTACCGATGGAGCCCCTCATTTGCGTGTCCGCTTCTATGTTTTTCAAATTCATGTAGTCCATAACGCCAAGTTTGCCGGCTTTTAAAGCTTCCGCCATCGCCAGAGGCACTTCGGATTCCGCTTCGACAACCTTCGCTTGCATTTCCACGACGCGCGCCTTCATCTCTTGTTCTTGCGCGACGGCCATTGCGCGGCGCTCTTCCGCTTTCGCCTGAGCGATCCGCTTATCCGCTTCCGCTTGCTCCGTCTGAAGATGGGCGCCGATATTCTTGCCTACATCTACGTCGGCGATATCAATGGATAAAATTTCGAATGCCGTGCCTGCGTCCAGTCCTTTGGCAAGAACGGTTTTCGAGATCAGATCCGGATTTTCCAATACGTCCTTATGGGATTCGGCTCCCCCGTTCGTGCTTACGATTCCTTCCGCTACGCGGGCCAGAATCGTTTCTTCGCCGGCACCCCCGACAAGACGGTCAATGTTCGCACGGACTGTCACCCGCGCCTTAACTTTCACTTCAATACCGTTTTTGGCTACTGCGGATACAACCGGAGTCTCGATAACCTTCGGGTTTACGCTCATTTGCACAGCCTGCAAGACGTCGCGTCCCGCGAGATCGATGGCAGCGGCCCGTTCGAATATGAGAGGAATATCCGCGCGATGCGCGGCAATCAAGGCATTAACGACGCGGTCGACATTACCTCCGGCTAGAAAATGGCTTTCAAGCTGGTTAATGTTTAATCCGAGCCCCGCTTTTGTCGCTTTAATCAAAGGGTTAACGATACGGCTTGGAACGACGCGACGCAATCGCATGGCCACCAGCGTGATGATGCCGATTCTAACCCCTGACGCCAAAGCCGAAATCCAGAGCATAAAGGGGAAGAAACTCATAAACACCGTTAAAGCAATAATAGCCAACGCCACGATCACTAGCAGCTGAACATCGATATTATCCATTTTGAACCTCCGACAAATTATTGGTCTAGCAATAACGCAATGAGATCTTAATTCGTTATAGTTTCCTTTATTTCCTTTACGACTATACGCGTTCCATCCACGGACATGACGCGAACCGGTTTGCCTTTGTCGACATATTCGCCGGTAGAAATGACGTCTAGCCGTTCGCCGTTAATATCCGCCAAACCGGAAGGTCTCAGCATGGATAGCGCGATTCCTTCTTGCCCGATCCATTTCTCGCGGGAAAGCTGGGGAACGTAGCCTTTATCGGTCGTAAGCTGCTCGCTGAGTATGAACCGGTTCCATATTCCTCGCTTGCGGAACACATAGGCGAACACGATTATAATGACTATCGCGATTAATGCAGCAATTCCAAGCGACCTTAACGCAGTTCCAGTATCGTATGCCCCCATCGTAATTCCGAAGATCAGCGCCGCGATCCCGAGTATACCCAGAATTCCGAAGCTCGGGATGAACATCTCCGAAATGAGAAGCACGATGCCTATAACGAACAGGACGATCGATTCCATTCCGGCGAACCCCGCGATAGACTGACCGAAAAAGTATAATCCAAAAGCGATCAAACCGGTAATTCCCGGAGCGCCGAAGCCCGGAACGATCAATTCAATGGCAATGCCCGCGATTCCAACAATAAGCAGCAGCGTAGCGATGCCAGGACTTGTAACGAACTCGGACACCCGTTCGGCGAACGAGGGATTAAGGTCAATGACCGTGCGGTCCGACAGTCCCTTCCAAGCGATCACTTCGTCCACCGTCTTAGCGAGCGTATCGGCGTAACCGACCTTTAAAGCCTTTTCTGCCGATAAGGACAAAATTTGACCTTTGCCATTCGTTTCTCCAATTTCCTTAAGTTCGAGCTCTCGACTCGGATCAACCATCTTGACGGCTATCTCCGGATTGCGTCCGTTCAGCTCTGCGGCAGCGACCATTTCCGAGCTCCAGAAGGATACGAGCTTCGGATTCTCGATCGCATTACCCGCTTCGTCTACGATCATAGCCGCTCCGATTGTCGTTCCCGGAGCCATGGCAATGTCGCCGGCGTTCAAAGCAATGTAGGCCCCTGCGGATGCAGCCTTCCCGCTGACGAAAGCAACCGTAGGAACGGCAGCTTCACGAATGCGCTTACCGATATCCTCCGCGGTGTTCAATCTTCCGCCAGGCGTATCGATATCGAGCACCACAAGCGAAGCTTTCGCTTCCTCCGCCTCCTTGAGCGCGCGGTCTAGGAAAGAGGCCAGACCGCTTTGCACCGTTTGGTGAACCGGAATGACGTATACGGAACCTGCCGACGGAGTATCGGCCGCTCGAGCGCTTTCCGTGAGCGCTCCCAACAATGGAATTCCCGCGAGCACGAACAATAGAGACAATCTCAGCATAGTTACCCAGCCGGTATTTCTTTTGCGATTTGGATCGCTTTGGATCAAGTCCATTTCCTCCCCCGTGCGACAAATAGCGCATCGTCTTCGTTACGATTTGTCGTCACAGCTATTTATCTAAGATTAACATATACTACGGTACGACATCGCCTATAGTTTCATACACTGGCAATCAACGAGCTTACATGAACTTTCTTGACAAAGCAAAAAGCACTCCGCATAGGGAGTGCCTGTCGTTCACATCGGAATTATTGCAGAGATTGTTGGACGATTGCGTTAACGAGCTTTCCGTCGGCAAGTCCCTTCACCTTGGGCATTAAGGCGCCCATCAATTTCCCCAGGTCGGCTTTAGAAGAAGCACCGGTTTCTTGCATGGTCTGTACAACAATGGCTTTGACTTCTTCTTCCGTCAGCTGGCGTGGAAGATATTCAGAGATGATCTCAATTTCTGCTTTAACGTTGCTTACGAGGTCTTCCCGTCCGCCTCTTTCGAAGTCGAGAAGGGAATCGCGTCGCTGCTTGAGTTCACGGCTCAATATATTAAGCGTATCGTTATCTTCAAGCGGGCGGCGCAGCTCGATTTCTTGGTTTTTGATCGATGCACGAACCATGCGAATAGTCTGAAGGCGAAATTTGTTTCCGTCCTTCATCGCTTGCTTCATGTCTTCGTTCAAACGTTCCGCGAGATTCATGAGTGCGGATTCCTCCTAGAACTTCCGTTTACGCGCGGCTTCGGATTTCAACTTCCGTTTAACGCTTGGTTTCTCGTAATGTTTACGTTTCTTCACTTCCGCGAGAACGCCGTCTTTGGCAATGGAACGCTTAAAGCGGCGGAGTGCAGCGTCGATTGTTTCATTTTTTCTTACTTTCGTTTCGGCCACCTGTTTTCCCTCCCTCCGCAACAGACCACAACACGGTTATCAAACTATATTATAGGTGATGAGGAAAGGGAGTGTCAACTTGAGTATGCCGGAAAATGACGATTAAATCGGCACTAAGTTTTTCCTCAGCTCATAATCCTGATGCTTTATTCCGAAACCGGCGAATTTTTGGGATTAAGGCCTGCCAACTTTTCCCCGCCGAGAATGTGCCAATGAATGTGAAACACGAGTTGCCCGGAGTCTTTCCCGCAATTATTGACGAGCCTGTACCCGTTATCGGCCAGCCCCGCTTCTCGCGCGACTTGCTGCGCTGCTAATAAAGTATGTCCCAATAAAGCCGCGTCATCCGCTTCGCAATCGTTCATCGTTGCGATATGTTTCTTCGGTATGACTAGCAAATGAACAGGCGCTTGAGGCTGGATATCATGGAATGCCACGACTTGTTCATCTTCGAATACTTTGCGTGCTGGAATCGTTCCCTGGACAATTTTGCAAAAAAGGCAATCCGACAATGGAAGCACCCCTTAGTGTCATTTGCTCCATCATAACTTATTCCCACACGCTTCGTCCAACCCGCGGTAAATACAAAAAAGCCCGCAGCAACGGCTGCAAGCTCCTTGATACACTTGTTTGTTGTTCACCAATAATAGGGCAATGTAGATAATGCGACCAACCCAGCCACGGGAAGCACCAGCCGATTGAATCGCCTTGGACGGAATGGGCTGAACGGAACAAACGGGCTGAACGGTTGAGAAAACGGTGTCGGGAAAAAGCCGCGCATATGATCGACGGAGCCTGGAACGGCGAGACATAACCATTCATCGTCCACATGCTCCACAATTCCGTCATAGCAATAGCCGTCGGCTGCTTGTACTTCCACGTAGCGGTGCATATGAGACTCGCAATGAGCTTTCGTTACTTTCTTAGCTGCTGAATTAGCTTGCGGTTTGTGCATGTTCTCAACTGCAGGTTGAACTACCGGGTAGTTTTCCTTTTTAGGCATATGATTCGCGGCCGGTTGAGTCAACTTTATTTTTTCCATGAGTATTCCCTCCTTGGGCGCCTTCACCATCAGAATATGCGTGTATGGGCGAATGGCTACTGTCGGGAGAAAAATAGGCTCACGATTCAATTAGAGTTTATTAGCCATGTTCTCTAGGCTCTTGCCTGCCTCAAGCGCTGGCTGGATCCATTCGCCCACCGTCACCATCTGGCGATAGCCGGCTTCTCCGGACGGGGGGCGGAATCTATTGAGCGCTTCTTTCATTTGCGCGGTTCCATCGCGTATGACGGTTAACGCTGCAATTTCCTGCTCCGTCAATGGACCATCCCTTTTGTCGACTGTCGCGATTATGCTTCCTTCCCCAATGATCGCGTTAATGGCTTGAACGATTGGTTTGGCTGCTTCTTCCTTCGATTGTCCCGAGCGAAGGTGTCTAGCCTCGACTAACAAACCAGAGGTCTCCCCAGAAGCGATGTCCGCTTGCCCTAACATCCTCACAGCCCCAAGACGTTCGACTTCTGTCTTGGCAGTCAGCAGTTTGTCCGCCCCATCGTGCAATTTCTCAGCGAAAATAAGAGCATAAACGTACTGCTCAGACAGCCTCTTCCCTTGATCGGTCGTGTGCGTCTGCTGCGTCAATAATAATTTCGAGTAAAAAATGATGATCAGCGTTAACAGCACCATAATGATAATGAGCAGCACGGGAACCGTATAAGACCGCTTTTTATTTTCCTGCATTACCCTTCCTCCTACACAACCGAGAATTAAATCAAGCGAACGTCTATGCCCCCGTCAAAAAAATAAACGTAAGCTTCCTTGACCGGAACTCCCATAATACTTTCAACCGCCTCGCTATATCTTTCCACCTGAAACCGATGCTTCTCCGCTGCTTCTTTTCCATCAGCGCCTTTAAGCACATCGGTCTTGTAATCTACGAGCACTAAACCGCCCTCTTCGGCGAACAAGCAATCGATTACCCCTTGAATGACAACTGTCTCGTCAGATGAGCGTTCAATGACTCCCGGATATACGTCTGCCGCTTGGATGCCGTAAGTAAAAGGCACTTCCCTCCATACTTGGGAAGCTTGGCATAAACGGGCATACAAGGAAGTTTGGCAGAAAGCCGCCAACTCACTGGCATTCACCCCTTGGCGCTGCTCCGCTGACAATATCCGCACTTCCACTAAACGGTCTAGCAAAGCATCGATTTGTTCAACCGTCGTTCCTTGCCGGATAGGCAAATGCTGCATGACCAAGTGAAAAGCCGTTCCCCGTTCGGCGGCCGTCAATTGCCGAGCCGTCATAAACCTTGGACGCCGCAGCCGAAAAGAAGCCGTAACGTGTGCCTGCGAATTATCGTCTTCGGTTGCCTCCCAGCCTTCAGCCGCATGACGCTCTTGCTGTTCATCGGACACCATATCGGACCTGTCTGATATTGAAAGTGCCTCCGTTGCATGGAGCCGGTTTTTCAGCGCGGTAATGGATGTTTTCGCCGCAACTTGGGCCGCAGCCGCATCCTTATACTCCCATGACAATATACGGGCTACTCGATCCGCGGTCTCGGAAGCAGCCGCTGATTCCATGCGCTCTCCGTTAAGGACAGCGTTCCACAGTTGACCTTCATCGGGCTTTATTTCTTTGACTTCGGAGGCTAGTCGGGTGTACGTGATGGACGGAACAATTCGGCATATCCATTTCCGCGACGGATCCGCTATTTCGCTCGCGAGCACGGCTGCCGGACCTAGCCAATCTAAATATTTGCCCGCGGCGGCCACCGAATAAGTCGGCAAACTCCCTTCGGTCATTGCCGCCGTTTCGCGCCATTGCTCCCACTGCTTGGCGGCATCCTTGCTCGTCCCGATCAAATAAAGCTTCTCTTTTGGCCGCGTGAGCGCGACGTATAATACACGCATTTCTTCCGCCAGCATCTCTGCTGCAAGCTTCCGCCGAATGGCGAGTTGAGGCAACGTCGGGTATGTAACCCGAGTATCCCGCTCTACCATTCGAGGGCCGAATCCGAGCTTCTTGTGTTTCAAGAAAGCGCCGTTCAAGTCTCTTCTGTTGAAATTGCGCCCTAACCCCGCGGCAAAAACAACCGGAAACTCCAGCCCTTTGCTTCGATGGATGGATACGATCCGCACTACGTTTTCGCTCTCGCCAAGCGCACGCGCCGCTCCCAAATCCGCCCCCGTATCCCGCATCCGTCCCAAAAACCGGAGAAACCGGAACAGTCCCCTGAATCGGGACGACCGCTCGTATTGGACGGCACGGTTGACGAGCGCGCGCAAGTTCGCTTGCCTCTGGCCGCCGCCTGGCAATCCGCCCGCATAATCGTAATAGCCGGTTTCGCGGTATAACATCCACAATAAATCCCCTAGCGGCTCTCTTCTCGCGAAGTCGCGCCAACCGTCAAGCTTACGAACGAAAGTTGCCAATGCCTCCGCTAGACCCTCATTATTTTTCGCCATTCGTTGTCCGGGGTCAGCGCTTTCTCCTGAAGTTGCGGCAGCGTTGACCGCTTCCCAGAACGAACCATTACGCTCGGCAAGACGAATTTGCGCCAGTTGCTCTGCCGTAAATCCCGCGATAGGAGACCGCAGAACCCCGGCTAATGGAATATCCTGATGCGGATTGTCGATGATGGCCAGCAAAGAAAGCATGATGTCCACTTCCGTCGCGGCAAAATAACCCGTGGCCAAATCCGCGTAAGCGGGAATGCCCGCGGCTTTCAGCTCATCAAGGAAAGCCGGAGCGAGCGCCGTCACGGCGCGTAATAGGATGACGATGTCCCTGTATTGAACCGGCCGATGCAGCTTGGCTTTGCCGTCGTATACGGCGAATGGGACTTGATCGTTCCCATCCGATCCCATCAGCCTGCGAATTTCGGTTGCGATGCATCTTGCCTCAAGCTGTGCCGCTTCCACGTCTTCGACGCCCTCGGCCATTCCTTCCGTAGGGGCGGTTCCATCCTCGCCTGCTTCCGCTCCTATGGAGTCCGCAGATTCTACTTCAGCTTGAGAATCCCCGTCCGATCTTGCCGCAGTATCCAGCAAAATCATTTCGACGGAATAGGGATTCGGTTCCCCCGCCTCCGGATAACCTTCCCCGTAGATCAGCTCAGCCCGGCCATCATAATTCATTTCGCCGACGGGCTCTCGCATGATCAGACGAAACACGTGATTGACCGCGTTTACGATTTCCCGGCGGCTGCGGAAGTTGCGCGCCAAATCGATTCGCAGCCCTTCTGCGTCGGTTGCGACATCTCCCGTTTCAGTTAGAGACGAGAAAGCTTCATAGGTTTTGTACTTATTTAGGAACAATCCGGGCTCTGCAAGCCTGAATCGGTATATGCTCTGTTTAACGTCGCCCACCATGAATACGTTGCCCGGCTCTTTCCTCGAGATGAGCGCGACGATCGCTTCCTGGACTTCGTTCGTATCTTGATATTCGTCCAAATAAATTTCCGCGAACCTTTCGCTGAAGTTTAAGGCGGCAAGAGAAGGTACGGCCTTCTCCGGCGTCGAGGAAGGATCCCGCAAAATACGCAGCGCGTAATGTTCCAAATCCCCGAAATCCAGAAGCCCCTTAGCTCTTTTGGCCAGTTCAAAGCGTTCGCCGAATTGAATGGCAAGCTCCGCTAATTGTTTCATAGCCGGAGCTAGGGCGTGGAGCTCGGCGGCATATTGCTCAGGGGAACGAATTAGCCATTCCTCTGACAACCGCACTGCCGCTTTCTTGGCTGTGTCTCTCAGTCCTTTGACGCGTTCGATGAGAGCGACGTCGTAATCATCGCCTTTGCAAGGCTTCAATCTTCCGAATGAAATGTCCGCGACCGCCGCTTGCCAATCTTCCCACGTTCCCGACCTGAAAGCTTCGGCAACCTTTTCCATACCATCGATATCCGCGAACAAGGTATCGATATAAGGCTCCGGACCGCCCGGCTCATGGGCGATTCGCAAAGCGCCGCGCAACAGATGCAGCGTGCCTTGAAGCAGCAGTACGGCGTCTTCCCGCAAGCTTCTGACCCACAGCGTATGCAGCAGCGTTTCCGCTTGCGCTTGCCGGAAATCTTCGGCCATCTGATGCAGCCAGTACTCCGGCCAAGGATGGCTTCCGGCGAATTCATGCAGCTCAAGGACGAGCCGGTGCAACGGCTCGTCGCTTCTTTCCCCGCCGAAGTGGTCGGCCAGCGATGCCAATACACCCGTTTCCCCTTCGCTCTCGTACCGTTCCTCGAACAGTTCGTCTAGCGTATCCATGCGAAGCAGCTCGGTTTCCGTTACGTTAGCCATGCGAAACCCGGGATCCAGCTCGATGAGCGGCGCGTAGCGTTCGACGATTTCCAGGCAGAACGAATGGAGCGTCGTAACGGACGCTCTTGGCAACAGCGCAATCTGACGGCGTAAATGCCTGGATTCCGGATTACTTTCCAAAGCTTCTTCCAGCGCGTGCCGAATTCTTTCCTTCATCTCGGCGGCGGCAGCTTTCGTGAACGTAGCCACGAGCATGGCATCGACGTCCAACGGCCGCTGCTCATCCGCGATTCTGGAAATGATTCTCTCGACGAGCACAGCGGTTTTGCCCGAACCGGCCGCCGCCGCAACGAGCAGATGGGAACCGTCGGCCGTTATAGCCGCCCACTGCTCGTCGGTCCAACGGCTATTTTCCGGCTTGGCGGGCCATTCTCTTGACTGCTTCAATGGGATTCCCCTCTCTGCGCATCGTCCTTGAGCCGTTGCCATAGTTCCTCCCGGCTTCCTGCCTTGCTTAAAGACTGATACGGATTTCCTTCCACTTGGCTGTCGAAATGGCAAACCGGACGGAAGTCGCAATACGTGCAAGGACTTCGTTTATCGAGCCGATAAGGGGTAATCGCAACGTCACCGTCGACAATCCGTTTGCCGATTCGGCGAATTTGCGAGCGTACGGATCCCCGAAGCACATCCCACTCGCTTTGGTTGGCCACTTGCGAACGGGCCGAGAAAGTTCCATCTTTCTTGAATTCAACGGGGATGACCGCAGACTTGCTTCCTTGGTTCAACGATTCATCCATCAGCTTAACGGATTCCCCATCGGACAGCAGCAAGCCTTGCATGCGATATTGGCGGAACAGCGCGTGTCGGGCTTCATCCTTGGGCATTCCGTTCGGCGTATTCAGCAGCGGATTTTGCACGTGAAAATAAAGCACGCCTGCCGGCTTGGCCGCTTGGCCGAGCCAGTGCGGGGCATGGGAAACGACGACGTCCAAGTAGGTGAGCATCTGCAACGATAAACCGTGCGCCACCTCGTCGAGCTTAAGCTTCATTGCACTAGACTTATAGTCCATGATGCGCAGGAGCAACCCCGAAGAAGTTTGCGCCGCGTCGACTCGGTCGATTTTACCGGCAATATCCATCCACCGCTCTCCATCCAACTGCAGAGACAACGCGGGAAGCAGCCCTTTCGGTCCGAAGCTCATTTCGAGCCCGACCGGCTTAAATGCCGATAAAGCGGCATGCTCGCCGAGGATGGCAGAAGCTTGCGTAACGATATCCCGCAACTTGCGCGCCATGACCTGATGCCGGTGGGAGGACAATAGGATTTGAGATTGAACGCGGGGCAATAACCTGTCCACCGCCGCAGCGGCTTCCAGCTGCCATCGCATAGCATCCAACCCCGCCGGCCCTTCGGCGAATAGTTTCTCGGTCGTCTGGCGCAAAGCCGCATGAAACAGCTGCCCGATGTCGGGGGAATCTACCCTGAACAATCTACGTTCTTGAAGCCGCAAGCCATGAACCGCGAAATGCTGGAACGGACAGGCGATGAACCGCTCCATCCGCGACACGCTAGCCAACAGCCGCTCTCCGTAAAGCAGACGGCTTGTCTCGGGAGTCAGCGGTTTCTCTTCGTTCGTATAATTCAAGGAAGAGATGAGGGAGAGCAGTCTCTCCTTCCAGTTATCTTGATCCCTGAGCCAGTTATAGACAGACCACCAGCCAACAGACAGAACTTCCCCTTGACGCCAACTGCGCAGTCTCGTCAGTAAATGGGTCAACGCTCTTCCGGGATGTGCCGCAAAATCAAGCTGTTCCTCTTCCGATTGCGTTTCCTGCGGCTCGGCAGCAACCATTCGAACAGGTATACCCGGGAACCTTTTCTTTAATTTCCCAATCCACTCCGATGGGAGCAAGCCCTGCCCTTCATCGTCAGCTAACGGATAGCTGATCCACAAATGACGGGAAGCCGTCGTTAAGGTCAAATAAGCCAAAAAAGACTCGTCAAGCAAACGACGGCGCGAGCCCGGAGCCATGGACAGTCCGGTAGCAGCTAATTGGTCTCGCTCCTCTTCTGCCAGCAATCCGTTCTCTGAGATGCGCATCGGCAATACGCCATCGTTTGCGCCAAGAAAATAAACGACTTGAATGCGATCCGAGCGTGTTCTTTCCGGACTGCCTATCAAAACGCTGTCGAGCGACGGCGGAACAGCGCCAAGCTTCAACTCTTCCAATCCGGAGTCGACCATGCCAGCGAACAAAAGAAGGTCCGGCGTCTGCTCCCCCATTAGCTCAACCAATTGGTCTAATAGGTTCATAACGCCATCCCACAATGGCCGATGGAATGCCATATGCCCCGGTTTACCGGCTGCGCCGTCTTCCAAACTCCATCTCTCAAGCGTATCCGCTGCACCCGTTTCCTCAAGAAAATAATAGAGACTCTCGCATAGCTCTCTGACGGTGCGAGCCGAATTCAACCTTTCTTCTAATGCTTTCATAGGAGTTAAAAGGGCATCGCGAACTTCGAACAAGCCTTTCATGACTTCGTCGGCATCGTTGGCGATTCCCTCTTCCTCCAAATCTCCCCGGTACAAAGGGAACCAAACTTGGTTTGCATGCCACCGCCAGCCATCGATTCCTGCCGCTAGAGCGTAATTTTCCAGCCGGTCGATTTCATCCCTCGTAACAGGCCTGTCCGGCGTTCCCAGCAAATCCGTCTTCGCGCAGCGAAACATGGCTTCCGCTTTCCAGCCTCCCGTTACGCACTCTAAAGCGGAGCGAATGAATTCCACGAATGGATGGTGGGAAACGGCAGCTTTACCGTCGAGATAGTAAGGAATGCCGTAATCGCCGAACACGGCTGCCAGCAAATCCGCATAGTCGTCCATCCTGCGAACGAACAGCGCCATATCGCGCCACCGACTGCCTTGCTCTCTAACGCGTCGCAGCATATCGCGGGCGACGGCTTCCGCCTCTGCCCGGCGATTAACCGCGGAGTGCATCGATAGACCGCACAAAGGATGATCCGGCTGCAAAACGCCTGGATCCCCGTCCCAGCGTTTCCTGTTTTTCCAATTATGCTCCATAAACGCGAGCATCGGACTATCTTTGTAACGAGGCGATACTTCTGAATTCAAGACGACAGCAGGCTCGATGTTAACGTTAGCCGTTTGAGCCGCTTCGCATAATTGGGCCGAAGTCTCAGCTGTCGGATGAAACACATCCAGTTCATCGGGTCTTTCTCCTGCTCCATAGGGCTGATCGACGCAAAGCGCGACCGTCACCCTGTCCGATCTCTTCAGCAGCGCTTCTATTACCGCATATTCGCTTGAAGTAAATCCGTGAAAACCGTCCAGCCATATTTCCGCTCCCTCCAGTATGGAGGATGTCGATGCGCCTTTGGTCAGCCAGCCGAGCATGTCTTCTCCGTCCAGCCAGCGACCGGTCAACTCCTGCTCCATCTCGGAGTATATGAGGGAGAGATCATGAAGCTTGTCCGCCATAAGAGAAGACTCCGGATGACGCTCCGCTTTCTTAGCCACGGTTTCCGCGTACTCGGCGAGCTTGGCGCTTTCGATGCCATACCTCTTCATTTCCGTGAGCAGCTCATTAATCCGGGTAATAAGACCGGATTCGGCCTTCCCTCCACGAAACAAACGCAGACTTTCCCTGCGCGCTTCCAGCACTTTATGTAAAAGCATCGCTTTACCATTATCGTGAATGGGAACGACCGCAGACCCGCCCGTTTCCTGCATCACCCTGAATGCGAGCCTGCGAAAGCTCAGCACTTGCGCGCGCAGGAAACCGCCCAAACCCGGCGTCGTGGCCATCGCGTATTCCGCTTGAAAGGTGGCCTGCTCCGGAACGAGCAATAGGAGAGGCGATCCTTGCGGATCCTGCTGCAGCCTCGTCCGTATTTCATCTAAACAAAATCGTGTCTTCCCGCTCCCAGAGCGCCCCGTTACGAGTCGAAGCGACATGACGTCCCCTCCATCCAGCTTCCAATTCCATCGTTAACCTACGGTACTCATTGTACCACAAGCGCCCGAAAGGAGCACAAGCGTTCGCCGAAGCTACCAAGGAGCTTAATAATAATTGCCGTATTCTTTAGATATCCGCATCCACGCCTTTCGTTTCTTTGCCAAAGAACAACAAAACAGTCGCCCCGATGACAATTGCAACGAAGAATACCGTAAAAATAGTGGAAACCCCATTCTCCTTGGCCACTAGAAAACCTACAAGGTATGGGCCAATAACGCCGCCAATCCGGCCGAAAGAAGCTGTAAGCCCTACGCCGGTCGATCGGACAGCAGTCGGGTACAATTCAGGCGTATATGCGTACATTGCTCCCCAAGCTCCAAGGTTAAAAAATGAAAGGCAAATACCGGCTGCCATAAGCATACCTTCCGTCTGGGCATTGCCGAACCATAACGCGCTTGCCGCCGTCAGCAGTAAATAAGTGACGAGCACGAACTTACGCCCGAATTTCTCGATAAAGTACGCGGCTGTAAAATATCCCGGCAACTGTGCCAGCGTCATGATCAGCACGTATTGAAAGCTTTTTACGAGGGTGAAGCCTTTGAGAACCATAACGGACGGAAGCCACAGAAACATGCCGTAATACGAAAAGACTACCGTGAACCATAAAATCCAGAGCGTAAGCGTGGATCTGCGATAGTTCGATGACCACACGGATACTGCTCTTTGTACCCATGATAACTTCCGGTTTCTCAATGCGGTATATTTATGGGAATCCGATATCGCTCGTCTGAGGTATAACGCATATAGAGCCGGCAATGCGCCGATGATAAAGGCTGCCCTCCAGCCATAATTAGGAATGACGAAATAGGCGATAAGCGCCGCGAGTATCCACCCGCTAGCCCAGAAGCTTTCGAGCAATACAACCGCTCTCCCTCTTTCTTTGACGGAAAACGATTCGGAGACTAGCGTTGAAGCGACCGGAAGCTCTCCTCCGAGGCCGAATCCGGTTATGAAACGCAAGGCGCATAACACAACAAAGCTGGTAGCCAGCGCGGATAGTCCGCTTGCCGCGGAGAAGATCAGCAGCGTAACAAGCAGCACCGCCCTGCGTCCGTACCGGTCGGCGAATAATCCGGCCACTGCGGCTCCCGCTGCCATTCCTAACGAATTGAGCGCTGTGAGCAGTCCAATCTGTTGTGCCTCTAGTTTCCATTCAACAGCAAGAGCAGCAACGATAAACGAGATGATTCCAACGTCCATAGCGTCGAACAGCCAGCTAAGCCCCGTGTTGAACAGCAATTTACGTTTCGTTGGATCATGTAGATAGGTCGCCTCACTCATGTCCAAGACTCCTTCTGACTTCCGCCTAGGTTCATACTATAAGCTTACCCAAACGGGGTGAATCCGACTTTGCTGGGCCTCATTAAGAAAAACAGGAGACTTTTGCTCCTGCCCTAACAATCGAACCCATGAACTCCCTTGTACCTCTGGGGGGCGACCGGTCCGACACTCTTGCACATGCCTGCGGTTTTCGCGAAAACGTACCTTTATCCCTTCGCATCAGAAGGAGAATTTGCACTACCGCAGCCTCCTCTACCTCCTTTCCGCGAAAACGTACCAACATCCCTTCCTATCAGGTGGAAAATAGGACTACCGCACGCTCACCTACCTCCTTTCAGCCAATCGTACCATCATCCCTTCCAATCAGGAGGAAAACCTTGTTCATGCTTCTGAAAACAAACCTGAAACGTTGAAATTTTACCCGATATCTCTTGAAAATAGAACGTATGTTTGGTATGATGGAAATAAGAACAAATGTTCTATTTCGGGAGGAAAGTCTATGTTTCCAGATCATCTGACCTTCGAGGCATTTTGCCAGCAGTTCAACTCTGAGCAGACTTGCGCCGAGGCGCTGTTCGAAGCCAGATGGCCGGACGGCTTCCGTTGCCCGACTTGTCGTCATCCTCACTTTTATCTTATCCAAACGCGCAGACTGCCTCTCTACGAATGCCGCTCCTGTCGCCATCAGACTTCTGTCATCGCCGGCACCATCATGGAAGGCAGCTCCACCCTGTTGACCCGCTGGTTCCAAGCGATGTTTCTCATCTCACGGCCTTCCGGCATCAGCGCCTCCCGCCTGTCCCAAGTGATTCAGGTCACCTATAAGACCGCGTGGCTCATCGCAAGAAAAATCCGCCATGCCCTGCAACAAGCCGATGAAGCCGACCCGCTCACGGGTGTTGTGCGAGTTGACCCTATCTCTTACGGTTATACGTATTATAGCGAGGCCCAGCAGCCGCTGTTGATCGGCGGATCCCTCGACGAGCGAGACGAGCCTCAGCAGGTCAAAATCAAACAACCGGATCCCAGCCATGTGAATAACGCGTTGAGGTGGATTGAAAAGCTTGGCGTCCAAGCGTTCGTAGACAATCATATAGATGGACAGGCTGTGACCGTTTTGGGGCGCGGCAAACTTCACCCTGCTTTGAACCCCATCAAGTGGAAGGTGACCGCGTGGCTGAACTTTACGTTTAATGGCATCGGGGCCAAACATTTGCAGGCTTATTTAGACGAGTTTTGTTTCCGATTGAACTTAAAACTCCGCCATGCCCCGGTTTTCGGCCAACTGCTCCATTGGTGCGCCGTGACGCCAACCTTGACTTACAAAGATCTGACCCGCAGCAAACCGGTTCTCACCGTTCCCTGGGTGGTCTGGGGAAGCAAAGCGAAGTGGAAAGGAAAATATCTCACCCTATGGAACGCTTGATGCTTGGGATGACTGCTTTTTGAGTTGTCGATAGACCGTTCCATTCCAATTCCAATTCACGAAACGGCAAACTTATGAATGATACCCGGGAATACGTTGATTGCAACTCCCACTCAAGTCTTGACATTCGAATATCCGCTGATTTCAACTCACTCTCAAATCCTAGCATTTGAATATCCGTTGATTGCAACTCACTTCTATCATGGCACTCGAATATCCGCTGATTTGCAACTTACTTCTGAGGCGAGGGGATAATGGCACCATTTCTCCGAAATGGGACGGAAATTTAGGTACCGGTTTTTTCCTACATTTCCCAGATTCGTGGATGTCTATAAACTTTCTGATCGTATACGTTTGAATTTAAAAAGACACATCCCCCCTGCCCGGGTTGATGTGTCCTTCTTCTTTTCTCCATACGACTCACGATATATTCATATACCATTTGCTGCCATCGTCGTATTTGAAAATTGCCGCGTCCGACCATAGTTCTATGTAGCTGACATGCTTCCAGCGGCGGCGAAATTCCAAGTCGTCTCTCATATCCTGCATCCGATTGTTAAAGCGGCTTCTGCTGCTAACGGCTTTTGCCCTGTTTTCCAACGGCACCGCTCGTTTACCGAACAAAATAACTTCATGTACCATTTCAATACCTCCCGTTCCCGTGCCTCTAAACTAAAGATAATCCAGAGGCGTTAGAAATGTTCCCGAAACGAGGTTAAATCATCCAACTTTTTGCTAACATTTTCTTAACAATTTGCCATGGGCATATTATAACTCTTTACGGCTTCTCACCTCGAAAATACCGAACTTCAAATAATGCCCTTCTTCGACGCCGGCAAGCTGGGGATGATCTTTTCCCGCCCCCCGCCACTCGATCCGTCTGATGATCTTGCTGGCGTCCTTGGCCGCTTCTTGGATCGTTTCCAGAAAAAGCTCCGGCCGGACATGGTACGAGCAGCTCGCCGTTACAAGATAGCCGCCTTCGTTCAACAACCTCATTGCCTGTAGATTGATATCCTTGTATCCCCGGATAGCTCCATCGACCGCCCGTTTCGTCTTGGCGAATGCCGGTGGATCGAGAATAATCACGTCCCAGGTTCTGCCCTCCGAAGCCAGCGGTTTGGATGTATCCACCTTGGCGCCGGATACCTTGGCGTTTGCCCTCAGTTGCCGCTCATCGCGTCCCGCTACATGCTGGCGTAAATATTCGAAAGCATCCGCGGCCACGAACTCCACCCGATCCATGAATCCGTTGATCTCAACGTTGTGGCGCGCCGTTTGCAAGGCATGCTCGGATATATCGAGACAGGTTACTTTCTTAGCTCCGTAATCGCAGGCATGCAATGTAAAACTGCCCGTATGGGCGAAACACTCCAGAACCGTCGCCCCGTCCCAATAAGGAAACATCACGATGCTGCCGTTCGTGTTCACCGGAACAAGCCCTTTGCCGCCTCCCTCCGATTCTCTCTCTTGAAGCTTGATTCCGCTCCGCGCTCCCCACCCCTTCATTAACGGCTTGATGGATGCCCGGTTTTCCCGTTGATCGAAGAAATAACCCGTTTTCTGACCGCCTTCGATATCAACCTGAACCATCAGTCCGTTTTCCACGATCTCCACGTGTCTTGGACATTCCCCGTATAGAATACCGGTTCTCTCCTCCAAGCCTTCCAACGTACGCACGCCGACATCGCTTCTCTCGTAAATGCCGCGCGGCTGAAACACATCTATTAGAGCCCGAAGCCAAGCTTCCTTCGACATTTCCATTCCAAGCGTAAGCACTTGAACGACGAGTATATCGTTAAACCGATCCACGACCAGACCTGGCAGGAAATCAGCTTCGCCGTAAACCAAACGACAAGAAACATCATCGCCTAGAAACCGGGAACGATGGGCCGACGCGCGCTCAAACCGTTTGCGGAAAAAATCCGCGTCCATACGCTCAAGCGCTCCGTACGCAACAATCCGAACCGTAATTTGCGAGGCCGGATTCCAATACCCCGTACCTAGCATTAGTCCGCGATGATCCCGTACCTCAACGAGCTGTCCCGGCAAGGCCTCCCCTTCAATTTTGGCGATTTCGTTCGCGTAAATCCACGGATGACCTTCCTCCAGGCGGGGTCGGCGACCTTTATTTAACCAAACCGATGCTTGCGTGCTCACTTTAAGCTCACTCCTTATTCATTCATAAACTTGTCCTGATTTTGCATAGTCTTAATGGGAGGTGCGATTATGATTTCCGGCTTCATTATTTCTTCCTTGCTAGGGTTCGCGCTGTTATTATCGGGAATGAAAGTGATGGAAACCTCCCTACAGCGCTGGGCTGGACGAAGGTTAGCCTATTGGGTGTCCCGATCGACCGCGACCCCGCTCCGGGGGTTTGCCGTCGGTACAGCCGCTTCCGCTCTATTGCAGAGCAGCACGGCCGTAACCGTTCTGACGATCGGCTTCGTGAATGCCGGATGGCTTTCTCTATCCCGAAGCTTCGGCATCATTCTAGGAACGAATGTCGGGACGTGCCTGACGACGGAACTGATGAGCCTGCAGCTTCATCGGTACGGACTCCTTATCCTTACGTTGGCCGCGATTGGATGGACGGTTACATTTATGCTCAATGAAATGAAAAATCCAACCGCTAATCCTAGTCGGGGTCTATCGCTTCGCTATGTATCTATGGCGTTAGGAGGATTCGGACTCCTTCTAATCGGCTTTAAATTACTTCAAGGAATGGGCCCTTCCTTACGGGAAAACGGTACTTTCGACGCTCTTATGCGCCATACGAACGACAATCTGATATGGGGAGTCGTCGGTGGAGCATTGCTTACCGCACTCATACATTCCAGCGCTGCGGTGATCGCCATGTGCATGGGACTCGCGGCTACGGGGGCAATAACGCCGGAAGCCGGCATCGCCATCGTTCTAGGCGCGAATATCGGCACCTGTTTCACCGGATTAGTAGCTTCTCTCTGCGGCGGGCCTGGGGGCCGGTTTGTCGCTTTGTCTCAGCTAACCCTTAATGCAAGCGGGGCGTTGCTTTTCTACCCCATGATAGGCCTTCTGCATACGACTGCAGCCCTTATCGCCCCCGGGGATCCTTCCGCGCAAATTGCTCATGCACAGACGCTGTTTAACGTAATTTGCTCCCTGCTCGCTTTACCGATTGCTTATTTATTATTAAACAAAACCTCTAACAATCGCAGTACCTGAGCTGCTGCCGATTCGATTCGCGCCGGCTTTTAGCAAAGCGATAGCCGAATCGGCATTTCGGATTCCGCCCGAAGCCTTAATTCCCATTGCAGCGGACACGCTGCTCCGGAGTAACCTTATGTCGGCTTCTGAAGCCCCGTTGCCTCCGAAGCCCGTAGACGTCTGGATGTAATCCGCTCCAGCCGCTTCGGCAATTTTACCTCCCGCGATCTTGATCTCGTCCGTTAATAACCCGGTTTCCAAAATGACCTTAACGAGTGCACCGCCCTGAACGGCTAGAACGACAGCGGCAATATCCCGCTCTACCGCTTCATTTTCCCCGTCTATCAGCTTTCCGATGGGAAGCACCATATCGATCTCAGACGCCCCGTCCTCCAAAGCTGCCGCCGCCTCGAAAGCTTTGGCTCTCGTTGCGTGCGCGCCTAAAGGAAACCCGACTACTGCGCTAACCTTGACGTTCGTTCCGCTTAGCTTTTCCCGGCACATGCGCACCCAGCCTCCGCTTACGCAGACGCTATGGAAAGCATGAGCCGACGCCTTCTCGCATAGGTTGGCGATATCTCTGGCACAGGCTTCGGCTTTGAGCATGGTGTAGTCAATGAAAGGAGCGAGCGATTGACCTGGCACCCACGTAGGATAACGAATGTCCTCAGGCAACAGGCTCCACCTCGATTCCGAGTTTCTCATAGGCCAAGCGAAGTACCTCATTGTTATTATCGTAACCGGAATCGCGTTGTAGATGCCAAGCTTCCGTAGGTTTATGCCAAGCAACACCCGTTATTTCCTCTACTTGAGCCTGAAGCTGACCTTCGCCGGCTTCGACGAGATAGTAATGTACTTCTTTCTGAACCGTACCCAGCTGCGCATGCTCATATAAGTATGTAATGATGTTCAGATGAGCGGTGATTTTCCCCTTAATGCCTGTTTCTTCTTCGATTTCCCGCAAAGCGGTTTGCTCCACCGATTCTCCCGGCTCCATTTTACCTTTGGCCAAAGTCATTCTTCCGAATCGATCTTCTATAAGTTGTATTTCTAGTTGCCCGTCACGCCTTCGATAAACGACGCCTCCAGCGGAAATTTCCGTCTTCATCCTGATGAGTTCCCCCTTTGTCCTATCTACGATAAAAAGACTTCATCCAAGGCGGGAAGCTTGCGCAGTCCTGCCTTGCGATGAAATCTTTGCGCTAAACCTTTAAGCCTGCATGGCTACGGGGTGTGTATCTGCATCCAACACCTCAAGCAGCTCGCCGCGGCATTCATTCACTCCGGAATCCGTTATCCGAACGCGGCAAAGCTTGCCGATCAGCGAAGCATCTCCATTTAACACGACTTGAATATAGTTATCGGTATAACCGGATATTAGACCCTTATCTTCAGAGCCTTTAGCTTCCCGTTCCGGAATAACATCGAGTACTTTGCCAACCCACTCGCGACCGTAGGCGGCTTGCATCCGTTCAGACAAATCGATAAGCTGGTGAACGCGTTCGTGCTTCACTTCTTCGTCTACTTGCTCATCCATTCGCGCCGCGGGTGTTCCCGTACGTTTGGAGTAAGGGAATACGTGCATTTCCGCGAACTTCATCTGTTCCATGAAACGGAATCCGTTTTCGAACTGCTCCTGGGTTTCGCCGGGGAACCCGACGATAACATCCGTCGTAATAGCTACGCCGGGCATCGCATGCTGGATCAAACGGATTTTCTCCGCGAATTCGGCTGTCGTATATTTGCGGCGCATTCTCTTCAGAATGTCGTCATCGCCCGCTTGCAGCGGAATATGCAGGTGACGGCACATCTTAGGCGAGCTGTTCAGGATGGCGATCACCTTGTCATCGATCTGGCTCGCTTCGATGGAGCTGATGCGGATCCGTTCCAACCCGTCGATCTTATCCAAATCGGCAAGCAGGTTGGCTAGCCGGTAATTTTCAAGGTCGTCTCCGTACCCGCCCGTATGAATGCCAGTCAACACGATTTCTTTGTATCCAGCTTCTACAAGTTGGCGTGCTTGATTCAGCACGCTCTCCGGCTTGCGGCTGCGGGAAAGCCCGCGCGACCACGGGATAATGCAGAACGTGCAGAAATTGTTGCAGCCCTCTTGGATTTTAAGGAAAGCCCGGGTCCGCTCGGAGAAATCCGGCACGTCCAGCTCTTCGAACTCGCGGGTTTTCATAATATTGCGAACGGCGTTAACCGGCTTGCGTTCGTTCTGTATGTCCGTGATGAACGACATCAGCTTCTCGCGATCCTGAGTTCCGATAACAAGATCGACGCCGGGAATCGCAAGAATTTCCGCGGGGGAAGTTTGCGCGTAACAGCCTGTTACCGCTATAATGGCGTCGGGATTACGACGTACGGCGCGACGAATAATTTGTCGGCTTTTTTTGTCGCCCGTATTCGTCACCGTACACGTATTAATCAAATAAACGTCAGCCGTCTGCTCGAAATCGACCTGTTCATAACCTTCGTTCTTGAATAGCTGCCAGATCGCTTCGGTATCATAAAAGTTGACTTTACAGCCAAGCGTATAAAATGCCACGTTCGGCATCTTCAATTTCCTCCCAACTCTCCGGACTCGTAAGCGAGACAAGCAAGTGCATATAGCGCAGCCGTCTCCGTCCGTAATATTCTTTTGCCTAAGCCGATTAATTTAGCATGCGATGCCGATGCGGCCTCCGCTTCCTGCGGGGTAAAGCCGCCTTCCGGTCCGATTACGACCAATATTGTCGGGGTTTTACCGTCTATATCCGAATGGAACGTCGATAGAATATCGCGCAACCCAACTCCGGAACGGCCTTCCTCTTCATAACAGAACAAAACAAGGTCGTATTCCGGGAACTGTTTAAGCAAAGATTTCCACGAAACGACCGCATTGATTTCCGGAATGACGCTGCGGTGGCTTTGCTCCGCCGCTTCCTTGGCAATTTTGCGCCATCGATCCAGCCGCTTAGCTTCCTTGCGTTCGTCGTATTGGACGACGGTTCGCTGGGACAAGAAAGGTTGGAAAGCCGTCGCGCCCGCTTCCGTTCCTTTCTGGATGACGATTTCCAGCTTGTCCCCTTTGGGCAAGCTTTGCGCCACCGTTATATTCCAGGACATCTCTGCACGTGTCGTCAGCTCTTCGGTAATTTCCGCCTGAACGTTTTCTTTATCGACCGACGTGATCCTAGCTAAGACATCGCGGCCATTTCCGTCGCAGGCAATAAAACAATCGCCCGGTTTGGATCTCATGACGGCGGCCAAATGCCGGGCGTCTTCGCCTTCGAGCGCGACGGAATGCTGTTCCATCTGCGCCGCAGGCACAAAATAACGCTGCATCCCAAACAGCCTCCTGCCTTAGTTCCATCCTTCATCATAACGTGTTCCGATGCGTTTCGCCACCGTACTTTTCCGACAATCTATATCCGATGAAACATGCTCCCGCCGGCAGAAGAAAATATTTTATCCAGCAGCCATCCCATTCCATCAATGATAGGTCCTCGCAAGCCCATTAGCGGGCCTATCGTAATATCCCGCAGCGGTGGTATGAAGATGATAAGAAGAAAAATAAAAGTGGTCCACTGGGCCATTTGCTGGATTTTAATCCGTGTTCTGATCGGTAAAAATTCCTCGACTATTCTATAACCGTCCAATGGCGGTATAGGAATTAAATTAAATAACAATAAGGACAAATTTATAGTTACCCAATACCCGATAAAGGTGATCATATTGTCTGAAATAGAATTAACCACATGCAATACGTGCAATAGATCCATGCAAAACAAGATGAGAAACGCAAGAATCAAATTGCTAATAGGGCCGGCAGCGGATACGACAATGCTCATGAGACGCGGATTTTTGAATCTGCTTCGACGGACAGGCACAGGTTTGGCCCAACCGAAACCGGCCAAGATCAAGAACAGCATCCCGATCCAATCCAAATGAACCATAGGATTAAGTGAAACTCGACCTTCAAGGTAAGCTGTATCGTCGCCGAACTTCCATGCGGTCCAAGCATGCGCAAACTCATGCACGCTAAAGGCAACAAGCATGACGAGAATGATTACAGGAAGGTGTTCAATCGGAAACCAGAAAAAATTCACTCGCCATCCCCCTTAGGTTTGCCGGCTACGAACGCCACCCACTCTTCTTGCCTTAGCACGTCAATGATTTCAAATCCCGCCGCGAGCAATCCCGCTTCCACGATCATTTCTTTGTTCTTGTATATGCCGGAGGTAATATATATTCCGCCGGGTTTAAGTACATCCATTACATCGCTTAGGAATAATAAGATGATCTCCGCGAGAATATTAGCGACCACGAGGTCCACGGGAGGCGTAACGCCGCTGCTCTCGCCATCGTGAAGAACGCCGAGCAAATCGCTAAGCCTTACTTCGATGACGTCGTCATAACCATTTAACGTTATGTTCTCTTGCGCGCAAGTAACCGCAACCGGATCTAGATCTAGCGCCAGCACCTTGGACGCGCCGAGCTTTATAGCGCCGATGGCGAGTACGCCGGAACCGGTCCCGACATCGATGATCTGCTCCCCGCCGGTAATCGCGTTATCAAGCGCCTTTAGGCAGAGTGCCGTCGTGGGATGCGTGCCCGTTCCGAACGCCATGCCGGGATCGAGCTCGATAATAAGCTCATCGCCCTTTGGCGTGTATTCCTCCCAGGTTGGCTTAATCGTAAGACGTTCCGTAATCGCGATCGGCTTGAAATATTGCTTCCAAGCATCCGCCCAATCGTCTTCGTGAACGTCGCCTAATTCAATCGTGAACTCACCTGCGTCGTACCCGTATTCGGGCAGCCCTTGCAACAGAGTTTTCAGCTCGGCGGCAACCGGCTCCATCTTGGTATCTTCCGAGAAATAAGCTTTGAAAATAGCATATCCAGGCCGGATATCGTTTAGAGGCGTATCGTATATTTGACCAAAGGAAGTATCCCTCGGCTTATCCTCCGACCAGGCCTCTTCCACCGAAACGCCGCCTGCTCCAAGCTCCGTTAGGTAATGGGTAACCATTTCCTGAGACGATTCCGTCGCCAGGACGGTTAATTCATGCCAGCGCAAATCTTTTCCTCCCCTTGTCGCAACCAGCCCTAAGACTGCTCAATGAGTTTCATTATACACGTACTGTTTTGCGGGAGCAAAAATGCGAGTTGAATCTTACGCATATAAAAAGACGCAGCATCCGAGCGCTGCGCCTTCGCTTCTAAATGATCTGACCGCCAGCTTGTAAAATAACGGTGCGAGCTTGGTCGGTTGCTGCATCGGGAACGTTAGCGGATAAAGTAAACACCGCGGAGGAGCTTCCTTCCGGCGATACTCCCCATTGATGTGCCGCCGCATCTGCCGATGCCGCGAGCGGAGACATATCTTCAGCAGCTTCGATGCTCGTATCTATATCTAGAGAAGTTGCGACCCTCTCTAACCGGAAGCGATCGCTTCGCAGAGCTGCGAGTTTACGCATTGCCGATTCCGCTTGATCCTGCGTCGCAAATCTTGCTTGGATAGGATTCATTTCCAAGTCGTCACTCCCCTTCGCTGGCGCCAACCCGTTGTTCGGCTGCCTCGGCTCGTTGGAGCGCTTCTTTGTCATCCTCATCCGCAAGCTCATCGGCGAATTCCACGTCTTCCGCAGATCCGATGGGCATTTTCGAATGTTCCATGGAAGACGCCCCCGCATACAACAATCTGTTTTCTTCAGCCACTTGGAAAACCTCCTTCTTGGATGCGGCTAATGCCCGCAACGCAATGATTCCCCTATGTTGCACTTACGGCGTCACGCTTATGCAAAATAAAAAACCGCCAGAATAATTCCTGGACGGTCTAATATTTATGAAGGATCAATCTCCTAAAATGGCGCGTTTCATCCGCTCGAAGATGGATTGGCTTTGCTCATGAGTCGCTTCTCCGCTCTTGGAAGCGAAGTCGCGAAGCAGTTCCCGCTGTTCATCGCTAAGCTGAGTCGGAGTAACGATCGTTACTTTAACTTGCTGATCGCCTTGACCGTAGCCGCGAAGCTTCGGCACGCCCTTGCCCTTAAGCCGGAAATAAGTTCCGGTCTGGGTACCGGCAGGTACTTTCAGCTTCACTTTCTCGGTAAGGGTCGGAATTTCGATCTCGTCGCCCAAAGCCGCTTGGGTGAAAGTAAGCGGGATTTCGCAATAAATATCGTCGCCTTCCCGTTCGAAAAACTCATGGGATTTCACGCGAAGCACGATATATAAGTCACCCGAAGGTCCGCCGCGTAATCCGCCTTCCCCTTCGCCGGTTACGCGCAGCTGAGCGCCTTCGTCGACGCCGGCAGGAATCTTGACGTGAATCTTGCGCTGCTTCTTCACTTGGCCGTTACCGGCGCAAGTCGGGCATCTTTCCTTAATAATCGTTCCGCGTCCCGAGCAAGCGGTACAAGCCCGACGGTTAACGATCCGCCCGAACGGCGTATTCTGAGCCACTTCCTGTTGACCGGAGCCTCGGCAAACCGAACACGTTTCCGGTTTCGTTCCCGGTTTAGCGCCATTGCCGTGACACGTATCGCAGGATTCCGTACGAGGAATGGTGATATCCGTCTCTTTCCCGAATACGGCTTCCTTGAATTCGATCGTCATCGTATATTGCAGGTCGTTTCCCCGTTGCGGCGCATTCGGATCCCTCCGTCCCCCGCCGTTACCGCCGAAAAACATATCGAAGATGTCACCGAAACCGCCGCCGAAGTCAGCGCCTCCGCCGCCTCCGCCAAAGCCGGCATTCGGATCCTGGTGGCCGAACTGGTCGTAACGCGCCCGCTGCTGATCGTCGCTCAGCACGTCGTACGCTTCTTTGACTTCCTTAAACTTCGTTTCCGCATCCGCTGCCTTATTCACATCCGGATGATATTGACGCGCCAGCTTGCGATAAGCTTTCTTCACATCGTCCGTGGAGGCATTTTTCTGCAATTCCAACACGTCGTAATAATCCCTTTTGTTCGCCACTTCTCCACCTCCTCATGAAGGAAAGTCAAAATGACTCCGCCAGAGAAGGAAATCACTTTGACTTTCGATTTAATTCAACGAATCTTAGTTCTTTTTGTCTTCTTCAACGACTTCGTAATCGGCATCCACGACATTTTCTTTCTTAGGAGCCGCATCTGCGCTTTCGCCGCCGTCTTGAGCCGCTTGCGCTTGTTGCGCGGCTTGCTCATAGAGCTTAACGGAAAGCTGTTGCACGATCTCGGTCAACTCGTCGGTAGCCGTTTTGATTTCCTCAAGGTTATCGCTAGCCAAGGCGCCTGTCAATTTTTCTTTCGCCGCAGTCGCTTTTTCGATTTCGCCAGCATCAACTTTGTCGCCCAAGTCTTTGATCGTCTTGTCGACGCTGTAGATAAGTTGATCGGCGCTGTTCTTCGCTTCTACAAGCTCGCGACGCGCCTTGTCTTCTTCGGCATGCAGTTCGGCTTCCTGCTGCATCCGTTCGATTTCTTCCTTGCTCAAGCCGCTCGAGGAAGTGATCGTGATTTTCTGGCTCTTTCCGGTACCTTTATCGAGCGCGGATACGTTAACGATGCCGTTCGCATCGATGTCGAAAGTAACTTCGATTTGCGGTACGCCGCGAGGAGCAGCGGGAATGTCGCTAAGAATGAAGCGTCCAAGCGTTTTGTTGTCTTTAGCCATCGCGCGCTCGCCTTGCAGGACGTGGATTTCAACTTGCGTCTGCATGTCCGCATAGGTGGAGTATACTTGCGATTTGCTTGTCGGAATCGTCGTATTGCGATCGATCATCTTAGTTAACACGCCACCCGCGGTTTCGATACCGAGGGACAACGGAGTAACGTCGAGCAAGACAACGTCTTTAACTTCACCGGTCAATACGCCTGCTTGAACCGCCGCGCCTAAAGCAACGACTTCATCCGGGTTAACGCCTTTGTGCGGCTCTTGACCCGTTAGTTTTTTAATCGCTTCTTGTACGGCTGGGATACGAGTGGAACCACCGACCAATACGACTTTATCGATATCCGAAGCCTTAAGGCCGGAATCGGTCAATGCTTGACGAGTCGGTCCGACTGTACGCTCAACTAATGCGGCAGTCAATTCATCGAATTTCGCACGGGTCAGGTTAAGCTCCAAATGCTGAGGAACGCCATCCACCACCGTAATGAACGGAAGGGAAATCGTCGTCGTCAGAACGCCGGAAAGTTCTTTTTTCGCTTTCTCGGCTGCGTCTTTAAGGCGTTGCACCGCTGCTTTATCTTTCAACAAGTCGATGCCGTGCTCTTTCTTGAACTCTCCGGCCAACCATTCCACGACCACTTGGTCGAAATCGTCGCCGCCGAGGTGGTTGTCGCCGCTAGTCGCTTTAACTTCAAAGAAACCTTCGCCAAGCTCAAGGATACTGACGTCGAACGTACCGCCGCCCAAGTCGAAAACGAGGATCGTTTGATCTTCTTGTTTCTCGAATCCGTATGCGAGAGCCGCCGCCGTCGGTTCGTTAACGATACGCAATACTTCCAAACCCGCGATATTGCCGGCATCTTTGGTCGCTTGACGCTGGCTGTCATTAAAGTATGCTGGAACGGTAATTACCGCTTGCGTTACGGTTTGCCCTAAGTATGCTTCCGCATCCGCTTTGAGCTTCTGCAAAATGATTGCCGAAATTTCCGGGGCGGAGTATGCTTTGCCTTCGATCGTTTCCTTGTGGCTCGTTCCCATATGGCGTTTGATCGAGCTTACAGTACGATCCGGATTCGTGATCGCTTGGCGTTTCGCCGTTTCCCCGACGATACGCTCCCCGTCCTTCTTGAAGCCGACTACCGACGGGGTTGTGCGGTTTCCTTCCGCGTTAGGGATAACGACGGCTTCGCCGCCTTCCATTACCGCTACGCATGAGTTTGTCGTTCCTAAGTCAATGCCGATTACTTTACTCATAAGTATGTTCCTCCTTCATATAAGTGCGCTGCTCGCTTGATCGTGCGTTTAACCGCTGACTTTAACCATTGCCGGACGGATGACTTTGTCCTTCAGCTTATAACCAGGCTGAATAACTTCGACAATGGTACCTGCTTCATGTTCTTCGCTTTCCACTTGCATAATGGCTTGGTGCAGTTCCGGATCGAATGGCTGACCTATTGCTTCCAATTGCTTCAGCCCTTCCGCCTCGAGAACTTGATTAAGCTGGCGATAAATCATATCCACGCCTTTGGCAAAAGATCCGCTCTCCGCGCCCTCTGCTCCGGTCTGCAGCGCCCTCTGGAAATTGTCCAGCACGGGCAGCAATTGACCGATTACCTTCAGGGAAGCATATTGCGTTATTTCTTCTTTTTCCTTTAACGTACGCCGACGAAAATTATCGAAATCGGCTTGCGCGCGCAAATAACGGCTATGATTATCATCCGCTTGACGCTGCAACTCGGCTACGACACTGTCTTGGCCGCTCGCTTCTGCCGAATGCTCGCCTTCCAGAGGGGAAGTTTCGTTGTTCTCGTTCGCGACATCTTGTTCCTCAAAAGAGACCTCTTGTTGCTCATCCACGATTACCGGCTCCTTCGTTTCGTTCTTGCTCATGCAGCATTCACCTCCTTACCGTGCCACCCTTGCTAGCGGGCTATGCAACGTTTTACTTATGCCAACGCGACATCAACAAAGCGATATCCTTGGATAAATAATCAAGTAAACTAATAACTTTGCCGTACTCCATTCGCGTCGGACCTAATATTCCGATCGTGCCGAGCGATTGCCCCTCATAAGAATAGGTGGCCGTAATCAAGCTGCATTGATTGATCGCTTCCATCGCGTTCTCCGTGCCGATCCTCACTTGGATTCCACTCGGATTGGACTGGAATAGCTGCATGAGCAGCTGCGTTTCTTCCAGCATCTCGAGTATGCTCTTGGCTTTGTCGATATCCTTGAATTCCGGCTGGGTTAACATGTTGGATGCCCCGCTCAAAAACACCTTCGGCTCCTGCTCTTCGGTAATCGTCTGCTCCAATAGCGACAAAATTTCCTCGCAATGGTCGATGTAACGGGTAAGTTCTTTGGCAATCTCGCTATGCAGCACCGATTTGACCCGATGAAACGGAATGCCGGTTAGCTTGTCGTTCAATAAATTTACGATTTTCGCCATGTCGTCCATCGATATTCCATCCGGAATCGTAATCGTCCGGTGCTCGACGTGCCCTGTATTCGCCACGATAATGGCTACCGCGGAAACATCGTTGATCGGGATAAGCTGAAAATGCTTAAGCGTCGTGCTAAACATCTCCGGTCCGAGAACGATCGACGTATAATTCGTCAGCTGTGACAACAGTGTCGCCGCATGCCCGATTACGCCTTCCCAATGGTTCATTTTCTCAGCGAAAAAAGTACGGAGCTTCCGAACATCCTGATCTCCCAGTCCGTCCAAAGTGACGAGATGATCGACATAATAGCGGTAGCCTTTAATGGAAGGAATACGGCCGGCGGAAGTATGGGGCTGCTCAAGCAAACCCAATTCCTCCAAATCCGCCATCTCGTTGCGAATGGTAGCCGGACTGAAAGTGACGTCTCCGCGCTTGGATATGCTGCGAGATCCGACGGGCTCGGCGGAACGGATATAATCATCGACTATGGCATTGAGAATCATTCGTTGGCGTTCACTCAGCATCCGAGACTCCTCCTTTATTAGCTTTCCACTCAATTCGTTAGCACTCCTTTTAAGCGAGTGCTAATGGCTAATACAAAAATACCAAACCGTTCCGGTCGTGTCAAGGACGTTCCGGTTCGATTCGGCATGTAAAATCAGATTTGGGCGAAACTCAATTGTTCGCCTTGCTTTGCGGGTTCGATCATTCTTACTACGGCAATTTCGTCACAGCATTGCTGCTTGGGACAATTGACGCAATCCGTCCATACTTTCTCCGGAAAAATCTCCTTGTCTACGACGTGGAACCCATTTTTCTCGAAAAAATGTACTTCATAAGTAAGCGCCATGACTTTAGGTATGTTTAAAGCACTTGCATGTTCCAGCAGAGCATCTACCAACCGGCTGCCGATACCTTGACCTTTGTATCCGTCAGCGATGCCTAGCGAACGAATTTCCACCAAGTCGCTGCCAAGCTGAAGCAGAGAACCGCAGCCCACGAACTTATCGCCGTCTTGCGCGACAACGAAATTATTAATATTCCGCGTTAACGCTTCGCGGGAGCGCGGCAGCATAATGCCTTTGGCGGCATAGTCCTGTATAAGTTCATAAAGCGCGTCCACATCGTTCGGTTGCGCTTTGCGGCAAATAACCGACATCGAAATCCCTTCTCTCGTACGATGAATAGATATGAATAAATATACATCAGAACGAATGAATTCTCAAGGGTGAAATGTTCCGGTGTGAACAGGTTTGTTTATCAGCGTGATTAAAATGGCGATCGGGTAAATACAGATGGATTGGAGTATGATGTTTTTTAATGATTCGCGGTGAAGCCCATACCGTCGTGCAAGCCATCCATCGCCAAATTTCACACTATGGCTATCATGTCGGACAGATCGTATATGTCGCGAAAGCGCACAAATCCGCCGAATGGCAGACGCTTAGCATCGCCAAAGGCGGATCGGATAAATTTAACGCAGAGATGAAATCAAGCAATTGAAATTACACGAACGCTCCGAAGACGTCGTTGCCGAACAAAATGCCTTGGGGGGTCAAGCGATATCCTTCAGGTTGATCCAGCTTTTCCAACAAACCCTGTTTAAGCAGCTTATGCAAAGCCGGGCCGAACGTTTCTTCCAATACCGCTCCATCGAACTGGCTGCTGAAGCTCAGCTGAGTAACGCCTTCCTGCAAGCGCAAGCCGACCATCATGAAATCGCCCATCGCTTCTTCGAGGCTGACCTCGTTTTTCTCTAAACGGGGAAGCGCTTTGTTCGCGGCATCGATATACGGCTGTACGCCTTTAATATTGATGTGCCGCATGCCAAGCGCATAACCGTGCGCACCGGCTCCGAGCCCGTAATAAGGCTCATTGTACCAGTAGGTCGTATTATGGCGGCTCTCAAATCCAAGCTTCGCAAAGTTGCTGATTTCGTAGTGACGATAACCCGCTTTGCCTAGCCGCTTCATCAGGTGCTCATACATCGCAAGCTCGTCGTCCTCTTCGGGAAGGGGAAGCTCATCGCGTTGATATAATCGATGAAACAGCGTATTCTCCTCCACCTTGAGGCCATATAAGGAATAATGCGGCAAGTCAAGCTCCAATGCTTTGTCGACGCTATCCTTTAGTTGCTGCAGCGTTTGGTTGGGCAAGCCGAACATTAGATCAATTGATAGGTTAGTAAATCCCGCCGCTCTAGCGTTCGCTATACTCTGAATGACATCCTGCGCCTCGTGTATTCTGCCGATCGTGGCTAACAACCCGTTGTCGAACGTTTGGGCCCCGAAGCTGATCCGATTTACGCCGCCTTCTCGCATAGCCGCAAGCTTCTCGGGATCCGTCGTACCGGGATTCGCTTCCATCGTAAATTCAACATCCGCCGCCAGCGGAAAATATTTCTTCACAGACGCCAGAAAACGAGTCATCTGAGGTGGCGTAAGCACGGTTGGCGTTCCCCCGCCCACGAATACAGTATCGATTACGGTCGGCGGCAGTTCTTCAACTGTCAGCTTCATCTCATTATCCAAAGCATCCAAATAAGCATCTATAGGCTGACCCGCAGCCACGTAAGAGTTAAAGTCGCAGTAAAAGCATTTGTTCGTGCAAAAAGGGATATGAATATAAAGCGCCCTCGGGGTCCACTGATGAACCGGAGGTGCTGTGACGGCAGTAATGAATGAATCGCTCAAGTCTCTATTTCACCTCCGAGAAAAGAAGAGCAGGCCGAAAACCCAGCCCGCTGCCCTCTAATCATCCACTATTAATCGTTGTCAAGCTTCAATACGGCCATGAAAGCTTCCTGAGGCACTTCCACGTTGCCTACTTGTTTCATGCGTTTCTTGCCTTCTTTTTGCTTGTCGAGCAGCTTCCTTTTCCGTGAAATATCTCCGCCGTAACATTTCGCCAATACGTTCTTGCGCATCGCCTTGATGGACTCGCGCGATACGATCTTTTGTCCGATCGCGGCTTGGATCGGCACCTCGAACATTTGGCGGGGAATCAGTTCCTTGAGTTTCTCGCAAATAACGCGGCCGCGGTTGTAGGCTCTGTCTTTATGAACGATAAAGGAAAGTGCGTCCACCTTCTCCGCATTAAGGAGAATATCCATCTTAACCAAATTGGATTGGCGGAAACCGATTAATTCGTAATCGAAGGAAGCGTATCCTTTCGTACCCGATTTCAATTGATCAAAAAAGTCATACACGATCTCCGCTAGCGGCATGTTATACTTCAACGTCACGCGGTTCGTGTCAAGGTATTGCATATCGATGAACTCTCCGCGTTTGCCCTGGCATAACTCCATAATCGCCCCTACAAATTCATTCGGTACGATAATGGATGCTTTGACGTAAGGTTCCTCTACGAATTCCAGCTTGCCTGCTTCCGGATATTCAGCAGGATTAGAAATTTCCAGAACTTCCCCATTCGTCAGAGTTACCTTATAAATAACGCTTGGAGCCGTCGTGATAAGAGGAATATTGAACTCGCGCTCAATACGCTCTTGAATAATTTCCATGTGCAGCATCCCAAGGAATCCGCAACGGAAACCGAAGCCTAATGCCTGTGAAGATTCTGGCTCGTAACGAAGCGATGCATCGTTAAGTTCTAACTTCTCCAGCGCATCCCGCAAATCGTTATAATCGGTCGTTTCTATCGGATACAATCCGCAGAAAACCATGGGATTAACCCGGCGATATCCCGGGAGAGCTTCTTCCGTCGGATTCTTCATATCGGTGATCGTATCTCCAACGCGAGTATCCTTTACGTTCCGGATCGAAGCGGTCACGAATCCGACATCCCCCGGTCCAAGCTCCGGTACCGATGCCGGGCGAGGCATAAAGGTCCCCACTTCGACGACATCGAAGTTGGCTCCCGTTGCCATAAACTTCATGCGCGTCCCAGCTTTAATCGTTCCGTCGATGATGCGAATATAACAGATTACCCCTTTGTAGGGATCATAGTGGGAATCGAAAATAAGCGCTTTAAGCGGTTTGTTACGATCGCCCTGAGGAGCGGGGATTTTACTCACGACCTGCTCCAATATTTCTTTAATCCCGATACCGTTCTTCGCCGAAGCTAGAACCGCGTCGCTCGTATCGAGGCCAATCACGTCCTCGACTTCCTTCTTGACCCGATCCGGATCCGCGCTCGGCAGATCGATCTTGTTAATAACCGGAACGATCTCCAAGTTATTGTCCAGCGCGAGATATACATTGGCAAGCGTCTGCGCTTCGATGCCTTGTGCTGCATCGACGACTAGCAGCGCGCCTTCGCAAGCGGCTAAGCTCCTCGATACCTCGTACGTGAAGTCGACGTGCCCCGGCGTATCGATCAGATGAAGCATATAGGTTTCCCCGTCGTCTGCTTTGTATAGCAGACGAACGGCCTGAAGCTTAATCGTAATGCCGCGTTCGCGTTCTAGGTCCATTGAGTCCAGTACTTGAGCTTGCATTTCGCGGGAAGTAAGCGTGCCCGTATATTCCAAAATGCGATCGGCCAACGTCGATTTGCCGTGGTCGATATGCGCAATAATACAGAAATTGCGAATGTGGCTTTGTTTAAAAGTGAGTTCTGCCATTACAATAAATACCCTCCAGCCGGTTCCATGCGTCAGAATGACGATCACTTCATTATAACAGCGTATACTCAAGCCATCAATGATGACTGCCACAGCTTGAGGCGGTCAAAGCTTAATTGCCCAAAAGCCTTACCTGTGCCTTCGTCTGTGTTACGGAATTCGCGAGCCGTTCATCCGCCGTCCAAAATTCGATTCCCTCGCTTAACGCCAAGTAAATGGCATTGTAGAGGTGAACTAGTCGGTTCGCCTCCGCAATACCCCAAGCGAGATCATAAAGCTGCTTATGATCGACATAAACAATTGGCAGGGCAAGAAATTTAAGCCACAACTCGTTCATGCTGTGTTCGTCCAGAAGTTTCCGGCTCCATTTCTTGCGCAGGATGCTGCCGACTTCCATCTTCATGATGGCGGGTGCAATCAATTCCGTCCGTTCTCTTATGAACCGGATGACGAGGTCTTGAGCTTGCGGAGAATCCGGCTCTTCCGTCAAAACCTTGACCCATATATTGGCGTCCAGACAAACCCTCTTCACCGTTCGTCTTCCCTAAGCTTTCTGATATCTTCGGTCGAGTCCGGATGCACGCCCGTTTCACCCTTCACTTTTTCACGAATAACCGCTATATCTTGCAGCACTTTCTCCCCTTCATGCCACTTCATATATTCCTCGGTTACATCCACCAAAATATCGTTCAGCGACTTATTCTCGCTTTCGGCTCTCGAATTCAAATAATTGACGGTCGATTGCGGTAAGCGAACTGTCAACTGTTTCTTGTTCAGCATTGGAATCACCCTTTTCGGTCGGATTTTATATACATTGTACATTGAATCATTTAATGAATCAATTTTAGATTCACAATTTGAATCAACCTATTCATTCCTCTTGCGGCTTTTCGATCGTCAATCCCTCCACGTGCCGCTTCCCCATCTCATGGCGTTTCTTGCGATTCTCGACCGATTCGAAAACGATATCCATATCGTAATCTTCGCCGGGATAAAGATGTTTCTTATCGATATATTTGCGGATGCGCCTATGGTTGATCGTCAGCTTCTCTTTCTGCACCTGAACGACCATGTTGCCCCGTTCATCCGCTAAGCGGTAGACCACGCCGGATTTGCGCAAATGCGGGATAAAGACGACATCGCCTATCTCCCAGTTAATGTGCAGTTGCTGCTCAGTGTCGGCAGGTTTCTTTTTATGCGTATCGGACGCACGTTTTGAGTTTCCTGCTCGATCGGGATGATCTCCTCCGTTTGCAAGCGCGGGAATCGCCGCGGTGCCCCTGCCCGCCTTCAAGCTTTCCGCAATCGTTCCGGCACGCTTTACGATCGCTTCCGAAATGCCCAACTTCCTAGCGATGACAAACGCATAACTATTGCCAGCCTCGCCCATATCAAGCCGATACAACGGACTTAACGTTTCCTCGTCGAAAGCCATCCTTGCGTTCCGGAAGCCGAGAGTGACGCGGGCATATTCTTTAATCTCGTTGAAATGGGTCGTGGCCATCATCACGCAGCCTCTGCGGTAAAGCTCCTCCAGCACGGCGATGGAAAGCCCGACTCCTTCTCCCGGGTCCGTCCCCGTTGCCAGTTCATCGAGCAGCACGAGCGTGGATGACCCCGCATGGGCCAATATATCGATTACGTTGCGGAGGTGAGAGGAAAAGGTGCTGAGCGAAGCGTCCAGACTCTGGTCGTCGCCGATGTCAACCTCCACCGAGCGGAACACGGCGAGCTCAGAGCCCTCTGCGGCCGGAACGAGCAGCCCGGACTGTGCCATCAGCGTGAGCAGGCCGATCGTTTTCAAAGCGACGGTTTTGCCGCCGGTGTTCGGTCCCGTAATGAGCAGCGCGCGGAATTCGCTCCCGACTTCGACGTTAAGCGGAACGGGCGGGACCGACAAGAATGGATGGCGAGCTTCTTTTAGTCGAATCTTTCCTTGCTCGTTCAGTCGTACGGATGCGCCCCCGATGGCGAGTGCCCATTTCGCTTTCGCCAGCAGGAAATCGTAGAACCCGACCGTGTCCGCGTTAACGGACAATTCGTAGGCATACGATTCCGCAAGACCCGTAAGCTGCGCCAGAACCTGAGTTTCCTCTCGCGCTTCCTCCGTGCGCAAGGCACTAAGCTCATACTGGAGCGGAGCCACTTCAGCCGGCTCGACGAATACCGTTTGGCCGCTCGACGATTCGTCGAGTACCGTTCCGGCCAACCGTCGGCGGTATTCTTTCTTCACCGGCAGCACGTACCGGCCGTTCCGCTGGCTGACGAGACGCTCTTGCAAAATGTCCGAAAGGCGCGACAGCAGACCGTCGAGTTTCTTTTGAAGGCGTTCTTCTGCTACGCGGATTTTTTTGCGGGTTTTATGCAGTTCGGCGCTCGCCGCATCGACGATCCGACCGCGGTCGACGCACTGCTCGATTGCTTCCAGAAGGGGCTTCAGGTCGTGCATCGATGCCGCGTAAGCCGAAACATCGGGTGCCTCCCCCCGCTTGCTAGCCATATATTGACGAAGCTGGGCGCAGCTTCGGATGAATTGGGCGAGGAAGCCGAAATCCGTCTCCGTCAGCACGTAGCCGGTTCCCAGCAGCTGCAGCAAAGTTTCCATGCCTTCCATGGAAGGCAGCGGCGGATGAGCGCCTTTGGCGAGCAACCCGCGCGTTTCCTCCGTTTCTTGCAGTTTCCGCATGATGACAGCCGCGTCGCTAGATGGACGAAGCTCACCCGCATGACGCAATCCCAAATACGTAACCGTATATCCGCTAACCGTTTCAATTACTCGGTTATAATCCAATTTTGACAAGGCGTGTTCTCTCATGAGTTGTTATTCCTCCAAGTTAGGGTTTGAAATACGCAAAAAAGCCGTGCCCAAATGGGCACGGCAGACGTCTCCTGTACGAATAACGTACGCAAGATAATGTCTCATCCGGTTCTCCACTGGCCTATCCATGCCGCGCGCGAGGAACGACGAAACAAACCTGCCTAATAGGCATGCCGATCCCGTACGATCTGTCTCGCTTACGCGACGTTATGGAATTAGATCTGTGTAGAACCCGATACCAACATTAAAATTTCTCCTAACAAGTCGAATTGCTTTTATCATAAAAGATCGGACCGCACCGAGTCAAGCGACACTCGCTCGTCCGCAAAGTCATCCAGTCACTTTGTCAAAAAGCGATACCACCATGCGTATCCCATTACGCGATAGTTCATGCAGCACTTTAGCGGTTGTGCCCGAAACGCGATCGACGATCGGTTTGCGGTCGTTGCGGGGAATCAATTGTTCCTCATCCCAGTTGTAGAAGGGCGTATCGTCAACAGGTTGACGGGCTACGGAAGAGGCTTCGTTTTTATTACTTTGCTGCGTCTTATCGGTATTCGGCAGCGTCCATTCTCCATCCGCCGAGGTTTGCGTTTCTGAGCTTGGACTTTCCGTTGACAAGGGGCCATTCACATTCGCGATTCCCTTGGAAGATAGGTCCATCCCGTACAAAACGGCGAACGCCACGATTCCTGCCAGAATAAGCAGTTTGAAAGAATCCCTTCGCATACCCGTACCTCCTGCATACATTTATTTTTCCGCGTTAACTTTAACCGCATTCTCGTTTTCCCAGTACAACTCCGCAATAACCTTAGCTAGGATGTCAGCAGTGCGATAACATTCCTGCAGCGTATTGTCCACGCCGCCGATTTCGATAAGAACGCTGTCTGGAGCAATCGATTGGTTATATTCGCCGTTGCCATTGGCAGCTGTCTTTCCCCATACGCCTCGGGATAAACCGGGGTAATCCTTCTCAAGACGTTCGTGAATCTGATTCGCGAATTGCTCGTTTTCCCGCCAATTGGGGTTACGGTGCCCGATGATAAGGTAAACTTGCGCGTAGTCTTTCTGCTTGATGGTAGCGGTCGTTTTTTTGCGACGCTGGGAATCGCGATGAATGTCGAAGAAAAATTTAAGCTGTTTATTGCTGGCCAAAGCTTGGCGAACGGTTTGCAATGAATATTTGTAGGAATAATTCCAATTATAGCCCTGAACGGTAGTGGGATAGTCCTTCGAGGAGTGCGTGCTGCCTATTCCCAGCGATTCCAGCTGTTTAGCCAGCCTCTTTCCGACGAGTGTCACATTAACCGAATCCGAATTGGGATCCTTTTTGTCCGATTTCAGCTCGGGGTACCAGGACTCCCGATTATGGGAATGGTAGATAAACACAACCTTGCGGCCTTCCGTCGTTTGTTTGCCCGTAAACTTCGGCGGATTATCCTCTTCCTGAGAGGGCTCGGACGATGGCGTTTGTTCAATGGAAGAAGGGCTTTCTTCCGGTTGCAAGGTCGCTTTGGGATCCGGCGAGCCGTTTATGTCAGGTTGTCCATTGTCCGGCTGCCGATCTCCTTCATCGAGAGGACTGCGATCCTCTGGCGCTTCCGGTCCTCCCGATCCCGGACGCAGAAGCACGGAATGGTCTCTGTCCATTCCCGGCATTTCAAGCGCGAGCAGGCTCTTCGGATCGTCGGCATTCATGTCGGTCATAAACCGAAGCAGGAAAGCAGCCATGCGGCTGGCATGAAACGGGGATCCTTCCCCGGAATCCATATGCGGCAGCTCCATGCCTAGCAGCGATTTGAAAAACTGGCCGGACACGGAAGCGGCGAAGCCTTTCATCGACTGAACGGGAGAAGCGATCAACGACTTCTGCGCCATTCCTCCCAGACCTAGCAAAACGAATAAAACCATAGAGCATACGCTCAGTACGAAGTAGGCGCGGCCGGTAATCAGAATTCGCCTCCATCTTGCCTTTAGAAGCGGCCAATTCGGCGATCGGGCTATACGTTTCATCACTCATCCTCCCCGGAGTTCCTAGCATGCGGGCACCCCTTCTCTTGTTTGTATTGAATCATATGAGAGGATGAAAAATGATAGAACAACCAATTCAGAGTTTGATAGATTTAGGAAAAAAGCATAGGAAAAACCCGGCTCATTCCAGCCGGGTCTTATCGTATGAGCAACGGTATGTCAGTGGGTATAAGCAGCTACGTTGTCGGTGTCCACGGCTTCATGCAACGCCGCGTTCAGCCCGCTTGCGATAACGTTCGCGATATCCTCCATGAACTTGTCGATTTCCTTCGGTGTCACGAGAAGGTCGTGACCAACCGGATTAAGTACCTCTCTTACGAGTTGCAGCCGTTCCGTTTCCTCCATTTTGCCGAACACCCCGAACAGCGGCTCGGTATCGGGAGTATGTTTCTTCATGTGCTCGAAAACCATGTCCATCGTGTTGTTAACGATTGTCGATGCGTACACGACGGTCGGGACGCCGATTCCGATGCAAGGGACACCCAGTATTTCTTGCGTTAGCCCTTTGCGTTTATTCCCGATTCCAGACCCGGGATGAATGCCCGTATCCGCGATCTGTATCGTCGTATTCACCCGGTCGAGCGACTTGGCCGCGAGCGCATCCACGGCTATAACGAGATCAGGCTTTGAATTCTGAACGATGCCCTGCACGATATCGCTCGATTCGATACCTGTCGTCCCAAGCACGCCGGGCGCGACCGCGCTGACCGGCCGATATCCGGGATTAACCTGATCGGGCATCAGCTCGAAGAATTGGCGCGTAACCATTATATTTTCTACGACTACAGGCCCGAGAGCATCGGGGGTTACGTTCCAGTTGCCTAGTCCAACGACAAGAACGCTGCTCTTCTCGGTAATGCCGATCCTCTTGAGGAACGCCTCGAACTCCCTTGCGAAAGAAGTGGCTACTTTATCCTGCAGCGTCGTATCCCCTTGGCGCAATTCCGGTACTTCCAACGTGACGTAATGGCCGACCATCTTGCCGATCTTCTGCGCGGCTTCATCGGTTTGGATGTGCATCCGGGTCAAAATAATTCCGTCTGCTTTATCGGTCTCCGACCATACGCCGGGTATTTCTCCCGCGGACTGAGCTTGGGTTGCGATTTCCTTGGCTTCAAGCGCCAGATCCGTTCGTACGTCATACATGGACAAATCGATGTTCATCGGGTGATCTAAAGCCCCTTTCGCTTGCGGATTGAGGTGGGAAATCTGCTTGCTTTTTGACCCCTTGCATGATAGAATGTTACAAGTTGTGTGGAGAAATACTTCTGTTTTTGCTGGAGGTGAAAAGAATGCCAAACATCAAATCCGCCATTAAACGTACCAAAACGAACGAAGCTCGCCGTCAACGCAATGCTTCGGCTAAATCCGCTCTACGTACAGCTGTTAGACAAGCTGATGTAGCGGTCGTAGGAACGGACGTAAACGCTGCTAAAGCAGCTTACGGAGCGGCTCAGAAAAAGTTGGACAAAGCGGCAACCAAAGGGCTCATTCACAAAAATGCAGCTGCTCGCAAAAAGTCCCGTCTGGCCAAAAAAATCAACGCATTGTCCGCCCAAGCGTAAGCTTGCGCCTGACGTATATGCGGCAACCGCATCCCGACGATACGGTTGCCATGAAAAAGCCATCCTTGGTGCAGGGTTACCTGCCTAGGATGGCTTTTTTTGTTGGATTTCATTAGCGATGCAGACAACTTTATTGCACAAACCATGTGCGCCGAAAAGTAAGTCCCACTCCACCGCTTGTTGTAATCCAGTTGCCTTGAATTGATTATGCGGATGCAACAGGATTACAAAGGCGGCCGTAAACTTTCCGTGGGACTTACTTTCCTCTGCACATTCTGTGCAATCGTTAGCTGCATAAATAATGAAACCCAACAAAGTTGGGATTCGTGTTGGTAAGCCCCGATGGCCTCGGGGCTTTCTATGTAAGGGCATGGTTAGCTTGCGCCGGCTGAGCCTGTTTTTAGCAAGAACAGTTCAAGGCCAAGAGCCTTTTCGATACGGCCGGTTTTCATGCTGTAGTCTAGATCGGCTAACTCGGAGAGCATGGAAGCCAGGCGCTCTTGGCTGAATTTGCGTGCTTGCTCGCCGGTGATTTTCACGGCATATGGGTGTAAGCCGAGTTGAGATGCCATCTGCTGGGGCGAGTAACCCTGGCTGCCAAGCTCCTTAACGTAGAGCATATTGCGGAATTGACGGACGAGCAGAGCCATAAGTTTGATCGGCTCTTCGCGTTGCTTCAACAAATCGTAATAAAGCGTAATCGCTTCTGCCGTGCGTAGAGCCGCCAATTCCTCCGTCAACCGGAATACGTTCTGCTCCGTCGCGATAGGCACCAGGGCATTAACCGATTCGGTCGTCACCGTACCGCCAATTCCGGCATGCAAGCATAACTTATCCGTCTCTGCCGCCAACGCATGCATGTCCGTGCCAACGCGTCGGAGGAGTTCTTCCGCTGCTTGGTTCGCCATCGAGCGGCCTTGATTGCTGACGCGCTTGAGCAGCCACTGTAAAAGCTCCTCGGATTGCAAAGGCGTGAATGAGATGACGGAATCGTTCGATTTTGCGGTTTTGACCAGTTTCTTGCGTTCATCGAGCTTCTCATGCGGCACGATAAAGACAAGCACGGTCGTCTCGGACGGTTGTCCCATGTACGCCAGCAGCCTCTCCGGCCGATGTTCCACGCGGCTTGATTCTTTGCCCGAAGCGAACAAGACGCTATCCCTTACGAGCACGATTTTGCTCGGTACAAGGAATGGAAGAGTTTCGGCCTCTTCAATGATGCTGTCGAGCGGGGTTTCGCCCGTCTCAAAACGAACGACTGCCATTTCCCGATGCTCCGGCTCGACGAGCTTCTCCAGCAGCCGTTCGATAAACTCGTTCATGATGTAGGATTCCGTACCGTAACATACATATATCGGAGCAGTACTCCCTTGCTTTATTGAACGAAAAGCTTGTTTGGCATCCATTATGATTTCGTTCCCTCCAACTCCAACGTTTAACAAACAACAAAGAGATCACACCGTTAGGCAGGCGCGATCCCTTTGTCCTCGGACATCTATATCAACGTTCGCCGGCCGGCCCATGGTGCCGTGCGCGAACGACCGCGACGCCGTCCGAAGGACGAACGCCAACTCCATCTATACACTATACGCACATTGCCGCAAAAGGTGACGATGAAGTTAACGCGTCGTTTCTTTTACATTAACCGTATCGAATTGCCATTGCGTTTGATGGCCATCGGCATCCGTTAGCGTAAAGTATAAAATCGTGTTCTCTTCGTTCCAGTTCAGGAAACTTATTTTGCCTTCCCGAACTTCGGAATGAAATAATTCGCTTTCGTCGGCGGTGTTGTACACCTGATAGGTTCCCGCACCTTCCACTGCGATTGCTCTCCACTTGCCGTCCGTCGATAAGGATACCGCAGCCGGAATCGCGTTGAGAGACATCGGAGGTTCGCTGGGACTTATTGCTTCAGGGTTTTCCGCTGATGATTTACCACTTTCTTGGCCGCCGCTCGTAGCCGTAACCTGTTGTTTATTATCAACTTTAGGTACGACAGCTTCATTCTGAGAGTCAGCTGATGACCTTGATATCGGTCCCGTAAATTTCATTGATTTGTCCGCAGAATTATCCGTAGTTTGCTCCGAAATTTGATCGCTTAGCTTGGAGCTCGGCACCGGAGCTTGCGATGATTCAGGCGTCTCTGCGTTTGAATCCATCATCGCGTTAAATTTCATTGCGCGTTGCTCCGAAGCAGCGGGAGCAGATTGCGTGTCCAGGGCAGAAGCATCTTTGTTGCTGCTTCCTCCGGTAAGCGACCATTGGCTTGGATTGCCGAAGAGCAGCAATCCAACGATAACACCCGCTGCTACTACGCCCGATATTTTGCGGTATAGATAACGAGACGGGCGATTCGAGCGCGAGCTTCCATGCATCGCATCGGATTGTTCCTCGCTGCCGCGTGATCCGCCTGCCGAATCAGCCGCATGAAGGCGTTCCAATTCGGGAAGTATGGCATCTACAAGGCTGAATTTAGGTACTACCCGCGGCAGCTGTTCCAGTTCGCTGGATAATTTTTGCAGTCTAACTAACATGGCGGCGCAATCCGGGCATTGACCAGCATGATCCATCATGAGCGACGTTTCTTGTTGATCCAAATCGCCGTCAATGTAACGCTGCATGAGTTCCATCACCTCTTGGCAAATCATCCCCGGACACCACCTTTCTGATAGTCATGAAGAAGAGTTTGTAATTGTTGCCGGGCTCGAAATAAGTACGATTTAACGGTATTTAGCGGTAAATTCAACGAATCGGCGATTTCATTGTACGAGAAATCCTGCAAATAACGGAGCACGACTACGGTACGATGATGCTCCGGCAGCTTGCCGATCGCTTCGCGTATTTCCTCCGCAGCGTATGCGGAAAGAACCTCGGTTTCTACATTATCCCCTGCTTGAAAAACCATATCATGCTCGTCGATGGAAACAGAGGGTTTTTTGCGCCGAAATTTATCAATGCATATGTTCGTTACGATCCGCTGCACCCAAGTGCGAAACTGAGCTTTTTCCTCGTAGGAATCGATTTTCGTATAAATACGGATGAGCGCATCCTGAGAAGCGTCCAAAGCATCTTGCTCGTTATTTAACAAATAATAAGCAGTGCGATATACTTGATGCTCAATTTCGCGGAGTAGCGCAACGAGAGCTTCCCGGTCGCCCGCTTGTGCGGCTTTGATCAGAGCCGGCTCCACCACAGAAGATCCTCCTCCCCTGCACCCTCTCAGACGTCAGTGTCCGAATAAAGGTTGCAATCCCCCCGAGGGAATTTACGGCAAATTTTTTCTTTCTCACTTTAGTCTAGCAAAAATGTTCTAAAACTCATAATGTTTTATGTTGGATATACGGAACCGAACCGTATTTCGCGCTGTCTAATAGGTTGGAGGTGAACTCATGGGTACCGAATATCTCAAGCATGTCGATTCCGTAGTCGTCTCGGAGCTTGCAATCTTAATGGATCAATATGGGGACGACGTGTGGAAATATGCTTATATTCTAACCAAGGACAGAGAACAAGCCAAAGATATCGCTCAGGAGGTTTTTATTAAAGCACATTATAGTATCCATACTTTCAGAGGTCAGTCTTCCGTTAAAACCTGGTTGCTCGCCATCACGAGAAATATTTCATTAAACTATTTGTCTTCTAGTTACTTCAGGAGAATTATGCTGTTTGGCAATGTCAAATTAAAACAATCGAGCGAGTCTGCGGAAGCGGCTTACCTGAACAAACAATCCGCGGCCGAAGTTTGGAGCATCATCCTACAACTGTCGGGCAAGTTGCGCGAGGTGCTCGTCTTGGATTTAGAACATGACTTATCCGTACAAGAAACGGCTCAACTGCTTAATTTGCCGGAGGGCACAGTTAAGTCAAGGCTTCACCGCGCCCGTAAGGAAGTAGAAAATCGGTTAAAGGGGTGGAACAATGAACGATCCTAAACCGGATTGGTACGGCAAAGCCAAGGACGCTTTCGATAAGCCATTATTTACGGAGGAGATGAAGTTGGAAGTGAGTCGTCGCATTCAAGAAAAACAGCCTGTTAGAAGGAATCGTGCCGTATGGACGGTTACCGCAGCCGCCATCGTCATTTGTGCCGCAATATTGCTGGTTGTCGTTCCTAGATGGATAAATGATTATACGCCTTTAACCGCATCACCCCCATCGTCTTCTAACCTTGAAACCCAGACGCCCGCGCCAACCGAAAGCGGGAAGGATAAGCTATTCAGCCGCAGCGTTTATGAGGGGACATCAACCATTCAGTTGCAAGTAAACGGCTCCGCTGTAGACGCAACTTGGTTCAAGGATCCCCTCGAGAGCTTTGGCCTGTACTTGCCAGCCTCGGTCAAGACTGTCAAATTCGAGGACGGTTATGAATACAAGACCACGGACGGCAAAGGAATTATCCAACTAAGGGGAGCCGATGAATCGACGTTGCCTTCCTTGCGTTTAGAAAAAGATCTCAGCGCTTATGAGGAGTATGTCGGCACGGAATTTTGGGGAGATAACCAAACCATCCGCTACGACTATTTCCTGTTAGAAGCCGATGCGGATCATCGAACCTATATCGCTATCCGTTACAATACCACCGATACGAAGCAGGTACGTCCTCAGCTCCTCGCCGTCATTGCCAATATCCGTTACGTTCCTGAGAATTAATCCCACAACCGTCGATTTTCTAAATCGGCGGTTGTTTTTTCACCCCTAGCGCACCATTCTTCTTTTCATTGTTCCGTCCGGATGGATTCGATATTGAATTTCTCCATCCCGATCCGTTCGAAATATTTGGCTGCCCGAAGCATTAAGCCGCGCTAGGACGGTTGGATGGGGATGCCCGTAGCTATTGTTTCGTCCGACGGAAATGACAGTTTCAACCGGCTGCCAATAGTTCAACCACTCTTGGGTAGTAGAAGTTTTGCTGCCGTGATGCCCTGCCTTTAACACATCGATCCGTTGATGCTTATTCCCAGTCTTGTCCTCGGCTGCGACGACTTCCCGTTCACCCTCGGCCTCCAGGTCACCAGGCAATAGGAAGCTTCGTCCATAAACGGATATTAGCAACACAATGCTTCGTTCATTTTGCTCTTTCCATATTTTTATCGTATTCCCTGAGTCGGTTAGTTCTGCCCTTGGATAAAGCGCATGAAGACTGGTGGTCGCGTCTACTTTCCATTCCATATCCGTATGGACGGAATAACAGGGAATGTTATGGTCCAACGCCAATTGAAATAGTTTCGCGGGTGCAGGCGAGTCCTTCATCGTTCCGTTAAATAGCATAGAACGAATAGGAATATTTTCGATAACCGCCTGGGCTCCTCCGATATGATCGGCATCCAAGTGCGTAAGCACCAGCGCATCAAGCTCTCTTATTCCGCGCTTAAGCAGCAGGGGAACGAGCAATTTGCGTCCAACCTCATAAGGGTCGCTCCGCGCGCGCCATTCCTCGCCCGGTTTATGGAAGCTGACTGTCCCGCCGGTGTCAATCAGTATGTGTTTGCCTTCCCCGGTGCGGATCAGAATACTGTCTCCTTGACCGACATTAATAAATGAGATTGTCGCACTATGATCAAGCCATGCTGGTTGATAGCCCCATACGATCCAGACTAAATAAAGCGCAGCGATTCCAACTTTATAAATGGTCGATTTGAGTTGATTGCGACTCGGTTGACGATACTCGAACGCTAACGGCGCTGTCCGGTCATCCTCCGGATTTGTCAAAATCCCTTCATCCGCTGCTTGTTGTGACCACCACTCCCGCTCCTGTTTGACCGCTAGCCTTCTTTTTAACAAGACAACCCCTATGCCCATGAGAAAATAAGCGGTAACAACCCATAACAAAGAGGGTTGAGGCCAAACCGTTCTTAGCCTGCTGAAGCCGTTCAACCATTCGACTAAATGGAAGGTTAGCTGATTGCCCATCGTAGCTAGCTTCGCAGGAATGATCCCCATCGGAAACCACAAAGCGCCTAAAACAATAGACGCCATTCCGAGGGGCATGACGATAAAGCTAATGAACGGCACGAGGAAGAAGTTAGCGGGCAGCGATAACAAGTGTGCGGCATGAAAATAATAGATGGTGAGCGGAAAAGAAACGACCTGAGCCGTCAAGGTAACCGCCAAGGGTGCTCTTAACCACTTCCAAGGAATGGGCAGCGACTCCGTCACGGTCGGGACAAACAGGATTAATCCCGCCGTTACGATAAAGGATAGCTGGAAGCTGACATCCTCGACAAGGGACGGATTCCATATTAGCATAAGCAGCGCTGCCGAGAGCAACAGATGTAGCCCGTCCTTCAAGGCATGACGGCGGGCTAACCATAGTGCGAGCATGGCCATCAAACACGCACGAACGGCCGATGGAGAAGCGCCCGTGATCATCATATAAAGCGGCATCATCGCAATCGTTAGATCCAATGTGCGTTCCCGGGTCAACCTCAGCCAAGCCCCCGTTTGCAGCAATAAAAAAACGACCACTCCCACGTGAAGTCCGGAAATAGCGAGCACATGGGTTAATCCGAGCCTAGCGAAATCATCGAATTGCTCTGGATTGAGATCAGAGCGTATGCCGACTACCAATCCTTTCATATAACCGGCATCTCCATGGGGGAATAGTCGGTCCATCAAGCCCCCTATCGCATTCCGCAAATCATCCAGAGCTCTAAGCGGTTTTCCAATTAACGGGGTTTCACCCTTCGAATAGTTAACGGAATGGGTTCCTTTCGCGGTAAGCTGCCAATGGATTCCCTGCTTCTTTAAGTAGTTCCGATAATCGAAAGCGCCGAAGTTGCCTGCATCTCCCGGAAGTTCCATAATCCCTTTAACCGTAATTGCATCTTCTCTTTTCCATTTGGAAGCCAATGTTTGCTCCGATTGTTTACTCAGCTTGATTCTGATCATGACGGTGTCGCTCATCTTCTGTTCCGATGCCGGTGAGGCGAGCCGAATAGTCTTTGCCTTTAATCGAAACGTAACCAAATCCCCATCTACTTCAATAATAGAAGCAATTGTCCCGGATAATACGGCTTCCGCCCCTTCTGTCGCTTCCGTTATAGCGAGATCCGATGTATTGCGATGTTCGACCCAATATCGCTCTCCGCTTGCCAGCATAAGCGCTAGACAGCACATGATTAATAATTTCAGGTTTATTTGCCCGTATAGACCCAATCCGGTAAGCAAAAGCAGCAGCGCACCTAACGCTAACACTGCGTCTAATCCCTGACACAATGACAAAATAGATACTCCGATTATCCAACAGCACGTGATTGCGACAAGCGGCCTTCCGTTCATGATCAGCCTCCTTTCTTACAACAAAGAAAGAACCTCTCCACCGATATAATCCGGTGAAGAGGTTCTTCCTCTTCTAGCTATGATCCGTCCTGCACTTCAGTGTCCGCGGGAGGAACGTAATTCGTTAATTGCCGGAAGAGCAAGCCTCTTTGACTCATCAACGCGGCTACTTTGCCATGATCCTTCGGATAGGGCCGGTAATAAACGATTTCCGCGATACCGCTATTCGCCAGCATGTTCGCGCAAGTCCAGCATGGCTGATCCGTTACATAAACAACCGAACCTTCCCGATCGACACGATCCGTGAACAAAAGCAAATTCTGCTCCGCATGTATCGTACGTATGCAGCGCTGCTTTTTGATCATTTCGTTAGTGGCGGAGCCCGTTGGGGCTGGCTCGTACTCCTCAACGATCATGCAACCAGCCTCGGAACAATCCTGCACTCCCATCGGAGCGCCGTTATATGCTGTTCCGAGCAGCTTCTTCCCTTGTACGAGCACCGTGCCCACATGACGTCGGGGGCAGCGGGAGCGGGTCGAAACCATAAAGGCGATATCCATAAAATACGTATCCCAGTCTTTGCGCAGGGACGTCATAACCACAACCTCCGCTTCGGCTTGCTTTGCCCTTTACTTCTGGCTAGCTGCCAATGCTTGATCCAAGTCATTAATAATATCCTTGATGCCTTCGGTTCCCACCGAAAGACGAATCATACCCGGTTGAACGCCCGCGGCGATTTGCTCCGACTCGCTAAGCTGCTGGTGAGTCGTGCTCGCCGGATGAATGATCAGCGACTTCGAATCTCCTACGTTCGCCAGATGGGAGAACAGTTTTACGGCGTTTATAACTTTTTTGCCGGCTTCGACTCCGCCCTTAATACCGAAAGTCAAGATCGCGCCTTGGCCATTAGGCAAGTAACGCTGTCCAAGCTTGTAGGAAGGATGGCTTTCCAAGCCCGCATAGTTGACCCATTCCACTGCAGGGTGGGATTCCAGGAACTTCGCCACGGCTATTGCGTTGCTGCTATGGCGCTCCATGCGCAGGTGAAGGGTTTCCAACCCTTGCAAGAACATGAAGGAATTAAACGGAGCTAACGCTGCCCCCATATCACGAAGCAATTGTACACGCATTTTGATAATATAAGCAACCGGTCCAACGGCATCCGTGTATACGACGCCATGATAGCTTGGATCCGGTTCGGTCAAGCCGGGGAATTTGCCGCTTGCTTTCCAGTCGAACTTGCCGCCATCTACAACGATTCCGCCGATTGATGTGCCGTGGCCGCCGATAAATTTTGTTGCCGAGTGAAGGACAATGTCTGCGCCATGATCCAATGGACGGCATAACAACGGAGTCGCAAAAGTGCTGTCGATGATAAGCGGGATTCCGTTTTCATGCGCGATGGCGGCAACTGCGGCGATATCGAGGATATCTCCTCTCGGATTACCGATCGTTTCCGCGAAGATGGCCTTCGTTTTCGGCGTAATAGCTCCGCGGAAGTTTTCCGGATTGGATGGATCGACGAACTTAACCGTTACTCCAAGCTTAGGCAAAGTCGTCGAGAACAGGTTATACGTACCGCCGTACAAGCTTGCCGCAGAGACGATTTCATCCCCGGTACCGGCAATGTTAAGAATGGAGTACGTAATAGCCGCTTGGCCGGATGCAACTGCAAGAGCAGCGGCACCGCCTTCTAAGGCAGCTACACGTTGTTCGAAAACGTCGGAAGTCGGATTCATGATACGCGTATAAATATTGCCGAACTCTTTAAGCGCGAACAAGTTGGCGGCATGTTCAGTATCGCGAAATCCGTAAGAAGTCGTCTGATAGATCGGTACCGCACGCGACATTGTAGTGGGATCAATCTGTTGTCCAGCATGAACAGCTAGTGTTTCCAGTGAATACGATGGCTCTTTACTCATTCCAAGTAACCTCCCAATAGGTAAATAAATGAATTCTCTATCATTTTCTCATATTTGCAACCAATGATAAAGCCAAGCCGTTTATCATCTTCATTTCGTGGCGGAAATACGTATTTTTGAGGATATTCGCTCCAGTACTTTGGGCCCGATTCCTTTCACCTCAAGCAACTGCTCCACGTTTCGAAATCCATTAAGCTTCTCCCGGTATGCGATGATGGCTTTCGCTTTGGAAGGACCAATGCCAGGCAGATTGTCCAGATCGGATTGCGTTGCTTGATTCAGATCAAGTAACGTGGAATGATCGGATTCAATGTCCGGTTTGGTGGGTGTATTGCCAGCCGATCCCTCTTCGTGAGAATCGACATTTTTACCATTTGCCCCCTCTCCTGTTGCCTCTTTTCCTTCAACCGTGCCTCCCTTTGCAGCTTCACCTTGAACTTCACTTCCTTTTGCTTCGTACGCGTTCCCTTTCACCGCATCTCCTTCAACCTTGTCCCCCTTTAGTTCGCCTCCTTGTAGGTCCGATAAAGAGTTTGCTGATGCTCGCGGTGTTTGCGATGAATTGGACTCTTGCGTGTTTTGCAAATTTTCAATTGTTGCTTTCAGAGGTTCGTTTACCGACACCCAACCTGGAATCGATGCATCCTTCGAACTATGAAATAACGCGTAAGCAAGAAGCAATCCCCCCGTGAGCATCATTCCTGTCACGATTATTTTGTTTGTTTTTAGTAAACTTCCCTTTGCCATTATTAACCCTCCTAACTCAATTCCTGCGCAAAATAAAACGTCATGTCGGCCAAACCCTTGCTCATACAATGGAAAATAGATGGGTTTCCTTGGGAGGGACAGAAGATGAAGATCGGCTTCATTGGTGCTGGCAGCATGGGGAGCATGTTGATAGGAGCGTTCATACGCACTGGCGCAATGCAGCCGGACAACATCATGGTTAGCTCCAGAACGCCTTCCAAATTGGCAGAGTTGGCTGAACAATATCCCGGACTGCAGATTGCCGCATCAAACAAACAAGCGGCGATCGGTGCGGATTATTTGTTTTTGTGCATTAAGCCGCTCGATTTCCGCAGGGTGCTCGATGAAATATCGCATGCGCTGACTCCCGGGCAAATCGTTATTTCCATTACTAGCCCCGTTAAAATCTCATCTCTGGAGGAAATGCTTCCGTGCAAAGTCGCCAAAATCATCCCTAGCGTCGTGAACGCCGTAGGAAGCGGCGCATCTTTATTCATGTGGGGAGCGCGATTGACGAAAGATGACCAAGCCGCATTGTGGGAATTGTTCTCCTGTATAAGCAGGCCTATAGAAATATTAGAGGAAGAGGTGCGTGTGGCCTCCGACCTATCTAGCTGCGGCCCTGCATTCCTAGCCTATATGCTGGAGCAATTTATCGAAGCCGCAACGATGTCCACAGGCATGGAACGCGAGACGGCAACTGCGCTAGCATGTGAAATGATGCTGGGAACCGCACGGCTTATGCTAGAACTACCATGTTCACCGAGCGAACTGCAAGCCAAAGTATCGGTACCAGGCGGTATAACGGCAGCCGCTTTGGAAGTTTTGCGTAAAACAACCCGCGGCGCTTTCCTGCAAGTGCTCTATACAACCCACGAGAAGTTTGCGGAAGACTTAGACAGGGTAGATTCCTCCTTGTTCCCCAGAGAACGAACTTAGGCGATGCAAAGCGGTTCTCCGCTTTGTATCGCTTTTTCGCATGTGCTTGTAGACCGTTAGTTTGACTAAGTCGAACTGCGACACTCCCCAGCTACTCCCAGCAACCAAATAGTAATTTTCTCCGCATGGACGACAAAACCTTCGCATTCGAAAGCGATCGCGAGCGGCTCATAGTATACATCGATATACACTTGGCTCCTCTCGTACTCCACTTCGAACATTCCAATACCTTCCCGGAAAATGTAATGTAAAAACCAATTTACCGCGCAACCACTGTTTAAAAACAAAACGCCATCTATCCCCGAAAATAGGGATAAACGGCGTGTGCTTCACGCGCAATTCGCATGCATATTGGAAAAGCGATAATCGAGCGAGTCGGAAATGGATATGTCAGTTCGCAACAATATTGACGAGCTTACCCTTGACCGCGATGATCTTGCGGATCGTTTTGCCTGCGATTAGTTCCTTCACCTTCTCGGATTCGAGCGCCAGCGCTTCCATGCCCGCTTCATCGAGATCGGCGGGAATGTTCAGACGGTCGGCAATCTTGCCGCTTACTTGTACGACGATCTCGACCTCAGAATCAATCGTGAGCGATACATCGTATTGCGGCCAAGCGACATACGAGACCGAGCCTTCAAATCCAAGCTTCTCCCAAAGCTCTTCGGCAATATGCGGCGCAATCGGAGAAAGCATCTGCACGAAATGTACCAACGCTTGCTTAGGCAACGTTTCCGTCTTGTACGCCTCGTTGACGAAGATCATCATCTGGCTGATCGCGGTATTAAACCGCAAAGCCTCGTAATCCTCGCCGACCTTCTTCAGGCTCTTATGCCAAGTCCGACGGAAAGCTTCATCGCCCGCAACGTCTTGGATTTTGCCGTTCAGATTGCCGTTATCATCGACGAACAAACGCCATACGCGGGAGAGGAAACGGTAGACGCCTTCCACTCCGTTCGTATTCCATGGCTTTGTCGCCTCCAAAGGCCCCATGAACATCTCGTATACGCGAAGCGTATCGGCACCGAACTCGTTGACGATATCATCCGGGTTAATGACGTTTCCGCGGGATTTGGACATTTTCTCGTTGTTCATGCCCAAAATCATGCCTTGGTTAACAAGCTTGTGAAACGGCTCTTTCGTATTCACGACACCGATATCGTAGAGCACCTTGTGCCAGAAACGCGCATATAGCAAGTGAAGAACCGCATGCTCCGCGCCGCCAATGTACAGATCGACCGGCAGCCAATCGCGCTGCTTCTCCGGAGAGCAAATCTCATCCGCGTTATGCGGATCGATAAAGCGCAAATAATACCAACAACTGCCTGCCCATTGCGGCATCGTATTCGTCTCGCGACGCGCAGGGCGACCATTGCGAGGGTCGATTACGTTAACCCAGTCCGTCACGTTGGCCAGCGGGGATTCGCCCGTTCCCGAAGGTTGGATGGCATCGACGTTAGGCAGCAACAACGGGAGTTCTTCTTCAGGAACCGTGTCCATCGTGCCATCCTCATAGTGCAGTACCGGGATCGGCTCGCCCCAATAACGTTGACGGCTGAACAGCCAATCGCGTAAACGGTAAGTGACTTTGCCTTTTCCTTTGCCTTCGTTCTCCAAACGGGAGATCATGGCGGCAATCGCCTCTGCCGTCTCCAAACCGTTCAGGAAACCGGAATTAACGAGCTTTCCATCGCCCGTATATGCAGCCGCCTCGACATCTCCGCCTGAAACAACTTCTATAATCGGCAACTCAAACTTTTTAGCAAACTCCCAGTCCCGCTCGTCATGCCCCGGAACGGCCATAATAGCCCCCGTACCGTATCCGCCAAGTACGTAATCGGCGATCCAGATCGGCACTTTGCTTCCATTCACCGGATTAACCGCGTAAGCTCCCGTGAACACGCCGCTTTTATCCTTCGCCAGATCGGTACGCTCCAGATCGCTCTTACGAGCTGCCTGATCGACATAAGCTTCAACTGCCGCCTTTTGTTCTGCCGAAGCGATTGCACCAACCAACTCATGCTCCGGTGCCAGAACGCAATAAGTCGCTCCGAACAAAGTATCCGGACGTGTCGTGAACACCGTCAGTGCCGCCGCATGCCCCTCAATAAGAAACTCAACCTCAGCGCCAGTGGACTTGCCGATCCAATTGCGCTGCATATCCTTAATGCTCTCCGACCAATCCAGCTCTTCTAAATCCTCAAGCAATCTTTCCGCATATTCCGTAATCTTAAGCATCCATTGGCGCATCGGCTTGCGAATGACCGGATGTCCTCCGCGCTCGCTCAAGCCGTCGATAACTTCCTCGTTCGCCAATACCGTTCCGAGCGCCGGACACCAGTTAACCGGAACTTCGGCGACGTAAGCAAGACCTTTCTTATACAATTGGATGAAAATCCACTGCGTCCACTTGTAATAATCCGGATCCGTCGTGCTGATTTCCCGATCCCAATCATAAGAGAAGCCGAGTGATTTAATCTGGCGACGAAAATTATCGATATTCTCTACCGTGATCTCCCGTGGATGACGCCCCGTTTGAAGCGCATACTGCTCGGCCGGCAATCCGAATGCGTCCCAGCCCATCGGGTGCAGGACGTTATAGCCTTTCATACGCTTGTAGCGGCTTACGATATCCGTTGCCGTATAGCCTTCCGGGTGACCCACGTGCAATCCTGCCCCGGACGGGTAGGGAAACATATCCAGCGCGTAAAACTTAGGTTTGCCCGCTTCCTCGGTCGTGCGAAATGTCTCGTGCTTATCCCAATATTGCTGCCACTTCGGTTCGATCTTAAGCGGTTGATAGCCTTGCCCGTTTTCCTGCGACATGTCGTTAAACTCTCCTTATGATTAAATCTCATCGTAAAACAAAAAACTCCCGCCCCTAGCGTTGTCGCTAGGGACGAGAGGATTATTTCCCGTGGTACCACCCTAGTTGACGGCTATCCTGCTTGGATGTCCGCCCACTTGTGCCTCGTAACGAGAGGTGAACGCCAAGCCTGTCGAATCGCCATTTACCGGCAAGTCGCTCAGCTCGGAGGCTCCATGGCGAGTTCATCGTCTACGTTAACCGGCTTGCACCATCCGCCGGCTCTCTGGGTAACGCATAACGGTTACTGCTCCATATCACAGCCAAAGTATGCAATGATTATAGCCAATATTCGCAAATGATGTCAAGCAAGACGGCACATGGTTCAGGGCATTAGGCATTCCCGTCCAGTAAGCTCAAATGCCTTGTTGTAAGCTTTGCTATGACTTTTGGGACAGCCTCATACGTGTCTTCTTCTGACGTTCCTTCTCCAACATGCCCGCTATAGTTGCGGCAATGCCCGCTTCGTAGGAGGTCGCCGCACTGCTTTCGGCGTACTCAAGTCCGAATTCCTGGCTGCCGCCGCCTCGATCGTAGCGGTCCAGAATCTCCTTCGCTCTCGGCTCATACCATTGAAGCATTCTCCACTTCCAACCGCTAATTTTTTCGATGCGAGGAATGGCGTGAACGACCGAACCGGCGATTCCGATGAACTCCTCCGCTGTAATGGCCGGTCCTCCGCGCAGACGCCATGTATTTCCGAAGGAGGAATCCTGAGAGGCAAGCGCCACTGCGTCGTGGACTGCATCGGCCACATATACATAATTTCTTCTGATTGCCGGGTTCGCCATCAACTTGACCGTTTTCCCTTGCGCGATTTTTTTGAGCGAATAATGAATGATCGTATTTGAAACGTTTGCCCCGTACAATTCAGGACTTATAAGGCGCATGTACCGCGCATCTGGATGCAACGCCTGCTCATTTTCGCCGGCGGGACGAAAGATCCCTTCAATAATAACGACTTTGGCGTCAGTCTTCGCCGAGACTTTCTCGACGGCTTCGAGCATCTGCCTAACCTTATCCGGATTCTCATCATAGGTCAGATAGATGCCGCAAAAGATAACGTCGACCCCCTCTGATGCGGCAGCAAGCAGATCGCCTTGATCCCGGACGTCCCCTAGCACCGTATGCAAATGAAGGGAATGCGCGAAGGCTGCCTCCAATGCCGATAACTTGCGTCGCGACCCGGAGTAGGCTACGACATCGACGCCTGCCCCGATTAAATTCTTGATAAGCGCACTTCCAACACCTTTGCCCGCTCTTACAACCATTGCTTTTTTCACCGTGATCACTCCTAGGTTAATTTTTAATTATCGCTTTCATAGATCGGGAAGGTTACCCGACTTGGTTCCCACCCGATACGGAGTCGTGATTCCCTCATAGTTCAGCATCATGCTCATCCCCATCGAGGCGTGCCCAAGATTGTGGCAGTGCGCCATCCATAAGCCCGGATTGTCGGCCACTAGGTACACCTCGTAGATTTCGTCCTTCTTCGTCAGAAGAGTGTCTAGAAAGACGGGACTGCCCTTTAATGGAATGCCGTTTTTGCTGAGCACGCGGAACGTATGGCCGTGAAGGTGGAACGGATGATCGCCGCCTCCATCATTAGCGATGGAAATGAGCAAACGCTCTCCTTCCTTCGCGGTTATGGGAGGGATCTCGTGGAACGAACGGCCATTGATCGTTTTGACGAAAAGGGATTGACCAAGCCTCAGCTCGATGTTTCGGTCAGGCTTGAGCATGCGGAGCGGATCGTCCTTCAGCGGGGTGCCGTAATCGATGAACGAGAACATCTTTCCGCCTTCAGTCCGCTCCGGTTCGTTGCCGCTGCCAAGCATAATCGGCAGGCTCTTGGCCGATTCGCTCCTTACGACGACCTTGCTCGATTCGGGAAGCCGGATAAGAAGATCAAAGCGTTGGCCGGCTCCTACCGGAATCATATCGCCGTCCAAGAGGCCTGGTTCATGCAGATCGTGGCCGTCCATCGCGATAACTTGGAAAGGAGCCCCGTCGACCGAAAAGTTCATCGTTTCGTTGTCTCCGTTAGTTAACCTCAGCCTCACTTGTTCGCCTGCTTTACCCGGCACGTTCAGTCCCTTAGCGCTGCCGTTCAACAGCACGGTGGAATCCATCCGCTGATAGAGCGCGGATACATCCGTCGCAGAGGAGAGCGGAGCGGATGGTTCCCGAGGTTCAACGATAATGGAGCCTAGAAGCCCCTTCTTCGCTTGAATCGAGCTCATCTGATGGGAATGGTACCAATAAGTGCCTGGAGCCGATGCGACAAATGTGTACGTAAACTGTTCCCCGGGTTGTACGGCATCCTGCGTCACCCCCGCAATGCCATCCTGCGAGCAAGGAACGTTGATCCCGTGCCAATGCACCGTAACGCCGTCCTCGATGTCTTTGTTGTGGAGCGTAACGACGACAAGGTCGCCTTCCGTAACACGAAGCTCCGGACCCGGAGAAGAGCCGTTGAAGGTCCACGCATCGACTGTTTTTCCATTGTCCAGTTGCAGAACCGTCCGTGCGGCCGTCAGATCGAACTTGCGGGTCGGCCCCTAAGTCTCTTTGGCTACGATCGTCTCGCAGGAAACGCTTGTCGAGGAATGATCATGCATTCCCGCTTCCGAGACGGCGTCCGAGCTATGCTGATGGTGGGCCATATTGATCTCCGTCGGTTTCTGAAGCCGCATTTGCCAGAAATAAACGCTAATCGTCACGCCGATCAGGAGCAAAAGCAGCAGCGGGGCGCCTAAGTAGATCAGACGTTTAAAGCCTCTTTTCTTCGCCATGAACGATCAGCCTCTTTCCTGTTTTGATATTGATTCATTGATCACGATTCGTGATTTTGAAGACCGTACAACCGTGAGGACGATAATCGCCCCTATGACGGCGAAGGCGGCCGCCCCTAGGAACACCCATGCGAAGCCACCCGTCAGCGCTTGCGGCTCAGGCATTCCTTTACCCAATAAATCTCTTGCTCTGGTTGACGATAAGGTCGCCAATACGGCAAGACCGATTGCTCCTCCGATTTGCTGGCTCGTATTAACCAGACCGCTGGCCATCCCCGCTTCGCTGTCGTCCACCCCGTGGACCGTCAATTCCGTCCCGGCGACGAAGGCTCCTCCCAGCCCGATTCCGATCGCGATACTAGGTCCAAGAAGATGAACGGCAAACGTTGCATCGCTCGGCGCCAAAGATAACCAGATCATTCCTGCGGCGAACAGGAGCAATGAAGCGGCAAGCGTCCGTCGCGTCCCAATACTCTTGACAAGCGCTGGTACGGCCCCCGCTATCGCGACAAGCGCTCCCGCCAACGGAAGCTGAGTTAGCCCCGCCTTCATGGCATCATAGTGAAGCACCTGCTGCATATAGACAGAAAGCGCGAAGAACAGTCCCGTCGTCGCTCCTCCGATGAGGAACATTGCCAGATTGCCTCCTAATACCGACTTGTTGCGAAATACACGCAGCGGCATGAGAGGATTCGTGACTCGTCGCTCGATAATGACGAACGCGGAGAGCAGCACAATGGATACGCCAGCTAGCGTCAACGTAAGCGGAGATGTCCAGCCGACTCGTTCGGTTTCGGAGAGAGCGGCCACTAGCATAACGATGCCGGCCGTAACCGTAGCGGCTCCCGGTAGATCCAGACTTGCGCGTTCGCCAGGCTTATCTTTGGCGATAAGAATCGGAGTCGCCACGATCACCAATAGACCTATGGGAACATTTACGAAGAACACCGATGACCATCCGAATGCAGAAGTCAACACCCCTCCCAGCAGCACGCCCGCGGCGCTGCCTACTCCGGCGACCGCACCCCAAATGCCAAGAGCCTTTGCCCTGTCCTGCGGATTCGTGAACAGTCTAGTGAGGAGAGCGAGAGCCGCCGGGGCGAGAAGCGCTGCCGAGGCGCCCTGCACCGCTCTTGCGGTCAAAAGCCACGCTCCCGAGCTCGCGAATCCCGCCGCCGCAGAAGCGATTGCGAATCCGGCGACACCGGCGATGAACAACCGACGATGTCCGTACCGGTCGGACAGTCTCCCGCCCAGAAGCAGCAGCCCTCCGAACGGCAATACGTAAGCCGTGATCACCCAGCTAAGCGTATTCGTATCCAGGTGAAGTTCTTCGCCTAGGGACGGAAGCGCGATGTTGACGATGGACGCGTCCAGCACGACGAGGAATTGGGCAAGCGCTAGCGCGATGAGCGCCCACCAACGATAGGGTATAACGTTCGATGATGCCGACAACTGTTGAGCTTTGAAACTCATGATATATCTCTCCTTATAGTTATTATTGATTGATAAATTACAAATTCAAATAGAGACTATTGTTCAAGCCCGCCTTCTCATTCTTTGCCGGATCAATGCGCATCAGTTCCGAAAGCTGAGCAAGCCAAGCCTTTCTATCTTCGGAGGTCGATGCCAGGATAGAGTCGAATACGAGATGAGAAGTCACTTCGAAGCCGCAATACGCGAATATCCCTTCATCAATCGTAAGACGCAGCGCATTCCCCATACCGCTTGCTTCATATTCTTCTTGGGATTTGTTCTGCGTATGGATGAGTGTCGCCTTCTTGCCCTTCAACAACCCGATTTGAACCCCATTGTCATACTTGTAGGCGAATCCGTACGAAAATACGCGGTCGATATACCCTTTCAGCATGGCAGGCAAACCCGTCCACCATAATGGATAGATGAACGTCACATGATCCGCCCACGATACGTAAGCCTGCTCCAGGCTGACATCCTCCCCCACTCCGCCAAGCATTTCGCTCGAGCCAAGTACGGGTTGGAATCCGATGTCGTATAAATCCCGAACAACAACCGCATCCCCTTCTTGCCGGCAAATTTCTGTCACCGCGTCCAGAATCGCGCGATTGAAGCTGGTTTTTCTTGGATGTGTAAAGACGATTAGATGGTTCATTCACTGACCCCTCCAAATTTGTGATTGGTCAATCAATTACTTGAAACCTTTATTAAAGAGCCGTTTCTTCTTTGCAACTCGCGAACCGTAACCGTGATTCCCTCTTCGAAGGCCGTCGCCCGTGCCGGTCCGATTAACCGCTCGTATTTGTCACCGCTCAAAACAAGCGGCTCTTCGGTTAAATAGAGCATCTCCACTACCTCTTTCATTACCGGAACGGCCATACCGAGCAATGACAGCCCGACTCTTCCGAGCGGAATGACCGATTTGGCGCTTCCGCATGCCTGCCGGGCGATTCGGACGATCTCTCTGCCCGAGATCAAACCTGCGCCCGGAATATGCCAGTTCTGACCATAAGCTTCGTCCCTGCTTGCGAGTTCCGCAATCATGAACGCAGCGTCCGGCAAGTAGACGAACTCCCGAGGGACATGCATATTGCCGATGTAAAAAGCCATCTTGCCGGCCGCGATCGCTTCGAGCGTAGAGCCCAGATAAGAAGCTTCGTTCGCGGTAGGGCCGTAATAATCCGGCAAGCGGACGATCATGACCTTAGCCCGGCTCCACCTATCTTCGAACAGCATTTTCTCGTAAGCGAGCCTGACTTTGCCCTTCCTCGTATGCGGCTGCTTCGGATGATCCTCGGTCGCCCGAGACATCTGTCTTCTTCCATAGGGGTAGATGCCGTCGATTGCGACTACCTTTAAGCTCAGCCTGTCGGCAGCCTCCATCACCGATTCGCCAAGAGGAATCAGCTTGTTCACCATCTCGTGATACGGCACGTTCGCGCAATGGAACAGGACGTCCGCGCCTTCTGCAGCGAGAACGATGTCATTCGGACTGAAGGCATCACCTACGGCAATTGCCAAATGTTCCGGATGACCAAGATTAGTCTTAAGTTTCTCCAGCTTCTGGCGAGAACGCCCGAAGGCTACCGTCCGTATCCCTCGCTTGACTAACTCCTCCACAACCGAAGCACCCGTACCGCCCGTTGCTCCTACTACAATCGCTTTTTCCATAACAATCACCTCATATTGAAATGTAATTGATCAATCACTAACTTGAATACAATATATCACGCTGTAATTGATTAGTCAATCACAATTAGTGATTGATCCATTACAAATTTTAAAAACTTGTCTCATTCCTTATCTTCCCTTCAACTCTGGCATATCCAGCGCTGTCGAAATGTTGCAAAGTACCCCGCGGGCCAGAAACAACATCGTCCGTTCCTCGGCATTCGGAATGCCGACTGCGCGGAAGGCGACCAGAACAATACGGCGAACTTCTCCAAATCCATTGAGATAACCGGCATTACCGTTTTCGGGAAGGAATGTGCCCTCCTTATACGCCGTCATCGACCCTTCCGCCACTGTAATTTGGTGCGAAGGCCAAAAAACTGCCCTCACCTTCTTGAACCGCAGCGTCGAGACTTCGCCAAGGCCAAAAAACTGCCCTCATCATCTTGAACCGCAGCGTCGAGACTTCGCCAAGGCTAAAAAACTGCCCTCATCACCTTGATCTGCAACGTCGAGACTTCACCAAGGCCAAAAAACTGCCCTCATCACCTTGAATCGCAGTGTAGCATCTTCGCGAAGGCCAAAAAACTGCCCAGGTGGCGATGCCACCCTCGAATTTTATACTTTCTGGCGTTCAAAAAAGGCGCCCCAGCGAAGGGACGCCTCTAAACGATAATTTCTACTTTTCAGGTTTACGTGCCACGTAAAACAAACGCTCCGATTCCGCATTCGGCTTGTCCCATGTGAAATCAGCGACATAATGCAGAAGCTCGAATCCCGTCTCCGTTAATTGCCTGGCGATCCAATCGGGATCGTAAGCTCTTTGCACATGGGACTCTTCGAATCGACTATATAACGGACCGCCGCCGAAGCCGCTCTTCAAAACAGCTTCTTCTTGGATGAAGAACGTAAGCGAGTGCTCGATTTCCATTCGCTGCGGGTCATAATCGCAGGTCCATAAATAGGCAACGTCCTTCTCGTCGTAAACGAATGGCTGCTCGTCCGCATAACGTACCAATTGTTTAGGAGAATGTACGTCAAACAAGAATAATCCGCCCGGCGCTAAGCCTTTATAGGTTTGACGAATCGTAGCCGTTACGTCCTGCGGCTCGGTTAAATAGTTCAGGCAATCGCAGAAGCTAATAACGGCGTCCACAGGCTCCGGAAGATCCCAATCCCGCATATCCTGTTGAAGCCAACGAATCGTCCCCGGCTCTTCCCGGTACCCGCCTCGAGATGATGGTTCATCCCATTTGCTGCGGGCAACCGATAACATTTCGGAAGACAGGTCGATTCCGAATACGCTAAAGCCCGACCTTGCAAGCGGTATCGCCATATTGCCCGTGCCGCAGCCCAGATCCACAACAGTTTTCGGTATGCCATATTTATCCCAGCATCGACGGGCGAAGCTCATCCATTCGGAATACGGCATTTCTTCCATCAAACGGTCATAGACGGCGGCGAATTGTCGGTAAGTACGCATGGTTGTCTCCCCAGTCTGTGTTAGGTTTGACTTTGAAATTAATGAGTCGGGTCTTCGGATCGAGATCCGGGCTCATTGTCCGACTCCGGCTGCTCCGCTTTCAGATGCGTCCAATTGCCCTTTTGCGTGACAAGCCCTTCCTTCATCAGCTTGCCAAGAGCTCTCTTAAACGCGGATTTGCTCAGTTGGAACCGACGCTGTATATCTTCCGCGCTTGTCTGATCGGAGTAGGGCATTGCCCCGCCGGGACGCTCCTTAATGAAGGCAAGAATACGGTCGGCATCTTCCAATCGGCCGGTTTCCTTGGCGGCACGGATGCTGAGCGAGACACGGCCGTCCTCCCTTACTTGCGTCACGCGGGCGTTGAACTTCTGCCCGATGCGCAGCGGGTGAACCATAGAACCTTCATGTATGTAGCCAAGGGCGCCGAATCCGAGCACTCCTCCCTCAACCAACGTAAATACGCCATCGCGATAGACGTCCGTTACCCAGCCTTCCTTCCATTCGTTGAGCCAGGAAGTCGGGGCCCGGAATATATGCGGTGCGAAATCGTCGATCTTGGCAAGACGGGCGAGCATACGCCCTTCTTTGTCGTGTTTCATGACGACGAACAGCTCATCGCCCGTTTGCGGCCATACGTTCCTGCGCTCGACAGGAAATTGTTTTAACGGCAACAGCAATTGACGTCCGATTCCCATCTCAAGGAAAAATCCGAAGTGGGGATGGAAATCCGCGACCTTAAGCTTAGCCATGTCACCTAACACGAGCAATGGTTTACGCAAGGTAGCCGTTAATCGCTCCTTGTCGTCGTGAAAGAGAAACGCTTCGATTTCCGTACCGACTTGCGGTCTGTCTCCGGCTGCTTCTCCGTACGGTAACAGAACTTCCGGCCCTTCATCCGCTCCATAACCGAGAAACCAGCCATGAGGAGAAACCTCCCTGCGAACCCACAGTTGTTGCAAGGTTCCGGCCGTTAGGTTCATACGGTTTCAACTGCCTTCGCATCGGACCACAGACGCTCCAAATGATAATACTCCCGCTCATCGCGATGGAATACGTGCGCGACGACGTCACCCATATCTACAAGCACCCAACGTGCCGTATCCATGCCTTCCAAACGAACCCTTTTGCCGCTTATCTCTGCGCGCTTGCGGATTTCAGTCGCGATCGACAGCACCTGAGTGTCCGAATTCCCGTGACAAATGACGAAATAATCCGCAATCAGCGATATGCCTTGCAAGTTCAAGGCTACGACGTCATTTGCTTTTTTTTCTTCGGCCGCATCGAGTACCGCCTTCAATAATTGTTCTGAGTTTCCTGCCATGTCTCAGCCTCCATTTGCTATTTTGTTGTTGGATTGTTTTAATTGCCCTATCAAATCGTTGCGTGCAAGTACCGTTAATGGAAAAATACGTTTCCCTCTTTCGATCAGCACTTCGATCGTCGAATCGAAAGCCGCGATCAACGCTTCCTCCACACTATGTTTAGCGAGTTCGCGAATCTTACTCACGCCGGGGTAATCTCTGCCTGGCTCTATATAATCCGCTAAACAAACGATTTTGTCCAGCTTGGTCATGTTTTCCCGTCCGGAAGTATGATACCGAATTGCATCCAGCACTTCTTCGTCCGTTATTCCGTGTTCGTCCTGCACTGCCCAAGCGCCTACATGCGCATGCCATAATTCCTTGTCGTAAACCAAAAGGTCCATCGATAGCCGCTGCTCGCGAATAATAGCTTCCATCCGATCGATTGCCCAAGCTTTGGAGTAATCGTGCAGCAGCGCCGCAAGTTCCGACTTCACGGGATCACCGTCAAAGCGTTTAGCTAACTTAATAGCTGTCTCGACGACCCCAAGCGTATGCTTCCATCTCTTATCCGGCATTTGCTTGCGGGTAGCTTCGCGTAACGACTCAAGATTCATATAAGCCATCCTTCCGAATAATTTCAAGAACCGCATCCGGAATCATGTATCTAACCGAACGGCCTTCCTTGAGCCTTCGTCTGATTTCGGAGGAAGAAATACCCATAGGCGGCATTGCGGCTCTAAGCAAACGGCGTCTAATGAAGGAAGGCAGCAAGGAGTCGTCGCCGGGCTGATCCGGTCGCTCCAAGCCTACAAAAGCAAGCCGTTCCGCAAGCTCGTCGATTTTCCGCCAATTCGGCAAGTCCTTCACCATATCCGAACCGACGATCCAATAAAACATCACCTCGGGAAAGCTTTCCTGCAAGGTGATCACGGTGTCGATCGTATAAGAGATGCCCTCGCGCCGCAATTCGATGTCTTCCACCCGAAAAGCAGGGTTTCCGGCAATCGCCGCTTCAAGCATTCGTCGTCTGGCGCCGCTATCCGCTCCAGGCTGCGGCTTGTGAGGAGGAATCAAGGTCGGAACGAACCAGACTTCATCGAGTTTGGCAGCCTCCTGCGCGGCTTGCGCGGCCAGCAGATGACCGATATGGACCGGATCGAACGTTCCTCCAAGCAAACCGATTCTACGCATAGGATCCCGCCATTCCATCCATTATGAGCGACGAGGAAGCACAATCTGTTTGTGATCCTTTGATTCCTTGTAGAGAACGATCGTTTTGCCGATGACTTGAGCGAGTTCCGAGCCGGATTTCTCCGCCAATTCCGCGCCGATTTCGCGAGGATCGTCGGAGCAGTTGGTCAATACGGATACTTTGATAAGCTCGCGCACTTCGATGGCTTCCTCGATATGGCGAATGAGATGGTCGTTGGTGCCGCCTTTGCCGACTTGAAATATCGGAGTGAGGTGATGCGCTAGCGACCTTAGGTGGCGTTTTTGTTTTCCTGTCAACATGTTATTTCCTGCTTTCTATTGTGAAAATCCAAATCATCAAACCGTGCCTACTTCCCGAAAGAAGCCAGAACCACTTCACGCATCGCATCGACAGGGGCCGACTGCCCGGTCCAATATTCGAAGGCGTACGCGCCTTGGTAGATGAACATGCCCAATCCGCCATGGATACGGCAGCCGTGCTGCTCTGCCTGCGCTAGGAAGGCGGTCTTGAGCGGGTTGTAGATCAAATCGCTGGCTACCGCTCCGCGTTTAAGCCACGTGGCATCTATCGGAATTGCGTCGATGTTCGGTGACATTCCGACGGACGTCGTGTTGATGACTACGTCCGCGGATGAGCAAGCCTCGCGAAGGTCGCTCCAAGATAAAGATGAGATGCGGTAATCCGGAGAAAGCGACGACGCGAGCTCGGCGGCTTTGGATTCCGTGCGGTTCGCAAGCAGAATCGCTGCCGGATTTTCCTGCGCCAGAGCCCATAATATGCCTCTCGCCGCGCCTCCGGCACCTAATACGATAATGGTTTTGCCCGCCAAGCTCGGCTCGGCTTCTTCCTTCAAGGAACGTACGTATCCGATGCCGTCCGTATTATATCCGATGAGACGGCCATTGTCGTTAACGATTGTATTCACTGCGCCTGCGGCACGTGCGCCTTCGCTAATTTCGTCGAGAAACGCCATCACTTCGATTTTGTGCGGGATAGTTACGTTTAACCCCCTGAATCCCAAACCGCGAACGCCTGAGATAGCCTGCTCCAATTGACCCGGAGTCACATGAAAAGCGGCATAGGCTCCGTTTATTCCCTTTTCCCGAAACGCACGATTCAACATGATCGGGGATTTGGAGTGGCGTATGGGGTCGCCAATAACCCCGTAAATTACGGTATTGCTGTCCATCAAGCGCTGGCTCCTCTCCCAAGGTGGTTGACCCTCACAGGATACTTTCCCGCAGCATCACTTTAATCCCGCGCGGAGCATGCACGTCGACCGTTGCGCCCGTCTTCCCGTTCGTCTGAATCCATCCGATGCCCGAGATGAAAATGTCCTGCTTCGAATTCGCCGGTATTCTAAGGCGATGCCGGGTCCAGGCCGGCATGCTCTCAAGGTCTTCCAAGCTCGGAGGGCTTAACATGACCCCGCGATGCTGTTCATAGAGCTCGTCAGCCCGCTCCAGCTTCGTCCGATGTACCGGCAATCCGCTTGATAAATAAGCGGTGAACGATTGACGTTCCCCCTCCACGAAATCAAATCTCGCTAACCCTCCGAAGAACAAAGTTTGCTTTTCGTTTAACTGGTAAGTGAGAGGCTTAAGCGGTTTGTCTGGAAGCAGGGCAGCCAAATCTTTGCGGGGAATGATTTCCGACATCCTCCAAGAATAGACGATGCCGGGCGTATCGATGATGCTTTTCCCGTCGTCGAGAGGAATATGCACCGCATCGAGCGTCGTCCCGGGATATCGGGATACGGTGAGCTCTCGTTTCAAGTCGCTGTAGTCGGAAATTAATCGGTTGATTAGCGTGCTTTTACCTACATTGGTCGCGCCAACCACATAGACGTCCTTATTCTGACGCAACGAATTGACAGCCTCAACGACACGGTCAAAGCCGATATTGCGGCGCGCGCTGCATAGAACGACGTCTACTACTTTTAGTCCTTCCTCGCTTGCCTGCTTCTGCACCCAGTTGCGCAGACGATTCCAGTTCGTTACGGGCGGGAGCAGATCGATCTTATTCACGACTAACAGCACCGGGTTATTCCCGACGAAACGCTGCAGACCCGATATTAAGCTGCCCTGAAAATCGAACAAATCCACGATATGGACAACAAGACTGTTCGTAGAGGCTATCCCGCCAAGCAATTTCAAAAATTCATCTTGATCTACGGTAACGGATGAAGCTTCACTATAATGCTTAATCCGGAAACAGCGCTGGCAAATGGCTTCTTCTTTATCCAAAGATGAGGCGGGCACGAAACCCGGCTTCTTCGGATCTTCGCTATGCAGCGGAATTCCGCAACCTGCGCAACGGGAAGCTTGAAGTTGTTCTTGCGTCATGTTAGCGTCCTCCCTTATCCGGCCAAAGCCCTTTTTTACGAAGACGGGCCAAAGCGATTTTCTCAATCCGACGATTGATTTGCGTGGCCCATCCTTCCTCGCGGGGAGCGATCGGTGTCACTAGGATTGTATGTAACCCTGCTCGGCGTCCGCCTAATACGTCGGTCAGCATCTGATCCCCAACTACGACCGCTTGTTCAGGCGACAGTTCCATCAGCTTTAATGCCCTGCGGAAAGCGGCTCCCGCCGGCTTGCGCGCTGCAGGTATGAATGAAATTCCGAGCGGCTCGGCGAATTTGGCCACCCTGGACTTATTGTTATTGGAAAGGATAACGACACGAAAACCCTGCTCCTTGACCAAATTCAACCAACCAGCCAATTCCGGCGTAGCAAGCGGAGTTCTGGCGCTAACCAGGGTGTTGTCGAGATCCGTAATGATGCCCCGGACTCCTCGGGTTTTCAATTCATCCAAATCAATATCAAATACGGTATTAACGATCTGATCGGGAAGCAAACGCTTGAACATCTTTAATGAAAACTCCTGTCTGTTAACGGCTATACTTCCTCAAAATATAACACACCCCACCCGGCCAAGTAAAACGGCTTCGCTGTCCTTAGGACAGCGGCTGCAAAAAAAGGGAAAGCCCGGTAGACCCGCGCTTTCCCGATTATTGTGCGACAGTCAAATAAAAAGAACTCTTATTACTCTGTCTGTTATAAAGCTTTGCGGATTTTGGTCGCCGCTTCGTTAAATTGCTGCAGAAGCTGACTGTTCCCGTTATCGTGACCGTAACGCGCTTGTTCGAATGTCGTCAAAGCACCTTCAAAGTCGGTTCGCAAAGAAGAAAACTTGTTGCCGAAGCGCGAAAACGTTTCTCTGATGGTCTCGTGCGATTCCCTGCGCAAGCCTTGGCGGTTAAGAAATGAAAGCAGCCTCTCCATCTCGCGGACGACCCTTTGGTTGGGCGTATTGCCTCGATTGCGAATCCGACTCCATAACTGTTGAGCGCGCCTGCTTCTGTACCCGACGAAAACCAAGGAAACAATGATTAGAACAACGACGACAGCCCCAGTAGGGACGAGCCAATTTTTGTTCTTTTCTCCCGTACCTTCCTCTACCGGAGCAGTTGCTGCAGCTGGATCCGTATCCGGTTGCAGCACTTCTCCTTCCGGCAACGGCTGCGGAACGGAAAATCCGGAGGTCGGCTCGAAAGGAACCCACCCGTACCCTTCGAAATAAACTTCCGCCCACGAATGAGCGTCCGCATTGCGAACGGTGTAGGTACCGGCGCCCGAAGGATTCGGAATGTCAGGAACCCCGCCGAAGCGTTCGCGTTCCTGCGTCGACGGATCGACACCGGTTGCGTAGCCTTTGACCCATCGGGTCGGCAAACCGATTGAACGCGCCATAACGACGAACGACGTAGAGAAATAATCGCAATAGCCTTCCTTAATTTCGAATAAGAACGCATCTACGACATCTCCGGTTGCCCGGTTTGTTTGACGGGTAAGATCCGGTTTGTTCGTATAGGGAAACGAATTTTTAAGAAATTTTTCCAGCTTCTTCGCGCGGTCGTAATCGTTAGTCAATCCGCTTGTTTGTTCCTTGGCCAAATCGCGAACGCGCTGAGGCAAAGAATCCGGAAGCTGTAAGTAGGGAGCAAGATCTATGTTGCTGTTATCCGCTGGGGTAACGGTTTTGCGCAACGCATCTTCGTCCAGTACCGCAACTTTAGAGACGACTGTGTACGACTCTACCCGAGACGGTTTGCTCCACCGCAGTTCCCATTCTTCGGGATTCCACTTCAAACCGGGGTTATTATCGCTTTTGAGCTCGGACACCGAAGCGACCGGGCCGGCAGCAAACAGTACGGGGATTTTATCTTTGCGCAGCACCGTAACGGTTTGAACGACTTCAATCGTCTTAACTCCAGCCGCACGTTCGGGTAGAAGCGTTAGATCCGCTTTATTTCCGTATGCAGAACCAATCAATTGCGGATTTTTGCGGTCTCCCCAACCTTTGCCCGTGTAGATCGATTTCGTCTCTCCTCGCCAGTAACTTCGCTGAGAAGTTGTAATCGTCATAACGGGAGAATAGTCGAATTGAAATCCGCCGCCGATTTTCCGATCGTCCCTGCTGTAACCCGAAAGCGAAGAGCCGGACGGCTTAACCACCGGGTTGTTCTTCTCCACGCCGCCCTCTCCGGCAAATGCGGGTACTTCGCGCCCTTGCGCTTCTGTCCATATCGTGTAGGGATCTTCAAGCAACACAGGAGCTCGAGGCATGAAAATACCAGCCAGCAGAACAAGAGCAATAATAATGACAGCGGGGAAAGCGATGTCCAGCGGTCTTTCCGCTAAAGCTTCCCAGCTATCCGGATGCCTTGCCTGCAGCTGCCTTAAATGGAGGATGACCAGCCAGATAAGCCCCGCAGCTACGATCCATGCGATATTGTGCCATAACTCCAATGGAAAGAAAGAATCGACTGACGCCATTACGATAATCGACAGTACGACTACGAATATCGCACCCGCGCGCCTTGCGCCCAACCAGGCCAATATATGAACGGCCAGCACAACGCCAACGGTCATTTCGATAAAGGGATGCATCTGCTCAGCGTGAAAGGAAATAAACCGTCTCACGTCTTGCCATACGCGCCAGCTCTCCGGCCACTCTCCCCACACGATCGGAATCTTCCACAAAATCAAAGCTATCGCAGCGAGAAATTCTATTAAAAAACGAAGCCAGAACTTTCTAGTGAACAACAATTCGGTAACTGCCGTTACAGCCAACGCACCATATACAATGGAATAGGTTTCTTCCCACCAATAATCGGTAAAACATTGGATCAGTTGAAGCACGATAATGAGCGCAAGAAGTCTATGAAAGCGTTCAAGCACAAGCCGCCGCCAAAATTCGCGGGGCATTCGCAGTTTCATCATGCGGACACCACCCCCAATACTTGGGGCAGCTTATCCAACTGGGACACCGAGCAAAATTCCCATTGCTTCGCCTGGCATAATAGCCGCCACTGGCGGAGTTTAGCAGCTTCGTCAGCCTGAGAATGCTTGTCCGCAATGTGTATTACGCTTGGAACCATTCTTTTGCTTTCGAGGGCATTCATAACCACTACGGTTTGTTCATCCGTAGAAGAGCCGATGATCACGATATGGATGCCAGGCTCATAACGTTCCGCCACCTGGCATAGCAAATCTCCCAAGGTATCTTTGCCATCCGCTTCAACATCCACCAAATGCTGAAGAACTTCATCGCGAGAGACGGGCGTTCTCCCTTCGCCGAACCAATAAGAGGTTTGACCCGAGGAAACAAATCCGACCGGCATCCCTTTGGCTATCGTCAATTCAAGCAAAGATGCGGCTACAGAGACGGCAAGCTCAAACTGATCCGCGACTGCGTAGGAAGCCGCGTTCCGATCCAGTACGAACACGACGCGCGGGAGCGCTTCTCTTTCGAATTCTTTGGATTTCCACTGACCGGTCTTGGCCGTGGCATTCCAATGGATCCGCGATAACCGGTCCCCGTGAATATATTCCCTGACTCCGTCGATCTGAGTCGTTTCCCGTGCCCAGAGGGAGGTGAAGGTGTGTTGAAAAACACCCCTTTGCGAGCGACGGAACAACCGCCAGTCTTTAAGCGCCACCGTCCGGGGTAAAACCTGAATATGAAGCGGCTCGGCAAACGATCCGCGATGCTCGAACAATCCGAAGATATCTCTCGTCGAGCAGTCCGTCCTTTGAAATTGATACCTGCCCCTTCTAAGTGGGGCCGTCTCGAATTGAACCTCGCCTCTGCGCTTGTAATCCGGCACGAAGGACATTTCGTACAATTGCGATTCTCCGCCGGTAGACCGAACTAGCTTTTCCCTTACGATAATATAAGGAAGCGGCCATAAACCGGGAATTTGCATGCGCAGCTTAACCCGAAGCCTCATCCCCGCGGTCAGGAGCGCTGAGCTGCCTTCTCCCATATCCGTCAATCTAATGCCCTGAACGCCGCCAATGCCGCTCCAGCGTCCAAGCATCAAATAGATGCCGAGCGCGTTAAGGATAACGAAAAGCATGAGCGAGGTTTTGCCGCCTTGGAATAACAAGTAGCAAAAAGCGAACAAATATAAAATTAAGCTTAGCCACCATGCACGTGGAAAGTAGAGCCGCGACATGATTATCGCTCCATCCCGACGGGAACAGGCAATAGACGGAGAACATCTTGGAGAACCTGCACGGTCGTAATGCCCTGCATCCGGGCTTCGGAGCGCAAGTGCAGCCTATGACCCAGTACTAACGGAGCCATCGCTTTCACGTCGTCCGGCAATACGAAGGAGCGGTGGTTCAAGAAAGCATAAGCTTTAGCCGCGGAGGAGAGCGCGACGCCCGCACGCGGGCTTGCGCCAAGCAATACGCTTGAATGCTGGCGGGTTCCGCGAATTAAAGCGATTAAATAATCGGCCACCGTTGATTCCAAGTGGATGCTTTCCGCCAGACGCTGCATTTGGGCAACGTTATCTACGGTCGCAACCGCGGACAACGATTCGGCCGCCCGGCTTGCGCCTGGCTCAACAACGAGACGTTTCTCGGAAGCCTCGTCCGGATAACCCAGCTTGATTTTCATCAAGAAACGATCCAATTGCGCTTCCGGCAGGCTGTACGTGCCTTCGAATTCTATAGGGTTTTGGGTAGCGAATAACATGAAAGGATGAGGCAGTACGTGCGTTTCGCCGTCTACGGATACTCTTCTTTCTTCCATCGCTTCCAACAAAGCGGATTGCGTCTTCGTCGTAGCGCGGTTAATTTCATCGGCAAGCAATAAATTAGCCATAACCGGACCGGGTCTGAATACGAACTCTTCCAGCTTTGGATGATAAATGGAAACACCGGTTATATCGGTAGGCAATAAATCGGGGTTGCATTGTATACGATGGAATACGCCGCCAACGGATAGGGCTAACGCCTTTACCATCTGCGTTTTGCCGGTGCCGGGTACGTCTTCGATTAGAACATGTCCTCCCGCGAGCATTGCGGTGAGCATTAAAGCAATTTCATCTTTTTTACCATAAATACAAGATTCCATATTGCGTCTGATCTGATCTAATAGTTGCATCGCGGCATGATGATCCATTCCCGTTCCTCCTATGGAATCTACTTTGATGTTATTTTTATATTCCCCACCTTATTATACCGGAATTTGGATGCCGTCGTAAATTTTAGTTTCTTCCAAAAAACAATAGAGAAACAGCCAAACCCGGAATCAGGTCTGGCTGTTGCCACTTCAGGCCATCCGTTCAGCCTTTCGGACGTGCGGCTAGCGAGGCTAAAAATGAAAAGACGATCGCCGCCGATACCCCTGCGCTTGTCACCGTGAATATGCCCGTAATAACGCCGATCCACCCATCCTTCTTCAGCTCCGTTATTGCGCCATGCACCAACGCATTGCCGAAACTGGTAATGGGTACCGTTGCCCCCGCACCGGCGAAATCGATCAGCGGATCGTACCAGCCAATCGCATCCAACACCGCGCCCGCAACGACCAGCGATGCCATCGTATGTGCGGGAGTCAACTTCACCACATCGAATAACAATTGGCCTATTACGCAAATTCCGCCGCCGACCAAGAATGCCCATAAATAAGGCATCATTTGGCAGCACCTCCTTGATTGTCAGTGTTCTGCGCTTCAATGGCTACGGCATGCGCCACGCAAGGAATGCTTTCGCCTTGTTGATAGGAAAGCGGGCTATGCAGTGATCCTGTTGCGACGATGAGTACTCTGCGAAGCTCTCCGCTTTGGATTCGTTTGAGCAGGTGGCCGTAGGTCACGACTGCCGAACAGGCGCATCCGCTGCCTCCGGCTTGTACCTTCTGGTTTTCTACGTCGTAAATCATCAGAGCGCAGTCTTGAAATTTCGTTTGTCCCATCGGCACGCCGTTTCTTTGCAGCATTTCGCTGGCGATAGGATGTCCGACGCTGGCCAAGTCCCCTGTAACGATCATGTCGTAATAACCGGGTTCTCTTCCCGTATCCTGAAGATGGCCTTGAATGGAATCGACCGCCGCCGGGGCCATTGCCGCCCCCATATTAAACGGATCTTTAATTCCCAGATCCATGATCTTGCCAATTGTCGCGGCGGTGATGATCGGCCCTTTCCCTTCGCGGCCCACAACCGCAGCACCGGCTCCCGTTACCGTGTATTGTGCGGTTGGAGGCTTCTGCGATCCGTATTCCGTCGGGTACCGGAATTGTTTCTCTGCCGTGGAATTATGGCTGCAAGTTCCCGCCATCACGTATTCGCCAGCCCCGGAACCCACGATGAGGGAAGCGACAGCGAGTGATTCCATTGACGTTGAACATGCGCCGAAAACCCCAAGGTAAGGAGCCCCTAAAGTCCGGGCGGCAAATGAGTTGCTAATAATCTGATTCATCAAATCTCCGCCCACGAAAAAATGCAGCTGATCTTTGGTGATGTTCGCGTGCTGGAGCGCAATATCCGTTGCTTGCTCCAGCAGCAATCTTTCCGACTTTTCCCAAGTCGGCTGCCCCATCTCAAGATCGGGATGAACCAAATCGAAATCGGAAGCGAGCGGACCTTGACCTTCATCCGGACCGACGACCGTTCCGGTGGCTATAATAACAGGCGGCTTCGGGAAAACCCATGTGCGTTTACCCTGTAGTATCATGCCATGCCCCAATCCCGAACACCCAGTAGATAATGCCGACAATGAAAGCCGCCACTACACCGAATACGATAACGGATCCCGCCAGCTTGAACATGTTCGAACCGACGCCAAGCACCAATCCTTCGCTGCGATGTTCAATAGCCGCTGAGCACATGGAGTTGGCGAATCCGGTAACCGGAACTGCGCTTCCCGCGCCTGCCCACTGAGCGATTTTGTCGTAGACGCCCAAGCTGGTCAAGATGACCGACAATAAAATCATGACCGCAACGGTCGGATTCCCCGCATCCTTTGAAGTCATATGGAAAGCCTTCATGAAAAACTGTTGTACTCCCTGGCCAATGAAGCAAATAAATCCTCCTACCAGGAACGCCTTAAGGCAATTCGTTAATATGGACCGGGATGGTTCCCGTGCCTTCGCGAATGCCTGGTACTCTTTCGATGACATGGATACCGGCTTGTATGCCTGCGTTCCGCGCCCGGCATTTTTCACAGCCATAGCAACACCTCCTGGAAAATAACATTTTCAAACTGTTGCGTTCATTATTTCCCATTGATGGTCATTGCCATTCGACAATTTTAGTTTTTAAAGATTTGGAACAGGCACGGATGGGCGACTATCCACATACAATGGTAATGCTTCTTTCCCGCAAGTCGAACTCACATACGGAGGTGGCCTTCCCGTGCCCGGTTTTATCACATCGATAGCCCTGTTCCTGAAACAATTATCTTTGCTGGTCTCTTACGTGAAAAACAACGCATTCCCGCAACCTTTAACCGATGATGAAGAAGCGTTGCATTTGCAGCGGCTGGCGGAGGGTAACCCCGTTTCCCGCAACCTGCTCATTGAGCATAACCTGCGTTTAGTGGCCCATATCGTCAAGAAGTTCGATAATACCGGAGAGGACCTGGAGGATCTCATCTCCATTGGGACGATCGGGCTCATTAAAGCTATCGAAAGCTTTCAGCCGAACAAGGGAACGAAGCTCGCCACTTTCGCCGCTCGTTGTATTGAGAATGAGATACTTATGCATTTGCGTTCCTTGAAAAAAACACGTAAGGACGTGTCACTTCACGACCCCATCGGAACGGACAAAGAGGGGAACGAAATCACTTTGCAGGATATACTCGGCACGGAGCCCGACGAAGTCGTCGAACAAGTGCAGCTAAAAATCGAGAAAAGCAAAATATACCGTAATCTTGATATTCTGGATGATCGTGAGCAAGAGGTTATTCGGGGGAGGTTCGGCCTTGATGGCGGCGGGGACGAGCGGACGCAGCGCGAAATCGCGCGGGAACTGGGGATTTCCCGTTCTTACGTGTCTAGAATTGAGAAGCGGGCGTTGATGAAGCTTTACCATGAGTTTTACAAGGCGAAGCGTTGATTCGTAGTGAACAAGAAATCTTCATTCGATATGGGGATTTCTTGTTCCTATCCATCTATTATTTCTTTTGATATAATGGGAACATTATATTCCTTCCTCGTAGAATGGTGGGTTTACATTGGATAAATTGGACTTAATCCTTGAACAATTAAAAGAACTCAAATTAATAACTTCAGCAGTAATCAATCGTATCGATGAATCAGATGCTAAAATAGACGCTTTATCATTGGATCTTCACAATATAGTTGGGCGAGTTACAGTTATTCAAGAAAGTCAGGAAAGACATGAGCGATTGCTTGAAAAATTGGCTCTCCGATCCATTGAGCAAGAAACATTAGTATAGAAGTATAAAATCTTAATACCTTAAAAGCAAAAATGGAAAAAAGTCGATCTCTACAGTGGAGAATCGACTTTTTCGACATTATCAACATCTGCCATTTATGCATAACTAACAAAACATCATTATCTAAAATAACTGAAAAAAGCCTCGCAAATGAGGCTTTTTCAGACTGTTTCAAACCGTATTTACCAACAAGTCACCGCCGACCTTCGCGAAACTGATCGTAAATCTTCTTTCTTGAAAAGCCTGCACGATTTTATGGAGATGCCACCACCACTCTTCATCGACTCTGTTTTGATTTTGAAAATCATAAATCGATTTCATTTTGTCATAAAACTGTTGAGCGTTTGAAATGAGGATCAGGTCGTAGCGCGTGACTTCGTTCTTCTCATCATCCGATAACTCATGAAAATATTGATGAATTTTGCTTCTTATATGAAGCATTTCCATCATCTCAAAGGCACTCGTATCGAGGTCCTTCACATCCATTCCGTAAATTAAAATATCGGATTGCTTAACCAAGGTACAGCACCTCCTTATTGTTCCGAGATATTGGTATCCATTCATTGAATCCAGATATCCTCTATAAGAATTAGGGGGAAATACAGTCTCAATAATTCCATTCTCGCCAATAATGACAATCCAATAAACGCCGTCGCCAAAAACGTAGTAATCCTGCTCGAAATCTTCCTTGAAATAAACATACGTCTCATTACTAGGTGAAGTACAAACTTCTAGAACCAGCATGTTCATATCTTCCAGGCTAAAATCAGATGGGAAATGTCCCCTAATCTTTCTTTTGTTTAGGTGGTATATATCGGAATCGGTTTTCCATACAGCCCTCTGCTCTTTCATTAGTGAAACCAATTCGGCTGCTTTACGCTTTTTTCGAAGCAAAATATCCAATCGAATCAACTCTTTACAGTTCATTTATAATAATTCCATCGTTAACGATAATCTTCTTAAATTATAACATAATTTTGCTTTTAACACGCGAAGAACGTCATCCATGTTCATTTATATGAAATAACGGGATATTCCCTATTTCATTCCGCTAATGTCATTAGCCCCCCTCTTAAACCTATGCCTAATGGTTAGAAACGACAAAATAACACAAAGAACCCCCGATTGTTTCTGTTTCGAGGGTTCTTCTTTTTTTATATTAACCGAAGCAAATTATGAATACTAAGCATCGCTTTCCCGGATAGACCGGCAGGCAGCGGCGCCTTAACCTGCTCTCTTTCCTTCTGGGTATGCAGCCGTCTGTCGCGAATTTGTTTGATTTTTTCCGTAAAATACGGCCACTGCTCCGTTAACGGCCCTTCCGGCTGCGGCTTCTGCAATTCCGGAGAGAGAAAATGATTGATCCACACGTTCACGACTTTAATGCTTAGCGCATTATCCCCTTCGTTCAGCCAATCGGTTAGATCCAGACGCCTCGGTGCTTTCCACAGCGCACCCGCGCTGCGGCCATTGACGAACACTTCCGCCACTTCATGGACGCCTTCGAGGTTCAGCCAAATTCGTTCCCCGGGCTGAAGCGCGGGAATGTCTACGTTCTTCTCATAGTATGCGCTGCCGCAGTAATATTTCGTTTCCTCGAACTGTTCCCACGTCTGCAAGGACGTCAGGTGCTGCTCGAATTTCACCTCAGGAATTCGCAGTTTCCAGCTTTCCGTAATATCGATATGTCGAGTAGCTTGCCCAAGGACCGGTAACGCGCCGGTATCCAGCACGCCTGCATCTTCTTCAAGCGCTTCGTCAAATACGACGATGACCGACTGATACGGCTCGAACGCCAGTTCCATGCTCGCACTGTCGTTCGCTAGCCGGATGCGGCGAATCGTCTCGCGTGTCATCGGATCCAGAACGGCCGCGGCCTTCGTTCCGTATTTGAACCGGATGCGTGCATTGTGCGCTTGGTTGCTTACGTTCGACAGGAAGTAGATGTGTACGTCTTCCTGAATCCGATGCACATACCCGATCGACTGCGCGGCCGAATCTTCAGCTTTCGATTCGAGCGATTCGATCTGCACATCCGGCGCCTCTGCTTCCCGCAAACGAGTAACCAATTCGACCTCGTCCCCGACAGTGATCGTCTTCCCGTCGCCGACGTTTTTCCAACTGCCGGTTTCCCCCGCGAACAAGTCATCCATGATTAACCCCAGGCTTCGATTATTCGCCTCTCTCCCGAGATAACCCGGCACATGGCGAGGCCGATCCGTAACGGCAATGAGGATACCTCCGGCTTGCACATAGTCAAGCAGCTTTAACGCCGTTTCCAGCGGCAGGCGGTTGACATGCGGCAAAATCATCACCTTGTACCGGTTCGCGCCGATCTCCAATCCTTCCCCCGTCATGCGGGACAACGAAGTAATGGCTTCATCATTGAGGAAATCAAAACCGTAACCCGATTTATGCACGCGGTTCACCAAACTTTTGCCGATATGCTCTTCCAGCTTCATCGCCATGTGCAGTTCTGCCATCGGCATAGACGACCAAACATCGGCCTGCGGCAAGTAAATCGCGACTTCCGAATAGCTATCGCCGACTTGCAGAAAAGCCGAAACGGTATGAATGTAGGAAGAGAGCAGCGCATAATATTCCCACCACGTATTGTTATGGGAGATAAACGAAGACGCATAGAACGCCCATCCCGGCTTACCTGCCGATTCCGGCGAATACGAATAGCCATGGTTCACGATTTGGTTCATGCCGTCGAGAAATACGGCGTCGACCGCCGCTTTCATCATCTCCAGCGTCTCGATAAACCGCGGCACGCGCAGCCAGGTGAACGTTTCGTTCGTAATAACGTTGCGTCCGTACACATGACCTGCGGATGAAGCTAATCTACGATGGACGGTATTCACTTCATATTTGTCATTCGGGCCGAACGTTTCCCCTTCCGGGAAGTCCGCGGCCGCATAAGCCTGCAAAATATCGCCCCAAGTACCATGCGCCTGGATTCTGGACTTCGCCCCTCTTGAGTGGCACCAATCGGTAAAGTTGCGGAAGAAGTTTTCCACCGTTAATTCCGAGAACGTTTTGTAATAGTCATAGCGAATATCCGCCGTCAGCTCGCCGATATCCCCCCACAAAGCCGGCATATACGGCGTTAAATCATAACCTCTGCGCAGCAGGAATTGTTCCGGCAAAATCGAAGTCCAGTTGTTGCCGCCAAGCTCGATCGAATCGCAGAAAAACGAACGAATGCGCCCTTCGCCAATCCGCTCGACTAAGGGATCGCCAAAATTGGCGAAATAAAAGTCGGAAACGTCCTTCCGGCAATGGTCGATGGCGTACCCTTCCATGCCTGGCGCCGGGATCCCGACCTGCTGCTTATATAGATTCGTAATAAACACATATATTTTCCAGTGGCCTTCCGGGATACTTACCCGATTAAGTCCATGGCCCCATGGCCAGCCATGCAGCGATGTTTCTTCCAGCAGATGCGTAATATCCTTGAGCGTATCTGCAAGCAGAACGCCATTCTCGAATTGACCCATCACGATTTTGCACGGCGTCCCCGGCAGTATCGTCGTAAAATCTTGACTATATTCACTAGGTCCCATGACATCGATTTGATACGGAATGAGAATCTCGGGTGCCATATCGTACGGAACGAACGGTCCCCCGAAAGGCCAGCCAGAGCAGAGCGTCAAGTCGACGAAAAGTCCCATTTCCTCTGCCGTAAGCAGCGTGTAATCCAGCATCTCAAAAAATTCAGGCGAATAATAGAAACGATTACGGATGCCTTGCTCCTCCGAATCCGCTTGCAACGGATACGTAATTTGCAGCTCAACGCCGCCTAAACCCGCTTCTTTCATATAGGCCAACTCGCGGCGAACTTCCTCTTTCGTAACCGCCGCGCCGTACCACCACCAACGCGTGAAACCTTTCGCTTCGTTCGGAGGGTTGTGCATTCTTTCGATATATGGCGACATATGATTTGCTCCCATTTCCCGCACGCATCCTTCATTCGGAATTTTATGCTTCATTCAACGCATGCTCCAAGTCCTCGAGCAAATCCTCCGTATCCTCCAACCCGACGGACAGCCTGACTAGTCCCTCGACTCTGGCCTCGTATTCCGTCCCGCGAACTTGTTCGTGCTGCCACCCGATCGCCGTCGCGTAAACCAAGCTTTCGAAGCCGCCCCAACTGACGCCGATTTTGAAAATACGCAACGCATCGACAAACCGCTGAACCGACAGCTCTCCTCCATGCAATTCGAAGCTGAGCAATCCGGTCGGTGCGGACATTTGTGAGACGGCAAGGGCATGCTGTTCATGATCCGGCAGAAAAGGGAAATTGACTCTCGTTACTTTGGGATGATTGGCCAATAGCTGCGCAACCTGCAATGCCGATTGCCCATGCTGCTTCATGCGTATGCCGAACGTTCGGAGCCCCCGGTTCACGAGCCAAGATTCGAAAGGAGCAAGCGATGCGCCGATTAACGACACCTCGATTTCGGTCAGCTTACAGATCGTCTCGCTGTCCGAAATGATCGCTCCTCCGATCACGTCGCTATGACCTGATAAATACTTGGATAACGAATGCATGACCGTATCGAATCCCCAATCGAGCGGCTTCAACGTTGACGGCGTCGCGCAGGTGTTATCGATGATCGATTTCAGCCCAAACTCCCTGGCTACGGCAATAACAGCTCGTATATCGAATACGTCCATGAACATCGTGGAATAACCTTCCGTGAGCAGCAGCTTAGTGTTTGGCTTGACCGCCTTGCGAATGTTATCCGGATTTCGGAAGTCGACGAAATCGCAAGAGATCCCATATCGATCCATCCATTGCGACAAAATCGCGTACGTGCCGCCATAGATTGGATAACTACATACGACATGGTCTCCCTGCCTTAAATAATGAAACAACGCGGTTGAAATCGCGGCCATGCCGGATGCGAACACTTTGGCCGCTTCCCCGTTATCGAGCGCAGCCAGCTTCTTCTCCAACGCGTCCGTCGTCGGATTGCTGATCCTGGAATACCTGAACGGGTTCCCCGGTCCTTTCATTTCATCGTAAGATCGGGCGGTGAACAGTGAATTCATAAAAACAGGGGGCACTACCGCGCCATGGAATGTTTCTTCGCCGTAATGCGCAAGCATCGTCTGCATGCGCATACCCTGTGTCGGTTTTCCATTCATTTCGCCATTCATTCAATTCTCTCCTATCGTCTTAAGGGATTCCCTTCGGTCCCTGCGCTAAAATTCGTCCGATAGCATGCAGTTTGTTGTATGTTGTCTGACCAATTATCATCCGTTATGGACTTAAATCAATCGCCAAACATTTCGTCAACCCGCGTATCCCGAATTGAACCTCCTACGCCATGGCATCGCCGCCCTTCCTAAATTCTATCATGTAAACGTTCTCAATAACCGTCTTTTAGATGCCTACCATGGCAAAGGCTCTAATCGGAGCCCCATCCCTGCCTATTATTTTCAACGGGGCTGCGGCAAAGTAAAAATCATCGGATGCGATATCGCCTAGATTTGCCAATCCTTCAACGATAACGATCTCGGCTCCTAACAAGATTTTATGGACGGGATCATAATCCGTTGGGTTCGGGGTGGGTACATCCATTCCGATTAAACCCACTTTGCGATCCGCCAACCATTCCGCCAATTCAATCGTCATGTATGGAAAGTCGGTAAAGTAATGTCTTGCAGGAAGTTGTTTGAACCAGTCCGTGCGGTAAATCACCTTCGAGCCTTCCGTAATCTTGTCTTCATAGGGCGCAAAGTCTTCTACTTCGATCGCTTCCTTTGGTTTTTTGTAAGTTAAATCCACGAGAATAGCTTTACCCACGCATTTATGCAAATCCAGTTGATCTACGGTTTTGCCATCGTCCAAGAAATGAAAAGGCGCGTCCAAATGCGTTCCTTGATGCGTGCTCATGGAAATCTGCGTCATATTGTAGCCAATGGTATCCGTCGTATTGTGGACAATGACGGCGCATTTCGGGTCCCATGCAAAATTTGGCGCTCCGTGATAAATATCAACGGACAGATCGACGATTCTTACGGTCATCCGTTTCACCCTTTCATCTAAGGTTTCAAGAAGATTTTACTGAAGCTGCTCTTACCCTGGGCCAACTCTTGAAATGCAGCCGGCCCCTCCGTCAAATCGCGAATTTCCGTCCAACCTTGGACGTCTATTTTCCCTTGCTCCAATAGTGCAATCGCTTGCTGGATGTCTTCATGGGAATACGTATAAGAACCGATAAGCGAAATCTCTTGTCGTACTAAATGATTCACCGGAAGAGCGGACCTGTCATGGCCCAATCCCACCATAACGATCGTTCCGTCCGGATTGATTAGCGTCATCGCTTGCTCTCTCGTTGCCTGTACTCCCACGCAATCGATAATCGTAGGAATACCTTGCGGAAAACCTTCATTCCGCCGTTCTTCGAGTTGGTCCGGAGTCATGACTATGGCGCCTAGCCTTTGGGCGTGCTCTAGTCTTGCAGGTTGAAGATCGACGACTGTTATGTTTCCAGCCCCCATGTGCCGAGCGGCCATCAAACTTAGCAGCCCAATCGGACCCGCTCCGAAAATCAGCAGATCATCGAGAGGCCGAAGACCTCGTTTTACCCCATGTATAGACACGGCTAAAGGTTCGGCAAGCGAAGCTAACGAAGCATCCATTTCCTCTGGGATGCGGTATACGTTGCTGGCAGGTACGGCAACGAATTGCGCAAACGCGCCCGGGCGATGAATTCCGACAATGTTGCGGTTGCGGCAAACATTGATTTTTCCAGCTAGACAGCTCGCGCAAGCACGGCAAGAAATCAAAGGGTTAACAACGACTTTATCTTCGGTTGAAAGTCCCCGCACAAGCTCCCCTGTCGCCGCGACCCGCCCGCAAAATTCATGCCCCATAACCAAAGGCGGTTTGCGAATGCTGCTATGACCTAGATAACCTTCCAACTCGCTGCCGCAGATCCCAACGCTTTCAACTTCAATCAGCACTTCATTGTGTCCGCAGGCCGGAACATCCATCTCTTCGATCGTTAACTTCTCCGGTCCGTAATAGATCAACGCTTGCATACACACTCACAACTCCTAACGATGACCGGCGTCATCCTGCTATAACTTTGTTGACGATGTGCAAGGGCTTTTCGCCGCTAAACAATCGCCTGATTTCCAGTGCCGCATATCTCTGAAGTAACAGGAGAGAATCCTCGGAGTACCAAGCGCAATGACTAGTTATCAGGCATTGTTCCATCCGGAGCAAAGGACTGTCCTTGGCGATGGGTTCTGTTTCCAATACATCGAGAGCTGCTCCCGCGATTACTCCGTTATGCAGCGCGTCAATTAGGGCATCCGTCTGGATGATTCCTCCACGAGACGTATTAACGATATAAGCGGTTGGTTTCATTTTCTTCAAACTATCTTGATTGATAATATGTCTTGTACCTTCCGTTAGCGGAAGATGCAAGGATAAAATATCGGACATGCCAAGCAATGAATCCCAATCTACCTTCTCCACGCCGAGCTCTTCGAACAGTTCGTCCGGGACGTATGGATCGTATGCAATCGCCCTCAAACCAAAAGCTTTAGCCCTATGGATGACCGCTCGGGCAATGTTTCCGAAACCCGCCGTCCCGATTACCCGGTCTCTTAGTCCAATGATCGGTCGACACGGAGCAATTTGCCATTGTCCATCTCGAACCTGATTGACCACCTGCGGAATTTTGCGAACAATGCTTAACATCAACGATAAGGTATGGTCCGACACCTCTTGTATGGCGTAATCCGGGACATTGACCACGGGGATATTGCACGCCCGTGCGGCTTCCAAATCGACATTATCCACGCCGATACCGTAACGCACAATAATTTTGCAGCGGGTTAATCGATGAATGACATCTGACGTAATGGGCGCCCACTGCGTTAAAATCGCATCCGCATCTTTGCACAACACGGCCACTTCTTCGGCAGATTTGCATTGCCCCGTAACGAACTCAAAACCTATCGGTCGCAATACTCCTTCTTCCGGATCAAGATTCGGAAACCCATAATCGGTAACGGCTACCGTTAATTGCCCCATCCGCTCTCCCTGCCTTCTTCGAAATCGGGTTATCCCTATTTCGCTAAATAACCTCCATCGACCATTAAATCCTCCCCCGTAATGAAGGATGCGTCGTCCGACGCCATAAAGGCTACCGTGCCCGCTACTTCCTCGGGATGTCCTTGCCGGCCTAGAATATGAAGCTTGGATATACGCGTATTTTCCTCCTCGATATCCAATCCGAGTTGAATGCAGCTATTATCAAAAGCTTCGGTTCTAATGTAGCCTGGACAAACGCTGTTCACGCGAATCCGATAAGGGCTTAAATCGATAGCCCAACATTTCGTTAAACCGCGAATGGCGAATTTGGTCGCATTATACGTGGCAAAACTCGATTGTCCAATGAATCCGCTTACAGAAGACAAATTTATGATGGCTCCCGCACCCGCCTTTTTCATAAGAGGTACACAATGTTGAGTCACGAGCGATGTCCCTATGATGTTTACATCCAAAATGCTTTTCCAATCTTGAGGCGTTGCTTCGATCCCTTTGAAAATAAAATGAGCGGCGTTATTAACCAGAATATCTACGCGGCCCGACAGCTCGCCGATTTTCAGGAATACTTTCTCGACTTGGGATTCGTTGCTAATATCGATCCTCGCGAAGTAAACGGGATTTCCGCTTTCGCTTTGAATGGCGATTGCCGCTTTCTCTCCATCTTGTTTAAGATCGAGAATCCAAACGTTGCAGCCTTCCTCGCTTAAACGTTGGGCAACCGCGTGACCCAATCCTTGAGCGCCGCCCGTAACGACAGCCACTTTTCCTTTTAGTCCCCTCACGTTCCAGCTCCATTCTTAAGTTGTTTTTATGCTTAAAGTATATTTCGTAAAATTAGATATGTCTATAAGTCCAATCAACTTTTTATATATCCAATTCAAATAAAAATGCCGATTCGCTTAAACGAATCGGCATAATGTGCGCAAAATAATTTTATTCTAGCCTTTTAATTCAACTAACCGGGGCTCAACGCGCTTCAGCGTTGTGTCGGAATCCTGTTCGATCGTATTCGTCATTAATTGGGCGGCGATAATGCCAATTTCTGCGGGAGATTGGTCTACATAAGCTGCCGGCATCATACAATCAGGCGCAATGCTTGGCTCATCGCAACTTATAATCGTAATATCATGGCGCCCGAGCTCATAACATGCCCTCCCTATGAATTGGGCAATGTGGGCATCGACCGTGGCAATAGCTTCCAATTGAGGATGGTCATTGATGAAGTTAATAATCTCTGCGGGCACGGGATGCGGGCCTATTTGATTTAATCCCTTCAGCACTTCCGGAGTCACCGTTAAACTGAGACTTAACGGGAGCGGAGAAACTCCATTTTCCATCAAGGCGGATTGGAAACCGAACATTCTTTCTTTAACGCCGACCGTATAATGTGCTGGATAACTAATATATCCAATATGCCGCTTGCTCCGGCCGACAAGAAATTGTCCCATTAAATAGCCGACTTTTTCCGTATCGCAATGTACGCCGTTCACTTTATAATCCCGAAAATACTTCTCGACAAAAACGAGCGGGAATTTTTCCAATACGAGCCGGAGCATATCATCGTGGAAATATTCCCCTCGGCTTGCTACGATAATTAATCCATCTACGGGTATATTTAATAATTCCTTAATGGTAGCAGCCTCTAAGTTGTCCGAATCGTCGATTCGTTTGAAGATCAGATGGTAGCCTTTGCGGCTTAGCTCGTATTCAATCCCTGAAATGAGCAGAGATTGATATCGAAACTCCATCCATGGCATAATCAAGCCGATTTTTTTGGCAGATTGGATTAGCATCGGACTTTCTGCGATTTGGGGGGACAACGCTATTTTTTTATCCGTAACGAATGTCCCTCTCCCGCGATGACGGTATAAATAGCCTTCCGCAACTAATCCGACTAACGCGTTTTTCGCAGTAATGCGGCTTACTTTGAATTGATCCGCTAACATTCGTTCGGGCGGCAGCTGATCATGGGGCTTCCATATTCCGGATTGAATCTGGTCTAATATAAATTTTTGAATTTGATTGTACAACGGTATCTTTCGAATCATGGATTCATATCTCTCCCTACAAACATCTCGCAAAAGCTGCCAATGGATATAAAGAGTATATTATATGCCCTTCGGATATTCAATAGTTGTTCTGAGGATCTTCCCCAGAAAGGACAATGCCCTCGAGTTGGACGCGTCCGGAAAAGTTTTAAAGCTAAACAAGCTTTTTCTATAAGAATCTTTTTCTGTTTCTATATTCCTGCGGTTGAATTCCCGTCCTCAATTTAAACCATTTGCAAAAATAATGAACGCTGCCGAATTGCATCGCCTCCGCGATCGAGGTGGAAGTGAGCTCCGTCTCTTCCAGCAGACGCTGGGCTACGGCCAATCTTGCTTGGTCATGAAACGCATGCGGCGCCATGCCGAACCGCCCCTTGAACAAACGCGAAACGTAATCGTGGCTGTATGACATCCATTCCGTCAACCATATGGGATCGTAACTTTTCCCCGCTTGCTCTTCGAGCTTCTCTTTGACTTTCGCGATTAGCTTGTCGAGAGGGGAGCCGGACAAGCGCTCTTCCCTTGCCCAGCGAAACACTTTAACGATGAGTTGGGTCAACAATCCCCTTAGGAGAAGTTCGTTCATCGGCCGTCCACCCCTGAATTCATCAATGATCTGTTCGAAGAGAGGCACCGGCCACGTTCCCGTTTCTAACCGTCTAGGAAACGAGCCCTCCCGGTTTCGATCGTAAGTATCCATCTTCTCCCATTCCACGTTCTTGATGTGGTCGAGAATCTCTTTTCCCTCTTGCTCCAGATCTCCCGCAAATGCGAAATGCAGCCCGAAAAGGACGAAAGGATCATCCTCGCTCGCTTCGAACCAATGCGGCTCTCCGGGTCCATATGCGAACAGGCAGCCGGCATAAGCACGGAAGAACTCGCCGCCTATGCAAGCCTTTCCTTTTCCCGATCTGACGAAAATCCACTGGTAATCTCCTATGATTCGCGGACCGAACGACTCGCCTGGACCGCATGCAAGCCGGTTCGCATAATGAACAAGCGGCTGCAATTGATTCGTTTCCCATTGAAACTGTTCCATCGTCAAGTTAACCTCTCCGCGTTATTATTCCGATAAATGACAATCCATAACCTATTCGTTCAAATCTTTCATTCGTTGCAGATGCTATGATTATACTATATCAGTGAGGAGGATGCTCATGAGTTTAATACCCGTACAAGACAATGACAAGATACCCGTTACCGGATCGTTCACCGACTCGGCCGCGTTGCTCAGCCACCCGGACAAACTCCGAGCCAGAGCGGAGGAAGACGGTTTGCTCTTCTTTCGGGGGCTCATCCCCCGAGAACGTGTGCTTAATGTAAGAAAGGAAATTCTGAGCATCCTGGAACGCTACGGCGTCATGGACCCACACTCTGAACTGATCGAAGGAATGGCTAATGAAGAAGCCGTCAACCTTTATAGCGCGGAAGACCTGCAGTGGAATGGCGTTGGCGTCACCTTTGACATGTACCGGGACATCCAGAAGCTCGAATCGTTTCATGCCTTGCCGCATTCCCCTGAGATCAAGGCGATGTTCTCTGCTCTATTCAACGAGACCCCTTTCCCGCATCCCCGGCATATCGGCCGGATTATGCTGCCCCACCGCAATGCCACGGTGACGCCTTCTCACCAGGATTTCCTGCATATTCAAGGCGCCGCCAACACTTGGACCTGCTGGATTCCGCTCGGCGACGTTTCTCGCAACCTCGGCGGCCTGGCCGTCCTCAAGGGCAGCTACAAATCCGGTCTGCTGGGCGTAACGAGCGCTCCCGGCGCGGGCGGCTTGGAGACCATATTGTGCGGGCTTAACTATGAGTGGGAGACAACCGATTACGAGGCCGGAGACGTACTCGCCTTCCACAGCCATACCGTGCATAAATCGATACCTAACCATATTCCCGGTAAAATCCGCCTCTCCTGCGACTATCGGTATCAGCCTGCAAGCGAAGTGATCGAAGCTGCGTCGTTAAAGCCTCACGGTCCTTACGAGTGGGAGGAACTTTACGAAGGCTGGACGCAAGAGGATTTGAAGTATTATTGGAAAGGGATCGATTTCCGGTTTACCGCCTTTGACGAATCGATCCGTTGGCAGAAAGAAAAAATTTGTTGATAAATTTTTTCCATCCTGCTTACTAGGATATCTTTGGAATTTGAAATATGAAAAATAATCTCGTCTACGCAGGCAGGATTTTTTTGAATGACGAGATCAGCCAATTTTTTGTGACTAATATAAGTTATCCAATCGCAAAAGCTATCATCGATCACGATTAGATGGCGTCCAGCCAAAGCACACAAAAGAGTTCCTCGTCTATTGAGGAACTCTTTTGTGTGCTTTGTCGCCCTATCTAATGAAACTTCTCGATTTTCTGCCTTGATTCTAATCGTCGGGTGGTTTAACGTCAGTACCATTCGTCTTGCGAAACCGCCAACTGAGTCCCCCTGATGTGCCGGTTTATTTTTCACCCTGACAAATGCCTCTCGGAAGACTATAATAACAAGGGTACGAATTATATCTGCGGATTGTCCTTGAGGTGCTTGAATTGACCATTATCGTATATGACTTAGAAATGACCGTAAGGCGCAAAAAAGGCCAGATCGCCGAAATCATTGAAATCGGAGCAGCGAAAGTCGGGTTGGTCGAGGATGTTCCGCAAATTATCGGCACGTTCCAATCGTTCGTTAAACCCGTCATCGTCCCGCATTTAACCGCGGATACGACTTCTTTTACCGGAATCACGCAAGAGGATGTCAACGGGGCCGGCACGCTGGCTCAAGTCATTCGCGATTACACGGAATGGATGGGTACGGAAGAGTATTTTCTGTGCGCGTGGGGGCCGGACGATCAACGCCAGCTCGTGCAGGAATGCCGTCAGCATCACATACCGACGGACTGGATCGTTAATCATAATAACTTGCAGAAGATGTTATCCAAAGTGTATAAGCTAGAGAAACATCAGCAGATGGGATTAAAGCCGGCTCTGGAAATGTTGGAAATTCCTTTCTCGGGATCTCACCACAGGGCGTTGGACGATGCGTTTAATACGGCGCAAATACTCGTGAAGCTGTTCGACCAATTTCAATTCCGCCGCAACAAGCTAAGCGAGGAAACGAAGATCGAGAGCGAGATCGTGTACAAGACCGACCATTACGAGAACCTCCCCTTCGCCAGACTCGCCAATTTATTCCCCGAACAACAAAAGTAGCCTCGATATCGAGGCTGCTTTCGTTATGTCTATTGCTCGTTAATTCCAGACATCCAAGCTTCCTTAAGCAGCCTAATAGGCGGTTGATCCAGCAATATTAATCGCACGACATCCCACGCCGCAAGCAACAACCGTTGCAGCTTCCACGCGGCATTGCCCGCGACTTGAACGACAAGTCCATGCTTTGCCGTGCGTGCGATCCCCCAACTAAGTCCTTCCGGTTCGCCAATCTTGCTCTCCAGCATTTCGCGGACTTTTATCGCGGCTTCCGCGTTCACGCGATCAGAAAAAATGGAAAAAGCCCCGATATGTGTAAAACTTCCGAAGCATCCGGCATTGTCGAGCGGCAAAGCCGCGGGTTCCCACTTTAGCCGTTGATAATGCATGAGTTCTCCCTTATACCGTACCGTAACTTTCGCGTCATAAGAACGAAATGCGAAAGCTTCCCCCCGCGACATTCTCCCCGGGCAAAATATATCGCTTAGCATACAGATCGCTCCCTCGGCCAAGTCGACTTCCGTCTCCGCGACAAACTTGGCGTCGCGAAACAGCATGACAGGCTCGGGAATCCATTCCAGTACCGCTCCCGGCTCCAAACGAAACCTTTGGCGCAGCCGGGAATCGCCCGAATCGCATGGGTGAACGCGGGTATACGCCTGATTGGTCGCATAGAGCCGGGTTCCTTCCTGCAGATGCCAATCGAGAACGTAACGATCTCCCTCCAGAAGCCCCGGCGAGCCGTCCATTTGCACGACGGCCAATTGCCGCCAGCTTTGATTATCCAGACGGAATGTCTTAGCGATCTTGAGCGGGGAGGAATGGTATCTTGTCACGAGCTCGGACCTTCCGTTAACTAAACCTATCACGGCACGCAATTCGGACAGCCTCTCGGTCACGGCGGCAACTCCGGCCCCAAGTCCGACGGATTGCTCAATCGTTGAAGCTTCCGCCAAACTAGACGACGGCCGCATGACGGCCCGTTTCCCGCTCAACCCAACCGGCGACGACATCCAGCCCTTGACCGCCGAATAAGTTAGTGAATACGAACGGCCTCTCGCCGCGCATATGACGCGAATCGTGCTCCATCACTTCCAAACTGGCGCCTACGTAAGGAGCAAGATCTATTTTGTTAATGATGAGCAAATCGGACCTCATAATTCCCGGGCCGCCTTTGCGCGGGATTTTCTCCCCTTGGGCAACGTCGATAATGTAAATGAACCGGTCGACAAGCTCCGGACTGAAGGCCGCCGCCAAGTTATCTCCGCCGCTTTCGATCAAGATCAAATCCAGGTCGGGAAAACGTTGCTCCAACTCTTCGACGGCTTCGAAATTCATCGAGGCATCCTCGCGAATGGCCGTATGCGGGCATCCCCCCGTCTCGACGCCGATTATCCGATCCACTGGCAAACATCCGGTATCGGACAGAATACGCGCATCTTCTTTCGTATAAATATCGTTGGTGATGACCGCTAAGTTAATTTTGTCCTTCAATTGAAATGCGAGCTGCTCGACTAGCTTTGTTTTCCCGGAGCCGACCGGCCCCCCTATACCAATTCGCATAGGCCTGCCGCTAACCGCCTCGGGCGTTTCCCATTCGTGGTGATGATGATGTCCTTCTTTGCCTTGGCACATAAGCAATCCCTCCGCATATTTGAATGTATTCTCAAGACATAAACAACCTGGAGTACAATGTTTCATGACGGATCATCGCCAGCTCCGCGAGCGGCATGGCGCTGTAAGCATCCTCCGGATCCATTTCGCGAACCGCCTCCCAGCTCTGCTCCACTGCCGGGAATAACGATGCCGTCAATCGCTGGGCTTCCGTCTGCCCTATGGAGATTAGCCTGAGGGCAGCATTGACGCAAGTAGCAACCGTCGCGTACAAATAACCTTCCGCAGCCCGATCCAAAGGAATATGAAGACCTTGGCAAATGATACCGTACACAAGTGGATAGCTGCCGAAGCATTTGCCATCGCGAACATCTTCCTGCAGCGAACGAAACGACATGGATGGAAACAGCTCCGGCGCCAGCTTTAACAATCTTCGTCCGATTTTTTCTATTCCGTCACGCGATTCGGGGGCTAATCTCTGATAATGAACCAGCTTTTCGATGTCGTAAGCATATTGGCCATTGTTGGCAATGCTACCGCCATCGATATTCAAACGTTTGTATACCGCTTTGATAATCATTAAGTCGCTTGTTGCCCAGCTATGCCGGAGCATGCTTTCAATGTAGGCTCGCAAATCCGCGCCGTCTTTCACTCTGCCGTCTTGAACAAGCGATTCCAGTCCGAAAGAATGAGCGAAGCTGCCTATGGGCAGCGCCGAATCGAGCAGCAGTTGCAACGATAACCATGTGCCGGAATTCGCTCTTCCATCGCTCTCTTCCGCCACTTCCGATCCGCCTCCTCTCGTTTACAGGCGTCCATCTAGAACAAGAAATACCGCTGCGCCATCGGAACGACGGAGACGGGTTCGCAAATCGCGAGCTCGCCGTCGACGGTTACCTTATAGGTGTCCGGATCCACTTCGATTGTCGGTGTCGCGTTATTATGAATCATGTCCTTTTTGCCGATGTTCCGGCAGTTGATAACGGGTTCGATCCGTTTCTGCAGGCCAAGCTTTTGGGCAATTCCCCGATCGTAAGCCGCTTGGGAGACAAAAGTAATAGAACTATGGAGCAGAGATTTGCCGTAAGAAGCGAACATCGGTCTGCCGAACACAGGCTGAGGCGTCGGTATCGAAGCGTTCGGATCGCCCATCTGCGCGTAAGCGATGCTCCCCCCTTTGAGGATCATATCCGGTTTAACCCCGAAAAAAGCCGGGCTCCACACGACCGCATCCGCCCATTTCCCAACTTCCAGCGATCCCACCAAATGCGAGATACCATGTGCGATAGCCGGATTAATCGTGTATTTCGCTACGTAACGTTTAATCCGATCATTGTCCCCTTGATCCGTCTCGCCGTTAAGCGCGCCTCTTTGCGCTTTCATTTTATCCGCCATTTGCCAAGTCCGCATAATGACTTCCCCGACACGCCCCATCGCCTGGGAATCCGAGCTAATGATGCTGAACGCGCCAAGGTCATGCAAAATATCTTCCGCCGCGATCGTCTCGGGACGAATACGGGAATCCGCGAAAGCGACGTCCTCCGGAATCCGGCTATCCAAGTGATGGCAAACCATAAGCATATCCAAGTGCTCTTCAATCGTATTTATCGTAAAAGGTCTAGTCGGGTTAGTGGAAGACGGGATAATATTCGGTTCGCCGGCCGCTTTAATAATATCGGGCGCATGACCGCCGCCGGCGCCTTCCGTATGATAAGTATGAATCGTTCGACCGCCTATCGCCCGCAAAGTGTCTTCCACGAACCCTGCTTCGTTCAGCGTATCGGTATGAATGGCCACTTGAACGTCATATTGATCCGCAGCCGACAAACATGCGTCGATGGCGGCGGGAGTCGTGCCCCAATCTTCGTGCAGCTTCAGGCCGATGGCGCCCGCTTCGATCTGCTCGATGAGCGGTTCCAAAGTCGAAGCGTTCCCCTTGCCCAGAAAACCGAGATTCATCGGGAACGCTTCGGCCGCTTCCAACATTCTGCGAAGATGCCAAGCACCGGGCGTACAGGTCGTCGCATTTGTCCCCGTTGCCGGCCCGGTTCCGCCGCCAATCATCGTCGTTACCCCCGAAGATAACGCAGTCTCGATCTGCTGCGGGCAAATATAATGAATATGCGTATCGATGCCTCCGGCCGTAACGATCTTACCTTCTCCGGCGATGACTTCCGTGCTTGCGCCGACGACCATATTGGGATCGACGCCGTCCATAATGTCGGGATTACCCGCTTTGCCAATGCCGACGATAACGCCGTCCTTGATCCCGACATCGCCTTTTACGATTCCCCAGTGATCGATGACAACGGCATTCGTGATCAGCGTATCCAGAACACCCTCGCTTCTAATCGCGCGGCTGGATTGCCCCATCCCGTCCCGGATCACTTTGCCGCCGCCGAATTTGCACTCGTCCCCATATACGGTGTAATCGCGTTCGATAACCGCCCACAAGTCCGTATCCGCCAATCTAACCGCATCTCCGGTTGTCGGGCCGAACATCCCCGCGTAGCTTTGACGATCCATGCGCATACTCGCTCTCCCCCTCTGTAAGTCTATTTATTCGAGAGCACTCCACGTCCTCAACCGCTCGACATCCTCCGGACTCATTTCACCCGCCACGTATCCATTCGACAGCCCGTTCAAGCCGTAGGCAAGCTTGGCTCCGCCAAGCTCCGTTAATTGAACCGGTTTTTCCTCGCCGGGCTCGAATCGCACGGCCGTACCCGCGGGAATATTGAGCCTCATGCCGAAAGCTTGCTCTCTAGGAAAATGCAACGATCGATTCACTTCGAAAAAGTGAAAATGAGAACCGACCTGCACGGGCCGATCCCCCGCGTTGTTAACGATAAGCTCTATCGTACGCCTGCCCGCGTTCAGCTCCAGCGAGCCGGCTTTAGCCCTTATTTCTCCCGGGATCATAACCGCATTCCTCCTTATCAAGATGTAACCGCATCAAGGAATCGGCTGATGCACCGTCACCAGCTTCGTCCCATCCGGAAAAGTCGCCTCCACTTGCACTTCATGGATCATCTCCGGCACGCCTTCCATCACTTGATCGCGCGTAAGCAGCGTCGTTCCGTAGGCCATCAGCTCGGCAACCATTTTACCGTCCCTTGCGCCTTCCATAATGGCGGATGTGATCAGCGCGATACATTCCGGATAATTGAGCTTCACGCCGCGAGCCAGCCTTCTTTGCGCTAAGTCAGCCGCAACCGTAATGAGCAGCTTCTCTTTTTCACGTTCCGTCAAATTCATGCCGCATCCCCTTTCTGATAGCTTTCCTTTCATTATAGGAAACCTGTTTCGGGTTGTAAATCGAATATGTGAAGTTTTATTACATTAACCAAAAATAATTTGTTAATTATTCACTCAAACCAAACGATATGTAACATGTATGTAACGCCAATCATTCAATATTTTTCTTTTCGGCGCAATGCTTAGGCCATCCTTTATTTAAACAGCCTTGTCTGGTCAAGCCGTCCGAATCTGTGATAAAATCAAGGATATGACAATCCGGTTTATCCGAAAGCGAGGGACTATAGATGGCCAACAAAAAAATGCGTTCAGACATGATTACTAAAGGCTTTGACCGCGCCCCGCACCGCAGCTTGCTGCGCGCCGCCGGCGTGAAAGAAGAAGATTTCGGAAAACCGTTCATCGCAGTCTGCAATTCTTACATCGATATTGTTCCCGGACATATTCATTTGCAAGAATTCGGAAAAATCGTTAAAGATGCTATCCGCGAAGCGGGCGGCGTTCCTTTTGAATTCAATACGATCGGCGTGGACGACGGGATCGCGATGGGCCATATCGGCATGCGCTATTCCTTGGCCAGCCGCGAGATCATCGCCGATTCCATCGAAACCGTAGTTAACGCTCACTGGTTCGACGGCATGGTCTGTATTCCGAACTGCGACAAAATCACCCCCGGCATGATGATGGCCGCATTGCGCGTCAACATTCCGACGATCTTCGTCAGCGGCGGACCGATGAAAGCCGGACGCACAAGCGACGGACGCGCCATCTCGCTCACGTCCGTATTCGAAGGCGTAGGCGCCTTCATGAGCGGCAAGATCGACGAGAAAAGCTTAACAGAGCTCGAACAATATGGTTGTCCGACATGCGGTTCCTGTTCCGGCATGTTTACCGCCAATTCAATGAACTGCTTGGCCGAAGTTCTCGGGCTCGCGTTGCCGGGTAACGGTACGATTCTGGCTGTCGCGCCTGAACGCCGCGATTTTGTCAAGAAATCCGCGACTCAGCTGATGGAGCTCATTAAGAAAGATATTAAACCTCTGGATATCGTTACGAAGGATACGATCGATAACGCCTTCGCTCTCGACATGGCTATGGGCGGATCCACGAACACCGTGTTGCATACGCTCGCCCTTGCCCACGAAGCTGGCATCGATTACCCGATTGAACGCATTAACGAAGTCGCTAAGCGTGTACCTTACTTGTCTAAGCTGGCACCCGCTTCCGACCACCATATCGAAGATCTGCACAACGCGGGCGGCGTCAGCGCTATTATCCATGAGCTGCTTAAAAAAGAAGGCGCTTTGAACGGCGATTTGCTGACCGTATCCGCCAAGACGCTGCGCGAGAACGTGGAAGGCTGCGAAATTCTCGACACGGACGTTATTCGCCCGATCGATAATCCGCACAGCAAAGAAGGCGGCCTATCCGTCCTGTTCGGGAACCTTGCTCCCGGCGGATCGATCATCAAAGTCGGAGCGGTCGACAAGTCCGTCGGCGGCTACCACCGCGGACCGGCCATTTGCTTCGACTCCCAGGATGACGTGCTTAGAGGTCTGACCGAAGGCAAAGTCAAAGAAGGCCACGTCGTCGTCATCCGTTACGAAGGGCCGAAGGGCGGTCCCGGCATGCCGGAAATGCTTGCCCCGACTTCCCAAATCGTCGGTATGGGTCTCGGCACGAAAGTCGGACTCATCACGGACGGCCGTTTCTCCGGCGCGTCCCGCGGCATCGCGATCGGCCATATTTCCCCCGAAGCTGCAGAAGGCGGACCTATTGCGTTTGTCGAAGACGGCGACATGATCGAGCTCGACATGAATAACCGCACGATCACGCTTGAAGTAAGCGATAAAGAGTTGGAGCGCCGCCGTACGAACTGGCCGGGCTTTGAACCGAAGATCAAACGCGGCTACCTAGCGCGTTACTCCCACCTCGTTACCAACGCCAGCCAAGGCGGCGTCATGAAAATGTAATGACAGCTAGAAGTTAGGGCAGTCTCAAAGTAGCCAAGTTCACTTACGGGATAGCTCACTTTTATCAAAAATCATACTCATAACGAAAAAGTGTTGGTGCAGGAGGTTTTGATCCTGTTCCAACACTTTTTCGTTTTTGGTCAATTGCTGCTTTCTTGAGCAGGTTGCGGGCAAGCGAAAGCCACCCGACTTATAAGCTTACCCTAAACAAGCAACTAAGCAGAAACCTCCGGAATCCTGGTACACTACGGAGATTTTGTCATCTATCCGATTCACAGTGGCATTAACGACGAGAACAAGATGGTTTTCGGGGACGTCGCCTCTAAATCCATTAGCAAGGTATTGGTCCATGGTATTGAATGTAAAAAAAATCACTCCTTTGAATGCTGATGAGTGGTACTTCTATTACAAAAAAGTGGTTTCTTTTTGTGATTTTATTGGCTTGTTCTTACCTGATTCGATAAAGAAAAGAGGGGATGTATCTCCTGTAGGAGCGACAGCGTTTGCCTTTGAAATCGTGAAATCTCCTTGCTACGAGTTTACCAATTCAAATTTCACGATTTCAACCCGGGGTCCCCGCAAAGTAATCGGACTCGGCTACGAAGCTTAACTTCACTTTGCGGGGTGGAGCAGCAACCGGAAGGAGATACATCCCCGCAAAAACCATAATCGATAAAAAAGCAAAATAAAAAGCCGGTACCAGGAATCCAGTACCAGCTGCACACTCTCTTAACTATTCACGTCATCTAAACGAGCTTGCCCATCGTTTCCTCTTCATAGTCCGCTGTTTCATGCGGAACTTCTGCTTTCTTGACGCTTATTTCCTTCTTAGCCGCCCGTTCCCGCTGCGGTCGTCGCTTAACTCTGGTCTCGTCCGCCCAAGTCAATAAAATATCCCGGGGCATAATAAGCATGCGCGGGGACATCCTTTCCCCTTTCGTGCGCACCCTTTCGTTCCCTTCAGGGTGAATAACGCGAATGAGAATCCGCAAATAAATATTCGTCATCCACGAGAACAGTCCCCGAGGCAAGTCGTATGTCCCGTATCCGAGCGATTCCGCGCCTCTGTGTATCATGGAAACTCCATAAAGCGCCTTGACTTTATCGCCGTTCGGAGTCGTCGAAAGCTCCCTTGCCATATCCGGCAACGCCTTTTCCATCTCGCGGATGATTTTAATGCCCGTTTGCAAAGTCGAACGGGAATTCATCCCCAGATTAAATAACATCCGGTTCTCGAAATGGATTTCCATAATGTAATCCCCTGAATGGAGAGTAGTATCCGCGCGCAAATCCAAAGGCGGTCCCGCATAACGGCGGACACGATAATTAAATGATTTGCCCTCCCCCACGGGACGAAGCCGAAATAAGAAGTGAAACACTTTTTCCCATAACATCCAGATCGTTACGATCAGCTTTTTAAACAGGCCAATCGAATGGGGTTCATTGTTGCCGGTTACGGATTCATCATTGCTCATGCTGGGTCTCCTCACGGCCGATTGATTGTTAGTATGCGGGTATCGCGGTCGTTCCGAGAGTGCTATCATTTCGTCGATTCCGACGAAACGGTACCCCATTGTTTGCCCGTCGTCCAATATGCGCGCTAACGCGGCTATCGTGTTTGCCGGCGCGTCGCGATCGGCTCCGAAAGTAATGCCGCAGTCGTGAAGCAGAAACACCTGCCCGGGTCTCAGCTTCCTTTTCATCCGTTTGTACAATTTATCCGCGTTTACTCTCTTGCGCCAATCTCCGAACAAAGAAGTCCATAACACGATTTGCAAGTACCCTAGGTTCGCATAGTCGAATACATTAACGATTCCCCAAGGGGGTCGATAATACATCGGTCTTGAACCCGTAATCCGCTTAATGACATCCGAAGTACGATGAATTTGCCGTTTAACCGTCCGCGGGCGCATAAACCAGTTCGTATGATGGACGTAATTGTGAATACCGATAATATGGCCTTCTTCATGTATTCTGGCTACTATGTCGGGATAACGTTCCGCATTCTCGCCAACGACGAAAAAAGTCGCTTTCGCTCCATGCCGTTTAAGTAAACCCAACAGCTTGGGCGTATATATCGGATCAGGTCCGTCATCGAAGGTGAGCGCGATCTCCTTATCCGTGTTGCCGCGGGTGAATACCCTAAACCCAAAAATCCGGCTGATCAAAGCCGGCAAAAATGCATAAAAAGTCAAAAAATAAAAACCGATCCAAAGGATGAGTTCCATGCCTTCCCCACCATCTTGATTGCCATATTTAAAGTGCGTGCGGTTCTGCGCCTGTCTTCTATTTTATCATACACGACCGCAAAATAGGCATGCTTGTAGGCATCTTTTTTGATATCATATACAATAACAATAAATAGAACAGTCGTGCTTTCTCTCGTACGCTGAAAAAGGTGGATTAGCGGATGTTATCTTTGTACCAGAAATATTGGCGCACCGCGTTCGATATCGGTGTTATCGTGCTAACGGTCTGGTTAACGATGTATGTATTCAGTTATCTTTACAACCTGGCAACTCCCGTTTTTTTATCCTTCCTCATCTTTTGGTGTATCGAACCGCTTGCGAGGCTATTTAACCGTTGGGGCTTGCGCAAATCGATCGCCTCCGGCATCAGCGTCATGCTGTTCACCTTAGTCATCCTGGCGATCTTTATCGGGCTTGGCTATATTTTCACGCAGCAGATTATCCAATTGAGCAAAGACTTGCCTCACTACCAAGTACTGCTACAGGAGCAATTCGCTTCTCTAACAGGCAATGTGCAAGGGCATATTAATTCGTTGCCCGCGGGCGTTGCCGAGAAGTTGAATGACGCCGTGGGCTTTATCACCAATCTAGGAACGAAATGGGCTACAATATTCCTGACTTGGATGGTTGGAATGCTGAGCTCGTTCTCGTCTTTCGTGCTTAACTTCTCCATCGCCATTATTCTCGCTTATTTCTTAAGCTTGGAAATCGATACATGGAAGAAGCTCGGCCAAGACAGAGCACCCAAAACGCTCAAAATCGCTTTAGAGTTTCTTCGCAACAACGTTTTCAAAGGAATCGGAGCCTACCTTAAGGCACAAGGCAAGCTTATCAGCATTACCTTTATCGTAATATTCATAACTCTCTTAGCGCTTCGGGTCAATAACGCCTTCTCCATAGCCTTGCTGGCGGGAATTTTCGATGTGCTTCCCCTGCTCGGCGTTAACACTTTGTTCATCCCTTGGATCATCTACCTATTCATTACGGGCGAGACGAACCTTGCGATTTGGTTAACCGCGCTGCTACTAGTCGTTACGCTTACGAGGCAATTTCTTGAGCCGCGCATTACCGGGCAAACCGTCGGCGTTTCCGCATTCACTATGCTCGCCTTTATGATGGTTTCCTTATCGCTATTCGGCGTTGCCGGACTTATATTAGCGCCGATTCTCATGATATTGCTTAAAGCGCTCTATGATCAAGGTTATTTCCACAAGTGGATTCGTTACCCGAGCGAGGAATTCACCGTCCCGCCGCTTGCTCCGCAGCCTAGTGAGATTGCTGTTCCAGAAGGCAAAGCCCGTCCATAATCGCTCCGAATACGGCAGCCGCGCGATTGCGCAGCCCTGCCGGCTGATCTTCAATGAGCACCGCGATCGCGTAATGCGGTGTTCCTTTGACAGGCCCGTAACCGATGAACCATTGGTCGTTGCGGGCCTTTTGCTTGCCTGCGAGCTCGGCCGTGCCGGATTTGCCCGCCAGCGGCCAAACCGAATTTTTCAAGGCTTTTGCAGCTGTGCCTTCTAAAACGACAGAACGCATGCCCTCCCGTAATAGGGCAGCCGTTCTGGATCCAATATGACCGTATTTGGATTCAGCGGATTGGACCTCTAGAGGAGTCATTAACCCTCCGTCCGCATAACGAATCTCCTTAACGAGGCGTGGAGCAAACACATGTCCATTGTGCAATATCGTGACGGCCATGTTCGCTGCCTGCAACGGCGTTACCCTTACATCCCGCTGACCGATTCCGGTTCCGGTTCTCACCCCGCCGTCATTGGCCAGTTGGCGACTCATGAAAATGGAGCCAGCTTCCTCCTCTTCTAACAATCTAAGCGGCTTTCCGTCGACGAACTTATCCGTGCTCCACCCGATTTGCCTGCCCAGACCCATGCGCTCTGCCGTAATTTGCAGCCAAGCCGGGTCCATCCGCTCTGCCAATTCGGCAAACACGACGTTGCACGACTCCGCAAAAGCCTGTTCGAGCGTCAGTACCCCATGCCCCTCTTCTCTCCAGCACTTCAGCCCGTATTTACCATAATGACCGTTGCAGTGGAACATTTCATCCCAAGTCGTAACTCCCGACTCTATCGCCGCAGCTAATGTCACGACTTTGAAAACCGAGCCAGGCGGAGCGGCTGTCAGCGCATGATTACGTTCGTCCGTCTCTTTCGCTCCAATATGATACGGATCCAATCGAGGAAGAGACACCATGGCCCTTATATCCGCATTCGCCGCATCGAGAACGACGGCAGCTCCTTTGCTTATTCCGTATTTGCTCATCACTTCTTCCACGACTCTTTGCATCCCTAAGTCCAAAGTAGTTGTCACCTGCAGCGGGAAATGCGGGTTGTCGGGAGCCGTCATTCTCAGCCCCAGCCCCTCCAGCGGTCTTCTGGCCGCGTCCGTAACCTGCATGACCGTCGTTGGCGCAATGCCTTGTATGACTCGATCCAGCGATTTCTCCAAACCGGATCCTCCGACATAACTCGTCACGTTCATATGATGGTTGGACAGCTGTTTACCGTATAATTGGCGTACTCTTTCAGGATGTTGGGAAATGTAACCGATGGCATGAATCGGCGTATAATCGGCAGGGTATCGGTTAAAAAATGGAAGCACAGACACTCCGAGCAAATTTGATTTTTTAGCCGCATCGATTTGCTCCTTCGTTAATTCCAACGCACGAGCAGCACCCGAATCCTTCCAAACTTCAGGCTCGCGGAGTTCCGTCAGCCAGCTTTCCAACCGCTGAGCGTTTACACCGAGGGAGTCGGCAAGCCGCTGTATATCCTTCTCCGTCCCTCGCATGAACCCATCATCGGGAAAAGCCGCCAAGCTTTGCACGGCCTTCCCCGTCAGCAACCGCCCGTTGCGGTCGCGAAACTGTCCCCTTCCGCTATCGAGCATAAGACCGTCGGAACGCTGAAGGAAGGCGCTTCGGGCGAGAGACCCGCTTGCCGTATGCGCACCGCCGAAACCAAGCTGCAGCCAAGCCAATCTCGCTCCCTCAACGCCGAATATAATAGCGATAAACAGCAGCACGTGGAACCCTCGCATAGCCCATTCTCTCTTCATATGGATAATTCCGTTCCTTTCTTTTCTGCGACCTCTCTTTCTTCTATTATCTCCATATTCTCGCATAAAAAAGCAGGCAGGATATTTCCCCTGCCTGCCTGCGATAACGATTAATAATTAAGAGACCGTAAACCGGCTTAATGATTCGCGTAGTTGTCCCGACACAGCCTCCAAGCGGTTGGACAATTGAACTAGGCCATCGCTGATGTTCAACTGCTCGTTGCTTAGAGAAGCGACTTCCTCCGACGTTGCGGAAGCTTCCTCGGCAACCGCGCTGACGTTGCTCATCGCCAAGGATAACGTGTTTTGCGCATCCTCCAGCTGGCGAACGGAATCCGTAGCCGACTCCAAACGATTAACGAACCCACCCATGTTGTCCTGTACGGTGACGAATATTTGATTCGCTTCGCGAACCGATTCGATCTGCTCTTGGAATATCGGATACGCTTCGGACAATACGGATACCGTCTCATCGATTTCGCGTTGGATATTTTCCACGATGCCGCCTACGACTCCGATGGACTGTCGAGATTGATCGGCCAGCTTGCGGATTTCGTCCGCGACAACCATGAATCCCTTGCCTGCCGCGCCAGCCCTCGCCGCTTCAATCGTAGCGTTTAAGGACAAGATATTCGTTTGTTTCGTCATATTGCCCAGCACGTCAAGGATTTTACGAATTGAACGCGTGCTTTCCTTAAGCTTGTCTACTTTATCTACCATCGAACGGGTCATTTCTTCCGTTTGGCCCGTTTTCTCGATCAGGCTGCCCATATAAATCGAACCTTGACGTCCGGCTTCCTCGACTTCATTCGCCGATTGTCCCATTTCGACATTGGAGTTGATAACAGACTGCACTTGAGAGCCGATCTGAAGGGTCAAATCCGTTCCTTTTTCCGACTCTACGGCAAGATTAGTTGCACCGTTAGCTATTTCCTCGGTCGCGATGGCAATTTCCTTCGCGGCGCCTGCCGTTTTACGGGATGAGTCGGTTAGTGCGGCAGCCGTCTCAAGCACCTCTTGCGCGGACAAATTCGTTTGCCGAACAAGTCCGGTAATTTCCTCCATCATCCGGTTAAAGCTGTCGGACACTTGTCCGATCTCGTCCTTCTTGCGAATGGTGGAACGGACGGTTAAGTTACCTCTTTCTCCCTCGTTCATTAACGTCCGCAACTGTGCTAGAGGTTTGCCGACAGTTAACATAACGATCAATCCGATACCGCCTGCAATGAGGGCAGCGATCAAAGACATTAACCATGTCAAATTGCTGATTGCTTTGGCATCTTTCACGAGGGAGGAGACGGGAATATTGCCGATGACCTTCCATTCGTTATTATCCAGAATGCCCGCCGAAGACAGGGTTTTGGTTCCATCTACGCTAATCGTCGAGGATCCTTCTTTGCCCGGCAATTCATATTCGTACTTCGACCCCCACTTCGTTGCGTCGGGTCCGTACACGGTCGTACCGTCTTTTGCAACGATAAATGAGGAACTGCCCTCGCCGAACTGAACGGTTTTCATTTTTTCTTCCAAAACCTTCGTCTTGATTTCAAGAATCAAGTAGTACGGCTTCCCTTGGTTCATCATCCGGCCTAGAGCAAGGGTCGGGGCGGAACGGGCGCCATCCAATCCCTTGGCCATCGTAGGGATCCATACGGCTCTTCCGTTGCCTTCGGAAATGGTTTTCAAATACGGTAATTTGCCGATTTGTTCCTTATTGATTGTACTTCCCGTCGTCATGAATTGGCCCTCGGAATCGACCGGTATTAAAGAAATCGATTCATAACTGGAATCGGCCATCGCCACGCCGCTCATCTTCTCGGTTAGCTGCCTTGCCGTGTCGAACGTTTCATAATCGTCTTTGGTAATGCCCAATGTATTCAACAAACTAATAAACGTATTGTCCGTAATGAATTGAAGGGATTGCCGTTCGTAGCCTTCGAATAACAAGGCGATTTTACCAGCCGTCTGCTGTGCGGTCTGAATGCTTGAATCGGCCACTTTGTTCTTGATAATCGAGCTCGACTTAGAGTAAGAAAACCAGCCTAATGATAAGACGCACGCCAATATGCTGCAGAAAATAAGCAAAAACAATTTCATGCCGACGGAACGGATAGGATTCTCTATCTTCGTCCCCTTAAACTGTCCTCCAACTCTTTTAGATAAACCGCTTACACCCTCGGCGGCTTTCTTCCATTGTATCGCACCCAAAACCTCACGCCACGATTTTTTCATCTGTTTTTTGAACCTCCGACTATGTAGTGACGACTGACTTGCGGCAACAAAAAAAGACTTGCCGAACTGTCCATAATGTATATATCGGCCGCATAGCTCCCAACATTTACATAATGGTGACAATTCGACAAGTCCGGACAAAATACCTTTCGTTTATTAAAAAAATTTTAATTTAATCGTTTTCGCATTAAATCAAAAGGGACGACCGGTTGCGCGGTAGCGATCCGAATTTTCTGCAGCGGATGACGGGCAACGGTTAGAGCGTTGCCTTCTTCATCGGTAATGTCGCCGACCTGTTGCTTGAACTGCCTGCCACCGGGACCGAAGAACTCCACTTCCATTCCCGGACGGAATGGGCTGCGCTGCTGTACGGTAGCGATTCCGGTCGCTTCGTCGTAATCGGTGACGATAGCTGCAAAGTCATACGGAGCCGGTTTTTCCTCGGGCTCGTAAATATGCTCTTCCGCTCCGGGGACCGCGTAGAAAAATCCGGTATTCAGCGGTCGGTTCGCCGCTTTACCGATGTCTTCCACCCATTCGGGACGCAATTGATAGCCTTCCGGATCCGCCATGTACGCATCGATCGCTTGCCGATAAACGTTAACGACCGAAGCTACGTAATGAATGCTTTTCATCCTGCCCTCGATCTTAAAGCTGTCTACTCCCGCTTCGATAAGATCCGGAATGTGCTGGATCATGCACAAATCCTTGGAACTCATCGTAAACGGGTTGTGACCGGGATCCGCTACCGATTGTTCGTCTGCATGCAGGTCATACTTCCAACGGCACGATTGACAGCAGCCGCCGCGATTAGAATCGCGGTCTGTGAAATGGTTAGATAACACGCAACGGCCCGATACGGATGAGCACATGGCGCCATGGATGAACACTTCGATTTCAACATCCACGCGGGCTTTCATTTCCCGTATTTCATCCATCGTCGTTTCGCGGGCAAGCACGACGCGCGGCAGTCCCTCTTCCTTCCAGAACTGAACGGCCTGCCAATTCATCGTTGATTGTTGGGTGCTCAAATGGACTTCAAGCTTGGGAGCTACTTTCAGCGCCAATTCAACGATCGCCGGATCCGCTGCAATAATTGCGGCTATCCCTGCGTTCTCAAGCTCCTGAAGATAATCGGTTATCCCCGCTAAATCCTCCTGATGGGCGTATATATTCGTGGCCACGAACACTTTAGCGCCATATTGGGCCGCGAATTCAACCCCTTCCCGCATTTCTTCGAAGCTGAAGTTGTCGGCATTTGAACGGAGGCCGTACTTTTGACCTCCGATGTATACCGCATCCGCGCCATAGTGGACCGCAAACTTTAATTTCTCCAAGCTTCCGGCCGGCGCAAGAAGCTCCGGTTTGGCTAAACGTTGCCTTTTCCCCGTCGCACGAGGGGTTTCCTGGATTACAGTTTGACTCATCCTTATTTCCTCCTTTCGATGATCATTAATAAACTTGTTCCTTGTACAGAAATCCGAATCCGAGCTCCCTATCGGGATTTTGCAGTTGCTGAATATTCGTTAACCAATCAGGGTCGAATTTGAAATTATTCGGGTTTTGTTTCCATAATTCCAATGCCTGTCGATAGCTTCTTAGTACCGTTTCGTTATATTCATCCGATTTAAGCAATGCTTCAATATAGAGGCTGTCGACATTGGCGGTTATCAATTCCGGCAGCGCCTCTAATAAGCATATGTCATCGGGACTCATCACATGGGTGCCATTTTCGTCCTCGTAGACGGGAAATTTCTCGTCCGGTCGTTCCGATTCTACCAAGAAGAGCCCATTATCCGCCCCTCTGCGAACTAGCGAAGCTTCGCGCCCCAAATGCTCGAGATAGCTTTGAACGAGATTTCGATGAGAATGATAAATGTTCGTCGTCCCATGGACTTGAATCTGAACTTCCATCTCCACCTTGCTCTTAAGATCCGCGATTTCCTCTTCGTTCAGCTCGCGTGCAATAACCGCACGCGATGCGCCCCGACGTCCCCAATAAGATGCGGCAGCCGAGTTCGTACCCGTCATCTCCGCGTTCCAGTGCAAGGTCATACCTGGCGCATATTGCCTTACGTTCATTAACACGGCCGGATCACCGAATACGATGGCGTCCGCTTCCGCTTCTTTCACCAACGTTAAATATTCCGGCAACGAACCAAGTTCGTCGTTGCGGAATAGTTTGTTCATGTTGATATACGCTTTTGCGCCTAAACGGTGAGCCGTCGAAACGGCTTCTTTCAATTGGGATTGTATAATATCGCCAGGCTGTCGCATTCCGAAGCGGGACTCTCCTATAAGAACAGCAGTTGCCCCTGCTTGAATATATCGTTCCATCTGTTCCGGAGAACCGGCGGATATTAGCAATTCGGGAATAACGGTTGAAATGGGTATACACCTCCGGGAAATCTTCGACCCGGCGCGCTATATACAAGGTACCTTAGAGGTTCCTCGAATAAGCTCGCCGGGTCGGGGCGCGTTCGATTAAACTAACGCGTCGATTATTTTTTGACGTTCTTTTCGCTGAGTTGGATATTTTTCTGATGCTGCTTATAAGTTACGGCGAATAAATGGGTGTTCGTACCGTCCTTCTTCGTAACGTAATATAAATAATCCGTTTGCTCGGGGAATAATGCCGCTTCGATCGACTTGAAGCTCGGGCTCGCAATCGGTCCCGGAGGAAGCCCCGCCCTCAAATAAGTATTGTAAGGGCTATCCACCTTCAGGTCAACTTCCAGCAACCTTTCCTTTTGCTTATCAAGCAAATATTGGATCGTTGCATCGATTTGCAATGGCATTTTCTTCTTCAAACGATTCTGGATGACGCTTGCGACGATAGGGCGTTCGTCGTCGACAACAACCTCGCGCTCTACCAACGAAGCGATCGTAAGCAGTTGATGAACGGTAAGTCCGCGTTCTTCCAGCGTGCTCTGCCAATCCTCGGGCAGTTGATCGAGCTTGTGATCGAGCTCTGAGAGCATCCGGTTTATAATGTCGGCTTCCGTGCTTCCCCGTTTCATCTCGTACGTCTCCGGGAAAAGATACCCTTCTAACGGGAACCTTAGATTGTTATCCGTCGGAAGCGTCTTCGTCCACATGGATCCCGTCCATTGCGCGGGCTGCCCCGCTGCTTCGAGGAACTTCGCCTTGTTAACGCCGGCCGTTTCCGCTAACCGGGCAGCGATCTGCTGAACGGTGAACCCTTCGGGAATCGTGAAATGGATCGTGGCGGCGGCCATAATTTCCCCGTTGTTCAACTTCGCTACGATTTGGTCGCGGGTCATACCCGGAGTCAGTTCATATACGCCAGCTTGAAAACGCGACCCTTCGCCCTGAAGCTTCAACCAACCGCTGAAAAGAAATGCGCTGCGAATAAGTCCGTTTTGTTCGAGCACTTCCGCAACCTTCTTGGCACGCATGCCGGAACTAATCGTAATTTGCACCGGCGTAGCGGATGTCGAAGTCGGTCGCAGCCCATTCCACAAATAAAACAATACCCCTGCAACCATCGACAATACCAATCCGAGAGCGATCAGGAAGGACCAGAGCAAGACGCGCGGCTTCCGACGGCCAACAACAGGTACAGCCGTCGTTCTCGCAGTTTCAGATTGCGGAGCTTGAGCGGACGGAACCGACGAAGCCGCAGAGCGGTTAGAAGCTGCTACCCTGCTCGGATACGAAGTCTTATTCGTTTCCGTTGCCGCAGCCGTTTCGCTGACGTCCGTCGGTTTGTCCTCATCGCCGCTCACTTTATTGCCGTATATCGATTTCCAACCATTCGATACCGGCCCATCATCTCTATCCACGCCTGTTCCCCTCCAGCAAGCCCTGTTGTCGTGAAAAAGAGCGGTCGCCCGCTCTTTGTTCCGTTAATACTCAAGGCTGGTCATCACTGCCAAACCGCGAATCGTCGTAAGCTTCGGCAACCTGCTCCCACTCATCTTCGTCGGTTATCGTTTCGAGCTGAACGTCTCCACTCGGATCCGCAACGACTCTAAACGCTTCGATCTCATCTTCTTGCTTCATCGCTTCCGATTGCAAGATCGCGTAATTATTCCCGTTCAAGTTAAGCTCGGCCATGATGCGAAACAATTGGGACGCGCCATCATCGCCTTGCAGCTCGACTTCGTCTCCATATGCTTGCCGCAAGGTCGATAGCTCTTCTTTTCCCTTATTTACCATTGTTATTTCCCTCTGCCTCGTCGAACTCGCCGATTAAGGTGTTGAAAGTTTCTTCGACCATATCCCACTCGGCCTGATCTTCGATCGGGTACAGTTTGATTTCTTCATTCTCTTCATCGTAGCGGAAAGCGAATACTTCCTGCTCTTCTTCGCCGTCTTCTTCGGCAGGAACAACCATTAAATATTTGCGGTCCGTTCCGTCGTCCAACTCAAAGCGCATAATAACTTCAAACGCTTCCTCGTTGCCATCATCGTCAGGGATGTAAATGATCTCGGCATCCTCTTGGCCGTTGATTTCGTCTGTCATGGTATTTCCCTCATTTCGCTATGGAGTCAAGGTAACTTTGCAATAAAATGGCCGCTGCCATCTTATCGATAACCAGTTTTCGTTTCCGCCTGCTCACGTCTGCCTCAAGCAAAGTACGTTCCGCGGATACGGTTGTCAATCTTTCATCCCACATCTGGACAGGCAAGGATAGTGTCTGTCTTACCTGTTCCGCGAATGCGATGCAATATTCACCACTGGGACCGACGGTTCCGTTCATGTTTTTCGGAAGTCCGACGACTATGGTTTCTACTTCGTATTGTTTACTTAATTCGGCAATCCGACCCATTGGATCTTTGACAATTTTCTGATCGATAACTTCCAACCCTTGAGCCGTCCATCCAAAAAGATCGCTCATCGCAACCCCAATCCGTCTCTCCCCGTAATCGAGCCCCATGACACGCATCGATTAGCGGTTTTGCTGAAGATAGAAACGAACGAGTTCTTCGATCAATTCGTCGCGTTCCTTCTTGCGGATCAGACTGCGTGCGTTATTGTGGCGCGGGATGTAAGCCGGATCGCCCGAGAGCAGGTAGCCGACGATCTGATTAATGGGATGGTACTCTTTCTCTACTAGTGCGTCATGCACCGTGAATAAAATGTCGCGGGCGGATACTTCCTGAGGATCCGCTACTACGTCAAATTTGACCGTCTGGTCTAGATGGTTCTTGTCCAACGAGCTCATCTCCAGCACCTCGCTCTCACTGACCAACTATTAAACACTTACAATCATAATAACATAATCTGTTGTTGACAGGAAATCTTCGGAAAAGCTTGCTTACGCCAAATCCGGGAATACGACAAAGTATCTCTCTCCAGCCGCTTGCTGTCCGCCCATTGCCCTGATGAGAATTAATGGTGGCAATGGGCTCCCAGAGGCGGACGTAAACTCTTCCGAGAGACACTTTGTCTCCTTCCCTTAAAACTCAGCCGAAATTCACGTATTAATGCAACGAAACCTGAGCCAAGACCAGCCCTTCGGCAGCGGCTAGAGCTTCGGGAAGCTTGGACGGGTCTTTGCCGCCGGCTTGGGCAAGTTCCGGCTTGCCGCCACCGCCGCCGCCGCATATGGCGGCAATGTCTTTGATCAGCTTGCCGGCATGGAGGCCGGAAGCGAGCAGATCAGAGGTTACGGCGACGACTAGGTTAACCTTGTCGTCGGATATAGAGCCGAGCACGAGCACGGCGGATCCGAGCTTAAGCTTGAGCTCGTCGGCGACGCCGCGCAGGGCGTCCATGCCGCCTGCGTTTACTTGCGCAGCTAATAGCGTTACGCCGCCGACGGTTTTCGCAGCGGACACGAGATCGGCTGCCTCAAGGCGGCTTAGCTTGCCTTGCAAAGATTCGTTGTCGCGCTGCAATTGGCGAACTTCGACTTGAACGGCTTCGATCCGTTTGGCTACGTCGTTGACGCCGCACTTGAGTAGAGCGGCAGCCCCCTTAAGCACGTTCAATTGATCGTCAAGATAGTTATAAGCGTTGCGACCGGTGACCGCCTCGATACGGCGAACGCCCGAGCCGATTCCGCTCTCGCTTACCAGCTTAAACAATCCGATTTGCGAAGTGTTGCGAACGTGGCAACCGCCGCAAAGCTCCAAGCTGTAATCGCCGACGCGGACGACGCGGACGATATCGCCGTATTTTTCGCCGAATAGAGCCATCGCGCCCATTGCTTTAGCTTCGGCAATCGGTTTGAAGCCGATGTCGAGCTCCGTGCCTTTCCAAATCTGCTCGTTTACGCGGCGTTCTACCTCCGCCAACTCGTCGGCCGTAATCGCGCCGAAATGAGAGAAGTCGAAGCGCAGGCGTTCCGGCTCTACGAGGGAACCCGCTTGATTGACATGCTCGCCGAGCACGTCTTTCAGTGCCCGATGCAGTAAATGAGTGGCGGTGTGGTTGCGAATGGTATCGCTCCGCTCGGAAGCGTTGACGGAAGCCGTTACCGTATCGCCTACCTTTAGGATGCCGCCCGTTACAACGACCTGATGAACGGGTTGGCCATGCGGCGCTTTGCTTAAGCCGCTAACTTCCGCGTTAAGCCCTTTACCGGTCAGCACGCCGCGGTCGCTTACTTGTCCGCCGCTCTCCGCGTAGAATGGCGTGCGGTCCAGAACGACCAGCACTTTCTCGTCAACGCCGGCAGCATCGACGAATTCATTGTCGGCAACGATTGCGATAACGCGCGCTTCAGCCGTCAAGCTGTCATACCCGACGAATTCGCTCTTTTCTGTGTACTCGGCTAAAGGCCCGCCTTGTACCTTCATGCTATCCGTCTCTTGGCGAGCTGCGCGAGCGCGCTCGCGTTGCTCCTGCATCGAGGAATCGAATCCCGCGCGATCGACGGTCATTCCCTGCTCCGTTGCGTAGTCTTCCGTCAAATCGAACGGGAAACCGTAAGTGTCATATAGTTTGAAAGCATCCGGACCGGAAATCTCGCTGCGGCCTTCGCCGCGCGCCTTCTCGCATAGGTCGGCGAGAATTGCCAATCCGTCCGTCAACGTTTCGTGGAATCGCTCCTCCTCCGTACGGATGACCTTCTCGATGAATTCGCGTTTTTCCAGCACTTCCGGATAATAGCCGCCCATCACTTCGCCAACCGTAGGCGTAAGCTCCCATAGGAAAGGACGATCGATACCCAGCACCTTTCCATAACGAACCGCACGGCGCAGCAAACGCCTAATGACGTAACCGCGGCCTTCATTCGATGGAAGAACCCCGTCCCCGACGGAGAAGGCTACCGTACGAATATGATCGGCGATGACTTTTAACGCGACGTCGTGCTCCTCGCGCGCTTTATACTTCACGCCCGCAATTCCGGATGTGCGCTCGATCAAAGGAATGAACAGGTCGGTGTCGAAGTTGGAATCGACGTCCTGAACGATGGAGGCGAACCGCTCCAAGCCGGCGCCTGTATCTATGTTCTTATTCGGAAGCGGCGTGTAGCTGCCGTCTTTGTTGTGGTTGAATTGCGAGAACACGAGGTTCCACACTTCTAGGAAACGTTCATTCTCTCCGCCTGTCGTGCAATCGGGATCGGAGAGGTCGCCGTACTTATCCCCGCGGTCATAGAAAATTTCCGTACACGGTCCGCAAGGACCTTCGCCGATGTCCCAAAAATTGTCTTGCAGCTTAACGATGCGTTCCGCAGGCAAGCCGATCTTCTCGTTCCAGTAACGGTACGCTTCTTCATCCTCGGGATACACCGTTACAGACAGCCTCTCAGGATCGAAACCGATCCATTCCGGACCCGTCAAGAACTCCCAAGCCCAAGTGATCGCTTCTTCTTTGAAATACTCTCCGATGGAGAAATTGCCGAGCATCTCGAAAAAGGTATGGTGACGACGCGTCTTGCCTACGTTCTCGATATCGTTCGTGCGGATGCATTTCTGCGAGTTGGCGATTCTCGGATTTTCCGGTACTTGCCGTCCGTCGAAATAAGCCTTAAGCGGAGCCATTCCGGCATTGATCCACAGCAAGGAAGGATCGTTATGAGGAACGAGCGGCGCGCTCGGCTCGATTTTGTGGCCTTTACTTTCGAAGAACGCTAACCATTTCGATCGTATTTCTGAAGCTTTCATTGCTTTCATAAGGGGATCCTCCTCAAATTTGTTCCTAAAAAATAAAAAAACGCCCCTTAAATCAGGGACGAAAATCTTCGCGGTACCACCCTGGTTATTGTATTCGCACGAATACAATCTCCTCTTGCCGGGATAACGGCCCTTGCCGGCGGAATTGACTCCGCACTCCGAAACCAGCTTCCCACGCCCTTCGCACCGAAGATTTTCTCAGCCCAGCCTTCTCCTGCGTTACGCAGCAATACGGCATGAAATCTTCTCTCTGGCCATGCGGACCTACGAGGTACTTATGTTCCGTCAACGTTTTTCAATATGTTGATCATATAAATTATAGACAACGTGTTTCCGCGCTGTCAAACGGTTTTTCTATGAATATAATACGCCGCTACATGCTGTACGACAACTTTCATCGCCGCATAGAAAGGAACGGCAAGAATCATCCCCACTATGCCAGCCAATTGACCGCCTATAAGCAATACCAATATGATCGTCAGAGGATGCATCTTCATCGTTTTTCCGACGACTTGCGGACTGATTACGTTGCTTTCGAGGTTTTGGCATATCATATTGACGATAATAACCATCAGCACCATTTTCCAAGACATCGTTGTCGCCATGAGCAATGCAGGAAGAGCCCCGAAAAATGGGCCCAAATAAGGAATAATATCGAACAAAGAAACAAACCCCGCCATCAGGAGCGGATAAGGCATTCCTATAATCAGGTAACCGATATAAGCGAGTACCCCGATGCATAAAGAAACGATCAGCTGTCCCCTAATATAGCTGCCAAGGGCCGCATCAATATCCTTCATGAGTCTAATCGCATGCTTGCGCCTCGCCCGAGGGACGTATTGCAAAGCCGCGCGTTCGAACACATCCAAGTCCTTCATCATATAAAAAGCGAGAAAAGGAACGATCATCGCAATGAATAGAACATTTACGACGGCGCCAATATTGTTCAGAAAATCGGCAATGCGTTCTTCGACCTGTTTTTCCAAGGTGCTTATCGATTTGTTTATACCATCACGTACGCTGCCCGGCAATACATTGTTGTTGTTAAAGTGGTCGACCATGCTTTGCGCCCTCATCGTTAAATCCGGCATATGCTCGTTCAATTCCTCGACCTGATTCATGAACATCGGAATGAAATTCATCAGAATGACGACGGAAACCGAGATAAAGACGGCATAGATGAGCAATACTGCAGCCGTGCGCGGAACTTTCCGTTCATACAGCAAATTCACGATCGGGTTAAGCATATAGGAAATGATCATCGCCACGAGAAAAGGGGCCAGCACCGCCTTGAGAAAATCATAAACGGACAATAGCATAGGGCGCACCAACACGACGAGAAACAAGACCAGCAAAAAAAGTATGGCATAGATAAGCACAGTAAACAAACGGCTCTGAGCAAACCGGCCCATCTCTCCACCTCCAGTTCAACCTCACCCATCTTTCGAACGTTCATTGTCAGTATATGTACTTGTCCCGATCGGTAAACCCTAGCAAATAAAAAAGCACCCCGATTTCTCCGGCAGGAGAGTCGAGAGTGCTCTGTGGGACTTTAATTACATTTAATTACATCCCGTTCGCATGAATTTGAGCGGGCATTGGCTCATCGAAAAACAAATCGTCGAGAGAGCTTAACGTACCGTCTTCTTCTACTTGATATACCGACATTTTCTCGCCGTTTACCGTCAATTCGATAAAACAGCTCCAGCAATAAAATTGATGGGAACCGATTTTCCCAATGTCTTTGGAACTGCAGTTCGGGCATCTCATCATCCGTCTTCACCTGTCACTTTCCGCGTATGGTCTCTCGTAAGTATCCGCTCATAAGAAGCCGGTACCAAAATGGCATCCTCGCCCAAGGTGATATTCTCAGGGGCTTCCGGCAAAAACAATTTCCGCCGTCCCTCGAATACATCAGCGAGAAAACCGTCTGTCAACTCATATCCTATTATCTGTGTACCCTCGGACGGTTTAATGTAAACGTCCGATACTTCACCTAAACGTTGTCCATCAATCGTATAAACCGGCATATCCTTTAACCGGACAACTCCGGAATGAAACGTCCGCAGCAGTTGTTTGTTATCTTTAGCCGCAATAACCGTACTGTCGCGAATCAACAAGGCATCTTCGCCGCAATAAACGATATCTTCCCAATAGACGATCTTAGGTTTTTTCCGAATTCCGGTCCATACAACGCGATCTAACACGACGCCGACCAGCTTCCAAAATTCATCAAACCAAATATCTTTGACTTTCCCGATGCATTTACCGTTTTCGAGAAGCATGGGCAAGCCAATCATTCGCGCAACCTGGATCATTACCGGGCTCCTAACAATTCAAGCGCTTGTTATCTATTACGCAAACGCGCCGAAATGGTTGCAGTAATTTTCGCCGTTTTCTCGGCTTCTTCCCTAGTATTGCCCAAACCGAAGCTAAAACGTACGGCCGATGACAATCTTTCGGAAGAAAATTTCATTGCCGATAATACATGCGAGGGTTTTAAGGAACCCGATGTGCAAGCAGAGCCGCCAGAAGCCGACACGCCCTCCAGATCAAGATTCATCAGCATGCTTTCCGAAGAAATGCCGATGAAACTCAAATTCAGTATTTGCGGAAGTCGGTAATCGGGATGGCCGTTGATCATAAAACTATTCGAACCTAGTTGCTCCGTCAGCGCCTTCAGCAGGGAGCCGCGAATATTTTCCGTATGCTCCCGCCTTGCTTGAAGATGACCGTAAGCCATTTCCGCTGCTTTGGCGAAGGCGACGATTCCGGCGACGTTTTCCGTTCCGGCTCTTCGGTTGCGCTCCTGGGTGCCTCCGTAAAGCAATGGCTGAAACGGAGTTCCCTTGCGGATATACAGCAAACCAACGCCTTGCGGCCCATTGATTTTGTGCGCGGATAAACTTAGCAAGTCTATAGGTAACTCCCGTGAATCCAAGGACATGTAGCCAAAAGCCTGTACGGCATCGACATGCATCAGAGCTTTATGCTTGCGAGCCCATTCGCCGATTTCGGCAATCGGCTGTAACGTTCCTGTTTCATTGTTGCCAGCCATGACGCTGACTACCGCCGTCGTATCATCGATAGCGGCTTGCGCGTCGGCTAACGAAACGCGTCCGAATTCGTCTACGGGCAATATTGTCAGAGAGAACCCTTGCGACTCCAATTGCCTGCAGGCATGCAGTACTGCATGATGTTCAACGGCTGTGGTAACGATTCCCTTGCGTCCTCGCTTGAGTTGAGCATGTGCAGCCCCGAACAATGCCGAATTATCGCTTTCGGTTCCGCTTCCGGTAAATACAAGTTCAGAAGGTTCGCAATTCAGAATACCCGCGAAACGATCCCGCGCGGAGGAAACCTTCTCTCTTGCGGCACGTCCTTGTGCATGCAGGCTAGAAGGGTTGCCAGGCGCGCCGCTTGCCGCCTCAACGTAGGCTTTAATGACCTCTGCGTTCATAGATGTTGTCGCCGCGTGATCGAAATAAATGGAGGGCATGCTTACACCTTCTTCTAAATGTAAAACATGTAATTGTCCAGCTTGTCCTCGCCTTTATAATGAATCATATCGTGAAGAGTCGTAGAGTCGAGAACTTCGGCAATACTGTCCCGGATGCGCAACCATAAATCCCGTTTGGCCGGATCGTCTTCTTCGGTAAAATCGACGGGACTGATCGGTCCTTCGAGAATCCGAATAACATCGCCTGAGGAAATCGTTTCCGGTTCCTTGGACAAAATATATCCACCGTAAGCTCCCCTAATGCTTTTGACCAAACCAGCATTGCGCAATGGAGCGATCAATTGCTCTAAGTAGTGCTCGGAGAGACCGTTCTTCTCCGCAATGCTCTTTAAGGAAATCGGCCCTTCGCCGAATTTAGCCGCAAGTTCCATCATGATCGTTAAGCCATAGCGGCCTTTCGTCGAAATTTTCAAAAGAACACCTGCTTTCATGCCGTAAGCATAGAATAGGTTGCGATATGCCACAATGCTCGCGTTAAATGGAGGGTATCCCCATATTAAATCTATGTTATCACATCTATTTCCTTTTTGGTCAAAAAAAACGTGACATATTCATGAAAGGTTTGTCCTAAGTGAGAAATAGGTTCCAATATGCTAAAATAAAACGAGGAAATTCGAAACGCAAGCAGCAAGGAGAGATGAAAATGGAAAATAACCCTGTTGATTTCATAGATGCAACAAGATATCCGGATCCTTCCAAGGTCCGCGTCGTTGTTGGCATGTCTGGCGGAGTAGACTCCTCCGTGACGGCGCTGCTCCTAAAGCGGCAAGGCTTCGATGTCATCGGAGTGTTCATGAAAAATTGGGATGACACCGACGAATTCGGCGTGTGCACCGCAGAGGAAGATGCCGAGGATGTGCGACGGGTATGCAATCAAATCGGAATCCCTTACTATACGGTAAATTTTGAAGAGGAGTACCGTGACAAGGTGTTCGAGTACTTCCTTGAAGAATATCGCAGAGGCAGAACGCCGAATCCCGATGTCATGTGCAATAGGGAAATCAAATTCGGCGAGTTTTTGCAAAAAGCATTGGATTTAGGCGCCGAAGTTATCGCCACAGGCCATTACGCACGCGTTGGGCTGCGGGATGGTAAATATGAGTTGTTACGCGGCATCGATACGAATAAGGATCAATCCTATTTCCTTCATGCGCTTAATCAATCCCAGCTTTCCCGTGCCATGTTCCCCATCGGCCATCTGAACAAGCCGGATGTCCGTAAGATCGCGGAGGAAGCCGGCCTCGCGACCGCTAAGAAACGGGACAGCACTGGCGTCTGTTTTATCGGCGAGCGAAATTTCAAGGAATTTCTGAGCCAATACTTGCCCGCTAAACCGGGCAATATGGTGGATCTTGTATCAGGCGAAGTCAAAGGCCGGCACGACGGACTCATGTACTATACGCTTGGACAGCGGCAAGGACTTGGAATCGGCGGATCAGGAAGCGGCGAACCCTGGTTCGTCGCAGAGAAAGATTTGGAGAGCAACACGCTTTATGTCGTTCAGGGCGATGCTCATGCCAGCCTGTATTCCGTGGGATTAACCGCGACTGAAGTCAATTGGATCAGCCCGGAGCTGCCGGTCAGCGCCATTCGATGTTCTGCGAAGTTCCGTTATCGCCAGCCCGATCAAGGTGTTACGATAACCCCGCTGGGTAATGGCAGCTATCAGGTCGAGTTCGATTCCCCGCAGAAAGCAATTACTCCCGGACAAGCTGTCGTCTTCTATGACGGTGAAACCTGTCTCGGCGGCGGCACGATCGACAAAGTTCAAATGCTTGCTTCCGCAGTCGTCCCCTCATAAAAGAAACTCTTTGAGCACAAGCCTCCAGAAAGCCGTTATCCTTGGTCGGATAGCGGCTTTCTTCACTTCTTATGTCCTCCTCTAACTCAAATAAAAGTGTCCCTGAGTAATGTGCATACCGAACATCTTAATCCGAGAGTCCCCTGAGCAAAGTGCATACCGCTCAATCTCATCCGAGAGCTCCCTGAGCAAAGTGCATACCGCTCATTCTCGTCCGAGAGTTCCCTGAGTAAAGTACATACACCGATTTGAAAATCACCCTGTGTAGATTACTCAGGGATGACGAAAATGTGTAATGGAATCCTTTTGCCCAATTTATTTACTGAAAATTTCCAAATTTTCATTGAAATAAGAACACGTGTTCTGTTATAATTGAAGAATCAAGAAATGAACTCTTGTTGAAAGAGGGGCTTTGTATGATATCCGTTCGGCAGTTTATGGCTCGCTTCCCTGACGAACAGGCTTGCAGGGATTATCTATTTGACATCCGATGGCCGCGCGGGTTCATTTGTACGAAATGCGGAGAACACAAATATAGTTATATAAAGACCCGGAATTTGTTTGAATGTTCCATTTGCAAAACGCAAACCTCCATCACGTCGGGCACGGCTATGCATCGAACGAAGCTCCCGCTCCGATATTGGCTGCTTACTTTCTACTGGGTTGCTTCGGGGGAACGTATTTCAGCGCGTAAAATTTCAATAACCCTCAAGACTCAGTACCGAACGGCGCTGAAGCTGCTGCATGCCGTTAGGTACGCCATGCATAAAGCTGACGCGAACTGGCTATCCGCTTTTTGGCTGCCTGCCAAACCAACTGACCATTCCCTAGTTAGGAAAGCCAAACTCGGATTGCTTAAACAAGCGGATCGCTTCATCAGGAAATTCTATGGCCATATCTCCGAGAAATATCGGTATCACTACTTTAGCGAATATTGGTTTCGAAGCAATAATACCTTTAATCCCGATGGAGCTCTGCATAAATTAATAACAAGTGGTTCTATGACCAACTATTCGATAAATGAGTATAGATGTACATGCTCTCATACCTAACAAAAAAAGGCCCGAAGGCCTCATTGCTACTCGTTTTAGCCGAGCTTATTCATTTCCTCGTCGCTAATCTCGAAATTGTGGTAGACGTCCTGCACATCGTCATTGTCTTCGAACGCGTCCATCATTTTCAAGAGCTTATCGGCATTTTCTCCGTCTGCCGCTACCGTATTTTGCGGCAACCAGCGCACGCCTGCCGTCTCGAATGAATAACCCGCCGCTTCCAGTTTGTTTTTTACGGAATCGAAATCTTCCGGCGAGGTCAGAATCTCAAAGCTGTCTTCCCCGATGACGACGTCTTCCGCTCCCGCATCCAATGCTTCCATCATGAAGCTGTCTTCGTCCAATTCAGTCTCTTCTCTCGAAACGACAAGTAATCCTTTCTGATCAAACATATAGGCTACGCAACCGGATTCCCCCATGTTCCCGCCGCGTTTGTTGAAAATCGAACGAACATCGGCTGCCGTGCGATTACGGTTATCGGTAAGACATTTAACCATGATGGCTACTCCGCCTGGACCGTATCCTTCATACAAGATATCTTCGTATTCAACGCTATCCGCTCCGCCGGCAGCCTTTTTTATCGCTCTTTCGATGTTTTCGGCTGGCATTTGAATGGCGCGAGCGCTAGCAATCGCTGATTTGAGACCATAATTCGCTTCAGGGTTGGTGCCGCCCCTGCGTGCTTGTACATAAATTTCGCGACCTAGCTTCACGAAACGATTGTTTTTGGCTTGATCTGCTTTGCCTTTGCGGCCTGCGAAAAGCTTGAATTTTGGCATAACCATTAACCCCCGTGAGACATTAGTATCAAGAAAACCCAGCAATAGTGTACCATTTTGTCGTTAATATGGTCAAAGGGATAGCTGGGGGATCGTTGCAGGATAAGAGGGTTAAGGTTGGGATCGTGTATGATCTAAAAGTTGAACACTCCCGCCACCTGCGTCGTAGCGCTGAGGTGTGGGATTCTTCGGTAATCGCACCTTTCGGTCCGAACTTGACCAAGCGATCCCCGCCGTCCCGGCAGTTCAGGCAGTCTTTGCTGCCAAACGCAATCCTTCTTTCTCAATGTTCAGGCTGGCGTTCTTATCCCGATCGTGGCGGCTTCCGCATACCGGGCAATCCCACTCCCGCAGCGACAAGTTCTTCACTTCCGGGTTGCGATGTCCACAGCTGGAGCACAATTGGCTGGACGGGTAATCTTTCGCCACTACGCTGATCGTGCGTCCGTACCATTTTGCCTTGTATTCCAGCATCGACCGGCACATTGACCACGACACCTCGGATATCGCCTTGGCTAATCTTCCGTTTTGCAGCATGTCCGATACTTGCAAATCCTCCAGACAGATCGTTTGGTTTTCACGTATCCATCTGGTCGTGATTTGATGCAGAAAATCTTGCCGGCTATTCGCGATTTTCTCATGAATCATGGCTACTTTCCGTTTGGCGCGATTCCAGTTGGCTCCCCCTTGCTTGCGGCGCGACAGGATCCGCTGCCAGTGCGCCAGCCGTTTCTCCCGCTTTCGCAAATGTTTGGGATTAATCTCATCTTCCCCGCGGCTGCAAACGGCAAATTTCTTCAGCCCAAAGTCGATTCCAATGGCAGTGTCCAGCTTGGGCAGTGGCGCGATGTCCATCTCGCAGACGATGGACACGAAGTACTTGCCCGTTGCGCTCCGTCTTACGGTAGCCGATAAGATACGTCCTTCCACTTCGCGCGATTTCGCAAAACGGACCCATCCGAGTTTCGGCAGCTTCAACTCTGCGTCCCGGATCGCAATATTGTCGTTCGTCATTCTCGTGGTGTAGGATTGAACCGGATTTTTGCAGCTTTTGAAACGGGGAGCCTCGTTTTGTTTACGGAAGAAGCGGTTGAACGAATCCGCCAAGTGGCGGATGGAAGATTGAAGCGCAATACTGTCTACTTCCTTGAGCCAGTCAAAGGATTGTTTGAGCGCAGGGATACCTGTCGCACATTTGTGATAGGACAAACCTGATCCCGTCTCGTTGTACGATTCATTCCATTTGGCGAGAAAGTGATTGAACACAAAACGGGAACACCCGAACATCTTGTGCATGAGGGTCATCTGCTCGGGTGTTGGATAGAGGCGAAAGCGAAAAGCTTTAGGGTGCAGCATAAGAGCTTTGTTCACCTCCTCCTACGTAGATGTTTCACCTCTCTATTATAGCACATATGTTCCCATTCAAGTGCAAATAGCAAAAGCTTAACACCGCCGATTCATCCCCCTCTTACTTCGTAAAAGAGGGACTCTTCTCGGCTAGATGATAAAACCCCTAGCATCGGCCAGGGGTTAGTTGTTGGGTCGTGATATGAAGATAAGTCTTCGCGGTCGCGAGACTTACAGTTTCACCACGTTGGATGCTTGAGGACCACGGTTGCCTTGCGTGATTTCGAATTCTACCGCTTGGCCTTCTTCCAAAGTTTTGAAGCCTTCGCCTTGGATAGCCGAGAAGTGAACGAATACATCGTTACCGTCCTCAATGGAGATAAAACCGTAGCCTTTTTCTGCGTTAAACCACTTAACTGTTCCTCTCAAATGAAAAACCTCCTAAAATCTCGTCGTAAGTCGACGAATGAAATAATTATAACCGAAATTACCCTTTTTTGCAAGATATCCAACTTTGCCCATTAAGCCGTTTTTACCAGTCGCAGTAAGGAACTTTGGACTGGCACGAAGGGCAAACCGGTCTGTAAATACTCCACTTCATCTACGTCTTGAAGCTCTCTTAAAATGTCAGAAATGAACAGACATTCCTCCCATTTTAAGGTTATCAATGGATATATTCGTAGTTCTCCACCTGGCTTAAGCACACGCAGCATCTCAGCAATGGAAGCCGCATGAAACGGCTCTCCGAAGGTATCGGCATATAGAAACAAAAAATGGCTGCACACGACCAAGCCAAAAGCATTATCATCATAAGGCAGGTTGGGAAGTGCCGCTGAACTATACTGTGTATGTGCATCCGCTCTACGGAAGTCTTCCGCAAACAAAGCTAACGAGCGTTCCCTAATGTTGCGATGACGTTCAGGTGAACCATAGAAACTCCAGTCATAGACATCAGCATTGGCAGCCAATTTAGCTGTCGAGGTGTCGATCTCAGTGAACGCAGAGGCAATAACGTCCTCAGTCAATCCCGCATAGAAAGGATCGACCGCGAACGCCGGCACTCCCAAAGCGGTTAGCTGTGCTGTGAAAGATGAAGCGCCCCCAGCTACGTCGAGCACCGGTCCCCGCTTCCAATCTGCATCCTCCAATCTAAACATGGCGCAATACTCTTCAAACGAACGACAGGTCGACGCCACTCCCATCTGTGGATACGCGGGTGGTTTGGGCGGACCGGGTGGACTGACCGGACTGGGTGGACTCGGTGGATTGGGTCGACTGAGTCGACTGGGTTGTTTGGGTGGATTGGGCGAACTGTCCAACTCGTTGTTCATCTTGTTTTCCATACTCTCTACTCCTCTCGGCTCATCCGTCTCATCTCAACTCTGCTCGTCTGTGTTTAATCAACCGCATGTGCGGATTTACAGTAGATTCCCATACCGGAGCATGGCTGTCAACCTCTATTTTCCGCCTCCTACGTTGATTTCTCCGTTCATCTCTTCTATGATGAGAAAAACGGCAGCTAATGCCAAGATCAGGAGACTCCCATGTTTACCAAACATACCGTCTATAAGCACGACAACTACAATATGCTGACTGTAGAAGTACAAGGAAAAACGCTAGTCGTCCGGGAAATATCGGATCAGTGGGGCGAGATCTGCCATAAATTCGTCAGCCGTCCCGAGATGATGAATTGGGCCGAGAACAGATTCCTGCCCGAGGACTTTCCCAATGGCGAAGAAGATCTCCGCCTCACAATGGAAAAGCTCAAAAGTATTTAAATCCATTTGAGTGAAGGAGGTTTCCGTTTAATGGATACCGAAGCGACTCTTATTTTCGTTATTGCGTCTTTTGGCTTGGCGGTTGTCCTGATCCTGTCCAGGGAACGGATACCCGAGACCATGCGCCGATCGATGGCGATATTGTCCATTCTTTTGGTGTTATTCGCTTTTTTCCTAATTGTCTACAGCTTCTTTCGCGTAGGCACCTAAAGGTAAGGACATACTAATCCGGTAACACATTCCGTTCCCGGAGGCGTCCCATGAAGCCGTATGCCTTATCGATCGCCGCCGCTATGGCCGCGTTGTCTTTCGTATGCACGACCACACTTAAGCCTTCCGGCGCTTCTCCCGCAGTACCGAGCAGTTCAAGCGCGGGTGCAACATTATCCGATGATACTTTAATTAGGAGGTTGTCATTGCCCATGAAACAAGTAACCAAAAGATCCGAAACCCCTCAGGAGCACCGTTGGAAGCTGGAAGACCTGTACCCGAATCAAGCTGCTTGGGATGCCGAATTCAAGCGCGTCAAAAGACAAATCGGCGAAATTACGAGTTATCAAGGGAAACTCAAGGATGCCGCTTCCATCGCTAATTGCTTTGCCTTGGAGGATGATATCTCTCTATTGACTGAACGTCTCTACGTGTATGCCAATATGCGCCATCACGAAGATACGGCCGAACCGTCCTATCAGGCGCTTTCCGATAAATCCAAAAAGATAAGCGTTGAAGTAGGCGAAGCGACTTCCTTCATCACGCCAGAAATTCTAAGTTTGTCCGAGGAGCAATTGACTGGACTAATCGCCAATCCCGCTCTTGCGAAATATAAACGGACGTTGGAAGAGATGCTTCGCCAGAAGCCGCATATTTTGTCCAAAAACGAAGAATCCCTGCTGGCTCAAGCCGGCAACATTTCTCAAGCACCGGGTACGATCTTCGGAATGATGAACAATGCCGACCTCAAGTTTCCGAAGATTAAGAACGAGCAAGGCGAAGAAGTGGAGTTGACGCACGGCCGTTACATTCAGTTCTTGGAAAGCAAAAACCAAGAAGTACGACGCGAAGCTTTCAAGGCGATGTACGACACTTACGGCAAATGGCGCAATACGCTAGCGTCTACATTAAATGCTAACGTAACCAAGAATCTATTTTACGCGAAAGCGCGCCACTATCCGTCCGCCTTGGAAATGTCGCTATTCGGAGACAACATTCCGCAATCGGTTTACGACAATTTGATCTCTACTATTCATGAATATTTGCCTCTTATGCACCGGTATATGGATTTGCGCAAAAAGCTGCTGAAGCTAGACGAGTTACATATGTACGACCTATTCGCTCCGCTTGTCGATGAGTTCGATATGGAAATCACATACGACCAAGCGAAAGCCAAAGTGTACGAAAGCCTTGCCCCGCTCGGCGAAGATTACCGGAAGGCGCTCCAAGAAGGATTCGACGGCGGCTGGATCGACATTTACGAAAACGAAGGCAAGCGCAGCGGAGCCTACAGCTGGGGTGCTTTCGGAACACATCCTTACGTGCTCCTCAATCATAACGACAACTTGAACAGTATGTTCACGTTGACGCACGAGATGGGCCATGCGCTGCATTCCTTCTATTCGGACAGCAACAACGATTACCGGGATGCGCAATATACGATTTTCCTCGCGGAAGTCGCTTCTACTCTCAACGAAGCGCTGCTCATGAACAACTTGCTCGAGAAATCGACGGATGCCAAGGAAAAAATGTACCTGCTCACTTATTACGCCGATCAATTCCGGACAACGGTATTCCGTCAGACGATGTTCGCGGAATTCGAGAAAATCATCCATGAGAAAGCGGAAAACGGCGAAGCGCTAACTCCGCAAGAGCTGAGCTCGATCTATTATGACCTTAACGTTAACTATTACGGCAAGGGCATGGTCATTGACAAGGATATCGAGATGGAATGGGCGCGGATCCCGCATTTCTATAACAGCTTCTACGTATATAAATACGCGACTGGATTTTCCGCGGCGACTAGCTTCGCCAAGCAGATTCTTGACGAAGGCAAGCCCGCCGTCGATCGTTATCTCGGTTTCCTGAAAAGCGGCGGCAAAGACTATTCCATCAACATCCTGAAGGAAGCCGGAGTGGATATGTCTACTCCCGAGCCTATCCGGCAAGCGATGAGCGTGTTCGAAGGGCTTATCGAACAAATGGAGAAGCTGACGAGCGGAAAATAATCCGAGCCGATGAAGCCCGGAGCATGGATAAGGAGAAATGGGACATGGACGACTTGGAGAAATCGATGTATCCGATCGGTAAATTTGAATACGATGGAAACGTGAGCCCCGAACAAAGACAACAGCGGATCGATGAGCTTGCACAAACTGCCGCAAGGCTTCGAAACGCTGTTGAAGGGTTATCCGACACGCAATTGGATACACCATACCGCCCAGGCGGCTGGACGGTGCGGCAAGTCGTTCACCATGTGGCGGACGCCTCTATGAACGGCTTCATCCGAGCGAAGCTGGCGCTGACGGAGCAGCAGCCGCTCGTCAAAACTTTCGAAGAAAACGATTGGGTTGAGCTAGCCGATACAAAACAGCTTCCGGTTGAACCTTCTCTAAAAATGCTTGAAGGCATACACGAACGAATGGACGCACTATTGCGCTCCCTTCCGCCGGAGTCATTTTCAATCGCATTTAGGCATCCCGATAGCGGCCTTAATCCGCTAGACAGACTCCTAGCCTACTTCGCATGGCATGGCAAGCAACACGCGGCTCATATCACGTCCTTACGGCAGCGTGAAGGCTGGTAGACATTTTTCTTTTTGGTATAAGGAAATCACGGCATTGATGGGTTTGAACACTTTTTCTTTGAGATTTCCTTGCCCGTTGTGGATCTCATCAATAGCGATGTAATAAGGTCGTGTTGATCTTGGCTCGTGTTACCCACTGAAACCCCAATTAAAAATTTTTGTGGTGTTTTGGGAATGTCAAGCTTTATTTGGGATTTGAAGATCCCTTATAGGATCAATTTGCAATAATTCACTGCAAGTGGGTAAGTCCTGGCAAGACTGAGCTGATGAAAACATCGACTATCGCGGCGTTCTAATGTAGAACGGAGAAGATTGGAAAAGATTTCAAGGCAAAATCCCTTTCAACCTGGCAACTTTTTTGCATGATGTACCTTTTTCAATTGGGATCAACCGTTGTTTTCGGCTTTGCCGGAGGAGCCAAGCAAGACGCATGGTTAGCTACAGGTCTGGCTACTCACTGCGGTTGCGGTCTGATCTGGATGTACACGAAAATTTATTAGAAAGCTGCCCGCAAGAAAGATCAGGAAGGAACGGTTTCTGCGCATCCCTTCCGCGAACGAAAATTGCACCGAGTAAGAATGTTCAAGAGCCGGCAGTAACAGAACAACGGCAATGGCTGCTGAATTAAGCAATAGAAATGGAAACCATAAATACGTCAATTGGAATTGGGACCAGTATACGCCTCCGGCATATCCGCCCAGCGCGGTACGCAAGCTGCCATGACTGCGAATCGTACCATATGATGTCCGGGCTTCCCGCGCCGCAGCGTTCATCGGGAATGGCTCCCCCTACTATCTAAATCCGAAGACATCTTTGCCCTAACCGCTGCGATGGCGCCGAATGCGCCTGCTTCGTTACCCAGCTCCGCCTGCTCGATATGAAGCGGTAGCGGAGTTAGCTTGGATGCCCTTCTGCGCACTTCATTCACATAAAAGGAACTGGAACCGGCTACTCCTCCGCCTAGAACGACCAATTGCGGATTCAGCAGCGATACGGCGTTCGCAATGCCCATGGCCATATGGTTCAAGGGGCTTTCCATAATCCAGAGCGCGGATTGGTCTCCTTCCGAAGCGGCTTTCAGAACGTGCAGGGGTTCGATTCGGTCCACTCGCCCTCCGGCCATATCCATTATCGAAGATACGCGTTCCCCGAAACAGAAATACTTTCGGGCAAAAACCCCAATACTCGTGCCAGATGTCACGTTCTCAAATGGTCCGAACTCTTCTCCCGCCTTCCGCGATATATGGGATGGGTAGCTCGCTTCTAAAACCCAATTGCCTATTTCTCCTGAAGCTCCGTCCGCGCCTTCGTACAAATCGCCGTTCATAATCAAGGCGCTCCCGATTCCGGTGCCTATCGTTATCATCAGAACGTGCCGCTTGCCTTGAGCCGCTCCCTTCCAATGCTCGCCTCTTGCAGCCATATTCACGTCGTTGTCCAGATAGACGGGGCCGTCGTAATACTTTCTGATTATCGGCCTGATATCCGTGGCTGGCCAGGAGAATGCTGGCGCATTCGTTAAAATTCCCGTTTCGTTCAATATGACTCCCGGGAATCCCATTCCTATGCCGGACAACTCTTCTGTCTGTAGGCCTTCCTTGGACAACATTCCATGCATTTCGGTGAACAGCCAGCCGAAGAAAACGTCGGGATCCGTCCCTTTTAGGGTTGGGAATTTCTTCTTTAGAACCGGGGTTCCTTGGGAATCGGCGATACATACGAACGTCTTCGTTCCCCCCACGTCAATTCCTGCTGTAAAATTGCTTTGATTAACAGCCACCTTCATCATCCCTCCGCATGTTGCATCATAAGCGCTGCTAATGTGGAAACAACCTATTGGAAGTATAATACATCCAACAGGTTGTTTTAACAGGTATTAAGGCGTCACAGGCACCTCATCAAGAACCGAGGTAACCGCCAGCATATACCATGCGGCATGCGGGATCCACTGTTCAAGGCTGCGCCATGTATCTTCACCGGTCTGAATAAAGCCGATCCCGGATCCATCGAGATTGCCGGAGTGAATACCGTTGCTAATACCGCCGATTAAATCCGTATGTCCATACTTCGTGATGCCGTAATCCGGGGCATTCGTGCCGAAGCCTTTCAGCATGGAAATACCGTATGGGTTTTTACCGAGAATCCAGTCCAACTGATCGGCATAGTACGTGCGGAAAGTGTTCGGCAAATTCGCGCTGCCGCCCCACGCATATCTGCCGCCGATGAGCGACATCGCCGATAAAGAGGACAAACGCGCGTCTTCTCCTTGCCACCAGTAGTTCGACTCGTTCTCTCGCGGAATGAAGAAATCTTTCTTGATCGTTCCGTTATGTTTGGTGACTTGTCTCGCCAGGCCGAATTTGTTGGGGACCTCACCGGTAATGGCAACCAAATTGTTCATGTAGCCCTTAATGGAATTGATGTTGGCGGTTTGGGTTTGCCCCGGATCCGCTTGCGCATATATCGCCAAGGCCAATGCTGGCAATCCCGCTTCTACTGCGTGGTAGTAGGGTCTGGTTCCATTGTCTGCGTAGTACCAGCCTTCCGCAGTCTGACGGCTCACGATGCTGGCCGCTCTGGCTCTGGCATCGGTCAGGTAATCCGCGTTGTTCGTCGCCTTATATAATTCAGTTGCGGCCATAAGAGCGCAGTAATCGTCGATGATATTCTCGACGCCGTCATCGGCATACGAGGTATTGTTGGTCTTGAGATGATCGTAAGCGCTGATGGCCGCATTCAAATAATCCGTAGTGCTAAACTCTCCCCACAGGCCCATTCTCGCGGTTGCAGCCAGCGCTGCGATCGCCATCCCGCCCCCTTCCCGGAAGGCAGCCTGGTAATTCGTGTTTTTCTCGCCTGAGTCGAACGAATAAGCTGTAACATATCGATCAGCTAAATTGCCGGACCAGCCATCGAACACTGTGGCGTAGAAATAAGGATTGTCCGCCTTCATGCGAACCAGGAAGTCTGCACCGAATTCGGCCTCCTGCACCAATGCTGTCTTTTGGCCAATTACATCGAGCTGATCAGGATAGTGCTCCAGAATATAATCCAGCACCCAAACGACCAAAGGCGTCTGCTGTGGAGTCATATAATTCGTGTACTGCAGATGGCTCATGTACTTGGAAATGTCGCCCGAAGCGTCATACCAGCCGCCCCGTACGTCAACGTAAGAAAGCGGATTGCTGCCGAACAGCTTCGTGTTGGCATCAGCGTCCCATACGGCGCCTGCATTACGGCTTTTTTTGAAATAATCCAGGGCAGAAGCGAACGTTTTTTTAAATAGCACAGCATCGTCAATGTCAAATACAGGGGACGTATACGTACTGCCTTGGTCAACCTTGATCTGATACTTGCCTTTCGTCTGAAAATTGGTAAAATCGATCTTGGCATATACCCGATCCATATACCATGTCGACATGCTTTCCCAATCAGAAGCCTGGATCGTTCCCTGAAATACGGATTGCGAAGTGGACACATCGATGATTTCATAGGACGTTGGTCTGGTGCCGATTGTAGGCCATTCGACGACAGCGGTTTTCGGATACGTTTTTTCGTAGCCGACCTGGTTAACGCGGATACTTATCGTTGCGTCTGCAAAGGAAGGCTCAGGATAGAAAACTGACGAAGACAACAACATCGAGCAAATCAAGAATAGCATCATGATTTTCTTATTCATAAAAATTACCTCCTGTTATTGGTGCTAGTGCCTGAAAAGATGACCTCTCCCTCATGGGGACCTGTCCATTTCGATAAAACGGCTAACTGATTTCGGACGAGAACAATCACCCCCTTACATAATGGAAATATGTTTTAATAGTAGAGGGAAGGGCACAGGGGGGCAATTAATAATTTCGACTGAAATATGGATTATTTCAACTTTCAATAACTTATTCCTTCACTCCACCTGCGGTCATCCCCGAAACCAAGAACCGTTGGAAAATTATCGCAATGAGTAAGGGAGGCAGTGCGGCAAGGATTCCGCCTGTCGCAACCATTCCAAAATCCACAGCATGTTTGCCGCTAAATTCGGAAATGGCTACCGAGATAGATTTCGCGTTCAGCGAAGATGTAAACAATAACGAGAAGAAAAACTCATCCCAAGACAGTAAAAATACGAATATAGTTGTAGCAAGAATACCAGGACGAACAATAGGAACGACGACTAACCATAGAGTCTGTAGTCGACTGCAGCCATCCAAAGCGGATGCTTCATAGAAATCTTTGGACAGATGGCGAAAATAACTCTGCATAATCCAGATGACAAAAGGAATAGCAAACGTCAGATCCAAGACGGTTAATGTGAATTTAGTATCCAGCATCCCTAGCTTTTGAAAAAAGAGATATAGCGGAATAACGATAACTACAGATGGAATCATATATGTGAATAAGAAAAGATAGACAAACCCTTGTCTAAATTTAAAATCGAATTTAGCAAAAACATGGGCAGCTAAGCCCCCGATAACCAATGCAATCAATGTGACGGAAGCAGCCACTTTAAGACTATTAAACATCGAAATGCGGAAGGCATAAGCAATTTCGTTTTTTGAATTAGTGAAAATGTTGATATACCGTTCAAAGGTAATTCGATGCGGCAGCCAACGAATCGGCACCTCTTGCAGATCGACCTGGTAAGAAATACTGGAAATAAACAGCCAAGCAAATGGTGCAAGAGTACAAAAAGCTACCATAATTCCGAATGTACATTGCACAACGGACAAGCTTTTGCTTTTCATTTAAGCACCCTCCTCCAGCTTTAGTACCTTCACATAAACAATTGTTAAAATCCCAATAATGATAGCAATCAGGTAGGAAAGGGTTGCACCATTCGAATACTGTAAATTGCTAAAGGTCTCGATGAAGGCTTTGTAGATAATAACCATCGTGCCATTGGAAGGTCCACCCTGTGTCAAGGCATAAATCAAATCAAATACTTTAAATGCTTCCATTGTTCTCATTACAATCAATACGAGAATGGTCGGCTTTAAAAACGGCAGTGTAAGTGTAAAAAATCTGCGAATAATACTGGCTCCATCTATACTTGCCGCTTCGTAGATGCTTTTATTGTTCATTTGCAACGCTGCCAGCAGAAAAACAGCGACAAAAGGGGTCATTTTCCAAACATCTGCAACAATGACCATATTCATGGCCAGCCAAGGACTGCTCAGCCAGGGCCGATATTCTGAAATCAGGTGTAGCTGCATAAGCAGACCATTGAGGGCACCATACTCAGGGTGATAAATCCATTTCCACATTGCTGCATTAACAATCGTTGGTACAGCCCACGGCAATATAATGATCGATCTTAGAAAAGCAATCCCGCGCAATTTTTCATTCAGCAAAAGCGCAATTAACAGCCCTAATATCATTTCCAATGTAATAGAAACCCCTGAGAAATAAAAGGTTCTACCTATCGAAGACCACACATCTGAGTCCATCAAAGCATGCGTATAGTTGTTCAGGCCAACAAATTGACCTTGATGATCTGAGAGCAGATCCATATTTTTAAGGCTATAAATGAAAGTTTGAACTAAAGGATAGAGCACGATACCAAACACAAACAATAGGGCAGGTATTATGCTGAATAGAATAAACCAACGATGTCTTAATCCACTTTGCACACTGATGTCCTCCTCGTCGAGAAAAAAATAAGGGGGGAGTTGCTCCCCCCTCGAATGAACTATTTACTCATATCCAATGCTTTAGTTTGCAGCTTATTCAGCGCATCCTCTGGACTGGATCTTCCTAATAACGCTACTTGCACCGCAACCTGCATTTGTTTAGATAATTCACCATACCATGGAACTTGCGGACGATTGATCAAGTATTCATATTGCGTTTTGGATAGGTTAACCAATTCTGGATTCGTAGCAATCACGTCAGCATCGGCAAACAACGATTTCCATATCGGCAGTGCATCCTTTGCATGCTTCTTTTGAAAATCCTTAGCGGACAAATATTGAATATATTTCCAAGCTTCATCTGGATTTTTACTGCTTTGGGCGATGGATAAACCCATGCCCCCATTAATCGTTGCACTTGCTGCCTTCGCAGTACCTGGCACTTGAGCAATCCCAACATTTCCGACAATTTTCGATTCCTTTGGATCATTGGCCATACCGAACATGTAAGTCCAGTTTAGAGCAAAGGCTGCTTTTCCACTTGAGAAAACACCACGTACATCTTCTTCTAAATATTCTGGAGAGCCAGGGTTCGATAAGCCGTCTGTTAACGATTGCTGCATAAATTTTAATGCTTCAATGTTGCTAGGATCATTCACAACCGGCTTGCCATCTTCAACGAATTTGCCGCCAAAGGACCCTGCAATCAGCGCATAATCTACAGCAAGTGCTTCAGCTTGCTTCCATGACCAGACGATTGGAAAATCAACGATCTTCTTCTCTTTTAGAATTTTGCAATCGGCAATGAGCTCATCCCAGGTTTTTGGCGGCGCGTTAATACCCGCTTGCTTTAGCATTTCTTTATTATAAAATAAATACTTCACATCATTTAACCAAGGCATACCATAGAGCTTATCTTCGTATTGCATAGCACTTATCGCGCCGGCAAATATATCATCGCGGTCTGCAGTGGACACTTTGTCGGTGACCTCTTTGATCAGATTGGCCTTAACATATTTGGCTGTCCAAGGTGCGTCAACGAGAATAACATCATACCCACCGTTTGCAACTAGTGTTTTTTGCTCTAAAACCTCATAAGGCACGAATGTCGTTTCCACTTTAATATTCGGATTTTCTTTAATAAATGCATCGGTTGCCTCTTTTATCGCATCTTCACTGTAGCCCGCCTGCTTCATGAAAAGAGCTGTAATTGTCACATTTTTCGGCGCTTCGGATGATGCAGATGATGCAATTGGGTCAGCATTCTTACCAGAACAGCCTGCCAACAAACCCGTTACAAGGATCGCTGCTAGTATTGCTGTTATTTTCTTTCTCAATTTACTTCCCCCTCTTAATATAGTAATGATTTAGTAAAGATGTTTCTGGTCCTAATCATATAGGGAAAGGGTGAAGGGTGAAATTAATAATCTCGACTGAAATATGGACTATTTCGACTTTTAGTGCAGTTCCTCTTAAAATCCGACGGGCTTTGCCCATGTACCTTGTTAAAGATACGATTGAAATACAAGGGATCGGGAATACCTACCATCTCAGATACTCTTCTTACACTCAAATCCGGATTTTTCAAAAGCTCCTGCGCTTTTTCCATACGCAAATCATTCAAGAAATGGATGATCGTTTTTCCTATTTCTAACTTGAACAATCGAGTCAAATAGCTTTCATTCAGATTTACATGATTGGCAATCATCCTTAATGTAATTTTTTGATCCAAATTTTTCAGCATAAAATCAATAATATCCCTTATTTCTTTGCGATATTTTTTGGAGGAAAGCGTTAACGAATTTTCACTTAGAGCAAGCACTGCTTTTACGAAGGCATCCTTGAATTCTCCTATTGTCTCTGCTTTAATCAATCTTTTTTTGTAGGGCTCGGACAGCACTTGCGGTTGCTCCGTATCTGCTCCAGCCAGTTCCCACTCTTCAATCGCAAATAAGGCCATCTTAAGCACTAAGGATGGATGAAAACGCTCCTTACCTGCCGCATCTAAGAATCCATCAAATACTTTTAATAAGCCATTCGTATTGCCAGATTGTGCAAATTTCTTCAATTCCTCATGATAGGAAGGATTCAACTTGGCAAAGTGCAGATGATCAAACACAGTCTCCCTCGCATGCGCAATCATGGGTTCACTATGATAAAACCGCATTTCAGCTGCTTTTTTACAAGTGACGAAGACTTCCCTTGCTAAAGGTAAGCCCTTGAAAACGCTACTGATCAAAACACTCACATCTAAATCCAAATATATCTTGAGCATGCTTGAAATTTGCTTGGCCAACTGGAGCTTCCGGTGATCTGTGCCATTTTTGTCGCTTTCCGGTATGATAATAACAAAATCACGGAATCCGATCTCGGTAAATTCCGCTTGGGAAAACTCATTTATGATTTCTGATATTATATTCTGTATGGAAAAAATCAGCAGCTGTTTGTCCGCCCACTTCCCTGTTCTCAAGATTTTCTCAACTTGATCCAATGTCAGGTAAAGTAAAAAGCTTGGAGCATTGCCGAATGTAACGTTCAGCTTCTGCGCTTTTGCAGCAATACCGTTTTCTAACAAAAGATCATCATGGAGTAATTCCTTGAGGAAATTTTTACGTGACTGCAGCAAGCTCTCTCGCATCACAATGGTATTCATTCGATGTATTTCCTTCACTTCTTTTTCCGCAATAAGCTCGATGACTGCTTTACCCAACACATCTAATAGCTCCTCTGGCTTCAAGGTAAGCTTTAATAAATAGTCGACTGCCCCAAGTTTCATGGCATCTCGAACCAATTCATAATCATCGTAATTGCTTAGAACGATCACTCTGCCATGGAATAGAGGATCCTTATTCAACCTCTGAATAAGCTCCAGTCCACTCATTTTTGGCATCATTAAATCCGTAATAATAATATCCGGACGATGCTGCTCTATCATACCAAGCGCTTCTAAGCCGTCCTCCGCCCCACCAACCCACTCAAATCCATGCTCCTCCCATGGAATCATCATCTTGATCCCAATTCGCATGATCTTCTCATCATCGACTAGCAACACTTTAATCATTGTCCATACTCTCCATTCCCAGCAGAGGCATCATCAAGATTACTCGGGTTCCTTTTCCCACTTCACTTTCAATCGTCAGCCCGAATTCTTCGCCATAGTTAAGCTTTATCCGTTCATTCACATTTGAAATCCCAATATTGGATAGCCGATGCTTGTCTTTATATCCGGATTCCATCAACTTCTCGATTTGCTGCTCGTCCATTCCCTTTCCATTATCGCGAATAGTGATTCGCAAATATGCACCCAATTCTTCAGCGGAAATAATAATCTTCGAATCATTTTCCTTGGGATTCAATCCATGAATAATTGAATTCTCAACAATAGGCTGCAATATAAATTTAAGAATACGGCTATCCCTTAATCTTTCATTGATCTGATACTCTACCTCAAACGAGGTTCCATAGCGGAGCCGTTGTATAACAATATAGTTTTCCACATTTTTGAGTTCGTCCCTTAACAAAATCAATTCTTTTTTATCGACGATTGTGCTGCGCAGCAGCTCGGCAAGCGACGTCAAACCACTGCTTACACTAACATCGTTATTCAACATCGCCGTCCATTTTAATGAATTTAAAGTATTAAATAAAAAATGGGGGTTGATTTGGGCTTGAAGCATTTGCAATTCAATTTCACGTTTCTTATTTTGTTCTTCTTTTGTGTGATCTATCGAGTTCCGAATTTGTTCAACCATACTATTAAACTTTCCTGTCAGAAAACCAATTTCATCCTTGTTTGAGTCTTTAATACTAACATTCAGATTGCCGTCCGCAACATGCTTCATGTTCAGAGTTAATAATTTCAGCGGCTTAGAAATACTTGTAGAAATAATAAAAGTAAGCAGCAGTGAAAAAACAAGACATAACGCGCATACGTATAAAATATAAGGCAGCACCTTTCGCGTCTCTTTATTCAAATAAGCTTCGGGAATCATGCTGATCAAATACCATCGGGCTGAGGTGTCGTAGGAATATGCCGCCAAATAACCGTTACGTTGCATCGTTATGGAAAAAGAGCGTTTACCTTCAGCTTCATTCGAAACGATTTGTTTGATTAAAACGCTGTTTTCGTGTTTTTTTCCAACCTGGATTTCCCGATTTCGGGCTGATAACACATTTCCTTGTGAATCTAATATAAAGAGATCCGCCCCCTCCCCCATATCAACGTCCCCATAAATATCCCGAGAGTAAAAGCTTTCTTTAACTGCGATAAAAATATAACCAATGGGATGCAGCCAATTTTCACGTGAATGGATCTGCCTGCCAAGAATAATGCAATCGACATCATTTTTCGTCGTCACATGTGTCCAAACATCGTTGCCATCATACTCCGCTATCATCTTCGTAAGTCGACTAATATCTTCTTCTTTCAATTGATCGTAGCCCAAATCGTATAACATTTCTTCTGAAGAATTATAAATTTGCAAGGATTTAATATGATCTAGCAGCTTCCTGCCGCTGAACGTTTGATTCACTTCATAATAGGTATCCATTACAGAATGCATATCTAATTTCGTCGCATTGATCAGGTTGGTTTGCACTAGATTATTCGTCATAATTTGATCGCTTAAGTATTCCAGCTTCTTATTCTCTCGATTAGTTTCATTACGGACCTGATCTAATATCTGCAAAGAATAAGTACTGCTTTTGGCATGAATCGCTTCGCTCGTTTTTTGATAGGTAAATGTGGAGGTGATAAACAAGGGAAGAATGGATAAAAAGAGAAACGAAACGATCAGTCTATTCTTAATTCTTGAATTGCGAATTAACTCATATAACAATATTTTTCCTTTCAGCATTGACTTAACCTCCCACTAAATCCTTACCTAATTAACACCATTGATTCAGGTCCATGTTAACATGGAATTGGCTAGGGGCTCTGTATAAACTAAAGCCACAAGATTATGAAAACATCCTTGTGGCTTTAGATTTTTATTTTTATTTACGGTATCCACCAATTTCCGGAAACGGTGTTCATTGTTTTAATCTGCTTCATTGCACCATCCTAGTCTGCGGGTGTAAACTTAATCCAATCATAGTACGCCCGAATAGGTGAACCGGAATAAACAAACGGATGGGTCCATCCTTCAAACAGTCCTGTTCCCGGCCATAAGTTAGCCATAATGTGGCCCGGCAATGTCGGCAGTGGACCGCGCTGGCCTGTTTCCGTATGCACGAGTACACCATCCACATACCAATTGATCGCTGTTGAAGACCATTCAAAAGCATAATCATGAAAGTCTGCGGCGGCATCGAATCCAAGATCAATAACAGTAGCGTGGTCGCCATCTCCATCAGTATAATAATTCGTTTCCAATTTCGTTGTATCTTTTCCAAGAATTTCAATATCAATCTCATCCCATTGGGTACCATCACTTGGGCCGGTGTAAGTGAAAAGAGAAGTGACCACCCCCTCTCCTTGAGCCGCTTTTATACGCCCTTCGACGCGTCCGTAACCGTATTTATTGTGTGTGGCATATTCACCGGATGCATACGATTTGCCTGAACAACCGGAAGGGCACGGCTGATCGTCCAACTGCAATGCCATAATTCCATCTTCAAACTCGACATGATCCGCCCGCCATCCGTTGCCAAAGTTCTCCCCATTTTCCCAACCATCCGCGGTGTACCATAACTGGCTATTCATGCCGTTTAGCTCCTCATAGAAACCATTACCAGCAGCATTTGCAGTAGTCGCTGTAAATGCTGTCTGAGGAACTACAACTGTCAAAAGTATAGCTAGAAAAAATCGAATCGGGTTCAAGTTAATTCTTTTCTTTTGAAATAACATAGTTTAGTACCTCTTTTCATTGGATTGATAATCATGTCATTGTCAGGTAAACCGCGTATGCTATTGAACTGTTACTTGCCATTCTGGCGTGTTAATTGTAATCGGACCGTTCAAATCCCAATTGCCATCGGCGACAATGCTCTTGTACACATCTACACGACCGACTGACTTCTTCCATTCTTCTCGGGTTGCTGGATCGACCGCATTTTCCAAATCAGCTCTGCGCACGTCCAGAAAAGCGTTCATCCAATCCTTCTCGTCAACGCCGGATGCAGGTGTTCCACCCATCCTTTCATTCGTCCAGTTAATCAAAGCGGGTAATGAGTCCGAATAATCGGCAGAACTGCCATGTTGAATGATCGCATCATACAATTGTCCGCGAGACAAGTTCAGATTCAAGCCCAAATTGTCAGCAAATACTTGAGAAGGACCATAGTACATCTCATCGACGACGTCATTTTGCACTTGACGGAATGTCGAATCGTTGCCCAAGGAGCGCCAAGCCTCAATATATCCACTCAACCCCGAGACGTCATCTTTTTGCGATGCTGTATTTAATCTCTCAAGCTCAGACAGGTATTGAGCCAGCGGGTTTTCCGGAACAAGGTCTGTAAACCTTTTCACAACGACATAAGCATCACCCGTACCGGTGGTAAAACCGGCGCGTCCAGATGTAATGCCACGACCGTCGTTCAAATTTTCCGCATATCCATACTGAAGTTCTGTAGTACCGTTCTCAAATACGCTGGTGATCGCTTCGGCACGCGCTTTGTATTCGGCATCTAACCCGGCTGCAGCGGATGTTGAAGCTGAAAGCGTTAACATAACTAAACAAGTAAGTACAGTTAATAAGTACAGTTTACGTAACATAAAAGCACATCCTCTCTGTTTTAAGTTCGTTTAATTTTTTTATTTTAATAATAAAGGGAAAGAATACAGGGGGACAATTAATAATTTCGACTGAAATATGGATTATTTCAACTTTTTTAAATTTTTATTTACGGCGTCCACCAGTTTCCGGAAACGGTTATCATGGAAAGCAATCTGATGCTGTTGCCATAATAGGTATTACTCGAAGTAGGAGAGTTAACAAGCTCTTTCCACAACGTGTTCAGCCATTTTTGATTGCCTGATTCCACCATTGCACTAACCGCAAACGGTCCAGAATAGGCAATTGTGCCTTCATTGTCTTTCAGATCTGTTCCGTTTAATTTATAACCGGACATGATTTTCTTTGGATCGCCTTTTGTTTTCGATTGAATCCATTTATTCATTGTTTTAATCTGCTTCAATGCCCGCACATCACCTGATATTAGGTAGTCAATAGGAATTCTCCATGGGGTGCGCGCTGCGTTCCAACTGAAATAACCATCCCTATCCGTTTCGAGTAAATTTGCTGGTGAAGGCGTATAATTACCATTTTTCAATACTACAAAGTCTGGAAGCAACCCGGTTGAAGGACTGTATCGGCTTGCGATGGAACTGATTATACGATATGTTTTATCACTCACTCTTGCCCAGTTACCATCGCCGGAAACCTTTTGAAATACTTTCAAATGGCTAAGCATAAAATCAGATGGGCGAGTGGCAGTGCCATAGTCAGCATCGCTGTCATCTACCCAATCGCCAAATTTCAAGTTCCATTGGCTATGATTTATATCTTTTGCCATTATCGCGTTAATTACAGCCTTAGCCTCACTCCTATAGTTGATCTTCCCGCTGCTCCCCCACTGCTTATCCGCTAACAACAAGCCGTAAGCGATGTCCATATCTCCATCCGTAGCCGAACGATTTCCATTATCGCTATCACTCTCAGGAGTATCGATGATGTTTCCATCGCTTGTTATCATTTGTTGCCAAGCCATTAAAGCCGAATTGTTTATGCTTGGATGTGCTTTATAAAAACGATACAGCCCGTCAAAGTACTCTTTGGCACGCGAATCGTATCCTGCCATCAAGGCGGTGATCATCATCCCATAACCGTGTCCTTCTGAACAAGAGACAGCATTGGCCGGTGTCGCTACATTTTCAAGATTATAAAAAACGTAATACTGATCAGACTTTTTGGGGTGTTTTTTCAAATAGGTGTTTTTCCATTCATCGTACTTTTTACTCACGTCGTTATCCAACTGCTGCTGAGTAACGTAGTTTGGTTTAATCGCGCCCTTTACATACTTAGTATGCTGTGGAAAAGGCCGCATGGTTTGCATTTCGTCTGCTGGCGTAAACTTAATCGAATCATAATATGCACAAATAGGTGTACCGGAATAAACAAACGGGTTCGTCCATTGTTCCGCAGCTCCTGATCCCGACCATAAGTTAACCATTATGTTGCCCGGCACTGTCGGCAGCGGACCGCGCTGGCCTGTTTCCGTATGTACGAGTACACCATCCACATACCACTTGATCGCTACTGGAGACCATTCAAAAGCATAATCGTGAAAGTTTTCGGCTGCATCGAATCCAAGATCAATAACGGTACTGTGCTCACCATCCCCATTAGTAAAATAATTTGTTTCTAACTTCGTTGTATCTTTTCCAAGTATTTCAATATCGATCTCGTCATTTTTGGTGTCCTGCGTTGGACCGGAGTAAGTAAACAGAGAAGTGACCAATCCATCTCCTTTAGCCACTTTCATGCGCGTTTCGACGCGTCCGTAACTGTATTTATTGTTCGTAGCATATTCACCGGATGCGTACGATTTGCTTGAACAACCGGAAGGACACGACTGATCGTCCAACCGCAATGCCATAATTCCATTTCCAAACTCGACATGATCCGCCCGCCATCCGTTGCCAAAGTCGTCCCCATTTGCCCAACCGTTCGAGGAAGACCATAACTGGCTATTCGCGCTGTTTAGCTCCTCAGAGAAACCGCCAGCAGCATTTCCAGCTGCTGCATTCGCTGTAGTCTCTGTAAATGCTGCCAGAGGAACTGCAACGGCCAAAAGTATAGCTAGAAAAAATGGAACCAAGTTCAATTTATTTTTTTTCTTTTGAAACAACATCATTTATCACCTCTGTTTTTTGGATTTTGATTTTATTCAATTCCAATGTTAACAGGAGAAAATTTCCCTCGGCTTAAACAAATTTTAATGCAACCTTAAATTTTAGGAAGAAAGATACGGAATATCGTGATCTCCTCTTGTGTACTGAGTAATTGAAGTGACCCGTTATGAAGGCCGACAATTTTTTGGGCGATCGCCAGCCCTAAACCTGTCCCTCCGTCATTACCGCGTGCTTTGTCGCCGCGTACAAAGGGCTCGAAAATAATAGATTGCAAATGCAAGGGAATACCGCTCCCATCGTCTGCAATCTCCATAAAAATTCCATCGAGCTGATCTCGCAAGGTGGTTCGCAAGCGAGTGCCTGCCGGATTGTACCGTACCGCATTTGAAATCAAGTTACTTATTACACGCCCCAACTGCTCTCGGTCAAAGGAATAGATCACTTCTTCCTCTGGTATTTCTATCTCCAATTCAATTCCTTTTTCTTCGATTTCGGAGAAATGCTCCAATATGATTTCACGCATACATTCGCCGATATCTTGTTCCTTTTTATCTAACTTGAAAGTTGGATGGTCAAGCTGCGTCATTTCAAACAAAGTATCCATTAATGAGTTAACCCGTTCCGCTTTATTATAGATGGACAGAAGATAGCTTTTTTGTTTGTCCGCATCTTTGACCATTCCTTCATGCAGAGCTTTTGCATAACCATATACGGTAGAAATAGGCGTTTTCAAATCATGGGCGATATCGGCGAGCATTCTTTGCCTGTCCTGTTCCATCTGCTTCTTTTCTTCATTGGCCCGTTCTAATTTCTCAGCCATATCGTTTAATGTATCTCGAATTTGCAAAAATTCGCTTTCCAGCTTTAATTCCAAGCGAACCGTATAATCCCCTGCTTTTAATTTATCAATTCCTTCAGCAATCTTGGCAAGCGGATAACTGATTTTTCTTGCCGTCCATCTGCTGTAAACAAAAATTACCGCAGAGGATAGCAGAATAAATCCAAACACGGCTCCCAAATTATAGCGTTGAATGAGTTTATCTCGTTCTATAGCATTTTGTTTGTCCCAAATGCTCACTTCTAACTGATCTACGGGTATTTTTACCAAATAAGAATAAGAATTTCCTTCGTTGCTAAAAGAAGCTACCGAACTGATATATGGTGCATGCTCGGGGTCATTGTCTAACTGCAGCGATTCTGATGTTGTTCTGTCCAAGGGAGTCCCTATGTATTGCGTTACTTTATTCTGTGAATCCAGTACTTCGATCCAACCATTCACTCTCATAATCTCATTAATTATAGAAGCCTTTCCCTCATCATCATCTTCGGCGTCCACCAAATCCTGTGCCGTCCTCACATATAACTCTTTATCTGCGTAGCTCTTATCCGCCCCTTTGGACGCATATAATATACTGACAACCCCAACTGCGCTAATGACGATGACCAAAAGAAAATAGTGAAGACGCAGCATGTCGCGAATGCTCATTATCCTCCGGCGCATCCTCAGCACCTCTTTTCAAACTTATAGCCAAGTCCCCGGATCGTTTTTAAATAAACCGGGTTTTTAGGCTCCGCTTCAATCTTTTCGCGCAGTTTGCATATGTATACCATGAGCGTATTGTCATCGCCAGCGTACCACTGCTCCCAGACGCTTTCGAGAAGCTGTCTTTTCGTAAATACCCGCTCCGGATTTTCCATAAAATGAAGGAGTAACTTATACTCGATAGAGGTCAGACCAATGGATTGTTCGTTTTTGTACAATTGACAGCTTGCTTTATCTAAAATTAGATCGCCAATCTTCACTTGCTCGGAAGCGACAACCTTTTCAGTCTGAACATGATGATATCTTCTCAACTGCGCGTGTATCCGCGCGACGACTTCCAACGGATTGAACGGCTTTGTCATATAATCGTCCGCACCGATATTGAGTCCCAAAATTTTATCATGATCCTGCACACGTGCGGATAACAAAATGACAGGTATCGAAAAGGACTGACGCAGTTCCCTCACGACCTGAAATCCGTCACGCTCCGGCATCATGATATCAAGCACAACCAAATCGACCTTATGCTTTCGAACGATATCTATAACCTCCTTCCCATCAAAAGCTTCCAGAACATGATACCCTTCGTTTTCAATGTACAATTTTAATAAATCGACTACCTCTCGCTCGTCGTCCACAATCAGAATTGTTTGACTCATTAGTAATCCCTCTCTCGCTTGAGTTCCTCACCACTTCGTTTCTCTTTACATTGTAGCTGCAACTTATCAGATAATAAAACAAAACCTATTCAAGTCGCAGGCATGCGACAAGAATAGGCTTCTTTTTATTATCTATCTTTTAACCGCGAGCTTTAATAATGCCGACAATGTTGTTCTCGATATCTGTAAAGAGCGCCATCGTTACCATGTCCGGAATTTCGGTAATAGGCATGATGATCTTTCCGCCCAACTCTACTGCCTTGTCTAAAGTAGCCTGCAAATCGGCCACCTCTACATAGATAGTAACATATCCCGGACCACCGTCCGATCCGCTGATGCCTCCGTTAATTCCGCCGCTTTGCGTATCGACCATGCCATAATTCATTGGGTTGTTTGCGTTAATCTCCCATTGAAACAGCTCTTTGTAATAATTTTGCAATTTGGCTCCATCTTTTCCGGTAATCTCGAAATGAACGACAGGATTTGGCATCGAACTCTTCCTCTCCAATATGTATTTTTAGGCTTGCAGCCCCAATGTTTTGTGTGTTTCCGTTAGCCAACCTACGATTTGATCTTCAGACATGGATTTCAGCATGTCGCTATGGTCGTGAATCGCATGATGCCACATTCTCGCTTCTACTGCATGCGGATTTTCATCCTTTACAACATGACCGCAGTTGCAAGCCAATTCTTTCATTCCGTTCACCTCCTTTCAAGGTTGGATTACCCCTATTCCTAACCAAAATACTTTAGCAAGCTTCCTTCCAAAGAACTGCTCCAGCCCTTGTTATGTTCTTCTGCTTCTTCCCTTGTGGAGAAGTTTTCATGGGTTATCACAAGCTCCGTTTTTGAATTTCGTTCATGAAACTCAATGGTGACAAGCGTTTCCTCAAGCTCCGAACCATTATTTTCCCATTTCCAGGTAAACACTAGCTTTTCATTGGAGATAATCTCCTTATAAATACCGGCGATAACATGATCTTTCCCGTTCGGAGAATGCATAATAAAACGGTAATGCCCCCCTGCTTTAACATCCATTTGATCAATGGTAGTCGTAAACCCTTCGGGTCCCCACCACTGCTTCAATTGTTCTGGATTTGTCCAAGCTTGAAACACATTTTCTTTTCTCGTATTGTACGTGTGATTAAGTTCAAGCGTAAATTTTCCATTTTGCATTGTGATCATTGTAAGTAACTCCTTAATCACTGTTTGTATTTTTGTCCAGAAAACGTTCAAGACTCGATAACTGCGAAGTCCAAAACCCTTTTAAATCTGTCAACCATTGCTGTGCAGTATCCACAGATGCTGGATTCAAGTAGTAATAGCGATACCTCCCTTCCTTGCGCACAGACACTAATCCAGATTTCCCCAATACCTTTAGATGCTTTGAAATCGCCGGCAAAGACATAGCGTATGGCTCAGCCAATTTCATAACCGTCATTTCACGTTGGGCTAACTGCTTAATAATCTGTCTTCTCGTCGGATCGGACAGAACTGAAAAAATTTCATTTAACGTTTCTTCTCGATAATTAACCATAAAGTTAAATATAAAGATGAAATGATATCTTGTCAAGCTGCTTACAATTCCATAATCGCGCGCCAAGCCTGCAAACGATCCTCCAACCCACGGTACTGCGGCGTAGGTATCGGGCTTGTCGAAGGCATCCGAATCACCTTGCGGCCAGCAACTTCAGGAAATGAGCCATAATGCTTACTCAGCTCGGCAAACGACTTCGCTCCATTGCATACAAGCGCCTCAATGTTCGGATAACGCTGGAGCAGCCCCGGAATGTCGTTCGGAACAGCCAGCTTGATATCGCTATCCAAGCTCCCTTTTCTCTCGCAGTTCGCGATGACATCCCACAAAGCGACGCCATTGCCTAAAGCGAACGCGAGCCTGTCCTCGTAATCCGGATCGGGCTCCCGATTGTCGAACAAAGCGTACAAAATCCTCCACAAAAAGTTCCGGGGATTTCCGTAATATTGATAGGCCCGCAAAGATGCGACACCCGGCATGCTGCCCAAAATCAAAATACGGGAGCGTTCATCGATGAGCGGCGGAAACGAGCTAACGTTCATCGGCACCCCCTCCTTTCGCGTCTCTCCCCCATTTATAACACAAAGGGCGCTTGTCCCCAAATGGAGACAGCGCCCGTCTGTTAATGCCTTATTTTTACCCCTTAACGCTTCCCGCCGTAATCCCTTCGATAATCTGCTTCTGCAAGAATGCGTACAAGAGCAGCACCGGAGTTACGCTGAAAACAATTCCCGTACAAATCAGAGCATAGTTCGTCTGGTAAGCGTCCCTGAACCCGACCATACCCGTTGGCAACGTGCGCAGCGTATCTTTGTTGATAAAGAAATTCGCCAGCAAGTACTCGTTCCAGTTGCCCAGGAAGTTAATGATGAAAACCGTTACCAGCGCCGGAAGCGTTAGAGGCAAAATGATGCGGACGAACAGCCCCGGAGCGCTTAAGCCGTCAATGATCGCTGCCTCTTCCAGCTCATTCGGCATCGATTTCATAAACGCGGATATGAGCAAGATGCTGAATGGCAATGCGCCTGCCGTATAAGGCCAGAACAGCGCCCAGTGGGTATTCAGAATATCCAGCTTCATCATTAATATATACTGGGCGATAAACAATACGTTACCCGGTATGAGCAAGCCGATCAGAACGCATTGATAAATGATTTTGCTCGTAATCCGGAATTTCATGCGCGTCAGCGCGAATGAAGTACCCGCCGCCAGCAGCACTCCGAGTACAGCGGTTGAAAGCGCCAAATAGGTGCTGTTAAAGAAATAAACGTCGATTTTAGCTTGAACCCAGGCGTCTACGTAATTTTGAAAATAAAAATCTTTAGGAAACGCGAACGGAGACTGGGAAATTTCGACATTGTCCGCTTTCAGCGAAGAGAAAAGAACAAATACGAAAGGAAACAATATGATGGCCACGTACACCAACAATACGGCGTGAGGCACAGCTTTCTTCAATGAAGTCGGCATCAATATTCAATCCTTTCCGTCTTACCGAACGTAAGCTGATAAATGGCCGTAAACACTAACGCGAAGGCGAAAATAATAATGGCCAGCGCGGTCCCATAACCGTAGTCGCCGAATTTGATCGCTTTATTGACCATGTAGGAAGCCATAACTTCCGTCGATCCGGCAGGGCCTCCGTTCGTCATAACGAGAACGATATCGACAACCCTCATGGCACCTGCAATGGAAAGCATAACGACGACGGAAATGATCGGTTTGATCAGAGGAACGGTTAAGTACCAAGCGCGTTGCGTCGCATTCGCCCCGTCGATTTCCGCCGCTTCATCGATTTCTTTAGGAATGGCTAGAATAGCCGCCAAAATTAACACGATATAAAAGCCGACCCACTGCCAAGCGTTCGTGAGCAGAATGGCGATCATAGCCCATTTGGGCTCCGCCAGCCAATAAATCGGATCGAGTCCGAAAAAGCCCAAGAAAGCCGAGATCGGTCCAATGTCCGGATCATAAATGAAGCCCCACAAAATCCCGATAACGGATGTGGAAAGGATGGACGGCATGAACACCGTCGTTTTGTAAAAGCCTTTTAACTTTTTAACGTTGCTAATCAAAAGCGCTAAGATGATAATAATCGGAACCTGTAGTCCTACGGAAAAAACTATGAAGTACATATTGTTGAATATTGCGCTGCGGAAACTCTCGTCCCCGAATGCCGTCGTGAAATTATCCAAACCGATGAACCGGGTCTCATCCAATCCGTTCCAATTCGTAAAAGCATAGAATACGGAGGAAAACATGGGGTATAAAAAGAACAACCCGTACAGCGTGATCGTAGGAATAATGAACATTAGGTAAACAGCGGGATTCTTTAGCGTATTTTTCATGGTTCCTCCCCACTATGGACAAGGAGGCCCACCCACGCAGGGGCGGGCGGTGCCTCCTCACCAACTTCCAATGCTTAAATTATTTCTTTGCGTTTTCCGTATCTTGTACTTTTTGGATCGCGTCCCCGACTTCTTGCGGAGTCGCTTTGTTGGCGATCAGCTTCTGCAGTTGATTTTCCGTTTCGGCGTTAACCGCTTTTTGTACGACGGAGTCAAAGTGCACGAAGGAAGAGCCGGCGGCTTTCATCGTATCCAGAACTTGTTTAACAAGCGGATCCGTAACTTTACCCATCGCTTCATCGGACAGCTTCATCGAAGGAAGAACGCCGTCTTCCGTCAAACCGCGAAGCTGCATTTCGTCGTTGTATAAATTTTTGATGAATGCTTTAACGGCTGCCAGTTCGTTCTCGTTCAAGTCGGAAGAGAAACCATAACCGTTTCCGTAGTTCGCATTGATCGATGTTTGTTCGCCGGCAGCGTTCGGGATAGCCGGCAAGGCTATGAATGCGACTTTACCGTTAATCGCTTTAGCTACGCCATCCGCTTTGAAAGCGGATGAGCGCCAGCTGCCGTCAAACATCATGGCTGCTTTGCCTGCACCGAATTCATTCAACATATCGTCGTACGTTTTGCCAAGCTCGCCTTTTGTAAAGTAGCCTTTTTTCACGAAATCTTGGTAGAGGGTATACGCAGCGACAATTTCCGGTGAATTCCATTTCAAAGTACCGTCCGTGAGACCGTTCGGGAAGCCCGCTGCGACATGACGGCCAAGCAAAGTATCGACCAGCATGTTAGGAACCCATCCAGCTTGGGAAGCCTGCGCGAAAGGAGTGATTCCTTTGCCTTTAAGCGTGTCGGCGGCTTTAATCAAGTCATCCCATGTCGTAGGCGGGTTTAGTCCGTTCTGTTGGAAAATTTCCGTATTGTAAAATACGCCTTCCATGTTGCCTCCGATTGGCAAACCGTAGATTTTGCCATCCAATGTAAATTGACCGAATACGTTAAGGAATTTATCTTTCAGCTGCAGTTCATCCAGAATCGGAGTCAGGTCAAGCAAGCGGCCTGCTTTCGCGTATTTCAATGCGTCAGCGTTACCTCCGAACAAATCGAAAATTTTCGGTTGGTTGCCGGCAGCCATCTCGGCTGGCAGCTTCGTGAAGCGGTTTACCGCGTCCTCTACGCCGTCCAGCTCGAATTTCAAGCCCGGAACCTCGGCTTCGGTTTTCTTTACGACTTCGTCGAGAATCGCTTTGCGGAATTTTTGCGGTTCGCCGATTTGAATATGGCGAAGGGATACGGTGAACGGCTCCACTTCTTTACTTGGAGAAGCGGGTTCGCTTGCCGGTGCGCTGGCACTGGCACTGGCGCTCGGGCTAGTCGATGCGGACGGTGAAGAAGTATCGTTGTTCTTCTTGCTTCCGCATGCTGCCAACAATGTCGACAAGGCGAGAATGAGGGTAAGGATGACCATTGCGTTTCTTTTCACTAGGTAGACCTCCCAAAAGGTATATGTTTGTTGCTTGCATCCTTATTGTAAGAGTAAACTCCCCCAAAGTAAGGGAGTCAAACAACTAAAGCAGGGATAAGATCATCTTGAGGCAAAAACCTCTTGTTAAAACTAATCACATTAGTTATTATAATAATACAATTAGTAAATGGAGGCGTTAATTATGGTTAAAACAACATGGGGACCCGTAACGCAACTGAATTTTCTCCCCCGGCTATTCCCGATGAACTGCTACCTTATTGAAGAGGACGATGGCATTACGCTAATCGATGCGTGCATGCCCTTCGTAGCCAAAGGAATTCTCACGGCTATTGAAGCTACGGGTAAACCGCTCAGCCGCATATTGCTTACGCATGCGCACGATGATCATATCGGTGCCGTTCCATTCCTAAAACAAAAGTTCCCCGATGTCCAAATCGGAATTTCGCGCAGAGATGCATCCATCCTAAAGGGTGACCGCAGTCTATTGTCGCAAGAAGCCCAAACGCCGATTAAAGGCGCGATACCGAAAAAAGCGCTGTTCTCTCCCGATTTTCTTATTGACGATAACGACCGTATCGGTTCGCTCGTAGCCGTAGCCTCGCCCGGTCACACGCCTGGTCACTTTGCTTTCCTAGAAACGACCAGCAATACGTTGATTGCGGGTGACGCTTTCCAAACCAAGGGAGGGTTGGCCGTATCCGGACATATGAAATGGTCCTTCCCCTTCCCTGCGATGGCAACTTGGCACACTCCGACCGCGATCGAAAGCGCGCGTAAGCTGCTCAACTTAAACCCTTCCGTGCTCGTTGTAGGCCACGGTTATGCCCTGCATCAGCCTGCGGACGCCATTGATCGCGCTATTAATGAGGCAGAAAAGCAATTGAGCAGGAGGAAAAGCGGATGAGGGCAGGCATTAAGCCGGAAATCGTCATCGGTGCCGCAGCGGAAATTGCCGACCGGGACGGATGGGATCAAGTCACATTGGGGAATGTTGCCGGACAACTCGGAATCAAGACACCTTCCCTGTACAATCACGTAGCCGGGCTTCCTGATTTGCGTCAAAAACTATCCCTGTACGCCATACGATTGCTTAGGGATAGATTAAACGATGCCGCTATCGGACAATCCGGCAAGCAGGCGCTTATCGAAATCGGCAAAGCCTATGTCGGATTCGTGCGTGTTCATCCGGGACTTTATGAAGCGGTTAACCGCTTAACCGACCCGAAGCCGCCCGAATTCGATAAAACCGCCGAACAAATATTGGCCTTATTTATTCGGCTTATGCAGCCCTTAGGGCTTCCCGATACGGAAGCCGTCCATGCTATACGCGGTTTACGCAGCATGGTGCATGGATTCGCTTCATTGGAGTCTATGGGCGGATTTCAAATGCCCGAAGATTTAATGGAGAGTTTGACCAAAGCGATCACTTATTACATCGATGGTTTAAGCGGGCATTTCGCGTAAATGACGGCCTCGAGCTATAAAACAATGTTTTCCTATAGGAAGATATTGTTTTTTTGCGTTTTCCTTGCAGGATTCGACACGATTCTCGCGAATAAGGGAAAGGAGTCGTTAAGGAGTGAACCCTAATGTATAAGAAAGAGCTGACACCGGAAGATTTATTGCGAATCATATTCGACTACACGGCGAAAATCGCAAGCGAGCAGAAATTGAACGCCGTGCTTGTTCTTATGGCCAACATGGGCCGCGAAATGATTTTATCCGATAGATGCACCGTGTGGCTCATAGATGAACCTAACCATCAACTATACACTACCGTTGCACATGGGGTAGACGAGATCCGTATCCCATACGGTACGGGACTTGTGGGCAATGCCATAATTTCCGGGGAACCGATTATCATCGAGGATGCTTATAACGATCCGAGGCATAACGCGGAGAACGACCGCAAAACGGGTTATCATACGAAATCAATCATTACCGTACCGTTCCGCAATAACGACGGGGAAATTATTGGTGCTTATCAAGCCATTAATAAATTAACCGAAATCGATTATTTCACTCTGCGGGATTTGGAACTCTTGTCCTTGGCGGCATCCTATGCCGGCAAATCGCTGGAGTCCGTTATGCTGCACCAGGAAATCATCGACACGCAGCGGGAGATCATCTCTACGATGGGTGAAGTCGGTGAAATCCGATCCAAAGAAACCGGTAACCACGTTAAACGGGTTGCCGAGTATTCTTACGTACTTGCGCTCGGTCTCGGCCTAAGCGTCGATCAAGCAGAACTGCTTCGGACTGCCTCGCCAATGCACGATATCGGTAAAGTCGCCATTCCCGACGCGGTATTGAATAAACCGGGCAAATTGACCGAAGAAGAATATGACATTATCAAATCGCATACGAAAATCGGTCACCAATTGCTTAAAGGATCCAAAAGACAATTGTTGAGAACGGCGGCTATCGTTGCGGAGCAGCATCATGAGAAGTGGGACGGCGGCGGCTATCCGGCAGGGAGAAAAGGCGAGGAAATCCACATCTTCGGCCGGATTACCGCGGTTGCCGACGTCTTCGATGCGTTAAGCGCGGAGCGGGTTTACAAGGCGGCTTGGCCGATAGAGAAAATCGAAAATTTATTCCGGGAGGAACGAGGACGCCATTTCGACCCCGACGTCGTCGATGTCTTCTTTAGCCAACTTCCGAAGCTCCTCGAAATTCGCAAGCGGTTGACGGACGAAGAGTAATTAGAGGGACAGCCTAACCTGTCCCTTGCCCAAGCTCTCCTCATGCCACCACACCTCAAGCGTATCCCCTTCGTTCAGGGAACCGACTCCTTCCGGCGTCCCCGTATACAATAGATCTCCCTCTGCCAAGCCATACGTTAACCCAACGAAATCTACGATCTGCTGCAAGCCGAACACCATATCCTTAGCGTTCCCGCGCTGCACTTCCTTATCGTTGATCCTCAAGCCGAAATCATGCTCGGTTATCGCGGGCACGCCCGGAAAACTCAACCATCGACCTAGCGGTGCGGAGTTCCGAAAGCCTTTGGCCGCCAGCCAAGGATGTCCCTTTGCCTTTAACCTGTCCTGGACATCCCGGAGCGTCAGATCTAATCCGACGGTAAAAGCGCTAAGCAGTTCATCGCAGCTAATGCCGGCTTCATAGGTTCGTCCGACAGCGAGTACGAGCTCCGCTTCGTAATGCACGCTTCCTTGCGCCCCGGGTACGACGAGGGTTCCGTTTGTCATGCTGACTGCCGCATGCGTCGGTTTCGTAAACAGCATCGGCGATGAAGGCACCTCATTGCCCATCTCGGCGGCATGGAGGCGGTAGTTGCGGCCAATGCAATAAATATTGCGAATATCCGGGGATAACGTCGTCGTTGTTGCACTCATCTTCTAGCTCTCCTCTTTCACAGCCGCCAGCCAGCGGTCCGGGTAGTTGGTGCAAAGCTGAAAAGGCTCAGGACGTTTCGCCAGCCTGCGTAAATCGCCGGGTGAGTTGACGGTCCAGGCCATGACATCGATAGAAGCGTCGGCGCTCTGCTGCAACAGCTGCGGGGTCAGTCGGCCATATCCGATAGAAAGAACGGATGCCCCCATTACCGTTAACATGGGGATAAGATTGAAAGGCCGATCATCGATAATAAGACCTGTTCGCATAGCTGGATAATAATTGCGTACGGATGATAGCAATTCCGGATGAAACGAGGTAATTACGGTATCGTGTTCCAATCGATAAGAGCGAACAACATCTACTACCTTCCGGGCTAGAAGATCGCGATCCGCAGCGTCGCCTTTCAATTCCACGTTTAATCGGCATCTTCCGGAAGTCAGGGCAACGACCTGCTCCAGCGTCGGAACACCTTCCGAGGCAAAAGAAGCATGAAACCAACTGCCTGCATCCAAAGCTCCAAGCTCCGCAGCCGTCTTCTCCCGGACGAGCCCTTGCCCGTTGGTCGTCCGTTTCAGCGTGCCGTCATGAATGACAACGGGAACGTTGTCCCGGGACAAGTGAACGTCCAACTCGATCCATTGTACGAACGGTTGACTCATCGCCATACGAAAGGCGGCCAACGTATTTTCCGGTGCGCGCCCGGAAAATCCACGATGCGCAACGCAAGGATGTAACGCAGCTCGTGTTACTTCATTCACAATACTCATCCCTTTACGAGAAAATCGGGCTTTGGTGTCCAGCATTTTTTTAACGAATCGCCTCAATGATGCCATCCTCCCTCACGGAGGCTCCAAAGGATAAAGTCGATAATCGGGCTAGCAAAGCTTTTCCCGCAGTTTCATCCATCGGTGCGGGTTGAGAGTTTGTCGCCAACATCGGATTAAATTTCAACGAACAAGTTCCTTCTTTGCTGCATTCCGCGTTTAGGACGCCCGTTTCCGAAGTTTTGGACAACGTTGTCGTCGAGAAAACAAAGTTGCCTAAGCTGTAGGCTATCCATTTGCCCTTATAAGCCTCGAAGCCTTGAAGAACATGCGGATGGCTGCCAATGACCAAGTCAGCCCCCGCGTCGACGAACCGATGCCCCAAATCCGTCTGGTGCGCTACCGGCGTATCTACCTTTTCCACGCCCCAATGTACCATGACGACGACGATATCCGCGTTCTGTTTCGCCGTCTTAATCGCCTCGACTGCACGATCCGGAGAATAAGCTTCCGCGACGCCTGGATGAGAACGGTCCGCCTTCCACGAAACATCCGGTACGACCCGTGTGAGGCTCACGAATCCGACCGTTATTCCTTTGCTTTCTATGTATGCCGGCGCAAAAGCTTCACGATCGTCGTTGCCCGATCCCGCATGCTGAAGATCGGCATCGTCCAAGTAGTCCATCGTGTCGCTTAATCCTTGCCAGCCATAATCCAATGTATGATTGTTGGCGAGCGATAAGTAATCGAATCCCGCTTCCTTGATCGCGGGAACGGCTTCGGGAAGTCCGCGGAACACATATTGCTTGTCTTCGGCGGGAGTGCCTCTGGTCGTAATGGGCGTCTCCAGATTGCCTGCCGCGATGTCCGCAGCTTCCAGCAGCGATTTGGCCTCGCGGAAAGGGTGATCGAACCCATTCTTCTTCATCAAGTCCAACACTTTGGCCGCGGGCAGTATGTCTCCGACCAATGCGAGCGTAACCGTATCCCCTTCCGATGCCGGAGGCGACGATTCCTCTTCAGGCGAAGCAATTACGCCGCTATCGTCGGATGGGTCCGGGGAAGGCGCCGTGGACTGCGACTGACCTCCATCCGGCGTATGACTGCTTTGGGCTTCCTTATTGCCCGGATTGTTTTCTTGGCCGTTATGACTTCTATTGGAACTCCATACGAGAACGGCGACGATCACGATACCGGTCAACAGAATGCCATTAAGCATAAGCAAAAACCGGGTCTTGCTGCGGCGTTTCGATTTCTGTTTGCTCTGCGTCTGCGATCGCGAATAGCTCATAAATTAGTTGTCCCTCCGTCTCTCTTGCACGTTGCTCCTGCCCCGTATTATACATCAAGGCGGCAAAAAAGACGATTTCGCCGCTCGTAAAAGAGGAGAAACCGTCGTATTTTCGGTTATTACGTCGATTTATGCCTATTTCCCCGCGGATGCCCGTGCGTAGCTCCCTATCGTTACAGGGAGTTTAGCTTGAACGGGTATTTCTCCGGATAACACGCCGGCCAAAGCGGTCATCATGGCGGGTTTATTCTCGTAAGCGCACAAGTAGATCGAAGCTTCGGGGGCTGCCAGCAAATCGTACGGCGTTCTCAACGCCACCCATACGAACTTAAAGCTTGGGTTTCCCGACAGCTCGCGGATTAATTCGGTTTGTCCGGATGAGAAACCCGCGTCGTAGGAAGCGTATACGAGAGTATCGCACCGGCTGGCTGCCAATCGAACAGCCGCTGCATCTTCATCGGTCGGGTCAACCGCTATTCTTATTTCCTCGATAACGAAACCAACGTCCGCCAGAGCCGCGCCAAGCGTCCATTCTTGGGAAATGACTTCAATAACTTCGGTGCCCACGCGGGCTTCCGTCCATACGACGACGGTTTTGCTTGCCTTAGACAGCGGCAGCTCCGATCCGCCCTTCACGACCGTAATCGCTGCTTCGCAAAGCTGGCGTTGGACTTCTGCGGCCCGAAGCGGGTTCGCAGCCGTAACGGAATTTCGGAATAATCCGCGCGATTCCTTAAGCTCCCATATTCTTCGGGCAGCCTCATCAATGCGCGACTCCGAAATTTCACCCGTCATTACAGCTTCCATTACGGCCTCTAAAGCCGCGGTTTGACGGGTAAGCCTATGGCTGACCAATATAAGATCCGCGCCGGCCTTAATCGCTTCAACCGCTCCCCTCGCCACTCCGATCGTCTCCGCTATCGCGTTCATTTCCAGGCAATCCGTCACGATGACGCCTTCAAAGCCCATACGATCGCGCAGAAGTCCCGTCAATATTTTCTGGGAGAGCGTCGCGGGAACGCCGTCCGGTTCGAATGCGGGGAACACGACGTGAGCTGTCATGATCGCATCCACTCTTTGCCATATCGCTTGGCGGAACGGAAACAGCTCTATTTCATTCAGCCGATCTACGCCGTGCGGGACGGTAGGAAGCTCGTGATGAGAATCAACGGCCGTATCGCCATGCCCCGGAAAATGTTTCGCTACCGCCGCGACGCCGCCTTCGCGATAACCGCGAATAGCTGCCGTGCCCAATTGCGCAACGCGTGCAGCATCTTCCCCATAGGACCGGACTCCAATGACCGGATTTTGCGGGTTGTTGTTGACGTCCAAACAGGGGGCAAAGTTCATGTTGATTCCGATCTCGCGCAATTCCGCGCCCGACCATTTGGCCGCCTCGCGCGTTAATTCCGCATTGTCGGCCGCGCCTTGCGCCATCGCTCCGGGCATAACCGTCACGCCTTCTTCCAACCTGACAACCATTCCGCCTTCCTGGTCTATCGCTAAGAACAATGGATCCGCCGAAGCTTGCTGAAGCTTGCCCGACAACGCTGCAACCTGAGCTGCGTCGCGAACGTTTCGCCGGAAATAGATGACGCCGCCGATCCCGTATTCCTGTATCAAATTCATGATGTCGTTCGTCGGCTCTAGGCCGTCGAAACCGCACATGAAGAGCTGTCCGATTTTCTCCTTGAGTCCCAGTTGCTCAAAACTTCTGTTTGCTTTCATCGTTATGTCTCCCCCGTCACTCATCGTGGATCGCCCATGCCGGCAATTCCGCTTCCTTGCCGCCTTGATTCTGGTGCCGCTCGCGGAATTCCGACGGAAGCATGCCCGTATATTTGCTGAACACCCTGGTGAAATAACGACGTTCCAAGTAACCGACCATCTGGCCGATTTGCGTGACGCTTTTGTCGCTTAAGGCGAGTAAAGACTTTGCCATTTCCATGCGCTGCTTCGTCACGTATTCTACGAAGGTTTCTCCAACATGCTGCTTGAATAACAGACTGAAATAGCTTCCGCTTATGCCAAGGTAATCAGCGAGCATATCAATGCTGAGCTCTGTCGACAGGTTGCGTTCGATATAATCTCTGGCCGATAACATGAGCACGTCGCTCGTCTTTTTCTTCATGACGCTTTCGATCGATTGGTCGACTAGCCGATTAATAACGAGCAGCGTTTCGCGAATGCCGTGATGCTGATCGATCTGACGCCAGATGGCGATCTCTTCCTCGCGGGTCATCACTTCCATCGCCCGCATTTCCCGCAGAAGATGAATGCACAAATAATGGACGATCGGCGCGACCCGCTCGAAAGAAGTTTCGGGAAGCAAACGGAAGCTGTCGTTAAGCTGCTTCAGCGCGGTTTCGGTGCGGCGGCGGTCGCATCTCTTCAAACCCGTGACCATTTCCTCTATCCGATCCCACAACTGCTGCGAAGGTTCGGTACTGCCTCTGATTTTCTCGGAAACGATGACCCCGAGTTCCGCGGACGGGGACAAGTTAAGCGAGCGTTGCAAGCTTTTATAAGTTCTGGCCAACTGCTCTAAGGAAACTTCCGATGGATGCAGCGCGATGCGGATGCTCAGCTTGAGATAGCTTTGTACCGCATGCCGCAGCTTTTCCGCCCATTCCAGGCTCTGCTCGCGATTGTACAGATCCGGAGCCATTCTTTCGATAAGCACGCACCATTCCCCGCTTCGCACCTGCAGCACGGAATGAGGTACGCCGAACGATACGAGGTTTTCCTGCAAAATATTGTGAATGGCAAAATTCCACAGCTTACGTTCTTTATCGTCCCACGTTCTTTCCCGTTTGGAGTAGTCGGCGACATCGACCAGCATCATTGCGAACGTCAAATTCTCCCCTTCCATCTCATGAAGCTTCAGGAAGGGCCGGGTCGAGCCTCCTCCGAGATCGACAAGTCTGTCGTACAGCACCTTCTCGTAGGCGAGATGAAAAACCTGCTTCCATTCCTGCTGCATCGACTGCTGCTCAACGCTTCTTTCACGAATGCCGTCCGCAAGCCGCTTGATCGTATTCGCAAGCTCTTCGTAGTCGATCGGCTTCAGAATATAATCTTTCACTTCATAGCGAATAACCGATCGTACGTAGCTGAAATCCTGATAACCCGTCAACATGATCACTTCCGCTTCCGTGTCGAACTCCCGGAGAGCGCCAAGAAACTCGATCCCGTCCATGACCGGCATCCGTATATCGCACAATATTAATTGCGGTCGCATCGCACGCGCCAACTCCAAAGCTTGCTCGCCGTTGCGGGCCGTCCCGATGAGCTCGATGTCGAGTTCGTCCCAAGGAACGACGGCTTGCAGGTTTTTCAAAATATTGATTTCGTCGTCGACGAGCATCGCTTTAAGCCTCAATAGCAATCACTCCCCCGTAACCTTTGGTATCAGGCATTTGATGACGGTTCCTTGACCTGCCTCGCTGCAAAGAATGAGCCCGTACCCGCTTCCGTAATGAATGCGCAGACGATCGGCTACATTACCGACGCCAAGCCCGCGACGTTCACCGGTTTCGGGGGATTCCTCATACATTTCCTGCAAGGAGGTCATGCCGCTAGTCGCGAATTGGGCCAACCGTTCCTGTGAAATGCCGATCCCATTGTCTTCAATATATATCGCGATATTATCTTTTTCTTCCCGGGCGCTCACATGGATTCGTCCCATGTAATCAATCCCTTCGAACCCATGCTGGATGCTATTCTCGACAAGCGGCTGCAGCGTCAATTTCAAGATTGGATTTCCCATGAGCCGCTGAGGAACGTCTATCGTATATTCGAACAATTCTTCGAATCTGTACTTCTGGATTTCCAGGTAGCTTGTCAAATGCTCCAGCTCCTGCTCGATCGTTATTTCTTCTTTTTGCTGGATGCTGATTCGCAAAATATTCGCTAGCCTCTGCACCATTTTGCTTACTTTGCGGCCTTCGTTCTGCACCGCGAGGATGTTGATCGATTCCAAGGCATTAAACAAAAAGTGCGGTTTAATTTGCGCCTGCAGCAGTGCCATCTCCGCTTTGCGCTTGCGCCTCTGCTCCTGCTTCACGTCTTCGAGCAGCTCCGCTATCCGGGTTACCAAGCTATTAAAGCCTCTGGCTAGCGTAGTCGTCTCGTCTTTGCCGACGATCTGAACGCGCGTCGAGAGATCGCCTCGCTCCACTTGGCGCATAGCTCTTACAACCCGCACGATAAAAGTAACCGTACGACGGACGAACATGAGATTAAAGGCCAGCGCGAGAATGAGTGAGATAGACGTGATGACCGCCATCCAACGTAATACGACGATCATGTCGCCGGATAAATATTGCCAGGAGGTGACCATGACCAATTTCCAATCCCCGACGCCGAGGCGCTGCAATTGCAAGTCCTGCACGGAAACGAGGCTTTTGCGTCTATCGAAGGACAACGTTTTGCTTTGCGCCTCAGAGCTTTCCAAGTTAATACCCTTAGCCGTCGTATCTACGAGATCGGATACATACCTTCCTTCCGCCTCCGACTCGTTATCGAATATAACTTTGCCATTGCCTCCGACAATGAGAAAACGTCTGTCGAGCTTGCCTTGGCTGCTGTAAAAGCTGAAAATCCGGCTTAACTCGTTCATCTGAAACCGCGTCACCAGCACGCCTTTGCTCGTAAGCGTGTCAATATCAAGCAATACCCGGATTTGCGTGAAAAAATTATTTTCGCCCGTCAAATCCCGATCCTCGTTAGGCCCGACCCATACCGGAGCCCCGTATTTCCGCAAAACCTCGGCATAGATCGGGTTGCTTTCCAGAACTTCCCGAGGAATCGGAGTATCTTTAGTAAAGTTAACATTGACTTGACGGTTGTCATTGCGATACAACGTAACGGATTTAATGCCCGGATAAGTTAGGAGCACACGCTGGCGCAACCGCTCCTTCTCCAGCAGTTCATCGTAATCGGCATTGCTTTTTGCCGGGGTGTTGCCGCTATTCGGATCCAGGCCTCCTAGCGATTGTTTCAAGCTCTCTACGCTATCTTCCGTCGTAACCCAGAAATCGGAAAAATAATTGGCTTCCTTGATCATGTTATTGATATTCCGTCCGATCGCCTTCAACGTCAGTTCCGTCTGCTCCGCGTATTTTTCCTCGGTCACTTTCTGGAATACCAAATAAGAAACGCTGCCAAGCACGAACAAAGGAACGATAATAAAAGCGAAAAATGCGGCGAAAATGCGTTTGCTCAAACTCATCTGTCGGCGCCCGTCCTCTCGGGAAATGTGACTTCATTATAGCAGGAGGAGGAAGCTCTAGGGACTGGATAGCGGCAACTAATCGATATACCTTTATTATAAAGCGCGGGGTTGGGCGGTATAAGTTATTATTCCCACTATGGGGGGATAAAAATGGACAGTGGTTTTGAATGAGGGCGTTGGACGGAGCTGTATGCGGCAGTACGCGATGATATCTCTCTCCAGCCGCTTGCTGTAAACCCTTTGCCTGATGGATAAATGCAGAAAAGGTGGCAAAGGGTTTACAGAGGCGGACGTTGCACTCTTCCGAGAGATATCATCGCTCCCTGCCTTTCGGCTCCTTCCATTTTCCATTGCAACAACCACTTATGGGCTGGGGCAGGAGGAGGAAAGAGAAGAGACAAGAGATGAAACAAAATAAGAGGCAATAATCTAAGTGCTATACTAAAGAATTACTAAATACAAGGACTCCATTTGGTTCCAATTCCACCTCGGTCGCTAAGGGTTCATCTGTAAACAGATTCACGCTTCCCGTCGGAGGGGTGAAACTGACCAGATCGTTAGAATGATTCAGGACGAAATAAATGTTTTGCTCTTCCCGCCTGCGCACGGTGACTTCGACTAGGGGATGATCGACATTCCATTCGGGAAGCGCTCCGGTTTCCTTGCAGATTCTATCGAGCAGCCGGGTTCGGGCGGAAGCGTCTAGCTCCGTTGCAATATAATAGGCCTTCCCTTTGCCATAGGCATTGCAAGTTACCGCGGGACATTCCGCGAAATAATCGGACGTAAACTCGGCGACGACTTCTGCCGTTTTGTTGTCTACTACGTCGTACCATATGCTTGATGCATAGCCAGCTGAGGAGACACCTTTCCCATCTAGGAATTGCAGCTGCTGCGATTCACCTTCCGGAATGATTCCGTAATCGTCGATTTCGATTCCGAGCAGCTTTTTGAACGGTCCCGGCAGCACTTCGGAACGCATGCGGTTATCCGGCAGCTTGGCGCCCGCCCGGAAATCCATGACGACCGTCCCTCCAATCTCGACGTAACGATAGATTTTGTCCGCGAGAGCATCGTCAACAAGCGCGAGATGCGGCAGGATGATGAAGTTGTACTTGGTGAAATCAGCTGTCGGCGAGACGACATCAACGCCCGTATGTTTCTCTATAAAATAGCGATGGTAGTTTTTCACTTGACGGAGGTACTTATAACCCGGATTATGCGGCTGAATATCGAACACCCAATCATTATCGAAACAGCGGATAATGGCAGCTTGATTGCACACAATGCTGCCGTCCAAGTGTGGCGCCAACTTGGCAAGTTCCGCTCCGACCTGGCGGACTTCATCATATTTGCGGCCGGGAACGCCGCTATGCTGCAAAATGCCGTGCCAATGCTGCTCCGCTCCGGCGACGGCCGTACGCCAGCGGAAATACAGCAGCGCATCCGCTCCGTGGGCGATCGATTGATAAGTCCATCTCCGCAGCTCTCCCGGCTTCGGCGTAACTTTCAGAATATGAGCTCCCGGCGTACCGCTTTGATGCTCGAGAACCCAATAATTCGCCTGTTTGAAGCCCCGGGTCATATCGTGGTGCAGCGCCGGAGTGTAAGGATTAATCGGCTCGTTGTCCGGGAAATTCGCATAAACGTCAAGCCCTGATATATCCAGCGGTTTGGCCAGCTTGTAATAGTCAATTTCATTAAAGGTGCCCATCATATTGTGCGTGATTTTCTGGTGCGGGGCGGCGCTGCGGATAATGCCGATCTGAATATCCTGGAACCGGCAGACGGCTTCGGAGGAAAATCTCCGAAAATCCAATTGATACCCCGGATTATGAAGCTGGTATACGGTAAGCTTGGGCGTCTCGATTTCTTCGAACGAGTTGTACATATTGTTCCATACGACGGTGCCCCAACTTTCGTTTAACGCGTCTATTGTGGAATATTTGCGCTTGAGCCAGCCTTGGAATGCCGCTTTGCACGTATCGCAATAACACCATGTCGTATCTACGCAACCGAATTCATTATCAATCTGCCATCCGATGACGTTGGCATTATTTTTATACCGTTCGGTCATAGCGCCGACGAGCTTGCGTATATAGCTCGGATAATCCGCGTTATTAAAACAATAATGCATTCGGGTGCCGAATCCGCGAACATGTCCGTACATATCGCGCTTGTACATATCCGGATGGCGGTCCATAATCCATTTCGGCGGACTGGCGGTCGGCGTTCCGAGAATGACTTGTATTCCCGCGGAACCGAACATCTCGATCAATCTGTCCAACCAATCGAACGTAAATTGACCTTCCGACCGCTCTATTTTATTCCATGCGAATTCCGTCAGTCTTACTAGATTAAACCCGGCCTCGCGCATTAACGAGATATCTCGCTCCCAGCGTTCCTCAGGCCATTGCTCCGCGTAATAACAAGCTCCAAAATACATCGTTGCCACTCCCCCATAATCAACCGATTTTCTGCAGCTCCATATGCCCTTTATTCCATTTCCGTGCGGAATTCATTGGCGCTCTTTCCCGTATATTGTTTGAACTTCTTGTAAAACCAATCGATTTCCTTAAATCCGACTTCTTGGGAAATTTCATACACTTTCTTGTCGGTGAACATCAGCAAATCCTTGGCGGCGTCCAGCCGTTTCTGCAGCAAATAATCCTTGAAAGATATTCCCGCGTAAGAACGGAACAGTTGGCCGAGCTGATTCGGATTAACGAATAGTTCCGCCGCAATTTGCTTAAGCTCGAGATTGGCCGCATAACGTTCCTTAACGATCTGCTTCACTTCCTCGACAAGCAAATAGTGGCTGTCGGTGCTCTGCTGCACCCGGTCCGCAAGCCAAATCGATTCGGCGGCAGGAAGCAAGCTTTGCTTGTTCAGCACTTCAAGCGCCGCTTCATAGGAACCGGGCACGTCTTCGAAGGAAGACACGATCGGCCCGATGGAAACCGCTATTTCGGCTTTCGCATACTGAGCAACCTCGCTTCGCATAAGCCGGGCCTTCTCCCAGAGGTTCTCTCCTCCAATCTCCTTCTTGTTAGCCATATACACGATGCCGAAGCGTTCCAATGATTCCTCGAACAATAACCCGTTGTTTCCGAACAGCTCCTCTACGACATTGCGAACGGCAAATCTTCTAAGCTGGATTCCCGCCCGCGAGAGGGTATTTTGGGCCTGAAGCAAATCCGTAAGCTCCACGATAAATACGCAGAACGGCTCGCCGCCCTCCTGAGCCCACCATTTGAAATCGTTGAATGCCGAAGGGTCGATCAGCAATCCGCGCGCCCAGCGCCGCACCAACTGTTCGCGTACGAGAGGCATTCCTTGGTACCACTTTTTCTTCTCCATCGCTTCATTCTCGATATCGACCTTAACGGCCAGCAGCTTCTCCTTCAGCTCATCCGTGCTCACCGGCTTAAGCAAATAATCCTTTACGCCCAGTTGCATCGCCCGGCGGGCATATTCGAATTCCCCGTAACCGCTAAGCAAAATGATCGGCACTTCGGAAAACTCCCTAACGCCTGCAATCAGATGCAAGCCGTCCATTCTAGGCATTCGAATATCGCTTATAATCAAATCGATTGATCGCTTGCGGAACGACTCGAGCGCCTCTTCGCCATTGGAAGCTTCTTCGATGATGCGAAATCCGTATTGCTCCCACGGAATCAAATTTCGGAGAGATCGCAGCGCGGCGGGCTCGTCATCCACAATAAGCACATTCAGCATCATTGATCGTCTCCTTCGTTTAATTGATTAAGCTCCGCGTTCTCCGCAGCAATCGGCACCGTAAATTCGGCCTTCGTTCCTTTGCCGTTGCTGCTAAGCTCAAGACCGCTTTCCGGACCGAACGTCGCCATTAGCCGGAAATGCACGTTGCGCACGCCGATATGACTTCCCGATAAAACGGATTGTTCGTCGTTCAGCCATTCCCTAATTTCTCGCAGCCGATCGGGATCGATACCGACCCCGTCATCTTCAACCGTCAGCCTCCAGCATTGCTCCTCCAATACTGCGCTAATCCGTATCCATGTCGGCTCATCGTTCATTTCCAAGCCGTGAATCAAAGCATTTTCCACCAGCGGCTGCAAGGTCAGCTTCGGAATATACAGGTTGAGCGCCGCTTCCGGCACCTCGATGCGATATTGCAGACGGTGCTCGTAACGCAGCTTCTGAATCCGTAAATACGTAGATACGAGCTCAAGTTCCTCTTGCACGGTTATTTGCTCGGCCTTATTTTGCAGAAGGAATCGGAAAGTTCGGGCAATCATGTCGACGATATCGGCGTTTTTGGCGTCTTTGAGGTCGAGCAGGTTAGCGCGAAGCATATTCAGCACGTTAAACAAGAAATGGGGATTGATTTGCGCCTGAAGCGCGTACAATTCCGCTTCGCGCGTACGCAGCGCCATATCTTTGCTGTCGATTTCCGACTGATACACTTCCCGGATAAGCGTCTCCAGCTGTTTGACCATCTCGTTGAAAATACGGCCCAACTGGCTGATCTCATCGTTTCCGCTTACTTCCACGAACCCGCGATATCGGTCTTGATGGACCGTGCGCATTTTTTTCGCCAGACTTGTCAGCCTCTTCGTCAAACCAATGGATAAGCCGTATACGAGCAGTGCGGCAAAGCCGCAAGAAGCGGCGAACATCAGATAAGCCAGCCACCGCATCCGCTCAACCTTGGGCATCAACTCATCAAGCGGAACGATCATGATCACCCTCATATCCCGTAACGCGCTCCGGCTGTTTAAGTGCCGATACAGCACCAGGGAAGAGCTGCCTTCGTCCTCCAATTGGAAAAAGCCATTGCCTTCGCCAATCCGGGAGGCAAATGGAAAATCCTGAAGCTCGGGGATAGATTTATTACGGTCTCCGCTGTCGAGCAGCACTTGGCCATCTTTCAGAATGAATAATAACCGGGCTCCGCGACTTTCTTCTTCAATCAGCCGATACAGCTCCCGCTCCCTTACTTCAATGGAAGCGTACAGGTCCGTGCCGGGCTCTAAGTAATCCAGCTTCTGCTTCAGGCTGAATACCTGTTCGTTCGACATCGGGATGCGGTACGAATTCGTCCAATACATTCCGGACGGCTTGTTTTTCAAGGTAATATACCAAGGCTCATTGCGGACCTCTTCGTCGATCATCGTGACGTTGGCGTAAGTGAGCGTCGGGTTGTCGGAATAAAATTTGACGCGATAAATATCCTTAATGCCTTCCAGATTAAACAAATACGGCTGCAAATAGTCGAAATACGCTTGATAGGCTACCCGTTTGTCAGGGTACCTCGTGAGCAGCACCTGCTGCAGCGTAAGGTTAAGGTAAAAGGAATTGGCCGTCTCCTCATACGATTGCAGCTTGTTGTCCAAATTGGAGGTAACCTGAGCAAGCGTCTGCGCCTTCGTCTCGGTAATCGCATCGAACAGCAGGCTGGCGCTGCGTTTGGTCAGGAAATAAGTTAATGACCCCATCAGCAGGATGGCCGCAAACAAATAAACGACGAATAATCGAGTTTGTATTCTCACGTCCATCCCTCCCTTAGGGTCGCCAACACTTGAGGAATCCCCGACCGCATGGCCGGGGAAACCTACCGAGCTTATTTACTCAGCGTTGCGTTATACTCGGCCAAATAGTCTTTCCATATTTTCGTGAACGACTCCTCGTACATATCCAACCCGATGTCTTTGGCTGAGGCTACGAATGCCGCGAATAGCTTCTCGAATTCCGCATCATCCTTAGCCATAATAATCTGCGACGTCGTTTTTCTGCGCAAATCGTCCAGCTTCTGATCGACAACCTTGAATTTGGAGTCGCTCGGAGGCGGCAGCTGCCATAAGTAGGCGGGAACCTTCTCGACCGGCGGCAGTAAGTCCGCCCATGTGGAAATTCCGTATTTATCGAGAACTTCCAACGTCTTCTCGTCATATTCGCTGCGAACCGACTCTTGGGTGATCGGCGTGGCGAAATCGCCGTCGGCCAGCTTCGCGCCGTCTCCGATGCTGAACCAGTTGGTCACCTGACCCGTGTATTCGCTGCGGAAGCCTTCTTTGAATATCGCGTCCGGGTCGGCCAATTTCTGCTTCACCCACTCCGCCGTTTGCGTCCGCTTACCGTCTTTCAGTTCGTAGTGTACGCCTTCGATTCCCCACTGGGTGAGAATTTGACCCTCATCGGAGAACAGGTAGTCGAAAAACTTAATGATTTTCTCCGGATTTTTGGCATTGGCCGTAATGGCCCATTCATGCGTCCCGCCATTGGCGATCGTCATCGCGTTGCTATGGTCGCTGACCGATTCGTTAAAATAAACGGGAATATGCGCATACTGCCGGTCAAGCAGTTCCGCTGCCCGCAGCGAAGCTTCGGGAGGATTCGAGAACCAGCTTGGAGCATAAGCCGCCAACACGCGGCCTTGGGCCATCTTGGCCTTCAGCTCTTGCTCGCCCATGGAGAAAGCTTCTTTATCGAGCAGGTTCTCGTTAAACAGCTTGTTCATGAATTTATAGTAATCCTTCGTGTAGTTCGAAACCGGATTCCAATGCACGTCGCCGCTGTCTTCGACGACAAAGTTGCCATGGTCGGGACGCCCCGCCGCGCTAATGCCCGCGTTATTGAAGAAGACGTTGATCGTCCAGGAATTCATCGCCGCTCCGAACGCGATCGTATCTTTCCCGTCGATCTTGGGGTGCTTCGCGGCGTAAGCTTTGACGACGTCGTATAATTGGTCGAGCGTCTTGATTGTCGGAAAACCCGCTTCTTTAAGCACGTCATACTGAACGACGAATCCCGCTTTGGCATTGGCCGGAGCTTCTTTCGTCGCGTTGACGGAATAAAGCGAATAAATATGGCCGTCGTCATGCTTGAGCAAGTTGAGAGAGTCGCCCCATTTCGCCTTGATATTCGGACCGTACTGGTCAATCAGTTCATCAAGCGGAATGACTGCGCCCGCGTCAATGTATTTCTGCAGATGCTCATTGTCCAACCGGATAATATCCGGGTAGTCGCTGGCCGCAAGCCAAATGTCCCACTTCTGGAACAGATCGCCGAGAACCGCGTCGTATTTCAGTTCCACGCCCGTCTTTTCCGTCAGCTTCTTCGTAATCGAACCGCCCCAGATCAGTTTGCTTTCCTCTACTCCCATCGTGTAGATGGTCTTTTCCGTGGGAGCCTCGGAAGAAGCGCTTCCGGATTCCTGGGATTGGGTTGGGGACTGGGACGAGGAACTGGAAGCTTCCCCCTCATTCCCCTTGTTGCCGGCGCAGCCAGCCGCCGCAAATCCGATAAGAGATAAGAGAACAATACCGGCTAACCCTTTTTTCAAGCGCATGCGTACTACCCCTCTTCTTGTCTTAGTTTTATCTTAAGGCATTCCGCCTTAGATACAAAGTCATGAAATTACTCTTTAATGGCCCCGACGGTCATCCCCTGGATAAAATATTTCTGCAGGAACGGATAGACGACGAGAATAGGTACGGTGACGACGATTGTCATGGCGGCGCGAATCGCCTGGGGCGTCACGACGCTGACCGTGCTTTCCCCGACGTGGGCTTGCGAGCCTGCGGACTGGTTCATCGCGCTCATCAGAATCTTCATCAGCTCATACTGAAGGAGACTGAGATGATTCGCCCGGCTCGCATACAGGTAGTTGTCGAACCAGGAGTTCCAATGCATCACCGCGACGAACAAAGTGATCGTAGCTACGACCGGCAAGCTGATCGGCAGCAAAATCCGGAACAGCGTTTGAAAGTGGCCCGCCCCGTCCATCTTGGCCGACTCGGTCAATCCGGAAGGCAAGCTCTCGAAATAGCTGCGCATGATGATGATGAAAAAGGCGTTGACCAGCAACGGCAGCAAATAAACGAGAAAGTTGTTCATGAGATGGATGTTCTTGATCAGCAAATACGTCGGAATCAGCCCTCCATTGACGTAAAGCGTAAGAACGAGAACGCCGTTAAACAAATTGCGGAAAACGAATTCCCTCAAACTAAGCGCATAGGCAAACATCGCGGTGCACAAGATGCCAAGCGCCGTGCCGGTTACCGTTCGGACGATTGACAGAGTAAACGCGCCCAGCAGCCGATCGTTGGAAAAAATAATGCCGTAATTGTCCATCGACCAGACCCGGGGCAGAAGATATATTCCCCCTTTTAACGTATCGAGGGGATCGTTGAAGGAGATTGCGAACAAATTCAAGAACGGATATAACGTCATCGCGCCGAAAAGGGCCAATCCCGCATACAGGAACGTATTGAGGAAGGCGTCCCCGGCTTTAAAGCTTCTCATGCTGCACTCCTCCTCATATCAACCTGCCGGAACCGGTTCTTTTCGCCAAATAGTTAATGGACAATACCATCAGAATGCTGACGACCGACTTAAAAATGCTGATAGCCGCGCCGATCGAGTAATCTCCGATTTGGAACGAATACCGCAAGGCGTACAAGTCGAGCACTTCCGAGTAATCGAGCACGATCGGATTGCCGAGCAGAAACTGGGATTCGTAGCCGCTTTGGATAATCCAGCCGACCGACAGGGTGAGCAGAATGATCGCCGTAGGCATCAGACCCGGAATGGAAATATGCCACATCTTCTTCAGCTTCCCCGCGCCATCCACGTCCGCAGCCTCGAATAAATCCGGATTGATGCCGCTGAGTACCGCCAAGTAAATGATGGAGCTCCAGCCGACTTCCTTCCAGAAGCTGAGGAACGTGTGGATCGGCCAAAACCAATGCGACTTGGCCATGAAGTAGAAGGGCTGGTCGATGATACCGATTTTCTGCAGCAAGATGTTCAGCAGACCCCCGTCTGGAGATAGAAACATATGAGCGATGTTGGCGACGACGACCCAGGAAACAAAATGCGGAATATAGGTAATCGTTTGCACCGAACGCTTGAACCACTTGACCCGAACTTCGTTCAAAGCCAAAGCCAGCACGATAGCCCCGATAAATCCGGCGATCAAGTTCAAGAAACCCATCACGAGCGTATTACGGAGCACAAGGAAAAACTGGTCGTCTTGGAACAGCTGAACGAATTTATCGAAGCCCACGAAAGGGCTGCCGGACACGCCCTTAACGACCTTGTAATCCTGAAACGCCATGATCCAGCCGTAAAGCGGCATATAGTTGAACACGATGACCAGCGTTATCAGGGGTGCCGTCATCAGGAGCAACTCCTTTTGGATCAGCATTTTACGGAGTAGGGAAGGTGTTGCCTTGCGGCGGCTGGCTGGGTTAATGCCGGATTTCATCGGGTAAGCTCCTTTCATCCATTTCTGTGAGAGTACAGTTTGTTGTCACTGCTTCATTATAGAGGTGAATGTAAGCGGTTTTAACCGTTCAAAATCTCAAAAATAACCTGACAAAATAAAACAATTGACACCGATTGCCTATTAGTGATACCATCTTCTTCCTTTCGTTTTTATTCCATCCAGGAGGATAAAAAATTGATAACGGTTAGCGGAATTAGCAAGAGCTTTAAGGTGGCTAAGAGGAGTTCCGGGGTGAGAAGCGCGGTAAAATCGTTGTTTCGCCGGGAGTATACGGAAGTGGCTGCGTTAAACGAGATTTCATTTCACATCGCGCCAGGGGAAATCGTCGGCTATATCGGACCTAACGGCGCGGGCAAGTCCACGACGATTAAAGTGATGAGCGGCATACTCGTCCCGGATCGGGGAACTTGCACGATCATGGGTTACACGCCTTGGCTGGATCGCGTCGCGTATGTTAAGAACATCGGCGTCGTGTTCGGACAGCGTTCGCAATTGTGGTGGGATGTTCCGGTCATAGATTCCTTCGAGTTGCTGCGGGATATTTACGGCGTGCAAGAGAACGAATATAAGAGCAATCTTAAGCTTCTCGTCGAGACGCTGGATCTGAAAGACATCATCCATACTCCCGTGCGCCAGTTAAGCCTCGGACAACGGATGCGTTGCGAGATCGCGGCCTCGCTGCTGCACAGCCCAAGCATCCTGTTCTTGGACGAGCCTACTATCGGACTCGATGCCATCTCCAAGCTTGCGGTAAGACAATTCATTACGACGATCAATAAAGAAAAAGGCGTGACCATTATTCTGACCACGCACGACATGAACGATATCGAAGCGCTGGCGCAGCGGATTATCCTTATTGGCAAAGGAAGCCTGCTGTACGATGGTAATTTGAACACGCTGCGCGAACGATTCGCCCCAAGCAATCTTGTTACGGAAGCGGGATCTTCGATTAACGCACCGTCGATCGATGACATTATCGTTCAAATGTACAAGGAGTACCAAATCACATGAAGGCATACGTATCCGTCTTCAGACTGCGGCTTGCCAACGGCATGCAGTACCGCTCGGCTGCGCTTGCCGGCATTGCGACGCAATTTTTCTGGGGCTTCATCATCATTATGGTATTCCAAGCTTTCTATAGCCAAGCGCTTGTCCATCCACCGATTTCGCTTCCGCAATTAATTACCTATGTATGGCTGCAGCAGTCTTTTCTCTCGTTCATTATGTTATGGTTCCGGGATAACGAGCTGTTTCAGCTCATTACCAACGGAAATATCGCTTACGAGCTCTGCAGGCCGAGCGGAATATACGGCTTCTGGTATGCGAAGCTGCTTGCGCAGCGATTGGCGAGCGCCATGTTACGCTGCTTCCCCATTCTCCTCGTCGCCGTTTTCTTGCCTGAGGCTTACCGACTGTCAATGCCGGTCGATCTGACTACCGCTGCTTTATTTGCTGTTACGCTATTTTTGGGGTTATTCATCCTGGTTGCTATCTCCATGTTGATTTACATTTCTACCTTCGTCACGATGTCAGCCGCCGGTTCCCTTCTTATGTTTGGGGTCATCGGTGAATTTCTGGCGGGGATGGTCATCCCGATTCCGCTAATGCCTTCATGGCTGCAGTCTATCGTGAACGTACTTCCTTTTCGGCTGACGGCGGATTTTCCTTTTCGCGTTTACTCGGGGCATATCTCTAAATGGGAGGCTCTTGAACTGATCCCGCTCCAGCTTGTTTGGCTCGCGGCATTAATCGGAATCGGCAAATACGCGATGGGTAAAGCGCTTCGAAGAGTCGTCGTACAGGGAGGTTAGGCAAGAATGAGACTTTTCGGAAAATACTTGCTGATCTTGTTCAAATCCCAGATGCAATATCGCACTTCGTTTTGGCTGCTCACGTTCGGCCAGTTTTTCATCCCGTTCTCGGTGTTCGCCGGGTTATACTTTATGTTCGAAAGATTCGGCCAGATCAAAGGCTGGGATTTCTTCGAGGTGGCGCTGTGCTTCGGCGTCATTCATATGGCTTTTGCGATAAGCGAATGCATGGCCCGGGGCTTCGATATGTTCTCCAGCCTCGTCGCGAACGGCGACTTCGATCGATTGCTCGTCCGTCCGCGAAGCACCGTCCTGCAAGTGCTCGGTTCCAAATTCGAATTCACCCGATTCGGAAGGCTGCTTCAAAGCGCGCTCGTGCTGGCTTGGGCGATTAGCCAAATCCATGTGGAATGGACGTTCCTTAAAGCTCTCACTCTGCTGTTCATGATCGTTAGCGGCGTATTTATTTTTACGGGAATATTCATCCTGATGGCTACGATGTGCTTCTGGACGATTCAAGGACTCGAAGTCGCCAATATATTCACGGACGGCGGCAGGGAAATGGCGCAATATCCGCTCAATATTTATCAGAAATGGGTCGCTCGCTTCTTCACCTATGTCATTCCGTTCGGATGCGTAAATTACTTGCCTTTGCTGTACCTATTGGGCAGAACGGAAGGGAGCTCCGCCCTCTATGCGCTAACGCCGCTGGCCGGATGTATTTTCATCTTGCCTTGCCTGCTCATCTGGCGATTCGGAGTAAGGCACTATCGATCTACTGGCTCGTAAAGTTTTTGAAATATTCGACTGCTTGCAACGACTAAAACCATCGCCTGTCGGCGATGGTTTTTCTGCATTCTATTCGCTGTTATTTGGCCTCAGTCCGAAATGGATTCCGCCTGCCTGAATTCGCTTGGCGTCAATCCTGTGAACGTTTTGAATACTCTGCTGAAATAATGATGGTCCCAGAATCCGATCCGTTCGGCAATTTCCTTGAACATGAGCTCCGGCCGCTCCCGAATCAGCTCTTTTGCTTTATCCATGCGAAGCGTGTTGAAATAGTCCAGAAAAGACGCTCCCGCCTGTTTGCGGAACAAGTTGCACAGGTAAGTACGCGAAACTTTAAAATGCTCGCTCAGATGGTTTAATCCGATGGGCCTGTTCAGATTTGTCTTCAAATAATAGTCTATCTGTTTGAACAAAGGAGCGGGAGGCTCGAAGGCTCGACTGCCGGCTTGCGGCTCCAATCTTTCAAGCAGCAGCTCCCACAGAAATTCGGCCGCCTCTTCGAAGGAAACTGCCGTTTGCAATATTTCCTCTATTCTCTTCTCCGCTATTCCTGCAGCCTTAGAGTTCGCGAACCTTGCATGCTTCTCCACCCAGCCGTACAGGCGCTTCATATTTTGTTCGACTTCAACAACGGGAAGCCGTTCCGCTTTCCACATCTGAAAGGTAAGAAAAAATTGCTTTTTCATAGCAGCCGTATCTTCTTTTTGCAACAGTGAACTCATTTTCATCTCTTCCTGCTCGCCAAGCTGCATATAAGCGATCCGGGAATAAGCTTCTCCCGGTTTCAACCGGATTCGACTGGGGACGCCTAACACGATTCTGTCCTTAAGGACGTCAGCCAGCAGCGGTATCGTTTCCTTTATATTCGAAATCTTATGCAGGCCCGACGTATATACGACGGAGACGGGAAAATCGCGAAACGAAAAGTAACGGACGATGCTATCGACAACCCCCTCTATCGCTTCTTCATCCTCATCCTTTAATCCGACGATAATCATGTACGATCTTTGGTCTCTATAATCGAATATCCAAGCAGAGCCGTTTTCTCCGATATGTCGATTTAACTCCGTCATATAAGCTTCGTGCGCAATATCCGTCTGACGGTAGAATAACCGCTCTCTGTCGTTCATAACTTCCAAATTCTGAATCGCGACCACATAATAGGCGCGGTAACGACGGATTGCATCATTCCCGTCGACACGTTTTTCTTCCCATTGGTCATCGAACTCAATTGCCCGCTGCAACAGCTGCTTTTCCTCCGCGTACTTGGCTTCGAGCAAACGCGGATAGACTCGGTGAATGACCGCTTTGACCAACTCCGGATCAATCGGCTTCAGCAAATATTCGAGTACATTGGCGCGAATAGCCGCTCTAGCATAATCAAAGGAAGGATAACCGCTGATGATGACGATCGGAATCTCGGGAAAGTCCTTCTGCAACGACAGCGAAAGCTCAATACCGTTCATATTGGACATTTTGATATCTGTAAATAGAAGATCCGGCTTGGATTTTGCAATGATCTTAAGCGCCTCTTGCCCGCTGTAGGCTTCCGCTACTTCCGTCGTTTCTCCGGTTTCGGCGTCGAATTCAGTGATAATTCTCCTTACCTTTTTTATAAAGATCGGTTCGTCATCCACGATTAGAATATTCACGGAATCCCCTCCGTATCGGCATTGTCGTTCATATCCTGAACGAACCCGGAAATATCGACGCGGACGCCGCCTTCCGGACCGCTCCCGATATTAAAATCTACTCGGTTCTTGAAATAAAGCTTAAGTCGCATAAACGTGCTGATAATACCCATCCCGCCAAGGGAAAGCTGCTCCTGCTTATATAGATTTTCCCAATCCGCGGAATACAGCTCCAACTGACGGTGAATGGAGGCGAGCCGTTCCTGTTCGATTCCGCAACCGTTGTCCGCAATAACGAGATGCCACCTTCCGGCTTCCATTCTGCCCTGTATCGTCACTTTCAGACCATATTCGATATTCTGAAAGCCGTGTGTGATCGCATTTTCCACGAGCGGCTGAATCGTAAGCTTCGGAAGGGAGATGCGCTTCATTGCATCCGGAATCGAAAGCTCAAACTGCAGCCTATGCGCATACCGGGTTTCCATCAATTCCAGATAATTTTGGGCGAAAGCCGTTTCTAGCTCCAACGTCGTAATGGGGTTCGTCTGGACGATCGTGTACCTTAGAAAATCGGCCAGCTTCCTGCAAGTATCCGCCACCTTCGTTCTTTCTTCTTCCGAAAGGATGGCAATGACGCCTAGCATATTAAACAAAAAGTGGGGATTGATTTGAGACTGCAGCACTTCAAACCGCGATTGAAGCTGCATCGTCCGGAAGCTTACGATTTCTTCCAAAGAGCTCTGAAGGCGTACGTTCATTTTCTGGAAGGAACGATTGAGCAGCGCGATTTCGTCCAGTCCGGACTCATCCCTTAACGTCAATGCTTTATCCTCCAGATCGACGGTATCTATCATCCGCTTAAGCTTCACGATCGGATAGGTCAATGATTTGGACAACAAATAAAACACGAGAACGGAAAGAAGCATCAGCGTCAAAAATGCGAGCAGCGCGACATTGCGAAACAGATAAACGGGCGCGTAAAGCGTATTCTCGGGAATGGTATAAAAAACGGTGTATCCCGTCTTGGTAGAATGGCGATAAAGCAACGACTCCTTTACGCCCTCGTATGTAATTCGCTGCTTGCCGAATAGGGAACCGGATTCGGACGCAATCGTTCGGAACAAGGCCGACTCTCCCGCTAGATGCTCAGAAGACAGCGGCGAATTCGTATACAGCAAACGCTCCGAATTCATGATCCATAAGGACGCATCGGACCAGCGAGTCAATTTCTCTGGAGCCAGCAGCTCATCGGCGCGTATCTGGACTTCTAAATAACCGATTTTGTGACCTTGCCGGTTCAACTGGCGCGTAAGCACATATACGGGCGACGCGTCGCCGGTAACCCATGGATCGTGATCGAAATAAGAAAGCATGGCTACTCCCTTCCCCTTCGCCGTCAGGTCGAGCCATTCCCGCTCGTTGCGCAGTACGGCCGTCGGCAATATATCATGGGGCCTGTTGGAGAAGAATACGCCTTCGTCGCTAAAGATGTTAATCCGATGTACGCCTTTATAAATTTCCGCCAGTAAGGCGATGCTCTCATTAATTGAATTATGCGCTTTCAGAGCTTCCGTTTCATCGGGCGATCCCGCCAGCAGATGCAACCAGCTTACCGCGCTATTGCGCGATATTTCATCGCTCTTCATAAGATAGAGCTGATTGGTTATATTCTCATATTGGGTGAAGAACATGTCCAGGCTTTCCGTAATGACCGTTAACGATTGTTGAACGCCAAAAACGATATTTTTCTCAGTCGTATTTTTTATATAGAGATATAAAGGGATGCTGAGGATGAGCGTAAAAACAATGAGAAAGACGGTGTAAGTCATAAAAAGCCGGGTTTGAAACGTTCGAAACGAAAACACGCCGCCACCTCCGGTTCAACCGTATTACCGCCGTTCCGATTGTCAACAGTTATCAGAAGCCTAGTTATCTGGAACCAAGAAAAATCGGATCGCCATTGGCTTTCGCATCCTTCGCGAATTCCTTGTCCATGGCGCTTAAAACCTGTTCGGTCGTTTTCCCCCCGACAAGCACATCCATAATGTAAGCGGGCAAGTCACCGGAATTGTATTTCATCGCGTACTGCCAGTTGGCAAGACTCCTCCCGGCATCCATATCGCGCTTGACGTCCGCTTCCGCGGGAGTCAGCTTTTTCTGAACGACGCCTTTAAGCGCCGGTATGCCCCCTTCATGGGCAAAATACAAATTCTGCGTATCGATTGACGCGAAGTAGTTCACGAATTTCTGAGCGGCTTCCTGATTTTTGCCTTTAGGCACAAACATGCCATAAGGAGCAAATACGGGAACAACATCGGTTTCATCGCCGTCAAACGGCAAAATGAAAGCGCCGATGTCATTCACTTGGTCCGGATACTTTTCTGAAATGTCGTTCATAACCCACGTTGCCATCGGATACATGCCTGCTTTGCCCGTCGCTAGTGCCTTCTGCGCGCTGTCATAGGTGCCGGATAGGTAATCTGCGTTGATGTAGCTTTTGTTTTTTAATTCCAACATGACCTCCAATCCCCGCTTGAAATTCACGTATTCGGTGAATTTAGCCTGATTAGCATTAATTTTATCCACAAGAACGTGGTAGCCCCTCTTGCTGGCCGCATTAAACACGAGCAGTTGCAGCGTCCAAGCATCCTTGCCTGAGTAATAAACCGGCGTAACGTTCATTTGCTTCAACGTTTCGCAGATGTGCAGAAACTCCGCGTACGTCTTCGGAATGTTTAGACTATACGCCTTGAAAACCTTTTTGTTGTATAAAATAACCGATCCGTTAGAGCCCCAGTAAGGAACCGCATAATAACCTCGTACCAAGCCATCCGGGGTTTCCGCATCATCTAACGCGCCGGCCCAGGCGTCCTTGTCCAGGTTGGCCATCCAAGGCTGATCCTCCTGCTTCACGAAGAGCTCGGAAGGCGGACCGAAATCTCTAAGCAGGATGCCTGGAAAGTAGAGCAAAATGTCCGGCGTATCCCGAGTCGCGAACCTCGTCTGAATCAGGTCATTGCCAGACGGAGTATCCGGCACCGTCTCTACTTCCAGCTCGAAGCCATGCAAAGCCGCATCCTTGACGAGGGCATTCCAACCCGATTTGAACCAGGTGGCGTGGCCTAAAACTTTGAGCTTCGTTGTCGGCGGCAGTCGCGTGATTTCTGACGGCTGAGCCTCTCCCGCGCCGCAACCCGCCAGAAAGATCAGCAACCCTACCGTCGCGCAAGCAGCCCCTGCCTTCATTAGCCAATATCTCCTCACTCGGACACCCCCTTTACTACAAACATTACACCATCAGTCCCGGTTACGGAAGCCCTGTCCATCTGCCGCCCAAAGCTCCGAAGCCTCAGCCTTTTACGGCTCCGATGGTTGTCCCCTCCATAATCTGCCTCTGGAACAAGACATATACAAATACTAATGGGATCAAGGTAATGATTACGCTCGCGAACAGCGTAACCCAATTGGTTTTGTACTGCATCAGAATGTTCAAATAATAAATATTAAGCCCGATCGTGTATTTGCGCGGATCGCTTAGATAGATGAGCGGACCAAGAAAATTGTTGTACAAGCCCATGAACTTAAAGATGGCTACCGTCACGATTCCCGGGATGGAGAGCGGAACAATGATTTTGTAGAAAACCTTGAACAGGGACGCACCGTCCACATACGCGCTTTCTTCCACTTCCTTTGGCAACGATGCCATAAAACCGCCAAGCAGCATGAGGTAAAGCGCGCTTTCGCCCAAGCTGTCTAGAATAACGAGTCCTGTCAAGCTATTGGTTAAGGAGAATGACCGCATCAGCACATATTGCGGTACAAGCGCGTTAATTCCCGGCAAAAAAAGCGAGAGCATAATCATTGCCCAGATCAGCTTGCGTCCGCGAAAGTCCAAACGCGTCAATGCATAGGCGTTAACGGTCGTAAAGAACATGCCGATTAACAGGCTTAGCCCAATATAATAAAGCGTGTTGAACATGGATTGCTTGACGCCAAGAAGAGTCCAGGCATTGGCATAATTGACCCACTTAAGCTTCTCGGGAATCGACCAAATATCCGCGAAAAATTCCCGATTCGTTTTCAAAGATTCGAATACAATCCATAAGAGCGGAAACAAAATACCGATGGCCCACAGCGCCATCAATAGTCGCCAGCTATAATCCGCAAACCCGTTTTTTTGTTTCAAGCCGATTCCTCCGTCATCTCTATGTTAGAACTCCACCTGTTTATTAGGGATAAGTTTATCGATCAGCAGCTTGGCCCCTACCAGTATGACGAATAAAAACATGCCGATCGCAGAGGCATAACCATACGTATGCATGCCTCCGCCGGCGACTCCTTTGCCGAAAGAGAGATTAAACATATAAAGCCCGATCACGTCGGTGGAGCCTGCCGGACCGCCATTGGTCAAAATAAGAACGATATCGATCGTTTTAAATATTCCCAGCACCATGAAGAGCAGACACACTCGGATAATCCCGTTCATCAGCGGAAGCGTGATGACGGTCAAGCGTTGAAAGTGAGTGGCTCCATCCAGAATCGCGGATTCATACAAAGATTTCGGGATGGCGATCATGGCGTTCATGAAAATAATGAGATAAAACCCGACCCCTCCCCATACTTGAGGGGGAATGAGCGCCCAGAACGCAATCTTCTCGTCCCCAAGCCAGTAATAGCCATCGTAGTCGAACGTCAACCCTTTAAGGACGGAATTAAGCAACCCGAAATTGCCGTCGTATATGAATGCCCAGATGAGAGCGATGACGACCATCGGCAACACGTTCGGGAAAAAAAACAGAACCTTGTAAAAAGCGCTTTCCCGATACCCGCGGTTCGTCAGCAAGTACGCCAGGAATAGCGAGATGACCAGGATCAGCAAAGGTACGGTAACCGCATAGATCAGACTGTGCCTAAGCGCTGCCCACATGTACTCATCGCCGAACATCCTCTTGAAATTGCTCAGCCCGATAAACCGGGCAGAAGAAATACCGTTCCAATCCAGTAAAGAATAATAGGCCGACATCAGATTGGGATACAGCGTAAAGAGCATATAACCCGCAAATGCCGGCCCGACAGCAAGAAGTACAAATAAACGCTTCTGAATGCGCAACTTCGTCATCCGGTTCCTCCTATCGGACGGAATCAAGAAGAGGGAGGAAGCCTCCCTCTTCTTGCCATCCTTATTTATTTTTGCGCGGCGATTGCCGTTTCAATATATTTCTCCGCCTTCTCCAGAATCGCTTTCGGATCCTGCTTACCCTCTGCGATTGCCGGAATCGCATCGATATACGTTTTAGTCGATTGATTGTAAGCCGGGTCCGTCAAAGTGACTTCTCGGAAGGACGTTTCGAATCGACCCTTGTTGGCTGCCGCGTACTTGGATACTTCCTTGGCCGCATCCTGAAGCGCATTCGAAGCATCCGGATACTCGGACAAATTTCGGCCCGGAATCGCGCCGGCTTTCGCTGCGCTAATCTTCTGGGTCTCAACGTTAAATAGCCAGAGCGCGAATTCCTTGGCCCACTTCTTGTTCAACTCAGGCTTGTTCGCCCATACATACATACCGCCGTTTAATCCGCTCGCAAGCCACAAGGTTTGATCCGGACTTGTCCTGAACGGCACGCCCATGTAGCCCCATTTGAAGCCCTCCGGCGTGGAATCCTTCATTTCGTTCTCGACCCAGCTGCCCGTACTAACCATGGCGGCCTTATGCTGCAACACCTGCATCTGAGATTGCGTGTGGTTAAGGGCCGCGACGCCCTTAGGGAAATACCCTTTCTTGCCTAGTTCATAGATGCGGTTCCATTTCTCGATCGATTCCGGCGAAGTATAGACAGGTTGCGCGAATACCCGATAACCGCTCGTAAAGCTGTCCAATTTGCCGTTCATTTCCGCCAGCTCGAATTCCTTAGGCGCAAAGGAGAACTGTTCCAGGTACGTAGAATATACGCCAGGGAATGTAATTGGGATAATTCCCGATGCTTTAATCGTTTCCAGCAGTGCCGTGAATTCGTCCCACGTTTGCGGATTTTGGTTCCAGCCGTTTTTCTCGAACAGCGTCTTGTCGAAGAACAGCCCGCCAGCCCAACTCGTATCCGGCAAGAAATAAGAGGTTTTGTTTATCCGAGGAGCATTCTCGAATACGCCATCCATTACCGCATCCTTCAGCTTCTTACCCGGCGTGTCTAAGAGCTCTCTGTCCCATAAGTCCTCTAGCGGCTCGAGCTTTTTGTTCTCTACAAGCGAATTAACATCCGGAACGCCTTCTCTGGAAAAAATGTCGAACATGTCCTTGTCGTCTCCGGCCGCGATTTTGGTGCCGATAATCGTAAAAATATCCGGAGAATACGTCGTATCGAATTTGACGTTCGGGAATTTCTCGGAGAAGGACTTCATCGCGAAGTCGATCGCCTCCCTACCCGCTCCAGCTTCCCAGAAACCGAACTTCAAGGTGACTTCCTGATCGGTCGGAAGACCGTTCTCCGGATAGACCTTCGCTTCCGATGGGGAAGCTTCCCCGCTCGCAGCAGGAGTCGAAGCTTTCGGGCTTTCCGATTCCGCTCCTGTCTGACTTTCCTTGGCATTATTGCTGCCGCATCCTACAAGAGAAAGCGCGATGAGCATTACAATTAGAGTGACAGCCAATCCTTTTTGACCAATGCGCATATGAGTACCCCCAACCCTGAATTTAATAGCCGCAGATGGGCGAAACGCCCTCCGCATCATCAAGCCAACAACTTCTTGCGACAAAAATCGATCCGCTTTTGTTTTCCCTCCCGAATTATGATAGTAATCGCTTTCACGACCTATCATATCCGCTTCGCAATCGAGGCTAAATAGAAAATCGTTCGCCGCCGGGTGGATAATGGTACGCATTCATTTATCCAACAACTCCTGTACGATTTTCTATTCCCTATTGGACCAAGTCTTGCTATAGTCGGTTTGCATATCAATGTAAGCGCTTTAATAAATCGAAAAGGAGATGTGCATGATGAGATTTAGCAGGTCAAAAAAAATGGTGGCAGGGATAATGTTAGTTCTGACGCTGGCGAGCGGAGGCTTGAGCGCCAGCGCAGCGGGTACGGGTTCCTTCGAGATTGGGGGGTATTGGCAACCTCCGATTTTCGTAGGAGCCGACTACAATACGATGGCGAACTGGGCCAATATCGCCAACGCCCATATCGACAATGTCATGGGCTTGCGTATCCCTTCCGGCCAAACGGCCAACAAAACGAACAATGAATCCGGCATCGCGAACAGCTATGCCAATAATGTCAAGCTGTACGCAACAGATTCCCAAATATACGACAAACGCGTTTTTACTTCGGCGGATATCGCTAGCCTGCAATCGCTGTTGACGCCGTACAAGAACGATTCGCGCGTCAAAGCCATCGACCTGCGGGATGAGCCGAATGCGACGGATATGGAGGGAATCGCCAACACTTACAAGCAAGCCAAGGCATTTGCGCCCAACTTGGACTTCTACGTCAACCTGCTTCCCGTGTTTGCCGTTCCCGACACGCAAGCGCCGCCCGGCAAGCTGTTCCTGTCCAATTCGGCCGCCAGAGGAAACGGTTCCTATGTCAGCCCCGGCAATAGTCTAGGGCAGACCATTACCATTCCTGCGGGAATCACTTATCTGCACGGTATTGATATGTACATCGATTCGCTGCAATGGACTTCAGGCGAGACGCTGACTTTGAAATTATGGAATAGCACCGCGAAAACCTCATTAATCAGCCAAGCATCCATCGCCGGCACCGGATCGAGCACGGCGGCCGATTTCTATCGTTATTTTAATCTTTACGCCAATGTAACACCTGGCTCCACTTATTATATCGAGCTTGTCCATAGCGGCGGAGGAGACAATCAAGTCGGGTGGGTTGTGCGTTCCTCTGGAGATACCTACAGCGGCGGAACCGGTTACGAGAACGGCATAGCCAAAACTTACGACTTTTTCTTCCGGCTATATACAACGCGCACGAACGCCGGAACAAGCTATGAAAATTATGTGGACGATTGGGTGCAATACAGCGGAGCGAATTACATCTTATACGACAACTACCCGTTCAAAGGCGGATACGACGATTCTACTCATTTCCTCAACGCCGAAGCCATCCGCGGACGAGGACTGGCCAACGATGTGCTTTACGGAGGTTTTCTGCAGGGCATCGAGATCAGAACCTCCACAGGAGTGCAAACTTACCGATCTCCGACTGTCAATCAAATGCGTTGGAACGTGTACTCTTTACTGCCCTATGGCTACAAGAAAATGAATTGGTTTACCTATTGGCGTCCGGATGACGGAGGCGGTTCGGAGTTTTTCTACAATACGGCGGTCGATTTCGACGGAACGCTGCTGCCGCGCTATTCGGCCATTCAGACGCTTAACGCGGAGATGCGCAATTTAGGCAATACGCTCAAGGATCTTACTTCAGTTCGCGTATACCATTCCGGTTCGTCGCTGTGGACAGGCACAACGGCTGTTCCAAACGATTTTTTCGTAAAGCCGCTTGATTCTACCCAGCCGATGATCGAAGGCTACTTCACCAATGCCGCCGGGCGCAAATATATTATGCTTTCCAATCGAGACTATATCAGCGCCCGTACGGTGAGCTTCCAGTTAAATCCTAAGCCATCGGATCTTACTGAAATCTCAAAGACAACAGGATTGGAAGTTGCCGTTCCGGGATACAACGCGAGTACCGGCATCGTGACCCTCACGTTCAGCGAAGGAGAAGGAAAGCTGTTCGCGCTTCCCATCGGCTTCTCTCCTTACGACAATCTGGCAGCGGAAGCCAAGGTGACGGCTACCAGTTCCTATGAGAGCACAGCAGACGACGGTTGGGGCGTCTCGAAGGCGAATGACGACAAGCGCGGCTCTGGCACCATCAACGGCGTGAAATCTTCCGGCTGGAGCAGTACCAACAATCTGGGCAGCGATCATACAGAATCCATCACCTTCGATCTTGGCGCGTCAAAAACCGTCGGCGAGGTCAACTTATTCCCGCGCGGAGGTGGCGGCATCTTCTTCCCGATCGACTTCAACATCCAGATTGCCCAGAACGCAGGCGGCCCATGGACGACTGTCGTAACGAAGACGAACTATCCCGCTTCCACGACAGGCCAATGGTTCCCTTTCACGCCAGCGACCGCGCGTTACGTGAAAATCGAAGGAACAAAGCTGCGGCCCGTTGGCTCAGAATATCGTATGCAACTGGCCGAGGTTGAAATATACGCCTCGCCGAATTACGCCAGAGGCGCTTCGTTAAGCGCCACTAGTTCCGCCGAGTTCCCCAACAGCTGGGGTCTCTCCGGGCTCAACGACCAAATTCGCAATTCAGTCTATACTGCACCGGGTTGGTCCAGCAACAGTAATCTTTCCGCTAACCATACCGAGTCGGTTACGCTAAATCTTCAATCGGTCAAAACCTTTAGCCGGGTAGACCTTTATCCGCGCAACGACAAGGATAACATCGGATTGGGTTTCCCAATCGACTTCACGATCCAGGTGGCCAACAGTGCCTCGGGACCGTGGACCACCGTCGTCTCCCAAACGGGATATGCCCAGCCGACAGGCACGGTGCAGAGCTTCTCCTTCGCTTCCCAAAGCGCGCAGTACGTCAAGATCCAAGGCACGAATCTGAGACAAATCTTAACCGAGTCCGGATCGCCTTACCGTATGCAATTGGCTGAAATAGAAATTCACTAATAGGGGATGCTGAAGAAGGCCATGAATTTCTACGCGAGTAGAGTTCACGGCCTTTTTCGGCACCTGATATTATCCACTTTAAGATTGGCCTTTCTTCCCTTTTGGGTCATTTGGCCTCTGCTATTAATTCCTTTACTTTATCGTGAACATCCTCAACCTTCATTGATTCTTTATCATCGAGCGTGCGCTGCTTTAATTCAACATAACCTTGGCTGGCTTGTTTGCCAATGACGATGCGAATGGGAATGCCCATCAGGTCGGAATCCTTGAACTTCACTCCAGCCCGCTCCTCCCGATCGTCGATTAACGCCTCTATTCCAGATGAACGGAAACGTTGGTACAGTCGCTCGGCGGTTTCCATTTGTACCTGGTCATTAATCGATATAGGAATGATGTGAACATGGAAAGGCGCGATGGACGTTGGCCATTTGATCCCTTCCTCGTCATGATTCTGTTCGACGATTGCGGATAATAGCCGTGATACCCCTATTCCGTAACAACCCATGATCATAGGTTTTTCATTGCCTTCTTGATCCAAGAAACGAGCATGAAGCCGTTCGCTGTACTTCGTACCGAGTTTGAACACATGCCCGATCTCGATCCCGCGGAAAAACTGCAAGGATCCGTTGGCGCAGCGCGGGCAACAGTCTCCCTCGGCGACATTACGGAAATCGCCTACATGGTCTATCGGGAAATCTCTGCCTGGACTTACATTACGAATATGATAGTCCCGTTCATTAGCACCGACAATCCAATTCATGTTGTTTGTAATCGAACGATCGACCAGCAACGGTAAGGACAAACCGACCGGTCCAGCGAAACCTGTTGGCGCTCCGGTTATTTGTTCCACCGATTCAGCATCAGCAATGTCAACTGTGTCGGCATTCAAGTAATTTTTGATTTTGATTTCATTGACTTCGTGGTCTCCTCGAACGAGTACGGCAACAAACTTGCTATCCACTTTATAAATCATTGTTTTCAGGAAATGTGTTGGATCTAGCTTTAGAGATTGAACTAGCTGATCGATTGTGCGGATATCCGGAGTATGAAATTTTTCTGGCAATACATAGGGTGAAGTCTGATCTTGTTTGCTTACGGGTTCTGATCCAGATTCAGCTTTCTCCACATTCGCTGCGTACTCACACTGGGTGCAAGATACGATTGTGTCCTCTCCAATATCAGTGAGAGCCATAAATTCATGCGTGCCGCCTTCCCCGCCAATAGATCCTGCATCCGCCTCCACTGCTCGGTAGTTCAAACCGCAACGATCAAAAATATGATGATAAGCCTCGTACATGCTCTTATAACTTTGATCCAGACCCTTCCAATCCATATCGAATGAATAAGCATCCTTCATCAGAAACTCTCTCCCCCGCAGCAAACCAAATCTCGGCCGGCGTTCATCCCGGAACTTTGTTTGAATCTGATACAAAGTAATCGGTAGTTTGCGATATGAATTCATTTCATTTCTAGCTAGCGTCGTAACCACTTCTTCATGCGTAGGACCGAGCGCAAATTCTCTTTCGTGCCGGTCCTGCAAACGGATGAGTTCCGGTCCGTACACAGCATATCGTCCAGACTCTTTCCATAATTCAGTCGGCTGCATAGCGGGCATAAGCAACTCTTGAGCTTCCGTCTTGTCCATTTCTTCACGAATGATTCGCTCCACCTTGCGAAGTACGCGCCATCCCAATGGCAAATACGCATAAATACCTGCCGCTATTTGTCTAATGTATCCCGCTCTAAGTAACAATTGATGACTAATGGCTTCGGCTCCCGATGGAGCCTCTCGAAAAGTTAAAGCGAACAATTTACTTTGGCGCATATTGAGCGACGACCTCCTTATTGAGTTTGAGTTATGGAAAACAAAAAAACACACTCGTCAGGGACGAATGTGTTCGTGTTACCACCCTTAATTCGAATGTCATGGATGAATGACATTCCTCGAATGAATAACGGGGGAATCCCGGTAGCGAATACTTGAATTTCACCGCTACAGCTCGCAAGGCGGGGAGCAATCCATTCTGTTGAGAAACCTCTCATCCTAGGGTTTCTTCTCTGGAACAACAGCAATAGAATCTCATTTCCTTGGTCGAAGCTATTATTTATGAACATCGATGATTAATGAATTCCAGTAAATTTACAACATTCGATGCTCTATGTCAAGTCAAAAACTATTCAAAACCTATTCGTTATATGCACGAACAAACGCAACAATCGCATCAAAGGAGTGAATATCCGGATGGTAAAACATAGGAATAGCCTGAGTTGCCGATATATTTTCGATATTTTTATACGGTTCTCGAATAGCCGCGGCAATTATGTTAGGAAGAGTTAACAAATCCTCATCCTGTTCGCTTCTGAGGAGGACGATTTTGGGATAAGCGGCGGATTTGAAGCCTTCTATGATCAGGTAATCGAGGGAGAGCTTGGCCATCCTGGCTACTAAGTCATCGAGCGAGGTTGGCTCCTCTTGAACCCAAGCCGTGCGGGATGGCGATGTTATTGCAGTAACTTGAGCGCCGGCTTGCCGATGCTGCCAGGTGTCTTTGCCTGCAATGTCAGGTTCGAAATCATGAGCATCGTGTTTCAAGGTTCCGACTCGAAGTCCAAGTGAGGTTAATTGCCGGACGAGTTCGCACGCCAGCGTCGTTTTTCCCGCGTTTTTGTAGCCGACGACCTGAATGATTCGCATGACTTTCCCCCTCCCATGGCTTCAAATTACGAACCTTTAGTTATCAGCTTAACTTCCAAGCCGTTACTAAATGCCCCCTCTCTAACCCTTCCTTAAGTGGAGGGATTTCAATGAGACAATCCGCGTCGACGATGGTTGTCATGAGGCTGGATTTATCGTCACCGATCGGCAGGACCCATACGGTACCTTCCCGCAGCTCCGTTCGAGCACGAATGTAACGTCGATATGCGTTTATTTTCGGGAAGTCGCGACCTAGAAAAGCCTTGAAGCTTTGCGGGGATAGCGGCTTCTCCTGTTGCATCTTTTGTAACGCCGGACTTACGAACAAGTGAAACCCGACAAAACAAGCGCCGGGATTCCCGGATAGAGCAACGATGAGCTTGCCGTCTAGCAGGGCTGCCGTGGTTGGACTTCCCGGCCGCATCGCGATTTTGTTGAAAAGAAGCTTCACGTCTGGCGCGGCAAGCACATCCACCATGACATCGTAATCGCCAACGGAAACACCGCCGGACGTAATAAGCAGATCGCATGTGCGTAATGCTTGTCGTATTCGTTGCTGCGCCTCACTCGCGTCATCGGGGACTTTGCCGAGCATGACGGGTTCGGCTCCGGCTTCTCTTAGCAATGAGGCTAGCATGGGAGCGTTGCTGTTGCGGATTTTGGCTGGTACTAGGGGCTCTCCTACTTCTAATAATTCGCTGCCGGTCGACAATACCGCTACCCGCGGCCTTCGCATGACCGGGACGTCCGCATAACCGCATGCGGCAAGAAGCGCCGTCTCGCCGGAGCTGATAACTTTGCCGGCTGGTAATAAAGCTTCGCCTACCTGGATTTCGCAGCCGATTTCCGCAATATTCAAGCCTACCGGAACGCTTTTTCCAATTTGCACGAACGACTGCCCATCTCTATCCTCCGTGACCGTCATCTCCAGCATAACAACGACATCCGCGCCCTCCGGAACCATTCCGCCTGTCATAATACGAGTCGCTTGGCCAGCATTAAGTGGATGGCGCGGTTCTACTCCGCAAGGCAACGATTCGATTACAGTCAGAGAAACCGGAGCTTCCGAAGTCGCTTGAAGCAGGTCTTCCGTGCGCAAAGCATAACCATCCATCCCGGAACGACGGAACGGCGGAAAAGGATGGGGAGCAACGATATTGTCGCCCAGTCGCCGCCCCCAGGCATCAGCTAGGGGAACCCGTTCTGTAGCCAGAGGACGGACTTTTTCTTTGATGAGCCGCTGTGCTTCTTCCGGCTGCAACGCGTGACGGCGAAACCTATCGGACCTATCAGTATGCGGCATGAAGGAAGTAACTCCTTTTAAAGTAAGACTAGCTTTCGCGTATTGTTCAGGGGTATCTACGTCATCGGCGAAATTTAAGGAGATGCCCTGCTCGGCAAATTGGCGTTCGTCTACCCCGTACCATGGAATATTATCTAGCAGAGCAAGCAATTTGCGTTCGCCTTTCTTAAGTAGCGATTCCGCGATTAATCCTGTTTCCTTCCGGTAAATCGCATGCAAAGGCTGCGGCTTACCACCGATGACCGGGAGGGCTGCTTGAAATGCTCCGCTCTCCATGCGATCCAATAGAAAATGGGCCGCTGAGACCTCAAGGAACGGCTGATCGCAGCCAATGACCCATACATCGGCACAAGAGGCAGCCGCCATCCCGGCTTGAAAACCTGCCAACGGTCCTTCTCCGGGATATTGATCGGCAATGATTCGCACCGATTCGTAGTCACGCAGAAAACGATTCAAAGCTTCATCGTTAGAAACCACTATAATTTCATTCGTGCCGGGTAACGCCTTGCGAATCTGGCGCTCAATGAAAACTTCGTCGCCCAGGGGCAACAAAGCTTTATTCACGCCACCCATTCGCCGTCCCTGGCCGCCCGCCAAAATAACCGCAGTTAGCGCCACGGAGTTACCTCCCTCGTAAATACGAACCTATCCATGTAACCTATGCTCCAACATTGTATCTCCCATCCGCCTCCTATGACAACCCATCGGATTACATGGCCGCCGGCGACCATCAGTGATTTTGATGATGCGGTAGCCGCCCACTGAGCCAGAATTACTCGGATTTTCCGACTAACTCCCCGCCGTTGCGCTGCACTGAGCCAGAATTACTCGGATTTTCCGACTAACTCCCCGCCGTTGCGCTGCACTGAGCCAGAATTAATCGGTTTTTCCGTCTAACTCCCCGTCGTTCCCCCCCACTGAGCCAGAATTACTCGGTTTTTCCGTCTAACTCCCCGTCGTTACCCCCCACTGAGCCAGAATTACTCGGTTTTTCCGTCTAACTCCCCGTCGTTACCCCCCACTGAGCCAGAATTACTCGGTTTTTCCGTCTAACTCCCCGCAGTTGCCGCTTACTGCAATCCTCGGCCATGAAAAAAATCCGCTTAAGGAGGAAGGCCGACGCCTTTAACCCTCTGCATAAGCGGATACATTGAAATTTAGGCTTTATTTAGGCAACAAAGAAACAAAGCAGTACGTTCCCGAATCAATCCGATAGATGTTATGATCGCCTTCGCGGCCGATTAAGGTTACGCCATAAGCATGCTTTGCGGCTGAAGTCCCTTCCAGCACTTCCGTTCCTTCCACGGAGGGGATGTGCACCACTGCCGATACGTTAGCCGGAATCGTCACATTAAGCATAAACTCCCCATTCAGCACGCTCCATTGCGTCTTAGCTTTTCCGTACAACGAATCGTAGCTGCAACTAGCAGATGTCAAACCACCCATAGGCTGCGGACGAATAAGCAGCTTGCGGAAACCCGGCTCCGAAGCATCTCGATCGATCCCTCCGATGTTCCGATACATCCACTCGCCAATCGAACCGAAAGCGAAATGACAAAAGGAATTCATCCCGGGATCCTGAAACCTGTTTTCTTCGGTCCAGCCGTCCCATCGCTCCCATATCGTCGTTGCGCCTTGATTCACGGAATATAACCACGATGGATATTCCTCGCGCATCAATAACCGGAAAGCAAGCTCGGCATAACCGGCATTCGTCAGCACGTTCATCAGAGATTTCGTTCCATGAAATCCGGTCGTCGCCATTCCGCCCGCTTGTTCGATCTTGGCCACAAGCCGCTCGATAGCCGATGACCGCAATCTCTCCGGAAGCAACTCCATCTCGATTGCCATTGCATAAGCCGTTTGTGTATCTCCTTTAATTAAACCGTCCGCACCTACAAACTGCTCCACGAACGCCATCCGAATACGCTCGAATAACGCTGAGTATATAATGCGGTCCTCATTTTCTCCCAGCACGCCCGCAATTTTCGACAGAAGCTTGGCATTATGCGCCATATAGGCGGTGGAAAAGATATCGTACGGCGTCGTGGAATGATGACTGACCATCCGTCCGAACTCCGCGATCACTTCCTCGAACGGCCTCTCGTTCACCGAGAGCCAATCGCCGTATTGAGGAACGTCCCGCCGAATGCCTTCCGGATGCTGCTTCCGGTTGAAATCGACCCATTTCTTCATCGAATCGTAGTGTTTGCGCAAAACCTTCTTGTCCCCGTAGGTTTCGTACAACCCCCAAGCGACGATAATCGGAGCGTCGGCCCAACCCGCGGATGCCGTATGCGTATACGTGAAGTCGTTATCGAACTCCGTCTTCGGCCCGAAAATAAACGGCGCAAAATCGGTATAAGCGCCTGTCGGCTGCTGCGCGTCTTCCAGATCCACGAGCCATTTTGCGAAAAATGCGGACACATCCATGTTATACGCGGCCGTGCTCGCGAAAATCTGCGCATCTCCCGTCCAGCCGTGACGCTCGTCCCGCTGAGGGCAGTCGGTCGGGACGCTCATGAAATTCGCGCGCTGGGTCCAGCGAATGTTCTGAACGAGCCGGTTGATGAGCGGATGCGAAGTTACCAGTTCGCCCGACTCCGGCAAATCGGAATGGACCACGATGCCGGTCACTTCGCCGATCTTGATCGGACCTCCGCTCAACTCGACATAACGAAATCCATGGTACGTGAAGGTCGGTTCGAACACCTCCACGCCTCCGCCTTTGCAAGTATAAGTATCGATTTGCCTGGCAAACCGCAAATTTTCCGTGTACAGCTCTCCGCTTGCATCCAACACCTCGGCAAACCGGAAAACGCAGCGCGTTCCTGCTTCCCCCGACAAAGCAATCCGAATCCATCCGGCCAAATTCTGACCCAAGTCGATGATCGTCCGTCCATCAGGAAGCCAGCGGATGTTTTCCGGCTTTCGCTCTTCTGTGACGCGAATCGTCCGGGACATCTGCGAAACTAACCAGCCGCGATAGTCATACATGACATCGACAGGAGACCAGCCGCCTTCGGCGAATCCGGCTTCATTCCAGCCCGACATTTCCAAACGCGCATCCACCGTCTCTCCCATCTGCAAATCCGAAGAAACGATTGCGCCATAAGACGTTTTCCACCGCGATTCGGTAGTTACACTCTCCTTAGTCCCATCCTCGTATTCCACGTTCAGTTGCAGCAGGAATGACGGATCCATGCCGTATTTCTGAAACCCGTACATTCCGATATATCCGGCATACCAGCCTTGACCCAGAATAGCGCCTGCAGCGTTATCGCCTTCCCGCAGCATATCGGTCACATCGTAGGTTTGATACTGCACGCGCACGTGGTAATCGGTCCACTCCGGAGAAAACACGTCATTGCCGACGCGTTTGCCATTCAGGTACAACCGGTACAAACCAAGCGCCGTCGCATAGACGGTCGCTCTCTTCACGCCTGCACCTACCCTGAAATCCCGGCGCAAATAAACATTCGGCTTCGGCGATTCCTTAGTCGGCTTATGGTCGTTCTTCCAACCGATCCATTGTCCGCGCCACTCTTCGCGTCCGAGCAACCCCATCGACCACATCGCGGGCTCGCTCCAGGCTCCTTCGACGCCTTGTTCATCCCACACTTGTACTTTCCAGAATACCTTTTGCTCCGAGAACAGCTCATAACCCGCATATTCGATATGCTGGGTTTCGGACGTCTCGACAATGTCGCTATCCCATAGATCACCTTCGAGTTCGTCAAGCTTCTGCAGCGAAGTTGCGACCAACAACCGATAGGCCGCTTGACTAGCTCCCCGGCGCTCGGAAGTCACGATCCAGCCAAGTCGCGGGGTCGCTGCGTCGATGCCTAGCGGATTGTCCAAATATTCCGTGCGAAGACGCTCTGCCGTCAATAAACCCACGTTGAAACCTCCATTCCACAAGTAAAACGGCTTCGCCGTCCTCGGGACCGCGGTACAATCCTTAACCTTTTATCCCCCCGGAAGCAACGCCTTCGAGCACTCTGCCGGAAAACAGAAAAAACAAAATGAGGATCGGTACCGTTGCCATCACAGACCCTACCATCGCAAGATCGATATTGTACATCAGATTATTGGTGAACTTCATGATCATAAGCGGAATCGTCTTGTTCGCTTCACTTTGCAGCATAATTAAAGGAACGAAAAACTGGTTCCAGATTTGAACAGACATAATGATGCAAATGCTAAAAATAACCGGACTGGCCAGCGGAAACATAACCCGGATGAACGTCGTCCACTCGCCCGCGCCGTCAATTTTGGCCGATTCGTATAAGTCTTTAGGCAGCTTCTCGAAAAATGTCGTCAGCAAAAACACCGGCATTGAAAGGCCCGAGGCCAGTACGACAATGACTCCCCATTGCGAGTTCAACAAACCCATATCGCGAATCAACAGGAAAATCGGCACGATTCCCAGCTGCACGGGAAACATGAGCCCTATCAGGAAGTAAAGCAGCACCGTGCTCTTGAACCGAAATTGAAACCGGCCGATGCCATAAGCAACCATAGACGATAACAGAATGATAATCGCTAGCACGGCGACCAATATCCATGTGCTGTTAAACAAATATCGAAGAAAGTTCGCATCCACGAACAGTTTTTTGAAGTTGGCGAAATTAAAAACATCCGGCCATCCGAACGTATTGGACAATAATTCTTTCTTCGACCGGAACGCCTGGTAGGTCATATAAACCAGGACGAACAAGGTAAAAGAAGAATACAGCCATAGGATAGCGGAGCTTGCATACGTTCTCTTCGGCCGCAAATTCATGTTTAGTCCTCCGTTCGGCGATAGGTGATGACCACCTGAATAATCGCGACGATAAAAATAACGGCGAACATGACGCAGGCAATCGTCGTCCCCATGCCCATCGCATTCACGTTCATCGTGCCGCCGACCGCGCTGTTATCCCCGAATGCGATCCGATAGAAAAACAAGGCCATCACATCGACGCTGCGGTTAATGCCACCCGATACGCCGCCCAAAATAAAGCTGTAATCGAACATCGTCATCGCGAAAATATAAGTCAGAATGAGCATGTTAAGCACCGTCGTCTTAATTTGCGGAAGCACGATGCTGAAAAACCGTCTCCAATATGAAGCCCCTTCCAGTAAAGCGGCCTCCATCACTTCGCTTGAAATCATTTTCATCGCGCCTAGGAAGAAGATCATCCCGACACCGATTCCGGACCATGCGACCATAATCCATACGATAAAGATGCCGAATTCCGGAACGCCCATCCAAGGACGGGTCCACTCGCCCAATCCTACCGCCTCAAGCAGCTTGTTAAATACGCCGATATTGCCGTCAAAAATTAAAGTACCCATGAATACGATGACCGGCGTCGCGATAAACTGCGGCGAGAAGATCATCGCTTGGAAAAACCGATGGCCCCTAATGCCGCTATATAACAAATAAGCCATATAGAGCTGAGCGGGTAGAACAGCAAGTGCATTGAGCAAAAATAAGATCACGCTATGCCGGAAAGCTCCGGTTAATTGGGCGAACAACTCGTCATTGCCGAATAGCTCGACGTAATTATCCAATCCGACGAATGTTTTAACGCCGATTCCGTCCCATTGATTCAGGCTAATCTGGAAAGCCGAGAAAATCGGATAAACAGAAAATAAGCTGTATAGAATGAATCCCGGCAAAATAAACCAAAGGAACGGACGCTTCTTGAACCAAGTCAACCGAAACACCCTCTTTGCTTGGAGAAACGATCAAACGGCAGCACGGATGCGCCGTTTGACCGATCCCGAATTCTGTTGTCTCGTTATTTCGTCGGGTACTTGGCCGCTTTGTCCAGAGTAGCCGCTCCTTCGGCTCCGGTGATGGCGGAAGTCATCAATTTCGGAATGACGTCTTTCATCAGAACGTCGGCCGCATTGGATTCCGATGTCGAGAGCGCCGTAAGCACCGTGTAAATGTTAACGCCCGCTTCGTCGAATACGGCGAGTTCTTTAACGCCTTCGTCTTTGGCCGTAATATCTTTAATCGTAGGCACCAAACCGACCGCATCCTCGAGAATTTGTTGAGCTTCCAACGAATTCAAGAACTCGATGTACTTGACGGCTTGGTCCGGGTGCTTGGAAGCGGACGCGACCGCGTAGGTCATGAAATTGCTGTAGCTTGATTGCACGATTTTTTTACCGTCTTTGTTCGGAATGGAGAACCGGCCGAGATTCATGCCGGAAGCAACGTAAGTCGAGTTGGACCATGTGCCGTCAATGATCGCCGCTGCTTTGCCGTTCGTGAACGCGAATTGCGCCGCCGCATAATCCTGCGCCAAGAAGTCTTTCCCAAAGTAACCTTTATCGGCGAAGTCACGGAACGCTTGCAGCGCCTCGGCTACGGTCGGATCTGTCAGCTTGCCGTCTCCGGTTTGCGCCGCTTTTAATGCCGCATTCGAGAATGCCGGAGCGAAGGCGAAAATTGGCCATGCGCGATCCCATTCGCTCTTGCCAGCCAATGCAATCGGCGTAACGCCAGCCGCTTTCAGCTTATCCAGCCCTTGTACGAACTCATCCCAAGTAGCAGGGGATTTGATCCCGTTTTTCTCGTAAAGGTCTTTGTTGTAATACACGACGTTCGTATCGAAGAAGGATGGCAAGGAGCAATACAATTTGCCGTCAACGGTGCAATAAGCTTTCTCCGAATTCGCGTAACGCGAAACGTCTAAATTGTAGGAGCTCAAATCCTTCAGGAAGCCGTTTTTAACCATTTCTCCCATTTTGGAAGTTTTGTCGCCTTGTACCCAGAACAAATCCGGCAGTTCGTTCGCTTGCAGTGCGACGTTCAAGCTTTGGTCGTTTTGCGCGAAATCGTATTCCAGCTTGATGTTCGGATACTTTGCCGTGAAAGCCGCATTAATCTTCTTGAACGGTTCCTCAAGGACCGCCTGGTTTCCCAAGTCTCCCCATACTTTAAGGGTGACGTTCTCGTCGCTCGGCGCTTGCGAGCTTTCCGCGGGAGTGCTTGCGGACGGGCTTGCCGAAGTTGACGCGCTTGGGCTGCCGTCGTTGTTTCCTTTGCCGCAGCCTTGCAGCAAAGCACCGATCATAGCCACGAACGCAAGCACGATTACAAATCTTTTAAGCTTCAAATGAAACCCCTCCGATATCCGCATTTGTGTGTACGATAAAGCGATCGCGATCTATTCTTATTGTAAGCGGTCTCAGTTGTGCGCTCCATGCAGGATGCCCCGGAGAATGTGCCAAATAGACCGGAGGATCATTCCAGTCGGATGGCTATGTTCCATATTATATGAACTTGATTCCATAATCGAAGCTTCAGAAGCGCTGCTTGAATTGCTTCACCGTTTGCCCGGTCGTTTTTTTGAACACTTTGATAAAATAATTCGGGTTTAAGTATCCGACCCGAGCAGAGATCTCCTCCGTCGAATAATCCGTTTCCTTATACAGTCGGATCGCTTCCCGAATTCGGATACGGGTCAAATAATCGGAGAAGGCTTCGCCCGTCTCCTGACGAAACCGTTGGCTGAAGTGGTTCGGACTGAAATTGACCAAGTCGGCCACTTCCTCCAAGCGGATCGGATTGCCGTAGCCGCTCTCTACGTATTGCTTGACTTTCACTACCCAGCCGCGGCTAGGCTGCATGGAAGAGATGACTTCTTGGGTTTGGGATAACCATTGTCGGACGACCCGCATAAACTCCGTACGCGAAAACACCTTCTTCAGCGCATCGGTCATTGGCCATAATAAACCGAATCGGGTACGAATTCCTTCCACGTCCAGATTATAGCGCTCGATCAGCAGATCCATGAGATGGGTCGATATCATTTCGCCAAGCCGCAGCCACTCCGACGGCAACAATCGATTATGCGAGTCTTCCAGTCGGACGCTAATTTCCTCGATCAGTTCTGCGAAATGCAAATACTGGATCCGATTCTTTACCAGCCTGTACCAATCCAGCCATTGCTGCTCCGTAAACCTGCCGATTTCCCATTGCTCCCTGACGTAAATACCCGCTCCTTCGTAATAAGAAAGCTGGACCGCTTCTTCAGCCTCTTCCCTGGATTGTCCCATCTTGGCGAGAGCAGAGTTTGAGCTGATTCCCGCGATGAGGCCGATATTCAAATTTTTGGCCCAAGTCGCCTTCAGCTCCTCTGCCTTCAGAAGTAATCCGCTCAAACCTTCCGCTTCCGTCTCCTCTTCCGTGAAGATGCAAGCCCCGTGAAGCAGCCCGGAATCCTCGCCGAAAAATTCGAGGTGCTTCAGCCGCGAAAATATTTCTTCCGCCTGCAAAGCCATCGCCTTTCTTTCCGTTGGCGAATATCCCGTTTCCCTCGGAATCGGCTTGAGGCAAATCCACCGCATCGTCTGGCCCCAGCCTTCGAACCTCTCGAATATTTCCGGAAACTCCGCTTCAACCCGGATATTATTGCCTTCCGCCGTCCGGAGGAGCATCCTTTGCTTCTCATCCGCCAATGCATTCATCGCTTGCTGCGGCTGCAATTTCTGCCCTTGCTGGCGCGATCCGCTCGTTGAAGCATCGCCGAATTGGAGGGAGTCGAGCACTCGCAGCAGTTCAACCGGCTCCATCTCATATTTCGAAATGTAGTCCGTAACGCCCAATTGAATGGCTTGGCGGGTATATTCGAAATCGCTGTAGCTACTCAATATAATAAACTTCAGCCCTGTATCCATCAGTTTTAAATTCCGAATCAATTCGAATCCGTCCATGCCCGGCATGCGAATATCGGTAAGCACGATATCGAAAGACTGCTGCTTGGCTGCCTCGAGCGCTTCTTCCCCGTTCTTGTACACGCCCGTGATCTCATATCCCCGGTTCTCCCAATCGATAATCGATTGAAGCCCGATTCTGACAAGAGATTCATCGTCAACGATCATTACTTTGCGCATGCTGCGAATCCCCCGTTTCTTCCGGCTTCTGCAAAGGAACGACTATCGTAATCTGCGTGCCTTGACCAGGCACGCTCTGTATGGACAATCCATATTGGAGCCCGTAATGAAGCTGTATTCTTTCATTGACGCTATGCAAACCGAAATGCTGGCTTGGATTCACGAGCCCGGTTTCGATTTCGGCCTTTTTCTCGGCCGTCATGCCCACTCCGTTATCGCTTACGGTCACAATGAGCTGATCGACTGCCGCTCGAGCCGACACTTTGATCTCGCCCGTATGCTCGGATTGCGCCAAGCCGTGGATAAGCGCGTTCTCGATTAAAGGTTGCAGAAGAAACTTGAGCATTTTAACATTATCCAGCGCCTTCGGGATATCCGTCACGAATTCGAAGTGCTGGTAACGAACGTTCTGGATGGTGGCGTAACTATGCAGAATCGCGATCTCCTCGGCAAGCGGAACGGGATCTCCCGACCCGCGCAAGGCATAGGTTAAAAGCGTATTCAGCGAGTCCACCATTTCCTTAATATTATCCTGCTTCTGGATCATCGCCATCCAGCGAATGGAATTTAACGTGTTATATAAGAAATGCGGCGACAGCTGGTTTTGCAAAACGCGGATTTCTGCATCTTTCTTCTTCTTCTCCTGCTTGGCTACTTCGTCGATAAGCTGTTCGATTTCATACATGATGGAAATAAACGTATCGTTCATCTCGACCACTTCGATCGCGCCGTTAAAATGCTTCAGTTTGCCCGGACGGACTCCCTTGATTCCTTGTTTCATATTCAGCATCAGACGCCGGATCGGGATGACCAGATCCATGGCGAGAAGATGCGTCACCACAAGCCCAAGCACAATGCACCCGAGAACGATAAAAAGCGCCAGACGCACGGTGTGGTATATCGGCTCGTACAGTTGCCGAAGCGGGAGCTGTACCGATAACTGCCAACCGTTCTGGATTTTGTCTTCCGAATAAGAAAGCAGCTGCTTCTCGCCGGGATCGATCGAGATCCCGTTATCCACGAGCACTGTGCCGTCCGCAGCCAGAAGTTTAAGCGCCGTATCCTCTTGAAACTTCGTTTGCCGGAAAATTTCCTCGATCGCTTCCACTCGAATAACAAGAGACAAAGTACCGAGCTCGTTCAGCTTCTCATCCCTAATCGTCCGTCCAAGCCGAAAAGCCTTGAAGTTAGTGTAACCGTCATTATACGATTCCGGAGGAAACCACTTCGCAGCGCCTTTCATCTTCTCTACCTCACGACGGTATTGCGGATTTTGAACCTCGTAATCGTCAATCGAGTTTTTACCGTACGTATACATCGTTTTCGGCGTTTCGATTTTAATCGAACGAATATAGCTATTCTGATCGGCGCCAAGCCACAGAACGTTTAGCTTCTCGTTGATGATGCTCTCCAGCTTGAACTTGTCATAGGCCGTTGCCGGTTCTGAGGATACCAGCTTGAGCAAATCCCCGTCCGTCATGATTTGTTTGCTTAGCTGCTCGTAACTGCGCATCCGATCGTCGATTTTTTGTCCCATTAAACTAAGCAAATCGGTAGCGTATTCGGCGGTTCTCGCCTTGGAAGAGGTTGTGTAACTGTCTGTTAAATAATATATGCCCGTTAATGCAGGTAAAAGAATAAGGGGGGTGTACACCAATATGAGCTTATAAGGCAAACGAATCTTGCGCCATCCTAACGTCATCCACAATTTGATGTTGTTCACCTGCGTCACCCCCTCTAAGTCTATCCTGCCGCTTCCCCCCCATTCTAACATAAACAAAACGCCGACCACCGGAATGATTTCTCACTCCAAGCGGCGGCGTTATAGCGATCAGATCATTTATCGAAAGCACCTTTCATGTGATAGTCCATGGAACCGGGATCGATCTCGTCTTCTTTGCGCTGAAAGCGGTATTCAAGGGATACTCTCAATCGGTCCTCGGTGCGGTTATCCAGAGCTTTATGCAAAGTATGTCCATGGAACATCAGCAAATCCCCGATGCGAAAATCGGTCGTCAGCCAAGGCAAGCCCAACTGCTCGCAACGCTCGTGGGATACGCCGTGACCTCCCGTGCCTTGCATCGGTTCATGCTCAAGCATTCCCAAATGGTTGGACTTGGGCATAACGGCTAAACCCCCTAGTTCTCCTGGACAATTGCCTGCCGGAATCCAACAAGTAAAGGTGTCCGGAGTACCCTTGATATAGAAGTAATCCTGATGCGGGGGCGTCGTGTTCTTAAAGCTGCCGGGTAACGTAATCCGTCCTATACGACGCCGGTGCTCCTGGATTTCGGAATCCAACAATCCGGATAACAATAGCGAAAGCACGGGGCTGCTCCCGAAAGCGTTAAAGCGGGGAAGCTCCAATATCCGGCGATAGATCGGCGAAGTCTCGAATTTAGTCGAGGTCGGGAAGCTTTGACCTGAGTAGATTCCGTCCGCCAGCGGGGCGTCCCTATTCACGTAGCCATATTCGCTAGCAATCTCCAGCATATCCTCTCGGATTTGCTCTAACGCCTGAACGTCCAATATTCCTCTAAAAAACAAATAGCCGTCCTCTTTGAGCTTGTTTCTTAGCATCGGTAGATCGTGCAGCCATGCGTTCGATGATTCCAGTTCATGCTCCAGTTGGGTGCTCACAGAATGTTGCCTCCTCATTGTTAGGTAAATGAAAAATTTATCTTTTATTGAGTCCGTACTCTTAATATAATTGAATGATAATAGGATTTATTTAGTTTTAATAATTATCATTTGCACTTTATAAAGAATTTTAGGAAGGAGCGGATTGCAGGTGAGTGAGGAAATCCGCTGGGAAAAATTGAACCCGCTCGTGTCGTATGCCAACAAATTGGCTTGTTCGCCCGGTTATACTTTCGGTCCTAGAATCGTCCAAGATCGTCAACTGATTTGGGTTGCCGAAGGATCGGGCGAAGCCATGATCCAGAACAGGCGCTACAGCGTCTCGAGCGGGGATTTATTTCATTACGGTCCCCACGTTGTGCACCGGTTCACGGCGGATTCCACTCGTCCATTCGTTTTGTGCGGGTTACACTTTCAAACTACCGGCGATATGCCGGAACAAGGTGCGCCTCTCTATCGCTATCCGATAGACGTGTCTGAAGATTACAGGCTGGATTATCCCAACACGTTAATTATCGGTCAACAGCCGGAGCGGCTGGACTTACCCGAATATATGCGGTTTACGGGTACGAAAGCGGAACGTTATTTTAATCATTTCGCGCAATCGTTCCAGCAATCGGAACCGATAAACCATCTGCTCAATCGGGTAAACTTGATTCAGCTTCTCGTGGAGTTGCATCAGCTTACCCGCCGACAGTCGGAGGAAAACTCGGAGAACGGAATTCTACTCCGTGTCGTTCAAGATCATTTAAAAGAAAGAGCAGCCAAACCCTATAACCGGGCATGGCTGCGTGAATGGACGCATTATCATGAGAATCATGCTTCTTCCTTGTTTCAGAAACAATACGGTCAGTCGCCCCATGATTATTTTCTGGAATGTAAATTGGATTTAGCCAAATCCATGCTAACGCAATCCGGGCAGCCCGTCAGCGAAATCGCCGAACGGCTCGCTTTCGGATCGATCCATTATTTCTCGCGATTGTTTAAGTCTAGAACCGGACTAAGCCCATTGGCTTATCGTCAGAAGAGCAGGCTCATCTAGCAAACATATCTATGCCTTAGCCAATACGGCCTCAGCTGCTTGTTTCCCTTTCGCGACGCAGTCCGGCAACCCGACTCCCTCGAATGCCGCGCCCGTAACGAGAACGCCGGGTAGTCGTTTGCTTAACTCTTCTCGGAAAGAAGCCGTCGCCTCGACATGCCCTACCGGATATTGCGGCATGGAATGGCGAAGCCTCGTAATCTCGACGAATTCGGGGATCGCCGTAAGCCCCATCAGATCATATAAATCCCGTTGGACCACGCCTGCCAGAACGGCATCGGACAGCTCTACGCCTTTCTCGTCCTTTGCGTTTCCAACGTAACAACGGATCATTCGTTTGCCTTGCGGCGCAGTATGCAGCCATTTAGACGATGTCCATGTGCTCGCCGTGATATGTCTATGCTCCCCTTGCGGAACGAGAAATCCGGACCCGTCGAGCGTGTGATTAAACCCGGTTTCATCGTAGGCGAGCACCACGTTGGCGACGGAGACGTAACGAACGTTCGTCAATGCGGTTACATCGGTATGCTCCGCAAGCAATTCGGCAGTGGCATAGGCCGGCAAGGTAAAAATCACCTCGTCGGATTCTATCGCTGTGTCGTCGGATAGATGAAGCCGGTAAGCTCCTTTACTTTCCGGCATCTCTTCGAACGTCCGTTCCAAATATTCGACTTGCGCTCCCATGCGTATATGGCAGCCATCCGCTCTAAGATGCGACTCAAGCGCTTCGATGACGGAAGACAAGCCGTTGCGGAACGTCATGAATACGGAGGCGGGCAACGGATTATCCGTTTTTCCGGAACTAACGGCTGCATTTGCTTGCGCCTCCGCTTTCGCTTTCGCGATCCGTTGGCTATCTCTTGTTCCCTTGATAAGGCTGCCGTGCGCCCTCACCATCGCCTTAAACTGCGGAAAGGTCGCTTGCAGCCCTAGCCGGTACAAGTCTCCGGCATGAATGCCCGCGAGCAGCGGTTCGTATATCCGCTCAACCATTTCCCTGCCCATCCGGCGTTCCAGAAAGGCTCCGACGGATTCGTCTCCCTCACGCCAATCCGGTGGAATATCGAGCTCCTCGAATGCTCGTTGCTTACCTTCCTCAGACACTAGCTCCGTCTTCATGAACATATCCGCATCGGTAGGAACGCCTAATGTCATCCCCTCCGGCATCGGATGCAGCTTGCCGTTCAGCGCGATATATGTTTTTTTCGCAGCCGGATTCGTTCCGGTAAGTTCCCCTTCAAGCCCAAGCTCTCTCGCCAACTCAATCATGGGAAGTTTGCGGGCAAGGAACGAATCCGGTCCTCTTTCGATGACGAAGCCGTCCCGGCTAAGCGTATTGATCCGTCCGCCCAGCCTTTCCGAACCTTCGATTACCGTAACTTCGATCGTTTCTCCCCGCTCGCGCGCCAGCTTCCCCAAATAAAAAGCGGCGCTAAGGCCGGTAATACCGCCGCCTAGCACCGCTACGCGGCGAATCTTCTGCATCGTCATCGCTTAGTCCCCCCTACGCGCCAATCCGATAACCGATTCGGCTAAAGCCGCCATATATTGAGCATCGTCATTCAGCATGCGAATTCTTTCCAAGCGTATGCCCCGTTCAGCGGCGAATTTCTTCGCTTCGATATCGATGTCATACAACACTTCTAGATGATCCGAGACGAAACCGACCGGAGTAACAAGCACGGAAGGGACGCCTTCGTCGCTTAGCCGTTCAAGCGTCTCCAGTATGTCCGGCCCGAGCCAAGGCTGTCCGGTTTGTCCGGCGCTTTGCCAAGTAAACTGCCACTTTTCCACTCCGGCAGACTGGGCCACCGCTTCAGAGGTAGCAAGCAGTTGGTCCGAATAGGGATCGTTCATCTCCAGAATCTTAGCCGGCAGACTATGGGCACTGAACAGCACCAACGTATCGGCGCGTCGTTCGCCAAACCGATCTAAACCTTCGCTCACCCTCTTGCTGAGCGCATCGATTAGCTCTGGGTGCAGATGATATTCATGAACGGGCTTAAGCGCAATCCCGTGTTTGGACGCTTCATCTTGTGCGCGTTTCATATAACCGCCTACGCTCATGACGGAATATTGCGGAGTAAGCACGATTCCGACCGCTTCCTTAATGCCGTCCGCCGCCATCGCCGCGACTCCGTCTTCAATATAAGGAGCCGCATGCTTCAAGCCTTGATAACACACATAAGCGCCCTCTCCTGCCAGCTCATTCAACGTTCTTTGCAGTGCAGCCACCTGGCCGTTCGTATTTTCCCGTAATGGAAACACGCCGCCAACAATAGAACGGTAACGATTCGTTAGATCTTCAAGTTGCTCCGCCGACGGGGGATTCCCCCGACGGATGTGCGTGTAATAGGCTTCGACGCCCTCTAAGCTTTCCGGCGTGCCGTAAGACATAACGAGCACTCCGATCGCTTTTCCCTGTGCTATGCTCATGAGGTCACCCCCGCCGCGATTTTCTGCTCGCTATAGGCATGTACGAAATCCGTCAAATCTTTTAATTTTTCGAGCGACGCTTCCGGGTACAATCCATGTCCAAGGTTAAAAATAAAACCAGGCTCCCGCATCCCTTCGTCCAGCAACCTGCGGGCATGCTCATGAATTAACGCTGAAGGGGCAGTCAGTACATAAGGATCGAGATTCCCCTGAATCGCGAATTTGCCGCCCGTGCGGCGGCGTCCTTCGGACAACGGAACGCGCCAATCCAAGCCGATAACGTCACTCTTCAGCTCCGTCAGATGCGGCAATAACTCTCCCGAGCTTACGCCGGGGAAATAGATTTTCGGTACGTTCAGGTCCGACAGCTTCGCAAAAATACTTTCCACATGCGGAAGCACGTATTCCCTGAAATCATGGGGAGCAAGCGAACCTACCCAGCTGTCGAACAATTGGACGGCTTTGGCTCCCGATTGGATATGCGCCCGCAAGTAGGTTGCGGCCATGTCCGCCAGTTTGCCCATCAGACTGTGCCAAATTCGAGGATCGCTATACATTAGAGCTTTCGTACGGATATAAGATTTGGAGGGACGGCCTTCAATAATATAGCTGGCTAGCGTAAACGGCGCGCCGGCGAACGTAATAAGCGGAACTTTGAGCTCGCGATCCAAGATTTTAATCGTCTCCAGGACGTGCGAGAGGTCGCGTTCTACGTCCATCGGCTTCAAGCGTTCCACGTCGCTGGCGCTGCGTACCGGATTATGAATAACGGGGCCGACGTCTTTGACGATATCGAAATCGATCCCAATGGAAGCAACGGGATTCATAATATCGGAATATAGTATAGCAGCATCGACTCCGAGCTTATGTACCGGCATCAGAGACACTTCGGCAGCAAGCTCGGGTTGCTTGCAAATTTCGAGCAGCGAGTATTTTTCTTTTATTTTGCGATAATCGGGATCATATCTTCCGGCTTGGCGCATGTACCACACCGGCACACGGTTAACAGGCTCACTCCGGCACGCGCGAAGGAACAAATCATTTTCAATCATTAGGGCATCCTCATTTAGGTCATGGATTGGCTTTCATTGCTTTCATTATGCCCCTTTTGGAGCACGCGAACAACCTCGCAACCTCCATCGAGTATGACAATAGTTTGACAATGATCGTAATAGGCTCGCTAACTGCCTGTGATATACTGGGTATACTTACGCGATTTAGACAAAGGAGCAACCGATGCAACGTTGGAAAATTAATTTGATCGTGCTGATGGGCGGCAATTTTCTCGTGATGGCGGGTATGACGATGATCATCCCCTTCCTGTCCTTATATCTTAAGCAAGATCTCGGCCTGACCGACAATCATCAGATCGGATTATGGGCTGGGTTTATTTTCGCGGCGAATTTCGTCACATCGTTCCTATTCCAGCCGTTATGGGGTAAGCTCTCCGATCGTTATGGGCGTAAAATGATGCTGCTGCGTTCCGGCTTCGGGATGTCTATTGTCATGGTGCTCATGGGCTTTGCGACGGCTCCCTGGCATTTGCTCGCGCTGCGGATGCTCAACGGCGTCATCTCGGGTTATACGCCCGCCGCCGTCTCTCTCGTATCGGCCACGACGCCGAAGGAGCGGATGGGATTCGCTATGGGGACGCTGCAATCCGGAGGCACGGCCGGGACGATTCTAGGCCCTTTTATCGGGGGATTGCTTGCAGACAGCTTCGGGTTTCGTCCGATCTTCTACATAACGGGTACGCTGCTGTTTCTCGCATCCGTCATCTCTTGGTTGATGGTCCGCGAGAACTTCCGCGACTTAATGGTCATCCGCCAGCTCCCCGTGCTGCTTACCGTCACTTTTCTAATCCAATTCGCGATGTTAAGCCCGATGCCTCTTATACCGCTCTATGTACAGCAACTGCACGGAACAACCGAGAACCTCGCCTTCTACGCGGGGTTCGTCGGTTCGGTAACCGGCATATCCAATATGATCTGCGCCCCGTTGCTCGGCCGGTTAAGCGACCGGATCGGCTCCTCGCGAATTTTGATCGTATCGTTAGCCGGGGCGTCGATCATGCTCATTCCTCAAGCGTTCGTCGGGTCCGTCGGCCAGCTGCTCGTTTGGCGTTTCCTGCTCGGGTGTTTCATGGGCGGCTTAATACCGACCGTCAATTCGCTCATCCGCCGCTACACTCCCGATGGAATGGAAAGCCGGTCCTACAGCTTTAACGGCAGCGCTTTAAGTCTAGGCAACATGGCTGGCCCCATTATGGGCGGTGCTCTGTCGGGATTTATCGGTATCGAAGGACTGTTCCTGTTGTCGGCTGCACTGTTGTTTATGACGTGCATCTGGGCTTCTCGGGCTTTGCGGGCTCGGCAAACTTAAGGTAATGTAATCGTAATTTTCTCATCTTTCTGAAACCATTCGACATTGGCGCCGAGTGCTTCGCTGACAAATCGCAGCGGCAAGTACGAGATGCCTGCCACGCTGAAGGGGGCGTTCTTTAGAGTAACAGGTTCGTTGTTCATATCCACTACTCCCTTAATATAGTTGATATGGATAATGATCTGCGGCTTGCCGGTTTTGGACTGCTTAATCGTCACTATTTTATTGTCGTTGTCCCATGATACGGAAGCGCCCATTTTTTCAAAGACAGAACGCAGCGGTATGAATGCTTGCTCATTTCGCGTGATGACGCCGCTAGAGAGAACGACAGGCACGCCATTTAATTGAACCGAGATCGGCTTCTGCACCGGTACCGGCGTGTTATGTATAAATTCATAATCTCCGTAACCTAACTGCCCGCTCTTGTTAACGCCCCAACCCCACAATGTTCCGTTGTTTTTCTGCATGATAATATGGCGCCCTCCAGAATTGATTTGACTTATCTCCGAAGTTAGCCGCTTAAAAGATGGGTTATCCGGCATCGTTTCACGTTCAATTGAGGCCTCGTACACTTCACCATCGTTGGTCAATACAATCAGCGATCGTTCAACGACAAAAGCATCCTTCACGCCTTGAACACTCGTAATCAATATAGGTGCCGGTTGAATATTAAGAGTCGTTCCATCCGAATATCCTGTTATGGTCGCGCCCCAGAACCACAGCCGGGACTGACTATCGATGGCCAGTATACTTTGCCGTCGGCATCCAAAGCCAATGACTGCCTATAATCGTAGTAAACCGCAACGAGATTGTTTAACGCCATGACAGGGTAGACTTTTGCTTCAGTAGAGTAAGTAGCGCTTTCCCAAAACCATACCGTATGATCTTTCTTCTGGATCAGGTTATCGGCAAACGACGATTCCACATCGTTCAGGCCATGCATTTGTGTCGGAACTGATTGACGCAAGTTTCCCCATATCCAGTAAGATCCATCTTTCTTAACCAAGGAGGTTGAATTAAAGGATTGAATGCTGGAAGTCGAAACCGCCGCCGAAGTATTAGCAGCAGCTACAGTGGACAGAGGGAGACAAGTGATGAGATGGCGGATATCCATAATTAATCAATCGTACCCATGAACTTCCTTGTAACTCGGGGGGTGGGGGTTGACCGGTCCGATACTCCAGTTCATGCCTGCAGGTTTTCGCAAAAACGTACCTTTATCCCCTCGCATCAGAAGGAGAATAGGCCCACCGCAGCCCCCCTACCTCCTTTCCGCGAAAACGTACCACTATCCCATCCGATAAGGGGGAAAAAACCCTTGTTCATGCTTTTGAGAACAAACCAGGAAAGTTGTAATTTCACCCGATGCCTCTTGAAAATAGAACGTATGTTTGGTATGATGGAAATAAGAACAAATGTTCTATTTGAGGAGGCCGTCTATGTTTCCAGATCATCTGACCTTCGAGGCATTTTGCCAGCAGTTCAACTCCGAGCAGGCTTGCGCCGAGGCGCTGTTCGAAGCCAGATGGCCGGACGGCTTCCGTTGCCCGACTTGTTGTCATCCTCACTTTTATCTCATCCAAACGCGCAGACTGCCTCTCTACGAATGCCGCTCCTGTCGCCATCAGACTTCTGTCATCGCCGGCACCATTATGGAAGGCAGTTCCACTTTGTTGACCCGCTGGTTCCAAGCGATGTTTCTGATCTCCCGGCCTTCCGGCATCAGCGCCTCCCGCCTGTCCCAAGTGATTCAGGTCACCTATAAGACCGCGTGGCTCATCGCAAGAAAAATCCGCCATGCCCTGCAACAAGCCGATGAAGCCGATCCGCTCACGGGTGTTGTGCGAGTTGACCCTATCTCTTACGGTTACACGTATTATAGCGAGGCCCAGCAGCCGCTGTTGATCGGCGGATCCCTCGACGAGCGAGACGAGCCTCAGCAGGTCAAAATCAAACAACCGGATCCCAGCCATGTGAATAACGCGTTGAGGTGGATTGAAAAACCTGGCGTCCAAGCGTTCGTAGACAATCATATAGATGAACAAGCTGTGACCGTTTTGGGGCGCGGCAGACTTCACCCCGCTTTGAACCCAATCAAGTGGAAGGTGACCGCGTGGCTGAACTTTACGTTTAATGGCATCGGGGCCAAACATTTGCAGGCTTATTTAGACGAGTTTTGTTTCCGGTTGAACTTAAAACTCCGCCATGCCCCGGTCTTCAGCCAACTGCTCCATTGGTGCGCTGTGACGCCAACCTTGACGTACAAAGATCTGACCCGCAGCAAACCGGTTCTCACCGTTCCCTGGGTGGTCTGGGGGAGCAAAGCGAAGTGGAAAGGAAAATATCTCACCCTATGGATTGCTTGATGCTTGGGATGACTGCTTTTTAAGTTGCCGATAACCCGTTTCATTCAATCCAATTCACGAAAAGGCAAACTTGTGCGTAATATCCCGGAATACGTTGATTGCAACTCCCTCTCAAATCATGGCATTCGAAAAGCCGTTGAATACAACTCCATTCTCCAATCATGGCATTCGAGAATCCGTTGATTGCAACTCCCTCTCAAATCATGGCATTCAAATATCAGCTGATTGGCAACTCACTTCTGAAGCAAGGGGATAATGGTACCATTTCTCCGAAATAGAACGGAAAATAGGTGTCGGTTTTTCCCTATATTTCCCAGATGATGGGTGCCTAAAAACTTTCTGATCGTACAAAAAAAGCCCCAAGCCATTGACTTGGAGCATTTCTTCTTTACATAAACAATATTATAACATATGACATGCTGCGAAATGTCCCGGCTCGACTTCCTTAAACGAAGGCATCGTTGCCGCGCATACGTCCATCGCATGAGGACAGCGAGTCCGGAAAGGACATCCGCTTGGCGGATTCAGAGGGCTTGGAATTTCACCCTGCGGGATAACTCTTTTCCGCTGCTTCTGAACATCCGGATCCGGAATCGGAATCGCGGACAATAGCGATTGCGTATACGGATGAAGGGGCTTCGCGTTCAATTTATCCGAGGTTGCCACTTCGACCAGCTTGCCCAAATACATAACGCCGATACGGTCGGAGATGTGCTTAACCATAGCCAGATCATGCGCGATGAACAAATAAGTCAAGCCGCGTTCCTTCTGCAGCTTCTTGAACAGATTCACGACTTGAGCTTGAACGGATACGTCCAGCGCGGAGATCGGCTCATCGGCGATAATGAATTGCGGTTCAATCGCGAGCGCGCGGGCAATACCGATCCGCTGGCGTTGGCCGCCCGAGAATTCGTGCGGAAAACGACCCGCGTGCTCTTCGTTCAAACCTACGGCGTTCAGTAATTCGCTGACTCGCTCGCGTCTTTTTTTACCGGAAGAAAGCCCATGAATGTCGATGCCCTCCGCGATAATTTTACCGACGGTCATTCGGGGATTAAGCGACGCATAAGGGTCTTGAAACACCATTTGCATATCGCGGTAAAACTTCTGCCTGCTTTCGCCGTTAAGTTTCTGCACGTCTTTTCCATTAAACAGGATTTGACCGCCCGTTGCCTCATACAGTCGAATAATCGTTCTTCCGGTCGTAGATTTGCCGCAACCGGACTCCCCTACCAGCCCGAAGGTTTCGCCCCGTTTGATCGAGAAGTTCAAACCATCAACCGCTTTGAGCACGCGGTTACCGCTAAGGTGAAAATGTTTCTGCAAATTTTTCACTTCTAAGATATAATCCTCAGCCATGTGAACCCCTCCCCGCTTGAACCGGCATCTCTACCTTCGGAGCCTCGGGATGCATGAGCCAACAAGCCGAACTGTGCTCTGCAGACACATCGAAATGCTCCGGGTCAACCTCTTTGCAGATCTTCATAGCGTAAGGGCAACGTGCCGCGAAGGCGCAACCGACCGGAGGAGCAAAGAGATCCGGCGGAGTTCCCGGTATCGACTCCAAATCATTATTTCTATCGCTATCTAACCGAGGAACTGAACGAAGCAGTCCCCAAGTGTAAGGATGTTTAGGATTATAGAAAATATCGTTTAAAGTGCCTCTTTCCACAACTTTACCCGCGTACATGACGATGACCCTATGGGCCATTTCAGCCACGACACCCAAATCATGGGTAATCAGAATGATCGACGTATCGGTTTTCTTCTGAATCTCGCGTAGCAGATCGATAATTTGAGCTTGGATCGTCACATCGAGCGCGGTAGTCGGTTCATCGGCGATAAGCAGCTTCGGATTACAAGCTAACGACAGCGCGATCATGACCCGCTGACGCATCCCTCCGGAAAGCTCATGAGGATATTGACGGGTACGCTCCTGAGCATTCGACATACCTACGAGAGTTAGAAGATCGGCCGCCCGCTGCATCGCCTCAGCTTTGGTCACCTTCTGGTGCTTGCGGATACCTTCGGATATTTGAGCGCCGACCGTCATCGTCGGGTTCAGGGAAGTCATAGGATCTTGGAAAATCATTCCCATCTCTTCCCCGCGCACATGCTCCATCTGGGATTCGGTTAGCTTCGTGATTTCGTGTTTGCCATCGAATAGAATGGAGGATCCTGGTTTAATATAGCTTGGCGGAGTCGGTATCAATCTCATGATCGTCTGGGCCGTTACCGATTTGCCGCAGCCGGATTCCCCTACGATCGCGAGAACTTCTCCTTTATTCAAGGTGAAGGAGACGCCGCGGACCGCTTGAACTTCTCCGGCATACATTTTGAAAGATACACGCAAGTTATTGACTTCAAGAATCGGTTTGCTCATTCGGCACTCCTCCTTATTTTCTCATTTTCGGATCGAGAGCATCGCGCAAGCCGTCTCCCAATACATTAAAGCTAAGCAGAATCAGGCTAAATACGATAGTTGGGAAAATAAGCCGATGCGGTTGATATCTCATATAATGGGCACCGTCATTGATTAGATTACCGAGCGAAGCCATTGGAGGTTTAATCCCCACCCCAATAAAGCTCAGGAATGCTTCAAAGAAAATCGCCGTAGGCACGATAAAGGTGATTTGAACGATAATAAGACCGATAACGTTAGGAATCAGATGCTGGAGAATAATGCGCGCAGGCTTCGCACCCAATGTCCGTGCAGCTAATACGAATTCCTGCTCCTTAACTAGCAATACCTGACCCCTGACCAGACGAGCCATACCTACCCATCCAGTCAACGCATAGGCGATGATGATCGATTTAATGCCGGGTCCAAGAAACACGATGAGGATGATGGCAAGCAACAACAGCGGAATGGAATAAATAACCTCTATGATCCGCTGCATAACATTGTCCACGCGTCCTCCGAAGTAAGCGGAAATTCCTCCATATAGAACGCCGACAACTAAATCAATCGAGGCTGCTACCAAACCGATGAAGAGAGAAATACGAGTGCCCCACCAAACCCGGGTCCATAAATCCCTGCCGAAATCGTCCGTCCCGAAAAAATGCGTCATTGAAGGCTTAAGATCGATATCCTTCAAATATTGGGTTTCGTAATCGAACTTGCTCACGAAAGGTGCGACGATGGCCAACAAGGTTAGCAGGATTAGAACGACTAATCCAACCATAGCCAATTTATTAGATCTCAAACGCCTCCAAGCATCCTGCCAATAGTTCAGCGAAGGTCGGACAATGGATTCTGCGTTTGTCGTTTTCTCTGCCGGTTGAAACTTATCCTTAGATATGATTTCCATCCCTTATCTCCTCCCCGACATGCGAATCCGTGGATCGACAAAGCCGTAAGCAATATCGGTCAGGAACATCACGATAATAAGAATTGCTGCATAGAAAATCGTCAGTCCTGTAATCATCGTATAATCCAGCGTCGTAATAGAAGTTACGAACTGATAACCCAAGCCTGGAACTGAAAATACGCTTTCTACGACCAGCGTTCCAGTGATGACATTAACCGCGATAGGCCCTAGAATGGTAATTACGGGTAAAATAGCATTTCTGAGCATATGGCTTGTGACTATTTTCCATGTAGTAAGTCCTTTAGATTTAGCTGTCTTAATATAGTCCAAGCTCGATACCTCCAACATAGAGGCACGCATCATTCTCGCCAAGATGGCAATGGTTCCGAATGAGAGCGCCAATGCCGGTAAAATTCGGTGTTCGGGCCCTTGCCATAAACCAGCAGGGAGGATGTGCCATTTGTTCCCCAAAAGGTAAGATAGCAGTGGAGCTACAACGAAGGAAGGAACAGAAATCCCGATCAATGCGATGAACATGGCTGAGTAATCCCCCGCTTTATTGTGTTTCAAAGCGGCAAAGATTCCGAGCAGCAAACCGACAATAACTGCAAAAATCAAGGATTCAATTCCGAGTTCTAGGGATGCCGGGAAGGATTGCTTAATGACATCGACAACGGAACGGGTCGGGAATTGATAAGAAACGCCTAAATCCCCTTGAGCGACATGCCCTATATACTTTAAGTACTGCTGCCATTCCGGCTTATCCAAGCCGTATTGTTCCCTCAAAATTTTCAAGTTCTCCGGAGGCAATTTCGCGGCAACTTCACCAAAAGGATTTCCAGGCAATAATTTCATGAGAAAAAAAGTAGCCGTTATAATGACCCATAATGTAATGAGCATATAAACAAAACGCCGCAGCACGTATTTCAGCACTATGAATCCTCCTTTCACGGGATGAATAATTTTCCTATACCCTACAATCAACATGAAAGAAGCCGTTCTAGCAACGGCCTCTCTCATGGATTGCTTCAAGTACTGAATGTACTGCTCGGAGTTCTTACAGTCAATGGAACATTTTACTGTTTAACGGAAGTCCATTTCAATTCAAAGTCAGGACCGTAAGGTGGCAAGATCAATCCTTCGACTTTGTCTTTGATCACGAATGGCGAAGAACGGAAGTACAGTGGAAATACAGCTGCTTCGCTCATCAGAATTTTTTCTGCTTCGTGCATTTTGTCTGCGCGTACTTTAACGTCAAGCTCTTTTTCGGCGCCTTTAACCAATTCATCGTATCTCGCGTTGGTCCAGTCTTGAGTGTTGAATGGACCGCCGGTCAAGTACATATCGAGCCAAGTCATTGGATCGTTATAATCCGCGCCCCACAGACTGCTGACGATTGTGTAGTTATGTTTTAATTCTTTGTCCAGACGGGTAGCATGCGGCAACGGTTCTGCCGATACTTCGATACCTAGGTTCGTTTTCCATTGGGATACGACGAATTCCAATAGTTTCTTGCCTGTTTCCGTGTCATCGCCCATGATGGACAATTTAGGCAGGGCAGCAACTCCGGCTTCAGCCAAGCCTTCAGCAAGCAACGCCTTAGCTTTAGCCGCATCGAACGCAACTTCCGTGTCGCCTACGACTTTACGGAATTCAGCGCCGTTGCCGTCGGCGTTACCGTTCGGTATATAACCTGTTGCGGCTACGGAACCGTTTTTCAGAACCGTATTAACAAGACCTTCGCGGTCGATCGCCATGCTCATCGCTTGGCGAACTTTAGCGTTCGCGAATGCCGGTACTTTCTTCTGTTGGAAATTCAGGTAACCAGTAACCAGTTCGCTCTTTCTGTGCAGTTCGGTTTTACCTTCGTAGGCTTTCATTTGATCGCCTTTGATATCCGCGAAATCCGTAGCGTTGGATTCGTACAAGTTCAATCCGGTAGCTGTATCCTTGACGATGTTCAAAGTTACTTTATCCAGCTTAACGTTTGCAGCATCCCAATACTTGGGATTTTTCTCGAGAATAAGTTGTTGCTCATGATCCCATTTCGTCAAGACGAATGGACCGGCGCCGAGTACTTTGTCTGCGTCTGCGCCGCTTTTCTCGCCTTGCTTGGATACGAACTCTTCTTTTTGCGGGTAATAGTTCAAGAAAGCAAGTTGAGCTGTGAAGTATGCTCTAGGAATGTCCAAAGTGATTTCAAGCGTTTTGTCGTCAATCGCTTTAACGCCGAGGTTTTCTTTAGCCTTTTTCAAATCTTCAGGAGTTTTAGCATCCTGTACGGCTTGCCCGCCTTTGAGCCAAGTCAGGATGAAAGCGTAAGAAGCTTTAGTGGCCGGATCCAACGTGCGTTGGTAGGAATATACGAAATCTTTCGCCGTCAAAGGCGATCCGTCCGACCATACCAAGCCGTCGCGCAATTTAATTGTATAAGTCAAACCGTCAGCCGAAATGGTAGGAAGCTCTGCGGCAAGCCCCGGTTGTGGATTCATATCTTTGTCCAAACGATACAAGCCTTCGCTGATCGCGCCCAGAATCGTGAACGAAGCTGCGCTTTCCGCGATCGATACGTCGAGTGCCGGAGGATCGGCACGATAGTTCATAACGAGTTCTTGCTTGCCTCCTGTTCCTGCACTTGCGGACGAGCTTGCGGATGCGGATGCGGATGGTGAGTTGGATGAGTCGGAGTTCTTATTGTTGTTGCCGCAAGCTGCTAATAAAGTACCCGCTAATGTAATTGCTAGCGCGGTCGAGAAAATTTTCTTGAATTTCATAATTCTGTTGCCTCCCCGATTTTTAAGTACTATCATTTCTGCCATACCTGATTTCTAAGCAATTTTTAAACATTGCAAAATTGCAAATATTGAAAAATTGCAAAATTATTATTCCCCCAAAATTTCACCTCACAAATTATAATCAACTCGTTTGTTTTTGAAATTTGCTGGAACAAAAAAATATTACTATATATTATTCGGATTCTGCAATGAGAGATATTGGCAGTGTCAGATATTATTACACGTAACGTGATTAGTAATAACTCATAAATGACAGAAAACGCTTACTTTATTGTTTAATAATCAAATTTCCCGTATAAACATTCATATTATATGATTGAAATGTAAATTCGCTTTTTACAATTTGAAAATACGTTCATAACATATACAAAATTTGGATTAAAAGGATTCGTACCGGAAATTAAATTAGTACGAAATTAACTAAATTGTTAAAATGTCTATGAAAGCGTTATACATTATAAAAAATCCCCCTAAAACGACTCTATATGTCGGTTCGGAGGACGTTTTCCAGCCTAAATTTTCCTAAATTGTTTAACCCTCGCTAAAGCCAGCCCATCATAGGCAGGGAGATGTACCCCGAGCAACCTGGAATCTTGCGCAATAAGACGATTAAATTGTCTCATAGCAAGTACAGACGGTCCTTGCTTGCTGTCGTCCGTCGTCTTTCCTCGCAGAAGCGTGTTATCGGCCGCTATGATTGCCCCTTCATTCGCAAGCTGAATGCACGCTTCTAAATAATGGGGATAATTCTCTTTGTCCGCATCGATGAAGAAGAAGTCAAAACGCTTTTCCTGGGAAATGAGCTTCTCTAAACTTTCCGAAGCATCCCCCACTAAATATTCAACGCGATCTCCCAATCCCGCAGCCGTCAAATTCGCTTTGGCAATGTCCGCGTATTCCTGGTGCAGTTCCAATGACAATAACTTCCCGTCATCCGTCAGTCCTCGCGCCAAACATATTCCGCTGTACCCGCCTAATGCTCCGATTTCCAGAACTAAACGCGCCTTCGATATTGTAGTAAGAAAGGTCAACAAACGGCCATACCCTGGAGCAACCGAAATTTCCGGCATCTCCGCGCTTCGGATGACTTCGCCTACCCGTTCCAATTCAGGATCCCTGCTATATAAGTCATCGAAATATTGATCAGGCGACACTCCCATAGATAACCACCTCCTTCCTTCATTTTACCACAACGTTTGTAAAAACCCCTTCATAAGAGCTATACTATTTTTTAGTTTACACTTTACACTGCGTTAATCATTTAGGGCGACCCTTCATAACAATTGGCCCATATAGAGAAAGGAAGTTTTGGCATGTTAGCGCAGTTGCAAACGGTTGCCCGCAAAGGACTTCAATTGTCCTTGCAAGGGCTGATCCTCTGGCCTTTCTGGGGGATCCTATTGCTCGCAGCATCCTTATTATACAAATTGAACGAGCTGGATCATCAATTCAACGTTGGCGGCATGAACCATTGGAAATGGGCTGTTAATCTGGGCGCCATACTGCTTGTTTCCTTCTGGACGTTATTCCTGGGACGCCGCTCGAGGGCGATCTCGCTCGCAATATTGGATTTGGTGCTTTCATTCCTCCTATTCGCGGACCTCATTTACTTCCGTTATTTCAAGGATTTCATTTCCGTACCCGTGCTTCTGCAAGCCGGACAGGTCGGCGAGCTGCAAGCCAGCATCTGGAGTCTCATTCAAGCGCAGGATTGGCTCCTATTCGCAGATATTCCCTTTGCCTTCGCGCTCGCGGGCTGGCTGTTATGGCGCAATCGCGCTGCACGGCGTTCCTCATCGTACGTCTCCCATTCGATAAAAACTCGCAAAGCTTTGTGGCGCAAGGCTATTCCGGCAACACTTGTATTCGCGTTAGGCTGGTCTCTTATTTATTACCCAGTTGAAGAGCAGAAAAACGGTTGGGCCCGCGGATTGTTCGTAGGCAACTGGTGGAACATCCCGATCTACAACGTGACTGGGCTGCTAGGTTTCCACGGTTACGACACATACCGTTACGCCAAAGAGCATTGGTTCGGCAAAGGGCTGTCCGATGAACAGGTTCAAGAGGCGAAAAACTGGTTTACCGAACGTCAGAAGCTGCAGAAGCAAATGGAGTCTGAACCTTTATTCGGAGATTATAAAGGAAAAAACGTGCTTATTGTTCAAGCCGAGGCATTCCAGCAATTCGTTATCGGCCAGTCAATTGGAGGAGAGGAAATAACGCCGAACTTGAATAAGCTCATCGGGCAAAGCGTCTATTTTCCGAATTTCTTTCACCAGACCGCGCAAGGCCGCACGTCGGACGCGGATCTCCTTACGAGTTGTTCCATTCACCCTCTGCCTACCGGCTCCGTCTTTATCCGGTTCGCGGGCAACGAGTTCGATTGCGCGCCATCCATTCTGAAGGGCCAAGGCTATGATACAACGGTTCATCATGCATACGACGGCAGCTTCTGGAATCGCAATAATATGTACCATAATATGGACTACGACCAATTTTACAATATTAAGGATTACACTATCGACGAACCGATCGGCTGGTCGCTCGGAGACCAATCCTTCTTTCGCCAAACGATCGAGCAACTGAAGGAACGCAAGAAATCGCCCTTCTATGCGTTAACGATAACGTTATCGAGCCACCATCCTTTTAAGCTCCCTTACTCGAACCAGGAACTGAAAGTAGGGACTTTGCAAGGAACGATCATGGGTGATTATTTACAGGCTGCCCATTATGTCGATTCCGCCGTAGGCGAATTGGTCGAGAATCTTAAGGACGAAGGATTATGGGATAATACGGTGCTGCTTTTCTACGGCGATCATGATAACTCCGTTTATGACTGGAAGCTTTACGAGCAATTATTCGGAAAGCCCGTATCGGATATCGATAAAGACCGTATCGTTAGGAAGGTCCCATTCTTCATCCATCTTCCCCACGATGAACATGCGGGAGTAGTGGACAAAGCTGTCGGCCAGATCGATACTACGCCTACCGTTATGCATTTGCTCGGAATTCCCGTTGATAATCGTTATCTCATGGGGGTGAGCATGTTATCGGAAGCACCTAAGCCAGTCGTATTCCGCAACGGAGGTTTCACCGACGGCCAAGTTTACTTCGTTCCTAACAACGATGGAATCGCCGCTCACGGAACGTGTTATGCCTTATCCGCAGACGGCCCGACAACGACGGATTCCGCATCTTGCGCGGCAGGAGCGGACACGGCGAAGAAGGACCTCAGCATATCGGACCGGGTGATCGAGAACAACCTGATTGCGAAGTTACGCGAAGAAGAGCAATAACGGACGGCATCTTAACATAGAAACGCGGCGATCGCTTTCCTGACAAAATCGGGAGGCGTCGCCGCGTTTTCTTTATTCAAAAACTTTGAAGCGATTATCAATCGGCTGTATAGCTGCGTTTTTAAGTGATCCGCCTTTTATGATTCGTCTTAACATTCCCATCGAAAAAATAAAAAACCGTCGCGCTTGGCGACAGTTTCGGGGAAGTTAAGATTTTACGTACTTGCGTATTTTCTCAATCGCTTCGTCTTCCGTCGGTGCGGTGACGTATCGACCGTTAATGAATATAAAAGCATAACGAGAGCAGGGACCGCAATAAGATTTGCAAGCCACTTTAACTTCGGTTCCAGGCGCTAGCTTCTGCAATTTGGGCAACATCGACTTGACTCGCATATGCTTGCACTTGTCGCATATGCGGATATCATTCAACTGGGCTATCTGCCCGTTATCAGTGGTCTCCATGATTGCCCTTGCTGGGATTCGTAATGACAAACCCTTCTTTAGGGAAATACAAGTAATCGATTTTGACGCCGTCCAGCAGCGGTTCCCCTTTGGTGAGAACTACTTCGATATCCTTGTCCGTCGACACGACTTCGTCTTTATCGGTCGCTTGTCCCAAATCCATTCCGTAATGCGCATGGTCTCCGTGGCTATGCGTCACGAATACTTTCAATTTCTTGTCTGAGTTTTCCGGCTTGTCCAATTCACGGCGCAGCACATTGGCTGCGTTCCGGGTGATTTTACAATTCATATGGCGTTTCACTCCCATCAGGTTCTCGTTCTATTGTAATGAAACGTTTTCCTTCATGCAAGATCGCTTTTCTTGCCCAACGTGTATTTGCGTTCCATGGCGCGCGCGTACCAGCTTGCAGCAATCGCGGTAAAAGCGGCATCGTCGATAGGCATGAAAGGCATGAAGTCCGGCAATACCCAATAAAGCGCCACTGGTATAATAAAAATCAACTTGTCCTTTAACGAAACGCGCTCCGAACGCAAAATATGCCAAACCCTGCCGGGAAGATGTCTCCATAATGCAATCCACGATCTGCGAGCCATAAGCGGGGCCTCCATTCGATGTACGAGATCTTTTCATCAAGTTTACCCCACCCTGGCCCTTAAGAATCATGTCGGCGCACAATCAAGAGCTTCTGCGAGAAGTCTCGCTATATCGTCGTACAATTCTTCGAAGCCATCAAGAGGGAGCGGATTATGGCCCCAGCCGGCCTCCACCGTGAATCCGGGCCTTTTAAACTGTGAGATGAACCAATCCTTGTACCCCGCGTCGCTTCCTTCCAAGTAAACGGCGCGATAGCCGGATGCTACGGCCAAACTTTCAGCCCAACCCCGAGATTCCGCGGGTTCATCGTTCCGATAGTTCCAATAAATCTCTTCTCCCTGCGTATGCAAAGCGATCACCGCATGGAAATCCGTCTCCTCCGTAAACTTCGCAAGCGCCGCAGCCTCCGGCTCGGACAATGGCCCTATGCCGCTGAAATCCCGCGGACCCGGCGCCGCTACCGCTCGTCGCTGACGCTCCTCCTCCCAATGCGCAGGAAATTGGTCGTTCAGGTCAACGCCTCTGGCATTAGCTTTCCATCGATGAAATCGACGCGAACCTCTATTCCATTGCAGCAAGTCCTTGAATAACGGATGTTTAGCGGACATTCCTCTTTGAACAAGCTCAACCCCATCCGGATTAACCATCGGCACGATCCATAGACTGCATCGCGAGAATAAATCCTTAGCCGTTTTGCCCCAGAAGGGCAGCCGCCTTGCGCATGCATGAGCATAATCCTCCGCGAATCGCATGAGCAGGAGCGTCGTAATCCACTCGTTCGCATGGCAGGCCCCGTTGAAGTGCCATCGGAATGGACCCGCTCCCAGCCGCAAGTAAGGGATCGGCTTTCCCAAGACGGTTCGCCCAATAGTCCCCGTAGTGATAAAGGGATATTTCCTTGATAACCTTCTTATTTCCTTGCTGAGCAGCTCTGGGCTGTATTCTCCAGCCATTGCCATGTCGATCCCTCCTGTACCCGCAGCGATTCTATTTGTGTATGAGCGTTTGAGCTAATATATGACCCCGTATCAACGAAAAAAGCCCGAGCGGGTCAGGTGTCGTTTGGACGCCTAACGCTCGAGCTTTGTTTGTTTTTCAAGCCCCGATATGGGGAACTTGCCATACGACCGGAGTCAATCGGATTTGCTCTCCCAGCCATGCTTGAGCAATATCTTGGAACTTCCGGGGATCGCCGCTGCAAAAAAACTGATGCACCGGCACTTCACCTCTGCCGACTAATTCTTTGTTCACATGCAGTATCGTGCTTATTTCCCGCGCGGTTTCTTCGGCCGAGTTGATCAGGACGACCTCCGAGCCCATCACCTCGGAAATGGTATCCGCCAGAAAAGGATAATGCGTACAGCCAAGAATAAGGCAATCCATCGTGGAATTTCTGAGCGGAAACAGGGAATTCGATACGGTATCATACGTTTCCGAAGAGCTGAAATTCCCGTCTTCCACAAGCGGCACGAAGGATGGACAAGCGCGGCTAATGACCTCGACACTAGGGGAAAGCCGCTTAAGCGCCGATTCATACGCGCCGCTCTTTATCGTCCCCTCCGTACCGATTACGCCCACGACGCCGGTCTTTGTCCTGCCTACCGCAGCGCGAGCCCCGGGATTTATGACTCCGACAACGGGCAGATCTACTCGACTCCGAATGTCCTCTAAAGCTACGGCAGTAGCCGTATTACATGCAATGACAACCATTTTGGGTTTGTATTGAACAAGATAATCTACGATTTCACGTGTAAAAGTTATGACTTCTTCCGCATTTCTTGGTCCGTATGGTGTTCGCGCGGTGTCGCCGAAATACAATATTTTCTCTCGGGGAAGCTGTCGCATCACTTCTTTGACGACGGTCAGTCCGCCCACACCTGAGTCCAGGACTGCGATCGCTTGCTGCACGGAAACACCGCTTTCTTCATGTAATGATGAGGTCGATCCTTGATACTTTATGACATCGGAGCGCAAAAGGTACCTACATCTTAGCTCATATTCGGACGAGGTTCAAGGAATATGACGGTATACGAAAACACCGTCCGGCGGGAGCGGACGATGTTTCGGACCGATGCGTATAATTTGGGATTACAGCGCGGAAGAGTTATTCTCGATGTCATTTTCTTCCGTTGCGGCAACTTCCTTTATTTCTGCGGTTTCGCTGCTTTTACGGGAGCGAATATCCGTCACTAGGCGTCCGGTAGCTTGTTTGGCATCGGATACGAAGCTCGATGTCCGTTTGGCCAGCGACTGTACGGCAGTTCCGGCTTGCCTGCTTAAATCCGCCGTCTTCTCCCCGACTTTCTGAGCGGTATCGGCGATATCTCCGCGAAGTTCGCGGCCGGACTTAGGGGCGAATAATAACGCGGTTACCGCTCCGGTAATCGCGCCCGTCAGCGTTCCCCACAAAAACGATTTAACGACTTTTTTGTTGGCCATGCTTTTTCACTCTCCTTGAGATGGATCCGCACTCGGTCCCGGGCTGCTCTGACAACTTTCGGAGGAGGATTGGCCATTGCCGGTCCGACGTCTCCACAATGACCACAGGTTGCGGCCGAGTTCCGTTAAATCCGGCAGCTCGCAAGCTGTTTGATCACGATGTTCGGAAGGAACCGGACTCAAAGAAGTTAGGCGTTCACGGCATAAGACCGTAACGTGAGCCGCGGTTTGCGCAGCTGCCTGCACCGCTTCGCCGAGCGCTCGCGCCCCCTCCGCGAGCGTGGCGAATCCTTGCAGGCTTTGCCTTGAAACGGCAATGGCGTCACTGGCCTCATCCGCTAGTTTCGCGCATTGACGCAAAGAAACTTCCGTTTCCTTGCCGAGAACTTTCACAGTTGCGTCCAGACGACTGAGCGACCGGCAAATTTTCGCGATGCCGATCACGCATGCTGCGGCAATCGCCAACACAGCCGCCGTAATCCCATAAGCCGCAATGTCCCATGCCATCCTTGATCCCTCCAGTTATCAGCTTAACCCGGGCGAATGCCCATGCGGTTTAATGACAGTATAAGAAGCAACAGCTTGTCTTGACACAGAAGACAGGCCAAAAAAAACAGCCTTGCCGCAAAAAAGCAGCAAGGCCGTTAGATTTCAATTGTTTATAAGGTTTGCTTTAACAGGTCGTATCGCGTAGGTGCAACGAGCCCCTCCGTCTGCCAAACATTCCGTTCGTTCGACGCTTGCCCCCAGCAGTTGCTCGAACAGCTGTTGCTCGCAATGGCAAGCTTGTCGATACCGATTGGCCACTTGGGCGATCGGACAGTTATATTCATAAAGCACGAAAGTCCCGTCTTCCTCCGCCTCCATCCATTCGGTCATATATCCGCCGGAGTTCTGAATGGAGCTAAGTTCGGACACTTTATCGGCAAGCGGCCTATCCAGCATTCGTTCCCGATAGCGAGATTCGAGCTTATCTTTCCTGCCTTGAAACATACGATCGATAACTTCTGACCCGCCCGTCTGCTCCTCCAACTCGCTTAACAAATCCAACGTCAGCTGCGGATAATTTTTCGGAAAAAGGTCATCCGCTTGTTCCGTCAACGAATACCGGTATAGCGGCCTGCCCATAGCTTGCCGAACTAGGACGGAACGAATAAGGTTATCGCGTTCAAGCGAATGGATATGGCGACGTACCGCCATTTCGGTGATGCCCAGCTCCTTGGATAAATCGCTGATGCAGCAGTTTCCTTGCGTCTTGAGCAATTGAAGCAACTGGCGTCTCGTCGATATCTCTTGTTGCGGCAGCATGAGCAGTCCCCCTCCTTATCCGGTACAATCTAGAACGTCCGAGTTAGTAATGTTATGGTTTATTGTAACGGAATCCGCACTATTCGTAAATTGCCGGATTTTAGGAAGGGAGTTAACGAGCTCATTTATTTTAGATTAACTCTTTGCGCAAATAAGCTTCAACTTGGTCGGAGAAGCCTAGCAGCACCCTCGGAAGCTCCGCTGTGAGAGGATGCAGCTCGCGTCTCGGCCAACGATCGTAATCCTGCACGAGCGTTTTGCGCAGCAAGACTAGACGGCGCAAAGGAGCCGCTACCTGATCGGTAATGACCCCTTCTTCCGCAATAATGTCTATAATGTCCTCATAGCTGCTCGCATCGCGCATAATGAATCCATCAATTAACGTATGACCGACATCCGTCGCGATTTCCGCAGCCAGATGGAGCGCGCGTTCTTGCGCCAAACCTTCGATCAAGTTGCCCGTCCAGGCTACCGTCGAAGCGGATAACGCTTGCGCGATTTCCGGAAGGCAAGCCAGCCTGGTACGAATGCTTTCGACGTTTACATCATACATGGAAAGGTTGCCCCTTTGTTATTTCTTCTTGCGCCTGCCTCTTCGTTTTAACCAAACCGTCATTATGACGGCGCTTAACAAAATGACGACGATATAGGTCATCATCTGGTAAACGTCGCCCATATTCGTCGGATCTTTCTCCACGAGCCTCATCCTCTAGCTCTCGTAATCGACGCTGGCCGACGCTTCGCGGACAGACGCAATATGCTCGATGACAAGCTTATGTACAGGATGCACTTGATATGCCTGCAGCGCATCCATCGAATCGAATTTCGTTACCAATGCGATATCATACGAACGTTCAGAATGAACGATGTCGGTTCCGACCTCCAGATGACGGAGTTCGTCGATTTTCCCTTCCATATTGCGAAGCACTTGAACGGTGCGTTCAATGGCTTCCGGGCTGCGGTCTTTCAATTTGAAAAATACGATATGAGTGATCATAATTTTCCCATTCCTTTCTTATCATGAGGATTCGGAGTGCCGTGCATACTACTTATTACATTAAGCGAAGGGAGTCACATCAACCACTATGCGTTACACCATTACAACAGTATGTACGCTAATCGGAGTTGCATTGTGCCTTTTTAATGTGACCGGCTATGACCCCCATAACTTGTTCATTATCATGTTTAGCGTCCCAATGTGGTTCGTCGAGGTTTTCACCGACATCCACAGGGTCAATATATGGTTTATGTATGCGCTGACCGTACTGAGCTGGGCCCTCATTGGTTATTTAGGCGATCTCGGCGTTTCGCGCATCCGTACGTGGAGGCATTTGTAACAGCCAGCCAGACCGATCACATGCAATGGGAAAAAAGGAGCCTTCAAGGCTCCTTTTCCGATTATTCGACGATGAATTTCGATTTCATGCCCGCATGCCCTTGTCCGCACATGATCGAACAATGCACCTCGTAATTACCCGGCTTGTCGAAAGTAACTTCCATTTCCGGCGCATCCTTAGTCAAATTCACGTTAAGGCCTACGATTTCCGCTCCGTGATTACCAAGCTTGTTCGAGAACTTGATCTTGTAGTTCGTTCCCGCTTTAACATGGTACTCCTCTTGGTCGAAGTTGAAGCTTGTCGCTACGATCTTGAGCAACTTTTGGCCTTCTTTCAATCCGGCTGCTTCGTCTTTCGGTTTCTCCGGCAATCCGGTTGCCATTAAATATACGCCCATGGCGCAAGCGACCGTAATTAACGTAGACAAAAGCCATTTATGCATCGTCTGCTCCCCTGCTTCCTACAAAGTGTCTACTTCTTATATTACCTAAAAGGAGCATTTGAACTCAAGCACTTGTCAAAAGAGATCGGTCAACTTTTTATTACTTTTGACAATTTAATGAACAACCAGGGCTTATTGCGATGATCCTAAGAATTAATCGCTAATCCAAGTTCCTGAAGTCTCCCGGTACTTTGCGGGCCACGCCGCTGTGAATGGCCTCCATGACAACGGCTTTACGGACGGCGGGGACGACTTTCTCATTGAATACGCTCGGAATAATATAGTCGGAGTTTAGTTCCTCATCCGTAACTATAGATGCGATCGCTTTAGCGGCTGCCAGCTTCATAGACTCGGTTATCGAGCTCGCGCGGGCATCCAACGCACCCCGGAAAATACCCGGAAACGCAAGGACGTTATTCAGTTGGTTCGGATAGTCGGATCGTCCGGTCGCATAGACTCGTACATACGGACCCGCCTCCTCCGGAGAAATTTCCGGATCGGGATTAGCCATGGCGAACACGATCGGATCCGTGTTCATCCGCCGAACCGCCTCGCCACTTAATAGCCTCGGCCTGGATAACCCGATGAATACGTCCGCCCCTTGGATCACTTCGGATAAGCTTCCTTTTTCGTTATGAGGATTCGTCATTGCGGCGTATTCATTCCATACTTCGTTCTCGTATGCAGCATCTCTGTGGATTGCCCCATCCTTGTCTACTCCGACGAGATGGGTAACGCCCGCCGCCAATAACATACGCGAGCAAGCGACTCCCGCCGCTCCGATCCCGCACACGACCACTTTAATGTCGCTCATTGATTTCCCGACGATTTTCAGAGCGTTGATGAGCCCCGCAAGCAGTACGACGGCCGTACCGTGCTGGTCATCGTGAAACACGGGAATGTCCAATTGTTCCTTAAGCCTGCGCTCGATTTCGAAACATCTGGGCGATGAAATATCTTCCAGATTAATGCCTCCGAACGTCGGCGCCAGCGCTTTGACTATCGCGATGATCTCCTCTGTATCCTTAGTATCCAAGCAAATCGGGAAGGCGTCAACGCCGGCCAACTCCTTGAACAGCATCGCCTTCCCCTCCATTACAGGCATCGCCGCATGAGGTCCGATATCCCCTAGCCCGAGAACGGCAGTGCCGTCTGACACGACGGCAACCATATTCCGGCGAATGGTCAATGAAAAGGCTTTGCTGATATCGTCCCGAATAGCGAGGCACACATTGGCCACGCCTGGCGTATATACGCGGGACAGATCGTCGCGATTTTTGATCGGAACTTTGGATTGCACTTGAATTTTCCCGCCAAGATGCAGCAGGAACGTGCGATCGGATACATTCACTAGATGAATGCCTTTCATGGCGGCTACGGCGGCCGAAAGGGTTTCGACCACGGACGGATCAACGACGCTTACCGTTAAATCGCGAATTTCCATCTTTCTGCCTGGCCGTATGACGTCTATCGCTACGATATCCCCGCCTTGATGACCGATTACCGATACAAGCTCGGCGAATGTAACCGACTGCTTGTCCATTTCAACGCGAAGTATGACGCTATTGCCGCCTTCCAATCTCATAACCGTTGTTCCTCCCTATCATGGAAATGGAAATGTATATGTATAGAGTATAGCCTGAGTTGAGCGAAAACAAAAAGCCGTATCTCATCGCCGCAGCAGACGAATGAAATACGGTTTCGGATTTCTCTTACTCTGCAGGCTTATCCTCTTCCTCGCCCGCGCGATCCCGAAGCACTCGAACGATGCGCCGTAAGCGATCAGGCAACGGGAGACCTATGCGGCCGTAATTCTCGATGACGGAAAGCAACTCATTGGCAATATAGAAAAAAACCGAGGCTCCCATCACGATATCGATGCCGAGCAGCAGGTCCAACCTGTGCGCGATGAGCAGTACGAGCAAAATAAGCCCTTTTCTGAACAAACCCCAAAATCCGATATTGCTGTTTAACCCGCTTCCTTCCCGGACAGCAGCTACAACGCCGGTAAAATAATCAATTGCCATTAGAACGAGCAAGAAAGTAAGCGGTTCGTTCCATACGCCGAAAGAAAAGGAAACCGCCGCTCCCAATAAAGCGCATACTACCCCGGCCTGTAATTGCATCCACCGTTCCTCCCCGTTAATTCTTTTTATTTCTTATCCTATGCAAGTTGGACAAGACGGGAACGGTTAATAACCGGTAGGAAACCGATCTTCTGCCATTGTATGCAGGAAGCGCGGGGGCAATGACGCGGGTTCTTGCTAATTGATGTTTACTCCGGCTTTGACGCTTTAACACGTTCGGCAGCTTTTTGTTGGATCTTCTCGATATCACGCATTACTTTATCGCTTTTTTCTCTTAAGGAAGGGAATTGGTTTTCTCCTAATCGGAACTTCCCTCTAATTACTTTATCCTTTTTCTTCACTACTACCCTACTCCCTTCGGAAGTGTATAGTAGGAAGTATTTACCAGACTAATAGACTATAAACGTAAAAGAGAGCCCGTAGGCCCTCTTTAGAATGCGATTTGTTTTAGTTTGTTTAATTTTTGTTGTTGAATTTTCAACGATTCATCTAGGTTCTCCGAGATAACAACCATTCGTTGTTGACCTTCACGAATAGTTGCAAGGCGATGTGAGTTATCATTCGTAATCGTTGCAATATGCGACATAATCGCATCTGCTTTTTGAATGTTCGTTGTAAGTACATCAACCGATCGCTTCTTGCGGTTTTTCACCATGATCGCCCACCCTTACTAGTAATCCTCTTTCATCCAGATGGATGCAAATCCCACGAATAAACCGATACATTTCCTTTGACTCTATAATATCACGATTTGTTACATTTGTAGAGTCATAGTGAAAGTTATAAATAATTACCCGGTTAGATGGCAACTCAATCCAATAACTTGCCACAGTGCGGCCTTCGCGATCAGCAGTTGCATATTCTATCGTCGATTCGCTACCGACCAATTTGACCGAAGAATAGTGCTCATAATCCGGATCATTTATATTAATATGTAACGGGGTTTCAGTTGTCTCTTGTTCTCCGAGCATGTACAAATCATCCCCCAAGACTTCAAAGAGGGAAAAGCCGCAAATAATACGCAAATCATTCACAGTAAAGTGATAGTTATTTCGAAGGCGATATAAAATATCAATTGCTCTATTGAAGCCTACCTCATTATTTTTTACTTGCTGGTAAAGCAGACCAATACTATCGTTTAAATCACCTATTGTTTTATTAGACGCCTCAAGATCCAACTTACTTTCTTTCAGTGCTTCTTGTATTGTGGCAATATCCTTTTGCAGCCTCTCATTCAATTCTTCATATGCCTTGATGAACGATTCCAAAGCGTTATCTTTTTTTAATTTCTCTGCCCAAAAATATACATTGTTGAACGAATATTTATTCTCTTTAAGATAGTTTTGAAACATAAAAAATTCTTTAGGACGAAAAGTACGGTACGCACCTAAATGAAGATAAGGATCTCCTGGCGTTAACATACGCGTGAAATTTGCCTTTAGCGCAGCAAGCCAGCTAAACAGGAGCAAGGCCGCACCAATCGTTCTTGGCCATGGTTGAAAATCTTTGAACCAGTCAAATACATCATTTGATAAAGCACCGAAAACCCCTAGGCCAATAGCGGTCCAAATCGTGATATGATTTGTAAAAAATGCGCCTAACTTCTGTATGGAGTCCTCGGACATCTTCTTATACTTCAGACCAAATAGCGAACGTCCCAACAATGGCCACAACCAAAAACCGGGTGAAGGGTAGTTTTTGCGTGCTTCAAGAAGCGGAGGATCAAAGTCCCTTCGCAGCGTATCGAGCCAAGCGATAAGTTCCGATCTGTCAATATCTTCTGATGGGATATCTTGCGTAGGGTCCCTCAAGGCTTTTCCCCTTCCTGCCGTTGCCATTTGTCTAAACCTTTAACTATCATACTTCATCCTGTTCCAATTATGGAAGGATTGGAATGAAATGTATTAGATGATAGAGAGCGAACCATTCCTTAAATTAGATATGCGCCAAGAGACTGCTGCGACAAGTCGCAACAGTCTCTTGAACATTAATCTGCAGTTTCGTCAGTATACTTCAAACTCCGAAATCTGTGCAGCCGGCCAGTCCGTGTTCCCCCTAATCGTCAACCGGATGATCCGCGCCTTCGTATCTCCTAAAGAAATTTCGACGGTGTTAGCTTTTTTCGGATCGAAGGTGTAAGCCTTGGAGGGCAGCAGCGTTGTGAAGTTCTCCCCATCATCGCTCACGAGCACCTCGATTTCCTGATCACGCGCACCCCAAGCATCCTTAGGCGGCAATTTTAAGACAAGCTTGCTAACCTTCTTATCCTCCCCAAGATCCAACGTGAGCGATTGCGGGAACTTCTTGGCCGTACTTTCCCAATACGTGTACGGATCGCCATCTACGGCAAGTTCCGGAGGGAATTCCTTCACCGTATTAGAGGTCGAGAGAACCTTACGCAGTAACGCGCGGTTAACCTCAAACTTAACTTTCTCGAATGTTTCCGCAGCATTGCTCTTCTCTTTAGAATTGGCTAGCTCTATATAGCCGACCTTCTGATTGTTGATCAGAGCCACATAATCGAATAGGACGTACTCTCCTTCTTCCTTAACCGTCAGCTCGGCGATTTTCGTCCCATTCGCCTGATAAGCAGTTGCCGCGGCATACGGCCAACCTTTGCCTTTCTTAATCTTTAGCGTCGTGTCGGCGCCGATCGGTTGATAGATCCGGATCTTGTCCTTTTCCCTCACCTCAACCAGATTATGATCTCCCGCATCAAGATCCAAGCCGTTCAGCCGGGCGTAGTTGCCTGCTCTGCGACTGCCATCGTCCGCTGATGCAATATAGCCGCCCGGGGCCAGCGTATCGTCCCCGTTGAGGACGTATGCCTCATCCTTATTCCAATTAGCGGTGACCGAGTATTGGCCAAAGTCCGTCCGAGTAACGGCGGGAGTTACTTGATCGAAGCTCTCCACGAGCGAATCCGCGTATTGCGATAGGATATACTTTTGCAAAACGCCGATGCCGTCAATCCACGGATTATCGAGGCCATTGAAGAAATCGGCACTTAAGTTGTATCCCATCGCCAGGTTCCATCTCAGCATATCCTGATCGTCGGTCATCGTCTCCGCGGCCAAATCATGTTGGTACTGCATGACTTTATCCCGAAAAAGCATTCCCGCAAGCGGATAATAGTCCGTGTAAGACGCCGTATTCTTGCGATACCCGAGTCGGTCCCACAAGTAGGTCGATCCCATGAAACCAACGGCATCGTCGGCGAATACGTCCGTGCCGTCTTCCATATAGATATTGTGTTTCAAAGTGTCGAAGTATTGCCGTACGCCTTGGAAATAAGCGCTGGAAGGATCCGTGTCGGCCGGAATAATCTTATTGAATACGTAAGGAGAATTGCGAATTCCCCACTGGTCCTCGAAAATACCGTCGAACCCGGCTTGCTCCAACAGCTTCTTATGCTCCTCCTCGGTTCGTTGAAGAAAGTAAGGATGCCCGGGATTGACGACGTAGCCGCTATGTTTGCCATAGTCTTCTTGCGTGATCGTATTGTTCTCTTTCAGGACGGCAACATCTTCCATCGTCGTTCCGGCAGGCAAGTTCGCCAGCGTCGGTGAGTGATTGCCCCACCAAGACATGTTCGTATAAGGAACGACGCGATTCCCTTTATCCTTGGCGGCTTTCATGAACGCTCTGAATGCTTGTTCCCCGCCCCAGTTCGGATCGGGAGGGATGAAGTCCGGGTAATTCTCGTCATGCCCGCCCTTCTGAAAACCGACCAGGTGAATAACGCCGTTGTAATTCATCTTATCCACAATATTTGTCGTCAGGTTGCTCCAGCTGCCGTTAGTGATGGCGGAGATGTCCGCTTTGTAGAACGGGAGCTGGAAATAAGTTTCCTTGTCCTTGCCCAGCTTGTCGGCCAGGGATCGATAGTTATCCATCTTATTGAGCTCTCGATAACCGGTAATGGAATCTTTGTAGTCTCCGCCGATCTCGAGCACAATCGTGGGGCTTTTCCACTGCTTCCGCGGATAAATCCATGTATTATAGTCGTGAATGATTCCCGTCTTCCCCGAATCGTCCACCTGATTTTTGAATCCTAACTCCGTCGCAGGTACAATCGTGCCGCTTAGATCATATACGGCCAAATTTCCGTTAGTCGTGCGTAAACCAACGTACGAAGCAAACATCACGCCCGGGTACTGGTCTTGAAAAGAATTACTTTCCTTAAAGAACGTATCCTTCAGCTCAGCTCCTGGCAGCATCGGCAATAGGGCATCCGTTACGCTTCCGGAATTCACCTTCAGTTCATACGGAAAACGAAAGGACTTAATCGTCTGAGCGGATTGATTATCGACCGCCGCTTCCAAATATATTTTGTTGTCCCCGCTGAAGCGAGCGGTCACGTCTACCTTAATCTTGCCCCCGTAGTGGAACGCAAGCTCACCTTTCCTAGAGCTCCATTCGTAAGAGAAGGCTTCCGCTTTCTTGCCGTTAGCAGACGTATTATCTTCGAGGAATGCCCACCACAACGTATTTTCCCGGTTCCCCAGCGATACCTTTTCCTGAGAATCCTTGTTCTTCACATAGGCGATCGCTCCATTAACGGAGTGAAACGCGATCTCATATTGAGAATTGTCGACAATCAATAAACCGTCTTCGTCCACAAGCTTCACCTTCGCGCTGCTCATTGGAATAAATACGAATAAATAGGCGAGCAGCAGGATAACGACGATACTCCCGGAAATCCATATTCCTTTGGATGACCTATAACGCTTGGACACGCTCTCCCCCCCTTGGATAGTATAGAAGGTTGCCCCTTGCAAACTTTACGTTTGCCCAAGGCAACCTTCTTATAAGCGATCGATCTTACTATTGCACTTTAATTTGGTCGTAGAATTTCTCTTGTACGAGCTTAGCGGCCGCATCGAGTTGAGCTTTAAGATCTACGCCTTTTTTGGAGAACACTTCCTGAATGACGTTCGTCATCGCCGCGTAGTAATCTTGCGTGTTAAATTGCGCTTCCGGCTTGCCATCCAGCAATCCCATCAGTTCATTGCTGTATTGATAGACGTTGTCGTATTTGTCGTATACCGCTTTGACTTTCGCGCCGTATTCGGAATCTTGCTTGAAGTATTGAATAACCGGCGGTACGAAAAATTTGTTTTCCGCTTTGCGCGCTTTGATGTTTTCTTCTACGGAAGCCAACCCTTTATCCGAGAAGTAATCGAACACCGCGTAACGGAACGCGATCTCTTGCTCTTCTTTCGTTGCGTTCGGGTTGATCACGAGGAAATCTCCGCCGAGCACGCCCGTATGCTTGCCGCCTGCGGCAGCCGCCGGCATCGGGTACACGACCAGATCTTCAGGTTTGTATCCGCCTTGATTCAAACCTTGGTCAAGCGGACCGTCCGGACCCGCGATAACCATTGCCGTTCTGCCTTGGGCGAATGCGCCAACCGCGTCGCCCCAGCCAAGCGCCCAATCAGCAGGAATAACGCTCGCTTCTTTCAGCTTGTTGTAGAAATCAAGAGCTTTCACGCCGGCATCGGAATTGAACGTCGCGATTACTTTACCGCCTTCGACTTTCTGAATTTCGCCGCCTGCTTCGAACAAGAAGTTCGTCCAGTTCCAGCCGGCTTCATTTCCTTTACCCATCGGAGCGATACCGGCGATCCCTTTCTTCGGATCGGCAACCGCTTTAGCGGTATTCAGCACGTCATCCCAAGTCCAATCTAGGGCAGGAATCGCTACGCCTTTATCCGCGAGCATTTTTTTGTTCACGACGGTTCCTACGACATACCCTTGTTGCGGAATACCGTAAATTTTTCCGCCGATGTTGAACTGATCCAGAAGGATAGGGTTTAACTGATCTTTTTTGTCATAAGCGTTGTACAAGTCCGTAATGTCGGCCGCCCAACCTTTTTCCGCCAGGAATTTACCTTCCGTAGCGTAAGTGTTGAACAACGTAGGGGCTTCGTTCGCACCCATCTTGATCCCGATTTCGTTGGGATTGTACTGCCAGTCGCTCTTCACGATTTCAACGTTAGGGAACACGGCGTTAAAACGTTTGATTTTGTCGTCTTCCAATGCGCGTTTTTCAACTAGGTCGGGAGTCGGATAGTAGATGCTGATCGTTGCTTTCACTTGCGTGATATCCGGCGATGCAGGATCGCTGCTCTCGGAAGCAGGAGCCGAAGCCGATTCGGCAGGCGTGCTGGCTGAAGCCGACGGAGAAGATGATGCACCGTTGTTGTTCTTGCCTCCGCATGCAGCCAGTACCAAGCTGAACACGATAAGACAAGCGATAATCGTTGAAATCTTACGCATGGATAATCCCCTTTTCGTTAAAAAATTTTAACTTACACGCTCATCATAATGGAGGCGCATTCATCTAGACGATGTGTATTCCTATTCCGATCATGTGCAAATTTACGCATGCTGTCATTCGCGATTACCCTTTGATCCCGCCAAAATTCAAACCTCGAATGATATACTTTTGGAAAAGCAAGAACACGAGAACGGGCGGCATAGTGACCATTGAAAGGATGGCGAACCGAAGATTGATATCCAACCTGCGAATATTGACGACGTATTTGCTAATGGCTGTCGCAAGCGGATATCGGTCGTTGCTGGACATAATAAGTCCTGGCCAATACCAATCGTTCCACGCCGTAGCGAATACGAAAATAGCCAACGTAGCGAAGATTGGAACGGACAGCGGGAAGGCAATCTGATAAAACAATCTCAACTCCGACGCGCCGTCTATTCTTGCGGATTCGAACAATTCCATATGAATGCCGTCGAAGAAGGACTTGAGCAGCAGGAGGAAAAATGCATTCGCCCCGGCCGGCAACCACAGAGCCCAGAAGGAATTGATGAGTCCCAGGTCTCTGAGATTGACAAAGTTCGGAATAATGTAGGTCGTCGGCGGAATGAATAACGTCAAGAGAAAGAAATAGCCGATCGCTTTCTTGTAAGGGACGTTCATGCGGGAAAGACTGAACGACGCCAGCCCGAGAACGATAACCGTAATCGTCATATTCCCTGCAAAAATAAACATTGTATTTCTGGCGAAAAGAGGCAGTTCGATATATTTCCAAGCCGTACGGTAGTTCTCGAAATGCCATTCCGAAGGAAGAAACGTTGGCGGGAACGAATTGACCTCCGTATTCAGCTTAAGTCCGTTAAAGAAAATAATGAGCATCGGATATAACATCGAGCACGCCATGATCAGAACGACGAGCATCATTAAATAGTAAACCAGCCTTTTTCCAGGCTTCTTCAAGTCATAGACGGATAATATTCCGCGATCATAGGTTTTCAAAGCCTATTCCTCCTTCTTGTTGGACATCCGGTATTGAAGAACGGCCAACAATCCAAGCACCAAGAACATGAGAACTCCCAATGCGGAAGCAGCTCCATAATCCTGTCTGGTGAACGCATACCTTTGAATGAGCAAAGCATACGTCAGCGTTGAATTGTTAGGTCCTCCGTCCAACATGGCGAACTGGGTTTGAAACCCTTGTGAAGTCGCGATAAGCTGAAGAAGAAATAGCAGTATGATCTGATTTTTAATGGCCGGCAGCGTAATGTGGCGGATCCGTTTCCATACGCCCGCCCCGTCGATTTCGGCCGCTTCGTACCAATCCCGCGGCACGCTCATGATCGCAGCCAAATAAATGAGCATGGCCGAGCCGAAGCTTTGCCACGTTTCCATGAATACGATGGAAATCATCGACCAAGCCTTGTCCGTTAGAAATAGAACCTGGCTGAACCCTAGTTTTTCCAAAGCGGCATTGATCGGGCCAACCGGGTCGTACAACCATTTCCACAGCCCATATAGAACGACAAGAGGAACGACAAAAGGCAAGTATGCTGCGACTCTTACGAATCCTTGGAACCTTCTGATCTCGGAGATGGCGATTGCGAACAAGATCGGCACCCAGAAACCAATTAGTATGCCAAGCATCATGTAATAGAGCGTATTCTTCGCGGAAACCGTCACTTCGGCATCCTTAAAGATCTTCGTGTAATTCGCCCAGCCTACGAAAGAATCCCCTTTTACGAAGTCGATGTCGTAAAAGCTGTAGACGATCCCTTTGCCGATAGGCAGCCACAGAAAGGTGAAAAAAATAACGACCGCGGGAAGGAGAAATAAGTATCCCAAAATGTGTTTGCTCCACTTCATGGGAGGTCGCTTGGCGAATTCATCCAAGGAACGTATTGGTGCGGCTGTTGATCGATCCATCTTGTCTCCCTCATTCCTATTATCTGTCGATAATAACTATTGTAGAAAAAGGGAGGAGGCGTGAACATGTGCATATCTATTGGGATTATAGGCGTTCCTACTTCTTCATTTCACTCGGGCTGATTCCGAAGTATTTCTTGAATATTTTGCTGAAATGTTCCGGCGATTCGTAACCAACCCTCTCCGATATTTCATATCTCCTTAAATCGGTATTAAGGATCAATCGCTTGCTTTCTTCCATTCGCAATTTAATGACGTATTCCCATAGATTGACGCCCGTATTTTTCTTGAATAAGTAACTGAGATAGTTCGGGCTGACGTGATTTTTTTGCGCGACTTCGTTCAGCGTTAACCCCTTCTGCGCATAGTTGGCGTGGATATATTCATTCGCGCGCTCTACGATCAGATTGTTCTGCGCGGCTAAGTCTTCATCGGAAGGGTCCTCGGAGAAGACACCCCACTTGAAGTCGCCGAAGTAAAAGACATGATGGTCCTTATGCTCGCGATTCCACACGATGGCCTTGTTCACTTGCTCATTTAATTCATGCAAAAACTCGCGGCCTTTCAGAATTTGACTGATGCCGACCACGCACTGAAAACCAAGAAATTTATGAATATTGAAATGCAAGCTGCGTCCGATCATCTCGAGCTGGTTGATCTTATCGACGCTCGAATCTCCGTACCTGGCTTCATCCCACTGAATAATGACGCTAATTTCTTGATGGGGAGAATAGAAAGACAGGTAATCCCATTCCCGGTCCAGCATTTCGTTCACGATATTCAGAGCCGCATATTGCAGCAACAATTTATCTTTGTCCGCGAACGTCGTCGCTTTCGCGTTCGAGGAAAAATCCAAGCGTATTTTGATAACGGCAAAATACGGACCTTGGAGCCTGATTTGATTTTGCCGTTCAAGCTGCGTCACGTCCGGGGAACGCCCAGCGATATTGTCGGTCAGCAGCCGGTTTAAGATTTCCGTTCTTTGCGGGTGCGGCTGCTCCATCCGGAAATGATCTCTTAAGTCTGAAATCAAATCCTCTTGGTTAAATACGGGTTTATCCATATGAAGCAGAACATGACGGACGGAATTCAGAAGCTGTTCGCTATTAATGGGCTTAATCAGGTAATCGCGCGCGCCAAGGCGAATGGCCAGCTGCGCGTATTGGAAAGTCTCGTGGGCGGAAATAACAATCACCTGTACCCACGGCTTAATAATCTTGGCTTGCTGCATCAGTTCGATTCCGCTCATGGCACCCATCTGTATATCCGTGATGAGCAGATCGATATTTTCCATTTTCAAGTAGTCCAATGCTTCGTATCCGTTAATCGCGGTATAAATATTTTGTATATTAAGGCCCGAAGTTTCAAGAAGGCTAGCCAGCCCCCTGCAGATGAGCGGTTCATCGTCGACAATTAGAATGTTATACATCGCATGACCTCCCTGTTATGCTTTCCTATTCGTTCTGTTCTGGGTTTTTTCGTACGGGGAAAATGACAATAACTCGCGTACCTTCGTCCTCGCGCGCTTCGTAACGTAATCCGTACCGGTCTCCAAAGTGCAGTTGGATGCGCCGATGGACGTTGCGGATTCCATAGCCTGACGATGATTCGGATTGTTTGCCGCTCAGCATCAGGTTGATGGCCGAATGATCGGTTTCCTTGTAGCCGTTGTCTTCTACGGTAATGATCACATTATCCTCGACCGTTCGGGCGGTGACGAGAATGACCCCATCCTCTCCCATGTTCATGACGCCGTGAATAATCGCATTTTCTATTAAAGGCTGAAGCGTGATCTTAGGAATCAGATTAAGCCGAACCTCTTCGCTTATATCCCAATGAATACGGAAACCATACTCATACCTCATTTGCTGCAAACTCGTATAGGCTGCTGCGTGCTCCAGCTCTTCTTCGATCGTTATGAGCTCTTTTCCTCTGCTAAGGCTAATCCTCATCAGCTTCGACAGCTCTTTGATCATCTCGGCCGATCCGGTATTGCCTTCCAGCGAGCTTTTCCAATAAATACTCTCAAGCGTGTTATAGAGTAGATGCGGATTGATTTGCTGGTACAGGAGCTGCAGCTGCGACTCCTTCTGTTTGATTTCCATATCGTAACGGTCATGAATCATATCATTTATTCGATTGGCCATGTTATGAACGGAATAAATGAGTACGCCAACCTCGTCATTGCGCTCTCGGACCGGCGATTTGGACAGTGGCTTCCCCGGTTCATGGGAACGGGCGAACATCGCCAGCTTCTGCAGCGGATTCATGAGCGATCTCCAGAAATACATCATGACGATAATAGCGAATAAAGAATATACGATCGAGATCATCTGGATGACCTTTTTTAATGCGCTCTGCTGTTGGAGCAGGGATTTAACCGGGATTCGATAGATAAGCTTCTGCTGAAGCGATAATTTGGAATGGACGACGTAAATAAATTCATCGGTAATCGTATTCGACGTTTCTTCTCGCGCCGCGGTTTGGCCTACCGATTCCGGCAAGTTCAGCAAATCTCCCGTTTGGGACGTCGAAGAGGCAAGAATCCGGTTGGACCAATCGGTCAAATAGATTTCCCCGCCCTCAGGCAAAGATACGGTGCTTAAGGATTCTTCGATTTTCTTATCCATCTTCGTGGCGACGAGAATGCCGACGACGCTGTTTCCCTTGGAAATGTTGTTGACAACCCGCAAATAGGCGAGTGTCTTCTGATCGCCCTTAGGTCCGAAATTATCGATGTACGCCAATACCCCTTTGCCTTTTTCCTTCAAGGCTTTTTCCATCCACGGGGTTTTGGTGAGGTCGGAATAGAAGAAGACGGACGATGATGACGTTTGGCGGTCGATATTCGGCGTCGACGGGGCAAACCCGTAATTGCCGTTCGGATCGTAAACGAAAAGAAAATAATAGACCGCCTCTCCCCCGAACACGCCGACGGAGTTATTGCCGAGCAGCGTGGTCATCGCCGCATATTTGCGGACGCGATCGAATTGCAATTCATCCTTGTTAATGATCATTTTCTGGGTAATCGGATTTTGAATGATCGTCGACATGATCCGGTTGATCGTGTCGATATCCCGATTGATTAAAACATGGTTTTGCTTGTTCAACTCCTCGTACGCGTTCGTGACATGCTCCTTCAGTATTTGTTCCGCCTTCGTGTTCGCGTACCAGTTCAACAGGAAAACAGGGCTAACCAAAATTAAAAACAACAACACCATCTGTTGTCTCACGTTTAATCGGGTCAAGGGATTTTTCAACCTTGAACTCATCAGGATCCCTCCAACGGGTTATCGACTATTAGTATGCGCGCTATCCGAAGCCTTTGGGAGAATTCCATCGCAATCCCGTAATAGATCACCTATTTTACGTAGAATAGCACATTATTACCTAAATGATAGCCCTTACACAGGCGATTATGAGAAAAAAGACGATCATTCCCTTTTTGGGGAATGATCGTCTTTCTATAGGTGCTTGCATTCGGGCAACGATTTAATGCGAGCCCATGTCGACTGCGGCCATCTGGTTGCCGTTTGACGACTCTGGTGCTTTCTTGCTCATAATCGGGATCATGGACAACGCTCCGATAAGGAATAGAATACCTGCGCCGGTATAGATCGATACGAGTGAGTACTCGTCTTTCAACGCGCCGGCGAATGACATGGAAATGACCATCATGCCGATGAACATCGGATTCAGTACACCATTGACCCGGCCGACGATAGATTCGTGCGACCATTTCAGAATCATCGTACTGATCCCAATATGGATGCAAGGGAACACGAGTCCGTTCACAAACTGCACTACGAGCGTAAGGGGTACATTCGTCGAGAAACCAATGACCACCGTGCAGATCGCGCCTACCAGCATACCGAAGGCGAGCAACAATTGCGGTGCGACCTTCTTCGCGAACACGGCAACGATCCCGCCTCCTATCAACATGGCGGCACCATTCAACATGAGGATGTACTGCAGGAATTCCTTCGACTTGCCGAGCCGCTCCGTTACGATGAACAGACCGAGCGCCTGGGCGAGGCCAACGGCAAGGCCAGCCAGAATGAATGCGGCTCCCAACATCCGAAGCACGGGACTCTGCCAGACGTAACGGAAGCCCTCGTTGAACTCCTTTCGGAATTGGCCTTTCACCGCTGCCGGCCGCTGCTCCACCTTATCTCTAGGCAGACCTGCCAGCGTAAGCGCGGACAGCAGGAACGCAACCCCCATAACTGCAATTGACGTCTCCAGTCCGAATGTGCTGTAAGTGAAAGTACCAAGCATCGGACCAAGCACCATGAAGATCGCCATCAATGACTGGAACAGTGCCATACCCTGTTGCAGCTGCTCTTCCGGAACATGCTGCTTGAACAACCGCATACCCGAAGGTTGTGAGAACTGCGATAGAATCGCCGATATGAAAGTGACGAGGAAGACGGACTGCCAGGATCCGAAATGAATCACCATGAGCACAACGAACACCGAAACGGAGGATAACAAGTCACACCAGATCATTGTCCGTTTCGGCCGCCAGCGATCAGCGAACGTGCCGCCAATAAACGAGAACACGAAAATCGGCGCGAATTCGACGACGCTGATCAATGATATGGCATACGGATCGTTGTTTGTTTTATCCGCGACATAGAGCAGAATGGAAAAATTCCGCACCCAGATGCCGATCTGAAGCAGGACGTTGGACAGCAGTATTGTCTGAAGGAAACGGTTGCCGAAAAGGCTCGGGGCTTTGACGGCATCTTGCTGAATAGCCAAACTTAACACTCCTTTTTTAATTTAAGAAACAACTTCACTCTAGCATGATATATTCTAGCATATTACAAATGATCAGGTTTATTATTAATTGCTATTTTTGGATAATAAGATTGAGATAATCAACAGGATAATGTGACTTTATTCGAAGGTTTATGTAATGTTTTGTTACACAAATGTGCTCATTCGTGAACATTTTTTATGAGATAGGTTATTATTTCGACATTTTATGTTATATTTACTTACAAAATATGAGCTGGAGAGTGATCCTTGTGAATGTTGCCTTCGTTGCACACGATCAAAAGAAAAAAGAACTAGTCAATTTCGCTATCGCCTATCAAAACTTATTTCAATCGCATCATCTTTTTGCAACCGGGACAACAGGCCAGCTCATTATGGATAATACTTCATTATCGATTTTTCGATTCAAGTCCGGTCCCTTGGGCGGTGACCAGCAACTGGGAGCCATGATCGCGCAAAACGATCTCGATCTGCTCATTTTCTTCCGCGACCCTCTCGTAGCCCAAGCGCACGAATCCGATATTTCGGCATTACTCCGGCTTTGCGATGTGTATGGCATCCCCGTAGCTACGAACATGGCCACCGCCGAGCTCTTGGTTCGCGGTCTGCAAAGGGGAGACTTGGATTGGCGCGACGTCATTCATGCGAATCAACCCGTTAACATAACGAACCGCAAAGAAACATCTGCCGATAAAAGGAAAAATGAGGAGGCAAGTCTACCTCTCGAAAATATTAAATAACGCGGCTTCTAAATATCGAGCGAGAAGGCCGTAGCCAAAGTCTTATCGTAATATCCGAAACAAAGTGTCTCCAAGCGGCTTGTATACGGCACTTATCCAATCCAGCAAGACGAACCGTATATACACTTGCGCGGCGGAAAACAAATAGCCTCCAACCCCGTCATTAATGAGGGATTGGAGGCTTATTCCTTGATATCTTTCGCTTTTACTTCGTATACATGCGGCTTACAGCGCTCCATTGCCGGCCTGGCTCCAGCCGGATCAAACCCGTTTGCTCCGCAGGCAAATCAACATTAGGCGCATTGACCATGCCCGTTTGCGGCTCCGGGCAGAAGAACTTTCCGTTGGCTGCCGCATTATATACCATCCAATGCTTGTAGGCTTCTCCGGCTTCATAGACGAAACTCACATTTGCTCGCCGATCGTATAGCGTCATGGCATTCCTATTCATACCAATAGCGCCTTCGACCGAAACCGTATAATGGTTGTCGAGCGATTCGAAATAAGGATTTCCCTTGCCTTGCTGCAAGAGTTTTTCCCCCTCGCTAAGCGGTTGTTTGCGGCCAGTTGGCAGCATCCGCTCGCTTAATTCCCAACGTTCCCCGATGGAAATCCCGCATTCAAGATGCTCCTTGCTGCTTCCCGGCGCGAACGGCGCGTTTAAGCTCGTATGGAATCCTAGCATGAAAGGCATCGCATCAGCGCTGTCGTTCACGACTTCAAAGTGCTGGATAAGCCCTTCGCCGGATAGCGTAAATGATTGAGTCATCGTGAATACATGTGGGAAATAAGCGTAATCCGGGTTTTGCTTGTCAAAACGGAACCTCACCGTCACCGAGCTTCCTTGATCCGTGCTTTCGAAGCTTACGACTTCCCATTCCGATCGATACACGAATCCGTGAATGTGATTGCTTGTTTGCTCCTCGTTCACCGGAAAACGGTAAGTTCGTTCATCGAATTGGAATTTCCCTCCGTCATAACGATTTGGGGGAAACAACACGGGTATGCCGTGAAGCAGAGGCTTAGCAAGGAAGCCTTCCCAATCCGCTCCCCCAGGCTCGCGTATAAAACGGAAATCGTGGTCGTCATCTCGGAATGAAATGAGATTTCCGCCGATGGCAGGCAGCAAAATCGCCGAGTATTTTCCGTATTTCAACATAATAGCCGACTCGCTCTCGTAAGTCTCCTTCTGTGCATAATGCTCCGTCATCGATGTTCCTCCACAAATCTATTTTTTGTTCGAGTATAGCATATCTCTACTCATTTCCATCGAATAAGCCAAGACTCTATCGCTTCCAAGGTAATAGCTAAGTTGGACTGACCCATCGGGTTTACATAAGGAGCGCTGTCGCGAAAATAATCCGCATGACCGCCGATAATCGGGACGGTTCGAGTGTCCGCCGGAGCGTGTTTGTCCCTATGCCATACGGGGAATTGGCGGCCTCTCCCCGTGCCCGCTATCCAACCGCCGTAGGAGCCGAGCCTAGAGACCATATCGCCGGACTTACCTTCCGCAACACGCCCCCGTCTTCTGCCCGCTGCATGGATCGCCAGCACGGATGGCCGAAGCCCTTCCGGTATCCGGCATCGCGGGGATCCGATCATCACGACGAAGCATGCCGCACCTCCCGCCTGCTCCGACAGAAGCTGGGCCGTATGTACCGCAGCGACGCCTCCTCCGCTGTGGCCGATCAGAATCGTTTTTCTTCCGCTAGACGTTGGCCCATGTAACTGAATAGCCGCGAGCGCCCGATTTCCCCCAATAGATCTGTTCAACCGCCCTAAGCCAAGCCGCATATCCGATCTGATTTCCCATAACTGCACAACGGCCCGCCTGCTCCAATCCCCATAAGGAAACAACAGCTCGGAGTGAACAGAATGCCCCCCTTGCTCTAATCTGCCCTGAAGGGCAACCCTAAACCTTTCCATGAAATACGGTGCTGATGCAAATCCGGCCATTAAGTACAAATCAATCCCGTTTTCCCTTTTCCCGATCAAATCGCTCTGCATCGATAATCCTTTCCATGTCTGACGGGTGGTCGTCGCGGAACCACTTGACGAGAAGCGGCGGGTTCACGTCGCTCAACACGACGACGGACATTTTCTGATTCATCGATACGGATCCCTCCGCGCTTCCGATCAGTTCCATCGCATAGCGGTCGGCTGAAGATTCAGCTTGCCGGGATACGTAATTGGATATCGGCAAGGTCACGAAGGAGAGGATCGAGAGGAGAAGTAGCACAAGAGGCAAAGCTGTCATGTCCGACAACGAGCGAATCCCCCATTTCGCTCCGCGATGGCGCACGATAACCGTAAATAACCAGCCTCCGATAACGATCAATAACAACGAGGATCCTATCGCTCCGACTGCGCTCCATTCGAGATGGTGTTTCACGTAATGTCCCATTTCATGAGCCATAATAAGCAGAATTTCCTTCCCTTTCAACTGCTGGAGCGTCGTATCCCACAGTACAATCCGAAGCGATGAACCAATTCCGTTTACATAAGCGTTCATTGCGTTCGTCTTGGCGGACATATCGACTTCATATACGCGGTGAGCAGGAATGTTCGCTTTAGCTGCGAGATCGAGTATTTGACGCTCTAATTGCGGATCGGACAATCGGGTGAAATGATTATAGAGCGGGTCGATGACCACCGGCTGTACGTACATCATGAACAAGGTGAACGGGACGGACAGCAGCCACAGCTTAAGCCACCATTTTCCTCCCCGGGAAATGATCCAGAAGGCCACGGCGGATACGGCAAGCATCGTCAAATAACCGATCCCGAATCCGACAAGCTTATCCCTAAGCCAGCTAAATACGGGTTGAGTCGTAATTCCGTAAGCTTTCGACAGGTTATAACCCACGACACGAAGAGGAAAATAAAGCAGAAAGGCAACAGCATTCACCAGCAACACGTAAACGGGAAAACGCACGTAAATCGGAAGTTTTAGACGCTCCAGCTTCTCCCTCCAGCTTCGGGCTAAGCCGCTCGCTAATAAGATGAAGTAGATTAGCCACTCCCAAGGCCCGCTCATGAAGAAAATCAAGTTCCGCACCGCGTTCAGCGTTTCGCTATCGCGCAGTTGGTTAGGCGTGAAGAACGTCGCAGGATCCGCCGCCGTTCCGACATACGCATCGGGAACTTGATTCGGCGACGTATACCAAACGTAAATCGCGACCGCGACGGCGTAACAAGCGAAAATTAGCACATATCGCATAAAAGAGGACCCATTACGCTGCTGCATGGCGGAAGTCTCCTTGTTTTCGAATCGAATGATTTGATCATACCATTTCCCGTACCAACATAAAAAGAACGAAGGAGGTGATGGAATGCCTAATTACCGCATTATCGTCGATCTATCCGACCGAAACCTATATTTGCTGGATGGAAACACCGTCGTACGGTCTTTTCCGATCGCGGTCGGCAAAATGTTGACGCAAACGCCAACAGGCGAGTACACAATAATAAATAAACAAGCCAATCCCGGCGGGCCATTCGGCGCCTTCTGGATGGGCTTGTCTAGACCGCACTATGGCATCCACGGCACGAACGACCCTTCCTCCATCGGAAGGGAAGTCAGCCACGGATGTATCCGAATGTATAATGAGGACGTGCTGCAACTCGCGGCTATCGTTCCGATTGGGACTAGGGTTACGATTCGGACCTGATCAGTCTTACGACATTGCGCGCGCACGCGGACAAGTTTTTCTCCGCCTGCTCCAAGCATACGGCCAAAGACATTGGTCTGGGCACGCAAGAAAAGCTGGCCGCAAACTCCATCTCCAGTTCATCCGCATTCTCGCCTAAACTGCCGGAAATAAGTATCGTTCTCACGCCTGCTTCCTTGGCCAATCGCGCAACGTATAGAGGCAATTTACCGTTAAGGGTTTGATTGTCGCTTTTCCCCTCTCCCGTAATAACCCAATCTGCGCCGGTTAACTTGCTTCTCAACCGAGAAGCGTTGGCAACGACTTCTGCTCCTTGAACGATCTTCGCTCCGACGGACAGCAGGGCGAATCCCGTTCCGCCGGCAGCTCCGGCTCCCGGAAACGTCTTCGCTTTGCGTCCTGTTTGCTCTTCCAGAATATCCGCGTATTGATTCAAAGCGAGATCGAGTGCCGTAACTTGATCGGGCTGAGCTCCTTTCTGAGGTCCATAGATGACGGAAGCCCCATCAGAACCGCAAAGCGGATTTTGAACGTCCGAGGCAATGACAATATCACACTCGGACAACCGGGCATCCAATGCTTCAACATTTACGCTCTTGAGCTCCAATAAATCTTGACCATACCCGTACAATGATTGTCCTTGCCCGTTATAAAACTTCGCTCCCAAAGCCGCAAGCATTCCGATACCGCCGTCGTTCGTCCCGCTGCCGCCAAGCCCAATGATGAACCTGCGTATGCCTTGATTGAGCAACTGAAGCATCAATTCGCCCATTCCTCTTGTGGTCGTACGATAGGGATTGCGTTCATCGATGGGAACAAACGATAACCCAAAGACCGAAGCTGCCTCTAATACAGCCGTTCTCTGTTCCTTGTCACCCTGATTGCCGTTATTTATTATTCCATATATCGCTTGAACGGGCGTACCCAACGGTCCTGTTACTTCCGCTGATAATAACTCACCTTCCGCAGCCGCAGTCAAAGCCTCCACCGTACCTTCGCCACCGTCTGCCATAGGAATGATCTCTATTTTCGCCGCGGGAATTACATCACGGATCGCTTCCGCTATCGCTCTAGCTACTTGAAGAGCGGACAGGCTTTCTTTGAAAGAATCTGGCGCAACTACAAATTTCACACTTTTCACCCCAAAGAAGCTCTATTTTGCCGCCTGTATTTTACCAATTTATCTAACGCAATTCCGGAATTTTGTCCATGATTTCTTTCATCGTAAAAGAGATGCAAGGAAGTGTCGGAGAGTTTACGGGTTCATCGCCTTGTATGACATTGGCCAAGACGTACCGACCGTCGTCTCCCAGCATGTTTTGCTCCAATACTCCGTTATCGGGGTCTACAAGCCAATACTCTTTAATACCGAATAAAGCATACTTATAGGCTTTTTCGATCTTATCCCTCTTGCGCGTAGAGGGGGAGAGAATTTCTACAACCAGATCCGGCGGTCCTTCCACGCCTCTTCTGGTCAGAATATGAAGACGGCTTCGGCGAACGAGGATGAGATCTGGCTGGCGGACTTCTCTAGGGGATAAAATCACATCCAACGGCGCGGTCATCACGATATATTCCGATTCGCAAGTGTTGGCGATTAGATGGGCCATTTCAAAGCTGATCAACTGATGGAGCGTATTCGGTCCCGGGCTCATCAGCTCCAATCGACCGTCAACAAGCTCATAGCGTTGATCGTCGTCCAATGCCGCGTAATCGTCGTAAGTGAGCCCGCCTTCCTTAACCTTGAACTCTTCCGGATCTTTCTTTTTCTTCGGGTACTCGTCTTCCTTCCTCATCCTTTACCCTCCGAATCCCATTTTCCCTCAATTATATAATAATAACGGCTGCTCGTCCTTTGTCCGATTAGTATTATTTCAACCACTCATCGATTTGGGCAGCTAGTTGTTCGAGCCCAATCTCGACCGGGACACGACCGCGTAAAATCCGTTCGAACGACTCGTTGAATTGCTTGTCGATCTTGGCCCAATTCGTAACCGGCGGACGAAGAAACGATGCATTCAAGCTTTCCACGTAAGGCCTGATCGTCGGGCTAAGGCTTTCTTTCGATTCGCTTGCCTCGACGTTCGTCGGCAGGAGCCCTGTTTTGAACATAATCTGCTGCGCCGGAACGCCGGCCATCCATTTCATGAACGTCCAAGCCGCTTGCTTATGGCGCGAGCTTTTCATCAGCACCAAATTTTCACCGCCGATAATGGCTCCCTTTTGCCCGGCATTGTGCGGGAACGGCGCTAGAACCGTATTATCAAGCATATTTTCGATATTGTAACCGTCGACATGAGACAATATCGTGTAATACCAAGGGCCTTCATCCATCATGAGCAGCTTGCCATCCTGAATCGCCAGCCATCTTTCGAGTTTACCGCTGAGGACGTCTTCACTAATCAATCCTTTGTCGAGCAGTCGCTTGAGCGTTTGAACGGCACGAATGCTTGCGGGGCTGTCCAAGTAACCGACCGACTTCGTATAATCGTCGTTCGTCAGCTTCCCGCCCAGTCCCGTAAAATAAGGAAGGATCGACCAAGTGTTAATTCCATTAACTCCGAGCTGCCAACCTGTTCTTTCGCTGAGCGCCACCAACTCGTCCATCGTAGCGGGCGGGCGATCAAGTCCTGCTTGCTTCAGGAGTTTCCGGCTATAGATCGCCGCTTTCGTATTCATATTAAGCGGAACCCCGTAATAACGTCCGGCATATTTGCTCGATTCGAGTGCCGTCTTGTGAATCATTTTGCTTATTCGCGGGAACTCGGGATAGCCGTCGATCGGATCCACCAGCCCGAGCTTGGCGAATTCCGCAAGCCACACCATATCCAGTCGCCCGACGTCCGGACCGCTCCCCGAAGTCGTTTCCGAGATTAGCGCGCCTTTAATATTCTCGTACGGTCTCTTCACGGACACGACTCGTATTTCTGGATGCTGCTTCTCGAAAGCGGGAATAACTTCATGTTCGAAAGTCCAAGACTCCACGTCGCTATACGTATGCCAGACCGTTATCTCTTCGTTCGCCGCCGGCTCCATTACCTTCTCAACATTGCTTCCCCCGATGATGCTTTCGCCCGAACCGCAGCCTGTTACGCCAATACCGATGACCAGCCATACGGCTAAGGCAATCGGAAGCTTCCTCCTTCGAATCTGCCCCCACTTCCTCCGTCTCGTCATGGCCTCTCCCCCTTGTATGACGCTTACTCGTTGCCAAGCTGACGTTCCCTATAGTCAACTGGCGATAAACCGGTCATTTTCTTGAACAGCTTGCTGAAATATTTGACATCGTTAAACCCGGCCCGCTCCGCCACCTCGTAGATTTTAAGCCCGGGATCGCCGATCAGTTCCTTGGCTTTGCCAATGCGAAGTCGGATTAAATAGTCGATAAAATTGAGACCGGTATGGTGTTTGAACTGAAGGCAAAAATAGTTCTTGCTCATATGAACGTGGTCTGCGAGCTGCTGAAGCGTTATTTCATTCGTATAATGCGCCGAGATATAATCGATGGATTTGTCGATAAGCTGCTTATTTCCCTTGAATGTATGCGATCCTGCGGCGTAAGAGCTGCGGTATCCGCGGATCTGCGCCTGCAGCAGACTAGTCAGCTCTTCAATCGTTTCGCTCCGTTTCAGTTCCTCGAATCCGTCCAGGAGCACGGTCATCTCTTGTTCGTTCATGAATAATGCCGTCACGATCTCGAACGCTTCCTTGCGAACCGCGTCCGGCTCCGTCCGCATCGCCGACCATCTGCTAATCCAAGTATGAACGATGGCATCCGCAGCCTCCGTATTTCGGGAGTGAGAAGAAGTTCGAAGCTCCTGGAGAAGAATATTTGCGGATTTGATAGCCGGCATCGATTGCTGATGCAACGGAGGCGGCGGTTTCGGCGAACCATATACCCCTTTTCCTTCGAAAAATCTCCGTTGGGCCGAATGCCCGCTCTCCCGATATACGGAACGCAACGCTTCGACATCCGTACCGATCGCATATCCCACCGTTACGCTTATATTTAGGTCGGTGGACCAAATGCCGCAAATCGCCCGAATGATGGACTCAGGCGATTCGGCTCTTTGGGCGGGAACCGCCAAAACCAACGACCTATCCCCTGCAAGGAAAGCAATTCCTTCTTCAACCGTTGCATAGAACGTTTCTTGCATCTCCTCCAACAGCATGCCGACATGCAAATTGCCGCACTCCTCCTCCGTCTCCCTCAACCCGTTAATGAGCACGGTGCAAAGCGCATAACCGCAGGTCATCCAAAAAGGAACAGTCCCTTGCGATAAACGATCTTCTTCGTGAACGAGCGCCCGTTTCACTTCCGTTTCCAGCTTCTTGCGGTCATTGGTCAACATCGTCATACGAATAAGCTTACGATCAAGATCGTGACGACGATCGTCCTCGATTAGCCGCAGGCATTTACGGACAAGCTCCAATAACCCTTCCGGCTCCAATGTCGGCTTCAACAAATAATCCACTACGCCGAGCTTCAATCCTTGCCGAACGTATTCAAAATCGTTATAGCTGCTTACGAGAATAACCTTTGTCTTCGGATATTGCGCCAGCGTCCGTTTCGTTAACTCCAGTCCGTCCATAACCGGCATCTTGATGTCGGTAATCAGAATATCGACGGGCTCATTCCGAATGTTCTGCCACGCTTCTTCTCCGTTGGCGAAATCTCCAGCAAGACCGATATTTTCATGGCCCCAATCTACCGAAGCCCTTATACCGAAACGAATGACCGGTTCATCGTCTACGATCGCGACCCGATACATGGCTATGCCCCCTCTCGCTGCCAATTATCGTCCACGGGTTTCATCAGCTTCATGAGTACGACAGTTCCGCCTGATTCCCCGTTTACGATTCTCAGCTCCGACCCTGCCGGATAATACAACCTAATCCATTCGTGAACGTGCATGAGTCCGATTCCGGTCATTCCTGAATGCTCCGCCTGCTCATATTTGTCTAACTTCAGCACGTACTCCGGTGATATTCCTCGTCCGTTATCCCTTATTTCGATCATGATGGCATCGGATGAAGGAAACGCCTTTACCCAGATGTCCCCGTCTCCACCGGTTGGAACGAGCCCGTGAAAAACGGCATTTTCCACAATAGGCTGAATAAGCATCCTTGGTATCCGGAATGGCACCGCCTCCGTATTGATATCAAGATGCAGCCGGAACGCCGTATCGTAACGGATTTCAAGGATGGATAAATATTTGCCGACGATATCCAGCTCTTCCGCCAACGATACGAAGCTGCCCTTCTTGCCCATGTTCGCCTCGAGCAAAAGCACAAGCGCCGACAAAGCTTCGTAAGCTTTAGAGGATTGATTGTAACGAATAAGCCATTTGATCGTGCTGAGAGTATTAAATAGAAAATGCGGGTGAATGCGGTGCATGACCGCCCTAAGCTCAGCTTGCCGTTTGCTCTCCTGAATGTCGTGCACCTCGTGAACGAGCTCGTCGATTCGCTTGATCATTTTATTGAACTGGCGGCTCATATGGCCGATTTCGTCCTGCGATCTCACTTCAGTGCGCACGGTGAAGTCGCCGCTTTCCGCTACCTTCATCTGAGATGTCAACTGCTTAATCGGCTTAGTTACCTGACGGGCAAGAATGAGGCCGATTACAATCGCAAGCAGCGCAAAACCGACTGCCGACGTCCAGATCATTCTGCGCATATCCGTCAATTCGTCCGTAATCTCGTGGATGGGTACTGAACCGACAATACTCCATCCGTTGGATAAGGGCTGCTTGATATTGTAATATCTAATGCCATTGGCTTCATATTCAAACTCCGCTTCGCTCCCCCGGGATGCCCAGTCGCGTAAACCGCTGTCGGAAAGAGGTTGACCGATTCTCTCCAATCGTCTGTCGATAACGACTTTCCCTTCATTGTCCACGACGTAAAATCCGCCCGTCTTCCCGAGATGAATTTGACTAATCCTGTCTACGACTTTCTTCCCGTCGAGATTAACGAGCAAATACCCGATATCGGCTAGCGACTCGAAATCCTTAATTACTCGGGTGACCGACAATATGAGGTCGTTGTTATCTCCATATCCGCTATAAGGATCGTAAGCGATCGGCCCCCAAGCCGGTTCGCCGTCCTTCATGCGGGCTAGACGAGCCCATTCCAGGTCCCGGAGCGGTTGAAGATAAACCTTGGACTGCTTAAACGAACCGCTGCCCCAACTGGTACCTTCCTCCCTTAACACATATAACGTCTTAACGAAAGAGTTGGAGCCTACGAAATTGTTAAGCAGGGTCGAAATATAATCTTTATCCGTTTTCTCTTCTTCAGTTGTAGGCTGCGTATTGCGTACTGCCTGTTGCAGCTTAACGTCGCTGTACAGCACGTTGGATGCATCCGTTCCCGCGATAATAATCGAGGACAGCGCATCCGCGGCCTGCCTTACAAGCTGAAGCGAGGATTCGCGAACGTTCTTCTTAACCAACTTCGATGAAGCCGAATAGAACAGCACGCTCGTCAGCGTCGGAATGAGTATGACCACGAGCAGGGCGAGGATCATCTTCGTTGCGAACCTTCTGCCCCATTGAAGCCGTTGGTTTTTCCTTTGCATGATCTGGATCATCGCGATCGCCCTCCGTGTACCCATTGTACAACGCCTGGCGGAGTTGTTGAAAGCACTTACATTATAATCAATAATAGGTGTCGTATTTTCCGGAATGAGTGTCTAATGTTATGGAAAACATTCACCCTCACTCTGCTTCACCTGAATTAACCGGATTTTTCGAGCAACTCCCCGCCGCTGACCCTGACGCACCGGAATTAATCGACTTTTTCGAGTAACTACCCTCCGCTGACCTCTGACGCACCCGAATTAACCGGATTTTTCGAGCAACTCCCCGCCGCTGACCTCTGCCGCACTCGAATTAACCGGATTTTTCGAGCAACTCCCCGCCGCTGACCTCTGCCGCACCCGAATTAATCGACTTTTTCGAGCAACTCCCCGCCGCTGACCTCTGCCGCACCCGAATTAATCGAATTTTTCGAGCAACTACCTGCCGCTGACCTCTGCCGCACTCGAATTAACCGGTTTTTTCGAGCAACTACCTGCCGCTGACCCTGATGCACCGGAATTAATCGACTTTTTCGAGTAACTAACCTCCGCTAACCTCTAACGCACCGGAATTAACCGGATTTTTCGAGCAACTCCCCGCCGCTGACCTCTGCCGCACTCGAATTAACCGGATTTTTCGAGCAACTACCTGCCGCTGACTTGCTACTTTTGACGGTATAGAAGAGACACTGCCTTTTCAGTAATCATGAACTCATGGCATCTAGTCATACCGCCGCCAATTGAATAGACCAATCCTTTGGATTCCAAATCTCGCAATACTTTTCTGCATGTCTCTTTCTTGAGTTGCAGCCAAACGGATACGTCCGCCAATTGAAAAGGTTTATTATATAGCAAAGAAAACCTTATAACTTCCCGCTCGTAAACGGGCAACTGGCGCAAACCTACCCCCTCCGCATTTCCGATTCGGCCGATTAACTCGTAAAGGTTCCGTTGGCAGAAATCCGGTTTCTTCTCAAGCTCATCCCGACTATACGGAAAGTACGTGTATCCAAGTGCAGCAACGGAACGCGCACGAGCCCTCTCGAACGAGAAGCGGTCTCTAGTGATCATCTCGGCATGCGTGACGTAGTTATCCTCTTCGAATACGGTCCGCAGCAGGGGGTGAAATACGTCGCCATATATTTTCACGCCTGACAGACTTACCATCTCATACTCGAGCACCAAACCCTTGAATGAACCGAGTACCGGCTGCAGCACCATCTCCAACAGTTTTTTTGTTCCCGTCAAATCCCTCTGAAGCATCTCCAACCTCTGCCCGCCAGCACCTCGAACTTGCTCCTTCCAAAATCCTTCATACTCCTTCTCGAACACCCCGACCGCCTCCTTTAGAAAAATAAAACGCCGCAAGCTCCGGCAAACAGGAGCAAGCGGCGTGTGCTTCACGCGAAAAGCTTAATATGTGTTCACGATACCGAATTTCCTGCTGATTGGCAAGTGATTGTTCAAATATCAGTCAGTTGGAGTAGAGTCTCCACTTTCCAACCTGAATCGAACCGTCTCTCCCGGCTTATAAGCCGCCTTGTCGGTCGAAACGGTTCCTAGCAAGACTGCTATTTCCGAAGAAATCCTGTCAACCCTGATCGGCTCCGGATCGGCTCCGGATTCCCGCTTGAACATCCCGCTGAGCTCCTACGATAATAAACGCAGCCGCAGCCACGAATCCTTTTCCGAAACCGAGCTTTCCGTACAGCATTCAAATCTCCATCTCAGCCTTTAACGGCTCCTTCATTCAAGCCCGACTGCACAAACCGCTTCTGGAAAATCACGTAGATGAGAATAACCGGAAGCAGCGCGATCATCGAAGCCGCGAAAATTTGCCCGTAGTTCGTCGCGTACTTGTCGTTGAACATGAGAATGGCGATCGGGAGCGTGCGCAACGCCTCGCTCTTAATAATCGTCAGCGCAAGGAAATATTCCTCCCATGTCGCTTGGAAGATGAAGATAGCGAGCGTTCCCATCGCCGGCAGCGAAAGAGGCAAGTAAATATTCCAGTAAATCCTCCAGTTGCCGCCGCCGTCAATTAACACCGATTCTTCCAGTTCCTTCGGGATGCTCTCGAAAAAACCGCGCAGGAAAAACATGTTGCCGACGACTCCGGTCGCGATGTAGATAAGCCAAAGCCCGGAATACGTGTTGACGAGTCCAAGGTTCTTAACGATTACGAACTGCGGAATGATGTTAATGACCGAAGGGATCATCATCGTTAACAGGAATAGGCGGAATACCCCTTCCTTGCCGGGAAACGCAAACCGGGCGAAGCCATAAGCCGTTAAAGAGCTAATCAGAAGCGCCCCCACCATCGCGACCGAGGTAATGAGCAAGCTGTTCGAAAAATATTGGGCGAAATGGTTCTTGCCCCATACGACCTCATAGTTAATGAAATTAGGCACTACGTTAAATACTTCTTCAGGCCTCGGCAAGGAGAACGTCGCGGTAAAAAACGAAGTCAGAATCATATAAATAAACGGAAATACGAACAGCATGGCGCCGGCCACGATGATGGCGTAAACGGCGAGCTTCGTCATCCACTGCGTTTTCATCCGGAATCTTCCTTTCTAGAACAGCCTTTGTTTGCCGATCTTGGTCATTTGATAGAACGTGACGGCGAAAACGAGAAGTCCCATCATAACGCCCATTGCAGCCGCTTCCCCGAAGTGGAAGTGCTTAAACGCCTCCATGTAGATTAGGCTTGGGATAACCTGAGTTTGATTCATCGGCCCGCCTGCCGTAATAAAGTACACCTGCGGAAAAAAGCCGAAAGCGCCGTTGATCAGGTTGATGAGAACGAACAGCGTAATCGGGCGCAGCATCGGCAGCGTCACGCGGAAAAATTTGCTGATCGGCGATGCGCCATCGATGTCCGCGGCTTCGTACAAATCGCGGGGGATGCCTTGAAGCGCAGCCATGTAGATGACGACTCCCCAGCCGACCGTCTTCCAGATATGGAATAGCCAGATCATGATCATGGCCGACCAATAATGGCTTTTCCAAGCGATAGGGTCCTTAAGGATCCCGAGGTGAAGCAACGAGAAGTTGACGAAGCCCCCTGCCCCGTCGGCGAACAAATACTTGAACAGAAGCGCTACGACAATCCAAGAAGTAACGATCGGCAAATAGTATAACGTCCGGAACGTCACCTTCATCTTGACGAATCGCGTATTGATGACAACGGCAAAGAACACCGCTAAAAACCAGTTGATCGGCACGGTGACCGCTACGTTGAGGAATGTGTTCTTAAGCGCGATCATGAACTTATGGTTAGGGTCGTCGAAAACTCCGTTATAGTTGTCCCAGCCAATCCAAGGGCTCTGGGTCCCGGGCAAAATGTTGAATTCCTGGAAGCTGAGCTTGATGTTCTGGATCATCGGATACACAACGAAGACGAGAACGCCGACAATCCCGACAGCGACGAAAGGTAGCACGTTCAACCACTGTTTGAGGCCGATTCGCAGACGGGTTTTCTTCATTGGCTTGGGGTTTCCGGACAGCATAACTTGCGCCACGGCTATAGCCTCCCTCTTTCGGATGACGACAACCGCACCGGACGAAAAACCGCCGGTACGGTCGTCGGATTATAAGCCGGATAGGTTATCCGCCCAATACCGCGTTGATCTGCTTGACCGCATCGTTCAATGCGTCCGCGGCGGATTGTTCTCCGCGGATCGCTTTCTCGAAGCTGAGGTTAAATATCGTCTCCATCTCGCCCCATTGCGGGATCGGGGTCCGTGGCAGCGCCGTATTCAACTGTTCGATGAACGGCGCAATATACGGATTCTTGCTCGTATCGATCGCGTTCGCCGCATTCTTGTTGGTAGGAATCATCCCCGCCTCGACCATCACTTGCTGAGGCTCTTCGCCAAGCATCCATTTCATGAAAGTCCATGCTTCTTCCGGATGCTTGGAGTTGGAGAAGGAGACGAGGTCTTCGCCGCCGACGACGGAATGGCTGCCGCCCGGTCCGGCGGGAAGCAATGCCCGCACGGTTTTGTCGATCGGATTGAACTTGTTCGCCGCGTCGCCCATCAGAATGCTGAAAAACCACGGACCGTCGTCGATCATCATATATTGACCCGATTTGAGACCGTCCCAAGCGCCTGGCTCGCCGCCGAGCAGCGCAGGAATGACGAGGCCTTCCTTGTTCCAGCCCACGATCGTTTCCAATGCTTTAATGCTGTCTGGACTATTCAGATAACCGTCTACCTTCGTGTAATCCTCGTTTGTCACTTGACCGCCAAGGCTCCAGAAATACGGAAGCAAACCCCATGCGTGGATACCGGAAATTCCGATTCCCTGTTTCTTCTTCCCTTTCAGCGTGCGCGCCGCTTGGACTAATTCGTCCATTGTGGCAGGCGCATGGTCCAAACCGGCTTCCTTTAACGTATCCGCGTTGTAGATGGCGATCTTGGTGTTCGTATTGAGCGGAACGCCATAATAATCTCCTTTGTAGAAATTCGTCTGCAACGGACTTTCGAATACGCTTGATTTTACGTCGTCAAAACCCGGAAGATCGCTCAGCTTCTTAAGCGCTCCCTTGGAAGCGAGCTCAGGCACCCAAATGATGTCCATCCGCATCAAGTCCGGCGCGGCGTCGCCCGCTACTGCCGCGATGACCTGGTCCTTTAAGCCTTCATAAGGCATACGGGTCAGTTTCAGCTCGATATTCGGATAGGCTTTCTCGAACATCGGTTTGATTTTCTCGACGAGTACCTTCTCTTCCGAATCGGAATACGTGTGCCAATACTCGATCGTGACTTTCTCCGCCGGTTCCGGAGATTTCTCCTCCGAAGCCTTCGCAGAGCTTTCGGCTGGCTTGGCCGAAGATGCGCTGTCGCTCGGGCTCGCCGTATTGTTGCTGCCCCCTCCGCACGCTGCCAAAACGAATACGAGCGCAAAAACCAAAATAATGGATAACCGCTTTCTCATCGACTTGTTTCCCCCAATGGATTAGATTTGACCTTCGTTACGCCTTCATTATGGAGGGACCCGCACATGTTCAGTAACCGCTTACATTACGCAAAAGGGGTACATCTTTCCTGCATTAACTAACCCTTTCTCCCCATAAATCAAAAAAGGTGTCAAACCTTCCGAATAAAGATCGGAAGGTTTGACACCAGAAAAGAGCGTTAGAACGTGGCCCATCTTATTGTTTAGGTTTAATCTGTTCTAACGGCTGCGTGTTCCCGTATACCGGTCGAGCCACCCCGCTCGGCGCCGCCCAGCTGACGGCGTTGGCGATAACTCGCTTGATATCCGGATGGTAGTAGGTCGGATAAGTCTCGTGCCCCGGACGGAAGTAAAATATTTTCCCCTGTCCCCGACGATAAGTAAGCCCGCTGCGGAATACTTCCCCGCCTTCGAACCAGCTGACGAACACGAGCTCCTCCGGAGGAGGAACGTCGAAATGCTCCCCGTACATTTCCTCTCTCTCCAGCTCGATATATTCGCTAATGCCTGCCGCTATCGGATGGGACGGGTCAACGATCCACAGCCTTTCCTTCTCGTCCGCCTCTCGCCATTTCAATGCGCAAGTGTTCGTTCCTAGCAGCTTCGCGAATATTTTCGAGCAATGCCCGGAATGAAGGACGATAAGCCCCATTCCGTTTAACACGCTCCTGTACACCCGCTCAACGATTTCGTCGCTCACCTCATGATGCGCCATGTGCCCCCACCAAACCAGTACGTCTGTTGATTCCAGTACCTTCTGCGTCAACCCGTGTTCCGGTTCGTCAAGCGTCGCGGTTCCCGCATCGATCCCGTGCTCGGCCAGCCCGTCAGCTAGCGCGCGGTGAATGCCATGCGGGTAGACGGCTTTGACTTTATCGTCGGTTAGTTCATGTCTATACTCATTCCATATCGTTACCCGTACAGTCATTTTAATATTGCCTCCCTATTCGGATTTTACAGACTCGACAGCAATTATAGAGCGACTTTGGTGAGCTTGGACAACGGCTTCCAACAGCAGTTGATTACGATATCCATCCTCCAAGGTGGCGAATTCCGGATTTGCCGCCTGCTCGCCGCGAATACGTTCCGCGAATTCCCGCCATGGATTCAAGCCTTTCTGCCGAGGCACCTCGATCGTTTCCGTTTCCGTTCCGCTGCCATCCTCCTTCGGATAAGTCCATACGACTTGACCGTCATTCAGAGTGCTGACATGCAGCGTTCCCGCTTCGCCGTACAGCGTCACCTCGTGCTGGTTCCCGCAGCCAAGCGCGTTGCGAGAAGTCTGGAATACGCCAACTGCGCCATCCTCGAACCTCGCGTTAAAACAAGCAAAATCGTCTACTTTCACGGGAATGGGTTTACCCGTCTTTGGATCCTGCCTCTCCTGGACGATCGTCTGCAACATCGCTTGCAATTCCGTCATACGGGAACCCGTCAAATACTCGGCGATATCCATCATATGCGAGCCCAGATCACCCAAAGTACCTGTACCCGTAACCGCTTCGTCGAAGCGCCATAAGAAAGGGGTATTTTTTACCGTTGAACCCCAGTCTTGCATGTATTGTACGAACAAATGATTGATCCGGCCAAGCCGGCCTTCTCCGATAAACTCTCTTGCATACTGAAAAGCAGGCCCGTTACGATAAGAAAAGTTGATCAGGAGCGGAATCGGATTACGCCGGTACAGTTCAAGTACTTCCGAAGCCTCCTCCAGCGTCCTCGTAAGGGGTTTCTCCGCAAACAGCGGTTTGCCCGCTTTAATACAAGCCTTCAGAATAGCGGCATGCGAATCGTTCGGCGTCACCGAGACGATCCCTTCCACTTCCTCGTCGCCGATAAGCGCATCAATCGAAGCGTACCGCTTCTCTTCCGGCACACCCAGCTTAGCCCCTACCTCTGCAAGCGCCTGCGGACTGACGTCGCACAAGGCGGTAATTCTCGCTCCCGCCACTTCCCCAAGCTGCTCAATGTGATAACGTGCCATTCCGCCCAGCCCAATGACTCCAATACCCACTTCTCTGCCGATGGCCATAACCTTCCTTCTTCGCTAGTCTCCCGTATTCGATTCGTACCCGGAAGCCATAATCCTGCAAAGACTTAACAACATCTTAATATTGAACACGAAGCAGAAGAAAAACCACTTTAATATGATGGGACTTAACCGCCGGTGACCCCTGCTCAGCGAGAATTACTCGGTTTTTCCGTCTAACTCCACTCCGCCGCGCCCTACTAAGTCAGAATTACTCGGTTTTTCCGTCTAACTCCCCGCCGCTGCGCCCTACTGAGCCAGAATTACTCGGTTTTTCCGTCTAACTCCCCGCCGCTGCGCTCTACTGAGCCAGAATTACTCGGTTTTTCCGTCTAGCTCCCGGTCCTTGCGCCCTACTAAGTCAGAATTACTCGGTTTTTCCGTCTAACTCCCCGCCGCCGCGCCATACTAAGCCAGAATTACTCGATTTTTCCGTCTAACTCCCCGCCGCCGCGCCCTACTGAGCCAGAATTAGCCGCGGAAAGCTCACTTCATTCAGTCGCACGGCAACTGCGTCGGCCACGCACCCTATAGTTATCTCGAGTATAGTAAGTGACAAAACTTTCACTTCTTCCCGTTACCCGGCTGCTGCGGTACAATTCTATCTGTTAAGATCGAAAGACAGGAAGGATGATTGCGCGATGAAATACCGTCGGTTAGGCCGCAGCGGCCTTAAAGTTAGCGAGATCAGTCTTGGGAGCTGGCTGACATACGGAGGATACGTCGAACAGGAACGTGCCGCGTCCGCCATTCGTAAAGCGTACGAGCTTGGTGTCAACTTCTTCGATACTGCCAACGTGTACGAGCAAGGAGCGGCCGAGAAAGTTATGGGCGAAATCCTTCGTGATTATCCGCGGGAAAGCTACGTTTTGGCGACCAAAGCTTTTTGGCCGATGGGCGAAGGTCCGAATGACCGGGGACTGTCCCGCAAGCACGTTACCGAGCAAATTAACTCGAGCTTAGACCGTTTAGGGCTTGATTACGTCGATATTTTCTACTGCCACCGTTACGATACGGAAACGCCGATCGATGAAACGCTGCGCACGATCGACGATTTCGTCAGACAGGGCAAAGTCCTTTATGTCGGCGTCAGCGAGTGGACGGCTGCCCAGATGGAGGAAGCTCTCGGAACGGCCGACCGCTATTTGCTTGATCGAATCGTCGTTAATCAGCCTATCTATAACATGTTCAACCGATACATCGAGAAGGAAATCATTCCGCTCGGCGAAGCAAAAGGAATTTCGCAGGTCGTCTTCTCCCCGCTCGCACAGGGTCTGTTGACCGGCAAATACGATTCTGTCGCTTCCATTCCGTCGGACAGCCGCGCGGCCAAACTGGAATGGGTAAAGAACGGAATTACGGAAGACAAAATCGAAGCCGTCAAGAAACTGGCAGCCGTCGCCCGCGAGCTCGGTCTCACGATCGGACAACTAGCGCTCGCCTGGATTCTCCGCCAACCGAGCGTGGCCAGCGCTTTAGTCGGAGCTAGTCATCCGGAGCAAGTTGCAGAGAATGTGCATGCTGCGGGCGTCGTTCTCGAGGCAGCAACGCTCGACTCGATCGAAGACATTCTAGACTCGGTGAAATAAAGAAAAGCAAACCCTCCTCATTAACACCATCCCGAGGAGGGTTTGCTTTTTGCGCTCGCGGTTCATCTCACTTAGCTTTCGCCGACTGAATCGCTCGGGGCGTTCGAATAGAAGCCATCGCATAGACGACCAACGCGGTCCAGATCAAAGTAAAGCTGATCAACAGGACTGAGGAAATCGTCTCCTTGAAAACAAGTACGCTCAGAATTAACGTGATCGAAGGGCCGATATATTGAATGAACCCCAGCGTGGATAACGGAAGCCGACTCGCCGCCTTGGCGAAGAACAGCAAAGGCAGCGCGGTCGCTGCTCCGGACAGCAGCAGCAAGATCAAGGAAGCGGCGGGCAAAGACCACGCCGTATCCAAGTGAGCCGTTCCTAAGTAGCTCCAGTATATGAGCGCGGCCGGGACGACGATCGTGGTCTCCGTCAGCAACCCGATAGAAGCGTCGATGGTCACTCTTTTTTTGGCAAGACCGTACAAACCAAAGCTGAACGCAAGGGATACCGATACCCATGGGAAGCTTCCGTAATCAATAGTAACGAGCAACACGCCGGCTCCAGCCAGCGCAACCGCCAACCACTGGCCCCGGTTCGGCTTCTCGCGAAGAAACAATACCGCCAGCATGACGTTAATCAGTGGAGTCAAATAATAGCCGAGGCTTGTCTCGATGACATGTCCGTTGTTAACGGCCCAAATGAAAATCAACCAATTAGTCGTAATGAGCACGCTGCTGACCGCTAGCGGAAGAAGCGATTTCCAATTTTTCAACGTTTGCTTAAACTCCCGCCAGCGCTTCTGAACCGCGATAATCCCTAATACGAACACAAATGACCATATAATCCGATGGGACAGGATTTCGCCGGCAGGCATCGTTTCGAACCATTTCCAATATAGCGGGAGCAGCCCCCACATTGTATAAGCGATTACCGCGTTAATTAATCCGTTTCTCATGCTGAAAGTGCGCCCCCATTCCTTTCAATCGACAGTATGAACGGAATTATATCACCTTGAGGGCAAGCTTGGTATGAACAATTCTAGACAAATGGTTTCATTTCCTCGCCAAGGCCGCTTCCATTTTCTCGATTAACCGACTTAGCTCAATCGGCTTCGTATCGAAATCGTCGCATCCTGCTTGGTAAGCCTTCTCTTTATCCCCTGCCATAGCGTGGGCGGTTAAAGCGATCACCGGAATATTTTTCGTCTCGGGAGAGTTCTTGAGAATACGGGTAGCCTCCCAACCGTCAAGGACGGGCAAGCTTAAATCCATCAAAATCAAATCCGGACGTTGCTCCATGGCTAGATCGACGCCTTGCTTGCCATCTTCGGCAATGATGATCTCATATCCTTTGCGGGTAAGACGACGGGACAACATGTCGCGGTTCATCTCGTGATCTTCTACTAAAAGCACTGTATACATACCCATCATGCTCCTTGGCCGACTTCAATGAATCGGCGAATTTCGGTCAATAACGATTTATGATCGAACGATCCTTTCTGTATGACGCCCTTAGCAAAGCCGTTCAATTTCAAACGATCCTCCAACGTAATCGACTTTGCAGTCACGACCACTATCGGTATGTCGCTCCATGTTTCCTGTTTGCGCAGCTCGGCAATGAATTGGAAACCGTCCATCTCCGGCATCATCAAATCTAATAAGATGAGATTCGGAGTCTCCCTCGCCATGCATTCCAAAGCGATCCGACCGTTCTGAGCCTGGGTAACGGAATATCCCTCTTTCCGCAACAGCTTAGTCATCATTTCGCTTGTTGTCTCATCGTCTTCGATGACCAGAACGGCGTGATCCGCACGATTCGATATGTACTTGTCCATTACGCTTACAAGCCTCTCCTTATGCAAAGGTTTCGTTAGAAATTCGGAAGCGCCGAGCGAATAACCCAATTGCTTGTCGTCGGTCATCGACGTGATAACGACGGGAATGTCGGCCAACTCCGGATCGCTCTTGAGCGCGGATAATACGCTCCACCCGTCCATGCTCGGCATAAGGATATCCAAACAGATCACTTTAGGGCGCAGCTGCTTCGACAGTCTAAGTCCTTCCTGCCCGCTTTCCGCAAACGCTAAGGTCCATCCTTCCTTCGCGAGATATCGCCGCATTAATTGCTGGTTGACGGGCTCGTCATCGATGAGGAGAATACTCACTTGATTATTTTCATGCACATTTTCTCTAATCGTTTCGGGAGTATCCGTTATCGGACTCTCTCCTGCGGGAAATGCAGGAAGCCAGCACGTAAACGTACTCCCCTGACCGGGTGCGCTTTCGACGTTAATGTCGCCGCCCATGATGTTGCAGAAGCTTTGGCTAATCGCAAGTCCTAGTCCGGTGCCTCCATATTTGCGCGTCGTTGAACTATCGGCTTGAGAGAAAGGTTGGAATAGCTTCTCCACCTGTTCGGGCGTCATTCCGATTCCCGTATCTTTAACGCTGAAGCAATAGCCAGCAACGTTATTTCTCGATTGGGGGTAAACTTCGAACACAATTGTGCTTTCTTTGGAAAATTTGCTCGCGTTGCTGAGCAGATTGATCAAGATTTGCCTCAGCTTCGTTACGTCGGTTTTCAGTTCCCCTTCTATAAAACGGGTTTCCAACCGATTCCCGTTTTTCTCGATAAGCGGCTTGACCGTCGTCATTACATCCTGAAAAATCTCATCCAATCCGATTGTCTCATAATAGATCTCCATTTTGCCGGCTTCGATTTTCGAAATGTCCAGTATATCGTTGATGAGCGCAAGCAGATGTTTCCCTGAAACGCTGATCTTTCCGAGATCTTCCACGAAAGCAGGCGCACCGAGGTCTTCAGCTTCCTCCATCAACATTTCGCTGTAGCCGATGATCGCATTAAGCGGCGTTCTCAGCTCATGGCTCATATTGGCCAGAAACTGGCTTTTGATCATATTCGCTTGAATCGCCTCATCGTGCGCTTTCTCAAGCTGTGCCGTGCGTTCCGCCACCAATTCCTCCAGATGGTCGTTTAACTGCCGCAGCTCGCGGTTGATGACATAAATCTCGTCCTGCTTCTCCTGAATTTCCGAATCTTTGTAGGAAAATCGTTTGGAGATAAATATCCCCAGCAACGATAATCCCAACGTAAATAAAGTACCTCCCGCTATGAAATAAGCGAGCCACTTCTGATCCAATATGATCCCAGTGGTCATTCCCGATTTACCGCCCAAATGAAAGCGTGTAGCCGCCATCCCCGTATAATGCATGCCGACGATCGCAGCGCCCATTATCAACCCGCTGCCCAGTTTCTTCCACACCTCACCCCGTTCTCCTCCCTTACGGAAGTAGAACGAAAGCCATAATGCCGCAATGGATGCAACGATCGCGATAACGATGGACAGAGTAAAGTACATCGGATCGTAAGTAATATCGATCTGCATAGCCGCCATTCCGATATAATGCATCGCCGATACGCCAATGGCAAGCATCAATCCGCCGCCGAGCAATCGTTTTATCGTTAATTGATTGCGGCTGACAACGAATAAAGCTATGAAGGATGCGAGGATGGCCGCCAATACGGACAACAGAACGATAACTAAATCGTAAGCGACCGGAACGGGCAGTGAGAATGCAAGCATTCCTACGAAATGCATGGACCAAATACCCATACCCATGGCAACCGCGCCGAATGAAAGCCATAACCAGCGGCTTCTCCCGCTAGTCTCGCTTACACGACCTGCCAAATCCAGTACGGTATAGGAAGCCACGACCGCGACGATATACGAAAACAAGACAAGCGTCGTATCATACGAACCATGAACATGCTCCATAGAGATACCTCTCTCTCCATTTCCAGCATAAACAAGAGCTGCTTCATGCCTTCAACTCAAGCTGGAAATCTTTTCTTCGATTCATACAGATTGAACCATAATAACCGTGTTCTTTCAACACAATTCGACACGAATGTCCGACCTGTTCTATGAAAATAAAAAAAAACCTCCTTTAGGAGGCTAATTGAGAAGATTCCAATACCGAATACACATATACATTGTCAAAGATTGGGTAAGCTAAAAAAACGCGAGCGCAATTTTCATTAGCAACTTCTTGCAGGATTGGATCGTCATTACTAAAGCTAACTTTTTATTATAAAGGGGTAATCCGCATGACATTAAAAACAAAATTCATCTTATTGTCTCTATCGCTTGCGGCGGGTTTATTAGTGCTTGGTTCATTGGCTGTCACAAGATACCATTCGCGAATCCCCCTAATCAACCGGTTGTTTTATACCCATCCCCGCGCGACGAACTCGGAAACGCCTATCTATCCGTATACGGGATTGAAGCCCGAACCGAATGACCCGAACGGGATTTATTATAAGGATCGTGTTATCGTGCTGATGTATCATGATATCAGCCCGAAGCCGGACGACTTAAAGTCGCTATCTGTCGCTAATTTTGACAAACAGTTAGAATTAATGCGGGATAATAATTTTCACTGGATTACCATGAACCAATACAGAAACTTTATTCTCCATTCATCCCCGATTCCGGTAAACGCGGTCCTTCTGACTTTCGACGATGGGTATGAGTCGCTTTATAAATATGCCTTCCCTGTACTGGAAAAATATCATGCACCATCTGCCAGCTTTCTTATTGTCAACACGGTCGGCAATCCGCAGCATAACGGCGTTCCGAAGCTCACCTGGGAGCAGGTGGAGTTGATGCATAAGAACGGCATCGACTTTTTCAGCCACACGTACGACTCGCACATGTATGTCCCAACAGGTCCTTCGAACAAAAAACAACTGCCGATGCTTGCCAGCCAGATCTATCTGAAGGATAAGAAACGAAAAGAAACCGAGCAAGAATACGAGCAGCGCGTAACATCCGATCTGAAGAAGGCCAATGACATTCTGTTTCAGAAGTTAGGTGCGCCGAACCATGTGCTTGCCTTCCCTTTCGGGGCATTCTCCAAGCCGCTGCTGAAAATATGCAATCAATTGGGTATCGATATTACGCTGACGGTAAAAAGCGGACTTAACAAAGCCGGCCAAACTAACGGATTCCGGGTAAACGCGGGCGGTATGACAAATGATCCTGTGCTGCAGATGTCTCTAATGAAGCAGGCTCTGAATCGGCTAGGCAACAATCACTTCGGTAAACCTTCTGTACCTCATCATTTCATTTTGTTAACCTTGCTTGTCCTTCTGATCCTTGGCGTCTTCTGGCTATGGGTGGGCTGGAAGCTATTTGGGGAGAAAATGCGCAGAAAAATCGGCGGCATCGCCCCCTGAATTTTTTATGTGTCTTTCATCAGAATGTGCATAGCCACGGATAAGCTGGCGTAATCCCCTACGTTTTCGCTCAACATTGCGGGAACGACGCGACATACCGACAATGAGACAGGAAGGCATTCGCGCCGCAAAACCTCCATCACCTTATTTTCCAACAGAGGCTGTTGTCTGGCATAGATACTCCCGATGACGATCAATTCGGGATTCAATAAGTCAACCAGAATCGCCAGTCCTCTTCCGAGCTGCCTTCCGACGATGTCGAAAATGTCGAGCGCCAGCGGATCTCCCTTCCTAACCGCTTCCCCAACCTGTTGTGCCGTCATCATCGCTATTTCATGTTCCGATTGGCAGAAGGAAACCGGGAGCCCTCGCATTAACCGTTCCCGCACCATCGATTGCGCAAGCTGCGCGATGCCGCCTCCGCTGCAAAATCCTTCGAAAGAACCCGCTTTCCCATAACCGATCGGTCCGTCATCTTCGAGCCGAATATGGCCGATTTCTCCCGCCATGTCATTCGTCCCCGCGTATAGACGCCCATTCAGAATCAATCCGGCTCCCATGCCCGTTCCGAATGTCAAGAAAATCATGTTGGAGCTTCCCTGGCCGGCTCCCCACTGCCACTCCGCAAGCGCGCAAGCGTTGGCATCATTTTGAAGTCCGACGGGCACTTTAAACTTTTCTTTAAACGGCTGTACAATGTTGATCCGGTCCCAATTCGGAAGGTTGGGCGGCGACAGGATCATTCCGGATTTGCTGTCGAGCGGACCGCCGCAGCTGATGCCGATAGCCGACAACTCTGAACTCTCAAGCTCATTGAGCTTTTCTTCCAGTTCATTCATTAATCGGTCGATCATATGCTGCGGTGAAGAGGAAGTCGGCCAGCTGCTTCTAGCGATTAACTCGATTTGCGTTCCTTGGATTCGGCCTAGACTTACCGCACACTTCGTTCCGCCGATATCGACTCCGGCTAATATAGTCATTCTAGAAAAACTCCTCTTCCAGCAGCATGCATAGTCCGTGATAGATGGGCAGATGCCGTTCTTGAATTTCCGGAGTCGTATCCCAGGGCACGCGAATCGTAACCGCGCATACCTCTTTCATCTGCCCGCCATCTCTGCCTGTCAACCCTATAGTCCTCATTCCCAATACGTTAGCGACCTGCATCGCGCGAACGACGTTCGCGGAATTTCCTGAAGTGCTGAGTCCGACTAACGTATCTTCACGTTTACCATAACCATACACTTGCTGCGCGAAGATCATTTCCGCGGATACATCGTTGGCATATGCCGTAAGAAGCGCAGATTGACTGATCAAGGATATCGCCGGAAGAGCGCCTTGCAGATGATCGGCCAGAAAGCCGCCTTCTTCCGGGTACCGATCAAGAAAAATCCGTCTGACATCATCCGGCAAGGACCGTTTCTTCATAAACCCCTTCATCAGTTCCCCAACGATATGCTCGCTGTCCGAAGCGCTGCCTCCATTGCCGCACAGCAACGTTTTTCCTCCGAGTCGGTACGTTTCTTTCAATACTTCCAACGCTCGCTTGATATCGGGCATGCTTGGTTCCAGCTCCGGGTATTTAGCCAGCATGGAAGCCCATATGGGATGATCGTTTATCATTGCTCCATCGCTCCTAATAAGGCGGCCATACGTCCTTTCACGTTATGACCGCCCCGAAATTAAACTTAATTCAACAATCAAAACTTTATGCATACGGCGCCCCCCTGTCGAACCGCGTCCATCAAGCGAAGTCCGTTATTCTTCCCCAACTCTTCTAAGCGTAACGGACCCTGTCTTTATACCGGGAAAACAATTCCCCATTGTGCTCATCCCCTCCTTCCCGATTGGCGCTGAGGAAAATCGGAGGGTCCATTTTTCTTTTGATCAGCTCATCGACGACCGCTGCAGCGACCGATTGCATCACGATCAGACCGCCAATCGTCGAGGTCGGCCCGAACTGTTGGGAATGCTCCAGTTGCAAAACAGCATCGCCGTATACTCCGCAATTGTCCAACACAAGATCGGCCACCTCGAAAAGCTTTACTCCACTGTGATGACGAGAAGCCGCTTGCCTGGAATGATCCATATTTGTCAGAGCGATCACATGTAGCCCTCTTTCTCTACATTCTAGCGCAACTTCAATCGGAACGGCGTTGATGCCGGAATTTGAGATCACAACGATGACCTCCCCCGCACGGAGATCGTAGCCGGATAGCAACACTTTGGCGTATCCGGAGAGCCTCTCCAGCTCTGTCGCTCTGCCCACATTCAATTCCATAAGCGATGGCTCCAGCATCGCATTGACACAAGCGAGACCGCCCGCACGATGAAAAACATCCTCCGCGATCATGTGCGAATGCCCGCTGCCAAACACGTGAAGCACTCCGCCCTTTTCCACGGAATCAGCTATCAAGCTTGCCACTCTGCGAATGGTTTCCGATTGAGTTGCGCCTATGGCTTCCGTTAGCGCTGCAATTTTTTGCAAATACTGATCAATCAGCATATGGTCTCCCCCTTATGTTTCATCCTCGAAAAATGAAGCCGCCGCCCCCACTACGCCAGACGTTATCGGATAAGCCGCGCGTTCAATCCGGATATGAGGGAGGGTATGACGGCTAAACCTATCGCGCACCATCTGTCTCGCAGGCTCAAGCAAGTAGGCGTCGGCCTGGCTGACTCCCCCGCCGATCACGATGTTTCCGACACCAAACAAATGCAGTGCATTCACAAGAGCGATTCCCAGAAGCTGACCTGCTTCCTCGAATACTTTGCACGCAAACTCGTCGCCGCTCTCTGCTGCCTGAAAGATCATTCGGGCATCCAACTGCGCTCGCGCCGTAATGGCAGACCCCGAAACGTACTTTTCCAGACAGCCGTAGTTGCCGCATTTACAAGGGAAACCGTTGTGAATTACGCACATATGCCCCATATCAATGGCCGCGCCGCTATCCCCCTCATAGAAGTGTCCATCCAGAAACAAACTCGCGCCTACGCCGGTTCCGATGCAGATGTACAGAAAGCTGTCCATCTCCATCGCCGCGCCGTATTTTTTCTCTCCGATCGCTCCGGCTACCGCATCGCTTTCCAACCGTACGGGAAGCTGCAATTGCCTCTGTAGGTATTCGACCATTCGCACGTTGCTCCATCCCAAATTAACCGCATGAATGACCACACCGCGCTCTTTGTCAATAACGCCCGGACTCGCAACGCCAACTCCTGCCAATTCGGCGTTAAGATTCTGTTGTTGGATGAAATAAGAGATCTCTTCCGCAATAAAAGCAAGATCGGCGCCCCCTTCTGAATTTCTTGCCAGAGGGAGAGAGAGCGAACCCAGGATTGTCCCCTCTCTCGTGACCAAGCCCAGCTTCAGATTTGTACCGCCAATATCCGCACCAATAGCCAGTTCATTACGGCCTGTTGACATAACGGCTCCCCCAATGTTAACGAATAATGCCGGCGAACGCCGACCGTAGCTCAGGCTTCCCCGCTCCGTCGGGTGAAGGCCGTCGGGAAGCCATTCCTCCCAACGCATTCTCCCCTTCTTCACTTCCTCCAGCCCATAGAGGCCCTTCCAGACCGAGCCGATGCCGTAATGCTCCGCCAACTGCTCGAATTCCGCGATGGAAGCGGGCGTTATCCTTTCACAGCGCCGGCTGTAATGCCGGATACGATTTTGTCCTGCAGCACCATATAGGCAGCCACGCTCGGAACGATCGCGATGACGATCGCGGACAGAAGGAACGAATAGCGGGTCGAGAAGTTGCCTTGGAACCGCATAATTCCGAGCTGAATCGGCTTGTAATATTCGTCGTTAATAAAAATCAGGCTAAAGATCAGGTCGTTCCACGAGCCGAGGAAATTGAATATCGTAATCGTCGCGAGCGGCGGCGCCAGCAGCGGGAAGATGATCTTCCAGAACGCTTTGGGCAGCGAGCACCCGTCAATCACTCCCGATTCCTCCATCTCCTTCGGGATGCCCTGGATGAATCCCGCCAGCACGAATACGGAGAACGGAATGGCGAACGCGACGAAGATGACGATCATCGTGATCCGCGGATAATTGAGGCCGAGCTTGGAAGCCGTAATGTAGAGCGGCACCAGCGTCGAATGGACGGGCACCATCAGGCCGAGCAAAAAAAAGCCGAGCGTCCATTTGCTGAGCTTCCATTTCATCCGCACGATGGCATAGGAAGCCATGGAGCAAATAAAGATTGTAATCGCAACGCTGAGCAGCGAGTAATAGAGACTGTTGAAGAAATATCGTCCCACCTCGTATTGCGTCCACACCTGGTAATAGACGTTCAAGCCCCATTTTATCGGCAGTCCCCATGGGTTGGAAAAAATTTCGTCGTTGTCCTTCAGCGATGAGATGAGCAGGAAAAAAAGCGGATACAAGATGGCTAGCGCATAAACGCCCAGAAATACGTACTTCAGAGCCGTCAGCCTCGAGTACTGCCGGTTTCCTTGCGGATTCGCATTTGCTACCAGCGCGGTTCTCGTCGACATCGTTGGATTCACCTCCTTAGGCGTCAAAGTCGTCTCTCCTGAACAACCGGTTAAGCAGAACCGTCGCGCTTATGCACAGCGCCATCAGAGCGGTGGACAAGGCGCTGCCGTAACCGTATTCCATCTGCGCGAACGCTTTGGTGTACATATGCGAAGCGAGCACCTCGGTCGCATGGTTCGGCCCGCCCTGCGTCATGATGTAAATATTGTCGAAGCTTTTGAGCGAGCTCGTCGTCATCAATATCGTGCTGACCTTCAGCATCGGAATGAGGTACGGAAACATGATATGCTTGATGATATGCCATTCGCCGGCGCCGTCCATCTTGGCCGCTTCCACAATATCCGCAGGAATCGTCGAAATGCCGGCCATATAGATGACCATATGGTAGCCGACGAATTGCCAAGCGACACAGATGATGACCGCATACAGCGCGGTGCTGCCGTCGGCGAGCCAGCTATGCTTCAGAAAGCCGAGACCGACTGCTTCGAGGAAGCGGTTGACGAGACCGACCTCTGAGTGATAGATAAAATACCACATCAGCGATACGGCGACCCCCGAGAAAGTAACCGGCAGGAAGATGACATTGCGGAAAAATCTCCGCCCTTTGATCGCTTTGCTCAGTATGATCGCAAGAAAAAACGCCATAGGCAGCTGCAGCGCGATGGACAGGAGCAAATAAATAAACGTATTTTTCAGAGCCGCGTAAAACACGTCATCATACAAGAACAGGAAGCTGAAGTTGTCCAGTCCGACAAAACGCATCGTATCGATCAAATTCCACTCGACAAGGCTGAAATAAACGGACGATACGGCCGGCAGCGGCAGCACGATACTGTAGATAATCAATGCTGGCAAAATGAACATCAGAATTGTCGTCTTGTTGCGCAATAATCGTTCCATTCCAACCACCGCCCCTCCAGCGGCAGTACGGAAGAAAGGGCGTATGATCGCCCTTCCCCGCCAAACCGCCGTTTATTGATATGATGACCTTATTTGCTCCACACCTTTTCGGATACCGCCTGCAGCTTCTTGAAGGATTCCTCCACGCCGGCGCCGGCGAGAATCGCCTGGGTCGTCATGTTGAACTCCTTGCCGATGTTTTGGCCGAGCGGGTTATCCCAAGGAATCATCGAATTTTTCACCTTGGACAGCGCATCGTTCAGTTCGATCGTGATCGCCGGAATTTTCGATTTGTCATACGGAATGTTGACGGTCGGAATGAGCTGGCCTTGCTCCGCATTGGCTGCCTGCCGCTCCTTGGAGAACAGGAATTTAAGCAGATCGATCGCAGCCTCCTTGTTTTTGCTGGCGTTGCTGATCGCATAACCTTCGTCTTTGTTCACGATGAAATCATCCGCCTTGCTGCCTTTGCCGCCGGGGATGTCCGGGAAGTTGAAAAATCCGAGCTTGTCGCCTAGCTTCGCGTTCGCCTCTATCACGATCCACGTGCCGATGAAGAACATCGCAGCTTTCTCGCTATGGAACATGGCGAGAGCTTCCTCATCGGACAACCCGTTGAAATTGTCCGGGAACGCTCCGGCATCCTTCAGTTCCACCAGCTTCTTGCCCGCCTCCACGAAGGAAGGATCGTTCCATTTCGCCTGCTGCTTCAGGACGACATCCTCGTACGCCTGCGGTCCGAACAACCGGTCGTAAATGCCCATATACGGAATGGAGCCGGCCCACGGGTCTTTATTGCCGAGCGCGAACGGTACGACGCCGTTGTCCTTGAACGTCTTGATGACATTCATCAGGTCGTCCCATGTTTCCGGCACGGACAGCTTGTATTTGTCGAACAGCGCTTTGTTGTAGAACACGACCTCCGCGGTCATCGCATTCGGCAGCGCGTAAATTTTTCCGTCGAACGTGGAGGTGTCCAAATTGTTCGGGTTTAGCAGCTCCTTGAACGCAGGGTCCGCATCGATCGCCTCGTTCAGCGGATAAATGCGGTTCGCCTTGACGAACGGCTCCAACCTGCCCGACATCCACGTCTGGAAAATATCCGGCGCATTGTTCGCGGCCATCTCCGTGCTGATCTTGTTCAAGTACTGGTCGGCGTTGCTAATGACGGTAGGTTCGACTTTGATGTTGGGATTAGCCTTCTGGAACTGCTCAATCGTGTCCTCTATCCATTTGTAATGAGTGTCGTTCGGGTCGGCGTCGTTGGCCGAGTACCAAAATTTGATCGTCGCTTTCTTGTCGCCCGAGCCGCCACCGGCCTCCGCATTTTTGCCGCTGCCTGTATCGGAGCTGCTTCCACCGTCTTTGTTGCCTCCGTCGCATGCTGCGACAAGCAGCATAAGTAGGCACGATACCAATACTACCGCTAGTTTTCTTCTCATACGGGCCACCCTCTCGCATATGTAATTTGAAATCGCTTACAAATATGATTTTATCAAGAGGCATCCCGTTATTCTACGTGGTGATCGTTACGTTTTGTTTGTAAAAGTCACTTTTCCGGGGATACGTACCGATTGCGGTAATCAAGCGGTGTCACGCCGGCATGCTTTTTGAACATCTGGCTGAAATATCTGGAATCGTTAATGCCGACCTTCTGGGCCACTTCGTATACCTTGAGGTCTCCGTGCTCCATCATTTCCTTCGCTTTCTGAATTCGGATTTTCGTCAGCATCGCTGAGAAGTTCTCGCCCGTCTCCTGCTTCAGCAGGCGGGATACGTACTTGGGATTCATATAAACCGTCTCCCCCAGCTCCTTAAGCGTAATCTCGCGGCCGTAATGCTCGTTCATATATTGAAGCAGCCTGTCGACCACCGACCGGTTGCGGGAAGAAATGATCGTCCTGACCTCATCGGACAGTGTGACTAGCAGCGCTTCCGCCGTGCTGCGGACATCCTGAACGGTCGATTGACTGGCGATCAAGCCGTACACGTTCGACTCGAACGACATATGCTCCAGGTTGATATGCCCGCTCTGAATCGATGTCTGGATGACGATGATAAATTCGACGACAGTATTTTTAATGTAAGCCTCATCCGCTTCATGTCCGATCATCGACCACAGTTTATGGAATTGATATCGAGCTTCCTCCGTATTGCCGACCAGAACCGCTCTCGTTACGGCGGCATAATAGGGAAACGGGGACACCGTCTTTCCACGTACGATATCCTGGATATCGGCATGGGAGACGACCGAACGGCTGCCGCTGTAAAATTTGTGCCGCAACGCGCCCTTCGCTTCCTCCACCGTTTCGTTCAGCCGGGACGGATCGGTACTGCCGCCGCTGATTCCGATCGAAATCGACATCCCGTATTTGTCGAATACGTTCTCCTGAATCGCCTCGGCCATGCCGATCAGATCGGCGCCCCGCTCATGATCGACGACTAGAAGGCGGCAATTCGGTTCGAAGTCCACGTAGCAGGACTGCTTGGTCGGTCCCGCCAAGCCGAGGCACTGCTCGCGTAGCGCCAGCTCGAGCGCTTGTCGCTCCAGCGGGCGGTACGCATCGAGGTAGCTTCCGTAATCGTCGATTTCCAGCGCCAGCACGGCATAATGATCGAGACGAATGTTGAAGAAGGACATATTTTGCACCAGCTCGTTCCGGTCCGGCACACTGCCGCCCGCAAGCTGCAGAAGAAATCTCTCCTTCAGCAGCGGCAGGCTTTCTTCGACTACGGCTTGCAGCTTCACCATTTCTTCGGCGAGCGCCGTCTCCGCATCAAGCTGGGCGACGGCCTTCCTGACGGCCGCTTCCAGCTCAGCCGGGTCGATGGGCTTCAGGATGAAATCGGTCGCGTCCAGCTTGATGGCCGCTTTGGCGTAACTCAGCTCGCCGAAGCCGGTAATCAGCACCGTCTTGACGGATAATCCGTTACCCTGAATATATTGGCAAACCTCGATGCCGCTCTTGCCCTCCAGTTGAATGTCGGAGATCAGAATGTCCGGCTTCAGGCTGAGCAGCAGCCCGATTGCCCGGGTGCCGTTGTCCGTTTCCCCGGTAACCACGCATCCCATTGCGGCCCAGTCCATCTGACTGATCAGCGCTTTCCGGATCATATGCTCGTCCTCTGCGATCAATACTTTGTACATCCCTTAACCTCCTCTCAGTGCGGCAGCCGAATGATAACGGTCGTTCCCCGCATCGGGAAGCTGGCAATCGTCAATCCGTAACCCGCCCCGTATTTCAGTTTCAGCCTGCGGTCCACATTGCGGATGCCGATTCCGCCCTGCCGCCCGTGCCTTTCCTGTTCGCCTTCAAGAATGGCTTCAAGCTGCTGGCCGTCCATGCCGATTCCGTTGTCGGCAATTTCCAATTGTATCGCATTATCGCCGCTTAAGCCTCTGATCGATATTTCGCAGCGGCCTTCCTTGCCATTGAAGCCGTGCAGGATGACATTTTCCACTATCGGCTGCATAACGAGCTTCGGAATCGGATGATCCAATATGTCTTCCTCCATGTCGTACGTGACGGCAAGCCTTTCGCCGAAACGAATCGTTTGGATGGCGCAGTAGTTCCTGACATGCTCCAGCTCCTCCTCGATCGATACCTCATCGTCGACATTGCTGATGCTGTAGCGCATAATGCCCGACAGCGAGCGGACGATCTCTCCGATCTGCGGCATATTGCTGGTAATCGCCATCCAGTTCACCGTATCGAGCGTATTATATAAAAAATGCGGATTGATTTGCGCCTGAAGCGTTTTGAGCTCCTGCTCGCTCCGCAACAGCTTCTGCTCATACACTTCTTCGATCAAGATGTTGATCCGCTGGATCAAGCCGCCGAACGATCGGTTCAAATAAGCAATTTCATCCTGCCCCTCGTACTGGATGTTCGACGGCTCCTCGTGCTGAATTTCCATCCGTCGCATCCGGTAAGCGATCTCTTTGATCGGATTGACGATGCCGCTCGAAACGAAAAAGGACAGCAGCACGAACAGGCCGGTAATGATCATGCAGCCGAGAATGCTCCTATTGAGCAGCTTTGTGACGTCCTTCGTCAATTCTCGAATAGGGATGACGCTAATATATTTCCAGCCTTCTATGATATGGGACTGGTAGTACGTGACGATATACTTCTCGCCGCCGATCCGTTCGGTAAAGTGGCCGGCGACCTCGCCGCTGCTTTCGATTTCCGACTCGGTTCTTTCCAGCATCTTGCCGTCCACGTCACTTTCGGCCGCGGTGTTGTCGAGGCTGGAGATGGCAGTGCCCTCGCCGTCGACGATGAAAACGTTGCCGTTAATGTCGGATAATTGATTCGATATAATCGAGGTAAACAGGCTTTCACGAATGTTCATCACGAGCAGGCCTACCGGCTCCATCTGCACGGTTCTGACGATGCGGGCGGCCTGGATGATTCCGCTCCCCTTGTCTGGCTTGATCCAGACCAGCTTGCCGTCACCCTTGGCGGCGGCTTGCTTCAATTGCTCGTAGGGCATATACGCGTACGGATAAGACGTTCCGAACCAGTACCGGCTGTTGCGGAACAGATGAATGGAATCGATGTCCCGCCTGGAGAACATTACATTGACGAGCAGAGCCTCGATGTTGGTTCGGTCTACAAATTCGTCGCCAGGCCCGTATTTCAGAATACGAAGTACCTCTTCGTCGGAAAAGATCAAATAAGAGGCGATATCGATCTGCTGCAGGTTGATGTCGATATTCTGGCCCATCTGCTCCAAAATACCGACGGTGTAGTCGACGGACTTGCCGGTAATGAGCTGCCTGGAGTAAGCGGTCAGCATCACGCTGATCAGCAAGATCGAAAGAAAGATCAGCGTGGAGTACACCAGCACTAGCCGGCTGCGGATGCGCATTTTCCTCAGCGACAGTCGTTTCATCAGCGATTTTACATCAGTTACGCCCATACAAAACACCTCAAGATCATCGAGCTCCCACTGCAGCAGGTTCGTTTCGCTTAGCGGCAACTCGGCATGCTTCGGAACCCGGAACGTTTTGATTTCCGCAGGGGTGAAGCTGGCGCGGATCGCTCACGTTTGATGAGGTCTGATCTGCCGATGACAAACGGTCATCACAGTCCAATTGGATGGCGATGGCCGTTGTTTTCTGCAAAAATAGGCTTACTTGCCCAACTGGGCGGCGTCGAACGAGTGCGGCAACAATGCGATTGCATCGAGCCAGCGCCGGTAACGTTCCAGCGAAAATCCGGGCGAACCCATTAGGTAATGATTGCCGAACGACTTGCCATCTACGGTCCATTCGATCAGCAGCAGCCGCTGCATGCTGTACGGAGCGCGGATTCTGCCCAATTCCGCAAGACCGTTCGCTTCCACGCTGAATGTTCCTTCGAGGAGCGTTTCTCCGCTTTCCGCGTCCCATATTCGGAATGGTCCGGATGCCGCCGTAAGGGAATCGTTGCCGACTTTCACAGCCACGTGCCAGTTCTCCGGTTCGTCGATCATGATGCATACCGGCTGCTGCACCCGCTTGATATAGTGATAAGCCAGCTTCTTCCCGCCGTAGTAATCGACGACCGCATCGGAAAATTGCGGCCAGCCGTCGAGCAAGTTCCACCAGAGGATGCCGCCGCAGCGCCCTTTGCTTAGCCGCGCTTTCTCGATGAAGAACTTCTTCGCTTCCGCCTGCGAAATTTGCGACGCAAGAATGAAGTCCTCCACAGTGTCCGGATGGCCGCCGAACAGCTCATAAATCTGATCCGCCATCAGCTTCACGCGGAATCGGTACGGCGAGTCCGGCCCGCCGACCGGATCGGTGCCGTGCGTGATCCATTGGGGGTTATCCTGCCACGGCCACACGCTCCCGGAATCGAGAAACTTCTCCATCGTGGACAGATTCGGGCAGCCGTGATAGCCCGTTTCGCCGATAAAGTGCATGTTCGCAGATGTATAATAGAGGCTCTTGAAATAGTCCCTCGGCCCCCACAGATGGCGCTCTGGCAAGCAGTCCGGCGTACCAAGCCGATACGCTTCCGGCGAGATGTACGGGGAACTCGGCACATACGGGCGATACGGGTCGCATTGGAACACAGCGTCCTTCAGCACCTTGCGGGTCAGCACATTTTGATTTGGGTCCAGCCCGCGATCAAGGAAAATTTCGTCGCACTCGTTGTCGCCGGCCCAAACCGCGAGCGACGGATGGTTGCGCAGCTTGCGTACGACAGCGAGCGCTTCCTTGCGCAGCATATCCTGAAATTCGAGGTCCTGCGGATACATCGCGCACGCCATGGCGAAGTCCTGCCATACCAGAATGCCGCTGCGATCGCATAAATCGAAGAAAGCATGATCCTCGTACACGCCGCCGCCCCAGCAGCGCAGCATGTTGCATTCGAGGTCGGCGGCCAGCGCGACCGCCTCCGCATATTTACCGGCATCCCGGCTGTGGAACATATCCAGCGGAACCCAGTTCGAGCCTTTGACCATAATGGGAAAGCCGTTCACCTTGAATTGAAACTGCCCGGGACGTTCAAGCGTCGTCACATCGCTGCGCAGCAGCTCCAGCGTGCGGATACCTAGCGTACCCGTACGCGACGCAATCACATCTCCATCGTGGAGCAGCTCTGTCGTCACCGTGTACAGGTTCGCTGCTCCATAGCCCCGCGGCCACCACAGCTTCGGCCGTTCCACCGTCAGCTCCATCGTTCCGTAGGCAAACTTGAGCCCTCTCGTTACCTCGAACAACGAATCCCCGCACACTCCTCGCATGCGAAGCTGCAAGCCGTTAAGCGTTCGCGGTTCAACAGCGAACTGATAGAACACCTGCACATGAGCTTGCCGTTCATTCGCCTTCGTTGTGGCGAAGTGCATGTCGGCGATTTCATTCGGCTCGTGATAGACCAGCTCGACAGACCGCCATAGCCCTGCCGAAAGCGCCCGGCCAAAGATGTCCCACCCGAAGCTGTGCGCCGCTTTGCGAATCCACAGCTGCTCGGCGTTGACCGGGAACGCATAGCTCGAAGGATCATAGGTTCTGCCGAGCGCTGCGATGACCGGCGACTGCAATCGAACCGTCAGCACATGCTCCTGTCCAGGCTGCAGCAGACCCGTCACATCGAAGCGATGTTCGATCAACATGTTGTCGCTGCGGCCGATTTCCTGCCCGTCCAGCCAATACGTAGCTACGCAGTCGACGCCATGAAATACCAACTCGTGCTTAACGCCGGACGGCTCGACTGTAAGTTTCCGCTGATACCACCATTCGTACGTTTCATAAGGCTTCAGCAGATGGATGTTCTCACCCACATACGGATCCGGCAGAATACCGGCGCCGCATAAATCCAGCTCGACGTTGCCAGGCACCGCAGCGGCAATCGGTTTAAGCTCGGATGCCCGCAGCGCGACCGGATGATCAATGTCAAGCTCTCCCTGTTGCAAATAGTACAACTCCCACTGTCCGTCCAAACTTATCATTCTCATCGTGCTGCACCTCAACTGATCGAAGTAACCGTTACGTCCTTATCGGAATGGATGAATACCGGCGCTCCGGTAATCGTGACATTCACGATGCCGCCGCTGACCGGCAAGGTTTGGATGCTGCCATCCGTGTTGACCACTGTGATCGACGATGCCGTTGTCGACAAGTGTGCAGTCTTCGTCGATTCATCCGCAGCCCATAACGTATTGATGTACTGGTTCTTCTGTTCGCTCCAGAATTTGTAGCCGTAATACGGATTGCTGATGCCGGCAACGGCGCTCAAATATTTGGCCGTCTTCAGTTCCCTGATCAGCAGATGATAGCCATAGTAGGCCAGCTTCGGATTGCCATTCCAATCGACGATGCCGAAATTCGTTTCCTGGTCGTTCGGGTCCGTTCCGGAATCCTGGAATGCATACCAACCGATCCGCTTAATATCCATTCCCAAGCTGAGGAGGAACGTGCGAACCAGATAATTCCTCTGCACCGTCTGACTGACAGGAATCGCCCAGGTCGTGCGCGGCAGACTTTGCGTCGTCCAACCCGTACCTACGGAGACGATCGGCTTGTTTCCATCGCCATGATTTGTCATAATCGTACGGATATCGCTTACCTTCTGGATCAGCCCTTCGGGGACGCCGCCGGCGAGGCCTGCTGGCACTGAATCGCCGTACCCAACGAAGGCGCTGAGGCTGAACGCATCGAAATACGTTTTGACCAGATTGCCGTTCTGTCCGTCCGAATTGTAAAAGTCATTGATAAACGTCGTGTTGACTCCTCCGACATCCGGCGCCGTCAGCATATTGTTCGGGTTCGCCGCCTTGAGAACGTCATGCGTCGTTTTCACGACAGAAGCCCACGTAGCCCCTGTATACCCCGAAAATTCGGGTTCATCGCCCGCCTGCCACAAGTACGTTCCCCGCGCATTGTCGGAAGCCAGGTTCTCATTGTTGAAATTGGCGAAGCCGTAGAACGTGACCCCATATCTTCCGTACAAATCAAGCACCCACGGCCAATGCTGCCACCAATGTGTTCTGTATACGCCGTCAAGCTGACTCAGATAGCGCAAATTTTTCATCAGCATGATGTCTTCCTGCTCGCCATGATCGATATATCCGCCTCCGCCGTACGGATAATTGTCAATGGCGAAGATGTCTCCGACCTTCTCCCTAGGATTGCCCAGCGCAGCAGGCGTCGTAATCTTGACTGTCGTCACGTCGGTTCTCTCGCCGTTCTTGCCGACCGGAGCCAACGCAATATAGTACGTTTGCAGGGGCGCCAATCCCGTATAAATGGCCGCCTTGCCGTTCGTTTCCCGCATGCCTTCCGTATACTTCATCTTCGGCGTTTTGCCTACGGTGCTCGTAAAATCGGATGTCTCAATGTACAAGTTATACGATCCGACATCGTTCACCGTTTGATTATAGTCGGTCCAATCCAGAGTGATAGAGCTTTGCGTCAATACATCCGTAGTGATTTCTACCTTTTCCGGCGTTGCATTATGCGGTAAGGTAAGATCGTTTAACGGCCATCCCCAGACAGCGATTTCACCCGTAGTCAATTGATAGGAATCGTTTGCGTTATGCAGAATGAACTTGACGTAACGGGCATTTTTACCGGAAATGCCGTAGGATGGGGTATTGACGTACGTTCCCGCGCTTCTGCTGTTGGTGTTTACCGTGTAGCCCAACGTAGAATAATGAGCCCCGTCGCTGCTGACCTGAACCTCGTAACCGTCCATCCAGTGTTGCGAGTTGGCGTAGGTCCAAACATCCAACGCTCCTATAGCATAGATGTCTTTCAAATCATATATGACCTGTTGATATTTTCCTTGATAACCCCAAACGGAATCAAGGTTGTAGTCGCCGGCGGTGTTCAGGGGGTCGCCGTCCGTTAAATCCGGCCAGCCTCCAGCCCCGTCGTTTTTCGAGTCATTATCGGTAGCGATCGACTGACTGTCAGTCTCAAAAGGCTTGTCCGAGATCCACCGATAGGTTGAATTCGTTGTTATTTTCGGCGTCGATGTATTGTAGGTCCCCGAGGCTCGCAAATACGTGTTAGACAGGAGCGACATCGGCTTTAACGTATTGTCTCCCCACACGGCAACTTCTCCAAGTATCATTTGATATTGGGCGGTATCTTTTTTCGCGATCACTTTGACATATCTGGCGTGAACGGCAGGCTTGATCGCAAGTGTCGTGACGCCTACGCCCGAAGTCGTGCCGTTCGTATTGAGAGTGACCCCGACGCTGCGGTAATTCACGCCGTCCTCGCTGGCCATGACTTCAAACTGCTTCATATAATGCTGCGAATCTGCTGTAGCCCATACTTGTACTTTCGATACTCGATAAACCGCTTTCAGGTCGTAAACGAGCGTTCCGTAGGAGTCAGAGCCGCTCGCAAACGTTCCGAAATTATCATACAGGTTGCTAGGTACGGATCTCCCGTCCTGCATATGCGTCGGCGAGGTACTGTCGGTCGAAACAATGCTTGGATCCGATGCGTATTGGCCTTCCTTTAGCCATGAATAGGAAGCTCCTGTGCTAATCTTTGCCGTCCCCGTCGAAATCAACCAGCCAAGAGGGTTATCGCTGAGCAGCTTTTCCGACACAGACGACGCCTGAGCCACATTCCCTTGCGGCGGGATGACAGAAAACGTTGAGGCGATAAAGAGCATGGAGAGAAAAATCATCCCAGTAAATTTGAACCTTTTCATCAACAATCTCCTCCAATTTGCGAATTTTCGCTGCCGGCCTTCCACATCCCTACTCTTTCACGCTGCCAAGCACAATTCCGGTGACAAAATATTTTTGCAAAAACGGATACACGAGCAGCACCGGCAAGATGGCCACGCAAATTTGCGCCGCTTTGGCCGTTCGGTCTGAGACGTTTGCGAGCATTTCCGCCGTCGATGGACTCACGGAGTTTAATTTCGTCAAATCCACATTGACGATGATCGTCTGCAAATAAGTCGATAAAGGGAAATGTTCAGCATGCCGCATCAGAATTAACCCGTCAAACCAGGAGTTCCAATGGTCGACGACCGTGAACAGCGTAATGGTCGCAAGCGCCGGGAGCGACAACGGCGTATAGATTTTCCATAACGTCGTCCAGTGGCCGGCTCCGTCGATAAACGACGATTCCTCCAACTCCTTCGGCAGCCCGCGAAAGAAGTTCAGCAGCAGAATGACGTTGAATACCGGTACGGCTCCCGGCAATACGAGAGCCCAGATCGTGTCCATGATGCCGTAATTCCGAATCGTCACATACCATGGCATAAGGCCGCCGCTGAACAAAATCGTAAAGACGCAGAACCACGCATACCCGGTGCGAAATCGAAACGACTTCACCTCCTTAGAGAGTGGATACGCCGTCAGCAGCGTCAGCAGCATATTGAGCGACAGACCGATCGCGACCCGCTTCAAGGAAACGACGAAAGCGTGCCCGAACTCCGGTTTGTCCAGAATAAACTGATACGACTTGAGCGTAAAATGAACCGGCAGCAAGCCGACAAGTCCTGCCGTCGATGCTTCTTTCGAGCTGAAAGAGACGGCCAGAATGTGAATGAACGGAAAGATGCAAGATAAGGAGAGCAGCGCCAGAAAGGCGTAATTCAACGTCTGGAATACAGTATGACTTCTCGTTCTATAATGCATGGCTCCTACCTTCCTTAATAAAGCATGACTTAGAAAATCCGATAATTTGCGAATCTGTAGGCCAGCAAATACGAGACGGAAATGAGAATGAATGAAACGACCGACTTAAACAAACCGACCGCTGTCGCTACGCTGTACTGACCATCGCCCATCCCGATTCGGTATACCATCGTATCGATAATATCCCCGCTTTCGTAGACGGAAGCATTGTACAGGTTGAACACTTGATCGAAGCCGGCATTCAGGACGTTGCCTAAGCTGAGCGTCGCCAGGAGGATGATGATCGGCAGCAGCCCCGGCAACGTAATCTTCAGCGTCTGCTTCCAGCGGCTTGCGCCGTCGATGCAAGCCGCTTCGTATAGCGACGGGTTAATGCCCGTCAGCGCGGCGAGAAAGACGATGGTGTTGAAGCCGAATTCCTTCCACGTGTTCGTGGCGACCAGCGTAAAGGGAAACCAGTGATTATCGCCCAGAAAATAGACGGAAGGCAAGCCGACAGCCTTCAGAATCTCGTTGACGATGCCCTGCGACGGCGACAAAATGTCAACTAGAATCCCCCCCAGCAGCACCCAGGAGATGAAATAGGGCAAGTACACGATCGTCTGCACGCTTCGCTTGAACCACATTTTCCGCACCTCGTTCAGCAACAGCGCCATCACGATCGGTACGACCAGGTTCGCCACAATTTTCAGCACGGCGATAAACAGCGTGTTGTACAATACTTGCAGCGTCCCCGGAAGCTGCAGCATGTACTGGAAATTTTCCCATCCGACCCATGGAGAACTGAAAAAATTATGACCCGGATAAAAATTTTGAAAAGCTATGGCGATCCCGGTCATCGGCACATAGCTGAACGCAATCAGAAGCACTACGGTCGGGATCAGCATGACATGCAGCGGCATTTCGCGAATCCATTTTCTCGTCGTCATGATCTCTCCTCATTTATGCGGAAGGGGAAAAGCATGTTCGTACGCTTCTCCCCTTCGTTTTTGTTTCTAGCGGTTTTACTTGGTCGCCGCCCAATCGTCCACTTCTTTGGTAATCGTGTCTCCGCCGGCTTTTTTCCAATTCGCCACAAATTGGTCGAAGGCGTCGAGCGACGCGGCGCCCATAATAATCTTGGTGACCGTTTCCTTCTCCATCTTGTCGAGCGTCGATTGGTATTTGCCCATGCTTTCCGTCGGCGCTGCGGTATACTCCGTTACGAGCACTTCATTGTTCTTGACGTATTGATCGATGACAGAGAATGCGCCTGTAGGTCCGAATACGCGGTCATACCCCCACCCGCTGCTATCTCCGCCTTGGTATTTGACGATGGTGTCGTAGATCGATTTCTGCTCCGAGTTCAGCTTGGAGGTATCCTTCGAATTCAATGCCTCCGTGACGAGTAGATGATTGTTCAGGTTTTTGCGAGGCGGTTCAACCAGAATCGGCGCATACTTGAAGAATTCGATCCCGTTGTCCGTCATATACTTGGTCGCATCGGCTGTCTTGCCGTAGCCTTTCTCTTCGCTCACATTCATCAGCTTGAATACCGCTTCCGGATGAGCCGCGCCTTTCTTGACCACCCAATACATGCCCGTCGGGAAACCGGATTGCTTGAACACCGGTTGACCGTCGGTCGTCGGAAGGGCGTAGGCTTGGAAATCCATTTTCGGATCGTTCTTCTTCCCGTCTCCGAACCACAGCGGCGTCCACATTTGGCCAAAAAACATACCCAGCTTGCCGCTCACGAGCTGCTCCTGAATTTTCCCGCTGTCTTTCGTGCCGAACTCTTGGTCGATCAAGCCTTTCTTGTACATCTCCTGCAGCTTGCCGAGAGCGGTTTTCATTTCCGGTTGAACCGCGCCGTAAGCCAGCTTGCCCGAGCTATCCTTGATCCACATGCCTCCAGGATAAGCATGGAAAGCGTTGAAGAAGCCTTCCAGCCCAGGCCCTCCGCCATACAGCTCATTGGAGACGCCGAGACCGTACGTATCGGCTTTGCTGTTGCCGTCCGGGTCTTTGTTCACGAATGCATCGGCAATCGTAATGAGATCGTCGATCGTCTTCGGCTCCGGCAAATTCAGCTTCTTCAGCCAATCGCTGCGTACCCACAGCAACGGCGTGCCGTCAATCGTCGAGCCGATATGCGGAATGCCCAGCAGCTTGCCGCCCACGTACGATGCCTTCAACTGCACGCCGCCATCCTGATTCAAAATATCTTTCGTTAAATCCGAGGCGTATTTCTCGTAATACGGCGTCAAATCCTCCAATTGGCCCGCTGCCGCCATCTGCTTGTATTGCGCCGGCAGGACCTGCATAAAGTCCGGCAAATCTCCGCCGCCGATGGCGACGTTCATCTTCTGAATGTACTGATCGAGCGAGCCGAAGAAGGACCAGGCCGTTTTCAGCTTGATGCCGAGCGTGTTCTCGTACTCTTGGGTCCACACGTTGTTATCCAGCGACTCGCCGTCCTTGAATTTGAAAGGCGCCGAGTCCCAATAAATCGTACTGACTTCAATCGGCGGATCATACTTCGTCAGAGGACCGTCTTCTTGCTTGGTTTCCTGACTGCTCGTTGCTGTAGCGGATGGCGCCGCTGATGCTGACTCTTTGGACGCGCTCGAGCCTTGCGTATCCCCTTTGCCGCATGCCGTTGCCGCGAGCATGAGTACAATTGCGCCGCTTAGCGCCGCGAGACGCCAATTTCTCTTTGCCACTTCGCTTCCCCCTCCAATTATCGTAGGTCGAAGAACATTCTTCGATGTCCCTAGTATAGAAGCCCCGAACGGGGGATTCTATAATCCGCTTGTGACATCGATAGACTTTTCATGTCTCGTTACTCTTGTCACGTTCTATGAGAATCCCGGTAATCCATTGGCGTCATATTCATATATTTGCGAAAGAAGCGGATGAAGTAAGCGGCAGACTCAAACCCTACGGCGGAAGTGATGTCCTGCACTTTGATATCGGTTTCCAACAGCAGCTGTCTCGCCTTATGCAGCCTGGCCTCCATGATCGTGTCAGCGAGGCTTTTCCCGCTCAACTGCTTGTACACCCGCGACAAATAAGACGGGCTAAAGGCGACGTAATCGCTGATGCTGGTGACGGACAAGCTGCTGTCCAGATGCTCGTCAATATACAGCCGAACTTTGCGAATCAATTCGTGTTCGCTTTGCTGCTTGTCCTGCGCTTTGATTTCCCGGAGCCGTTCGGCCAGCATGCGGACATCGCGCATGGCGGCGCTCCACGAGCCGTGCGCTTCTAATTTGTACAGCTTGTTCAGGTCGAACTGGACAGCCAGTCCGTCGATCAACCTCTCCCGTATCGCATAACTCATAAACGCCGTTACGATACTGTAGTAGGCGGTCACTCGGAACATATCCGGCATTTCCGTCAACGCTTCAAGCAATGTGTCCAGCTCTTGCAGAAGCGTATCTCCTTCTCCCTGATTCAATCGCTCCTCTAGCAACATCATTCGTCTCTGCAGAGAAAGCCGTTTAAATTCCTCTCGGTCTTGGGTCTTCTCAGCAGCTAATGCACTTTCGTTCAGGATGACTTCCGAACCGGTCCCGAAGGAACGATTCAGCATCCGGTAGAGATCATCCATCTTATTCGGCGCTTCGCTCCACGGGATTGCGCAGCCTGCGGCAACGAACGAGACGGGCAGCTTCAACAACTGACGGCATGTGGCTTGCACCGACTCCAGCATTTGAGACACGAAGCGAATGGATGAGGTCCAAATCTCGGCTGAAACGGAGTGTCCTGTACGGTCTGGCTGCAGCAGCCACACGATTCGAGAATCGTCGGGCAAATAAGCGATCAGCTTCATCCGCGTCGACAACCATTCTGCAAAAATATTTTGCACCGCGTTCGTAAGCAAGACCCGATCGGACAATGAAAAATCCTCTTGCCAGACATCGACCCTTCCAACGACAAGCAGCACATGCGCTTGCGGATCGAGCGGCAGCTGTAATTCAGCGCATTGCCGTTCCATTTGGCGAAGCGCCCGTGCCTCCCCCCTTAGAAGTTGCGCCAAATACTCCCGTTGAAGCGCAGGCAGCGCGAGCTGAAGCTGCTTTCTCGCCAACGTCATCATGGACTCGGCTTCTATCGCTTGTTCAAGTTGTTTTACCGCTCTGCCAATTGCAATTAGAATAGCTTCGTCGCCATCCGTTTTCAGAACATAATCCACCGCTTGGTGGCGAAGCGCTTCGAGCACATAGCTGAAATCGTTATAACCGGTCAGGAAAATGACTTTGCAATGCGGCCACCGTTTCACAATCTCTTGATGCAGCTGCAATCCGTCCATCTCAGGCATATTGATGTCGGTCATCACAATATCGAACTTGTACCGTTCCAGTTTTTCCAACGCTTCCTTGGCTGATTCGGCGCCATGCACCTCGAGACCCCACGCTTCTTCTTCCTTCACTGTCCCGACAAGTCCGTTTACGATGAAAGGTTCGTCATCCACGATCAATAACCGATACATAAGATCACTCCTCCTGGCTACTCACCGGTATCGTCATGATGACACGCAAACCACCCATGTCGCCGTAGGATGCTTCGATGCCATATGTTGAACCATATTTTAACTGCAGTCTACGATGGACGTTAACAATACCGGTCGTTTCCAAATTTCCGCCTGCTGCTTGCAGATTGTACTGCAGCCATTGCAGCCGTTCATTTTGAAGCGTTGTACCGTTATCCTCGATCATAATGTGGAGCTTGTCTCCAGAACGTTGAAACTGAAGCTTGACGATTCCGCCTTCGCTTCGATCCTTCAGCCCGTGTTCATATGCGTTCTCCAGAATGGGCTGCAGAATGAGCCTTGGCACCACAACGTGCCGGCAATCTTCCGGCAATTCATCCGCTTCCGTTCGGATTCGGTTCGAGAACCTCAACATCTGGACCCGAATGTAAGCCATTGTATGGCCAACCTCCTCCTCCAGCGTGACTTCATCTGCCGTATTTCTCGTAATAAAGCGGAAATACTCGCCTAAATATTGCGACGCCGAAAGCAGGTTATCGACATCCAACGCTTTCGCCATGCGATGAATCATAAAATACGTGTTATACAGAAAATGCGGATTAATTTGCGATTGCAGCTGTTTTAATTCGGAACGTTGTGATCGAAGGCGTGATTCATACACTTCCGAGATCAATTGTTTCATCTTGCTGGTCGTCGAATTGAACTGGGTGTACAAATATTCGAACTCGTCGTGATTGCGATGGCGGATTTCGATGTTTGCATCTCCGCTTTCCAACCGTCGGAAAGCGGTTACTAATTTACGTAATGGCGCGTGAATGACTCGGTAAATGTGATAGGAGAACACAATAACAATGAGCAAAGACGCCCCCGACAACACCCAGAACCAGTTCTGATACGTACGCAGCGAACCGAGTATAAGCTTCTCGGGCACATACGTTACCAATGTAGCATCTAACACATCCGATTTTTTGGAGAAGATCAGGTAACGTTGGCCTTGAACGGTCATCCTTTTGCCATCGGTGTCCGTTGGCATAGGTCGAACAAGGTCGTTGGTTATGGCATCCAATATCGAATCGTTGGGATGCCCCATAATCCGCCAACCTTGCTCTCGGTTGAAAAGCATCGCGCCGGCATCCGGGTAATTGGAAATGCCATTCAGGAATGCCGATACTTGAGCTTCATCTACTTGCACTTGAATTATATACATCGGATCTGGTCCGTATAAACGGGGATCCGGATAGGTCACATTCAGATAGAGATGATGATCCCAATAGACAAAAGGGGACGTTTGCTTCCCGGAAAGGGCGGCCAGTTCTTTGACTTGCTGCTGCGGCAATTCATCCTCAATCGTATAGGTGTAGATCGTTTTCTTTATTGCTGGTATATAGGCAAAAGCTTCCTTTACGTATAGGCTGGAGCTCTTTAACACATTCAATTTCGCCTGTATTCGCTGCTGCGCCAACATATTCTCATAAAAAGAATGCGTGAAAGGAATCGCACTCAAATTATTGATATCGTCATCAATCATATACTGATTTTGCAACTTCTTGATCCGTCCAATCTCGGCTTCGAGCGTCTGCATATAGAACGCGATTCGAGACGACATGGAAAGGGAAATTTCCTTCTTGACATTCGATTCGCCGATTTGATGAATACGCAAGCTAATTACATAGAGAGGAACGATGATCAGCAAAAACGTGCCAAGTAATTTGGGAAGGATAGAGATGTGGAAGAGCGGTTTCGGTAACATAGGAATGACTCCTTGACGTTAAGATGAGGATCTAAGGCATTGATGAGACGAATAGGTTGAGTATGTCACGTTTGATTGAGGTCTGATCTGCCGATGTACAAACGACCATCACCGTCCGATTGGATGGCGATGGCCGTTGATTTCCGCAAAGATAGGTTTATTTGCCAAGCTGCCCGGCGTCGGACGGGTTCGGCAACTTTTGAATGGAATCCAAGAAATGAATTTGGTCGCCGCATAGGTGTCTGACGAAAATACCGTCTCCGCCAGCAATGCCTTTTATGCTGTAGGGAATTTTTTCGATCCTGTTTTTCGTTTCGCTTATTAAGCTTTTCGCGATCTGAAGATGAGTCTCCAACAAGTCGTTGTCCGCATATCCTCCCTTTTCATACAGGAATCTGCCGAGCATTTCATGATAGATCGCTTCCGCTTCCATGATCGTAATATCCAAGATGTACTTTTCTCTGATGAGTCTAATTTGTTGCTCGTCGCCACTATTTTTCATTAACTCTTTTATGACGAACATCCCGCTATTCAAAAGCTCGATACTTTTTTTGATTTGTTCGATATGTTTTTGGTAGAAATCATAATTCTGGGGCGGGAGATTCCTTAAGTCTTGAACAAAACCCTCATATTCGCAAAATGTCAAAAACCCATATGAAGCTTGCTCAAGCCTGTTGTAATACAAAATCATCTGCTCGGCGATACCCGGAAAGAGTTTGGAGCAGAACTCCCTTAATCCTTGGGAATAGTCGTAATTTGTGTTCCATGCCGCTTTCACAAATACATGCATATTAAATTCATAGGCCCACCAGCTGTATCGCCCGAACATCAGGGAAGTGATTTTGCCGATCCCGGCCTTTCGATAATCCTTCAAATCCTGAGCAATAACCGACGGGATGTTGATTTTCATTTTTCGGAACAAAATCATGTCATCGTAATACTCGAAAACATAGCTGTTCTCGCCAAATTTCCCTACGACATCCTTGAGCTTCTGAAGATAAACAGCGTTTCTTTCGCATGAGCTATCCCCAATGCTGTGGGAATAGCATCTTTCCCTTGGAGCAAAATAGCCGATCACATTGTTTTCCGGAGCTGACGTGATTTGGGCCATATCCAGCGTATCGTGATACAAAACCATATCGATCTTGACTTCGGGAGCTATTATTGCGATTCGTCCCGCAATCCTGTTAATCACATTCATAAGCTGCTGGGCTGGGGAAATCGCTTTGCACCGTTCGCATTCGCACCAGCTTCCCTCCATCACATCATCGAAAAACAGATGAAGGAGATCGATTTCAGGGTGTTTCTTCAACACTTCTTCTAACCCGCTCACAAGCATCTCAATGGTTTCATCGCATGATCCGCAGAAATTTCCGTCTCGCCTTCTCTCGCCATTCTTTTCCCTGAACAGGTACGGTTTTTGTTCAAACAGATTCCTGTCAATCAGGTCTTGCACGCCATGTCCCCCATGTTCGTAGAGCATGCCTCGCTTTTTGATTTCACCTTTTACGAATTCAATTCCTTCTATTTCTTTCAAAGGATGACTGTGGATAAAAATCGCGTTTATTTTGTTTTTGCAGCACCAGTCAATGAGTTCCGTTATTTCCATTTTCCATATATCCGAAGGCTCTTGGTGGCTATCTTCGGTAAAGCTCCTGATTGCAAAATCCGGATTTTCCAAGACGCTAAGGTCATCGATGCGGATATCGTGAAGTGAAGGAATAAACTCCCCGCTTTCGCCGGGATAAAACCATCGGCACCCTATCATCTCCAATAAGGAGTATACCGCAAACAAAAGGCCTCTTTCAGCACGGCTCGACAGAATTAATTCGTTATTCACGCTCTTGATGCAAAAACCGTCATCTTTCAATTGTTCAAAGCCGGGATCATAATGGGTTTCATTCTTGCACCAATGCATACTGCCAATATAGATCGCGGCGTGGCCATCTACCCTCTTTCCGCTAACCGAAACCCGGCAGCCTGATATTCTTAACAGATATTTCTGCAGTTCCTTTGCCGCGAACAAAGCAACGGGCGTTTGTTCGACCACGATGCTGGCACAAGCGGCACCCTGTTTAATAATAATCATCCTGGCCTCCATATGAATCGGGACGGTCATCAGCTCTCACAAGCGTTGACCGCCCTTTCTTTTTATTGAATAGCAGCGGCCTGAGCCTTGGCGTCATTCCATGCTTTTGCATACCATTCAAACACTTTGTCCGCGCCGGCTTTGTTATATGCAGCGATAGCCTGCTTCTGTTTTTCTGCAAATTCGGCATCCGATTTGGCAAGTACACTTTCAGCGGATAAACGGGCAGCCAGGTCTTTTAATTTGGCTTCCATTCTTTTAATGTCATCCGGAGGAGATGGCAACAAACCTAAAGCAAGCGTATTTTGGTCTTTTTGGTTTTTGTTTTTCCCGCTTGCCAGCTTTTGCGCGAATATCTCTGCCGGGTATTTTACGCCATAATGATCGGAATAGTCTTTCTGCATGGGATTCGCTCGACTCGTGTATACTTCCGGGTCCTGGAACAAATCCAACGGCGCCCCGTCTTTCGGGTGAATCGTATACCCGTTTATCCCGGTCAAATTGCCTAATACCCCAATGAGTGTATTGATCCAAGCGTCTCCGCCGGCGATTTGCAGGTCGATCGTTTCCTGCTTTAACCGGGCCTTGCCGTCAACCCTTTCCCAATGAATGCCTTCTACGCCGCTGGCCATCGTTCTGGAACCGTCATACGACCACAAATAGTTTAATAAATCCATTGCACGATCAGGCGCTTTGGCGTTCTTGGTGATGGCATAAAGCTTATCGCTGTAACCTAGAACTTGGTTTGACCCGTGCCACTGAAAGCCCCAATCCAATGGTATTGCAATAAATCCTTTTCCATCCTTGGCGTTTTTGGAATTATAGTCGCCCATCATCCAAGTTGCAGGACCATAAAGAAGCTGCCCGTTTGTCGCTTTTGCGGCAAAATCTTCACCTTTCTGCAATAGAGCATCCGGATCGAGTATGCCGAGCCTATTGGCCTTATTGAAAAACGAAACGCTCTTCCAGAAAGCGCCATTCGTATCGGTAAGCAGATTGTTTGCTTCGTTGGTGTCCCAATGATATCCAGTTACCTCACCCGCCAACGGCGTGTTTCCATAAATCGGACCCATTGCGAATTGATACGACCAATTCCCCCAATCGGTCCATGCAGAAACCCCGTATACCTTTTTTCCGTCATCCGTTGTCGGATGTTTCTTAACCATTTCGGCAATCGTTTGAAGAAGATCATCTTCATTTTTAATTTCGGGATATCCCAGCTCTTTATAGTAATCCCAACGCAGTACCGGACCTACAGGATCTTCAAATCCCATTCTATCCTGACCTACCTGCGGTGGTAGAAAATACGTCTTATCCGTTCCGTTGCTCCAGAACTTCTTGCTGAAAGCAACGGTTTTCGGGATCGCTTCCAGGATGTTCTGCCCATTGGTTTGAAGCAGATCGTCGATCGGAATGACATTGCCGCCTTCTACCAATTGTTTGATATACGCGGGACCGCCTCGAATGATATCCGGCAAATCGCCGCTGGCAAGCATGACGTTAAATTTATCGCTGTCCGCATCTATAATTTCCAGGGTAACGCCTGTTACCTTCTTAATTTCCTGCTGTATCGCACTATCATGGTAATTGTTCCATCCCGATGCTCCCGGTTCAGGAACAAGCATCGTTATTGTGATGGGCTCCTTTGCCTTCGGCGCATCGCTTGATGTTTCCGGCTGTTTCGTCTGGACTGGGGATGCGCTTTCACCCTTTTTCCCATCCACCTCTCCCGAATTTCCGCTACAAGCCGATAAAACCATAGTCAATAATAGAATGAATGCAACTGAAATCAACATCGACTTTCTCATCTGATGACCTCCAATAGTATTATCATTTCTATATGATTAACGGTGCCTGGGCCCAAACACCGAATAATCCGGATTTGCCTGTCAACCCTTGACTGCGCCAAGAATGAGTCCCTTTACAAAGTACCTCTGCATCGAGGGATACACACATAATATCGGCAGCGTCACAACCATCGTAATCGTCATTCTGATCGTTTCTGGCGTGATTTTCCTGACAACGGTGCCCCGGGCTAAATCTTCTTTGGAGGCGGAAGCAATTTGGCTGGCTTGGTTAAAATATTCAAAAAGCACCAGTTGCAGCGTCCTAAGCTTCGGGTTCTGAACGAGAAGAAAGTTATCGATAAACGAATTCCACTGCGTTACGGCGGCAAAAACCGCTATCGTGGCAATAATTGGAGTGGATACTTGAAAGATAATTTTCGTAAAAATCGTAAAATACCCGGCTCCATCGATTTTGGCCGACTCTTCCAGTGCCGGCGGAAGCTGCTCCATGAAAGTCTTAAGTAAAACGACATAAAATGCCGAGATTGCGGAAGGGACCACGTAGAGCAAAAAATTGTTGTTTAAGTGATACATCTTCATCGTAAGATAATAGGGAATAATTCCGGCATTAAAATACATGGTAATGATAACGAACCGATAAATTATTTTTTTGTATGGCAGTTCCTCTTTTGAAACGATGTAGGCGAATAATGAACAGCTGAACACGGTTATTCCGGTACCGATTGCCGTTCTAAGAACGGAAACGACAAAGGAATGAAACATGTTTTTAAGCTGAAATATCTCGATGTAATTGTTTAAGGTAACCTTGGCCGGAAGGAGCGTAATCCCTTTTTGCGCTTCAACCGGGTCGCTGAGGGAGTAGATGAAAATATAATAAAAGGGATAGATACATATAATAAACAAGAGGGTGAGCCCCGCGTAATTCAAAATATTGAATATCCGACCGCCTAAGTTGTCTTCCTTGATTTTCATTTCTCCCAACCCCCAATAAATCCCTATATAATGCTAGTGCCTCTAGCTTTTTTGGAGATGTAATTCACGCTGAACAAAAGAATGATGCTTATTACCGTTTTCAACATCCCTATCGCCGTAGCATAGGAATAGTCGCTTGTAACAATTCCTAGTTTGTAAACGTAATAGTCAAGAACTTCGATTTTGTTTGAAACCAGACTGTTATAAAATACAAGATACTGCTCAAAACCGGCTGAGAGTATATTACTGACCTGCAGAAGCAGGAGGACGAAAAAAGTGGAGCTGATACCCGGGAGTGTGATATGAACAATCGACTTAAAGCGGCTTGCTCCATCTACTTTTGCCGCATCATACAGCTCATTGTCGATACCCGCTATGGCTGCGATGTAAATAATAGATCCGAACCCGACGTTTTTCCAAATGTTGATTGCCGTTTGAAACGGCCATACCGTCCCGCTATTTCCCAAAACATTCAATGGCTCTTTGATGATATGCCAGTTTATCAATACCTTATTTACAAGACCTTCCGAAGAAATCATGGAAAAAGCAAGCGAGAATACGATTACCCAACTAATAAAATTCGGAAGCGTCGTTGTCGTCTGAATGATTTTCCGAAACCTTTTTGATTTTACTTCATTTAGAAGTATGGCCAATAGAGCTGGAAGAGGAGAACATAGGATAAGAAGGAAGCTAAGCGTAAGAGTGTTTTTCAGGACACGGATAACATCCTCTCTGCCCTCCGTAACCAATATTCGAAAATAATCCAACCCGACGAATGGCGTTTTGTCCAACGGAATTCCCGGTTTAAAATTATAGAAGGAATAGATCCACCCGAATAGCGGCACATAGCTAAAAGCAAAAACAAGCAAAATAAAAGGAAGCGCCATCCACAACAAGATTGCGCCGTCCCTTGATTTTTTCTTTCCGATAATTCCTTTTCTCAAACTTACCCATGACTTTGCCACAGTTCATCTCTCCTCTCTTCGATGATAGTAAATAAATTCAGCGAGGATGAGAATGAAATTATCATTGATTTTATTGAACAATTCCGCAATGGCCTACGGAAATAACAGGTCTTTGAATCATAAAGTGAATTTTTTTACGAAAAGTTGAACTTTCTTGAGCACATTCTTTAATCAACCCTTTTGGGCAGGAGTATGGACACCCTTGTCCCTTCGGAACCGGAACTCTCGACCCGGACTCCGTATGGATCGCCGAAGCTAAGAAGGATTCTTCTATTCACGTTATAAATACCAATACTGGCACTATGATTTTTTGATTTCAGTTTATTCGGATTATCAAGCGTTTCATTGATTTCGATTAATTTTTGAGGGTCTATTCCTCCTCCGGTATCCGAGATCGTGATGATGAAATCATCTCCATTTTCTGTTCCGTCAATGGTCAACCCAATATCATTTCGATGGTTTTTCATGCCGTGTATAACCGAATTTTCAATAAACGGCTGCAAAATAAACTTCAATATTCTGCATCCAAACAAGTTTTCAGGGATATTTAACTCGAATCGGATTCTATTACCGTATCGCCAATTCATAATTCTCAAATAATTTTCGAGATACTCGATCTCTTCTTTTAACGTACACATAGGTTCTGTATCCTTAAAGGCAGGTCTCATCATATTTCCAAGCGCAACAATGCTTTCATAAATATTTTTAGCTTTAATCATGGCAGCCATCCACTTTATCATATTGAGAGTGTTATATATAAAATGGGGGTTTATTTGCGACTGCAATGCTTCAATTTCAAGCTTCCTTTTCTCCTCCTGAATTTGGTCATTTTTACTTATAAGCCCGACTATGCTTAAGGACATTTCATTAAATCTCTTGATTACAACTCCAACTTCATTATTCGGAATCCTTGAGAATGTCAACCCCAGCTTACCGCTGCTCAAATCGCGCATTTTACCCGCCAGCTTATTCAAGGGCTCCATCACCTTTCTTAGCCAGTAGAAAGATGCCATAAATATAAAAAGCATACTAAAAGAAAAAATGATCACGATAATTTTCTGCATGGAAAATAATTGGCCTGAATAGATAGCCAAAGGGATCTCTCTTACAATATGCCAATTTGTATTTTTGAGCTTATAATATACAATTTGCACCTGTCCGTTCGTTTCTTTAGAAACATAGCTGCCAAAATTGGCTTCCTTATGAATATTGGATGCAGCCGGACTTATATCCCCGATATTGTTCCCATCGCTGCTTGAAATGATCTCGCCTTTGTCATTGATAATGTACATGTTGCCTTCTTTCGAATCTACCGTTGCGGAATAGGCAGACGCAAAATTTCTCTCGGCAATATTAAAAATAAGAATTGCGCTTTTTCTTGTGTCATAGATCGGTTTCACACCTCTAACCACGCTGATTAGATGAGCTTTGCTATTGCTGATATTTGGATTGAAATAGGTTTCGTCTTTACCGCCGTCAAGAACAAGGGCAGGAAATGAAGCCGTGGCCTTCTCAAAAATCTCATGCTGGGAAGCATTGTCGACCACTTCAATCTCCCTGCTGATCAAGATGTTTCTTGCACTTCCTCCAATTTCGCCGTTATTCTTGGTAAAAATATAAATGGAATTAATATAACTGTAATTCGAGATGAAATCCGTTATTCTTCTCAGTATGCTTTTTTGTGTTTCAATCGCAGCAATTTCATCATTATTCACGTTAGCCATAAGAAACTGCTGAACATGGTCATCCATAATGAAAAGCTTGGACAGTCTGTCCACATCGGTGATTGTAGCCGTCATATTTTGTTCCAACTGATGGAACTGCTGCAGAATATACTTCTCGTTCTGCCCTTTGACGATATCCAGCATAAAGGAATAACTGAAGTAGGATCCGACTGCAAGAACAACAAGGCTGATAATCATAAAATAAAGGATTAACTGGGTACGCAGGCTATTCATAAAACTATTCTGCTTAATCCTCGATACTATCCTCATTTTCCATATCCCCAGTCCATTCTTTCATCAACTGCTTGCGGAATTCATTAGGACTCAAACCCGTACTTCTTTTGAATACTTTGCTGAAATAGGTATGTTCGGAAAAGCCGACTTCATCCGCAATTTCATAGGATTTCAAATAAGTGCCTAACAAAAGCTCTTTAGCACGCTCAATACGCACATGATTCAAATATTCGATAAAGTTAACCTGCAATTCTTTCTTAAACAGATTGCTCAGATAGCTCGAGCTTAAATTGACATATTCCGCCACCTGAACCAAGGAAATATCTCTCCCAAAATGGTTTGCTATGAATTGCACAGCCATCGATACTTCCTTGCTTAGCTTTTTTTTCCTCCGCGAATTTCCTAAGGCGTCGGAAACGTACGTATTAAAATCCGCAATCATTTCGACCAGCGTATCGCATTGCTGAATTTTACGGTTGTAGTCCAGTACGAGTGCACTGCCATGGTCGCCATTCGAATATAATGCGACTGAAATCCATTGAACCAGCTCGCAGAAAAATTGTTGAAACGACTTTTTATCATCCGGCAAACGATTTACCAAAGAATCGATTTTTAGGTTGATCTTCATGGTTTCTTGCTCGCCTAACAGCTTGGACAGATCCGGCAAATGCTTTAAACCATCTATTTTTTCAATGACTTCTCCCTCTGATCTATGGCTGGTCGAGGATAAAAATAAACCCGTACCCATAAAAAACTTTTTTTCAAGCGCTTTCAAGGCTTCATGATACATCTTCCCAAACGAAGGAAATCCGTTGTGGATAGAGCTAATCCCAAAGGATACGGACACGCTGAAATAACTGCCGATGACTTCTTTTATTCGATTTAAAATACCATAAAGTTCCTGATGCACGGCCTGTTCGCTTACGATGTCGCTAAAGCTGAATATAACGATATAGTGCATTTCATCAAAATAAAACGCTTCTCCCCTGCCGCAATTACCCAGAATCTCCTCCAAAATATTCAATAAGGACATCTTGATCAATTGCCCTTGTTCATCCCTGAACTTTTCCTCCAGATCCTTATAATTGTCTATTTCCATTGAACACAATATCAATCTTGCAGGACTGAGGCGCAGCTTTAATTCGTTAACGTAATTGCCGAATTCTTGTGCGGAATAAATGTTGTAAAACACGAAATCCTTGAGAAGCTTTTCTTTTACTAGATGGGGGCTCGCCTGAACGATAGGTTTAGTTGGGTTCGAGTTATCGCGTAATTGCAATTCATGAACTGTTTTTTGTAAAACCGTTTCCATTTCTTCTTCTGTCATGGTCAGTTTAATCATATAATCCGAAACGCCAAGTGACACAGCTTTTCGCGCCAAGTCAAACTCTTCCATACAGGTTAAAACAATGATTCTCGTTATTTTATCCTTTTCTCTGATTTTGGAGATTAGAGCCATACCGTCCATGTCGGGCATTTTTAAATCCGTAATCACGATATCCGGATTTTCTCGAACATACCATTCCCATGCTGTCCGACCATCCGACGCGTCAGCAACGACAGTCATATTAAATTTATTCCAATTTACTGAATTTCTTAATCCCAGCCTCACAAGCATTTCATCTTCTACAATTAAGACTTTATACATGCAGAACCCCCTTGCTGTGCTTATCATTACCGATTGAATTGGAGAATCTCGCCATGCACCGGGTAGTTGCGAGGTTGCCACAGCTCTCCTTGATTGTTTTGCGCGATGAGTCGCTGGTAAGCTTTTTTCGCCATCTCTTCCATCGGTTGCTGGTAGACGATCATTGGATACTTGACCATGTCTGGGAGAAAGTCAATGACGGCCAAATCTATATCCTTCCTTCCACGAGATTCCAGATAATGAGCCGTTGCCAAACCGATTGGACCATTGCAACACAAAATTTTCGCCGGCAGTGCTTTTTCTTCCCAAAGCCGTTGCAATAGAGAGTTCGTCTCCTGCTCGACATCTTCACCCCACGGAATCCGAAACAGCTTGCCGCTCCCGCCGCTGACCTCGATAAACGCCTGCTCTCGTTGATGCTCGCTCGGTAAATTCAAACCTTCATAGCCAATAAAGAGGATTTCTCCCGCATAACCTAAGCACAGTTCCTCGTAGAGAGATGTTACCGCGTGAAGGTTGTCAAGCCCAACCTAGTCGGGCCCCTGAAAATCTTGCTTAAACAAAACAAGCGAACCGTTCTCCTCCGCCACTCTCTCGAAGTGTTCCATGAATGAGGAGAAAAATGGATTGTGCACCGGCGCCACCAAGGCAATAATTTCAAGGGAACTAGAGAAACCTCCCCTCCGAAACGAAAGTGCCTTCCAGGATTTGTTTAACAATCCGGTCTTTTAGCGTTAAGTACAAAGACATCCCGTTTCGCCCAACCTTTCTTGACACTATGCATATAACTAACATTGGAGCACAAAACGGGATGTCTTGCAATATAGACATGACTACTTCACTTCGTCTGTGCTTGCGATATCTGATCGGACGGCAGACGGGCAATCGTTTCCGTCGGAATCGTCCCTTGTGGATTATAGTTAAACTCGTCAGTCCCCCTTACCAGAAACGCTTTGAATTGCGGAGCTTTAGACAAATCGCATCTCACATTCGTACCGGAATAACGTACGGTCAACCCGTTGCGCCAGCGGGTGGAATAGTTCGCCGGAGATCCGTGTTAATCGTCCGTCAATATGTTTATAGTCGATTTCTAGTTATTGCCGTACAGGTCGACAGGAAGTCTCCGGCAGGGCCTGAAGCAAAATTCCTCGTGACAAAATAAAAAAGACCTTCCTGAATTCAGAAGGCCATCATTTACAAATTGGTGAAGATTAGCGGGATATTGAAACTTCGATTAACTTTGCTGACGAAGACTTTTCAACGATGACGATCTTAGCGGTAAATTTTAATGCCATGCTCGTTGCAGCACCCCACAAAGTGACGACAAGCTCCGAAGCTTATTCCGATTACTTTGCGGGGACCCCGATGAGCCGGCTTCCTGCGCGCGGAACGCCCCAGTTTGGTTCGATTTACGCCTTGCTCCGCCAAACAAAAAAACACACCCGAAGGTGTGTTCGATTTAATGTTTGGTGGAGATTAGCGGGATATTGAAATTCTGTTTAACTTGCTCACGAAGACTTTTCGACGATGACGATCTTAGCGGTAAATTTCAATGCCGTGCTCGTTGCAGCACCCCACAAAGTGACGACAAGCTCCGAAGCTTATTCCGATTACTTTGCGGGGACCCCGATGAGCCGGCTCCCTGCGCGCGGAACGACCCAGTTTGGTTCTATTTACGCACTTCCGCCAAAATAAAAAACGCATCCTACTGGATGCGTAATAGTTGATTTTGGTGGAGATTAGCGGGATCGAACCGCTGACCTCTTGCATGCCATGCAAGCGCTCTCCCAGCTGAGCTAAACCCCCACGATAACTGGAAATGAATCTCTAACAAAGTAAAACCCCGTCTTAGACGACAAAAATGATTTTATCACAATGGAGGCGGGGATGTCAACGCAATATCTCCTAAACTGTTGTTGTGCTGTGATAATGTCACCCTATAACTGTTCTGAGATAATGTCACTATGGGACAGGAGACAGTGACATTGACCAGAGCAGAGATGAAGAAGGTATTAGTGGTGGAGAAGATCTTTGGGGG
>NZ_JAIOAP010000008.1 GCF_021190915.1 Cohnella silvisoli
GTTCTTATGGGCTTATTTTGCTTTAATCGATGAAAAAAAGAGGGGGTGTATCTCCTGTAGGAGCGACAGCGTTTGCCTTTGGAATCGTGAAATCTCCTTGTTACGAGTTTACCTATTCAGATTTCACAATTCCAACAGCAACCGGAAGGAGATACACCCCCGCAAAAACCATAATCGATAGAAACAGTAAGGAAGCTGCCCATAAGCTTACTTATGAGACAGCCTCTTCTGCTTTCAGCGCGGAGTTCGGGGTTGTAGGTTCACATTTTGAACCTATTGGCGTTTTTGGTGCTCCGGTTTAGATTGTAAATTCACTTTTTGAAGCTAATGTTGCTTTGGACTCTGCTGACGCGCCCGCCGTCAGCCGAGGAGGAATAGTGCTAAAAAATCGAGTAATTCACGCGTGGAGGGGGAGCGGCGGCGGAATTGTGCTAAAAAATCGAGTAATTCACGCGTGGAGGGGGAGCGGCGGCGGAATTGTGCTAAAAAATCGAGTAATTCATGCGTAAAGGGGCAGCGGAGGAGGAATTGTGCTAAAAAATCGAGTAATTCGCGCGTGGAGGGGGAGCGGCGGCGGAATTGTGCTAAAAAATCGAGTAATTCACGCGTGGAGGGGGTTCGGCGGCGGAATTGTGCTAAAAAATCGAGTAATTCATGCGTAAAGGGGCAACGGAGGAGGAATTGTGCTAAAAAATCGAGTAATTCGCGCGTGGAGGGGCACCTCGCAAAAACGCCGTGAACGTGCTATTGGCCAATCCAATCCCACCCAACATTGACACTATTTGAATGGCAGGTCCCATCTTACTAAATAAAAAGATAACGGGTTTACAATCGATAGCCGATATGTTATTGTTTATTTCGATAGTTATAGAAATATACACATTCGATGCCGAGGTGAGGAGAAGATGATCGAAGACAACGCGGATATCCATCAAGCGGTTAAAGTGTATAAGGCGCTAGGAGAACCGACAAGGCTGAAGATCGCCCTTCTGTTAACCGAGGAGAAAAATCTTTGCTGTTCCGACATCGGGGGCAAGCTTGAATCCGTAGCCGGCTCGACGCTGTCGCATCATCTGAAGCAGCTCACGGATTGCGGATTGCTGACTCTCCGTAAGGACGGTACGTATATTTACTATAGCGTAAACCGCGACATGGCACAGAAGTACGCGCCCTATTTGTTGGTGTAATTTTTTTTAGATTATATTTCTATACATTTAGAAATATAAAATCACTGGAAGAAGAAGGGATTTGAACGCATGCCGAACTCATGGAAAATTTACATGCTGGCCATTGTCAGCTTTTTGGTCGGAACGTCGGAATACATTATCGCCGGCATTTTGGATATGGTCGCGAAGGACATGGGGGTGTCATTGGCCGCGGCTGGGCAGCTCATTACCGTATTCTCGCTTGCTTATGCTTTCGGTACGCCGATTCTGTTGGTTTTGACGGCCAGAATGGAGCGAAGGAAGCTGATGATGGCTGCGCTCGGCGTATTTTTCATCGGAAACATAATCGCGGTAACGTCATCGGGGTTTCTATCATTGATGGGCTCGAGGATCATATTGGCGCTTAGCACAGGGGTGTTCATAGTGGTCGCGTTAACGGTCGCGGCTAAGCTGGCGGAGCCAGGCAAGCAAGGTAGCGCCATAGCGACATTAGTCATGGGCTTCAGCACTTCATTAATCGTTGGCGTTCCCCTTGGAAGGGTTATTGCTTCGGCGTACGATTGGAAAGTTATTTTCGCGGGGATCGGCATTCTTGGACTGCTTGCCGTATTCGCCATCCTGCGTACGATACCTAAGTCGGAAGGGGAAGAGCCCGTTCCGATCGGCAAGCAGTTCGCGCTGCTGAAAAATCCTCGGATCGCCATCGCGTTGTCGATCACCTTTTTCTGGATTTTCGGTTACTCCATCGTCTACACCTATATTTCTCCGTTTCTGTTGACGATCACAGGCATGAGCGAGAGGGCCGTGAGCATCGGGTTGTTCGCATTCGGCGTCGCAAGTTTGATCGGTTCCAAGTTAGGCGGCTACAGCACGGATAAATGTGGGATACCGCGCACGTTGATCGGAGGGATGCTGCTTCACTCCGGGATTTTGTTCCTGTTATCCGCTTTTTCCCAATCGGCGGTGTTCATGTTCCCTTTACTTATGTTATGGGCATTCTCGGCTTGGTCATCTGGACCGACGCAGCAATACTATTTGATGACCTTGTCGCCGGAAGCTTCCGGCATCATGCTGAGCTTGAATACCTCGGTTCTGCAGCTAGCCATGGCGGCTGGGGCCGGGATCGGCGGCGTCATCGTCGAAAGCGTGTCGCTGTCGGCGGTCGGTTGGCTCGGGGCCGCTTTTGTAGCCGTTGCCGCTATTTTGGCTTCCGCGTCGTTCGGATTATCGCGAAGCCGATCCCGGATTGCCGAGCATAAATTACGGTTGGCGGGAGCGGATCCCGAAGCCTCTTCTTAATATTAAGAACTGAAATCCATTAAACCCGATCGAATAAGATCGGGTTTTTCCATTTTCCCGAAGGAGAAATTGTGCTACATTAAGAGTACTTTATGGATGGAATGGATGGGGAAGCTTCATGAAACCGGACTTGCGCACGGCGCTAGCTCAAAGGCCCCGGGTCGGCGACGGTGCGATGGCTACTTACTTATATCAGCTCGGCTTGCCCGTAGGGGTTTCGTTCGAGGAGTTTAATTTGCTTAAGCCTGACGTAATCGCCGACGTTCACCGCCAATACGCGGCAGCCGGAGCAGAAATAATTGAAACGAACACGTATTCCGCTCAGCATAATAAATTGTCCAGATATGGTTTGGAGAAAAAAACCGAAGAAATTAACGCCGCAGGCGTCGCGATTGCCCGCAAGGCAGTCGGTAATGACGCTTACGTGGTTGGATCTATAGGAGCCGTTCGCGGAGGCGCCGGGAAGAACGTTAGAACAGCTATCGTGAAACGGGATTTCGAAGAGCAAGTTGGCATATTGCTTGCCTCTGGCGTAGACGGCTTATTGCTGGAAACTTTCTTTGATCTTGAAGAGCTTTCTTTGGCATTGGGAATTATTCGTAAAAAAAGCGACATCAGCGTCATTTGCCAGTTCGCGGTTGAGGATGCAGAGAGAACGCACGACGGCATTCCTCTAGCAGAAGCATTCCGGAGGCTCAAGGGTGAAGGCGCCGACGTTCTCGGCTTTAATTGCCGCAGCGGCCCTAATGGCATTCTTCGCGCGGTCGAGACGATCCCGAATGACTTGGGCTTGCCTTTAAGCGTGTTTCCTAATGCGGGAATACCGGACTATGTGGACGGTAAAGTGATCTATTCGGCAACGCCTGAGTATTTCGCCTCCTCAGCCATTAAATTCGCCGATGCGGGAGCACGGCTAATCGGCGGCTGCTGCGGCACGACGCCGGAGCATATCGCGGCTATTGCCAATGCGCTGCAAAGCTACTCGCCGCTTGCGCAAGCTAAAGTCATTCCAAAAACATCAACCCAAACGTCAACGGAAGTTATTGAAGCGAGTCCACGGAAGTCGGCAGCCGATTTGCCTCCGCAAGACGCGGAACCGAGCATCGTCGATCTAGTTCGCCAGCGGCATACGGTCATCGTCGAATTGGATCCGCCGCGCGACCTCGATATTACGAAGTTCATGGCGGGCGCCCAAGCGTTGAAGGACGCCAAAGCCGACGCATTGACCATGGCGGACAATTCGCTGGCCGTCACGAGAATGAGCAACATGGCTTTGGCCGCGCTGCTTAAAGAACGTGTTGGCATTCGCCCGCTCGCGCACATTGCTTGCCGCGATCGCAATCTGATCGGCACGCAGTCCCACATGATGGGCTTTGACGCGCTCGGAATCGACCACGTACTGGCGGTTACCGGCGATCCGGCCAAGTTTGGCGATCTGCCTGGCTCAAGCTCGGTCTACGATCTTAGTTCTTTTGAAATCATTCGCATGATCAAGCAGTTGAACGAGGGAGTGGCTTTCTCCGGCAAACCTCTGAAGCAGAAAGCCAAATTTATTATCGGCGCCGCTTTTAATCCCAACGTTAAACATTTGGACAAAGCGGTGCAAAGGCTGGAGCGCAAAATCTCGGCCGGTGCGGATTACATTATGACTCAGCCGGTGTATGACCCAGAGCTCATCGTACGAATCGCGGATATGACTAAACATTTGAGCATTCCGATATTCATCGGTATTTTCCCGCTCGCCAACGGCCGAAACGCGGAATACTTGCACAATGAAGTTCCGGGAATTCAGCTTTCCGATTCGGTTCGTCGGCGGATGAACGGTTTGGAGGGACAGGCGGGACGCGCGGAAGGGATCAAAATCGCGGAAGAGCTGCTCGATGTCGCGATGGCCCATTTTAACGGAATCTATTTAATGACTCCTTTTATGGCCTATGAAATGACAGTATCTCTGACCGAATACGTGAGAGAGAAAAGCAAGAGCAGTCCATCCGGCAAGTAACATGCCGCATCCTCTTGTCCCACCTGGGGATTTGAAGTACAATAAAGCAATAAATCGATAGAAGAAGAAATTAGGCATTTTCAAGCCTGCAGTATGCGGCGAACCGCTTTCGGAAACAATGAAGCGTAGTTCGGTTGCTCTCATGCTGTTTGGTAGGAATGACCGGAGGGAAAGTGTCAACCATGGCGATCAAGCTGATTAATATCGGATTTGGCAATATCGTTTCAGCGAATCGGATTATTTCCATCGTCAGCCCGGAATCGGCGCCGATTAAACGGATTATCCAAGAAGCGCGGGACCGGCACATGCTTATTGATGCCACTTACGGCCGCCGCACCCGAGCTGTTATTATTACCGACAGCGATCACGTTATTTTATCGGCTGTACAGCCGGAAACGGTTGCGCACCGGTTGTCTACTAAAGACGACGAACACGATGAATGAATTGGGGAACACCATGAACAGAGGTATATTATTCGTGCTTTCCGGTCCTTCCGGGGTTGGCAAAGGAACAGTGTGCGCAGCGTTGCGCCGTAAGCTTCCGCAATTAATCTATTCCGTATCCGCGACTACCCGATCTCCCCGGGCAGGCGAGCAGGACGGGATTAACTATTTTTTCAAATCGCGCGAGCAGTTTCGCCATATGATAGAAACAGACGCGCTTCTTGAGTATGCGGAGTACGTCGGCAACTATTATGGAACGCCGCGCGATTTCGTGGAGAAGACACTTTCCGAAGGTAAAGATATCATTCTTGAGATTGAAGTGCAGGGAGCTTTGAAGGTTAGGGAGAAATTTGCCGAAGGCGTGTTCATTTTCCTGATGCCGCCCTCCCTTAATGAATTGAAACAGAGAATCGTAGGCAGAGGGACGGAGTCCCAAGCGACGATAGACAATCGGCTGTCGGTAGCCGTGGAAGAGATGAATTTGCTTCACCACTACGATTACGCTGTCGTCAATGACGAGATCGATCAGGCGTGTAACCGGATCAGCTCCATCATCACCGCGGAGCACTGCAAGCGGGAAAGATTTCTAGGCGAGCTGTTTCAGCAGCTTGAAGCCGTCAAAGCCGCCGATAACGTCTGAAAGAGGTGATATCATGTTATATCCATCCATTGATGAACTCGTTAAAAAAGTAGACAGCAAATATACGTTGGTCGTAGCTGCCTCTAAGAGAGCGCGTGCATTGCGCGAAGGCGTTATGTGCAACTTGGGAGCACCTAAATCCCACAAGTATGTAGGCGTAGCGCTGGAAGAAATTTTCCACGAAGCGATTAAAGTCGAGCATCTGAAGACAAACACGTTAAACAGGGATTAGGCTTTTGAAATTGGATAAGTTCCAAAGGAAGGACAACCCCTGCGGTTGTTTTTTTTCTAGCCGTTTTACTTGGAGGAGGGGAAACTATGGACAAGCCGCTTAAGGGGAAAACAATTCTGTTAGGCGTAACGGGGGGGATTGCCGCCTATAAGGCAGCAACGTTATGCAGCCGCTTAGTTAGTCTGGGCGCTTCTGTTAGGGTGATTATGACTGAAGGGGCGACGCAATTCATTACTCCGCTAACTTTGCAGGTTCTAACTCGCAATTCCGTCGCAACGGACGTATTCGATGAACGCGATGCGACAGGGGTACAGCATATCGACTTGGCGGATGCGGCGGATTTGGCCGTTATCGCTCCCGCAACCGCGAATATTTTATCGAAACTGGCAAACGGACTGGCCGATGATATGCTCAGCACGACTTTACTGGCAACGACGGCCCCGCTATTAATTGCACCGGCTATGAACGTTCATATGTGGGAGCATCCCGCTGTTATAGATAATGTGAATAAGCTTGCCTCGCGCGGCGTCACTTTCGTGGAGCCGGGAACGGGGCAATTGGCATGCGGCTATGTAGGTAAAGGAAGACTTGCGGAGCCGGATGAAATCGTCGATGCCATTACGGCGATGCTAGTCGGACCGAAGCCGTTGTCGGGGAAACGCGTGTTAGTGACAGCGGGGGGGACGGTGGAAAGAATCGATCCCGTCCGTTATATAACGAATGATTCTTCCGGCAAAATGGGGTTTGCCATCGCGGAGGCCGCGCGGGATCGAGGGGCGGAAGTGACGCTCGTGTGCGGTAGAACGGATGGAGAAGCGCCTAATGGAGTTCATATCGTAAAGGTAAATTCCGCCAGGCAAATGTATGATGCCGTGATGGCGTCTGTTCCGAATATGGATTTTGTCGTTAAAGCGGCCGCGGTTGCCGACTATCGTCCGATGCATCAAGAAGCTCATAAAATGAAGAAGACTTCGGAGGCAATTACATTGGAGCTTGTTCGCAATCCCGATATTTTGCAGGCGATCGGGGACTGGAGAGCTATCCAGCCTGATAGCGGCAAACCGTTCGTCATCGGCTTTGCCGCGGAGACGATGGACGTAGAGAAGCATGCGCTCGATAAATTGAATCGCAAGAAATGCGATCTTATCGTTGCCAACAACGTTGCCGAGTCTGGGGCCGGCTTCGGGACGGAGACGAATATCGTCAGCGTGTACGGGCCGCAGGGGCTTGTCGAACAAATTCCGCAAATGCCGAAGAGAGCCGTGGCGGAGCGACTGTGGGATTTGGCCGAAATCCGAATGAATGTCACGAACGCGCAGGGAGATGGGAAAGGGACGGCAGGATGACGGTTGCCCGAGTTATTGTAGATGTTCCTAGCCGTGATACGGATCGAACGTTTGATTATTTAATTCCTGACCGGCTCAAGGGTTGGGTGGAGATCGGAAGCCGTGTCGCCGTACCGTTCGGACCCCGCAAGCTGCAAGGGATCGTGACTGGTTTAGCCGACGATGCGGACGTCGAATATACGAAGCTGAAGCCGATAGACGATCTATTGGATGCCATTCCTCCCCTTTCTAAAGAGCTTATAACGCTCGGGGAATGGATCAGCAAGAGATGGCTGTGTCCATTAACGATCGTGCTGCAAGCGATGCTGCCCGCTGCGCTTAAAGGACGTTCGGAGAAATACGTGTTTCCGGCCGAAGGCGCCCAGTGGTCTGATGAAGAGACCGCCCAAAGCGGCGGTCTCTTGCTTGCCTTCAAGAAGGGCGAGCCGTTAAAGCTGACCTGGCTGCTGCAGCAATTTCCAGAGCAAGGGGATTTGCTTAAGCGTTGGCTTCGCCAAGGGCGGCTCGAGGAAAGACAGAAGGTAGAAGACCGATTATCCGTTAAAACCGTTCAAACGGTATTTCCGTCTGAGCCGGCAATGCTGCTGCAAGCGATCGAACAGTTGCCGGTACGAGCGCACAAGCAACGGGAAGTTCTTCTTTATTTAGCCGAACATAATGAACCTCTCGCGGTTCTTAAGCTTACGGAGGCCGTGGCGACGACTTCGTCCACGATTCGTTCGCTCGCCGAACGAGGCTGGATTGAGATTCGTTCCATAACCGAGGATCGCGATCCATACGCCAACAGGGATTTTCCGGCTACTGCCCCGATGAAACTTACGCCAGCGCAGTCGGACGTGCTTACTCCCATTCAATCTGCGCTCGATCAAGGCGGCAACGAGACTTTTCTCCTGCACGGCGTAACCGGAAGCGGGAAAACGGAAGTGTATTTGCAAGCGATTCAGCGTTGTCTGGAATTAGGCCGGGAAGCGATCGTTCTTGTTCCGGAAATCGCCCTGACGCCGCAGATGGTCGAGCGGTTCAAAAGCCGGTTCGGGGCGAGAGTTGCCGTGCTGCATAGCCGATTGTCCCAAGGAGAGCGTTACGACGAATGGCGCAAAATACGGGAAGGCCGCGCGCAGGTGGCGGTTGGAGCTCGTTCCGCTATTTTCGCCCCGTTCGCAAGTATCGGACTTATTGTCATTGATGAAGAACACGAGACTTCTTACAAGCAGGAAGAAAGCCCCAAGTACCATGCCCGCGACGTCGCGGTGGAACGCGCGCGCCTGCACGGAGCCGTTGTAGTGCTTGGATCGGCGACGCCTGCTCTAGAAACCTATGAAGCGGCAGCTCATGGCGGGCATGAGACGGGACTCGGAGATACAATATATCTTTCATTGCCGGAAAGAGTGGCGAATCGTCCTTTACCCGGCGTTAGTATCGTAGATATGCGCGAGGAGCTCAAGCTGGGCAATCGCGCAATGTTCAGCAGGCCTTTGGCTGACGCGATCAGAGACCGCTTGGAGAAACAAGAACAAATGGTTCTGTTGCTCAATCGACGGGGTTACGCCACGTTCGTCATGTGCCGTTCTTGCGGGTATACCGCGGCGTGTCCGCATTGCGAAATATCGCTGACGCACCATAAGGGATCGCAGAACCTGCGTTGCCATTATTGCGGATATGCGGAAGTCGAACCGAAAACTTGCCCGAGCTGCGAAAGTCCGCACATCCGATTTTTCGGCACGGGGACGCAGAAAGTCGAGGAGTCGTTGGCCGAGACGTTCCCGGGCATTCGCGTCATCCGCATGGATGTGGATACGACGACGGAGAAAGGCTCCCATGAGAAGTGGCTCACGGAATTCCGCGAGCGGCGCGCGGACGTATTGCTCGGCACCCAGATGGTTGCCAAAGGGCTGGACTTTCCCTTCGTGACGCTGGTTGGCGTATTAGCCGCGGATGCAGCGCTGCGGCTGCCGGATTTCCGGGCGTCGGAGCGGACGTTCCAGCTGTTAACCCAGGTAGCGGGCAGGGCGGGGCGCCATGAATTGCCCGGCGAAGTCATTATTCAAACCTACGATCCCGAGCACGAGTCTATCACATCCGTTCAAGGCCATGACTACAATGGTTTTGTGGAGAGAGCGCTGGTGCTGCGCAAGCAGCTCGGTTATCCACCCTACGGCCGTCTCATTTCCATCACATTTTCCCACGAATCCGTGCCTATGCTTCTCTCTACCGGAGAGCGGTTTGCATCAGGCATGCGGGAAAAGGCGGCAGCGCTTGGCATTCGCAATGATTTCGATAGAGGCGAAAGAACCGCTTTGGAGGTGCTTGGCCCGGTTTCTTCGCCGATTGCCCGATTGAAAGATCGCTACCGTTTTCAATGTATGGTAAAATATCGGGGAGACGTCGATGCAAGCCTCTTGGTTTCGCAGGCGCTGGAAGAGATGGGAGAGGCGGTTAAACGGAACGGCGTGCTGGTGAGCGTCGACGTGGATCCGCAGATGATGCTTTAACGAAAAGGAAGGATGCCGTTATGTCGATTCGATTAATTGTGAAACACCCAGATGAGGTGCTCCGCGAAAGGGCACAGGAAGTGACGAAGTTCAATGCCAACCTGCACAAATTGCTGGACGACATGGCGGAAACGATGTATGACGCCGACGGAGTCGGGTTAGCCGCGCCTCAGGTAGGAATTTTGAAACGTGTCATTGTCGTTGACGTGGGTGATGAGCATGAGCTTATCGAGATGGTAAATCCGGAGATCATCCTTAAGGAAGGCGAACAGCTTGGACCGGAAGGCTGCCTTAGCATACCCGGGCTTCAAGGAGATGTTCGCCGGTCGAACCGGATCATCATTCGAGGCCAGGATCGCAACGGTAAACCGATACAATATGAGACCACCGAATTTTTATCCAGGGCGTTCCAGCATGAGATAGATCATTTGAACGGCGTACTGTTTATCGATATGGCCGAATCGGTGTACGAAGCTCGCAAGCCGACCGAGCAGGACCAGGATGGGGAATAGCATGAAAATATTGTTTATGGGCACGCCGCAATTTGCCGTGCCCTCGTTAGGTTTACTACTTGAACAAGGGTATGAAGTGGCGGCAGTCGTTACACAGCCGGATCGGCCCAAGGGCCGGAAGAGGGAGCTAGCTCCCTCTCCGGTTAAAGTTTTCGCGTTAGAGCATGGGCTCAAGGTTTTGCAACCGGAAAAGCTGCGATCGCCGGAAGGGGTCGCGGAAGTGACGGCGATTGCTCCGGATTTGATCGTCACGGCTGCGTATGGTCAAATTTTACCGAAGTCGGTCCTTGATTTACCGCGCTTGGGTTGCGTTAACGTTCATGGATCATTATTGCCCCGCTATCGCGGAGGAGCGCCGATCCAACGTTCCATCATCAATGGGGAAACCGTCACCGGCGTTACTTTGATGTACATGGCGGAGGGCTTGGACACAGGCGATATGATCGCCAAGGTGGAAGTGCCGATAACCGACGAAGACTCGGCGGGTTCGATGTTCAATAAGCTAAGCGATGCAGGCTCCAACTTATTGCTGGAATGGTTGCCGCGTTTAGTCGAGGGCACGGCAGGCCGGACGCCCCAAGCGAACGATGAGGCGACTTACGCTCCCAACCTCACCCGCGAAGATGAGAAGCTGGATTGGAGACAGTCCTCCCGGCAGCTGTTCAACCGGGTTAGAGGCCTCAATCCGATGGCTGGGGGATTTACTTATTTGGACGGGGAAGTATTCAAGGTTTGGGGATGCCGTATTCCGCAAGGCTCTGACACGATGATGCGCCCGGAATGGACAGGTCTCGTTGCGGGTTCGGTGCTGGAAACAGGCAGCTTCGGTATCCGCATACGCACGGGCGACGGCAGCCTTGTATTGACGGAAGTACAGCCAGCCGGCAAAAAAGCGTTAGCGGCAACGGAGTTTGCCAGAGGCGCGAGACTCGCTCCCGGTAAGGTGCTCGGGTGACCCCGGGCTTTTTTTTGTACGATTAACGGAAAGTATAAGCATTATAGATAAGGATGCGAATAATGAAAAAACCAAACCGATTGCCCGGCGGCAAGCCGCAAGGGGCAAGGGAAGTGGCCATGAACGTACTGCATAACGTGGAAACGAGAGGCGCGTACAGCGGACTTGAGCTTAATCAGGCATTGCAATCGTCCGAATTGTCGCGTCCGGATGCGGCGCTTGCCACTGAACTGGTCTACGGTACGATTCAACGGCTCAATACGATCGATTATGAGTTGAAAAGCCGGGTTAAAGGATGGCCGGGGAAAGTCGAGCCGTGGGTACGGAGCTTGCTTCGAATGAGCTATTACCAGCTGAGATGGCTTACCCGCGTACCGCCGCATGCGGTCGTGGACGAAGCGGTACGGATCGCCAAGAAACGGGGACATGCGGGAATAGCCGGGCTTGTGAACGGCGTACTGCGGGGGCTGCTGCGGGAAGGCGTTGAAACGACTTTGCCGGGCAACCTAACGGTAGCCGAAAGGATCTCTCTTATTCATAGTCATCCCTTATGGCTGGTGGAGCGTTGGATAAGCGAGTTCGGCGCGCAGATAACCGAGGATATTTGTGCAGCGAACAACGAGCATCCCCATGCTTCCGCACGGATTAACCCTTTGCGCGCCTCAAGGGATGCTGTCATACGCGGGATGACCGATGCCGGGCTTGAAGTCAAACCGTCCGAACTCTTTCATGATGGGATCGTGGCTTCGAAAGCGGGTAATCTCGTCCATTCGGATTGGTACAAGCAAGGCTATATTACGGTGCAGGACGAAAGCTCCATGCTCGTCGCGGCGGCAGCGGATCCTAAACCCGGGATGCTGGTGCTCGATTGCTGCGCGGCTCCCGGAGGGAAAACGACCCATTTAGCTGAAATCATGCGTAATGAAGGCAAGGTTATAGCCAACGACGTGCATGCTCATAAGGAACAATTGATCAGGCAGCAGGCAGAACGTCTCGGATTGACTAGCGTGGAAACGATGACGGAAGATGCCTTGGAGCTGTCAGAGCGACTGCCGCCGCAATCTTGCGATGTCGTCTTGCTCGATGCTCCCTGCTCGGGACTCGGAGTCATTCGGCGCAAGCCGGAAATCAAATGGAACAAAACTGCGGAAGATATTACAAGCTTGTCTATTTTGCAAAGCCAGTTATTAAGGAAGGTTCAATCCTTGGTCAAGCCAGGGGGAGTGCTCGTATACAGCACCTGTACGATTGCGATGGAGGAAAATGAAGGCACGATCCGACAGTTTCTGGCGGAGTTCCCGGAATTCTCGCTCGATCCTAAGTGGCCGGAAGAGGTGCTGGCGCCGCTTCGGGAAAGGGGCGCGCTTCCCGATGTGTTCCCGGGCATGCTTCAGCTATTGCCCCAAACCTTCGGCAGCGACGGGTTTTTCATTGCCCGTTTACGGAAGCATACCGGTTAATTTTATGGTAAAATAGGACGAATGGTGGTGACGGAATTGGATAATGAACAAAACAAACCTTTTATTTACGACTTTACGCTGGAGCAAATTCAGGACTGGACGAAGGAGCAGGGAGAGCCTGCTTTTCGCGCCGGACAAATATTCGATTGGCTGTATGTGAAACGGGTAGGTTCCTTCGAGGAAATGTCGAACCTGCCTAAGCCTTTACGAGATAAGCTGGAGGCTAGCTTCCGTTTCGTGACGCTGACGGAAATCGCGAAGTTCGAATCCAAGGATGGCACGGTGAAATTCTTGTTCGGCTTGCATGACAACCATGCGATCGAAACGGTCATCATGAAGCACAATTACGGCAATAGCGTCTGCGTGACGACACAGGTCGGATGCCGGATCGGCTGCACGTTCTGCGCTTCCACGCTAGGCGGGCTGAAACGAAGTTTGACAGCCGGAGAAATCATCGCGCAAGTGGTGCAATCGCAGAGGATTCTCGATCCTCTCAATGAACGCGTTTCGAGCATCGTCATTATGGGCATTGGCGAGCCTTTCGAGAATTACGAGGCAACGATGCAATTTCTGCGCGTGATGATCCACCCGAAAGGGCTAAACATCGGCGCAAGGCATATTACCGTATCGACGAGCGGAATCGTGCCGAGCATGCTTAAATTCGCCGACGAGAATACGCAAATCAACCTGGCTATTTCCATACATGCGCCTAATGACGCGCTGCGTTCGAAACTGATGCCGGTCAATAGACGGTTTCCGTTCGTGGACGTGATGAACGCTTGCAAATATTACATCGAGAAGACGGGACGGCGGATTACGTTCGAATACGCTCTGATCGGCGGAGTCAACGATCGGCCGGAGCATGCCGAGGAGCTCGGAAACGTACTTCAAGGTTTACTGTGCCACGTCAATCTCATCCCGGTCAACTACGTTCCGGAGCGGGATTACGTCAGAACGCCTCGTGACGATATCTTCGAGTTTCAGCGCATTTTACAGAAGAAAAACGTAAATGTAACGATCCGCAGGGAGCAGGGGCATGACATTGCTGCCGCTTGCGGGCAATTGCGGGCGAAGCATATGGAGACGACGACGGGGTGATAGGTGTGAAGACGGTATTGCGGAGTCATGTCGGTAAAGTAAGGCAAATCAATGAAGATCAAGCATGGAGCGGCCGCTTGCCCAGCGGCCTGATGGTCGCCATCGTTGCGGACGGGATGGGCGGTCATCGCGCGGGAGACGTGGCAAGCAGTCTTGCCGTGGACAGCTTGGTTCAGTCATTGAAAGCATGGGAGGAAACGACCTCCGCTAAGGAAGGGGCCTCTAAACTTCGGGATATCATCCGCAAAGCCAATGCGGTCGTATACGAAACGGCGTCTCTGAACGAGCAATACCATAACATGGGGACGACGGTCGTTATGGCCTTATTGGACGGGAGTACCGGGTTGATCGGTTACATCGGCGATAGCAGAGCTTACCGATTACGTAACGGACAGTTTGAGCAATTGACGGAGGACCATACGCTCGTTAACGAACTGACGAAATCGGGACAATTAAGTCCGGAAGAGGCAGCGCGTCATCCAAGACGGAACGTGTTAACAAGAGCGTTAGGTACCGACCGCGAAGTCGAAGTGGACGTTGTGGTCATCGATTGGCAAGTCGGCGACACGCTATTACTGTGCAGCGACGGATTGAGCGGATTGGTGGACACTTCTTTGCTGCAATCCACTTTGGAAGAAGAAGGCGCGATATTGGAGCAGCAAGCGCAGAAGCTAGTCGATTTGGCATTGGCTGCGGGTGGAGACGATAATGTGACCGTCGTGCTCGTCTCGGACGATGGCGGGGCTTACGCTGCAGGAGGGGGTACAGCATGATCGGACATACGCTAAGCGGGCGTTACGAACTGCTGGCTCGTGTTGGCGGCGGCGGAATGGCGCTTGTATATAAAGCTAAGGATTTATTGTTGAATCGTTTTGTCGCTGTTAAAATATTACGTCAGCAATTCACGCATGACGAGGATTTCGTGAAACGTTTCCGCCGCGAGGCGCAAGCGGCTGCTTCTTTATCCCATCCGAACATCGTAAGCATTTATGATGTCGGGCAAGTTGAAGATACGCACTACATTGTCATGGAATATATCGACGGTGCCAACTTAAACGAAATTATTCGCGATCGGGCTCCTCTGCAGACGGATGAAGCCGTTAAAATTACCGCGCAGATTTGCGATGCCTTAGAGCATGCCCATCATAATCAAATCATCCATCGCGACATTAAACCCCATAATATTCTAATCGGCAATAACGGCAGAGTTAAAGTTACCGATTTCGGTATCGCAAGAGCCGTGACCTCTTCGACGATAACTCAAACGGGTTCCGTCGTCGGTTCCGTTCATTATTTCTCGCCGGAGCATGCCAAAGGCGTAATTACGGGAGAAAAATCGGATCTATATTCGCTCGGGATCGTGTTGTACCAGATGTTGACGGGACGGCTGCCCTTCTTGGGAGAAAGTCCGATCAGCGTAGCGCTCAAGCATTTGCAGGATACGTTCGAGCAGCCTCGGAAAGTAAACCCGCATATCCCGCAAAGCGTCGAAAATATTATTCTAAGGGCGATGCGTAAAAATCCTCAGGAGCGTTACCAATCCGCGCGGGAAATGCATAATGATCTGGAAACGTGCCTGCAGCCGCAGCGATTAAACGAGAAGCCCGTGTATTTTACGAGCGACGAGGATGACGAAGCGGACAAGACGAGGGTTATTCCGGCCATCCGTCCCGATATGCGCAATACGTTGGAAGCTCCCGCGGTTAAGACGGGCAACAACGAGGATCGCTGGAATTCCGATGGACTAGGCGAGCCGAAGCGTAAATGGATCGTTCCGACCATACTCTCCATATTGGCAATCGTGCTAATAAGCGTATTGGTATGGGCGGTTACGGCTCTGAAAGAGAACAAGCCCAACGACGTTCGCGTGCCAACCGTTGAAGGGTTGGAGATTGGCGAAGCGACTCAAAAACTAATCGCAGCCGGATTCACGATCATGGAACCGACGTTGAAAGAGTCGAGCGAAACGGTCGAGAAAGGTCACGTCATCAAGCAGTCGAAGAAGGAAGTCGATGCCAAAGAGGGATCGCCGATTCAACTGACGGTCAGCACCGGTAAGGAACTTTCGTCTATGCCGGACCTGAAAGGCAAATCTTTCGATGACGCCAAAGGGATGCTCATGGATATGGGCGTTAAGGAGGACAGCATCCTTCCAAGCGAGAAGTTCGACGAAAGCGAGCCGGGAACCGTGCTGGATCAAGTTCCTAAATTCGAGGAGCCGTTCGACCCGGCGACCCAGACAGTTACGCTTACTGTAAGCAAAGGAGAAGAATCTTTTCCGATGCCTAATCTAATCGGCAAGACGGAAAGCGAGGCCAAAGCGTTAATTGAGAAAAATAATCTAAAGCTGTCCCAGGTCCTGAAGGAACCGAGTTATTCCGAGAAGGGGAAAGTATTTAAGCAGTATCCTGCCGAGCCGAACGAGATGGTGACTGCTCAAACCGAGATTACGATCTATATTAGCAGCGGTTATCCTGCGGATTCCAGAGAACAGAAGCTAAGCGTAACCGTGTCACCTGCGGTCGAAGGAGAGGTAAGCACGATTTCTATCGAATACTCCGACGCTAGGGGCGACAACATCAAGTGGGGCTCCAAGAAAATCAGCTCGACGACATCGATACCGATCACATTAATTCTGTCCCCAAGCAAAGACGGCCAAATTACCGTCTACCGCGACGGACAATTTTTGCAGAAAGAGCCGGTGCCTTACCTTGTCATTCCTGCGGACAATTCACCGGCTCCGGACCCTAACGCTCCCGGCGACGGCACTGGAGACGGTACGGGTGCAGGTACCGATCCGGGAACCGGCGATGGAACGACCACGCAATGATCAAACTAGCCATAAATGATTTCATGAGCCGATTCGGGCTTGGAGAAGGAGCTGGATCCCAATGCCCGAAGGCTTGATCGTGAAAGCTCTAAGCGGATATTATTACGTGCAAAGCGCAGATGGCTCAGCTACGGTGGAATGCAGGGGACGCGGCATATTCAAAAAAAGAGGCGAATCGCCGCTGGTCGGCGACCGCGTCGTATATAGCGAAACCGAGAACGGGGAAGGCACGGTAGAGGAAATCCTGCCTCGCGTATCGGAGTTGATCCGACCGCAAATCGCGAACGCCGATTTAGCCGTGCTTGTTTTTTCCGTCGTGCGCCCCGAGCTTAACTTCGTTCTGTTGGATAAATTTCTAGTGCACACGGAGCATGCCCGAATGGATGCTCTTCTTGTGCTGACGAAGATGGACAGAATCCCGGGAGGGGAAGAGGGCGAGAGCATCCGCCGCACGGTAGAAGAAGCTCGTTCGCTGTATTCTTCCATCGGATATCAAGTTATTCTCACTAGCGCCCACGAGGGTCAAGGGTTGGAACAGCTGCGGTCCGCGCTTGCGGGACATATCAATATGCTCGCCGGTCAGTCCGGAGTCGGTAAATCCTCACTCGTCAACGCGCTTGTCCCTGGCTTAAAGCTAGAGACGAACGAGATCAGCGTGAAGCTGGGACGAGGCAAACATACGACGCGCCATGTCGAACTGATTCCGATTTCCGGCGGGGGGTATATGGCGGATACGCCGGGATTTAGTCAGCTCGATTTCGCCGAGCTTGGAATAGACGAAATCGGTTCCTGCTTCCGTGAATTCAGGGCGTTGTCATCGCAATGCAAATTCCGCGGGTGCACGCATATCCATGAGCCTCATTGCGCCGTCCTGCAAGCGAAAGAACAAGGGAAAATCTCGGAAAGCCGCTACGCAAATTACGTTAGCTTTATGACAGAGTGGAAAGAAACAAAGCGGAGGTATTAACATGACTATAATAGCGCCCTCTATCCTGGCATCGGATTTCGCGTCTTTGGGGGATGAAATTCGGAGCATAGATTCCGCTGGAGCGGATTGGGTTCATATCGATATAATGGATGGACACTTCGTTCCCAACCTGACATTCGGGCCGCCTATCGTTTCCATGATCCGCCCCGTTACGAAGCTTTTCTTCGATGTGCACCTGATGGTCGAGGCTCCGCAGCTGCTATTTCCGGCACTTGCTGCCGCCGGAGCGGACCGAGTGACCGTACACGCCGAAGCTTGCGTGCATCTTGACCGCACGTTATCGGAAATTCGCGAGCTTGGAATGAAAGCGGGCGTGGCATTAAATCCGCATACGCCATTATCCGTTCTTGAATATATATTGGACGAGATAGATTTGGTGTTGACTATGACGATTAATCCGGGGTTCGGCGGGCAATCGTTTCTGCCGTCTATGCTGCCTAAGCTCCGCCAGCTAAGGGAAATGCTGGAGCGGCATGGCCGCAGCGATATTTTCATCCAAGTCGATGGAGGCATTAACGCCCAAACCGCAGCATTAGTTAGAGAAGCGGGAGCGAATTCACTGGTTGCGGGTACTTATATATTCGGTCACGAAGATCGGGCAGCCGCAATAGCCGCCTTGCGTTCTTAATGCCTGTAATAATTATTGTATAACTCCCTCCGATTTGTCTGGTCTAGGACAAATAGAAAACCGCATACATTTGAATCAATAGGGCGCTTCGATTCCAGAAGAGTCGGTAAGGGTTCAGCCTGCGGAGGAGGGATGGGAAGATGAAATTTTACACCATCAAGCTGCCGAAATTTTTGGGTGGCTTCGTCAAAGCGATTCTCAACACGTTTCACAAAAATTGACGCCTTAAAAGGCATTCATACACAAAAAGAACCGTCAGGAGGACCTGACGGTTTTCTTAATGATCGATTAAGCAACGTGAATTATACGCGTACGACCGCTCCGGACTTCAAGGCGCGAGCGCTGACATAAACACGTTTAGGTTTACCGTTCACCAGAATGCGCACTTTTTGTACATTAACCCCCCAAGAACGGCGGGTAGTGTTATTCGCGTGAGATTTGTTGTTGCCGGAACCCGGCTTTTTCCCTGTAATATAACATTTACGAGCCACTAAAAATACACCTCCCTGCCACGTCCATACAAATACTTCACTATCTTAGCACAGCGTGCAGTTTGATGCAACGAAAAAAGAGGACATAAAGCACCTCCGGCCTCTTAATCGTTAGATTTACCAAGGAAACGGCTTCTTTCTCCCGTTTTTTTATAGTACAATGAGGTATGGTCCATAATACAGGCATAAAGGAGTGAATTTCCATGCCTCTGCAGTTGGTATCGGAGAACGGAAAGATTGATGTGGCGGATCAAGTCATTGCAGTAGTAGCCGGTTCGGCAGCGTTGGATTGTTATGGGCTAGTCGGCATGGCATCCCGCAAAGGATTGAAGGATGGCATCGCGGAACTTCTTGGCCGCGAGAACTTGTCTCGTGGCGTGGAAGTGCGTAGAGAAGGGGAACTCCTCCATCTTGATCTTTATGTCATCGTTAGCTACGGAACTAAAATTTCGGAAGTGGCCCACAATATCCAATCCAAGGTGAAATACGTATTGGAAGAAGTCGTGGGACTGAAAGTCGATTTGGTTAACGTATATGTTCAGGGAGTACGGGTATTGAAGTAGCTTATTAGGAAGGGGAATACATCATTGGGTAAGCGCTTCTTGAATGGCAGCGAATGGGCGTCTATGGTATTAACCGGCGCGGAGCGGTTGTCCCGCAACGTGGACCGGGTGAACGCCCTGAACGTGTTTCCCGTACCTGATGGAGATACGGGAACGAATATGAATTTGACGATGTCGGCCGGCGTGGCCGAATTAAAACATAAACCGTCGGAGGATGTCGGCCGGGCGGCAGAAGTGCTTTCCAAAGGACTTCTGATGGGCGCAAGAGGCAACTCGGGAGTGATCCTATCCCAATTGTTCCGCGGATTTGCGCGGGCGATTACGGGGCAGCGGGAACTGACGGTGCCTTTATTCGCGAATGCTCTCCAACAGGGTGTTGATACCGCTTACAAGGCTGTTGTTAAACCTGTAGAAGGTACGATTCTGACTGTAGCCCGGGAAGCGGCGCGTCATGGACTTACGGCTGTGCGCCGAACTAACGATCTGACGGAATGGATGCTTGAAGTACATGCCAAGGCGCAAGAAACGCTTGCGCGCACGCAGGAAATGCTCCCGATTCTGAAGCAAGTCGGCGTCGTCGATTCCGGCGGTCAAGGGCTTGTGTATTTGTATGAAGGGTTTGTCGAGTATTTAAGCGAAGGGAATTTCACGGCACCAGTACAGTTAGATCAACAATCGAAACCGATCGCACCCGCATTGGCAACTCCGGTTTCCCAGGCGGCCTCGAACGTTGCTGCCGCTCGATCTGTTGGAGCTAAGGCTGCAACTGCACAATCCAAGATAACGACGGAAAGCATCGCCTTTCCTTACGATATGGAATTTTTCATTCAAAGAATTGCAGCCTCCGCACCTTTCCCTGAGCGGACTTTCCGTCAGGCGTTGGAGCGTGACGGCGATTCGATTATCCTCATCGAAGACGAAGGCATCGTTAAGGTTCACGTCCATACTCGCCGTCCAGGCGATGTGCTTAATATGGCGATAACCTATGGCGAGATTACCCACATTCATATTCTGAATATGCAGGAACAGCACCGCGAGCTGCTTGCCCAGCAAACCGAGCCTCAAGCAGCAATAACGTCAATGACTCGTCCCGCAGAGTCAGCTGCCGGCATACCCATCGCACCCGTCGTAGATTATGCGCTGCCGGGAATCGTTGATCTGCCCTCTGTTACGGCTTCGCCTGAGAGCGAACCAAATCCCGACGTATACGAAATGGCATCCTATGGCGTTGTAGCCGTTAGCGTCGGAGAAGGCAACGCGGAGTTGTTCAGGAGCCTTGGCGTCGATATCGTCCTCTCCGGGGGACAAAGCATGAATCCAAGCACGGAAGATTTGCTCGGGGCCATTGCTTCTTTATCGACCCATCACATCTTCCTATTGCCGAATAATCCTAATATCATCATGGCCGCCAAGCAAGCGGCGGAGCTGGCCGATAGGCCGGTAACGGTGCTGCCGACCCGCACGCTGCCTCAAGGGATGGCGGCGATGCTTGCTTTTCAGGAAAACGAAAGCGAGGCCGTGAACATCGACCGGATGACCAAAGCTTACGAGCGGGTCGTGACGGGATCCGTCACGAAAGCCGTAAGGGACACGGAGATGGACGGCTTGCAAATTAAAGAAGGGCATTACATCGGAATCAAGGACAAAACGATCGTCGTTTCCGCCCCTACCCAGATGGAAGCTTGCAGGTCGCTGCTTGCCGCGCTGCTCGTATCCGGTGGGGAGATCGTTACGATACTGACGGGTGAGGGGGCCGAGGCCGAGAAGACCGATGAACTCGCAGAGTGGATGTCCATGCAGTTCCCGAACGCCGAAGTCGAGGTCCATGAAGGCGGCCAGCCGCTTTACCCTTATTTATTTGCCGTCGAACCCTAGCGAAAACAATTAATAAAGATGGAGGGACAGGCTATGGCATCGATTGTTCTGGTTACGGATAGCACGGCGGACATCCCTGCCCAAGTGAGAGACAAACTCGATATCGCTATGGTGCCGCTGAAAGTTAATTTCGGGGATGAAACGTACCTGGACAACATTACGCTGCAGCCAACGCAATTTTACGAGAAGCTTACTGCCTTTAATGGGCTCCCTACGACATCCCAGCCTTCTCCTTCCGATTTTTACGAAGTGTATAAGAAGTTGACGGACGAAGGCCATACGGTCATTTCCATACAGCTGTCCGGGGCGGTAAGCGGAACCTATCAATCGGCAACGATCGCCAGGTCCATGCTTGACGAGAGTGCGGACGTTACGGTCATTGATTCCAAATCGGCTTCCTATGGCTATGGAATGCTGGTCGTCACAGCGGCCGAGATGGCGCAAGCCGGGGCATCGAAGGAAGAGATTATTGCGGAGGTACATCGACTGCGGGGGGAACTTCGGCTATATTTTCTCGTGGATACGTTAGAATATTTGAAAAAAGGCGGCCGTATCGGCAAAGCGTCTGCCGTGCTCGGATCGCTGCTCAATATCAAACCGATATTGTCCATAGATAAAGAGGGTTTTGTATTTCCGTTCGACAAGGTAAGAGGACAGAAACGGGCAATGGGGCGAATTGCCGAGTTGCTTGAAGCCGACTTTAAAGACCGTCCGGTGAATTTAACGATGGCCGTTACACCCGGATATGTAGAAGGCGTATCCGAATTATCCGAGCTTCTCAAACAACAATTAAACGTACAAACCTATCTGGAAACCGAGATCGGTCCGGTCGTCGGAACGCATGCCGGTCCTGGAACGATCGGATTGTTCGCAACCCCGGCGAGCCGGTAGGGAGTAACAGTACTTAAAGAGGTTGGTCTAATGACTATTCAGTTGTTCCAAGTCCCTCTGACTAAGCTGCAAGGCGTGGGCCCCCAGAAAGCGGAGGAGTTCCACGCCTTAGGTATTTCCACGGTCGGAGATTTGCTTGAATATTATCCGTTTCGTTACGAGGATTATAGAATTCGCGAGCTGCATGAGGTGAAGGACGGGGAAAAGATCACGATTCAAGGAACGATTGCCTCCCTGCCGACCATGCAGCGATACGGGGGCAAATCGCGGCTTATTTGCCGTGTGACGGTACAATCTATGCTCGTTACCGCTATTTGGTTTAATCGGGCATTCCTGAAGGATCAATTAACGTTGGGACGCGAGATCACTTTAACGGGCAAATGGGATCAGCGGCGTCGATATTTGACCGTGGCGGATTCGGAATTTCCCGATCGGGGCGCAGCGAAGACCGGAACGCTTCAGCCGGTTTATTCCGTCGGGGGCAGCATTACGCAGACCGCGATACGGAAATTAATCGACAGGGCATTAACGCAATTCGGCGCGCTTATTCCGGAGCTTTTACCTTCGGAAATTTTGAACCGGCATTCGCTTATTCCTCGGAGGGAAGCGATCACGCGCATTCATCGCCCCGAGAATACGCGGGAAGGACAGGAAGCCCGGCGCAGAATGGTTTATGAAGAGCTGTTCTTGTTCCAGCTTAAGCTGCAAGCTTACCGAGCCACCCACCTCAAGCAGGCGGACGGCGTGGCTCATCCCGTTAATAACGAGGAAATTCGCCAATTCGTAAGCGTGCTGCCCTTCTCGCTAACGGATTCGCAGAAACAAGTAATTAACGAGATCCTTCATGACATGAAACAGCCTTACGTGATGAACCGATTGCTGCAAGGGGACGTTGGCGCAGGTAAAACCGTTGTCGCCGCCGTTGCGCTTTACGCTACGGTCAAAGCCGGTTACCAAGGCGCGCTCATGGTCCCGACGGAAATATTGGCGGACCAGCATGCGCGTTCGCTGAGCAAGATGTTCGAGCCATACGGCATCCAGGTCGGTCTGCTGACGGGGAGCTTGACCGAACGCAAACGCCGCGATCTTATCGCTTCCTTGCAAATGGGATTGCTCGATATCGTCGTCGGCACGCATGCGCTCATACAGGAGGACGTATTTTTCCGCAGCCTTGGTTTGGTCGTAACGGACGAGCAGCATCGTTTCGGCGTTAACCAACGAAGCATTTTGCGCCGCAAAGGGATGAATCCGGACGTGCTGACGATGACCGCCACTCCGATTCCCCGCACGCTGGCTATTACCGTGTTCGGAGATATGGACGTCTCGACTCTTCGGGAACGGCCGAAGGGCCGCATACCGATTAAAACTTATTCGGTCAAGCACGATATGATGGACCGAGTGCTCGGGTTTATTCGCAAGGAAGCGGAGTTGGGGCGGCAAACGTTCTTCATCTGCCCGCTGATCGAAGAATCGGAGAAGCTTGACGTACAGAACGCCATCGACCTGCATATGCAGCTCACTCAGGCATTGCCCGATTTGAAGATCGGGCTGTTGCATGGGCGCATGACCCCCACCGAGAAAGAGGCGACGATGGCGGCATTCGCAGCCGGCGAGACGAACGTACTCGTGTCCACGACTGTTATCGAGGTAGGCGTCGACGTTCCGAATGCTACGCTGATGATCGTTATGGATGCCGACAGATTCGGATTGTCGCAGCTGCATCAGCTCAGAGGCCGGGTCGGACGGGGGGAGCACCAGTCGTATTGCATTCTCATCGCGGATCCTAAATCGGAGAACGGGCAGGAAAGAATGAAAGCGATGACGGAAACCGACGACGGCTTCGAAATTTCGCGGCGCGACTTGGAAATCAGAGGTCCGGGAGAGTTTTTCGGAACGAAGCAGAGCGGAATGCCGGAGTTCCGGCTGGCGAATCTGCTGAACGACTTTGAGGTGCTTGAGCAAGCAAGGGACGACGCGGCTGCGTTAACGTCGCTTGAAGAGTTCTGGTCTTCGCCCGTTTATGGGGAATTAAGGGATAACCTTGCGCGTGACGCCAAGCACCAAGGGGAGCCTTTGGATTAGTTGATACTTTCTTGGGCATGCGACTTTGTCATTGCACGTCTTCCGGCGGCATATGATGTACCGAATAGCTGCCGGAAGGAGCGTGACCTCTTTGAGCCCAAGCTGGCAAAAGTTCGGCATCAAGGCGGAGTTCGTGGAACGCGTCAAAGTGAAGATGAAAAATGCTGCGACCAAAGAGCGAATTAAAGGTTTGCTGGATGGAGTCACGAAATACGATCTGCAGGACAGGGCCAAAGTACGCAGATGGGTCAAACAATTCGCGCGAATCCTAAATGAACCACTAACCGAAACGCAAGAGGATCAACTGGTTAATTTCATTATCGCTCAGAAAATCGATCCCAATAATATGCTGCATCTGATCAAACTGTACACGATGTTCCGGTAAAAAAGAACGCTCCGAGTTCAGGTTTATCCGGATCCGGAGCGTTTGGTTCTTTAAACGGGTCAATATCCAGCATTTTGGCGCCGAAGCCCGCTCCGCAGGCAGCATCGAGCACGAATTTACCGACGACGAATCGGCAGGCAAGATTAGCGGATTGTTTGCGGTTGACCAGGCTCCGTTCGTCCGACCGCACTTTTGTTAAAACATAGACAATCGGCGCTTCTTTGCTATAATAAGGATTGAAAGAAGCGGGTTTCTACAATTGAATTAGCCCCGGGGGAGCTGGAGCAAGGCCGGCTGAGAGTGCATCCCATTATGATGCAGACCCTTATACCTGATCTGGTTAATACCAGCGTAGGAAGGTGGGAACGCGACGGCTAGCCGTTGTGTCATTCGTCCGTGAAATATAGGGCGCCCTCCGGAATCGGGGGGCGTTTTTTGATTTGTGGGAAACTCTCTTCTTATCCATTGGCAAGATCAGAGAGGGAGAGAAAAATGAAAGCGGAAAGAAAAGGTTGGCAAGGGTTAGGATTGATGGTGTTAGCGGCAACGTTGTTGCTTACGGGGTGCGGCAGCAAGAAGGGATCGCTGCAAGAAGTGACGCTCGTGCTGGATTGGACGCCGAATACGAATCATACCGGGCTGTATGCGGCAAGGGATCAAGGCTTGTGGGAGAAACGCGGGTTGAAGGTGAACATCATACAACCGCCTGAGACAGGTTCGGATGCGATGGTGGCAAGCAACGCCGCGGAATTCGGAGTCGGCGCTCAGGAAAGCATGATGCTAGCTCGGGAGCAAGGCTTGCCGATCGTATCCGTAGCCGCGATCATTCAGCATAATACGTCCGGATTTGCTTCTCCGGCAGCCAAGAATATCAAGGAGCCCAAAGATTTCGAAGGCAAAACGTATGGCGGATGGGGTTCTCCCGCGGAGCAAGCGGTCATTCAGTCTCTGATGAACGTTCAAAGCGCCAATGTCGATAAGGTGACTTTCGTTAATGCAGGGTCGGCCGACTTTTTCACGGCGGTGAAGAAGGATATCGATTTCGAGTGGATTTTCTACGGGTGGACGGGAATCGAAGCCGAGCTGCGCAAAGAGCCGATCAATATGGTATATTTGTCCGATTACAGCAAACAGTTGGATTACTACACCCCGCTTTTGACGACGAGCGAAAAGATGATCAAAGATAAGCCGGATCTCGTTCGCGCGTTCGTGGAAGGGGCCGCGGAAGGTTATCAATATGCGATCGACAATCCGGATGCCGCTGCCGAACTGCTGCTTAAGGCGGTTCCGGAGTTGAATGCGGATTTGGTCAAAGCAAGCCAGAAGTGGTTAAGCCCCAAATACAAAGACGATGCTCCGCGTTGGGGTGAACAGAAGAAAGAAGTATGGTCCGGATATGGGGATTGGATGACAAAAAATGGACTGTTGAAAAAAGAGCTGAACTACGACGAGATGTTCACGACCGAATTTTTACCTAAATAAAGTTTAAATTAAGCAGGATCCAAAGGAGATGGGACGTTTGGCACAAGCTTTGTTAAGCATCCAAATATTGCCGAAAGTGAACGCCGGGGAAGAGGTCATTCCTTATGTAGACCGGGCAATCGAAATTATTAAGGCATCCGGGGTCCTCTATCGGGTCGGACCATTGGAGACGACGATGGAGGGTGACCTCGACCAGCTGCTCGATATCGTGAAGCAAATGAATACCGCAATGTTCGAGAAGGGAAGTCCCTCGGTCATGTCGCAAATCAAATTGGTCGTGGACGGACAGGAAGGCGCTTCGATGGCGCGTCTGCTGCAGAAGTATCCGGATGGGAAATAAGGCTCTACGAAGTGTACTGATTCCGTTAGCGACTCTGATCGTCTTCATCGGGGTATGGCAAGCATGCTGCACCGTATTTAAGATGGATCCGTGGATTTTACCCGATCCGTGGACGATCGCGCTGCGTATGGCGGAAGACTCCGCGCTTCTCTGGAAACATTCCCTATCGACGCTGAAGCTCGCGCTTATGGGTATTGGACTAGGATTGGCTGTAGGAATTATCGTCGCGTTGATTATTCATTCCGTTGCTATTTTACGTATCGCCATATCTCCTTTATTGGTTCTTTCGCAGAATGTTCCGATTATTGCGCTTGGACCGCTGCTCATGATTTGGTTCGGCTTCGGTCTAATGCCCAAATTGATATTGCTCATCATCGTTTGTTTTTTTCCGATTGCCTTATCGATGCTGGCGGGGCTTGGACAAGCCGAGCCTCAGCTGCGCGAATACTTGGGGATGATCGGCGCATCTCGATGGGAACGGATGAAACGGTTGGAATTTCCGGCTTCGCTTAGTTTTCTGTTCTCGGGCCTGAAGATTACGGCAACCTACGCGGTTTCATCGGCGGTTGTAGCGGAATGGCTCGGGGCCAGCAAGGGGATCGGCTACTATTTAGTATTGAAATTCAAAGGTTACGATACTTCCGCCGTATTCGGAGCAATCGTCTGCATTGTCACGCTCAGTCTATTGCTGTATGGCGCCGTGGTTGTGTTGGAGCGTCTTGTCATCCGTTGGCGTCCACGATCTTCCGATGACTGGGCAGGTGAATCGTCATGAAGGATTACGGTCATAAGATGCTGGAGCTTACCGGGATTTCCAAGTCATACCGACGGGGGAAATTGCGCGTTCCCGTTCTGAACGATATATCGCTGCATGTTCGAGAGGGTGAGTTCGTAACGCTCATCGGACCTTCCGGAAGCGGTAAGTCGACGCTGTTTCGTCTCATTGGCGGGGTGGAACGCCCGGATTCGGGGCATATTGCCATCGGCGGCAAGGTAGTGACCGGCGAACGCGGCCTTATCAGCTACATGCCGCAGCAAGCGGCGCTGTTTCCTTGGTTGTCCGTTGCCGACAACATTTCTTCGGCATTGGTGACCGCGGGTACCGCGAAGAAAGAAGCGAAGGAACAGGCGCTAGAGTGGCTTCATCGCATCCATCTCGGAAGCGTGGCGGAGGAATATCCCCATGTTCTGTCCGGAGGAATGCAGCAGCGAGTGTCCTTCTTGCGGGCATTGCTCATGCGTCGCGATGTCATGTGCTTGGACGAGCCGTTCGCAGCTTTGGATGCTTTAACAAGAGCGGATATGCAGAAGTGGCTGTTGGAGTTATGGGAGTCTAATCGTCGTTCCGTATTGTTCGTCACGCACAGCATCGAAGAAGCGTTGATGCTGTCGGATCGCATTTATGTTCTGTCTCCTGCTCCGGCCACCCTTTTACGTGAAATTGTCGTACCCTTCGAACGTCCTCGCCGCGCTGATGTATGGACGGATCCGGCATTCGTGGAGCTGAAGCGGGAAGTGCCGGAGTTGTTGGAAAAAGGGGATACCTCTCGTGTTTGATACTCATATTCATCTTGACCTTTATGAGGCTGAAGAGCGAAATCGGATGCTGGAAGCGGCTTGGGGATCGGGCATAGAAGGCGTAGTATCCGTGTCTATGGGATTGGAGTCTTGTCTTGTCAACCGCGAGTTCGCGTTACGGCATGACGGACGGATAATGCCCGCTTACGGCCATCACCCGGAGCAGCCGCCGTTAGATGAGGAAGGGCTGCAGGTTTTATGCGACTGGATTCAGGAGCGGGGAAAAGAGCAGGAATCGTTCGCCATCGGAGAGGTCGGCCTTCCTTATTACACGCGCAAGGAAGCGGAGGAAAAGGGGGAGGTTTTCGATCTGTCGCCGTATAGGAGGCAGTTGGAAGGCTTTATCCGATTAGCATCGGAATTGAACCGGCCAATCGCGCTTCATGCGGTCTATGAGGACGCAGATACGGTGCTTGACTTGCTAGAACGCCATTCCATCCGCAAAGCTCACTTTCATTGGTTCAAGGGTAGCTCGCATACGGTAACGCGTATCGTTCGTAACGGATACTATATCTCTGTAACTCCGGATGTGCTGTATGAGCAGGAAATTCGAGAGTTGGTGGCGGCATTCCCGATCGATCGCCTGATGGTCGAGACGGACGGCCCTTGGCCTTTCGAAGGTCCGTTTGCCGGCAAACACACGGAGCCTGGCATGGTCAGAGATGTCATCCGTGAAATCTCATTGCTTCGAGGTCTGGATGTAAGGAATGTTACTAAGGCAGTGAATGATAACAGCAGAAATTTTTACGGATGGAATTTCGATCAAAGAACCCGTGGCCTCTAAGGCCGCGGGTTCTCTTAAAATATGTATTTGCATTATGCTATAATTACTTAAAAACCGGAGGAATTATAAGATGAGCGATTGGTACTTCGATCGGTATGGACAAGCGGCTTTCGTGCTGGCAGAGGGTGATCGATTCGTTAGCCGAAACGGGCGCAATTTGGGTTGGATTTACCAGGAGAAGCAGGTGTTCACATTGACGGGACAGCCAATCGGCTGGTTGGATAAAGGAGTGTTGAGGGATCGCTCGGGTAACATAATCGCATTTACTAGGTCGGCGAGTTCCAGTTTACCGTCCATTCCGGGGATGAGCGGGGCGCCTGGAGCACCCTCGATGCCCGGCCGGCCGGCCAAGCCCGGCTTTGCCGGATCGGTAAGCGATCCCGGCAGCGGGGGATGGTCGAGCAAGTCAATCCGTGAATTTTTCGGAACGGATGTTTAAGCCCGATCCTCTTTCGAATTAACTTCGCTTCAAGAGCACGAATCCGCTAACGTCGGTGGATTTTCTGCTGACAACGATACGGAATCCGTTATCTTTTAAACATCTTAATGCTGTACGCAGCAATAAATTTGGCCTTAGCAAATTTCTGCAAGGGCTGGCGCTGCCGATGACGCGAACTGCCGTAATTCTGCGCGGAGAGCCGGGCTGCAAGGGATTTCTTGTCCAACTTATAAGCACAAGATCGGGTTCGTGAGGAATCGTAACAGGCATGAAGTAATCACCTCTTTTCCTGAAGCTCCTATATTCGATGCGAGCCGGAAAGGGAACGTGCTATTTCAATTGCCTGATTAAATCGAACTCAACGAAAAGGACTATGTATACAAGAGTATGAAACGACGGCTTGGATTCTATTAAACTACTTTGTTACCGAATACGCGGAAATGAAATCCACGTCAGCAAATTCATTTTCGATTGTTTTCCTTTTTCGCGAACCATTCCAAAAAATTCACCCAAAAACTTTTCCCATTTGCTCCCGACGATTTGCTTTTCTTCTTGATTATCGTGAATAAGTCGTATGCTTTTGTCCAGTGCAGCATCAAGATGCGATAATGCCTGTCGCAAATGAAAATCGACGGATTGTTCTTCCATTGCTAATCGCTCCTCGCGCCATTGGCGTAATGGTTTTCCATCGATGAGATTTCTTTATCAAGCTGCTTCTTCATCCGTTCGAACTGGGCCTCCGCCACGATATCCTCTACTTCTTCCTTCGCGATTTGGACGTATGATCGGGCTCGATTCAGCAGTCCCTCTCCCGCGGTTAGTCCGTTGGCGAGCAAGGGACGCAGCGTTGATTTTGCAATTGGCACAATGACGGAGGTTGCCGCGACAAGAGCGGCCCCAACTATAAGTTTGTCGATATTTTTCTGGATCATGATTCATCCTCCAGCCATATTTGAAATGGAACCGATGCCGCGGCTTAAGCCGCAGCACCGGTTGCTTGCAAGTTAGGTGACCCAATGGTACGGCGCGATACGAGGGACAAGATTGGTTTTGAAAGCAAAGTAACTGAACCGGCCACCAGCAATACCGGAATCCAATGGGTTAACGACAAAGGCGCCGTGTGAAAGAAACGGGATACGGGCGGAACATAAAGAGCTGCCAGCAGCGCAAGCCAAGATACGCCGAGCGCACCGATCAAGAAGCGGTCCTTCGTCCATTCACGGGTGCTTTGTTCGGAGCCTTCCTGTCTCCAAGAAAAGGTTTGAAGTAATTGCCCGGCAACCAATGTGGCGAAAGCAACGCTTTGCGCGACGGCGATAGGAGCTCCTGTCGCTAAGCTGGCCGCGAACAATCCGAGCGAACCAAGTCCTAACAGAACGCCGCGGACGACTACTTTTCGATACAACCTTCTATCCACGATATCGGTTCGTTCGGTTATGCCGGATTTGTTTCCCGGATTAACGGCAAGCACCATGGCAGGCAACGCGTCAGTCAAAAGATTCATCAGCAGAATCTGTACGGGCACAAGCGGAATGGGTAGGCCGAGCATGACAGCGGCGCTTGTGACGATGATTTCGGCGAGATTGCCGGTCAGCAAGCATCCTAACGCTTTGCGGATGTTCCCGATAATCGTTCGTCCTTCTTTCACGCCATCGACAATGGATCCGAAATGATCGTGTTGAAGCACCATGTCGGCCGCTTCTTTGGTCACTTCCGTTCCCTTTTCGCCCATCGCTATGCCGACATCCGCCTGCTTGATGGCAGGGGTATCGTTTACGCCGTCTCCGGTCATCGCTACGATATGGCCCCGTTTTTGGAATGCCGTGACAATCCGCAGCTTATGCTCCGGCGTAACCCGCGCGAAGATCGATACGTTCTCTACCACCTCGGATAGCTCTTCATCCGTCATACGGTCCAACTCATGACCGGACAAAACCTTTTGGGTGCCGTCGTAAATGCCAATCTGCTTGGCGATCGCAACGGCGGTGATCGGGTGGTCGCCGGTAATCATGACCGGTTTTACCCCAAGCGCTTGCGCGTCCCGTATCCCTTCTTCGATCGCAGCCTTCGGAGGATCGGCCATGCCTGCCATCCCGACGTAAATCAAATTCTGTTCATCTATGCAGGACTTATCCTGCTCCCCGTCAATGGGGCTGTATGCGAAAGCGAGCACTCGGAGGGCATCCGTAGATAATTGCTCATTTTGCAGCAAAATTTGTCGTTTTTGATCTTCTTTTAACTCGAATAGCTCGCCGTTCGCCTGATATCGGCTGCATCGCCGAAGAACGGCCTCAACAGAGCCTTTCGTAAGGACATAGCAGTCGCTGTTCGACTTCGCATTTTCCTTGCATACAACGCTCATTTTTCCTGTATTGGAGTCGAATGGAACTTCATGGCTTCTGTGCCAACCGCTCAAGTCCTGCGGCCACATTCCTTTTTTGGCCGCGAGCGTCAGGAGCGCGCCTTCCGTCGGGTCGCCTTTGACGATCCATTTCCCTTCTTGCTGGTCGAGCTTGCTGTTATTGCAGAGCACGCCGATTTCCAGAATCCGCTTCAAATCGGTGTCCATCTCTACATCTCCGCTGCTTTCCTTATACAGTCCGGCGGCCGCAGTGGCGGCAACCTCCGCAGTCACCTCCTGAATATCTCCGACAGGTTCGTACCCATTGCCGGTGACGGTCCAGGCGCGGTTTACGGAAGCAACGGTCCTTACCATCATTTCGTTTTTGGTAAGCGTGCCGGTTTTGTCCGTGCAAATAATCGTTGTCCTCCCCAGCGTTTCAAGAGCGGACAGCTTCCGAACCAATGTTTTCTTCTTGGCCATACGGAAAATACCTGCGCTTAGCGCGATCGTAATCGTTACCGGGAGACCTTCCGGAATCGCGGAAGCCGCAAGCGCGATCGATGTCGATACCATTTGATTCAAAGGAATGCCGCGCAGCAAGCCGGCGACGAATACGATAACCCCAGCCGCCAAAGCGCCCTTTACGAACGTTTTGCTTATGGAAGTTACCTTCTCCTGCAAAGGCGTAACTTCTTTTTCCTCCTGCTTCAAAAGGGAAACAAGATGGCCCATTTCCGTGTCCATGCCCGTATTGACGACAATACCTATACCTTTTCCTCCGCATATGTCCGTTCCCATATAAAGCATGTTGGTTCGTTCCGCCAATGGGAGATTTTCTTCGATGGGCAATTCGTTTTTGTCAATCGGCAGCGATTCTCCGGTTAGCGCGGCTTCGTTCACGCGAAGGTTCGAGGCTTGCAAGAGGCGAATGTCGGCCGGCATGCGGTTGCCCGCCTCCAAATGAACGATATCGCCCGGAATCAATTCAATCGCCGAGATTTCGGATTCCTTGCCATCCCGGATAACTTTGCAGAACGGAGGCTGAAATTGGTTTAAAGACTGAACGACTTTCTCGGCTTTCCGTTCCTGAAAAGTACTAATTGCGGCATTGGCAAGCAGAATCGCCCCCATCGCGATACCGTCAAATAAACCGCCGCTTAGGAAAGCGAATGTTGTCGTGCCCAAGAGAACAAGGGTCGTAAATTCCTTGAACTGTCCGAAGTACGTGACAAACCAAGGTGTCGTTTTTTTTCCTTCCAGACGGTTCTTGCCGTGACGGCTTTGAAGTTCTGCTACACGAGCGGCGGACAGTCCGGAAAACTCATCGACCTGGAAACGGCTCATTAGCTCTTCTCTGGAACTGGAGTGCCATACAGGCTTATCGGAGGCAGCGGCAATCTCCTGAACACCAGGTATTCGGTTTAAAGGAGGAGACTCCCTTTCGCTAGCCTTCTTCGACCTCGTTAAGAAAACAAGCGATAACGCGTCCGCAGCCAAATTGACAACAGGCGCGCTAAGCGCTCCAAGGGATGCCAAAGCGGAGCCCAGGAGATTCCAGCTCTTCGTAATTTGGAAATGCTTATTAACGGTTCGATCCACTTGCTTCACATAAGCGGAGGTTTCGAGTAAACGCGGGACTTGATCCTTGGTAATTACAGGGATGCCGGCTGCCGCCATATACTCATTTAATGGATTCCGCTCGGAATCGGCTACGAATAGCGCGTTCTCTCCTTGCTGCTGCATAAGGGCGATCCGTTCGATAATTTCGCCCGGCTGAAGCGATAGCCAGCTTGAGTCGATGCCCCTCTTCTTGAGAGACTGCTCACTGACGTTCGCTCGATTTTGCAGCACGCCGATTCGCCATCCTTTGTCCGTGAACGACGACAGCTGCTTTCCCCATTCGCTTAAACCCGCTGCTTCTTTCCGTGCGATAAAACCAAGGCACGGTTCAGGCTTATGGCCGGCTTTGGCGACGAAAAGCACGTTAAAGCCTTTCCGCTCCAATCGCTTCGCTTCTAAATCATAAGTATCGGATGCGATCCCATGCTGCTTCAGATAAGCTGAACTTCCAACATAGATAGGTATATCGTTGATTTTACCCGTTAAGCCGCTGTCTTCTTCAGTAACGTGAAAAGCCGAGCGTATCGTACGGCATGTTCGTTTGGCATGCTCCCATACGTCTTCCTTCCAAGGATGACCGCTGCTCTTCATTAATGATGCCGCGTAGCATACGGCTTTCTCGGCATCCTCTTCCTTGCTGAAACACTGAAACTCGTCCGGATTTTCCTCTTGATCAAACAAGTGCGACGTTTCCTCGATAAGCATCGTATTTGTTCGGGCTAACTGCGATAACGAGCCATTCGAGGGTACGGTAAAGTTCCGTTCGTGAGAGACGACTTCAGCCTGCTGCCATGCGTACTGCGCAGGAATGGTAGCCGGCCTTGGGTTCGCTGCCAGCAATACAGCTATGCCTTGCAGCGGATTGCGGGTAATCGCCCAAGTTGCGGCGGCTCCGATCAGCCCCCATTTGGCCGCCTTCTCGCTGTAGCTTTGTATTTCCGGAGACAGTCTGTTCTCCTGACCAGGTCCAAGAGCTAGTTGACTTCGCTTCCAGTTGACGAATTGCAGTACGCCGAGCCCGGCAAGCACAACCAGGTTTTCCCTTACCAAAGCAAGTGCCAAGGCAGAGGTTCCGAGCAATAAATCCGAATTCCATTTTTTCGTTTGCGAGAACGATTCAAAGCCGCGTCTTAAGAAGGGATACCCCGTGACAACCGACACCAATCCGGACAAATAAAAGGGTATCGGGCTTCCGGCCAGAGCCGATCTGCCTAGAAACAGCCTTTTGGCCCCCAAGACGGCCAGACCGCCCATAGCGATTGCAAGCGGAATGGGAACTTTCTCTTTCGGTTCGGGTTCCGGCATTGAGAGCTTAGGCCCCGCAGGGTTCAACCGCTCTTGCAAGGGCGGCATTTCCGCGGCTGCGGCCGCTTCCGAACAACGCGGATCCTCCAAGTGAAGTTCAACTTGCTGAATAGCGTGAATAATCTCCTGCACATTTACCCTGGCCTCGTCGTATTCGATTAACGCTCGACCCGAGACGGTATTAGGTACAATTCGAGATATGCCTTTCATTGTCGAGAAGCGCCTCAGCAGTAACTCCGTCGTATTCGGGTTCTCTTTAAGGCCGGTAATCTCGATGCGGATTCGACCCGGTAATGAACGAAGGAATCTTTGTTTTCCCTGGGGCACCATAATGACAGCTCCTCAACATGAAATCTACGCTGTTAATATGAATAACCACCTGTCTTTTTATGCAAAGTAAAGGTAACAACTCCCAAAGGAAAGAGGTCTCGCTCATGATTAAATCACCGATAGGTATTTTGCTTGCCGCCGCGGGTGTCATTCTCGCCGTTTCCCCCGATGCCCGAAAAGCCGTAAGGAAGTTTGCGGTCAAAGGAACGGAATGGATGCTCGATTTGAACGATCAATTGAAGGCTGGAATCAAGGAAGTGAAGTTGGTAAATGTTCGCAGCGGGAATGATGAAATTCATGCATCGAACGGGGGCATACTTTCATCGGAACAACCTCATATCGATCAATAAGGTGGTGAATACGTATGATTCAAGGAATATTCCAAGGGGGTTCCCTTTGGGGCGGATTAGTATCGGGCGGTATATCCCAGCTTAAAGATACCCAAAGTCTGACTGCCGGACAGATGGACAAATCGCAATATGCGATTCAAACGTCTGAAAATGTAACGGGCGCTCTTGGTGTCATGGCAGGCATCGAATACGGAGCGATTTTAGGAACGACGATCATGCCCGGCGTCGGAACCGTTGTCGGCTCTATCTGCGGCGGATTGCTTGGCAATACCGTTGGACGCAAGGTCGGTAACGAGGCGGGGAAAAGGTTGGTCAACAATCGCATTACGCAAGGCGTAGCCGAAACGGTAGACGAAGCTTTGTAATAAGTAATGCTTTATGAATCTTCTTTAAAAATCGGTTCACTCGCTTCCGTTCTGGGGGGCGGGTGATTTTTTCCAAAAGGAGGTGTCCGCGATGGAAATTCCGGAAAAAGAAAAGTCCTTGGGGACGATAACCATTCGTTATTGCGCAACTTGGAAGCTGATTCATAAATTAGGGCAATTATTTATTCGCATAAAAAAGACAATTTAACGTTTTGTGTGGAGGTCATGGCTTGTGGAACCCTATACGGAGGATCAGGTCAGCGGAAGCTGCAAATATATCAATCGCGATTTAAGCTGGCTCGAATTTAACCGCCGGGTTCTTGAGGAAGCGCAAAATGAAAACACGCCGCTGCTGGAACGCGCTAAATTTTTGGCCATCGTTTCCACTAATCTGGATGAATTTATAAGCGTGCGGGCTGCGGGAATTCGAAATCAAATTAAATCCGGCGTGACCGAAAAAGATTTCAGCGGCTATTCACCGCCCGGGTTAATGAAAAGAATGATCCGAAGAACGGAGCGACTCGTTGCCGATCAATACGCAACCTTTCGTCAGGTTTCCGATCGGTTGGAGTCCGAAGGCATCGTATTTACGACATACGCTTCGTTATCAAGTGAACAACAAGAGGAAATGAACGCGTTTTTCTTCAGTAAAGTATTCCCGGCCTTAAAACCGATTATCGTATCGGAAAAACAACCATTTCCGCTAATCGCTTCTAACGGACTTTATTATTCGATTGTTTTGAAGTCGGCCGGCGAGACGTCCAACCATGAACAACCAACGATGGCATTGCTAGAGATTCCGTTACAAATTGGACGTTATATTGACGTTGCTGCTCCGGACAAAAAACGGACGTTTATTTTGCTCGAACAATTGATTAAATCGCATATCCCCGCTTTATTCCATGAACGGACGGTTATTGATGCTCATCTGTTTCGAATTATTCGGGATGCCGACCTGCCGCTGGAAGAAGGAAACGTTGAGGATTTGCTTTACGAAGTGGAGCGGAAATTAAGAAGAAGATTGCGGGGGGCGCCCGTCCGTCTCGAAATCGAGAAAAGCGTTCATCCCTATGCTTTAGAGTGGCTGCAGCGGAAATTGGATGTTTATGATGATGTTGCGCTGCTCGAGGGTCCTATAGATATCAGTTATTTAATGAAACTTTCGCAATCGCTGACGGAATATGACCAACTTAGATACGCCAAACAAAAACCGATGTATCCGCAAGCGTTTAAGCATCAATCCTTTTTTGAGGTTTTGCAGCAACGGGACGTAGCCGTATTTCACCCGTATGAATCGTTCGACGCTTTTAACGATTTTATTGCGCAGGCCGCCAGGGACCCTTTAGTATCTGCCATCAAAATGACGTTATATCGTGTCAGTAAGCAATCCAAAATCATTCGTGCTTTAGTACATGCCGCAGAGAGCGGAAAACGAGTAACTGTCGTCGTTGAATTAAAAGCGCGATTCGATGAAGAAAGAAACATCGCTTGGGCGAAGAAATTGGAATTAGCAGGTTGTCATGTCATCCATGGATGGATCGGATTAAAGATTCATGCGAAAATGACGCTTATTGAGCGCCGGGAACCGGGTGGTTTGAAACGGTATATCCATGTATCCACCGGCAACTATAACGGGCAGACGGCAAAGATTTATACGGATATCGGATTGTTTACCTCGCAAGCGGAAATCGCCGATGACATCGGTGATTTATTCAATGAAATCTCGGGTTTTCTCCCGCATCGGGAATCTCATGTTTTGGCGGTTTCACCAACGGACTTGCGAATGAAGTTATACTCGTTAATCCATAGGGAAATGAATATCGCGGCATCCGGCCGACCCGCCAGAATTATCGGCAAAATGAATTCGCTGTCGGATCCGGAAATGATAAACAAACTATACGAAGCTTCTCGCGCCGGCGTTAAAATCGACTTGATTGTCCGCGGTATTTGTTGTTTATGCCCCGGTGTCCCCGACCAAAGCGAGAATATAACGGTCCGAAGTATCATCGATCGGTATTTGGAACATTCGCGTGTTTTTTGTTTTGCGAACGGAGGACATCCCGAGGTATGGCTTTCCAGCGCGGATTGGATGAACCGTAATTTGTCCAACCGAATCGAGGTGATGTGTCCGGTAATCGATCAGGGAGTGCGTCAAGTCATTATCCGGCTATTGATGCTCCAGTTGAAAGATAACGTGAAGGCTCACCAGTTGCTGTCGGGCGGAAAATACAGAAAAGTAACGGAAGAGTCGCCATATATCCGAAGTCAATATATGTCGCTTGCGATCATAAATGCACGAAACTTACCGGTTTAGATGTCGTAGCGCGATGCAAAATCTCATTGGAATTGTTCTGATGAGATTTTTTTTGGCTTTTAACGATGAAGGAATAATTTGTGGTATTGATGAGAACACTAGTTCGTAGTATGATGAGAACAAATGTTCTCAAATGAAACCACAGGAGAGTGGAGATCATGCCGGAAAAATACATCGGCAAGATTGTTGAGATTATCTACGAGGGTAAAGATGGACAGATCACTCAACGCGTAATTCGCGTGCGCACAATCCGGGAGAAGAAGGTGGTTGCGTACGATATTCAGAAACGGGCGCCCCGACTATTCGAGATTGCCCGGATTTTAGCAGCGCGGCCGGTGACGCGCAATGCATCCTAAGCGAACCATATTTCTAATCGACGGACAATCTTTTTACGCATCGGTCGAGAAGGCGGCGCATCCGGAATATAAGAATCGTCCTGTTGCGGTGGCGGGAGACCCGGCGCGCCGTTCGGGAATCATTCTAGCCGCTTGCCCGCTTGCCAAAGCAAGGGGCGTCACGACTGCCGAGCGACTCGGAGAGGCGCTGGGTAAATGCCCGGAACTCGTTATTATACGCCCCAGAATGCAAACCTATATTACAGTCTCCCTGCTTATTACCGAGATTTTTGAGTCGTTCACCGAACTTGTAGAGCCATTTAGTATCGACGAACAATTCCTCGATGTTACTCATTCAATCAACCATTTCGGATCTCCCGAAGAGATTGCTCGTCAGATTCAAACACGAGTCATGTTATCCACTGGCGTTTGGTCTAGGGTTGGTATTGGGCCCACTAAGATTCTCGCGAAGACGGCAACAGACAATTTTAGTAAAAAAAGGAATGACGGGGTATTCTGGCTTGGCGCTGATAATTTGGAGGATGAATATTGGCCGCTGCACGTAAGCAAAATGTTTATGGTCGCAAGCAGAATGGCCAACCATTTCGTGAATATGGGCCTCAGCACGATCGGGGGAATTGCCCGGATGCCTTTAGGCGAGTTCAAAAAGCGCATGCGGCAAAAGATGGGGCGTCAGAGCGATATCCAGGCGGAGTATTATTGGCAGACGGCCAATGGCATCGACCCCAGTCCTGTAGTCGCCTTGACGAGACCGGAGCAGAAGGCAATCGGACACGGGATGACGCTCCCCTACGACTATCGAAAGTTCGAGGAGATCGAAGTCGTGCTCTTGGAATTAGCCGAGGAAGTGTGCCGGAGAAGCCGGTCAAAGGGTTATCAAGGGCGCGTTCTAACGGTTGGCTGCCAAGGTGCGGATTTTGATCGTCCAACCGGATTTTACCGTCAAATGACTTTGCCGGATCCGACCAATATCACGCATGACATAGCGATTGCTGCACGCCGTTTGTTCCAAGAGCATTGGAACGGACTTCCTGTCCGGAAGTTAGCTATAAACCTTACCCAGCTTTCCGATGATTCCACTTATCAGCTAACCCTATTCGACGATCGTGAGAAGCTGAGGAAAGTGGAGAAGGCAACGGACGGCATTAAAAACCGATTTGGATCTGCATCTATAGTGAAAGCTTCATCTTTGTTACGATCCGGCCAAGCAAGCGAAAGGGCGATTAAAATCGGAGGACATTACAAATGAGCAAACTTGACGGGAACGAACGCTGGAAAACGAAAATGCTGCTCCCGGAACATCATGAGCAATATCAAGCACGGAATGAGACGCCTAAAAACAACAGACCGACACAAGAAGAGTTGACCCTGATTAGGGACTCTGTTCTGTTGCCATTTATGATTATTATGGCTAATAACAGCGTTGTGGAAATTCAAAATTCAAAAAATGTACTGAGGTCATTAATCGAAGGTTTCCTTCAGCTTTTTCTGAACAAAGTCAGAGAGGACCAAATCCGAATAAATCGGGAACTAAGCAAACGCAATATAAGGGTTCACAAAGACGTAGAAGCGGATATGGTTATGTATTACAAATACTATTGCAGGGGATATAGCGAGAAGTTTGGCATTATGCGGGAAGTAGTGAGATCGGAAATACGCGTAAGACTTAAAAAATATGCCTATGAGTTAACAAGCCATTCCATGGATAAACCCCGTTAAGATACATGACGGGGTTTATTTAGACCTACCAGAAAGTTCATGGACATAATTTCCGTGCCATTTCGGAGAAATGGTACCATTATCCCCTTGCCTCAGAAGTGAGTTGCCAATTAGCGGATATTCGAATGTCATGACTTGAGCGGGGAGTTGCAATCCACGGATTCCCGGATACCACGCACAAATTTGCCGTTTAATGAATTGGAATGGAACGGAACGGATTATCGGCAACTTAAAAAGCAGGTATTCTAAGCATCAAGTATTCCATAGGGTGAGATATTTTCCTTTCCACTTCGCCTTGCTTCCCCAGACCACCCAGGGAACGGTGAGAACCGGTTTGCTGCGGGTCAGATCTTTGTAAGTCAAGGTTGGCGTCGTGGCGCACCAATGGAACAGCTGGCTGAAAACCGGGGCATGGCGAAGTTTTAAGTTCAACCGGAAACAAAACTCGTCTAAATAAGCCTGCAAATGTTTGGCTCCGATGCCTTGAAACGTATTGTTTAGCCACGCGGTCACCTTCCACTTGATGGGGTTCAAAGCGGGGTGAAGTTTGCCGCGCCCTAAAACGGTCACAGCTTGTCCATCTATATGATTGTCTACGAACGCTTGGACGCCAGGTTTTTCAATCCACCTCAACGCGTTATTCACATGGCTGGGATCCGGTTGTTTGATTTTGACTTGCTCGGGCTCGTCTTGCTCGTCGAGGGATCCGCCGATCAACAGCGGCTGCTGGGCCTCGCTATAATACGTGTAACCGTAAGAGATAGGGTCAACTCGCACAACACCCGTGAGCGGGTCGCCTTCATCGGCTTGTTGCAGGGCATGGCGGATTTTTCTTGCGATGAGCCACGCGGTCTTATAGGTGACCTGAATCACTTGGGACAGGCGGGAGGCGCTGATGCCGGAAGGCCGGGAGATGAGAAACATCGCTTGGAACCATCGGGTCAACAAAGTGGAGCTGCCTTCCATGATGGTGCCGGCGATGACAGACGTCTGATGGCGACAGGAGCAGCATTCGTAGAGAGGCAGTCTGCGCGTTTGGATAAAAGTGAGGATGACGACAAGTCGGGCAACGGAAGCCGTCCGGCCATCGGGCTTCGAACAGCGCCTCGGCGCAAGCCTGCTCGGAGTTGAACTGCTGGCAAAATGCCTCGAAGGTCAGATGATCTGGAAACATAGACACCCTCCTCAAATAGAACATTTGTTCTTATTCCCATCATACCAAACATACGTTCTATTTTCAAGGGATGTCGGGTAAAATTTCAACGTTCCGGGTTTGTTTTCAAAAGCATGAACAAGGGTTTTCCCCCTGACCGGATGGGATAATGGTACGATTTTGCGGAAAGGAGGTAGGATCCGTTGCGGTGGTTCTATTCTCCTTCTGATACATAGGGATAAAGGTACCTTTTCGCAAATTGCGCAGGCATGAAGAGGAGTGTCGGATCGGCCCCCCTCCAGAGTCACAAGGGAGTACTTGGGCATGATTAAGGGCTGGAGGCAAAGCCGCCGGTAGCATCTGAACGATGTCCGCAGCATTATTTGCATGAATTAGCTTTAAAATAATAAATAAATGATGCGGGAAATTCTGACATAAAGTAAAATTGTATTAAACAACTTTGTAAGGGGAATAGAAGAGAATGGCTGATTTTCTCGGATATATGTTTTTTTCGCTGCTAGAGGGAATTTCAGTGTATGCGTTAATGTTTTATATATTTCGTATTGATTTCATGAAGTATATAGGAAAATTCGTGATCGTAATCAGCATTATTAATTTACAGAGCTACTTTATTCGCGAGGATTTGTCATTGCAGTCGATTGCACCGATTATCAATCTAGTCATTACAATATTTTTTCTGCTTATATTTATACGCCTTCCCTTGATTGGCGCAGTATTAATGACGATAACCGGTTATCTGGCTTTTATAGCGCTCCAAACCTTAATCATAATATCCTCAGACGGTTATCTTTCGTTATCCGAGTCGCAATCATTTGTTTGGAAAGGCTACTTAGTTCAATCTTTGACTGGATTTATAGGTTTTGGAATAGGCTGGCTTCTCTATAAATTTGGCGTAGGGTTCTCTTACGAGTTTGAAAAATATCGTTACGAGTGGGAAAGAGGAGCAATAGTAGCGGCGGGAACCGTTTTTCTGGTTGCTCTAGGATTAATGATGTACTTCAAAGCGGTATTTACAAATTTATTAATCTTATTACTTGCGCTTCTTATTTCACTCATTTATTCGATTAAAAAGGATGCTTCCGAATGATTGGTTTGTTATCAAAAAGGTTGGCAACCGTAATTAAAACAACTGTTCCGGATCACCCGCGAAGCGAGAACGTTCTCGCTTACGCGATTTCATTTATCTTAAATGCGCTCTTTATTATTTCTCTATCCTTGATCGTTTCTCTATTTACCGGAAAAGTTACCGAGGCAGCAACAATCTTGGTTGCTTATGCCGTTTTAAGACAAGTATCAGGCGGAATGCATTTGAAATCCGGAACGTTATGTATTGTAGTATCGACTTTGGGGGTTACGATTGTTTCTTTTGCAAATTTTGATTATTCTGTCGTACTTATCATGAACGCCATCAATGTTGTTCTCGCAGTTCTTTTCGCCCCTTCACGAATTGAAAAACAAACCCGCATCCCAGTCAGATTTTATCCGTTGTTAAAGATCGCCTCCATTCTAATCGTCTCAATTAATTTCATTATTAATTCGCCGATTCTCGCTTCGGCTTTCTTGGTGCAATGTCTAACGTTAATTAAATTAAGGAGGTGATAAAGATGAAAAGACGTGTAGCGTACGCACTAGCGACGATCCTTGGCTCGCTAGCTGTTATGATTGTCAGCACGGCAAGTTGGGCTTACATACACCAAGATGAGACTCCGAATGAATTGTTGAAGTAAATGGAGTGGTAAAAAATGTTAATCTCAGTAACAGACGATGTACATGGGAAAAACGGCATTATCAATGTAGAAGTAAGCGAGATTTTATTTCTAGAATTCGATATGGTCGACAGATGGGTAACTGTGCATACGCTCGAAGCGAAATATTATATTACGGGCACTTTGAGTTATTGGGCAGACTCTCTTAAGGGCAGCGGATTCGAGTTCGAGAAAGCTGATCGCAATGTAGTGATCCATGTTCCAATGATTAAACGGATGGATCGAGTATTTGCGCATGCCTATTTCGAATATGAAATTAATCACAAATCAAAGAAGGTAACTCTTTCTCAGAAGCACTTCAAACAAATACTTACTAAAATGAGAGTTGCGAACATGGGAATAGTTGTCGTTTAGGACGCTGAAAAGCGTCCTTTTTTTGTCTGTTTAGATGACGAAATCTACAAACTCCGGCGACCGCAGCATGCCCTCCCGAGTCCAATTGCGGGAACGTACCATCGCTTTAATGCTTGGCTCAACATAAACAAAGTTTTGATCCTCGCCAGTCACGAGTCCTTTAGAAACGCCGTAGAAAGCTTTCTTATGCGAAGAAGGAACTGCGAGCTCAAGAATGCCGACAGTTCGGTTCCTGTGCCGCAGTAACCATCCGAATTGATTTTTACGATAACCTACGATCTGAACTTCGGCATAGGTGTAGTTAATGACCGTAAGCCAATTTCTATCGCGTCGGCCTGAGTACTCACTAGTTTTCTCCTTCGCGACCATCCCCTCAAGCTGCTTCTGCTGGATCGCCTCGAACAATGACACCCCGGCGCTTTCTACAGACATTAAAGGACTCATGCTGTTGTTAGCCGACAAAACCTGTTCAAGCAACATTTTCCGCTCGATAAGCGGCCGTTCTCTTAAATCTTCTCCCTTATATCTAAGGATGTCGAAAACGAAAAAATGAACCGGGTGGCTAATAACCGCTTCTTGTATACTCATGGGTTTCTTTAGTTTGAATCTGTCCATAACCAACTCGAAATCCACCGTTCCGTTATCGGGATCAAGACATGCCACCTCGCCGTCTAGGACCACGTCGGAGTTATCCTCGATCGGTACATAATGAAGTTCCGGATACAATCTCGTGATATCGTTGTTATGGCGCGTAAAAAGCTGGACAATTCCTTTCTCCATGGACAGAAGGAGACGGTGTCCGTCGATCTTAGGCTCGAATATGTACCGCTCATCATCGAAAGGATTTTCTCTTTTCTCCGGCAACATAGGAGGCAGAAACATTTTGCCGACTCCTTCCCGTCAACTCCAAAGATGCAAAAAGGGAGCCACTGGCCGTGACTCCAAGGAGGTAAAAAGGTTATGAAGAAAAGTGCAAACAAAAGTTTGCAAGTCTCTCTATATCCAATGATATACGATTCGTATATACACTTCACTAGGAGATTAGTGGAAGCTTTTAATTTCTAAATTTGCATAGGAGTCAAATCAGGGAAGCATAATAGGTGGTAAATAGTGGAGGTGAAAACAACATGGCAAACGATCGCAATTCGAATCAACTCGTTGTCCAACAAGCTCGGGCTGCACTTGATCAAATGAAGTATGAAGCAGCCCAGGAACTCGGGATCCAATTTTCGAAGGATGGTTACCACGGCGAGATGCTTACTAAAGATGCAGGACGCATCGGAGGCAATATCACACGCCGCTTAGTACAAATGGCGGAACAGCAATTGGCTGGACAGGCTGGTCAAGCTGGACAGTTCATTCGTTAATTTGTTTTGTCGAGACAAGAGCAGGAGTTCACCCTCGTTCACCCTCTCCTTCTCTTGTCTCCCTCTTATGAGGTTAACCGTAAAGGAGGAAGGAGGTTCTCAGCAGTGAAGTTTGTCATGAAATGGATTCTCGACGGTGCTGTGGTCGTATTATTGCTCATGTACTTTGCCGACGTACCTTTTATCGAAGCTGTGATTGCTGTGACAGCCTTGACCATCATCGCCTATGGAGTTGGCGATCAGGTTATTCTGCGCTCAACAAATAACGCCGTGGCAACTTTAGCCGACGGTGTTCTAGGGTTCTTAACGGTGGAACCGGTCAAATAAGCGGGTCCTTTAGAGCAGTGAAGAGAACGCTCGCTGCTCTTTTCGTTTCATTCGAACACGCACTCGTCTGGCAAAACATCCACAAACGCTTGTATGCTTGGCTGTCTCATGGTTCGGCCTTCCTGTATTCTCCATTCCGCAAACTGGATTCTGGCCGTCAGCAGCGGCCTCGCCCAATAAGCGCCCCGCATATCCGGATGCTTGATTGCAAAAGGGCTTTCCGACACTTCTATACTCTTCAATGTTACCGTCAGTTCCCGCCAATCTGCTGCAGATAATTTTCCGGTACCGACTTTGCCAATAAAGTAAAGCTTTCCGTTCTCGTAAAGTCCGGCCAGAAGCGAATTCACAATTCCGCCGTTGAGCGTAAAGCCTCCAATAACCGCGATCACATCCCCATAGTTTTTAACCTTAACCCATCGGTCATCCTTTCCATCAATCGCATAGGTACTGTTCAAATCCTTGCATAGGATACCTTCCATTGATTGCTGCCTGATCACGTCAAAGAGCGTGTTCCCTTCTAGATGAGAAGCAACCAGTTGTACGGTTGGACTCGGAATGACGATATCCTGCAAGAGCTGTTGGCGCTCCCGGAGCGATCGATTGTTCATCCATTCGTCATTGAAGTAAACGACGTCGAAAATCATATAGGTGATCGGTACTTCTTTAAGCGCTAAAGGTACGCGTTCCAGCCTCCGAATGCCGTCTCGTCTCATGACCTCATGGAAAGAAGGCTTGCCATCCGCCGCTAAGGCAATGACTTCGCCATCCAGAATAAAGGACTGCGCGGAGCAATAATCGGGAGTCGTCAATTCGGGAAATTGGCAGGTGCGCTCATTTTTCTTCCGATTGTACAGTTTAATGGACGTCCCATCATAATAACTCAAGATTCTAACGCCATCCCATTTGATCTGGTAAATCCATTGTTTACCTTCTGGAACATGCGCCGCACGGATAGGCTCGAATGGGATGATTGGTTTCATATGTCGGTAGTGTGTTGCGAATACTTGTTAAATATGTGAACCGGAAACAAAAAGTCGACCCCCGTCTCGCGACGAGGGCCTTCATGGGAGAGGAGAAACCGGACGAAGAGCTTATGGGGAAACGTAAGTCTTCTCCGCGGTTGTCCCCGACACCTCTCGGCGCCGGTACTATCAGTGTGACCTTGGATGAGGAAAATATACGTTTACGTGGAAAAAAAATTAACGGTCGGGCTATGCGGGACGAATGAGGGAGATCCGCGCTTTTGCAAAACGGTGGATTGTGGTAACATAACACCAGTTAACCTATAAGGAAACAATTGCCTTCAATGGACTATATGCAGGGGTTGAGGACGTGCGAGTCATCTCGGGACAAGCCAAGGGACATCCGCTCAAAGCGGTGCCAGGCAGCAATACCCGTCCGACGACGGACAAAGTTAAGGAATCGCTATTTAACATCATCGGCCCTTATTTCGATGAAGAGCGGGTGCTCGATTTATTCGCAGGAACCGGCGGATTAGGTATAGAAGCACTAAGCCGCGGAGCTGCAAGCGCAGTGTTCGTCGATTCCAATGCGCAGAGTATAGAAGTTATCCGCCACAATTTGAAGTCGACCAGATTAGCCGATCGCGCCGAAGTGTACCGCAACGATGCGCGAAGAGCGATAAAGGTGTTGCAGCGCGCGGCAGAGCCTTTTCAAATCATTTTCCTGGACCCGCCTTATGCAATGAAAGACTGCGATGAGCTGTTAATGGATATGTCTTCGAAAGGAATAGTAGACGATGGCGCCATTGCGGTCGTCGAACATCATCCCGATGTCGTTTACAAGGAACAATTCGGAGATTTTAATCGCACAAGATATGCCGTTTATGGTGAAATAGCGTTGTCCGTCTACCGGCATGAAATACATACGCATAAGGAGGAGGATACATACGATGAGCCCTCATCAAACCCGCATGGAGCATGAGTTTCGCATTGCGGTTTATCCCGGCAGCTTCGATCCCGTTACTTTCGGCCACCTGGACATTATTCGCCGGTCTGCCAAGCAGTTCGATCGCGTGATTGTAGCCGTACTGAATAATACGGTCAAAAGCCCGCTGTTCAGCGTGCAGGAGAGAAAGGATCTGCTTGCGGAGGTAACCCGCGATTTGCCCAACGTGGAAATCGACAGCTTCCGTGATTTGCTCGTGCGTTATATGCGTTCCCGCCAAGCGCAGGTTATCGTTCGCGGCATCCGGTCCGTCACGGATTTCGAATACGAATTGCAGATGGCATCCACGAACCGGCAATTAGATGAAGGCATTGAAACGGTGTTCATGATGACTAATCCTAAATATTCTTATTTAAGCTCCAGCATCGTCAAAGAAATCGCGAAGTTTAACGGGCCTGTGCAGGACTTGGTGCCTCCTGCGGTCGAAGTAGCGTTGCAGGGGAAGTACGTGGCTCCATCGCCGGATGGTACTCCAAACTAATAATAGCGTAGTAACCGCGAATGAATGGCCGACGTGTTTTGTCCGGCCATTTGTTGTTTTAAATAACAAAAAAAGATTGGATGGGAATGAACCGATTGAACATTTATCCGATCTAATAGTTAAAGCTTAAATTAAGCAAGATTATGTAACGTCCCGCGGGGAGTGATTAATCATTGGATTGGATTGACGATGTAAATCTTGCTCGGCAAGGGGACAAGGCGACCGATACCGGGTAGACCGTTATGAACAGACCCGTCTTCGAGATGATGCTTACGTGTACAAGGTTAAGCTTCCAGCGATTTCGACCAAAGAAAAGTTAAGTCTCGCTATCGTTCAACTTGAGTCTTGGGATAGGCTGGAGCAATTGGATTTCACGATTCCGTTGGATTAAGAAGATGGCGGCGGGATCGTATCGTCCCGTTTGGCTGGGGGCTTCGGACGGATGATTAAGGCAAATAAAGCCAATAACAGGAACACTCCGAAGCTGGCAAGCGCAATAATTAGGTTATCGGACAAGTGCCCCCATCCGCTCGGCAATGGGCCTTCCGCAGCCCATGCTTCAACGGCAATCCAACGATCAGGCCATAACTTAGCCGCCATGCTTTTTACAGGATTGGATAGGGCGACTAAAGCGAGTACATAAGTGAGCAGCAAAGCTGTTGCGCTATGCAGCAAACGGCTTGTGACGACTTTGCCCCACGGGAAAGGCGTTCCGTTCCCGAAAGCCGCGCGAGCTTGCAGCAGGCCGCTCCACCCGCTCCATGCGAGCGCGGCGGCAAGAAGCGCTGCCGCTTGCGCGGGAGAGGAAGAGAACAAGGCAGACTTGCTGCTCTCATATGCGCCAAGATGCATTTCATAGAAGCCGGGTATGGCAAGCCATATATCGTTGCCGGGGAAAAATAATTGAATCAACCGGAGGACAACGGCGCTCATCATCATCAACCCGCCTAAAGTCATTAGCGTCCCAACGGCATTCGTTACGGAATCGGCTAACTGCTTGCCCAATGGACGGCCGTCATCCTTCCGCGCGTCTACGGAAGCGCGAAGCGCTCTTTGCAGCAAAGCGAGCGGGTGGCTAAACGGAATTCGGGGAACATTGGGTTTGCGGGGTTTCGCAATTCTGGCCCATGCATAGCCGGATACGATCGCGGATAACCAAAGCCCTAACGCGATTGCCCACCCGAGCTCCGGGGATTGAAGAAACCCGCCGCCGATAACGAGGATGATTAAAAATGGGTTAGGCAAATGGGACACGAGCAGGATCGTATCGACGTCTTCGTCCTCGATCATACCGTTCTCGCGAAGCCGTGCGGCTTCTTTGGCGCCGGCGGGAATTCCCGCCGACCAGCCGAAGGCGATCGCCCATCCGGATGCGCCGGGCAAACGAAACATCCCCCGGGTAAGCGGCTCCGCCAAAGTGGCCATTCCGTGCAGCAAGCCGGACGCGGCCAATAGCTCTGCCAGCATCAAGGGAGGAAGCAAGCCGGGAAATACGTTTTGCCACCATATTTGCAAACCCGAAAGCGATGCGCGAAACGCTTCGCCGGGAGAATGGACGATTCCGACCACGACAAGCAGCGCTGCCGTTCCTAGAACAACGGATAGGAAGGCAGAACCTCTTCGCCTTGAAACTTTACCCATAATGCATTGCCCCCCAACAGAGAAATACATTACAATGTACGTCCCATACGGGAGGGATAGACCTTCTTGTCCAAATTGGGGGCCGATGCTACAGTCGAATCGGCGGTTTCGTGTAATCGCGCATGGCCATAGAGGAATCGGCGTCTTGATACGCAAGCGAGTAAACGGCAGTCGCCTGGGCATCCAGGCGCAAATACGGCCAATCCCCCTTGGCGGCCGATGTAACGACGGGAACTTTAGCTTTGTTCCTCATTTCATGAAGCAAACGCTGTCCTCGTTCATTAAACCCAAGCACGCGAATATATTCTATGCCTGCAGCAAGCCGTTCGGCATTCAGCATTTCCTTGTGATGACCGAGCAATATTCGCAGCAACATGCGCTGCAGCTTCGTTTGGGTGTATCTTTTCGTTTTTAACGCTTGCAGCAAAGCGGCGACGGTCATCTCCGGCAAACCCGTCAGCACGTTTCTGATCCGGTGCTCAAGCCCTTCGGTTACTTCGGCGTAAGCCGCAATTTGTTGCTCGTCCTGACGAAACAATTCGTGGAAGAGGGGGCGCGCGTACAACTCCCAATGAATCGGCGCTCTCCCGGCATTCATTTCGCGCTGCAGGATTTCCAGGGTTGAAGCCGGAACGTACGAAGCCAGTTGCTCCAACGAACCCGATTCCCCTAACAACACTTTGCGCAAGGCCGTTGCGCTAGCAATATGAACATCCGTAATATCGGATTGCCCATAATCGGATTTCTCGCGACGGAGAGTGTAGGGGGTAATGTTGCTGTTTATTTTCCGCAGAGCCATTAAATAATGAAGCCCAAGCGTATGGTTAGGCTGCTCTAATGAAAAGGCAAGCCCGTCCAAGCCTTTATTTTGCAAATAGGCTTTAGCGGCTGCGGTGAACGCCGATGGATAGGGAAGACCTTCCTTGAGCCGCGTCCCGAGCAGTCCAACGAATTCCGGCGGCTCTTCCGATAATAAGGAAGCCATAAGCTCAAGCGATTCCAAATCCCCGCTTTCGCTGCCGAAACAGAAGGAATCCACGACGCCCGCAGCCTCGAATAGGGCTATCGCCCCATAAGCGAACCATTGAGCGGGTTGGGCACTATAAGCGACAGGCAGCTCGAGAACGAGATCGCATCCCGCCCGCAGCGCCATCTCCGCTCTTGCCCACTTGTCCGCCAGAGCGGGCTCGCCGCGCTGCAGGAAATGGCCGCTCATGACGGCGACGACATGGTCCGCTTGCGTTATTTTTCTGGATTGCTGTAAATGATAGAGATGACCGTTATGCAAAGGGTTATACTCCACGATGACGCCGACCGTTGACATGTCTATCTCCTTCGCAGCTTTGATTTGTTTTTTCTTTTGCCACAATATAACATGCAGAGTGTCCTCAAGAGAAGATTAAGCGGATACGGCGCGAAAATGTTGACAAAAGAGCCTTAAACTCGATATAATAATTTTTGTTTGTTTGGAGTGATTCTATGTTGCTAAAAGTGCAAGAACTTGTATCCCGGCAGCAGCCGTTAGAGTTACAAGGAACTCTCGACATGACGGAATGGTTCCGGAACAGCCCGGAATACAAACCGCTCACGCCCATGAAGTACGATCTCGTCGCGCATGCAGCGGATGATCGGATTCTGGTGTCGGGTCAACTCTCCTGCGATGTTCGTATGCGGTGTTCGCGCTGCTTGGACAACTTTGACGAAAACGTCGAACTTTCCTTTGAGGAACAGTTTAGGGTCGTCGACGATGGAGAAGCCGAATTAAGCGAAGATGATGAAGCCGTACCGGTTACGGAAGAGCGGATCGATCTGACGCCTTACTTGGCGGAAGAGCTGGTGGTCCAATTACCGTACGCTCCCCTCTGCAAGGAAGATTGCAAAGGACTGTGCCCGGATTGCGGGGTTAACCTGAACGAACAATCGTGCGGTTGCAATACGGAGAAAGTTGATCCCCGTATGGCTGCGCTTCAGGATTGGTTTAAATCTCAGAAAGAATAAGTCCGGCTTGCATAGCCTGGCGACGTTCGGACCTGAATAAGGAGGTGGCAGCATTGGCAGTACCTTTTGCAAAGACATCGAAAGCACGCAAACACAAGCGCCGGACACACTTCAAATTGGTGGTTCCAGGCATGGTGAAATGTGAGCAATGTGGCGAATTGAAAGTATCGCATCGCGTATGTAAAGTTTGCGGCACGTACAAATCGCGTGAAATCATCAAGCAATAAACTTTAAGGCGCGTCTGGATTCTCGACAGGGGAACGTTATGAGGCTGTTATGCGGCCGACATAGCGTTGCTTGCGGTCGGTGCATACGGACGCGTTTTTGTTTAATTTCTTTTTGGCATCAGGTATTAAAGGTTATCTACAAGAAAGCGGTGGTGAACATGGAACGGCTTCCGAAACGTCAGCGTCATCAACAGCTAAGCAGGCTATTGGACGAAAATCCGTTCCTCACCGACCGGGAACTGACCCGTCAACTGAAAGTCAGCATCCAGACGATTCGATTGGATCGCTTGGAGTTAGCCATACCGGAGCTTAGGGAAAGATTGAAGCTGATGGCCGAGCGCTCTTACGACTCCGTTCGTTCATTGCCTTTGCACGAAGTGATCGGGGATATCGTCGATTTGCAACTCGACAAGAGCGGAATATCCTTATTCGAGATCAGCGAAGAGCATGTGTTCTCCCGCACGGGAATCGCCCGGGGACATCATGTGTTCGCTCAAGCGAATTCGCTTGCGGTAGCGGTTATTAACGACGAGATCGCCTTGACTGCATCCGCGGATATCCGTTTTATTCGTCCTGCCCGTTTAGGCGAGAAATGTTTTGCCAAAGCCTATGTCAGAGCCGGCGGGGAACAAAAAGGGAAAGCTAAAGTCGAAGTGTTTACATACGTAGGCGAAGAAATGGTGTTCCAAGGAAACTTCGTTATTTATCGATCCGCAGGAGAATCCAAAACATAAAGGAGTGTAGCTCATGCGGATTGCGATTGATGTCATGGGCGGCGACCACGCGCCGCATGCCCATATCGAGAGTGCATTGTCTGCAGCTGCGCAGTGGCCGGATACCCATTTAATACTGGTTGGCAATCCGGAAGTGATCCAGCCTTTATTGGGAAATGCGGCTCCTGCCAATATATCTATCGAACCCGCTTTGGAAGTCATCGGCAATGACGATGAGCCGGTCAAAGCCGTTCGGCGCAAGTCCGATTCCTCGATGGTCGTGGCCGGCCGCCTCGTGAAAGACGGCAAAGCGGCCGCCATGATTTCATCGGGGAATACGGGCGCGTTAATGGCCGTCGGCTTGCTGGTCGTCGGTCGGTTAAAGGGCATTGAACGTCCGGGGCTGGCGCCTATGTTTCCGACTTTGGACAACGTAGGCGTGCTGGCTCTGGATATGGGCGCGAATATGGACGCAAAACCGGAGCACCTTTTGCAATATGCCATGATGGGAAGTTTGTACCGCAACAAGGTTCATGGCATCGAGAAGCCTCGCGTCGGCCTCCTTAACGTCGGGACTGAATCTGCCAAAGGCAACGAACTGACTAAAACCGCGTACGAGTTATTGGAAAATGCGCCGATTAACTTCATAGGCAATGTAGAAGCGAGCGCCGTGCTGGATCGTCAGTGCGATGTGCTTGTATGCGACGGTTTCTCGGGCAACATATTGCTTAAGGCGATGGAAGGCGCGGCGTCTACGATTTTTAAGCTTCTCCGGCAGGAATTGACTTCATCTTTTACATCCAAGCTGGCGGCAGGGGTTCTAAAACCCAACTTCCGAAACGTCAGGCGTAAAATGGATTACAACGAGCATAACGGAGCGCCGCTTCTTGGCGTTAATGGATTAGTCATTAAAGGTCATGGTTCATCGGATGCGGTTGCCATGAAGACGGCCATTAGGCAAGCCCGCACGGCAATCGGCAACGGGCTGATCGCGGCGCTGACCGATGAATTCAACGGAAAGTGAGAGAAGCGGCATGAATGAAATTTCGGTCGGCATTCTCGGGACGGGCAAATACGTTCCGGAACGCCGTTTAACGAATCACGAGTTGGAACAGATGGTGGAAACGAACGATGAATGGATCGTCACGCGGACGGGCATTCGGGAAAGAAGAATCGCCGCCATGGAACAAGCAACGTCCGATCTCGCCTATGAAGCGTCGATTCGGGCGTTGGATGCTGCCGGTATTACAGCGGATCAGTTGGACCTGATCATCGTGGCAACGATTACTCCGGATATGTTTTTCCCATCGACGGCCTGTTTGCTGCAAGAAAAGCTTGGAGCCAAGAAGGCCGCAGCATTCGATTTGTCGGCCGCTTGTTCGGGATTTATTTACGGTTTAGCTAATGCGACAGGATTCATTAAGATGGGGATGTACCGCCACGTGCTCGTTGTCGGCGCGGAATGCCTATCCCGGATTACGGATTACACGGACCGCAATACTTCCATTCTTTTCGGAGACGGCTCGGGTGCGGTCGTTCTGGGCGAAGTTCCGTCAGGCCGCGGCTTTCAGTCGTTTAAACTCGGCGCCGATGGGGCGGGGGGAGAATTGCTGCGCATTTGCGGAGGCGGTTCTCGCTTGCCTTCAACGGAGCAAACCGTATCGGACCGTCGCCATTACATCGAGATGAACGGCCGCGACGTGTTTAAGTTCGCCGTTCGCGTCATGGGAAGCGCGGCGGAGGAAGCATTGTCGATGGCAGGTATCGAGAAATCCGATATCGATCTGCTCATTCCTCATCAAGCCAATATCCGGATCATTCAATCGGCGTTGGAGAGATTGAACCTGTCGGAAGACAAATGTATGATCAACTTGGATCGTTACGGCAACATGTCCGCGGCATCGATTCCGGTAGCGCTTGCCGAAGCGGTTGAGGAAGGTCGCGTGAAGGAAGGCGATCACCTGGTGCTCGTCGGATTCGGCGGCGGATTGACCTGGGGCGCGTCCGTCTTAGTCTGGTAAGTCGTGACGACAAATGGCTACTCAGGCGTTTCATGATTGCCGCACTTAGGAGGGATCACATTGGGTAAAATCGCATTTGTATTTCCCGGCCAAGGCGCGCAAGCCGTCGGAATGGGGAAGGATGCTTATGAAAGCAATGCCGCTGCTCGCGGAATTTTCGATCAAGCCGATGCGGCGCTAGGTTTCGCGTTATCGACGCTGGCTTTCGAAGGGCCGGACGAACAGCTGCGCCAAACGGCTAATACGCAGCCGGCTTTGCTTGCAACGAGCATTGCTTTGCTCGAGACCTATAAAGCTCATCAGCAAGTTAAGCCCGATTTCGTGGCTGGACATTCCTTGGGAGAATACAGCGCATTGGTCGCGGCGGGAGTGCTCTCTTTCGAAGATGCGATCCGGCTCGTAAGGGCGCGCGGCCAATTTATGGAGCAAGCCGTTCCGAGCGGCCAAGGCGCGATGGCGGCCGTGTTAGGCGCCGAACGCGAACCGTTGCAAACGCTATGCGCGGACGTTACGGCTTCGGCAGGGCTCGTCGAGTTGGCCAATGTCAATTGCCCAGGTCAGATCGTGGTGTCCGGAACGGCTGAAGGCGTTGCCGCCATAGCCGAACGAGGCAAAGAAGCAGGTGCCAAAAGAGTTATTCCATTAGACGTGAGCGGGCCGTTTCATTCCTCTCTTATGCAGCCGGCGGCGGATGCTTTGGCGGCCGAGCTTGCGAAAGTAGATTTCCGCAATGCGCAGATTCCCGTTATCGCTAACGTTCATGCTTTGCCCGTTACTTCGGGAGACGAGCTTCGCGAGCTGCTCGTGAAACAAGTCGTATCGCCGGTGCAATGGGAGGATACGATTAAGTATTTGATCGGCGAAGGGGTCGATACGTTCGTCGAGATCGGATCGGGAACCGTATTGGCGGGTCTGATCAAAAAAATAGACAAATCCGTGCAAGTGATCTCGGTGAATAGCGCGACATCGGCAACGGCCGCGGCGGAAGTTGCACAATGAAGCTGAAACAGCGACAATGGACGAGAGGGTGATCGGCAATATGGCGAAATGGGATCTGAACGGCAAGAGCGCTCTCGTAACCGGAGCGTCCCGGGGAATCGGCCGGGCAATCGCGATCGGTCTTGCGGAAGCCGGCGCGGATGTAGCCGTTAACTATTCCGGCAGCGAGGCGGCGGCGGCGGAAACCGTCAAAGCGGTGGAAGCGCTTGGACGCAAAGCGATCATGGTTAAAGCGAACGTCGGCAAAGCCGCGGAATTCGACGAGATGGTATCCGCGGCGATCGAAGCTTTCGGCAAGCTGGATATACTCGTGAATAATGCGGGCATCACCCGTGATAACCTAATCATGCGAATGAAGGAATCGGAATTCGACGAAGTAATCGAGACGAACCTGAAGGGCGTATTCAACGGCTTGAAAGCCGTGACCCGTTCCATGATGAAGCAGCGTTCCGGCCGCATTATCAACATTTCGTCCGTCGTCGGCGTTCTAGGCAATGCCGGACAAGCTAACTATGTTGCGGCTAAAGCGGGCGTCATCGGCTTGACGAAGTCCGCGGCCAAGGAATTGGCGTCACGGGGCATTACGGTGAATGCTGTGGCTCCCGGTTTTATCGAATCGGATATGACCGATAAGCTTCCTGCCGAATATCGGGAGAAGCTGCTTGCGGAAATTCCGATCGGCAGAATGGGCCGTCCCGAGGACATCGCGGCGGCCGTCGTTTACCTGGCTTCTGACGCGGCGTCTTATATGACCGGCCAAACGATTCACGTCGATGGCGGGATGTATATGTAGGAAGGCCCCGTGCAATCGATCGGCAGCGTTGAAAGCAGCTTCTCGAATGTACGGATTGGCACGGTTTCCGTGCGATGCGACTCTGGCTTTTTGTCCATGATTCACGTATAATACGTTAAGGGAGGTGAACCGGATGTCCGATGTACAAGAACGTGTTAAACGCATCGTTATCGAACGCCTAGGGGTTGAAGAGGCAGAGGTAACAGCCGAAGCATCCTTCAAAGACGACTTAGGCGCTGACTCTCTCGATGTGGTAGAACTCGTTATGGAACTCGAAGACGAATTCGACTTGGAGATTTCAGACGAGGATGCAGAGAAGATCACAACCGTGGGAGAAGTCGTTAAATACATACAATCTCATGCGTAATGATCGACCAAGTCCCGTTATTGCGACGGGACTTCTGCACATTTAAGCGTCGCTTCACATTCCGGAGCGTGGATTGAAACGGGAGCGTGGATTGAAATACCCTGAAGAGGTGAATGGGTTTTGACACAGCGTGTTGTCGTCACAGGAATGGGGGTCGTAACGTCCCTCGGATCCGATTTGCCTACGTTCTGGAATAATATTCTAAACGGCAAATCCGGAATTAGTCTCATAGAAGCATTCGATACGACTGAATATACAACGAAAATAGCCGCGGAGATCAAAGACTTCGATCCAAGCGTCTACATCGACAAGAAGGAAACCCGCAAGATGGACCGCTTCGTGCAATTCGGAGTCGCGGCCAGCAAGCTTGCGATCGAAGACGCCAAGCTCGTTATCGGCGAGAACGCCGACCCTGAGCGCGTGGGCGTCGTCGTTGGCTCAGGTATCGGCGGTTTGGGTACTTGGGAAGATCAGCATACGGTCTTAATGGAGAAGGGTCCGCGCCGCGTAAGCCCGTTCTTTATCCCGATGATGATCGCCAACATGGCCAGCGGCCAAGTCTCTATGGTTACCGGAGCTAAGGGGCCCAACTCCGCAGCCGTCTCGGCTTGCGCGACAGGGACTCACTCTATCGGCGACAGCTATAAGATGATCCAGCGCGGAGACGCCGACGTCATGATCTGCGGCGGCGCGGAAGCGACGATTCGTCCGATCGGCATGGCGGGTTTCTGCGCGATGAGAGCGATGAGCACTCGTAACGACGAGCCGGAGAAAGCTAGCCGTCCGTTCGATGTCGATCGCGACGGATTCGTGATGGGCGAAGGCGCGGGAGTTCTGATTCTGGAATCGCTCGAGCATGCCTTGAACAGAGGCGCTCGCATCTATGCCGAGGTCATTGGCTACGGCATGAGCGGGGATGCTCATCATATGACCGATCCCGATCCGGATGGCGCTGCTCGCTGCATGCGGAAGGCGCTTACCGACGCGGGACTCGAACCGGAGGCTATTCAGTACATTAATGCGCACGGTACTTCCACGGGTATCGGGGACAAATCGGAGACAACCGCGATTAAGAAAGCATTCGGCGATCACGCCTACAAGCTTGCGGTTAGTTCAACGAAGTCCATGACCGGGCATTTGCTCGGCGCTGCCGGTGGAGTAGAAGCGGTAATCTTGGGATTGACGCTGCAGAACGGCATTATCCCGCCAACGGCTAACTTGGATAACCAAGATCCGGAGCTAGACTTGGATTATGTGCCTAATAAACCGCGTGAAGCGGATGTGCAAGTGGCTTTGTCGAACTCTTTCGGTTTCGGCGGCCATAACGCTACCATCATCATGCGTAAATACGAAGCTTAATAAGCGCGTGAACGTCGACGCAGGCGGCATATGCTGCCTGCGTCGACTGTTTATGGGGCGCAGGTTGAGGTGAGAGACGATGAAAGACGGTTTTCAGCAATTGCAACAACGTATTAACCTGACTTTCCGCAACCCCGCTTTGCTGAAGCAAGCTTTTACGCATACTTCCTATGTGAATGAACAGCGGGGCGCCCGCATTGCAGATAACGAACGCTTGGAATTTCTAGGGGATGCTGTACTGCAACTGACGGTATCCGAATATTTGTATCGTCTCTATCCGGAATCTCCGGAAGGGGAATTGACCCGTTTGCGGGCGAGTATCGTCTGTGAACCGTCGCTTGTCCGTTTTGCCGAGACGCTCGATTTCGGGCAGGTCGTGCTGCTCGGCAAAGGGGAGGAGCAAACGGGAGGCCGCACTCGGCCGTCTTTGCTTGCGGACGCTTTCGAAGCGTTCTTAGGCGCTCTGTATTTGGATCAGGGATTAAACGCGGTACGCGCGTTCTTGGATCGCCATCTCTTTTCTTTGCTGCCGGGAGATGGGCAAGCTCCGCTTAAGGACTTCAAGACGGAGCTGCAGGAGAAGGTTCAACAATTGTCAATGGGTGCGCTCGATTATCGCATCGTGGAGGAACGGGGACCCGCTCACGACCGCGAGTTCGTGGCAGTCGTCGTCATCGGCAAGCAGCGTCTAGGCAAGGGGATTGGGCGTTCCAAGAAGGAAGCGGAGCAGCAGGCTGCTTCCCAAGCGCTCGCAACGTTTGCGAAGCCATTTCCCGAGTAAGGGCCGAGTCGAGAGGAGAATTCATCCTTATGTATTTGAAAAGAATCGAGCTAACCGGTTTTAAGTCGTTCGCGGACCGGACCGAGTTGGAATTCGTACGCGGGATTACAGCGGTGGTCGGACCGAACGGCAGCGGTAAAAGCAATATTTCCGACGGAATTCGCTGGGTGCTTGGCGAACAGAGCGCGAAATCGCTCCGCGGCGGCAACATGCAGGATATTATTTTCGCCGGAAGCGATTCCCGCAAGGCGGTTAACTTCGGCGAGGTTTCTTTGACGCTCGACAATATAGACAAGGCGCTGCCGCTCGACTTCAGCGAAGTTACGGTCACACGCCGGGTTCACCGCAACGGGGAAAGCGAATATTTAATCAACAAGCAGCCTTGCCGGCTTAAGGATATTACCGAGCTGTTCATGGATACGGGGATCGGCCGGGAAGCTTATTCCATTATCGGACAAGGGCGCATCGAGGAAATATTGAGCACGCGCTCCGAGGACCGTCGGGGTATTTTCGAAGAAGCATCCGGTATCGTCAAGTACAAAAGCCGCAAGAAGGAAGCGCAGAAGAAGCTAGAGGATACAGAGGGCAACTTGCTGCGGATTCACGATTTGGTCAGCGAGCTTGAGAAACAAATCGAGCCGCTTAAGGATCAGTCCGAGAAAGCCGAATTATACAAAACCTTAAAAGAGGATTTGAAAAATAAAGAAATCGCGCTGTACGTTCATCAGATCGAGGGAGTGCATACTTCATGGTCGCAAACGAACGATAAGCTGGCGATTCTTCGCAATGAACAGACGGAATACTCTACTTTCGTCAGCAAACACGACGCGATTCTGGAAGAAGAACGTCAAGCATTGGTTCGCTTGGAGGAATTGCTGGAGCAGCTCCAAGATGAATTGCTGCGATGCAGCGAAGAAACCGAGAAATCGGAAGGTTACGTCGAACTGCTTAACGAACGCCGCAGCCATTTGGAGCGTACCCGCGAAGGTCTTCAGCAATCTCTGGCTTCGGCTGAGGAGCGTTTCGAACAAGCTTCGGCCGAGGAAGCCGTTCTTAAGAGCAAACGGATTGAACTTGAAGCCGAACTGACTTCGAAGTCTGCTAAACTCTACGAGGAAGAAGAGAAGCTGGCTCTGGCGGATGGAAGCTCCGAAGCGGAGGAACGGCTTAAAGCGGAGTTGTTCGATACGTTAAACGCGATGGCGCAAGCCCGCAACGATATCCGTTATGGCGATGGGCAACGAGAGGTGTTAGAGCGGCGGGTATCCAGAATCGCGGAAGAGGAAGCGAAGTGGAGTGATCAGCTGAATGCGTTGAAGGCTAAGCGTGAGCAGTTGGATCAGAGGCTTGCCGCCGTAACGCTGGCGCTTACCGAAGTGCGCGATCGTTACGTAGCGGAGGGCACCCGTTCTTCCGAACTTCAACGCAATCTGGAGGAGGCGCAGGCGGCCGTTCGCCGTTTCGAGCAGAAGCGCGAAGCGCTCGTGTCGCGCCGCGACACGATCAAAGAGCTGCAAAATGATTATGACGGCTTCCAGCACGGCGTTCGCGAAGTGCTCAAAGCATCCAAACGCGGTAATCTGCATGGCGTGCACGGAGCGGTGGCGGAGCTGGTGAGCGTACCCGCTCATCTGGAGGTTGCCATTGAGACCGCGCTCGGCGGGGCGCTTCAGCATGTCGTTATGGAAGACGAGAAGAGCTCTCGTACCGCAATAACTTACTTGAAGCAGCGGCAGTCGGGACGCGCGACTTTCCTTCCCCTCGACGTTATCCGGGCAAGGAGTTTACCGGACAGCGATCGTCGAATGCTGGAGCAGGCGGAAGGTTTTATCGGCGTAGCATCCGAGCTTGTCGGTTCGGAACCGAAATATTCGGCAATCGTCAGCAGCATGCTCGGAAACGTGTTGATCGCGGAAACGTTGGAGCAGGCTAACCGAATCGCATCCAAGCTGCAGTACCGGTTTCGCGTCGTAACGCGGGACGGGGATATCGTCAATGCCGGCGGTTCCATGACGGGCGGAAGCCTGCAGAAGAAGTCGTCGAGCCTGCTCGGCCGTCAACGGCAGCTGGAAGAATTGGAACGGGAGATCAAAGAAGCGGAAACCGCGCGAGAGCTTTCTAAAGCGGAAGTCGACGATTTGAAAAAAGAGCTCGCCCAAGTGGCGCAAAATATTGAAATGCTGCGTAATCAAGGAGAGCAAGAGCGCTTGAACGAGCAGCAGGTTGCCGGCGAGCACCAGCAGCTGTTGCAGGATGAGAAGCAGCTTGAAGAGCAGCACTCCGCATTGTTGGGGGAAAAGGCGGCATTCGATGTGGAAGCCGGCAGCCTTAAATCGAGCCGGGAAGAAGCTGAAGCCCGGCTTGCCGAACTCACGGGAGAAGAACAGCGCATTCAGAACCGAATTCGCGAAGCGGAGGAATTGCGGCGCAAGAGCCAATCCGCGAAAGAGGAGCTTCAGTCGGCGCTTACCGAAATGAAAGTTTCCATCGCGCGTTTGGAGCAGGACCTCAGCGCTCTCGACGAGCAAGCAAGCCGCCAACGCACGGACTTGTCGCGTTTAACGGCGGAGAGGAAGCAATTTAAGGAATCCTTGGAACACAACGATACGGAAACCGCGAGAAATATGGAAGAATCGGTCGAGCACAGAGAACGTTTGAACGAGCTGCGACTGCAGAAAAAACAATTTACCGAGAACATCGAATTCAAGCGAGCCGATCGTGCGGAAAAGCATCGTGATCTGGAGCGTAAGGAAGGCGAGACGAAGGAGCAGCGCACGAAGCTGAGAAACGTTGAAGAAAGCCTGCGACAGGCCGAGATCGCCGTTAACCGGATGGACGTTGAACTCGATAACCTGCTTCGCAAGCTAACCGAGGAATATGAAATCGGCTTCGAGTTGGCGAAGGAACGTTATCCGGTTCCGGAGGATATCCCGGCTACCCAGAACGAAGTTCGCGACATGAAGCGGAAGATTTCTTCGCTAGGGGACGTCAACCTCGGGGCAATCGAGGAGTACAAGCGCGTGTTCGAGCGGTTTCATTTCTTGTCGGAACAAGAGAACGACCTCATCGAAGCGAAGACGAAGCTTAACGGAATCATTCGAGAGATGGACGATGAGATGTCCAAGCGGTTCCGTACCACTTTCGAGGAAATTCGCAAGCATTTCGTTGTCGTGTTTTCCCGGATGTTCGGAGGCGGACGCGCGGATCTCATTCTTAGCGAACCGGACCGCCCGCTCGATACGGGTATCGATATCGTAGCGCAGCCGCCCGGCAAGAAGCTGACGAACTTGCAGCTGTTATCCGGCGGAGAGAGGGCTCTTACGGCGATTGCGCTTTTGTTCGCCATTCTGCATGTCAAGCCGGTACCTTTCTGCGTGCTGGATGAAGTCGAGGCTGCGCTGGATGAAGCGAACGTTGCCCGTTACGCCCAATACATGCGCGAATTTTCGGATTCCACGCAATTCATCGTCGTTACCCACCGTAAAGGAACGATGGAGGAAGCGGACGTACTCTACGGGGTAACGATGGAAGAGGGCGGCGTATCGAAGCTCGTTTCCGTCCGGTTGGAAGATAGCGAAGAGATGACGGCGACGGCTTAAGAGTTAGGAACGAGTAATAGATGCAACAGGTTGGAGGAAGCGGTTATGAGTTTTTTCAAGAGATTGAGGGAAAGTATTGCCTCCAAGACCGAATCGGTGACGAGCAAGTTCCGTGAAGGATTGGCCAAAACCCGCGATGCGTTCGTAGGCAAAGTGGAGGAATTGTTCAGCCGGCGCAAAAAAATCGACGAAGAGTTTTTCGAAGAGCTGGAAGAAATATTGATCGGAGCCGACGTCGGCGTGAATACGGTTATGGGTTTGATCGATGATCTGCGTACGGAAGTTAAGAAGCGCAAAATCGAACAGCCTTCCGAGTTGAGGCCTATACTGTCCGAGAAGCTTGTGGCCATGCTGCAAGGAAGCGGCGAAGAAGCGGGTCTTAAGGAAAATCCGAACGGGATTACGGTGATCTTGTTCGTCGGGGTTAATGGCGTCGGAAAGACGACGACAATAGGGAAATTGGCTTGGCGTTACAAGCAGCAGGGCAAGAAGGTGCTCCTAGCTGCTGGGGACACGTTCCGTGCGGGCGCGATCGAGCAGTTGGAAGTATGGGGCGGACGCGTAGGCGTGGATGTGATCAAGCAAGAGTCCGGCTCCGATCCGGCGGCGGTCATGTTCGATGCCGTCCAAGCGGCCAAGAAGCGGAACGTAGACGTGCTCATCTGCGATACGGCCGGCCGGCTGCAGAACAAAGCGAACCTGATGGAGGAGCTCGCCAAAATCCATCGCGTTATCCAACGCGAAATTCCCGGAGCTCCGCATGAAACGTTGCTCGTTCTTGATGCAACGACGGGTCAGAACGCGCTTCAGCAGGCTAAGCTGTTTGGCGAGAAAAGCGGCGTAACCGGATTGGTGCTCACTAAGCTTGACGGAACGGCCAAGGGCGGAATCGTCATTGCTATCCGCAACGAGCTCTCGCTGCCGGTGAAGTTCGTTGGGCTTGGAGAGCAGATGGACGACCTGCAGCAGTTTGATGCGGACCAGTTCGTTCATGCCTTGTTTGCGGGCCTGGCAGGTATCGATGAAGTTGAAGATACGGAAGCCAACTAATCAAAGATAAATGTAAGATCACCCAACTAGGACTTTGTGTCCAGGGGTGATCTTTTTTTTGTTTGTTGCAACACTAACAATAACGCTCAAGTGTAATTTAACTAAAATTGATACTATATGTTATGTAATATTACATACACCTTTCCGAATCGTTCACTATAAAAATAAATAAATACCATTATGTCCCATTAAGCAATAATACATAACATGTATATTGCAACAAAACAACTTTGCCTCTAAAATGTTATATATATTTACATGTAATTCACATGCTGGCTCGATATCGCTTCACGTGTCGCTTGCCGAGGGGAGGTGCAGCTATGTTTTTGACAGTCGAGCAAGCATTATCGGTATATCCTCTGTCTCAAGCATTCCGTTTAGAAGGATCTTTTCAAATAGCCGTACCGATGCGTGACAACCGATTTTCCGGTTTCGACACCGCCATCGGTTCGAACGGAGAAGCTGGAATGCTTAAAAGAGGAATACTTATGTCATGCACGTCTGCAACATTTGCTGAGACTGAAGATGGCTTTTCTGTTCCGCAGGCTTCTTAGCAGGGAAACCTCATCGGCAGACCGCATACGGTATCTTATAGCATCTTTGAGGAGGAGGCGTTCCATGGCAACGAAATTGATTCGCAACGCGATTATCGTGACGATGAATGGCAGCAATGAAGTGTTAAAGGGCGATGTTCTGATCACGGGCAATAGGATTACTTCCGTTGGAGATCACTTAACCGAACAAGCAGATGTCATCATCGATGCCGAGGGTAAAGTTCTGCTCCCCGGATTCGTGCAAACGCATATCCATTTGTGCCAGACGTTATTTCGCGGAAGGGCGGACGACTTGGCATTGATTGACTGGCTCCGCCAGAAAATATGGCCGCTTGAAGCCGCTCACGACGAGGACTCCGTTTATTATTCGGCCTTGCTCGGTTTGGGTGAACTGATCCGAAGCGGAACGACGACGATACTCGACATGGAAACCGTGCATTATACGGATTCTGCCTTCCGCGCCATCGAAGAGAGCGGGATGCGGGCTTTGTCGGGCAAGGTCATGATGGATCATGGAACGGAAGTTCCGCTAGCGCTGCAAGAGCAGACGGAAAGCTCCTTGCAGCAAAGCGTCGATCTGCTGGAGCGTTGGCACGGCACGGCGAACGGACGCATCCAATATGCCTTCTGCCCGCGGTTCGTCGTCTCATGCACGGAAAAGCTGCTGGTGGGGGTTCGGGATTTATCCGAGCAATATAAAGTCAAAGTGCATACGCACGCTTCGGAAAATTTAGACGAGATCGCGCTGGTCGAAGCGGAACGCGGAATGCGCAACGTGGTTTATTTGGATCATATCGGTTTAGCAAAGCCCAATCTGATCTTGGCGCACAGCATCTGGCTGAACGACGAGGAGAAGAGAATTATCCGCGATCGCGGAGTGAAGGTGACGCATTGTCCGGGCTCGAACATGAAGCTTGCTTCCGGTGTCGCCCAAATACCCGAACTGATGAGGGAAGGGATTGCGGTCGGGATCGGAGCGGACGGTGCGCCTTGCAACAACAACTTGGATATGTTCCAAGAAATGAGGCTGACCGCCTTCATCCAGAAGATTCAGCATGGACCTACCGTTATGGATGCGAGAACGGTGCTTCGAATGGCAACGATGGGCGGAGCGGAAGTTCTCGGCATGGAGAAGGAAATCGGCAGCATCGAAGTCGGCAAATTAGCGGATTTGCAGCTGCTCGATTTGGAAGATTTCCATGCGTATCCGTCGTACGACGCGGATTTGTTCTCCAGAGTCGTCTATGCCGCTACGCGCGGCGATGTGGACACGGTTTTCATTGACGGAGAAATCGTCATGCAAGGGAAAATGGTGAAGACAGTAGATCGCAAACGAGTGTTAAAGGAATCGGATCGCGCGCTCAAAGGACTGTTGAACAGAATCGGCTAACAATGGGGGGCGGCTTCATGGATGGTTACTCGATTTTGTCCTATGCCTGTAACGTCGGTAAACCTGCCGTATTGGCAACACTCGTCCACGTGGAGGGCCATTCTTACCGCAAAGCCGGAGCTTCCATGCTGCTATTGCCGGATGGCATCAAAATAGGTAGTTTAAGCCCGGGCTGTCTGGAATCCGATCTCCAGGAAAGAGTCGGGGACATCCTGCATACCGGCGAAGCGGAGCACGTCGTCTATAATATGCGACCGGAAGAGGATGCCGTCTGGGGCGAAGCGATCGGTTGCGGGGGCGTTCTTCGGATTTTGCTCGAGCCGATGCAAGGCTGCCCGCTGGAATGGCTTGCGGAAGCTTGCTCCGAGGTAGAAGCGGGCGCAGAGGTTGAACTCGTTCGATATCTAATCGGCCGGAAAATCCATTACGAAATCAAGAGCAGCCGGGTAAACCGATCGAATCCGATCGCGTCATCTCTCGCGAAGGAGAAACGAACGGCTTTGTTCTCTACCACTTTCGCACCGAGACCTCGGCTATTCGTATTCGGGGCAGACGATGGAACGGTGCCGATCGCGCGATTGGCTGGCGGCATTGGGTTTCGCGTCGCCGTTGGCGACTGGAGGTCTTCACTCTGTTATCCGGAGCGGTTTCCGGACGCAGAACTGGCAATCGGATCGCCGGAGTCGATCTGTGCTTCGCTTGCAATCACGGCGGACGATTATATTCTGATTTGCGGCCATCAACTGCACAAGGATCGCGAAATGCTGGAGAGGGTATTGCCGTTAAAGCCGGTTTATCTAGGGGTTATGGGTTCAAAGAATAGGATCCGGCATTTATTCGAGGGACTCCAGGATACGAAGGATATTTACGCGCCCGTCGGAATCGATATCGGGGCGGAAGGGCCGGAAGAGATCGCGATCAGCATAACGGCTCAATTGATCGCGGTGAGGAAAGACCGGCAAAGACGGCAAGGAGTGGGTTCATTTGCGTATCGCTGGGATTTACTTGGCGGCGGGACAGAGCAAGAGAATGGGAATTCCCAAGCTTTCCTTGGAGCTTGTACCAGGTAGCTTTCTAGGATCGATAGCCTTAAAGCGGATGTTGGCGAGCAAGCAGATAGATACGGTCACGGCGGTTGTGAGGAAATCCGATACGCTGAATTGGATCCCCGAGAAGGAATGGGGAACGAACGGCAGCGGAAAGCTGCGTATCGCGCGTTGCGAGGATGCGGCACTCGGAATGTCTTACTCCCTTAGGGAAGGTTTGAGGGCGACGCTTTCCGAATCGCCTCAGGCCATCATGATCGTGCTTGCGGATCAGCCCTTCATTACGTCGGAATTGCTGGATAACCTTGTTGCCGTCTATCGGGACCGGCCCGATTTGGATTTCGTTGCTTGCGTCGGTGCTAATGCCGCGATGCCCCCCGTTTTGTTCGCTCCTTCCATGTTCGACGCGATAAGCCGATTGGAAGGAGATAGGGGAGCCCGCAAGCTTCTGGCTTCACCCGCTTACCGGGGATCGCTTGTGCCGGTAAAGTCGGATCTCGTGTTTACGGATATCGATACTCCTTTGGAATTAACGATTGCAAGAAATTCGTGGATGACCGCGAAATCGGAACGGGAAGGAGGCGACGGAGATGACAACATCGGTTTCGGTGGAAATGAGTCGAATATGCAAGAAGTTCGGTAAGGTAATGGCGAACGATCAGGTCGATTTCAGTGCCAATGCCGGGGAAATCCACGCATTATTGGGAGAGAACGGCGCGGGCAAAAGCACGATGATGTGCATGTTGTCGGGGGTGTACCGTCCAACGAGCGGGGACATTCGCCTCTTCGGCAAATCCGTCAAAATCCGTTCGCCCAAAGATGCCGCGCAGCTTGGAGTCGGGATGGTTTTCCAAAATTTCCGGCTCGTTCAGACGCTGACGGCCGCGGAAAATATCGTCTTGGGCGAGAAGTCGTCGTTCTGGCGGGGATCGAAATGGATGAGAGACAAACAGGAAGAAATCCGCGGCATTTCCGAGAAGTTCGGCCTGCCTTTCCCCGTCGACCGCCCGATCTGGCAATTGTCCGTCGGCGAGCAGCAGCGCATCGAGATCGTCAAGACGCTATACCGCGGAGTCGGTTTGATCATTCTAGACGAGCCTACTTCGGTACTTACCCCGGGCGAAGCTTCCCAATTATTCGATACGCTTGTGCAATTGAAGGCCGAAGGCAAAACGATTATTCTCACGACCCACAAGCTGAAAGAGGTTATGGCGGTAGCGGACCGGATATCGGTCATGCGTAAAGGCCGAATGATTCACACCGTCGACAAAAGCGCAACAAGCGAACGCGAGCTCGCGCAAATCATGGTTGGCAAAGAAATGACTCCCCCTCGCGAGATGGCAAAGCGACAAAAGGGGAAGTCGCTGCTCAGCGTTCAGCATCTCGACGTATTGGCCGAGCTTGGACGCAAAGCGCTGGATAATCTGTCCCTTGAAGTCCATGAAGGCGAGATCGTCGGCGTGGCGGGCGTCGCCGGCAACGGACAGAAGGAGCTGGCGGAAGTGCTCTCGGGTTTGCTGCCTTGGAAGAGAGGCAAGATCGTTTTCAACGGTCAAGAGATGAGAACAGCTTCCGTTCGCAACGCCATTGAATCCGGTATCTCCCACGTACCCGAGAATCGGATGAAAAGCGGCCTTGCCGGCAGCTTGGGGGTCGTGGACAATCTGTTGTTCAAATCGTACCGGACCAAAGAACGCTCGCTATTGGGTTTTCTAAGAATCGGAAGCAACCGGCGATGGTCGCAGACGTTAGTCGAGCAATTCGACGTGAAGACGCCGGATCTCGACACTCCGGTACAGCAATTGTCGGGCGGCAACCAACAGAAGCTGCTGTTTGCAAGGGAAATCCACCGCGAGCCCTTGCTCATGATCGCCGTGCATCCGACCCAAGGCCTTGACATCGGTGCGACGGAAGGCGTTCATCGCCTGTTGACTAACCTGCGAAATTCCGGCAAATCGGTACTGCTGATCTCGGAGGATTTGGATGAGGTGCTGCAACTGTCCGACCGAATCCTCGTCATCTATAACGGCGGCATTATCGGGGAGATGGCTCGCGAGGAAGCCGATCGGGAACGGATCGGGGAATATATGGCAGGTTTGCGCGACAGCGGGGAGGAAGCGGTATGAAGGAACTAGCCGCCAAGCGGATGCGCCTCCCTTATCGGTTGGATTACGATCCTAGCAAAAAAATCAACGTATGGTGGATGACGATCGCTTCCGTTCTCTTCGCATTAGCCATATGCGGGATATTCATCGCGGCTAATGGAATGAATCCTTTCCCGGTATACAAGAAGCTGCTCTCCGGTGCGTTCGGAAGCTCCTTCGGTCTAACCGAAACGCTGGTTAAATCGATTCCGTTGCTCCTTTGCGGACTCGGCGTATCGATCGCCTACCGGATATCGGTATGGAATATCGGTGCGGAGGGACAATTCGCCGCGGGGGCGATCGCCGCCACTTCCGTGACGATCTATTTTCCCGATTTGCCTATTTACCTGAGCATCCCTTTAATGATCGTGTTCGGAATCGCGGCGGGCGGTTTCTGGGGTTTATTAACGGCGATCCCGCGCACTTATTTTCAAGTTAACGAACTGATCACGTCCTTAATGCTGAACTACGTTGCCTTGCTTGCCCTGAATTATTTCGTGTTCGGTCCTTGGAAAGACCCGAAAGGCTTTAACTTCCCCGGCACCCCGATGTTTAACGAAGCGCAGACACTTCCGGTTCTCGGTGACACGCGCTTGCATCTTGGGCTGCTATTCGCGATTGTCGTCGTTCTTCTTTACGCGTTCACGATTCGTTACACCCGCTGGGGATACGAGCTGAGATTGATCGGCGCCAACGCGGAAGCGGCGAAAAACGCGGGCATCCGCATTTCCCGCCACATTCTGATCGTCATGGTCATCAGCGGAGGATTGGCCGGACTTGCGGGCATGAGCGAAGTATCGGGAGTTACGCACCGCTTGATGTATGGAATCTCTCCGGGTTACGGTTACACGGCGATCATCGTCGCTTGGCTTGCCAAGCTGAACCCCATCGGCCTAGTCGTGTCCTCATTCTTGTTCGGAGGGTTGATCGTAGGCGGGTATAGCGTGCAGACGCTCGGATTGCCTTCTTCGATATCCAACATGCTTCAGGGCGCGATCTTGTTTTTCCTAATCGCGAGCGATACGATCGGCAAATTCCGGCTGCGGCGAAACGACTAGGAGAGTGAAATAAGCGATGGATATGTTGATTCAAATCATAGTTGCCGCCGTCGGTTCCGGAACGCCTCTCTTGTTCGCGACGTTAGGCGGAATTCTTATTGAAAGATCCGGGATCATCCAGCTGGGAGCCGAAGGGCTCATGCTGATGGGGGCTGTCGTTGCCTGCATCGCTTATATCCATACGGGCAGCCTCGCGGCGGCTCTACTAGCCGTATTTGCCGTTAGTGCCTTGCTTGGCGTCATTCACGGGTTTCTAACCGTCTCCTTGGTCAGCAACCAGATCGTGTGCGGCTTGGCGATGACCTTGTTCGGAGCAGGTCTTAGCGCTTATCTGGGGAAGCCTTACAGCGGCAATCCTATCCCGGGATCGGTGCCGAAATGGGATATGCCGGGGCTCGAATCCATTCCTCTGATCGGAGATTTGTTCGCTCATTTGGACGTATTGACTTGGCTAAGCTTCTTACTCGTCATCTTGATGCATTTGTTCATTCATCGGACTTCTTGGGGGCTTCATCTTCGGGCGATCGGGGATAACCCGCCTACCGCGGACGTGATGGGCATTCGGGTTCAAGCGTTCCGTTACGGCTATATCGTTGTCGGTTCGATGCTCATCGGATTGGCGGGAGCGGATATGCTGCTTGTCTATTCCCCGACGTGGACGGAAGGGATGACGGCCGGACGAGGCTGGATCGCCATCGCGCTTATTATATTTGCCAGATGGAACCCGGTTCGCGCTTTGTTCTGCGCTTACTTTTTCGGGGCGCTCGATACGGTCGGCTTCCGGTTTCAATTGCTCGGCAGCCACATTCCGTCTTATTTTCTGAAAATGATTCCTTATCTCGTAACTATTCTCGTATTGATGTATTTGGGTTGGCGCAATCGGAATAAGCCATCGGGCTCTCCTGAGGCGCTTGGAATGCCGTATATACGGGAACAAAGATTTTAACATTCGATTCGAAAAAGGAGGGGGTAACGATGGCGTCCGAGCATGAGAACATGTTGATGTCTATGTCTCCCTCCGTATTGCATCCTAGGGATATGACGGAAGCATGGACTTTCAAGAAGCTTTTGGACTCCGATGCCGTGTACGTGGCAGGTGGGACGTTATTGCGAACGCAATGGGAATCCGGGCAGGCGGCCATGCCTAAGCATTTAATCGATCTGAGCTCCATTCCGGGGCTAAAAGGGATCGAGAAGGAAGAGCATTCGCTTGCGATCGGGGCGCTTACCCCGCTTAGCGAATGCCGCAAGGATGAGCATATTAGGCTGCATTGTCCGATGTTGGTCGATGCGATTCGTTCCATTGCGGCCATATCCGTCAGGAACGTTGCGACGATCGGGGGGAACATCGTCTCCCGGGTGGGCGATTGTTTGCCCGTATTCATCGTCTGCCAAGCGGATTTCGAATGGAACACGGGGCTTAGCCCGATGACGGAAGATGCTTCGGAATGGACGGAGAGGCTTCAGGCGCAATTGCCGAAGGCTTCCCATCTGTTGACCCGGATTCATCTTCCTTTATTCAAGACAACGGAAATCGTGCCTCGCCGGTTCGGGGCGTTCCATAAAGTAGGCAGAAGGGAAGCGTTCACGCCCTCGCTGATTACCGTCGCGCTTAACGGCGGATTAAAGGCGGACGGAACGGTTGGTGAGATTCGAGTCGCCGCTGGCGGAGGCCAGACGATTCCCCATCGGTTATTCGCGGCGGAGAAGCTGATGAAGGGGCAACAGATTAACCGCGAGTTGCTGGCGGCCGTGCATCAAACGATTGTCGACGGCTACAAGCCCAAGCCGGATCCGTTCGCAACGGAAGCTTACCGCAAGAAGACGGCGGCGAATTTGATCGTGGCGGAGTTATGGAAAATAGCCGCCGGGCCGTCGGATGAGGGGAGGGAGCGGGATGATCCTTAATCGGACGACAAGCGGCGGGCGATGGCGCATTAGGCCTGACGGACCGGATAAAGTAACCGGGAAACTTGCCTATTTAACGGATATGTCCAGGGAAGGCATGCTCATCGGCCGAGTGTTGAGAAGCCCCCATCCCCATGCGGGTATCGTAGCCATTCATACGGATAACGCTAGGAAAATACCGGGTGTCCACGCGGTCATTACGCATGCGGACGTACCGGGCTTGAACCGTTTCGGAATCGTAAATCCGGATCAACCGGTGTTGTGCGAGGATAGGGTACGGTTTATCGGCGACGCCGTCGCCGCGGTGGCGGCCGAAACGCCGGAGCTTGCGGCGCTTGCTTTGGAAAGCATAGAGGTGGAGTACGTATTGCTTCCCGTCGTGGATGACCCCGTGCAGGCGCAAAGCAAACTGTCTCCTAAGCTTCATCCAGGCGGCAACGTGCTCCATCGTACCCAGTACGGCGAAGGCAAGGTAGAGAAGGAATTTTCCGGTTGCAAGCATATTGTAGAAGAGACCTATATGACGCCGCGGCAAATGCATACTTATATGGAAACGGAAGGCGGTTTGTTCATTCCCGAGGAGGGCGGCAGGTTAACCGTCTATTCCCCTACGCAGCACGGATACAAAGATCGGATGCAGCTTGCAAGGATATTGGGCTTGCCCGAATTCAATATTAGAGTCGTTTCGAGCCCGATCGGAGGTTCTTTTGGCGGCAAAGACGAGTTAAACGTTCAGCCTTACGGAGCACTGCTTGCTCTGGTGACAGGCAAACCCGTGAAAATTCATCATTCCCGCTGGGAATCGGTGCGGGCCGGCCTTAAGCGACACCCGATGACGATCAAGATGAGGACGGGAGTAGACGGGGAGGGGCGCATCCTTGCCCACCGGGTTAGCATCATAGCGGATACCGGCGCATATGCGACGCTCGGCGCGGAAGTGCTGAATTTCTGCGTAGAGCATGTCATCGGGCCTTACCGCTACGAATCCGTTGAAGTCGAAGGCGTGTCGGTGTATACGAATAACGGCGTATCCGGAGAGTTTCGCGGCTTCGGGGGCAATCAGGCCATATTCGCCTTGGAAGGACAAATGGATCGGCTTGCCGAGCGGCTCGGAATGGATCCATGGGAATTCCGCTTGCTGAACATGCGGAAGCCCGAAGATCCCGGGCCGCTCGGGCAGGAGATCGTGCGGACCGACGGGGCTAAGCAAGTATGGGATGCGTTGGCGGTCAATCCCCTATGGCTGCAAAGACAGGAGACGTCTAAGAGCGAGCATTGGATCCGTCGGGGAACCGGAGCCGCGTTCGTTATGCACGGTTCGGGGCTTGGCTTTGGAATCCCGGATCCCGCGGGCGGGATGCTTGCGTTGGCGGCCGACGGCAAGATCGAGGCGATATTCGGCTACGAAGAGTTCGGCCAAGGGCTCATCGCCACGTTGGAGCTCATGCTGATCGAGCAGTTCGGCTTCGGCGCGGACGACGTGCGCATCGTGATTGGAGATACGGATCTCGTTCCCCATAGTGGATCGAGCACCGCGTCTAGAGCGACCGGCATGATGTGGAAGTCGCTGCAGAAGCTTCGCGGACCTTTCCTGAACCGCTTGCTGAAGGAAGCTTCATCGCTGCTATCCATTCCTACCGAAAGCCTTCGGGTCGGCATCGGGGGAATATGGAACGACACCCAAGATCATTTATTGCTGACGTACGGCCAGCTAGCCCAAGGGGCAACGGAAGAAATCATCTATCAAACCCATTTTCCTTTCCCTGCTTCGCCGACCAAACGGATCGGGGCGCACTATTTGTACACGTATGCTGCAGTTGCCGTTCAAGTGGAAGTGAATATGCTGACCGGCAGGGTTAAGCTGTTGAAGCAAGTTCACGCGGTTGCCGCGGGGCCGGTCATGAATCCGCAAGGATTTCTGGGCCAGATCGAAGGCGGCAGCGGCATGGCCGTCGGATTCGCGCTTACCGAAGATTCGGATATGGACAAAGGCGTTTACTTGACGCGTAATCTCGATACGTATTTGATTCCGTCGTGGGCAGACTTGAACGGGGAAATCGAGGTTCAAGCGATCGAGGATCTCCCGGAAGGCGATGAGCACGGCCCCCGCGGCGTAGGCGAGATCGGGTCCGTCGGCATCGCGCCCGCGATCGCGGAAGCCGTCTATCAAGCAACGGGCAAGAGATTAAATAAGCTTCCCATCGACCCGGAGCTTCTGCAGGAAGTACCCGAGTTTCTTACTAAGGCGGTGGATGGCCGATGATTCATAAAATATTGGCGGAGCGGCGTACGGAAATGGACCTCGAATGCGAAATTAACGGTGAACCGATCTCACTGGACGTTCCTCCGACCAGAAGATTGCTTTCGATTTTACGGGATGATTTACAATTGACCGGCACGAAAGTTTCTTGCGAAATCGGGCGATGCGGAGCCTGCATGGTGCTTGTTGACGGGCAGCAAGTGAATTCCTGTCTGACGATGGCTTATCAATGCGATGGGAAATCAATTACGACGATCGAGGGGCTTGGAAGCTCGGAGGTCGACCCGATCCAACAATGCTTCCTGGAAGAAGGCGGTTATCAATGCGGTTACTGTACCCCGGGAATGATTATATCGGTTAAAGCTCTGCTCACCCACAACCCGGAGCCAAGCGCGGAAGACATCGAAGAGGCAATGTCGGGAAACCTATGCCGGTGCACCGGATATGGCGGCATCATCCGATCCGTCCAAAAAGCCGTTTCGCTGAGGAGGAATACCCAATGAGAACGAAGTTGCGAATTCCAATGCTTGTCATAAGCAAAATGAGCCGAGAGCAATTTACCGAAGTGTTGGGAGGCATATTCGAGCATGCGCCTTGGGTGGCTGCTAGCGCTTGGGAGCTTAGGCCGTTCAAATCCCGGAAGGAGCTGCATGATAGGATGATGGACGTCGTGAAGCGTGCGCCGAAAGAAACCGTGACGGCGTTGTTCCGCGGACATCCCGATCTGGCGACGCGGCTTCAGGTTACCGAATATTCCGCATCGGAGCAGCATGGAGCGGGGTTAGATCAATTAACGCAAGAGGAATATGAGCATTTCGTAGCCTATAACCGAGATTATACGGAGAAATTCGGCTTTCCCTTCATTATGGCGGTTAAGGGGAAAGGCAGGAGCGAGATCCTGATCGCCATGAAAACGCGGATCAACCATTCCGAAGCGGAGGAGAGGGAAACCGCCCTCGTGGAAATCGGGAAAATCACCGGTTTCCGGATGGAAGATTTACTGGAGGCTTAAACGGACGGGGGAGAGGAAAACATGCGGAAGCTAAACGGCGGACGAACGCTTTATTACGGCAAGGGAGACGTTCTTACTTATCGGACTTACGGGACTCCCTTAGTCGTTGAACCGATAGAAGAATCCCTATTCAATGGGAACGATAACGTGATTTTCGCGCATAATATTAAGTTTTCCGTCAGCGGGGAGTCGTTGCTTGCTTCCTTCACCGAAGGCGACAACGCCAACGTCGTGGCGACCGATTCGATGAAAAACTTCATCCTTCGTCATAGCGCATCTTACGAAGGGAGCACGACGGAAGGATTGTTATCCTATATAAGCGAGCTTTTCCTGGAGAAATATCCGCATATTACGGCGATCGAAATCGAAGCCGACCGCCTTCCCTTCGGGCAGGTTAGCGTACCGGGGCAACAGGGGTTCGAGAATAGTAAACTCGTATATCGGCCTTCCCATAATGATCATGCCCATGCCCGGTTGGAATTCGTCCGCGAATCGGAAGGCGAAAGGGTATCTTTGACTTCGCTCCAGAGCGGCATTGCCGACCTGCAACTGATCAAAGTGAGCGGCAGCTCTTTCTACGGGTTTGTCCGGGATGAATATACGACGCTGCCGGACAGCTATGACCGGCCGTTGTTTATTTTTCTGAACATCGGCTGGAAGTACGGCAATCCATCCGATGCGCTAGGCGTGAACGATGGTCGTTACGCTGCTGCGGAACAAATCCGCGATATCGCCCACCATGTCTTTCACGAATACGCCACGCCCTCCATTCAACATCTCATCTATCAAATCGGCCTAAGAATATTAACGAGATTTTCGCAGTTATCCGAAATATTCTTTGAGTCCAACAATCGGACTTGGGAGACGATCGTGGAACCTTCAGGCGTCGGCCAAGCGGGCGTCTACACGGAGCCGCGGCCGCCTTACGGTTTTCAAGGCTTTACGATGACACGCGGTGATTTGGCGGAAGCGGGTAACGGATAATGGGCGGCCCAGGGCGGATTACGACACACGTGCTGAGCATATCCGAAGGGAAGCCCGCGATGGGGATGAAGGTGCAGCTTTGGAAGCGGGAAACCGATGCAACGCCCATTCTGCTGAAAGAGGATCGGATTAACGCGGACGGGCGATTGGATGAGCCCTTGCTCGCGGGAGGCCTTCTGACGGTCGGCATCTATGAGCTTGTTTTCAATGCCGGCGAATATTTCAAAGAACACGGATTAACCCCGCTGTTATTCGATTTTATCCCGATCCGGTTCGAGGTATCGGATGCGCAAAGCCATTATCACGTTCCATTGCTCGTAGCTCCTGGAGGTTACAGCACATATCGGGGAAGTTAGGGAGGGGTTCGGATGGACCAGCCGGTTCGATTCGATATGGGATCAGAGCTTTGGCTATTGCTAGAAAAACTTGCGACTTTCACGGAAGGCACAGAAGCGACAGGGGGCGTGACCCGTCTGCTGTATACGCAGCCTTGGAAGGAAGCTCAGGCGTTTCTTGCCGAGACAATGACGGAGGCCGGGCTTGATGTCCGCTTCGATAAAGTAGGAAATTTATTCGGAAGGCTGCAGGGGAGCAATCCGGATGTTCCCGTTATCTTAACAGGTTCGCACATCGATACGGTAAGGAACGGTGGCAAGCTGGATGGGGCTTACGGGATAATGGGCGGGATCGCCGCGCTGAAATATTTGAAAGAAACGCACGGTACGCCGATTCATACGCTTGAGGTCGTTTCCTTCTGCGAGGAGGAAGGCAGCCGGTTTCCGATCGCTTATTGGGGTTCGGGCAACGTGACGGGATTGTTCGATCCGCATAGCGGGCAAGAACTGCTCGATGTGGAAGGAACGAGCCTGCAGTCGGCGATGGAAGCATCCGGATTCGGGTTGCGCGGACAACCGGATTGCAAACGCGGCGACCTTGGGGCTTTCGTGGAGCTGCACATCGAACAGGGCGTTATCCTGGAGCGGATGGCGAAACAAATCGGCATCGTGGAAGCGATCGTCGGCCAGCGGAGATACTCGGTCTCCTTGCGCGGAGAGGCGAATCACGCGGGCACGACTCCGATGAACATGAGGTCCGATGCCATGGCATGCGCTGCGGAAATGATCGTCCGGCTAGAGCTTCTGGCGGCAAGAGCTGCCGCTCTTGTAGCGACGGTAGGGCGCATACAGGCAGCGCCGAATATTCCGAACGTCATCCCGGGCACGGTGGAGTTCACGCTCGATATCCGCCATGACAACGAAGGGACTTTATCCTGGTTTTGCGACTACCTGTTTCAAGAATACGAGGACATCGCCAATCGCCGCGGGCTCGGGCTTGCGATTACGCCTTGGCTGGCAACGACTCCTGTTCCAATGGACCGATCTTTGGCCGAGCAGATCGAGCAGGTTTGCGGAAAGCTATCGTTGTCCCACCGCAGAATGTTCAGCGGAGCCGGGCACGATGCCCAGCTATTCTCGCCGATATGCCCGACAGCGATGATCTTCGTGCCCAGCAAAGCGGGAATCAGCCATTCGCCCGATGAATATTCTTCCCCGGAGCAGCTTTCCGACGGAGTTTCTGTTCTAGCCTCGCTTTTATACGAAATGGCCTACGAGGAGCAAGCGACATGACAGACGGTTACGGCAAAATTATGTAAAGCATTATACCTTGACATCCATCATCATTTTCCGTAGTATAGGAAAAGTGAGTTGGGTGTCAAGTGCTTTGCCTTGACGCATGCGTTTGACGAAGGGAGTGACATCGGTTGCCCTTGGATAACGACGCGCTAGAGAAAACAAACCGAATTAACGTGCTGCATGATTTTTATGGGGCCTTGTTGACGGAGAAACAGCAAACGTTCGTTAAATGTTATTTTCACGATGATTATACGTTGGGTGAAATTGCCGCCGAATTTCAGATTAGCCGGCAAGCGGTATACGAGCATCTGAAGCGGGCCGAGCAAGTGTTGGAGGAATACGAATCCAAGCTTGGGCTTGTGGACAGGCATGGACGGCTGCTTGCGGGGATCGACCTGCTCGAGTCGCAAATCGCCGGACTGCCAGCCGAATGGCGCGGGCCGTTCACGGAGACAGCGGCTGTGCTGCGCGGAGCGGAATTGCTCGTTACGACCCAAGAAGAATAATAGATTACGTAAAAAACCGTTCCGAAGGAGGGATGGGAATATGGCATTCGAAGGATTATCGACCCGGCTGCAGAACGTGTTCGGCAAGCTGAAGGGACGAGGCAAAGTATCCGAGGACGACGTTAACGAAGCGATGCGCGAGGTGCGCCTGGCGTTGCTGGAAGCCGACGTGAATTTTAAGGTCGTCAAGGACTTCATCGCCAAGGTCAAAGAACGGGCCACCGGCCAGGAAGTGATGAAGAGCTTCACTCCCGCGATGGTCATCATCGATATCGTCAACAAAGAATTGACCGAACTAATGGGCGGCACGCAGGAGAAGCTGGCGAAAGCGAATAAACCTCCGACGGTTATTCTGATGGCCGGGTTGCAAGGGGCCGGTAAGACGACCCTGACCGGCAAGCTAGCCAAGTTGCTGCAGTCCCAGAACCACAAGCCGTTGCTCGTCGCGGGCGATATTTATCGTCCTGCGGCTATAAAGCAGTTGGAAGTGCTCGGAGGTCAGATCGGAGCGCCGGTATTTACGCTTGGCGATCAAGTCAGCCCCGTTGAGATTGCCAAGCAAGGCGTTCAACTGGCCAAGGATCAAGGCAACGATTACGTATTGATCGATACCGCGGGGCGCCTGCAGATCGATGCGGAACTTATGCAAGAGATCAAGGATATACATGCCGCGGTCAATCCTGACGAAGTATTGCTGGTCGTCGATGCGATGACCGGTCAGGAAGCCGTCAATGTAGCCCAAAGCTTTCACGAGCAATTAGCGCTTACAGGAGTCGTGCTGACCAAGTTAGACGGCGATACCCGAGGCGGAGCCGCATTATCCGTTAAAGCGGTAACCGGCTGTCCCATCAAGTTTGCGTCGACAGGCGAGAAGATCGACCAGCTCGAGGCGTTCCATCCGGATCGGATGGCTTCGCGGATACTCGGCATGGGCGACATGCTGTCGCTGATCGAGAAAGCGCAGACGAATATGGACGCGGAGAAAGCTGCGGAGATGGAACGCAAGATGCGCACCGCGGATTTCACCTTCGACGATTTCCTCGAGCAGATGGAGCAGGTTCGCAAGATGGGACCGCTTGACCAGTTGCTCGATATGATGCCCGGAATGAACAAACTTAAAGGCAATCCGAACTTCAAGATCGACGAGAAACAGATCGCGCGCACCGAAGCGATCGCCAAGTCGATGACGAAGGCGGAGAAGAAGAAGCCGGACATCATCAATTACAGCCGTCGCAAGCGGATTGCGGCAGGCAGCGGAACAACGGTGGCCGATGTTAACCGACTGCTGAAGCAATTCGAGGATATGAAAAAAATGATGAAGCAGTTTTCCGGCATGATGGGCCCCAAAGGTCCGAAGGGCGGCATGAAAGGCCTGAAAAACATGTTCGGCGGCGGCAAAAATATGAAGTTTCCGTTCTAAGATGCCCTATGAAATTGATGAAATTCTTTTCAAGGAGGTGAAAGTCAATGTCAGTTCGCATTCGTTTGAAACGTATCGGTGCTCACAAAGCTCCGTTCTATCGCGTAGTCGTATCGGATTCCCGTTCCCCGCGCGATGGTCGTTTTATTGAAGAAATCGGCTTGTACAATCCGGTTGCACAACCGGCTCAAGTACAAATCGACGAGGAAAAAGCTTTGAAATGGCTGCAAAACGGCGCGCAAGCGTCCGATACAGTTCGCAATCTTCTTAGCAAAGCCGGTGTTTTGAAGAAATACCACGAATCCAAGCTCCAGAAGTAATCGTCTAAGTACCGGAGGGCTGAGCCATGGAACAATTGATTCGGGTCATTGCCCGAGCGTTGGTGGATCATCCGGAAGACGTGCAAATTCAGGTCAGGGAAGACGCGAGAGGCCTGGTGTACGAGCTTTCCGTTCATCCCGACGATGTCGGCAAAGTAATCGGCAAGCAGGGACGTATCGCCAAGGCGGTACGTACGGTAGTCTCTTCCGCCGCGGTTAAAGAGCGGAAGCGCGTCATCGTGGATATTGTCTCGGAATAATTGGCAGAGGACCGTACCTTGCTTTTTGCAGGGTACGGTCCTCTTTCGTAACGAATGTTTGCGAACCCCGACTTCAGTGCTATATTATAGTATCTGAAGTTTTTTTCGTTTAAAGTTGAAGGGAGTACTTCCATGTCTGAAGAGCGCTTGCTCAATATAGGGAAAATCGTGAATACGCATGGCATCAAGGGAGAGGTCAAAGTATGGCCGCAGACGGATTTCCCGGAGGTTCGTTTCAAATCAGGCAGCAAGCTGTTGATGTTCCCGCCGGAAAAGGGTGAGCCGATCACCATCGAGGTGGCTGCTTCGCGCGAGCAGAAGAACATGTTCGTTCTGAAGCTTAAAGGGTTCGATAATATCAATCAAGTGGAAAAATACAAAGGCTGGGAGCTCAAGGTGAGCGAAGCTGAACGAGTGCCGCTGCCCGAGGGCGAGTATTATTTCCGCGATATCGTGGGTTGTTCGGTTGAAACCGAGGAAGGCGAACAGCTGGGTACGATAACGGATATTTTATCTCCCGGGGCTAACGATATTTGGGTCGTTAAGATGCCCAAGGGCAAAGAGCTGCTGCTTCCCGTCATTGACGATGTGGTGCTTAACGTAGATGTTGCGGCTCGCAAAATTAAAGTGCACCTGATGGAAGGATTGCTCTAGAGATGCGAATCGATGTATTAACTCTATTCCCGGAAATGTTTACGGGCGTATTCAATGCGAGCATTCTGGGAAAAGCGCAGGATAAGGGCATCGTGTCGCTTTCCACCGTTAATTTCCGCGACTTTTCCGGCAACAAGCACAATACCGTCGACGATACGCCTTACGGCGGCGGCGGCGGCATGGTTCTTAAAGCGGAACCGATCTTCGGGGCTGTCGAGCATTTGCTTGCGATAAAGGCGGAGCAGGAAATCGAAGGGGATACCGGGGAGTCTGAGGGACAAAAAAAACCGCGGATTATTCTGATGTGTCCGCAGGGCACTCCGTTTAACCAGGGGATTGCCAAGGAGCTTTCCGGGGAATCGCACCTCATATTCATTTGCGGCCATTACGAGGGCTATGACGAGCGTATCCGGGATCATCTCATAACGGACGAGCTGTCCGTTGGGGATTACGTGCTGACGGGCGGCGAGCTGCCCGCGATGGTTGTTATCGACGCGGTAGCGCGGTTGTTGCCTGGCGTGCTCGGGAACGACCAGTCGGCGATTACGGATTCCTTCAGCGACGGCTTGTTGGAATACCCGCATTACACCCGCCCGGCAGAATTCCGGGGGTGGAAAGTACCGGACGCGCTGCTGTCGGGGCACCATGCGGAAATCGTGAAATGGCGCAGGCGCGAGTCGCTTAAGAGAACATGGGAGCGTCGTCCCGATCTGCTGGAGCAAGCGGAGTTGACACCGGAGGAACGTAAGTGGTTGATGACGCAACGGAACGCACTTAAAGATTAAACTTCGGTTGAACAACATATAACGACAATCGGCAATGTAATGGTTGTAAATTGCCTTCATATGTGATAAAATTTCAAATGTTGTTTGCGTCTCCGTAGGAGTCGACAAACGGTTATGAACGAGTAGGACGGTCCTCTGCACGCCATGATCCGAATGAGGACATTCGGGGAGCGGGGTACGAACGTCTGTTATGGAAGGAGTGAACACTCTATGAGTAATCTTATTCAAGCGATCACGCAAGAGCAATTGCGCAAGGACATTCCTAACTTCCGTCCGGGCGATACGCTTAAAGTACACGTGAAAGTCGTCGAGGGTTCCCGTGAGCGCGTACAGCTGTTCGAAGGCGTTGTTATTAAACGTCGCGGCGGCGGAATCAGCGAAACATTCACGGTTCGTAAAATTTCTTATGGCGTTGGCGTTGAGCGTGCCTTCCCGGTACATTCCCCGCGTCTTGAGAAAATCGAAGTGGCTCGCCGCGGTAAAGTTCGCCGCGCGAAACTGTACTACTTGCGCAACCTGCGCGGTAAAGCAGCACGGATCAAAGAAATTCGATAATTGGCGTCAAAGGAGGGCTTGGCAAAGTTCAAGTCCTCCTTTTTGCATTTCAATAAAGAAAGCTAGAGGCGATTGCGAATGGAACAACATCGGAATGATAAACCAAACGAATCAGCCGAAACAGGAACAATTTCTGTTGCCGATGAACAAGCGATTCGTGATCTGCAGCCGGTTGGAACTTACAATGAACAAGCTGAAGGTTCGGACTCCGGCGATTCTGGAGCAGCAGGGCCGAAGAAACCTTCTAAATCTCGAGCAGGCAACGAAATCACGGAGTGGATCAAAGCGTTGGCGATCGCCGGATTGCTTGTTTTCGTCATCCGTTGGTTTCTGGTCAGCCCGTTTATCGTGGACGGTCCGTCCATGCAGCCGAACTTTTGGAATCGGGAACGGATAATCGTTAATAAAATTATTTATGACATCCGTCAGCCTAAGCGCGGGGAAGTCATCGTATTCCACGTGCCTGAAGAGAAGCGGGATTTCATCAAACGGGTCATCGGAGTGCCCGGGGATTCGGTTAAGGTAGAAGGCGATACCGTATACATAAACGGGAAACCTTATGCAGAGAATTATTTGAAGGAAGCCTACGAGACGGCTCACGCACAAGGAGCCTTATATAATAGGGCGGACGGCAACTTCCCGAATAATCAGTTTCCGGATGGAGTCGTGCCTAAGGGAATGCTGTTCGTTATGGGCGATAATCGCGCAAACAGCGAGGACAGCCGGATGATCGGTTATATCCCGATGGACCGTATTGTCGGCCGTGCCGATTTGGTGTTCTGGCCGATCAAGGATTTTCATTTGGTATCGCATTAATGAGGCGAGGGGGCAGCCCCTCGCGTTTCTTTCTGTAAGAGAGGTGATTTACGATGACGATTCAGTGGTTTCCCGGTCATATGACCCGGGCGAAACGGCAAATCGAAGAGAAGCTGAAGTTGATCGATGTCGTGTTCGAGCTGCTCGACGCGCGGATTCCGCAATCTAGCCGCAATCCGATGATCGATGAAATAACGGGCACGAAACCGCGCTTGATATTGCTGAACAAAGCAGATTTGGCGGATCCGGAGCAAACGGCGGTTTGGAGTCGCTATTTTCGCGCTCAGGGCCATTCTACTCACGCGATTGACGCGAATGCCGGAACCGGGGTTAAAGAGCTTGCCGGAAAGGCAAAGGAATTGCTGCAGGAGAAAATCCAACGTCAAATTGATAAAGGCATGAAACCCCGTCCGATTCGCGCCCTTATCGTCGGCATCCCGAACGTCGGCAAGTCGACGTTGATCAACCGGCTTGCAGGACGAAATATAGCTCTTACGGGCGACCGTCCCGGCGTTACGAAAGGTCAGCAGTGGATCCGTTTCGGAGGCGAGCTCGAACTGCTCGATACGCCGGGTATATTGTGGCCAAGGTTCGACGATCCCGTTGCGGGATTCCGATTGGCCGCAACCGGGGCGATCAAGGAGGAAATCCTTCATATCGATGAGGTGGCTTGCTTCGTTCTTCGCATATTGGTCGAACGTTACGGCTCCGTTTTGGCGGAGCGTTACGGACTAGAGGAGTTGCCTTCCGAGCTTCCGGATATGCAAGCGGCCATCGATGTTCTTGAAAACATCGGCAGGCGGCGCGGGTGTTTGGTCAGCGGCGGACATGTCGATTACGAGAAAGCGGCTACGCTGCTGCTTCGCGATCTCCGTTCGGGGAAGCTTGGGCGGATGACGTTGGAGAGTCCGGAATGAATGGGAACGAAAAAACTCGAAGCTGCTGTTCAGGTGGGGCATACCCCTTGAAGAGCGGCTTTTTTGATGATCATTTTTCGCAAACTCGTGACTTCAGTTGTGAGAGGTTCAATGAGATAATAGAGTACAATAGCGGGAGAGCAGGGAGACGGTGAGAGGCGGTTGAGCAATGTTTAAGAGAGGAAGCGCTGAGGAACCGATGATCGTACTCATAGACGGACAATGCAACCTATGTCAATCGATTACCAAATTTATCATTAAGCGCGATCCCAATGCCAAGTTTCGATTCGCTTCCTTGCAATCCGAACGGGGTCGGAAGTTATTGCTTAAAGGAAATTTGTCGGTCGATAAGCTGGATACATTCGTGTTGATCGATAGCGGGCGGTATTATACCAAATCGACGGCCGCGTTAAGGCTGCTGAGGAAGCTGGGCGGCGTTTGGTCGCTCTTTTACGTTTTGCGTGTCATACCTTCGTTCGTACGGAATCGCGTTTATGATTGGATCGCCAGGAAACGATATCTTTGGTTTGGTTATAACGATAGTTGTCTGCTGCCCACGGAGGACACGCGCAAAAGATTTCTATCGGATTCGTGGGATGGCGATTAGGCGTGCGGGGAGCGGCTATTGTTCTAGCGATTTTACAAAATAAGGCTTGGCTTTTGAGAGGGCATAACGGACAATAGGGAAACGGAAGGGTATTTCAAGGGTAAGGAGATTTTACATAAATGACGGAAATCAATCGATTGGAATTCGAGGCATCACTATGGTCGCAGGGACTGACGGCGGTTGCCGGAGTAGACGAGGTTGGACGCGGCTGCCTGTTCGGGGACGTTGTCGCGGCTGCCGTTATTTTACCGGTAGGGCTTGTGCTCGAAGAAGTGAACGACTCGAAACAGCTCAGCGAGAAAAAGCGGGACAGGTTATACGATCTAATCATAGAAGAAGCGGTCGCTTGGTCGGTGGCGCGGATTGAAGCTTCCGTTATCGATACGATCGATATTAGGCAGGCATCCAGGTTGGCCATGAAACAAGCCGTGCAAGGTTTGGGCGTCGTGCCTCAGCATTTGCTTGTTGATGCGGAAACCGTTGACTTGGAAATAGAACAATCCGCTATTATCAAAGGCGACAGCCTTAGCCAATCCATAGCCGCCGCGTCTATCGTAGCTAAGGTTACGCGTGATCGGTTGTGCACGGAAGTGTGGGAGACGCTTTACCCGGGTTATGGGATAGCCGTACATAAGGGATACGCGACTAAGGTGCATCGCGAAGCGTTGCAAGAGCTTGGCCCAACGGCTTTGCATCGCCGCAGCTTTCTTAAAGGATTTTTTGATGTGCAGGAGCAGCTGTTGTTTGAGTGATTAGAGAGAAGAAGTGGATGAGAAGAGCGAAAGAGCGGAATGAGAGAGTAGAAAGAGAAGGATTGAAAGAGCAGGACTGAAAAAGCAGGACTGAAAGAGCAGGATTGAATGAGAAGGACTGAATGAGAAGGACTGGATGAGAAGGACTGAATGAGAAGGACTGAATGAGAAGGACTGGATGAGAAGGATCAATGAAAAGAAATGGCTGTATTCCGCGCAATTGTTACTTAGGTGGCTATGGCTGACGAATTAGTCGATTATTTCGAGTAACTCATTGCTACTTTTCCGATCATGCTCAAATGAAGCTCATCCGATCACAAGCAACAATCATCTGGAACTCAATGAGAAGAAATTCATTTATAGGGGATTGCATAAATTCCGATATATAGGGATATAGGGTTGTTCGTAAGGAGGAAGCGGCATGAGCATGAACATCGGTCCGATGCTTCGGGCATTGATGGGTGAGGCGCAACCGGCCGATAGCCGCGCGCTGGAACTGAGAATCGGTCAAATCGTGAGAGGCGTACTCGTGGAGCTGTTGGAAAATCAAGAGGCGATGATCAACATCAACGGGGTCCAAGTGCGGGCCAAGCTGGATGCGGAGATGCCGGTCGGGAAGAGCACGCTGCTCCAAGTGCAGCCTGGCGGAGTCGGTGGACTCGTTACGTTAAAGCCGCTTATGGATACGTCGGATGTTTTGCCCGAGGAAGGGCTGAAAGACGTACTGAAGACGTTCGGGCTGCCCGAGCAGAAATGGGCGATGGAGCTGCTGCGCGGGTTGAAGCGGGACGGTTATCCGATAGGGCGCGAGACGGCGGCTTTTTTTAATACGGCGGCGGCTCTTAAACCTGCCGGAGTCGATGCCGCTTCTTGGTCGAGCGCATCGGATGTCGCATTTCGGCGTGGGTTGACGCCGACGGAAACGACGTTATCCTCGCTGCGGCAAGCGTTGTTCGGTCAACCGATCCATGAAGAGCTGGCGGGACTGAGAACTGCTGTAGCTAATTGGCTTGGAGGGGCAGCGGCTCCTTCCTCGGAAGCTGCCGCGCTCGGACAGCGGCTGCAAAGCTTGTTGACCCAAGGTACGGCGCTGCTGGCGGAAGGGGAAGCCCAACTGGCGGGAGATGCTGCTAACGCAAGTGGCGCGAATCTACCAAAGGTGACGGATGAGGGGAAGGCGCAGTTGGCGGCTAATCTAGTTAATTCGGCTAAAGAAACGGCGAATGGTTCGAAAGCGGCGGGAGAGCCGACCAGAATGGGCTCGGAAGCGGTAGTCGCGAGAGGCGAGGGCGAAGCTGGCCGCGCCATGGGTGGGCCTGCCGCGGCTCCGACGCCCGCGGCGAATGCGAATGCGGCGGCGCAGTCGGCAACGGCGCGCGCCGCCACGGAGCAGGGCGCCCGTGCGCAGCCAGGCGCCGCACAAGCTCTTGCCGCAGCCGGCGAAGCGGCTGCGGGCCAAGCGCCTGCGGCGCCTGCTGCGGCGGACAGCCTCCGCGCCGGGAACAAAGCTGACGCGGCTGCGCAGGCGTCAGCCCCTAAACCGGAAGCGGCCTGGATCGGCCGCTTCCTGCAATGGCTCGGCGTAGGGCATGAGCATCGGCTCATGCACCCCGCCGAGGGGCTTCCTGCGGGCGCAGCCGCAGCTCTGGCGCCCGGGGCGGATGCCCCCGGGCAAGAGGCGCGGCCCGCCGCGGATACGCTCAAGGGCGCGTTGCTCGCCCTTGCGGCGCATGATGACGTGCCCCCCGCTCTGCGGGAAGCGGCGCAAACGTTGGCCAATCAAGTGACCGGCCAACAGCTGCTGCTTTCCTCCGACCGGAGCGCGGTTGCGCCCTTCAGCCATATGACGCTGTTCGTGCCCATGAAGGGCGCGAACGGCGAGACGACGGCCACCGTTCATGTCCAGACGCGGCGCAGCCGCCGCGGGGAATGGGACGTGGACAATTGCCATCTGCTGTTCGATTTGCGGATGCGAAATCTCGGAGATACGATCGTAGACGTTCAGGTCGTCGACCGAATCGTCTCCTTGAAGCTGCTGAACGATTTTCCCGGTATGTCGGATTTATTGGATCAGGCAAGGGAAGAACTGGCGTCGGGCATGTCCGCGGCAGGTTTCCAGCTATTTTCCCTAACCGCGGCTCCCCTTCCGCAATGGAAGAGCGGCTCCATCAATAACGCTCTGCCTACTTCGGGCGCAGACAAAGCCGCTATCGCAAGCGCTTATGCCGCCAAACCTTATAAAGGGGTCGACTATAGAGCATGAACCCATCCGGCAAGGAAAAACGTAATCCACGCCATCTACCTAAGAGAGCCGTCGCCCTCAAATACGAACCGGAGCAAGGCTCCGCGCCTACCCTAATTGCCAAAGGCCAGGGCGTCATAGCCGACGAAATCATGCGTCGCGCGCAGGAAAACGGCATTCCGGTTCAGGAGGACCCCTCCTTGGTAGAAGTTCTTTCCAAGCTGGATTTGAATCAGGAGATTCCCCCTGAATTATATAAGCTTGTCGCCGAAGTGCTAAGCTTCGTATACCGGTCGGATCGCCGGGCTGGTGTTAACGAGAAGAGCAGCAAACCTATCTTGCCTTGAGGAGACGCGCACGCTCATGGAAGAAACTAGATTCCAATCACAAGCCAAAGGGCAATCGACTCAATCCGTCGCACGCAGCAATCGGTCAGCCGTTGGAAGAGCGGGAGAAGACGCCGCGGCGGATCACTTGCGGCAATTGGGATATGCGCTGTTGGAGCGCAATTGGCGCTGTCGGTTAGGAGAGATCGATATCATCGCAATGGATGGTTCTGCGTTGATTATCATTGAGGTGCGCTCGCGAACGAATCCGACCCGATTTGGAACGGCGGTTGAAGCCGTGACGCCTCGCAAATGCCGTCAAGTCCGCGAAGTGGCAACGGTCTACTTGAAGCAGCATGGCGGAGTCCCCCAATCGATTCGGTTTGACGTGATAGCCGTTACATTCCTTCAAGGCGGCGCCGATCCTGAGATCAAACACCTCCAAGGCGCATTCTGACGCTGACGTATTTTATGACCGAGCCTCCATTTACGTGGCGGGCTTTTTATTTTCTGGTCCGAACCGCAGCGATCAATGGACAATTTATGAAACGCAAGCGCCTCCCGTTGCGTAACAACCCCTTAGGAAGTCGGATATGACTTTTACGTATTCAAGGGAGGCATAAGTCGGAATGGAACTGGTCAATAACGAAACAAAACGACAAAATCCAATGGATTTACCGCCAGGTTTATTTAAGAAGATCGGTTTCGGCATTGCCGCTTTATTTATCGTTATTATTGCGTATTCTTCGTTTTACACCGTTCAGGAGCAAGAAAGGGCGGCTATTCTAACGTTCGGCAAGTATACGGGGGAGACAACCGCAGGACTGCATTTCAAGTGGCCGTACCCGATCCAGCAGGTCATCGTCGTGCCGGCGGAGCTCACTCAGCGTATTTATATCGGTTATCGTCAAGACGGAGATGTCGTTACACCGGTCGACGAAGAAGCGATGATGATAACGGGAGACGAGAACATCGTATCCGCGGATGCCGTCGTCCAGTGGAAAATAAGCAATATCCAAGAGTACTTATACAACATCGATAATCCGGAGCAATTTTTGCGTAACGCAGCTAGTTCTTCTATTCGTTCCGTCATCGGTTCGGAGAAACTCGATTACGCGATCACGGACGGAAAAACCGAAATTCAGGATAAAGTTCGCGAGAGGCTGCTTGAGCTTCAGGGCAAATACCATACGGGCATGCAGATCATCGACATCAAGTTTCAAGATATCGAGCCGCCGAGCGGTCAGGTGGAGGAAGCTTTCCGCGAAGTTACGAATGCGCGGGAGGAGAAAAACACGAAGATCAACAACGCCGCCAAATACGAGAACGACAAAATACCGAAAGCCCGCGGAGAAGCCCAAGCATTGCTCGAGAATGCCGAAGGCGTCAAAAAATCCCGTATTCTGAACGCGGAAGGGGATGTCGCACAGTTTAACGCCATCTTCGCGGAATATGCTAAAAATCCGGGAGTCACGCAAAGTCGCTTAATCGTGGAAACATTGGAGAAAATATTGCCGAAAGCCAAAATTTTCATCTCGGACTCCAGCGGCGATACCGTCAAATATTTGCCGATCAATGAGCTTCTGCGCAATACCGGAGCTTCTTCCGGAGCCGGATCCGCTTCAGGCAACGCAGGATCCACGCAAGGAGGGGCAACGAAATGACCAAAAAATTAATTCTCGGCCTCGTGTTATTCGTTGTCGTCATTATCGTCGGAGCGACATCCCTGTTTATCGTTAAAGAAGGAGAATATAAGGTCGTCCTTAAGTTTGGCGAAGCGGTAAGAGTTGAAGAAAGCCCCGGCCTGTACTTCAAAATACCTTTTATCGAGAGCGTATCGAAATTGCCGAAATATCAAATGACTTATGAAAGCAATCCTACGCAGATTCTGACCAAGGATAAGAAACCGATAATCGTCGATAATTATACGGTTTGGAGAATCAAGAATCCGCAGAGCTTTTTGAGAACGGCCCAGACGGTAAGCGTCGGCATACAAAGGATTGACGAAGCGGTATACAACACCGTCCGCCGCAAGCTTTCCGAGATCAATTATGATAATATCATAAGCGAGAATACCGAGCGAGGGAACATCAACGATGATATTACGAAGGATGTAGCCGCTGCATTCGTACGCGATAATTACGGGATCGAGATCGTTGACGTTCGCATTAAACGCACGGATCTGCCCCCGGGAAACAAGCAAAGCGTTTATAATCGGATGATCTCCGATCGTCAGTCGATCGCCGCGCGTTATTTATCCGAGGGTGACGAAGAGTCTCGTAAAATCACATCCAAAGCCGACCGTACGGCAACCGAGCTGCTTGCCCAAGCCGAGGCGGACGCCAAGAAGATCATCGCGCAAGGAGAACAAGAAGCGGCGAAAATATATAATCAGGCATATGGCAAAGACCCCGAATTTTACAGTTTCTATCGGACGCTGCAAAGCTACGTGACGACGCTGCAGAACGAGCCGGTCATCATGCTGCCGATCGATTCGCCGTATACCCGTATATTGCTAGGTAAATAAGTTACTCACGAAGGGTGAACGATTCTGACTAATCAAACGCTGCAACTGGAAAATTTCAAAAGATTCAAGGACGAAATCACCCGGTTCATGATGATGTACAAATTCGCGCTGGACTCCTTGGAGACGAAAATCGAAATTCTGAAGGAAGAGTTTCATTTTCTGCACGATTACAATCCGATCGAGCATACGAAATCCCGCTTGAAGACACCGGAAAGTATATTGAACAAAATGTACCGTAAGCAATGCGAGCTTTCTTTTCCTAGCATTAAGAGCAATATTAAAGATATCGCCGGTTTGCGAATCACATGCTCTTTCGTATCGGATATTTATCGCATTAGCGAGATGCTGCAAAGCCAGAGCGACCTTACGATCATCGAGACGAAGGATTACATCAAGCAACCGAAGCCGAACGGCTATCAAAGCCTTCATTTGCTCGTTGAATTGCCGGTGTACATGTCCGATCGGCACGAAAATGTTTGCGTGGAAGTGCAGATCCGGACGATCGCGATGGATTTCTGGGCGAGTTTGGAGCACAAAATTTTCTACAAATACAATGCGTCCGTACCTGCGAGACTGTTGCAGGAGTTGAAGGAGGCGGCCGATTCGGCCGCCGCACTGGATCAGCAAATGGAACGGCTGCACAAAGAAATTTCGGAAATAAAGGAAAACAACGAAGAATACGCGGAAGACGGCACGAAGCGGATCATTATCCGCGATCAGGAATTCCAAATTCCGGCGGCACTGCTAGAACTAATCGACTACGGCGGGCAAGGAAACGACTAGTTTCCTTGCTTTTTCTTTTGCCGTCGCGCTTATTCCGCTGCCTTATCCAAACACCGGTAACTAATCGCCTCCGCCACATCCTCCAACCTGATCGTTTCCTTGCCCGCTAGATCGGCTATCGTCCGAGACATTTTAAGAATCCGGTCATGCGCGCGAAAACTAAGGCCTAGCTGATCGTATACCTGTTGAAGCATCATCTCCGCATCAGAAGAGAGTTTCGCATATTTCTTAAGCAGCGGACCTTGCAGCTGGCTGTTCCATTGAAATCCGTGTTTAGCATAGCGGGTTTTCTGTCTGCGGACGGCATCCATAACGATCTCCCTAGCTTGCGCGGAGGTCATCCCCACATTTGTCCCTTGCCGTACAGCTTGACGAGGGAGCTCTACCTGCAAATCTAGCCGATCGGCTAGCGGACCCGACATTCGTGCGCGATATCTTGCTATCCCTGTAGGAGTGCACGTGCAAGGACGATCGTCCACGCCCCCGCCATAATAACCACACGGACAGGGGTTCATCGATGCCGCCAGCATGAAGCGGGCCGGAAAACGACAAACGCCGAGAGCGCGTCCGATCGTTACCTCCCGATCTTCGAGCGGTTGGCGCAATGCTTCTAGGCTCGTCCTGGAAAATTCAGGCATTTCATCAAGAAACAATATGCCGTGGTGGGCAAGCGTGACCTCGCCCGGCTTGGGCATCGATCCCCCTCCGATCAAACCTGCAGTCGAGATGGAATGGTGCGGAGCGCGGAAGGTACGGCGACGAATGAGTCCTGAATGGCCATTGTCCAACTTCCCGCAGACGCTAAAAATTTTCGTTACGGATAACGCTTCCTTGTCGTCCAACGGCGGCATCAAAGTGGGTAGACGGCGACAAAGCATGGTTTTACCCGTCCCGGGAGGACCAATGAACAATAGATTATGCATGCCGCTAGCCGCGATGAGAAGTGCTCGCTTACCTTGTTCTTGTCCAATAACGTCGGATAAGTCGATTTCGCTTTCCTGTTCGCCGGATCCCCAGCGGGACTGAACTGCTTGTAAATCGTTAGCTAGAAACTTAGTACGCGAGGCGCTATTGAAAGAGGTATCCCTATCGTCAATAAATCCGTTGATCCATTCTTCCAAAGAAGAAATTCCGAATACCTCGATACCGGAAATGAGCGAGGCTTCAGTGACGGCATCTTGCGGTACGATGACACGCCGGATACCCGTATTTCTTGCCAATTCGGTCATGGGCAGCACGCCGGGGACGGTTCTAACCGTTCCGTTCAAAGATAACTCTCCGATGAACATCGTATCATCCAGCAGCCTCTCATCGACTTGGCCGCTCGCGCACAGTATGCCTGCAGCTATCGCCAAGTCGAATGCGCTGCCTTCCTTGCGAAGATCCGCGGGGGCGAGATTGATCGTGATCCGATCCATCGGAAATTTCATGCCGCCGTTCTGGATAGCCGCACGTACTCTCTCAACAGACTCCCGAACCGCCGAATCCGGCAAACCAACGACGGAAACCTGCGGTAATCCGGAGCAAATATTCACCTCTACTTCAATTAAACGGCCCTCTACGCCAAGCACGCTTGCGCTCATGATTTTGACATACACGAAAAAACACCTTCCTCCGCTGTTGATCTACAGACGGGAAGGTGCTTCCTTTCCGAATATTCCATTTGAGCAAAGTCTACCCCGATCGGCGATAACTGTCAATAATACGCTTCTGGAAATACATTTTTGTTTGAAAAAGGATATCGCGGAATTTGTGTCGAATCTAACGGATTATGAAATCGACAAAAAACAAAACTGCCCTGAAACACATGATGATGGTGATCCTGTTTCTTTCTTTTCTTCTCGGCATGCGGTGGCTTTGGGCCGAGGTTTTTGCTACGCCTGAGCATCCCCGTGCAATTCAAGGCGTACTCGATTTGCGCGGGTGGAATTTCGAGAAATCCCCTTCCATTTCGCTAAAAGGTGAATGGGAGTTTTACCCCGCAGCATTCATCTCACATGAAGACATCATGCGACAATCCAATGACAACCGGCATTATGTACATGTTCCGGGAGATTGGCGCAGCGGTATGTCGAAAGACTCGGACTCGTCTTTCGGTTACGGGACGTACAGGCTGCGCATCCTGATTGACCCAAGGGAGAATCAGTCCTACCAATTCTGGATTCAGGAAATTCAGGCATCGTCCATTGTGGAAATCAACGGAGAAACGGCTGCGGTATCCGGCATGCCGGCAGAGCGAGAGGAAGCGTATAAGCCGAGGAAGGCTTCCTACGTGGCATCTTATAAGGCGGACGGCGCGAAGGAAATCGAACTGCTTGTGCGCACGGCGAATTTCGCCGATCCCTTCAATGGCGGAATTGTCAAACCCATTCGCTTCGGGTCGGAGGCGGCTGTCGATGCCGAACGCGGGAATTCCATCAATTTTCAACTTGTGACTTTCTTCATACTGATGATGCACGGTCTTTATGCTTGCATCTTGTATTTGTTCAACCTGCGGCAAAAGGCGTTCCTTATCTTCTTCCTGCTGCTCCTAACCGCCAGTCTTTCCGTTGTGTCGTCCAACGATAACTTGCTGCTGCAATGGTTCTCTTTCGGCTATACCTTGGATCTGAAAATCAGGCTGCTTTCGTATGAATGGCTTTCTTTTTTTATGTTGCTGTTAACCAGAACCTTCTCCGAGCACGTGGTAGGCGTCAAATTGTTTCGCACGTATACCGCCGTACTCGTTCTCTATTCGGGTTTTGTGCTTGCAGCAACGGCGCCGCTCATTTATTATTCCATGGAAATTAGAGCATTCTCTTTACTTTATTTATTCCCTTTGGCATGGAGTATTTATCTTATCGCAAAAATGGTGGCCCGCAAGCAGCGCGATACTATCTTTCTGTTGCTGGCCGCTACGAGCATCTTATCCAGTGTCTTCTGGGGAAGTATAAGTTCATACCAGAATATAAGCCGTATCTACTATCCGATTGACGTGATCGCGGCTATTGTCGGATTTTCGGCATACTGGTTTAAACGCTACTTTCGTAATTCCGAGGAAAACGCCATGCTGAACGAGCAATTGAGAAGGTCGGACAAGTTGAAGGATCAGTTTCTCGCCAATACATCGCATGAGCTGAGAACGCCGCTGCATGGCATAATGAATATCGCTCAGAACATCGCCGCCAAAGAAAAACACGCAATGGACGTTAAAAGCTCCGAGGACATGGAACTTCTCATCACGATTAGCCGGCGGATGTCGCATACGTTAAACGATCTGCTTGACGTCGTGCGGCTTAAGGAGCAGCGCATAGTGCTGCAGAAGAAGCCGGTATCTATTCCATCGGTCGTTACCGGTGTGTTCGACATGTTGAAGTTTATGGCCGAGGGCAAGCCCGTCATGCTGATAAAGGACATGGAGGAATCGATGACGCCCGTTATGGCGGATGAAAAGCGGCTCGTCCAAATTTTGTTTAATTTGCTTCATAATGCGCTCAAATACACCGATGAAGGGAACATTACCGTCACTGCGGAGATCGAGAACGGACAGGCACTCCTTATTCATGTATCCGACACTGGAGCCGGTATGGATAAGGAAACGCAGGAACGCGTTTTTACCCCCTACGAGCAAGGGCCTCACGGAATGAGCGACGGCGGCGGAATCGGTCTAGGCCTAAGCATTTGCAAGCAGTTGGTAGAACTGCATGGCGGCCAAATAACGGTTCGCTCCGAAGCAGGCAAAGGGTCCATTTTCACCCTCTTTCTTCCGTTGACCGATTCGCCTATACTCCCGGTCTTGCAGGATTTTCCTTACCAACGGTTTGAAGGTAAAGAGGAAGCCGCGGCTTCACGGATGCTCGCGGATGCAGCAGACAACGCATGGCCCTCACCGCAGCTTGCTTTACCGCCTTTCGGGGACGGAAGGGCGAATATCCTCGCGGTCGATGACGATCCGGTTAATCTAAAGGTCCTCGTTGATATCCTGGAGGCGGATCCGTATATCGTCAAATCGGTCACTTCGGCTCGCGAGGCTCTGGAATTGCTCGGTACGGAGCAATGGGATTTGTTGATTGTCGATGTGATGATGCCGCATATGTCCGGTTACGAACTGACGCAAAGAGTAAGGGAGCGCTTTTCCGTTTCGGAGCTTCCGATTTTATTGTTGACCGCGCGAAGCGAGCCGGCGGATACTTATGCCGGGTTTATATCTGGAGCTAATGATTACGTCACTAAACCGATTGACGCGCTGGAACTGAAATACCGCATCTGGTCGCTAACCACCTTAAGGCAATCCGTTAATGAACGGATGCGCATGGAGGCCGCTTACCTGCAAGCGCAAATCCACCCCCATTTTCTGTTCAACACGCTGAATTCGATCATGGCGCTAAGCGACTTGGATTTGGGGAGAATGCGCAAACTCGGCGATGCCTTTACATCATATTTGCGGATCAGCTTCGATTTTCTGAACGCAGGGAGACTCGTTGCGCTTTCCCATGAACTGGATCTTGTACGCGCCTATCTGTATATCGAGAAAGAACGATTCGAGGACAGACTGTCCGTCGTCTGGGAGGTTGACCCGAATATGCTCGGGGTGCTCCTTCCGCCGCTTACGATCCAGCCGCTGGTAGAAAATGCGGTCAGACATGGCGTTCTTAGCCGGGTTAAGGGCGGTACGGTCCGAATTCGGATACGCCGTCAGGAGCTTTTCGCGTTAATTGAAGTTACGGATGACGGCAAGGGCATGAAACAAGAGAAGGTCCAGCAAGTCCTAGGTCAAGCGAGAAAGGGCAAAGAAGGAATTGGGCTGTCAAACACGCATCGGAGACTGACGCAAATGTACGGGAATGGCCTGTCCATCCATAGCAAGGAGGGGGAGGGCACAATACTGTCATTCGTCATTCCGCTAACGGATGTTGAATAAGGGCAGCTTTTTATTGGTTTCTCAGCATGATTTTTAATTAAAATGCAGATGCTATATGTGTTTGCCGTATTTCCATATCAGATTGAGATGAAACCATTGCCAAATTAGACTAAAAAATTGATGAAAAAGTGAGGAACGGTTAAACAAATAGTGATACAATGATGAAGGTTTTGTTACATAGATTCACAATGTGACGACTGCGCGCGATGCAATTGTCGCTATAATTAGTCGCACTAGATATTACGTGCACAACGGGAGGATGCCAAGGTCATGAATATTCATGAGTATCAAGGCAAGGAAGTCTTGAAGCAGTACGGCGTCGTCGTACCGCGCGGTAAAGTGGCTTTTACGGTAGAAGAAGCCGTAAGCGCCGCGAAAGAGCTAGGCAGCGCGATTACCGTCGTTAAAGCTCAGATCCATGCGGGCGGCCGCGGTAAAGCGGGCGGAGTCAAAATCGCCAAAAACTTGGACGATGTCGCGAATTACGCGAAGGAATTGCTCGGCAAAGTATTGGTCACGCACCAAACCGGTCCGGAAGGCAAAGAAATCAAGCGCCTGCTGATCGAAGAGGGCTGCGACATCAAGAAAGAATATTATATCGGCGTCGTCGTTGATCGCGGTACGGGTCGCGTCGTTATGATGGGTTCCGAAGAAGGCGGCATGGATATCGAGGAAGTCGCCGCTCATTCCCCCGAGAAAATCATTAAAGTCGTCGTAGATCCCGCCGTTGGCTTGCAAGCTTTCCAAGCTCGCCAACTCGCTTACGACATCAAGATCCCTGGCGATCTGATCAACAAAGCGATCAAGTTCATGCTTGCTTTGTACAAAGCTTTCGAAGATAAAGACTGTTCTATCGCGGAGATCAATCCGCTTGTCGTAACCGGTTCGGGCGACGTAATCGCGCTTGATGCCAAGCTGAACTTCGATTCCAACGCTTTGTTCCGTCACAAGGATATCGTCGAGCTTCGCGATCTGGACGAAGAAGACGCTAAAGAAATACAAGCTTCCAAATTCGATCTGTCTTATATCGCGCTCGACGGCAACATCGGCTGTATGGTTAACGGCGCAGGTCTTGCGATGGCGACGATGGACATCATTAAATATTTCGGCGGGTCTCCGGCTAACTTCCTTGACGTTGGCGGCGGCGCTACCAAAGAGAAAGTAACCGAAGCGTTCAAGATCATTTTGTCGGATCCGAACGTCAAAGGGATTTTCGTTAACATTTTCGGCGGAATCATGAAGTGCGATATCATTGCGGAAGGTATTGTGGCAGCTGCCCGCGAACTAGGTCTTGATCGTCCGCTCGTTGTCCGCCTTGAAGGCACGAACGTTGCATTGGGTAAAGAAATCTTGAACGGATCCGGCCTGAACATCGTGGCTGCCGATTCGATGTCCGACGGCGCGAAGAAAATCGTGTCGCTCGTGAAATGACTAGGGAGAACCTACCGGGGAGTGTAAAATCATGAGTATTTTGATCGATAAAAACACCAAGGTGATCACCCAAGGCATCACGGGCGCAACGGGAAATTTCCACGCCAAGGGTGCATTGGATTATGGTACGCAGATGGTCGGCGGCGTTACGCCGGGTAAAGGCGGCACGAACGTTGATTTTAACTTGGAAAATGGAACTACGGTTTCTTTGCCGGTATTCAACACGGTACGCGAAGCGGTTAAAGCGACCGGGGCTACGGCATCTGTTATCTATGTAGCTCCTCCGTTCGCGGCTGACGCGATCATGGAAGCGGTAGATGCCGAGCTTGAACTTGTCATCTGTATCACGGAAGGAATTCCGGTACTCGACATGGTTAAGGTCATGCGTTTCATGGAAGGCAAGAAAACCCGTCTGATCGGACCGAACTGCCCGGGCGTTATTACGCCGGGAGAAATTAAAATCGGCATTATGCCGGGTTATATCCACAAAAAAGGCCATGTAGGCGTCGTTTCGCGTTCCGGAACTTTGACGTACGAAGCGGTTCATCAACTGACTTCAAGCGGCATTGGCCAATCTTCTGCCGTAGGTATCGGCGGGGACCCGGTTAAAGGATCCGAGTTCATTGACATCCTTAAGCTGTTTAACGAAGATCCGGATACGTATGCCGTTATCATGATCGGCGAAATCGGCGGCACGGCGGAAGAAGAAGCGGCTGAATGGGTGAAGGCGAACATGACGAAACCTGTCGTCGGCTTCATCGGCGGCGCTACTGCTCCTGCGGGTAAACGCATGGGACATGCCGGGGCGATCATTTCCGGCGGCAAAGGTACGGCTGCCGAGAAAATTTCGGTACTCGAAGCAAGCGGCATCCGCGTTGCTCCGACGCCATCCGACATGGGCGCGACTCTTGTCGCCGTGCTTGAGGAAAAAGGACTGCTGGAAAAATGCAAAGGTTAATGTTACAGTAAGCACATATAGAAATCCGCTCGCGATATTTACGTATGCGTGATTTTCGGCAAGGCAAGCAGCCTTCCGCCCCCTCGTCCGAGGGAGTGGGAGGCTGTTTTGCGTTATTAACCCTCTAAGGAGCGAATCCCATTGATGGAAGAGAAACGGGAACAGGTCAGGAGCGTAACCAAATCGGAAGCGTTATTTACGGGTATAACAAGAGAGGCGTTGATCGCTCTTCATGAGACGGACGGAGTAGGCAAGCTGTCTATTGCGAATATTCTTCTTTATGGGCTGTCGAAAGGGAAGGGGGCGTTACGATTTGCTTTCGATTTTCTGGCGGGGGATTGGAGGGATATGGGGCTGCATGCCAAACAAGCCGCTTCTATCGTCGCTAATATGCGCCCGGAGGCCGTAGAGCGGCGTCTGCGCAAGCACGAAGAAAGAGGAATGCGGTTGGTAACTTACTTAGACCATGATTATCCTGAAATGCTCTTTCAGATTTCCGATCCGCCTTGGGTGCTCTATTATAGAGGGAATTGGGAGCTTGTTCGGAATCCGGCTATCGCGATCGTCGGCACTCGTTTGGCTACGGGTTACGGACGCAAGGTGACGGAAGACATTGCAGCCGGTTGTGCGCAGCGTATGACGGTCGTAAGCGGGTTGGCGAGGGGGATTGACGCGGCGGCCCATTCGGGCGCTTTACGCGCGCCTTACGGGACGATCGCGGTGTTAGCGGGCGGGGTTGACCATATATACCCTCCCGAGAATAAGGCGTTGTATCACGACTTAGTCGAGCAAGGGTTAATCGTATCGGAAATCCCGCCGGATACGATCCTTCGACCCGGATTGTTTCCGCTCCGCAATCGAATTATAGCCGGTCTCTCCTACGGCGTTATTGTCGTGGAAGCCGCCAAGGAGAGCGGGGCTCTTATTACGGCGGATTTGGCGATTGGCTACAATAGGGACGTATTTGTCGTACCCGGACAAATTACGTCTCCCCGGAGTATTGGGGCGCTCGAGTATTTAAGGAAAGGCGCGATTCCGGTGCTTGACGAGACGGATGTGTTCCGGGCTTATTCTTATATTCTTCCAACAAAACCTGGGAATCCAGAGGCCGAAGAGGCATCGAAACAAACAAGTATGCCAACCTCTAACCTCACCTCAGACGAGGCGTTGATTTACAATTTTTTACTCGATCAACCCTTTTCGATAGACGAGCTGACGATACGATCCGGGATGACATTTGGACATTTACACTCCGTTCTGCTATCTTTACTAATAAAAAGACGGATTCATCAACAACCCGGTTCTGTATATACTGTCCTCTAATGAAGACATAAGCACATAAACGCGAGGACTTGTCGACCGTAGGAGAGGAGGAATGGACGTGGCGGATTCACTCGTAATCGTAGAGTCGCCGGCTAAGGCCAAGACGATCGGAAAATATTTAGGAAGCAAATTTATCGTCAAAGCGTCCATGGGCCACATACGCGATTTACCGAAGAGCCAAATCGGGGTAGAGGTCGAAAATGACTTCCAACCGAAATACATTACGATTCGCGGAAAAGGCAGCATTCTTAAGGAACTGAGAGACGCCAGCAAAAAGGTGAAAAGAGTATATCTCGCGGCCGACCCCGACAGGGAGGGCGAAGCGATAGCCTGGCATCTGGCGCATTATTTGGAAATAGACGAGAAGGAAGATTGCCGCGTTGTTTTTAATGAAATCACGAAACAAGCGGTCAAGGATGCATTCAAGAATCCTCGTCCGATCGATATGGACTTGGTCAACGCCCAGCAAGCGAGAAGGGTGCTGGATCGACTAGTCGGTTACAAGATTAGCCCGTTGTTATGGAAAAAAGTTAAAAAAGGGTTAAGCGCCGGTCGGGTACAATCGGTAGCCGTAAAGCTGATCTATGATCGCGAGAATGAAATCAACGATTTCGTCCCGGAAGAATATTGGAGCATTACCGCGCATTTGATGAAAGGGAGCGCGTCGTTTGAAGCGAAGTTCCATTCCCTGAACGGGGAGAAAAAAGAGCTGACGAGCGAAGCCGACGTTAAAGAAGTGCTTGCCCTTATGGGAAATGAATCTTTTGTCGTAGGCGACGTCAAAGAGAAGGAACGTTTGCGTAATCCGTCTCCTCCGTTCATTACGAGCTCCTTGCAGCAGGAAGCCGCGCGCAAGCTCAATTTCCGTGCTTCCAAGACGATGCAAATCGCTCAACAGCTCTATGAAGGCGTAGATCTTGGCAAAGAAGGAACCGTCGGTCTCATCACCTATATGCGTACCGATTCACCCCGGATTTCTCCTGTCGCACAAGAGGAAGCTCGCGAGTATATTATCGGTAAATACGGCGATAAATTCATGCCGGAGACGCCGCGTATTTACACGAAGAAAAACGCCAACGCACAGGATGCGCATGAAGCCATTCGCCCGACGTCCGTTCTTCGCGATCCGGATTCCGTGAAAGCATTCACATCTAAAGACCAGCTTCGCTTGTATAAGCTAATCTGGGAGCGTTTCGTGGCCAGTCAGATGTCGTCCGCCGTACTCGATACGATGACCGTCGATTTAGGCAACGGGCCGGTAACCTTCCGCGCGAACGGCTCCAAGCTGAAATTTGCCGGTTTCATGAAGGTGTACGTTGAAGGCAACGATGATGGTACGACGGATGAAGATAAGCTGCTCCCGGCGCTCGCGACAGGCGATAACGTCAAATCCAAGCAAATCGATCCGAAGCAGCATTTTACCCAGCCGCCTCCGCGATTTACGGAAGCTAGGCTGGTCAAGACGCTCGAGGAGCTCGGAATTGGCCGTCCAAGTACTTACGCGCCAACGTTGGAGACGATTCAGAAAAGAAATTACGTCGCGATGGAAGAGAAGAAATTTATTCCGACGGAGCTTGGGGAACTTGTCATCCAGCTCATGGAGGAGTTTTTTCCGGAAATTCTCGATGCGGAGTTCACCGCTAACATGGAAGGCGATTTAGACCATGTGGAGGAAGGAACTCAAGATTGGGTTAACGTCATTGGCGATTTCTACAAATCGTTCGAGGTAAGGCTTAATTTCGCCGAGGACGAAATGAAGGAAATCGAAATCAAAGACGAACCGTCCGATGAAATCTGCGAAAAATGCGAAAGCCCGATGGTTTACAAAATGGGCCGTTTCGGAAAATTTCTTGCCTGCTCCGGATTTCCGAATTGCCGCAACACGAAGCCTATCATTAAAGACACGGGCGTCCATTGCCCGAAATGCGCCGAAGGGCAAATCGTCGAGCGTCGCAGCAAGAAAGGCCGGATGTTCTACGGATGCAATCTTTATCCTAGCTGCGATTATGTGTCATGGGATAAGCCGGTTCCGAAGCCTTGTCCTAGCTGTGGCGGGATGATGATAGAAAAGCGCGTTAAAGGCGAAGTTCAGTATCATTGCACGGTGTGCACCCACACCGAGAATGTCGAGGATACGGAAGATATTGCAGAATAAACGGTAGCGAAAGGCAAGGAGGGTCACCGCTTTGAATAATGCCCAATCCGTGACGGTAATCGGCGCAGGTTTAGCCGGCAGCGAAGCCGCATGGCAGATCGCCAAACAGGGCGTCCCCGTCACTTTATATGAAATGCGCCCCGTTAAGCGCACGCCTGCCCATCATACGGACGGGTTTGCGGAGCTAGTGTGCAGCAACAGCCTCAGAGCGAATGGTTTGACCAATGCGGTCGGCGTGCTCAAGGAAGAAATGAGAAGATTGGATTCTCTCATATTGTCCTGCGCGGATTTGCATGCCGTTCCCGCCGGAGGAGCGCTCGCGGTAGACCGTGACGGATTTTCGGGAGAAGTCACAAGACGACTTCGGGAACACCCTCTGATTACGGTAGTGAATGATGAAGTTACGGAAATTCCGCAAGATGGCATTGTTATTATCGCAACAGGCCCGCTGACCTCTCCAGAGCTGTCCAATAGCATTAAAGAGCTAATGGGCGAGGAGTACTTTTATTTCTTCGATGCGGCTGCGCCTATCGTTGAGAAGGATTCCATCGATTTGGATAAGGTGTTCTTGGCTTCCCGTTATGATAAGGGTGAAGCGGCCTATCTGAATTGTCCGATGACGGAAGCGGAATTCGATGTTTTCTATGAGGCGTTGACTACGGCGGAGACAGCCGAGGTCAAAGACTTCGAGAAGGAAATGTACTTTGAAGGCTGCATGCCCATCGAGGTTATGGCCAAGCGCGGTAAGCAGACGGTGCTGTTCGGGCCGATGAAACCCGTAGGTTTAGTCGATCCGCGGACTGGCGCGCAATCGCATGCGGTTATCCAGCTTCGTCAAGACAATGCGGCCGGTACGCTGTATAACCTGGTCGGCTTTCAAACCCACTTGAAGTGGGGCGAGCAGAAAAGGGTATTTTCTTTAATTCCCGGGCTCGAGAATGCGGAGTTTGTACGTTTTGGAGTCATGCACCGAAATACTTTCATAAACTCACCGAAGCTGTTGCACCCCACGTATCAGTTCCGCGGGAGAGAGACGTTATTTTTCGCCGGTCAAATGACCGGAGTGGAAGGTTACGTGGAGTCGGCTGCATCCGGATTAATCGCGGGATTAAACGCGGGACGCCTGGCCAAGGGGTTGGAGCCTTTAGAGGTACCGCCGCACACCACTCTTGGAAGCATGGCGCAATATATTACGACGGCCGATTTCAAACACTTTCAGCCGATGAATGCGAACTTCGGTCTTTTTCCGCCGCTCGGACACAGAGTCCGCAGCAAGAAGGAAAAAAACGAAGCCATTGCGGCAAGGGCTTTGGAAGGCATCGAAGCGCTAATATCGGAAATTCAGCAAGGTACTTTGGTATAGCTCTTGGAGCAGCGGCAGCGTTATTCACATAGCCGCTGCTTTTGCGGCTCTACAAGTAAAAGCAGGGAGGGTTAACCGATGGATATGAGCTTTCACGCAACGACGATTTGCGCGGTTCGCCATAATGGCAAGGGCGCCATCGCGGGCGACGGTCAGGTAACTTTCGGGAACAGCATGGTCATGAAGAACACGGCCAAAAAAGTCCGCCGGCTCTATCGCGGCCAAGTCATCGCGGGTTTTGCGGGTTCGGTTGCGGATGCGATCACTTTGTTCGAGAAGTTCGAAGGCAAGCTGGAGGAACATCATGGCAATTTGCAGCGCGCTGCGGTTGAATTGGCTAAAGATTGGCGCTCCGATCGGGTATTGCGCCGTTTGGAAGCGATGATGATCGTCGTGGATGCGACGGGGATGCTGCTATTGTCCGGCAACGGCGAAGTCATCGAGCCCGATGACGGCATTCTTGCTATCGGTTCGGGCGGAAGTTTCGCTCTTGCGGCAGCCCGTGCCTTAAAGCGCTTCGCTCCGACCATGGAAGCGAAGGAGATCGCTCGAGCGTCGCTCGAGACAGCCGCTGAAATTTGCGTGTTCACGAACAATAATCTGGTCGTCGAAGAAATTTGAACTTATCGATTGAGGAGAGGATTTCATGAACGATACGCTTACTCCCCGCCAAGTCGTGGCGGAGCTTGATAAATACATCGTCGGTCAGAAGTCAGCCAAGCGTTCGGTTGCCGTCGCATTGCGCAATCGGTATCGCCGCAGCCGCCTGCCGGAAGAATTGCGCGATGAGATCGTGCCTAAGAACATCCTAATGATCGGACCGACGGGCGTCGGAAAGACGGAAATCGCCCGCCGGCTTGCGAAGCTGGTTCATGCCCCTTTTATCAAAGTCGAAGCGACGAAGTTTACCGAAGTCGGTTATGTCGGAAGAGACGTCGAATCGATGGTTCGGGATTTAGTCGAGACGGCCATAAGGATGGTCAAGGATGAGCGGACAGAGAAAGTGAAGGACAAAGCCGAAGTAGCGGCTAACGAGCGTCTGGCGGCTCTATTGGTGCCTGCTCCCGAAAAGCCTAAATCCCAGAAAAATCCGCTTGAAATGTTGTTCGGAGGATTAAGCACGCCAAGCGACGAGCCGGAACCCGTTGATCCTGGCCTGCAGGACAAAAGACGCGATACGAAAGCTAAGCTTGATGCAGGCCAATTAGAGAACGAGAACATCGAAATCGAAGTTGAAGATAATTCGCCTAACATGATGGATATGCTCGGAGGACCCGGGCAAGAGCAGATGGGCAATATGCAGGAAATGCTCGGGCAGTTTCTGCCGAAACGCCGCAAAAAACGGCGGCTTACCGTTAAAGAAGCTCGTAAAGTGCTCATCGTGGAAGAAGCGAACAAGTTGATCGATATGGATGACGTTATCTCCGAATCCGTGCGGCGCGCGGAGCAATCCGGCATCATCTTCATCGACGAGATTGACAAAATAGCCAGCCAAGGCCGCGGACAAGGGCCTGACGTCTCTCGCGAGGGAGTGCAGAGAGACATACTGCCCATCGTTGAAGGTTCGACTATTATGACCAAATACGGCCCGGTCAGAACCGATTACGTCCTTTTCGTCGCCGCAGGCGCTTTCCACGTCGCCAAGCCATCCGATTTAATCCCTGAGCTTCAAGGACGATTTCCGATTCGGGTCGAGCTCAGCAGCTTAACGGACGAAGATTTCGTGCGGATCTTGACCGAACCGGAAAATGCGCTGACTAAACAATATACCGCGCTGCTGCAAACGGAAGGCATCAACGTAACCTTCACCGGTACGGCAATCTCGGAAATTGCGCGCATGGCGCAAGAAGTCAATCATAATACCGAGAATATAGGCGCCCGCAGGCTTCATACGCTTTTGGAAAAGCTGTTGGAGGATTTGTCCTTTGAAGCGCCGGAATTACAGTTGGAAGAAATGACGATTACACCGGAATATGTGCGAGAGAAGTTGGCTACCATTGCAAGTAACAAAGATTTGAGTCAATATATTTTATAACTGCGAAGCTGGTTTACTTGTACGATTAGAAAGTATAAGTTTCAATGTTCTTATACTCATCTAATCGCTCGATACAAACGTATATCTCCGTCCTAAGGACGGAGAAGCCGTTTTACTTGTTTGTCGTATTAGGAGGAAACAGAAATCATGACGTTGTTGACGAAAACCCGAACGCTTAATAAATTGTTGCAGAAAGCGGCGGGCAAACCGCTGAACTTCCGCGAGATGGCGGAAGGACTGCGGGAAACGATGCAAGGTAATGTTTTTGTCCTGAGCAGAAGGGGCAAAGTACTAGGCTCTGCGCATGCTTCCGGGTTCTCTGAAATGTGGCTCCGTCAAGACGATTCAGATGAACTGCGGTTTCCCGTGGAAACGAACGAGCGCTTATTGCGTATATCGGAAACGGCTGCCAACGTATCGTCAGATGAGGATATATTGTCTCCGATTGAACATGCTTTCGATAATGGGATCGTAACAATCGTTCCGATTATCGGAGGCGGCGATCGACTCGGTACTTTAGTCCTATCCAGAGAAAATGACTCTTTTGGAGACAATGATCTGATTTTAGCCGAATACGGATCTACGATCATAGGCATGGAAATTCTGAGAGAAAGAGTCGAGGAAAGAGAAACGGAAGCAAGAAGCAAAGCGATTGTGTCCGTTGCCGTTAACTCGCTCTCGTTCAGCGAAATGGAAGCAGTCGAACAAATATTCGAGGAACTGGAAGGGAAAGAAGGGCTTTTGGTCGCTTCCAAAATAGCGGATCGCGCAGGTATAACTAGATCGGTCATCGTTAATGCCCTTCGTAAATTAGAAAGTGCCGGCGTTATTGAAACGCGTTCTCTTGGGATGAAAGGGACCTATATTCGCATTCTGAATTCCCAGTTGCTTCAAGAACTCGAGCATCGAAAAAACTAATTTTCCTTCCTGGATCACTTCGAAAAGCCCTATCTTTGACAAAAAGATTAGGGCTTTTTTCTTATTGTCACAAGACCCTGTGTCGTAGATGATAATCTAAGAAAATTTTAATTTGTCATCTTATGTAGATTTTTTGCTGAAAGTTAAGAAAGTGATGTCGAAAAAAGCAGGAATATGAGATAATTACGTGGAATAAAGTGGAATGAAGATTATGAAATTCTCATGAAACAGCGAAGAGGGGCGACAGTAATGAACGTATTAGGCGGCGCAGCGTTTCAGCGCTTGGAAAGTGCAATTAATGCCGCTACTATGAGAGAACGCGTATTGGCCAATAATATCGCGAACGTAGATACCCCCTATTACAAGAGGTCTGATGTCGCTTTCGAGGAATTGTTGACACAAGCGATCGGCGCGCAAGGGATCCCCGTACTTGCCGGCAGGATGACCAATGCCCGTCATATTCCGATCAATACGTCTTATCCATCTCCATCGCCGAAAGTGGTCACGGATGAATCTACATCCATTAACAATGATCGCAACAACGTGGACATCGACAAGGAAATGTCCTTGCTGGCAGAAAATCAACTTCGGTACAACCTTCTCGCCCAGCAAGTTAATCATGATGTGAAAATGATGAGAATAGCAATCGAAGGGAGAAGTTAACGGATGAAGCTTGGCGGATTTGATATCAGCGCTTCTGCGTTGACGGCCCAACGGCTCAGGATGGACGTTATATCGGCCAACATCGCCAATGCGGAAACAACCCGCGCCGGCTACGTGAACGGTCAATTCGTTCCTTACAGGCGAAAGATGGTCGTTATGGAGGCCGCTCAGCCTAAATTCAGAGATTTGTTGAATGAAAAGATGAATGGTTCGTCTGCACAAGGGGTGCAGGTTACATCCATACAAGAAGATTCAACGCCGTTTAAGCAAGTATACAATCCGTCGCATCCCGATGCCGATGCTAATGGAATGGTTTATATGCCTAATGTCGACATGCTGAAAGAACAAGTTGATTTACTGGCTGCATCCCGTTCTTATGAAGCAAGCGTAACAGCTCTTAATTCAAGGAAATCGATGTTTATGAAAGCTCTTGAGATCGGCCGCTAATTCTTGCAGAAGGTAAAATAATCACTTGATGAAAGCGGGGGAGTTAACTTGATTTCGAATTCGATGATAACGCCTGTTGGGTTATTACCCAACATTAATCCGGTTCAAACAAAGGCAACGCCTGCGGAAGCAACGGAAAATTTCGCTGCGTTTCTTAAGAATGCTTTAGATGGAGTCGCGGCTCAAGAACAGAACGTACATAAAGTAAACGATCAATTTTTGATCGGAGAAGTAGATGAGAATAAAGTCGTGATCGCAGCTGCGCAAGCTGAACTCAGCCTCTCATTAACCTCACAGGTACGCAACAAAGTCATAGAAGCCTATCAGGAAATCATGCGGATGCAAATGTAGTCGCAGATAGACAATGCAACAATCACGCGGCGGGCATAAGCGGATAGATATCCGCTTATCCTGTTGCGCCAACCGCAGGTGAGGTGAAATTGTGAACGAGAAGTGGGCACAGGTTCGAGAGAAGCTGCTTGGTTTCTGGAACCAGTACAGCAAAACGCAAAAATGGGTACTCGCTTCCACGGCAGCTTTATTAATTTTTGCAATCATAATGATTACCTATTTGTTCACAAGAACGGAGTACGAACTCGCCTTTCAGAATTTGGATAGTACGGACGCAGCCGCCATCATGAATTACTTGGACGGCAGCGGGATCAAATATCAATTGAACGACGCGGGGACGAGCATTTCAGTTCCAAGCGCTTCCGCTTCCAAAGTAAAAGTGGATGTCGGTTCGCAAGGACTCGTGCAGAACGGCTCGATCGGATTCGCCGAGATGGGAGCATCCTCTTCGACAATCGGTACGACGGATCAGGAATTCAAAGTTAAGTTTAGAAACGCGCTGAATGGAGAAATCCAACAGCTTCTATTAAGCAAACAGGGAATCGCCAAGGTCAAGGCAATCGTAACTTTGCCGGAAGACTCCGTATTCCTGAACGAAGCCGATAAGGATAAAGCTACCGCAGCTGTCGTTATTACTTTCAAACCGGGGTTCCGCCCGAAACAGGAAGAAGTCGACAGCTACTATAATCTCGTTAAATCCGCTGTGCCGAATTTGAATGTCAAAGATATTACGATCAGCAGCAGCACGGGCGACTTGACGCCTTCTTCCCAGCTTGGAGGCGGAGGGTTGGGTGGCCAAACCTATGAAACCCAATTCGCGATTCAGAACGAGTTCGAGAACGATCTCAAAAGAAACATACAGCAGTTCCTGAACCCAATCGTCGGCATGGACAACATGGTCGTGAGCGTTGTATCGTCGTTGAATTTTGACAAGAAGACTTCTCAGGAAAACCTTGTGCAGCCGCTGCCTGATAATGACAACAAGGGGATTCCGATCAGTACCCAAGATTCAAGCAAAACGTTCACGGGGCAAAATGGGCAGTCCGGAGGCGTAGCAGGTACAGGACAGAACGATATTACGAATTACCCAGGCAGCGGAAGTTCTGGTTCCTCATCGTCGGAGGAAGTATCCAGCACCGTAAATTACGAAGTTAACCGTATTACTAATAATATCGACTACGGTCCTTATAAAGTGAAGGATTTATCGATAAATGTTGGTGTTAATTCCACTAACATGACTCCTGAGAAGCTGACAGAGATTCAAGGCGTGCTGCTTCGCGTCACCAGAACGCTCCTTAGGGAGTCTGGCCTGGACTTGACGGATGAGGCTGTGGCGCAGCGAGTTTCCGTCTTGTCTCAATCGTTCGAGGCAAACGCGGCTTCAAGCGGGGGTGTCTCGCCGTCGACGTTATGGCTGGCAGGCGCTGGGTTGCTAGCGTTAGCCTTGTTTGGCGGAGGCGGGTATATGATGTATCGCCGTCGTAAGTCCGCTCAGGAAGCAGCAGAGCTTGCGGCGATGCCTCCCGCGGAGCTGCCGACAATCGATCTCGACAATGTTGCCAACGAAAGCCAAGTACGCAAGCAGCTGGAAAGCTTGGCCAAACGCAAACCGGATGATTTCGTTAATCTTCTCCGGACTTGGCTAGTGGATGAATAGAGGTGGCAATGATGGCTAGAGGTATTCCAGGGGTTCAATTGTCCGGCAGGCAAAAAGCCGCGATTCTTCTGATCACGCTTGGACCAGAAGTATCCGCGCAGGTGTTCAAACATTTGCGGGACGATGAAATTGAGCAGCTCACATTAGAAATCGCCAACGTACGCAAAGTCGATGGCGGCGAGAAAGAAATGATTCTCAGCGAATTCCATCAAATATGCGTCGCTCAGGAATATATCACTCAGGGCGGCATTACGTATGCCAAAGAAATTTTGGAGAAAGCACTCGGTTCGCAGCGGGCATTGGATATTCTCAATAGATTGACCGCGACATTGCAGGTGCGTCCGTTCGATTTTGCCCGTAAGGCCGAGCCGTCGCAAATTCTTAATTTTATTCAGAACGAGAATTCGCAAACGATCGCTTTGGTGCTTTCCTACTTACAGCCTGAGCAGTCGTCTGCGGTGCTATCGTCTTTGCCGCAAGAAAAACAAGCTGAAGTTGCCCGCCGGATCGCTCTGATGGACAGTACATCTCCGGAGGTTATCTCTCAAGTCGAAAAAGTTCTCGAGCAGAAGCTTTCCGCAACGGTTACTCAGGACTATACGAATGCCGGCGGCATCGAAGCTATCGTTCAGATCTTGAACGGCGTAGACCGGGGGACGGAACGGACCATTCTGGACTCCTTGGAAATTCAAGACCCGGAATTGGCGGAGGAAATCAAGAAGAGGATGTTCGTGTTCGAGGATATCGTCAATCTCGACAATCGCTCCATTCAGAGAATCATTCGCGACATCGAGAATGCCGACCTGCAATTGGCGCTCAAAGTGGCCAGCGAAGAAGTGCGGGAAGCAATCTTCCGCAACATGTCGAAAAGGATGTCCGAAACGTTCAAGGAAGAGATGGAATACATGGGTCCAGTGCGGCTGCGAGACGTCGAAGAAGCGCAAACGCGCATCGTAGCGACGATCCGCAGACTGGAAGAAGCGGGAGAGATCATTATCGCACGAGGCGGAGGAGACGATATTATTGTCTAATCTGATCAAATCCTCTCACGTTGTCTCGCTGGAAGATTTAAAGAGGTTGGAGCTCATCCAGAGAATCTCGCCGATTCCGCAAAATATTTCGGATTCGGGTGTCGACAGCGAAGGAAATGAGACGATTGATGTCGAAACTCAAACGTTGAAAGAGCGCATCATCGGGGATGCAGAGCAAGCGGCTCACGATATCATCCTTCAAGCGCAAGAAGCTGCGGCAGAAATTCGCGCCGTTTCTGAGCGTGAAGCCGAAGACTGGTGGCAGTCTCGCAGAGAAGAAGATGAGTTGCACCGCGAAGAGGTCAGTCGCCAAGGCTATGATGAGGGATACCGGCTTGGCGTTGTTCAAGCGGAGGAAGACATTAAACAGCAATGGTCCGATCGAATTCATGAAGCGCAAGCTATCGTGGAGCATGCCTACATCACTAAAGAAACGGTTATTAACGAAGGCGAGTCATTTCTCGTAGAGCTAAGCTGCTCGATTGCGGAGAAAATCATGAACCGCAAGCTGGCTAAAGCACCCGAAATGTCCATGAAGCTCTTCGAAAAGGCTCTCTCACGCAGGAAAGAGCAGGGAGTCATCGTGTTATGCGTATCCCCTTCGCAATTTGCTTACGTGCAAGCGGCGAAAGATGAATTAATATTGGCTTTGGATTCGCAGGCGGAATTGCAGATCGTTCCGGATTCAACGATTAAAGAAGGCGGCTGTATCGTTCGTTCAGCCTTTGGCAGTATCGATGCACGCGTCGATACTCAATTGGAGGCCATTCGCGAGCAACTGCTTAGAGTCGCCGCCCATGGTGCCGAGGAGGCTTACCGCGATGACGTCACCTGACATTAATCGTTATACGGAAACGCTTCGTTTAATGGATCCTGTGCGGGTAAATGGCAAAGTGACGCAAATCATCGGTTTGACCGTGGAATCGGAAGGACCCGATGCCAGCATCGGAGACGTTTGCTCGATTCATCCGATGAAAGGCGGCAAATCCGTTCTTGCAGAAGTGGTTGGCTTTCGCAACAATCGGGTATTGCTAATGCCTCTTGGCGATCTTCATTCGGTCGGCCCCGGCTGCGACGTCGTCGCCACGGGAGGGCCGCTTACCGTTCAAGTCGGTTCCGAATTGCTAGGCAAAGTGCTTGATGGATTGGGAAGGCCGCTCGACGGTACTAGCTTGCCGGTGCGAATGCCTCACTACTCCACGCATAATTCGCCTGGAAATCCTCTTAAGCGTCCGAGAGTGACGAATCCTCTTGGAACCGGGGTTAGAGCGATTGACGGATTATTGACGGTCGGTCAAGGGCAGCGGGTCGGGATTTTTGCCGGTTCGGGCGTTGGGAAAAGCACCTTGCTCGGGATGGTTGCACGCAATACTTCGGCAGATGTTAACGTTATAGCCTTGGTAGGCGAGCGTGGAAGGGAAGTATTAGAATTCATCGAGAAGGATTTGGGTCCGGAAGGTCTTGCCCGGTCGGTCGTCATTGTCGCCACTTCCGATCAACCCGCGCTCATTCGCATGAAAGGAGCGCTCATCGCAACAACGATTGCGGAATATTTTCGCGATCGCGGCTTGAACGTCATGCTGATGATGGATTCCGTAACAAGGTACGCCATGGCGCTGCGCGAGGTGGGGCTAGCGATCGGAGAGCCTCCGGCAACTCGAGGTTATACGCCTTCCGTTTTTGCGGCACTCCCCAAGCTGTTGGAACGAGCAGGTACGGGACCAACCGGTTCCATTACGGCCTTCTATACGGTGCTCGTCGATGGCGACGATATGAACGAACCGATTGCCGATGCGGTAAGGGGGATATTGGACGGCCATATCGTACTGCATCGGAATCTAGCGAACAAAGGTCATTTTCCGGCAATCGACGTTCTATCAAGCGTAAGCCGGGTTATGAAAGATATCGTTAACGAGGAACAGCAAGGCGCGGCTGAGCAATTAAAGAGGTTGTTGTCGGTGTACAGGGAATCCGAGGATCTCATTAATATCGGTGCTTACCAGAGAGGCTCCAACGCCGAAATTGATAAAGCCATTCAGTATTATGATCTCATTAAATCTTTCACCCAACAGAAGACCAACGAGAAGGCAACGCTGCAGGAATCGCAAGAACGGTTGATCATCGATTTCTATAGGAGATGAGAATAAGTTATTATGTCATTCCGATATCCTTTGCAGAAGATCGTTGATTTGAAGGGCAGCCAGAAATCGATGGCCGAATGGGAATACGCCGCTTCGCTCGGAAAATTAAGGCAAGAGGAAGAACGTTTGGCACACTTGCACCAAGAGCGCGCCGAAATGGGACAATCTTTGCAAGAAACATCGGAGAGACCGACGCCCTTGGCACGACTGGCGATGTTGCAAACCTATATAGACACATTGGACGCGCGAATTCGCAAGCAGCATGAAGGCGTCAGATCTGCCGAAGTTCAAGTAAGAATACGCCAAGGCCATTTAACCGATAAGATGGTAGACGAAAAAGTATGGGTTAACGCGAGAGACCGGGCTCTTGAACGATTCAGGAGCGACAGGCTGGCCAAAGAACAAAATGAGCTCGATGAAATCGCGATCGTTCGGTCCGCTGCCTCGTCTCGGGCGTAAGCAGTGACTATGAACGTTTCGCAGGAGAAGGGAGGGAGAATCGTGGCGAGCGCGGATGTGGAAAAAAGCAGTTACAGCGGCTTCGAACGATTTCTCTTTTTCGTTACCCCGATCTTGTTTACCGCCGTATTGCTAGGTGTATTGCTATTGATGTTTAATAGCGAATGGCGGAACGCGGCACTCGAGATCGGCAATAAGATCCCGGTTATCAAATCAATGCTGCCGGACCCTGTTAAGCCTTCTGATCCTATAGCCAATACGGATGAACAATTAACGGTAACGAACGCTAAGGCCAAAGTCGAGGAGCTCAATGCGCTCCTAACGGACCGGGAGACGGCTTTGAAGCAAGCTACGGATCAAACCGCGCAACAGAAGCAGCAAATCGTCGATCTGCAAAGCAAGGTGGATCAATTAACCAAGGATAACTCGGAGAAAACGATTACCAACGAATCCTATCAAGCTCGCATTACCTCTCTAGCGGACATGTATGGCAAGATGACACCGAGCAAAGCCGCTCCCATATTGGAAAGCATGACTTTGGACGAGTCTGCTCTCGTAATCGGCGCGATGTCGGACACAGTACGAGGCAGAGTGTTGGAGAGAATGACCCCGAAGAAAGCGGCAGACGTTACGATGAAATTAAAGGATGCCGACAAAGTCGACAACAGAGAGATCGCGGCATTACAATCCCGCATCAAGGAATTGGAGCAGAAAGCGGGGGAAGGTTCCTCTACGTTGGACACCGCTGAGCTTAATAAGACATTCTCGGGCATGCAGCCTGCTAAGGCTGCGGTTCTCTTGCTCCAAATGGCGGGTACCAATCAAAGCAAAGCTTTGCGTATTTTAGGTGTATTGGATGATACGGCTCGTTCCGGCATCTTAGCGGCGATGTCCGATACCGACAAGAAAACGACGGCGGCACTGGTTAGCAAGCTTATGCCGGCCAATCCCTAAGCATCCGCTTCGGTAACTATTGAAAGGAGGTGAGAAAAATGAATGTAGCCATTTCTACAACGTCCGTATCCTCGGGCAAAGCAGCGTCAACGGCATCCACTTCCGCAGCTGGTTCTGCACAGGAGGGCGGGTTCGCGAGCGCTCTTATTCAGGCGATTGACGGAGGCGGCAATACTGCGGCAGTTACAGCTGGTTTGTCCTTGCCTGTCGGTTTAGTCGGTTTGTTAGGACAGCTTGGAGGATCAGCGACTGAAGATCCAAACCAAGACCTGCTGGCTATGCTGGCTAATCTAGTTGAGCAATTGCAGCAATTGGAGCAAGGCGATGTCCTGCCTAAAGAAGCTGAAGATCAACTGGCCGCTTTGCTAGCCGCTTTTCAAGGAGTGATCCAGCAACTAGGTCAAAGCCAACCAACGGATGCAACAGGTCAATCGACAGTCGAGTTGCCGATTCAGACGGCTCAACAAGCGGATGTTCCCACTTCTAAGCCAGTCGTTAAAGCTCTGCGTGAAACCTTGCAACAGCTTTCCACGGCAATTGCTTCAGGCAAGGACGGCGCTCGATTAGCTTCCGATTTTGCCGGGCAACTGAAATCCTTATTGGATTCGCTGGCGCCGCTGACTCCTAATGCAGCAGCTACGGCAACGCAAACGGCCACGAACAGCGTTAACGCCCCGTCATCGGATACCAAAGCGGCGACAGCTTCCGAGAACGGAGCAGCGGTTCCGAAAGAAGCAATGAATCAGGCGGCTGTAGTCGTTCAAGAAACCCGTCGTCCCGTTCAAATGCTTCGTGAGCCGTTATGGCGAGTAAATGTTGTCAATGCCACTGAGTCAGCGTCTTCGGACGGCCAGACCGCTGTTGTTCCATCCGTTATTGCTTCGGAAGAAGCGAGCAACTCGGATTCGCAGCCCGCATGGACTTTCTTGCAAAGCGATCCGTTAGCTAACGTGGATACTGCGGCCGGTAAAACGGCTTTGCCTGCGCAACTGCCAACTCAAGTACCCGTGCAGCAGTTCGCGGAGCAGATGGAGAAGTTCCTTGTAAAGCAATTTCTATTGACGCAAGGCAACGGGACATCGGAAGCGAAACTATCGCTTACTCCCGAACATCTTGGCCAGGTAGATATTCGCCTTATTATGCACAATGGCCAATTAACCGCACAATTCATGACCGATAACGGAATGGCTCGCGATTTATTGGAAAATCAAATGTCGCAGCTTAAAGCAGCGCTTAACGGTCAAGGACTGCATGTTGAACGGCTCGAAGTTATCCAACAGCCGGCATCCTCGTCGAATACGTCGTTCATGCATCAAGAGCACCGTCAATCGAATTCCGGTAACGGTAACGGTTCCAACGGGCGGAATAAAGGCGGTTTATACGAAGATCCAGCCGTGTTTGCAGCGGAGCTTGAACGAACTTCCTTCCTAAGAGAGTTCGGGTACGGGAGCGAATTAAACGTCACAGCGTAATACCGGTTAAAGGAGGTGAATCCTGTGGCTGACGGCACTGTCGGAACAAGTAACGTGTGGCCTTATTACTCGCCGAAGAACGTGCAAGCGGCGGCTAGGAAACCAGTGAAAGAACTGGGTAAAGATGAGTTTCTGCAAATCTTAATCACCCAGCTGCGCAATCAAGATCCGATGCAGCCTTTGCAAGACAAAGAATTTATCGCGCAAATGGCGCAATTCTCCTCCTTGGAGCAAACGGTTAATATGTCCAAGGAAATTACCTCGCTTAGACAATCGGCGGGTATGTCGGCCGGTTTGATAGGCAAGGAAGTATCGTGGGTTGAAGAAACGCAAGCCGGAGTCGTGGAGCATAGCGGGACCGTTAATTCCATTCTTTGGCGCGACGGCGCTCAATATGTCAAGGTCGACAATCTTGAAGTGGCCATGGATAAAATTAAGTCCATTTCCGAACCGAAGGCGCAAGGCGATCCGGGGGGGACTGCGAATGAGTGACCGGATGCTCGTTGGACATTTATCGACGGGACGTACGGGACCGATTCAAGGGAACCGCAACGTTGATCGCAATAAGCAACAACAGACGGACGCGGCTTCGTTCCGCGATATCCTTGATCAGCAGCAGCAGCTAAAGTTCAGTCATCACGCCGAACAGCGTCTGCAGCAAAGAGGCATCCAACTGATGCCGGATCAAATCGCGAGAATTGCAAACGCGGTCGATCAGGCAGCAACCAAAGGAGCCAAAGATTCCTTGGTATTATTCCAGGATATTGCCATGATCGTGAACGTGCCCAATCGTACCGTGGTTACCGCCATGGACGGCAATTCGATGAAAGAGCATATTTTCACGCAAATCGATAGTGCCGTTGTCGTTAGTTAGAAGTTATTCAAGGGCTGGTCCTGCCAAGGAAGCCCAAGGTCGCCGACCGATTGAAGCGGCCCTATTCCAACCACTAATGGAGGTAGGCAATTCATGTTACGTTCAATGTATTCTGGAGTATCCGGTATGCGCGGGTTTCAGACGAAGCTCGACGTCATTGGCAACAATATTGCCAACGTCAACACCGTCGGTTTCAAAGCCGGACGCGTAATGTTCAAAGATATTTTGAGCCAATCGATGTCAGGTATTACAGCACCGGTCGATGGAACTTCAGGCGGCGTAAATGCCAAGCAAATCGGTCTTGGAGTTTCAGTTGCTTCGATCGATACGATCCATACACCCGGAAGCGCCATGACTACGTCAATCTCCACCGATCTTCGCATCGATGGCGACGGGTTCTTCGTTGTTAGTCCGGCAGACGGCGGTCCGCAATATTTAACGCGTGCCGGTAACTTTACGCTTGATGCGAATCGCCAATTGGTAAACTCCGACGGGATGTTCGTAAAAGCTGCCGATGATGGCGGAATTATTCAACTGGGCGAGGAAGTTACGGCGTTCTCGATTGCTCAAGACGGAACGATCATCTCGATCGACCAGAACGGTTTGGCAACGCCGACCGATTTCAAAGTCGGAGTAGCGAAAGTCGTTAACCCGGGCGGTTTGGAGAAGGTCGGAGGAAGCTTGTACCGCATGACGCCGAACGCGAATCCCGATTCTGCGCTTGTCGTAGGCAGCGCCAATGATTTAGTCGTTGGAACGGGCGCGATCGTATCCGGTCAGCTCGAAATGTCCAACGTCGATCTAACGAACGAGTTTACGGAAATGATCGTCGCGCAGCGCGGATTCCAGGCAAACTCAAGAATCATTACGACATCGGATGAAATTCTTCAAGAAGTCGTTAACCTGAAACGGTAATTGATCTCCTGCCTCGGGAGAGCTTAGCTCTCCCCTTGGCAGCTCGGGGGCCCCAACGATGATAAGTGTTACGCGCTTAAACGGCAGCAAGTTCCACGTCAATGCCTTATTGATCGAGACGGTGGAAGACACGCCGGACACCATTATTACGCTTACTACAGGAAAGAAATTCATTGTTATCGAAAATTCTTCGGATGTAATCCGGGCAATCCGGCATTACTTGCGCAGTATCGGCGTGCTGGCGGCTGTAACTAGCCCAACGGACACGCAATCGGAGGGAGCTACGTCATGAAAAAACTGTTGCCTTGGCTCGTTTCGCTATTATTGGCGATTACGTTGATTGTCATTGTCACCTTTTACTTCTGGAACACCCTGTTCGGGGATAAGTCCAAGGATCCCGAACAGGCCACGAAGGATGCGGTTGAGAATGTGCAAGCCGAGCCGATATCTGCGGATGAATTGGTCAAAGTCACATCCGAATTAATAGATATCAGAACAAATCTTGCTGACACTGACTATGTCGTCCAAATCAGCTTCTCATTTCAATTCGATAGTCAGAAAGCAAAAGAAGAGTTCGATAAGATCAAGGAAAACCAGATCAAACCGATCATTAACCGTGCATTATGGGTGATGTCCCCTGATGATATGAATGGAACCAAGGGCAAGGACCAACTGACTGCCGGACTTATCAATTCCATTAATTCCGTGTTGTCGGAAGGCAAATTGGTCAAGGTTGGAATTAAAGGATTTATTATGACGCCTATTTGATAATGAAAACCCGCATCATATGCAATTGTCGGAATAATTGACCGCTAGCTAGAGAACTCGTTACGCTTGGGTCGAAGAGAGGGGTGAGAGATTTGGTAGATGTACTTTCGCAGAATGAGATCGACGCTCTATTAGCGGCGCTCTCGTCGGGTGAAATGGATGCGGAAGAGCTTAAAAAAGAGGATACGCAGAAAAAGGTGCGCTCTTACGATTTCAAACGCGCAGTCCGCTTTTCCAAAGATCATATCCGCAGCTTGACCCGAATACACGAGAACTTTGCGCGGTTTTTGACAACGTATTTCTCCGCTCAGCTGCGAACGTTCGTCCAGATTAATGTCGTTCAGGTTGAACAGCTTCCTTATGACGAATTTATTCGCTCCATTCCGAAGATGACGATATTAAATATTTTCGAGGCGGAGCCGCTGGAAGGACGAATGGTTCTAGAGGTACATCCCAACGTCGCTTTCGCCATGTTAGACAGGCTGCTCGGCGGCGGAGGCACCGCTCCCAACAAAATTGGCAGCTTAACGGAAATCGAAACGATCATCATGGAGAAAATTTTCAGCAGAGCTTTCGAGAGCTTGCAGGAAGCTTGGCGAACGATCATAGATTTGCAACCGCGGCTCGAAGCGTTAGAGACGAATCCGCAGTTCATGCAAATCGTATCTCCGAATGAAACGATCGCGCTCATATCCTTAAGTACCAAGATCGGGGATACAACCGGGATGATCAACTTATGCATTCCGCATGTGGTCATTGAACCGATCATGCCAAGGTTATCCGTGCATCACTGGTTTGTTTCCCAGAAGAAAACGAGGGCACCGGAAGAGCAGCAGCTGCTAGAGCAAAGAGTTAACAAAGCCAGGCTGCCTATTATCGCTGAATTAGGCGCTTCCCAAATTTCCGTACAGGAATTTCTGAACCTTTCCATTGGAGATGTGATCGCCCTACATAAGCCGACGGACGAAGGATTGGAAGTAAAAGTAGGGGATAAGGTGAAGTTTATTGCCAGCCCCGGCACGGTGCGGGATAAGATGGCGATCCAAATTCATGAAATCGTCAGTGAAGGGGTAGATGAAATCGATGACGAGTAAAGACTATTTATCCCAAGAAGAGATTGATGCTCTATTGCGTCAATCGTCCGGCGGGGAAGACGAGGCGCCAGAGAGTTCTTTGGGCGGCGAGGGTACGATCGATGATTACTTGACACCGCTGGAGCAAGACGCTCTTGGGGAAATCGGTAATATAACTTTCGGAAGTGCCGCTACGGCACTCTCAACGCTGCTCGGGAAAAAAGTCGATATTACAACTCCCACAGTATCGATTATCGCTCGAGAGCAATTCGAAGCTGAATTTCCTAAACCGCATGTCGCCGTTCACGTAAGTTACGTGGAGGGATTCGAAGGAATCAACTCGCTTGTCATTAAATCCCACGATGCCCAGGTAATCGCGGATTTGATGCTCGGCGGGGAAGGAAATGTCACTTCCGAAGAGCTAAACGAAATTCACGTAAGCGCCGTGCAAGAGGCGATGAATCAAATGATGGGTTCGTCCGCAACATCAATGTCGACGATCTTTAATCGTATGGTCAACATTTCTCCTCCCGGTATTGATATTATGGATGTCCGCAACAATTCGGGCCTAACAAATATGCCGCAGGAAGACGTATTTGTTAAAATCTCTTTCCGCCTCAAAATCGGCGATTTGATCGATTCGTCGATCATGCAATTATTGGCGGTTCCATTTGCCAAAGAATTGGTTCGTTCCTTGATGGGAACCGTTTCGGAAGATGCGGCTCCGCCAATTTCGAGCGAGCCGCCCGCACCGCAAGCGGCTCAGCCGGTTTATTCGGCCCCGACTCCGCCGCCCGCGCCGCCTGTTCATCAAGCGCCTCCTATACATCAAGCGCCTCCGATGGCAGCAGCACCGCCAAGTTATGCTGCGCCAATGCCTTCTTATCCACAAACATTGGGCGGAGGAGTTAACCGGAACGTGAATGTGAATCCCGTTCAATTCGCGAATTTCCAAGGCGGAGGTTTTGCGCAAGGGGATGAGACGAATCTTAATCTATTGCTCGACATCCCTCTGAAAGTAACGGTAGAATTAGGCCGTACCCAAAAACAGATCAAGGATATTTTGGAACTGTCCCAAGGCTCTATTATCGAGCTGGACAAACTGGCCGGCGAACCTGTCGACATCTTAGTAAATAACAAATTGATCGCCAAAGGCGAGGTCGTCGTCATCGACGAAAATTTCGGCGTACGCGTAACCGACATCGTCAGTCAATGGGATCGTGTCCAAAAAATCCAATAAGCTCATCGGGAGGAAATTGAAATGGCAAACCGCATTCTCATAGTAGACGACGCAGCATTTATGCGCATGATGATCCGCGATATTTTAACGAAGAATGGTTATGAGGTTGTGGGAGAAGCACAAGATGGAGCACAGGCCATCGAGAAATATAAGGAGCTTACTCCTGATCTTATTACAATGGATATCACGATGCCGGAGATGGATGGGATAACCGCTCTGAAAGAAATCCGCAAGTTGGACACGAACGCTAAAGTCATCATGTGTTCGGCGATGGGGCAGCAAGCTATGGTTATCGATGCGATTCAAGCCGGAGCTAAAGATTTTATCGTCAAACCGTTCCAAGCCGACCGCGTCATCGAAGCGATCAAGAAAACACTGGGTTAAGTCAGGAGCGTTGAAGATTGATGCGCACTTACGGGCTCGTTGAACAATTCCAAGGATCAACATCCGCATGGGATCTGATCTGGGTATTGTTCGTCCTCGGAATTATCGTCGGCTTGATCGTTCTAGTATTACGATTTTTCGCTAAACGCAATCGCGGATGGGGGATGAATCGCTCGCTTCGTTCGCTCGGAGGTTATCCTCTGGGCACGAATAAGTCGATGCAAATCGTAGAATGGAACAGTCGAATATACGTGCTCGGCATAGGGGACAACGTGACGTTGCTGGAGTCTATTACGGATCCGGAAATCGTAGCCGACCTGCTGGCAGAGCATGACTCCGCTACGGCTAATACGGGAGCAACATTGCCTGAATGGTTTCGGAAGTGGACGGGGCGCAACAGCGAGCCAAGCGAAGACACTGTGAACAATGTAGCTAACAATGGGACAAGTTTCGAGCAAACGTTGGAAAACCGCCTGCGCCAGCTTTCGGAAAGAAGACAGCGGGTGGAGCAGTTGTTAGAGGAAAGCCGTTCCGGAGATCGGACAGACAAGTCATGAGAAAAAAACTGATTTATAGCTTCTTGAGTCTCCAAGCTCTTCTGTTAGCGTTTCAGGCATCGGTTTATGCGGATCCCATCATTGGAGTCACTCTCGGTGACGGGAAGGAGCCTATTGGAGCTTCAGCGCTATCGATGCTGCTTCTGATCACCGTGTTGAGCTTGGCTCCCGCCATTCTCGTGCTGATGACAAGCTTCACGCGGATCGTAATCGTGCTCGGATTCGTCCGCACGTCTCTCGGTACGCAGCAGATGCCGCCGAACCAGGTGCTGATCGGACTTGCTTTGTTCATGACTTTATTCATCATGGCTCCAACGTTCTCAACATTAAGCGAGACGGCATTAAAGCCATATCTTGCCGGCCAGATCAGCCAAACGGAAGCTTTGCAGAAGGCATCCATACCGATGAAAGACTTTATGTACAAGCATACGCGCGAGAAAGATTTGTTATTATTCATGAATTATACGAAAACCGAGAAGCCGGCTACATACAAGGACATTCCGATTACAGTACTTGTTCCCGCCTATGCCATCAGCGAATTAAAAACGGCTTTTCAGATGGGTTTCATGATATTTATTCCTTTTCTCATCATAGATATGGTCGTTGCCAGCACGCTCATGGCGATGGGGATGATGATGCTTCCGCCTGTAATGATTTCGCTCCCGTTCAAGATATTGCTCTTTGTGCTCGTCGACGGTTGGTATCTTGTCGTTAAGTCTCTGTTGACTAGCTTTAATACTTGAAACGCTGCGTAATCGTTAGCTAGGAGGGAACAGATGAGCTCCGAATTTGTTATTGGATTAGCTGGACAAGCATTATATACCGTCCTTAAAGTAAGTGCTCCAATGCTTGGAATCGGATTAATCGTCGGATTGCTAGTGAGTATCTTTCAAGCGACGACCCAGATTCAGGAACAAACGCTTGCGTTTGTACCCAAAATTATCGCCGTATTCTTAGCGCTTTTGATTTTCGGGCCGTGGATTCTTAATATCATGGTCGATTTCACAAGCAATTTGCTCGGAAACTTGGCGAATTACATTGGATGACGCCGGATGGAAATAATCATGCAGGCATTCCCTGCCTTTTTGCTTGTTTTTTGTCGAATCACCTCGTTTTTTGTTGTTGCGCCGATATTTTCATCACGGACTTTTCCGACGACGATCAAGATAGGCCTGGCGTTTTTCGTCTCCATGATCGTTTTTCTGACCATCGGTTTCGATACGAAGGTAACGGCGGACGCAACTTACATACTGGCGATTATTCGCGAGGTTTTCGCCGGACTTATTATAGGATACACATCCCATCTCTTCTTTACGGTTGTTCAAACCTCCGGCGCTTTGATGGATATGCAGATGGGGTTTGGAATTGCGAATATCGTAGACCCGATATCCGGGGTTTCCGCGCCGATCATGGGAAATTTAAAGTACATGCTCATGATGCTCGTGTTCCTATCTTTGAACGGTCATCATTATTTGCTAGCGGCCATTATGGACAGCTACAAATGGCTGCCTCTCGATAATAAGCTGTTTCAAGTTTATTACGGGGGGCATGTTACGGAGTTTCTGGCAAGAACGTTTGCGGATACCTTCTTGCTCGCTTTGCAAATATCGGCTCCAATTGTCGTGTCCATGTTCTTGACGGATTTCGGTTTGGCTCTGCTTGCTCGGACCGCTCCTCAATATAACGTGTTCGTTATCGGAATTCCGATTAAGATTTTGGTTGGATTGGCCTTGCTCGTCATTTTGCTGCCGGGGTTCAGCGCTTTGTTTCAGATGCTATTCGATCACATGTTCAATGCACTTGAAAAACTGTTTGTCGTCTTGAAATCATCCTCTTAAACATAGGTGCAAAGTAGAGGAGGTGGTGTCATGCCCCGTAATCGCCTTAGGATGAATTTGCAGTTGTTTGCAGGCGAAAAAACGGAGAGGGCGACACCCAAAAAGCGTCAGGATAGCCGCAACAAAGGACAAGTGGCCAAGAGCGCGGAAATACCCAGCTCGCTTATTCTGCTCGCTTGCATCTGTTGTTTGCTCGTGTTAGGACCTTATTTCCAGAAACAAATACTAGCCATGTTCGGAGATGTTCTGTTGCACCGATTGAACATGGACGTGACGGAGCAGAACGTACTTAGTCTCTTCGGCCACTACGCTATTCAACTGCTTATCGTACTTGCTCCGATTTTTGTTATCGTGCTTGTGATTGCCTTTGCGGCTTATTACGTTCAAATCGGGTGGCTATTCACTTTGGAACCGTTAAAGCCAAAGTTCGAGAAGCTGAACCCGCTCTCAGGCGCCAAAAATATTTTTGGAATTCGATCCGTCGTGGAATTTTTAAAAAGCTCGCTGAAGCTGATCACTGTGGCACTCATCGTTTTTACGACACTGTGGTCGGAAAAGAAACGGTTTTTGGATTTGGCGCATTTGCCCGTGCAGGATATATTTGCATTCGTAGCCAGCTTGGCGGTTCGCATGGGAATATTCGTTGCAGCTCTATTGTTCATCCTTGCGGTAGGAGATTTCATGTACCAGCGGTATGAATATGAGAAGAACTTGAGGATGAGTAAACAGGATATTAAAGACGAGTACAAGAACATGGAAGGCGATCCATTGATCAAAGGAAAGATCAAGGAACGCCAACGCAAGATGGCGCTTATGCGAATGATGCAGGAAGTGCCGAAAGCGGACGTCGTAATCACGAACCCGACTCACTTTGCCGTTGCCCTTAAATACGACGGCAAGAAAATGGATGCACCAACTGTCATCGCTAAAGGGCAAGATTACTTGGCTCTAAGAATTCGTGAGATCGCCAAGCAGAACGACGTAATGACTATGGAAAACAAGCCGCTCGCCCGCGCGCTGTTCGAGAGGACCGAAGTGGGAGAAAGCGTACCAGGCGATCTCTTCCAAGCGGTCGCGGAAGTGCTGGCATACGTATACAGGCTCAAGGGCCGGCGTTAAAAAAGGTAAAACGAGCTGTTACAAGCTGTGCGTCGAGTGCGGAGAAGGAGGAAAAAGGTTGTCACGGAGAGTTTACGTCCGCCTTTAAAATCGAGTTGTAACCGACAAGTCAATTCAAAACAACTCAGATTTTAACCAGCGGCGGAGTGACAACCTCTTTTCCGGATTCGCAGCATTAGTCGACGTATAGGAAGTGAATTGCGAGGGGAGGGAACGAGCCATGAAAATTCGGGACTTAAGCATACTCATAGGCGTCATCGGTATTGTCCTGATGATGGTCGTTCCAATTCCCAAAGGACTATTGGATATTCTGCTCATACTTAACATCTCTGTGGCGATCATGATACTGCTCATCGCAATGAACACGCAGGATGCGCTTCATTTTTCCATATTTCCAACGATACTGCTCCTTACGACGATATTCCGATTGGCGCTTAACGTTTCGACAACCCGTCTTGTATTATCGAAAGCAGACGCCGGGCATGTTGTAGATACATTCGGAAGGTTCGTTGCAGGCGGACAGATAGCGATTGGCTTTGTCGTTTTCCTCATCCTCGTTGTCGTTCAGTTTATCGTTATTACCAAAGGTTCTGAGCGGGTTGCCGAGGTTGGCGCGCGGTTTACGCTCGATGCGATGCCCGGTAAACAAATGAGTATCGACGCGGATTTGAACGCAGGGTTAATTAACGAGCAACAAGCGCGTGAACGCCGCGGGAAAATCGAGAAGGAAGCGGACTTCTACGGCGCGATGGATGGTGCGAGTAAATTCGTCAAGGGAGACGCGATCGCATCCATCATCATCGTAATGATAAATCTCGTCGCAGGATTCATTATCGGTATGGCTATTCATGGGATGAGCGCGATGGAGTCGCTTGAAAGGTACTCGATTCTTACGATAGGGGACGGACTTGTCAGCCAAATTCCGGCGCTTCTGATCAGTACCGCAGCCGGTATTATCGTAACGAGAGCCGCTTCCGAAGGGAATATGGCGGATGATTTGAGCAAACAGCTGCTGCGGTATCCTAAATTGCTTTATATTGTCGCAGGAACCGTGGCGCTTCTGGGACTCGCAACTCCTATTCCTCTTATAAGCACAATTCCTTATGCAGCCATTCTTTCCATAGCAGGCTACCGACTGCAGAGAAATCTGAATCGGAAACAGCAGGAGGAAGAATTACTCGTCGAGGAGAAGCATATCGAGGAAGTTCGCAGCCCCGAGAGCGTCATCAGCTTGCTGCAGGTCGACCCAATCGAATTCGAGTTTGGTTATGGCTTGATTCCATTGGCAGACACCCAGCAAGGCGGAGATTTACTCGACAGAATTATTATGATTCGACGGCAATGCGCGCTCGAAATGGGCTTAATCGTCCCCGTTATCCGAATTCGCGACAATATTCAACTAAAACCGAATGAATATGTCATTAAAATGAAAGGAAATACGGTTGCTCGTGGCGAACTATTGTTACATCACTACTTAGCCATGAGTCCCGGTTTCGATGACGATTCCGTAACGGGGATAGAAACTCAGGAGCCCGCGTTCGGATTGCCTGCGCTATGGATCGATGAAGCGACGAAGGAACGTGCCGAAATGGCCGGTTATACGGTCGTTGATCCGCCTTCCGTCGTAGCTACCCATCTGACGGAAGTCATTAAGAAATATGCGCACGAGCTTATCGGTCGTCAAGAGACGAAGGCATTGGTTGAAAGCGTAAAGGAAACTTATCCTGCGCTGGTTGATGAACTAATCCCTTCCATTCTTAGCGTTGGCGACGTCCAGAAAGTGTTGTCCAAATTGTTGAAAGAGAAAATTTCCATCCGGGATTTGGTGACGATTTTCGAGACGTTGGCGGATTACGGCAAGTTTACGAAAGATCCCGAGGTGCTGACGGAGTACGTACGTCAAAGTTTATCCAGGCAAATTACCCAACAGTATGCAAGCTCGTCAGAACCTCTCAAGGTTATAACGGTAAGTCCTGCCGTTGAGAAGAAGATAGCGGATGCCGTGCAGCAGTCGGATCAAGGAAGTTACTTGGCCATGGATCCGGCTTCATCTCAGGCTATCTATCAAAGGCTTACGGAACAAGTAAATCGATTGGTACAATCGGGTCAGCAGCCAATTATTTTAACTTCACCGACGATTCGAATGTACTTGCGCCAATTGCTTGAACGAAGCTTACAAGATATTCCGGTCATTTCTTACAGTGAGTTGGAGCCAAGTATTGAAGTGCAAAGCGTCGGGGTGGTGAGTGCGTGAAGGTCAAACGATATATAGTCGATGATTTGCCGGAAGCCGTGCAAATGATCCGCAGCGAGCTCGGCTCGGATGCCGTCATTCTAAATACGAAAGAAATCCGCATCGGCGGATTTCTTGGCATGTTCAGCAAGAAACGTGTAGAGGTCATTGCGGCTGTAGATGAGGCTTCCAAGAAACTTCCAGCGCGCGCGCCGATGCCTGCGCGTCCGATAGAAAAGAAACAGCTTTTATCCCAAATAGAGGAACTGGCTGTATCGTCCCCGATGATCCCTTCGAATGCGGTAAGAGAGAGATATTCGCAAGCTCCCTTTGCCGACAGCGGACGGAAGACGACGTCCCCGGTAATGGAAGCGCAGCGTGATGCGGGACAAGCGATTATCGCTCAACCGGACACCCACCTTGAACAGCATCGGTCTGACACTCAAGCAGCCACATTGGCGGTCGCGGTTCAGACGTTGGAAGCCAGAGAAAATAAACAGGCCAAAGAGGAAACTTCCGCATTGCTCCTAGAGCTGCGTTCCATGAAAGAAATGATGGCCAAGATGGCGAAGCAGCAAACTTTCCGCAGCATGCCTGAAGCGGTCATGAAATGGAGCAGGCGATTAGCGGAACAAGGAGTTGATCCTGCTTACGTGGAGCAATTCGCGGAAGCGGTAAATTTAATAATGGAAGAGACGAGCGAAGAAGAAACTCGTTCCTCCTATGAAGCGGCTCGTGCCGTACTCCTCTCATGGCTGCAAGACGCCAAGGGGACAGGTATCGAACCTACGACTAGAATCGTTCATTTTGTAGGGCCGACTGGAGTAGGTAAGACGACCACAATCGCCAAGCTAGCCGCCGAGCAATCCTTCAGCCATCGACGAAGCGTCGGGTTTATAACGGCAGATACCTACCGAATAGCGGCAGTTGATCAATTGAGGACCTATGCGGATATCTTAAACGTCCCGCTTGAAGTCGTATTTTCACCCAGCGAATTGACCCGTGCTTATAAGAAACTAAACGACCTTGATTTATTGTTCATGGATACGGCCGGTCGAAACTATCGGAACGAAATGTTCGTTTCGGAAGTCAATAGCCTCCTCGCTCCCGGAGAACAGACGGAAACGATTCTTGTCCTTAGCATGACACATAAGTATAGCGACATGAAAATGGTCGCTTCTCAGTTCGCGAAGTATGGGGTCAATCAACTATTGCTGACTAAATTCGACGAGACGGACTCTTTCGGAACGATAATCAATTTGGTGAAAGAGTTCGATTTCCGAATTTCCTATATTACATGCGGTCAGACCGTTCCAGACGACATTAGGCCATTTGATCCCGAAGATTTGATCAGACGGTTGTTGGGGGAGAAGTCCGATGAATGATCAAGCGCAGGCACTGCGGCATTTGGTTCATTCCAAGGACTCCCAATCCGCTCGCATGACGCGGGTGATTACCGTTACTAGCGGAAAAGGCGGTGTCGGCAAATCCAACTTCAGCCTCAATTTCGCCATGGCGCTCCAAAATCGAGGATATAGCGTGCTTGTGTTCGATGCGGACATAAGCTTTGCGAATATCGATGTTTTATTGGGCACGCCGGCCAAATACAATCTCATTCATTTGCTTAAAGGCGAGAAAACGATCTGGGAAATCATCCAGACCGGTCCTGGTGGACTGCAGTTTATCGCGGGTGGTTCCGGATTCCAGGATTTGGTCCGCTTAAGCGATCAGGAAATCGAGTATTTCTCCGAACAGATTGGCAAGCTGCACGGTTACGTGGATTTTATCCTGTTCGATACCGGCGCCGGATTGTCCAAGGAAACGGTTCGATTCATTACGGCTGCGGAAGAAACCATTGTCGTAACGACTCCCGAGCCGACTTCCATCACGGATGCGTATGCTCTGATCAAGATGTTGAAGTCCATGGGTCATCAAATTTCCTTTAAGCTTGTCGTGAATCGCGTTTCCGACGACAGAGAGGGGAAGCAGACGGCGGATAACATTCAGCATGTAACGGATAAGTATTTGGGTCTGAATATTCCCGTTCTGGGGTATATTCCGGACGACGCCAACGTATCGAAGGCCGTCAAGAAGCAGACGCCTTTATCGATCGCCTTTCCGGATAGTTCGGCAACGCGGGGAATTGATCGGATAGCTTCCCGGTTTCTAATGGAAAGGGAAACTTCCTCAACGCGCGGACTATCAAGCTTCCTGCAGCGAATGAAGAAACTATGGAGTTAATCAATTCGATTGCACAACTAGATTAACGGGGAGGGTCGCCAAATGCAGGAATTCAAAGTGCTGATCGTAGATGATTCCCCATTTATGCGCAAGGTTTTCAGCGATGTCATTGATGCTGACGCTGCCTTCAAAGTATTGGCAACAGCCTCGAATGGCAAAGAAGCCGTTGACTTGGCGCTTAAGCTCAAGCCGGACATCATAACCATGGATTTGGAAATGCCGCAATTAAATGGAATTGAAGCGCTGCAGCGCATTATGGCGATTCAACCGACCCCGGTTATTATGCTCTCGGCGGTTACCGACAACGGGACAAGGGATACGATTAAAGCTCTGCAATACGGGGCGATCGATTTTATCCGAAAACCGGACGGAGCCGTTAAGCTGGATATCCGCCAGGTAGGAGAACAACTGCTGGAGAAATTACATATTGCTTTAGAGACGATGAGCAGCGGTTCATTCCGAATGCTTCCGGCCATTGAAGAAAAGGGAGAACCGTCTCCTCAACCTGCAACTGTCGAACCAAGGCAAGCAGCGCCTTTGCAGAAGGAGATTAAGAAGCCGGATAACCAAACGGAAACGGCCGTGTATAAGGCGAAGGTCGATACGAGCAGATCTGCCGCGGCGCCAGCTAGGCCGAAGAGCCCGGACTTGAACCGAAAGCCGGAAAGCGCAACGGACAATCGCAAACCTGTGGGATCTCCCGTGCCGCCTTCTGCATCTGACATCGGCAGCGGGATACCGAAACCGAAATTGCCGCAGTCTCAACCAGGAATCGAAACATCCCGCCTGAAAGAAATGAAGCCCGTTTCGACAAACGCGGATCAAGATATCGCTGCTAAGCGTTTGACGAAACCAACCATAAATTCCGAGAAGCCGGCACATGCGATTCCTAATACGCCGCCCAAAAGCACAGGCTTAACCGCATTCACCCATATCGTAGCCGTAGGCACCTCTACGGGAGGGCCCCGGGCATTGCATGAATTGCTAACCGGTATTCCCGCGGATTTTCCGGCACCAATTCTCGTCGTCCAGCATATGCCTCCCAAATTCACGCATTCGCTGGCACAACGATTGGATAACTTTTGCAGCATTCAAGTTCGGGAGGCGGTCGACGGGGAACCTGTTGAAACCGCCACGGCTTACATCGCTCCTGGCGGAAGACACATGACGCTGGCGAAAGAAGCAAATGGCAAATACCGAATTAAATTGTCAGACGAGGGTCCAAGGGGAGGGCACATGCCTTCTGTAGATGTCATGTTCGAATCCTTGATCGGACAGCATCAATTGAAAAGGCATGTCGTGCTTATGACTGGAATGGGCAGCGATGGCGCCAAAGGAATGAAGGCGCTTCAAACGGACGGAGCCGTTACTACGATCGCCGAAGCAGAACAGACCTGCGTCGTTTACGGCATGCCCCGGTCCGCGGTAGAGCTTGGTGCCGTATCCCATCTGCTCCCGCTTCAAGGAATTGCTTCCGTTCTCGTGAAAGAAGTGAAACTGCGCAAGCCATGAAATTGCCGCTGAAAGTTCAGCCAACTAGGAGGTGTCAGGCCCGTGGAAATGAATCAATACATGTCCATCTTCATCGATGAGGCCAACGATCACTTGCAATCGCTCAATGAAAATATGCTTCGGTTAGAGCAACAGCCAGAGGATATTAGCATCGTTCAAATTATTTTCCGTTCCGCGCATACGCTTAAAGGAATGTCGGCGACGATGGGGTTTGAAGATCTCGCGGCGCTTACGCATGAGATGGAAAATGTGCTGGATCTAGTTCGTAATGGCAAATTGAGCATGAACGGCAATATTTTCGACACGCTATTCAAATGTTTGGACGCTTTAGAGGCAATGGTACAGGACGTTATCAACGGCGGCACGGGTAAAGGCGAGGTTACCGAGCTTGTAGAACGCCTAAAGGCAATCGTTAAAGGCGAGGATGGCGGCAAAGGAGCTGCGAAGGCGGCGAATAAGGAACAAGCGATATCCGCATCGTTAGTTCTTGACCAATACCAATTATCCGTTCTAAGCCAATCCATGGAAAGCGGTCATCGGGCCTATTACATTGATGTAAAGGTACGTGAAGATTGTTTGCTGAAAGCAGCCCGCGCGTATATGGTATTTGATGTTCTCGAAAGAAACGGCGAAGTGGTTAAAGCTCACCCGTCCGTACAGGAAATCGAACAAGAGTTATTCGAGAGAAGTTTCTCCGTCTACTATATTACCCAAGTGGATGAAGCTGTGCTTCGAGACGGCATCTCCCGCGTATCCGAGATCGAGTCGGTCGTCTTGACCCCTGTTGATCGCGATTCGCTTGCGGAATTAGGCCGCCCCCAAGCCTCTTCCGTCTCAACTTCCGACGCGATCAAGGAAACAGCCGCAGCGACCGAAAGCGCCGCGCCTGCTGCAGCTCCAAGTGCCGAGAACGGCGGCGGTTTACGTGCAGCACCGGCTGCCTCGTCCGCTGCTCCTGCCGGCAATGCTGCTCCGCGTACGATTCGGGTTGATATCGAACGTTTGGATTCGCTCATGAATTTATTTAGCGAATTGCTTATTGACCGCGTTCGATTGGAGCAATTGGCTTCCGAAGTACGTCGCAATGATTTGACCGAAACGGTCGAACACATGGCTCGAGTCAGCGCAGATTTGCAGAACATCGTTCTGAAGCTGCGGATGGTACCCGTAGAAAGCGTCTTTAACCGGTTTCCGCGGATGGTTCGCGACTTGGCCAAATCGCTTGATAAGAAAGTCGATCTCGTCATCATTGGCGCGGAGACGGAACTGGATCGCACCGTAATCGATGAAATCGGCGACCCGCTAGTCCATCTCATCCGAAATGCGGTTGACCATGGCATAGAACCGATCACGGAACGGATTAAAGCAGGCAAGTCGGAAGTGGGTACAGTACATTTAAGAGCCTATCACGCCGGAAACCACGTTTTCATCGAAATCGAGGAGGACGGTAAAGGAATTAACCGTCCAAAAGTGCTCGAAACGGCAATTAAACGCGGGGTAGTGACCGTTGAGGAAGCGAAAAATCTCAGCGATGACGAAGTGAACATGCTGATCTTTGCCGCGGGATTCAGCACGGCCGACAAAGTATCGGATATTTCCGGCAGGGGCGTAGGCCTTGATGTGGTGAAATCCAAAATTTCCTCATTGGGCGGTCACGTTTCCGTACACTCGAAATTGGGGTCAGGAACGAGATTCTCGATCCAGCTGCCGCTGACGCTATCCATCATAGCGGCGATGTTGATTAAACTAGGTTCCGAGAAGTACGCGTTCCCGCTTTCTTCCATCGTGGAAACGGGCTCTGTCAAGAGATCGGACATTCGGACGCTGCACGGAAATCGTATTATCGACTATCGTCAATCTATCATTCCGGTTGTATCGCTGGCAGCTTTAATAGATTCGCCGGATTATCGCGATGACGATGAGACGGAAACGGAAATGATCGTCATTCGCAAAGGGGACAAGCTTGCTGCCGTTCTGGTGGACGAGTTTATCGGACAAAACGAAATCGTTCTTAAGCCGCTTGGCAAATATTTAAATGCCAACCTCGGCATCGTTTCGGGAGCCACGATTCTCGGTGACGGCCAAGTCGCATTGATCGTAGATCCAAACGCACTCATCAAGTAAATAAACCGGACTCTAGGGGAGGATTTATTCCATGGCAGAGGAAATGAAAGTCATCGTTTTCACGCTTGCGCAAGAAGAGTACGGTATTGAGGTAGATAAAGTTCGTACTATCGAACGGCTGGTCCCGATTACTCGCGTTCCGAAAACGCCGGCTTTCGTTAAAGGCGTTATTAACCTTCGGGGCATCGTTATTCCCGTTATCGATCTTAGGGGGCGCTTCGGTCTTCCCGAGACGGATCTCACCGAAAATTCCCGGATTATCATCGTTGCGGCTAACGACCTGGAAGTTGGATTTATCGTGGATTCCGCCAATGATGTTATGGACGTTATGAGCGATACGATCGAGAACCCTCCTGAAGTATTAGGCGGAATCAAAGCGAAATACTTGAGCGGAGTAGCCAAAATCGGCGAAAGTCGGTTATTGATATTGCTAAACTTAGTGGAAGTGCTCAGCCGTAACGAAATCATCCAATTAGAACAGTTCGGAGAGTAAACTGTGAATCTTTTTAAGAATGACGCGGATTTCAAAATGGATGTGCTTCGGGAAGTCGGAAATATCGGTGCGGGCAATGCGGCTACGGCGTTATCGACCTTGCTTAACAAACCGGTGGACATGGCGGTGCCTACGGTCAGCTTTATTCCATTCGAAGAAATAGCCGAGCGCGTCGGCGGTTCCGAAGCCGTCGTCATTGCTATTTTCCTGCGGGTCGACGGCGATGCTCCCGGAAATATGTTTTTTATCCTCAATCGGGAGCCCGCAAGGCGCATACTGCAAGGACTGTTAGGCTTCAATGCGGCAGAGAACGATGAATACAGCGAATTAGAGCTGTCCGCTCTCAGCGAAATCGGCAATATTCTGGCTGGCTCTTATTTATCCTCCCTTGCCGATTTTACGGGTCTTCATATGTCTCCTACGGTCCCTTCTTTAGCGGTAGACATGGCAGGTGCGATTTTAAGCTACGGCTTACTTCAATTCGGCACGATGGGCGATGATGCTCTACTCATCGATACGACATTTCTTGAAGGTCATCAAGAAGCGGAAGGTCACTTCTTCCTCATTCCGGACCCCGAGTCATTCGATAAGCTATTTCGTGCGTTGGGAGTGCCGATCTAATGACCGAAGGCACCCTAATTAAAGTGGGGATGGCAGATTTGAACATCGCGGAGGGCGGAGCGGTACTTAAAACAACAGGCTTGGGTTCCTGCGTGGGTTTAACCTTATATGACCCTCAACTTAGACTCGGGGGAATGGCGCACATCATGTTGCCCACTTCCGAGATTGCCAGAGAAGGGCAAGTCAATATCGCTAAATACGCGGATACGGCTATCCCTGAGCTTCTCGCGCGAATGAAAAGCAAAGGAGCCGTGACGGGGCGGCTTGTTGCCAAAATGGCAGGCGGGGCCCAAATGTTCGCTTTCATGGGCGGATCGGATACGATGCGTATTGGTCCCCGCAACGTGGAAGCGACGAAACAGGCACTCGAATATTTCAAGATTCCGCTTGTTGCGGAAGATACCGGAGGCAGCTACGGTCGAACCGTTGAACTGAACAGTCAAAACGGCGTGTTCAGCATTCGCAGCGTGCAGTTCGGAGTAAAGGAGATCTAAAATGATTGGTTCCTGGCGCTTAAATGTCGGTTTCGGCGCATTCGGCGCATTGTTGACCTTCTTGTTCTCTCTATCGAACAATCCGATAGGAACGACATTAAAAAATAGCTTATATGCGTTTATCGCTTTTGCAGCGATAGCTCTCGTAATTCGGCTAGTCCTAGGACAATTGTTGAATCCGGCTAATAAGATTGATGCGGCTAGCGCTTTGGAGAAAGATCGCGGTGCGGTGCTCGACATAACGACCCCGGATGAAGGAGATTCTTTATCGGAGTTGATGAAGGAACAGTGGGCGGATGGCAAGGGGGAGCCGATTAAAGGTTTCCAGCCATTGCAGCCCAAGCGATTGGTGTCGCTTGACAATCCCAATCCGGAGGAAGTGGTTCAGGCGATTCGTCGTCTGACGGACGAATAAGGATGGTGAGGCTAGTATGGTCGATCAAACACGTTCCCGGTTATCCCATCAAGATTTATGGCAGCGTTGGAAAGAGGACGAGGATCCGGATGCGAGAAAGCTTCTGATCGAGCACTATTTGCCACTCGTGGATTATGTATCCAGTCGAATGGCTGTTGGCTTACCGAAGAACGTAACGAAAGACGACTTGGCCAGCAATGGCGCCATGGGTTTGATTGACGCCATTGAGAAGTTTGATTATCGGCGCGGGCTCCAATTCGAAACCTATGCATCGTGGAGAATCCGGGGCGCCATTATCGACGGGCTTCGCCAAGGCGACTGGGTCCCCCGATCGGTACGTGACAAAGCGAAAAAAATGGAGGACGCCTACGCGGTTTTGGAGCAGAAGAATTTGCGTTCCGCTTCAGATGACGAGATATGCGCCTATTTGAATATTAGCGATAAAGAGTTCCAGCAGATGCTTCAAGAGGTTGCCGTTGCGGCTGTCTTTTCTCTGGAGGATCCGATCCGGGAGGAAGAATCCGAAACAAGGTTATCTCTTCTTGTCGATGATAAAGCGGTAAATCCGGAGTCTAAAGTTCATGAAACTTATCTGAAAGACTCCCTTCAATATGGAATTCAGAAATTAACGGAAAAAGAACGCACGGTCGTTTCTTTGTTTTATTACGACGACCTATCGTTAAGCGAGATAGCCGAGGTCATGTGCTTATCGCCTTCAAGGATCTCTCAGCTCCATTCCAAAGCCATACTAAGACTCAGGGGAGCTCTCTCTAAGCAAAAGGAACAATTGCTTCAAAACGGATAATAAGGAGGCGATATTTATGCCTGACAATGGAAGTTTACCATTGGCGGAATGTCTACAAGTCACGGTTTCTGAAGATAAGATGCAAGCTTACTTGGTTTTCAGACGTGTCGAAGGTGATCTTAAGCTGACTTCTCGTGAATTGGAGCAATACATAAGCTCACAAGGAATTAAGCATGGGGTGCAGTCCGATACTCTCTATCTGATTGCGCAGAAACCCCAGGATTTTTTCTTTACGCAGAACGTCATTGCCATTGGAACTCCTCCGCTGCCAGGTATCGACGGTTATGTCAAAGTCCTCTACGGAGAATCCAACGAGCAGGAGCGGCGTCCAACCGAAAGGGAAGACGGCAGCGTTGATTATAAAGAAGTCAAGCAATTGGCTAACGTTAAAGCCGGCCAATTGATCGCAGAACGAGTACCCGCTCAGAAGGGTACTGCGGGTAAGGCGGTTACGGGCGAAGAGATCTTGCCGAAAGAGGGCAAGGATGCCCATTTCAAAGTCGGCAAAAATGTCGTCGTTAATCCGGAGAAGGTCGCGATGTATGCGGCTATCGACGGACTTGTAACCAAAACCGATAAAGAAAAATTGAACGTATTTCCCGTCTACGAGGTGAACGGGGATGTTGATTATAATATCGGCAACATCGATTTCGTAGGAACGGTTGTCATTAGAGGCAACATCCTGACCGGATTTCGGGTGAAAGCATCGGGTGACATACGGGTTACCGGCGGGATCGAAGGGGCGGAAGTGGAATCCGACGGTTCGATCGAAATTTCAGGAGGCATTATCGGCAGCAACAAAGGTTTCGTTAAAGCGGGTCGCAATATTCGTTGCTCGTTCATACAAGAAGGCAACGTATTCGCCGGCGAGGACATTGTCGTAGCGCAAAGCATCATGCATGCCAATGTCCGGGCAGGACGGTCCGTTAAATGCGCCGGCGCTAAAGGGCTTATCGTCGGAGGATTAATTCAGGCGGGAGACCGCGTGACCGCTAGAATGATCGGAAATTCGATGTCGACGGCGACCGTGATCGAGGTAGGCGTCAGACCGGAGCTCCGCCAAGAACTTAACGAGTTAAGAGTGGTCATGCGGCAGCTGACCGAGAACATGGACAAGTCGGAGAAAGCGCTTGCCTTGCTCGACCAGATGGCTTCTATCGGACAATTAAGCGCGGATAAACTAGCCCTTAGGGTAAAGCTATCAGCCACCAAACGCCAAGCTATTGAAGATCTTGCCGCCAACAAGGAACGAGTTCTTGAAATCGAGAAGACGCTCGAGGATACGACGACGGCGCGAGTCGATGCGGTCCATACCTTATGGGGAGGCACCAAAATCGTCATCGGCAGGTACACGAGATTCGTTAAAGACAGCTCTCAACGGGTATCCTTCCGGTTTTCGGACGGCGATATCATCATGGTTCCCTTTTTCTAAATCAAATGAGAGGTGAACGGCCATGAGCTACAAATCGATCGATTTTCAAGCATCCCTCCCCCGCACGGCGGAGATGTCGCCTTTGCAGCACCACCAACAGCAACGTCCGGCAACGGAACAATCTTTATTGGGACAACAGGCGATGAAAACGGCAGAACAACAAGCCAAGCGAAGCGTGAAAACGGAATCGACATCTAACGGTACGATATCGGAGCGACAGCCTCGCAATCGCAATAAAGCGTCAACGTCTTCTAAGAAACAGGATAATGAACAAGTACAAGAAGAAAGCCATGTATCTGAGCATCCTTACAAAGGTAAACATATTGATTTCGTAGGTTGATCTAAAGGCAAGAGAGGGGTTTTAAAGTGTTTCCGAGTCCATGGATGAGCATAGTGCTGCTAGGCGTGGCGATTACAGGGTACGCGTGGATGATGCCCAAGAAAAGCGGCAGCCGCGGGAAAGAATCGGGGTTCGTTAGCGAAGCGGCCTACGATCAATTGCTGGAAGATTTGGAAACCGAAAATCGGGAGCTTCTCGATGCAGTTGCCAATTTCAAGAAAGAGCAGGATGAGACGGTCGATAAATTAGGACGCCGTATCGTCGACATGGAACATCAAATGAGAAAGTGGCAGGAACAATCCCAATCCCCCCCCGCTGCGGTACCATTCGATTCAAAGCCTCTGATTGCAGCAACGAATTCGTTCCCTTCCGATGAAATACTCGCGCCAACGCCAACCGTCCAACAGTCAATTGAAGAACCCGTCGTAATTGCTGTGGCGGATGTCGCTGAAGTCGAATTGCCGCCGACGACCATCCGAGGCAGATATCCGGCGTTGCTGGAGATGCACGATAAGGGCAGATCGGTCGAGCAAATCGCCAAGGCGATGGGGATGAACAAGGGCGAGGTGCAACTCATTTTGCAGCTCGCGCGTCGGGAGGAACAACACCATGCATAAGTATCGCAGTTGGTTGATGGGGCTAGGTATCGGAATTATTCTCGGGTCTTCGATGCTTCAAATTATTCAGCTTGCCAAAAATCAAGCGGTTATGGTAGCGGATGAACCTATGACTCGCGAACAGTTGGATACTGAAGCGAAAAAAGCAGGTTTCGTTCTATCGCCAGCAGGTCAAACCCTGTATACGCAAGATCAATTGAATGCCAAGATCGATGAAGCCGTCGCAGCTGCCTCGAAGGATGGAATAAACGACACTAAAGGAGCTCTGAAGCCGCCTGCTCCTTCCGAAACAGCGAATTCCGAGAATGCGGGTGCCGGCGACTCCGAGGATCCTAAAGCGGTTACCTTGTATATCCGTAAAAATATGACTTTGACCGAAGCGGCGGAGAGGTTGCAGAAGCTCGGCGTCATAGACGATGTCGAAGATTTCGTCAGAAGAGCAAAGTCCATTTCCAAGAAAATGAACGTTGGCACAGCCGTATTTACCGGTAAACCGAATTATAAACAAATAATGGCAGAGCTGACGCGCGAAAAATAAGTAAGCATACGGGTTTTTGGATAGAAATGATGTATTATTGGTATTCAGCCATTGCGCGAGTGTAGTCGATATGGTATATTATTTTTCGGTGTAAAAAACACACGCTTTTCAATTTCGTCAACGGTGCTTTTCTTGTGTTAAACGAGAGAGTTTTGGCGAAAGAGGCGAAGAGCGGCGGAGATTCACCAAAAACCACTAGGAGGTGCAGGAAGATGGCAGTCATTTCCATGAAACAACTGCTCGAAGCAGGGGTACATTTCGGACACCAAACACGTCGTTGGAACCCGAAAATGGATAAGTACATCTTTACTGAACGTAACGGAATTTACATTATCGATTTGCAGAAAACGGTTAAAAAAGTAGACGAGGCTTATAACTTCGTGCGTCAGCTCGGAGAGAACGGCGGAACGATGCTGTTCGTAGGAACGAAGAAGCAAGCTCAAGACTCCGTTAAGGAAGAAGCCGAGCGCAGCGGTCAATACTATATCAACCAACGTTGGTTGGGCGGTACGTTGACTAACTTCTCCACCATCCAAAAACGTACGGACCGTTTGCACCAATTGGACAAATGGGAAAATGACGGTACTTTCGAAGTGCTGCCTAAGAAAGAGGTTATCATTCTCCGCAAAGAGAAAGATCGTCTCGAGAAATTCCTCGGCGGTATTAAAAATATGCGCAAATTGCCTGACGCTTTGTTCATCATCGATCCTCGCAAAGAGCGTATCGCCGTTGCCGAAGCCCGCAAACTAGGCATTCCGATCGTAGGCATCGTTGATACGAACTGCGATCCGGACGAGATCGACTACGTCATTCCGGGTAACGATGACGCAATCCGCGCCGTTAAGCTTTTGACGGCTAAGATGGCCGATGCGATCGTAGAAGCGCGCCAAGGCGAAGAAACAACGGCTTAATTGCCACTTCAATGATACGAAACAATCAAAGGGTGGTCAGAAGAGAACCTTCTCACCGCCCTTTTTTTCAAAAACCAAACGAGTCGCTTCCCTCGCAGGCAGTAGCCAAGGGGAGCCTATAATTAGGAGGAGTCCACGTGGCAATAAATGCAGCAGACGTTAAATCGCTCCGCGAAAGAACCGGAGCAGGCATGTTGGATTGCAAGAAAGCGTTAGAGGAAGCGAATGGCGACCTGACCAAAGCAGGAGAACTTCTTCGCGAGAAAGGCCTTGCGGCTGCCGCGAAAAAAGGCGATCGCATCGCTACGGAAGGCGTAGTTGAATCTTATATCCACGCCGGCGGACGCATCGGCGTTCTCGTAGAAGTTAACTGCGAGACCGATTTCGTAGGTAAAACGGATCAATTCCGCTCTTTCGTTAAAGACATCGCTATGCAAATCGCGGCCGCTAACCCGAAATTCCTGAGCCGTGAAGAAGTATCGCAAGCAGAGTTGGACAAAGAAAAAGAAATTCTCCGCAACCAAGCGCTTAACGAAGGCAAACCGGAGAAAATCGTCGATAAAATGGTCGAAGGCCGCATGAACAAGTACTATGAGGAAAACGTCCTCTTGGAGCAATCGTTCGTTAAGGATCCGGACAAAACGATCACGACGCTGCTGAATGAGAAGATTGCTGCCATCGGCGAGAAAATCTCCATTCGCAGATTCGTTCGTTTCGAATTGGGCGAAGGCTTGGAGAAAAAAGTGGATAACTTCGTCGAAGAAGTTATGGCTCAAGTCAAACATTAATAATAACGAATTTAGGGGGCACAGTGTGTTCCCTATTTTTTAAACTTAAGACATGATGGAGGTACAAAACGTTGGAACGTCCCGTTTATAAACGTGTGGTATTAAAGGTGAGCGGCGAGTCGTTATCCGGGTCAAACGGTTACGGCATCGACGCGACGACCATCCTGTCTATTGCCGAGCAAATCAAGGAAGTTATTGCATTAGGCGTAGAAATCGCGATCGTATGCGGCGGAGGCAACATCTGGCGAGGAATTGCCGGCAGCCAGAAAGGGATCGACCGGGCTACAGCCGATTACATGGGAATGCTGGCCACGGTCATGAACTCGCTTGCTCTGCAAGACGCGCTAGAACAAATGGATGTGCCTACCCGGGTACAAACTTCGATCGCCATGCAGCAAATCGCCGAGCCTTACATTCGCCGTCGCGCGATTCGTCATTTGGAAAAGGGCCGCGTCGTTATTTTCGCAGCGGGAACGGGTAATCCGTTTTTTTCTACAGATACGACCGCTGCGCTTAGAGCCGCTGAAATCGAAGCCGAGGTTATTCTTATGGCTAAGAATAAAGTGGATGGCGTATACAGCGCCGATCCTTTCAAAGACGCTACCGCGGAGAAATACGAGCAGTTGACTTACATGGACGTGCTCAACAAAAACCTTGGCGTCATGGATTCAACCGCTTCCTCGCTTTGCATGGATAACAATATTCCGCTTCTCGTATTTGCAATTACCGAGAAAGGAAACATTAGACGTGCCGTTATGGGTGAGAAAATCGGCACCATAGTGAAGGGGAGTATCGACTAATGCCTCAGGAAATCAAGAAAGACGCAGAAGATCGCATGGAGAAAGCTTTGGGAGCGTTGAAACGCGACTTAACGACGTTAAGGGCAGGCCGCGCTTCGGGTGCTATGTTGGATCGGGTGCAAGTGGATTACTACGGTACGCCGACTCCGATTAACCAGATGGGTTCGGTTAACACGCCGGACTCCCGCACGTTGATTATTACGCCATGGGACAAAACGGCGCTGGCAGCGATCGAGAAAGCGATCCAGAAGTCGGATCTCGGCTTGACGCCTGCTAACGACGGGTCCATCATTCGCCTTAACATCCCGCCGCTCACGGAAGAACGTCGCGCGGATTTAGCCAAATCGACGAAGAAGTTCGGAGAAGAAGCTAAAGTAGCGATTCGCAACATTCGCCGCGATGCGAACGACGAGATTAAGAAAAAAGAAAAAGGCGATATCTCCGAGGATGAATCGCGCCGCCATCAAGAAGACGTTCAGAAGATGACGGACCGATTTGTCGCTGAAGTCGATAAAATTTTGATCGCAAAAGAAAAAGAGATTATGGAAGTTTGATTTGAACGGTGATGACCCCTCCGAAAGGTGGGGTTTATTCTCTTTTGGTTAGCTAGCGAGTGGGCATAGCTCGCTCTTAGGGGGAAGAACCATGAGTAAGTTCAGCAATTGGCTTCGTAAGCTTCGTATCGGGGTTTTCACGGAAAGCGACATCAATCTCATGCAGGTTAAGACCGAAGAAGAGCCTACAGGAGATAATATACCGGAACACGTGGCCATCATCATGGACGGAAATGGCCGGTGGGCCAAAGCTAGAGGTTTGCCTCGTATTGCCGGGCACCATAACGGAATGAAGGCCGTCAAACGGATTACGAAAGCGGCAGATCGGGTTGGCGTCAAAGTGTTGACCTTATACGCTTTTTCTACGGAAAATTGGAAACGGCCGAAGGCGGAAGTGGAATTCCTGATGAAATTGCCGCAGGAATTTTTGTCGTTGGAACTAAGCGAACTTATCGATAATAACGTACAGGTCAGAATGATGGGAAACCGTGATCTGCTGCCGGATCACACGTTAGCCGCGGTTGAAGAAGCGGTCCGGAAGACGGAGCATAATACGGGACTCATTCTAAATTTTGCACTGAATTACGGCAGCCGGATTGAAATGGTGGAAGCGGCGAAACAATTGGCGCGCAAAGCGGCGGCTGGAGAAATAGATCCGGAGACAATCGAAGAAGCCGATTTCGAGAAGCTGCTGCTTTCAAGCGGACTTCCCGATCCGGATTTGCTTATCCGCACAAGCGGCGAACTGAGATTAAGCAATTTCATGTTATGGCAGCTCGCTTATAGCGAATTTTGGTTCACCGACGTGTATTGGCCGGAATTCAGCGAACAACATTTATTCGACGCCATCCGCGAGTATCAGCGGCGTGCGCGCCGTTACGGGGGGCTATGACATCATGGGTCAGCGGCTGGTAACCGGCGTCATAGCCGGTGCGGCTTTTATTGGTCTGTTAGTTGCCGGTGGATGGTATTACACCGGATTGTTAGTTCTGTTGGCGGTAATCGGTTATTGGGAATATGTTCGGCTGAATGGACAAGCCTGGATGCGATTGGATGTGCTGATTGGCTATGTTGCCGTCTTGTTGATCGTATTGCCGCAGCTGCCTTTCGGCTGGGATAAGCCTTCATACGCGACGATCGTTTGGTTGTCGATGTTCATTTTCCTGTGCGGAACGGTGTTCAGTAAAAACCGGATTCAACTCGAGCACGTGAGCGTATTGTTTCTAGGGGTCGTATACATAGGAACGGGTTTTCACTATATGGCGCTAACCCGGGATCTTGAACACGGTATTTTCTGGTCCGCCCTTACGTTTGCTTGCATATGGGCTTCGGATGCCGGAGCTTATTTCGTAGGAAAAGCGATTGGCAGGACGAAGCTCTGGCCGGCGATTAGCCCCAACAAGACGATCGAAGGCGCTTTGGGCGGCTTAGCGATCGCTGTTATTACCGGGCTAATCTTCAGCTATTTCAGATCGGAATGGCTTGGATACGGTCAGGCGATGCTCATCGGTCTGACGGCGGCCGTCGCAGGTCAGCTTGGAGACCTGGTTCAATCCGCTTACAAGCGTTTCCGCGACGTTAAGGATTCCGGACGTCTGCTCCCGGGACACGGCGGAGTGCTGGATCGCACGGACAGTTGGCTCATCGTATTTCCGCTTGTTCACCTGCTTGGTCTATTGACGCAATAATCCGGTTATACATAAAGAGCAAGTGGAGGTTCTTATGAAAAAGGTAGCCGTGCTCGGGAGTACGGGGTCCATCGGTACCCAGACGCTTGACGTCATTTCTCGTTACCCTGAGGAGTTCGAAGTTGTTGGCTTAGCGGCAGGAAACAATGTGTCATTGCTGCTGGAACAGGTGCAAGCTTTTCGCCCGAAATGGGTTTCCGCCGCTACCAAAGCTTTGGCAGACCAAGTCCAATCCCAGGTTGGCGCAGAAGTTCGCGTTGTGCATGGGGAAGCGGGTCTGACGGAAATCGCGGGACATTCTGGAGCCGATTATGTCGTCTGCGCATTGGTGGGCAGTCTAGGATTGACGTCCACCCTTGCTGCGATTGAAGCGGGGGCAGACATCGGTCTTGCCAACAAAGAAACTTTAGTTACCGCAGGGCATCTCGTCATGCAAAGGGCGCGGGATAAAGGCGTATCCATTCTGCCGGTAGACAGCGAGCATTCTGCCATCTTCCAGTGCCTTAACGGAGAAAATAATAAAGCGATTAAACGGATCATGCTGACGGCATCCGGGGGCAGCTTTCGCGACCTAGCACGTGATCAACTCGCGAATGTGACGGTCGAGAGTGCGCTGAAGCATCCGAATTGGAGCATGGGCGCGAAAGTCACGATCGATTCCGCAACGATGGCCAACAAAGGGCTTGAAGTGATCGAAGCCCATTGGTTATTTGATTTGCCTTACGATCAAATCGATGTTGTCATTCACCCGGAGAGCATCGTCCATTCCATGGTTGAATTCGAGGATACGAGCGTCATGGCACAGCTTGGCAATCCCGACATGCGCGTTCCGATTCAATATGCGCTCACCTACCCGGAGCGCAAGCGATCCCCGGCATCCGCGCTTGATTTAATCGCCCAAGGGACGCTGCATTTCCGGCCGATGGACTTTAACCGATACCCTTGCTTGCGTTTAGCCTATGAAGCGGGGCGAAGCGGCGGAACGGCAACTACGGCGTTCAATGCGGCGAATGAAGTCGCTGTCGCGCGGTTTCTGAAAGGCGAAATTCCATTTCTCGCAATCGAAGACATCATCGAGAAAGTGTTGACTCGGCATACTGCGGTTACGAATCCAAACTTAGAAGACATTCTTGAGACAGATGGCTGGGCTAGAAGAGAAGCGGCGGCACCGGAATAAAACGCGAGGGTGTATTCTCTTGTAACGGCTCGGAGAATAATGTTAATCTAAGGACAGCCGTTAGAAGCAAGTGTGCGGCAGTCATCGTGCTTGGGACAAAGGGGTTGGAATGATGGGAAATATACAGGTCGCTCTTCTGACCGTGCTTATGTTCTTCTTGCTGGTGTCGTTGCATGAATGGGGCCATTACTATTTCGCTCGCAGGGCAGGCATCTTGGTGCGCGAGTTTGCGATCGGATTCGGGCCTAAGCTGTTTTCCATCAAACGGGGGGAAACCCGTTATACGCTCCGGCTTCTGCCGATCGGCGGATTCGTGCGTATGGCCGGCGAGGATCCCGAAGTCGTGGAAGTTCAGCCCGGGCAGACGTTGGCCGTAAGGGTCAAGGACGATTTGGTTACCCGTTTGTACCTTGATCGTCTGGACGAGAGATCGGGCGTCATGCGAGGGGAAGTCAAGTCCCTCGACCTTGAGAAGGATTTAACGATCAAGCTCGATATCGATGGTGAAATCGAACGCTATTCCGTCCATCCGCAAGCGCTTATCATCGCAAGAGGCCGGGAGACTCAGATTGCTCCGCTAGACCGTCAATTCGGGAATAAACCGGTACGCAAACGCGCTCTAGCTATCGTCGCGGGACCGGTTATGAATTTCCTGCTGGCTTTCGTTTTGTTCGCGCTCTTTTTGGTATTGCAAGGGGTGTCGGTCGAAAACTCCTCCAAAGTATTTATCTCGAACGTGGTGGCAGGTACGCCGGCCGAGCAAGCCGGTTTGGTCAAAGGGGACTGGGTAAGATCCATCAATGGAGAACCCGTAGGCGGAGATGTGAACGAGTTCGTCGGCAAAATCAACGCGTCAGCGGGCAAACCGATGAATTGGATCGTGGAACGCGATGGCGTTGAGGTGCCGATCAAGGTGACGCCCGATGCCAAAACGGGCAAAATCGGCATTTACCCCGCCGGGGAGATGAGAAAGCCGGGATTCGGCGAAACGATCAGCTTCGCGGGCACGACGATGGTTGATATGACACAAAGAATTTTCGAAGGCTTCCGGAAATTGATCTTCGGCGAGTTTAAGCTGGACGATCTTGGAGGACCTGTCAAGACGACGCAAGTGACCGTGGAAATCGCCAGGCAGGGCATTGCTCAGCTTACTTTGTGGGCGGGCATGCTCAGCTTGTATCTAGGTATATTTAATCTGTTGCCGATACCGGCACTCGACGGAAGCCGATTACTTTTCCTCGGGTTGGAAGCGGTACGGGGGAAACCGATTGACCCTAACCGCGAAAGCATGGTGCATTTTATCGGGTTCGCCATGCTCATGTTGCTTATGATTGTCGTAACCTATAACGATATCGTGGGATTGGTAAGAAATTAAATAGTTTAAAGCGTTTCGCAAGAAACGCACTTCGTAAGCATAAGCTTGGAGCTGGAGGGCCGTCATGTCGAAGGATAAAGGATTCGTAACGGAAATTACGCCGCAGAGCGAGGATTTCTCCCGTTGGTATATCGATGTCATTAAGAAAGCCGAATTAATGGATTATTCGCCTGTCCGGGGCTGCATCGTTTTTCGTCCGGACGGCTACGAGCTATGGGAAAACATGCAGAAGGAGCTTGACCAACGGTTCAAGGATACGGGCCACCGCAATGCCTATTTCCCGTTGTTCATCCCCGAGAGCTTCTTTCAGAAGGAAAAAGAGCACGTGGAAGGCTTTAACCCGGAGCTCCCTTGGGTAACGGAAGCGGCGGGAGAGAAGCTGGAAGAGCGGCTCGCCATTCGTCCGACCTCGGAGACGATGTTCGGGCATATGTACGCGAAGTGGATCAACTCCTACCGGGATTTACCGCTGCTCATCAACCAATGGGCTAACGTCGTGCGGTGGGAAAAAAGAACGCTGCCGTTCCTTCGGACAAGCGAGTTCCTCTGGCAGGAAGGCCATACCGCGCACGAAGACGAGGCGGATGCCCGCAAAGAAACGATGACGATGCTTGAGGTTTATACGGATTTCGTCCAGAACGTATTGGCCATTCCGGTCATTAAAGGCCAGAAGACGCCTTCCGAGCGTTTCGCGGGGGCTGTCGATACGTATTCGATCGAAGCGATGATGAAAGACGGACGCGCTGTACAAGCAGGTACGTCCCACTACTTGGGAACGAAATTCGCGGTCGCGTTCGATATCAAGTATTTGGATCGCGAGAATACGCAGCAGTTCTGTCATACGACGTCATGGGGCGTGAGCACCCGCTTGATCGGCGCATTGATTATGGTGCACGGCGATGACCGCGGGCTCGTATTGCCTCCGAAAGTAGCGGCGACGCAAGTTGTCATGATTCCGATCGGCCCGCCGAAAACACGCGACGTCGTGATCGGCAAGACGGACGAGCTCTATGCGCAGCTGAAGGCTGCCGGCATTCGTGTCCGCGTAGACGACCGAGCCGATGTATCTCCTGGCTGGAAGTTTAACGAGTACGAGATGCGAGGCATCCCTATCCGCTTGGAGCTCGGACCACGCGACTTGGAGAACGGCCAGTGCGTGCTCGTCTCCCGCGTAAGCGGCGAGAAGAAGTCCGTCGCGCTCGATAATCTTGTGGCGGAAGTGCAAACCTTGCTCGCGCAAATCCATGATGACATGTTCGAACGGGCGCTCGCGTTCCGTCAGGATAATTTCTTCTCCGTCGATACCTTGGATGAATACAAGGCAGCGATGGAAGAGAAGAGAGGTTTCGCTCTAGCGGGCTGGTGCGGCTCCGAGGCTTGCGAGAAGCAAGTGAAGGAAGAAACTGGCGCGACTAGCCGGAACATTCCTTTCGAGCCTGCCGAGACGAAGCCAACCTGCCTCGTGTGCGGCGACGCTTCCCAGCATACGGTCGTCTTCGCAAGAGCTTATTAATTTCTAAACGTGAACGAATAGCCCCAAAGCAGATATAAGTCTGTTTTGGGGTCTCATTTTCTATTGATGGGATGAAGTCGTTCAGGTAAAATGATAGAAAGAGCAAGATTAGCTTCTGATTGAAGATGGTCTCCAGTTGCGGTGCCGCGGCTGATCCTTTTTCACGGAAGCTTTTATATTTATCGGGTAGCGGAGACAGGAGAGGAATGTGGGGATGCAGCCGACGGAAGATAGGCGTAAGCGGTTCGAAGTATTGCTGCAACAGGCGGAGCTGCCGACCGAGTGGATCGGGCAACATTTTCGAGACGGTCATATCGATAAAGTGGAAATTCATCGTTCCCGCAAGGAATGGACTTTTTATATTGGCAAAGAAACGTTGCTGCCCAAAACGATATACATAGGCTTTATCGAACGGGTTAAAGCGAAGCTGGGGCATCATGCGGAAATCAGGAAAGTCATCAACTACGGACAAGCCGTATCCACGGATAGCATCGTTCAGGAGTATTGGCCAGTATTCGTGGATTGGATTCAGCAGGAAGTCGTTTCGGTTAACGGATGGCTTGCGAAGGCGGACTTGGGCGTGGAAGGCGACCTTCTGACGATAACGCTGCTTAACGATACGAACCTCGAATTAGCTCGTAAGAAAGAAGTGGATGTGCAAGCTGTGCGTTTTTTCGAGGAACGATTCCTGCGTTCTTTCCGGGTGAAGCTCGCCGTAGGGGAGGCGCGACCGGAAACCTACACGGAATTCACGCAGAAAATCGAGCAAGAAAATCGTGAAGCGATCGAGCAGATGATGGCCAGCGTTCGGGAAGAAGCGCCGGTTGTCGAAGGCGAAGCGCCGCAAGTGCTGCAGCATGGCTACGAGATTAAAGACGCCCCCGTGCCGATCCAGCAAATCCGCGAGGAAGAGAAGAAGGTAACGATTCACGGCGTTATTTTCGGCTTGGAAACCAAGGAGCTCAGGACGGGGAGCACGCTCTACCAATGTTATGTCACGGACTATACGGACTCCCTTTCGATTAAGATTTTCGGCAAAAACAAAGAAGACATCAAGATGCTTAACTTGCTCGCCAACGGCAAATGGGTGAAAATGCGGGGGAAAATCGAGTACGACCGTTTCCTCAATCCGCCGGAGTTGGTTATGTTCCCTAGCGATATCCGCGAAGTGTTGGCTCCTCCGGAACCTAAAGACACGGCCGAAGAAAAGCGCGTTGAGTTTCATTTGCACACGACGATGAGTACGATGGATGCGGTAACCCCTGTCGACGTTTATATCAAAACGGCAGCCAAGTGGGGACATAAAGCCGTTGCCGTAACCGACCACGCCAACGTTCAATGTTACCCGGACGCGGCCAAAGCGGGCAAGAAACACGGAATCAAAGTTTTGTTCGGCGTGGAAGCTAACGTCGTCAACGATGCGGTCCCGATGGTCATTCAGCCGAGAGAACAAAGCTTGGCCGATGCGGAATATGTCGTATTCGATATCGAGACGACCGGATTATCGGTTACGAACAACAAGATTATCGAGCTCGCGGGCATTAAGATGGTTAACGGCCAGGAGATAGGCAGGTTCGAAACGTTCGTTAATCCGCACGAGCCGATTCCCTATAATATTCAGCAGTTAACGAACATAACGGACGAAATGGTCAAGGACGCTCCGGAACTCGAGCCGAAGCTGCGGGAATTCATCGATTTTATCGGAGATGCCGTGCTTGTCGCGCATAATGCGCGTTTCGATGTCGGTTTTATGCAGGAAGCGTGCAAACAGCATGGACTACCTCCCCTGACGAATCCGGCACTGGATACGCTTGAATTGGCTCGATTCCTCCACCCGACGATGAAAAACCATCGTTTGAATACTTTGGCAGCTCTTTACAAGGTATCTCTGGATAATCATCATAGAGCCATTGATGATACGATCGCATTAGGCGGAATATTGGTTGGTTTACTTAAGGAAGCTTTAAATCGTGGCGTTACGGAATTGCAATCATTGAATGAAGTGAACGGTGACAGCTGGAAGACAACTCGTCCGTTTCATTGCGGGATATATGCCCTAAACGCGGTCGGCAAGAAAAACCTGTTTAAGCTGATCTCATTATCCCATACCGATTACATGAACCGCGTCGCTTGTATCCCTAAGAGCAAGCTGATCGATCTTCGCGAAGGCTTGCTCGTGATATCAGGATGCGAGAAGGGTGAACTGTTCGAAACGGTGCTGAATAAATCGCAAGAGGAAGCGGAAGAAGTGGCGGCTTTCTACGATGTGCTCGAGGTGCAGCCGCTTGATTTCTATATGCATTTGCTGGATAAAGGACTCGTCAGCAGCCGAGGGGCGCTGGAAGAGGCGCTGCGCCGGATTTGCCGGATCGGCGAGAAGCTGAGCAAACCCGTTATCGCCACCGGCAACGTGCACTATCTTGTTCCTCGCGAGAAAGTATTCCGCGATATTACGATTCATGGCATTACCGGGTTTAGTCCGCTTAAGGACCAGCGCAAGCCGGACGCCCATTTCCGAACGACGGCCGAGATGCTCGAAGCGTTCCAGTTTCTAGGCGATGATAAAGCCTATGAAGTCGTCGTTAAGAACACGTCCGAGCTCGCTGATCGGTTCGAAGAAATCGTCATGTTCCCGGACCAGCTTTATACGCCGATCATCGAAGGGGCGGATGACGAAATCCGCAACACCTGCTACGAAACGGCAAGAAGCCTCTACGGAGACGAGCTGCCGGAAGTCGTTACGGCAAGGCTGGAGAAAGAATTGGTTCCGATCATCAAATACGGATTTTCCGCCAACTATCTCATCTCGGAGCGGCTCGTTAAAAAATCGAACAAGGACGGTTATCTCGTAGGATCGCGTGGATCGGTAGGCTCGTCGGTCGTTGCGACGTTTCTCGGAATATCCGAAGTTAATCCGTTACCCGCGCATTACTTGTGCCGCAATTCCGATTGCAAGCATAGCGAATGGTTTCTGGACGGAAGCGTGCCGAGCGGTTTCGATTTGCCGGACAAGGCTTGCCCGCACTGCTCCACGATCATGCGCGGCGAAGGGCAGGACATCCCTTTTGAAACGTTCCTTGGCTTTAAGGGAGATAAAGTTCCCGATATCGATTTGAACTTCTCGGGCGAGTATCAGCCGCAAGCGCATAACTTTACGAAAGAGATGTTCGGAGAGAAGAGCGTATTCCGCGCGGGGACGATCGGTACGGTTGCCGAGAAAACCGCGTTCGGATTTACCAAGAAGTACGAAGAAGAGCAGGGGCAATCGTGGCGGGGAGCGGAGCTGAACAGGTTAGCGGCCGGATGCACGGGCGTTAAACGCAGCACCGGCCAGCATCCCGGCGGCATCGTCGTCGTACCCGACTACATTGAAGTGGAAGACATAACGCCCGTGCAGTTTCCGGCGGACGATAAAAACTCGGAGTGGAAGACGACCCATTTCGACTACCATGCTTTCGACGCGAACTTGCTAAAGCTCGATATTCTCGGACACGACGACCCGACGATGATGCGGATGCTGCAGGATTTGACCGGGGTGGATCCGACAACGATTCCGATGAACGATCCGAAGGTTATGAGCATGTTCAATTCCGTAGAGGCGCTGGGCGTCAGTCCGAACCAAATCCGTTCCCCGGTCGCGACCTTCGGCGTCCCGGAAATGGGTACGCGTTTCGTCAGACAGATGCTCGAGGAGACGAAACCTTCCTCCTTCGCCGATTTGCTGCAAATTTCCGGGTTGTCCCACGGTACGGGCGTATGGCTCGGCAATGCGCAAGAACTGATCAAGAACAATACTTGCACGATCAAGACGGTAATCGGATGCCGCGACGATATCATGTTATTCCTCATTTATAAAGCCGGAATGGATGCTTCCCTAGCGTTTAAGATTACGGAAAGCGTAAGGAAAGGGAAAGGGCTAACGCCGGAATGGATCGACGAGATGAAGCGATGCAAAGTACCTCAATGGTATATCGATTCCTGCTTGCGCATCGAGTATATGTTCCCGAAAGCCCATGCCGCGGCTTATGTTATTTCGGCGGTAAGGACGGCCTTCTTTAAGTTATATTACCCGATTGAGTATTACGCGACCTATTACTCGGTGCGCGCGGCCGATTTCGACGTCGAGCTGTTCTGCCAAGGCTACGATGCCATTCTAAAGATGCTGCTCGAGATTGAAGAGAAGGGCTTCCAAGCGACGACCAAGGAGAAGAACATGATTTCGATTCTCGAGATGGGTCTCGAAATGACCGCTCGCGGATTGAAGTTCAAGTCTGTTGACCTCTATCGGTCGGAAGCTACCCGATTTATCATCGACGGCGACAGCTTGATTCCTCCGTTCGGAGCGATCCCGGGAGTTGGGGAGAATGCGGCGCGCAACATTGCGGCTTCCCGCGAAGAAGGCGACTTTTTGTCGGTCGAGGATTTCCAACAGCGGTCCAAAGCGAGTAAGACGATCGTCGAAGTATTGAGCGGTCTTGGCACGTTCCGGGGTTTGCCGGAATCCAATCAGCTCATGCTGTTCTAGGGATTCGGGAGCGGAAGGACAGGAAAGTTGTGGTTGCCAGCCGCTTTAAGGTTATGTTATATTAATTTTGGTAATCATGTGGATATCACTGTCTGCAGAAGAGTGGGGAAACCCACTCTTTCCGTTTTGTCTGCGGGTCTTTGCGGTTATGAGACTGCGGGAATCCATTTGGAGCATCGGGAGGTAAACCATTTTGAATGCACCGAAAATCAAGTCCATCGTGGAAAATTTCGCGACTTCCTATTTGGAGGAAAACGGGCTCGAACTGGTGGACGTGGAATACGTGAAGGAAGGCAGCAACTGGTTTTTGCGAATATATGTGGACAAGGAAGGCGGCATCGATATCGACGATTGCGGCCGCGTTTCTGAATTCGTAAGCGCAAAGCTGGATGAACTGGATCCCATAGAAGAAGCGTATTTCCTGGAAGTTAGTTCTCCCGGCGCCGAGAGGCCGCTTAAGAAGGCCGAAGATGTCGCGAAAGCCGTCGGCAAACACGTGTTTGTGACGACCTATGAACAAATTAATGGGGCCAAAGAGTTTGAAGGAAGGCTTGACGGATTCGACGGAGAGACAATGATCGTAGTCATCGGACGCCGTAAACATGCCATCCCTTACAATAAAGTGGCCTCGGCACGCTTGGCCATTGTTTTCTAATTCTTTTTTACGAGGAGGAATCATCAAGTCATGAGCATGGAGTTCATCGAAGCGCTGTCCGAAATCGAGCGCGAGAAGGGCATCAGCAAAGACGTCCTGATCGAAGCTATCGAAGCGGCACTTATCTCCAGCTACAAGCGTAACTTTAATACGGCTCAGAACGTTCGCGTCGACATTAATCGGACAACGGGACAAATTAAAGTTTATGCGCGTAAAACGATCGTGGAAGAGGTGCTTGACCCACGATTGGAAATTTCGCTGGAAGCATCCAGAGCTATGAATCCGCATTATCAGCTGGAGGATATAGCGGAGATTGAGGTTACGCCAAGGGATTTCGGACGGATTGCCGCGCAAACGGCGAAGCAAGTCGTCACGCAACGGATTCGCGAAGCAGAACGCGGTCTCATTTACCATGCTTTCGTGGATAAAGAGCAGGATATCGTTACTGGAATCGTGCAACGGATGGACTTGCGCAATTTATACGTGGATCTTGGTAAAGTGGAAGCCGCGCTGCCGCTAACCGAATTGATGCCGACCGACAAGTTCAAACAAGGCGATCGCGTCAAATCTTTCATCACGAAAGTGGAGAACACGAGCAAAGGCCCGCAAATCATTTTATCGCGAACTCATCCCGGGCTGTTGAAACGTTTGTTCGAGCTTGAAGTGCCGGAAATTTTCGATGGTACGGTCGAAATCCGTTCGGTCGCGCGCGAAGCGGGATTCCGTTCGAAGATCGCCGTCTATTCCCGCAACGATGAAGTGGATCCGGTCGGTTCTTGCGTCGGGCAAAAAGGGATTCGCGTTCAGACGATCGTTACCGAGCTTAAAGGCGAGAAAATCGACATCGTGAGATGGTCCGATTCCATCGATGAGTATGTCGCTAACGCGCTCAGCCCATCGAAAGTGCTTGAAGTTCTCGTATTCGAAGCAGAGAAGATGGCGCGAGTTATCGTTCCGGATTATCAGCTTTCCCTTGCGATCGGAATTAAAGGACAGAACGCTCGTTTGGCTGCCAAGCTGACCGGCTGGAAAATCGACATCAAGAGCGAAACGCAGGCCGAGCAAGAGTATGGACGTCCGAAAACGACGGGAACGACAATGCATCAGGACAGCGTATCCATCGACTGAGCTTATGCTTACGAGGTGCGTTTCTTACGAAACGCCGGGAGGGATCACCTTGAGACCGAGAAAGATACCGCAGCGTAAATGCGTGGCTTGTCAGGAAATGAAACCCAAGAAGGAACTGATTCGAATCGTTCGTTCTCCGCAGGGAGAAATTCAAATCGACCTGACCGGCAAGAAGCCTGGGCGCGGCGCTTATTTATGCGGCAATGTCGCTTGCTTCAAGTTAGCTAAAAAATCCAAGGCGTTCGAACGGGCTTTGAAGACGCCGGTCGGTGCGGATATATACGATCGTCTGGAAGCCGAATTCATTCAAGTGGAAGAGGAGTTCCAGGCAAGCAAGGAGCTCGCGAGCGACGATGACGACGGCGAATAAAGTATTATCCCGATTGGGCTTGGCGACGAGAGCGGGCAAGCTTATCAGCGGGGAAGAAGTCGTGTTAAAAGCGGTTAGGTCCGGTGAAGCCAAGCTGGTGTTGCTTGCCGGAGATGCTTCGGATAATACCGCTAAGAAAATTAAAGACAAATGCAGCAGCTACGGAGTCCCGTTATTAATAGGATTTACCCGATTCGAGTTGGGATCTGCCGTAGGCAAACCCGAGCGTGTACTATTCGCGGTAACGGATCGGGGATTTGCCGACATGCTAGCCGTCGGTTGGGGTCATCATTCGGAGGTGGAGAATATTGAGTAAGCAAGATAGTACGGATAACAAGGATAAGCTAAGAGTTTACGAATATGCCAAACAGCTCAACATGAGCAGTAAAGAGGTTATCACGATATTGAAAAGAATGAATATGCCGGTTAACAACCACATGAGCGTTATGGAAAACGGAATGACCGGAGCAGTCGAGAAATTTTTCCGCGACGTTAAAGCGAACGCGGCAGCCAAAATGGCTCAAGCTTCAGCGAAGCCTGCGGCACCAGCAGCCGATCGCCGCCCGCAGACGGGAGCGCCGGCTTCTTCGAGTACGCCGACGCAGAACGCGCCGCAACAACAAGCGCAGCCGGCTCGTCCCGCTGCACAAGCACCGGTAACTGCACAGCAAGCGCCGGCGAGTACTTCGCAGGCGGATTCCGGTCCCGCTTCTTCGGCGCCAACGGCACCCGCTTCTGCGGGAGCGGCACCTTCGCAAGGTCAAGCTCCAAGACCGCAAGGTCAAGGCAGCTATAACCAACGCGAAGGCGGCAACCGTCCGCAAGGACAGGGCGGATACAGCCAACGCGAAGGCGGCAATCGTCCGCAAGGCCAAGGTGGATATAGCAGCGGCGGTGGAAGTCGTCCGCAAGGCCAAGGCGGTCAAGGCGGAAGCCGACCGCAAGGCCAAGGTGGTCAAGGCGGATATAGCGGCGGCGGTGGAAGTCGACCGCAAGCTCAAGGCGGAAGCCGTCCGCAAGGCCAAGGCGGTCAAGGCGGATACAGCAGCGGCGGCGCAAGCCGACCGCAGGGCCAAGGCGGATATAGCAGCGGCGGCGCAAGCCGACCGCAAGGCCAAGGCGGATATAGCAGCGGCGGCGCTAACCGACCGCAGGGCCAAGGCGGATATAGCAGCGGCGGCGGCGGTAATCGACCGCAGGGCCAAGGTGGATATAGCAGCGGTGGCGCAAGCCGACCGCAGGGCCAAGGCGGATATAGCAGCGGTGGCGGCGGTAATCGACCGCAAGGCCAAGGCGGATATAGCAGCGGCGGCGCAAGCCGTCCGCAAGGCGCAGGCGGCAGCAGCGCTGCTCCAAGTCGTCCGGGTCAAGGTACGGGAGCTGGACGCAGTCCGGCTGCATCGGCGGTAGGCGCTCGCGGCGGACGTCCTGGAGACAGCAGTCGTCCGGCAGGCCGCGGCGATGCGAAAGGCCGTCCGGGCGAAGGCGGGGATTTCAACCGCACCGGTGCCGGCGGTCCTGGAGCTGCGGGCAAACGCAAAGACAGCCGGTTCGACGATGGCAGAGGCGGCAACTTCAGAGGAGCTAAAGGCAAAGGCGGCAAAAACGCTCGCAAGAGCAACCAACCGCCACGGGAAAAAATCGACAACACGCCTAAAAAGGTTATCGTTCGCGGTAATATGACTGTAGGCGAATTGGCTAAGCTGTTGCACAAAGACGCTTCCGAAGTCATCAAGAAGCTATTGATGATGGGCGTTATGGCAACGATCAACCAAGATCTCGATTTGGATACCGTATTGCTCGTCGTTAATGAATACGGCGTGGAATCGGAAGTGAAAATCGTTGTTGAAGATACCCAATTTGAAACGATTGAAGAGAACGACGATCCGGATGCATTGATCTCCCGTCCTCCTGTCGTTACGATTATGGGTCACGTCGATCATGGTAAAACGACGCTTCTAGACGCTATCCGCGAAACGAAAGTGGCAAGCGGCGAAGCGGGCGGTATTACCCAGCATATCGGAGCGTACCAAGTTGAAATCAACGGCAAGAAGATTACGTTCTTGGATACGCCTGGTCATGAAGCGTTCACGACAATGCGTGCGCGCGGTGCGCAAGTAACCGATATTACGATTCTCGTTGTTGCGGCGGACGATGGCGTTATGCCTCAAACCGTTGAAGCGATCGCTCATGCGAAAGCGGCGAAGGTGCCGATTATCGTTGCCGTAAACAAAATTGATAAACCGGGCGCTAATCCGGATAAAGTGAAGCAAGAATTGACCGAGTACGGTCTCGTGCAGGAAGCATGGGGCGGCGACACGATCTTCGTCGAAGTGTCCGCGAAACAACGCATCAACCTCGACGGCCTTCTCGAGATGATTCTTCTCGTCGCCGAAGTGAATGACTACAAAGCAAACCCAGACAAGCGGGCGCGCGGTACGGTCATGGAAGCCGAGCTCGACAAAGGCAAAGGCCCTGTTGCCCGGATTCTCGTTCAGAACGGTACGCTTAAAGTGGGCGACGCCTTCGTGGCGGGCGACTGCTTCGGACGTATTCGCGCCATGACGAATGACCGCGGCCGCCGTATTAAAGAAGCGGGTCCTTCGACACCGATCGAAATTACCGGTTTGACGGAAGTGCCGCAGGCAGGCGATCCGTTCATGGTATTCGAGGACGAGCGCAAAGCGCGTGAAATCGCCGACAAGCGTTCGATCAAGACTCGTCAGTCTCAGATGAAAGCCAACCAAACGGTTACGCTGGAAGATCTGTTCAGCAAAATCAAGGATGGCGACATCAAGGAGCTTAACGTCATCCTTAAAGCCGACGTTCAAGGTTCGCTCGAGGCGCTTAAAGGCTCCCTGGAGAAAATCGAGATCGAAGGCGTTCGCGTCAAAACGATTCTTAGCGGCGTAGGCGCGATTACGGAGTCCGACATTATTCTGGCTTCCGCCTCCTCTGCGATCGTCGTTGGTTTCAACGTACGTCCGGAGCCTCGCGCGCAATCGTCCGCAGAGCAAGAAAAGGTTGACGTTCGCCTGCACACGATTATTTACAAAGTGATCGAAGAGATCGAACACGCGATGAAAGGGATGCTTGATCCGATCTTCAAGGAAAGAGTAACCGGACACGCGGAAGTACGCGAAACATTCAAAGTGACGAAAGTGGGCACGATTGCAGGCTGTATGATTACGGACGGCAAAATTGCCCGTAACTCCGAAGCCCGCCTTACTCGCGGAGGAATCGTGGTCTTCACAGGTAAAATCGATTCCCTTAAGCGATTTAAGGATGATGCGAAGGAAGTTTCGGAAGGCTATGAATGCGGGATCACGTTAGACAAATTCAATGACCTCAGACAGGGCGATATCATCGAAGCATTCGTGATGGAGTCTGTTGAGCGTTAATATCAGCTCGCATTAAGGTGGGATCAGCATGGCCAAATTCCGAGTCGGACGGGTCGGCGAACAGATTAAGAAGGAAATCAGCTCCATCATCCAGACGGAGCTGAAAGACCCCCGTATCGGTTTTATTACGGTTACCGGAGTGGACATCACGAATGATCTATCGCTTGCAAGAGTGTATATAAGCATCTTGGGAAGCGAAGAACAGAAAGAGGAGACGCTCAAAGCGATCGGGCGAGCGAACGGGTTTTTGCGCTCGGAGTTGGGACGTCGAGTCAAACTGCGCCATACCCCGGTTATGGAATTTCGCTTCGACAGTTCCATTGCGTACGGCAGCCATATCGAATCGTTGCTGCAGAAATTGAACAAAGATTCTCTGGAGTCTTAGTATCGGGCTAGGGGGAATGAGCATGTGGGCCAAAGATTTGCAGGAAGCCGCCGCCTTCATTCGTGAAAGGGACGATTTCCTAATCGTTTCTCATGTGCAGCCCGATGGTGACGCCATAAGCTCCACGGTTGCCGCAGGTTGGCTGCTGGAGAAGCTAGGCAAGAAATTTACGATGCTGAACGAAGGCCCCGTGCCTTCTCGGCTGCATTTTTTGTGGAAAAGCGCGAATATCTTAACGATTGGCGACAATGAACCGGAGCGGCAATACCGCAACGTCATTTGCGTCGATTGCGCGGACTACGCGCGCGTGGGTAAGACGAATCAATGGTTCGCGCAGGATGCAGAGCTGCTTAATATCGACCACCATCCAACGAATGATGGCTTTGGCCGCGTTAACTTAATGAAATTTCACGCGGCAGCTACCGCTGAAATTTTATTCGAGTTGCTTGACGAGCTTGAACTAGACTTGGACGAGGATATTGCCACCGCCATTTATACGGGATTGTTGACGGATACGGGCGGTTTCCGCTATTCCAACACAAGTCCGCAAGTGATGGCAATGGCTTCGCGATTGCTGGAAGCAGGAGTTAAAGGGCCGGAATTAGCCGAGCTTTTGCTGGAACGGATGACGATGGGTCAGCTTCGCATCATTCAACGCGGTTTGTCGCGGCTATCCTTCAGCCCAGATCAGCAAATCGGTTGGCTTTGGGTGAACTCGGAGGATTTGGAGGAAACGGGAGCGACCAATGAAGATTTGGAAGGTCTCGTTAACTATCCGCGCAATATCGAAGGAGTAGAGGTCGGGTTGCTGTTCAAGCAAAATGGCCAGGAATCCGTTAAAGTCAGCTTGCGTTCCGCAGGACGTGTAAACGTTGCGGCGGTTGCCCAGCATTTCGGCGGCGGCGGGCACGTTCGCGCGGCGGGCTGCAGGCTTACGGATCCGCTTCCCGAAGTAATCAGCCAAGTTATAGCGGTTGTTCAGAAAGCGCTGGAAGCCCATGAGTCATAACCCGGAGCAAGTTTTGGAAGGGGTTCTGGCCGTATGGAAGCCTGCAGGCTGGACTTCCCATGATGTCGTTGCGAAAACGCGCGGGTTGCTTCGGGTACGAAGAATCGGACATACAGGCACGTTAGATCCCGCCGTGACGGGGGTGCTTCCGCTCTGTATCGGCCGTTCTACCCGGTTTGTCGAATATTTGCAGGACATGCCCAAAACATATGAAGCAACGCTTCGTTTCGGGATAGCTACGGATACGGAGGATTTAACCGGCAATATCATTGAGCAGAAGGACGCTTCCTTTTTAACGGAGTCCATGATCATCGATGCCGCTTTATCCTTCATCGGGGAGATCGATCAAGTCCCGCCGATGGTATCCGCCGTTAAAATCAATGGAAAACGGCTTTATGAATTGGCTCGGGAAGGATTAACGGTAGATCGTCCTTCCAGGCGCGTCAACATATACGGAATCGAAATTTTGAATGTAATCGCAAATGGCGCCGAGCCGGAGCTTACTTTTTCCGTAACCTGTTCCAAAGGCACTTATATTCGCACCTTATGCGTGGACATCGGCCGTAAGCTGGGAGTTCCCGCAGTCATGAAAGAGCTCGTTCGCACGGAAAGCGCAGGCATCCGTCAGGAGCAATGCGTGACGTTGGAGCAAATTCCCGATTTGATTAAGCACGGCGGCTTGAGCGAGAAATTGCTCGCACCGGACACGATGCTGGCAGGAATGCCATCCGTGGTCGCCGAGTATCCTGAATCGCTATACGTTCTTCAGGGTAAAGCCGTTGATGCGAATCGGCTGCAGCCGAAGCCTGACAAAGAGGGATTATTAAAGCTTTATCGATCGGATGGGGTTTTTCTCGGGTTGTTCTCTCTTGAAGGGGACATGGAAACGGTCCGTCCGGTGAAAGTGTTTTACGCTCCGGATGGAACGGAGAAAACCGGCAGTCAGTCCGATTAAGCAGGAGGGCATCAGGTGGAGAGGTATGATCTATCAGTAACTAATGTAACGGGTACTCTGCCTGAAGGAGCCCGTAAAATCAACGGTATTTCGCTGGCAATCGGCTTTTTCGACGGTGTCCATCTGGGGCATCTCGAGGTCGTTCGTCAAGCGGTTGCCTTGGCGCGCCAGCAGGGGCTCGTACCTGCGGTAATGACATTTGATCCGCATCCGAGAGTCGTGCTCGGTCAAGGCTCGCAATTTCATACCGTGCTTACTCCTCTCGAAGACAAGCTTAAACTTCTTGCGGAACTAGGAGTAGAAGCGGCGTATATTATCCATTTTGACCGGGATTTCTCTGAAGTGACGGCGGAACAATTCGTTAAATCTTTCATTTCACCGCTCGGAGTGAAGGCGACGGTCGTTGGTTTTGATTTCGCTTTCGGCCACCGTGGCGAGGGAAATGCGGAATCATTAAGAGTGTATGGCGGCGGTGAAATTGAAGTACGGGTCGTTTCACCGGTCTATTATGAAGGGCATAAAGTGAGCAGCACCCGCATTCGCGACCGATTGGCGGAAGGGGATTGCAACGCTGTAACCCATTTATTGGGACGGCCGTACGAGATTAAGGGTATCGTGGTTCATGGCGACGCGAGGGGCAGATTACTAGGGTTCCCAACTGCGAACTTGCTTCCAGAACAGCCTTATGTCATTCCAAGGTCAGGCGTATATGCCATTTATATTGATGTATTATCTGCATCGGGAGCTAGCGAAAACCGCTATAGCGGCGTTCTTAATGTCGGCTATCGGCCAACATTTGATGCGCCGGGCGGTGCATTGAAGCTGGAAGCGCATTTGTTTGACTTTGACGGCGATCTCTATGGACGCGAGCTGGCGCTGACGCTTCACTCGTTCTTCCGCTCGGAGAAGAAGTTTGAGTCTATTGATCAACTGATCGAACAAATTACGAGTGACGCCGCAGAAGCTAGAAAGATTCTCTCAACGATTGTAAAGAGCTGATTGGCGGTCCTAACTTTTTTATGCTATACTAGAACATGTTGCTGAAATCGGCCTATCGCCGACGCTTCGGTATACAGGAACCTTAGCTTGGCAGAGCGCCCTCACCGACGCCTGCGCGGCTAATGGCGATTCTATAGAAGGAGGTGAACAAGGATGGCATTGTCACAAGAACGTAAGCAAGAATTGATCGAAGAGCATAAGACGCATGCAACGGACACCGGTTCCCCGGAAGTCCAAATTGCTATCCTTACGCAGAACATCAACAACTTGACGACTCACTTTCGGGAGCACAAGAAAGATCACCACTCCCGCCGCGGTCTGCTTAAGATGGTTGGTCAACGCCGTAAGCTGCTAGCATACTTGAAAAACAAAGATGTTAGCCGGTATAGCGCCCTGATTTCCAAGTTGGGACTACGCCGTTAATTAGTAAACTGCACGAAAGCAACCTGGCCATGTCGATTAGGGTTTACGCCCTCGCCGGCATCAGGTTGCTTTTTCCCATATTAGGGAGATGAATGCTTCCGAAGATGCCTAAGCATCCATTAGGCAGGAAATAATGGGAAGAGTGTCGAAAGTACATAATGTTAATAAGAGGAGGGAATCTGTTTGGAACATCGCGTGGAAATGCAGCTCGGCGGTCGTTCGTTGATTTTGGAAACGGGACGATTGGCCAAGCAAGCGAATGGCGCAGTCGTCGTTCGTTATGGAGAAACGGTTGTTTTGTCCACTGTTACGGCTTCCAATGAGCCGAAGGATCTTGATTTTTTTCCGCTTACCGTCAACTATGAAGAACGGTTATATGCGGTAGGTAAAATTCCCGGAGGTTTCATTAAGCGGGAAGGACGTCCTAGCGAGAAAGCGATCCTATCCAGTCGTTTGACGGATCGGCCGATCCGTCCGCTGTTCTCGGAAGGGTTCCGGAACGACGTTCAGATCGTGAACCTCGTAATGAGCGTGGACCAGGACTGTGCGCCCGAGATTGCCGCTATGATCGGTACTTCCGCTGCGCTAGCCATCTCTAACGTTCCGTTTAACGGACCGGTAGGAGGCGTTATCGTAGGTCGAATCGACGGTAATTACATCGTGAACCCGACTCAAGCGCAAGAAGAAATCACCGACATGTTCGTCGTCGTATCAGGTACGCGCGACGCGATCATGATGGTAGAGGCCGAAGCAAACGAAGTTTCCGAATCGGATATTCTCGAGGCCATCATGTTCGGACACGAAGAAATCAGGAAAATCGTTGATACGATCGATCAACTGGTTGCCGTAGCCGGTCAGCCGAAGATGGAAGTGAAGCTGCACAGCGTGGATCCTTCCGTAGAAGCTGATGTACAAGCCTATGCGAAAACTCGTCTGGTGCAAGCAGTAAGCATTTCCGAGAAGCATGCTCGCCAAGAAGCGATTGATCTCATTAACGGCGAGACGGTGGAACACTTCGGCAACGTGTATGCCGAAACGCCAAGCAAGCTCAAAGACGTTAAGGAAGTATTGTACGATATCGTCAAGAACGAGGTTCGCCGTCTCATTACGCACGATAAAGTGCGTCCGGACGGTCGCGGACTATCGGAAATCCGCCCGATATCGAGCGATACATCCATTCTTCCGCGAACTCACGGTTCCGGATTGTTTACGCGCGGGCAAACGCAAGCACTCAGCATTTGTACGTTAGGGCCGCTCGGCGAAGTACAAATTTTGGATGGGATCAGCCCGCAGGAATCGAAACGGTTCATGCATCACTATAACTTCCCGCCATTCTCCGTAGGTGAAGCGCGTCCTTTGCGTCCGCCTGGCCGCCGGGAAATCGGTCACGGAGCGCTTGGCGAACGGGCTTTGCTGAAGGTTCTGCCTTCGGAAGCAGAGTTCCCGTATACGATCCGCCTCGTATCCGAGGTTCTGGAGTCCAACGGATCTACTTCTCAAGCAAGTATTTGCGCAAGTACGCTTGCCATGATGGACGCGGGCGTTCCGATTAAAGCGCCGGTTGCCGGCGTTGCCATGGGCTTGATTAAAGACGGCGAACACACATCGATTTTGACCGACATCCAAGGGATGGAAGATCACTTGGGCGACATGGATTTCAAAGTTGCGGGAACGGCAGCAGGCATTACGGCGATTCAAATGGATATCAAGATCGACGGAATCGATCGTCAGATTCTGACGGACGCTCTGCAGCAAGCTAAAGAAGGTCGCTTGTTCATCTTGAGTAAAATGCTCGAGACGATCCAAGAGCCGCGCAAGCAATTAAGCAAATACGCTCCGAAAATCATCTCGCTTAAGATACACCCGGACAAAATCCGCGATGTTATCGGTTCCGGCGGTAAAATCATTAACAAAATCATTGAAGAAACCGGCGTAAAAATCGATATCGAGCAAGACGGTACCGTATATATCGCATCGACGGATGAAGCGGCGAACCAACGCGCTCGCGGCATAATCGAAGGCATCGTCAAAGAAGTCGTTGTTGGCGAGGTTTACACCGGTACGGTGAAACGGATCGAGAAATTCGGTTGCTTCGTCGAGATTTTGCCGAACAAAGACGGGCTCATACACATCAGCCAGCTTTCCAACGAGCGGGTTGCCAAAGTGGAGGATGTCGTTAACATCGGAGACCAGATCGAAGTAAAGGTTACGGAAATCGACAATATGGGCCGAATCAACTTGTCCCGCAAGGCTTTGCTAAGCTCCGAACAAGTATCCGTATAAACGAACGGCAATCGAATAAGGAAGACAAAAGAGACTCCGATTTGCAGGTCTCTTTTTGTTTTGCATAAATAAATGGTTTCTAAGGGATGCTCACTCATAAACCCCGTTGCCCTGGCATAGGATGAGGCAGGGTAAACGGGACAAGACGGGGGTGAGCCGAATGAAGAGAAAGACGTCGCCCGCATTGTTGGCGGCGATGCTGGTGTGCCTGACGGCCGTATTATTGGCAGGAACTTACGGGCCGTTAAAGCCGTTCGTACAATCCGTCAAACCTCAAGCTGCTTCAATCGCTGTCTTAGAAAGCGGCAAACAGGAAGATCAATTAATGAGATGGATTAAATCAGAGGCGACGAAACGAAACAAACCTCCGATCGATGCCGTTATCGATCGGGTTTGGAAAGCGATTCCCGGGTATAACGGACGGGTTGTCGATGTAGAGGCAACTTATCAGAAAGCGAAATTGCTCGGCTTAACAGTTAAAAACACCGATCAATTCCCATGGGTTTATCGCGAGTTGAAGCCGAAGGTTTCGCTGATGGATTTGCCGAAACAGCCGATTTATCGAGGCAATCCATCCAAACCTATGGTCGCTTTTATGATTAATGTCGCGTGGGGGGATGAATACTTGCTTCCGATGCTCGATATTTTAAAAGAAGCCCGCGTGAAAGCGACTTTCTTCTTCGACGGTACGTGGTTGTCTAAACATATGGATACGGCCAGAAGCATAGTCGCTCAGGGACACGAAGTTTCCAATCATGCGTATACTCATCCGAACATGAGTCAACTGGGCGCCACTCGGCAGCGGGAAGAGATCGGCAAGACGGAAGCGCTTCTGAAAAAATTGGGCGTAACTAATGTGTGGTTTGCGCCTCCATCCGGATATTATAATGAAAATACGGTGAAAGTCGCTAACGAATACGGATTAAGAACGGTATTATGGACGTTGGATACGATTGATTGGCAAAAGCCGCAGCCTTGGACGGTTATTGATAAAGTGTCCAGACATGTTAGTCCGGGAACATTGATCCTGATGCATCCAACAGCAACCTCGCAAGGGGCATTAAAAGGTATGATCAAGGTCATTAAATCCAAGGGTTATACGCTTGGAACGGTGTCGGAAACACTGTCTTCGGAACGGGTAGATGATCGGTTGTGACGGATGTCGGAATTTGATATAGTTGTATCACTGTTTGTTAGGTATTCAGCAGAGGGGGAAATCGGATGAACAAATATGAGCTCAAGAACGGATTGCGCGTGATGATCGAGACGATACCGACCTGTCGGTCGGTATCGTTCGGCATCTGGGTTAAAACCGGTTCCCGTTATGAAAGTGTAGATAATAACGGTATCTCGCATTTCATTGAGCATATGCTGTTCAAGGGGACGAATCGCCATAGCGCGAAAGATATAGCCGACCGTTTCGATGGAATCGGGGGCAACGTAAATGCTTTTACGTCCAAAGAATATACATGTTATTACGCCAAAGTATTGGATCAGCATTTGCCGATAGCCGTAGATATTTTGTCCGATATGTTTTTTGATTCGCTGCTTAACGAAGTGGAGTTAGCCAAGGAAAAAAACGTCATACTGGAAGAAATATCAATGTATGAGGATACACCCGACGATACGGTCCATGATTTAGCATCCCGGGCGGCTTTTCACGATCACCCGCTCGCCTATTCGATTCTTGGAACGGCCGAACGGCTTCATGCAATGGGATCGGATAACTTGCGCGGCTATATGGGGGAGCGTTATCGCATTGATAACACCGTTATCAGCGTAGCGGGCAACGTAGGCGAAGAAGTACTCGAGTTGCTTGAGCGATATTTCGGACAGTTCGGGGTGAGGGGTCAGGACACCTCGCTCGAATCGCCGGTTTTCCATTCCCGTGCGTTGTTTCATCGCAAAAAAACGGAACAAAACCATCTATGTCTTACTTTTCCGGGTTCCTCGATTAAAGCGCCTAACCTGTATGCTATGATTCTTCTAAACAACACGATCGGCGGCGGAATGAGTTCGCGTTTGTTCCAGGAAATCAGGGAAAAACGCGGTCTTGCCTATTCGGTGTATTCCTATCATACATCCTATGCGGATAGCGGGTTGTTTACCGTTTATGCGGGAACGGCTCCGAAGCAAACGCAGGACGTTTATAATATCACGATGGAATTGCTGAATGATTTTGCGGCCGAGGGAATGAGCGAAGCCGAGCTTCATCGGGGCAAAGAGCAACTGAAAGGCAATTTGATCTTAAGCTTGGAAAGCACCAGCAGCCGCATGAACCGTTTGGGGAAAAACGAGTTGATGCTTGGCCGACATTATACATTGGATGAAATGCTGGAGCGGATAGATCAAGTAAAGCTATATGATGTTAGCGAGATTATGGAGACGATGATGGCAGAGCCATGCGCCGTCGCGTTGGTGGGTTCGAATGAGAAGGTGCTGTCGGGAATCGGGAGGGAATTCATTGTATCCAGTTCAGTTGAAACGTCTGCCGGGGAATGAGGATGTTGCTTTGCCGCGCCAAATGTCGGAGTGGGCTGCGGGATTCGACGTGCATGCTGCCGTAGCTGAACCTGTCGTGTTAAAACCGGGCGAGCGGGTTTTAATCCCGACCGGGTTCGCGATGGCGATGCCTAGAGAATTGGAAGCGCAGATCCGGCCACGGAGCGGTTTAGCCTTTAAGCATGGGATTACGTGCCTGAACACGCCGGGTACGATCGACGCGGATTATCGCGGAGAAGTAAAAGTACTCCTTATCAACTTGGGACAGGAGCCTTTCACTATCGAACGTGGCGAGCGCGTTGCGCAGATCGTTTTCCAACGCGTGCCCCAAGTATCTCTTGAAGAAGTCTCGGAGCTAACGGACACCGTTCGCGGCGAGGGCGGTTTCGGACACACAGGAAAATAAGTCTAACTAATCTCCACCGGCCTAACTTGGATCTTATTGATCCGAGTTAGGTTTTTTGTTATCCCCTTCGCTCAGTATCTCGTTCCCGACTATTCACTCCTATCGGCACCCCGGACTGGGCGATTGCATACGATATGCTATGCAAGAAAGCCGAAAGGAGGGGGCAGCGATACTTACGGGAGTGCAAGTTGTGCTCGCTGGCGGAGACGCCCGGCAGCTAGAGGTCATCAGGCGATTAACCGAGATGGATGCCTCGGTTACGCTAGTTGGCTTCGATAGGTTGGATACTCCTTTTAGCGGAGTCGTTAAAGCGGAGTGGTCTCCGGATATTTTGAAGCAGGCGGATGCGTTGGTACTTCCTGCGGTCGGTACGGATGATGATGGAATCATTTCGACTTTATTCACCGATCAAGAACTGAAGTTAACGGATGCGCATCTTGCGGTCGTGCCCAAAACCTGCAAAGTGATTACTGGGATGGCGAAGCCCTTTTTGCGCGAACTGTGTGAAAAATACCATCTGGAGCTTATAGAATTGTTCGAGCGGGATGATGTGGCCATCTATAATTCGATTCCGACGGCGGAAGGCGCTTTGATGATGGCCATCCAGAATACGGATATTACGATACATGGCTCCAATTGCATCGTTCTCGGCTTGGGCAGAACGGGTTTAACGATGGCTCGAACGCTGCAAGCATTGGGCGCGCGCGTTAAAGTCGGAGTGCGCCGGGATGAGGCTTTCGCACGTGCTTTTGAAATGGGTTTCGAGCCTTTCTATATGCCTGAATTAGCGCGCCAGGCGGGGAATATCGACTTGATTTTTAATACAATTCCGACTATGATAGTCACAGCACAAGTGATCGCACAACTTCCCCTGCGCGCATGTATAATCGACCTGGCATCGAAGCCCGGCGGCACTGATTTCCGCTTCGCTGAGAAGAGAGGGATCAAGGCGATGCTGGCTCCCGGATTACCGGGAATCGTGGCTCCGAAGACAGCCGGTCGAATCATCGCGAACAGTCTAACCCAGATTATTCTGGAAGACAACCGATTACGGGGGAATCTACCATGAATTGGCAGGGAATCACTGTAGGCTATGCTCTATCCGGTTCTCATTGCACATTAGAGGAAATCATGCCGCAAATTCAGCGTTTCGTTGATGCCGGGGCCAAGGTGGTGCCGATCGTATCTTCCACGATTATGACGACGGACACCCGTTTTGGAACATCGAACCAGTGGCAGGAATCTTTGCGAAAAATTACCGGAAACGAAATTATTTCCTCCATCGTAGACGCGGAACCGCTTGGTCCTTCTAAACTTCTGGACGTTTTAACGATAGCGCCTTGTACGGGCAATACGACGAGCAAGCTCGCTAATGCCTTGACGGATGGACCGGTGCTGATGGCGGCGAAGGCGCAGATGCGGAATCAGCGTCCGCTCGTTCTTGCGATATCCACCAATGACGGATTAGGGCTCAACGCGGCGAATATCGCCAAGCTTCTAATCATGAAGAACATCTACTTCGTGCCGTTCGGTCAGGACAATCCGATTGCCAAGCCAAACTCTCTCGTAGCTAGAATGGATCTTGTGCTGGAAACCTGCGAAGCCGCACTTCAGGGAAAACAACTGCAACCCATGCTCATTGAGCGTTTCATGCACGCTTGAGATAGATATGCCGCATTCGAGGGGAGAGAGATACCAAGTGTCGACACAGCCGTTGTTTAATGTCGCCGTCGTGGGAGCGACAGGTGCCGTTGGAGAACAAATCCGCAAAATACTTGAAGAACGCAACTTCCCGATCGCTAGTCTAAAGCTGCTTTCTTCTGCCCGTTCAGCGGGTTCGATCATTGAATTTAACGGCAAGAAGATTACCGTGGAAGAAGCCACGCCCGAGAGTTTTCGCGGCGTAGATATCGCGTTGTTTAGCGCCGGCGGAGACGTAAGCAAAGCGCTCATCCCGCATGCGGTCGAGCATGGCGCCGTATGTATCGATAACACGAACGCTTATCGGATGGATCCGGATACACCTCTTGTCGTGCCCGAAGTGAACTTGGATAAAATCAACGAGCACAGAGGCATTATCGCGAATCCGAACTGCTCTACCATTCAGATGGTAGCGGCATTAAAGCCGATTTATGATCGGTACGGCATTTCGCGAATTATCGTATCCACATACCAAGCGGTATCGGGTGCCGGAGCTTCCGCGGTAACCGAGATGCTAAGACAATCCAGCGAAGTGTTGGCTGGAAACGACGCTAAGCCTGCTATCCTTCCGGTTTCCTCTTTGCCGGTGAAGCACCAAATCGCTTTTAACGTCATTCCGCAAATCGATAAGTTCCAGGATAACGGATTTACGTTGGAAGAGATGAAGATGATTCGCGAAACGAAGAAAATCATGGGTGACGAATCTTTGGAAGTAACGGCAACTTGCGTTCGAGTACCTGTCGTATACGGTCATTCCGAATCGGTATACGTCGAATTAAAGAATGATTTCGATATCGATGAAATTAAAGCGCTGCTGTCCGATTCTCCGGGCATTGAATTGGTTGACGATCCTTCTGGCCAACAATATCCGCTTGCAACGGACGCTGCCGGCAAGAATGAGGTTTTCGTAGGACGCATACGCCGCGATCTTTCCAACCCTCGTGCTCTGAATATGTGGATCGTCTCCGACAATCTTCTTAAGGGCGCTGCTTGGAATGCAGTGCAAATTGCCGAGTATATTGCGATCCAGCAATAATAAAATTAAATTAAACATCGCGATAGTTTTCCTCTCTATTTTTCCCCTCGACTACCCATTCTTACAGGAGCGGAGGAAGACGAGATGGACCTGATCGTGCAAAAATTCGGAGGGACGTCGCTGTCCGACGAGCAAAGTCGGCGCCACGTCCTCCGTCATATTGTCAGGGAACATGAAGCAGGAGTTAACCTAGTTGTTGTTGTATCCGCAATGGGACGCAGCGGTGAAGCTTACGCGACTGATTCGCTGCTCGATCTTATTCGACAGAACGGGAACGCTCTTCCTTTGCGCGAGCGGGATTTACTGCTCTCCTGCGGGGAATTGATATCCGCATCTATACTGTGCAGTTTACTTAACGCAGAAGGCATACCTTCCGTTGCTTTAACGGGAGGACAGGCGGGTATTCTAACCGATAACCGCTTTGGCTCCGCTCGTATTGTGGAAATCAAAACGGATCGAATAAATCAATGCTTGGCTGAAGGTCGAGTTGTCATCGTAACAGGATTCCAAGGAATGACAACGGATGGTGAGATAACGACGCTTGGTCGCGGCGGGAGCGATACTTCCGCAACCGCGCTGGGAGCCGCATTAAGTGCGGATATCGTTGATATCTATACCGATGTGGACGGAATATTAACGGCTGATCCGCGATGGGTGAGCAATGCCCGGCCTTTAGCTGCCGTGAGCTATGAAGAAATTTGTAATATGGCTCAGAATGGCGCGAAGGTTATCCATCCAAGAGCCGTAGAGATTGCAATGAAAGCGGGGGTGCCCGTCCGCGTACGCTCCACCTTTTCCGAAGGAGAAGGGACGCTGGTCACCCATGCGCAAATTCTTCGCAGCCAAGGCATATGGACGGACAAAACGGTCACGGGACTAGCTCATGTAAGAGGCGTGACCCAGCTAGCCGTGCTGAATCAAGACGGCCTTGCCGATCTTCAGTTGCGCGTATTTCGCGCTATGGCAACCCACGGGATCAGCGTTGACTTTATCAATGTGATGCCTACCGGAGTCCATTACACGGTATCCGACTTGGATACCCCCATTGCCATACAGATGCTGCAAGGTTTAGGATTTGAGCCTAATGTGCGAAAAGGATGCGCTAAAGTATCCGTAATCGGCGGCGGGATGAACGGGGAACCGGGAGTTATGGCCGTCATTGTGGAAGCGTTGACGAACTCGAGCATTCCCATCTTGCAATCTGCAGACTCTAACACAACGATATGGGTGCTTATATCCGAAGAAGATTTAGCTGAGGCGCTGCAAGCTTTGCATACGGCTTTCGGACTACATCTTTCTCCAGGACTGGGAATATAGAAGGAGGAATAGCAATGAGTTTCGGGCGTTTGATTACGGCAATGGTTACACCTTTTAACGAACAGCTCCAGATCGACTGGGAAGCTACGGCTCGGCTGATCGATTATTTGATCGAGGAGCAAAAGTCCGACAGCTTGGTTATATCGGGAACGACGGGCGAGTCCCCGACGTTATCGGACGAGGAGAAGGTTGCGTTATTTCGTTTCTCCGTCAAGCATGCTGCTGGACGCGCGAAAATTATAGCCGGGACGGGCAGTAACGAAACCGCCCATTCCGTGCAATTGACCAAGCAGGCTGAACTAGCCGGCGTTGACGGGATTTTGTTAGTGGCGCCTTACTACAATAAACCGAGTCAAGAAGGCATTTATCAGCACTTCCGTACGATTGCCGAGGCGACTACGCTTCCGGTCATTCTGTATAATGTGCCTTCCCGTACGGTTGTCAGCCTATCTTCGGAAACGACGCTGAGGCTAGCGCAAATCCCGAACATTGTTGCGACCAAGGAATGCGCATCTCTGAGTCAAATGATAGAAATCGTAAGCGGCGCACCGGAAGGCTTTGTTCTTTATAGCGGAGATGATGCGGTTACGCTTCCTACTTTGTCCGTGGGAGGATACGGGATTATCAGCGTCGCCAGCCATTTGATCGGCGCGAAGATGAAAGAACTAATATCCGCTTACCTCGAAGGCCGGGTTCAAGATGCCATCGCCATTAACGCGGAATGTTACCCGATATTTAATGGACTGTTTAATTGTCCGCATCCGGTTCCCAACCCTGTTGCCGTTAAATATGCGCTCTCCCGGCGCGGGGTACCTGTCGGCGGAGTTCGTCTGCCGCTTGTGCCGGCGACAGACGCGGAAGCGAATTTCTTGAATAACCTGCTTGATGCTTAATCAAGAGATCCGTCGGTCGCTCTGTCCGTAATTTGCGAAAACCGATGTCCTCAGGATGTCGGTTTTTTGTTAGGGAAATGATAAGATCGTCGATCTTGTAATTCTTGTTTTGCATCATGTATAATGGTTGAGAGTGATTGGGTGCGGCCAATAATTATGCAAATTGAAAATTTAATATCGATCGGGATCGTCGAATTGATCTAGGAGGTACTGAAGTGTCAAAGAAGAACAGCCAAGACAAATTACTGATTTTCGCGCTCGGTGGCGTTGGCGAAATCGGCAAAAACATGTATTGCATCCAGTATGGCAACGACATCGTGGTCGTAGACGCTGGATTGAAATTCCCGGAAGAAGAGATGCTCGGAATCGACGTCGTTATCCCGGATATCAGCTACTTGTTGGAAAATCGCGATAAGGTAAGGGCTATCCTAATAACCCATGGACACGAAGACCATATCGGCGGACTTCCTTACGTACTGAAGCAGCTTAATGTTCCGATCTACGGAACAAAGCTGACATTAGGCTTGGTAGAAAACAAGCTGAAGGAAGCCGGCTTGCTCGGGGATACGAAACGTCATTTGATCAACGAATCTTCGGAACTGACGCTAGGTACGATTAATGCTAGCTTTTTCCGAACGAATCACAGTATTCCGGATTCCGTCGGCGTGTGCTTGGAAACACCGGAAGGACTGGTCGTCCATACGGGCGACTTCAAGTTTGACCATACGCCGGTCAACGACCAATTCGCTGACCTGCAGAAGATGGCTGCTATCGGCAGCCGCGGCGTGTTGGCTTTGCTGTCGGACAGCACCAACGCGGAACGCCCCGGCTATACGCCATCCGAAAGCAATATCGGCAAGGAATTCGAATCGTTATTCCGCAGCGCGAAGCAACGCGTAGTCGTCGCAACGTTCGCATCCAACGTACATCGGATTCAACAAGTGATCAATGCTGCCGCTGAAACCCGCCGTAAGATGACGGTTATCGGCAGAAGTATGGTTAACGTCGTAAGCATCGCTTCCGAACTAGGCTACTTGACGATACCGGAAGGCATGTTGATCGAGCCGGAGGAAGTGAACAAGCTTCCTGCGGACCGCGTTGTTATCCTGTCGACGGGAAGCCAAGGGGAGCCGATGTCGGCATTAACCCGGATGGCCCGTTCCACTCATCGGAAAGTCGATATTTTACCGGGAGATACGGTTATTATTGCGGCAACTCCGATTCCGGGTAATGAACGTTACGTTGGACGAACCGTTGACGAGTTAATGCGTCTAGGCGCAAGCGTCATCTATGGTCCAGGGTCCGTCTCTGGCGTGCACGTATCCGGACACGGGAGCCAAGAAGAACTTAAGCTCATGCTTAACCTGATGCGCCCGCAATATTTTATACCGATACACGGTGAATACCGGATGCTTCGCCATCACGGGCTGCTAGGCGAAGCTGTAGGCATTCCGAAGGAAAACATATTCCTGTTAGACAACGGGGATACGGTTGAACTTCAGAATGGTACGGCACGCAAAGCAGGAAAGATTCCTGCCGGCAACGTATTGATTGATGGTCTGGGCGTAGGCGATGTGGGCAATATCGTTCTTCGTGATCGCAAGCTTTTGTCACAGGACGGTATTCTGGTTGTCGTTGTTACGCTTAGCAAACAAGACGGCACGATTATGTCGGGACCGGATATTATCTCCCGCGGTTTCGTATACGTACGGGAATCCGAAGGATTACTCGAAGAAGCGAATCGCATCGTAACGAGCACCTTGCACAAACTTATGAACGAGAACGTTAACGAATGGGCGTCGCTGAAGACGAATGTCAAAGACGCGCTCGGCCGTTTCTTGTACGAACAGACGAGAAGAAGACCGATGATCCTGCCGATCATCATGGAAGTGTAGAACAATTAACCCACACTCATCTAAAACCGTTTTCCACCGCTTAGGCGGCAGGGAAACGGTTTTTGTTTGCGTTCGCGCAACCTCCAACGGGATAAAGCGCAGTGTAAAGCCCATACTATGTCAAACCGTGCAAACAAACTGATAGGGGGGCTCTTGATGAGCGATAAAGCGATACCGGGTGAAACGGCGGAGCAGCCCGCTTCGCCCGAAGAAGGACGGAAGGCGGCTGCCGTAACGGAAACGATCGTACAATTAGGGCAAACCTCGGTCCCTGCGAGCGAGAGCAACATATTTTGTTTGACGATTATCGGCCAAATCGAAGGCCATCTCATGCTCCCTCCGCAAAATAAAACGACCAAATACGAGCATGTCATCCCTCAGCTTGTCGCGGCCGAGCAGAGCCCAAAAGTGGAGGGGCTTCTCATCGTTCTCAATACCGTAGGAGGAGATGTGGAAGCGGGGCTTGCGATCGCGGAGATGATTGCTTCTCTTAGCAAGCCAACGGTAACCGTCGTGCTTGGAGGAGGGCACTCCATTGGCGTTCCGATCGCGGTTTCGGCGAATTATACGCTTATAGCCGAGACGGCTACGATGACCATTCATCCCATAAGGATGAACGGACTCGTCATCGGGGTTCCCCAAACGTTCGAGTATTTGGAGAAAATGCAGGAACGGGTTACCCGGTTCGTTACTCGACATTCCCGGATTACCGACGAGACTTTTAAGGAGCTTATGTTCAAAACGGGAGAACTGACAAGAGACATCGGAACGACTGTAATCGGCGGAGATGCGGTAAAGCATGGTTTAATCGATGCGGTTGGCGGACTTGGTGAAGCGTTGCGGGAATTGAACCAACGAATAAGCGAACGTAAATCAAGAGTCGAGGAAGGGGTGTTGTCGGGATGACCTTATACACGGCTATGCCCTTGGAACTTGTGCTCGACGGCATTCAGAACGAGCCGGGACCTTTTGTCGAGGTAACGATACAAGGTGTAACTATGCAGCTTCAACCAGTCGCCCCCGGAATCGGACGCATCGTTCGTCTTCTCGCCGCTCCCTTGAGTTGTTATTTGCTTCCCGAGTACTTACCCGGTCGAACGATCTGTTTTCATCCTACTTCGGAACTACCCCTAATGCCTGAGCGCTCCGACTTTACAATGTAAGACGGGTTATTCTGCCAACCTCCCGCCAACTGTGATATAATGTTGAACCGGGAGGTGGCAAATATGGCCAAGCGTAAAAAGAAACGAGCCTCGTTCGGAGCTAACTTGAAATATGAGGTTTACGGAATTCTGCTCATCACGATTTCCGTCATCGCCATCTCCGGAGAAGCTGCCGTAGGGCGGTCACTTTCCAAATTGTTCGGATTCCTATTCGGCATCCATTATTATTTAATTGCATTAGCCGGCATCTGGGTTGGTTTATATGTGATGATTAGGAGAACTTGGCCGCGGGGTTGGACATCCAGACGCTCGGGATTCGTGCTCGTTTCCTTAGGCGTTGCATTATGGAGCGCAATGGCGGCCATTGACAATAGCCTCGGATTTATCGATTCCGTATCTCCTTCGAGCATCTTAAACCAAACGATGAACCAGCTTAAAGAGCAGCTCTGGAAAGTACCGCCCGCGCAGGATGTCCCGATTACCGAGAAAGATATCGGCGGAGGAATGGTCGGTGCCCTTCAATATTCCGTGCTTTACTGGCTCTTTGGTTATTACGGCGCTAAATTCGTTCTTATCATTGAATTTGCCATCGCTTTGTTGCTTATTACCAACCGGTCTTACGTGGAAATGGGACGTTCCGTACGGTTGTTCTTGCTAAGGGTAATGCCTTTGCTTGCAGCGCGTCTGTCTTCGGGACGAAAATTGCTTACTGCGAAAGCGATTCCGGTCAAAGGCTCCGGCAAAGCGAATAAAGCAGCCGCTCAAACGGTTATTCCGGCTATTCCAGCCATTCCCGACGATGATGGGGTGGACGAGCCGTTGCTCAATCCGCGGCAAAGAAAAACGCCGTTGTTTTTCCAACTGTTCCATGGCAAACCGGAACGGGAAACGAACGCTTCCCATGAGGACAACTGGGACGACGAACAACCGATTATGTATGCGGGCAAACAAGCAACAGTACCTGATCCATCGTTCGATCGCGAGACATTAGCGCGGTCTCCGGTTGAAGCCGCAGTGGTGGAAGCGGAGATTGAGCAGCCGATAACGCCGAGATTTACGGATTTCACGGCGCAAGGTTATCCCGATGAGGATTGGGATGAGGATGCCATCGTCGAACAGCAGGTTATGCCGTTATCCATTGAATCCAATCGAGAGTCCGGATTAGATGCGGATTTCGACGATGAGGATTTGGATTTGGAATCCGATCAAGATCCGATTCCGGAGACGGCCGCAGCGATTAAGCCGAAACCGGTTCGCAAAGTGCCTAAGCCTTATCGTCTTCCGGGCATGAACTTACTCGAGAAGCTGACGGGAGGCAACAAGGCCGGCAATGCCGCAGACTACATGAGCACGGCTCGAAAGTTAGAGGCGACGCTCGAGAGCTTCGGCGTAAGGGCCAAAGTGTTAGACGTAGCCCGGGGACCGGCCGTTACTAGGTACGAGCTGCAGCCGGACGTAGGGGTTAAAGTAAGTCGGATCGTTAGTCTAACCGACGACATTGCGCTTGCGCTCGCTGCCAAAGACATCCGGATGGAAGCGCCTATTCCGGGTAAAGCCGCTATCGGCATTGAAGTGCCGAACAATGAAGTAAGCGTCGTTACGCTCCGGGAAGTGTTGGAGACTCAACCTTTCCAAGAATCGCAAGCGAAGCTGACCATCGCTTTCGGCCGCGATATATCGGGGCAGCCGATCGTAGGCAACTTGGCTAGAATGCCTCATTTGCTCGTTGCCGGAGCGACAGGTTCGGGTAAATCCGTCTGTATTAACGGAATTATTACGAGTTTGCTTTATAAAGCGAAACCGGAAGAAGTCAAATTTCTGATGATCGATCCGAAAATGGTCGAGCTTAACGTGTATAACGGAATTCCTCATCTGCTCGCGCCCGTAGTGACCGATCCGAGAAGAGCTTCGCTTGCCCTTAAGAAAATCGTCGTCGAAATGGAGAAAAGGTACGAGAAATTTTCGAAATCGGCAACGCGGAATATTGAAGGCTACAATGCTTTAATGCTAAGCGGCGATAATCCCGACGCCGTTCTGCCTTATATCGTCGTCATCGTGGACGAGCTTGCGGATCTGATGATGGTTGCCGCCGGCGATGTCGAGGACGCGATTTGCCGTCTTGCCCAGATGGCGCGTGCTTCGGGCATTCATTTGATCATTGCAACGCAAAGACCGTCCGTTGACGTTATTACCGGCGTAATTAAAGCCAACATCCCTAGCCGAATCGCGTTCGGCGTCTCTTCCCAAGTCGACTCTAGAACGATTCTGGACATGGTAGGAGCAGAGAAACTTCTAGGTCGGGGGGATATGCTCTTCCTGCCGATGGGAGCTTCTAAACCAATCCGAGTCCAGGGCGCATTCCTATCCGACGGGGAAGTGGAGTCGGTTGTCGCTTATTGCAGAGGACAAGCCGAAGCGGAATACATCGATGACCTGGTTCCTGAAATCGACGATTCGGCAAACGATACTTCCGACGAGAAGTTGGACGAGCTGTTCGATCAAGCCGTACATATCGTGCTTGAAGCTAAACAAGCTTCCGTATCGCTCCTTCAGAGGCGCATGCGTATAGGCTACACCCGTGCCGCAAGACTAATCGACTCGATGGAGGCCAAAGGTGTTGTCGGTCCGTATGAGGGCAGCAAGCCCCGCGAAGTGCTCATGACGATGGAACAGTACCAGCAAAGAATTCCTTCTTAAAAGATTGCCCGTAAACCCGAAATGGGTGCACGGGCTTTTTTGCGCATAAAAAATGGTATAAGAGGCTTTCACCTTTCTAATACTAACGGTCGAAGATACTACATGAAATAAGGAAAGGCGTGACCTCGAGTGAGTTATCGTCTCGTGATTTTGACAGTATGCGTCGTATTTGGATTGCTTGGGCTGTATACGTTGCAGCACACGACCCAAAGCCGCGAAACGTTTAGCAGCGCTACCCTCAAGATGGGCTCATCGGGCAAGGACGTGTACGAGCTCCAAGGCCGACTGAAAGCGCTTGGGTATTTCAACGGCAAAGTAGATGGCAATTTCGGGGACAGCACGAAAAACGCCGTCACCTGGTTTCAATGGAAATTCGGAATGAAGTCGGATGGCATTGTGGGCGGCAAGACAAAGCTGAAGCTGTGGAATGCGACGAAAGATTGGAAGCCGACGGCGGAAGATTTGCCTCCAACGACTGGCGGCAACAATAATACGGGGGAAGGCACCTCGTCCGGCGGAACCGACAAGCTGCCCGCTTCGAACAATCTTGGGTTCACGGAGAAGGATTTGAAGTTCATGGCTAACGCCGTATACGGGGAATCGCGGGGAGAGCCGTACGAAGGACAGGTCGCGGTCGCTGCGGTCATTATTAACCGGGTGAAATCGCCGGAATTCCCGAATACGGCTACGGGCGTTATTTTCCAACCAGGTGCTTTCACTGCGGTTGCCGACGGGCAAATTTATTTGACGCCGAACGATAAAGCGATTAAAGCGGTCAAAGACGCCATGAGCGGCTGGGACCCAAGCGATGGCTGCCTCTATTACTTTAATCCGGACACGGCTACGTCCAAATGGATTTGGACCCGCCCGCAGTACAAAACGATCGGTAAACATATCTTTTGCAGGTAGCCTCATTAGAGTCAAAGTCTGGTTCACGCTTAGCAGTCAAGCCTTTAATTTCCAACATTTGCTTCCTGCTCGTCCAATCGGTTAGAATGGTGCTGTTCAAGAAGCGATTTTAGTCAAAGGGGCTTGAGATCATGTCGGAACAGTTCCAGAGAGGTGTATGGGGACGGCTGCACCTGCACGTATTGCCGACCAAGAGGTTCAAGACGTTCGCCTTGTCTTTATTTGCAGGTGTTCCACTATCCGAAAACGGGGTAACGCCAATCGCGCTTACCCCGTTCGTGCTGCGCCGGGGAACGAAATCCTATCCCGAAACGCTATCGTTCAGGGAGCGGTTAGATGATTTGTACGGCGCCGGATTCGGCTTCGATTTGTACAAACGGGGCGACCATCAGGTCGTCCAATTCCGGCTGGATATCATTAATGACCGGTTTGTATCCGTCACGGATTCGTTACTTGGAGAAGCGTTGTCTTTCCTTGGGGAGGTTCTGACGAGCCCGGCCTTGGAAAACGATAAATTCCGCAGCAAATACGTGGAAGCGGAGAAAAAGACGGTAGCGAAACGCATCGATGCGATCATCAACGACAAAATCCGTTATGCGTCGGAACGGTGCGTCGAAGAGATGTGCAAGGATGAGCCTTATCGCTTGCCCGCTCTGGGGCGCAAGGATGAGCTCGCCGCTCTGAATGCGGAATCGCTTTACCAAGCTTATCGGAAATGGCTCCAGGAAGCTTCTTTCGATCTCTATGTAGCGGGCGATACGACGTTGGAAGAAGTGCAAGCTTTCGTCGAGAAGTCGTTCTTGCTTCCGGAAGGTCAACCTTCAAGTTACTCCGCTCCTAAACTAAGAGCAGCAAGACCTGAAGTGCAGACCATTACGGAGCGGTTAGACGTTGGCCAAGGGAAGCTCAATATGGGACTTAGGGTTGGCGCAACCTATGGAAGCGAGCAATATGCGGCGCTGCTCGTATATAACGGTTTGTTAGGCGGATTTCCTCATTCCAAGCTCTTTGTGAACGTTAGGGAAAAGGCAAGCTTGGCTTATTACGCTTCTTCCAGGCTGGATGGGCATAAAGGAATTTTAACGCTTCAGTCCGGCATCGAGGTCGTTAATTACGAGCGTGCCGTTAAAATTATCCGCGAGCAGATCGAGGCAATGAAAGCCGGGGATTTCGCCGAAGAGGATTTGCGGCGAACGCAAGCGATGATCGTGAATCAGCTGCGAGAGCTGCAAGACTCGGCTTTCGAAAGAATTTCTTTCGATTTCAGCAACGTCCTGTCTGGCGTTGAGCGCTCCGGGGAAAGCTTTATTGCCGAAATTCAGGGAGTAACGCCGGAAATGGTGAAAGCAGTTGCCCAAGATGTTAATTTAGATACGATTTACTTCTTGCGTGACCGGAAGGAGGAAGGCTGACGATGGCATCTACACCTTACCCTAAGCTCCAAGAGACGCTTTGGCACGAGAAGCTAGAGAACGGTTTAGAGGTATTCATTCTCCCCAAACCCGGTTTCACCAAAACTTATGCGACGTTCACGACGCGTTACGGTTCGATTGACAACCACTTCATTCCTCCCGGCGGCAACGAGATCAAAGTTCCGGACGGCATCGCGCATTTTCTGGAGCACAAAATGTTCGAGGAGCCCGAGGGGGATATTTTCTCCCAATTCGCCTCCCAGGGCGCTTCCGCGAATGCTTATACGAGCTTCGATAGAACCGTTTATTTGTTCACGGCTACCCACGAGGTTGAGGCGAATCTGGATACTTTGCTCCATTTCGTGCAAAATCCTTATTTCACGGACGAGAACGTGGATAAGGAGAAGGGCATCATCGTGCAAGAAATCGATATGTACCGCGACAATCCGGATTGGCGCGTCTATTTCGGATTAATCGAGGCGTTGTACCAGAAGCATCCGGTGCATATCGATATCGCGGGTACCGCCGACTCCGTGCGATCCATTACTAAAGAAATGCTTTACGATTGCTACAGAACATTTTACCATCCTTCGAATATGACCTTGTTCGTCGTCGGGGGCGTTGATCCTCAGGAAACGATGGAGCGGGTTAAACGGGATCAAGCGAGTAAATCGTTCCCGCCCGGAGGGGAAATCAAACGTTTATTCGAAAATGAACCCATACAGGTTAAGGAACCGAAAAGAGAGCTGCAACTTCCCGTTTCTTTGCCGAAATGTTTGTTCGGGTTCAAGGAGGAGCCGGGCGAGGCTAAGGACGCGGTTCGCCGCGAGCTGGCCAGCAAGCTTATGCTGGAGGCGCTGTTAGGAGCAAGCTCGACGCTGTACCAGCAACTGTACGATGACAACCTGATCTCCGATGGGTTCGGTCACGAATACAATACCGGCCCGGGTTATTCGTTCTCCATGATTGGCGGAGAGACGAGGGATCCCGATGAACTGGTCGCCAAAGTTAGCGAGGCGTTGTATGCAGCGGCGAAGAACGGGATTTCCAGCGATATTTTCGAGCGGACGCGCCGCAAGAAAATCGGGGCTTTTCTCCGCATGATGAACAGCCCTGAATCGATCGCGAGTGAATTTACCCGTTTTCGCCACAAAGGCGGAGACCTGTTCGAACTCGTGGAAATGTACGAGAGTTTGACGCTCGATGAGATCAATCAACGGATCAAGGAGCATGCCAACCCGGAGCGGCGGGCGGTTTCCATCGTGCGAAGCGGTTCGGCATGAAGCGCGTCGCGCTTGTGACGGGCGGTTCTCGCGGAATCGGAGCCGCGGTAGCCCGGCAATTGGCATCGGACGGCGCCGATGTCGCTATCCAGTATTACTCCGCCGAGGATGCGGCGGAAGCCGTTGCGAGCGAATGCAGGAGCTTCGGGGTCAGAGCGATTACGGTGCGGACGGATCTTCGCTCCAAGTCATCCGGCTTAAACCTGAAGCTCCAGTTAGAACAACTCGAATGGTTTCCGAACATTGTTGTCCATTGCGCGGGTATTACGCATTACGGCTTGCTTGAGGATACGGAAGAGCAAATCTGGGATGACCTGATGAACGTAAATCTTAAAGGCGCTTATTATTTAACCCAATGGTTCGCCCCCTCTATGAGATGGCAAAGGTGGGGGCGTTTCGTTCACATTAGCAGCGTATGGGGGGTGACCGGGTCATCCGGGGAAGCCGCGTACGCCGCTTCCAAAGGAGGTCTCAACGCTTTCGCCAAATCGATGGCTAAGGAATTGGCTTCCTCGGGCATAACGGTTAACGCGGTAGCTCCGGGAGCGATAGATACCGATATGCTCGCATCACTTGGAGCTGAGGAGCGAGAAGCGTTGCTCAAGGAAATTCCAGCAGGCAGATTAGGACAAGCGGAGGAAGTCGCCGGGTTGGTTCGTTTTCTCGTGTCGGACGGCGGCAGTTACATGACGGGACAAATTATCGGATTAAACGGCGGTTGGCATATGTAATGGCTTTGATAACGATCGGCTCGTATACATACGGACTTTTACGGACATATTAGCGTTGAGCTTTTATCCCCAACCATCGTTAGGAGGCTGCTCAATGTCAACCGTTCTTAGCAATTACGATACTTGGAAGAAGTTTTTAGGCGATCGCGTAGAGGCGGCCAAAAAACTAGGCATCAATGAAGAAGCCATCTCGAAGCTCGCATACGAAATCGGTGAATTTCTGGATCAGAAGGTCGATCCGAAAAACGACGAAGAACGTGTGCTCAAGGAATTATGGGATGTGGGCGATGAGTCCGAACGCAAGACAATGGCGCGCCTGATGGTTAAATTGGCGGGTAACGAAACCTAATAACCCGCAACAAAGGAAGCCTCCGCAGGGAGGCTTTCTGTTCAACTATTGTAAACCGTTTACGTTCCCGGATTAATTTGTAGGCCTTTCGAAGTAATAATCGCTTTTATTTTGCAGGATAATGACGAGCGTTGTAGAATAAAAGAGAAAGCTGAAATAAAACGGCGGCTTCACCCGTTCAAATGGCGGGTAAATACGATTATTGGCATTATTTTCCGTAATTTGAATGAGGTGCAGGATGGAACCCAAACAATGGTACATGGAGTATAAAATTCACAAAAATCGCCCCGGGCTGTTAGGCGATATCGCTTCATTGCTTGGGATGCTGGAAGTGAATATTTTAACGATTAACGGCGTCGAAGATAGAACCCGCGGGATGCTGCTGCAAACCGATGATGAAGAGAAAATCGAGTTGCTCGGCAAGATGCTGCGAAAAGTCGAGAATATTACGATTAATACATTGCGTCCGCCTCGATTAACCGATATATTGGCGGTTCGGCACGGGCGTTATATTGAGCGGGATTCCGATGACAAGAAGACGTTTCGGTTCACGCGCGACGAATTAGGGTTATTGGTCGACTTTCTGGGCGAATTGTTCAAACGGGAAGGAAACCAAACGATCGGATTGCGGGGAATGCCGCGGGTTGGGAAGACGGAATCGATTATCGCGGGAAGCGTTTGCTCGAACAAGCGCTGGGCGTTCGTCTCCTCTACTTTGCTTCGCCAAACCGTAAGAAGCCAGCTGTCCGAAGAAGAAATGAACCCGAACAACGTATTTATTATCGATGGCATCGTCAGCACTATTCGTTCGAACGAGAAACATTACGCATTAATACAGGAAATTATGGCTATGCCTTCAACCAAAGTGATCGAGCATCCCGATATTTTCGTGCGGGAATCCCAATTCGATTACGACATATTCGATTGTATCGTAGAATTGCGCAATTCGCCTGACGAAGAAATTACGTACGAAACTTTTACGACGGCAGGATTAAACGACGATTTCTAACCTTACATACGCCAACACCATGAATATCCGGAGGTGAAAGGCATGTCCGATTTGGGCGCCCTGCTTCGCAAAGCTCGAGAGCAGCGCGGTTACACACTAGACGACATTCAAGAATACACCAAAATACGCAAAAGATATTTGGAAGCGATCGAGACGGGCGATTACAAAGTGTTGCCGGGCTCTTTCTATGTGCGGGCCTTCGTGAAAACGTATGCCGAAAGCGTCGGATTGGATGCTGAAGAGGTGCTGCGTTTATACCATAAGGAACTGCCCCAACCGCCCGCTGCGGAAACAGTTAGGACAGAACCTCGGATTAAAGCCGGAAGACGAAGCGTGCAGCATAACGACCGCTGGGGTAAAGTAGCCGTATCTTTGTTGATGTGGGCTTTTCCTATTTTGATCGTTGTCGTCGTTTATATTTATTTGTCCAACAATAAAGGCCCGGGAACTCAGGAGCTTAATACTAACCCGCCTATTACGACCCAAACCGCTTCGCCGAGCGCATCGGAAACCGTATCGCCAAGCACGACACCATCTGAAAGTGTAACTCCACCGCCTCCAGCGTCCAATGCGGTGACGCTTACGCTTAAGGAAACGCGAAACAACGTTAATTATTACGAAGTAACTCCAGGAACCGGACATAAGCTTAAGCTGGAGATAACGGGAGAAAGCTGGATTGAAGTTCGAGCGGATGGAAAAAAAGGGAAGAAGCTATTTTACAAAAGCGTGAGGGAAGCCCAACCTTTGACGTTTGATATGACAACACCGCTTTACGTTAGTGTCGGTCGTACGGACCACGTGACGTTTTACGTAGACGATGTTACCTTCGATGATGGCAATAAACCGGGAACGACGAGATACATGTTCACTCCGGCAGCCGGAACCGTACAATAAGGACAATTCCATGATAGGCCCTCCAAGGAGGGCTTTTTTGTTTTTAACGAGGACGTCACTCATGCTATAATAATGGGAAAATAGGGTATAAAACGAAAGGAAGCGGTTTGTAATGGCATCGGAATATTCGTTTGACGTCGTGTCCAAAGTCGACATGCAGGAAGTGAATAACGCGGTTCAGCAAGCTCTGAAGGAAATCGAAACGCGCTTCGATTTTAAGGGCAGCAAGAGCAACATTACGCTGGAGGACGAGCAGCTTGTCGTCGCTTCGGATAGCGATTATAAGCTCAAAAGCGTCGTGGACATTTTGCAGACTAAGCTGATTAAACGCGGCGTTCCTATCCTTAATATGGATTATGGCAAGATCGAGCCCGCCTCGGGAGGGACCGTGCGCCAGAACATCAAGATGAAGCAGGGTATCGACCAAGAAAACTCGAAGAAAATGAACGTCCTGATCCGGGATTCGAAAATCAAGGTGAAAAGCCAGATTCAGGGCGACCAACTGCGGATTACCGGTAAAAGCAAGGACGACCTGCAAGCCGTTATGGCTCTGTTAAGAGGAGCGGGTTTGCCGCTGGAACTGCAATTTATCAACTATCGGTGAGATGTAAGCGATTTTGACACGTCCGAGGGGTTCGTTTATACTGTTGTGTGATAAGAACGGACGAACGTTTGGGGGAAGTCATCCATGATTGAGAAAGTCAGCGTCGTCACGCTCGGCTGCGAGAAAAATCTAGTCGACTCCGAGATTATGTCGGGGCTCATTCACAAGCGGGGATTCTCGCTGGTAGAGAAGCCGGAAGACGCGACGGTCATTATTGTTAATACGTGCGGGTTTATCGATGCGGCGAAGGAAGAGTCGGTGAATACGATTCTTAATCTAGCTGAATTGAAGGAAACGGCTCGTTTGAAGGCGCTTATCGTTTCGGGCTGTCTAACCCAGCGATATAAGAAAGAGCTCATGGAAGAGATGCCCGAAATTGACGGGATCGTTGGCACGGGGGATTTCCATCGGATCAATGAAATTATCGACGAGGCGCTTCGCGGACGCAAGCCGGTCTACGTGGGCAACCCCGTGTTTAATTACGAAGAAAATTTGCCAAGGCTGCTCAGTACCCCTCGTCACACGGCTTACGTGAAGATCGCCGAGGGCTGCGACAATGCTTGCACGTTCTGCAGCATTCCGATCATGCGGGGGCAGTTCCGCAGCCGTTCGATCGAGTCTATTCTGGCTGAGGTGCAGATGCTTGCCGATCAAGGCGTCAGGGAAATCAGCTTGATCGCTCAGGACTCAACGAACTATGGAACCGATTTATATGAAGGTTTTAAGCTGCCTGAGTTGCTTAATCGCGTTAGCGAGGTTCCCGGGATTGCTTGGGTAAGACTGCATTATGCTTATCCGGGTTTCTTCACCGATGAATTGATCGATACGATCGCGAGCAACCCTAAGATTTGCAACTATATCGATATGCCTCTACAGCATAGCGAGGATTCCATCTTAAAAAGAATGCGTCGGCCAGGACGTCAACGCGACGTTCGCGAGCTGGTTGGCAAAATTCGTTCGCGCATTCCGGAAGTGGCGCTTCGCACATCCATGATCGTCGGATTCCCGGGCGAAACGGATGAGGATTTCGAGAAGCTGTGCGAATTCGTTCGCGAGATGAAATTCGACCGGCTAGGCGTGTTTGCTTACTCCCAAGAGGAGGATACGCCCGCGCATCGCTTGCCGAATCAGTTGCCGGACGAGGTGAAGCAATTCCGTCAGAATACGCTGATGGAAATTCAGCGCGAGGTTGCGACGGGCAATTCCGCTAAATACGTCGGCCGCACCATCGACGTGCTCGTTGAGCGTTACGATGGACGCAGCGATGTTTTCATCGGAAGAAGCCAATATGATGCCCCTGAAGTGGATGGGGAAGTTTATATTTCCAATTGTCCGGTGCAAATCGGCGAAATGGGCAAGGTTAGAATTACCCATGCTTACGAGTATGATTTGTCAGGGGAGGGAATTGCGTGAACCTTGCCAATCGGATCACGCTCGTAAGAATATTTCTTGTGCCGGTCGTGACCATTTTCCTGCTGATCAAATTGGATGTTGAGCCGCTCACCATTGGCAGTTATTCGATTTCCTATAATCAGGTGTTTGCTCTCTTATTGTTCATCATCGCGGCAAGCACCGACGGCTTGGATGGTTATATTGCGCGCAAACGCAAAATCGTCACCAATTTAGGGAAATTGCTTGATCCGTTGGCTGACAAACTTCTCATGGCGGCAGTGCTTATCGCATTGGTCGAGATGGAGAAGCTGGGTGCTTGGGTGGCAATCATCATTATTAGCCGGGAGTGGGCGGTAACCGGACTCAGGCAAGTTGCGTTATTGGAAGGTGCCGTACTCGCAGCAAGCAAATGGGGCAAATGGAAAACAGCGGTGCAAATTACGATGATTATCGTACTGTTGTTAAACAACTTCCCCTTTAACTTCCTAGATTTGCGCATCGATCTGATCGTCGTATGGGCGTCGGTACTCATTACTGTCTACTCGGGCGTCGATTATTTCGTGAAAAACAAAAACTTGATCCCGGTTTCCGACTAAGCACCGGAATTAGCCGGATATAACGAGGTGCGTCATGAGAGCAGAAATCATCGCTGTCGGCACGGAATTGCTCCTCGGTCAAATCGTAAACACGAACGCCCAGTATCTGTCGAGAGGTTTGGCAGAGCTGGGCATTGATGTTTATTATCAGACTGTGGTGGGCGATAACAAGGAAAGATTGATGCAAGCGATCGATATCGCACGGGGAAGAGCGGATTTGCTCGTGTTTACGGGCGGGCTTGGCCCAACGCTAGATGATCTGACGCGGGACGCGCTTGCACAATATTTGGGTCGCGGAATTGAACTGCATGAGCCTACGATGAACAAAATCATAAGCATGTTCGCGGGTCGAGGCGGCACTTTCGTGGAAAGCAACCGCCGCCAAGCTTTATTGGTGGAAGGGGCTGCGCCGCTTCGGAATGATACGGGTTTGGCGGTCGGAAACGCTTTGAAGTCGGATGGGACGTGTTATTTGCTGCTCCCAGGTCCGCCTCGCGAGATGAAGCCGATGTTTGACAATGACGGAGCGACATGGTTGAAGGAACAGCTCGGTCCAGTGATGACGCTGCATTCCGTTATGCTCAAATTCGCTGGAATCGGAGAATCGGGGCTTGAGGACGTATTGATCGATCTCATTCGCGAGCAGCAGGATCCGACGATTGCCCCCTATGCGAAAGAAGGGGAAGTAGCCGTTCGCGTGTCTACGAAAGCCGCGGATGCGGAAGAAGCTTCACGCAAGCTTGATGGGACAGTGACGGAAATCCGTCGGCGCACGTTGGCTCATTTATATGCGGAGGAAGACGTGCCTATTGAAGCCGTGATCGTGCGGATGCTGACTGAACAGGGAAGGACTTTGACGTTGGCGGAAAGCTGCACGGGGGGCATGGTGTCGGAGCTCATAACGACGATCCCGGGCAGCGCGGTCGTTTTTCTGGGCGGAGTCGTCAGCTATAGCAATCAGATGAAAATACAGCAGCTAGGCGTTTCCGCCGAACTGCTAGAAGGGCCGGACGCTCCAGGCGCGATCAGTTCGGAGACGGCCGCTGCTATGGCGAAAGGCATGCGGCTGGCTGCCGATTCGGATTTCGCGGTGTCGATTACGGGCAATGCCGGTCCCGCCGCGGCTGAAGGCAAGCCGGTTGGCCTCGTTTATATTGGCTTAGCCGAACGGGGACGGGAGACGCGCGTGGAGAAGCTGCAGCTTGCCGGCGACCGCGAAGGCATCCGGCTTCGCTCCGCTAAGCGTGCGTTGTATATGCTATGGCAGACTTTGGCCGGACAGGGCAATGGTTGAGCGGACTCGCGTGCTGAAGGGACGGGCCGCGGTGGCTGTTCTCCGAAAGGCTCTCTAACCATTATCACACGGATAAAATTGTCGATACTTGTCAATTCATCGGAGTTATGTTAAAGTCTACTAGAAAGTTGCGGAAGAACCGTAGCGAAGATTACTTTGCTGCGGTTCTTTTTTCGTAAAAAAATCGAACAAATGTTCTCAAAAAGCTTGGCAAATGATTGAAAACACGGTATGATAAAACTATCAAAGGATAAGGATGTGGGTGTGTTGTCGGATCGTCGCGCCGCATTAGACATGGCTTTGCGCCAGATTGAAAAGCAGTTCGGTAAAGGCTCGGTAATGAAGTTAGGGGAAAACGCGCATCTTGCGGTTGAGACGGTTTCCAGTGGCGTTCTAGCGTTGGACATTGCGCTCGGCATAGGCGGATATCCGCGCGGGCGGATCATAGAAGTATACGGACCGGAATCATCCGGTAAAACAACTGTTTCCCTTCACGCCATCGCGGAAGTTCAACGCGCGGGCGGAACGGCAGCATTCATTGATGCGGAGCATGCACTTGATCCGGTCTATGCGAGAAATCTCGGCGTTAACATCGACGAGCTTCTTCTCTCCCAACCGGATACGGGCGAGCAAGCTTTGGAAATTGCCGAAGCGCTCGTGCGCAGCGGCGCAGTCGATATTATCGTCATTGACTCCGTTGCTGCGCTTGTGCCTAAAGCGGAGATCGAAGGCGACATGGGAGATTCCTTCGTCGGCTTGCAAGCCCGTCTGATGTCTCAGGCGATGCGCAAGCTGTCCGGAGCGGTCAGCAAGTCGAAGTGTCTTGCGATCTTCATTAACCAACTTCGTGAGAAGATCGGCGTCATGTTCGGCAATCCGGAGACGACCCCGGGCGGACGCGCTTTGAAATTTTATGCCAGTGTACGGCTCGATGTTCGTCGCGTTGAAGCGATTAAACAAGGCAACGACGTAGTCGGCAACCGGACCAAGATTAAAGTCGTTAAGAACAAGGTAGCTCCTCCGTTCAAGCAAGCTGATGTTGATATTATGTACGGCGAAGGCATCTCCAAAGTCGGAAGCATCGTCGACATCGGCGCAGAGCAGGATATTATCCAGAAGAGCGGCGCTTGGTTCTCATACAATAGCGAACGGCTTGGTCAAGGTCGCGAGAACGCGAAGCAATATTTGAAGGACAACCCGGAAGTTTCCGAGAAGATCGAGATGCAAATCCGCGAAGCTCTTCTCAGCTCTTCGTTGTCGGCACCGAAAACCGGCGCATTCGCTGCAAGCGATGACGACGACAGCGAATTTGGCGAAGACGATTAATTGACCGTTTACTTAAGAGCTATGACTAACGTAATTAAATAAGAATTCATAGATTTATACACTGAAGGCGGCATATTTTGCCGCTCTTTCTGTTTTTGCGGAAGGAGGAGGTTCTGGGATGTATAAGCCCAGTCGTGGGGGCAATAGGGGAAGCCGAAAGGCAGGTCGGTACAACGATCGAAATGACAGCGCAAATACCAACAATAATAACGCAGGTGCAGCTTCGGGTTTTTCCGTCCTCGGAGCGACCGTGATTTCAATAGAGACACATCCCAAGCAACCTTACATGTATCGCGTCGCTCTAAAGTTGAAATTGGATGAATCGGAGCCAGAGACTCGGAGTCAGACGGATTTTGAAATAGAGAAAACGGAACAGGTATCCAGTGATTGGTCGGATGAGGTCGATGCTCTCATTGCCGGAGCGCAATCGATGGGCGGTTTAGACGAAGCGCTGTTAACGGTCCATGAGGATACTCTCGTTAGCTGGCGGTTGCTGAAAGGCCGAGAGTTATCGGCGGAGGAGTACGCAAAACTCAAGGAAGATGAGCAGAAGGAAGACGCTTATCGAGTTGCGCTTGCGATGTTGGAACGCAAGGCACGCACAACCGCTGAGATGTCCAGGGCGCTTAAGCGCAAAGGATATGTCCCAGACGTCGTGGCGGGGTGTCTCGAACGTCTGCAAGCACGCGGGATGTTAGATGACTCCGCCTATGCCAAGCGGTTCACGGAGCAGCGTGCGATCGGTCAGAGCAAAGGTCGGATGCTTATCAAACAGGAGCTTCTTCAGCGGGGAGTGCGGCGGGAAGACGCGGAGCAAGCGATCGGCGAGCTGGACGGGCAGATCGAGCAAGAGTCCTGCTTCATTCTAGCGCGCAAGAGGTGGCCCAATATTAAAGGAAATGACAGGGAGCGCAAACAGAAGCTGATGGCGATGCTCTTGCGCAGAGGTTACCCTTCGGGAGTGGTTAGATCGGCGATCCAGCAAGTTGCATCCGAGTTTGCGGAACCGGAATACGAGTCCGATTTCGACGAGAGCGATCCGTTCGATTCCGAATATTTGGATGATTAATGGAAAGAGCAGGAAGTGTTGTAAAGTAACCTACGAACCTTGCTTGACAATCTAATTTAGCAAAAGATAAAATGATTTTGTATTACATCTTCCCATTCTGATCGTTTTTCCTTCCAAGAAGCGATCCAGAATATGTTTTTTCGACACTTTATGCTTTGTTCACATGTAATCAAACGGTTTGGAAACCGGAAAATCAATTGAATAAGTGTCCCCAAGCGGTTGCCTTGGTGATGCAACGAGGAGGTGAAAGACCGTGATAGATTCATGGATCTGGATCTTGATCGTTCTCGTTGTTGGCGTCCTAAGCTTTGGGATCGGTTATGTCGCACGCAAATCCATTGCGGAAGCCAAAATCTCTAGTGCCGAAGCGGCTGCCATTCAGATTGTTGAATCTGCCAAGAAAGAATCGGAAGCCGTTCGTAAAGAAACGGTGCTGGAAGCCAAAGACGAGGTGCACAAGCTCCGCAACGAAGCGGAACGCGATATTCGCGAGCGCCGCAACGAAATTCAACGCCAAGAGAGACGGCTATTGCAGAAGGAAGAGTCGCTGGATCGCAAACTCGAAGCGCTGGAACGTAAAGAGGAGCAAGTCGCCAACAAAGAGAAACGTGTAGAAGAGACTCAAGATCAAGTTGAAGTGCTGCACAAGCAGCAAATGCAGGAATTGGAACGCATCTCGAACTTGTCCACGGAAGATGCCAAACAGATGATATTGTCGAACGTGGAGCAGGAAGTGCGTCACGAAACCGCGCAACTGATCAAGGAAATCGAACAGCAAGCCAAAGAAGAAGGCGACAAGAAAGCGCGAGACATTATCTCGCTCGCCATTCAACGTTGCGCCGCGGATCACGTGGCGGAGACGACGGTATCCGTCGTTACGTTGCCTAACGAAGAGATGAAAGGCCGCATTATCGGCCGTGAAGGCCGGAACATCCGTGCGCTTGAGACGTTGACGGGGATAGACCTCATCATCGACGATACGCCGGAAGCGGTCATTCTATCGGGCTTTGATCCGATTCGCCGTGAAATTGCACGGACCTCCCTGGAGAAATTGGTTGCGGACGGAAGGATTCACCCGGCCCGCATCGAGGAAATGGTGGAGAAGTCACGCAAGGAAGTCGACGAAAGAATTCGCGAGTATGGCGAGCAAGCAACCTTCGAGGTTGGCGTGCACGGCCTGCATCCGGATTTGATCAAAATTCTTGGACGTCTGAAATTCCGGACGAGCTACGGCCAGAACGTGTTGAAGCATTCGATGGAAGTTGCCTATTTAACCGGCCTGATGGCTGGGGAATTGGGAGAAGACATCACGCTTGCTAAACGCGCCGGCTTGCTGCACGATATCGGCAAAGCGCTCGACCACGAAGTGGAAGGCTCGCATGTCGAGATCGGCGTGGAATTGGGCAAGAAGTACAAGGAACATCCTGTGGTCATCAACAGCATCGCGTCCCATCACGGCGACGTGGAAGCGACCTCGGTTATCGCGATGCTCGTCGGCGCCGCCGACGCGCTCAGCGCCGCACGACCGGGCGCACGCCGCGAAACTTTGGAGACTTACATTCGCCGGCTCGAGAAGCTGGAGGCGATCTCCGAATCGTTCGAAGGCGTCGAGAAATCGTACGCGATTCAAGCCGGACGCGAAGTTCGCGTCATGGTGCAGCCAGAGAAAATCGATGACACCGAGGCATTCCGTCTGGCTCGGGATATTACGAAGAAGATCGAGGGTGAACTGGATTATCCAGGCCACATCAAAGTTACGGTCATTCGTGAAACCCGTGCCGTGGAATACGCCAAATAATTTACGGAATGCAGGGAAGGCTGAAAAGTGGCTGCGGCAAATGCAGCCACTTTTCCCTTTTTCAACCCTTCAGAAAGCATAAGGTGAGAGAATATGAAAGTAGTTTTTATCGGTGACATTGTCGGAAATATCGGCCGGGATACCGTAAAACGGTTACTGCCTTGGATTAAGGACAAATATAATCCCCATATTATTATCGCTAACGGCGAGAACGCCGCGGGCGGACGCGGCATTACCGCAACGATCGTTCGGGAGTTGTTCGAATGGGGCGTACACGGAATTACGATGGGTAACCATACATGGGATAACCGCGAGATTTTTGAGTTTATCGATGATGAGCCGCGGTTGATTCGTCCTGCCAACCTGCCGCCGGGAACTCCCGGACGCGGCAGCATGATCGTCAAGGGGAACGGCAAGGAGCTTGGCGTCGTGAACTTGATCGGTCGTACGTTTTTGCCTCCGGCAGACTGCCCTTTCCGAACCGCAGATGAAGAGATCGAGGAGCTTCATCGGCAAACGAAGTGCGTGCTCGTTGATTTTCACGCCGAAGCGACAAGCGAGAAAATCGCTATGGGTTGGCATCTAGATGGATACGCATCGCTCGTGGTCGGCACGCATACGCATGTTCAGACGAACGATAGCCGCATTTTGCCGGAAGGTACGGCTTACTTAACCGATGCGGGAATGACGGGACCGCGCGATGGGGTTCTCGGGATGGACAAAGAGACGGTGCTGCGTCGGTTTATAACCGGAATGCCTGCCAGGTTTACCGTTGCCGAAGGCAAGTGGACGTTAAACGGGGTGTTCGTGGATATCGACGAATCGACAGGAAAAGCGGTAAAAATTCAAAACATTTCCGTAGATGAGGATTCTTGGATCGCTGTTTAGAGGTGTTTAGAATAGATGGAACATTTTCATGACCAAACGGCTTAGGAAAAGAAGGAATTATCGTCCGGGTTACCGAATAAGTATGCCTTAGTGGGCCCATCCTTTGCTTTCCGTTTAGTTACCTACGCAACCGCATAGCTGTGCCCAGCGCAGCGTACGGTTGCCATACCGATGCAACCGACGTAGTCTCGCCTGCGTTGCGTTCATTCCCGATGCAACCGATGAAATACGCGGGTTGTCATAAGAGGAGGTACTGGTCATGGAAGTATTAAAGGTTTCCGCAAAGTCCAATCCAAACTCCGTTGCAGGCGCACTGGCAGGTGTGCTCCGCGAACGCGGGGCGGCAGAACTGCAAGCGATCGGCGCTGGCGCGCTCAATCAGGCGGTTAAAGCGGTTGCCATCGCTCGCGGGTTTGTAGCTCCAAGCGGGGTAGACTTGATTTGCATCCCGGCTTTTACGGATATTGTGATCGACGGAGAAGACCGGACGGCAATCAAGCTCATCGTCGAACCGCGATAGGAGAATGCTTTTGAAAGTGTCGACCTGTTCCAAGATGACAGTCGCAAGTAACGCGTGAAGCGTTACAAGTTGATTTCATCGTTGCGGCAGGTTTTTTTGTGCGCATTTCCGTAAATAACTGAAGGATACAGGAGGGGAAATCTGTGAGGGTTGCCGATTTGCACGCTGACGTGATTTGTAAAATGTTAGAACATCCCGGTTCCAAATGGGGTTCTGCCGATTCAGCCGAAAGGTTCGACGTGACTCCCGATCGATTACAGCAGGGCGGAATAGAGTTGCAGGTGTTTCCAATCTTTTTGCCTGATACGATACCTGGCGATCCGGAATCGTTGTTCCGTGCCGCCGAGCTGTTCTGGAGCGAAATATTAACCGTTAAAGGGATGAAGCTGATCCGAAGAGCGGGAGATATCGAACTTGCGCTGCAGGAAGGGAAAATCGCCGCGTTGCTTTCCTTGGAAGGAGTCGAAGGGCTGCGAGGAAATATGTGGGCGTTGCGTCTTCTCTACCGTCTAGGATTGCGCCTGCTAGGCCCGACTTGGAATCATGCCAACTGGGCATGCGACGGTGCGCTCGAGCCGCGCGGCGCCGGATTCACGAAAGCCGGCAGGCAGCTTGTTACGGAATGCGAATCTTTGGGCATCCTAATAGATGTGTCCCATTTGTCGGATCGGGGGTTCTGGGATTTGGCGGAGTGCGCCGGACGGCCTTTTTTCGCCTCCCACTCTAATGCCCGCTCTATTAAAGACCACCCTCGCAACCTGACGGATGCGCAAATTCAGGCTATCATCTCCGCTCAAGGCATTATCGGACTGACGTTCGTCCCGTGGTTCGTTATCGCGCCGGAGCCTGCGACCATCGATGATGTTCTTCGTCATGTGGAGCATGTATGTGCGCTTGGCGGGGCGGAACATATTGCCTTCGGTTCGGATTTCGACGGGATTTCCAGGCATGTTCAAGGGCTGGAGCATCCAGGAAAATACCCGGATTTAGCCGAAGCCTTATTAAGACGGTATCCTGAACAATTGGTGAAAGGATTTTTGGGTGAAACGGCAATCCGTTTTTTAACAAAAAATCTACCTAATTGAAGGATTGGGCTGACATTCATCTCAATTCGGCAATGATCCCATATCAAAGAACTATGTGTTTCTTACATCAATATGTCTTGCAATTTACCTAGCTAAAACATAATATTTATTAGGGTATTAAAAAATATTATAGGGTTATTCTGTCGAAAAGTGACGAACCGGAGATTAAGAGGAGATGGGCACTGTGATCAGTCAACTGTCATGGAAAATTGGCGGCCAGCAAGGGGAAGGCGTGGAAAGTACGGACCGTATTTTCTCCACCGCACTGAACCGCCTGGGCTACTACCTGTACGGGTACCGGCACTTTTCCTCGCGGATTAAAGGCGGACACACGAATAACAAAATCCGCATCAGCACGAAGCCGATTCGAGCGATTTCGGATGACCTGGACATTCTTGTTGCTTTTGACCAGGAGAGCATCGATTTGAATGCAGGAGAGCTTCGGCCGGGCGGAGTCGTTGTGGCTGACGCGAAATTTGCCCCTACAATCCCAGAAGGCGTCGAAGCGCGGCTGTTCGCGGTTCCGATCACGGCGATTGCAGAAGAATTAGGCACGTCCCTCATGAAAAATATGGTTGCTTCCGGTGCGTCCTGGGGACTGCTCGGATTGCCGATGGAAGTGTTCAACAAAGCGGTAGAAGAAGAATTCGGACGTAAAGGTCCGGCGATCGTAGAAAAGAACATCGAAGCGGTTCGCCGCGGCGCGGAGTTCGTTCTGGAGCAAGCCGGCGGTCCTCTTGACGAGTTCAAGCTTGAGGATGCGGACGGCAAGCAGAAGCTGTTCATGATCGGCAACGAAGCGATGGCGCTTGGATGCGTCGCCGCAGGCTGTCGTCTGATGGCTGCTTACCCGATTACGCCTGCATCCGAAATCATGGAGTACTTAATTAAAAAGCTTCCTAAGTTCGGCGGAACGGTCGTTCAGACGGAAGACGAAATTGCCGCGGTAACGATGGCGATTGGCGCAAACTACGCCGGTGTCCGGACAATGACGGCATCCGCGGGTCCAGGGCTCTCGCTTATGATGGAGGCGATCGGTCTTTCCGGGATGACGGAAACCCCGCTGCTCATTGTTGATACCCAGCGCGGCGGTCCTTCGACGGGCTTGCCGACCAAACAAGAACAATCCGACATCAATGCGCTCATCTACGGTACGCACGGCGAGATTCCGAAATTGGTCGTCGCGCCGAGTACGATCGAAGAATGCTTTTACGATATGATTGAAGGCTTTAATATAGCGGAACAGTATCAAATCCCGGTTATCATCGCGACGGACTTGCAGTTGTCGCTCGGTAAACAAACGGCGGAAGCGCTTGATTACGACAAAATCGTCATTAACCGCGGCAAGCTGCTAAACGGCGAATTGCCGGCTAACGAAGAAAATCGCTTGTTCAAACGGTACGAGCTGACGGAAGACGGCGTTTCCCCTCGCGTTATTCCCGGCATGAAAAACGGTATTCACCACGTGACCGGCGTTGAGCACGATCAAGAGGGCAGACCTTCCGAGAATGCGCTAAACCGTGAGAAAATGATGGACAAACGCTTAGGTAAAATCAGCGAGCTCCGCGTGACGAACGCGATTAAGGCTGATGCTCCGAACGCGAATCCGGATCTTCTCATTATCGCAATGGGATCAACGGGCGGAACGATCGAGGAAGCGCGTACGCGCTTGACGGCGGAGGGCATTAAGACGAATCACGTTATGGTTCGCCAGATGCATCCTTTCCCTAGCGAGCTGCTTAAGCCGCATCTGGACGCCGCTAAGAAAGTGGTCGTGCTAGAGAATAACGCTACCGGTCAATTGGCCAATTTGATCAAGCAGAACAACGGATATCACGACAAGATTCGTAACCTGCTCAAGTACGATGGAACCCCGTTCCTGCCTTCGGAAATTCACAAAGCCTGTAAGGAGCTGAACTAAGATGGCAACATTCAAAGAGTTTCGCAACAATGTGAAGCCGAACTGGTGTCCGGGCTGCGGCGACTTTTCCGTACAGGCGGCTATCCAGCGTGCGGCGGCTAACGTCGGCCTTGAGCCTGAGCAGTTAGCGGTCATTTCGGGAATCGGCTGTTCGGGCCGTATTTCCGGTTACATTAACGCGTACGGCTTGCACGGGATTCACGGTCGTTCGCTTCCGATCGCTCAGGGCGTTAAGCTGGCTAACCGCGAGCTTACGGTTATCGCTTCCGGCGGCGACGGAGACGGCTTTGCGATTGGCATGGGCCATACGGTTCATGCGATTCGCCGTAACCTCGACATGACGTACATCGTTATGGACAACCAGATTTACGGGTTGACCAAGGGGCAAACGTCCCCGCGCAGCGCGGAAGGCTTCAAGACGAAATCGACCCCTGAAGGCTCGATCGAGTCCACATTGTCACCGCTTGAAATCGCATTGTCCGCTGGAGCTACCTTCGTAGCCCAGTCGTTCTCCAGCGATCTGAAGCAATTGACGACGCTGATCGAAGAAGGCCTGAAGCACAAAGGCTTCTCGCTTATCAACGTATTCAGCCCTTGCGTGACTTTCAACAAGGTGAACACGTACGACTGGTTCAAGGAAAATATCGTAAACCTGGAGCAATTCCCGGATTATGATCCTTCCAACCGCATCGCGGCCATGACCAAGATTATGGAGACGAACGGCATGGTTACCGGCTTGATCTACCAGAACAAAGAGCGCAAAGCATACGATGAAATGATCGTCGGTTTCAAAGAAGAAGGGCTTGCGAAACAGAATCTGCAGCTGTCCCGCGAAGACTTTGACAAACTGTTGACGGAATTCAAATAAGGTTCTCGGACAAGAGGGTAAAAACTTCATAGGTAACGCAACGGGTATATACGACAGATAAAAGCGTATGTACCCGTAGTTGAAGCAAACTTAACTACAACGCTTTTCAAAATTAATCCATTGGAGGGATTAGTATTGGATAAGCGTTTTTTGTCATCTGCACGAGATATTCGAGATTTGAAAACTAGAAATGTAGCTTGATAGTTGTACATTACTTGTGTTATCAATGGATAACTGTTATGGTTTTAACAGTGGCGAACGTACTATATGGGTTCTTTAAGGAGAATCCATATGAATGATTTGAGCGAATTGACTATAATAGTTTCGGTAGTAATCTTCTTTATCAAAAATACTGAAAGTTTTAAGGTTGACTGGATTTCGCGAAAGAATAGGCACCATAATAATCAGAACAAATTCGATCAGAACGAAAAATCAAAGAAGAAGGCTAGAAGATAATAATAGATAGAATCCATAGAGTTGTTCGCCCAACCTACTAAACAAAATTTGTTTCAGAAGGTTGGGAAAAAACAAAAAATGTGAAAAAGCAAAAAGAACTCAGTTTAAGTTAACAGAGTTCTTTTTGCTTTCTTCATTTAGTGAAGTTTTTATAAGATGAAAGGATTATTAGATTGTAAAGAAAATTTAACCAAATACGACAAATTACGTGGTATTATTTATGCTAGAATGCGATTAGTTAGCTTGGATTAATTTTTGAACTAGCATACTAATTTAGGAGGCATAAATAATGAAATTAGCAGAACTGATTATCGAAAATTTTCGTGGTATTGGTTCACAAAGTGTTAGGGTAAAAATCGATAATATTATTGTACTTATAGGCAAAAACAACGTAGGAAAGACAACAGTTTTATCCGCGTATGAAGCTTTTGCTTCAACAGGAGCGCCATTAAGACTTAAAGATTTCTACAATGAAGATATTAAAAATAAACCTAAAATTGCTGGGATATTTGTAGATGTTGCCGATGGGGAATTAGCTAAGAAATGGATACATGATGACAAATTATTAGGTTATAAAAATTGTATAAAAGCACAATATCAATGGTCTTCTCCTGATGTAAATGGTGAAAAGTTATCTTATAATCCTGCTACTGGTCTCTTCGAGAAAGGTGGAATGGGTGGTTTTGATAGCATATTAACAAGTAAAATTCCAACTCCTCTTAAAATATCCCCATTAGATGATCCTTTAGAATTAGAAAAGAAGATTCTTGAAATATTAATAGATGCCATTAAGCAAAATACTAAGAAGGATAACTCCAAAGTTCAACAACTTTTGAATGATATTAGACAGTTAGCGGAGGACGTTCAAACAGAAATCTCAGAAGAACTAACTCGTTCATGTACTATGGTTTCTGAAGAAATGATGAAAGTATTCCCAGAAGCAACTATAATTCAAATTGACCCACAAGCTAGCAAGATTGAACCAGATAAACTTATAGGTAGTGGGAGTTTTATACGTTTAGGTAGTAATGAACAGCATCTAGCCCCTCTTTCTAATCATGGTACTGGTTTACAAAGAACATTCCTTTGGTCAGCCCTAAAAATGCTTGCAGATACAGGTAGACACCAAGTGAAGAAGAAGTCGATTGGAGCAGGAACTCAAAAAATATTATTATTGGAAGAGCCAGAGGCATTTTTACATCCAAGTGCAATAAGAAATGCAATGGAATCTTTGTACGCTATTGCAGAACATGAGGATTGGCAGGTAATGGTTTCAAGTCATTCTCCTGTGTTTATAGACCTTACGAAAGATCACACTACAGTAATTAGAATTGAAAAAGAACAACATGCCCAACATGCTACTCATACATTCTCAACAGATGAAGCAACTTTTACCGATGATGATAAGGAAAATTTGAAGATGTTGAATTATTGCAATCCGTACTTTAATGAGTTCTTCTTTTCAACGAATAATTTGTTGGTCGAAGGTGAAACAGAAGTAACTGTCGTTAAATCACTTATGCAAATTGGAAGAATAGAGAAAGATTGTATTCATGTAATTAATTGTTTGGGGAAAGCTAATTTAGTAACTGTCTCCAAAATTCTAAATCATTTCAAGGTTAATTATAGTATTCTTCATGATGCAGATAGTCCTAAAGTAAAAAGAGATGGTAAATACATAGTTAATTCCATGTGGACAGTTAACTTAAAAATTAACAATGAGATTGAATTTGGTAGAAAAAAGGGCTTAGAGATAAAATCTTTTCTATCAGTTCCAAATTTTGAGGGGGAGTATTTCGAGGGTGTGACAGGAAGTTCTAAGCCCTTCGGAGCATGGAAAGTTTTCACAGAAGAAGGTAACGAGGTAGTTGAGAGATTTGCTCAGATAATAGATAAAATAACGGGAAAAGAGAACAATTGCGGTGTCGAATATTTCAATATAGCTGATTTAGCCAGAAAAGTGAGTAAATACATTGTGGATAAAGGTTTAAGTAGCGATCAACATTGGAAGTTGACAGATGAAGATAGAAGAACGGCAGTTAATGAATGATTTGATATAATAAACAAGTGCTAATTTCCGTGTTTTAATTAGCACTTTTTAGGTGGAGGTTTCATTAGCTGCTTAATATAGTTGTAATCACAAAAATTTTGGTATTTATTTTATTAGAGTTGATAATCCTTAAAATAAATAGCAATCCATAGAGAAAAACTCCTTTCACTCTTGAGAATGGTGGAATTACAATGGAGGTTGACTTTAGTATAAAACATAAAGCTGATCGATTCCGTGAAATACTTGAATCATTGCTTAAAAACTATCAACCTCAATACTATGCAGTAGTCGTATCCAATATTCTTAATGATGTTTTCAATAAGAGAGAACAATTTGGGCGGTATCCACCTCATTTTTTGCTACACTCAATTCAGTCAAACTGTGTTTATTATCGTAGCAATCGAAGCCAAGAACTTAGTGAAAAGAAACTTCAAAAGATACTAAATCATTATCGCCAATATTTTGATCCAGTTGCTATGCATTTTTTGGAAAAAGATGATGGTTTAACTCCGTTCTTTATTAATATGTTTAGACAACAATTCTTTTTGCAGTGGGGGCATGGTTCAAATTCTTTGGGTCGCATGATAATGCTTTTCAATCTGGGTAAATACCCCAAAAGCAAAGCGTTTTTTGTAAAGAGATACGGAATGTCTTTCGATCAATGGCTACTTACTGGAAGTGCTATTCACGCTTATATCTCTAAGAAAAAACAGCAAACTATTTCTCCGCTTTATTATTTCAATTCGGACGAGAAAATTGTTCCTGATAGCGTGATTGATTCTTTTTTCGAAATTAATTCAATATTATCTACTGAGATTAAAAACTATCATGAAAAAATTGAAGAGAAAGTTGGACAATCACATTCATTGTTTTATGATACTTATCTTCAAGGAGTATTTGTTGAAAAACCAATACTTCAACTGAATGAGATAGAGTACCTTGTCGTTCATAAGGAATTATTTTTGAGAAAGATTACGGAGGGTATTTTCGATATTTGTAAGAAAGAGCTTCCTAGTGACTTTGGAGTTGAATTTGGAGAAAACTTTGAGAGATATATTGAAAAATTGTTACTGAATTTTATTCCTAAAACAAAAGTTTTTAAAGAAAATCAACTCCGCCAATATACTAGCGAAAAAATATGTGATTTTATGGTTGTATTTGAAGATTATATATATCTTATAGAGTCAAAAGGAGTAGAGTATAGCGCACACATTGCTTCAGAAAATGCAATGAAGCAAGATAACTCTACAAGAAAAATCAGTACTGGATTTGAGCAATTATATTCAGTTAAAGAAATGATTAATAGCGGTACTTTCGCAAGCTTGATAGGAGAGAGTGAGCATAAGAAAATTATTGCTTCAGTGATAACATATAAACAAATCATTGCAGCCAATACGGATTGGTACTATGAAAAGAATATTGTTCCAAGTTTAAAGAAAATCAATTCAGAAAAGGTTGAATCTTTTCAATACAGACCACAAATTTTATCAATTATTGAATTGGAATTATTGCTGAAGTACTGTAATGATACCAATAAAAGTTATCTTGATGTTTTTAAGGAAAGGTTAGAGGATAATAATCATGTTTTAATGGGTGAGTGGTATAATTTCTTTAAATTAAAAACCGATGGTATACCTTTTTTAGCGAATACGTTTAAAGATTATTTCGATAAATTGCTATCTAGCGTCAGTTTGAAAGATAATTATATCATCGAAACGATATAAAGGGAGTTTGACTTGAAAATTTTGAAAAGGTGAGATTGTAGAAGAATGAAGAGCGTGGTGGATTTGAAGAAAAGCTTTTCCTCAAAAGTGTCTATGAATGTTTTAAATAACTTTTTTGTACCGTGAGGCTAGGATATTGAAATGATCGTCGGCTTCAAAGAGGAAGGGCTAGCGAAGCAGAACTTGCAGCTGTCCCGCGAAGACTTTGACAAACTGTTGACGGAATTCAAATAAGCATCGTGAATAAGAGGCGCGCGGGTTTGTCCCGCGCGCCTCTTGCGTTATACTGGAAATAGGATAACGAAGGAAGGTTGGGGTTGAGATGTCCGAGACCATTCAGATCAAACGAGTACCTGTCGGCGTGTCGGCGCGCCATATTCATCTGACGCAGGAGCATGTAGAGATATTATTCGGCGCGGGTGCGAAGTTAACGGAGTTCAAGCCATTATCGCAGCCTGGACAATTCGCCGCCAACGAAATGGTAGCTATATTCGGACCGAAAGGTTCTTTCCCTAAAGTACGCATTCTCGGTCCAACCCGTAAAGCCACCCAGCTTGAAATATCGCGAACGGACGCTTTCGCACTGGGTCTTCAACCGCCTTTGCGTGAATCTGGCAACATCGAAGGCACGCCGGGCATCCGCATCGTCGGGTCGGCTGGCGAAGTCACCGTGGACAAAGGCGTCATCGTAGCTGCGCGGCACATTCACTTTAACACGTCAGACGCGGCACGCTGGGGTATTGCTGACAAGCAGCTCCTTAAGGTACGCGTTGGGGGCGATCGCGGCGTCGTATTCGAACAAGTCCTTGCTCGCGTCTCCGACCAATTCGCCCTAGACATGCACATCGACACCGACGAAGGCAACGCCGCCAACGTGTGCACGGGCGACTTTGGGGAAATTGTTGAGTAGGCCGTGAAATGTATTTCATTAACCATGGAGTGACAGTTACGACGTAATACCAGCACTTATCGGTGGCGAAGTATTGGATTAGGATACTTCGCTTGACGTACGCATTGGAGAAGCGGAGGCTTCAAACGGGTTACGGAGAAAAAGGGGTGACACGGAGAGTTTACGTCCGCCTTTAAAATCGAGCTGCATCCTCATAGTCAATTCAAGGCAACTTGATTTTAACCAGCGGCGGAGTGTCACCCCATTTTTCGTAGTACGATCCCGTTTGAAGCCGCAGCGAGCAATAGCAAACGTCTGCAAGTTCATGATATAATACGTGAATTGGGGGGAATGAAATGGCCAAAGAAACCAAGGATTTCAGTAAATACTTCGATTTCTCCGGCGCCAAAGTCATTTCCGAGGACCCGAGCGGCAAAACAATCCGTCTGAACGGACGGGATATCCATATCGTCTCCGAACCGGACTACCGGCGGGAGAAAGAGCGGGGCAAAGAAGAAATTCAAGTCCACTATGAGAATGCCGTTCCGGACGAGCTGAGAACGCTCGGACTCGGAAAGAAATATTTGATCTACACGTACGGCTGCCAAATGAATGAACACGACACGGAAGTGATGCGCGGCTTATTCGAAGACATGGGATACGTGTCTACGGAAAACCGGATGGAAGCCGACATCATTCTGTTTAATACATGCGCGGTGCGCGAGAATGCGGAAGATAAAGTGTTCGGCGAGCTTGGACATATGAAGGTGCTTAAGCAGCAACGACCGGAGCTTATCCTCGGAGTATGCGGATGTATGTCGCAGGAAGCTTCTGTCGTTAACCGGATTATGCAGAAGCATGCGCATGTCGATCTTATTTTCGGAACGCATAACATCCATCGTCTTCCGCATCTACTTCAAGACGCCCATTTCGGCAAAGAAATGGTCATCGAGGTGTGGTCCAAGGAAGGCGACATCATCGAGAACTTGCCTAAGAAACGCACGGAAGGGCTGCGCGCTTGGGTGAATATTATGTATGGCTGCGATAAGTTCTGCACGTATTGCATCGTTCCTTATACGCGCGGGAAAGAGAGAAGCCGGATGCCGGAAGACGTTATCGCGGAAGTTCGCGACTTGGCTCGGCAAGGATTCAAGGAAATTACGCTGCTTGGCCAGAACGTTAACGCATACGGCAAAGATTTCGTCGAACGGAACTATCGCTTCGGCGACCTGATGGAAGATATTCATAAAATCGATATCCCGCGAATTCGTTTCACGACGTCTCACCCACGGGATTTCGACGATCATTTGATCGAGGTGCTGGCTAAGGGCGGCAATCTGGTGGAGCATATTCATTTGCCGGTGCAATCCGGAAGCACGGAAGTTCTGAAGCGGATGAGCCGCAAGTATTCGCGCGAACGTTACTTGGAGCTTGCGGGGCGTATTCGCAAGGAGATTCCGAACGCCGTTCTGACAACGGACGTCATCGTCGGTTTCCCCGGCGAGACGGAGGAGCAATTCGAAGAGACTTTATCGCTCATGCGCGATGCGGAAATTACCTCGGCATATACGTACATCTATTCACCGAGGGAAGGTACGCCGGCTTTCGATATGGCAGACGATGTGCCTTTAGAAGTGAAGCAGAAACGTCTTGCGCGACTTAACGCCTTAATAGGCGAATTGTCTCTTAAACACCACCAAGGGCTTATCGGACAAACTTTCGAGGTATTGGTAGAAGGAGAGAGCAAGAATAACGCCAACGTGCTGTCTGGACGGACTCGTTCCAATAAGCTCATTCATTTTGAAGGGAATAAGGAATGGATCGGCCAGTTCGTGCAAGTTCGGGTAACGGCAGCTCAGACCTGGTACGTGAAAGCGGAAGCGATCAGCGCACCGGTTATAGCAAGCCAGGTTAGTTAAGTAATACACGACTCGATCGGGAGGAAACAACAAATGTCCGCACACGCACATGAACACGACCATGATCACGATCACAAGGACGGAGATAGCTGCTCGGTGCCGATTTTCGACAATCGGGATCTGATCGTTCGCGAGGATATATTGGCAAGAGCCAAGGAATTGGCGCAGCTCATTACGACATCGGAAGAAGTGGAAATGTACCAGCGCTCTGAGAAGCTCATTCAGACGCACGAGAGGGTACAAGGACTCATAACGACGATCAAGAAAAAACAAAAAGAGCTCGTCGCATTCCAGAATACGTTCAAAAATCCGGCGATGGTCGAGAAGATCGAAGCGGAAATCGATGCTATCCAGGATGAGTTGGACAATATTCCAATCGTACAGCAATTCCAGCAAAGCCAAGTAGACGTAAACTATTTGCTGCAATCTATTGTCTCGGTCATTCGCGATTCGGTTGCGGAGAAGCTCGACGTAGAAGCGGCAACCCCAGCGGAAGCTCCGGAAGAGTGCGACTAAATCACGGTGAGTTCGTATAAGGAATGGGGTTTGTTGACAACCTACAGTCGGAAGGGATATTAATTTCCTTGAAGATTAAAGGAGGGCAAGCACTTGACCGAAGGTATTCCGAACTCTCAGACGAGAGCTCCCAAGTCGGACGACCCGAAGAAACAGGGACGATCGGCCGCGAAGAAAAAATCGAAATAAGATAAGGGCCACGCAGCTAGCGTGGTCCTTTGTTGTAAGTATAGCTAACGGATAGGGGCCGACGAAGGGGTAACGCTTAAGGTTGAATTTCTCTGATCGTACTGTATAAGATAAGAGTTGTTGGCTATAAGTTTCCACTTCTGAAGCCAATAGGAAGAAATCCGCAGCCGATCATCGGATAAATTCGCGGGTACATGGAGCCGGAAATTGGTTATGGTCTTTCCTTGGCGGATTTTGATAAGCGAGCCTTGCCTTTCGGGAATTCCAAGCCGGGACAACAGCTCGTAACCAACGGATAAAGTACCGGAGTTGTTAGCGCTAGTTGAGAGAATCGCCGTTGTCTCGCTGAGCGGAGATGGTTTAATAGTTAAGGTTTGGTCGACGGGGTTGTGCGTAAGCAAATAACGGCGAAGCGCGTTAAGCTGAAATTGGCGTGCCAATGCGAAGTTCATTTCCATGAAATCGGCAAAACATTCCCGTCCTTCCAAGAACTGCAGCTGTATCGCTTGTTTGATCGTGCCTCGTTTCAAATATAGCTGAGCGTTGCGGGGGACGGAAAGCAGTTCGGAAGCGGAATCGGAGCAATTTAGGGTAAACACGACGGTGTGGATGGGCAGCTTGGCGATGAACAGATCTAACCGTCCGCTAGCCATTGAAATGGGACACACTCCTTCAAGGCAGATGAAACAACGCCGAATGATGAACCTATCGATTGGAAAATAAACCGGAGCAAGAAGTTCAGAATCTTTGTAAAGTATGCAAAGATTTTGGAGCGCGCTTGTACTTTCGTCCTATAAAAAGGAAAAAGGACTCCCCATAGAGGATGGGAGCCCTAGTTTAATAGATGCTTGGTTATTATTTTTTTTTGAGAGGACGGATGCTTGGAAGCACCGGCTTAAGTGAAACGATAACTAATGTGGCTACAACTGCTTTAATCGCGTCCCCTGGGAGGAATGGGTACAATCCCGCTTTTAGCGCTCCGGACAGCGTGTCGTATTTAGAATTGTCTAACGAATGCGCCAGCCAAGGGATACCTGATACGTAAAGCAGAAGGGAACCAAAACCGAAGATAGCGAGCAACAGATATAGCTGCTGTGTTCTGGAAAGCTTCTTTGTTTTGGAGAAGAGGGCATCGCTCACTAAACCGATAAGCAGAGCCGCGATCGGGTACATCCATATGTATCCCGCAGTCGGCCCCGTGAGTTTGGCTAAGCCTCCGGCGCCTCCGATGAAGGGCAAACCCGTTGCGGTTAATGCGACTACGATAAAAATACTCCAGAAGCCGTAAGTGGCACCGAGCAATCCGCCTGCAAGCATGATGGCGAACGTTCCGAGAGAGATCGGAACAGGGGTGAAGCCGAGCGGGATTTTGATAAGGGTGGCTACGATGAATAAAGCGCCGAATAGGGCGGTGTAGACGATTCCTTTAATCCATTGGTTCGTTGGTGCGGACGTACGAGTTGAAGCAGCGGTTGATGGGTTGGACATTGTCAAAAGGCCTCCTAAATGTTAACCTTGGTATATGTTTGTGGTTAACAATTGAAATTGTAGCACGTGATCGACGGATTGAAAAGAGGGATTTTGCTCGATGGGGAAACGATTAGTAAATGCATTGGTCTTAAACGGTATTTCCGTATATGGAAACGATGAGCTTGGAAATCCTTCTCTTCGCCTGGATAATGTGAACATGAACTTGGAAGAAGGCGAATGGTTATTTGTCGTTGGCGTGAACGGGAGCGGGAAGTCGACATTAGCAAAGTTGCTTGCGGGGCTTCAGCCGGATGGGATAGTTGGTGAATTGTACCGCGGTTTCGCCGGGGATGGAAGTTCACCGATCGTACTGCAGCAGCCGAGGGCCCAGTTGTTCGGGGAGACGCCTCGAGAAGAAATTACGTTCGCATTGGAATGGCAGGGCATCGCAGCTGAGTTAATCCCCGAGCGGGTCGAACGAGCGCTAAAGAAGACGGGATTGATTTTGCTCGCAGATGAGGCCTGGGACCGGTTGTCCGGAGGCCAGCAGCAGCTTGCGGCGCTTGCCGCTTCAACGGCTTGCGATACTCCTCTAATTGTTCTTGACGAAGTGACCTCTATGCTCGATGAAGGAAATCGAAATTCGATCTTGCAAACGGCGCAAGATTTACATAAGAATGGAACCGCGGTTATATGGGTTACGCAGCGATTGGATGAGCTGGAGCCGGAATCCCGCGTTATTGCGCTTGGAGAGGGAACCGTTGTTTATGACGGGAATGGCCGGGATTTTCTATATGGTGTTACAGCAGGTACAGGAGCGGTACCAATATCCCCTTGCCTCAGGGCCGGATTGAGGCTGCCCTATATGGCTGCTATGGCGCTTGAGCTAAGGCGGCTTGGGAAGCTAAACGATCCGCTGCCGATGACGGGGTCGGAGTGGAGAAAGGTGTTGGGAAACATTGGGGACGGGGAAGCGGAACATGCAACTCGATAAACAGGAACATACACCGCTTCTTGTGGACGGAATCGAATGGCGACTTGGGGATGAGACACAATTGCGGGCTACGGGATTGCAACTTGTTCCGGGCACGATTACTTTGCTCATGGGACCTAATGGAGCGGGTAAAACTACGCTGCTAGAGAAACTAGCCGGTCTGAGGCCGTCGGTGAGTTTGAACGTGAAGTACGGCTCAGAGCCATTGTGGCGAGAAAATAGGTTGGGCAGATTGCGGTTGAATGAGAAGGCGCTTCGACAGTACAGTTATGCCTGCCAATCGCCGGAAGAGGGACTATTCGCCAGGAGCGTCCAGGAGGAATTGGATTACTCTCTAAGACCCTATAAGTTATCGGAGACTGAAAGGCAACAACGCATCGAATCGGCGTTAACGGCGGTTGGTTGGGATTCGTCTTGGTTGGCTAGAGATCCGTATTTGATGAGTGGAGGAGAACGGCGCCGGGCGGCTCTCGCTTCGGTTTTCGTTACGTCCGCCCCGTGGCTGCTAATGGATGAGCCAACGGCGGGACTAGACGGAGCGGGGCATGAGACGGTGGCGCAGCAGTTATTGAGAACGAAATCGAGCGGATCAGGTATCGTGCTTGTCTCGCATGATTCAGATTGGGCGCTTCCTTTAGCGGACTATGTTTTATTGTTGAGTGCAGAAGATGGATCGATTAGGTTGTGCAGCCGCGAGCAATTGTTGATGTTTCCGGAATGGTTGGAAGAAACGGGGATGAAGGTTCCGGATTGGCTGGGAACGGCTCATTTGTTATGGCGAAATGGAGCGGCGCCGGATCAAGTATGGAATCCGCTGGACGCGGCCGCCGAACAGGCTAAGCTATGGGAATTGCGGCAAGCCGAGAGCGGTGCAAAGGAAGAAACTGTAGAGGAGCAACGAAGGGCAGAGGCGGAGCTACGGCGGAATGTGATTGCGGGAGATGAGCAGCGGAAAAGTATAGCGGTAAGCGAGCGGCGGAATGATGTAGTTGATGCGGTTGCCAACCCTATAGGGATGGAGAGTAACGCGCTCGCTAGGCGGAAAATGCAGCATCGACCAGAGAAGTCTCATCGAATGACGGGATTCGATCCGCGTTCGGTGTGGCTGGCTTATATACTCGTTTCGACGGGACTATTTTTCCTATCGGATTGGATCTCGGTTATGTTGGGGGCCTTAATCGTATTCGCTCTATTAACCGGAGGGAGAATATCTTTGCGGCGTTGGCGCGGCTTGATCGTGAATTACGCGGTTTTCTCAGTTGTAACGTCCGCGCTGTTCGCATGGGGGGCAAGTGGCGGGAGTGTCTTATTCGAATGGGGAGCCTTCGTTGGTACGTTGTTCACATTCGTCCGGACGATGCTCGTATTGCTGTTGGGATTGGCCATTCCTTTGGTTATGACGCCGCTGTCGCTAAGAAGATCTTTAGAGCAAATGATAGCTCCAAGGGGCCGAACGCCGCAATGGGTTCAGCGTTTTATTCTGACGGTGACATTGATTATGCGATTCGTTCCGGTGCTGCTTGCGTTGTGGGAGCGATTTGTACGGATTTTTCTCGCGCGGGGCAAATCGATTTCCGGAAATCCTTGGGCATTGAGCAGGCGGCTTCACGATGTGTCGCTGCCGTTCCTGCTGGCGTTGTTTCGTTTGGGGGATGAGGTGGCGCTTGCCCTGGAAAGCCGCGGAGTCGGTTTCCGTTCAAATCCGACCCGTGCGATGCGACTGAAATGGCGGCTTAGGGACTACGGGCTTGCGATCGGGGCCTTGGTGCTAGCGGTTGGTTTATGGGCATTCACTCATCGATGAGAATTCCATTCCGGTAGATTAGGAGAATTGTCAGGTGTCGAGTTGTTTGCTAGTGGAGAGCGTGGCTGCCGCCAAACCTAAAGCCGAACCGAACAGGAAGCCGGCTTTTAATCCTCCGAAAGCGTTCAAACCGCCGGCGAGATACGGACCGAGAAACATGCCCATCGAGTATACGGATTGGTATAGCCCCATCGCGGTAGCCCGCTCGGCAGGCACGAAGTTCCGAATGGCCAAGCTGAGCAGAAGCGGGAAGTAAAGCGCTTGAGCGATACCGTTGAACATCTGGGTAACGGCCAGCCATCCTAGATTAGGACTAAACGGGATAGCGGCTGTAAAAATGGCGGCGCACAGGAAGCCGATGAAGATGATTTTGCGAGTTCCGAAGCGGGGGGCAAGGAACCTGCCGGTCCATAGGGAGACAAGGGCATGAGGAATCATGAACGAGATAACGATCCCGGTCAGCTGAGATTCGCTTGCCCCAAGCTCCATCGCTTGAAGCGGCGTAAAGCCGAACATCGTGATGAATAAAATGCCATGAGCGAGCAAGGAAAGGATCGCTACTTTCCAAAGCAAGGGTGAACGGAGAACGTGCGATAGAGTTTTTTTATCATGGGCGCGGGGTTGGAATGGGGCTGCTGGCGCTGTAGGTGCAGCAGGTGCTGGTGTGTTGTACGCCGGGCTTGGCTTGGGTTCGTAAACAAAGAATGCCACCAGCATGCCGAGTGTTGCTACGCAAATACCGCAGACGAAAGCATAATTCCACCCGCCCAAGGACGCGAGCCATCCGCTTGCGCTCATGCCGGCTAGTTGCCCGAACACCGTTAAGAAACTTAGCGTTCCCATGGCTTGATGCGTTTGGTTGGTCGGATAGTATGAGGCATATAGAACGGTGAACGGTACCCAAGCCGCGGCGCATAACCCTGCCATCAGACGCCCGGCGAGCGGTCCGCCCCACGTTCCGGGCAGCATGAAGAATACGCAGCTGATGAGTCCCGCTAACATACCCGCAATGAGAAAAGGCTTGCGCCGAGACATTACGTCGGAATACATCCCTAGCGGCAAGCGGGTTATAACCTGCGTTAAACCGTAGCTGCCGAGAATAAATCCGATCCAGCTCATCGAGAGCCCCCGATCTTTGAGGTACGGGCTAAGGATCGGAACATAAATATATAAAGTTGACCAATAGAGTACGGTGGCAGCAGCAAAGATCAAATGCCGGCGGCTGAACGGATGTGCTCTATCTTGTTGCGATTGGAGTAACTCGGATGTTTGCTGCATAAGTTGAAGATAAACCTCCTGGGGCTGGGTCACGTGAATTTGGTCCTATTTTTTAGGTGGCTATGATGGCCGTTGACCCTGTGTGTGTTGTGTCATGCACTTTCCACTTTACTGGATGGAGTGCGGAATGGGAAGGTTTATTCGCTAAAGAATTATAAAAGGAAGTTTGACGCTACCTGACGGTAAGAGGCTATTCCTAATTGAGCGAATGGGGGAGTCTCTTTTTTTGATTTCCAAAATCTAGGGTAGTTGATAGAATGAGTGAGGCACTCATATTCGTGATTAGGAGGTAACATTCTGATTACTCCCATACCTAATGGCATAACCACTCACAACTATAACGGACAATTAACAATTAAGCGAAGATGGTTTTCTCCTGGAATGATCTTCTTGCTATTTTTCGTGATACTGTGGGATGGATTTTTGATCTTTATCTACAAAATGATTCTATCAGGGGACTCTGTTCCAATTATAGCGGTGTTGATTCCTATTCTGCATGTGGGCGTAGGTGTCGGACTTACCTATACGGTACTTACTGGGTTTATTAATTGTACAATTATTAGAGTCGATTCAAATCAGATCACAATTAGACATGGACCCCTTCCTTGGCGAGGTAATCGAACCTTGAAAAGGAATGATTTTGTTCAACTCTATTGTGAGGAAGTACGGTATAGGAACGGGTCAAGCTATCGGTTAAATGCGGTACTGAATAATCGCAGGAAACTAAAGTTGATTTCTGGTATTCGTGATCGCTCGCAAGCGATTTATTTTGAAAGAGAAATTGAGAGGTTCATGGGGATAGAGAATCTGCATGTTGATGGGGAATTGTAGGGGCGGGATGTGAATCCAAAAGAATCGAGAGGCTAATCCTATCTTATGAGATAGCGGTTTGCCTCTTTTTGATTTCCATATTCTAGGTTTATTGATAAAATGAGAGGGTGGCTGAGCAAGATGGATGTATGGCTGGGAAGCGCAATGAGTATGAAATGATTGTTCGGCTTCCTTACGATATGAAGATGATTCAACGACTACGTCAATTGCCATTCCGCAGATGGGACCCAAATGAACGCGCTTGGATTATTCCTTATACTTTGTTAAACGTAGATGAGTTGCTGTTATTTTTTCGCGATGCAACGCTAAAGGTAGCTCCTGATTTACTGTCTGAGTGTCACCTCTTGTGAGATAGAATGAACGAGATTGAAACGAAAAGTCACCCTAAAGGTAAAGTCGTACTCGAGGAGTCCAAATGGGAGAAGGAGACGGAAGGGCAAGATAAGGGGATATAGCGAGAAAACCATTACGGCTTACTGCGGGCATTGGCATCAAGTTCTTCTTGGAAAAGGTTTGCGGAATGTTGGAAGGGAACTTCACTTATGTAAGGCCGAAAAAAGAACACAAGTTACCTAACGTCTTGGGGCAAAAAGAAGTGATTCGAATTCTGTTAGCGGTTCAAAATAAAAAACACCGTGCCCTGTTGTTTCTAGTCTACTCTTCAGGCTTGCGCGTAGGTGAGGTTGTCAGACTTCGACTAAATGATCTGGATATCGAACGAAGGACCTTGCATATTAGACAAGGGAAGGGGAAAAGGACCGATTTACTATACTCTCTCACTCGGCGATTGAGGTGGTGCAACAATACATTAACCAAACCAAGCCGGAGAATTGGTTGTTCCCAGGACAGTATCCGAACAAACATCTTTCCGAGAGGACGGTGCAGAAGGTATTCGAGGCCGCAGTTAAAATCGCTAAGGTAAAAAAGGACGTAAGCGTTCACTCTCTGAGGCACTCTTTCGCCACTCATCTACTCGAAGACGGAATAGATATCCGTTATATCCAAGAGCTTCTCGGACATCTAAGTACTCGTACGACAGAGATTTACACGCATGTGGCAGTAAAGGATATACGAAGGATTTCAAGCCCTCTAGATCGCATGATGGAGATGGATAAGGGGGAGTAGTGTAGCGGCAGTTGATGCTGAAGCGGTCGGCAATAATCACCCAATTTCTGTAGCATTCATGAACTACACAAACACTAATATATCAGATCATTTTGCGAAATACGCAGAATAGAAGTTATAGGAAATCAGCGCAAAGAAAAAACTTCTGAAAGGATGCGATGAGTTGGGGGGAACCATGTGGTTGTTCATCTCAAAGGATTTAAAAGTAACAAAAATTCCTAAACCAATTAATCAAGTTTATAAGCCAATTCCCTCTTTAGCCAGACAAGAAGTGCTTGAAGTCATTATGTACTATGAAACCAAGTCAAGAAAACCATCCGAACTTATGATTGTTAATTTTAATCGGTTTAGATTGGATGAAAATGGTGGGTATGTAATTACTGATTTTGAAAGAAGAAGAGCTTTCCATAATTTTTTTGAGTTCGGAATGACTACTCCAGAGGAAAAAGCTGAAGAAGATCAGCCGCTTGCTCTCCCAATACCACCTGTTATTCCGACTATTAAAGAGAAAGAGACATTATATTCATATCTAAAGCAAAAGTATTCAGTATTAGCAAATCAAACTCCAATGGTTGTAGAAAATATGATTAATTTCTCTAAGGAAACACATAGAAAACATATCGAACTCGTAAAAAAAGCAATGAAAATTAGAAATAAATTGACTTCTAGCTAATTCGAAGAAGGCGCAATCCTATAACACCATATTCACGCATCGGGCCATTCGGCCCTTGGTCCGCCCGAGGAGATTTCGGAGAAGCGGATTCAGGCGGACACACCTGCGAGGCTAACTGCGCTTCGCGCAGCCGGTTCGATCGGATGGCTTCGCCTATCCAGATCATCACCTTAAGCCTCTCGGCGTCGTGAATACCAGAAGGTTAGGTGAAATGACCGAAGATCTAAAAAGGAGCATAAAATGACAAGTGATAAAAGACAATTGCTTGCGAATATTGCTGAGAAACTTGCTCAAAAACCAATCATCGGGAATGAGCATCAATATGGACCAGATATAGAACCCCTACTACTATATTTTGATAGGTCTGACAAGAATATTGGATTTCCATGGTGCGCTGCATTTGTTTATCACTGTAGTGTACAAGCGGGATTTGGATTACCAGTGAAGGATCCAAGAGTAAAGAATAGGTTTGCAAGTGTACATGCTTGGTTAGAATGGTCTAAACTACAAGGCTATTATTATCCAGTAACAGAAGTAACATTTAAACCAGACCGTGGGGATTTAATCATTTATGATGATATTGATGGTAATGGACCCCATGATCATATTGGAGTAGTCTTAGGAACCGAAGAAGAATACATAATTACCGCAGAAGGGAATGTAAAGAATAAATCTGGAATATTTAGAAGAGATCGATTTTTGTATATTAATGGTTATGTCAGAATTGATAATTCATATAGGTATTAAGAAGTGAATTTGAATGTACTTCAAGATGTCGGTCACATCACCTAACACCATGTTCACGCATCGGGCCATTCGGCCCTCGGTCCGGCAGGAGTTAGATGAGGATTCGAGGATGCAATAGGCAGTAGCAGGGAAGTCGAATCAGCCGGACACATCCGCACCACCTAACCGCGTCGCGGCCGGCTCCTTACGGAGCTTTAAGGTGGTGGGACGTCGTGAACACACGAACGTTATCTGAAATACGACAAACCCTAAAGGAAAATTGCGAAATATGTAGAATAATGATGAATAAGATATTTCCATTATTCGGAGGTAAGGTATGATTGAGTGGATTGAGGCAAACAGGGATGGACTTCTTGGTAATATCTTGATTTCAGCTTTATTTCTTCCCATTGCTTATTTGTTTACATTATTGCTAGATCGGTGGAAATCAAGCTCTATAAAAAATAGGGGTACAAAACCCAAAAAGAAAAAAAATAATAAAATAAAAAATAATAATCAGAATAATATTGAGAATGACCTTGATGATGAATTCGAAATCGAAACACGTACCTCTAAACCGGCACCCAAAAATCCACCTAATCCACCACAATCACAAAGTCCGAGTGATCCATGGGTTTGGATTATTGGTTGTTTGTTTGCTCTCGCAGTTGGAATTAAGTTTTACATCCCACATAAAACAATAATCATTAATATTATTTATTTATTTTCTATATTCGCACTATTCTTTTGTTTAATTAAGGCTAGCAAGGAGTATAAACGTCCAAGCGCTAAGGGGATTGGAACTTTACTATTGTGGAATGCATTTATGTGGTTACTTATATTAATCTTAATGCACCTAGTAAGTCATCCCATCTATTATTCAGAAAAAGTTTATCAAGCTGAATTGGATATTATTAATGGTGTAGGGGTTCTTGATGTAGGTATTGATAATTTTATGTACCTCGGTTACCAATTAATTGGTGTAATAAGTTCAATATTACTTTTGCTTTTTAATATTGGAGCCCAAATATTTGTTTTATTCTTATGGTGGAATAATAGTCCGAGTTCTATTTCAAATGTAAGAAATAAGATATTGAGATTTTTTATCTTCATTTACTATCCGAAAGGAAAGTATATATTTTCATCAATGGTATTAGTATTAATTTCATTCGGTTTCGTTAGTGGTTTACTAATTAAACTCATTACTGAAAACAAAGCTGGATAATAGATAAGACGAGGTGCAATCTCCCCCTTAGAAACTTCTTGAATAGGGGGATTTTTTATTAAATATTATTTTAGTTTTTCAATGAAGTGTCGTACTTCAGATAACACCATATTCACGCATCGGGCCATTCGGCCCTCGGTCCGGCAGAAGTTAGATGTGGATTCGAAGAGGCATTTCAGTTGCAAGGAAGATTATTCAGCCGGACACACCCGCACCAGCTAACCGCATCGCGGCCGGTCACTTCGTGACCTTAAGGTGGTGGGGCGTCGTGAATACCAGAACGTTATCTGAAACTGCTGAAAGATCGAAACAAATGTCTTTTGACGAATAGTTTGAATTTTACATTCGACGGAGGATTAAAATGCTTTTAAAGATAAAGGAGATTATTGAGAAATGGGATCCTCTAGACTATTTTCCTCAAAACATATATGGAATTGAAAGCTTTGAAATACTGAAGAGAATTCAATCAAGTAAGACAATTTCAATTGAATTAATTAGTGATTTCATTACTCAAGTATTAATTAAGGAATATGATCCTGATAAAAGATTCAATAAGAACGATGAAGAGCAATTAGAAATATCAAGACAAATATATAACTTAGTTAATAACTCCAAAGAAAATTGAGTATTTTGTAAGCGTATCGAAGAAGTCAGCAGCATCAGTTAACACCATATTCACGCTTCGGGCCATTCGGCCCTCGGTCCGGCAGAAGTCCGATGTGGATTCGAAGAGGCATTTCAGCGCAAGGAAGCATAATCAGCCGGACACACCCGCACCACCCAACCGCATCGCGGCCGGTCCTTCGGACCTTAGGGTGGTGGGGCGTCATGAATACAAGAACGTTAGACGAAATTCGTCAAATTCAAAGGAGATAGTTCATTGAATCCAAAATCGTCCAAAGACTCAGAGAAATTAATAGATAGCTTTATAAAGCTTGGTTGCAAAGAACCTGAAAGTTGGGTCGAATCAGAGCTTGAAGAAGATATTCCTCAATTATCACGTTACCGATTTTTACGTGGACTTAAAGGAACAATAAATCACTATAAAACATCGGAAAGCTGGATAGATTATTATTTACATTCTAATGCTCTTTCCGATCAGGAAAAAAAGATCGGTGAAGTACTGGGCAAAATAATAGATTCAGGCGTGTCAAAACAAGATATTGGACTGCTTGCAAGTACGATTTCACTTTTATCAGTTCATAGTGTTTTGTACAGAATAGATGATCCTTATGATTATGATATTGATGATGGCGAAGATTTACCAAGCTGGAGCCTAGTTGAAATTAATGATAAAGGCGAACCAACTGGAAGAACAGTAAGTGGATTATTTGAATCACTAAATTCAGTAATAAATGAAGAATAATGAAGTGTATGCAACTCAAGTAGTGACGAACTTCGTCTAACACCATATTCACACTTCGGGCCATTCGGCCTCGGTCCGGCCGGAGTTAGAAGCGGATTCGAAGAGGCATTTCAGCTGCAGGGAAGCATAGTCAGCCGGACACATCCCTCCACCTAACCGCATCGCGGCCGCCCTTCGGGCTTAAGGTGGAGGGACGTCGTGAATACAAGAACGTTATGTGAAATCTCTCCAACTGTGGGGAAACCAAGAACAAACACATTATTTAAAGACAAAAAGATCAAGAACACGTTGGAGAAGCGAAGATCAAGAGCGCGCAGAAGTAGGAGAGACATCACATAACACAATATTCGCGCTTCGGGCCATTCGGCCCTTGATCTGCTAGAGGTATTTCGATGAAGAATGAGCAGGCAGATACATCCATTCCCCTAAGATAAGAACTACCTAAGGGGAATGGACGTCGCGAATACGACAACGTTATACGAAACATGATGAAAGTGATATTTAAGATCTAAATCGACTAACATCATCCCAGCATGTGTATTATAATAATATTGATCACACCATTATAAAGTAGGTGAAGTGGAATGAGCGTCAAAGACGAGGTAATCAAATTAATTCAAGACCTTCCGGATAATGTTACGGTGGAAGACATTTTATACAAATTGTATGTAAGAGCAAGGATTGATGAAGGGTTATCTGAATTAGACGCAGGGAAGGGAATAATTCATTCAGAGGCCATGGAGCAAATAAATAAATGGTTGAATTAATTTGGTCTCCAAGATCGCTTAAAGACTTGGAATTGATATTTGAATACATTAAACAAGATTCAATAGAAATGGCAAGAGCATTCGTGAATGAATTAATACAAACAGCAACAACGATTCCAGAATTTCCGTATTCAGGTAGACTTGTTCCTGAATTCAATAGAGACAATATAAGGGAAAAGATTTATCAAAGTTATCGAATCATTTATAGAATTAGAGGGCAAGAAGTAGAACTAATTACATGTTTACATCAAGCCAGAAGATTAATACGCAAAGAGTTCAAATGACATCATGACTATTTAAAGGGCATGGTGTTTTTTATTTATTTGATAATACTCAGATCCTTGTGGGTTGATTCATGAATGCTTCGTATAACATAATATTCGCGCTGCTGGCCATTCGGCCCTTGATCTGCCAGTAGAATTTTCGAAGAAGAAGATTCAAGCAGATACATCCATTCCCCTAAGATAAGAGTTATCTAAGGGGAATGGACGTCGCGAATACGACAACGTTAGATGAAATTGCAGCAGCGTGATAATTAAAACCTTAATAAATGGAGTTGATATCAACAAATGAGATATCGTTTTCTTCTTAACATAGTGATTTGTGCTTGCTTATTTACAGGATGCGCGAATGACAAGGGAGAGCATATTGAGACGACTAGAACTGTAATAAACAAGGAAGAACAGAATGATAAATACATTTTAGTGATTTCTAGTTTAGATGGAAGTGATAAGAAAGAAATAACAAAAGAATATTGGAATCAAATTGAAATTAATGACCTCGTAACATTTAATTATAAAAATGAGTTGATAAGAATTAACAATGAACCACTAAATTAATAACAGTATAAGTCTTTGTAAGTCTCTCAAGAAGTCTGCAACATCATCTAACACCATATTCACGCTTCGGGGGACAAGCCCCCTCGGTCCGGACCGAAGTTAGAAGAGAATTCGGAGGGGCATATCGGTAGCAGGGAAGCGGGATCAGCCGGACACACCCGCACCACCCAACCGCGCCGCGGCCAGTCGCTTCGCTCCTTTAGGGTGGTGGGGCGTCGTGAATACCAGAACGTTATGTGAAATCTCTCCTACTGTGGGGAAACCAAGAACAAATACATTATTTTAAGAGCAATAAGATCAAGAGCACGTTGGAAGTGCGAAGATCAAGAGCGCGCAGAAGTAGGAGAGACATCACATAACACCATATTCGCGCTTCGGCAGACGAGCTGCCTCGGTCCGGACCGAGGTTAGATGTAGATTCGAAGAGGTGTTTCAGTAGCAAAGAAGCATAATCAGCCGGACACACCCGCACCACCCAACCGCGTCGCGGCCGCCACTTCGTGGCTTAAGGTGGTGGGGCGTCGTGAATACAAGAACGTTATGTGAAATATGGCTAAAACATAAGGAGAAATGATCTCATGAATGATAAAGTCGTTATTTTAGGTCGAAACCTAGTTATACTTACCATTATTTATTATATATTTACACAGGCAACTTCGTTAATCTTGCTATTCAATGAATATGGGGAAGATGTAATCCAACCACAAAATATGCTGCCGTTACTTTTTAGAATAGGAATGCCCATTGTATTTAGTTATTTATTATTTACAGGGCACAATTGGGTTCGATGGGTGTTGATAGTATTACTCTTCTTAAGTGGCATATATTATCTATACTTGATAATTAAAAGTGAGGGGTCATTAGCTTGGTATATTTATATTTTTAGCATTGGAAATATTGCTGTTTCTTATCTTTTATTTACTTCAAGACATATTAGAAATTACATTCAATTCAAAGATGATGAGTATATGAATGCATCTGAATAATTATTAAAACAATAAATATTATTTAGGTCGATTTTAAGGGCATATTTGTAAGTTCCTCTTCGAAGAGCCATACATCACATAACACCATGTTCACGCTTCGGTCCATTCGGCCCTCGGTCCGGCAGGAGTTAGATGAGGATTCGAAGATGCAATTGGCAGCAGCAGGGAAGCAGATTCAGCCGGACACATCCGCACCAACTAACTGCGCAAGCGCAGCCGGCGACGTTGTCGCCTTAAGTCGGTAGGACGTCGTGAACACATGAACGTTATCTGAAAGATACGCAAAATCCAAAAAGCACTCAAAGGACGGGAAGATTTAATGGTTCTACTTATTATCATCGTACTTATAATTGGACTAGCCGGGATTATTGGAAATCAATATTCGGGACTTAAAAGAATGGAATCAATTCAAAGATCTCTAGATGACATTAATCAAAAATTAAGGGATATGAATAATATCAATAAATAAAGGTCACGAAAGATACGAAAGACACGAAAGACACAGACACGAAAGACACAGACACGAAAGACACAGACACGAAAGACACAGACACGAAAGACACAGACACGAAAGACACGAGACACGAAAGATAAACACAGGAACTTCATTTAAGGTTGTTCGAAGAATGCGTATCCTTCAGATAACACCATGACATACGAAGCGCTTTTTACCCCCTCAGAAATGCCGGAATCCCTTTCCACGCAAGGCTTTCCTCACTTTCCCCACTTCGCTTTTTTCGCTTTGTCTTCGCATAACTTGAGTTTTTTCAGCTAAGATATACGAACCAGTCGCTGAAAAGATAAGCGAAAAACGAGATACACGCACCTGTTTTTTTCGAGATATACGAAGCTGGCAGCTACAATATATCTTGTATCAATGGATATTTCAAAGGTGTGGAATTGAAGGGATAAATTAATGTCTGATGAAAATAAAGCTATAAATTGAGAAACGTGACTTTAACCGGGGGATGAGATTAAAAATCGTTAGTCTTTAAATTTTTAAGTTTGAGACTGGAGAAATCAAACAGCGGTAGACCAAGACTTGAAAAATAACGTCTTAGGCTGCCGCTGTTGTTATTGAACTAACGTTTCCCGTTCAATAGTCTTATGTTTTAATTAGAGTCGCTGCTTATAGTTGTGAGGCTTGCCGAACACCTAATGCAGTGACGTCCCGACGGGTTAGGGGGCAGGATGTGGTCACTCGCTTCTCAGAGTGACCCGAAGCGTCAATATGGTGTTAGTCGAAGGAAGTTCTGGAAGCAGCCATTGCATTTAACGCGTTCTCAAAATAGCTATATACTTCATCTGCAATTCCCAGAAACTCTTCAACAAGTACATTATTACTATCCAAGTAACAAGCATAGAGACAATCAACTAAAGCGGAGTCAATCTCACAATAGTTTAATATGGCATTCTTCATCTTAATAATGTCATCTTGCCATACACCTGTATCTTCTAAAATTAAAGAGTATAATGCACGAATTAATCTCTTAGAGTAACCTTTAATATATCTAGTTTTCATTGTGTTATCACTAGCATTAGAAAGTGAACTACGTACACGATCTACTTCCTCCTTGGTCTCTGTATTTAAGTCTAAAATGAACTCTGGAGAAATAATTATCGGTGGTACTTTTTCACCAACGTCATGACCATATATGCAAACACAAATTATCTTAATCCAAAAACCCCACTCATTTGGTTTGCTTAATACATCGTCAATCGAGCAAATTATCGTATCAATCTTAGTTAGTAATGGATATTCTTCCAACAGCCTGTCTTTAATATTTGACAATCTTTCGTAATCAATATCATTGGGATTTACACATACAATAGTAAAGTCTGCATCTGACTTAAAAGGTTTAGCAGTTCCTTTTGGAATCGAGCCACACATATAAATGCTATGAATCTTACTTTTAAATTCGGTAAGTATATTATCTATATACTTATCAACAAAATCCTTATATTCACTTTGTATTACAATTCTTTTTATAACTTTTTCTAATATCATATGGACTCCTCCCAAAATAAAAAAACGCCCCAAAGCCAAATGCTCTGGGACGATATTAATCGCGGTACCACCCAGGTTGCTGTATTTTCACACAGCCACCTTAATTGACTATAACGGGTCAAACCGATGGGTATTAGCCATACTCTGGAACTGGCATTTTCAATCAGTACTCTAGGGTTTTCTCAGTCATGAAACCCTTTCCTGTGAAGAGTTTAATGATTTACTTTTGTTCCATCATTGATTTACGGATATTGGTTAAATACTACTCTTTCCCGTCACCTTAGTCAAGAACTTGCTCAAGATAACTGCCAGTTAGTTTAATGCCGTTCCTAGTTCAATACTATATTTTCTCTTCTACAAGTCCAATGGTTTATTTACTCTTAGCAGGTATTCCCCTAATTATTGCAGCCCCAAGCTCTATTTGAGTTTGGGGCTGCTTTTTTTATTTCCAATTTTTTTTGAAAGAAGGGTCCGGTTTGGCCACAAAAATGAAACGGATGGTAGAGGGACACGCCCTCGACTGCTCTTTGACAATAACATACCTTCTCATCCGGTACGTTCCCCGTATGCCCGAAAGGGAAAGCCATTTTGCAGGTACGCCACGACCATTCTTTCATTAAAGAATGTTAGCGATCAATACTGATGCAAAAATAAATGACGGTATCATTTAGGCGATCATCCATGCGGAGGGATAATGATACTTCCGTCCAGCCACAGTGATCGCAATGGGGGCGGCTTGCAGTGATCCTGGAAGGGGCGAGAGCCTATGAGGACGGTTAACCACTGTTCGCTGGATGAGTCTATTTTATTGGTTGGATACTTTTGTCTCAACACTTTGCGCGCTTTATAACAATCATGGTGAAGGGTAGCGAGTTCAACAATAAGCTGTAAGGAAAAATCGAAGTTTCGGTGGTTTTGGATTTGAACTTGGATTTGGATGTAGGGGAGTTAGATATGCTGAACGCAGCAGTCATCCATCCGGCCCGATAAGTGACGATTGTAACGCGTTGAGCGTGTGTGATACAGTTCAATATAGATGAGCCGAGCCGAGGAAGGATGAGTTGAGATGAGTACAAAAATTGAAAGAGCGTCCGCAGTAGATGCCGAAGAAATTCTGTCACTGCAAAAGCTCGCTTATCAAAGTGAAGCGAAAATTTATAACGATTTTAGCATTGAACCACTGGTACAGACGCTCGAACAATTACGGTATCAGTTTGAAGATCACATTATCTTGAAGGCTGTGGTGGATGGAGCAATCAATGGCTCCGTTAGAGCCATTGAACGAGAAGGCACATGCTTCATTGGCAAACTTATCGTGAATCCGAACGATCAAAATAAAGGAATCGGTCGAAAGTTGATGGAGGCTATTGAAGATTACTTTCCGCTATCTCGGTACGAATTGTTCACTGGAAGCAAAAGCGTAAAGAATATCGCTTTATATGAAAAGTTTGGTTACACTGTCTTTAGCGAACGAAGCATTACCCCTGATTTTAGCCTTGTCTATCTTGAAAAGAAGCGCTCATAAGATTTTCAGGAAAGTACTCACGGAAACTCTGAGGGAGTAATAGGAATATCCAAGAGAACGTCCCTTCGACTTCGGGGCGTTCTCTTTTTATATAGATACTATTCATAATGGCCGGTCGCCCTGATCTTTCAGTGTAACCGGCTTTTTTGCATGAAAGGGGATTCTAATATGACCAAAGTAATCGCCCTCGCCAACCAGAAAGGCGGCGTAGGCAAAACGACAACAGCGGTCAATCTCGGTATTGGCTTGGCGGCGGAAGGTAAGAAGATACTGTTGCTGGATGCGGATGCACAAGGCAATCTGACGGATTCGCTGGGCTTCCATGAACCGGACAGTCTTTCAGTATCACTGGCCACGATGTTGTTGAAAAGTATGACGGAGGAGCCGTTTGGACCGAAGGAAGGTATTCTACATCATCATGAAGATGTCGACCTGATGCCGGGAAACATCGAATTGTCCGCTGTCGAAGTGGCGCTTGTCAATACAATGAGTAGGGAAACGATTATGCGTTCATACATTGATTTTGTAAAGGCTGACTACGATTATATTCTGATCGACTGTATGCCGAGCTTAGGCATGATGACGATCAACGCATTAGCAGCGGCGGATAGCGTCATCATCCCGGTACAGGCACACTATCTGCCCGCAAAAGGGATGACGCAGCTTTTGCAGACGGTTGCCCGCGTTCGGCGGCAAATTAATCCGAAGTTGGCTATAGACGGTGTGCTACTCACAATGGTGGACAACCGAACCAATTTTGCCAAAGATATTTCCTTTGTGTTACGTCGGGATTATGGGGACAAGCTGCGTGTATTCAACACTGAAATTCCTTTGTCCATTCGCGCAGCGGAGACAAGTGCCAAGGGTAAAAGTATATATGCCCACGATCCAAATGGACAAGTTGCCAAAGCCTATGCTTCCTTAACGAAGGAGGTGCAGGATAATGGCAGCGAAAGAAGACCGACTCGCCAGCATAAAGCTGACCAAACTCGATGATTTATTTACCACCGACGAAGGCCGGGCGGATTCACAGCGGGAAAAGGTCATGGATATTCCGCTGGCTGAAATTAGCGATTTTCTCGGTCATCCTTTTAAGGTAAGGGCGGATGAAGCCATGTTAGAAATGGCGGATAGTATCAAACAGTACGGTGTTCTTGTTCCCGGCCTGGTTCGACCCAAGGTGGACGGAGGTTACGAAATGGTAGCTGGTCATCGTCGCAAGAAAGCAAGCGAATTGGCTGGTATGGAGACAATTCCTTGTCTCGTTCGCGAATTGGATGACGATCAGGCGACGATCATCATGGTGGACAGTAATCTGCAACGAGAGCATATCTCACCAAGCGAAAAAGCCTTTGCCTATAAAATGAAGCTGGCGGCGATGAATAGGCAAGGGCAGCGTACTGACCTAACTTCCGCCCAAGTTGGGCGGAAGTCGGGAGGAAAGGAATCAAGGGAATTACTTGCCGAACAGGTCGGGGAAAGTAGAAATCAAATTTCTCGTTATATTCGCTTAACTGAACTCACTCCTCCCATTCTCGAATTGGTAGATGATAAACGGATTGCCTTTAATCCTGCCGTTGAATTATCTTACTTGGCCGAGAAAGAACAGCAAGCCCTGTTCGACACCATGCAGGCCGAGGATTGCACCCCTTCGCTGGCGCAAGCGCAACGCATGAAAAAGCTCAGTCAGGATGGACGGCTTAACGTAGATGTCATCTTCTCGATTCTTACGGAAGAGAAGCCAAACCAGAAAGAACAAATGAAAATCCAGAAGGAGCGGATCGACCGCTTTTTTCCGCGAGATTTTTCCGAAAAGCAAAAGGAAGACTTGATCGTGCAGTTGCTAGAAAGTTGGTATAAAAAACGACAACGGGAGCATGAACGGTAATTTCTCCGTTACTGCCCCTACGCTTCTCCCCTGACGGAGAGCTTTTTTTATGCCCATTTTTGGGGAAAGGAGATCACCCATGGACTTTACGAAAGGGAAGCGACGTCAGTATGAACGCATAATGAAAGAGAAGCCGGGCTTTGCGCATAGCCAGTCATCCGAGGAAGAGGAGCGCGAGCTTCGCAGGCAGGCTCAAGAAGCTGAACAGGAACACAGGAACACAGGAAGCGAGGCCGCAAAAAGAACCGGGAGGGCTGACGATGGAGCAGGAAAAACGGATGGCTGGTGATTATGAGGTTTATCAGGCGCTGAGTATTGGCAGGGTCGAGGTTGTTTTGGGCATCGACATGGCAAATACCGAGAAACCCTATCTGGTGTGCTACTGTTCACAGAATAACTTGTTTGGCATTGATCAGTATTACGGCACAGAAGGATTTACGGATTACTTGGTCGCCATGCAGGCGTTTAACAAGCTGCTTCAATGGGAAATCGAGAAACTTCAAATCGAGCGCTCTGAGATCGCGGAGCCGATGACTCCCATTCAATTGGCGCAATGCCTGCCCATCAAAAGTGAGGATGATCTCATGGGCAGGATTGTCGTCGTTCGTTCGGAGTCGCTGCGGCCGGAGTTCCGTACGGCAGATAACCAGCTTATTTGGGTAACGGGAGGATTCGGCGCTTCGGGGAATTCGCGTGGACGAGCGGTCTATGCGGAAATGCTCTATTCCGGTGAAGAATACCGTTATAACCGGGAAAACCTGATGGGCTTTTTGAAGCCGGAGGATACACCGGCATGGGCAGCCGAAAGGCTGGCACAGCGGCAGGCGGAGCAAGCGCCACTGAAGCCACGCTTGCGGGGCGACGCGCGTTAAGAGAAGTGCAGATTTTCTTCTATATAAATGAAAGGAGATCATGAACAATGTCATGGACGTATCGAAATCGCAAGGCGCTGGTCATCGGAATCATTGCAGTCAGTTTGGCACTGCTGGTTGCAGCAACTCTTTACATGCTGATGCAGCATGTCGACCAGCAACAAAAGCAACACCAGATGAAAGAGGTATATGAGCGCCAGATTCAGCAGTTGAAAAGCGAGGAACAGCAAGACAGCCGGAATGTCTGGACGACGGCAAAGACGATATCGGCAGGCGTTGCGATTACCGAAGATGATCTCAAAGCCGTTCCGATGCCGGTTAGCCTAATCCCGCCCGGCGTCATCACGGACCCGGAAAGCATCATCGGCAAAAACGTCAAGATCGAGCTTGCGCCAGGAACGCCGCTACTATCCTCTCTGTTGTACGAGGGGCAGCCTATTCCGAGGGATTTGCGCATACAGGAATTCCAGGTCATTCAGCTTCCTTCTAACCTCAAGCCTAACCAATATATCGACGTTCGCATAGGCTTTCCAACCGGCGAGGACTTTGTTCTCTTGTCAAAAAAGAAGGTGAAGGAATTGTTCGGTACGGTTGTGTGGCTAGAGCTCAATGAAGTGGACATCCTCCAAACATCCAGCGCCATTATTGATGCTTACTTGCAGGGGGCGCGTCTGTATGCCCTTCCTTATATCGAACCGGGTTTGCAGGACGCGGCTATCGTTAACTATCCGGCCAATCAGAAGGTATTGAACCTGATGGCGGTCGATCCCAACCTGCTCGAAACGGCAAAAACCGAACTTGCCCGTGCGTTACGTCAAACGCTGGATGGCAATTTGAAGGCGGTCAGCGATTCGGACAAGCTCCGCGTCACCAGCGGCAGCGTAACCGTGCAACAACAGTTGCAAAACGAACGGACGACGACACAACAAGGGAATGCCATGAGCGGAACACAGCCGAGCAGTACATCGCAGTCGGGAGAATCAGCGGTTTCGGCAAATGGTTCACAGCCTGTAACACATGATTCCGGGAAAACTTTATCACCATCAACAACAAGTCCGCAGCCAGCTTCTTCTGCGGGTTCCACGCCGCTGCCATCGAGTACGTCTCCAGCAACCGAAGCGCCTCCGGCAACCGGTGAGAAGTGGCAAGATATTTTCAATCAATAAGGAGTGCGAGTATGAAAAAAATCATTTTTATCGGCGTAGCGGATAAGACGCACGTCTTATTGGTGTTGGGCCGTTTACTCACGGCGCTGGGAAACAAAGTACTGGTGGTGGATTCCACAGTTACGCAGTCGATTAGGGGATATCTACCGCATGCTTATACCAACAGTGCCGTACAGGAATTTGAAGGCATGGATGTGGCCTATGGCTACCTCACGCCGGAGCAACTTGAACGAGGTTTGGCACAGGCGGGGACGACAACGGCATATGACATCATGTTGCTCGATACGGATCATACGGAATTTGTTCTCCGTCATCCTCTGTCCCAGTTTGACAAGCGGGTATGGTGCTGGGATGGCAAGCGGTTATCGCTGGAGAAAAGCGAGGAACTGATGCTCCATCTTGGTTTGCAGAACACAGAAGCGCCTATCTCGTTTTTTGAGTTGCTTTCTCCTGCCCTGCCGGGAAAGTTGTTAGCATGGCGAGCCGAGGTCCAGCTACGTTACATTCAATGGGAGGACACGGTGTTTCGTTTTCCGATGGACGAGCGCGACGCTACCGTCGATTTGAACAATCAATACCACGGTCACATCGACCTTCGAGGACTAACCGGAGCCTACCGTTATGCGTTGTTGACAATGCTAGAGCAGCTTGGAAGTTGCGACCGTAAGACTGCGCGGCGGGCCTGGTCAACCGCTCGGAAGAAAGTGCGCGTGTGGTAGAAAGGAGAACAGCCATGGGAGTTACTGTTGTATTTTGGAGTCCTGTATCCGGTCAAGCCGGAACCACGACTAATCTGCTTGCTGCGGCAACTTGTATGGGGTTGGAATATTCTGCTCGACTATTGTTGCTTGGACACTTGCAAAGCGGCTATGCGGCTGTCGAACGCGCTTATTACCGACCTGCCGAAAGAGAAGGCAGATATACCCCGGATACGGGCATTGATGCGCTCTTGCGTTTGCTGAAAAACCGCAAGCTGGAGCCTGTTATGCTCAGGGATTATGCCTTGCCGTTGCTGCGGGATCGTTTGGATATTTTACCCGGCTCATTGAAGAAGACGGATGCGTTCATTGAAACGTCAACGGAATGGCTAAATTCGCTGCTGGCGGTTGCCCGCCGCGCTTACGATGTGGTGCTGATCGATGGCGGTAGTGGAGGCGGATCGGCTTGGAACGAATTATTGCGTCAGCAAGCTGACGTATCGGTGGTCTGTTTGCCGCAAAACCGTCTCCTATTAGAGCAATTTTTTCAATCGGCAGAGGCAGAGATGCTGCAGAGCCGAAAAACATTTCTCGTGTTCGGACAATATGATCCGTATTCGACGCTTACCGTTAAAAATCTCATACGCCAATTCCACATCGAAACGCCCGCTTATCCTGTAGTGCATCATACAGGCTGGATGGATGCGGTACAGCACGGCGAAGCGATCCCCTTTTGGTTTCGCAGCCGGAAGATGACAAGCGGTCATGCGAATCATCTGTTTGTGCAGCAGGTCCGTCGATTGGCGCAGGCTGTGATCGACAGTGTAGGCGCGGATCAGATTCTTCTCGGCGGGATGGAGGGTGAGATGCTATGACGCCTATGCTTAATGCTTTCATTCTGGTCGCCATCGTGTTGCTTTCAATCTTCTTTCTCTATCTGCGTTTGGGCAGACGATTACCGGAACGAGACGAAGGTACATCAGTATATACGCTTGAAGCGATGACCGCTTTCGTGAAAGAGGCACTTCACGAGCTAACCAGTAGCAATCTGACCGACTTCGGGTTGTCGGAGGAAGAATATCGCCGCCGAAAAAATAAACGGGCAGAATTAAAGAAAGCGCTGCGAGGTTGTATTTCAGGGGATCTGAGGGACAAAGCGTATGTGAAGGAGATCATTACTGACCTACTCGCTCAACGATACGAACTGGATGATGCGCATTTACATCTGCTTATGCCTTTTCATCAACCTGAATATCTTTCTGCACAAGACAAGTTTGATATTCTTCTACACATGTACAAGAAGAAGGCGCGTTTTTATGCGCTAGACCGGCTGGTTCAAGCGTATGAGTTGGATAGACAAAGACTAGACGAAGACGGGCAGTTAGAAACGTACCGAATGACGGAAGAGGACATTCGAAGGATCTACGCGCAGGAAGCACCTTGTTTGACGACGGATGATAAGCTTCAGCTTGTCGTCCAGCGGATTTATCAGCACTACAAAGGCTTCAGCGTTGTGGACGAGCTACGCGATATGCATGTAGATGGCATATCCGGGGGCGTATCCGGACTGCCGCCGCTCATGTGGGAAGGGGAATGGTCTTTGGAAGAGGCTGTAGAGCTTCAATCACTTCCCCGTTCCCATGACAGCGTATGGTTGTTTTACAAGGGGAAATTCATTCATCTCAGTTTTCTGAGCTTTGGTTCCGAGCGGGAGCTGAGGCGTGTCTGTCAAATCATTTACAAGCATAATTTTCCCGGCCAGCTTTCCGAAGCAAATGGGTTTAAGATCAATGATATGGCAGACGGTTCTCGTGTTGTTGTTCTACGCCCTCGATTCAGTGAATCATGGGCTTTTTTTGTACGCAAATTGGGCGTGCCCAGCGGGCTGCCAGAAGAGTTGATTCAGGGCGATGGGGCAGAATTGGCGATTGGTCTCATCCGTTATTTGGTGTCGGGGGCACGTATTACAGCGATTACCGGTGCGCAAGGTAGCGGCAAAACGTCACTGCTGATGAAAATGGTGCGTTATATTCCAGCAGTGCTGCCCATACGGGTCATGGAAATGAGCTTCGAGCTGCAATTGCGCAAAATCTACCCGGAACGCAATATCGTCAGTATGCGCGAAACCGAGACGATCTCCGGTCAGCAGGGACTCGACATTCAAAAGAAGACGGATGGCTCCGTCAATATTTTGGGCGAAGTGGCAACTGATCCGGTTGCGGCTTGGATGGTGCAGATGGCGCAGGTGGCGTCATTGTTCACTTTGTTCACACATCATGCGAAGACGTTCCGCGATTTGGTTTTGTCTTTGCGGAATTCGTTGCTGAAAGCAGGCGTGTTCACCAACGAACGGGTGGCAGAACAGCAGGTCGTCAGCGTCGTTAACTTCGATATTCACCTTCACCGCGATCTGTTCGGAAGGCGTTATATTGAACGCATCACCGAATGCATCCCCCTACCGCAGGAGACGGCTTATCCCGAGAACTTTCGCGGGAAAAAGACAAAGGACGAGCGATTGGAAGCTTTCATGGAAACGGTGCTCGAATACTTTCGCCGTTCGACGGATCGTCCACTATACACGGCACGCAACATCGTCGAATTCCGCGACGGTCGTTATGTTGCCGTTCATCCGCTATCCGAACAAAGTCGGCGTGAGATCGCGGCCTACTTGAGCGGCCCCGATCAGGCTGTCTTTGATGCATTTCTGGCAACCCATTGGGGGGAAGAGACATGATGCGGGAATGGCTTTCTCCACTGCTCGGTATCGCGACCGTACTCTTTCTTGCCGCTGTTGCAGCATTTCTCTGGCTGTCTCGTCGCGATTCGGAAGTAGCGGCAGTTCGGCGCTACGAAGCGTTGCGCAAGCCGGGACAAACTCCGCGCAAGCAGGTGATTTACAGCTTGATGCAGCAGCTATATAGCGTATGCGAACAAGTTCCCGTTTTACGGGTGTATTTGCAACATCTTCGCAGGCGGCTAGTTATCCTGCGGCTCGGAGACGAATGGAAGCTGCGGTTGGAAACGATGAAATCGGCGCTATTCATGTGGCTTGTCCTGTTGCTCGCCGCGATTCCGCTTGTTTTGGCGGTTCGTGATCCATTCACGCTGGCGATGCTCGGCATTGGTCTTTGGGTCGGCCACGGCATCCTTTCGGATATGGGCGTTCATCGGCTCGAAATGCGGCTGTTACGCCAGCTGCGACGATTTCTTGGCGATGTGCGTCATTACTATCATCGCCACGGTATGGTGGAAGAAGCCGTCTATGAATCAGCGGACGGCGCGCCATATGAAATGGCGCTGCACGGGCAGGAACTTTATGACATGCTGATGGACAGTGACGCCGAAGACAAACTGGCGCAATACGTGGAACATGCCCCGAATCGCTATTTGCAGGGCTTTGCTGGTTTGTCATATCTCATCAAAGAGCATGGCGATCAGCAAACTGAAAGCGGATCGGTCTACCTCAAGGGACTGGAAAAGCTATCTGTCGAGCTGAATCTGGAATTGCTGCGCCGAGAACGTCTGAGCTTTCTGCTGCAAGGACTGACCGTAATCGCGCTATTGCCGCTCTTGTTTACCCGCCCGATTGAAGCGTGGGCCAGTCACTTTTTTCCGGCAATGGACACATTCTACGCCAGCGCTTTTGGTTGGGCAGTCAAACTTTGTCTGCTGGTCGTCGTATGGCTATGCTACGTGCTGCTGCGTAACCTGTCGGAACTGGATGCGACCGTAAAACCTGCCGGCCGAAAAAGATGGGAACAGCGCGTCTACGGCTGGCCATGGATGCGTTGGCTGGCACACCGGCTAGGGGCGATTCCTGGATCGCACGAAGCGGAAAGGATAACCCGACTGCTCAAGGATACAGCTTCTCCGTTGCGGCTCGAGTGGTTTTACGTACAGCGGATCGTGGTCGGGTTCGCTGCCATTTTGACCGTGCTGGGTCTATTCGTATCGCTGCATGTAGCGGAGCGGCATCAGGTACTGTACACGCCGGTGAAACCGGGAACATTGTTCGGGCAACTGTCTTCGGAAGAGGAAACGAAAGCGCGAGAAACAGCAGCGCTGGATCGCAGGATACTCGATCAATTGAAGGAGGTGAGGCCGCGAAACGAAAACAATGTCATCAGTCTGCTGCTTAAGGACTCGACTTTACAGATCAAAGAGGAACAGCTTCGAGAAGCGGCGCGGCGCATTTTGGACAAGTTGGAGAAGCTGAATCAACCTTTACTGGCGTGGTGGGAAGCATTTCTCGCGTTCACCGCAGGCTGGGGTGGGTACATGCTGCCGGTCGGCATCCGGTTGTTTCAGCGGCGTATGCGACAGATGGAAATGAAACATGAGGTAGACCAGTTACAGGCTGTGATTGCCATGCTCGCCGAGATGGATCGGATGTCGGTGGAACAGCTTCTGATTTGGATGGAGCAGTTCGCGTTCATTTTCAAAGAGCCGCTGCAAGCTTGCTTGTTGCACGTTGAGCAGGGCGAAGAGCAGGCACTTGCGCAGCTTAAAGAAGATGCGCCGTTTCTTCCGTTTGTCCGGATCGTGGAGAAGCTGGAAATGACTTCGCAGCATTTGACGATCCGGCAAGCGTTCGATGATCTGGAAACAGAGCAGACATTTGCGCGGGAGCAGCGTAAGCAGGAGTACGAGCAATTAATTGAACAAAAGGCAGGCTGGGGGCGTTGGATCGGGTTCACCCCTTTCATGACGCTCATTTTCGGGTATCTGGTCATCCCGCTTGTGGTCGTCAGTTTGCATCAAATGACCACTTATTACGATCAGCTTCATCGCATTCAGTAGTCTGGGCGCTTTCCCTTATCAACGGGAAGGCGTTTTTTATTTTCCCAATCACAAGGAGAGAATCGAATATGTCGAATGCACAAAAGGCGCTGGTCATGGCCGCTGGTATTTTCCTTGCAATCGCACTCATTACACTGGCGGTTGTGCTTTTTATTTCTGCACAAGATTCGGCCAAGACAGCGCAAAACAGCTATAGCAGTTTGACGAAAGAACTGTCGCAGACAGCCTACACGGTATACGACGGCACGACGCTTTCGGGCAGCCAAGTGGTCAACGCGCTGCGGAAATTTCACGATGAGGATCAGTTCGGCATTCAAATCGTCACAGGTAAGAATCCATCCGGGCAATGGTACGGCAAGACCGTCAACACCGGCGTTCCTCTGGATAGTGTCACGTATGGCACGATTGTCGGAGTCGCCCCCGGCAAACTCAGTCAAACGCTAGATGAAGCGGACATCAACTTCGTCAATCCGAGCGGCAAGTTCCGGGCCAACCTGGTACTGGACAGTAGCAATGTCATACGCGGCATCGTCTTCAGGCAGCAATAGGCCGGATGAAGCTATGAAAGCGTCCGGCCGAGGCTGGACGCTTTTCGTCATGAAGGAGGTACAAAAGCATGGATGATGCGCCAAGAACGATGATGGAGATGAGTGTCGCTTTGCTCGTTTTCCTTGTAGCCGTGGGCAGTGGACTGCTGCTGTTCCAGAACGGTGCTTCGCTGAACACGCTTGCCTATGTCACCGGCCAATCGCAGGATCGCAATGTGCAACAAAGCACTGTGCCGCTTTCGGGCGACGGTACAGTATCTGGCGCGGAAGTGTTGCAAGCCATCGCTCGCTTATCGGATGGAGACGCGGAAATGATGGTAGACGGTGTGCGGTTCGCACCGCCAATAGAACGGGAGCAGCTTTCTTCCACTGGTATCCGTCTGAAGGGGCATTACCATCCCACCTATGAACGGGATGCTGCTGGGCGCTTGCAACGCTTAACGTTAAGGAGCTTGCCATGAATAGTTTTATCAAAATTTTCGCCGTCCTGATCACGGTGCTACTACTCTATATCTACCCGATTTCTACCGCTATGAACCAGCAAGACGATATTTCAGAGTTGGTTGCCTTGCGCGCAACGACGGCTTTTGTGGACGCGGTGCGGGATAAGGGCGGCATTACGCCGACGATGTACAACGATTTCGTCTCCGCACTTGAGGCAACTGGCAATACATTTGATGTGCGAATGGAGCATGACAGCAAAAAGGTTGTGCCAATCTATGACGATCCGACACGGCCCGAAACCTTTAAGGATAGCTATGAGATACAATATGATGCGTTTATCAATGCCCAGATCCTGCCGGTGCTGTTTCCGAGCAATCAACTAGCAAAGGATGACCCGAGCCGACGTTACAAGATGCGCGCAGGCGATAGCTTCGCAGTAGTTGTCCGCAACACGAATCGAACGGTAGGCACGCTGTTCTTCGATTTTCTGAACAATGCCAACAGTCCGAATGAAAAGATCGTGATTCCTTACGGGGGAGCAGTGCGCAATGAAATGGATTGAATGGGCGATTGTCGGTGCGTTGATCTTTCTGCCTTTTGCAACGGCAAACCATAATGATACGGACACTCTGCGACAAACAGTGCTGACGGAGATGAAATACAACACTGCGTTGGATACAGCGGTAGATGATGCCGCAAGCGTGCTCGTCGTCAACGCGACCCAGCAGCATGAAGCGCAATACGGTTCGCTTAAACGTATTGCTTTAAACAAGGAGGAAGCACTGGCGGCGTTCTACCGGACACTGGATGCAGGTTTCGGTATTACCGACTCGGTGACGCAGGAGGTTCTGCATCGCTATATTCCGGCTATCGTGGTCATCGGGTACGACGGCTTCTATGTCTATTCCGAAGAGGAATGGACGGGGCCGGACGGAAAAACCGTCATGAAGCCAGTCTGGGGAACGAAGAAGCCGTATGCGTATGCCGATTCGGCAGGCAACAGCCTGTCCTTTTCGCTCGATCAGCAGGTGCTGGCTTACGATGCGGTAAGCCGGAGCTGGCATGAAGGTTTGCGGCAAGACATTCGTCAGCAAACGACGATTCCGCTTTTGCAGGATGCTGCACTGTTCGAGCAGGTACGACGAAGCACGATTGTTCGGGCGATACAGGACGAACTCGCCTACCGGATTAACCGCTATAACGAAACCGTTTCGCGAAACGGTCTTTCCTACACGTTCACCTTGCCACTGATTGCTAGTGAGGACTGGAACAACTCGGTGGATGATGTGGGTGTTTTGGCTTTTGTACAAGGCATCCCGTTGGGTGCCAAGGTGTATAACAGCTATGCGCTTGGCGGTAGCCGCATCGTGAAACGTCCAACGATCGTCGGAGCCAAAAAAGGCACGATGAAGGTGTATTTCCGCAGTTCCTGCGGATACAGCTACCCGGCCGAAGAAACGTTTGCCAGTGAGCAAGCCGCTGCGCGTAAAGGTTATATGCCGTTGTCTTGTTCTGGCTTATCTTTCTAGTTGAGGCGCATAGAGAACGATGGCAAGCGATGATGATGTAAAGGAGTCCATCGACGATGGGGATGCGATTGTTGCTTTCGGCAATCGTTATTTGGATTGCCACCGGATTTACGAACCCTACGAATGTGCGGCAACTGATCATCAGCGGGGATACTGACCGGATGAATCTGGAGGTTGGCGGTTATGTCGAGGAGATCATACCCGGCGATCAACGTGAGTATGCGGTTCACATCACGAATCCTACGCATGAAGCAATAACGGCGTTGCTCTATGTGGCAGACGCTATACCTGCACTGGATGGCGGCACAGATTTTACGATGCCGGGCGATTCCGATACCGGTTCGGCTGCGTGGTACACAACGTCGGATCGCAATATAACCCTCAAAGCAGGCGAGACGCAAAGCTTTACATTGAACATGCAAATACCTGAAAATGTGGAGCCAGGCCAGTATGCGTCCGTCATTGGTGTCTACAATCAAAGCATGCGGGGATCGGCTAATCGCAAAAGCGGGTTGCAGGTCGTTCTCAACTATAAGCTGGATGAAGCGAGACCTCCTGAAGCCGTTCCACACGCAGCTGTGTACACGCTTGAGAACGGAACGGCATACCTGACGGTTTTGCTGGTCAATGAAGGCGGCAGCATATCCGAACCGGAGATCGCGGTGCGCGTCAAGCGGCAGGGTGATACAAATGAACCGTTGTTCGAACGAAAATCAACGGTTAATACCATTTATGCAGGCACGGTCGCACAGATCAGGATGGAGCTAGGCCGGCCGCTATCCTCTGGCACTTACATGGCGGAGATTACGACCGAAGGGGGTGCCCACATGGAACAGAAGACCTTTCCGATTGAGGTCGTCAGCAAGGACGGCTCGTCACTTCATGAACGTTCTGCTGGTTTGCGACAATCCGACGTTTACGGAGGCATATTGCTGATTCTAGTCGCTATCGTTCTAGCTTTGAGAAGACGGGCTTCACGTAAGATGTGACGAGCGGCACCTAGTTGTTGTGAGGAAACAGGCTTCCAGACAGTGGACATGTAGCAGTAGTAGCACTATGATGTAGGCAACAGCAAGTTCTTCCAGTTCTACACATTTTCATTAGGAGTGAGACACTTGAAGCGAAGGTTATTATCTCTCCTCATTGTGACGCTTTTTGGAAGCATATTCAGTTTGACGGCAAGCGCGGCCACGGCCAGTCAACCGCCAACCTTCGTCAGTGTCGTCATGGACGGCAAAAAAATCTGGTTTCCCGATGCGCAGGCGTTTATTGACGAAAACGAGCGAACGCTTGTCCCAGTGCGCTTTGTCGCACAATCACTTGGGGCCCAAGTTGGATGGGAATCCAAGACGCAGGCCGTTCCGATTACGAGAGACGCTCAATCTATCACGCTGAAGATTAACGAAAACGTCGTACAGGTAGATGGCAAAGCGGTCACGTTGGATACGAAAGCCATTCTGAGCGGAGGGCGTACGTTTGTGCCACTTCGTTTTGTCAGTGAAGTGCTGGGGGCAACGGTGAAATGGGATGCGCCAACGGGCACCGTGTTTATTACGACCAGCGAAAATGACTCGGCTCAGATCGACCAATGGGGGCGCATGATTCGCGCAACCAAGTTGCCGAAGAATGCCAGTGATTATCCGTACATTCTCGCAGACGTTCCAAACGAGATGTACGAGATGGGTTATCCTCATTCGTATCCGAAGGATAGCAGAGTAGCCAACGTCCTATACTCGACGATACCTGAATTCAATAAACGTAACGTAGATATCTGGATGAAGCGGCTCAAAACCTTTGGCGCACTCTGGCTCAATGTCGATTACAACACGATTGACGATGCATGGGCAAAAGCGGTGTTTGCCACTAAAGTGCAAAGCTCTGATGCCGAATTGAAATATATCCGGCGGTATGTGGAATGGGTCAAAGCGAATAAAGTCCAGATCGAAGGCTACTTAGATCCTGAGCCATCTATGATTTACAAAGACGGGTTTGGAGACAACTTTGTACGCTCCAAGTTCCGGATTAAATTTGTCTCTTATAAAGAAAGCAAGGACTTACTATACGATGAATGGTTTCCCAAAAAACAAGTATTCCAAAAAGGCATTTGGTACGAAGGTTACGCGGACATCGCTATTTCCACCAATGTGGGCGGGGATTGGGGGACTACACTAAAAGTAAGTCCAGGGGCAAGTTTGTTTTACAATCAGATAATCCGAAAGGCGGTTTCGGAATAGATGGCTAAATTCAATATCATCCGAAAGACTTTGAGCATGCTGCTGGCATGCTCTTTTTTATTTAGTTTCTTTTCTATTTCAGTATTTGCATCTACTCCTGACGTCAAGACTGAATTCGGTTCTATTAAATTCAAGCTCACCGTTACGGCAGCAACTTCATCCATTCGCTACAAAACGGTAGGGTGGACTGTTCGTCGCGACCAACTCTGCACAAGCGGCACAGTCAAACAATGTGGAGATCCACGTAGCGGCAAACATGCTTCGTTCTTGGATCAACAAGTGCGCCAAGTCGATCAGTATCCAAACCCTCCAGTTCCTGGCGAACCGCTCACGACTTTCTATGAAGTAAGCGAGGCGCTCGTGACGGATGGCATGTGGCAGGCAGGCATGGGAGACATCAAAGAGAATGACGATTTGTACTTGTACGCGATCATGGTGTCCATTGATAGCAACGGTAACGTGCGCAAAGGCCCGTTTTACACGCTGAACGAAATCAAGAATGCGGAACCGTGGGCGCACCCGGATGATTTCGATGATTACTTTGGGATTCACGTCCCCTACCGCAGCGCCAATTTCCCTGTCGATGTTGTTGTGAAAACGGTAAGCGGCAAGGTGATTCAGCAGTCGGGGGCCACATTCCATAAAGGTGACTACAAAGTCGGAGAAACCGTTAACCACGAGTTCCCTGCAACGATAGAGGATAGCGGGAAAACGTACAATATCGTTCGATCGTATCTCTCGCCGAAGAAGGATTTATCGCAGAAGAACTTTTTGCAAGAGAATTCAGATACGAATCCGAAAGTTCGAACGCGAAGCTTTACGGTGGCGCTGGGCGGGACGGATGCAATTGCCGAATATGCAGAGAACAACCCGGTGAAGGCAATCTATCAGAAGGAAGATGGCACAAAGCTCAAGGAAGTCGATCAAGGTGTCTTCGCGACTGGAGATGAAGCGAAATATACGTTCGATCAGCAACTCACTTCTGGCGGTCAGACGTATGAGATTGTTCGCTCTTACATCACGAACAACAACAAACCTGACGAGAAGCTCTTCATACAGGAAAAAGGAGACGCAAAGCTGCGCGAGCGCTCCATCTTGGTGGGCTCCGGAGGCTCTAACTTCGTCGGTATCTATAAAATCCCCTCCCCGATCACGGTGACATCCCGTATCGACGCGCCAACTAACGTCGATGCCTCATTCACTTCGGTGGTGGGGGATTTTGTTTTTGAAGCGAAGTCGCCTGCGCCGCTCAAGTCGTATGAGATCACGAATATCGAGAACGCCGCGTTCGTGACGCCAAGCGACAAGTCCGGTTCGCTCAGCGGCCTGACAGCGAGCAAAACCTTGCCGATCAAAATCCCATTCAGTTCCGGCTCCAGTGTTACCGTCAAAATCACGGTTGTCGTGAAAGATGCGAATGAGAACAGTGGGGATTCTACGTCGGATCATATCGTGAGCAAAGGCGAGAGTGGGGGCGGTGATACCTCGTCACCTGGCACGAGTCAGCAAGCCGAAGCGATGGACGCAGGTGCATCTGCCGTCATCAAAGCAGATACGCGCGGCACGGAAAAATTCGACGTGTTGCAAGGCATCCCGACTTCGGAGAGCCTGTACGCGAATGTGTTAGCCAAGTCGTACTTGTACCGTAACACCTTTACGGAAACGAAGGGAACGAAGCAATATCCCATTAAGGTGAGCAAAACTTATACGCTCACCTGGACGGAGACACAGTCTGGCCCACCGGATGCCAAAGGCAACCCGACGACGATCTTTGTTCCGCGCTCTGATACGCAGACAGTGACGAAGGATTACACGATAGAACGCAAGTATAGCTTCTGGACGATTCAAAATCTCGAAGTGTATGGTCTGCAAAAGGCGACGGTCGCCAATTACGCATTGCCTTCCGGTACGGTAACACTTCAGCCGAGCGGCTACACGCCGCCAACAGTGTCTGTTACGCAAGATGCTTCGCTCAGCGCGCATGTGACCGATCCGGTTTCCGCGAATGTAACGCTTTCTGGGCAAACAGTCTCCGGTGGCTCCAGCCGTCCCTCCGTTCCGAACGAAGATTGGAAGGGCAATGCGGAAAACGTCATCGGCAAAATCAAAGTAAAAAACGATTCGTTCGTATTTAATGGCAGTACGGTGATGGATAATCGGACGGTCGAGGAAACGGCTCCGTCACCGGGTACGATTCCGGTGCCTACCGTGATTGGTCAAGACGTTTTATATGGTTCAAGCTTCGTTATTGATTCGAATAAAGCGAACAAGGTGAGTCAGCCAAGCACAGGAACAATCTATTACACGCTCATAAAAGACATAGGCGGCGGATCGAACCAAAGCTTCCCCATCAATGGCATCAATCCGGTAACCGTGCATACGCCCGTTGTCAATCTGGCATCCGTATCCGACGATCAGGCACATAACCAGAAAACAACGCCGACAGCAGGACGTTCCGCGCTGATTCTTGATCGTCCCTTTACGGTTACGATACCAACGAGCGGCGCGCACAAGGACATCAAGGGCTATGGCAACCGAGATTATGCCAAATATGTGCGAGACAAGCAGGTGAGATTTCCGTTCGATGTCTACAAGGCCGATCACGCCACCTTGATTCCGAAGGATTCGTGGATTTCGATTCCGGTTGGCCAGTTAACTACGGCGTTTTACATGCCTGTTTGGGTCAATGAGGGAAATTATGAGGTGTTATTTCGCACGTTTGCCGAAAACACTCCAGCTTCCTTCACGTCGCAGTCTAATGCCAATCTCGACCTTACCAACCATGTGGCAACACAGGTTGTGGCGGTCGAGGTGATTGGCCGTCTGTTCGACTTCGATATCACCGACATTGCTGACTACCAGTGGGAAACGGTGTTCCGAACGGCGACAGGCAACGCGACGCCGACCGGAAATAGTTATTGGGTTGGAACAAAAGGGATCGACGGTGCGGTACGCGGAAATACAATGCCTTACGTGCTGCCGGTTCGTCCGGGCAGTCATCCGGCGAACGGCAAGAAGAACGTCGTGGTGAAAACGGGTTATCACTTTAAGTTCGAGATGAAGACACTCGGTAACATGTTTGGCACAGGCGACGGTGTGAAGATTACGCCTACGTTCTACTTCGTGGACAAGCAAGGTAAAAATCGGCAAACTGTGGACTTGTACTATCACTCGGGAACCAAGCGGTTTATTCGGATTGGCTCCACGGAGGACACCGAGCAGCGCTTGGTGACGCTGGATACCCGTTTGCGCAATGTATCGCAGCAAGAGTTGACCAACACGGCCAGTTCACTATGGAAGCTGAACGGTTCTCTTGGCACTCAGTCTACGTATGTGCAACAGGCTTTGAAAGACGCGGCGAAAAAGCAGATTTACATGGGCGGTTACAACGGTCTGTTGCTCCCTTCGCAGCTTCGGACGTTTATCGGTAGTCTGCAAGTGCCGTCCGGTATTGATCCTGCGCGGGCCAATGCCTCGGTGCAACGCTGGTTTGGCGAGTACAGTCTTCCTGCTGCTCCCTATGCAGTATCTGCAGGGACGAATCTGGCCGAATATGGGCGTACCCATCGACTGGACGACCATGCGCCGATCTTCCTTCGGGGCGGCTACATTGTGGTCAACTTCAATATCGAAACTATTCGCAATAAGGACATTGCTCACCCGTATTTGCAGTACAAAAACGCGCCGCTGGACAATCAATGGCAAATGGAAGGCTATCAGCGCAGTTTTGTCGATCCTTACGGGGCAACGTACTCCTTACTGGACGGGGACGTTGTTTTTTATCATGCTGATTTATCGAGCTACGATGATTTTGGAACGGGAGGAACCCACTAAATTCACCAGCCGGGAGGAACAGGGTATGTTTGAAAAGCTCCAAAGCGCCGCTCCGGAGGATGCGGCACTTTTTTACTCAGGCTCTGCCGAGGAGAATATGCAGCGCGGCTGCATCGGCCATCTTCGTGGCGATTTCGGTCGTTCAGGCGAAGAATTTTGGATGAGCTGGTTCGGCCGCAACTCTCCCTTACAGACACCAGAGTTTGAAGCGGAATTGGGCAAAGTTATGCAAGCCATTGGAGATCAGGGAGTGCTGAAAAGCCTCCAGGATATGCGTAGGTTCTGTAGTCAACACCCGGAGGCACGTATTCAAAGCAGTCGTAGCCCAAATGTGTATGGTTTCTACATGCAAACACAGGAGCACCGTTACTATTTGCGTTGCTTTACCTATGCTGGTGATTATAACTTTTACGTTTATTGTTATGCTCGTCCCGAACGCCTGACCGAACAGGCACGGGAGCGTCCTTCCATGCCCGTCCCGCTCAAGAAAAGGCCGGAGCCGGAAAGATAGGAGGTTGCGCGTTCATGAATGATCTCGCCCGTTATCGGTTATTGGCGGAAGTATCGGTTTCTCCTGCGGCGAAGCTCGTGTACAGCTATTTGCTAGATCGTGCAGGCGGACGAAACGGCTTCGTCGTGCTATCGTCCAGACGACTTGCGGCTGAGGTGGGCCTTTCAGCTTCTGCTGTGCGACGCAACCTGCACCGGCTTGAGCAACACGGACTGATTAAACTTACGGCACGTTATTCGGAGGAAGGTATTCGTCTTACGAACCAAATTACCTTCGTATGAGGAGGTGCGAGCGTTGACAGCCAAGTTACAACGAATGGCCGAGCTTGCCGCCACTACAGCCCATGCGGTATCGGGTGATCCCGAACGCTGGGCTGATTTTCTGCGGACGGCGGCTTGGAACTACAAATACCCGTTTCAAGATCAACTGTTGATCTATGCACAGCGTCCCGATGCTACGGCTTGTGCATCTATCGAGGTTTGGAATAAACGATTGAACCGTTGGGTCAAGCGAGGCGCGAAAGGTATCGCCCTCATTGAAGATCGTGGTAGTTATTTGGGATTGCGTCATGTTTTCGAAGTGTCGGACACGCAGAGCCGAAATGAGCGGCCAGTCTCCCTATGGCGGTTAGAAGAGTCCGATGCGGAAGCCGTCATCGAGACGCTGGAAAATGCCTTTGGTAGTGAACGAGGGCCGGGGATGGAACTGGTTGACGTGCTGTTGTCTGCCACCCGAAACGCTGTAGAAGATCATAGCGCCGATTATTTGCGGATGTTACTGACCGAGCGCGATAACAGCCTGCTGGAAGAACTGGATGAGTCACACGTCGGACTGCTTTTCAAGGAAGCTGCACAATACGCTGTTTCTTTTATGGCGCTCACCCGCTGCGGGGTGGAACCTTCCCGCTACATTAGCGTTGACGACCTGTCCGGCGTCGGCTATTTCAATTCGCTGCCAACGCTTTCTCATTTAGGCGCGGCAATCAGCGATGTGGCGGAGACAATGCTGCGCGAGATCGAATCCACCATTCGGGCGCTGCGCCGGGAGGCACAGCAAAAAATAGAGAAGCAGCCCCGCGGCATCGTTGCAGGTTCGGCACCCGTCCCGCACAATGATGCTAAAACACGCGAAAGGATGATCGAGCATGGAACTGACCTATACGCCGAACGGAGATTACCTGCTACCCGACCTGGCGATGCCCGAAACAATGAGTATCGGGAAATATGGGATGTTGCGCAAGACGTTTCTCAGGGAACAGCGGAAGGGAACTTACGCCCATCTGATGCTGTCCGAGACGCTGATTCAACATCTGGTGGACATCGAGCGCTCGGCGCGGGAGCAGATCGACCTGACGATGCAGGAATTACTGCGGCAGCATCCAGCCCCGGACAAGATGAACGACTCGCTGGCCTGGACGGGACACATGAACAACCTGAAACAACAGGCGGAGGAATTAATTCTCACGGAACTGATTTATCACTAAAATGGTACGACCGCGCAACGGAGGACAAAAGTCTTCCGTTTTTTCATGACCATCAGATCATTAACATGATGCTTCGTGCCGCGCCGCTTTCGGAGAGCAAGGCGGCTATCGAAGCCTTTTTTGCCGCACATGCAGAGAGCCGCGAACGAACGCTGTATATACGGAGCCTGTTTCCTTCGGGTGTTACGGAGCTAACACTGGATGACGAGAGCAGGGCCGGTTTTGAGCCGTACCGTAACGTATTACATCTTTGGACAGGAACCGCGGAACAGCGGACGGCGCAGAGTTTTTACGATTGGGCGGTCATTGCCGGGCATATCGCGAACATGATTCTTCTAAGCGAGTTTGATTCGGCTCCAAAGTCGCTGCCTTCGTTGCAGCAGCAGACATTATGGATGGAACAAGCGGAGAGCGATCGTGCCTCCGCTTTTTCACTTCCACAAGCGGCCATCGACGCCGTTCTGCAAAACGGTAGCGGCTTTGAGAGCGGAAAGCTGCGTATCGCGCTCTTTTTTGAGCAGTCGTTATCTGCGCAAGAAAACGCGGATTTTCTGAAACGGGAGTACGGCACGGGCGGCCGCCTTCCTGCCTTGCGCGGCACAGATATTCACGAAAATCACGACAGCAAGGGGATTACGTTGACGCGCGGTTCGATTATGCATCCGGACGTTACGGTTATGCTACCATGGATCAAGGTACAGAAGCGTATCGGAGAGTTGCTGGCAGTAGGCAGATACCTGAATCGTCAGGAAGAAGAACGATTGCCTGCCTATGCCGAGCAACAGGAGGAACAACGCAGAGAACGCGCATTGGAATCGATGGAACGTCTTTCGCAGCAATCGGATTATACGTCGGATGAAGCACGCCCAAATGAACCACCCGATCGGGTTCATGCCCATTATGCCTATGCCGAGGGTAGCAACGTCTTTATCGGTACGGATGAATACGAAATTGCGCAACTGGAGACGCGAAAGGTCGTGCTGCAGGACGTTCAATTTCCGTTATTCATGCAGGAAATGGATCGCCGGGACCTCGAGCGCATGTTACGCGAAAATCCGCTGAACGATCATCTGATCGCCGAGCAATCGGAACGGGATTCGCAAGAAGAGGAATGGGATACGGAACCGCTTGACGAAACGGAGCAAACGTCACGGGCGGAGGATGTGGAAGTGGTTCCTTCTCCCGCAGACACCGCCCCCGAGCTTCGGCGTGAATCAACTCCGACCAATAACTATCGAATTACGAACGATGAATTGGGACATGGCGGCGCGAAAACCAAGTATAAATGGAACGTGGAAGCGATTCGGCTGCTCGGGCAACTGGAGAAGGAGAACCGTCAGGCGACAGCGGACGAACAGGCCGTTCTTGCCCGTTATGTAGGTTGGGGTGGGCTTCCACAAGCGTTTGATGAGGCGAATACGCAATGGGGAACGGAATATGCGGAATTGCGAGATCTGCTAGACTCGGAAGCGTATGCGTCCGCTCGCGCCACTACGCTGAATGCCCATTACACCTCGCCTACCGTCATCAAAGCGATGTATGAATGCCTGGAAAAGATCGGTTTTCGTAGTGGCAATCTATTGGAGCCGTCTTGTGGCATTGGCAATTTCTTCGGGTTGGTGCCTGAATCATTCCAAGACGCGCGTCTGTTCGGCGTGGAACTGGACAGTACCACTGGACGCATTGCACGACAGCTTTACCCGAAGGCGTCGATTACTGTCAGCGGTTACGAGCAGACTCCTTTGCCGGACAGCTTTTTTGATCTGGCGATTGGTAACGTCCCGTTCGGCGGTTATGGCGTGGTGGATAAAAAATACGATAAGCACAAGTTCCTGATTCACGACTATTTCTTTGCGAAGACGCTCGATAAGGTTCGCCCTGGTGGAATTGTCGCCTTTATTACCTCCAAAGGGACGATGGACAAGCAAAACCTGGCTGTCCGCAAATACATCGCAGAACGGGCCATGCTACTCGGTGCGGTGCGTCTGCCTAGCAATGCGTTTCTGGCAAACGCGGGAACCGAAGTAACCGCCGACATTTTATTTCTGCAAAAACGGGATCGCATGGTGGCGGTAAGCGAGCAAACCGAGGAATGGCTCTCATTGGGGGAGACAGCAGAAGGTGTGCCAGTGAATCGCTATTTTGCAGCTCGCCCGGAAATGGTGCTTGGCACGATGGCTTATGACGACCGGATGTATGGGAATCAGCAGGAAACGACTTGTCGTCCCTTCCCGGATGCGGTGTTGGATGAACTGCTACGCGAAGCGCTCTCGAACATCCATGCGGAATGGGTTGAGTTGGAACGAGACGATCAGCCAGAAGAGGAAGAAGCCTTCCTGCCTGCAGATCCGTCCGTTCGTAACTTCAGCTTTGCGCTAGTCGAGGGCCGGATCTATTTCCGTGAAAATAGCCGAATGCGACCAGTTGAGACTTCGACCACTGCGACAGGCCGCATCAAGGGCATGATCCAGCTTCGAGACACGGTGCGCGAATTGATCGACTATCAGACTGAGGATTACAGCGATGAGGCGATTCAGGAGCAACAGCACAAATTAAACACGCAGTATGAACGATTTACCGCGCAATACGGTCTGATTAACAGTCGCGCCAACAGCCTTGCTTTCTCCGATGACAGCTCCTACTTTCTGCTCTGTTCGCTGGAAGTGGTCGATGAAGAAGGACGATTGTTGCGCAAGGCGGATATGTTCACGAAGCGTACCATTCGGCAACGGACTAACATTAAGCAGGTGGATACGGCTTCGGAAGCATTGGCGGTTTCGATTGGGACGAAAGCGCGCGTCGATCTGCTTTATATGGCGGAGTTGACCGGACTCTTGCCTGAACAGCTTGTGCAGGAACTTCGTGGTGTCATCTTTCCGAATCCTGAAAGGTTAGATGAAGAAGGGCAGCCCACCTACGAAACGGCGGATGCGTATCTATCCGGCAATGTGCGCGACAGACTGCGCGTTGCCAAGCAGTTCGCCGCTTTTGATGCCGAGCGTTACAGCGAAAATATCAAAGCATTGGTCAGTGTACAGCCGAAGGACTTGGACGCTTCGGAAATTGATTTGCGGCTCGGCGCAACGTGGCTACCGCCGGAAGTCATTCGATCTTTTCTCTTTGAACTGGTGGATACGCCGTACATGTACCAGTCTTCTATCGACGTGATGTACTCCAGTTACACGGCGGCTTGGAACGTCAGAGGTAAAAGCGATGATCGCAGTAACAACATTAAGGCCAACCTCACCTACGGCACGAATCGCATCAATGCGTACAAAATTCTTGAAGACACATTAAATCTGAGAGATGTGCGGATTTTCGATACCGTTTATGAGGACGGTATGGAAAAAAGGGTGTTGAACAAACAGGAAACGGCGATTGCGCAGCAAAAGCAGGAAGCCATGAAAGATGCGTTTAAGGACTGGATATGGCGAGATCCGCAGCGCCGGGAGCGGCTCACACGACTGTATAATGATCGGTTTAATAGCATCCGTCCGCGTGAGTATGATGGTGGCCATATCCGCTTCACAGGAATGAACCCGGAAATCCGGTTACGGCAGCATCAGGTCAATGCAGTTGCTCGCGTACTCTATGGCGGGAACTCCCTGTTTGCCCATTGTGTCGGCGCAGGCAAGACCTTTGCAATGACTGCTGCGGCGATGGAAAGCAAGCATTTGGGTTTGTGCAACAAGAGTATGTTGGTCGTGCCGAACCATTTGACCGAGCAGTGGGCGGCAGAGTTTTTGCAGCTTTATCCGTCAGCGAATGTGCTGGTTGCGACCAAAAAAGATTTTGAAACGAAGAACCGAAAGACCTTCTGCGCACGGATCGCGACTGGCGATTACGACGCGATTATTATCGGCCACTCGCAATTTGAAAAAATTCCGATCTCGGCGGAGCGTCAGTGGCAACAGTTGTTTGAACAAATCGCCGAGATTACAAACGGTATTCGTGACTTAAAAGAAGCCAAGGGTGAGCGGTATGCCATTAAGCAGTTGGAAAAGACCAAAAAGACGTTGCAGGTCAAGTTGGAGAAGTTGAACGACACGAGCCGTAAGGATGATGTAGTTACGTTTGAGGAACTTGGCATCGATCGGTTATTCGTAGACGAGGCGGATGCTTACAAGAACTTGTTTTTGTACACGAAGATGCGCAACGTCGCCGGACTGTCGCAGACGGAGGCCCAAAAGTCGTCGGACATGTTTGCCAAGTGTCGTTATCTGGACGAATTGACCGAGGGTCGAGGGATTATTTTTGCAACAGGCACCCCTGTTTCTAATTCCATCACCGAGCTTTATACGATGCAGCGCTACTTGCAATATGGGCGGCTGTGCGGGCAAGGGTTACAGCATTTTGATGCCTGGGCATCCACATTTGGAGAGACAGTTACGGCAATCGAATTGGCACCGGAAGGAACGGGCTACCGCGCGAAAACGCGGTTTGCCCGTTTTTATAATTTGCCGGAATTGATGAATGTGTTCAAGGAAGTGGCGGACATTCAGACGGCGGACATGCTCCAGCTTCCCGTTCCTAAAGCACATTTCCATAACGTAGCTGTGCCGCCAAGTGAATTTCAGCGTGAGATGGTTTCTGATCTCGCTAGTCGCGCCGAGCAGGTACGGGCGAAACGAGTAGAGCCGTATGAAGACAACATGCTCAAGATCACCAACGACGGACGTAAGCTGGCCCTCGATCAACGCTTGGCCAATCCCATGTTGCCGGATGACGAAGGCAGCAAAGTCAGCGCTTGCGCGGATAATATTTACAGGCATTGGCAGGAGGGGCAGGAGCATCGACTCACGCAACTGATCTTTTGCGACTTGTCTACGCCCAAAGCGGATGGCACCTTCAATGTCTACGACGAAATCAAGCGCAAATTGCTGGAGAAAGGTGTTCCGGCGACGGAAATCGTCTATATTCATGACGCCAATACCGATGTACAGAAGAAGGAGTTGTTTGGCAAGGTGCGGGCTGGACAGGTTCGCATTCTGCTGGGATCGACGTTCAAAATGGGAGCCGGTACGAATGTGCAAACGAAGCTGGTTGCTATCCATGACCTTGACTGCCCGTGGCGACCGCGTGATTTGGAGCAGCGTTTGGGGCGTGTGATCCGCCAGGGCAACCAGAACGGTGAAGCCCATATTTATCGCTACGTCACAGAGAACACGTTTGATGCTTACCTCTATCAAACACTGGAAAACAAACAGCGATTTATTTCGCAGATCATGACCAGCAAGTCGCCTGTTCGGTCTGCTGAAGATATTGACGAAGCGGCGCTCTCCTATGCCGAGGTGAAGGCGCTGGCAACCGGCAATCCGTATATCAAGGAGAAGATTGATTTGGATATTCAAGTGTCCAAACTCAAGCTACTCAAGGCGAGTCATTTAAGTCAGCGTTATGCGCTGGAGGATCAACTACTCAAGTTGTTGCCGCAGCAGATTAAATCTACAGAGGAACGCATTACCGGGTATGAGCAAGACGTGGCGTTGTTCATGCGCACCCAAGCGCCGGAGAAGGATGCCGAATCGCGTTTCCCCGGCATGACGATCAAGGATTACAGTTACTCGGAACGTGCTTCGGCGGGGGCAGCTTTGCTGGATGCTCGTAAGGAGATGACTTCTCCTGATCCGCAGAAAATGGGAACCTATCTCGGCTTCTCGCTGTGGTTATCTTTCGACAGCTTTTCAAAAGAATATAAAGCAACATTACGCGGTGCATTGGGGCATACGGTTACATTCGGAGCGGATGCCAGTGGCAATATAAGCCGCATCAACAATGCCCTGTCGGATTTGCCGAATAAGCTCGTTTATTACCGTGACCAACTTGCCACCCTCAAGCAACAGATGGAGACGGCAAAGGAGCAGATCGAAACACCATTTAAGCAGGAGCAAGAGTTGCAGGTGAAGTCGGCACGTCTCGCAGAATTGAACGCACTGCTGAACATGGACAAACGGGAAAACGAAGGCGTGGATAGCGTACCGGATGACGAATCTGAATTGCCAGAGCGAAAGGTTGTCAAGCGTGAACGCTGACCGTTTGGCACGTTCGCGTGCCCCCCCTTGCTCGTGTATGTTGAATACGAGAGGGGGAGACAACGATGAAGCCGTCATATTTTCAACACTTAGATGACCAGTTCGACAAAGTTTTGAATAAGGCTATGCGACGACTGCATAAGAATGAAAAATATATGACGTTGATGCGACAACGGATGGAGATTCAGGAGCAGCATCCCTTCGTCCTGTCCTTGATTGAAGAGCATGAATCGATATTTCCAAACGATGAGGAATACCGTGCATGGCTTGAGATCAAGCGGACACTTCGTAAAATGGAAAAAATGGAACGTTTGGCGATTTATCGTCAAGGTCATGCCGACTCCTATGATTACTTTAACAGGAGTCGTCCATCACGGTAAACGGGGGCATATTGAGATAGACTTTTCCTCATTTACTGATTGACTCGGAATCGCCTTTGGCTCATGACATCTCACAGATCGAAGCGAGGCAACTACTAGCTATGATGATCAATTACAAGACGCAATGGACCCCGAGATCGGGGTCTTTTGCATTTTGGGAGGAACGTTCATGTTGTATGCCATGCCAAACAGTGGATGCTTTTGTCCAATTCTACCGCCTTGTTGTTACGGAATTAGTTCCACTGAGGAGGGGGAAACCATGTCGGAATTGGAGTTGGTCTCTAAGGGGAAGAATGTATTTGGCGACACGTATTATTACATTCGTGATTCACAAGGGATGACCAATCACGTTTATGAAGGCGATTTAGACACATTTATGAAAATGAATGGCGCGAAAGAGTTGAAGAAAGGCAACGCATATCGGTATCCCAAAAAGCGGGGGATGGAACGATGATTTTCTGAGAGGAACGATCACCATGAGCCATGTAAGCAAAGAACAGATCGAACGTGCGAAGCAAATGGATTTGCTCACCTATTTGCAATGTTTCGAACCCTACGAACTGGTGCGTTGCTCACGTAACGCCTATGCAACTCGAACCCACGACAGCCTTAAAATCTCCAATGGCAAATGGTTTTGGTGGTCGCGGGGCATCGGCGGGCGCTCGGCATTGGATTATCTTATTAAAGTGCGCGGTCTATCCTTTCCCGATGCGGTAATGCAAATAGACGGCAATTCACCTATTCCCCTATCATTGGCTGCGGCAGTCACTCAGCAGGTACGTTCACACACGGAGTTGGAGCTTCCCGAACCGAATGAGACATCGAATCGCGTCAGCGCGTATCTTCGAAAACGCGGCATTTCCCGTGATGTCATTGATTTTTGTCTCGACACAGGCCGTCTCTACGAAAGCCGAATATACCATAACGCGATTTTTGTCGGTTTTGATTTAGAAGGTACGCCTCGTTATGCGGCGATTCGAGGGACAACGAACACCCGGTATATGGGCGAGGCATCGGGCAGTGATAAGCGATATTCATTTGCTATACCGGCTGATGACAGATCCGAGCTGCATTTGTTTGAAAGCGCGATTGATCTGTTATCCTACTGTACCCTCGCGGCGGAGAACTGGCGACAATCGCATCATTTGTCGTTGGCAGGGATATATGCGCCTAAAGAAAACAGGGAAGAACCTACTGCCCCGGCCGCACTCACTCATTACTTGCAAAACTATCCGCAAGTGAAGCGGTTGGTGCTGCATTTGGATAACGATGCACCAGGCCGTTCAGCGACAAGGGTGATTCAACAGGTACTCGGCCAAACGTATTTCATTTCCGACGAGTCGCCCATCGGTAAAGACGTGAACGACGACTTGAAGGATTATCGTAGACAGCGTGAGGAACAAACCCGATAGCGCAGTTCGGCATATTCGTATTCAGATTACTGTTAGGTGAAATAGAGATGGTCTTCATATTCTGATTCCGAGGTGATAAGGCATGAGCGAACAGGTTGAAATCGAGCGGGACGAGGAAATTGAACAAGCATTGTTGGAGGCAGAGGAAGAAGCACAAAGCGATCCGACACGTTTAGATCATCGAACGGTGATGGATCAGGCACACCGGGCAATAGTCAAGGAACGTTGACGGAAGCCAAACTCGATCATGCTTCACACGAAGACGCTGAGCGATCAGCGTCTCTTTGTCGTTTCGATGCAATCGCCTTTTTCCCGGCTGGTGTCATGCAGGGCGACGCGAGACGAATGTCTCGTGTTGCAGCAAGCACTGAATTTGGATATCCAAATTCGCTTGTTAGGGGCTTTGCCCCTAAGACCCCGTCATGGCGATGCTTTTGTTTCATTTACCCAGTGGTTATCAAACCGGCTGTTTGTTTTTGCAACATATTCGCTTAGGGAAGCTATTTAATGAAAGAGGGATGGTCATTGAGGAAACGTTCAAACTCCTTCCTACTCCGTCTGAATGCAATTGAATATGCGTACCTCATGATGCAGGTGGGAAAGACAGGGCTGTCTAGGGAGGCGTTCATTCGAATGCTTATCAGTGGCTATGTACCGAAGGCGATGCCGCCGCCAGATTACTATGCAATGGTGCGTGAACTGCATGCCATCGGAAATAACCTTAATCAACTGGCCGTCAAGGCACATACAACTGGTCATCCGGACCGAGAGACTTTTCAGCAGGAAGCAAACGAGTTGCGCCGCGCAGTTCAGCGGATTCAACATGCCGTAACGGAGCCGGAGAGGAGAATAGAATCGCAAGAAGAGCTTACGAACTTTTATCAGCCGTAAGGGGAGGAACGGGCTTGGCGACAACAGCGATTTGGGATGTGACTGACCGCCTCAAGCGCGTGTTGGACTACGCGACCAATCCCGAAAAAACCGATCAAGATAGAGCCGAGCACGAAGGGTTGCAGCAAGTGCTTGCATACACCGGCGATAATGACAAAACGGAGAGACAGTTATATGTAAGTGGCATCAATTGCGACCCGATAACCGCGTACGAGCAAATGCAACGAACTAAACGGCATTTTCAGAAGACCGAAGGCATTGTTGCTTTCCACGGCTACCAATCGTTTGCTCCTGGCGAGGCTACACCGGAAATGGTGCATGCCATAGGTGTTAAACTGGCGCAAGAGTTATGGGGCGAACGCTTTGAAGTCGTGGTATCCACCCATTTGGATAAGGGGCATCTGCACAACCATTTCGTCCTCAATTCTGTATCGTTTTTGGATGGAAAAAGGTACTACGATAACAAAGCCTCTTATGCGCTGATGCGACAAACGTCCGACCAACTGTGCCGAGAGTATGCTTTATCGGTCATTGAGCAGCCGGAAACGGGTAAAGCCAAGCATTACGGCGAGTGGCGAGCGGAACAGGAAAACAAGTCTACCTGGCGCGGCTTGATTCGCGAGGACATCGACAATGCTATCGCGACTGCCATGACGATGACGCAATTTTTCACGGCCCTTCAAAAGCAGGGGTATGAGATCAAGTCAAACGTCAAACATTTGGCGGTACGCCCGCCGGGTAAAGAGCGGTTTGTGCGATTGCGTAGTCTCGGCGACGCATACACGGAACATGCAATTAATGCGCGTGTGCTGCAAAACCAGCGTCCGCAGCGTCAGCCCCCCGTGCCGCTGCCGCGACGCAAACGAGCTGTAATTGTAATACGCAGTACCGTACACATCAGACGGAGATTCAGCGGCCTGCAAGCCTTGTATTTGCGTTACTTATATAGGATGGGGGTTATGCCCCGTTCCCACACGTCCCGTAAACGGACGTCTTTTTTATTGCGAGAAGACCTGCGACATCTGACGGCGATCACGGAGCAAACCAAACTGCTCTGTCGTCATCGGATTACCAATACGCATCAGATGACGAACTATCTGGACGGGCTGCAAGCGGAATTGCAACAAGGATACGGTTCTCGCAAAATGCTGTACAACCGGATTCGACGTTGCCAGCATCCCGAGCAAATCGAAGCGTATCAGTCGCAAATTGCGGAGATTTCCCGTCAGCTCGCGAAGCTCCGAAAGGAGGTGAGGCTTTGTACGGGCATCCTTGCCCGTTCCGATGCAATGGCACACAAGCTAAAGCGTACTGAGGAAGATCATTCGACACGAAGGGAGGCGAATGTCCATGAGCAGCGGAACCGAAGCGGCGGATCAGGTCGTCAGCATGAGTCTCCGTGGCATTGAGGTCATGGCGAAAATTTCCGGCGAAGGCGCGAAGCATCTGGCGGTTTATTTGTTCGCGGCCTTACAAGGGCAAAAGCGCACAAGGGGGCGCATTCGTCTGGAAAGCTTGTTGCGCAGTGGCAAGGAACTGAAGGTGTTTGCCGTACGAAATGAAGACTTGCCGACTTTTTGTCAAGAAGCGAAGCGATACGGCGTCCTCTACTGCGCGCTCCGCGATAAAAAAAATGTGGACGGGCTTTGCGACGTGATGGTGCGGGCCGAGGATGCGTCCAAAATCAACCGAATCGTAGAGCGCTTTAAGCTGGCGACGGTAGATACAGCCAGCATCAAGCAGGAGATTGTGAAGTCACGCAACGAAAAGCAATCGGACGAGCGTAAAGGTGCGGCGCAGGAGCAACAGAACGGGATACCCGAAGAAGGAGCAGGTGAGCCGTCCGCTTCAAATGAGGGAGCGGCAGTCAGTGAGGATTTTTTGGACGATCTGCTGGGAAAGCCAGAGCCGGTGGCGGAGGTTCAGTCGGTAAACGAGCAGCAGGGAACCGATCATCCGGCGACCGAGGCGTGGGAGGTCGGAAGGAAACGAGAGCATCCGCAGCCGCTCCTGCCGACACAGGAGGAGAAGGCAACGGAACTGTCCTCTCCGTTCGCGCCTACCTCCGGGCACAGCGCGGCATACGAAAAGGTTACGATCATCCCTGAAAAGCCAAAGGAAAAGGTGTCGATTCGTCAGTTATTGCGTGAAATTCGAGAGGAAAATCGGGCGGCGGAGGCAAGGCGGCGGCAAAGGGAGCAGGAACCGCCGTCACCGAAACGCAGAGATCGCGGAAAGGCGGCATCTGGCAGTAAAACGCCTGTTCCAACTACGGGGAGTCGAAAGCGAGGGAAATCGAAATGAGCGAATGGGACGAGTTATTCCAACCCCAAGCCTCTAAAATGACCGATCAACGTGAACAGCCGTTCGATAAAGAAGCATGGGCGCAAAAAAAGCAAGAATTGCGGCAGTGGACGTATGAGACGATTGACGCTACCACCATCGCCATCGCGCAAAGCGGCGAACAATTCCAGCATTATCTGGACGTGCAAAGCCGGTTTGATCTCTACAGTGTCTCTAATGCGTTGCTGATTCTGGCGCAGCGCCCCGATGCCACGCGAATTGCCGACTTTGACGCTTGGAAGGAACAGGGTGTCTTCATTCGCCGCAAGGAAATCGGATTTTACATTCTGGAGCCGGGTGAGGAATACAAGCGGGAAGATGGGAGTACGGGAGTCAGCTATAACCCAAAGAAGATGTTCGATGTTTCGCAAACGACGGCACAGAAAAAAGAACCGCCGACTTTGCTCGATGATCGCACGCGCATCAAGGCGTTGACGGACCGGTCGCCTGTTCCGATTACGATCGGAGACGACCTGCCTACGGAAATTCATGCGCTTTATCAACCGGACATGCGTAACATCGTAGTGAGCCGTGGACTTGGAGCGGGTGACATTTTTCGGTCGCTTGCGCAGGAACTCGCACACGCGGAGATGGATCGCGGACATCACGACTACAGCCGTTCGTCTTACAATTTCCAAGCGTATTGTGCTGCGTACATGCTTAGCAAAAGGTTCGGTTTCATGACGGATTTCTTTCGTTTTGATCGCGTGCCTGAAAGGCTTAAGGCATTAGAACCGCAGCAAATTCGCGCTGAGCTTACGGTGATGAAGGATGCGGCGCACAACCTAACTCGTCGTATGCACCGTGTGCTCGCTGAGCAACGACAGCAGCAATCGAATCGTAGCGACGCAGCCCGCTAGTGACGATACCTTTCATTATTTCTGGGGAGGAAGGAAGATGAGAGAGGAAGAGCGTATCCTGTGTATGGATCATTACGAGCATGGCATTGTCATCAACGCCTTGAATGCGCTACGTAATGACCTGATCGGCCAGCAGCGGCCGACCGATCCTGTTGACGATTTACTGCTGAAGGCGATTGATGCCCCTTATACGAAAATAAAGCGCCGAGGTCATCATGCGGCGCGCTGAAACCGCAAGGAGTAATCTTTTACTCTTTGCGGTTTTTTTGATTCCGGTCGTGTGGGCGGCTTTGCTTGCCGCCCCTGCTTTGTCAAAGGGATTACCTACACTCCTGCTGCATCTCAGCGAAGCACTCAACCATCCCTTTGATATTGAATGGGTGAGCGATACGCCACGTTGCCTTTTATTATTTACGCTCATGTATGGAATTGCAGTCGGCTTGTACTTGGCCACGCCGCGCAACTACCGTCGCCGGGAGGAACACGGTAGCGCACGATGGGGCAAAGCCAGACAGATCAATGGCAAATATCGCAGCAAGCAGCCTGAGCAAAACAAAATTTTGACGCAACAGGTACGCATCGGCCTAGATGGACGTAAGCACCGCCGAAACTTGAATGTTCTCGTCGTGGGCGGTTCCGGTTCCGGTAAGACACGGTTTTACGCTAAACCGAATGTCATGCAGGCGCATACGTCCTTTGTCGTACTCGATCCCAAGGGCGAAATTCTGCGCGATACCGGGCATCTGCTCAAGTCCGAAGGCTATGACATCAAGGTGCTGGACCTGATCAATCCGCATCGTTCGCATGGATACAATCCCTTTGCCTATTTGCAAGACGACAAGGATGTTCTCAAGCTGGTCACCAATCTGATCCGTAACACGACACCGAAAGGCAGCAATACAAACGATCCCTTTTGGGAACGTTCCGAGACAGCCCTGCTTGAAGCGCTCGTACTCTACCTGCTATACGAAGCGCCACCCGAGGAGCAGAACTTCCCGATGGTCATGGAAATGATTGCGGCTGCGGAAGTGCGGGAAGAGGACGAAACGTATCAAAGCCCACTCGATGAATTGTTCGAGCGGCTGGCGATGCACGACCCGGAACACCTTGCCGTCAAGCAGTACAACATTTTCAAGCTGGCTGCGGGGAAAACGGCGAAGTCCATTTTGATTGGCCTCGGCGTCCGACTAGAGAAGTTTAACCTGCATACGATTGCGGGCATGAGCACGGTCGACGAAATGGAATTGACCGTTATGGGAGAGAAGAAGACGGCGATGTTTGCTGTCATTCCCGATAACGATAGCAGTTTTAATTTCATTGTCGGTATGCTGTACACGCAGCTTTTCCAATGCCTGATGTACGAGGCGGACTATCGGCATGGCGGGCGTCTCCCGGTTCATGTTCATTTTGTCATGGACGAGTTTGCGAATGTGGCGCTCCCCGATGAATTTGACAAGCTGCTCTCCACCATGCGCAGCCGGGAAATTTCGGTTTCCATCATCCTGCAAAATCTGGCGCAGCTCAAAGCGCTGTACAAAGATGCGTGGGAATCGATTGTCGGCAACTGTGATGAATTTTTGTACCTGGGCGGAAATGAACAGTCCACACACAAATACATCTCGGAACTGCTCGGCAAAGAGACGATTGACACCAACACCTACGGCCAGAGCAAGGGGAGAAACGGCAGTTACTCGATCAACTATCAGCAGTCAGGCCGTGAGCTTCTAACACCCGACGAAGTTCGACTGCTCGACAACCGTTATGCCCTGCTCTTTATTCGCGGCGAACATCCGGTGAGGGACGACAAGTACGACTTACTCCGGCATCCGCATGTCACGCTCACGACAGATGGTAGCGGTCTTCCCTACCAACATGGCGGAACGGAACACGCTTTGGATTGGCAATCCGTCTTCCTCCATGATGACGGGGACTACGAGTTGCTTTCGGAAGAAGAAGTAGAGTCGCTATTTTTACGAGGGGAATGATGAAAATTGAAATTCAAAACCAAACGGCTGCTGGCCCTGTACATCGTTCTGGTCTTAACGGGAACCGTCTTCGTTTCCACCGCTTATGCAGAGGGCGATCCGATGACGACGGTCAACAACCTCTCCACGTTCATTTTCGGGTTAATCCGTGCGATTGGCATGATTATTCTCGGTTTCGGCATTGTGCAGATCGGATTGTCGCTCAAATCCCATGACCCTTCCCAGCGTGCAAACGGATTTCTAACCCTCGCTGGTGGGGTCATTATTACGTTTACGAAAGAAATCCTTACCTTGATTGCCGGATGAGCTTGAAGTTTTGTATAAGGGGGATGGACGGCGCTTCGTCTGTTCCCTGTTTACGGAAGGGGTGAGCCTATGTCAAAAAACAGTTGGGTGATCGACAACCTCGAAAATGCGCTCGATACATGGAATGACAAGATGAATGAAATCTGGAGTCTTGTGACCCAATCGCCGGCAGATTTCAAGGGCGGGGGTATTTGGCACGTCATCACCGATATTCATGGCGCATTGCAGGCGACGGGGCTGGCGCTTCTGGTTTTGTTTTTTGTGATTGGCGTCGTAAAGACCACGGGCAGCTTTGCGGAAGTGAAAAAGCCGGAGATGGCCGTCAAGTTGTTTATCCGTTTTGTGCTGGCCAAGGCGGTCGTGACCTATGGGTTGGAGTTGATGATGGCACTCTTTGCGATTGTACAGGGGATCATCTCGACGATGATGGGGCGCTCCGGGTTCGGAACATCAGGAACAATGACTTTGCCGAATACGATAGCACAGGCGATTGAAGATGTTGGATTTTGGCAAAGCATACCGCTGTGGATCGTCACCATTCTCGGCAGTCTGTTCATTACGGTGCTATCTTTTGTGATGATTCTTTCGGTGTACGGGCGCTTTTTCCGTCTCTATTTATATACGGCCATCGCCCCTGTTCCGCTGTCCACCTTCGCGGGGGAGCCAAGCCAAAACATCGGAAAATCATTCCTGAAAGGATACGCGGCAGTTTGTTTGGAAGGCTCCATTATTGTACTGGCGTGTATCATCTATTCCGCCTTCGCCACCGCACCTCCGGCTGTTGATGAGGGTGCAGGTGCGATTACATTGGTATGGACGTACATCGGGGAACTCATCTTTAATATGTTGGTTCTCGTTGGGACTGTAAAGATGGCAGATCGTCTTGTGCGTGAAATGATGGGACTGTAAGGGGCCTCCGACTAAGAGATCGAGCCTATTATCGATTCACGAAATTCACGATGGGCAAAGATTAACGAATTGCTGTGATGAACAGCTTCAACAGCGCTAAAGCATCCTTACGTTGCTTCTCCGTACACTGATTCAGTGCAGCGATAATGAGTTCTGTTTCGTCATTTGGTTTGTCTTGGGCTTTATCTCCATAAAGGAGATCGTTAGGAGACAATTTGAGCAGGGAACCAATGATTAACATCGTTTCTATGGACATTCCAGCTTGACCGCGTTCAATATCAGCGCAAAATTTGGTCACACGGCCAATCCTTTCAGCAAAGTTTTCTTGAGAGATGCCCAGCGCCTTGCGTCGGGAACGAATGCGTTCGCCTACCATCTTTTTGTCGTACAAATTCATGACTTACCCTTCCCTCCAGCATATAATAAGAGCTATTAGCTACTATTATGAAGTAGTTCACAGTTGACCTTAATGAGCTAATAACGTAGTATTTTTTGTAGTTATAAGAGTACGCAATATGGCTGATGTTTAATCCAACGGTTTACCAACTGGGATGAATTCAGCCTGGGATTTTTGGGAGTCGCACCTCGTAAAGTCAGGGAAACGCTTGAGAGAGGAGACATTGGCTAATTGAAAAAAGAACTGCTGCGACACGTTGAAGTAGAAAAGGCAAAGCTGAACGAGTTGGGTCAAAAATCACTCGAGCAAGGTATTCCGCTTGGTGAAAATGAAACCGTTCAGACGCAAAGTCGGCGGGTAGATGAGTTGGTGATTCAATTTCATCGTTTCGGAGCGGTCGAGCAGGGATAAGAGAATCGTTAGTGCAGGGCTGGAGGGAGTCGTGGTCATGAATTTGCCGTCGTGGTTTCGGGAAGCCATTCAAGGGCGCTTGGATGATGTCGCTGCACGAATCCAGCATCATCCAGAATTGAAGCGTATTCGTGCTGAAGAAAGTAAAGCATTCCAAGTCTTGTTTGCGGGTATGGATGTTCAGCACATGCCTGGGTTTGCAGAATGGGAGGATCGGCATCATTATTCGCAAGCTGCCATGAATGAGCGCCTATATTTGCAGGGGATGGAGGACGGTATACAACTTGCTGTAGCCTTATTAAGCCATTCCGATTTGTTTGATGACACGACATCAGTCAAATCTGAACACAATGAGCCTGGGACGTAAATGGTTCATCCAGGAGGGATGAAAGTGGAAGTGAAAATTAACCGGGAGATCCGGGACTATACGGAAAGTTTATTTTTTGGACTGTCCTTGCGACAGTTCTTTTTTTCTATTCTGGCAGTTATTGCGGCGATTGGACTGTACTTCGGCTTGCGCAGTCATTTCGGGTTGGAAACGCTCAGTTGGCTGTGCATATTAGGGGCAGCGCCTTGCGCAGCGCTCGGATTTATCCGCTACCACGGGATGACGGCGGAGCAACTCTTGTGGGTGTACGTGAAGTCGGAGTTTCTCATGCCACGACGTCTCGTCTTTCGTTCGACCAACCTCTACTACGAAGCGCTGAAAGGAAACTTGGATAAGCGTGAGCAAGGAAGGATGAAGCACAATGATTAAGACGCTCAGGCGCACGATCAAGCAGGACAAGACACGAACTGCCATTCCCAAAAGCGTACAACAAGCGATCCCGATCCGCGCCATCTGGCCGGACGGGATTTTTGCTGTCGACAACAAATTCTCGAAGTCGTTCCGTTTCGCGGACATCAACTACGCGGTTGCATCGCGAGAAGACAAGGAGACGATGTTTCTCTCTTACTCCGAGCTTCTTAACTCGTTTGACAGCGGTGCGACGACGAAGATTACGATTCACAATCGGCGGCTTCATCAGGCAGACGTGGAACGTTCCGTTTTCATTCCATTGCGGGACGACGAACTGGATACGTATCGGCAGGAATACAACGACATGCTGCTCGGTAAAGCGACGGATGGTAACGCGACCGGAACGGTTCAGGATAAATACATTACCATTTCCGTTGTGAAAAAGAACGTGGAGGAAGCTCGCCATTACTTCGCGCGGGTTGCTACGGAGTTGACGGCACATTTCTCCCGCCTCGGCACCAAATGTACTGAACTCGATGCGACGGATCGCCTGCGCATCCTGCATGACTTCTACCGCATTGGCGAAGAAGCCGACTTCCGGTTCGACATGAAGGAGATGATGCGCAAGGGACACGACTTCAAAGATTATATTTGCCCGGACACCTTCGAGTTTGCTAAAGATCATTTTCGGATGGGGAACTATTATGGACGGGTTATCTTTCTCCGAGATTACGCCAGTTACATCAAGGACAGCATGGTAGCCGAACTGTGCGACCTGAATCGTAATTTGCTGCTGTCGCTCGATGTCATCCCGATTCCGACCGATGAAGCTGTCCGCGAAGTAGAGAATCGGTTGCTCGGCGTAGAAACCAACATTACGAACTGGCAGCGGCGGCAAAATCGCAATAACAACTTTTCGGCTGTTGTCCCTTACGATATGGAGCAGCAGCGTAAAGAGAGCAAAGAATTTCTTAGTGATCTGACGACTCGCGATCAGAGGATGATGTTTGGACTGCTTACGATGGTTCATGTCGCAGAAAGCAAAGAACAACTCGATAGCGACACGGAAACCTTGCTCACGACGGCCCGCAAACATCTATGCCAGTTTGCCACGCTCTCCTATCAGCAAATGGACGGTTTGAATACGGTGCTACCGTATGGGTTGCGTAAAGTTCACGCTTTGCGGACGCTCACGACTGAAAGTACGGCGGTCTTTATCCCGTTCCGCGCGCAGGAGATCATGCACACAGATGGCATTTATTACGGGCAGAACGTCATCAGCAAAAATATGATCGTCGCCAATCGCAAGCAACTGCTGAACGGAAACAGTTTTATCCTTGGCGTGTCGGGTTCCGGCAAGAGCTTCACGGCGAAGCGAGAAATCGTCAACCAGATTCTGGCGAGCGACGATGATATTATTCTGATTGACCCGGAGCGGGAGTATTCCGCTCTGGTGAATGCGATGGGCGGCGAGACGGTTCATATTTCGGCGACTTCTCCGAACCATATCAATGCGATGGATATGAACCGGGCTTACGGTGACGGGGCCAATCCGATCATTCTCAAATCGGAGTTCGTCCTGTCGCTATGCGAGCAGTTGATCGGCGGACATCAGCTTGGCGCGAAGGAAAAGTCACTCATCGACCGATGTACCGCCGCTGTGTACCGTAAGTATTTGCAGAGCAATTATAAGGGACAGCCGCCGACCTTACAGGATTTTCGGGCGGAGCTACTTAAGCAAGCAGAACCGGAAGCGCAAGACATCGCGCTGGCGATTGAATTGTTCACTTCCGGCAGCTTGAACACGTTCGCCAAGCCGACTAACGTTAACGTTCACAATCGACTCATTTGCTACGATATTCTCGATCTGGGCAAGCAACTTCTTCCCATCGGTATGCTCGTCGTACTCGATAACATCTTGAATCGCATTACGCAAAATCGCGCCAGAGGTAAGAATACGTTTATCTTTATTGATGAAATCTACCTGCTGTTCCAGCACGAATATAGTGCCGACTTTCTGTTCACGCTCTGGAAGCGCGTCCGAAAGTATGGCGCTTTTTGTACGGGCATTACGCAAAATGTGGACGATCTGCTGCAAAGCCACACGGCCCGGACGATGCTTGCAAACAGCGAGTTTATTGTCATGTTGAATCAGGCTAGCACCGACCGCATGGAGCTTGCCGAACTGCTAAACATTTCTGATCTGCAGCTCTCCTATATCACGAATGTTGATGCTGGGAATGGACTGATGAAGGTCGGCAGTTCGCTTGTACCGTTTACCGACAAGTTCCCACGGCACACGAAACTGTACAGCCTGATGACGACGAAGCCTGGAGAGTAATGACAACAGGAAGCGGTTGATTACAATAGGATCAACCGCTTCTGAACTAAACCTTTTTCCTAGTAACAACGGTAGTAGTACATACGGGGATAAAATATTTACGATATTTTGCTGCTATATTCGAAAATGAGTACAAGCGTTATCTACGTAGATATACTGAAATTGAAATGAAAAAGGCAACTTAAATTTTACTACCTCGATGCCCTCCAAGAGTCCCCGGAATTTCGCTCTGATAGTAACGATGATCTACCCCAAATAATTTGTAAGATGAAATATGATTCGGACGGATATAATTGTTTACATCAGGATCTCTATGGGGATATCTACTTTCCCTCCCAAGTTGTGTTTATGCTGAATCAGCGAGAAAAGGATTATACTGGTGGAGAGTTTCTGCTTGTTGAGCAGCGACCTAGTATCCTCGTGTACCTTGAACAGGGCGTATTGGGGTTGGGAAGATCAGCCCTTGATTCAGAGTAATCACATGCCCTCTGCTCTGAGTGCGTAGCTTTTCAAAATCATTCAACGGGCAGAAGAACTCAGCATCGCCTGGCCGTTAGAGAAAGAGCTAACGGATGGCGAGCTTCGTCAGCATCTCTTTGCAGACTCTGTTCAAGTCTCGCGTCCTAAGCCGGTGTTGCGCGAGCAGGCGCAACTGAGGGCGATGTTACGTTGGCTGATTCCCTGGCTATGTAGCCGCAGGATTTCTCGATATTTGGTCATGGTGACCTCCACGAATGATTTGCGCTGTCTTTCGACAACGCATACGGATCATTCTAACAGGAGGCGCTATGGACTGGCTCCTTCGTCCGGACGGGTTGCTCAAAAACGCCGGAGACGTGGCTCTCACTCACCGGAACGATGGCTCAATTAGCTATGGAATATTCAATTTCTCTTACGATCCAAAATTGATAATATATTTACTATATTAAGTAATAGAATTGGAGGCTTTATGAAACAGAGAAAACATTCCAATATCGTTAAGTATATGTACCAGAGTATATCAATTAAGAACAAAATATTTATCAGTAATATCGTGATCATTGTTATATCTCTAAGTATCCTTGCATTATTTGCTAATATTGTTTCTAGTAAAGCTATAGTAGATAAAGCCGTTAACAACTCATCTAGAGAACTGGAACTAATAGATAAAAACCTGCAAACGCTGATTAGCCGCGCTGAGGATTTTTCGAGAATTCTCGCAACGGATCACAGGCTGCAAGCCAACCTTCTGAAACAGATGAATTTCTATGCTAACGCATCGGTGTCTAGCGACTCATTGGGCAGTCTGAATATTAAAAACACGCTTTCTGAGGTCATAAGCAACATTGTCCAGCCTAGCACTCAAATTGCTGCCGCTAGTGTGATGGACTCCAACAACCATCTTTTTGATATAGGCTACGCTGACAATGCCAGCATATCAACAATGATGAGTCCGGATTTGATCCGTACAATTAAAGAAAAACAGGTTCCTGTCTGGACAAACTTGTTTGCGTTTAAATACAATAACGGAACTGCTGAAAATGCATTTGCCGTTGCGAAAGCAGTCATTCATAAAGATACAGGCAAAACCGTAGGGATTGTCGTCTTGTATCTTACAGAAAGAGATATTGCGTCAATTTATCTGGATAATATGAAATACAAGGGGGGAAGGTTCTATATTTTAAACAAGAACGGAGTAGTCATATCGTCTCAAAACAAGAATGATCTTTATAAAAAATTCAATGAAGTCAGCAATTTAAAAATTAAAAATGAGACAAGCATTGGTGAAAGTCTAATAAGAGGAAGCGGCAAAGACAAAGTTCTAATAACCGCACATAGCTTTGACAAGCTTGAGTGGAAAATTGTAAGTGTGATTCCAATCGAAGAGATCACGGTTGAAAATAAAAAAATAAACCAACTTATCGTTATTATTGGATTTGCATGTTTAATCTTTGCATTTATCGTTTCCTTTATGCTTTCACGAACGATAACCAGACCGATATTGCGGATCGCAAAGACCATGAAGGAAATACATCTTGGGCATTTAAATGTCAGGATCAATAACAATTCTTTAGACGAAATCGGATTGCTCGCTAAAGGCTTGAACAGTCTTATGGACAGAATCCAAAAACTCATCGTTGAAAACTATGAAGAACAGAAAACCAAAGCAGATATTGAGTTTAAACTGCTTCAGTCGCAGGTCAAGCCGCATTTTCTATACAACACGATTGAAACCGTTATCTCTTTTATCAAGCTCAATATGAGAGAAGAAGCCATAATGGCTTCGAAATACTTGGCCAATTTCTACAGAGTTTCGCTCAGTAAGGGAAACGATATCATCAAAATCCGCGATGAGGTTCAACTAACCGTCAGTTATTTGGAAATTCAAAAGCTCAGGTATGTGGAATATATGGACTTTACGATAGATTTCGATGAAGGCATCATGCATTATTCGATTCCCAAGTTGACTTTGCAGCCCATTGTGGAAAACGCCATCTATCATGGTCTCAAACAAAAAAATGAAAAAGGAATTCTCATGATTAAAGGTTATCAAAAAGACCGGTATATTGAGATTGAAATTTATGACGACGGTGCAGGCATGAGTGTGGAGGCAATAAATAAGGTACTAAAACCTCCTGTAAAACAACAAACTGAGTCTACAAAACATACAGATTTTGGTGTCGGTAGCGTCAATAACCGTATTAAAATTTTATATGGCGACGAATATGGTCTTGATATCGAAAGCGAAGTCGGGATGTATACAAAAGTTATGATAAAATTGCCATTACGTGATGAATGAGAGGTTGGTCATCTTGCTTAAAGTTTTAATCGTCGATGACGAATATTATTTCAGACAGGCTTTGAAGGTTTCATTGCCTTGGAACGATCTTGGGTTCGAAATTTGCGGCGAGGCTAAGAACGGCAAGGAGGCTCTGGAGAAGATCCATGAAACAAATCCGGATATTGCGCTTGTAGATATCAATATGCCGGTAATGGATGGATTGGAGTTTATTAAATGCATTAGAGAGCAAGGAAATGAGCTTAAAATTGTTATTCTTACTGGACAAAGTGAGTTTACCTACGCCAAACAAGCTGTACAGCTAGGAACTTACAATTACATTTTGAAGCCAATAGATGAGAATGAAATAAAAAATACCCTGTTTGAGATTAAAGGGCTGATCGAAAGCGAGCAAAGCATCAAGCTTGAGATGGATGATTTAAGGAGACAAGTCCGGGAATATATGCCTGTATTAAGAGACAGGTTTCTTAACGAAATTTTACAGGGCAATCTTCCCTTTGACAGTAATGAGCTAGTGCAAAAAATGGAATACTTGAACATGACTCTCATTTCGCCTTACTATCTATCTGTTGTAATCGAAATAGACAGGAATGAGGAGTTGCAATGGTTGGAAAATGAATTAGAAATATGGAAATTTGCAGTATCTAATATTGCCGCCGATATGGTTCTGGGTAAATGCGAGTATGCGATTTGTCATGATCATAATGACTGCATTTGCGTTGTTCTTGGATTCATGGATAGCGAATCATTTGACACCATTGAAGCGCTTTGTGACGGAATAAGGCATGCTGTCCATAAATATTTGAAGTTCACAGTAACAATTGGAATAGGGAACATATATAAAGATATTGCGGATGTATCCATTTCTTACAAAGAGGCATTATTTGCATTGAAAAACCGACTGATTTTGGGTGGGAACCGGGTTATTCTGCATAACATGGTATCTGAGATAAGGATAATGGGAACCTTATTCTCCGTGGAACAAAGAAGCCAATTGTTGATGAGTATGCGCATCGGTAATGCAATGGAAACGGAAAAGCGGCTTACGGACATCTTTACATTGATCAGGTCGAAAAATGTTAATGTGGACATGCTTTTTGTTACAAGCGTAGAAATGGTTTCTACCTGTTTGGAGTATCTCACAGAAACAGGCCAGAGTATAAAAGAGGTTTTTATGGATACAGATCATCTTCTTACAGCTATCCAGGATATGAATTCAATTGACCAAATCGAAAATTGGATAAAGGATATATTTGCAAATGCTGTACAACACGTGCAAAAAAATAAGTATTCAAAGTCAGCGAAAGTGGTTGAGGACGTCAAAAACTACATCCAGCGCCACTATTTCAATGAGGAACTGAAAATTGACGATATTGCAAAGCACGTTTATACGAATTATAGCCACCTCTGCTTCGTTTTTAAGAAAGAGACAGGAATAACAATTAATGATTTCTTGACGGAAGTGCGCATGTACAAAGCCAAGGAGCTTTTTGACAATGGAGATCAGTTGATCCAGATTGTTGCTAATAAAGTGGGTTATGCGGATGCCAACTATTTCGGCAAATGTTTTAAGAAATATTTTGGCATGCCTCCAAGTAAGTATATAGAAAACATAAAATGGTGAGTAGCTTTTTAACCGGAAGCTATTTTTTTTGGAATGGCAAGAAATGATCCGACAATTTTACTGCTACTCCGAGAATATTCTCTTATTAACGAAACACAAAAGAGATACGATTAATTCAGGACAGGAAAGCGGATACAAAGACCTGTCCCCAAAGAACATATCATTCAAGGAGGTCTTTTCTTGTCAAAGTATTTGAAGCTATTTAGCACTGCGTTAGTCGGCACATCGTTGCTTGCAATGACAGCATGCGCGACTACCGGGAAAGATGCAAGCGGTACAGCCACCCCTTCTGCTGCAACGAGTACACCTCAGAGCTCGCCCAACAAGAAAGCTAAAATTAGAGTGATGACGATCACTACGGACGAAGCCAGAAACAATATTATGGAAAAGTTCATTAAGCCTAACATTGAAGCTGCGCTGCCTGATGTTGAAGTAGAGTTTGAACCTGGCGGTGGCGGTGGAGACTTTGTCAATAAAATGAAGACGTATAATGCGTCTGGAGATCTGCCTGATGTTTGGTATGGCGACTCTACGCTAGCACCTCCGATCATGGAGGCAGGCAACTTGTTGGATTTGACGCCTTATGTGACGAAGGATCATTTTATTGATAAATATTCAGTTCCGGATGCTTTGAAAGCAAAAGATGGTAAAGTTTACGCTCTCTCATCCGGATCAGACACGTACTTTACCCCAGTCATTTACTATCACGTAGATATGTTCGAAAAGGCAGGCGTACAAATACCCAAGACGTTCGACGAACTGGTAAAAGCAGCACAGACGCTCAAGAGCAAGGGCTTTGTACCAATTTCTACCCCAGGCAAAGGCGGATGGTCGACAACTGTGTTCTTGTTCCAGAATATGGTTCAAATTGGCGATCCTCAAGCCATGGCTGATCTGGTAACCAATAAGACGGATTTCAATAACCCTTCCATTAAAGCGGGACTCGCGAGGGTCGAGCAATTAGCTAAATCTGGCGCATTGCCTGAAGGGGTAGCTAACCTTGATTATGGTCCAGCCAAAGAGTTGTTTACGTCGAAGAAAGCGGCAATGTACATGATGATGACTTGGGAGTTGCCTGATCTGGCAAAAGATCCTACCGTGGATTTCTTCCCGTTCCCGGCAGCGAGCGACAAATATGACTCGGCCAAAGTGGCGCAATTCTGGGGAGCTCCTCTCAACGGCTATTCTGTAAACGCAAAAAGCAAAAATGTAGAGCAGGCAGTAAAGGTCGCTGAATTTTTAGCTATGGCGGATGCGAAATATTTCGAATCCACTGGAGCTCCAGTCGCGCTTAAAACAGGAAACCCAACGGGTGAATTGCAACCTTTAATGAAAAAATTTTTAGATTGGTATAATGCAGTACCTACCAAAATAGCGTCCTATTCGATCAATGCACAGGACGCCAAGGTAGCCGCTGAATTCGCAACACTGGGGCAAAACCTGTTAACAGGCCAATATACATCCGATCAGTTTGTAAAAGACTTTGATAAGACTTGGAAGGAAAACACGTGGTTTAAATAAGTAAATAAAGAACATTAAGATGTATACGGCATTCCTTCAAGTAAGACAAAACTTGATGGAATGTCGTGCATCCATCTCATCAACATTCAATTGGAGGCAAGCATGAACAGGTATTTCGGAAACAGACTGGCGGTTTTTGTGTTTGCATTCCCTGCGTTGCTTCTCTTTACAGCATTTGTGATTTACCCTCTATTCCCTGAAATGATGATCAGTCTGCAAAATCACGATGGTTTCAAGAGCGAAGGATTTGTAGGATTGGCAAATTACATGGATGTACTCAACTCCCAAACTTTCTGGCAAGCCAATAAGAATACACTTCTCGTCGTAGCTTTATCCATATTCGTCGGCTTACCCATTTCATTGATGCTGGCCTTGCTGATGGACGCACAGACACCAAGCATACGGAGATTTTTTAAAGCGGCAGCTGTATTTCCTGCAGTGCTTTCTGTAACTGTAGTGGCACAAATGTGGATAGCTTTCTACGAACCTACCTGGGGCCTGTTTAACGAGATATTAAGAACAGTTGGTTTAGGCCATCTCGCCAAACAATGGTTGACTGATAAGGATACGGCGCTCATTAGTGTAGCTGTTGCATTATTTTGGCAGTACATCGGGTTAAATGCTTTACTCTTCTACACAGGGATAAAATCAATTCCCAAAACTTACTATGAAGCGGCTCTAATCGATGGGGCAGGCTATGTTAAAGCAAGTATAAAAATTACCATTCCTTTATTACAGGATGTTGTGAAGTATGTTTTAATCATTTCTACGCTTGGCTCGATGGCCTTATATGCGCATGTAAGAATTATGACCATGGGAGGACCGGGAGACGCATCAAGAACAATTGTATATCAGATGTATTATACGGCATTTGAAAGATCCGAGTTCGGAAAAGGAACGGCTACAGCAATGTTATTCATAATTGAATGTCTCATTATTTCATTCTTGATTAATCGTTTTGTTGCTAGAGAAAAAATAGAGATTTAGACAGGAGAGCGGGCGAGAAGCGATGACATTTAGGAAATTTGAGATGAATTTGGTCAATTATGGACTGAAAGTATTTTTGCTTGTACTGGGCTGCTCATTCATTTTTCCTTTATATTGGATGGCAAGCTTATCGTTCAAATCCAAAAGCGAAGGTTATGATAATCCTTTTGGTCTGCCGAAAGTGTGGGTATTTACGAACTTCTCGAAAGCGTTAGGCAAATACCATTTTTTCACCTACTTTAAAAACAGCATCATCTATACTACTGGGACGATCCTCATAACGTTACTCATCGGGAGTATGCTAGCTTATTGTTTAAGTAGAATGGAATGGAAATACAGTAAAACTGTCTTGATTTATATCTCATTAGGATTGATTATTCCTATCGAGGTAGTCATCATTCCGTTATTTATGATGGTTAAACAATTGGGAATAAAGGACAGTTATTTCGGGTTATTGTTACCCTATATCGCTTTTTCGCTGTCATCATGCACTCTGATGCTCTATGCGTTTTTTAGATCCCTGCCTAAAGAACTCGAAGAAGCGGCTTGTATTGACGGGTGCAACATCTATGAATCGTATTTCCGAATTATAATGCCCGTTGTAATGCCTGCATTAGCTACTCAATGTGTTTTATTATTTATGCGAATATGGAATGAATTTCCTCTGGCCTTTATTATTGCAGGTCGAGATCGATTAAGACCCATTACGATAGGGCTGCTTGATTTTTTTGTCAGCATAGGTGTAGCAGACTGGGGTTTGATTGGCGCGGCAATGCTTATTTCAAGCCTTCCCACTATTATTGTCTATATGATTGGAAACGAGAAGATCGAGAATGCCTTAACCGCAGGCGCAATTCTGAAGTGAAGATTAGATTTAGTTCCCGCCGATAATGCCTCATTAAACTTTGCAAACAAAGCAAAAAGGAGAGATTTTTATGGCATGGGGAAAAGGTAAAAGCACTTTAACTGTTTTTTTAGTTGTGGTTCTTGCTTTATATTTCATCGAATTTCTACTTCCAAATCGAGCATCAGCCGCAGTGCAGATTACGCTCTACGCATCTCCGACGGGAAGTGGAAATGTTTGCAGCCTGTCTGCGCCATGTTCACTGACTGGAGCCAGAGATCAGGCCCGCACTCTGAATAGCAACATGACCGGAGATATTATCATTTACTTGCTGGATGGGACTTATACGCTTTCTTCCACGTTTCAATTAACTGAAAGCTCGACTGTACACGACTCGGGAACCAATGGATATAATATTATTTATAAGGCGAATCCCGGATCTTCTCCTATTATCAGCGGCGGGCAAACGATTACGGGATGGTCTCTTTATAATAGCGGTAAAAACATTTACAGAGCAAGTGTAGGAACTTCATTCGATACCCGGCAGCTTTATGTAAATGGTGTACGCGCGATTCGCGCCCGAAGCGCCATGAATCCGACAGGTTGGACGAAGACGGGCACTGGTTATACAGCTCCCGATTCTACCATGGCTAGTTGGGGAAATATCGGAAATATCGAAATCGTTTCCAGGAATAACTGGAGGGAATATCGTTGCGGCATTAGTTCAATTAGCGGAACTACAGTCACCATGCAGCAACCCTGTTGGAACAATTCTAACCGGGAATCTTTTAACACGATAACGAATCCGGCATGGATCGAGAATGCCTATGAATTGCTGGACTCGGAAGGCGAATGGTACTTGGATCGTTCTTCAGGATACTTGTACTATAAACCGTACACCAATGAGAATATGTCGACAGCTTCGATCATCGCTCCAACATTGGAAACGCTCTTAAGCGGTGCTGGCACGTATGCTACTCCCTTAAAAAATATACAGTTTTATGGAATCACCTTTTCTTATGCAACTTGGCTACGGCCCAATACAAGCGAGGGTTATGCTCCCCTCCAGGCAGGCTTTTTGCATTATGGATCAGATGGAGGAAATCAAAACACGGATATGTACAAAACTCCGGGTAATGTAACGTTCTCAGCTGTCCAAAATGTAAGGTTGGAGCGAAACGTATTTACTCATTTAGGTGCAGCGGCGCTTAGTTTCGAATATGGAAGCCAAAACAATACAGTAGTTGGAAATCGCTTTCAGGATATTTCAGGTTCCGGTATCGAGCTTGGCCATATGAACGACGAGGGTCATCTTGTAACCTCCTACTACAACGACAACGATAACGGAATTACTTATACGGGTAGTTTCACGTATGCCGGCAATCGGGGGGTGGGGGATTATAAAAATGATGTTACCCAAACCCAAAATAATAATGATTATTTTCAGTTTACCTTTACCGGTACTGGAATTAATTATTATGGTGTCAAAAATACGGATATAGGCAATCAAGATGTGTACATTGACGGTGTTCTTCAAAGTACGGTCAATGGTTATGCCAGCAGTTATACAACAAGTCTAATGTATAGTAAAACAGGGCTGACATCTGGACAGCATACAATAAAAGTTGTAAAGAAGAGCGGAAGCTGGATGGTGGTTGATGCGTTAGGAGTTTACACAGAAACAGATCCTACTGTCAAGCTCGTAAAAAACAATACATTATCTAATAATTATATCACTCAAATCGCGCAGGAATATCATGATGCGGTAGGAATCATGGCCTTATATACCGATAGTTCTAATATTACCCACAATGAAATAACAAATGTTCCTTATTCCGGAATTTCTATGGGTTGGGGGTGGGGCGCTCCTGATGCAGGTGGAAGCCGAGGCTGGGCAACAGCTACTGTAGCCCAGAATAATACCATTCAGTATAACTATGTTCATGACTTTATGAAGACGCTTAATGATGGCGGCGGTATTTATACCCTGAGTTCGCAAGCGAATTCTACGATAAACAACAACTATGTCCGTGATGACCATAATCAATACGGAGCTTTATATCTGGATAATGGTTCAAGTAATTTTAATGTTAACCATAACGTAGTTGCATCCATTCCATCTTACGTTTGGTGGTTGGATATTGGCCCTCCTTCATCAAACAACGATGTAGAATACAACTATACAGACTCATCGAACAAGTATATCTCGCAACCGCAAAATAATACGGTTATCAACAATCAAGAAGGATTAACAAGTTGGCCAACAGCGGCACAAACGATAATGAACAGTGCAGGATTAGAATCGAATTATCAAGATATTATTCCAGTAGTAGATGATAAAGTGGATGATAATGACCCAAGTATAACCTACAGCGGAACATGGACAGCGGAGACAAATGATGTCGGAAATTACAAAAATACAGTTCATTGGTCCAGTGCGACAACATCAGGCGCCTATGCTCAATTTACATTTACAGGTTCATCCATTACTTGGATTGGAAAGGAAAATCAGTACTCTGGAGTGGCCAAAGTATATATTGACGGGGTTCTTGATCAAACCGTCAATACTTACTCAAGCAGCCAAATATTTCAACAATCCATCTATACGAAAACAGGGTTATCCGTCGGACAACATACGATCAAAATTGTGTCCGATTCAGCCGGTAACGGCGGCTACTATTCCATTCACATTGATGCTTTGAAACCATACGTTAACATAGTAGATGATAATGACCCAAGTATAACCTACAGCGGAACATGGACAGCGGAGACAAATGATGTCGGAAATTACAAAAATACAGTTCATTGGTCCAGTGCGACAACATCAGGCGCCTATGCTCAATTCACATTTACAGGTTCATCCATTACTTGGATTGGAAAGGAAAATCAGTACTCTGGAGTGGCCAAAGTATATATTGACGGGGTTCTTGATCAAACCGTCAATACTTACTCAAGCAGCCAAATATTTCAACAATCCATCTATACGAAAACAGGATTATCCGCCGGACAACATACGATCAAAATTGTGTCCGATTCAGCCGGTAACGGCGGCTACTATTCCATTCACATTGATGCTTTTCATTACTAAGATTTGCTAATTCGCTTCTGCAGTATGATGACCATCAGTGTCCCGATCAGAGATTAGTTGAGCCGTAAGTGAATTGGTTCAGGGGCATGACAAATCACCAGCACTAAAGAGAAGGCTGGTGATTTGTCGTTTTATTTCCGAATCCGGGCAAACACTGGTTTGAAAGAAGGAGAAAACATGGAGTATACGACATTCGGCAAAACAGGGCTGAAGATATCTAAGCTTGGCCTCGGGGGAGCGCCGCTTGGCGGTCATTTCGGCAAGACAGATGAAGACGAGGTGCAGCATATGATACATGAGGCCATGGATTCCGGCATCAATTTCATTGACACTGCTCCTTTGTACGGGAGCGGCGAATCGGAGCGGCGCATCGGCAAAGCACTTATCGGTCTCAGAGACCGTGTAGTGCTGGCATCCAAAGCGGTCAGAGGAGACATGACGTACGATTATAACCGCACAATCCGATCGGTGGAAGACAGCCTACGGCGGTTGCAAACGGATTGGATTGATATTTTGCAACTTCATGATGTGGAAACTCAGCCCTACGAGCTTATTATAAATGAGACTATACCGGCTCTGGAGAAGCTGCGGCAGGATGGTAAAATCCGTTTTAGCGGCGTGACGACGCGGAATTTGTCATTGCTTCTGAAATATATGAAGACCGAAAAATTTGATTCGATTCAATTTTACGCGAGGTATATGCTAATCGATCATACGGCTAAGGATGAGGTGTTGCCGCTTGCCAAGGAGTTGAATATGGGCGTTATCAACGGAAGCGTCCTTGGCTTGGGGATGCTGGCGGATGAACCGGCTCACTTTGTGGAAGAGGATGTTCGATTGAAATCTTTAAACCGGATTGAGCAATTAGCGTTTCTGCGGAAGACGGAGCCGAAAGGGCTGATTGAGCCCGCTATGCGCTTCAGTTTGAGCAATCCTGATATTCATGTCACATTGACGGGAATAGCTTCGCTCTCTACGCTGCGTACCAATCTGTCCTTCTGTGATGGAAAAGGTTTAGAGTCCGAAGATCTGCAAAAAGTGTATACGCTGTTTCAAGGGCAGCCGTTGTTTGATTAAGGGAAACTTTATGAATCGGAAGGAGAACTTTTCAATGACTTCATCTAATAGTAAAGAAATGCCTGTGCGTGTCCGCGCCTCGGAGCGGGTAGTACCGCCGCAGTGGGCCTTGCAGGAGCAGTTGCTTTTTGAAACGCTAAACAAAGCGGCTAAAGAGTTTGTCGCGCGGTACACGCATCCCGACGGCTCGCTCATTTGGTTCGAACAGTGGCCGGGAATGGATGGGTCGGACGATCCGTACGAAGGGTTTATGAATTTGGCGCTCTTGTATGTGCTTGGAGGAAGCAGCGAACTGCATGAGGTGTCCCGCAAAATATGGGATGGCATCACGTGGCAGTGGACGGAATACGGACAAATCCACCGTGAGTTCGATGCGTATTACGATTGGATGCACCACGGTGAGGGTTATTTGTATTTGTACTTCTTAGGATTGGCCGGACCCTCGACGCTCAAGGATCGGCAGCGCGCTTTGAAATTCGCAGCGATGTATACGGGCGACGATCCGGCAGCGCCCAACTATGATAAGGAGTTGAAGCTGATCCGGTCGCCGCTGACGGGCAGCCGAGGCCCCCGCTTTGAGGTATCTGAGGAAGATTGGAGCACGCATCGCGACATTTTGGACGATTATTTGGCTCCTTACGAGGATATTCCGGGCGTTGATTTTGCAAGCGGCAAGTGTCCATGGTCCAACGACGAGGTCTACAAGCAGATTATCGCTATGATGAACGAGCGGATGAATCGCGGCGACGTTCCGCTGAATTTGAATGCGACGAGCTTGTTCACACACGCTTTCCTGCATTCCGGGGACGAGAGCTTGAGGAAATGGGTCATCGAATACGTGAAAGCATGGGAAGAGCGGACGCGATTAAACGGTGGTATCATCCCGGATAATATCGGGCTTTCGGGTCAAATCGGGGAATACAACGATGGAAAATGGTGGGGCGGTTACTATGGCTGGCGTTGGCCGCACGGGTTTGCGACGATCATTGAGCCTCTGATCAACGCCAGCGTGAATACGGTGCTGCTTACCGGAGACTTGAAAGGGCTGCAATTGGCCCGAGAACAGTTGGATAGAAACTGGGGTCTGCGCAAGGAGCAAGAGGGCAATTGGGTTGTGCCATACAAGCACTTCGACAGCGGATGGACGGATTATCGCAAAGCTTTGACCACCTATCCGATTAATCTATGGATGATATCGATGTCGGACGAAGACCTGGAACGCGTTGAGCGAATACCAAAAGACGACGACTGGAACGAGGTTATCGTACCGGGGTGGTCTGGAAGAGATTCGAAAACCGGGAGAGAGACGAAACATTACATCGGGAATACGCAGCCGTGGTATCAATATATTCGCGGGCTCAATCCCGATTACCCGGAGCGCATTTTAGACGCCAACTATACCTTGATTGGCAATCAACTGGCGAAGATGCGCGACCCTAAAGGGGATCCGCACAGTTGGACCGGGCAGGTCGAAGGCATGTACTCAAGCATCCACATCTGGCAGGAACTGTGTCCGCTCTATTTTGAAGGACTTGTACAATTGACACTAGGAGGGCCGATGCACATTTCGCATGGGGGGCTGCAGCACGGCCGCGTTCGTTATTTTGATGTTGCTGCGAAACGTCCCGGACTGCCGCCAGGGGTGTCTGCCCTTGTGGAAAAACTGACGCCGGATTCAGCCACAATCCATCTCGTTAACACAACTCTGTTCGACGAGCGGGAATTGATTGTACAGGCCGGCGTATTCGGCGAACATCGGTTTTTGCAAGCTGAAGTCATCAATCAACGCGGCGAAGCGACTGATACGGCTGCGGTGAACAGCAAATGGCTTCAGGTCACTCTGCCTGAGGGAACGGGAATAACGTTACGCGTTTCGATGGAGCGCTATGTGAATACCCCAACGTACGAAATGCCTTGGCTGGAAAACGATAAACAGTCGGTGATCCACGGGCGCTTCACGAATAATGAGCATAATGAAGGGTGATAGATTTGACATCGATAGGAATGACGAAACAGATCATTGATGCACACCAGCACTTTTGGTTTCTTCAGCGTGGTGACTACGGCTGGCTCACCCCTGACAAAGAACCACTTTTGTACCAGGATTTTATGCCGGAACGGATAAAACCGGAATTGCTCCAATACGGAGTAGCCGGGACGGTCGTCGTACAAGCGGCGCCGACGATGGAAGAAACCGAGTTTTTGCTCGGCCTGTGCGAACAAGACGAAACCTTGCTTGGGGTGGTCGGTTGGCTGGACATTAGCAGTAAAGACTTTGAACATCACTTCGCTCGCTTTCGCGCCAATCGACGCTTTGTCGGCATTCGCCCGAATTTTCCGAATGTACCTGACGGAGACTGGGGGCGCCACCCACAGCTTCTGCATAATTTGTCGATCCTCGCAGATGAAGGCTTTCCGGTCGATTTACTCATTGCGCCATCTGATCTTTTTGCGATGGGAAGGCTTCTGGAACAAGTTCCTAATTTAGTGGCGATTGTTGATCATCTGGCGAGTCCGGATATTGCAAACATGCAATACGGAACGTGGGCCATTGAAATGAGTGTGCTTGCCCAGTTTGAACATACAGTATGCAAGCTGTCGGGGCTCGGGACGTGTGGAGGCGGAGGGACTTTGCGGGCTCCGGATGTTGCACCGTATGTCAAACATGTTGTACAAATATTCGGTCCTGACCGGCTCTTGTTCGGCAGCGATTGGCCGGTATGCTTAAAAGCGGGCAGCTTCGGTCAAATGTTAGAAATGGTCCGCGATGCGCTGCCTCGCGAGCTAACAGAAGCTCAAAAGAGAAATATATTCGGCGGTAATGCACTTAAAGTATATCGATTACCGGTGTAAATGAAGCAGATACATGCTTCACTGATATGTAAATAAAGATAATTAAGGAGAAACCTTATATGTCGAAAATCAAGGAAGTACTCATTTTGCACCATAGCCATCTAGATGTTGGGTATACGCATGCTCAACCTATCATACTGGAATTGCACAAAGACTATATCGATCAAGCGTTAGCGCTTTGTGAACAAACCGAAGCTTGGCCGGAACACTGCAAATTCCGTTGGACGTGTGAATCTTCCTCTGTGGTCTTGAGATGGCTGGAAACCGCGGATCACATACAGAAAGAAAAGTTGCATCGCTATCTAAATAACGGTCAAATGAGCATCAGCGCCTCTTTCATGCATACGACCCCGCTTTGCAATGCGGAGCAACTTGCTCATATGCTTCTCCCGATCAAGCAATTGCGTAATCAATTTGGTATTGAAATCAAGACTGCCATCCATCATGACATAAACGGTCAACCATGGCCGTACTCTCAACTGCTTCTTGATGCTGGAGTAGAGTTTTTGATCATGGGGATCAATATTCACTTTGGAGGATTTCCTTTAACCCGACCGATGGCCTTCCATTGGCAAGCCCCTGACCGGAGGAAGTTGTTAGCATTCAACGGGGAGCAGTACTCTTTGTTTCCGCAACTTTGCAATTTGTATGACAAGGATACAAGCGGCATTAAAGATGGACTTGCGAAATATATCGCGAAAATCGACGCCTTGCCGGACTATCCGTTCGATTTTGTATATATGACCTCGACGAACTTGCCGCTTTACGATAACAACCCGCCTGATGCGGAATTGGCTTCCCTATTTCGCAAATGGAATGGGGAAGGGCATGAGTACATGATTTCATTTGTAACACCAGAGCAATTGCTGGCTCGCATTAAGAAGCAAGAGCATCAATTATCCGTATATGCGGGCGACTGGACGGATTACTGGAATTGCGGAAGCGGCAGTTCGGCCAAGGAAGTTCGGTTAAACCGCAAAACGAAGCAGGGGATGAAAGCCGTTGAATTACTCGGAGCGTTTCAACCGGAACATGATGCCGCCTATGTATCGGTGAAGAAACAAGCGTGGGAACAAATCAATTTATTTGATGAACATACATGGGGAGCATTTAATTCCGTAACGGACCCTGATAAGCTCGACGTATCAATTCAGTGGATGCATAAAGCTCACTATGCTTATCAGGCGAACAGTCTGACAGGGTACTTGCTTGGAACGAAAATGGAGAAGTTCGCTCGAAACCCGCATCAATCCGGAACGCCGGAAGGTTTGATGCTAATCAATCCGTCTGCTGCTCCTCAGATTCACGAGATTCGCTTTACTGCCGCTTATCAGGAAGGCGAAAAACATCTTGCGGCGAACCGAATGCGATTTGTTCCGATGAATCGTGAACAGGTGAGGTCGGGCGCTGCGTATGGTACCGTCCACATGGAGCCGTTTAGCTGGCGGATGATTCCGTTCGATTCAATAAAGAAGGCGGAAGTTGCTGAAGATATATCGTTTGGCGAAGACTGGATCGAAACCCCGTTCCATCGTTGTACCTTTGATCCGTTAACGGGAAGAATCCAGGAGTTGTTCGATAAAAAGCTGAATTGGAATGTATTGGATTCATCCAGTCCGTATACGTTCTTTCAATATGTACAGGAAACGATCGATCCGGCATTTCATCATGAACATCGCAGCACGTTCTTCCCCACGGATATCCCGAAGGCTCTGGAAAGCATCTCGGTTTGGAATCATGATTGGAAAGCGAAGCGCAGCACAATGAGCAAACTGAATCAATGCCTTGTGGAACGCGGAGTAAATTCAATAACGCTGATCATTCGTGCCGAGGCCCCAGGCGTAACGGACTTCGAGCAACGGATTACCTTTTTCAACTATAAGTCGGATATTGAACTGAAAGCTTCATTTCATAAACAAGATATAACAACGCCAGAAGGAACCTATTTCGCTTTCCCGTTGAATCTGGATCAGTGGCAATGTCACTATGATACGGCGGGACAAGTGGTTGAACTGGATAAAGAGCAATTGCCGGGCGTATGCCGTGACTATATTACGGTCGACAAACATGTTTCTTTGTACGATGGCAACAAAGGCATCACGCTCGCTTGTCCAGACGCTCCGCTTGTTCAGATCGGCGGCTTTCATTTTGGCAAAGAACAAAAAGAAGTTTTGAGGGAATCGAATCCGTTGCTGCTCGCTTGGCCGATGAACAATTACTGGGATACGAACTTCCGTGCCCATCAACCGGGGCCTGTATCTTTTACTTACGTATTCTCTACGTTCAAAAATTACGACGAAATGCAGGCCATGATGGCCGGGACTCGCGCCACCGCTCCTATCTTGTCTGCTCCAGTGGTTCACTGTTCGGAAGAGCGAACCGGTCAATGGCTCGAGTGCATAAGCGACGGAGTCATCCCGTTTGATATTAAACACGCCGAGGATGGCAATGGAATCATTGTTCGTCTGGTTAATTTGAAACATCATTCTGTGGAAGTGAAGCTACGGGTTCCAAATCAGTCAATAACAGCGGCTATCATTACGAATGTACTGGAAGAGGGTCAAGAGGAGATAAACAGATCTCAGCTTCATTCAGATGGCGGGCTGCATTTAACGCTGGGCTCCAAGCAAATGTTGCATCTTCGCCTACAATTGCTCGGCCTGTGAGGGAACCGTTAAGTTCTACAATTCCAAAAAAACTGGAGAGGCATCGGAATTGGAAAAGTCACAAACATGGTTAGTACAGATGCAAGAATCACATACAAAGGCGTGTGGAATTGGGACTGCACGTTTCATGCCATCGGTTAGCCAGAGATCAAGCGCAAATCTTTTTTAACTTTCAACAACCCTCCGGTTTGCTTCCCGATGTGATCTACTATGACGGCGGGATGGTGACCAACTTAGGTAAGCCGCCTGTATTTGCAGGGGCCTGTGAAGTAATAGATCGTCATGACCCCAATGATGCTTTTTGACGGCTGCCTATGAGAGCCTTAAGAAAAACGAGGCTTTCTGGAGTAAGGTGAGCAGTCAATTGTAGGGGAGTGGGGGATATGGAAGCAAGGATAACGGAAATCAAAGTGGCGCATCTTCATCCGGATCAAGTCGAGCGGTACGAACAGCTTCATCGGGATATTCCTGCCATGAACGAGAAGCATATGCGGGAAGCAGGCATCGTGTCTTTGCGGATTTTTCGCGAGGGGCTGACCTTGTTTATGATCGTAGAATCCGACCCTTCACAGGCGCTTCCGGAACGGGTTATTGATCACCATCTGGAAGAAGAGTGGCATCGGCTGACAGGCGTATGTTTTTCGGAGATATGGCAGGATGCATGCGAGATTTACCGATTACAGGGGGGAAATTTAATAGGATGAGCGAACAGTACAGTTCATGGTGTATATTCGTGACATGGAACTTTTTCCTCTTCCCCTTGCGGCTGTTATTTCTTGAAAATATCATCGCCAAATACCCAGAAGGCAAGACGGTTATCGGTCTGGATAATGCGCGCATTCACCACGCCAAACTGATTTAATTCTTTCTAATGGAACATGCCGATCAATTGGAACTCGTATTTCTCCCTCCATACAGTCCTCAGTTGAACATCATCGAGGGAAGTGAGCGTGGTCGAATGATGAAGTGTACAATCATTTGATCGCGATGATGAACGAACGGATGAATCGCGGCGACGTGCCGCTCAATCTGAACGCCACGGGTTTGATTACGCATATGGTGTGTTATCCTGAGGGCAGGAATGATCGCGCGTACATTAGGCTTGAAGATGCCTATCGCCGGATTCGGCTACAATTCATTTAGTCAACACGAGCCTGTTCGACGATATATACTCCGCGATTCATATTTGGCAGGAAATGTGCCCGCTCTAACGAACCGGGTGGAAACCGAAATCCTATTGACAGAACAATCCCATCGATCTAAGATGAAATTGTTGAATGTAACATGTTACAAAGATAAATGAGGGATCGACTCACATGACCAAGTTCGCCCAAATCGAGAATATGCTCACGACGGATCGAGTGTACAAAGAATTAAAGAATGCCATCTTCAAGCGCATGCTTGCTCCTGGCCAGAAGCTGGATATTTTCGAGCTGGCCGAACAGTTTAACGTGAGCAGAACGCCGGTGAAGGAAGCGTTTAATCGCCTGCAAATGGAAGGATTAATCGTCATCAAGCCGCGCAAAGGAACGTATGTGGCGGAGATCGACATCACCCGGATCATCGAAGTGTTCGAGGCGAGGCTCCTATTCGAGACACGCTCGGCAAAGATTGGGGCGGCGCAAGGAACAGAAGAGGATTTTCGCGCACTGCGTAAGCTGATCGAGGCAATGGACCGATTTTACGAGGCTAAACCGTTCGATTCGATGAACTACAATGAATTGGACATTCAGTTTCATATCCAGATCGTGAAGATGGGCCGCAATCAAGTCATTCTGGAGCTGTACAAAGGCCTTAACGCGCATCGGATCACGGAACGCGCCTTCTTCGCAAGAGCCTCCGAGAAAGTAGAATCGAGCCATTATCAGCATCTTGAGATCGTCGAGGCATTTGAGAAAAGAGATGAGGAATTGGCTGTTGCGCTTGTCGCCAATCATATCGAGCAAGGGAAAGAAGCGTTGCTTCGGCTTCGGGATTAAGGAGTGCAGCCTGCCTTATTCCGATTTTTATAACATGTTACATGTTAAAAATGAAAGAGAGGATGAAACCGAATGAAAATCAACGACAAAGTATTTGCGGCCAAGACGATGCTCTCCGACACGACGCCATTGCACACGTTCCTGGTAAAAGGCAAGGATTTCTCCGTATTGATCGATTCAGGCGTAGCGTCCATGTTCGGGGATATCGTCGATGTCGTGGAGGAAGCCAGGTCAACTGACGTGCGAATTCTCTTCAACACTCACCCTCACGCGGACCACATCGGAAGTAACCGCCAATTGAAAGAGAAGTACGGTCTGCTCGTGGCCGCACCGGCCGGCTCCGAACGCTGGATCGAAGATATGGAGTACCACTACGAACAGTTCTGCCTGCCCTTTCCGAACATTCTGCCTCACTCGGAGGAGACGAAGCGGGACATTCTCGGACTGATGGACGGCGGCTCGAAAGTGGATCTGTCGATTACCGAAGGCATGACGATCAAGCTCGACAACGACACGCAGCTCACCACACTAGCTTTGTCGGGACACATGATGTACGAGATCGGGTTCATTGAACATAGCACGAATACGCTCATTCTCGGGGATGCCATTACCCTTTACGAAGGCGATTTGTTCCCCGGACATTATAGCCCGAAGCAATATCACGCGACGGTGAAGAAGCTCGCCGAATGGAATCGCCAATATCAATTCAAGCAAGTGCTGACGGCTCACTTCGATCCGACGGATTCGGCGGGACTGAACAAACATCTGCTAGGCGTTCACCATATGATCGATCAGGTTGACTGGACGATTCATCAAATTTTGATGGAAGCCGCCTGCCCGCTGTCGCTTGAACCGATCTGGAGAGCGGTGTGCGATCGGATGGGCCGCATTTACGAATTCCGCGGATTGGCGATGGTGCACGGTCATCTGACTGAAGCTGTACAAGACGGGAAAGTGTTGCAAGTCGGCGATTCCTACACGGTTCGCTGACTACATGATCATGCTGATGAAGGAAGCTGAATGTAATGGGATTTATCGTAGCCAAACAAGTCGAGCGATACGTCTCAAGCCTGAATGAACTCGTTCAAGAGAGAGAGGTAGCCGTACAGCAGTTAAACGGCGGAGTCTCCGGCTTGATCTGGAAAGTATCGGCCGGCGATGAGAAATGGGTACTCAAGCAAGCGCTAGGGAAGTTGGACGTAGCGGAAGATTGGTTTGCCGACGTTGGACGGATCGAGCGGGAGGAGCAGGCGATGCGATTTCTGGAGCCGATGATGCCGGAGGGCAGCGTGCCGCAAGTCGTGTATTCCGATGAGATCAACCACCTGTACATGATGACTTGCGCGCCGGACGAAGCTGCTCCGTGGAAAAGCCTGCTGATGGACGGAGAATTTCAACCGGAAGTTGCTCGTCATGCAGGAGTGTTGCTGCGTGAAATGCATGAGAGCAGCAGGCGTTGCGCTGGGGAGACAAAGCAAGTAGCGTTCGAAGACATGACATTTTTCCGCGAGCTCAGAATCGATCCGTTCCACAGGCATCTGATCGGCAAGTATCCTGAGCTGGAGTCGGAACTGGAAGCGCTGATCGCTGACCTCGAGGAGAACCGAACCTGTCTCGTCCATGGCGATTTCTCACCGAAAAACATGCTGGTCGATAAGGAACAACGCGTTGTTCTGCTTGATTACGAGGTGGTGCATTGGGGGAATCCGGTGTTCGATCTCGCGTTTCTGCTCGCCCATCTGCTGCTGAAAGGCTGGGCGCTAGAGCGGCAGGCGGATGCGCTGCGGTTAATGGAAGATTTTCTCTGGGCGTACGGCTTTAACCCGGATAAGGAGGCTCGCTTGATCGGACATACAGGAGCGTTGCTCCTCTCCAGAATCGACGGCAAATCTACGGTCGGTTATGTGAAGGGCCGGAAGCTGAAAAACCTCGTCAGACGGACGGCAATGGCCTGGCTCAGGCAGCCGAATGACGAGGTTGCTACGAAGTTAAAGGAAGTGATGAAAGGATGACGAACAAGCGATGAGTAAAATTGTGCGCGTGCAAGGACGCGAAATTCTGGATTCGCGAGGCAATCCGACGGTAGAAGTAGATGTGGAACTGTCGAGGCCATACAGGACGAATGATGGTGCCTTCCGGCGCATCGACCGGAAAGTTCGAGGCATAGGGAGCTTCGCGACGGAGATATGAACCGTTACCGGGGCAAAGGGGTAAGCAAGGCGGTGGCGCATGTGAATACGGCGATTGCCGACGCGATCGTCGGGCAAGATGCGTTCGATCAGGAGGGCATTGACCGTCTGATGATCTCTCTGGACGGAACGGATAACAAATCGCGATTGGGCGCGAACGCCATTCTCAGCGCATCGTTCGCGGTCGCTCACGCAGCTGCGCAGCTCGAAGGAAGCCCGCTCTAGCGCTATTTGGCCGATCGTTATTTGCCTGCCGGAACGGCGCTGCAAGTGCCGTTGCCGATGGTGAACATCATTAGCGGCGGACTTCATGCGGGCAAGAAGCTCGACGTGCAAGATTTCCTGGCGGTGCCGGTCGGCGCGGATACGTACCCGCGCGCGCTGGAGATGTTGTCGGCGGTGTATTGGAAAACGCAAGAAATTATCAATGAGCGCGGTTATGTCGGATGGCTGCTCGCGGACGAAGGCGGATTCGGTCCTTCTCTGCAATCCAACGAGGAAGCGCTCGAACTGCTCGTAGCCGCTATTGAACGCGCAGGACTGCGCCCGGGCGAAGATATGGCGATCGCGCTCGATATCGCATCGAGTCATTTCTACGATCCGGACAAAGACACGTACGAGTTGCAATCCGAAGGGAGAACGCTGCTGGCCGGCGAGATGATCGACGTGCTCGATCGTTGGTGCGAACGGTATCCGATCGTGTCCATCGAAGACGGCTTGGCCGAAGATGACTGGAAAGGCTGGCAGCAGCTGACGCGGCGACTCGGCGGCAAAGTGCAGTTGGTAGGCGACGATCTGTTCACGACGAACCCGGAGCGTATTCGTAAGGGTATCGCCGGGAACGCCGCTAATTCGGTGCTCGTCAAGATGAACCAGATCGGCACGCTGACCGAGATGGTCGAAGCGGATGTGCTGGTCTAAAATCGAGATAAGCTTAGGAGGAATCAGGGATGGATTTTCAAGGAAAAGTGGCTATCGTTACGGGCGGCGCCAAAGGGATCGGCCTCGGAGCGGCGCGCAGATTCGCGCAAGGAGGCGCTTCGGTCGTCATCGTATCGAGAGGCGGCGCGGCAGACGCGGCGGAGCTTCTTCGGGACGAAACGGGCAACAAAAATGTGATTGGGGTAGCGGCTGACGTATCGAAAAGCGATCAGGCGCGGGAAATGGTAAGGCAAGCGGTTGAAGCTTTCGGAGCGATCGATATACTGGTCAACAGCGCAGGTGTGCAGCGTTATGGCACCGTTGTCGATACGGAAGAAGACGTGTGGGACGAAGTGATGGACATCAACGTCAAAGGAATGTATCTGACCTCGAAAAATGCCATTCCGGAAATGCGCAAGCGCGGAGGCGGCGCTATTGTGAACGTCTCGTCCGTGCAAGCTTATATTGCTTTAGCAGGCTCGGCTGCTTACGTCACGTCGAAAGGCGCGATCAATTCGCTCACTCGGGCGATGGCACTCGACCACGCACCGGAAGGCATCCGCGTCAACAGCATCTGCCCGGGCTCGATCGATACGCCGATGCTGCGCTGGGCTGCCGATCTGTTCAAGGAGGGCGATCAAACGCAAGAAGACGTGATCGACTCTTGGGGACGGATGCATCCGATCGGGCGCGTCGGCACGATGGAGGAATGCGGCGAACTGATCGCTTTCCTGTGCTCGGACAAAGCAGGGTTCATCACGGGCGGAGACTATAAAATCGATGGCGGACTGCTGACAGCGGCTGCCGTTGTGCTGCCAAAATAGAGGAGAGCGAATAATGAAAATTATCGATATTAGAGCGACTACCATCACCGTGCCCCTGGAGGCGACTTTGCGACATGCGGCCGGCGCGCACTGGGGACGTTTTGTACGTACGATCATTGAGATTGAGACAGACGAAGGCATTATCGGCTTCGGAGAAATGGGCGGCGGCGGAGAGAGTGCGGAGCTGGCGTTCGCCGGGCTTAAGAGCTATTTGATCGGTCACGATCCATTTTTACTGGAAGAGCTGCGTTTTAAGATCTGTAATCCGACGGCAAGCCTGTACAACAATCGATCGCAGCTTTTTGCGGCTATCGAGTTTGCATGTCTGGACATTATCGGACAGAAGCTGGGCGTGCCTGTTCATCAGCTTCTGGGCGGCAAAATACGGGATAAAGTGGAGTTCGCCAGCTATTTGTTTTTCCGTTCGCCGAACGAGCCGGGCGGACCAGGAGAAGTCAGAACGCCGGAGCAGCTCGTTCAGCATTGTGCAGAGTTGAAGCGCGAACACGGTTTTACGGTGCACAAGCTGAAAGGCGGCGTATTCCATCCGGATTATGAGTTGGAATGCTACAAGGCGTTGGCGGCGGCATTTCCGAGCGACAAGCTGCGGTACGATCCGAACGCTGCGCTGAACGTGGAGGAATCGATCCGTTTCGGGCAGGCCATCGAGCACTTGAACAACGATTATTTCGAAGATCCGACTTGGGGATTAAACGGTATGCGCAGAGTGCGTTCAATGGTTCGCATTCCGACTGCTACCAACACGGTTGTCGTGAACTTCGAACAGCTTGCGGCCAATATTCTTGATCTGGCTGTAGATGTGATTCTACTGGATACGACGTTCTGGGGCGGGATCCGAGCGTGTATTAAGGCAGCTGGCGTATGTGAAACGTTCCAGCTCGGTGTCGCCGTCCACTCTTCGGGCGAGCTCGGCATCCAGCTAGCAACGATGCTTCATATGGGAGCGGTCGTTCCGAACTTGTCACATGCGGCGGATGCGCATTATCATCAACTTACCGACGATATTCTGGTTGGCGGTAAAATGAAATACGTGAACGGCGCCATTCAAGTACCGGACGGCCCAGGCCTTGGCATCAAAGTCGACCGCGATAAAGTTCGTCAATACGCGGAATTATACCGCGAGCTTGGCGGCTACGCGTACGATAAAGACCCATCGCGGCCGGGATGGTATCCGATTGTGCCGAACGAGCGTTGGGCTGACCCGACGCAAGTCGGGTAGTTTGCGAGGAAATTTTTCTAAGGGGGAAGACCATGTCTCGATACCGGCCACAGCGGAATTACGGCTGCAGAATTCACGATCAGGTCAGCTATAAGGGTTTAAAGACGGTTGTGCTGGAAAATGATCTCGTGCGAATATCCGTATTGGTAGACAAAGGTACGGAAATTTTCGAGTACTTGTACAAGCCGAAAGACCTCGACTTCATGTGGCTGACCGAGAACGGCGTGCAAAATCCGAACGAATATTTGCCGACGTCTCCCGATCCAGTCGCAACGTTCGTCGATTACTATTCCGGCGGCTGGCAAGAGGTGTTCCCGAACGGTGGACCGACGAGCGCTTATCTAGGAGCCCAGTATGGACAACACGGCGAAGTCACCCATATGCCTTGGGATTACGAAATCGTCCGGGATACGGAGCAGCTTGTTTCCGTACGATTCAGCGTCAGAACGAAGAAGATGCCTTTCCAACTGACCAAAATGCTGACGCTGGAGAAAGGCTCCACATCGCTCCTGATCGAAGAGCAACTGGACAACTTGAGCGAAATCCCGCTGCGGTACATGTGGGGGCAGCACATTGCGTTCGGCAAGCCGTTTCTGGAGCCGGGGTGCCGCATCACCGTGCCGGATAACGTGAAAATAGTAACGGAATCCCCTGAGTCCCCCGTCTCACTGCCAGGGAGAGCGAAACGTGGCGTCACTTACGATTGGCCGTTCGGCGAATCGGCAACGGGGGAAAAGGTTGACTTTTCCGTGCTCCCGGACAAGGGAACGCAGTCGGAGATGATGTATGTGACCGGCTTCGGCGACCAAGCCTGGTACAAAGTCGAAAATGGCTCTCTCGGCATGGGCGTGCAGGTGGAGTGGGATGGAGCGGAGATGCCGTATTTGTGGTACTGGCAAGAATACGGGGCAACCGAAAGTTATCCGTGGTATGGCCGGCATTACAATATCGGGCTGGAGCTGTTCGCGGGTTATCCTACACGTGGATTGGAAGAGGCGGTTCGTAATAACAGTGCAGGGGCGATAGGGGCTAGGGAGCGTAAGGTCTTCCGCATACGGACGTCGCCATATGAGTTGAAATAAACACCTGTGATCGTGTCGAGCATGGTGAAATATGAATTTGAGTGATAGTAAAAATCTCAAGAAGTCACTTATGGGAGGCTTGAAATTATGGCGGTTACAATGGGTGGCGGCACACATGTCTATGAAGTCGCAATTGGCTGGGCCAAGCTACCGGATAATGTTCATCTAGGCTACACGCACGGCATCGTTACGGATGCCAAGGACAACGTCTACGTGTTTCATACGAACGCTCCTTCGATCGTGAAGTTCGACAAGAACGGCAACTATCTCTCTTCCTGGGGAGAGCAGTTCGAAGGCGGGGCGCACGGTTTTCTGTTGCATGCGGAAGGCGAGACGGAATATTTATACGTCACAGACGTCAATCAAGGCTTGGTGGCGAAAATGACGCTCGACGGCGAAACGCTGTTAACGATTCGCACGCCTGATATGCCGGAAGTATACGACAAGGAGCGCAAGTTTATCCCGACGGACGTTGCAGTGGCGCCGAATGGCGACATTTATGTGGCGGATGGTTACGGACAAAGCTGGATTCACCAATACAATGCATCAGGCGAGCGCATTCGTTCTTGGGGCGGCAAAGGCACCGAAGCCGGCAAGCTGGACTGCCCGCACGGCATTTCGATCGATTCGAGACATAACGAACTGGAAATATACGTGGCAGATCGCTCCAATCATCGAATTCAAGTGTTTACGCTTGAAGGCGAGCATAAGCGCTTTATTGACGAGAACATGGATATGCCTTGCAGTTTCTATTATTGGAATGATGAAGTTTATTTCCCGGATCTTCATAGCCGAATTACGATTCTTGATCGCAACGACAACCTGATCACGCACTTGGGAGAAGACTTGCAAGCGAAAAGCCAGCAAGGCTGGCCGAACGTTCAACTGGACTACTTCCGCGACAATCGGTTCAGTTCGCCGCACGGCGTATGTGTGGATTCCGAAGGTAACGTACTGGTTGCCGAGTGGACCCAGTTCGGTCGCATCACGAAGTTAAATCGTATTCGCTAACGTTATCACGGCAGGGGATGTCTCATCCGTCATTAATATGATGAGGGACATCCCTTCGTTTTATGGCTAAAACGTACTTGCTTTACTCGTATCCGAACACCAACGGGCAGTCCGGTAATAGCGGATCAGGACATCGTAACCTTTGAGCTTACCGAGTTCAAAGGTTATTTGTATGAGATGCTGAAAAGTGGCACAATATAAAGATAAATGCAAAGTGTTTAAAGAAGTAGGTCTCTGCTAAAGGATGGTCGAAATCAATGAGATTTAAAAAATGGTTGAATTATAAGAATATGCTGATCCGCAAAAAAATTATCATCGTTATTATTCCATTGATTATACTGCCTTTATTGGTCGTGATCTATACGTCAAACTATGTGTTAACCAAAATGGCTACTCAAAGAGCTAAAGAAAATATTGCAAGTGAATCAAGACTTATCGTGAATAGAATTCAAAATATTTTTAATAATGGCGAATTATGCTCGCGTATGTTTACCCAGCAAATTAATATTGCCTTTAAAGAACAGGAAATTGATTTTGACAATCCCATATCAATGATGGCGCTGAATAATCAGATTATTAGTATCATTGATTTCAACTTGCGAGCATTCAAGGATATCGAATCCATCTCATTTATCGATACTCATTCCAACCTATACGTTTCTGACCAAAAATTAAAGAATAATGCAGTAGAAGCGTTACAAAGTCCAATGGTAAAGGAATTAAAAGTTTTAGGTGTTCCGGAAAGTAAATGGTTCCCCATTCAGTTTCGCAGTTATTTAGTAACAAATCCAAACGCTTCGGTGTTGACCATTGGAAAAAGGATCGTCAATATTAATACGCAAGATACATTAGGAATACTGATTATGAATATAAAGGAAGCAATGATATCGAGTTTTTTTCCAGGAGAAGGAGAATCGGAACTACAGGGGTATTCGGTTGTGAATACTAAAGGGACAATTATTTCATCACAAAATAAAGCGATTTTGTTTAAAGGGATTTCCGATCCTAAGTTGCTTGCACATATTCATAGTTCCACAGATGAGCAAAGTATATTCATAAATTCTAACTTAGTTACATTAAAAAAAATCAACGAGATGGACTGGACATTGTTGCACGAAATCTCACTAAAGGAATTAGCAAAAGGGAGATATGAGAATTCCTTGCTTATCCTTGTTGTGGGCGTTGTCTGTACAGTAATCGCCATTATAGGATCACTCTTGATTTCCAAGCAGATAGCCCACCCCATTATCAAATTGACTAAAGTTGTCAAACACATTCGAGAAGGAAATCTGAATATGACCAGCGATATTCGATCAAGTGATGAGATTGGTATATTATCAAGTGTTTTTAATGAAATGATACTAAAAGTTAAAGAGCTTCTGGATAAGGTTAAAAAGGAGCAGAGACAAAAGAGGGAATACGAACTGGCATTAATTCAATCGCAAATCAAGCCGCATTTTTTTTACAATACACTTGACCTCATTTTTGTGCAATGTGAGATGGGACAAGCCAAAGAAGCAGCTAATACGACCAAGGCTCTAGCCGATTTTTATAAAGTTTCGCTTAGTAAAGGAAAAGAAATGATAACCATTAGAGAAGAATTGAAAAATGCTGTGGACTACCTGTATATTCAACAAATGCTGTATTCCGATATTATTGATTTCAAAATAGATGTAACTGAGGAGATCATGCATTATTGTATTATGAAATTGACTATTCAACCTTTAGTCGAAAATTCGATTTATCACGGATTGAAGCCTAGGATGAGCCGAGGGGTGATTCTGATTAGGGGCTATCTAGAAGTTAATAAGATTATCATTGAGATTTCAGATAATGGTGTTGGCATTTCAGAAGAAAAGTTGCAACAGCTAATGAAGGGCAAGGAAGCAACAGATTCTTCGACTTCATTCGGCTTGATGAGTGTAAACGAAAGATTGAAGCTCCAGTTTGGAGACGAGTTTGGGATCAATATAGAAAGTGAAGTCGGGATAGGAACGAGAATAAAGATATCTCTTCCTCGAACAGATGAGGTAATATATGATATTTAAAGTTTTGATCGCCGATGATGTGCCTAAGTTCAGGGAATATATGCGTAATGTAATTAATTGGAACGAATTTGGGTTTGATCTTGTAGGGGAGGCAAGAAACGGAATTGAAGCGCTTGATCTAACAGACCTTTATCGGCCTCATATTGCTCTACTGGATATTAAAATGCCGCTTATGGATGGACTTGATCTGGTAGAGAAGTTAAAAGAGCGCTATCCCGACATTTGTATTGCCTTAATTACAGGCAATGGTGAATTCGAATATGCCAGGAAAGCATTGAAGCTCGGGGTTGAAGATTATATTCTTAAACCCTTTAACCAAGACGAACTGCTTCACACCTTGCTCATGTTTAAACAAAAACTGCAGAAAATGCGCTATGAAGAAGAACAGGAAAAGAATGATGAATTCTACTTGAAGGAGAGATTTCTGAATACACTCGTTGAAGCAGATGATAATGTCTTATTAGATGATGGAACAACCATGTTTCAGCGTTATGGGATTGATTTTCACTCCCCTTTTTTTATCGTAGCCTCTATTGAAATTGATAATTTGCCTACCCTCTGGAAAAAAACAGCTGAAATCGCCTTATGGAAATTTGCTATTTCAAATGTGTTGGAGGAAATCGTACCTTGCAATGGAACTCATTTGGTTTTTAAAGGACCGGAGGGGAGAATCATTTCGATCATAAATTTCATCAATGAAGCAGAAATGAATACCTTCCGCTCCGAGTATTATCGATCATTCTGTGAATATGTAAAAAAATATTTCAGATTTTCTGTTACAGTTGGACTGGGAAGAATTGTGAATCACCTTTCTGAGATAAGAGTTTCTTATCTGGAGTCTCTATTTGCTTTACAGCATAAGCTAATTGAGGGCCCAGGAGGGGTCATCGAATTTAGTCTGCAATCTGACAACACCAGCAATCCGGGTTTTTACGAAATGAAGCTGAATGAACAAATTCTTATGGCACTTCGGAGAAACGATGTCGATGAAATACGACGAGGACTCCTAACGGTGAGGGAGTATATCAAAGATAATAAACTAACGGTTGATCTCACGTTTGCTATCATTATGGTCTTGATTTCCATTTGTTTATCATATATTACGGAAATGGGTGGGAGTACGGATGCGATCATAGGCAGACAATTTGACCCGTATCATGAAGTAAAGAAGTTTGAATCACTGGAAAAGTCATTTGCTTGGTTGTTGGAGTTGTTTGAAAAAACAGCAGTAATGTTCAGTGTTCAGAAAAGGTCTCGAGGGCAGAAAATAGTCGACAATATTAGAGATTATATTGACGCGCATTATATGGATGCTGAATTAAGCGTGGATAATATCTCCAAACAGTTTTATCTGGATGCCAGTTATATCCGAAAAGCTTTTGTAAAAGAATTGGACAAGAGTGTTTCAGAATATATCATTTGGGTTCGTATGAAAGAGGCGAAGGAGCTTCTTGACATTAATCCGGCTATGAAGCTTTCCGAACTCACTGAAGCAGTAGGATATAATGATACTCGTTATTTTTGCAAGTGTTTTAAAAAACGATACGGTGTGCTGCCGAGTGAATATAAAAACCAACGAAAATAAAGAATACTAAGAAAAAGCCTTTCTGAGTTTCCTTCAGAAAGGCTTTTTGCCTGAAAAGTACTCATTTAACTCACTTTCCGCAGCGAATAAATGGAATTTATTATGATCAGACTTTAAAGGATTTCCGAACCTTATGGCGAAATCATTGTTATTGCCATAAAGATCGGAGTGGGAGATTTGAAAATCAAATCTATGACGTCCATTGCAGCAGGTCCAAGTCAGCTCACCGCCGCATGATGTGATGAAATCGGACTGGAACAAAAAATCAACCAATCCGTCAATTGGCACCCCTCCTATTGGAAAGTGACGCCTGGTACCCATATCAAAGCACTGCTTATCAATATCCTATGCTCGCGTTCGCCCTTGTACCGTGTTGAAGAATGCTATGAGCAGCTAGATGTCGAGAGATTGTTTGGTGCGGGTCGGAAGGCAAGCGACTTCAATGACGATGCTTTAGCTCGTACGCTGGATGTCCTCTATGATGCAGAAGGCTGGAAAGTATACTCCAGTTTGGCCTTGGTGAATATTTCGGTGCGGCAGAGCCGCTCGGTTAATCTATCAGAGCCACTGTGTTAACGAAATAGAGCCACGATGTTAGTGGAAAGAGCCACCTCGATCGAGGTGGCTCCAGAAACGATTTACATCGGAAGCCCTTTTCTCTTGCGCATGGAATCCTCGCCGTCAATAAGCATGTGATAAGAATTATGGACGATGCGATCGAGAATGGCATCAGCCATTGTCTGTTCGTTGATTTTTTCGTGCCAGCCCTCCGGCGAAAATTGCGAGATGAAAATCGTCGAAGCGTTCTGATGACGCGCTTCAATGATCTCAAGCAAGTCACGAGATTCGGTTGCGGTAAGCGAGACGAGCAACCACTCGTCAATGATGAGCAAGCTGATTTTCTTGTACTGGGCGATCACTTTCTTGTATGTGCCCTCACCGCGAGCGACAGCAAGGTCGGTCAATAGCTCTGGCAGTCGGATGTACTTGGTGGCCAAGTAATGTCGACAGGCAGAGATGCCCAGTGCACAGCCGATGTATGTTTTCCCTGCGCCGGATGCACCCATGATAATGACATTGTGCTTCTTGTGAACGAAATTACCGGTTGATAATCGCAGGATTTGAGCTTGATCCATTCTTCGGTCTGCATGGTATTCGATATCTTCAACGCACGCATTCGGATAACGAAGGGTCGCCTTTCTGATGAGCTTGTGCATCTGCCAGACTCGTTTGTCCAGAAGTTCCCGAACGGATACATCCTCATCTGTTTCGGCACACACGCGCGATGCATTTATACCAGACTGGAATGCCGCTTTCCTACATTAAAGATTTTCTGGGACATGCCAGTGTAAATACGACTGATATCTACGCTTCCGCCGATACTTCTATGTTAAAAGCTGCTCTTGAGAAAACTTATGTAAACAATGATGTTCCGCAGGCTACTCCTGATTGGCAGGACAATGAAGAATTGCTACTCCATCTGTGCGGACTAAAGTAGAACGAGTGGAATGATTATCCCGCATTTTTTATCTATGAGTGCTGCCTTTTGTGATGAAAGGCAGCACTCAGCGTGACATTTGTCGAATAGTTCGGGATAACTAATTTTTCGGGATAATCCTTGGGTTTGCGAACACGTGCGGGGATGACGGCCGTACCGTAATGCTCCGCCATTTCTTGATACGTCTTGTTAATAACGGGGGAATACCAGGAGGATTTTTCAACGCCGGTTTTGAGATTGTCCGACACGAGAATTTTGGTAACGCCGCCGAAATGGGCAAATGCGTTGACATGCGCCGTAATCCAGCTCTCTTGATTCTGAGATAGGAATCCCTCTACGTAAGCGTACTGGCTGCAGGAAAGCGCTGCGACGAAAATGTAAACCGGCAGCAGCTCGCCCGTTTCGGCATCCACCATTGTCGCCGTCTGGCCGGCCCAGTCGACTTCCATTTGCTCACCGGGCTTGCGCTGGATATGCATGGTGGCTTTCGTGGTTGCGGCGTATTTCCGGTAGTAGTTGCAGAATTGCGTGTACTTCAGAGGGATTTCGCGGCTTAGCCGGCACATCTCGCAATACTCGCTCCAGAGCAGGCTGAGCGTGACGCCGCTTTTCGCCAGTTCCCGATGGATGTATTCCACATCCGGGATTTTCGTGAGGAGACCTGCGCTTTCTCGGGGAACAGCAGATACTGTAGATCTGCATCCGCTACATCCTCAGGTAGCGGCCATGTCAGTTCCTTCTCACTTGCACGATTCAACACCTCGGATACGGTATTTCGCGAGCATTGGCAACTTGATGCAATGCTTCGCTGACTAAGCCCCATGCTGCTCAGCCGTAAAATATCTCGATACTTGGTCATTCGGTGACCTCCCGCTGTAAATTTGCGTTCCTTCCGGATACGCATTCCTCCATTGTAACGGTGGCATTCAGCGGGGTGGCTCTCACGATTAACATAGTGGTGCTTTCGCATCCCGCTTTCAGAGGATCGTCGAATCTTTACTCCGATCGATCGCGCCAGCTACAAATGGGAAAAGGAAATACAACAAGCGTACAGCGGTGGAACGAGTCAACAGCAGACTCGACGTCTCGTTCGGCTTCGAACTGCACACCATACGAGGGATGGCCAAAATGAAAATGAGATGCGGGCTCGCGCTTTGCGTCATGCTGGCGATGGCGCTGGGTCGGATCAAGGAAAATCAGGTAGAGAAAATGCGCAGCCTCGTCGCCAGCGCCTAACGGAAATTACGGTATCCACAGGGGATAACCGAAGCGAAACGAAATCCACAGCGCTATCGCTGTGGATCAAGGGATTCGTGCGTCTCCTTACCCGGTTCCGGGAGTGACTCTTTCATTTGCGTTGTGGATAGCGGGTTCAAACGCCCATTTTTCACACTGTCTGGAACACTCGTCGACTAAGAAAAAAGCACATCGCAAATTGCTCAAATGAGATATCCATTGACAACAAAATTAAAGTCTATATAATTAAAGCAACAAGTTGTAACATGTTACAGAATATTAAATGTCGGGAGAATCAGGAATATGACTGTATTTTCCAAAAGCGAACACAATCTTTTAACGGAAAGGGTGTATAGCGAACTAAAAAATTCGATTCTAAGAAGATCGCTGGCTCCAGGTAAGAAACTGGATATTTTTAAATTAGCAGATCAATTTCAAGTTAGTCGAACCCCGATCAAAGAAGCATTTAACCGCTTACATCATGAGGGATTAATCGTGATCAAACCTCGTAAAGGCACATATGTTGCAGAAATTAACATGAAGGAAATTTTGGAGATTTTTGATGCCCGTATTCTATTTGAAACATGGGCGGCAAGAATAGGCGTTTTTGAGGCAAAAGAGAGGGACTTTCAAATTCTGAGAGAGCTATGCCGAAAAATGGATCATTGTTACCTGACAACACCCTTTGATTTTTCGAAGTTTAACGAACTGGATATCCAATTTCATCATCACATCGTTCAATTGGGTAAGAACCAACGCATTTTAGAACTATATAAAAGTCTCAATGCTCATCGAATTAGTGAACGCGCTTATTACGAGACCGCTTATGAAAAAGCAAAGTCTGGCCATTATCAACATCATGAAATTGTTGCAGCTTTCGAGAACAGAGATTTGGATCTTTTGCTTAACTTGCTAACAAACCACATCACTGCTGGTAAAGAAGGTATACTTCATCGTTTACATTAATCGTATGCCATATATATAAAAGGATGGAAGGTGTTAAGGATGCTTCAAGGGAAAATAGCATTAGTTACGGGTGCATCTGCTGGTATTGGAAGGGCTGTTGCTCTAAAGATGGCAAGTTACGGTGCAGTTATCGGGGTTGCAGATCGTGATGAAGCATTAGGATTGCAAACGGTGCAAGATATCATTAAACAGGGTGGTGAAGCGATCTTTGTCAAAGTAGACGGAAGAGTGCCTGAGCAAGTGCAATCAGCAGTCGCCAGCATTGCAGAGCATTTCGGAGGGCTGCATATATTAAGCAACAATATTGGCATTCAACGTTATGGCAATGTTGCTGGAACAGAGGTCGACGTTTGGGATGAAGTGATGGAAGTGAATGTACGAAGCACATTTTTGTTTTCTAAATATGCGGTAGCACATATGCAGAATAAAAGTGCCTCCATTATCAACACCTCATCTGTGCAAGCGTTTTCTTCACAACAAGGTGTCGCTGCATACGCTACATCCAAAGGAGCTATTGTATCCCTAACCAAATCAATGGCATTAGATCACGCTTCCGAAGGCATTCGGGTAAACTGTGTTTGCCCAGGCTCCGTTGACACGCCTATGCTTCGCTGGGCAGCTGAGAAATTTGCTCCTAGTGTGGAGGAAGCTTTGATCAATTGGGGAAACAAGCATCCCTTAGGCCGGGTGGCTAAAGCTGAAGAGGTTGCAGAGGTCATCGCCTTTCTAGCGAGTGAGAAAGCATCTTTTGTCACTGGAGCCATTATTCCGGTTGATGGCGGGTTATTGGTCAAATTAGGTGTAGATTAATTACAAAATAACATGTTACACATTAGACACCATAAAGGAGAGTTAAAAAATGAAAATCAACGAAAAGATATTTTCTGCCAAAATAATGCTTTCGGATACTATTCCACTTTACACTTATCTCGTCAAAGGAAATGATTTTTCTGTTTTAATCGATTCAGGCATTTCCGCCATGTTGAATGATATCGTTGACATGGTTGAAGAATCACAATCGACAGATATTCGCATCCTGTTCAACACGCATCCGCATGCAGATCATATTGGATGCAATAAGGGCTTAAAGGACAAGTATAACTTGCTTGTTGCCGCGCCAGCTGGCTCAGAACGCTGGATTGAAGATATGGAGTATCATTACGAGCAGTTTTGTTTGCCATTTCCGGAAATTCTGCCGCATTCCGAAGAAACAAAAGTGGACATTCTTGGATTGATGGATGGGGGCTCGAAAGTCGATCTCTCGGTCATTGAAGGATTGACGATTAAGTTGGACGCTGAGACACATCTCACAACTCTCACTTTCCCGGGACATATGCTTTACGAGATTGGTTTTATCGAACATAGCACGAACACGCTCATCCTGGGCGATGCTATTACTGGTTATGATTGGGGATTATTTCCTGGTCATTTAAGCCCAAGACAATATAGAGCTACGCTGAAGAAGCTGGCTGAGTTAAACCGCAAGTACAATTTCACCCAAGTGTTGACCGCTCATTTTGATCCTACCGATGCACAAGGATTGAACTATCTTTTGCATAAGGTGCATCATTTTATTGATGAAATTGATTCTACTATTCATGAAATATTAATAAACGCTGTTGAGCCACTTTCTCTGGAACCTATCTGGAAAGCAGTGTGTGAAAGAATGGGTAGAATATTCGAATTCCGTGGACTCGCTATGGTTCATGCTCATTTGACTGAAGCTGTTCAAGACGGAAGGATCCTTCAAGTAGACAACTTATATACGGCAAAATAAATTTCAGTGAGGCAAGGGGAGTTGAACGGGTATGAGCTATCGCCAACAACGAAATTACGGCTGCCGGATTCATGATCATGTAACCTATCATCAGATGAAAACGATTGTGCTTGAGAATGAACTTGTGCGCATTGGTATTCTGCTTGATAAAGGAACGGAAATTTTCGAATTCCTATATAAGCCCAATGATACGGATATTATGTGGCTTAGCGCCAACGGAGTACAGAATCCAAATGAATATTTACCCACTTCACCGGATGGGACCTCAGTCTTTCTGGATTATTATTCTGGTGGTTGGCAGGAGGTATTTCCTAACGGAGGACCTCCGTCAACTAGTCTTGGCGCTTCATTCGGGCAGCATGGCGAAGTGACGAACATGCCTTGGGAATATACGATTGTTGAAGATACACAGGATAAAGTAACGGTAGAATTCACTGTACGTACGAAGAAGACACCCTTCATCCTCAGAAAACGGTTGTCTTTAACATCAGGAAGATGTGCGCTCACAATAGAAGAAACGGTAGAAAATTTATCGGCTGTGGAAATTCCCGTCATGTGGGGTCAGCACATTGTGTTCGGGCATCCCTTTCTTAACAAAAACAGCTACATTGAAATAGCAGAGGCGGTAGATGTCATTCCGCACGATACACCAATCTGCTCAATAGGTCGTCGGGTGCAGGGAAATCGAACACATCGCTGGCCTTTAGCAAAGAGTGAAACAGGTGAGAGTGTTGACCTTTCCGTTCTTCCTGAACGGGGAACACCGAGTGAGATGCTTTACTTGCACAATTTTATGGCTGGGTTGTATAAAGTCGTTAGTCCTGATAAAGGGATAAGTGTGGCCGTACAATGGGATGTCTCAGTCTTCCCTTATTTGTGGTACTGGCAAGAGTTTGGAGCAACCACTTCATACCCTTGGTATGGAAGACATTATAATATCGGACTTGAGCCGTTCAGCAGTATGCCTACTACAGGTTTAGCGGATGCTGTCAAGAACAATACCGCGCTTAAGCTGGGACCGAATGAGACGAGGAGCCACCGTATGATGGTGGAAATCAACCCTATACATTAGATGATCAATGATTTCATAAATCATATTTTAATTACGGAAGGTGTTTGTTATGAATCGAGATCATACTTTTTTTGACGAGTTGAAGCAGAAATTGAATTCATCCGTTATTTCGGATATTTTAGACGATTTAGGGTATCGGAATCAGACTCTGAATGAGTCCGTTCGTCCGTTGCAGCACGATATGGTTGTTGTAGGTCGTGCGTATCCTGTGCTTGCTGTTGATGTATATGAAACACCTGAGCAACCTTACGACGGATTAATAGAATCTCTTGATGCTATCCGATCGGGAGACATCTATGTCATAAGCCTGATTTCCCACAGAGCTGCAGTTTGGGGAGAACTCGTATCCAATGCTGCCATTGCCCGTGGAGGGAGAGGTGCGATCATTGAAGGATGCATTCGAGATACAACAAACATAAAAGCGCTTGGATTTCCTGTATTTTCTACAGGTTACCTCCCACGTGACAGCAAGGGAAGAAACATTATTTTACAGCATCGGGTACCGATTGAATGCGCGGGTGTATTGATTCAGCCGGATGATCTCATTTTCGGCGACTTTGATGGTATTGTGGTTGTTCCTCACGCTTTAGAGGAAGAAGTGATTTCAAAGGCTTTAACGAAAATAGCGAGCGAGAATAAAGTAAGAGATGCGATACGAGGCGGTATGTCAGTCAGAGAGGCTTTTGATAAATACCGTGTGCTTTAATTTGAATATTTAATAGATTATGCAAAGAGAGGAAACGTCTTTATGAAATTAGGATTAGGGTTATACCGTCACATGCTGACTAGAGATAATTTCCGTTTTTCCAAGCAAGCAGGCTGTACGCATATTATTGCCCATCTTGTTGATTATTTTCCGAAGATGTCTAATGAAGGGATTCCAGCGACGGATGAGAAAAGCAATTGGGGCATAACTGCAGGAAACCTGGAAGATTGGTCTTATGAAAGCTTAATCCAATTGAAGGCTGAGATTAACGAGGAAGGCTTGGAATTATATGCTATCGAGAATTTTGATCCTGCACATTGGCACGATGTGTTGTTGAATGGTCCGCGGAGAGATGAACAGATCGAATTGTTAAAATCGTTTGTTCGCAATGTCGGAAGAGCAGGCATCCCGGTGATTGGTTACAATTTCAGTCTAGCTGGGGTTTGGGGACATACGCGTGATGAATATGCCAGAGGAAGAGCGATTTCCGTTGGACTTACCCCAAGTAAGTCTATGGATCAGACACCCATTCCACTTGGACAAGTATGGAATATGACTTATGATGTCAATGCTCCTAAAGGCAATATGCCAGAAGTCACGCAAGAAGAAATGTGGGATCGCCTTGCCTACTTTTTACAAGAACTGATCCCTGTGGCAGAAGAGTCAGGGGTGCGCTTGGCTGCCCATCCGGATGATCCTCCGATGCCTTTCCTGCGTGGGACGCCTCGGCTTATCCATCAACCGCATTTATACCAAAAGCTGCTTGATCTCGTGCCAAGTCATGCGAATTCGTTAGAGTTCTGCATGGGAACCATCCAGGAAATGACGCAAGGCAGTCTATTCGATGCGATTGCAGATTATGCTGGACAAGGCAAAATCAGTTATGTACATTTTAGAAATGTCAGTGGAAAAGTGCCTGAATACAAGGAAGTTTTTGTAGATGAGGGTGACATTGATATGATCAAGGCCCTTCGGATCTATAAGCAACATCATTTCGAAGGTGTGTTCATTCCGGATCATACCCCGCAAATGATATGCAATGCTCCATGGCATGCCGGCATGGCTTATGCACTTGGTTACATGAAGGCAGCATTGTCCATTGTGAATCATGAATGATGTTAGTGGCGCAAAAACAGTCGAATGTGATCTGAAATCCGGAAGCGTATCGATCCATCATCCGAATATTATCGCCGTTGTGGATTAACGATTCGTTATATTCCGACGAGCACGAAAGTACTGCAGGAAAAACGCAAAATTTTCCTTTTGCGCGGCAACAAAGGCGAAGTTCAAAACCAATATGCGGAACTTCCGAGCTTTAATACAATAGAGCATATGCATTTCCATGGCAGCGAAAATTTCGGGAAGTAAGCATACGGAGGGATTTGAAGCATGGGAGTAAAAATGGGCAGCGGCACGCATGTCTATGAAGTCGCAGTTGGCTGGGCGAAGCTGCCGGACAACGTTCGACTAGGTTACACGCACGGTATCGTTACGGATTCCAAAGACAACGTCTACGTGTTTCATACTAACGCTCCTCCTTCGCGCCGAGTGATTTAGGTCAAACCCTTGTTTTAAAAGGGGGAAAAACCCGGAGTTGACAGTTTCGTTCATAGCAGAGTTTATATTCACGCGCACTATATCTCCAAACAGTTTTATCTGGATGCCAGTTATATCCGAAAAGCTTTTGTAAAAGAATTGGACAAGAGTGTTTCAGAATATATCATTTGGGTTCGCATGAAAGAGGCGAAGGAACTTCTTGACATTAATCCTGCTATGAAGCTTTCCGAACTCACTGAAGCAGTAGGATATAATGATACTCGTTATTTTTGCAAATGTTTTAAAAAACGATACGGTGTGCTGCCGAGTGAATATAAAAACCAACGAAAATAAAGAATACTAAGAAAAAGCCTTTCTGAGTTTCCTTCAGAAAGGCTTTTTGCCTGAAAAGTACTCATTTAACGCCTGATTTATCCCTTCCTTGTCGAATGTGAAGTTTTATAATAAAGAAAGCAAAGTGTTCAACCCACTTTGTAAACAAATTAGGAGGGGTAAATAAATGAGAAAAGAATTTGTGAAAGCGATTTCGATTTGTTTGGCATTAACTATGATTCTGGTTCTGGCAGCTTGTGGAAAGTCTTCAACACCCACTGCATCTACCAATCCAAGCAGCAGTACCCCGCAAGCTACTGAGGAAGCTACAACAGCAACACCGATTGCGCAAGAACCCGTTACTTTGAAATTGTATGCCCAATATTCAGTTGATGACGAAAAAGGATCTTTGGACTATGCGATTGAAGCCCTGAAAAAAGAGCTGCCGAATGTGACGCTGGACATAGAACCTTTTGTATCTAGTGATGTTCTTAAAGTTAGAGCTTCAACGGGAGATCTTCCAGATATTATGGCTGCAGACCCAGGACTGGTATCTGTTTTCTCTAAAAACAATGAAATATTAAATTTAAAAGATTACGCGGACGTGAAAAGTGCTTTCTTAGATAAGCTTGCACCTGGTGTTATTCCAAATATAGAAGATAAAGACGGAAATTTATACGCTCTCTCAACTGGTGGTAATTTATGGCATTTATGGTTTTATAATAAAGAAATTTTCGCTCAAAATGGCGTTAAAGTACCAACAAACAATGACGAACTGACAGCAGCAGTGAAAGCATTTACGGCAAAAAATATTGTTCCGATCGCTATGTATGGACAAGCGGCTTGGTCTATTGGCTCGTATATGGATTCCTTTGTTTTAAGAACAAATCCGGGTGGACTCATTGAACTGGCAACGGGCAAGTCAAAGGCTTCCGATCCTCAAAACAAGGACGCGATCACAAGAGCAGCAGAATTAATTAAATTAGGTGCCTTTCAAAAAGGATCAACCAGTACAACCTATGATCAAGCGAGGGAGCTCTTTCATAGTGGTAAAGCGGCAATGCTTATCGTCGGTGATTGGGAAATTCCAGACGGCGTAAAAGCACTTGGTGATAAACTTGATTTCATGCCTTATTATCCTACAGCACTTGCAGGAAAAGAAGAAGAAAACAAAAATCAATTGGTAGCTTTTGGTGGCGGCGGGGGTTATGCCGTATCTGCAAAAACGAAAAATAAGGATTTGGCTGTTAAGGTGGCTGCAATGCTTGCTTATTATCAAGGAGAAGGCAGATATGTTAGACAAGGCCATACAGACGTGAATATTAATACGGATGGATTGAAAACCGAAAAGCCACTTGATCCTGTAACAGAAAAATTAATTAAATTAAAAAGAGATTATATTTATCATGCACATACGGTATTTGCGGATCCGAAATTTGCAACACCGTTTGGCGAACAATTGCAAAGTCTTGTTGCGGGAGAGCCACTAACTGACTTTTTTGCTAAAGTTGATAAATTAAGCCCAGCCCAATAATACTGTTTTCGGCAAGAAACGAAGCATACTTCCTTCATGGAAGTATGCTTCACTTAAAGATAGAGGTGAGATATGAAACATTTTCGTTCTAATAAAAAAGCGATTTTCTTATTAACTTTTCCTGCGTTATTCATTTTCAGCGTTGTAGTCATTTATCCATTGCTGCAAACCTTTTATCGTAGTTTTTTTGAATGGAACGGATTGTCGCAGCCGCGATATATTTTTTTGGAAAATTACAAATCGTTGTTGCATGATGATATTTTTTATACTTCGCTATACAACGGTGCGATCTTTGCTCTTATACTGACCGTGTTTCAGCTTGGGATTGGTTCGGTATTAGCTTTTATTTTATTGGAAAACAAGGTGTTCGGTAAAAAGATATTAAGAACTTCTTATTTTATTCCAGTTGTCCTTTCGGTAACTGTGGTTTGCCAACTTTGGCTAACGATGTACAATGCCCAATTCGGTTTGATCAATAAAATCTTCGAACTTTTGCATTTTACCTACAGACAGGATTGGTTGGGTGATACGAATTTATCCATTATTGCCATTACCGTGGTAGCTTCTTGGCAATTTATGGGCTACCAATTTGCGATAATTTATGCCGGAATGAAAACGATCCCGGAACATATTTATGAAGCGGCCAAACTGGATGGAGCAAGTAAGGTGAAGACGCATCTGAAAATCACGATTCCCCTTATGGCTGAAACTTATCGGATCTGTTTGATTTTTGCTCTTATTGGCGGATTAACTGCTTATGGCTATATGAATATTATGACCGGCGGAGGTCCTGGAACCTCAACCTACACGTTAACTTATCAGATGATTCGTTCTGCCTTTGTTATGAATGAAATCGGCTACGGAAGCGCTTCAGCCGTCGTGCTGATTTTAGAATGTTTTGTTGTGACTCTCATCATTAACCGTTTTATAGCCCGTGAGCGAATTACTTATTAGTTTGGAGATGTGAAAGCATGTCAATGTGGATATCGAATTTAGGCGGCAAAGTTTTTAAGGTATTTCCATGGTTATATTGCATCATTTCGATATACCCTTTGGTATATATGCTGTTCTTTTCGCTGAAATCGAATGAAGAAATTTTGTATCAGAACCCGTTTGGTATACCCCACGTGTTTCATTTTGATAATTATTCACGCGCGGTTAAGGCATTTAATATCCTATTGTTTTTTAAGAACAGCGTAATCGTTTCTTTTGCATCGTTAATCGGAATTATCTTATTTTCCATTACGTTTGCCTATGCGGCTTCGCGAATGGAGTGGCGTCTCAATAAATGGACAACCACATACATGCTAATGGGGCTTTTTATTCCTATCCAATCGATTATGATCCCGCTTTCGCTTCTGGTGAAAAATTTTCATTTGGCTAATTCCTATTTCTCCTTGATCGTCCCATACATTTCATTCAATTTATCGTTTTCTGTTTTGATCTTTTATGGTTTCTTTCGGACGATCCCTCCCGAGATGGAGGAATCCGCTTTTATGGATGGCGCGGGAATCGCCAGAACATTCGTAAACATCATTCTTCCGATTATGAGACCAGCTATCGCGACAGTTATCATTTTTTCCTTTATGGGCGTCTGGAATGAATTCACAATGGCAACCGTTCTTATTTCGGATGCTCATTTTAAAACGCTGCCAGTTGGTCTCGTTTCCTTTACCGGAGCAAGATCTTCCGACTATGGGGGCATGGGCGCCGCAATGGTAATGGCAAGTATCCCCACGTTCGTTGTGTACTTGATATTTAGCGAACAGGTAGAGAAAGCGTTGACGGTTGGCTCCGCAGTCAAGGGTTAAACACACAGCGGACCTGGGAGAAGATGTTAGGTAGCAGAGCGATCACTAGAATTCGGAGGTAAGTTAAATGTCAAAGCAACTCGCAAGAAAGTGGAAAGTATACGTGATACATCACTCGCATACAGATATCGGTTATACGGAAAGACAAGAGAAAATCGAACGTTTTCATGGAGATTTCATTCGCCAAGTCGTTCGGATCCTGAATGATATTAAGTCGGGCAAACGCGCCGAATTGAAAGGGTTTCGTTGGGTGTGCGAAACGTTCTGGCAGGTGGAGAAGTTTCTTGCCGTGGCGACCGCGGATGAAATCAGAACATTCGAAGAGGCTATCCGCGACGGAGATATCGAGCTCTCCGGCACTTATTTGAATATGAACGAATTGATTTCCGGTGATGTTCTTAAACCTATGTTGAATCGCTCGGTTGCCTATGGGCAATCCTTGGGCGTGCCGGTCAGATCGGCCATGATTGCGGATATTAACGGCTTAAGCTGGGGATATGCGCAGGAGATGGCGGATGCGGGGATCGAACATTTTCTCACCTGCATTCATCCACTTCACGGGATATTCCCGCTTGGACGCAAGCAAACGCCGTTCTGGTGGAAGACGCCGAAAGGCGATCGCTTGCTTGTCTGGAACAACGAATACTATCATATGGGCAACGAACTCGGGCTAGTTCCGAACGCAGTGAATTCGTATGTCATGAAGGATGAGTTCAAAGCTTTTCCCGTTTTGGAAAACCATCATGAATCGAGCGCTAAGCGGATATTCCGTTATCTGCGTAATCTGGAAGACGAGGGCTACCCGTACTCCTTCGTGCCGACGATGGTGTCCGGCTTGATTACGGACAACTCTCCGCCCTACGGCGGAATCGTAGATTACATCCGGGAGTGGAACGCGAAGTACGGAGATGAGATCGAAATGGAATTGACGACGTTGAGTCCGTTCTTCGACAAAGTCAAGCAAGAAGCGGACACCGTTCCCATCCCCGAATACGAAGGGGACTGGCCGGATTGGTGGTCTGACGGATTGGCTTCAACCCCGCATTCCACGCAGTTGTTCCGCGAAGCGCAACGCAAGCTTCAAGTGATCAAGTGCTTGGATCCTGGCTTGGAAGTCGCTACCGCCGAGCGAATCGCGCAGGCGGAACGATTGTTGGCGTTATATTCGGAGCACACTTGGGGTTATTCGAGTTCTATCGAAGAACCTTGGAATAATATGGTGCTTCAATTAGGCGCCCGAAAAGAAGGCATGGCCACGCAAGCGCATCAAGCCATCATGACGTTATACGACGATTTGCTTGAAGCGCGCGGGGAGGCACTTCTCTACCCGGAGCGGCCGCTGCGCTATCGGATCATCAATACTTCCGAATTGGATTTAACGGATTATGCCCAATTGTATGTTGACTATTGGGAGTTTCCCCGCTTGAAACTAGGACTTGAAGTGAAAGACGTCATCACAGGCGAAGTCTATCGCCATCAAGTGATTTGGGCCAGTCGGGGCAATGTCGTCGTTGTAGAGGTTCCCATTAAAGCGGGGGAGGAAAAGCATCTTGAGATCGTTTCTTGTCCGGATGACATGTCCCGGGCTGCTACTTCAAGCATCCAAATTGAGGGTACGGATGGCGTACGCGACATCGCTCCGATCGCCGGACTTCATGGTAAATTCGCGGACGACTCTGCCATTCTGATCGATGGCACGCTGCTGGAGACGCCTTACGTTCGAATCGAGTGGGTTCAGGGAGAAGGAATCGTGAGTTGGCTGGATAAACGGTCCGGCAAAGACTTAATTCGCGATGACCGGAAGCATGCGCCGTTTACGCCCGTTTATGACGTTACACCCGTGGACAGACATGAAGATATGGTTGCGGTAAGAAGAGCAATCGGAAGGAATCGCAAAGGAAAAAACGCAGTCGTTGCGACAGGTCATCTTATCGGCTCTAAAAATATTTATCAAGGTTCGTTATTCGCGACCGTGGAGTTGCAGTACAAAGTCGCGGGAACTTCCTATTATGCCGTTCATCTGACGGCTTATGCCCATACGCCGAGGGTAGACGTGTCCGTTCGATTCCATAAGGACAGCGTCTGGGAACCCGAGAACTTATATATTTCGCTGCCGTTCGGCGGAGAAGAGTTGTGGATCGAGAAAACAGGCATCGTCTTGAAGCCGCATGTGAACCAGCTCCCTGGAACAGGTACCGACTTCTATTGCCTTCAGGAAGGGTTTTGCTTTACGGGGGCGGATCAATGGGTAGCCGTCGCGATGCCGGACACGCCGCTTCTGCAAACCGGGCCGGTAGAGCATCATCGGATATTACTTCATGGACATCCGGACTTGGCAAAAGCGCCTCATCTTCCCTATGCCTGGACAATGACGAATTACTGGGAAACGAACTTCAAAGCGACGGTGGGCGGATTTTATGAGTTCAAATATAGCATTCTCTGGGGGAATGAGCGGCAGTCGGCAGAGCGGGCCATTCAGTATTGCCGCGCTGTCAACGCTGGATTGGTATGTTACCGAAGCGAGTAATCAAAGCGCAATAAATCTGATATCAAGTGACACCTATCAGCTACGCGTGGGTGTTTTGAATACTAAAAAAGTTTTATAAGCTTGAAAAACCTTTCATAAGTTCTCAACATGTAATAAAAAGCGAAACAAAATTTTAAACTCTTACAATGTAAAATAAGAGCTTGAGAGAAGAGAGGGAAATAGATGAATTCAAATCAAACGACAATAAAAACGGTTCATGTCATCTTCAAAACGCATTTAGATATCGGATTTACTAATCTTGCTGAAAATGTCTTAGAGACGTATGTAAATCAATTTATTCCAAATGCCATTGCCTTTGCTAATCAGTTAGAACAAGCAGGAGGGCGAGAGCGATTCATTTGGACGACTGGCTCTTGGCTTATCGACTATTATCTACGAACGGCTTCACAGGAGAATAAAATCCGAATGGAAGAAGCCATTCGTAAAGGACTCATTGCGTGGCACGCCTATCCCTTTACGACCCATACGGAGTTAATGGATAAGCGATTATTAGAATATGGACTATCCATCTCGGAAAAACTCGATGAGAGATTCGGCAAAAAAACAATTGCCGCGAAAATGACGGATGTTCCGGGGCACACGATTGGTATGGTTCCTTCGATGGCTAAAGCCGGCATTAAATTTTTTCATATCGGCGTAAATCCGCTTTCGAAAATGCCGGATGTTCCTCCAACCTTTGTTTGGCAGGCGCAAGACGGATCGGAAATTATCGTTGGCTATAACGATCATTACGGAGATGTAGTTAACAATGAAATGGATAACACGTACAAGGGAGCATCCATGATCCCCGGATTAGAAGATGCCATTGTAATCGCTTTAACCGGCGATAATATTGGGCCGCCATCCATTGAAGAAATAAAGACGTTATTCGCTAATCTCGAGAAACAATACCCTGGGGCTGTCATTAAGTCCTCTACAATGGATGCGTATGCCGAGAAGTTATGGGAAGTCAAACATAAACTTCCCGTTATGAAAGAAGAAATCGGGGATACGTGGATATATGGCGTTTCAAGCGATCCGCTCAAAATTTCCAAGTATCGTGAGTTATTAAGGCTTCGCGATAAGTGGATAGAAGAGGGGACGCTTCTCATCCATTCCGAAGAATATGACTCATTCTCGGAAGCATTGGCGCTCATACCCGAACACACCTGGGGATTTGATTTCAGACAGTATTTACCCGATTATATGAACTATTCTAAAGATCAATTTGCTAAAGCAAGAAGCGAAGACCATTTCACTGAGGGAAGAACCCAAAAAATGTATGCTTATGCAACAACCTACCCTATGTTTTATGGTCCGGATACATTTAGTTACAGCCATATTGAACGTTCTTGGGACGAACAGAGAGCCTATATCACTCAAGCGATCAATTCACTGGATGAGCGAAAACAGATCGAAGCTCACTCGGCTTTAGAAAAGTTTAAACCCAAGGAAACGAATCATCAGGGGAATCATAAAATTGAAATTCATGAAACGGTCACCCTAGGCAAATTTCAAGTCGCCTTTCAAAATGACGGTTCAATCGGGTGGCTTAGCGATTCAACGGGCAAAGTGTGGGCGGATCAATCCTCGCCAATCGGTGCTTATAGCTATCAAACGTTCGGATTAAACGATTATATGAATTTTATTAGGGCGTACTGTACCCATTGGCAAGAGTGGGGGCATTTCGCTTGTGTGGATATTTGCAAAATAGGAATAGACTATGCCGTACCGACTCCGGAGAATAAAACGTTTAAACCCCTATTAGAATCCATATTACTAGAGAAATTAGAAGAGATAGATAGGATTCATGTCAATCTTCGAATGGATGACAAGGCTTCAGTCGTACAAGGGGCACCTCGAAGACTTCAAATTAAGTACAGCTTTTATCATCATAAAAGCGAAATTGATATTGAACTGAAATGGTTTAATAAGGACGCACATAGATTGCCAGAAGCGAGCTGGTTCTCTATTTCTCCCAAAGTAAATAATGCTAACCTATGGAAGATGGATAAATTAGGATCTCTTATTTCGCCTTTAGAAATAGTTAAAGATGGTAATCGAAGCTTTCACGCGATTAATACCGGATTGTATTATGACGGCGCTGACGGTCGAGTCGCTTTGAAAACGTTGGATGCGCCTGTCGTTTCCATGGGCAAAGCAAATATATTGAATTTTGATAATACCTTTGCTGATATGAGTGGAGGCTTACATTTTAATCTGCACAATAATTTATGGGCAACAAATTTTAGATCGTGGTATGAAGAGGATAGTTTATTTCGGTTTTCGCTTGTATTAAATTCCATTGCATATGATTAAACAATAGTTTTAACCCCGATTTAAAATTATAGGGCCACCAAGCTTTGGTGGCCCTAACTTGCAACGATATCTCGTTAGCCGTCAATCGCTCGGACGATGACGATTATTACGCAACGGAAAGATCGGATTAAGGAGGAGCTCTGCGATGAGAAATCATAAGTATCATTTTTTTTAATAAGCCGGTGGACGTAAGCGAAGATTTTTTGAAACAAGAGAATACATTTTTTAATATGATGCGTAAGAAAAACTATGACCCTTTGCTTGGCAAGGGTGAAATTGAAAGTGATGGGCAAACGGTACCTTTTTCCTTATCTTTTATATCAGCAAGAACGATTAGGCTGCAAATTTCTGCACGAATGACTACAGGGACCAATCAAGCTCTCAATACTGAGCCTTCCATGATGATTGAGAATGAATTAGGAATATGAAAATTACAGGAAATATCCTTAATCTGTCGGATAAGGCTATTATAGAGTTTATCTTTAGAATTTAGGCATTAGCGAGAGTAGGTGTTAGTAACTCTATCGCGATAACGGGCGGGTGTAATACCGACTTCTCTTGTGAATATTCTTGTGAAGTAATGTACAGAATGAAATCCCGTACTCTCCAAAATATCCTTTATCAGAATGTGTTTATTATGCAATAGCTCGCAAGCTCTCTCAATCCGTTTCTCAAGTAAGTAACTGGTAAATGAAATTCCTTCTTCCATGAATAGCCTTGTTAAATGTCGCCTAGAAATGTATAAGTAATTCGCGATGTCCTCCACCGAAATGTCTTGGGACAAGTTATCTTGAATGAACTGCTTGGCCTGATCAATTAAACAGTTAGAAAACTCTCGATCGCGCAGGGGTGCCCTCGATTTTTGCCGTATGGTGAAAGATTGATGAAAGGAACATAGCAGAGCCAAAGACAGTTGATTCAAGATTGAATTGAAATGTAAAGGCGGATCGCTAGCTTGTTCCCATAACGCCTTCCACACATAAGCCGTATAGGAAGCACTATTTGCATGAACCAGAACATGACCTGTATTCTTTAAAATGTCGTAAATCATTAGCGAATTCGCTGTGCAGTTCTTTTTGTCCACATCAAACCCGACAAACAACATGATCATGTCTCTTCCATATTGGATCTGATGCAGCCTCTCCGGTCGGGACATGAATATTGAACCTGGTTCAAGAGAATAGGACATGCCCGCTTCCAAGTACACCCCTCTCCCCTGCACTACATAACAAACCTCAAAAAACGAATGCTTATGCATTGGATGTACGAAATGAGAGAAGGTAGTTCCCCAATAGTGGATTTTAAAATGGATATCGTCCCCAGCGATAAAAGGGACATTTCGGTTTAAATAATGCTGGGATTCGGGGGAGGGGAGAAAGCTCAATGGGATCACTCCTTTTAAATTTGGCTCAAAAGTACAAATCGAAGGCTTTAATGAATAAATACATTTGATCTTGATCCCATTATAATAAAAGAGTAATGAAAAACAAATATATTCTTTAGATGGGGGTTATCTATGATTTCTGAATAAGATGTCAAGCTGTACCGAGAGGAATGGAGTGGATAGCATTATTCGCAAGCGGCTTTCCGTAGTTTTCAAACTTATTGGCCCGAATGTACAACTTCAAAGCTAAAAATTCATTTATCGAATGAAGGAGATGGTTGTCATTAGAACATTATCAGCAACAGAAAACGCAGCCCAATATGAAAAAGATGGTTACTTGGTCTTTCCAGATATCCTCGATGCTGATTTAATGAATGAAGCCAAGGAGCACGTACAATGGTTGATTGATAAAAATCCGGACTTACGTCCAGAGGCGCTGCATACAAATTTAATTCATAATGATCCTTTCTGGCTAAGACTCGTAAGCGACGACCGACTTTTGGATATTGCAGAGTCCTTTATCGGACCTGATATTGCTTTATTTGCTTCCCATTATATTTGTAAACCGGCATTTAATGGCCGACCTGTCCTATGGCATCAAGATGGAAGCTACTGGCCGTTGGACCCCATGAATGTGGTTACATTGTGGCTGGCAGTGGATGATTCTACAGTTGAAAACGGATGTTTGCGAGTCATTCCTGGAACACATAAGCTTCAGCTACAAGAAATGCAAGCCAGCTTTGAAATGGAGAACGTGTTGGGATCAGAGATTGAGAAGAAATATGTGGATGAATCCAAAGCAGTAGACATTGTTTTGAAATCGGGCAGCGTTTCCATTCACCATCCGAACATTATTCACGGGTCCAAAGAAAACCTTTCACCCCATAGACGTTGCGGACTGACTATACGATACATTCCAACAAGTACAATCGTAACGAAAGAGAGCTTAAACAAAATCCACTTAATGCGCGGTAATATAGTTAAGCACGAGAACATATATCTGCCATTGCCTGCTTTTGATGCAACGGTTCATATGAGCTTCAAAGGCTGTGAGAGCTTTGGTAAGTAAATAATTAGCAATGGCATATTGTGCCGTTTGGTGTACGGAAATGCTAAGCGTTCAACCTACTTTGGTTGGGCGCTATTCTTTATTTTCCAAGTGAGGTGTTGGCAATTGTTGCGGCTTTGGGTTACGGATGTTAGATTGGATTCTGTGATTAGCGCAACAAAATGCCACAACAAAATGTAAGCGTGTCAATTTGCTGAGAAAATGTCACCTTAACTCTTCCGAGAAAATGTCACTTTTACGGTGTTTCCAAACCACCGTTAGGTGGCTTGGACTGTCGTTGATTTTGTGGTATTCTTTACTTGCTTTTGAT
>NZ_JAIOAP010000009.1 GCF_021190915.1 Cohnella silvisoli
ATCAAAAGCAAGTAAAGAATACCACAAAATCAACGACAGTCCAAGCCACCTAACGGTGGTTTGGAAACACCGTAAAAGTGACATTTTCTCGGAAGAGTTAAGGTGACATTTTCTCAGCAAATTGACAGCATTTCACGACGAAATTGTACCGACTTTTCACTTGAAATTTATGGCATGCATATCTCTTGCCAACGTGCCCTAAATTAATAAATGTTTAAAATAACGATTGACAGACTAGCCGTTCAAATGTTATTTATTTATTAATAAATCATTTCAACTCGCCAGATGAAAAGGAGACGATGCTCCCGTGAGCCCCAAGGAGGAAGTCGCAGCAAGCCGTAAAGAACAGATCATGCATAGCGCCGCAGCCTTGTTCGCTTCTCAGGGCTTCTACAAAACAACAACCGCGCACGTTGCTGAAGCAGTTGGCGTTACGCAGCCTTATGTATTTCATTTCTTCAAAACCAAAGAACAATTGTATCTCGCAGTATTAGATCGGGCTTATCAACGAATGCTGAATGCTTTCGTCTCCGTGGAGGCGCCTCCGGAGCAGCTAAGCAATCAGATGGGCGAAGCATTCAACGACCTGCTCCAAACCCACAGGAACGAGATCCTGCTGCTCATGCAATGCTTCACGACTCCCGAGCCCGGAGTGCGGGAATTTTCAAAGGAGAAATTTTCTCTGATTTACGAAAGAGTGAAGGAACGATTCGAGAAAGCCGGCGTTCCGAACGCCAGTCGCGAGGCGAGCGTTTTTATTTCCTGCGGCCTCATTATTACTCTCTCTGAGGTATTGGAGATGCCGAAATTGTCACCGTGGTGCGACGACCTCGATTAATCGGGGTTTCATTTTACCCAACATTTATTTATCAATAAATAAAATACAAAACCACAAGGAGAGATCTAACATGTTTACCCCAGCTCGCGTTCGTTTATTACTCGTCACCTGCATCGCCTTATTCATGGCCATGCTCGATAATTTGGTGCTAGGAGTTGCGCTCCCCTCCATCCAGAAGGATCTTGGCGCAACGCTGTCGGATTTGGAATGGTTCATGAATTCCTACACGCTTGCTTTTGCCGTGCTGCTTATTCCCTTCAGCGTCTTAGGTGACTCGATCGGCAGGAAGAAAGTATTTCTCGGGGGAGTTGTCGTATTTACGATCGGCTCTTTATTATCGGGTTTAAGCGATTCGTCCATAGAATTAATTCTCTCCAGAGCCCTTCAGGGCATTGGGGGTGCCGCAATCGTGCCGCTCAGCCTCACGCTGGTTAATTCTGCATTTCCGGTTGAAAAAAGAGCCGCAGCCATTGGCTTATGGTCCGGAATTTCCGGTCTCGGCCTCAGCATCGGGCCGCTTGTCGGCGGTTTGATTATGGAAGGCGCTCCATGGCAGATGATCTTCTACGTTAATGTTCCTGTCGGCGTGATCGCGTTCTTGTTAGGGTTAAAATGGCTCACGGAGTCGAAAGGTATCCGCAAACCTCTGGATCCTATCGGCGTTCTATTGCTGACATCGGGATTGTTCGGTTTGATTTTCGGCTTGGAGCGCGGGAATACCGAGGGATGGGGCTCTGCGATCGTCGTCGGTTCCTTGGCGCTTGGCGGTTTACTGCTCATTCTGTTCTACCTATGGGAGAGAACTCGCAGCAATCCATTCATTCGCTTCGACTTATTCCGTCGCAAGGAATATACCTTCTACGTCTTTGCCGGCTTTTGGATGAATGCTGGCGTATTCGGCGCCATCTTTCTTCTGACCCTATTTCTCCAGCAAGCACAAGGCAATTCACCGCTGGGAGCCGGAGTCAGAGAGATGGCTTGGACGACAATGACGATGATCGCAGCCCCGCTGGCCGGTTTGGCCATTAACCGATTGGGCAACAAGAACGTGCTGCTTACCGGACTCTTCATTCAGGGCATAGCGCTCGCGTGGTTTGCCTTGCTTATTCAATCGCAGGGATTCGACTTTCCATTCACGTATATGTTAGCTCCAATGATGCTCGCGGGAACCGGAATGGGGCTAAGTTTCACGCCGTTATCCCATGGCTTGATATCCTCCGTTCCCGAAGATGCTTCCGGTGAAGCGATCGGGATCGGCAATGCTACCCGGGAGTTAGGCGGCGTATTCGGCATCGCGATCAGCGGGTTGATTTTCCAATCCGGTTCCGCCATCGCTTCTCCCGATGATTTCGCCGATCACGTAATTCCCAGCCTTGGAGTAGGCGCCCTCATGATGGCCGTCGCCCTTCTTGGAATCGCGTTATTCGTAAGAAATAAAGCGAACAAGTCGACTCCACCGCAATCCCAGGCCGCCAAATCCTTGCAACCAACAAAAGCCGCTGATTCAGCGATCTGATCCGACGCCAACAGGCTCAGGTTGCGCATGCAGCAACTTGAGCCTTCCTCGACAACGGCCGCAAGCGTACTTCCGAGGGTCTGTGCGCCGCTTGCGAGGGTAGTTCATGCCGCATGCCTGGCAAACAAGCAGATACTTAACCGGGAGGCTCCTAGCCGCGCCAGGAAGCGCTCGACAATGCCGCGTCGCACCGACTTGGGCGAGCAATTGCTTGAAGTCGGCATCGCGATGCTGGTATCCCTTCCGTTGCAAATGCAAATGATAATGACATAGCTCATGCTTGATAATGGCTTCAGTCTCTTCGGCGCCATGAACGGTCAACTGATGCGGGCTTATCTCGATATTATGGCTTTTCGTAAAATAACGTCCGCCCGTCGTCCGCAACCGCGGATTAAAGGAAGCTTTATGCAGGAAGGGCCGTCCGAAGAACGTCAAAGACACCCGTTCAATCCATTGCTGCAACTCCTGATCGTTCATAACTTGCCCTCCTTATATCCAGCCAAGACATTACCGGCATCCAGATCGACTTGGCCTACTTGAATTGTAGTCCGACATTGGGCTACACTGTCAAGTAGAAATGGTTGAGGGGAGACCAAATGTTATGCCGGAAATGTCTTATATTCTTTTGCAGGAGCAACAAGGAAATCTTCAATTCGTGGAAATGCCTGCATCTCATGCTTACCAACTAAGCGCATTGAATTTACGCCTTCATAAAGAATTATCCAAATTAACCGCCGATAACGTACCGCTACTTCCTAAGGCGATTGCCGAATTCCGCGCGCTCGATCTGCTTGACGAGAATCAATCTCCGATTGGCGGCTTGCAATACGTGAACGAATTGGAGCAAACCTTCGCCTCCATCCGCGAGGGCTCCTATCCGCTTATCTCGCTGTTGACGGAAATACGCGCGCTTCAAGCCCAGTTGGAGCAATGGTACGAAGAAGAGGATATGCTGTAACAACCAAACTGTTATCGGACCTGCACGGCCATCCGCCTATCCCCATATGCTATTGATACAGCATGCGATGGGAGGAGGACGATTCCGATGCCGCAGTGGCTTTGCAACCAGTTGATGTCCGCGTTTCAGAAAAAAGATCGCCGGCAAATTCGTCTTTTAAACGATTGTTGGTTTTATTACCGCGCCAAACCCGAGAAAACCAAAGATACCGCAGGGATTAGCCCTTGAAAGATCGACAAAGGGATCTTCCGTCCGCCATGTTGGCTGGATGAGAAGATCCCTTTTGCGTAATTGATTATTTATCTAAAGTAAACTCGTTCCAGCTCGCCACTTCGTCGACCGTCAGCCGAACGGAAGAATGTCCTTCTTTGGCCGCTTTGCCTACCGCGATCAGCATGATCGGAACGTAACGCTCGCCGATGTTGAACGCTTCGACGAACTTCTCCCGGTTGTAACCGCCCATTGGCACCGTGTCGTAACCTCTCGCTTTAGCTGCCAGCATCAGCTGCATGGAAACAAGTCCGCCGTCCGTATAGATAATTCTGCTCGCGACTTCGTGAGGAAGAGAAGAGTACATTTTCGTCGTGTTGGCGATAAACGTATTCTTGATATCTTCCGGCATGAATCCGGCTTCGTGTGCGCGATTATAGATTTTCTCGACCAGCTTGTAGCCTTCTAGATCTCCTAATACCGCAATGACCGCCGAAGCTTCCACGATTTGCTGTTGGTTATTGGCGATCGGGAGCAGCTTTTCTTTGAGAGACTGCGAATCGATTACGAGAAAGCGCCATGGCTGCACATTGGAAGAGGAAGGAGCCAATATTGCTTCTGCCAGCAGATCGGTCATTTCTTCTTTGGAAATCTTAAACGTTGGATCGTAACTTCTTACGGAATGGCGTTCCCGGACAACGGTCGAAAAAGCTGGGTTTTGCGCGGTTTGAGTTAATGACATTTTAATTCCTCCATTTTGATGATGATTAATCTGAGGTAAAATTTACACAGTTTAGCGGAAAAGAAGCCATAAAGACAGGTATTGCTTCGAATGAGTACACCTAACTGCACTCCATCATTGTTCCCTAGAATTATCTGTGTTAATAATCACACAGTATAACTCAAATAAAAAACGAATTAACTGTTACGTATATTGCACAGTATAAGACCAATAAAAATAAAAGTCAACTACCCGAAATCCCTAAGCTCGCGAGCGAGCTTCCCTTGCAATCATGAGCTCGTTCCGCAATCTGACCAACCGTATAACGCCCGAGTACTTCTAACAAAGAACGGTCCATCTCTGCCGTAAGCTCGCAGAAAATCGCCTTCATCTCTTTGCCGAACGTATGCGTGCCCGTCGTTTCCTTAATCCCGAAGCTAAGCGGATCTCCCACCTGCAGAACCGTATAGACCTCCGCTAAAGTTATCTCGAAAGGATCTCTTCTTAACCGGTATCCCCCGTCCCGCCCTTCGCGCGTTTCCAGAATACCCCCCTTAACGAGAGTAGCGAGAATACGCCTAAGCAGCGTTGCTTCCGATTGAAGGAGAACGGCAAGCTCGGCGCTAGGGCAAGTCTGAACTCTGTCTTTCGATAAAATGACAAGCGCTTGCAACGCTAATCCAAACCATTTGGGATGATGGGATCCGACGCATTTTTCCGGGTTCATTTTATCGCCTCCAGTAGCTAAAATTGTATCGAACTCCGTACATTAGGGCAAGAGGTAAATGCGTGAAACTACTAATCATGATTGGTCAATGAAAGCCCGAAACGGATAAATCCGTTCGGGCTTACACGATGATTAGGGCTGGCGCATCGTCAAGCTGACGCGGCCTTTCTTAAGATCTGAGCCGAGCACCCATACGGTAACCGTATCGCCGACCGCGACTACCTCGGTAGGATGCTTGACGAATTTGTTGCTGATTTGGGAAATATGAACGAGTCCATCGTTCTTGATGCCGATGTCGACGAAAGCGCCGAAATCGACCACGTTGCGAACCGTTCCCTTCAGCTCCATTCCCGGCTTCAAATCCTCGATATCCAGCACGTCCGTGTGGAAAATCGGAGGCGGCAGCTCGTCGCGGGGATCGCGTCCCGGACGCTGCAAGCTATCCACGATATCGCGAAGGGTCGGTACGCCGACACCGAGTCGGTCGGACACTTCCCCGAGCTCGATTTCCTTCAGCTTATCCTTTAGCAATTCCGTGCCGATATCCGTCAGCTTCAAGCCTAAATCTTTGAAGAGACGCCCGACAACCTCGTAAGATTCCGGGTGAATCGGAGTTTGGTCTAACGGATTTTTACCGTCCGATATTCGCAGGAACCCTGCGCATTGCTCATAGGTTTTGGCGCCAAGCCTTGGCACCTTCTGAATTTGCGACCGTTCGACGAATTTTCCTTTTTCTTCGCGAAGCTTAACGATATTACGAGCCATCGTGGCATTGATTCCCGACACATAAGAGAGCAGCGACGGGGATGCCGTGTTCACGTCTACGCCGACGTGGTTAACCGCCGATTCCACGACGCCCGACAAGCTCTCGTCAAGCCTTTTCTGCGTAACGTCATGCTGATATTGACCGACACCGATCGCTTTCGGTTCGATTTTTACGAGCTCGGCCAACGGATCCTGCAATCGTCGAGCGATGGAAACCGCGCTTCTCTCGGAAACGTCCAGATCAGGAAATTCTTCCGCCGCCAGCTTGGAAGCGGAGTAGACGCTTGCACCCGCCTCGTTGACGATCAAATATTGCAGGCTGCGTTCCGGCATACTATGGATAATGCCGACGACAAATTGCTCCGTTTCCCGGGAGCCGGTACCATTGCCGATGACGAGCAACTGAACGCCATATTGGACGATGAGCCGCCGGAATACCACTTCGGCTTCCGCTTTCTTATTATGCGGAGGAGTCGGATAAGTAACCGCTACTTCCATCAGCTTGCCGGTATCGTCAACGACGGCTAGTTTGCAGCCTGTCCGGTAAGCGGGATCGACGCCGAGCACGACACGTCCCTTGACGGGAGGTTGGAGCAGTAGGTTGCGCAGGTTCTCGGAGAAGATGCTAATCGCATGCTCCTCTGCCTTCTCGGTCAACTCGCCGCGCAGCTCTCGCTCTATCGATGGGGAAATGAGCCGTTTGTAAGCATCCTCAGCCGCAGCCGCCAATGTATCGCGCGTCACGGACGGCCCTTTCAACGTTCTGCGATTCAGCTCTTCGACAATCCGTTCGATCGGAACGTCGATGGAAACGGCCAGAACCTCTTCGCGTTCCCCGCGATTCATTGCCAGTACGCGATGGGGCGGCAGCCGTTTAAGCGGTTCGGAATATTTGTAGTACATTTCGTACACGGATTCTGCATCCGCGTCCTTAGCTTTGCTGTGGAGCACGCCCTGCTCCCACGTAAACCTGCGTACCCAGCGGCGAATATCCGCGTCATCCGCAAGCCCTTCTGCAACAATGTCCGACGCGCCTTGTATCGCTTCTTCAGGCGTGTTCACGCCCTTCTCGGCGTCTACGTATTTAGCCGCTTCCCCGATCAAGTCACCTTGCCGAGGCTGGGACAGCAACCACTGCGACAACGGCTCCAAGCCCCGCTCTTTGGCGACGCTCGCGCGCGTTTTTCTTTTCTGCCGGTATGGTCGATAGAGATCCTCCACCTCCTGCAGCTTAACCGATTTCTCGATCGCGGCCTGAAGCTCCGGAGTCAGCTTGCCTTGTTCCTCGATGAGCCGGATCACCTCGCTTTTGCGATCCTCCAGCCCCTTAAGATAAGTACGCCGGTCGTCGATAGCGCGAAGCTGCACCTCGTCCAACTCGCCTGTCATTTCTTTGCGATATCGAGCGATAAAAGGGATCGTATTGCCATCGTCCAACAAAGCCGCTACCGTCCTTATTTGACCAGGGCCGATGCCCAGCTCCGACGCGATTTGCTTAATCATTCTCTCTTGCACGTTCCCTGCCGCTGCCGTCGTCTCGTTGCTCACGCTCATCAATAAGTGCCCCCCGTTGCGTTTTACATCCTATTATTATGTAGTTTGCCGCCCTCATAAGCAAGCCTGAATGCCGCTTAGCCCACGTAAAAAACGCCTCCCCACGGCTGAAGCCGGCAGAGAGACGATAAATTGACGCTCCTAAAATTCGCTTAAATCGCCCAGTTCCCTTTACGGAAAATCGGAACAACCGTCCCGTCGTCAAGAACGCCGTCTATATCCATCTCCGCCGAGCCGATCATAAAGTCGACGTGCGTAATGCTGGAGTTAACGCCGCTGCTAGCGAGCTCCTCAGGGGACATTTGTTTGCCGCCTTCGACGTTAAAGGCGTACCCGCTGCCGATCGCCAGGTGGTTCGATGCGTTCTCGTCGAACAGCGTGTTAAAGAACAGCACGTTCGATTGAGAGATCGGGGACTCGTGAGGCACTAGCGCAACTTCGCCTAAATAATGCGAGCCTTCGTCCGTATCGACGAGCTGCTGTAAAATTTCCTGTCCTTTCTCCGCTTCCACTTGAACGATCCGGCCGTTCTCGAACGTCAGCTTGAAGCCGTCAATGATATTCCCGCCGTGACTTAGCGGCTTCGTGCTCGATACGTAACCGTTCACTCCGGTTTTCAAAGGTACCGTGAACACTTCCTCCGTTGGCATATTCGCCATAAAAGGAATGTTGTTCTGGTTCGTGCTGCTTGCGGCGACCCATATGTGTTTCTCCGGCAGCTCGATCGTCAGCTCCGTTCCGGGAGCCCGGTATTGCAGCTTGCGGAAATGCCTCTCGTTCAAGATATCGCTCTTCCGATGAAGCGTCGCATTGTGCTCTTCCCACGCTTGGACCGGATCGGCCGCGTTCAAGCGAACCGACTGGAAGATCGCTTCCCAAAGCCGATCTACGGCATGCTGATCCGAGTCGCTGTCGGGAAACACCTTGGCCGCCCAATCTTTCGTCGACGCCGCGACGACCGTCCAGCTTACTTTGTCCGCTTGGATCGCGCGTCTGAATTCCGCAAGCCCTTGACCCGATGCCTTCTGATAATTGCCGATACGCTTCGAATCGATGCCTTTAAGCAAATCCGGATTCGGTGAAATAATCGAGATAAATGCCGCGCCGCTTGCTACGAAAGCGCCTCTCTTAGCAGTTTCCCATTCCGGGAACCGCGTGAACACGTCATCCGCCGCTTTCTCGTATTTCAATCGGGATAATGCCTCATCCGTCCAATCGACGTGTACGTTGCTCGCTCCCGATGCATAAGCTTTGCTTGCGACCAGCCGGACGAGGGATGCCATCTCGATCGATCCGGTAATGAATACTTCCTGTCCCTGCTGCACGTTTACGCCGACCTTCACGATCAACTCCGCGTATTTCTCCAATTGTTCATTCCATTTTGTCATCGTTAAAACACGCTCCCAATCCCCTATATATAATCACAAAAACGACAGGCAACCGCTTCATGCAGCTCCTGTCTTTATTTTAGAAATCAATTAAACCTACGCTGATCTGCAAAGCTTCATCCACTTTTCGCATCGTTTCATCGTCCAAATGCGTGATTTTATCCGTTAACCGTTGCTTGTCGATTGTTCGGATTTGTTCCATCAGAATGACCGAATCGCGCTCCATTCCATGGACCTTAGCTTCTATCTCCACATGCGTGGGCAGTTTTGCTTTCTGGATTTGCGCCGTTATGGCAGCTACGATAACCGTCGGACTAAAGCGGTTGCCGATATCGTTCTGAATAACAAGAACGGGACGCACCCCGCCTTGCTCCGAACCGACTACCGGCGACAAATCCGCGTAGAAAACATCCCCACGTTTAACAATCAAATTCTACACCCCGCTTACGAGGCGTTCGAGTGTGCTTTCGGCATCTCCTTCAGCGTGGAACGCTTCCGATGCCATGTTCAGATTAATCTTAGCCATCTCCAAATACCCGCGCTGCATCGCGTCGCGAATTAACCGTTGCTTTCGATCGACCAGGTAATGCTTCATGGCCTGGCGAATAATCTCGCTGCGGTTCGTATTTTCCTTGGCGACGACAAAGTCGACTTCGCGCAGCAAATGATCCGGAAGACTGATCATAATGCGTTTCGTATTGTGTAAATTGGCCACCGAACAGACACCCCCAAAGATTTTCCAACAAGCAACCTATTTCCCAGTATGCATGAGTCTGCAAAGAAATATACGATTCCATACAATTCCACTATTAATTATTCTAGATTTCCTTTAGACATTCCTGCCGCTTCGCAGCAAAAAAATCGATTCCATTATTATCCTAGAAGCGGATTAAATACCGAGACGACATCTCCGTTGCTTCTATAGACTCGCGGAATCCGTGCGGACAGCATACAGATCAACTCATAATTAATCGTTCCGAGCCTTGATGAGACTTCATCCGCGGAGAGAAACTCATCTCCTTGCCGTCCGATCAACACCACTTCTTCGCCCGGCTCTATTTTCGGCTGCCCGTCGACCTCCGCATCGTTTAACCGGATCATGCATTGATCCATGCAGATCGTGCCCAGCACGGGAACCCTTCGCCCTCTGACTAACGCCTCCGCTTTCCCGCTCAGCATTCGGCTAAAGCCGTCCGCATAACCGATCGGCAGCGTACCGATGGATTCTTGACCCTTGGTAAAGTAACGCGTCCCGTAGCTTATGCCTTCTCCAGCTGCCAAGGTTTTAACATGAACGACCGCCGTCTTCAATGTGAGCACAGGCTCCAATTGAACCTGACGGGTATTCACTTCCGCGCTCGGATACAAGCCGTACATGCTTATGCCCAGACGAAGCATACTGCCGACATGCGCGGGTAAATCAATGCCTGCGGCGCTGTTACCCGAATGAACGATGGGGATATGCATTCCAGAACGGCGAACATAATCAACAACGCTGCCGAATCTTTCTATTTGAAGGTGTGTGTAGCCCTTATCTTCTTCGTCCGCTCGCGCATAATGGGTGAAAAGCCCTTCCACGATAAGCTGGGGAAGCGTGAAAGCCCGTTCCAAGAACTGTTCGGCTTCCTTCCCGGGAAGCAAGCCAAGTCGGCCCATACCCGAATCGATCTTAATGTGAGCCTTTAATTTGTTGCCGGATGCGGGAAGATTCGCCACATCGTCAAGCATCTCGTTGCGATATAAAGTTAAGGTAATGCCTTTCTCCCTTGCAAGTAGAAACCCCGCTGGAGGCGTATAGCCTAGAACCAGAATAGGGGAGTCGATTCCCGACGCGCGCAGTTGCAACGCTTCATCGAGGAACGCTACGCCCAAATAATCCGCACCGGCTTCCACCGCTCTTCGCGCAATCTCTGCTGCCCCGTGCCCGTAAGCATTCGCTTTGACGGATGCCAGCACCTTCGTGCCGTCAGCCAGATGCTCGCGGAACGCTCCGATGTTGGATCCAAGGGCATCAAGGGAAATCTCGGCCACGGTCGGCCGGTAATAACAGTCCACGGACCGGTCACCTACCCTGCTGCTAATACTACATTAAAGTAATGTTACCGGGAGGATGCTGTGCTGTCAACGTTAATCAGGCAGGCAACCTTTTCCTATCGTGTTTAGCTAAATAGCTTCTCTGTCCGAGGGATGGTCTCTGCGGTTGTGGAAAGGACCGATCACTAAGCGATCGGCCCTTTTTTTTTATTTACCTGAAGACTCTACCATCGATTGCGCAATGCGGATCATGTCTTCATGCGGCAGATCCCCGGTACTCAGTCGGTATTCAACGCCATCGTAGCTCCACGTAAGCGATTTTGTATCGCCTTCGGTTAAATGTCCTAAAGTAAAGCCGAGATCAAGCGCGATTCCCTCGGTAAGTGAAACGGCTCTATCCTTGGACACCATCTCGACAATGGTGAAATCGTAGCTTCCCGAATAACGAAGCATTACCCCTTGGTGATCTCCAAGATCTACGTCGCTGGTGTCCTTAAGTTCAACGCCTACAGGCAATGCATCCACGTCCGGTTCAATGACGGTAACCTTCTGATCCGTTATTGCCCCGGTTTTGCCGTCGCCTTCGCCTTTCACGCCGCCTTGATCCGGTTCCGCGGACGTTTCATCATCCGGCGAAGCAGTTGCGTCTGGAGTAGAGCTGGCATCCGGAGCCGTCGTCGCATCAGGGCTTGCGCTTCCCTCCGCCGACGAATCAGTTGGCTTCGAATTAGGGACGATCCCCATGTTCTTGTCCATGTCAAAGGCCGATTTATCGAACTTCTTGCCGAATTCGAAGGAGTCGAATTTGACCTCTACCATGACGTTGGAGTTAGCGTCTGAAACTTGTACATGTCTCGGTGCATAATTGTCCTGTGCCAGCCAAATCTTCTGACGCGCGAAGGAGCCATTCTGATAATTGCCCGCCATGACATCGAATACGTAGGTATCCTTGTCTTTCGTGAACTGCCTGGAGTTATCCGTTAAGATGCTCTGGATCAAAGTCTGGTACAAGTAAACCTGTCCTTGATTGTCCGGCCAATCGCTTTGGAACCTGTAGCTTTTGTTCAACTGCGGGGTGAGAACGAATACCCCTTCTCCGTTGCGGAGCACGATTTGCGTAATGTCCCGTTTGGCATTGGTCAATGAAATCCGGTATAGCTGCGGCTTCTGGTACCACACTTCCACTTTGTACTCCAGCGGCTGCTGTCCCGTATGTAAGATCATCGTACCGCTGCCTTCATAGCTCTCCATCTTACCGACGACTTTGTCCAGGTCCTTCACGATCGAATCCGCATTTTTGCTCCCGCAACCGGCCAAGAAGATGACCGAGAAAAGAGCAACAGCGGTGATCCATGAAATCCGACGACGCATGCGATCCACCCCTCTGCACATTAATAATTCCATGCTTCATGTCTATGAGGGGACTTGACCAATTATGCAGACTAGCTCCAGCTTGGCTTACAGACAAGTTAAAGCTGATTCTTTATAATGATTATTAATGGAACAGTCCCACGGACAAAGCGGGTAACGAGGGAGAGGACATTGGGATGACGATTTACATCGCACTAATAAGAGGAATTAACGTAGGCGGAAAAAATAAGGTTCCGATGGCGGAATTGAAGCTTTCGCTGCAAGCAATCGGCCTAAATAATGTGCAAACCTATATTCAAAGCGGCAATGTGCTGTTTGAATCGGAAGATGGAGCGGAACAGTTGCGGGGGCGGATCGAGCAAGCGATCGAAGCAAGTTTCGGCGTTACGGCAACCGTTGTCTTGAGAACGGCCGAGCAACTGGAGCGGATTATTGAAGGATGTCCGTACGCGGCCGACTCCTTGCTAGAAGGAGAGAGCATACAGGTTTCCGTGCTGACTGAAGCGCCTTCGCAGAAGGCGATCGACATCTTGTCGGTGAGCAGCGATGAAAAAGACGAGTATCAAATAAGCGGGGAAGAGATTTACTTTCTGTTCCGGCAAAGCGTATTGGATTCGAAGTTGGCGAAAAATCTCGCGAAACTTGGCTCAACGGTAACTTCGCGCAACTGGAACACGATAATTAAGCTCGGTGCTTTAGTTAAAGCGATGGAAGGTTGATTCAGCGTCAACGATTGAATGAGGCTGTCCTGAGGTCATGAATGACCCGTGGACAGCCTCATCGAATTTCAATAACATTATTAACTTTCTCGCACCTTGTCAGGCTATTCGGCGTTAGACTATTCGGCAGATTTGACGGCTTCTCCTTAATGGAAGTTTAACCGCCTAATTATGTTGCAGAATAGCAGACAGTAAATAACTGCAAATCTCCCGTTAATTAGGGTAAATTAAAGCAGGTTTATCGATTTTACTGTAAAAGTCCATTTATTTACCCCATTCCTCTACCTTCTCCTAATATCTTTTTAGAAATAAATGGACAATTCAGACTGTTGAGAAAGTCCTATAATTCATTCAATTAACGCGTTAATGTGATATAATATAAGTAAATGATTTGGAAGGCGCGGTGGTACTTTTGCTAAAGAACAAGAAATTAGACGCTCAGGAAATTTACCAAATGGAACTGGCATGTATAGATATACTCGTGCCTCAAAGTCATCTCCTTCGGGTAATACATGAGAATGTCGACTTTTCTTTTATCATGGATAAAGTCCGTGCGTTCTATAGCGAAAGCCAAGGGCGACCGCCGATCGACCCCGTTCGTTTGTTTAAGATGATGCTCATTGGTTATTTATACGGAATCCGTTCAGAGCGTCAGTTAGAGCAGGAAATCATTCCGAATGCCGCTTACCGTTGGTTTTTGGGGCTTGGCCTCAACGATAAGGTGCCGGATCACTCTACGATAAGCTGGAATCGTAACACGCGATTCAAAGGAACAACTGTGTTCCAAGATATTTTTGACGAAGTCGTCCGTCTAGCCATAACACACCGCATGGTGGCGGGTCGCGTTTTGATAACAGATTCTACACACATGCAAGCGAATGCAAACAAAAATCGCTATACGATGCAAGTTGTCGAAGACACACCGCAATCGTATGTAGAAGAACTGGAAAAGGCCGTCAATGAAAGCCGTGAAGCCCATGGAAAAAAGCCACTGCCTCCCCAAGAGGAGGGAGTGGAAACGAAGAAAACAAGAGTGAGCGTGACGGATCCTGAATGCGGCTATATGGCGCGTAAGAACAAGCCGGAAGGTTTCTTCAATTTGGATCACCGCACGGTGGATCACAAGTACAATATCATTACAGATGTGTTCGTAACTCCCGGTAACGTTAATGATTCAGCCGTGTATATAGCGCGCTTGAAGCATCAACTCGATACATTCGGATTTGCAGACACGCTGGAAGCCATTGCACTGGATTCTGGCTATATGACACCTTATATCTGTGAACAAACCCAGCGTATGCAGATTTGTGCAGCTATTGCGGAACGTGCAGCACCTGCGACGCCTGGCATCTATCCCAAACAACAATTCATCTTCGATGCAGCAAACGATGTATACCTATGTCCTGCCGGTGAAAAGCTCAAGTATCAAACAACAAATCGCTCTGGATACGCAGAGTATGTATCGGATTCGGCACATTGTGTGAATTGTCCATTATTGACTAAATGTACGACCAACCAAAGTAACCAGCGAAAGATACAACGTCACGTTTGGGAAGAGAGCAAAGAAAAGGTCATTGGCTACCGGAAGAGTGAATCCGGAGAATCCGTCTACAACCTGCGCAGTCAAACGATTGAGCGCAGCTTTGCTGATGCCAAAGAACTACATGGATACCGCCGTTGTAGGTTACGTGGCAAAGCTAAGGTACAAGAGCAAGCATTCATGACAGCTATCGCGCAGAATATCAAGAAAATTGCTCGATACCTGGCAAGAAAAAGTGGGGACAGATCTCTCCATTTTAAATGCCTACTTATTAATGCACATATTTGGAAATATATGAAAAATAGGTGCTCTGTAACTGCTTGAAAGGGACTTTCTCAACAGTCTGACAATTGCCGTTAATCCCTCAATCATTGTGCGCAACCATTACTATAACTGGAAAAATCCCGTTATTCTTATAGGTTGATCACCGACATCACGGAGGATTGCGGGTTTAGTTCCGTACACTATTTCTCAAGGTTAGGGGACATGGCAGATCGCCATATTGAAACACCATATCCCAAGCACGGGGTTTACTCTCTATCCAGTCAAAATAAATCGAGGCGTGGATCATCGGATTTTCATCATCGGGTCGAAAGAAATGGGGTACGCCGGGCGGTATGTAAAACAGATCCTCGCGCGAGCAGTCGTGCGTTTCGTTTCCTATAGTCATAGAGCCGTTTCCGTCGAAAATATAGATAAACGAGTGCACGAACGACCTGCGAGGACCTATTCGCTCGCGAGGACGAAACGGGTAATAATCGGCACGGTAAATGCGCGGGACGATTTCGGACAGCCGAACCCTTGTTTCGCTGATGTTCATGACACCTTCCCCTTATTAATTGCTTAAATACACTTGAAAGCTCTTAAGCGTCGGACACCATCTGGAAGCCGTTATCGTAAGCTTAATGTGGCGGACGTTCACTTTGCCGAATCGGCATATCCGCTTATATCCGACTACCGTGCCTTGAAACAGCGGCTTCCACTCGTTTTCTTCTTTCCATTCCAAGCGGAAACCTTCAATCCGTTGACCGTTGCGGATTTGTTCCATCAGTACGATGCAATCGAATGCTTGATGTTCTTGCAGGTCGATTTCGATCTCGGCTTGCTCGGTCCCCTCCGGCGGGCACCAGTAGGTTTCCGGATTCCCGTCGAACATATGGTTTGCCTGATGCGATTCATCCAGTTGCGCCGATGCGACGGCTTTAGCGCCAATGCATAAATCATCCCCGAAAATGCTCTTAATAGCCTGCCCTAGCTCGCTCATTCGAGCAGCATCGTTCTCGTGAATCAAGCCACGGCAATCCGGAGGCAGGTTTAACAGAAAGCTGGCATTGCCTCCGACCGACCCGACGTATACTTTCAACAACTCATCCAAACTCTTAACTTGGTCGTCTTCCTCAGTATGATAAAACCATCCCGGACGAATCGAAGTGTTGACTTCCGCAGGATACCAAACAAGCTTATCCGCGCCGCGAATGACTTCCCGGCTGCCTAGATCGTCATCCTGTGAATCATACCTTTTGGCGAACTCGCCGTTATCTTCTTTCTGCGACTTCTCTTGGATTTTCTCGTTGTCCTGCAAGACAGCAGGCACTACACTCCATTCCGATTCGCGGGTATGGCCGGCTTCGTTGCCGCACCAGCGGACGTCCGGACCGCATACCGAAATAACGGCGCCCGGCTGCAGCTCGCGGATTAGCTTATAATAGCTTGCCCAGTCGTACACCTGCCTTTTACCATTAGGCCCTTCCCCGCAAGCGCCGTCGAACCATACGCAGAAAATATCGCCGTATTGGGTCAGCAGCTCCCTGAGCTGATTCATAAAGAAGAGGTTATAGGCATCGGAATCTCCATACGTCTGCTCGTGAAGATCCCATGGCGAAAGGTAGATGCCGAAGCGGATTCCGGCGGACCGACATGCATCGGCGACCTCCCTGACCAAATCGCCATTGCCCCCTCTCCATGAGCTGCTTTTCACCGAATGCTCGGTAAACCGGCTCGGCCACAGACAAAACCCGTCATGGTGCTTGCAAGTCAAGATCAATCCCGTCATGCCTGCCGATTTGCATACATTCACCCATTGCTCGGCGTTTAACTCGGAGGGATTGAATATAGTCGGATCCTCGTCCCCGAGTCCCCACTCTCTATTAGTAAACGTATTGACCGTATAATGAATAAAACCGTAAAACTCCATCTCCTGCCACGCGAGCTGACGTTCCGATGGCTTTACAAGCGCGGCTTCCTTCACGAATCCATCCATGAAACTCTCTCCCTTTCTAAACCCTATCTATAATATATGAAGCCAGCATTCTCGCACCAAATCCAGTCGCTCCGATCGCCTGCTCCCCTTTGGCGGAAGATGAATCTTTCGGACCGTTCATGTCAATATGCGCCCATCTTAACGAAGGATCAACGAACTTTCGCAGAAAAAGCGCCGCCGTAATCGCTCCCCCGCCATCACCGTTGCTGATATTGCACACATCCGCATAGGCGCTATCCAAGTATGATTCGTATTCATCCACCAACGGCAGTTGCCATACTTTCTCACCGAATGGCTCACCCGCGTGTTTGAGGGTAAGCGCTAACTCGTCATCACCGAATACGCCTGCGATCTTGGTGCCAAGCGCTCCGACAACCGAGTAGGTCAGCGTGGCCAAATCAATTGCTTCGGCAGCACCGATGCGATGAGCATGGATCAACGCGTCGGCGAGAATAAGCCGTCCTTCCGAATCGGTATTGCCGACTTGAACGGTAAGGCCATTCGCGTATCGGATCACGTCGCTTGGCAGTAAGGCGTTTCCGGCTATGACGTTCTCCGCTGTCGGAACCAACACCGCCAAGTTAGCGGATGCGCCGCTTTTAACGACGATATCCAGCGCTCCGAGCACGCCCGCCGCTCCGGCCATATCCATCCTCATATCGCTTATGTCGTTATCGCGTTTGAGGCTGACCCCTCCGGTATCGAACGTAATTCCTTTGCCGATCAAAGCCGTAAGCGGCTTCGAATCATCCGTGCAATAACGAAGCTCTATGAAAGCCGGCGGGAAAACGCTTCCTTTACCGACAGCTATAACTCCTGCAAAGTCGAGACGCTCCAGCTCTTCGCCAGCGAACACCTTAACGTCTACGCCCGTACCGGCAAAACGCTCCTTCACTTTATCCGCTAATGTGAACGGCCGCAAGTGATTAGCAGGTTCGTTCGCCAAGTCGCGTGCCCACATCGTGCCTTCCGCGCGGATTTCCCCAAGCCGGATCGCTTCCTGGATTATCGTGCTCGTTTCCTGTTCGAAATGGAGAGTCGGGACTTCCGGTTTATCTGTTTTCTTCTTGTGTTTATCGAAAGAATACGTTCCGAGCTTCCAACCTTCCACCCATGCCGTGACCGCTTCCGCTTCTAGATCGGATGATTTCTCTTCATTTAACATAGCTTGAAAAGATACGTTAACCGACAAGCGTCGCTCCTTGACAGCCATTCGCCCGGCGTTGCCAGCCGCTTCACGGATACGCGCAGGATGGAATGACGCCTTATCGCCTAAACCAACGACAACGATATCCGGTTCTCCTTGTTGTCTTCCATAGAACCAAGTTACGGCATTCCTAGCTCCCATATGCGGACGCAGAGCCGCGGAATGCAAAAGCTGCCCGATTTGTGGCAGCTCCGCAAGCCTTTGCAGGCTTTCTTGATAAACCGGGAATAGGAGTGTTTGGACAGAGTCATCGGCTCTTTCCATGGCGCTCATCGAACAACACCTCCGTCTTCCATAACGATCCAGGTGTCAAACTCCCGTTTTCCTTCATAAATACGGATTACGCGGGCGCCCCTCTGTAATTTGCCGTAACAGTTATATCCAGAAACCCGTCCGTAACACAGACGAATCCCGTGTACGGTGCCGCAATAGTCGTTATCATGGTCGTGACCGACAAAGGTGCCCATCACATCCCCCATTTGGATCATCGCTCCGAACAATCCGGTGTTGATTTTAGAGCATTCGACATTCTCTTCCTTAGTGCCGGTTACCCGCTCCCCGTTCCATGCGGCTTCATATTCCGGAACCGGAATGTGAAAAAAGGCAAGCGCGGGAAGAGGTCCGCCGCTTTGCTCCGCCAACCGGCGGGATTGCTGCGTATACCAATGAATTTGGTCCGGGTGAATCCATGCATAACCGCCGATCGCTTCCGGCGCATTGATGCCTGAATCAAGGAAATACAAGGCCGCAGCGGCCTCGCTTCCGTCGGCATCTTTCACCTTCAACACAAAGTTGCCAACCCCGTTAATGTCGGCAGGACCGGCAGCGGAAAGGCACTTCTCATCTTCTTGCTGAATGTCGAGCAGTTCCTCTCGCGTTACCCCGTCCTCCGCATCATGGTTGCCGAATACCGCAGCCCAAGGAACTTGCGCTGCAACGACCGGCGCGATCGACCTGCGAAAAGAAGCCTTCGGATCGGCAACGCCGTGGCTCCAGATCATATCGCCGGTCAGTACGACTAGATCCGGCTTTTCAAACGCGATTATTTTTTCGACCAACGCCGCGGTTTGACCATCGCTTTGCCGCTCTTCCTCTTTCCCGTCTCCGAAATGCATATCCGTAAACTGCACGATCGTAAAGGTTCCGTCTTCGCGAAACTTTAAGTCGTCAGCCATAAGCAATTCACCTCAATTGTTTATTTCCAATCCGCTTCCTACCTCTATCCAAGTATCGAACTCGCGCTTTCCTTCATATAGGGATATAACTCTCGCTCCGCGCTCTAGTTCTCCATAAGTGCCGTTACCCGTAACACGTCCATAGCATAGCCGAATCCCGTGGAGATCCCCGACATAATCATTATCATGATCATGACCGGCAAAGGTCCCAATAACATCACCTTGTTCCAGCATAGCCGTGAATAAACCGCTATTCAACTTTGGACAGCAGACCTTCTCACCTTTATTGCCTTTAATCGTACCATCCTGCCAAACTTGCTCATATTCCGGAATCGGAATATGGAAGAAAGCGAGTCCAGGCAGTGGACTGCCATTCTTCTGTGCAAGCTTGCTGGATTCTTGGCGGTACCAATGAACCTGATCCGGATGAATCCATTCGTATCCACCGATGGACTTAGGTGCGGAATCTCCTGAATCAAAAAAGTACAAAACAGCCGCATCCTCTTCGTTCGCGGAACCCGCAACGGTATGAATATAGTTGCCTACGCCATGTATGTCCTCAGGACCATCTTCAGATAAATTATTAGCGAATTCCTTCAAGATTTCGTTCAATCGTTGACGCGAAATTCCTTTCTCAGAGTCATGATTGCCATAAACCACGGCGAATGGAATTCCTGAATGAACTACGCCAGCAATCGCACGGCGAAATGTTCCTTCTTGATCCTCCACATCATAACTAGAAATAACATCACCTGTAAGGACGATTAAATCCGGCTTTTGTGCCGCAATGATTTGCTGAATAAGAGTTAGCGATTGAACATCTTTATCCGGTTCAATTCCATCCCTGATATGCATATCGGTAAATTGAACGATCTTAAACGTGCCATCTGATCGGAATCTCAATTTGTTGTGTTTCATTCTAACTCCTCACTTTCGAATCATTAAATGGCTGCCCAATGATCGCTTGTGTATTTAACGTTATCGGCAATAAACCGCTCTAAGGCGGTCCTATCCGGCGTCCCCGCGCTTCCTCCGAACTGAGTGATGGACATCGCTCCGCACGCGTTGGCGAACAGCAAACATTGCTCCGTCGGTTGGCCGGACAAGAACCCGTAAATGTACCCAGCGTTAAATGAATCTCCGGCACCAGTCGTGTCAACGACAGGCACCTCGAATCCGGACCTGTACATCGTAACGCCGTCGACCGTCGCAACCGCTCCGGCCGAACCGAGCTTCAGTACAAAATGCGGGCTGTGTCTGGAAAGTTCCCGGATGCTTTCTTCTATCGGTATTCGCCGGGTATAATGTTGAACCTCGACCTCGTTCATGAAGAAGATATCTACCTCTTTCATTAATTCAATTACGCCGGCATACCATTCTCCGGTTTCATCCCATCCGACGTCGAGGGAAGTCGTCAAACCTAGCGCTTTTAACTTGCGTGCCATCTCCACGTATTCCTTATGGTTCTTGCTGCCGCGGTAACCTGTCAAGTGAACATGCCGTCCCAGTACGACGCTGTTCATGTCCAACTGCTGCAGGTTTAGTTCCGCATTAGAGCCTAAGTAGGTAATAAAAGAGCGGTCTTTCTCCGGGTTGATCGCAATGGAAATACCCGTATTGTTTAGGTTACTGGTCTTAATAAAACTGGTATCGATACCAGACAAAATAAATTGATCCCGGACGAATTGACCGAAGCCATCTCCCCCGAGACTTCCGTTAAAAGCCACCTTCATGCCGAGTTTGGCCAAAGCCATACTGAACAGAGCCGCGCCTCCTCCGACATGAAGCGTCATATTGTGTACGTGCACCTCTTGACCGGGACCCGGCAACTCATTGCAGCCCGCGACGACTAAATCGATATTGACATCCCCTATTACGATGGCATCGTATGATTTCATAGTTAGTCACATCCTCGTTGCTTCATTCCTATTCCGGCAGCTTTCGCGAGCGACCAAACGATGTTCCAACACAACATCGCTCATTGAGATCGTTTCTCCGGCAATTTGTTTCAGCAGCACGTCCATCGTTACTTTGCCCATCTGTTGAATCGGTTGCTCCATTGACGTCAACGTCGGCCTTACAAGCTCAGTCAACTGGCTGCCGTCAAATCCCATAACGGAAATATCTTCGGGCACGCGCAGGTTATGGTCCCGAATGCAGTTCATGGCCCCGACCGCCATATCGTCGCTGACCGCAAACACCGCGGTCGGCGGGTGCTCCACGCTTAGCAGCTCTTTCATTTGATCATAACCGCTTTTGACCTTATAATCGCCAAAACGAATATGCTCGAACACCAGTTTGGTGCCGGCGTCCGTCATCGCGTTCCGATACCCGCTATAACGGTTTTGACCTGACGTAATGTCCCGCATATCGCCGCCGATGAACCCGATCGTCTCATGACCCAGCTCTATCAAATATTTAGTCGCCTCATAAGAGGCCTGATAGTCGTCGATAATGACCGATACAAACTTTTGATCCATCGGTTTCACGCTAGAGAAAATAACGGGAATTTTGATTTTATGGATAAAGTTGCGGATTGGCTCATTTATCTTCTCATGCATAATAATGATGCCTTCGACCCGCATTTCTTGAAACACGTTCAAATATTTAAGCTCTTTGTCGATATCCTCGCTTATATTGCAGACTAGAAGATTATAATCGTTGGCGCTTGCCATTTCTTCGATACTGCTTAGAATCGTAGAATAGAAACTTGAGGTGAGATCCGGCACGATAACGCCGATCAGGTTCGTTTTTTTACGTACCAAACTGCGGGCGATTTGACTCGGCGCATATCCCAATTCTTCGATAGCACGGTTCACTCTCGATTTGAGATCGTCCTTGACGTACTTTTCTCCGTTCAGAACCCTGGACACTGTGGTTACGGAGACACCCGCATGTTTCGCCACGTCTTTAATTTTGACCTGCATATCTCACTCACCCCATCTGAATACTACGAAACTACCAAAGAGATGGATTCGCCACGTACCCGACATTTCCTTTTAGTTGCCCTTATTTTTCGACAAATAACGGCTGGGAAAACGCGGAATACCCGCCTTCCAAATAAACCGCGATGCGCACGTACCCTTCGTCGCCTTTGCACTCATATTTCGCTTGTTTGATTCGCCCTGTCGTTTCTTGCAGCACTTGTCCGTCTTTACCGAAAAACGTAACGTATTTATACATTTTATCAAGCAATTCATTTGAACGAAGATCAGCCACTACCGTGTCGCCTTCCACTCGGATTGCATCAAAACCATATCCCGTAGACACGTAAAAATTGCCTTCCTTGATCGCATCAATGATAGCTTCATTCGTGTTTTCTGTAGCCTTGACCACGTTCCACGCCTGCTTCTCTTGACCGTATACATGGGAATCGTCGTTGCCGAAGCCCCATACCTTGCGTCCTGCGGACAGCAGGGCATCCCACTTGTCAAAAGCAATATCATACTCCGGATTGCCGTCTCCATTATAGACTTCAACCCCGAGATAACGTTCCATTTTGAGCATATCTTCCAGGTTCCAATAGTTCGAGAAATAGCGGTTCGGATGAACGAGAACGGCAAATCCGCCGTTTTGAACCGTCAGATCCACAAACCGCTGATAATTTTCAATCGTAAATTCGTTGCTGTATCCCTCCATTATAATATGAGGAGGCTGTACGAGGAGCATATGCGTTTGCCGACTGCTCACTTCAATCGCTTCAAAAACGGTCGGGATCTCCATCTTACCTTCATGTTTCGTAATTTTATCATGATCGGAAATACCTAGAAAATCATAGCCGCCGTACATTTTGTATACCGTTTCAAGCGGAAACCATCCATCGCTATTGTCGGTATGATTATGAAAACTCCCTTTAAGCCAAAAACCTGTTTGTTTATATGGATTTATAATCTCCAATGCTCATCCATCCTCCCCACAGATGCTACTCTTTCATCGAACCTATCATAACGCCCTTTGCAAAAAACCTTTGTACGAATGGGTAAATGAGAATAATAGGCGTTACTACGATTACGATCGTGGCCATTTTCAGCGAGTTGCTCGTAATTTGAATTTTCAGAAGCAAATCGTATCTCGTACCCGCAGCCTGATTCAAGGTATCCCGCATCGCTTCCGCGCTCATCAGCATTTCTTGAAGCAGCGTGGACAGCGGACGCAAGCTTTCTTTGCGAACGAAGAACGCGCCCGTGAACCAATCATTCCAGTGGCCGACGGCGCTAAATAATGCGATAACCGCGATGACCGGTTTGCTGAGAGGCATAATAATGCGCATGAAGATCGAAAAATCGTTATACCCGTCAATACGTGCCGATTCCTCCAAACTCGGATGAAGCTGTTGGAAAAAGGTTCGGAATATAATCAAATTCCACGCGCTGTATAAGCTTGGAATGATGTACACCCAGATGGTATCTGTCAGATGGACTGATTTCAACAGCATATAGTAAGGAATAGTGCCTCCGCCGAACAGCATTGTGAAGAAAATCATCATCATGAAGAACTTCCCGCCAGGCAGCGTCTTGCTCTTAAGCGCATAAGCCGCCATTGCCGTTAGGAATAAGCTAGCAATCGTACCTACGACTGTACGGAATGTAGAAATAGTGAACGCGGTGCCAATACTAGCCGTCTGAAACGCATGGTTAAAGTTATCTAATGACCAAATCCTGGGCCAGAAGAAAATGCCCCCTCTTTCCGCGTCTTTGCCGGGATTAAACGCTAAGGCAATAATGTTCAGGAAGGGAAGGATGATGGACAGGCATAAAACGATAATAATCACGTAGTTAATCACTTTAAACACGATTTCGCCAACGCTCAACTTATGAAATTCCATGGTAATCTCCCCCAAACTTCTAAGAAGGAAGGCGGTCTATCCGCATCTGCGGGTAGACCGCCTTGCCTCTTATCGATCTTTAGAATTTCAACACCGTTTTCGGATCCTTATTTTTCTCCGTGATAAGCTTCAGATAGTCATCCAATCCGGCCGATTTCATTTGTTTCAAAGCACTATCCAGCGTTTTTTGCGCTTCTTCCGTGCTTTTGCTGTAATAAGCTTTGATAAGACTATCGTTGTAGTTATCCAACGCTGCCTTCAATTCCGTACCTCTATCGAACTCGCCCAGGAATGAAGTCGGCGTGTATGCGTCTCGAACTTCTGCATTTTTCCTTTGTTCCTTCCAATTCACGTATTCGGCAACGATATCCGCGCCTTTGCTCTTGCCTTGATTCAACTTATCCGCCCAATTTTCTTCGCCGAAGTCGACGATATTATCATTATCCGTGCTGCCAAGTATATTGCCCCAGCTATTGCCTACGCCGTCAAACCCGAGTTTTTTCGCTTCATTAGGATCTTTTGCTTTCAAATCGAGTACTTCTTGTTTAACGAGCGGTTTGCCGTCTGCATCCAGTGTATAATCGCGGCCTTCAATGCCATATTTCCATAGCAGCTTGCCTTGCTTGCTCGCTAAGAAATCGGCGAATTTCATAATGTCTTCCGGATTTTTCGTCGTGGACGGAATGGCCCATCCGGAATAACCGGATTTGAAATCGACTTTCATTTGCGTAGAGCCGTTGACGTCTTTGATCGGGCCGATCGGAAGATAGTGCACATCTTGGTTAAAGTCCTGCATGCTGTGCATATTGGCGATGATTCCCCATGAACCGTTTATTGCGCCTTCCGTAGCGCGACTCTCATCGATCGTGAAGAATTCCGGCTGCATTAGTTTTTCGCTCAGCAGCTTTTTAACGAATTCCACTTTTTTCATCGCGTAAGGCGTTTCTGCTTCATGGGTGATTTTCCCGTCTTTGTCTTGATTGATTCGTTGGTCATCGGCACCCCACTCCAAATCTTGGAATAATCTGCCGACCTCTGCGCCACCCCAGTAAGCAGGACCAATCGGCATTACGTCTTTGCCGTTGCTGTCTTTGAAGTTGCCCGCTTTGATTTTCTTAGCCAGATCATAGAGTTGATCCGTAGTCGTGATCGTACGAGGATCAATATTCAAAGCTTCTGCGATATCTTTGCGGATGAAGGGTCCGCCGACAATATTGGTCGAATAGCCGGCTTCGCGGTTAATGTTCATGTGGGCGAAGTAAGTCGATCCGTTGAATTCCGGACGGAACATAACGCCATACTGCGTATCGATCGGCAAGAATCCTTTTTCCAAATACTTGCTGTATACTTTGGTATCTTTCATAAGAGGAGTCAGGTCCGTAAACATGCCTTCGCGTGCCGCTTTCAGTATTACCGGCATTTCCGGACGACCGCTGTTATTTAAGTAGAAGGCAATAAAGTCCGGTAAGTCGCCGGCTGCAAGTCCAGCCACCAAGCCGTCAATGGAGTGATCGGCTTTCATGATTTGAATTTCAAAATCGATACCGGTCAGTTCTTTAACCTTAGCTTTAATCTCCGGGTTCATATCTTCGGTGTAATCGTCGGACCCCATGAACACTAGCCCTTTGATCTTCCGGTCGGCAATCCAAGTTGCCGGTTTACCTTCGGGAGCTACATTTCCCTTGCTGTCTGTTGCTGGCTCTTTCGTATTCGTCGAACTGCCATTCTTTGAATTGTTGCTTGTACAGCCAGAAATCAGTAAAACTACGAGAAGCGAAATTGTAAACAGTTTAATCCATTTCCTGTTCATGCGATTTCCCCCTACAACATTTTTATGAAAAACGCCAATTGACGTTTTACAACGAAGTGATGGCCATGCTGGTTGGATGTCCTACATGGTATCGTTACCATAGAGAAGTCTCAGAAACGCGTCGCGAAATGCGGTTCGCAATAACGACCAGTATTAACCCGATCAAACCTTGCAGCATTCCGACGGCGGTAGCGTATCCGTATTGGCCGCTTTGCAAGCCCGTTCGAATAATATAAGTGTCCAATATATCGGCAAGGTTCATGTTGCCAGGCGTCCGCAGCAGGTAGATCTGATCGAATCCGGCCGATAATATGTTGCCTAGCGATAAGATGAATAGAATAACGATCGTCGGCATAATGGAAGGGATCGTAATACTCCAAATCTCTCGTAATTTGCCCGCCCCATCTATCTTGGCTGCTTCGTACATATCCGGATTAATACCTGAGATTGCCGCTAAATAAATGATGGAATCCCAGCCGATCGATTTCCATACATGGCTTCCAAACATAATCGTATAAAAGTATTTGGAATCCATCATGAAAAAGGTGCTGCCGTCTCCGCCCATATTCGAGATGACTTGATTCAGCAAACCGTCGTCCGGAGCAAGAATCCGCTGAATCAGACCGACGACAATGACCCAGGAAAGGAAATGCGGCAAGTAAAGAATGCTTTGCGAAATGTTTCTGAACCATTTGTTGCGAATCTCATTAAACATCAGTGCCAGAATGATCGGAAACGGCAAGTAAAGAAACATCTTCATGCAGCTGATAATAAGCGTGTTTTTAATCAATTGCGCGCTTTGGTATGAATTAAAGAAGGTTTTGAAGTAATCTAAACCGACCCATGGACTCCCGGTAATCCCTTTGTTGAACTTGTATTCCTTAAAAGCCAGCAGCAGCCCGCCCATCGGAATGTAAGAAAAAATAATGAAGAACAAAATACACGGCAATAACATGAAGTACAAATAACGGTGCCGTAAAATGCTTTTCCATAAAACGCTTCCACGATTATTCAGCTTCAGAGGCATTGTCGATTGCTTCATAAGACTGAAATCACCTTCTTTCCAGTACTGTATGGTATCGATACCACAAATAGAACACACCTTGAAAATTGCTAACAATCACCCTCTTAACGGAATACTAAACATGTCCTTCTACCTTCAGATGGGGTTGAACTCGTGTCGCGATTGCTTGAAGTGATCATATAATTTTAAAAATATTCCTACAAGGCATGAATGGTTAGTTAAAAGTAAATTCTCTGTTAAATTTAAACCTCCTTGTAGAGTCGATTGCATTGTTTTCTGGAAGCGTTACCATGTTAACTAGAAAAAAAGGCGCCGACTTCAAAGAAAGCGCTTACCATGACCCGATTATATCAAACCTTTTGTCTAAATGCTATAGCTTTTTTGATGCATTTATAAGTTCCATAAGAATCTTCGGTTCTCGCGTGGTGATGGCATCTACTTGGTGCCAAAGAAACCATTCCATCGCCGGCCGATGGTTGATTGTATAAACCCAAACCAATAAACCGGAAGCATGCGCCCTATCGACTATCTCCGAGCGGCAAGTCAATCCGTTCATGTTGAGACCGGCATAGCCGCCTTCCTTCGCTTCACGGCAAATAGACTCCGCAAACTCATCGTATCGGTCCGAATGCTGCGAAGACAGCTCATCCGGCGTATTCAGCATCACTTGAATATCTGGATAACGCTCTGTGATGCGATCTGAACAGCCAGTAATGAAAACCCGCTTTTGCGCTCCGAACCGGCGTATAAGTCTAACTGTCGAATCAATGGCACCCGCCGTTTTTATATCCAAATTCAATATCATTCCGAGCGGATCCGATACTTGCAGAACATGCTCCAATGTCGCGATTTCATGCTCTTGATACACCGGATCGAGCAACGGCCGCACGTCGGGATGATTCAACTGTTCGTACGTATGCGTATAAAGATAGGGCGAATCGTCATGCAGTAAAATGGCTATGCCGTCATGGGTTACTCGAACATCGACTTCAACGACATCCGCGCCGAGATCAATGCCTTCAAGAAATGAAGCCATCGTATTGTCAGGATGAATTCCGCAGCCTGTATGGGCTGCTACCATCGTCGTACTCAATCGAAGTCGCCTCTTTCCGATAAATAAATGAATGATTGATTCCACTTTCATTTTACGCCAATAAACCTTCTGTTTCCAAACTAATGACCCCGTCCATATAAGCCAATGCGGCGATTGCTTCCTCGTAATTTTGTATTTTCTTTAACTTCAACTGAATTCGGATAACCAAATGCCGATCGGTTTGTTGATCGCCCGCTTCGTCGTTTTCAACCGAAAGCTTATTGATTTGCAACCCGCTTCGATTCAAGTGCGCCAATACGAGATTGAGGCCCGACGACGTTTTTTCCATTTTGATTAACAACTCGCGCACCTTTTTCGTTCGGGAGAACAGCTTCTCTACTTTGTTTAATACAAACAAACTTATCACCACCAGGAAGGTCGCTATGAACGCTCCATAATAAAACCCGGCTCCGGCTGCGAGTCCAATTGCCGCCGACACCCATAACGAAGCGGCAGTCGTTAACCCGGATACTCCAAGACCCGTCCGCATGATGGTGCCCGCGCCAAGAAACCCGATGCCGCTGATCACTTGCGCAGCCAATCGCGCCGGATCCAAGCGAACATTCGGTTCCGCGGCGAATTCGGAAAACCCGTACATCGATAATAGGACAATGATTGCAGAACCTAAGCAAACAAGAATATGCGTTCGAAAACCCGCGGAATGCCCGCCAAGCTCTCTTTCCAGACCGATCAACCCGCCTAACGCCAGCGCCAACAACAGTCTAAGCGTCATCTCGGTAAAGCTTATGTGCCATACGGTTGGATCATATATAAGTCCCATTGTGCCTCATCCTTTTAACGGCAATGATTTACGTACCCCTCTTTCGAAATAAACGACTTCTTTATAACCCGCTTCACCGGCAAGTTCGGCGGCTTGATCCAACATCGTACCGATATCATCCGGAAAATGAGAATCGGAACTTAATGTGATGGGAACGCCATGTTGATGAAGTATATGCAGAAACGCCGGGCTCGGGCACATTTCCTTGACCGGATAACGATAGGCTAGGCCAGTGTTGATTTCCGATGCCACGTCCGCGGCTTTCATTGCCATTGCCACCTCCTCGTACATGGGCAGCAATGAAGCTTCCTCCGGTCGATAGTTGAACACCTTCAAATTGTCCGGATGGGCAATGATATCGAACAAATCGCAACGAATGGCGCCCAATAAGTGATCGAACAGCTTGCGGTACATGGCGACAAGGTCCTGTCCCTCGAACAGCTCTTTCGTCTGCGGATTATCGAAGCCCCACCCTTCTATAAAATGCACGGATCCGATCACATAATCTAGTTCATATCGGCTCAGAAGATCGCCTAACTCTTGCTCTCCACCGGGAAAATAGTCGGCTTCGACGCCAAGAGAAATCGGGTGACCGTCTCGCTGAGCCTGTCGGACGACCGCCAAATACGGTTCGATGGAACCGATACATACCCGATCGAGCCAATATTGCTGCAATTGCCCTAATTCGGAGTCGTCGACGATCATATGCTTTTCGTAATAGCCTAGAAACTCGGTAAAACGATACAAATGATCCACGATGCCGAACTTTTGGATGCCTTGCCGTTTGCCCCGTTCGAGATAGTGGGATAACCATTGCTGGGTAAAACAGCCTTGCTCCAACCGCTCAGTCAGCTTTTGATTCATTTCTTCGATCCACTCCAAGGAGTGGCGGCGGGCGTGGAAGCCTTGACGATCATCCTCGATCGTCTCGATGGCTTTAGCCGTCCGTCTAAGCCAATCGATAGAATAAGGGCCTTCCTCCAAATGAAAATGAAAATCGACGATCATGTTCGTGTTTGCCTCCTTGCATTCTGGTATCGCTTCCATATTACCACATATATAAGAACTGGTGAGCTTTATCTTGGAATAAATCCAAGACAAAAGCTCACCAGTTTCAATCCGATTGTCTATGCTTGGAGCTCTGCCGTCGATTGCCTGACGATAAGCTCAGGTTCAAGTACCGTTCTCACCGGATCAGGCTGTTGGACCTTCTGTTTCCCGAGAATAAGGTCGACGACCAGGTTTCCCATCTGCTCCGTAGGCTGGGCAATCGTGGTCAATTGAGGATCCGTAACCGTTGTTAATATCGTATTGTCAAACCCGACGATGGAGAGGTCCGCCGGAACGCGAACGCCCATTTCCTTCGCTGCTTGAAGCGCACCGATCGCCAGCAGGTCGTTGCAGCAAAATATCGCCGTCGGCCGCTCGGCATAACGCATCAGCTCGGCCGCATTCCGTTTGCCCTCTTGAATCAAGTCGCGGCCGCTTGCCTTCACCAAATACTCCGGCAGCTCCAAACCCGCTTCCGTCATCTGGTCGCGAAAGCCGCGGATCCGTTCAAGCGAACTCGTGACTTTGCGATGTTCGGAAAGAACGGCTAATCGGGAGTGACCGAGATCAAGGAGATGGCGGGCTGCCATGCGGCCGCCCGCATAATCGTCCACGATAACGGCGTCTATACGGCCTCCCGGCAGTTCTCGGGCGATCATAGCAACTGGTATAGACTTGGCCACGATGGACTCCACCAACTCGCGGTCAACTATTCCCGTACCGATAATGATGCCATCTACGCTTTTCTGCTGAAGCAGGGACAAGTACCGACCCACCCGTTCATCGTCGTTATCCGTGCTGCAAATAACGAGACTATACCCGTGATGATGTCCCCTATCTTCCACGGCACGGGCAATTTCGGCGAAAAAAGGGTTGGAAATGTCCGGCACTAGCAAGCCGAGCGTGAAAGTGTTCTTGCCGGTCAGCGCGGTGGCGATGAAGCTCGGCTTATAGTTAAGCCTTTCCATGACGCGGATGATTTCCGCGCGGCGCTCCCCGCTGATTTTCCCTTTGCCGTTAATGACCTGAGATACCGCGGCGATCGATACTCCGGCTTCGCGGGCTACATCATATATGGTTGCCTTCATCTTCGTTCCCCGCTTGTCGATTCATACCCGATTAGGGATGATTATTCACTTTATTATGAAGAGGCGGGAACAAAGTTGCAATACAATATCGTTGCCTGCTATTCGCCTGGTTTCTTCATAATCCATGCGTGCTCCGGATCGTTGTGGAATTTCCACGTCCGGGTCGGACCCGCCATTACGTTCAGGTAGTAACAATCGTAACCCGGCGGCGCGGAAACGGGATGATACCCTCGGGGCACCAGCACGGCTTGCCCGTCCTTCACGATTAACGTCTCGTCCAGAGAGCGGTCATCGGTATAAACCCGCTGCATGGCAAACCCCGTCTCCGGTTGAATACGGAAATAATAGGTTTCCTCCAGCAGCGATTCATCGGGAAGCGCGTCGCGATCATGCTTGTGGGGAGGATAGCTGGACCAATGCCCATTAGGCGTAAATACCTCTACCACTAGAAGACTGTCCGCGGGTTCCTGCTCCGGCAAAATGTTATGAATCCGACGCTCGATGTTACCGTAGCCTCGCGTCTCTACGCCGACCTGTTCCGGCGCGATTAGCCGCGCCGGATAATTGCCCCGGCCCGGAGCGGAACAAACGGCTAATTCCACTACCGTAAGCGCACGAACCTCGAACCTATCGTCATTGGGCACATAGACCGAATAGGGAGGGGTCCGTTCGAATACGTTCATCCGCTGTCCAATGTTCCGCCACTGTTCCGTGCGGGTTTGGACATCCATTTTCCCGCTGAGCAGAACGAGACACATCTCTAATTGACCGGTTTCAAGCTGAAAGCTTTGACCCGAGGCAAGACGAATAACTTGGAACCCGACATAACTCCAACCAGCCGTTTCCGGCGTAATATTCATCAGACTTCCATCGCGGTCAGGTATAGCTGCAGGTGCTACGATCAGTTGCGACATGGCTGCTTTCCTCCTTCCGATCTATAAAAATGCCGAATATTGCTCTGCCAATTGCAGCACTTCGCTGACTTTGACGGGACGTTTAAGTCGCATCGACAGCTTCGCGGCCAGAGCCGTACGTTCCGCTTGCAAGCCGTCTTGGCCGTCAACCGGAACCGGTTTGCCGTTCAGGATGCAATCGATGAACAATTGCGTTTCTTCGATATAGGCTTCGTTATAGCGCTCAAGGAAAAAGTGCAACGGGTTGTCCTTGTACACGCCGGCGGCCGTGCTGATTTCCGCCGTGTTCGGGTGATCGTTGGCAACCGCAACATTTCCTTTGGAGCCGAATACTTCCATCCGTTGATCGTAGCCGTATGCCGCTTGACGGCTATTATCGATGACGCCAAGCGCGCCGTTCTCGAACTTTAGCGTTACGATGGCCGTATCCACGTCGCCGTATTCTGCGAATACGGGGTTGATCAACACGTTGCCCTGCGCGTACACCTCTTCGATTTCGCTGCCGGATACGTATCGAGCCATGTCGAAGTCGTGGATCATCATATCCATGAAAATACCGCCAGACACTTTGATGTAATCCGGATGCGGTGGGTTAGGATCGCGCGAAGTGATTTTGATAACATGCGGTTCCCCGATCGTCCCGCTCTGCACATGCTCCCGAATCCGTTTGAAGTTATGGTCGAACCGGCGGTTAAAGCCGATTTGCAGCATAACGCCTGCTTGGCGGGCAGCTTCGACCGCTTCCTCCGTCTGCCGGATGTCCATGCTGATCGGCTTCTCGCAAAAAATATGTTTGCCCGCCAGCGCGGCCTGTTTAATTAACGGCACATGCGTATCCGTCGATGCGCATATGAACACCGCGTCTATGTCCGGATTGGCGATAATGGCGCCGCTGTCCTTCATAATCGACTGAATTCCGCGCGCCACGGCCCATTCCTCCAATTCCGGTCCCGCGAATAGATCGCTTACCGCCACAACCTCCGCCTGCTGCAGGCGAAGCAGATTGTCGGCGTGAATTTTTCCGATGCGTCCCGCGCCTATGATTCCGATTCTGATCTGTCGCTTGATGTTATTCAGCTTGAACAGCTCCTTTATGTTATCCGCAGTTGCCATTACCAGCGCGCGGTCACCATTTTCTTGCGGGTATAAAATTCAACTCCGTCGCTGCCGTTGGCATGCAAATCGCCGTAGAACGACTTCTTCCAGCCCGAGAACGGGAAAAACGCCATCGGGGCGGGAACCCCGAGATTCACGCCTAACATGCCGGCATCGATCGTTTCCCGGAATTGGCGGACGCTGCTGCCGCTTCTCGTAAACAGGCAAGCGCCATTAGCCAGCTCCGAACGGTTGGCGAGCCCTATGGCTTCCTCTAACGTTTCGACCCGCACAATGGATAATACGGGAGCGAAAATCTCGTCCTCCCATATCTTCATGCCACTTTGTACGCCGTCGAATATCGTCGGACCCACGAAGTATCCTTCACCTGCGGCCGCCGCGTCTTTACGCCCATCCCTTACGAGCAAAGCGCCCTCTTGTTCGCCGATCTCGATATACTTGAGAGTACGATCCTTGTGTGGGCCACGGATGACGGGGCCGAGGAAAATACCTTCTTCCATTCCGTTGCCGATCGTAATCCGATTCGCCGCCTCCACTAGCTTGCTCACGAGAATATCGCCTATTTCTCCGACGGCTACGACGACGGCGCAAGCCATGCAGCGTTCGCCGGCGGAGCCGAATGCCGCATTCACGATTTCCTTGACGGTTAAGTCCAAGTCGGCGTCCGGCATGACGATGGAGTGATTCTTAGCGCCAGCAAGCGCTTGAACCCGTTTGCCATGGGCGGATGCGGTTTTATATACATACTCCGCTACCGGCTGCGAGCCGACGAACGAGACGGCCGCGATATCCCTATGCTCAAGAATTCCGTTTACGACGTCGCGTGCGCCATGAACGATATTGAACACCCCGTCGGGCAATCCCGCTTCCTTGAAAAGCTCCGCGAGGCGGTTCGCCAGCAAGGGCGTACGCTCCGAAGGTTTAAGCACGAACGTGTTGCCGCAGGCGATGGCTAGCGGGAACATCCAGCAAGGCACCATCATCGGGAAGTTAAAAGGCGTAATGCCCGCCACGACACCGATCGGATACCGGTACATTCCGGATTCCAGGTTCGAAGCGATATCCGGCAGCTGCTTGCCCATCATGAGCGAAGGGGCTCCTGCGGCGAATTCGACGCACTCGATGCCGCGCTGTACTTCGCCGTACGCTTCACCGTAGCTTTTGCCATTTTCCAGCGTGACCAGCTTTGCGAGCTCTTCCCAATTGTCCACCAGCAGCTGCTGGTATTTGAACATGACCCGGGCTCGGCGCGGCACCGGCGTGGTGCTCCAGGTTTTGAATGCCGTGTTGGCCGATTGAACCGCACGGTCTACGTCTTCCTTGGTAGAGAGCGGGACGTAAGCCAAGACTTCCTCCGTTGCCGGATTGTACACTTCTTCGGTTGCGGACGATGCGGATTCGACCCAAGTTCCGCCGATCCAATTTTTCAACAATTGCGTCATGCTTGAATTCCCCCTAGATGATTTTACCGCTGTTGCAGCTTTCGATATAATCGAGCACTTGATTGATGGTCGGCATTGCATCGGAGCAGCTATGGCTGGAAATCACGATACTTGCGGACGCGCTGCCGAATTCCATGCTTTTCTCGAGCGTCCAGCCTTGCATGATCCCGTACAGAAACCCGGAGGCGTAAGAGTCTCCCGCGCCGAACGTCTTGACTACTTTTGCCGGGAAACTCTTGGCCTTATGGCTTGCACCATCATCCGTATATGCAATAGAGCCTTCCTTACCATGCTTGATAACGACGATTTTGGCCGAGTAATCGAACCATCTGGCTGCGGTTACGTCATCGTTATGGTCCGGATTATGCTCGAACGCTTCCATCATGTCGAATTCTTCGCGCGTCCCTAAAATGATGTCGCATTTCTCTGCGGCAAGATTGTAATAAACGGCCGTTTCCTCTTCGGAAGTCCATGTATAGGGACGGTAGTCCAGATCGAATACGATGATGGCACCATGCTTCTTGGCGTAATGCAGCGCTTGAAACACCGCTTCCCGCGAAGGACTTTTCGCTAAAGCCGTTCCGGAAATCAGAAACATTTTCGCCTGCGCGATCAAGTCTTCGCTAACTTCGCCCGCCGTAAGCTTGAGATCGGCGACATTATCGCGATACATGAGAATGCTGCAATCGGTCGGGCTCTTAATCTCCGTAAAAGCGAGTCCCGTCACCGCGCCTGAACGGTCGATCACGACGTTCTCGGCACCGATACCGTTGCGTTGCAAGTAATCGGCGATGAATCTTCCCATCTGATCGTTGGCGATCTTGCCGATGAAGGCGGTTTTCTGCCCCAAGCGGGACATTCCGATCGTAATATTGGCGGGAGAGCCGCCGACATACTTGGTGAAGGTCATTGTTTCTTCCATCGGCCGATTGATTTCATTGGCGTTCAAGTCTATGCAAAGCCTGCCAATAGCGACGAAATCCAGCGGTTTATCTTTTGAAAAGGAGACATAGGTCATTGCGCTCGTCGCCTACTTTCTGTCGGGAATGAGAGAATCGATGTAAAGGAGAGCTTTCTTGGCATATTCGTATGCCGGATGTTCCGCGGGGTCCTGTTCCCCCTCCAAGATCGCCCAGCCGTTGTAATTCCTTCTCATGAGCTCGTTAATAATCGGTCCGAAATCAATACAGCCGTCACCCGGTACCGTGAACACGCCTTTGCGGATGCAGGTCACGAAATCCGCTTTCTCGGCACGGGCTTCTTCCAACACCTGCGGGCGAATATCTTTAAGATGAACGTATGCTATGCGATCATAATGCTTCTTGAGGACGGTCAGCGGGTCGGCTCCACCGTAATAAGCATGCCCCGTATCGAACAGCAAATAGACCAGTTCCGGGTCGGTCAACTCCATTAGGCGATCGATTTCCTCGGGCTGCTCCACCGCTGTGCCTCCGTGATGATGGTAGGTTAATTTCAACCCATGCTCCTTGGCGATGGCGCCAGCGGCGTTAAGCCCTTTAGCCAAGCACTGCCACTCTGCCTCGCTTAACCGCAGCACCTCTTTTTCGTTCGGGGTGCGGCGCGGGTCGAAATGCAGCGATCCCCCAACCTCGCATGTGCTGATGACCGTGCTTCCCATTTCCTTCAGAAATTGCGCATGCTTGCGATAGGCGTTAAGTTCATCTTCGAGGTAAGCCGGATCGGAAAATAATACGGATTTCCACTGCGACGTAAGGCGGATGCCGCGTTTGGCTAATTCGTTCTTGAGGATTTCTGGATCAGTTGGATATTTACGTCCCATCTCCGTTCCCGTCAATCCAAGCGCTTGAATATCGTCGACAATGCGCTCGAAGGTTGTATCCTCCCCGTGCTCCTTGACGTCTTCTCCGACCCAATTGATCGGATGGATGCCAAGTTGAAAAGGCAGCTTATTCATGAGCAATCTCTCCTCCATCGTTTACAAGAGTTTGACGTTTCGGATACGTTCATTCATCTCTTCGCTTGCTTTGGTCACCTTGTCGCTGACGGATACTTCGGGAACTCCGACGTTCCACCAAGACTCGTAGCCGACCGTACCTGTACCCGGCAAGACGGGAATTTCGATAAGCGTTGTGACCGTTTCCCGCTTCGCCTTGTTTAGTGCATCCTTTAACTCCAGCGCGTTATTGGCTTTGTAGGATTTAGCCCCAAGGCTGCGTGCGTGAGCCGAGAAATCGATCGGCATGTAATTGCCGGTGAGCTTGCCCGTCTCGGGGGAGCGGAAGCGGAATTCGTTGCCGAACCCGTCGCTGCCATGGCCTCTTTGCAAATTGTGAATACACTGGAAGCCGTGGTTATCGAACAACAAAACCGTGATTTTCCGTCCCTCTTGCAAGCTTGTAACTAACTCGGAATGAAGCATCAGGTAACTTCCGTCACCGACGACCGCATATACTTCGCGATCAGGCTCGGCTAGGGCGGCCCCGAAAGCGCCGGCAATTTCATATCCCATGCAGGAAAACCCGTATTCCATGTGGTAGGTTTTCGGCTCCGCCGGTCTCCACAGCCGATGCAGGTCACCGGGAAGGCTTCCGGCCGCGCATACGATAATCGACGAAGGATCAAGCGACTCTTGGATAACGCCGAGCGCACGAGTTTGCGCGAAGCCAGCTTCATTTTCCGCGGCGTAAAGGCGATCAACCTCTCGATCCCACTCCTGCTTCAGCGTTTGAATGTCGGACAAATCGTATCCGCTCCGGTACTGATCTGCCTCAAGAGCGGCATGAAGGGATAGCAGTCCCTCTCTGGCATCGGCAGTAATCGCGGCACCATTCAGCTTGAACGAATCGAAACCGCTGACGTTAATGTTGATAAACTGGACGTCCGGGTTGCCGAAGGCGGATTTGGACGATGTCGTGAAATCGGAATAACGGGTGCCGACGCCGATTATGAGGTCCGCCTCACGGGCCAACCGATTGGCTGCCAAAGTACCGGTCACGCCGACAGCTCCTGTATTAAGCGGATGGTTCCACGGCAAGGCGCTTTTGCCGGCTTGAGTTTCCGCCACCGGAATATGGAATGTCTCCGCGAATGCTGTAAGCTCCCTTGTCGCGGAAGAGTAAAGGACGCCTCCACCGGCGATAATAAGCGGCTTCTTCTTGATGTTCATCAATTGGACAGCGCGTTGAATGGCATCCATTGATGGCGGTTTCCGATCGATATAGTGAACCTTGCGATCAAAGAACGCTGCCGGATAGTCGTAGGCTTCCGCCTGCACGTCCTGAGGAAGAGCGAGCGTTACGGCTCCCGTTTCAGCAGGATCCGTAAGCACCCGAATGGCTTGAACGGCGGCAGTCATCAATTGTTCCGGCCTGACGATGCGATCCCAATATTTGCTTACGGGCTTGAAGGGTTCGTTGGCGGAAACCGTATAATCGCTTGCCACCTCAAGCTGTTGAAGCACCGGGTCGGGCTGTCTGCTCGCGAAATTGTCGCTCGGCAGCAGAAGAACCGGGATACGGTTCACCGTTGCGGTAGCCGCGGCGGTAATCATGTTCAAGGCCCCCGGGCCGATTGATGATGTGCAAGCATAGATCTGATGTCGGTTGCTTTGCTTAGCGAAGGCGGCTGCGGCATGAACCATGCCTTGTTCGTTCTTTCCTTGAATGTAGGCGAGGTCTCCGGCGCTATTTTCAAGGGCTTCTCCTATACCCGTCACATTGCCGTGACCGAAAATACCCATGACGCCTTTGACGAATTTAATCTCCTTGCCGTCAACGGAAACGTATTGATTGTCGAGGAAACGCAGCAGAGCTTGCGCCATCGTAAGTCGAATCGTGCTCATCCGGTTTAATCTCCTTTGGATAGGTTAAGCGGGTTAAGCGCTATACCTATCATTAAATAAATGGCGCTTAATATGCTTTCAACATAAGATTAAGCGCTATATCCGATTTTACTGAATTTGATTTCATTTCACAACTGGTTTTTGTATTTTATTTCAATTGCCCTAACCGATATTGTAATGAGCATCTGACTTGAAGAATGGAATAGCTCATAATGCTATTGGTGCCAAAACAGTTGTTTAAGCCGTTTCCGCGTCGTTGGAACTTTAGCCCGCTCTGGCCGGGTTAATTGCACCAAGAAATCTATTTTGATTACATCCATTGACAGGAATATTCCTTTTTGGGTACGTTTAGACCATAAATATAACAACTTTTAGCACATTTTATTTAAAGGAGATTTCCATGGATAAAGTAGTCTCAGAAGACGGCACCTCCATTGCTTACGATAAGGCAGGAAAGGGATCGGCGATTAGGCCTTATTCGTTGCCTTGATGCCGCTCATGCCTGCGTGGTCCAAGTTAAAGGCTGTTGCGCATACGCTCCCTTACGATACGATCCTTACATTAGACAATATGGCTATCAAGTTAGCTCAGGTGGACGGGAATCGAATGATCAGGCTACAAACGTATACAGTTGCCCAAGAACATCGAGACCGCTTACTAGATTTAACGGCAGGATTTGCCGCTATCTCATCACAAATGTCATTTTTCACAGGGATAACGGCAGCGATTGCCGTTATCGATCCAATTATGCCTCGAAATCATTAAGAATTCCTTGAATAACGGCAATTATTGCCGCTATGAGTATGGGAAAGGGCAACGGTGATATAACGGCAGGATTTGCCGCTATATCAAATCACTTCGATTAATTCTTACTGCATGATAACTGAGTTCGTAGCACCCTGAGTTAACTTGATAGCCGGGTTAGACAATCAGAGAGGCAAATCTCTGTCAGCCAATCGGTGGTCCTCTGATCGCTGTACCCACGCTCGTTGCGGTTGGCGGGAAAAGCCCGGCATGGATGCGAAACGCCATGCAAACGCTTGCGAGTGTGCTTCCCAATGCAAAGCATCAAACTTTGGAAGGTCAGACACACATTGTAAAACCGGATGCTTTAGCTCCGATGCTAGTTGAGTTTTTTGGTTAAATGTTAGGTTAGACGGTTACAAGTTTAGCTATTAAAACGGAGGTAGGTGCCTTATGAAATTTCGTGCAGTCATTGAACTCGGAGGTAAAACTGCTACAGGTATTCAAGTTCCTGAGGAGGTCATTGCGAGCCTCGGGGCAAGCAAACGTCCGCCGGTTCTCGTCACGATAGGAGGCTACTCCTATCGCAGTACCGTGGCGCCTATGGGCGGGCGGTTTATGATCCCACTCAGCGCTGAACACCGTGCAGGTTCTGGTGTAGCCGCTGGTGACGAAGTGGACGTAGATATCGAACTTGATACCGAGCCTCGCGAGATTGCCGTGCCATCAGACTTCTCGGAAGTGCTTGAGCGTAATGCGGATGCAAAAATGTTTTTCGACGGGCTGTCCTACAGCAACAAAAAGCGTTTTGTAATCTCGATCGAGGAAGCCAAAACTGCCGAAACTCGGGAGAAGCGGATTGCCAAAGCAATTAGCATGTTGAATGAGGGCCAAGTATAACAGCACGTGAAAAGGAACCGGAGATGCGTAAGCAACTGTTTCTAGACATATGCAGCAAAAAATGATTTGTACATTGAAGAGGTAGGTAACGGCTATGAACGAGTTAGAATATAAAAATTTTTACGAACGCGTTGGAAAATTAAACGGATGGGACTTTAGCAAAGTAAAATGTATATCCGAAGGAGTAAAATGGAGTTTTTACTATGAAGTTACCCAAAGATGCAGGAAATCCGACCTTTTGCTGGATATAGGTACCGGCGGAGGGGAAGCTTTATTATCGATAGCAGGGTCGGCTTTACTATTAGTGGGTATTGACGATTCAGTTGGAATGATCCAAACCGCAAATGCTAATTTATATAAATCAAAGAAATCGAATGTACGTTTTTTGCAAATGAATGCTGATAAAATCGATTTCCCTGAGAACTTTTTTAGTATCGTATCTAATCGGCATTGCCCCTTTAACACGAATGAAGCAGCTAGAGTATTAGAGCAAAATGGTTTTTTTCTTACGCAACAAGTAAGTGAAGATGATAAATTCAACATCAAACAAGTTTTTGGAAGAGGTCAGTCATCGGGTTTGCGGGACGGGACATTAAAAAATAAATTTATTTCGGAATTAAATGAGTCGGGGTTTAGCGATATCCAATCATTCGAATTTGATGCCAAGGAATACTACAAAACATACGAGGATCTAGTGTTTCTGTTAAAACACACTCCGATCATTCCGAACTTCGGCAAAAGCGATGATGACTTTGCTTTACTTGATAAATTCATCGAAGAAAACCGAACCAGTAAGGGGATAATGACCAATTCCAAACGTTTCATGATAATTGCGAGAAAATAAAAGAGGAAGCAGGTAAGGACACTCCATTCTGAATCCTTAACGGAGCTAGTGGGAATTCCTCCATCTAGTTTTCAATTTTTTTCTGTCTTCGGCAAACTAAGAGGAATTCCTCACACTATTTTGTACCCCTTAGCCTGTAATGGGCCATTTCGAGAGAATTAGACGGACATTTTCCAGTTAGTCTTACAAAACAAGATATTAAGTGAAACTAGATGGAGTTTTTCCAATAAAATGCCTGCCAGAGGTACATCGATGTGAGATGGCGTTGATATAGGAGTTACAAAAAAACGTGGATAACATCCCTTTACGGGTCATGTTATCCACGTTTGAGTTTGATTTACCTTGGAAGTTCGACCGATACTTCCCGGCGCAGATCGGCGGAACGAAGCACGCCATCGATAATCGCTTGTTGGATTAGAATTTGTTCACCCGGAATTGGAGCCGGGCGTCCATCGCGTACGGCCTCGGCGAAGTCTCTAACCTTCTCGTCGAACAGGTTCAGCTTATGCTCGACAAGCGGGATCGCCGTATTCGTGTGACCGCCGTATTCATCGTGGAATAGCGTCATTGCGCCGATGGCCCCGTCCCAAACGCCGGACCATGGGCCGCTTCCCGCAGGCGTTACTTTCAGACCGGCATCGGTTCCAAGGAACATCGTCGCGCCCAGCGTGTCCATATGCATCGCCCAAGAGATTTTGAATTGAAGCACGAGGTCGTTCTCGAAGCGGACCATCGCAACGCCGAAATCTTCAACCTCGAATTTGCTTGCTTCGGGATGATATAGAGGATTGCGTCCGAAATAGTTCGAGGTGTACGCCGATACCGTCAACGGACGAGGATAACCCATCGCGTTAAGCGCCATATCCAAAGAATAACAGCCGATATCCGCCATTGCGCCTGCGCCCGCCAGCTTCTTGCTGATGAAGGTTCCTCCAGGCATGCCGCGGCGGCGTCCGCCGCCCGTCTCTGCATAATAAACTTTGCCTAGCCGACCGGATTGTACGATTTCTTGCAGCAGCTTCATGTTAGGATCGTAACGCGGTTGAAAACCAAGGGTCAGCATGTTGCCCGTTTCGCGTGCCGCTTGCGTCATCTCTAGCGCTTCTTGGAGCGTGACGGACATCGGCTTTTCCAATAACACTTGTTTGCCCGCGCGAAGCGAATCAACAGTCGTAATGTGATGAGAGACGTTAGGAGTACAAATACTTACGCCATCCAAATCTTGCTCCAACAACTTCTGATGCCCGTCGTACGCCGCAGCGCCTACCAGTTGCTCCGCTTCAACAAACTCTCCCGCTTTGCCTGGAATGACATCCGCAACGGCTACGATTTCCACGAATGGCAGTTTTCTGTATGCCGATACGTGGGCTCTGGCGATACCGCCGCTTCCGATAATGCCGATTCTTAAATTTTTACTCATGGTGATCCGATTCCTTCTCTCTAGTTAATGGATTAAGCGCCCCGCGGGCTTCGCCGGCATGCAGCCGGCGATAAGCGGTTGGCGTAATATCGTATTTACTTTTGAACACCGGATATAAATAATTCGGGTTCGCATATCCGTGGTTGATCGCGATTTCTTCAATCGGCTTGTCGGTGTGAATAAGCTCGAAACAAATTCCCGTTAAGCGCACATGCTCCAAGTAATCGCGAAAGGTCGTCTCGCCCTCGCTTCGGAATATTCGCTGAAGCTGCCGCGGGCTTATGTTGATCGTTTCCGCTACTTGCTCTAATGAAATAGGCAAGCTTTCATTGTCTAAAATATATTGGGTGGCAAGCTGATACCTATGAAAATTCATATCCCGCTCCGGTATTCCCGGTTTGCCCGCTGGTCCGTCGAACACGCGGGTCGTACGCAGAAGGATTTGAACGATCGCTTGTTTCATCAACGTGTAAAACCCGGAAGGCTGCTCCTCCCATACCCGATAGGCATCCAAAAATCCGTTCATCGCGTGATAACGATCGACAACCGGAACGGCTGGAATGCGATCGAGAATGTTAATGCATTCCTTAGCTTCGTTAGCCTCCAACTCGTCTCCCCAGCCGGCTTTATCCGTCTCCGCCGCGAGGGGAACGATGTCTAAATGCAAGCACAACTCATACATCGGTTCGTCAGAGTCCGATTCTTGATAATGCATCAATTCCGGTCCGGTCAAGTAAAACAATCCTTCATGGAGATCGTAGGTCTGATCGACGAGAATGACTTTGCCTTTGCCCTTGGCGATATAATGAAATTCATATTCGGAATGCTTATGAAAGTTAATGATATATCCCGGCTGAAAAACAGCCAGATGGCAGCGAAGCACCCGAATTCCGTAGGAGCCCCAACGGAACTGCAGATCCAGACGATCAAGAGCATCGGCCTTGTTGGCCATCCGGGCATAAGGAAAGGGACCGGTGCTTCCGGCAAGCTTCCTATCCTTATGCGTCCTAATACCGGCGTCCTGAATGCTCCTGTCGTCTGCCGCCAATCCTACCCCTCTTTTCACGCTATCCGAATCCTATCGCAAATATCAAACCAACTCGTCGATGCGAACCGGACGGCCTTCCGCTACAGAACGCGTAGAAGCTTCCATCAACTTGGTCAGATCCACCGCGAGGGCTACATTTTCCGTTGCTTCAGTATCATTCGAGATATGCTCCACCCATTGGTCGAACGCGATTGGTAGCGGTTGGCCCGCTTCGAGCTTCTCCCATTGCCCGCTCCCGCTATTGCTGCGCAAGACGGCAACCTCTTCCGGAAAACCGAACAGCAACGTTCCTTCCGTACCGTGAAGTTCGATAGAGAATGGCGAGTGGCTGTTCACGAATCCCGCTTCCACGATACCTAGAGCCCCTTCGGAATAACGAAGAACGGCAACCGCGTTGTCCTCGACTTCCTTACCTGTCACGTAACCGAAGTTCGCGCTGACGCTCTCCGGCATACCCAGAAATAACCGAACTAGATACATAGGATGGCAGCCAAGATCGATCAAAGCTCCGCCGCCGCACTGCTCTTTGGAATAGAAATGGGCAGGCAGCCAATTCTCAGTCGCTCCGTTGTGCGACAAACGGACACGCGCCAAAGTTAACTTGCCAAGCGTTCCTTCTTTAATAACCTTCTGAATGACCTGCGTGGATCCCGCATAGAGGCGAGGAAGAGAAACCGTGAACTTAACGCCTGCTTCCTTAACCGCAGCAACGATTTCCTGAACTTCTTTATTTGTGGGTGCGACGACTTTTTCCGTGAAAATATGTTTGCCGGCGCGGGCAGCCTTCACCATGACTTCATGGTGTATATTCGTAGGTGCATCGACGATAACGGCATCGATATCGTCTTGCGCCAGCATCTCGTCTAGCGACTCGTAATAAGGGACGCCATATTCGGCTGCCTTTTCCTTGCCCCGTGCCGGTACCTCGTCCCAAATCGCAGCCAGCTGCGTGGACGGATTCGCTAGCGCATACCCGGTGTACTCATCTGCGTGGACGTGCCAATAACTAATTTTACCTATCCGAATCATGAGATTGCCTCCCTAGCTAATTAACTTAAAATATACGACAACATGTACAGATTACACAACTTATTATTGCTTTATAATGAGTTTAAGTGCCATTTAAACTATGAAATTACGACATCATTCTCATCTCGAAAGGGCAGCTTGCTTGCAAACCGTTGAACGGATACGATAGTTGTATGACAAAATCATCTTTAAAGGAGAACTCTCCATGACCGCCTTAAAAACAATCATTCACGATACTCTGCAGGCTTATTCGCCTCGCTTAATAGAAATCGCTGCTTTTATCGGATCCCATCCAGAACTCGGACACGAAGAGAGGCAAGCGTCGGCCATGCTTTCCTCCGAATTGGAGGCTTTAGGATTTCAAGTCGAAAGAGCCGTTCTAGGCTTGGAAACCGCGTTCGTAGCGGAATATCGCTCATCCAAACCCGGCCCCCTTATTGGTTTGCTCGCTGAATACGACGCCCTGCCGGAGCTGGGTCATGCTTGCGGGCATCATCTCATCTGTACGATGGCGCTTGGCGCAGCCGCAGGATTGCGTGCAATCGCGGATGAAACTGGCGGAACGATCCGCGTATACGGAACGCCTGCCGAAGAAACAAAAGGTGCCAAGATCGATATGGCAGCCGCAGGTTTGTTCGATGATTGCGACATTGCGATTATGGCGCACCCTTATCATAGCTATGAACGTTCCGGAGCTTCCCTGGCCATGGATGCCTTGCAATTCGAGTATCATGGTAAAGCCGCGCACGCTGCCGCTAATCCGGATCTTGGCATCAATGCATTGGATGCGATAATCCTTATATTCAACGCCGTTAACGCGTTGCGTCAGCAAACGAAAGACGATGCCAGAATTCACGGCATCATCTCCCACGGAGGGCAAGCTCCGAATATTATTCCGGATTATGCCGCTGCCCAATTTTATGTAAGATCGGCGTCGCGTGCTTACACCGACGAACTCGCGCGTAAAGTGACAGCCTGCGCTGAGGCAGCCGGCATTGCGACCGGCTGTAAGCTAACGGCGAGCAATTACGAATACTCTTATGATGAATTGCGGACCAACGAAACTTTGTCCGATGCGTTTACGGCCAATATGATCGCTGATGGAATCGCCGAAGAAGATATTCGGGTCGGCCATGATAACGGCTCCTTGGATCTGGGTAACGTCTCGCTTCGCTGTCCCGTCATTCACCCTTACATTAAAGCAGTAAACGAACCTTACCAACTCCACACGAAGGAGTTCAGAGATGCCGCGCAAACCGATACCGCCTACAAAGCGATGGTGTTCGGCGCAACCATGCTCGCCTATACCGCCTGCGATGTACTCACGGACGCTCGGTTATTACATCGGATCAAGAAAGAATTTAACGGCTTAAATCCTTGATGCTGTGCGACTAGCGCTTCTCCGCAATCCTCGACTTTGAATATAGAAGCCGGTATTGCTCGGGAGTCATGCCTTCCCGTTCCCGAAACCGGCGGATGAAGTAGCTGCTCTGGGCATACCCCGATTGTTCAGCCACTTGCTTAACCGGCAACCCTCCAAGCACCAGCAGCTGCTTAGCTCTAGTCAATCTTGTTTCTTGGAGGAAGGATGCCGGAGTCCGTCCCAATACCCGTTGAAACAGTCGGCAAAAATAAGTCGGGCTGTACCCCGCGTCATTCGCCATTCGATCCAAATCCCAAACCTCGCCGCATTTTTCGGACATCCGGTCGGCTGTTTTGCGGATTCTTTCCTGGTAATCCAGCCCCGGCGACGCAGACAGTCCCTCCGAGTTTCTCAACAGTTCGATCAACAACTCATACAGTACCGCCGATATCGTCGTCTCATTTCCGCTTTCGTAAGAAGAAGAAAGCCGTAATAAATGATCCAGTAACGATCGGATCCGCTCTTTGCGTCCGAACGTAAACAACCATGGCTCTCCCCGCCCCCGGCCCTCCAATAAAGCGTCCGCTCCCGCCCCGTAAAAGTGCACCCAATATACGTCCCAAGGCTCAGACCGATCCGAGCTATATTGCTGAAGTTCCCCCGGCGCGTACAAGAACCCATTTCCCGCTTGAAGCTCCGTCGCCACCCCGTTATGGGTGACCGTTCCCCTGCCCTCGAACAACAAATGGATGTTGTAGTAGCCGAGCCCCCCTTTCGGGCGGTATTCCGCATGTTCGGAATCTTCATGATAACGGCCGCAGGATTCCGGAAAAACGATATATCGCTCAAATCCAGGCTTCGGCAAATAATGATGGAGCCTCATCGGATTAATCGCCAACTTTCATAAGATATTACTATTCATGATAATAATATGTTATTTAAGACGTTTTTGAAAAGGAATACAATAATCTCAGATCATAAATGGATCACATAATATTATTACTAACGTAATGAGGGAGAGTGTCTCATGTCCGCCATTTCTAGAAGTTCCGACTCTTTTCAATTAGGAGTCTGTTATTATCCGGAGCATTGGAACGAATCGCTGTGGGAAGACGATTTCCGCCGCATGAAAGAGCTTGGATTCAGTATCGTTCGGGTCGCGGAATTCGCTTGGACGATATTCGAGCCGGAAGACGGCAAGTTTTCCTTCGATTTATTCGATCGTGCGTTAGACGAGGCTCACCGCCATGGCTTGAAGGTCATCATGGGAACACCGACCGCCACACCGCCCGCTTGGCTGACCGAACGTTACCCTGAAGCGCTCAATGCGCGTCAAGATGGCGTAGTCTACCGGCATGGACAACGTCGGCACTACAATTACAGCAGTCCGGTTTACCGCTTCTACTGCGAACGAATCGTAAGGAAAATGTCTCAGCATTACGGCAATCATCCTGCGGTCGCTGGTTGGCAAATCGACAACGAGCTGAACTGCGAAACGAACGAGTTTTATTCCGATGCGGATCATATCGCTTTCCGTCAGTGGGTTAGAACTAAATACGGGACGTTGGACAAGCTGAACGAAGCTTGGGGCACCGTGTTCTGGAGCCAGACTTACACCGATTGGCAGCAAGTGTATTTGACCCGCCCGAATCCATCCGACTCCCCCAATCCCCATCAGTTGCTGGATGAGAAAAGGTTTATTTCCGACAACACCATTTCGTTCGCCCGACTGCAAGCCGATATTATTCGCGAGAGCGCGCCTCGTCAGTGGGTTACGACCAACGGTCTTTTCGGCCACTTAGACAATCATGCGATGACGAGCGAGCTGCTCGATTTCTTTTCATACGATTCCTATCCGCAATTCAGCGCCTTTGAAGATCCCGAGAACACGAGCTCCTTGCGCGATCGTAAATGGAGTCTTTCTCTTAGCGAAACACGTTCGATTTCCGCTCACTTTTGCGTGATGGAGCAGCAATCGGGCCCGGGCGGCTGGGTGAACCGGATGGATATGCCGGCACCGCGACCTGGTCAAATGCGGTTGTGGACTTACCAATCTATCGCGCATGGAGCGGATATGCTGTTATATTTCCGCTGGAGAACGGCGACAATGGGCACGGAAATCTACTGGCACGGTATCAATGACTATCATAACCGCCCAAATCGAAGGCTACACGAGGTTGCGCAAGTCGGTGAAGAGCTTGGCCGGATCGGCAACCTTATTACTGGGAAAAGCTTTCAGGCTCAGTTTGCGATTCTTGAAGATTACGATAATAGTTGGGATGCGGAATTCGATGCCTGGGTAAGACCGCTGCGCTGGAAAAGCAAAGAGTCTTGGTCCAAAGCTCTGCAGGAGCGGCACATCCCGGTCGATATCGTCTATATGCGTGAAGGCACGAAGCTGGAGGATCTGCTGCGTTATCCTGTGCTTGTCTATGCGCATGCCACCATCCTTACGGAAAATAGAGCCGCATTGCTCGATGCCTATGTCCGGGGCGGAGGCACATTAATCATGGGAGCACGCACCGGCTATAAGGATGAGCGCGGCCAATGCCGCATGATCCCGTTCCCGGGATTTGCCGCCAATTGGTGCGGAATAACCGTCGAAGACTTCACTCTATGCAATCCTAATTTCCCCGCCGCTTCGGCACAGTGGACGGATGAGGATTCGGCCTTACCGACGGCCTTGTTTAACGAAGTGTTGACCGTCGAGTCGGAAACGGCGGAAATAATGGCTTCGTATACTTCGCAATACTATTCCGGCGGAGCGGCATTAACCCGTAACCGGCATGGTGACGGCTGGTCTTGGTATCTCGGTTCAGCTTTCACCGAGGAAGCCGTCCACGGTATTCTCGACCGAATGGGCACTCCTTCTCCCGCTGACGGCTGGGCCGACTTGCCAAAGCAAGTGGAGATTGCCATCCGCGGAGACATCGTATTCCTGCTCAACTACAGCCATGAGCCGGTTCGGTTGAACTTCCTGGTGCAGGTCAACGATTTGCTGCGCTCCGGAAGCTTGTTCGGGAATATAGAATTAGAAGCTTACGGCGTTCTTGTTATTCAGCGCTAACGATTGTAACTGTTCAGCAAACGAAGAGCGGTCTAACAAGAGGGTACGCCTCTTGCTAGACCGCTTTTTGCCGCTTTAGTCACTCTAGTACCCAGGTACGGCCCGCTGCCATCACCAAGGCCAATAATGCATCTCGTAATAAGAAATGTGTGTTTTGTCTCTCAATAAGCTATAATGCACTTAGCTATACTTTATATATCATCTACATTATTCATATTTAGGAGGTCATTTGAGCATGTCTTCCCCATCTACCACATCTTACACCATTCCGAAAGACCCGGTAATCATCGAATGCTCTATTGAGAAAACACTGGACGTTATTGGCGGCAAATGGGCTTTCCTCGTGCTGCGGGAGTTATTTTGCGGTACGCGGCGGTTTGGCGAGCTTCAGCGTCGTATTGCTCAAGTAAGCCCACGAGCGTTAACTAGCACTCTTCGGCATATGGAAGAGAAAGGCGTGTTAACCCGCACCGTGTTTCCTACCGTACCTGTGACCGTGGAGTACACGTTGACCCCCAAAGGAGAAGACCTGCATCAAATTGTCAAAGAGATGAAGCTTTGGGCAGCTAAGTGGACTTAGAGAATACGTTAAGCGCTATAAGCCGCTATCCTTCCTCGACAGCCGCCTTCAGCGGATTTAAGTACATCTGCTCGACTTCTTTTGCCGGAATCGGCCTGCTGAAATAATAACCTTGAATATCGTCGCAGCCGTTATCCATAAGAATTTGCAGCTGCTCTCTCGTCTCCACGCCTTCGGCTATGACATTCATTTTCAGGTTATGCGCCATCGCGATAATGGAAGACACGATCGCTTTATCATCTTCGTTGCTTGTTATGTCCTTAATGAATGAACGGTCGATCTTGAGCTTATGAATCGGGAATAATTTCAAATAACTAAGCGAGCTGTAGCCTGTTCCAAAATCATCCATGCTAATTTGTATGCCAAGCCTCGTCAGCTCTCTTAAAATTTGACCCGACCTCGAAGCATCCATCATCATGCTCTCGGTTATTTCCAATTCCAAGTATTGAGGATGCAACCCCGTTTCGCGCAATATGCTCTCGATGGCGCTTACGAGCTTCTCCTGATGAAATTGTTGGGTCGACAGATTAACCGACACGGGGATGTTCCAACCGTATTGCTGCTGCCATTGTTGCATTTGCCTGCACGCCTCGCGCATCACCCAGGTCCCGATCTCTCCGATTAGTCCCGTTTCCTCGGCAATTGGGATGAATACTCCCGGCTCGATTAGCCCTTTTTCAGGATGAATCCACCTTAATAAAGCTTCGACTCCAATGACCTGTTGATTATGCAAGCTGATTTGCGGCTGATAGTGGATAATGAGCTGCTCTCCATCCACGGCTTTGCGCAATGCCGCTTCAAGCTCAATATTGTTCATCACGTGTTCATCCAGTACGCTAGAATAATATTGAAAGCCGTTCTTGCCGTTTCGTTTCACTTCGTACATTGCGGTATCGGCATTTTTGAGCAATTGCTCCGCATCCAAACCATGTTCCGGATACAAGGCGATGCCTATGCTGGCTGATACGTAGAAGTCGTTATCTTTTAATCTGTACGGGATCTGAATAAGATCGATTATTCTTTGCGCGAGCCGTTTAGTCACGTCTTCGATCGGATTTCCGTGGCAGATCAAAGTAAACTCGTCTCCGCCCATTCTGGCGATCGTTACTTGTATGCCGACCGCCGCATGGTGCAGACGATCGGTAACCAACTGCAGAAACTGGTCGCCAAAAGCATGGCCTAACGAATCATTGATCATTTTGAATCGGTCGATATCCATTACCAGCACGGCAAATCGGGAATCTCCCGGAACGCTGTGACGAATCGTTTCCTCTAGCGTTCTCTTCAATAAACGACGATTAGGCAGACCGGTCAAATCGTCGTGATACGCCATGTGCTGAATCGTTTCTTTTGTCCGCTTCTCCTCGGTTATGTCCCTGAATATAAGATACGTCCCTCTGACGGCCCCGTCGATGGTTACGGGAACGCTCATCGTGCTTAAGTGGATATGATGGCCCTCTTTATGGATAATAACCGTTTCAGCTATCTTCACCTGACCGTATTTTAAAGAGGATTGAAACACTTGATTGGACTTCTCGCGATACTCCTCAACATGAATTTCCAAAAGTTTAGAAGAAGGCTGATGAAGATAGTCCGCAGCTTCTATGCCCGTAATTCGAATAGCCGAAGGATTGATATCGATAATCTTACCTTGAATGTTAACGCTAATAATGCCGTCTAAGTGATTCTCGTATAGCGATTTATACCATTTTTCGTGTTCGATGATCTCGTCGTTTTTCCGAGAGAGACGTTTGTCGATAAAAACCCCGAACAATGCGAAAGCAAGGGCAGCGAAAGTACCGATGGCAATCGCATAAGCGAGCCATTGTTGGTTCACCCTCATTCCGGACAATATTTCCAATCCATTACCGGTATGAAAGCGAGCCGCAGCCATTCCCGTGTAATGCATGCCCACGATCGCTGCCCCCATAACCAATCCGCTGCCCAGCTTATATCCTACACCCTTCCAAGAATGCTCCATGCGAAAATAGTACGAAAGCCATAGTGCAGCAATCGACGCAACAAACGCAATGACGACGGACAAGATAAATAATCCTGGCACATAATAAATGCCAACCCTCATCGAGGTCATTCCAATGTAGTGCATAGCTGAGATTCCAACCGACATCAAAAATCCGCCCACAATCAACCGCTTGAGCCGGAGCTGCTTTCTTCCGACGACATGCAAAGCGATAAGCGAAGCCAGAATGGCAACCAATACGGAAATAATGACCAAAACAACATCGTAAGAGACCGGGATAGGCAAGTTAAATGCAAGCATGCCTACGAAATGCATCGCCCAAATCCCGAATCCCATGAAAATCGCTCCGCCAATAAGCCATAAGGCTCGACTATTGCCGTTTCTAGCCGCGCTAACCCTACCGGCCAAATCAAGCGCGGCATAAGAAGCTGCAACCGCGATTAAATAAGACAGTATGACAAGCGATATATCATAAGTTCCATGTATATGATTCATCGATTTCCTCGCTTAAGAATAATAGATTAGGCTAACTTATCTTATCCTTGATATCGGTTATAAACGGCTTGAAATGAAGGCTGAGCGGACAAGAGAAAATGCAGCAACCGCCTCGAACAGGCAATTGCTGCATTTTATGATGGCATGATCCTTATCGATTCGTATCACTACATGAAAACGGACAAAAATTGACGTTCAGCCCGCTGCGCGTCGACATCGACGCAAACTTGGATGTCCCGGCCCATGGATGGTTTCGTCCGCAAATCGGCCACCACCATGCCTGCGCTTATCGAATCCCCGCAATCGATGCTCACCTTCATCGTTTGCGTCTTAACCAGTCCGGGATCGACGGCAACCAATAAAGTCAGAGGGTCGTGCATCGGCGCTGAGCCGATGTAATTGTTAGAGTCCGTGTAAAAGCCGAAATAATGCGCAAGGCTTTGCTGCATGAACGCGATGATGGCCTTGTTCTCCTCTTTGCCGAAGCGATTCAGCAAATCCAGATGCTGCTGAGTAATATGCGTGCGCATCGTCACATCCAATCCAACCATCGTGATCGGAAGCCCGGACTGCATGACCGCATCCGCGGCTTCGGGATCGCCCCAAAAGTTGGCCTCCGCCACGGGAGTTACGTTTCCCGGCGCATGTACAGTTCCGCCCATGATCGCCACGCTTTTCACTTTGAAAGGAAGCTGTTCATCCAACTTAAGAGCAAACGCCAAATTGGTCATTCTGCCTGTCGCGACCAGAACGATTTCTCCGGGATTTTCATTGACCATACGGACGATAAATTCGGCGGCGGATTCAGCAACCGCAGTTTGAGAGGCAGGAGGCAACTTAACGTTGCCGATGCCGTTCTCCCCATGAACGGAATCGGCGAATCCGGTCAAAGAACGTTTGTATGGGCGGTCGGCACCGCGCGCGACCGGAACGTCGTATCCCGGATCCGCCAATTGAATGATTCGCAGCGTGTTATCCGTAGCCTGGTCCACATCAATATTTCCGAAAACGGTCGTAATCCCTTCCACGCGGATTTCCTTAGACTTCAATGCATAAAGAATAGTAAGCGCATCGTCGATGCCCGTATCGACGTCAATGATTACTCGAACAATGTTGTTTGGCATCCCGATCTCCCGATTCGTCTCAATTTGTTTGTTCTTTATCGCGTAAAGAAGCTTCAAAAGTGTCTACTTGTTCACTTGTCGGCATTCCGCTTTGCGCCCCGAATTGGGTAACCGCTAGCGCGGATACTTTGACAGCGTAAAGGATGGACTCGTGCAAATCAGCTCCCTTGGCTAATTGCACCGCCAATGCAGCATTGAACGAGTCTCCGGCTCCGGTCGTATCCACCACGGGAACCCGGTAAGCGGGAACTTGCACGAGGGAACCGCCCGCCTGCTTATACACCGTGCCTTCCGAGCCCAATGTCGTAACGACTTGAGGAGGTCCCATCCGCAGCAATTCATCGACCGCTTTCTCCAAGCCGTGCTTGCTCGAATCGATTCCCGTCAGTTGTTCCAGTTCCGTTAGATTAGGAGTTATATAATCCACGTTCCGAAGCAAGGAATCCGGCAGTTTTTGCGCTGGCGCAGGATTCAGAACTACGATTTTCCCGTGTTTCTTCGCCATCGAGGCAGCGGCCATAACGGTCGGCAGCGGTACCTCCAACTGCAGCAGTACTACATCCGCTTCGGCGAATATGGCCTCATTGGCAGCGATATCGGCAATCGTTAACCATTCATTGGCACCGGGCACTACGATTATTTGATTATCGGTAGAGGTCAGCGTAATGGCTGCTATGCCGGTCGGAACTTCCTTGACCTTCTTGACCGTTTGAAATCCAACCTTGTCTATTTGCAATGATTCAAGCAGCGCTTGTCCGAACAAATCGTCTCCGACCGCTCCCAGCATCGAGGTTTGCGCCCCGAGGCGGGCAGCGGCCACTGCCTGGTTAGCGCCTTTCCCGCCCGGAATGAAATGGCTGTCCTTGCCGGTCAGCGTCTCTCCCGGTTTCGGAAATCGCGGCGCCTGTACGACAATATCCATGTTCAAACTTCCGACAACCAATATATTAGGCTTTGTCATCCTTGCGTTCCTTTCAAAAAGAAGATATTAGTTCGTCGCGGCGAGCCTTCGGTCCAGAACGTCCAATGCTTCCGTAATCATCCGGATAAAAGCATCCCGGTCCACATCGAGCAGCACTCGGACATTGGCCTCTTGCGTCGGTTTTTTCCGGCGATCGGCGACAGTCATGCCACGGGTTAAATCCCCTTTCGTCTCGACCTCGACATGGTACGCTTCGGAACGGAATATTTCAGGCTTCAACAGCCATGCCACCGCGCAAGGATCATGAAGGGCGCTTCCATCATAGCCTAGCACTTTCGAATAGATCGAGTAGAAATCTAGCAGTTCTCCGACAAGGACGGATGCTTTGCCGCGCCGTTTAAGCTCCTCGATTTCCACAGCATGGATCTGTGCCCGGTTGGTGACGTCCAAACCGCTCATTACGATAGGAATTCCCGACTGGTATACGATTTGTGCCGCCTCGGGATCGACGTAGATGTTGAATTCGGCTGTTGCGGTTACGTTGCCCTCTCCAATTCCGCCGCCCATCAAAGAGATGCAATCGATCTTGTCTTTTACCTCAGGATATGCGGTCAAGAGCAATGCAATGTTAGTGAGCGGCGCCAACGGAACGAGCGTCACCTTGCCCTCGGCGTTGCGGATCAGGTTCAGCATAAATTCCACGGCATGGACATCAAGCGGCTTATAGCGGGAAGACGGAAGAATCGGACCGTCCATCCCCGTTTCCCCGTGCGCCTCCTCGCCTGTGACTAGCTTGCCTAATAAAGGTCCGGCAGCGCCTTTCGCAAGCGGAATAGGTGCGTCAACGTAGCTGAGCAGCTTTAATGCGTTGTCGGTAATTTTGTCCAGCACCTGATTTCCGCCAACCGTAGTCATACCCAATATTTTCAGCTCGTCCGGATGGGCAAGGGCCAATAAAATGGCGATGGCATCGTCATGCCCCGGATCGCAGTCGATAATAATTTGTCTCACGGTATCTCCTCGTTTCATTTCGCAGAAGGTTGCGACTTGGACTTGAGTTTCTTATTGTTTTTGCGCCGAGTCTCGTTGATCGCATAGACCACGAGTCCGACCAACGTGGCGATATACGGAACGGTTCCAATAAGCTCAGCCGGTATTTTCAACACCTGCAACGCATTGGACAAGGCGTCAGCGGCTCCGAACAACAAAGATGTCAGGCTAGTTCCGAGCGTAGTTCCTCTTCCCATCGCTTCCGCGGCTAACGCAATCCATCCTCTGCCGGCGGTCATGTCCCGGCTGAACATCGAGAGATATCCCATGGACATGTAGGCGCCGCCCAGCCCTGCGAAAAAACCGCTCAGCAGCAGCGCGATGTATTGCGTCTTCATAACGCTTACCCCTACGGACTGAGCCGCATGCGGGTTCTCGCCCACCGATCTGATCCGAAGGCCAAGCGGCGTCTTGTTCAACAAATAGTAAACCACGAAGACAGCAAGGATCGCCGCGTAAGTCAGCACATGATGTCCGGACAAGATCGGTCCGAGAACGGGAATATCCTTAATTAACGGAATGTCGATCGAGGGAAGCACTTTACTTGGCAGCGAAGTGGACGAGCCTTTGTCTCCGCTAAGCAAATAAAGAATGAACACCGTTCCGCCCGAAGCGAAAAGGTTAATGGCGATACCTCCGAGAATGATGTGCGTCTTGAATTGCAGCGTGAAAAAGGCAAGTATACCGGCGATGAGAGTACCCCCCATCGCGGCGGCCAGCAATCCGACCCAAGCGCTGTGGGTATAGGCGCTTACGACGACTCCGGTTAACGCGGATACGAGCATGATGCCTTCCAATCCGATGTTGATAATACCCGCGCGGTTGGAGATGAGAGCGCCGAGAGCGGCAAACAAAATAGGGGTCATGACACGAAGAACGGAAAAAGCGAAATCCGTCGTCAGTATGACATCCAGCAAGCTATGCATCTTTGGCCGCCTCCCTTAACAGCATCCTGTTCTTGAAAAATTTCAAAAATTGTTCGGCCGAGATCAGCAAAATAATGACGGCTTGAATGATCGCGATCATCTCGGAAGGCACATCGGACATTCTAGCCATCTGGTCTGCGCCGATCCGAATGTAGGCTAGGAAGAAAGCGCCGCCGATGACGGCGAACGGTTTATTCTTGGCAAGCATCGCCACGAGCGCCCCGTCGAAACCGTAACCCGGCAATGCCGTCCACTGAAATCGATTATACATCCCCAGCACTTCGATGGAACCGCCCATACCCGCGATGAATCCTGCGATCAGATGGACGAGAATGATAACCTTGGCCGTCTTAATGCCCGAGTACTCGGCGAAATTCCGATTGATGCCGGTCATTCTAAGCTCGTAACCCCACTTCGTCTTGTATAAGAAGAAGTGTACGGCCACGATGCACACTAGCACTACAATCAAACCGGTATGAATACGGGTTCCGGGTACGAGCTTGTCCAGTATGGCGGTCGGTTGAAATTTGTAGGACACGGTCGCGAACGCCTTGGCATCTCTTAATTTATAATTAAGGAGGTACAGTCCGACACCGAAAAGAATGCTATTGAACATGAGCGAGGTTACGAGCTCGCTTGCGTTCCATTTGGCCTTCAGAATGCCTGGAATGGCAGAGAGCAGCGCACCGACCAGTCCGCCCGCGAGGACGGCAACGGCTGGATGAAGCCAGTTTCCCAGTTGCGCGTGAATGGCGATCGAAGCGGCCACAACGCCGCTGAAATAGAAGATCCCTTCCGCTCCCAGATTAAATAAATTGGCTTTGAACAATAAGGAAAGCGCCAGTCCCGAGAACATGAGCGGTATTGCCATTTCAATCACGTTGCCGATATGGGCTTTGGAGGACACCGGCTCGAACATAAAAATCTGAATCGTATGCCAGGGTTGGCTGCTGACTAGCGAAATGATAAGAAACGCAACGATCAGAGCGATCAGAATGACGGCTGATGTTCGGAACATTTCGAAATATTTTGACTTAAAGATGAGAAGCCCTCCTTACCTCTTCCTCGGACTGTTTCTGCAACCCCAGCATATAAAGTCCAAGTTCTTCTTCCGACACTTCCGAAGGACGATCGATATAGGCTACGACCTCTCCTCCGTACATGACCAACAGTGTGTCGCTCAGCTCCATGATTTCGTTCAAATCAGCCGAGACCAGCACGATGGCGCAGCCTTCCTGCCGCATTTCGATCAACTTCTGATGGATAAACTGCGCGGCTCCGATATCAACGCCACGAGTCGGTTGTTCCGCGATGAGCAGCTTCGGATTCGTCGAACATTCCCTGGCCACGACGACCTTCTGCATGTTGCCTCCGGACAGCATCCCGATTTCCTGGGCTGGCCCCGAGCATTTAACCTTGTAATCGGAAATCAAATCATCGACCAGCTTCCTGATCTTTCGCCCGTCCATAAAGCCTCTTTTGTTCCATTCCTTGCTTCTATATCGAGTCGAAATCAGGTTGTCCGAAATGCTTGCCTCTTTGGCGGCTCCTTGGCGCATCCGGTCTTCCGGAATATAGGAAACGCCCATCTTCCGGATTTCCCGAATATTGTTCGCGGCAATATCTTTACCGCTGATGAGGACCATTCCGCTTGAAGCAGGCAAACTTCCCGTTAACACTTCGACCAATTGGGCTTGTCCGTTGCCTTCCACTCCCGCAATGCCGACGATTTCCCCGGCTCTTACCGAAAATTGAACGCGGGATAATACCTGCTTACCCTGCTCATCCCCGCTAGAGACATTTTTAACTTGAAGAATGGGTTCCCCGTAAGGTTTCATGTCTTTCTCATATTTCAAGACGACGTCCCGCCCGACCATCAGCCGGGAAATTTCTTTTTCCGTTACCGAATTTGTATCGAACACGCCCTCGGTTCTGCCGCTGCGCATGATCGTAATCCGGTCGCAAATCTCCTTGACTTCCTTAAGCTTGTGAGAAATGAAGACAATCGTGTGTCCTTCGGCCCTCAGTCCCTTCAGCTCGCGGAACAGCTCTTCCGTTTCCTGCGGAGTCAATACGGCAGTCGGCTCGTCCAGGATGAGAATTTTGGCACCGCGAATAAGCGCTTTCAGGATCTCCACCTTTTGTTTCATGCCGACCGATAAGTGCTCTACTTTGGCATGCGGATCTACGGTTAGATTATATTTCCGGGATAGCTCGAGCGTCATCCGGGCTGCTTCGTCGTAATGGATGCCCAAACCTTTCTTCGGCTCCATCCCCAGCACCATATTTTCCGCAACCGTAAAGGAAGGAACCAGCATAAAGTGTTGATGAACCATGCCGATGCCCCTGTCGATTGCATCCTGAGGGGAGTGCAGCTTCACTGTCTCTCCGCGTACGATGATCTCGCCTTCGCTCGGCTCTTCCATTCCGAACATCATTTTCATAAGGGTCGACTTGCCTGCCCCGTTCTCGCCTACGACGGCATGGATCTCTCCCTCGCGCAGAGCAAAGTTCACGTTTCTGTTCGCGAGAACGCCGTTCGGGTATACCTTAGTAATGTTGCGCATTTCCAGCAATTCATGCTGCATAGCAAATATCCCCTTGTCCTTTGGAATATTCGATTCGAATTAAAGGGTGAAGATAAAGATAGGAAGTCCCCCTCGCGGAGGAATTCCCATCTAGATAACAAAACCGTTGGATTGTGATGTTGATTAAGGTTTAACCGAGTTGCGGAGCTTGTCCACTTCGGAAGTTTCCATACCCATTGCATTATCGACTTTAATTTCTTTGTTTACGAGTTTTTGCTTAACTTCGTCTACTTTGGCTCTCAGTTCGTCAGACAGAAGAGATTTGTAGATCTCGTTGTCCGCAATACCGACGCCGTCTTCATTGAAGCCCATGACTTGACGTTTACCCATCTCGAGCGTGCCGTCCTGAATTTTCTGTACCGAGTTATAAATCGCTTGGTCGATTTTCTTGATTGCGGAAGTGATGATCAGGTTCGCTTTTTCGCTGTCCGTATCCTTGAGCAGCATCGCTTGGTCGGAGTCTACGCCGATCGCGTATTTTTTCTTTTCTTTCGCCGCATCGAACACGCCGAGGCCTGTACCGCCTGCTACGTTAAAGATGACGTCCGCGCCAGAATTATATTGAATCAGAGAGAGTTCTTTGCCTTTCGCCGGGTTAGCGAAGTCGCCTGCATAGGAAATGGCAACCTTGATATCCGGATCCACGTATTTGGCGCCTTCAATATAACCTACGAGGAAAGCATTGATTCCCGGGATATCCATGCCGCCAAGGAAACCGATTACTTTGTCCGGGTTCGTGTTAGGCAAGCCGGACGATGTCGCCAAAGCCGCTACAGCGCCGGAAAGGAAAGAAACTTCGTTCGTGGCGTATGTCATTGCATAGACATTGGAAGCTGTCTCTTCGACATCGGTGTCGTAGTTAATGAATTTCTTTTCCGGATGCGCTTCCGCGGTTGCGTTAAACACTTCGGAAATTTCCGAGCCGCCGGAGATCACGATATCCCAGTCCTGCGAAGCGATATCCGTGTATGTCGGCTCCCATTTGGTCTTGTCGGTGCCCATCTCGATAACTTTCGTCGTAGCGCCCAATTTTTCTTTTACCAATTGCAAGCCTCGGTTCGCCGCATCGAAGAACGATTTGTCGCCCAACGTACCCGGAATAAGGAGAACCACTTTTAATCCTTTAGCCCCGGAAGGTTCAGAAGCGGATGGACTTTCGCTACCGCTTGCGCTTGCACTCGGAGCATTGTTATTGTTCGTGTTGCCGCATGCCGATAGAACAAAGGTGAATAGGAGAATAATAACCAGTGTCATTTTTTTCATGTTCGTACCCCTTCTCTAGTTGAGTGTTTGAAGTTCATGGTACTGTCAGAAGCTAGTGTGCCAATTTCAATGCGGTTGCTGCGCTCGCTTATCCACCTCCTGATCGTAATATGGCTCTAGTGGAATCGCGGATTGTAAGTTCCGGCATTAATGTGATCGGACTTGGAAGCTTGCCGCTCTTCTTGAGATGACCGACTAGCATTTCCGCTGCTTTGGCACCGATCTCATAGCTTGGCTGTCGAACCGTCGTTAACTCTGGGCTCACCATCGATGAGAACGGAATATCATCGAATCCGACGACGCTGACCTGCTCTGGAATCCGGATGCCGCATTTCTGCAGTTCCTTAATAGCTTCGATAGCGATCAAGTCATTCGCGCAGAAGAGGGCCGTGAACGATACCGAATCCCGCATCAGACTCCGAACGACCTCAGCAGTCCACTTCCCTTTGAAATCGCCCGCAAACCAGCGATCTTCCCGGAATTTCAATCCGTTGTCCTCCAACGCCTTACGGTAACCTTCTAATCGGTCCATCGATGTTTGGTTGTTGACCGGACCCGAGAAAAGTACGATCTCCTCGTGTCCCAGTCCGACCAAATAGTGAACCGCATCGTATGCGCCTTTGATGTTGTCGATTTTTACATGACCCTTAATCCCTTGAATGGCCGCTTCACGGTCCATGGTGATGATAGGCAATCGAATGTTAATCTCGGACTCGATCTTCTCTTCCCGGGTTGCGGCGGGAGCCAGCAGGATACCGTCGACCATCTTTTCTACCAGCATGTTAATGTAAGTAACTTCCTTCTGCATATTATCATCCGAATTACAGAAAATTACGCTGTAGCCATGCTCGTTGGCGACATCCTCCGCTCCTCGCGCCAATTCGGTGAAGAAGGGGTTGCGAACGTCGGGAATAACAAGACCGATCGTTTTCGTTTTCTTCGTGATCATGCTTTGGGCAATTTTGTTCGGCGTGTAATTATGCTCGCGAATGATTTGATTCACTCTTTCACGGGTCGCCTGGCTGATTTCTTTGTCCTTGCTGTTAATGATCTTGGACACGGTTGTCATCGATACATTCGCCATTCTGGCGATGTCTTTGATCGTAATCGACACCGATATTCTCCTCGCTTCGGGGCATAATGGATTGCGCTCGCTTAACTGGCGTAATCCGTGCGATGACGGAAAGTAAGCGTTTTAGGGAAACGTTTTAGTAAATCGTTTTCGTGAATGAATTCATCTTACAACATCCCATTTATAATCGTCAATAGTCGACATTAATCGACATACATTTGCTGTATTAAACATCGCTTAAAACGCAAAAGACTCTCCCGCAGGAGAGCCTTCGTGTGTTGTTGCTATATTACATCATGCCGCCCATTTGTCCCATGCTTCAAGACCAGTTTTACGTAAGGATTTTCAGACTGGATGTAACTGTAAGATTAGTAATTGTGAGTTACGCCTGATTAAGCTATACTTTAAAGAAGGATGGTGATACGCATGAATTTTATCAGAAAAATAACCAACAGTGATGCTCTAAAGCATATCGTCGATCTCCCTGAAAACCTTCGGAATCAGGATGTTGAATTAATCATATTACCTATCGGAGACCCATCTCCATTCAAACAGGCAATACCCGCTTCTCCCACCGCTAAAGGCGCATTGAAACAGTACGCCAACTTGGATTTAATCCAATATGAACAAGATGCTTGGGAAAAGGGTGTGCAAGAAAAACATGAACATCGTTGATGCAAATTTAATTTTGCGGTACTTGCTTCAAGATGCTATTCATTTCCTAGAACAAGCCCGAGATAAAATTGAAGACCACAACATTTTTATTCCCAATGAAGTCATCGCCGAAGTCGTCTATGTGTTGGAAAAGGTATATAAAGTTGAAAGAGTCCATATATTTGATTCCTTACAGAACCTACTCTCCTATGGAAACATAACAACGCATGACAGAAGTATCCTGGTTGAAGCTTTAAAAGTCTACAGTGAAATCAAAATCGATTTTGTCGATTCGCTACTCTTTTCATATTCAAAGATTGGTGGACATACCATTTTCACTTTTGATAAGAAGCTTAATCAACTACTTGAAGGACTGCACAACTCTTAATAAAAAAAAGGCTTCTCATTGAGTTCAATTTGGACTCAGTGAGAAGCCTTTTATTTTATTGGGCGCGAGCCCTTATTACATCATGCCGCCCATACCGCCCATATCAGGCATGCCGCCGGCAGGTCCTTTATCTTTCTCAGGTTTGTCAGCAATGACAGCCTCAGTCGTTAAGAAGATAGCCGCTACGGATGCAGCATTCTGCAAGGCAGAGCGAGTCACCTTCACTGGATCGATAATTCCAGCTTCGAACATGTTCACCCATTCGCCGGTTGCAGCGTTATAACCCGTTCCGACTGCTTCCTTCTTCAGACGCTCAACGATAACGGAGCCTTCTTGGCCAGCGTTAGCCGCGATCGTGCGAATCGGCTCTTCAAGAGCGCGAAGAATAATGTTCACGCCTGTTTTCTCGTCGCCTTCCGCTTTAACGGAAGCAACAGCGTTATATACGTTAACGAGTGCAGTACCGCCACCGGAAACGATACCTTCTTCAACCGCAGCGCGAGTCGCGTTCAAAGCATCTTCGATGCGCAGCTTGCGCTCTTTCAGTTCGGTTTCAGTAGCTGCACCGACTTTGATAACCGCAACGCCACCAGCCAACTTCGCCAGACGCTCTTGCAATTTCTCACGGTCGAAATCCGAAGTCGTATCTTCGATTTGAGCTTTGATTTGGTTCACGCGAGCATCGATGTCGGCTTTGTCGCCAGAACCGTCAACGATGATGGTGTTTTCTTTATTTACGCGCACTTGACGTGCAGTACCGAGCTGTTGAACAGTGGTCGATTTCAGTTCAAGACCAAGCTCTTCCGTAATTACTTGACCGCCGGTAAGGGCAGCAATATCTTGCAGCATCGCTTTGCGGCGATCGCCGAAGCCAGGCGCTTTAACGCCGACGCAAGTGAACGTTCCGCGCAGACGGTTAACAACAAGCGTCGACAAAGCTTCGCCTTCGATATCTTCTGCGATGATGAGCAATTGTTTGCCGGATTGAACGACCTTCTCCAGGACAGGCAGAATCTCTTGGATATTGGAAATTTTCTTGTCTGTAATAAGGATTAATGGATTATCGAGATTAGCTTCCATTTTATCCGTATCCGTAATCATATAAGGCGTAATGTAGCCGCGGTCGAATTGCATACCTTCAACGACTTCTAGATCCGTATTGAAACCTTTCGATTCTTCAACGGTAATAACGCCGTCTTTACCGACTTTATCCATAGCATCGGCGATCAGTTGACCTACTTCGTCGTCGGCAGCGGAGATTGCAGCAACTTGCGCAATATCATTACGGCCTTCAACCGGTTTGGAGATCTTCTGAAGCTCTTCTACAGCCGCTCTAACCGCTTTGTCGATTCCTTTACGAACGACCATAGGGTTAGCGCCGGCAGTTACGTTCTTGAGGCCTTCGCGAATCATCGCTTGAGCCAGAACCGTTGCAGTTGTTGTACCGTCACCGGCGATATCGTTCGTTTTCGTTGCTACTTCCTTAACAAGCTGCGCACCCATGTTCTCGAATGCATCTTCCAGCTCGATTTCTTTGGCAATTGTCACGCCATCGTTCGTGATAAGCGGAGAACCGAATTTTTTCTCCAGAACGACGTTACGACCCTTTGGTCCAAGCGTTACTTTTACTACGTTCGCCAATGCGTCTACTCCGCGAAGCATTGCGCGGCGAGCATCTTCGCTGAATTTAATTTCCTTAGCCATTTTTAATTACCCTCCTTAAGATCTATAACTATGTTTTGCCGTCTCCGGACTTGCTGATTATGTCTGTACCGTAGAGCTAATTAGCCTACGATTGCGTGAATATCGCTTTCTTTCATGATCAAATATTCTTTACCCTCATATTTGATTTCCGTACCCGCATATTTAGAGAACAATACACGGTCGCCTTCTTTGACTTCAAGCGCGATCCGTTCACCGTCTTTAGTTAAAGCTCCGCTTCCCACCGCGATAATCGTTCCTTCTTGCGGCTTTTCTTTCGCGTTATCCGGCAATACGATACCGCTGATCGTTTTTTCTTCTTTTGCGTTCGCTTCTACGAGAACGCGGTCACCCAAAGGTTTAATCATGTAAATAGCCTCCTTCTTAAATAGGTGTAAGTTTTTTAACTTAAAGCCATTGTTGCTCTGTTAGCACTCAATTGTGTTAAGTGCTAATAACCATTTTCTATGATACGGTTTTTGCGGAAGGTTTTCAAGTCCTTTACGTTAAAATTCTCCATAAAAAAATGCGAATCCGCATTTACTGCGGATCCGCACCGAACTGGCACGCTTTCCATTGTTCCCTCTGGAGTCATGCCTATTATCAAGTCTTGAAATTGCCGACCAAACCTTTCAAGCGGGAAGCCATCGTGCTCAGCTTCTCTGCCGTGAGCGCCATCTCTTCCGTAGAGGACAATTGCTGCTCTGTCATCGCCGATACTTGCTCGGTGAAAGAAGCCGTCTCTTCCGTTATGCGCGAAATATCTTGAATCGATTTCACTACAGAGGTGCTGCCGGCTGACATTTGCTCTACGGAAGCAGCAACATCAACGATATTAGAACTAAGCGATCCGACTTTGCTTACGATGTCGCGGAAAGTTTCTTCCGCGTTCTGCATGCCGGAAACGGCCGAGAATACTTGACCCGCGCTCTGTTCGAACATTGTGGCCACCTGGCCGATATCCCTGGACATCGTACCGATCGTATCCCCGATTTGCACTGCGGATTGCTGCGTTTGATCGGCCAACTTCCGGATTTCTCCGGCAACGACCGCAAATCCGCGGCCATGTTCGCCCGCGCGAGCAGCTTCAATCGCGGCGTTAAGGGCGAGCAGGTTCGTCTGGTTAGCAACTTCCGATATGTACCCGATAACTTCCCTTACTTGCTCTGACTTATGGTTGAGGCCCCTGACAACTTCCTGCAGGGAACGGAATGCCTTCTCTACTTGTGCGATCTCTCCCGATGTCGATTGCAGCAATTCGGAGCCTGCCTCCGCGCGGCTAACCGTTGATAACGCCGCATCGGAAACTGCCGTTGTCGTGGCGGCTACTTGATTCAAGCCGTCCAGCGTCTCTTGCATCGTAGCGGATATCTCTTGCGACTGCGCGACTTGCGTCTCCGAGCCTGCGGCCACCTTCTCTACCGCTTTGGACACTTCGCTGCTTACCCGTGCATTCTCGTCTGCGCCTTGTTTAAGCTGGATTGCTGACGCCGCCAGCTCCGCCGTACTGTCGCGAAGCTCTTTCATCATCTTCTGCAAGCCGTCCAGCATCTGGTTGGCCGCGTTGGCAAGATCGCCCATCTCATCGGTAGAACGGATATGTATGCGTCTTGTTAAATCTCCACCCGAGGATGCAATGTTACGAAGCGTTGCCGTTACTCCGCCGATAGATTCGGTAAGGTTGCGCGCAAGCCACATCGAACCGAAACCGGCTGCTCCCGCCAATGCGACGAAAATAATGATAACTTCAATGAACATTGCCTTATGGTCCGCAAGATCCATCCCCGTAATCATTAGCACTAAAGCCAAAACCAGTAATACAATCATCCCTCCGTAGCCAATCATAATTTTGCGACCTAAAGTCAAATCACGCATGCACTTGTCCCTCCCGGATTCTAACAGCCGATGTAAGCCCTTTCTTGAAACAAGTGTATCATAATTTCGTCTTTTGGACTATCGAAATTTGGTACTTTTTGCTTCTTTCTGCATGATATTGACTGTCGGACTTTAGTCCTGGGAAGAGACGGCATTTTTAACTACCCCGCCTGTCTGATTTCCTTAATCTTCTTTCTCTTCTAACTCACGCTCTTTATTTTCCCGAGCTCTCATCCGTTTGCCGTACGCCATTCTTGACAAAAGCACGCTTAGTTCATAGAGCAGGACGAGCGGCACGGCTACCAATAAATCCGAGACAACGTCCGGCGGCGTAACCGTAACTCCTATGATAATGAGGATAAACCACGCCAGCCTGCGCATTTTTTGAAGGATGCGAGGGTTAAGTATGCCGATTTGACTTAAAAATAAAATAATCAACGGAAGCTCGAACAACAACGAAATCGGTAACAGGATATTAAACAAAAACGAGAAATACTGAGTCACTCCGTAGGTTTGTTCCAACCCTAGGTTATGGGTAACTTTCTCTGTGAATAAAAAAGCCATTGGAAAGACGACAAAGTATGAAAAGGCAAGCCCTATCAGGAACATGATTAAAGCCCAAGGTACAAATTGCAACGTAGCTCTTTGTTCCTTTTTCCCGAGCGCGGGTTTAACGAAAGCCCACAGTTGGAACATCGTAAACGGGATGGCGACTATAAAGGAAATCAGAATCGCGAACTTCATGTACAGCCCGATTGCGTCCCAAGGGGAAAACGCATGGAGATCCAAATTCTTTACGGGTGCGGCAGCCACTAAAAAATCGAACACGGGCTGCGCGCCGAATAATCCCCCGACTAACCCGAGAACAAATACAATTAAAGAATAGATGATCCGCTTGCGCAGCTCACCAATATGCTCCATGATCGGCATCCAATCCTCTTCCTGCCGGGAGCCGGGAATTTCCTTCATCGTTAATCGCCTCCATGCAACAACAGGGCTGTCCCCTTCGCAAATGATTCATCTGCGATGAGGGACAGCCCCTTTTTGTCATCATTGCTCATCCCGTTATTCCGGGAGACGTCGTTCCGCCTTCGGTTGTGCGTTCTCTTCCGGAGAAACGTCCACGCGGCTCGCCGGACGATCCTTGGAATCATCCATCAGATCGTTAGCGCCTTTCTTGAACTCGCGAAGCGTGCGGCCAAAAGCTCTTCCCAGCTCGGGGAGCTTATTCGGACCAAACAGCAGCAGCGCGATAAGTACGAGCAAAATAATTCCCGATGCACCAATACCGGACATAAGATTAACCTCCGTTCCTTTTCCTAGCCTGCTTAACCTTGGGAATCCTCTAGCAGCGATACAATCCGCCGTAGCCCATTCCGACGATATCTTCCTTCACAACGGTATCTCCAGCCAATACTCTCGGCAACAAAACATCAAAAGACGTATAAGGATCATGCATGACGCAGCCCGGCAAACCGAATATAGGCACGCCTCGCAAATATCCGAACAACAGCATCGAGCCCGGCAGCATCGGCGTTCCATAACTCACGATATCGGTTCCCGCCTCGGCAATGGCACCTGGAGTTCGGTCGTCAGGATCTACGGACATTCCGCCTGTTACGAGTATCATATCATACCCTTGTTCAAGGAAATAGTGAATATCCTTGACAATTGTATGTCGATCATCAGGGACGAACTTTTGTTCCGCTACCTCCGAGCCAAGGGCTTCAAGCTTAGCCCGAACCGCAGGACCGAACTTGTCGGTAATCCGACCCGAGAACACTTCGCTCCCCGTCGTCAGCAGACCAATTTTCATTGAACGGAAGGGACGAACGCTGACGGGAGACGATCCATATTTCTTCCGGTAATCGCCAGCTATTCTTTCAACGTCTTGAACCTTCAGTTCCGGGACAATGAGCGGAATAGCCCTTGTCGCCGCCAAGCCATCGCCGGGATGAACGACGCGATGATTCGTTATCGAAGCAAGGGCGATTTCGCCAAGCCGGTTAATCTCATCCACGACTTCGCGGGCGATGCAGGCTAACCCCGTGATCTCGGATTTAATGGAAACTTTGCCTTCATGCGGCTCGCCATAAGCCGTGTTGTCCCCGCCTAAGGCTACCGCCATCCGGAGCGCGGCTTCGTCTTCGTGAAGATCGGTGTCCGCAAGCTCGATGACGTACAAATTCTCTTTGCCGATATCCTTCAGCTTGGGAATATCGTCGCTTACGACGACATGGCCTTTGCGAAACAATCTGCCTTTGAACTGGCCGGGAACGATCTGCGTGAGATCATGGGCCAGCACCATTCCGACGGCTTCCTCCACTTTAACTTCCCTGAGCACGGAGGAGCTTATGACAGTCGTCCCCTGCCGCGGGGACATTCCGGAGTCCGTCATCCTAGCGTCTCCCTCCGCAAGCCTTTCACCTGATCGAGCGCTTCCGGCAGCATGTCCATAACCGCCATTAAATGCTCATGGACGCCCTTAGGGTCGCCCGGCAAGTTCAAAATCAAAGTCCGGCCGCGAATCGCGCAAATGCCGCGGAACAGCATCCCCTTGCGCGAACGCTGAATAACGGTTGCCCGCATAGCTTCCGCGATTCCCGGAACGATCCGTTCAGCGATCATAAGCGTCGCTTCAGGCGTAACATCCCTAAACCCAAGTCCCGTGCCTCCGGTCGTCAATACGAGATCGGCTTGAAAATAATCGGCCATTTCGATAAGAGCGGCACGAATTTCGTCTTGATCGTCCGGCACGATACGATAATCTACGATGTCTCCAACCAGTTCTTCCTCAATTAATTCCCGTATAACCTGCGCGCTCGTATCTTCGCGTTCGCCGCGCGATCCTTTATCGCTTGCCGTCAATAAGGCGACTTTCCAACGCATGCCTCATCCCTCCGCTCCCATGGGTACGAACTCTATCTTAATCTCGCTTACTCGGTTTGTTCAACCGCCAAAGCATAATCGCCGCTTTTGCCGCCTGTCTTGATTAACAGCCTAATCGGACCGATAACCATATCCTTCTGCAGCGCCTTGCACATATCATAAACGGTTAATGCAGCCGCGGAAACAGCGGTCAACGCTTCCATTTCCACGCCTGTTTTGCCAGTCGTTTTCACCTCGGCTGTAATGCGCAGCGTGTCTGCTCCATTATCCGCGAATTGCAGGTTTACGCCGGTCAGCGGGAGCGGATGACACATCGGAATCCAGTCCGAAGTCCTTTTGGCCGCTTGGATACCCGCGATTTGCGCGACGGCGAGCACATCCCCTTTGCCAACGGATCGCTCCCGGATACGTCTGAGCGTCTCGGGTGCCATGGTAACCTCGCCTTCGGCGACCGCTACCCTTGCGGTTATCGTTTTATCGGTGACATCTACCATCTTTGCACGGCCTTGTTCGTTGAAATGCGTTAACCCGTCCTCCGCGTTATCCATCATCTTCCCCCCTCAATTAAACCAAATGACCTTTTCATCCGTTGCCAAACCGCTTAACCTGAGATCATGCGGCTCGCTCGGCAGCGGGTCCCTGACAACTTGGCTTGCGAACGCAAATCCAATCCAAAGCGTTGTTTCGGAATGGTTCGTTCCTTGTTCACCCGCATACAGACGATCATAGTAACCGCCGCCGTAACCCAATCTTCCGCCTATTTCGTTAAAAGCAATGCCCGGCACAAGCACCGCATCAAGCGGCTGCATTCCGTTCCTGATTGAAGTATGCAGCGGATCGGGCTCCGGAACTCCCCATTTCCCGGGAATCCAGTTAGACAATGCTTCGACCTTCCTTAACTCCATTCCTTCTCCGCCTGGCAAAATTCGCGGAGCAAATATTTGATCGCCCATTTTCCAGCACTTATTTATAAGAGGCAGCGCCGATGCTTCCGAGCGGAAAGGTCCATAAGCGCAAATGTTCAGAGGCCTTTCAAGCCGCTTCCTGAGGACGCTTATCACTTCAAGCTCGAGCAAAACGCATAGCTGCAAGGACCGCTGTTCCCGCTCATCCGGGGACATGGCATCCCTGACGGCCGTCATGCGGCGGCGCCACTCGCCTTTGTCCGATGTCCTCTGTTCCTCATCCATAAAAGACATGCCTACCTCCAAAATTCCGTGAAAATCTACTTTCATTTTAGCATTTTTCACCTATTTCCGCCAAAGGCCGGAGGCTTGGACATTTCTCGTGTTTTTACGGTACACTTGGTTGGTAAGGATTAAACGAACTATTCGGAGGGATTCCTCTTGCTTTTACAAGCATCCGGCATTACGAAACATTATGGCGTTACCCCCGTATTGGACGGGATATCGATTCAAATCAACGAACGCGATCGCATCGGTTTGGTCGGCGTCAACGGGGCAGGCAAATCCACGTTCTTGCGCATACTGGCCGGAGAACTGACCGCCGACACCGGCTCGGTGTCCAAGCCGAGAGAGCTCAAAGTGGGGTATTTAGCTCAGAACGGCGGCCTTCAAGGACATCGTACTCTTATGGAAGAAATGAATTCGGCGTTCGGCCCGTTGTTGGAGCAAGAGCGGGCATTGCAAACGATGGAAGAGCGAATTGCCGATCCCGAAGAGCTCGCTAACTCGGAGCGCTACGAAGCCTTATTGGCGCAGTATGCGGACTCGAGCGATAAGTTTCGGGAAAATGGCGGATTCGAAATGAAAAACCGTATTCGCAGCATCCTGCATGGAATGGGTTTCGGCGATTTCTCGCCGGATACCGAAGTTTCCTCGCTCAGCGGGGGGCAGAGGACGCGGCTTGCGCTTGCTAGACTGCTGCTTGTCCAGCCAGAGTTATTGTTGCTCGATGAGCCTACCAACCATCTGGACATCGATACGCTGACTTGGTTAGAGCAATATTTGCGTTCATATGCCGGAGCGATGGTCATCGTCTCCCATGACCGCTATTTCCTTGACGCAACCGTGACGGCTGTCGTTGAAATCGAGCGCCATGAAGCTATTCGTTATACAGGCAACTACAGCCGTTTTATGGATTTGAAAGCCGCAGCCTTCGCCCAGCAGCTTAAACTGTATGAACAGCAGCGCAAAGAGATTTCGCGCATGGAAGATTTCGTTCAGCGCAACATCGTTCGCGCCTCCACGACCCGCCGTGCCCAGAGCAGGCGTAACGCGCTGGAGAGAATTGAACGGTTAGAGAAGCCGAACAGTTTGCGTCAGGCGAGCTTCTCGTTCTCAACGGAGCGCAGAAGCGGCAAGGAAGTACTTAGGGCCATTAATTGTTCCGCCGCTCCTAAAGAAGAGATGGCGCCTTTGTTTCGGAATGTATCCTTCGAGGTGAAAAGAGGGGAACGACTTGCCCTCCTTGGACCGAATGGCGTAGGTAAAACGACTTTGCTAAGGGCGCTGATCGATAAATTGCCGCTTCGTACCGGCGTTATTGAATGGGGCGTAGGAGTGTCGATTGGTTACTACGATCAAGAGCAGCGCGAGCTGAATCCCTCCAACACGGTGTTAGAGGAAGTGTGGAGCGCTTTTGTTATGCTTCCCGAAGCGGAGATTCGCACGGTTCTTGGCAATTTTCTATTCAGCGGCGACGACGTTCGCAAGAAAGTCAGCGCGCTTAGCGGCGGCGAAAAGGCGCGAGTAGCATTATCGAAGCTCATGTTGCGCAAAGCCAACGTGCTCCTGCTGGATGAGCCGACGAATCATCTCGACCTAATGAGCCGGGAAGTGCTGGAAGCCGCATTGGACGAATATGACGGTACTTTGATCTTCGTTTCCCATGATCGTTACTTCCTGAATCGGATTGCCGACCGGATTGTCGAATTAGCACCGGACGGGGCTGAGCATTTCCTGGGAAATTATGACGAAATGGTCGCCAAAAAACAAGAAATGAAAGAATGGCAATCGTCATTAAACGCCGTTAACTCTCAAGTTTCGCAACCTGTTGTGAGCGACTACGAGGCGGATAAGCAGGCTAAACGGGAAGAACGAGCTCGCCAGCGAAAACGGGAGCAAGCCGAAGCCGATATTGCCAGGTTAGAGGGTGAGCTAGCCGAGCTCGAGCTTGCGATGGCCTCTCCCGAGATGGTCACGGATTATATGAAGCTGCGGGATAAACAAGCCGAAGCGGAAAAAACGCGTACGGCATTGGATGCCGCTTATCAGAGTTGGGAAGCTTTGATGGAAGAGTAAATTCTGCTCGTACTCTCCGTTAACGGGAAGTAAAATCGCTATTCTGGTAAAAAGTTGTTCACATGGTTATACACAGCTTGCGTGCTTTAAGAGCGAACAGGGATCTGTTGATAAACCCTCTCAACTCTTGGCGGCGCAAGCTTTTTTGTTGGTTTGTTGATGGAAAGGAACAGTTTTCCACCGATTTATCCACAATATCCACAATATACACACTCAAACTGTGAAAAACTAATCCCACTTTCAGCAACAATCAACTCCTTGTGTAGCAGCGCCTTTCGGGGTTTATCCACATTATGCACAAGCGGTGTGGATAAGTTTGTCCACATCGCTTGTTGAGGTAACAGAGAGGGGTAGCGGCCAAATATAGCAAAGAGACTGCTCAATAAGCGCTTCACTTATCGAACAGTCCCCCGACGTAAAATTTATTTTCTCCGTCCAACATACAGCAGGTGCGACGAAGTCCCTAGAATATAAGGGCTTTCCGATGCTTTCATGATGATTTGCATCATTTGCCCGAATTCTTCGTCTCCACGCTTCTTCCAATAGTTCCATTGCTCCGAATTCAACGCTCCGGCAACGCTCCCCGATCCAATAAGCTTCAAGCTCTCGAACCCGTTAGACTCCATGAATGGCTTGATCTCATCGATGTCGAAGTAATAAGCGCCCGTGAACCTGCCTTCGTCGCTATGGTTGAAAACTCCCGTCTCAAGAAAATCCGATACTCCTTGGACGGTATGATTCGGTTTCCACGCTTCAGGAAACATCAAAGAAGTAGCGAGATGTCTTAATCTGGACATGAACGCTGCGAATACTAGACCGCCTTTCTTCGTCACCCGGCGCAATTCATTAACGGCCTTAATCCTATCCTCCACCGTTTGCAGATGGTATAGCGGTCCAAGCATTAAACAAGCGTCAAATTGTTCATCCGCAAAGGCGCTCAAGTCCCGTGCATCGGCAACGTGAAAACCGGCAAACCGTTGCTCCACTCCTGCCTCCCGCGCTTTAAGTCTCGCCATCTCTACGAGTCGTGGCGAGAGGTCCGCCAAAGTGATCTCATATCCCCAATCAGCTAACGCGATCGAGTACTTTCCAGGGCCGGCCCCGATATCCAGGAGGCGGCCTTCAGCAGGGAGATTCGTCCGGACATGGTGACAGTTAACGAGAAACTCGATCGGCTCCCGATCGAGTCGCCCCCACTCATCGAACGAATCGTAGTACTGCACGACTTTCTCCGTCGGATTAACGTCGCTCATTCCCCTGACGCTTCTTTGCGCATTTTCACCGAACGCTGCGCCATGATTACACCGTTAACTGCCGATACATAAGCCCGGGCAGCCGCCAATATGATGTCCCGGTGTATCGCCGTTCCGATATTTCTTTGGCCTCCGCTGACGACCGTAACAATCGCTTCGCCGAAAGCATCCTCGCCCGTGGACAAGGAGTGCAGCTCCAGATCTTCGAATACGGCATCGACCGGCATCGCCTCCCGGATGCATTGGATAACCGCCTCCAACGGTCCTTCTCCCGCTCCCGTATAAGTATGCTCCTTGCCATTTTCCGAGCTAAAAATCGTAACGGAAGCCATGCGGGAACGGTTCGACCCGGCCAATACTTGAAGATCGACCAACGAGTACGGCTGCACGATGGAGTCCGTAGATTCTCCGACCAACTGCATCAGAACGTCATCCGTAATGATTTTCTGCTCATCGGCTTTCTCTTTGAAACGGTTATACAAGTCCTCCATCTCGGTATCGCCAAGCTTGACTCCGAATTCGGTGACCCGATGTTTGATCGCATGACGTCCTGAGTGCTTGCCAAGGATAATCATGCTGCGAGGAATACCCATTGCCTCCGGATCCATGATCTCGTAAGTGTTGCGATTTTTCAGCAGGCCATCCTGGTGGATTCCCGACTCGTGTTGAAAGGCGTTGCGGCCGACAATCGGTTTGTTAAAAGCAATCGGAAAATGCATCGTGCGGCTAACCAAACGCGAAGTTTCGTAAATATGCTCGGTGGAAATTCCGGTTTCGACGCCCATGGATTCGCCTCGAGTCTCGATAGCCATGACAAGCTCCTCCAAAGAACAGTTGCCTGCACGCTCGCCGACGCCATTCACGCTTACCTCGACTTGAGTTACGCCATGACGGATGGCAGCCAAGCTGTTGGCAACCGCCAAGCCCAAGTCGTTATGGCAATGGGTGCTGTAAATGACTTTATCTCCGCCCCGCACGCCTTCACGGACTCGGGTGAACAATGGACCGAATTCCTCCGGCAGCGCGTACCCCATCGTATCCGGGATATTAATGATGGTTGCCCCTTCTTCGATCGCAGCTTCTACGACCCTGAACAGGAATTCTTCGCTGGAGCGCGATGCATCCATAGGGGAAAATTCGATTTGATCGACGAATTGCTTGCCATAGGCAATCATTCCGCGAAGCATTTCAATGACCTCGTCTTGCGTCTTGCGCAGTTGAAAATCCAGATGGATTTGCGAAGCGGAAATAAATAGATGCAGCCGTCGACGGAAGGCATCCTGCGTAGCCGCAATGGCGGAATCGATGTCTGCCTTGACGCAGCGGGCGAACCCGCATATTTCTACGTTCTGCAACTCGCGGGAAATCTGTTGGATCGCTTGAAATTCTCCGGGGCTCGAAATCGCAAAGCCAGGTTCAATAATATCTACGCCTAGGCGAGCGAGTTGGCGAGCGATAACGATTTTCTGTTCGGGCTTCATCGAAGCTCCCGGGGCTTGCTCTCCGTCTCTAAGCGTCGTATCGAAAATTTGAATGCGACGTTTAGCGGCAGCGATCATTGAATCTGTAGTTGTTGTCATTACAGTTAACCTCCTTAGATTTCCACCCCGTCAGGGATGGTCCGATAAATCCAAGAGTACGACGGGCCAAAGGTATCCGGAACAGAGCAGCTGCGCTGGCTGTTCCCGCTGCCGGATAACTCAAAAAGCCCGTCGTCTCTTAAGGCTAGAGACGACGGGCTTGTAAGCCGCCGCGGTACCACTCTGCTTGGAGGGGTTCGTCTTCCGACGGACGAACGGGTCCTCCCACTTGTGCGCCGATAACGATCGTTCGGTCGATCGTTACCGGCGAGCGCCCTATAGCGGGGGCCAACCGTAGCGGTGTACTTGAGGCCGGCCGCAAACACCGAATCCATTTCCACCGTTCCGCTCCCGGGCGAGTTCGGATTCCTCTTCGGCTGCGTCGCACCAACCCGCAGTTCTCTGTTCCCGAGGAATTCCTAATGCTCCCGTTCATCGCGTATACAAATATAAAAGCCCACCATCTCTGTATAAGAGACGGTGGGCTTATTTAGCCATCCGCGGTACCACTCTTGTTGATATTTCCATCGCCTATACGGGCAGGAAATATCCGCTTGGACCCTGTCACGGGGGTTAGTCGTAAAGATGTACGCACCGGATAATCGTATACCATCCGAGTGTTCCATCCATCCGCTCCCAGGCGAGTTTCGGGTTCCCTTCTACTGCGTTGCACCATCCCGCAGCTCTCTGAATTTCCGGGTCACTCCTACTGTTCCTGTTCTTCGCGTTTGTTGAAGTATGTTCCCCTTGGGGATTGGTTCTTATTATATTCACCAGAAAATAATCTGTCAATTCCCAATCGAACTATTTTTTTCACGGATCCGTTTCTTCTCAGCTTCCAACCGACCAGTCTTCCAACGACAATATCGGCTCCGCCTTCAGATCCAACGTTGAAAACTCGCCCCGGCGCCATTTCAAATCGGCTGCAGCGGCAATCATCGCGGCATTGTCCGTGCACAGCTTGTTCGTTGGAATAAGCAAGGGCAAACCGACATCCCCGCACAGGGAGGCCAGCCTTTCACGCAACCCCTTGTTTGCCGCAACTCCCCCGCACAGAAGCATCTGCTTAACGCCGAATTCTTTAGCGGCTTTCATTGCCTTAACCGTCACCACGTCGATGACCGAGTTCTGAAAGCCGCGAGCCAAAGCGGAGAAATCGGGAGACTCGCCCTTCATCCGGGAACGGTTAATTTCCGCAAGAACGGCTGATTTCAACCCGCTAAAGCTGAAATCATACGAATCCGGCTCCAACCAAGAGCGCGGAAGCACGACTTCCTCAGTCGCTTCCTGAGCCAACTTATCGACGTAAGGACCACCCGGGTAGGGGAATTGAAGCGCTCTAGCGACCTTGTCATAAGCTTCGCCGACCGCGTCGTCCCGAGTCCGCCCGATTATGCGGAACTTGCCTTCTTGCTCCAGCAGCACAAGCTCGGTATGCCCGCCGGACACGACAAGCGCAAGCGCCGGATATACGATATCGCCGATTAAATGATTGGCGTAAATATGCCCTGCAATATGATGCGTCCCGATGAGCGGAACGTCTAACGCCAAAGACAAGCTTTTGGCGGCGACAACGCCGACCAGCAAAGCCCCGATAAGACCCGGCCCCTGCGTAACCGCCACGGCGTCGATATTTTCCAAGCTTATATCCGCCTCGCGTATGGCTTCTTCAACGATTATGGTGATGCTTTCCACGTGTTTGCGAGAGGCTATCTCCGGTACGACACCGCCGAATTGCCGATGAGTGTCGATCTGGCTAGAGATAATATTCGATAAAACGTTCCGTCCGTCTCGAACGACCGCGACCGAGGTTTCATCGCAGCTAGTTTCAATGGCGAGCAGCAAATAAGAGCTGTTCGGAGAGAGCGAACCCGCATTAGCCGCTTTAGCCACGTTGGCCGTATTGTTCGATGCGCTCATGCCTCTTCCCCTTCCACAGCGCCCGCGGTTTCCGAGTCGCCGATGTCCTCCGGCACCAGATCCGCCCACATGATGAGAGCATCTTCCAAATTGTCGGAATAATACGCAGGACGGACCCCCGAAGGATAAAATCCCATTTTACGATACAAGGCTTGCGCCCTTTCGTTCGATACCCGAACCTCCAAAGTCATACGTTGCGCGCCTAGCCAGAGAGCGGTTCTCATCATTTCGTGCAGCAGTTTCTTGCCGTAACCTAGACCCCGATACTTTTCCCTGATAGCTATGTTCGTGATATGCGCCTCGTCGATAATAAGCCACATGCCGCCGTATCCAACAATCGTGTCTTCAAGCTCCATAATCATATATTTGGCAAAAAGATTTTGCGTAAGCTCGTTACGAAACGCTTCCTCCGACCAAGGGGCCGTGAACGATTCACGCTCGATGTCCACGATGGTGCTAATGTCGTTCAAATTCATCAATCGATAATTCATTCGCTCACTCTCCCCGGGAAGCCGCAAGCAGCTTTGCTTCCGCTTCCGCCAATTGCGTATAATTGGGAACGAATGAATGCACGTCATCCCGTTCGCCTCGTCTAAATCGGAGCTCCGCCAGCTGGCCGACAGCTCCGGGATCCATGTCGCATGTCAAAGTCCTCAATCGAATTCCTGACTGCTCGGCTTGCTCGATAGCCACTTTATGCGGTGCGATTTCACCGACAAACCAGATCGAGGATACCTGCGAATCCATCGTCGCCTCTTTCTCGATACGTTCGGACCAATCGGCGATCAACCTAATCCCGTCCTTGTCTATCGTATCCCATTTATCCGAATGTCCTGCGGAATAACGAGACGTATACACTTGTCCGCGCCGCGCGTCCATGAGCGGAATAATCCATGTTTCCGTGTCAAAATCGATATTCTCGTCAGCCGATTGCAGAGACTTCCATGCCCCGAAGGCCAAAGCCTCTAAACTGGACACGCCTAACAATGGCTTGTTCCATGCCCAGGCTAACGTTTTGGCCGCTGTAACCGCAATACGGACGCCCGTATAAGAGCCGGGGCCTTGGCCTGCAGCGACGACATCTATATCTTTCCCCTGCAAACCATTGCGGCTAAGCAGCTCTTTGATTTCCGATAAAATTCTGACCGAATGATTGCGCTCGGTGAAAGATACGATGGAGTCGAGCAGAACGCCATCCCTGACGATGGCCGCTGCGAGCGAGGCCGTCGAGGTATCGAAAGACAATACCGTAACGGACGAATCTTCGCCTTTATTTATGTTTTGATTCATGCTGGCGGTTCCTCCTCGTCACATGCTCCAATTGCTTGCGTTCCAATTGCCGGCACCATTCCTCGTATTTTTGCCCCACGGGACTGCAAATGATTTTCCGTGAAACGGGACCGGTCGTCTCTATTCTGATGTGCAGCCGCTCCAAAGGCAAAATCTGCTGTATAATGGACGCCCATTCGACCAACGTTACGCCTTCGCCATGGAAATATTCGTCTAGCCCAAGTTCATCGGCCTCAGCAAGCGACAATCGATAAACGTCCATATGGTAAAAAGGCAGAGCCCTGCCCACATATTCTTTAATAATCGTATAAGTTGGGCTATTCACGATCCCTGGCACCCCGATTGCGGCAGCAAACGCTTGCGCAAACCTTGTTTTGCCCGCGCCCAAATCCCCGTCGACGGCTAGCACGGTCCCTGGCCCAACGAGCTGCGCCAACGCATTGGCGAATGCGATTGTTTCCGCCTCCGTGGGCGCTTCCCAGATGAATTCCATTATTCGTTGTATCCCTTCGGAAAATGATTATACCCTCGCTTATGTATCGGCTTGCTCGCCCCTGCCGAAGTTTCCAAGATCACTTCCGGTTGTCCGGCCTCCACTTCACCGATAATAAACAGCGGAATGCCTTCCGCGCGAAAATGCTCCTTCATCGCAAGCTCATGCCGCTTATCGGCGGTACCCAGTAGGACGTAATCCTCCCCGCCGTATAGTACCCAATCCAGCGGATGGATGCCATTATCGCGAGCATATGCGACAAGCTCGCCGGATAGAGGCAGATGCGTTTCCTTCAGTACGAGTTTAACATGGGATGCTTCGGCGATTTCCCACGCCTCGCTCGCAACGCCGTCGCTCACATCATTAAGCGAAGCTCCCCATCCTTGCTCCAATAGGATTCTTCCCGCCTTTACCGAGGGTGATGGACGTTGATGAGCTTGGACTAGTCTATGCGGCGGCACTGGGACCGAATCGGGACCGCCCTCATCTGCGGGTTTCTTCAGCAATCCGTGCAGCCCGCCTGCCGACAGCCCGGTTGGGCCGGTTAAGAACACGAATTGGCCTGCTTTCGCCCCGCTGCGGCGAATGGCTTTACCAGCTTCGATGCTGCCTATGACCGTTACAGATACGACAAGGTGCCGCGGGGCTGAGGTTGTATCCCCGCCAATAACGGCCACCCCATACTTCTCCGCGCACATATAAACTCCATCATATAATTGCTTCATCCGGTTCGAATCCCATTGGGGGGGCACGCTTACCGACACAAGAGCAAACTTCGGCATGCCGCCCATCGCAGCGATGTCGCTAATATTAGCGGCGAGCGCTTTGTACCCGACATCGGACTCGCTCATCGTCTCGTTGCGGAAATGAATTTCCTCCACCATCGTGTCCATGGCAAATAGCCATTCCTGGCCGGACGAACCAGCCACGACAGCCGCGTCATCTCCGATGCCCAGAGTAACGCCTGCCTTTGCAAGCATTTCCTTGGACTGACGGCCTTCCGTCCAGACGCGAATGAGTCCGAATTCGTCTAGTGGCGGCACGGCGCAACCCCTTCACATCATGATGTCCTTAATTATATCGGGGTGCGCCGGAACATGCAAAGACCCGCTCGGCAAAGGCCGAGCGGGTCTTTCATTTAAGGGAAATCAATTACTGGAAAGAACGGAAATTAGCGTTCATCGGTTGGGATTGATTCATCGTCGAAGGGTTATATTGATTCATGTTCCCGATAGGACTGGTTGCAAAATTCGATTGTTGCTGTTGGTTAGCAAACGGTTGGGTGGCGATAGACGATTGAAACGTTTGCTCCATTTGTCTACACATGTTTTGAATCTGATTCAACTGTTGGATAGCGATTTGATGGCCATGCAGAACATTTTGGATCGTTTGAGCGGCTTGGCGCTCTCTTTGCGCCAACTGTTCAAGCTCAGTAGCATTTTGCTGTTCTTTTTGCAGCAATTGCTGATACATCTGAGTCGATTGGTTCGTTTGGTTAATCAGTTGCGATACTGCTTGTTCACATTGCGAAGCCAAATTCGAAAAATTTTGTCTGTGTGGCATTGTGATTCTCCCTTCGGTTTTGAGTACCTTGGTTAAGTACCGCTTGGTATTGTGGTTCAGTTGAAGGGGTTTTATACGGTGCCTAATTTGAGTTGATAAAAGAATATCGCATTACTTCCAAACAGCTTCTCCCGATCTTCATTGGTGACCGTCTCGGGCAACGCATCTAATAGCAGTTTGACGACTTCCCCATACTCTGTAGGCAGACATACCGGCCAATCACTGCCGAACATAATGCGATCCGTTCCGAAAACGTCTACGATGTGGTGAACGTACGGAATGAAATCCGCCGGGCTCCACTGCTGCCGCGCTTCGGTTACCATGCCGGACAATTTGCAATAGACGTTGCCATGTCGGGCGATTTCACCGATTTGTTGTTTCCACGGCTCGAGGGTCCCATCCGCGATATAAGGTTTAGCTAAATGGTCGATAACTGCCTTTAACTTCGGCATTTTTTCGAATAAACGGACAACATGCGGCAAATGCCGCGGACGAAGCTGCAAATCGATCGGAAAATCATCCTCGGCCAACGCTTTCAATGATTCGATCACTTTGGGACGAAGAATGTAAGCATCATCATCCATATCCTGCAGCATTGGCCTGATTCCCACGAAATACGGATTACGCAGCAGACGGGCAAAATCACGTGCAAAGCCGTCGGATTCCAAGTCCAGCCACCCTACGACACCGGCCAGCGTCTCTTCCTTGTCGCAAAGCGACAACAGAAATTCGGTTTCGGCAATTGTTGGCGCAGCTTGTACGACAATTGTCCTGTCAAAATTGTATTGTTGCAGCAACGGATGCAATTGATCCGGCATATAATCCGCGTACAATACTCCGGTTTCCGGCGTCAACCAACCATAATCATTGCGGCTCGGCTTCCAATAATGCTGGTGGGAATCCACTTTCATCTGAACATCCTCCGTTTGATTGGCTCCCGGTCAGTCTGGTCTTTACTCTCTCCCCGGCTTGTAATGCGTCAACAAATCTTGCACGAGAATACCGTTAATGCGCATTCCTTCCGTCCGGCAATTCCGAATATCCACGTCAACCAAATCGCAATTTTCGAAAATCGCCGTGCTCAGGTCGCTATTACGAAACGTTACCGGTTCTACGTTGATCCATCCATCCGTTCCTGCTTCTTCAGTAAATCGACTTTCCGCAGCATCCGGACGTTTAATGTTCTCGAATACCGTTCCACCCAATTGCGCCATATTTACATGGACATTGGAGAAAAAGATATGCTGCCACTTGGAGTCGACGAAATTAACGTGCTCCAGCGAAGCATTTCGAAGATCGATGCCGTGAAATTCCGCCCCCTTGAAGCACGCCATATGCACTTTCGCATCCCGCATGTCTTGAAGCTCGAAACCGCCTTTTTCGTCGTACATCATCTTGTCCGTAAGCAGGTTTGAAGTTTGTTTCAATTGAATCGGAAAATGAACCTCCATAATCGACTCCGTGCTGTCGACTCCATGAAAACGATGATCGTACACTTCATAGTCGAAATCGTGTATCGCTTCATATCCCGATTGACTGAGCCAACTCCCATGGAAAAATTCCCATGCTTGCGTAATGTTTTTAGCCAGGCCTTGATAAGTTACGATGGCAACGAGACGTGCGGGAATCGTCCTCGTGACAAAACCGTCCGGCAATGGAGCGTCGCCTCCTACCTCAAAGCCGGCTAAGTAAGTAAAATCCTGACCGGATCCGAAGGGCGGCTTGTAACTAAGCAAACCATAATGATGCGGGTTGTCGCTGCGGTCTGATATTTCTTCGAAACGTTGCATCAATTGATGCCAAAGCGGCCCGATAACTAGATTCGGCGGAGTTGTCGATTGTTGGATGAATGCTTCCATTCCGACAATTTTACGAGCTTTATCAGCTTGAACCTCCACCTTTAAGATGGCCGGAAAACGATCCGACTGTACCGACTGGCTTTCCTTAATCGGGGCATAAATATCGAAATCGAATTCATCGATCTCATTCGCCGGGATATCAAAGGGATTAATCGGCATCAGCCGATTTGCTTCATAGCCGTACGACCCTTCGTTCATATCTCGCTCATATCCCTCGGTTCCGAACCATTCGCCCAAATAGGCGTAAGTCTCGTTCATCCGCTCTCTATTGCCCTTAACCGTAATTCTGGCGAAACGACGCGCCGGAATCGTAATCGTCTCTAGACCTTCAGGAAGGTTGTCGAAGCTGTTCACTTCAACGCCTGTCCATAGTGTCGTAACCTCGGTAGGCCACTGCCATTCCGGAATGAGCACATGCCCATATTCATCGTTGCCGACCGCAGGATGCCCCTTCAACAATTGTTGAACCCGTTTCCAAGCCTGTCTTACATCGCTCCCATTACGGACACTTTTAATGACAGCCATCTTCATCGATTGCTTTTCTACAATGGTTACTTTCACGCGGCTCCCCCCTCCTATTCCCCACTTAATGGTCCTGGCTCACCGTCAAAATATTTCCGTCTTCGTCGCGAATATTAAAGAAGGATACTTGCGGCAGACGAATTATGCCGTATACGACATCGAAACCGAGGTTGACGGCTTCATCGCGAGCTTTGTCGATATTCTTCGTACTCACCTTAAACAAGACGGGACCTTTCTCCGGCACCGGAATGGAATCCATTCCATTGGAATCGAGAATCAAGCCGGTATTGTTGTCCAGATGGAAAAGGTGAAGATGACCATAACGGTCCTGCTCCCGAACTTCCAACCCCATAAGCTTGCTGTATCTATCTACGGCTTTGTCCAAGTTCCTTACCCATAGGAAAACCGAATCGATATGCGGATCGATGCTGCAATGGGCTCGAGATCCATCTATACCGCCGAAAGCCAAATGGTAGCCGTCCGGGTCTTCCACGACGAAGTCCTTCCAAGGACCGCCATCGGCATAGACAATCGGCTCTCGCGAAATTTTCGCGCCTTTGGATGTAAATTCCGAGTACAATTGATCGAGCGCTGTCCAATCTTCAACATAAGCATACACATCTACTCCGGTATCGGATCCCGGCTCAGGCGGATTGGGAGTTGCTCCCGCTCCTGCCGGCGATTGCAGCAATTTCAAGGCCAATCCTTGAAGTCCGTCCCTTTGCGCCCACCAATCCGTCACGTCGAATCCGAGCACCTCGCGATAATATTGCTTGGAACGCTCTAAGTTCGTAACCATGAACACCGTCAAAGAACTGCCGATTTGCTTCGCCATCTGCCGTTACCTCCATTTAATTGATTTTCCCGCTGAGCGATTCATTCATTTGACAAATCATAATCAAATTGCCGTCCGGATCTTTCAGGATGAAGAAGGAAACAGCTCCATGCCGTTCCATTTCACCGTGAAATTCCATTCCGCAATTGACGGCATAGTCGTACGATGCCTGAATATCATCGGTATCGAACATAAATAAAATAGAAAACGGCTCTTGCTTGAGGTATCGGTTCTGATCCAAAAGCAGTGAAGCTCCTCGTGTTACCGGAACGGTATATATCGACTGCGAAACAGCGCGTTCATCCAAAGGCAAGCCTAATAGATCCGTATACCAAGCAGCCTCGCTCTTCATATCCTTAACATCGATAAATGCTCCGCTAATACGAGCCAACACAGGGCTTTCCGTAATTGGAAGCTCATGATCCACCCCGCCGTCCGCAGCCCAGCAAGCCATTTGAACATTCCCTTCCGGATCGCTGAAATTGAAATAGGCCATGCTCCCGTGGCGTTCAGGCTCGAAGAGTACGTTAGCTTTATCCTTTATATAGTTATAAGCCTCATCGATATCGGAAACCGCGAACATAATACGCGGGCTGTTCTTCTCCGACCAGTCGGGATTTGCCCGGTTGAAGGTGTCGGAATCTAAAATCAGACCCGTTCCCGGCAAATCAAACCAATAGACTGGGCCGCCATTCAGCCTTTCCTCTCTCAGGGGCAAGCCCAGCAATCGGTTATACCAATCTGCCGCCCGGCGCAAATCGGTTACGTGGACGAACAAGCTAGCTACCCGGCTCTCGATCGGGAGCTCCTTCTTTCTGCGAATCGGGAACCACAACTCCATAATGGAATCAGGATCATAATTGCCCTTATACCTCTCATCGTAATATTCAAACTCGACGCCTGGACCACCATATTCATATTCGGAATTCGGAATCCAATCTTGATGGAAATAATTAAAGGCTTTACCTATTTCGTCGATGATCCCGTGGCGCTGAACGACGCAATAGAGACTGCCGGGATACGACTCGGCCGTCATTCCGTCGGGAATATCCTCGAATGCGGACACGCCCGCTGCGGCGATGTAATCAAATGGCTTGCCAGGCTCCATATCAGGCCCAAATACGCACAAACCATAACTTCCACCATTGAAATGTCGGATTTCGCATCCCCGCGGATTAAAGCGCTGCCATAGAAGAGCAATTTCATTTTCCGAAGGCGGGGTATGTTGAGAGGGAGTAAAAAGGATTTTTTGACCTACGACTTTGAACGGATCTTTCCAGGTGATTCTTGTCTCAAAACTCATGGGTTCGTGCTCCCTTCCTATTGGATTGCGGATTAAATCTCAACGTACGTAAATCGGCTCCCTATCTGATATTCGAATGGTCAGCCCTTCCGGCGATCGGATGTGAAAACGGCAAAACCCGCCCTGTTCCATGCCCTCTTCCGAGGTGACTCCCTTGTCCTGCAATTGCTTATAGACCTCGTGAATATTGTCGGTCTGAAGAGAGTAGTAGGGGTATCCTTCTACGGCCCGAAGCGCTTCTTGATGCACCGGTCCATCCATTACGATCATCGTGACGATCGTCTCGCCCTCCCCGACTTTAAGATCAGCGCCCTGACCCCAATGGTTATAAAGCTGAAATCCAAGCTTATCCGTGTACCACTGGATAGAAGCCTCTAAATTCTTGACCGGCAAAAACACCGCCAAAACCCGATGGAACATAGGTGGCAGCGCGCCTTCGTGCGGAGTGTGGTAAAGCGACGATTCCTTTTCATGGCAGATGCCGATTACATTGCCATCCCTATCCATCATTTCGCTGACATTCATATAGGGCACGTTCATCATATCCGTTGTTTCAATTCCCCTTGAGTGAAGCCATTCCAGATGGAGATCCTCCCAGTGGGTATAGAAGTTAAAGCAGGGAACGTGCCCTTCCGCATGCAGATGGGGCTTGGGTTGGAAGGAATCCACCTCCATAAGAGTCAGCAACGCTTCCCCCTGATGAACCTTAAGGTCAATTTCCCGTTCGCGAATTTCAACGACCTGAAATTCCAGCTCTCTCCGGTACCATTCCGCCGCACGATGGATATCCGGTACGGGAACCATCACCCGATCAATCCGATTAAACATAGCTGATCCTCCTACTCTTTGATCGGCAAATAAACATCGACTTGACTCGGCCACTGCGGATTGTCAAAAGAGTAAATTTCCATAGCCAAAGCACGTTGATTGCTTTCCTTCCCGATATCCCTCAGAAAAGAATGAATGACTTCATAGGGATCCTGATCCGACCTGGTTAAGGCATAAGTATGTGCGGGCAGCGTGAAACCGATCATCCCATTCGGGACATCCGTAATCTCGCTTACCTCCATGCAGAAAAAATAAGTGAACAGCACTTCGGATGTGTAGTGAGGACAAACGTATTCATTCGGATTTACAACCGCCTTGATCTCATGTCTTCTCTCAATGAATATCTGCTTTGCTTCGTCGATTCTTTCCGGTTGATGAGCTTCAAATGGCGATGTTACCGGTAAACCCACGAATTTCTTCTCCTGTAATGAGACTAATTTCACCTGATTGGACATTTAATCCCTCCTCTTGATGAACCTACTCTTACTAAACGTTGAGATTGCTTCAAACCATACACCTCTCCGCAAAAAATTAACCGCTCACCATCAATACATTCCCATCGGGATCCCTGAACGTGAAACACAGCCGACCGCCCAACGATTTAATATCATTGATCCGCGAGCCGCTAAGGAACAGCCGAGAATAGGCTTGATATATCATGTGCGGATCATGACGGCGGAAAGCCTTAATGACCGCATCCAGCAAATCCACGCTTTCTGCGGTTTTCGGTTGTTGTTGCGGTGCCTCTCTTCGAGACCCTTCCGCCGCATCCCCCCGTCTCGCCAACTGCTGCAACCGGCTGCGCGCACGGGAAAGCGCCACTTGAACGGAGCCTTCAGTCCCTTCGATATGAATAGCCGTTTCCTTAGCCGTAAAGCCGAAAACATCGCATAACAGCAGGATCACGAAAGGTTTAGGCATCAGACGATCGAATAAAGCTTCAAGCAATTCCCGAGTCGAATAAAAAGGATGATCATAGGAAGAGGGGTCATGTTGCATTTCTTCGAGAGAAACTTGCGGGCTGCGTTGCCGCCTGCGGCACAAATCTATCCAGACGTTCTTCGCCGCGCGGAACAAATAAGATCTATTGAGGTTATGCTTAGGATCCTCCTCAAGCCGGCTCATCACTTTAACGAAAACATCCTGCACAATGTCTTCAGCCTCTACTCTGTTCCCGCACAATGAACGGCTGTAACGCAGCAAATCGGGTCGAAGTTCAGATAACCAAGCTTTAATGTCTTGTTCCGTACGAACATTAGGCGGTTGAGTAGAAGCATCCATAGGCGTAGTCTCCGTAAAAATATGGAAGTCAGCTTGCTATATGCGAATATATATTCGCCTTTTTCCCGATGAATCCTTCTTTACAATTTAAAAAAACCGGAGGCTTTGCCAGGCTTTGCCTCCGGTCCTTTTACTTTTGGCGAATATCCGTAATAAAGCAATCGTACCCATGAACTCCCTTGTAACTCTGGAGCGCGACCGGTCCGACACTCCTGTTCATGCCTGCAGCTGTTCGCGAAACGTACCTTTATCCCTTCGCATCAGAAGTAGAATAGGACCACCGCAGCCTCCCCTAACTCCTTTCCGCGAAAACATACCATTATCCCATCCAATAAGGGGGAAAACCCTTGTTCATGCTTCTGAAAACAAACCCGGAACGTTGAAATTTTACCCGATATCTCTTGAAAATAGAACGTATGTTTGGTATGATAGAAATAAGAACAAATGTTCTACTTGAGGAGGGCGTGTATGTTTCAGGATCATCTGACCTTCGAGGCATTTTGCCAGCAGTTCAACTCCGAGCAGGCTTGCGCCGAGGCGCTGTTCGAAGCCAGATGGCCGGACGGCTTCCGTTGCCCGACTTGTCGTCATCCTCACTTTTATCTCATCCGTACGCGAAGACTGCCTCTCTATGAATGCCGCTCCTGTCGCCATCAGACGTCTGTCATCGCCGGCACCATCATGGAAGGCAGCTCCACGTTGTTGACCCGCTGGTTCCAAGCGATGTTTTTACTCTCCCGGCCTTCCGGCATCAGCGCCTCCCGCCTGTCCCAAGTGATTCAGGTCACCTATAAGACTGCGTGGCTCATCGCAAGAAAAATCCGCCATGCCCTGCAACAAGCCGATGAAGGCGATCCGCTCACGGGTGTTGTGCGAGTTGACCCTATCTCTTACGGTTATACGTATTTTAGCGAGGCCCGGCAGCCGCTGTTGATCGGCGGATCCCTCAATGAGCGAGACGAGCCCAAGCAAATCAAAATCAAACAACCGGATCCCAGCCATGTGAATAACGCGTTGAGGTGGATTGAAAAACCTGGCGTCCAAGCGTTCGTAAACGATCATACGGATGGAGAGGCCGTGACAGTTTCGCGCGGCAAACTTCACCCTGCTTTGAACCCCATCAAGTGGAAGGTGACCGCGTGGCTGAACAATACGTTTAATGGCATCGGGGCCAAACATTTGCAGGCTTATTTAGACGAGTTTTGTTTCCGGTTGAACTTAAAACTCCGCCATGCCCCGGTCTTCGGCCAACTGCTCCATTGGTGCGCTGCGACGCCAACCTTGACTTACAAAGATCTGACCCGCAGCAAACCGGTTCTCACCGTTCCCTGGGTGGTCTGGGGAAGCAAGGCGAAGTGGAAAGGAAAATATCTCACCCTATGGAATGCTTGATGCTTGGGTTGCCTGCTTTTTAAGTTGCCGATAATCCGTTCTATTCCCATTCACGAAACGGCAAACTTATGCGTGATATCCGGGAATTCGTTGATTGCAACTCCCTCTCAAATCATGACATTCGAATATCCGCTCATTGGTAACTCACTTCTGTCTTGACTTTCGTAAATCCGCTGGTTGGCAACTCCCCACTCAAGTCATGACATTCGAATATTCGCTTATTGGCAACGCACTTCTGAGGCAAGGGGATAATGGTACCATTTCTCCGAAATGGCACGGAAATTAGGTGCCGATTTATTTTCCTACTTTTCTGACGCTGCGGGATATTGGTACATACGAAGAAAAAACAGATTAAGCCTAGTTGAGCAGATGTCTATAAAACTTATACTTTCTAGCGTAACAAAAAAACAGCAGGGAAGCCTGCCGTTTCATGTTCGAGTTCAGAGATATCAGGCATCCGCCCGCCATGCTGGCGGTTTTTTCATAAAACGTTCGGCATCGCGCATGAAACCGAACTTCTCATACAAACCGTGAGCATCCGCCGTACCCAGTAGACCTAACATCCCCTCATATCGTTGTTCATTGAAAATATGGGCGACCAACCTCGTGCCGATTCCTTGACCTCTATGATCTTCATTAACGAAAACGTCGCATAGATAAAAAATAGTCGCATCATCGGTGACTACCCGCGCGAAGCCGATCTGTTTTTTGTCTTCGTCGTATACGCCGTAACAATTCGAATTCTGGATGGCTTGCGCAGTCCGCTCGAACGGACGTTTGGCAGCCCAATAGCTCCGCGATAGGAAGCCTTGGATTACATCCATCTGAAGCAGGGATTTATCGTCGCTGATTAAGTATTCTCCAACTTGTATTTCCATCGTAAAAACCTCCAATCCGTTATCTTCTCAAGATAACGAACCCTAGTAATTCTAGCAAGAAAAAATTGGTTAGAGGTGCTAAAACGACTGATTTAACGGGATAAAAAGACGTTAAGCCTATCAATTGTAAATATTTATGGGGTGATCTGGTCCTTCATAGCTGATAGACTTTGAGGTATTCCAAGTCTTCGCAGGCTTAATAAAGAGGAGGAACACATTTCATGAATAAACGCAATAACAAAGGTCTTAAGAAAACTCTTATCCTAGGCACGTTGGCATTAGCCATATCCATTCCTACGGGAGTGGGCGCTGCATCCGCAGCCAGCGTTTGCGGAACAACCGGAAGCAATACTACCTTGTCGCAACAATTTATGACTCAAAACGGTTTTGATCTTAACGCTTTACTTCAGCAAATCATGCAAGGCAAATATCCGGTCGCATCTAAACCTGTCGTAACAACGCCTAAACCAGTCGAACCTGCCAAGCCTTCGCAGCCAAGCCAGGGAAGCGGTAACTCAGGCAGCGTAGGAAACACCGGTTCTGGCAATACTAATACTGGAACAACCGCTCCTGCATCGGCATTCGCGACGCAAGTCGTTACTCTTGTGAACCAAGAACGCGCAAAAGCAGGCTTAAGCCCGCTCAAGACGACGAATGCAACGTTAACGAAGATGGCGCTCGACAAAGCGAAGGACATGTACGCCAAAGGTTACTTCGATCATAATTCGCCGACTTACGGTTCGCCGTTCGACATGATGAAGCAATACGGGATTAACTATCGCTATGCCGGCGAGAACATCGCCAAAGGCCAGCGCACCCCGCAAGAAGTAATGACTGCTTGGATGAACAGCCCGGGTCACCGCGCCAACATTCTAAACGCAAACTACACGACCATCGGCGTCGCTTATTACAACGGCGTATGGGTTCAAGAATTTATCTCATAAAAAGTGGAATAAAACAGGCTTTGCGAGGGCGCGTTTAAGCGCCGTTCGCAAAGCCTGTTTTTTAAGATTGGTTGATGGGATACGGGGTGGTTTGCATCGTAAATGTTTTACGCTCTCTAGGTCCGATGCAGCCGGCGCTCCCGTTGCGGATTGCTTCCTCCAGCCCAAACGTAGGATAGCTTGAGAAAGGCTCCAGGCCGATATTGTAATGCCGTCCGTACCAAGGATAGTCCTTCGTGGCACCGTACTCCTGCCAAAACCATAAGTAGGGGAACGCCTCTCCGTCCCACTGTACTTTCATTCCCATTCCGAGTAAATCGTTCTCCACCTTATACCATGCTTCTTTTGGGAATCCATGCAAATATACAATGTCCGACAGCGTTCCTACTTCCGGAATTCTAGAAAGATCGACGGTTTCCCCCCGGTCATTAACGCCGTTCGGCCAAACGTTCGATGTTCCTCTCGTTATTGTTCCCGGCAAGGCAACGGGCGAGTCCGCGTTTTCCGTTAGTATGTTCAATCCTTCTGGCATTATTATCGTGCAGCCTGCCTCCAAAAAAGGGCGGCCGAACGCCAAATGCTGTCCCCACATGTATTGCTGCGGTTCTCCGCTGACATTTTCAAGCGTTTCTTCAATGGTCAGGGAGGGGCTATTGCGAGTCAATGTTAACGTTTTGCTTAATTGAAACGGAGTCTTCTTCGTTCTTACGCCGAGGCAAACGGATATCCGTTCAGGCGTATCCTCTACGATTTCGTAATCCCAAGCCATGTGAGCCACTTCGCCGTGCTGTCCCATTTGCGCCCCTTTGTAGGTGCTGGCGCCACCTCCGTTGGGAAACACTTCCTGCCAACCTCCCGGGTAATAATCGATAAAAGTTGATACGGGATCGGGAGAAGTGGGCAAATAGTCGGTCGGGTTCTGCACGCCATTTTCCGTCAGCCACATGAAATCTAGATCGCTCGGTTTATACAAATATTCGAAAATTTCCGTGCCTTTATCGAGCAACAAGGAAATGCGCACCAAATCGTTCTCCAGTACGATCGTTCTCATCCCGAAGTAAGTGTATTGGTCATGAATGCGACACCCGTAATTGCGCTGACGCCGATATTTTTTCATATTCTATGCCCGCCTTTAGAGATTAAGATTTCAACACGTCCGCGATTCTCGTAATATGCCAACGTCCCAAATTCGATGTAAATAAATCGTTGCCGCGAAACGCGCAGTTCGTAGGATGGCAGAGCATATGCGCTTCAGGATCGTAGTATAACAGCTCCAATCCGGAAGTCTCCGACCAACGGTAGATGAGCGAAGGTTCATAACAACTGATATAAAGTCGGCCCAATCTGTCGAACGTTAACCCGTCAGGCAGTGCATCCACTTCAATGACCGTTTGCTTCGAACCCGCGCTGCCATCATCATTAAGGGGAATACAGCTAATTGTACGAGCAAAGGTTTCGGCAACGAACAAATTTTTTCCATCGGGAGAAAGGGCAAGCCCATTGGCGAAACGCAACGGTTCATCATACCACATGAAGCCCGTGCCTGACTTCAAGTCGAACCTCCATATTCCCGGTCCGGCTTGCCGCGAATCGTAGCTATCGCTTACATAAAGGAACTGGTTCGTTTCATCGACGACGGGAACGTTGGGAATGCGCATGTTCCTTTCCGCTCCGTCACCATCGGCGAACCGTTCCAATTTCCCAGTCCGGGTATCAAGGCGAAATACGGCCGAATGCCGCAAATCGCACGTATACAAAAAACCGGATTCATCTAAGGCCAATCCCAAAGTAAACCCGCCCGTAGAGGCCACTTGTTCAATGCCGGTCCCGTCGGCCGCGATCCGGAAAACTTCCCCCTTCTCTCCTCCGCACCACACGTGTCCTTGTCCATCGAACGCAATTCCTTCCGGGTGGTTTAATTGCGGCTCCGAGAAGATGCCATCATAGAAGACCGTTGCGCGGTCATGCGTCAGCACGGCTTGCTTCCCCATCCAAACCGGCTTTATATTCATATTGACTTAACCCGATGATCCGCCCAGCGTTCGTTGGGAACGAGCGGAAACCAATCGGGGCGCGATGGATCCCGGTCATACGGATATCCTCCGAATTCTCGATACATCTCCGCATATTGTTCAATCTTATCCCGACTTACTTGGATGCCCAAACCCGGTCCGTCCGGGACCCGAATCGCGCCGTTCTCGTACTTCATTTTACCGCCTTCCAATATATCGTCCTGCAATTGGTGGTAGTGGGCATCGGCGGCAAAAGCCAAATTGGGAACGACCGCCCCCATATGCAGCATCGATGCAAGCTGAATCCCTAGTTCACCCGACGAATGAACGGCTACGCCCAACTGGAATGTCTCGCATACGCCGGCCGCCTTAACGCAAGGACGGATGCCTCCCCAGAAGGTCGTATCCAGTAAAATCACATCCACTGCCGGATTCAGAATATTGGCCGCCAACTGTTCGAAGTTCACCACGACCGTATTCGTTGCCGTCGGTATTCGCACCATGGAACGAACCCGCCGCATTCCGTTCAGCCCCCAAGTCGGATCTTCGAAGTAGTCATTGTTTAATCCCTCTATCGCTTGGCCGAAACGGATGGAGTCTTCCACGCTAAGCGCGGCATTCGGATCGAAACGAAGGCGGTCCCGTGGAAAAGCATCCCCCAACGCGCGATAACACTCAAGTTCATAGTCGGGATGAAATACGCCTCCCTTTAACTTGTGCGTGGTGAACCCGTGCTTTTCTTTCAATTCGCGACAATGTTCGATCAACTGTTCGACGGTGCGAATTTCTCCTTCGCCCGTACGCTCGTTCGGCAAACGGTAAAACAAATAACTTGCGAAGGAGACGCTGTCCCGCACTTTGCCTCCCAACAGCTGATGCACGGGGACTCCCAACTTCTTGCCCATGATGTCCAAACAGGCAAACTCGATGGCCGCGTGCAGTTGGGTTCTGTTATTGTAAAGACTTGCTGTCGGATTACAAATCTTAAAACGCATTTCCTCCAATTGGAAAGGATCATGCCCGAGAAGGTACGGTTTTAGTCCGGCGAATGCCACCTCGGCGCTTTCTCCTCCGCCTCCCATTTCTCCGAAGCCGGTAATGCCTTCGTCCGTCTCCACCTCGACGATTGTGCGGACGAATCGTCCCCAATGCGCTCCGTTGCTATGGCGAAGGGGAGCCTCCAAAGGGATCATAACGGTAGTCGATTTGATGTTCGTAATCTTCATGTTCCCTCTCCTTATTCCGGCAAGTGGACGCCCAGCGCCGCCAACATGCCTCCGTCAATTTTGTACTCGGCGCCCGTAATAAAACCGGCACGATCGCTTGCCAAGAAGGCGATAAGCTCGCCCACTTCTTCCATCGTGCCGACGCGGCCTATCGGGTGCATCTTCCCCCAATCGGCCAGTAATTGCTCCTGGCTGCTCTCTCCTTTATGCAAATCGGCCGCCCATCGCAGCATTGGCGTATCGATGGAAGCCGGACACACGACGTTGACGCGGATATTGTCCTGCGCATGGTCGAGAGCCATCGCTCTCGTCATGGCGTTGATGCCGCCTTTGCTGGCCGTGTAGGCGGCTACCCCTTTCTGGGAAGCGAAAGCTTGTACGGAGGAAACGTTGACGATCGCTCCTCCTCCGCCTTTGCGCATCTCAGGTATGGCATATTTACAGCTTAAAAACATGCCTTTGAGGTTAATATCGATCACTTCATCCCATACTTCCTCGCTCGTTTCCGTCACATCGCCATACCGTTGAACGCCTGCGCTGTTCACAAGAATGTCCAAACGGCCGTATGTATCCGCCGTATACCGGATCAATTCTTGAATTTCCGAAGAGAAGCGGACATTCGCTTTCTTGAAAACAACGGGAAGCCCTTCGTCGCATAACCGCTGCGCCGCTTCCTCCCCCGCATCCGGCCGCGAACCGCAAATAACCACATTTGCTCCCCCTTGCGCCAAACTGCGTGCCGCTCCGAAACCGATGCCCATCGTTCCCCCGGTAACGACAGCGACCTTCCCGTTAAACTCATACGGGTGTGCCCTCATACAATCCACTCTCCCAACCTCTATTACTTGGTGAAATAATGCGGAAACTTGGCAACCGCTTCAGGCAGCTCCACATGAAGCTTCCGCAAATGGGATTCAAGCTGCGAAACCGCCGCCTGTTCGTCGCCCGTTGCGACCGCTTCGAATAGTTTCCGGTGCTCATCAATCAATACGTCCATTTGTTCGAATTCTTTCAGCATCAAATAACGCAGCCGGTTAAGGTGTCCCCTCATCAGAAGCACGACGGAAAGCAGCGTTTCATTCCCGAACTGACGCAAAATCAGTTGGTGAAACGCTTCGTCTGCCTGCAGGAATGCCAAAGCATCCCTCTCTTCCGCCGCCTGATGTTGTTCCTCCAATAAGGCATCCACGCTCTTAGCGATTTTACTGAATCGAATGCCATCTTCCTTCCACAGCCGGCATACTTCACGAACGGCGCTCACTTCCAGGCTCTCTCGGATAAACCGAACCTCTTCCGCTTTGCTCCGGGAAATTAAAGAAACCCGTACGCCGCGCTGCGGCAAAATTTCGATCATCCCTTCCATGAGCAGCATGCGAAACGCCTCGCGCAGCGGAGTACGGCTCATTCCGAGCGTCTGCGCCAGTTCATTCTCATACACCATTTGACCTGGCTCGAAACGGAGATAAATGATGGAATCCCTTAACCAGTCGTATGCCGTTTCGCTTAACGATTTTTTTCCCGATGAGATATTGCTGATCATATGAGTGGATCAAACTCCTTTTTAATGCAACTAATCTTATCAATTATTTTACATGTATACTTGTATGCAAGTCAATCCAGATTAGAGAAAAATGAAAAGACTTCCCACTAGTTAATAAACTAATGAGAAGCCGCTAAATACAGCATTTATAAAACTTCTATGCCTTCAGCACATCATGGTCAACATAACGCTCGCCGTTGATCTCGCTGATCACGTTAATCGCAACCTTCGCGCCGTCTCCAGCGGTGATGATCGTATGCATGCTCACTCCGGCAGCTGTGCCGGCAGCCCAAATATTATCCATGCTCGTCTTGCCTTCCGGGGTAGCCTCAACGATCGTCTTGATTCTCGGCTCCGTTCCGGGTTTCGTGCGAACGCCGCTTGCTTCAGCCACGTCGACGAAGAGGCCAGTTGCGAGAATGACATGACCCGCTTCGTAGGTTTCACCATCCGTCTCGATGGTGATGAAACCATCGCCCGAGGTTAACCTCGTTGCTTTGGCGGTTACAAATTCAGCACCGAATTTGGTTGCTTGCTTCTTGCCTACCGCAACAAGATCCGGACCGGTAATCCCGTCGACTCCATAGTGATTTTCCACCCAAGCGCGTTTCGTTACGCTCTGATCGCTGTCGATCACAAGCGTTTTCTTTCCTGCTTTCGCGGTGAAAATAGCTGCGCTAGCTCCTGCTGGGCCGCCTCCGATAATGGCGATATCATACATAACAGTCACTCCTTCGTGGGATATAATGGCACTACCCCATTGTACCACGAGGCTATCCCGCTTTCAAAAAGTAAGAACCCGCCCCATCTACGGAGCAATACTTATTACTGCCGTTCCTTCAACCGTTCAACAGCAACCGTCTGCGTATTCGTCGGACTTTGTCCGATTTGCACGGTAGCGACGCCATTGGCGGTATCCACATTCTCGATCCACACCGATTGACCGTCGTCCAGTTGAACGGGGATATTGTCCGAGGATTCGTAAATTTCTTGCGCTCTCTGTGCGTTCATGGATTATCGGCCTCCATCGAATCTGTCGTCGATTCCGTAATTAACCCGTTATGAACCGTCACTTGGCCTCCGCCAAGCCCTTCGTTTATCATTCGGTCAATATCCATATCGTAGACGTCCTTACCCTCGTGGATCGAATCCGAAATCGGCGTAGTTTCTGAATCCATAGTCATTTGCTCCCCTCTGCGATCTGGCCTATAACCATTTCCAATATTCCCTGGGCGATCGATTTCTATGCTGAATAGGGCAGACTAGGGTCAGTATAGGAGCAGTAAAGTATTCGATTCGACTATGAAATCCGGATCCAATCGTGAGACCATTTCGCAATATGTTCAAACAGCGGAGCCAGCGCAAGCCCCTTCTCCGTCAACTGATATTCAATCCTCACGGGAGTTTCCGGATAAACATCGCGCCTGATGATTCCTTCCGCTTCTAGCTCCTTTAATCTTTCCGACAACACTTTCCCGCTTAAATTAGTCAGCGAGGTTTCTATCCGAACAAATCGCTGCGGGCCCGAGAGCAGCTGATATACAATTAATGCCGTCCATCGTTTGCTGAGGATTTCCATCGCCTTCTCGAACTTCGGACACAATTCCTGCTGATCCATTTTATCACCTCGTTGACTTAAATCCATGCAATAGATATACTTGGTTACATAAAGTAAGTATATTATATTTTATCAGTAAAAGATAGAGAGGAGCGCGCCCATGTTACCCAGTTTATTCATAAACCACGGCTCGCCAATGATGATTAAACAACAATCGGATTACACACATTTCCTGAAGGATATCGGCAAGAGGTTTACTCCTAAAGCCATCGTTATCTTCAGCGCCCATTGGGAGGAGAAAGTAACGACGGTTTCGTTCGCCGACGGTCCGCTCGAGACGATATACGATTTCTACGGGTTTCCGGATGATCTGTACGAGATCGCTTATCCGGCTCCAGGTTCCCCGCAAGTTGCCGAGAAGCTGGAGAAATTATTCCAAACTCATGGAATCCCGTCTCAGAGAGACAACAAAAGAGGCCTTGATCACGGTGCTTGGGTGTTCCTGCGACACATGTATCCGGAAGCCGACATTCCCGTCGTAACGGTTTCGGTGAATCCTTTCTTATCCGCCGCCGAGCAATACAAAATCGGTGAAGCTTTCCGCACGCTGGGCGAGGAAAATATTCTCGTCATCGGGAGCGGCACCACCGTTCATAATTTCAACTACATCAAGTTTGGTCAGCAGCATCCGGAGCCTTGGGCGGTCGAATTCGACGATTGGCTTATTGAGAAAATCCAAGCCAAAGATTTGCAATCCCTCGTCAATTACGAGCAATTAGCGCCCTATGCGTCACGCGCGGTACCTAGAGCCGAACACTTCGTCCCGCTATTTCTAGCTATGGGCAGCTCCAGCGGTGAGCAAACCCCAAGCGTGTTATATCGAGGATACGAATTCGGCACGTTCAGCAATACTTGTTTTGAATTTTAATATGGCCGAAAGCGCAAAAATGCTTGAACAGGGAGCCATTCCTGATCAAGCATTTTTTTATGTGATCAATGGGAAATACTAAAGGTAAGCTGAATTGGAAAAGGGGATTTTTCTTATGGCACGGCAAGGCACGATTATCAAACTTGGGGAATTCGAACTGTCGATCTCCAATCCCGATAAGCTGATTTGGCCGGATAACGGAATTACAAAGCTGGACTACGTGCAGATTCTTGCCGAGCTAGCCCCGTACTTGCTCCCCTATACCTCCAACCGCTATCTGACTACGATCCGCTATCCTAAGGGCATCCACGGCACTTCCTTTTACCAGAAAAATTGCCCTGAGCCTGCTCCCGATTACGTAAGAACCGCAACAGAAAACAACATCCGGTATGTAGTCATGGATTCCCTGCCTACCCTGCTATGGATGGGAAGCTTGTACAGCCTGGAATTTCATGTTTCATGCGAAGAGATCGGGATTCGATTGCCGAACACCTGGATGCTGGACATTGATCCTTCTTTAGAGGTAGAACCTCGATTGATGGAAGCCACTGCCCTAGTCGGGGATCTGCTCGTTTCGCTCGGATTAAGCGCCGTTCCCAAAACTTCGGGAGCAACCGGCGTTCAAATCGTCATGCCAATCGAACGCGGACCGGAATTTGACGACCTGAGGCGGTTCGGCAAGTTCATTTCGGAGTATCTCGTCGCGGAACATCCTAAGCTGTTCACGGTTGAACGAATGAAGAAGGATCGCGGGGATCTTATTTATCTCGATTATCTCCAGTACTACGCCGGCAAGACGCTGCCCGCCCCGTATTCTCCCCGCGCCAGACCCGGAGCGACAATATCGACTCCGTTAACTTGGGAGGAAGTGCGCGGCAACGTTAAACCGACCGATTATCACTTGCTTAATATTCGGGATCGGCTTCGCATCCGAGGAGATCTTCTGAATTCGGCTCCTAAGCAGAACCTTGCCCCGATACTGGACCATTTGCGCATTAAAAACCCTGTTTAGAGCAAAGGGGATAAAATTCGCGCCAGCGCCTCCCTTACTTTCTGCTTCTTGGGCCGTTTGCGGAATAGATGAGCATTGATTTCCGTGCTGTCCTTCAAGTCTTGAAGGAAATCCGCTTCGATCCGGGCGATCGTATCGGGATCAAACAGATGGGCATTGATCTCGAAGTTGCTGAAGAAGCTCCGCAAATCCATGTTGGCCGAGCCTACTACTCCCACAAGCGAATCAACGATAAGCGTCTTGGCGTGAACGAACCCTTTACGGTATTGCCACACCCTCACTCCGGATTTCATCATCTCTTCCACGTAAGACAAAGTCGCGAAGTGAACAAGCCATGTATCCGGTACGTACGGAATAATAATCCTGACATCTAATCCGCTTAAAGCCGCGTCGTGCAAGGCCATCCCGACACTTGCGCTAGGTATGAAATAAGGGGTCGTGATCCACACTCGCGTCCTGGCGGAAGTAATCATCGCATAAACGGAGTCATGAATCGCATCCCCTCTGCGATTAGGGCCTGCAGGAACGATCTGAACCGGTTGCGCGTTATCGCAGCTATGCTCAGGGAAGTATGCGGGGTTATCCGGTTTCTCCTTCGTTGCGAGCTCCCAGTCTTTAAGAAACACCTCCTGCAGCCAATATACCGAATCTCCTTCCAATTCCAGATGGGTATCCCGCCAGAACCCAAGCTTTGGGTGTTTACCGATATATTCGTCTCCGACATTAATACCGCCGACAAACCCCTTTAATCCGTCAACGACCATGATTTTCCGATGATTGCGGTAATTCATCCTTTTTTTCAGGAACGATATCTTCAACGGAAAAAAACAGGCACATTCGACGCCGCCCTCGAGCAAAATCCGCACATAAGAGTCCTTTAACTTCACGCTTCCGATTCCGTCGTACAGAAACCGGACCTCAATGCCTTCCTTTGCTTTCCGGATGAGCGCTTGCTGGAACAATCGCCCCGTATCGTCATCCCGGACAATGTAGCTGGACATATGAATATGATGTTTCGCGCCTCTAATCGCTTTAAGCATGGCATCGTATGTATCTTGGCCGTTACTGTAAACCTCCGTACTGTTTCTGCCGAGAATGGGAAACGTTCCTCCCTTAATCAGTCTGCGGAACAACCGATTCTGATCGGCAAAGTCCGGATCGGGCAATTCGGCAGGCGATGTCACGATTTTGCTTTGCCTAAGCATGCGCAATCGGCGGATGTTATCTTGCGACCCGCTGCGTCTTGCTTTTCTGCTCCTGCGATACTCCTGGGCAAGAAAGTAATACAGAATGAAGCCAACTAGCGGAAATAAAAACAGGATAAATAACCAAGCTGTCGCATGGGCAGGCCTGCGAAATTCAAGCAGCAATATCGTCGCCGCTTGAAAAATAAAGATGAACAAAAGAATGCTTAGTCCAAGTACGATCATTCACGTATCCCCGCCGCTCTTGATGATTCATAAATCGGAATTAATTGCGCTAGGGGTTATTATATCATCATTACCGCTCTAATAAGAAAAAACAGGAGGAATCGCTCCCCCTGCTTCTCCTTATTGCGCAAGCTTGTATTCCTCACGCTTATCCTTTGACCGATCCTGCCGCAACGCCTTTGATCATGAACTTCTGAAGGAATAAATAGAACACGAGCAACGGCATAATGGACAACACGAGACCCGGAAAGAGCAAGTCCCAATTCGTAATATACTCCCCGACGAAAGTGTACAATTCAATCGTAATCGTACGGTGATTCTGCTCGCTCAGGAATAGAAGCGGTACGATGAAATCATTCCAAACGCTCAGCGCGGTCAGCACGGCGACGGTCGCCGTAACCGGCTTCATCAACGGGAACACGGTCGTCCAGAAGGCGCGGAAGATGGAGCAACCATCGATAAGCGCCGCTTCTTCGAGCTCCTTCGGCGTTGACTTGAGGAACCCTGTATACAGAAACACAGTGAAGGGCAAATTTATCGATGAATAAATCAAGATGGCGCCATGATACGTATTGACCAGGTGAAGCATATTAACCAGTTTATACAATGGGATCATGGCCAGTTGGAAGGGCAGCATGATGCCCGCAATGAAAAACAAATAGAAAAATAAATACGGCTTCTCGGATCTTCTCGCCAAAGGGTATGCGGCGATTGCGCCAATGACAATGATCAATGCGATCGTAACCGCGGTAATGAGCAGCGTATTGGCGAACACCAGCGGGAAATGCATCATCTCCCACACCTTGGCATAATTGCCGAAGTGCAAACTTGACGGCAGACGAAATGGGGATGAAGCTGCCTCCTCCGCGGTCTTGAAGGTCATCGTTACGATAAAGAATAGCGGATAAATAAAGACGAATGCGGCGATTATGCTGAATAACTCGATGGATAATTTCCTGGCGCTCAGCTTTGCGGAATCGGTTCTCAAGACGACACCTCTCTTCGCCTAAGAACAAGCAGCTGCAGCAGCGATACGACAAATATAATAAGAAACATGACAACTCCGATGGCGGTGCCATAGCCGAAGTTGTTGTCTTTGAAGGCCGATTCGAAAATAAGTACGGTAAGCGTCTCCGTCGCGTGAAAGGGGCCGCCATTCGTCGTGACGTAGATCAGATCGAATGCCTTTAACGTTCCTATCGTGGAAAGAAGGATGTTGATCGTCATAGCCGGTGCCAGCAAAGGAAACGTAATGCGCAGAAACTTGTTCCACCTTCCCGCTCCGTCTATGTTGGCCGCTTCGTACAGTTCACTCGGAATCGTCTGCAGGTTAGCTAAATAAATGACCATAGAATATCCTGTGAACTGCCAAATCACCATCGTAATAATGCAGAACATAGCAAACTTCGGATCTCCGAGCCACACTTGTTCCCACGAAGGGAGGCCGATCGAACGGAGAAAAGTATTGAGCAATCCGCTATTCGGATTAAAAATGTACATCCACGTATAACCCACCACAAGCGGACTGAGCACTGCCGGGGCGAAGAAGATGACTCTCAGCACGTTTTTGCTGCGAATTCCCGAATCCAACGCGATGGCCAAGGGAATGGCCAACGCGTTTTGCAGGATTACGACCCATACGGCAAAGACGGCCGTGTTCTTGAGCGCGGCGACAAACGCCGCGTCATCCATCATGTCTCTATAATTGCGGAGCCCGACAAAACCCATCGTAGCCGTAAAGCCGTTCCAGTTAGTCAGGCTATAATAGAAGCTGCTAAGGACGGGGCCAAGAAACAATAGAGAGTAGATCAACACGGCCGGTGCCAGGAAACAAGCGAGAGTGATGTGGGTTTTGTGCCTGAACGTCAGCTGTTTCATTCGTCCCACCCACTTTTGATTATTTTTGCAGTTTGGCTGCTTTATCCCATGCGTCGTCCATGTTTTTCAGCATTTGCTCCGGCGTTAATGCTTTCAAATACACGCCTTGCGCGGATTTCATCATCTCGGTCGTAGCCGCGTCCTGCGCCCACGCTTGATTCAAGAAACGCCACGCTTTCCCCGTTGCAAGCGTACCCGCGATATCTTCGAAGGCTGGATCCGCATCGCTCTTCTTGCCTTGAAGCGTGAGGAACGCGCCGCCGCTCTTCGCCCAGATGCTCTGATTTTCTTCCTTGGCCCAGAAAGCCAAATATTTCTTCGCTGCGTCCGCTTTTTCCGTGCTCTTATTGATTGTCCATACCGTTCCGACTGCCGCGGATACGTAGACGTCTTCGCCCGCTTTGTTGGACGGCATGGCGAACATTCCGAGGTTCAGCGCCTCGTTCTTGCCTTTAATGCCTGCCAGAGACCAAGTTCCGTCGATATACATCGCGGCTTTGCCTTTCGCGAAATCCGTTTGCGCTTGATCCAAGCTGATCCCCGTGCTCTTCGGAGTCAAGTACCCTTTAGTGTCGAGGGAGAACCAAGCTTTGTTCATTTCGTCCCAAGAACCGGCGAACTTCGTTTCGCGTGCATTCAGCTTCTTATCGAAATCGGGATCTTTGGCATATATCATCGCAGGAGCCATAACGAACAGCGCAGCCAGCGTCATCCATCCATCGTTATTACCAATTGCGATCGGCGTCACGCCAGAGGCTTTGATAGCTTCGCAAGCCGCCAAAAACTGATCCCAATCAGTAGGCACCTTCAAATTCAACTTCGCAAAAATATCTTTATTATAGTAAACGCCAAGCATAACTGTATCATTTGGTGTTCCGTAAACTTTGCCGTCTCCGGAAGCCGCGTCGATCGCGCTTACCGTGAAATCCGGCACCCAAGGCTCGCCGCTTAAGTCCATCAGGTATCCGGCTTTCGCATAGTCGACGATTTCGGCGCCGGGATGAAGGAGCATAACATCGGATGCATCGCCTGCAACCAGCCTTGTTTTGATGAAATCTTTGTATTGCGCGCCGGGCATACCTTCATAGGTGACTTTGATATCCGGATTTTCTTTCATGAATTTCTCGTTCAGCTCCGGAATCGCGCCGATTTCAGCGCCTGACTTATAACCGGATACTTTGAGCTCTACCTGCTCGGCCGGCTTGCTTGCTTCGGGAGAAGCGGAAGCTTCCGATGCCTTGGCGCTTTCGGTCGGCGATGCCGACGTGGACGTCGAGGCGTTGTTGTTTTTGTTGCCTCCGCACGCGGACAGCAAGCTAGACACGCATAACATGAGGACAAGCACGATCAAAAGCGGTTTTCTCATTTTTCTGTGACCTCCGTTTGGTTTGTTTGATTGACTTGCTACCTCATGTTAAACCAAATTGAAGCGCTTTCTGAATGCCCTAAAACTCGTGTTTCGTTCGTTATTTTCGGCGATCCGTTAAACTTGGTCTCTATACTCCGATGGGGTAAGCCCGCATACTTTCCGAAATAAGGTGCTGAAATACTTTGCGCTCGTGTAACCTACTTTCTCCGCAATTTCATAGGTTTTGAGATGCGTTTCCCTCAACAGGCGCTTTGCCGCGTTCATGCGGGTTACCGTTAAATACTCGATGAAATTTTCGCCGGACACCTGCTTGAACAGCTCGCTGAAATAGGTCGGGTTCATGTACACGTGCTGGGCGACTTGTTCGAGGTTGAGCTCGGGATCCCCGCAGCGCTCTTGAATATAAGCTTTGGCCGCCCGGACGACCTTCCTGTTATCCGGCTTCTCATCGACGCTCTGAACATTAATTCTTTCCATGAATTCGTCGAAGGTGCGGGAAAGCAGCTGCGGCGAGACAGGGGGAGCGATCCTGGCCAGAAGCCAGGGGGTTTCACGTTCAACCTGCAAGCTGAGGCCTGAGTCATTCCGGCTGCGCACGCGTCGGAGCAGGACAGAGAGGAAACGGTAAAACCGCAATTGGGCCCATGCGGCGTTGTCGTTCGGGGAATGGAGAAACTCCTCTTTCCATTGCTGCATCATCGTCTTCGTAAGTGAAATGTTCTCCTCCGCGATTGCCTCCAGAAAACGCTCTTCCTTTAAGTTGGCCTCGGCGTCTGAACGCGCCCCCGTTCCTTGCGCCATGTTGGCTTGCTCCGCATAGGCCGATTGCATAGCCTGACGGTAACCTTCGGGCAAATGCTCGAACAAGACGAGATTATCGCTTACGCCAACGGAGGATTCCGATGTCCAATAATCCCGAATCGCCTTGATCGGCAGGTCATTGCCTTCGATAAGCAGAACATGATGAAACTTGCCTACGTAGAAACCGAATAACTGGTGAATGTGCCCAAACCGCTCCCACAGCTCGGCTTGAAGCTCTTCGAGCTGACTGGGCTCCGGGAATCGCCCCTCCGCGCTTTCCAGCGTCACCATAACCGCGAATTCTTTCCCATCCAACAGCCATCCAATATCTCTGAAGCCCGTTTCCAGTAGCTCGGAATAGTCCGCTTCTCCGGAAATCCATTGCAGAACGTACCGCTCGAGCTTTATCCTTTGGCTGCTGGACCGTTCATTTTCCGTTTTCTGGCGCATGGCCAGCTTCTGTTGGATTTTGGACAATGCCGCCATCAATTCCTGGCGATCCAGAGGTTTTAATAAATAATCGGTTACCCCGTTGCGCAGCGTGCTCTGAGCGAAAGCGAAATTATCGTGGCCCGATAACACGATCTGCGAGATGTTCGGATATCGCTCGGCAACGATCCCGATCAATTCCAGTCCGTTCATCCCCGGCATCGAAATATCGACGATCATTAAATCGGGCTGAAATTTCTCCAGCACCTTCATCGCCTCGAAGCCATCCTCAAGCTGGGCAACGATTTCCCATGAGGGCGCCAAACGCCGAATAGCGAGCGCCAATCCTCGGCGTATCGTCTCTTCATCATCCACGATCATAAGCGTTGGCATCGCGAATCTCCCTCCATTCTCTGTTGCTCACGCTCACGATAACGCGAGTTCCTTCTCCCCGCTCGCTATCGATAGACAATCCGCAGTCTCTTCCGAATTGAAGCTGGATGCGGTCGTGCACGTTTTTGAGTCCAATATGGGAAGTAAGCACGGACATTTCGACTATCAGTTGACTGCGAATTTGCTTGAGCCGATCCGCTTCGATTCCTACGCCGTCATCGATGACCGTGATGAAAGTTCGATCTTCATCCCGGCTGCCTATGATTCTAATCATACCGGCCCCTTTATTGGGCGCCAAACCGTGAATGATCGCATTCTCGACGAGCGGCTGAATAATCCAAGGCAGCGTCCACGACTGCAATATTTCCTCGGGGATATCGATTTCTACGGTCATATTCGGATAACGCAGCTTCTGCAGATTGACGTACACCTGTATAAACTCCAACTCTTGGGAGAACGGGATGAGCTCCGAGCTTTGGTTAACGGACATTCGGAACAGCTTGCCGAGTAATGAGATCATGTCGGCTACCTCGTAATCCCCGTTGAATTCCGCCTTCATGTTAATCGATTCCAGCGTATTGTACAGAAAGTGAGGGTTAATCTGGCTCTGAAGCGCTTTGAAATCGGCTTCCTTTTTCAGGATGTTAATCGTTAGCACGTTCGTTACGAGTTCGTTGATTCGCTGCACCATGACGTTAAAGCTTTGCCCGACTTGGCCGATCTCGTCGTTGGAAGGCGAACGGTAACGTACTTTGTAATCGCCCTCTTCCACCCGTCGCATGAGAATCCGGATTTTCTTGAGCGGTTTAATCATATGGGACGTTAGAAGCGCGGCTATGGCAATCGAGACGAGCAGCGTTCCTCCGGCTAACGTCCATAGCAGGCTTCGAAGCAAGCTCAGGTCCTTGGTCAGTTCTTTAACCGGCATCGTCCCGACGATTTTCCATCCATAACGAGAAGCCGTAACGTAGTTGACCATCGTCTGTTTTCCATCGATATCAATGAAGAAAGTATCCCGGCTCTTAGGCAGCGGAATATCGAATTTATGGGTCCACAGCTTCTGATCGGGGTGATAAATGATGTGTCCGTTACCGTCGACGATAAACAGCACTTCTCCATTGTTATTGCCTATCGGATTCATGATGTCCGCTATCGTATCCATGCCGATATCCATCATCAGCACGCCGAACGACTTGTGATTCGTAATGTTAATGAGGCTTCGCGCGAACGACAAAGCGTATTTCTCATGCTCCCCTGGCACGTCTATACGATGCGTCGGAATAAGAATGCCTTTGCCATCGCCCTTAAGCGCATCTGCAAACCAAGCTTCCTTCGTAGAGTTGCTATAATCAACATAAAACCCGGAGCCATATTGCGCGAACACTTTGCCGTCCTGAAATAAATAGGCACCCATAATGTCCTTAAGAGAAGCGCGCATGATGGAATTCATCGTCCGGTTAATCGATATTTTTTTCTCGTAATCCAACGTTGGACTCGTTTCTTTTCCGCCGTCGGCAATGACCTTCAGATCGTCCTCGTTGAGGTAGAAGGTCAAAGAGATTCTATCGATTTCCTGCAAGTAGTTGTCGATATTCCGGCCGACCTGATCGAGAAGCTGCAGGCTCAAGTCGCCCATTTTGCCTTTGAGGTTGTCATAATAACGTTGAAACCCGAGCAGCGTGACGACGATAACAGGCAGCAAAATCATAAGCGTGTAAAGTACCGTCAGCTTTTTCCCCATGCCCCAGTCGCGGAAAGCGAACCGGCGGATTCCTTTGGTGGTCATTACAACGCCTCTCCCCGTCCGTGCTTCATTCATTCTCGCAATCTAGTCTAAATGTAATCGATCTTCCCCTACCCGGCAATAACCGGAACGCATGGAGAAGACCGGAATCGGGGTAGAACGGCTAAAGCCGAAAATAAGGGACGTTTTCCGAAAATTACGGACTGTGCGGGCGATAAAATTGAAGGCATAGGAGGGATGTTGGAGAGGGGGTGCTCGTAGTACGGCAGACTCCTCCCGAACACAATTCGAGTGGAGTCTGCCGAGGGGGGATTGGGCTAGTAGACCTGTTGCTGCGCTTGGTGCTCCGGTTTCTCCTCTAGGTCCATTTTTTGGTTGCTACTTAGATCCCTTACTTGGACAAGGCACTTTATTGGCCTTCGTGCTTCATATGTATCTGGTGATGGCTCAACGAAGGTACTTTTTTGGCCTTCGTGCTTCATAAGTAATCTGGCTTGGTTCAATGAAGGCACTTTTTTGGCCTTCGTGCTTCATATGTATCTGGTGATGGCTCAACGAAGGTACTTTTTTGGCCCTCACACTTCATATGTATCTGGTTCTAGCTCGATGATGGTACTTTTTTGGCCTTCGTGCTTCATGTGCAAGCAATGGCTAGCTCTGTTGCTTAATGAATTCAGCCAAAGCTTCTCTCCAGTTGCGCATTTCACCAAACCCGTTGGAAATCAGGTTGTTATGATCCATTACGGAGTAATTAGGCCTTTTAGCCAGACGGGGAAAGGCATCTGAATCGACCGGTTGCAAGGTAAGGGAAATTCCTGCTTCTTCGTATATGGCCTTGGCGAATTCGTACCATGAACAGCTCCCGGAGTTGGAAACATGATAGATTCCATATTGAGAGCTTTGAACGATACGAGAAATACATTCCGCCAGATCTACGGCGTATGTGGGTGATCCGATTTGATCCGCCACGACGGAAACCGAATATTTGTCCTCCGCCAGCTTCAGCATCGTCTTCACGAAGTTATGTCCATACTGCCCGTAAACCCATGATGTTCTGACGATAAAATATCGAGAATGCAAAGATCGGACAACCTGCTCGCCTGCCAGCTTCGACTTGCCGTATACGCTAACCGGATTTACGGGATGCTGTTCGTTATACGGCTTAATTCCCTTCCCGTCAAAAACGTAATCCGTACTTATATACACGAACTTGGAGCCCACCGCCTCGGCAGCTAACACAACGTTTTTGGTCCCTGTTCCATTGATCAAAAAAGCTTGATCCGGATCTGCTTCCGCCTGATCGACTTTCGTATATGCGGCAGAGTGAACAATCGCATCCGGTTTTATCCGGTTAACTGTCTCTGAAACCCGCTCCCCATTGGTTATATCCAGATCGGATCTTCCGTAAGCGTAAACCTCGCAGCCTCTATTTTCAAAAACACTAACAAGCTCCCTGCCTACTTGTCCTTCCGCACCCGTAATAAGAACCTTCAGCTTCCCCATATCGGCGGTCCCCTTCTTCTTTATGGATATAATTCCGCCTGCCCAAAAGCAGGATGCAACTTATCTTTGTCGGAAAGCAATGGATTCAAAGTCGGCCATGTACCAACAGCTGCATTTTATTCGCTTCGCTCAGAAAAAAGCCCATCCATTGACCAAAGGTGGGAGAGCTCTGCCTGATGTCGACGACAACATCATAGATCGCCCCCGTTAACGTGCGAACCAACTTCGTCTGGGCCTTCGGATTTAACTGGTAGTGCAGTCCCCTTAATGTTCCCGCCTCTTTCGATAAAGAATGATTATCCTGAATAAAGGAATACGTGATTCCTTGGGCATAGTAATCCGGAGTTATCAAACATACGCCGTTTAATTGAGTTTGCTTAATGTTCATAGGAATGTACCTCACACAATTAGAATTCTTCATCGAGACTTTGCTTGCCCAACTGTGCTAGCGGCTCCGCCTTATATATATGACTCAAAGACGATGAGGATTCCAAAACGGAATTTTACGTTTGCTCTTATGTTGAAACGGGATAATCGGCTCCCCGGTTTCCAGCACTTCCCCTTGTACGAGCTGCTCAGCGTTAAACCTCAAGTAGTCTACCGTTTCCCTTTGTAATCCCGCTTCCAGAAGCCAAAAAGCTTCACGGAGCCGGAATGCGCGCTTATTCAAGTCATGAGCATCAGAGGCAAGTATATGAATCCACCTATTACGCGCCATCATCCATGCAGCTTGCTGCACTTCGGTTCCATAATGGCCGACCAATGAGGGAGCCGTTAGCTGAAAGAGTACACCCAAACCGATCAATTCATAGAGCCGACCTGGCTCCCTAATGAAAGGATGATGGCGTTCCGGATGAGCAATAATGGGTATAAGTTCGTTCGATTTGAGAAAACGGATAAAATCATTCAGGTACTTCGGAGTTTCTTTAGAAGGAAGTTCTACGAGGACGTACTTACTGTCGGCCAAAGGTTGAACATTATTGAATATCCCCGATTGTTCTTTGTAATTTGCGCTTAAATGGTATTCCTGTCCTGCCCATACCGTTAACGGAATACTTTCATTGACTAGTAAACCATTGAACTGTTTGACCAATGCCGCAATTTTGTCCGGGTTATTGTAATAGGATCCTTTTCCATGGTGGGGTGTCGCTATTATTCCTGTAATGCCTTGACGTACAGCTTCCCTAGCCATATCCAACGATTGATTCCAATGTTCCGGCCCGTCGTCGCACATCGGAATAATGTGGCAATGCGTATCGATCATGGAGCTTCCTCCCTGCCGAAAATCCGTTTATTATAAAATGGTCACAAATCCAAACTTCCGTACTAGCCATGCCGTCTTAACGAAGGACATCGGTCTCCTATACGCATCATCGTGTACATCCGAATAGAGGCTCAGGGATTTCTTCACAAGGCCCATTTGCCCTTTGGACATATTAACTACACGAAGCAGGAAAAGAACCCACATAACCGGGATAACCGAAGAGTGCGTCGTCAACTTTTTACATAGAAATAAATTCACGTAACTTCTGCATACTTTTTCTTCGTCATTAATCCTTGTTTTTCTATTAGGTTGATGCACGACCGAGAAACGGGAGTAGTAGTAAACGATTTTCCCCTGTCCCCAAGCATACAAGGAAGCATAGTGCTCCTCTGCTCCATAGAAAAGATTCGCAGGATACAGCTCCCGCCCCTCAAATACGCTTTTTCTTATAAAATGGCTCGCCCCGATGTAATTGAACATAATGCCCTCGGACGGTTTCATATTCCCTTTCGGGAACACCCCATGTTCAAAAATATGATAGACCGTATTTCTTATTTCCGTACCGACGATCGCGATGTCCGGATGATCGGAAAATAGCTTCTCTATGTCCCTGAAGCCGGGCTCCGCTCTCTGTATCCAAGCATCATCGTCAATAAAATAAACAATATCTCCGTTCGCCCTAGCAAAGCCTACGTTTCTTGCGCCTGCAACGCCTAGGTTTGTTGGTAAAAATACGCCTTTAATCTTACTGTTCTTAAGGGATTGTTCCGTAACCCACTCTCGGGTTCCATCGATCGATCCGTTGTCTACAACGATCAACTCGGAAGTATGATCCATAAAGGAAAGACAAGATTCGATTGTCTTTGGCAGAGAGTCAAGTCTATTGCAAGTAATGATAACAATGGATACCATACTTACCCCACCATTCAATTCGTAATATAACCGATAATATGCGCAAACGTTCCTGTCGATACGGCATCCTTCGCAGGCGCAATCTCAACTTTGAGCTGATGCTTGCCTTGTGCCAAACCGCTTGTGACGATACTTTTCCAATTCACGACAAACGGAATATTCGTGCTGATTTGTCTTTGAAATTTCCCGTCTACGTAGACGTTAACGAGAGCGCCTTTAGGGTCTGTCATATAAGAAAGGGCCACAAATTGGCCTTCAAACTCGCTTTCGGCCGTAAACCCCGGTTTATTGCCAAACAAAGCATTTCCTCTATGGATAAAACCGTTGATAGTCGTCCATTCTCTTAGCGTACGTCCCGAGGTGAACGAGGACTGTGGATACAATAGTGAATCTCCTAATTCACTGATTTGTTTGCCTGAGTCGTACTCTTGAGAAAGCGCGTCATAAATTTGTTGAGCGTATAGCTTATAACCCTCGTTATTCGGATGAACGCCATCGATTGTCAATTGATCATAGGGCAGTGCAGACTTTCCGAACGATTGTCGAGTATCTACGTTGATAAGACCATAGCGTTTGGTCAGCGATTTAATAACATCGGGAAACGTTTCCGATTGAAGGCTGCTCTCGACTAAAGTAACAATTTCCGCATAAGGGTAGTCGTGCTTTATTCGGCGTATTAGATTTTCATAAATAGCACCGAATTCCTCCGTTGTTAAGGAACCTTGGTCGTTCTGTCCATAGCAGATGAATACCAAGTCGTAGCCATCGGCTTTCTTCTTTAATCGCTCGATATAGTCGATCCACCCGGCTAATACTACCGCGCCCCCATCGTAATGCGGTCTATGAAAGGGACGACATGATAAGTATTTTTTAATTTCCGATTCAATAGACCAAACCAATTATTCCCTCTTGTTGCGCCATCGCTTTGACCTATGCTGTCCCCTATAATCAAATATCGGATTACCTTTCCTTGCTTCATCTTGTCGTATAGGTTTAAACTGGCAGCCTGCTCGGTTTTCAGCTCTAAAGACGTTGACATCAGAGTCGTTTGCCGCAGCCATTCCTGCTCCTTGGCTTTCGAAAAATGGTTGCCGAAATAAAAGATGCATCCCATGACGACAACAAAAATAAGGATCGTAATCAAGGTTCTCTTGCTTGAATTGTACATCGGCCGATCAGCCTCTTTTCTCTTACCAACGACTCAGCCTATGTACTCAATTAAGCAATAGGCGCCGCCATTGGGCTCGTCCACTTTAGAACCTGAGCAGAGCCGAAGCTTACGCTTGGCATCGGTATTGCACTCGAATACTGGGTCGATATTCGCTTGAAACCCTCGACTAGCCTGTTCCGCATAAACCGCGGCAATTCGGGCAGGTACTTGCTCGGAAGTCTCGATCCAATAGTCGGCAGCTGCCTCGCTTGTTACCGCATCCGGCTTGCCGATAAATTTGACGTTCAGAATAATGGCGCCGAGCGGCAATTGAAAGCTCTCAGCTTCCCCGTTATGAGGTAATGCGCCAAAAGCATTTCTTATACTGATCAACTTCTTGGTGAGCACGGCGCGATTGTTGCTTTGAAACCCGAGATCGGAATCGTAGAATCCCGTCTCGTGGGTAGCGTGGATGCTTCGGCAGTTACGGAAAATAACCTGAGGTCTTCCCCCCTTATAGTCCGGAAGAGAGCTTTCATCGTTCGTGTAAACGATAAATTCGTCTGCCATTAGTCCATGTGCGAACTCGCAGCTCTCATATACGATATTGTGCGGACTTTCCCAAGAACGGGAGAGATAACGGAACTCGTGTTTGCCCATTAAGACGCAACTTTGAAAAGTAATACTAGGCATTTTCTGATTGATTGACCGGAAGGTCGCATGGATGGCAGGAGCCAATTGAAACGCTTGGGAAGACATGTCGCAGCTTATAAACGATACGGCACCATCATTCCACTCGCACTCTATGAGCTTGCTATTCTTGTTTCGATGCTCAAACCGCGCACCTATGCATAAGAACCTTTCCACGCCGCCAAAGTGACCACCGTTCATAAGCTTAAAAAAAGTTCCACCTTTATCGCGGTCATAGTGTATAATGCTGCCGCCCCAAATATTGATATTGCCGCCCTTTTCGAATACTAGGTAGTTTCCTTCTTCCACCTCGAATTGACAAGAGTAAAAGTTATAGTTAAGAAATTGATCCGAGCCCCCATCCGCCGGCACATAGATTCCGGCTCTAATGACTCCGGAGAAATTACAATGGAACCAAGTCATCTCGCTGTTAGTATTCGTGCCTTCCAAGTGAAAAACATAATTCCACGAGCCGCTCCACATGCAACGCTCGAATGTATAGTTTTGCGCGGAGCCCTCAGAGTAGGAATACATAAAGTTGTTGTTGACGTCATCCGAAATAAACTCGATATCGGAGATGGAAATAAATAGCCAAGTATCCTTGTTGTAAAGCAAATACTCGCCAGCTTTGCTATTCCGATAATAAATTTGCGTCAGACCTCTGCCTGCCCCTTGAATAACGAGTCCTAATGTCTTGGAATGGTATGAATGTCTCATTAGCGCTTCCGGTTTGGATAGGAGATAACATCCTTCAGGGACGTACAATTTTACCCTTCCTCGTGCCGTATCGTTGCCTAATGTTTCATGGGCAGGATTAGAGGCGGCCGATTGCTCTATATGAGTTAATGCCCGGATAAAAGCTTCGCTGCTGTCGCTTTTCCCCGTCGGATCGGCACCGAAGTCCACGACATTGGTCCAAGGCGGTGGTAGACTCGCGGAAACGACAGATACCGAATGCGTGGCCGCCTGCGGGAATAACCGTCTGCCGATGGCTCCTCCGGCAACAAAAGTAACGGCAGCCGCTGCTAATCCGGCAATAAAATCCCTTCTGCCCATCTTCTTCGGCATTCTCGGTTTAACCATTGTTGAGTTTCCCGATAGGAGGCAAATATAGCTGCTTCTTGCTCAGCTTCGATAATAAATTCGGAACCAAAACCATAATGACGAAGGTTCCAAAGCAATAGGCAAAGGCATTCATGAGATCTCCACGATAAATGATGAATAAATAACCGGCAATCAATGCATGCGTATAGCGATTCATAAGTGTGTCCGATTCCAACTTATTTACCATTCGAGCAACCAGAAAGGCACCCAGAATAACTCCGAACCAACCGAAGTTAATAAAAAACTCGCTCGGAATAGGATTGGATATGTTGCTAAAATCCATCTCGAATCGAGTGGAGATAAAATCACCCACCGCTTCTCCCGAGCTTAGCGGCTTTCCCGGCCAAATATTCCGGGGAACAAAAAAGAGCAATACGCCCAGCATTTGATAACCGTAAGCCAATCCATTGGCCTCTACATAGTGGAAGGTAGCGATTAAATTCGAATAAGCGTCGAAATGCAATTCCGTTAGTTGATCGAGCATTAAATGGTATAAGGATGGTATCTCAACTTCTTTTAAACCATTTCTGAAATTGTTCAACAGAGGAAAAATAACCAATAAACCTACAAATATAACCCCTACGAATTTACTAGGGCTAACTTTCTTGTGAAAGAACAAGTAAACAATCATGATTATGCAAAGTCCAATATAAAATCGATTTGTATTAAATGGACTGATTTGGTAAACGAAAATAATTGACGAAACACCTATATTCAAAAAACTTGCCATGCCTTTCTGTCTTTTCCAATTGTCAAAGGAGAACACCCAATTGGCAAACACGGTGCCTTGAAAACAAATATTAACTAGCAACAATATGGATTTATTGGAAACTTTCGCAGCGTAATCGACATTACCGAAGAAAAAATCAAATTTAAACTGGGCGAACGTAATAAGAAACATAAGAATAGCAGCTAAAAAATATAAGGCTCTGACTTTGTTATTAATTAAATGAAGGCCATTTTGCTCATTTGATCTTATAACAGCTTCATCTGGATTAATCTTTCTTCTTGTCCTCAATACGAGATACACAATGTTCCAAAGCAAAATCACTCCATTTGCTTTAATCATGTCATTAGGTTCTATCGGCAATGAGTTTGGAAAGAAAGGGCTAGATTCAAGTTGAATCACTGGAGCAAGAAAGAAAAACATATACACAAATACCCATATTATGGTGTCTAGATTCAAATACTTATTACTGATGGACTGGTAAAATCCAATCACGATGCATACTAGGTTTAATAAGAAAGATAGCAGCAATACGGAATCGGTCCACTGTGACGTATTCTGATAACAAATAAGTCCATTAATAAGAAAAAAGCAGATAAGGCAGTAGATTTTTAGCATAAACTTCTCCTTTCAGCGCGCAGCAAGTATTTCTTGATAGATTCCTTTAAGTTTCTCGCCGAAGAGATCCGGATGCAGCTCACGAATTTTCGTTTTCCCTTCGAGTCCAATTTTCAAAGCATACTCAGGGCTCTCTATTAAAGAGAGAATCGTATGTTCCAATTCATCAACATCATGAGGTTCGACCAACATACCGTTGACCCGATCGCACACAATATCCGCGATCCCCTCGCCCTTGCAGCCGATAATGGGAATACCATAAGACATAGCCTCGGCATAGACAACGCCAAATGCTTCGTTCCAACTCGGCAGACAAAACACAGATGCTCTGGAAAGCTTGTCCATTGCTTCCTGATGAGCCAGAGTTCCCGTGAAAGTAACCTTGTTTTCTAAATTAAACTTGCGTGTTAGACTCTTTAGCGGTTCTAATTGACTGCCATTGCCAATTATCGTCAGATGGTAATCTTCGTGCTTAGCGGTTACGCGATAGAACGCTTCTAATAAAACATGAATCCCTTTTCGCTCAATCAAGGATGCGATGGTTACGATATTTTTCGCTTTAGGTAAATTTTGCGCGCGCTCTTCTGTCCAAAAGGTGTTATAAAGAACCTGGATGCGCTCATTTTCCACATAAGGAAGAATGTTATCTCTAACGCGATTGCTTACGACAAACACTCTATCCGCATGATCGATAATCAGCCTGGATATTTTTCTTTGCCAGCCTCTTTTGGGAAATCGGTTAAACTTGTCGACATCATGCAGAGTAATTACATAAGGAATGTCGTAGCGTTTATATAAGAGATAGGCAATGACCCCGTCTGGAAACAAATTGTGGGCATGGATAACTTGATACTTCTTAATATCTATCCAATCCATTAGCACGGAAGATATGATTCCGGACTGGAAACTTAAGATATGGAACAACAACTTGTCCAGCGCGTCGTACGGATTCGAACGTATTAACTTCGGATGATAGACAGTTATCCCATCATATTGCTCCAATCGCGGAATGTTCGAATATCTCTTGATTTTGTCTGAAATGAACCCTAAAAATCTAGGAATATAGGGCACCATATTTACGACATCCACTTCAACTCCTCTAGCTTTCAAAGCTAGCGCCTGCTGGTGCGCCCATATCCCCAAATAGGGTGTATTCTTTTTTGGATAAGCCCACGATAGAAATAAAATTTTCAATATGATGTCCACTGTCCCTTCACCAAAATGACCTTAATCGCTAATCGTTACCGCCTCAGGAGCTTTCTTGAAATGGAGCTTGGCGGCAAGTTTGTCATATACGAAATTAATTTCCTGTATCCTCAAGAGCTTGATCATGCCTAGGTACAGAAACATCCCAAGCGCTAAGCAAACTCCGGTTAATAAAACATTCGTCTCGGTCATTTCAAACCACTTCAAACATTGTACTTTAAAGAAAAATGCGATAAACGCGGCTAATGCAGCTGAGGTTAGGACTTTCAAGAAATAGGAAACGGAAATGCCAAGCGAGTATTCCTTTTCCAACCTCTTATAAGTGATTAATGAATAAAAAAAGGAAATGGTCATAGCTGCAGCGGTTGAAATTGCGATTCCAATATAATGAAGTTTGGGAACCATTATAAAGCAACCGATGATAAAGCAGGATAAATATAAAATCGAGGCGATAAGCGGGGTTTTGATATTCCCTTTGCTGAAAAATATGCGCGTGAAAAACTCTCGTATAGGAATAATCATTATCCCAATCGATAGAAGGGTAAAAGCGATTGCCGTCATATCGGTATCCGTACGATCAAACGCCCCTCTTTGCAGTAATGCCTTGATGATATCTTGGGCAAAAACCATACTTATGATAGAAATCGGAGCTAGAATCAACAACAGGCTTCTGACGCTTGTACTTATAATTGCGTTATATTCATTCATCTTTTTCTCTGCAAGCGTTCGGACTACCGAAGGATAGGTTGCACTGACTAGAGCGGTACCGAACAACGTGACGGGCAACATAATAATTCTGTTCGCGTAATTAATCGCCGATGCGCTTCCCGCATCCAGATGTGCCGAGAAAAAACGGGTGGAAAATACTAAACATTGATCGACTAGAACCATGCCGACGACGGGTATAGATAAAACCAATAACTTTATTAAATACTTTTCTTTTATTCCCAAATATAATCGATACCGTACACCCTTCTTTACCAAGACAGGAGCTTGAACGAGTACTTGAAGGAACGTACCCAGGAGAAATCCCCATGCAACAGCATAAATGCCCAATGAAGCGTGATATAAGAGCATGAATACAATAATCACAATGTTACTTAAAACCGTGAGCAAAGCCGGCATTGTAAAATGATTTAAGCTATTGAGCACAGTCGATTGAGCATAGGCTATGGAGAAGAACAGCATGCTGGGAAACAATATCCACATCAACCGTTCTACTTTCATTTGTGATGAAACGTCATTCGCGAATATATCCGACAAGTTGTAACTGAACAAATAGCAAATGGCCGTTACAATCAGAATAATTAGTATGAGCCAGTTTAAAGTATTGCTGAACATCAGGGATGCTTTCTCCTCGCTGATTTCCACCCGTTCTCTTATGTATAACGGGATAAAGCTTGATAAGAAAACGACGCTGACAAAAGCAAGCAATATGGAGGGTATGGTGTTGGCGAATATATAAGAATCCATATCCATACCGGCTCCGTACTGAGCAGCCAACAATACTTCTCTGACAAGACCGAGAAAACTGCTTAACAAATTACCTATAAATAAGATCAGAGCCCCAGAAACCATTACTTTTGTATTCATTCTCTACCTCTTCTATGTTACAATTTGTATCCACATACTTACTTTATGACACAATTAGTATCATGTCAATAGCTATTTCCTCCGGTTAATCGCAAAAAAACAACAGCTCATTTTGAATACCTGAACTGTTGCTTTTCGATTAAAAATTTCATCTTATCCGATATACTCAACCAAACAATATCCTTTCTTTATCTGATTTACTCCGCTAGAGGCCACAAGTACTAAATGTCGCTTAGCATCAGAGTCGCAAATAAAGAACTGGTCTTGTTGGGTATTGAATCCCTTACGGGTATCTCCATTAACAGGATCGGCTGAGGCAAGTACGGTAGGTATTACTTCGCTAGTCTGTAATTTGAAATTCCAACCCGGTATATTGGATGTAACCGTACCAGGAGACATATATATCGATACTTTCGTAATGATTGCGCCTAACGGTATATACACGTCTTCAGTCGGATAAGCGTTATACGGTAAAGCGTTATTAGCAGTGTTAATGGAAACGACTCTTTTGGTTGTTTTGCCTGTTGTAGTCCTTGACCAGTTTAGTTCGGTATCAAAGACATATTTCGATTGAGTCGTGTTGGATAAACCGTTGCATTTCTCGAAGCTGATTTGCGGGACGCCGCCGTCATTAAATCCCGAAGCATTAACCAAATTAATAAACTGCTCAGGACTGTTATGTTGCAGAATCGAGCAATTCCTGTACGTAATATTCTCCGAACGTTGGAAACTTGTGAATGTATATTTATATTCATGACGCCCTTGTAAAACGCAGTTATCGAAAACGATATTCGGAAATGAATCACCATTTGAACTAAAGCTTGCATGAATCCAGTTTTTATCCGATTGATAAGATTGCGTTCCGGTGTCGATATTCATAAAGGTGACAATTCCCGATTTCCATTCGCATTGTACAAGCTTACTGGTGGATTTAACAAGTTCAATACGTGCGCCTATACAAGAAAATCTCATAGCCCCGTAATTATGATCGCCTCCGCCTACCCCCAGTTTAAAAAATGTACCTCCTTCGGTAGCACCCGGATAGTAGAGCAAACTCCCTCCGATGACATTGATGCTGCCTCCTTTTTGAGCATCAATGAAATCACCCTTGCTGACTTCAAACTGACAGGAAATGAAGTCATAGTTCACGAATTGATCGCTAGCGCTAGCCGGTATATAAAATGCTTTGTTCCATTCTCCGGAAAATCCACACTTATACCAAAGAATTTCACTGTTTGTATTCGTGCCCTCCAAGTGAAATCCATATCCCCATTTGCCTCCGAAGTGGCACCTTTCAAACTCCATCCCATGACTTCGTCCCGATGAGTAGGAATAAAAGAAATTGTTCGTCACTTTTTTCGATTGAAATTCGATATCTGAAACATGAATTTGATTCCAATTGTCCCTGTTATAAAATAAATATTGATTCGTATCCGGAGGATCGAATACGATCCGTGTTATCATTCTGCCAGCACCTATGACCGAAAAACCCATTGCCGTACCTGCAAAAGAATCATCCATTAATGCTTTACCCATCTTAATAAGATAAGTTCCCGATGGGATGTACAGCGTTATATTTCCTCTCCTTAACCCATTCTCAGACGAGAATGTTCCAATCAATCGTACGACTTCATTCCTCGCCGCGATAAAAGCGGCAGTATCGTCCGTTACGCCGTCTCCTTTGGCACCAAAGGACTTAACGTTTAAGACGCCGTAAAGATCTTTAATTCCCTGCATCAGATCTTTGTCGTTAATAGGCATTGCGTCACCTCCATAAATCTCATATGTAATTCAGTTTATGTCCGCGAACCGTTATTGCGACGGTTATTGTCTCTTGTCGTAATGTACAAGCATGGAAAATGGCGCACAAAAAAACCGTCAAGGCCGGTTGTGACCTTAACAGTTTACGTTCTCGCTCTATGAATCTATCTGATCGCCTGCTTCAAATAATAGGCGAATTTAAATAGTTTCCCGTTGATTTTCGATATTTGGAAATACGGTTTTTGTTGCGCGCCAAAAGCTCTGAAAAACCTTTCGACCGGTTCATGCATGCCCCCGTGCAAGTCGAATTGTTTCGTCACCTTGGACATCTCCCGGATGGCGTGCCAAATCAGCATCGAATGCGACCCGCCGGCGCTGCTATCGGGATCGGACCCGCCAAGAAGGTTATAGGCGCAATGCTGATCCCATACGATGTAGACCGCGCTATGGACACGCCCCCGGTCATCCTCCGCAAACCATATTTTCCGGCATTGCCGCTCGCGCAAGGCTTGGTCCAAAGACTTAAGAATGTCTAGACTATAGGGCATGGGAAAATTTTTCGGATCGAAAACTTTCCGGTGAAGCCCGTAAAACTTATCCACGTCGTCGCTTTCGACGATTCTAAGGTTTAGGCGTTCCGCATCCCGAATTTCCGATTGGACCTGACCCGTGAAGTTGGAATAAACGGAATCCAAGTCGCGAAGATCTTCAATAACGTAAGTATATCGGGTCGTCTGCCTGAAACCTCTCCAATAGAAAGTGCTCCAATTCGTAATATTCCGATTGAACTGTTGCTGCGAATAGTCCATGCTAGGCAACAGATTGATCAATTCCAGATAGATCTCGCGTTCATATGCGAGCTTGGTTGCGTATTTCTGGTTTTTCGGATAACGGATCCATATCCCCATCGTTAACGTCAACTGCGGCATTCGGATCAAATTAAAACCGTATTTCTTAATTTTATAATAGGGCAGGCTCGCAATAACCTCATTTCCCCTCTCTACCAGGCATACATCCCAGTTATCCGCGCCGCCGCAAGTGATGTCCAGCCACCAATCCTGATCGAACAAGGGGATGTCCGAATTATTCCTGCATAGTTCCCGATATTTGCTCTTAGAGTCCATAGCCCTGCCCCCTTATCTATAGGTTTCCCATTACGGATGCGGCAACGACAGCCGTGACTTGACTAAATGCTTGTTTCATATAATAGGCGAACTTAAAGAGCTTTCCTTGGATCTTCGTTACTTGGAAATAGGGCTTCTGAAGGGCTCCGAGAGCTCTGAAAAATCTTTCGACCGGCTCATGCATCCCGCCGTGAAGGTCGAATTGCTTCGTTACCTTGGACATCTCCCGAATCGCATGCCAGAGCAAGAACGAATGCGAGCCGCTTTTCCTTAGCTCGGAATCGGCGCCTCCCAGAAGGTAATACGCGCATTTCGCATCCCAAACCATGTAGATAACGCTATGGATTTGTCCCTGCTCATCGACGGCGAAATAGATTTTCCGGCATCCGCGCTTGCGGCATGCTTGATCCAACAGCTTCAAAGTTTCATAGTTATGCGGCATCGGAACATTTTGTCGGTCGAACGTTTTCTTGTTGATTCTATGGAACGTTTCCAGATCGTCGCTTTCTACGACCTTTAGGATTTTCTCGGCTTTGCGGATTTCCGCCCGAATATTGTCCCTAAAGTTCGCATAAATCTGATCCAAGTCCTGAATATTCTCGTAAACGTAAGTATATCGAGTCGTTTGCCGGAATCCCTTCCAGAAAAAAGTGCTCCAGTTGGTAATATTCCAATTGAAATGCTGATAAGAGTAGTCCACCTGCGGTAGTTTCTCGATAAGCTCCGTATAAATTTCCCGCTCGTAATTCAACTTCATGTCGTTCTTCAAGTTCTTCGGATATTTCATCCAAATCCCCATCGTAAGCGTCAATTCAGGCATCTCGATGACATTGAACAAATATTTTTTTACCTTGTAGTAAGGCAAACTTGCAACGATCTCATTCCCTCGCTCTACGATGCAAACATCCCAATTGTCAGGCCCCCCGCATGTGATATCGAGCCACCAGTCTTGGTCGAACAAAGACATGTCTCCACGGTTTCTGCACATTTCCCGGTATTTGCTCTTCGAGTCGGTCAAAGGGTTCGTTCTTGTTCTTTGGATGATTTCCGTATTCATCTCAAACACATCCTTACGCCTTAGATAGTTGTCGCCGCTTTGTCTTAAACATCTCTTCATAAAGCGCGGCGGTCTTGCGAACGTATTGCTCTTGGGTAAACTCCTGCATATAGACTTCGCCGGCGCGATCGCCCATACGGATGAAATCCATTGAGAACAAACGCAGGATCGCTTCTTTCAATTGATTGCTGTTGCCCGGGCTTATAAGCAATCCGGTGTTAGCTCGAACCATCTCCGGAACTCCTCCGACATCGGTTGCGATTACCGGGAGTCCCGCGCTCATCGCCTCTAATATAACGGTCGGAAATATATCGTAAACGGAGGGCAGAATGAGCACATCGCTCTGCTTCAGCAACTCCGGAACATCCCTGCGCAATCCTAGCATATATACGGTCTTCTCCAAACCTAATCGCTTGATTTGATCGACGAGATGGTCCTTGTACGCTCTTTCGGAATCGAAAGCAACGTCTCCGACGACGATGAATTTAATCGCGGGATGGGATTCCTTAAGCATAGCTGCCGCCTCGATCAGATATTCTATCCCCTTCATGGGCGACAATCGAGCGATCGTAATCGCAATGCGGTCGTCGGCAGCAAGCTGCAGCTGTTCGCGAAGCTTAAAGGATGGGGCGTCCGAATGGACAGACGTGTTCGATATACCGTTATAAATTTTGACGAGTTTACCGGATTCCTTATGAAACCAACGAAACATGATCTTGCTTCTCTCGCATAGGACGATGACTTTATCGTTGAACAGATGATTCAACCCGGCCACGAACTTATATGCGATTAGCGGTTTTCTTGCAAGTTCGTGCACGGTTTGAACCGTTGGGATTCCAAGCCACTTTCCGATTGCGTTCGCGCCGATGACTTCCATTTTATGAGAATGTATGAGATCGATTTGATAGGTTCTGACTATGTCGCGAATGACCTTCAAAGATCGCAGCAGGACAATGAAATTGCGAAAATAGTAACCGGCGTCGGTTGGTTTGCCGAAAACGGCCAAAGGTCCGAATAACACGGTAGCCCCCAAAGCTTCATACCTCGCAACATACGGAGAGGGCGCGGACAACAGGACGAATGAACGGTACTTCTCCCGGTCAAGCCCTTGAATAAGTTGAAGCAGCACGGAATCGACTCCGCCGACCTGACTGGCATAGGGCTGGACGAATAATAAGTTTTTCATTACTTGCCCCTCCCTACAGAGTTTGAAATTGGATGTTGTATTGAAGCGCTAGGTCGCAAAACCGGGAAGAGATGACTTTGTCATCCTCGCTCATGCCCATGCTTTCGATAATGAAAATATCCAGGCTCTCATTAGTCTTGCACAGATCGTACAAGTTCAGGATCGCCGTGCTTCCGAAGGAGAACATGTTCACTTTACGAATATTGTTCTTGGTAATGACGAGATATAGCAATTCGATCGGGAGCTTCTTGGGCAGTGGCATAATCTGGCTGGAAATCGCTTCAATCGGCAATTGCTCCCCTGGATGCTGCTTAAAGAAAACCAGAGTATCCTCGGAACCTATCGTCAGGTTTACTTTGGCGATGATTTCCGCGAAATATTTCCCCCTGTCCGCTACCTCGTCTACGAAAGGTTCCGTTAGGACAACCGTCATGGTATCTTTGCCATTGAGCCATCTATCGATTTCGTGAAGCTCAGGGTAAATCGCGTAACATTCCTTCATGATCCCCGGATCGTGCAAGAAATCCTTGAAGGCCATCGGAAGGCTTCGCGTCTTGTGACGGAGCGGATTTTTATTGTCGGATACGATCAACTCCGGACGTTGAAGCCAAACCGAGTTGATCCATTTTAAACTGCCGAAGTAGCCGCCGGGCAACCCGAACCAAGGAGCCAATCTTTTCAAAAGCTTCATATGCCAACTCTTATGGGTACTGTTATTGATATAATTGCCAAAACCTTCCTCGTACAGCGTGGAACGCTTTCCTTCACTGCTGAACTTCCGGATGATCGCGTATTCCACCGCCACGAAATCATGGGCGAGGAATACCTCCGTATAAGGAGAGATGTCCGAAAGCGTTCCCGGCAAATAACGGCTCCAGGATTGGTAAAAGAAATACTTCATGATGGGATTCAACTTCAGCTTCTTTTGATCCAGAGACTCGTCATCTATGAAAAGGACGTTATTCCAAACTCCCGTATCCCTCACTTTGCGGCTGAAGTCCGCCGCTTCGTAAAAGTGATTCAGGATGATAAGATCGCACTTATCGAAACCGCACCCCTTCTTGATCAACCGAGCCAATAGGTACTGATACGGTTTCGTGCAGACAAACAGTGTCTTGCCCTTCGTTTCATGCACCCCTTGTATACTCCTTTACTAAAAAATAAGCAGTCAATTCGGAATGTGCGGCAGTTTGAAATTCACGATCGAATCAGTTCCCACCCGACGGGTGTTCCTGCCTTAATCTCTTGGGATACTCTTTGCCCAATGAATTGGTTCAAATATTTAGGGGCAAGACCGTACCCCGGACGGATAACTCTTATATTCGTCTCGTTGAGTTCCTCTCCGCTCTTAACGTCTTGGCTGATATAGAGAGAACGGCGGAACTTAAGAGAGGATTTTTCTTTGTCGCTTAACCCGTATCGAACAGTACCCAATGCTTGCCGCGCCGTTTCCGTCTCGGAGACGAGGAGCTTCATTTCGTGCGGCTCCAAAGAAAATGCGGCATCGACTCCTCCATCCCCTCGCGATATCGTAAAATGCTTCTCGATGACAGTCGCGCCGAGAACGACGCTTGCAACCGCGGCGCCGATTCCGAGCGTATGGTCGGACAAGCCGATCTCGCACTGGAACAATTCGCGCATATGAGGAATGGTGAGAAGGTGGCTGTCTGCGGGCGAAGCAGGGTATGTGCTCGTGCATTTGAGCAGGATAAGATCCCGACAGCCCGCTTCCCGCGCGGCAACGACCATTTCCTCCAGTTCCGCCAGGGAGGCCATGCCGGTAGAGATGATGAGCGGCTTGCCGGTTCGGGCCGCATAACGAATCAAAGGAAGATCGTTATTCTCGAAAGAAGCGATTTTGTAAAATGGCGTGTCGAGCTCCTCCAGGAAATCAACGGCATTAGGGTGAAACGGCGTACTGAACGGGATCATCCCAAGCTTTCGGCAACGCTCATATATCGGTTTGTGCCATTCCCATGGCGTATAGGCTTGTTCGTAAAGGCTGTACAACGATTGGCCTTGCCATGGACTGGCGGGATCTCCGATGAAGAAATCCCCTGTGTCGAGGTCGAGCGTCATCAGATCCGCCGTATACGTTTGCAGCTTGAGCGCATGCGCTCCCGAAGCAGCTGCGGCATCGACGATCTCAAGCGCCTTCTCAAGGGATTGATTATGGTTTCCCGACATTTCCGCGATAATAAACGGTGAATGCCCGCTTCCGACCGTTCGGTGGCCCAACTGAATTTCTCCCATTTCATTATTCACCTTCTTTTCTCTACTTTGACCTCGAACGTGCATCCGTTCAGTTCAAAATAACAGGGATAACGTGCATTATCGGCAACGCGCATTAACTGGAATTGCTCACGAATCGAGCGATCCGGGTCCAACCTGCTGTCCTCCGGAGTCCTGCGCGGATAGTAGCTGCTTTCTCCTTGCTGCGGCTCCGCTTGCGCTAGGACCCCAGGATATTGCTCTAGAAATTGATTGCATAATGCGATGCTTTTTCTTCCCAGCTCCATCCTCATTTCGCCTATTAATTCCGTCCCCTGGAATACGAGTTTCTCTCTCAAGTAAATAGGCCCGTTATCCACTTTATCCGCCGCTTCGAAAAGCACGACGGGGATCTCGTTGTCGCCTTGCAATATTTTCCACGTTAGAGGTGACCAGCCCTTTCCTTTCGGCAGATCGCTGGCATGCACGACCAAATTGTGTGAATTGAGCGCGAGAAGCGCCGGCGGGACAATTTGTTCGCAGCCTAGGAAGAAGGCGATGTCGCCGGACGTTAAATCCTTCACATCATGAGTCCACACGATTTCCTCTGCATATTTTTTCAAAGAATACAGCCACTTGGGAATAAAGTCGTTTATCCAGTTTTTACGATCGCTCACGACCGTTATTTTTTTCAGCATTTCAGCAACTCCTTTACCGTGCGATCTACTCCAAGGCCATCCACAAGCCTTGTACCTTTGACGGACATGTTCGTCATTTCCGCCGTACTGTGCATTAAACCGAGCACTCTATCTCGAATATGCGCGGCTTGGACCTGCTCCGCTCTACCTAACAAGGAGATAACGCCCAACTCCGAGGCGTTCTCCGACAATTCAACCTGATTGTCCGCTGTCATGATCACGATGGCAGGAAGACCCAGACAGCATCTTTCCCACGTCGTCGTCCCCCCTGAGCCGATCGCCAAATCGGCTTCTCGCATAAGAGTGGCAACATCGTCCACATGATCGAAACACTCGACTTGATTAAGCCTCAGACACATTTCACGAATACGTTCCGCTTGCGAATTGATTTTTCCCATCAGAACCTTAACCTTCACCTTATCCGTTAGCAGCGGCTCAAGCGCTTGAAGCGTCTTCATCGTCTCTCCGGTCATGTCGGCTCCGCCGAACGATACGAGTATGCTGCGAATATCGCCGCTGCGCCATATGTACTCTCTTTCTCTGGCAAACTCAGGTCTTAGCAACGCGTACTTGGGGCCTAGCAGCATCGTACAGCTTTCCTCAACGAGCCCTTCATAACGCTTGTTTCCATCCCGGTAAGGATTCTGGTCCAATAGCAGATCGCACCTATGCGATCGATCCGCCAGATCGTCGATTACCAACACCCGTTTCGCATGAGGACGCAAGACGGATTCGTATTTCGCTTCGAGTCCATAATGATCAATAATAAGCCAGTCGATCGGCAACTTCTCTTGAGTCACATAAGCAAGCGTAAATTCGGCATCGGTTTCCCAGTTGCTTTCCGCTGGAGGAATTGGATAAACGCCATATCCACGGCTGCGAATAAACGAAATTAAATTCCCCTCCAGCTCCCGACAAACGAAACTAATTTCCGCATGCGGCCTTAGCCGGTCTGCCAATGTCAAGCAACGTATGACGTGGCCAGTGCCGATATGCACCGATGCGTCCGTCCGTATTAAAATTTTCATCCGGCAACCGTTGTCTTCATGCATTCGCTTAACACTTGACGAACCGTATGAATGACATCTTCCACATCTTCATCCGTCATAGCAGGGTACAGCGGCAACGTTAATATTGTTTCATATAGCTGTTCCGCTTTGCGGCATAGCCCCGGCGGATAACCGAGACGCTCATAATACGGGTGTAAATAGACCGGAATATAATGGAGGTTAACTCCGATATTCTCGCGAATCAGACGATCGAAGATCTCATCGCGTCCCACGTTCAACCGCTGCAAATTCAACCGAATTACGTACAAATGCCAACTGGATTCCCCTGATCCTTCCTGATAGGGAGTATCTAGAATATCCAAATCCCGGAAAGCTTGGTTATAGGTTTGGGCAATGGCCCTTCTTCTGCCGACGAAGTCATCCAGCTTGTCCAATTGGCTTATCGCTAGCGCGGCGGCAATATCGGTAAGGCGGTAATTAAAGCCGAGCGTCTGCATTTCGTAATACCATTTGCCCGGAGTAGCATGCTCCAAATAAGAAGGATCGCGTACGATTCCGTGATTGCGGAAATCTAGGAGCTTGCGGTAATAGACCTCATTGTCAGTCGTAATGACGCCGCCTTCTCCCGCCGTAATATGCTTCACCGGATGTAAGCTGAACATAGTCATATGGCTGACGGAACCAATCTTAAGCGATTTATAAGTGGCGCCCAATGCATGCGCGGCATCTTCTATGACAATGAGGCCATATTGGTTGGCTAGCTCATGGATTTTCGTTAGGTTTGCCGGCTGCCCCGCGAAATCAACGGGAATAATCGCTTTCGTCCGATCCGTAATCAAGCTTTCGACCGCTCGCGGGTCCAAATTATAGGTTTGCTCGTCAATATCGGCGAATACGGGCGTCCCGCCTTGATAAAGAATACAATTGGCGCTGGCAACGAAAGTGAGCGGGGTCGTAATGACCTCATCGCCTTCGCCGATTCCGGCGGCATGACAGGCTGCATGCAAAGCCGCCGTCCCATTAGCGAATGCAACGGCGTAACGCGCTCCGACTTTCTCGGCGAGCTTGCCCTCGAATTCAGGGACAAGCGGTCCCGTTGTTAAGTAATCCCCTCGAAGCACCGCGCTAACCGCTTCTATGTCCCGTTCATCGATCCATTGGCGGCCATACGGCAGAAAGGTCGTTCTCCGGGGCCGTTCCGCTGGCCGGTTCATGCATATTCCCCCAAGTACTGCCGAATTTCATCGTCCGACAGCCAATGACTATTCGTGTGGCTGCTATAACTGAAACGTTCGTGAAGAGGAACGCCGCCATAGTAGTCAAGCTCATGGTCATCGAGCCAAGCGGGATATTCGGGTTTAATGACAAAATATCGGTCGAACTCCACCGTCTTGCGGGCATCATCCTCCGTTATCATCGACTCATGAAGCTTCTCGCCGGGACGTATGCCAATGTAGTCCATCTGGCATTCAGGCGCAATAACCCGTGCCAGATCGACAATCTTGACGCTTGGAATTTTCGGAACGAATATTTCTCCGCCCTTCATCCAGCCCAAACAGTCTTGAACGAATTGAACCCCTTGATCCAAAGTAATCCAGAACCGCGTCATTCGTTCGTCGGTAATCGGAAGCCGGCCCGTAGAGCGTAATTTGTGGAAAAAAGGAATAACGCTGCCGCGACTGCCTGCGACATTGCCGTACCTTACTACGGCAAATCTCGTAGGTACGTCCCCGACATAGGAGTTCGCCGCCACGAACAGCTTGTCCGATGCCAGCTTTGTCGCCCCGTACAGATTAATAGGATTCGCCGCTTTATCGGTGCTAAGAGCGATAACGCGTTTTACGCCGCGGTTGATCGCTGCGTCGATCACGTTCTGCGCTCCCAGAATATTCGTACGCACCGCTTCGAACGGGTTATATTCGCAGGCGGTGACATGCTTGAGCGCGGCGGCATGAACAACGATATCAACCCCGTCGAATGCGCGGTTCAAACGTTCCGCATCCCTGACGTCCCCGATGAAAAACCGCATTCTCGGGTCCGAAAATTCTTGGCTCATCTCATATTGCTTCAACTCGTCCCGGCTCAACACGATGACCTTGCGAACGTCCATCTCCAACATTTTGCGCACGAACTTTTTGCCGAATGAACCGGTTCCTCCCGTTACCAACACGACTTTCCCGTTAAAATCCATGAAGCTCTCTCTTCCCTTCTAGAACGATACGTTTTGTTATTATAGCTTCATAATATGTTACATATTGTATCATGTCAAGCCATAAAATGTCGTTAATTGGTAAACTTTTTCTATCTGATTTTGAAAAGCGGCTCCAAAGGACGGCAACGAAGCCGATGCGCCAAATTTCTTTCGGTTATTGCCCGTTTTATGTCGTGCAGTACTTCGTCGTAAGCGCCCAGCAGCGTCTCAATATCGGAATCGGAATGGGCAAAGCTTATATTATGAGAGCCTACGGTCAGAATTCCTCGAGCCAGCATTTCCTGCAAATAGAAGGTTTTGATTTCCCACGAGCTATACTCGGCTGTATCCTGAATAACTAAGAACGACCACACGGAGCTTCCTGCCACCGATAACGTTTGCTCCAGCTCATACTTGCGAATGAGTGCCGTGAGCCCGTCTACCACCTTGCGGCCTTTAGAATGGAGGGCCGGAATGACCGGCTTCTCTTCCATCTTCTTGATCGTGGCGAGTGCCGCGGCAAGGGATAACGTTTCTCCTCCGAAAGTAAAAGAGAAAAAGATATCCTCCATGCCCTTCATGATTTCCCTCTTCCCGACAACGGCGGAAATCGGGTACCCATTGGCCATTCCCTTTCCGAAAGTAGCCAAATCCGGCGTTACCCCGTAGCTTCGCTGCGCACCTCCAAGGTCAAATCTGAAACCGGTAATCGTCTCGTCAAAGACTAAAACCGAACCGTTCTGACCGCATAACCGCTTAACCCCTTCCAGAAATCCCGGTTCCGGCCGAGCCACATTCATCGGCTCTAGAATAACCGCGGCAATTTGTCCCGGATATTCGGCGAATAGCTTTTCCAGCGTGTCTAGACGGTTGTAAGTAAAAGAATGCGTCAGTTCCCGAACCGCTAGGGGAACTCCCAGATGTCTCGCCGTTGATCCGATGTACCAATCCTGCCAGCCGTGATAACCGCAGACCGCTACATGGTCCCTGCCGGTATGCGCCCTAGCCAATCGGATCGCACCCGCCGTAGCATCCGATCCGTTCTTGCCGAATCGAACCATCTCCGCGCACGGAATGAGCTCCGTCAGCTTCTCCGCAACGAGCATCTCCAGCTTGTGCGGCAAACTGAAGGATACGCCGTTGTCCATCTGAAGCTTAACCGCAGCATCCACATCGGGATCGCGATAACCTAGCGTGACGGCACCCAAGCTGTTCACGAAATCGATATATTCGTTCCCATCCGCATCCCATACACGGCTTCCTAATCCTCTTTCAATGAAATAGGGGGACACCTCGTGCGGATATTGCGTTTTGCTCTTGCTAAATGTTTGGCTGCCGAGCGGAATCGTATGTAATGCCCGGCTTAACAGAGCTTCGGATTGCGCATAACGAGTCGACATCTAATCACCTTTTTCAATTGATTTTCCATTGGTATGGATTAAGGAGCCCTGGATCCGATAAGGATAAACCCGAGTAATCGAGCTGTATTCTGGATTGCCTCACGGACGAAACAAGCTGAAGCAATTGCTCGCAGTTGTTAACGCCGCATAGGAATACGTCGATTTCAGGCAACTCATTTACAAAGGACAATGCGGCATCGATCGGATCAATGGCCTGTTCGGACAAGAAACTGCGATACTTCTGAATTTGAGCTTTGTAGGGTTGAAAATAGGCCGGCAATTGATGAGGCTCCATGCAGAGCAAACCTTGCAACAACACCGAACGGGCGTGCACTTCTATTCCCCGTTCCTTGCACCGCCTTAAAAATCCGTTGCGAACAAGCCTTTGATCGAAGAGGTTAACCGGAGCTTGAATGAGATCAATCGGATAACGATCGATGATTTCTTCGATCCCTTCCTCCGGATAGACGGATACGCCAACCTTGATAGCCAGTCCGCGTCTCTTGCACTTCTGCAGCCACCTCATGATTTCATCTCCATAAATAGAGAGAAGATCGTCCGCACGGTGCAAAATGAGTCCGTATACGAAGCTCTGGTGCAGGTTCGACAAGGAGTCCTCCAATAACCTGTCGGCTTCACCCGGGTCGAATGCCCCGCCATCTTGCGGCACTAATCTCGGCAGCTTCGTCGTAATGCGAAAGGAATGCTCTCTAGGCAGCAGCAATCCAAGCACTTTCTCGCTGACTCCGTAGGTGGATGCCGTGTCCAGCACCGAAATTCCGGATTGTGCCGCAGCCGATAATACATCCAGCGCTTCCTCCAATGAAGTTTTTCCCTGCCTGTTCGATACCCCGTAGTCCATTCCGAATTGAACCGTTCCTAACCCTAGCTTCACTCTTCCATCCCTCCATCTCTGATTACTGTGCAGCGAGACTATCGAATAACTTTGATTTTTCCAATCCCTCGTTGCGCAATATGCCGTTATTTATTTCATTCAGATCCGGGTATCTTCTAAGGATTTCAACCCATTGCTCTAATGAGGCCGTGCGCGGGGACAAGCCCTCGTCCTGTTGTGCCTTTTCAATTAAGGCATTTAGGAATATGTAATCCTTCTCTTCATCTAACGTCCATCTGAGATGGGAATAGTTAATCCGTGACTCCATGTTGGCTTGCGGGAACAAGTCTGGCCGGCTATGAATGTATGGCGTGACATGCTCTCTTTCGGAGCCCTGTCTCGCTTCTTTCCATGCCCGCTCCAAAGCCACATAAGAGAAAACCTCTACATCAAGACCGTCGGGAAAAGTCGGAGGATGGATATTCGATACATAGTGAAGTTGCGGAAATTGCTCCAAGTACTTCCCGATTACGGCATCCACGACCTGAGGATCGATCAAGGGACAATCTCCCGTAATTCTGACGACGGCATCCGCTTTCACGATGCTCGCAGCCCGATAATAGCGATCGAGAACATCGTTTTCCTGACCGCGATACACGGCAATATTGAGCCTCTCCATCGCAGCCGCCACAGCGTCGTCCTTCTCTGAATCGCTCGTTGCCACGACGATTTCATGAACGTGGCGACAGTACGAGAGCCGCTCATGTATCAATTGCAGAACCGTAATCCCGTCTAACATGCGAAGCACTTTGCCCGGCAAGCGGGACGAACCCATTCGGGCTTGAATGATGATCGCTACCTTCATCTTCTTCACTCCTAATCTCCTAAAAACAGCATTGACTCCCCTCGATTTGTAGTATAAAGTAAAATCATCGTCGATACAATATGTAACATTAATATTCCAAATTGTATACTTACAGGAGGTATTTAAGAAATGGAAGCCTATAGCATGAGCCGCCAAAGAATGAAAGATTTGATCGAGCCTTATTACATGCTGAATCGCATTACCGTAGGAGATGACACTTCTTTGTTTGCCCGCAGTCTTGCTACGCAATTAAATACGAATCTTCTATCCATCCCCTCAGGAACAAGCTGTTTGACTTGGACCATTCCCGACAAGTGGGTCGTACGGGAAGCTTATATCGAGACGCTAAGCGGGAAACGGATCGCGGACTTTGCCTGGAATCCTCTCTATTTGAATTCCTATTCCATCCCCTTCTCCGGCGTCATCTCTCGCGAAGAGCTTCTTAAGCATGTCTCCTCCCACCCCGAGCTGGAGGATCGGTTAATTTACCTCAATCGCTGGCAGTATCACAAAAACCATACGCAATGGGCCTTCAGCGTCCCGCAATCGACAATTAATAATCTCTCGGAAGACAGCTACCGGGTACATATCGATACTTCTTTCGAGCCGGGCACCCTAGACGTTATCGATTGGGTGTTGCCGGGCAACTCGACGGATACCGTGTTTTTCGCCGCCCATACGTGCCACCCCGGACAAGTTAACGACGGAATCGCTTGCATTGCCGTACTTGCGGAGCTTTTCTTGTATTTACGTTCGCTGCCTAATAGGCACTATACATATCGCTTAATCTTAGGCCCCGAGTATTACGCCGCAGCCGCGGTACTGCAGTATGGCAATGGCATAGAAAATCTTCGTTACGGCTTCTACTTAGATATGATGGCGAATTCTTTACCCTTCAGCTTCTCCCGTTCTTTTCACGGAAACAGTTATGCGGATCGAATAACCCGAAGCGTTCTGGCCAACTACGACACGGATCGCTTGGACGCGCCTTACCGCAGCTTATACGGTAACGACGAGATGTTCTATGACGGCCCTGGCTTCGAAATTCCTACGGTATGCCTATGCCGCCATCCCTATCTTTTCTATCACACGGACTTCGATGATCTTGAACATTGCGATTTCGACAAGTTGGAGGAATCTCTCGACATGCTTAAGGATATTGTCGAAACGTTCGAGACCGATAACGTACCGACTCGCAATTATGAAGGCCCGCTTTATTTAACCGACTACAATTTGTACATCGATCCCAAAATCGACCAGAGAGGCTACGCCGCTTTGCAGGAAATCCAAATTCTGATGAACGGGGAGAGAAGCTGTCTGGACATTGCGGAGACGATCGGAGTTGATTTTCTATTCGTGCGGAATTTCGTTAACGAGCTTAGCAAACACGGTTTGGTAACATTGAGCCGCTCCAACGCAGCGACCGCTCGATCCTATCTACAAGCGGAGGCGATGAAATGAGAAGCTATCATAATCACCTGCTCCAAACTGCTGCTCCTGCCGCAGCAGCCTTAACTCTTAAACCAACGTTTCGTTCTTCGGCTATTTTTCCCGTATTTCAATTGCCCGGAATAAAAACGCGAATCTGCTTCCTTGGCTATTGGATGGTCAAGCGCAGCATTCCGGAAATCCAGTCCGTCGTTACGCTTCGTTCAAAGGACGGCACTATCTTAATCCGAACAACGCAGCTAATTACGGAAGCCAAAGCTTACCGCATAGAGCTCGAACACTTGCTTCAAGCGGCGGATAAAGGAGATCAAGCGGAATATACCGGCAGCTTGGAGATCGAATTCTTTTCCTCCCGTGACCTCGTATTCCCTTATCCGGCAGTCGTCGTTAATTATTACGGCCCGGAATTCGGCAGTGTCGTGCATACCGCCCAGCGGGTTTACAACGATGCCGAGGATCGCCGCACCAATGAAGAAGCCCTAGTATCGGAAGCCGGGTTTAACCTCTATGCCGATGGAGATCGCGAACCCTTCTTCTCTTTTATTAACGGAATAGAATACGTACGCAACGGGCGGATCTCGATGAAATTTTTCAACAGCCGGAAACAAACGATGGATTTCCATATCGAAGTCCCTCTTCTCGCTCCTTATGAGACGACTGTTATTTATCCGGATCGCCATACGGACCTGCAAGGCTTTCTGGACGGGAAACCGGGCACGGCTCGAATCAACTTCGACGTAAACTGGGTATTCCCCCGGATCGTTGCCGGCAATCTGCAGCATTCCAAAAAAGCGATGAGCGTAACTCACACCTATTACGATTGCACCGCAAGATCAGGCAAAGAGGATTATTGGCACGAACCGCAAGAGGGGTGGCATTCAGCCAGTATGCTCATTCCCGTGTCCGTGTCCGGCGAACGCCTGACCCATGTCAATTTCTACCCGATTTACTCTCCTTGCGAATTGGAAATGGATGTGGAGCTCTATGACACCGATGGCAATCTGCTCGGAACCAAGAACAACGCCCAAACCATCTCGCCAACCGACAATCGACTTCAGACGTTAGATATTAAGGCGCTTTGCCGTGATCTCGGCGTGAGCCGCGACCAGAAACTAAGCGCAAACTTAATAGCCCGCCCCGTTCGCAGCAGCAGACTTCCGACACGCTTAAAGGTCGGTCTGGATTATGGTTTAAACGACAGCTCCCTCACCTGCAACATCTGTAAAACAATGGATGTGTTCAATCCGACACTCGAGCATAAGAAAAGCAGCTTTCACTGGGCTCCGGTCATTGCCGATCAAGAAGACGGCATCGTCTGGATTATGAACAGCAGTCCGAAGAACCCTTACGTGCGTTCGGCTTCGATCAACTTAACGTTTTATCGCGAGCAAGATACGGAAACGATTGTCCGGCAGTTATTCCTGATGCCCAATGGCACCTATTGCTTGCGTTTGAGCGAAGACCTGCAGCTGCAAGCCTTCTTCAGCTATCAAATAGGCTGGTACACTTGCGTTTCCGACAATCCTTATATCAAAACCTATTACTTATGCGAGGGCAGCTCCGGCATCGTCGGCGGCGACCACGATTTTTAATGATGCGGAGGAATTATCATATGCTTATGGACTTATTTGACCGGCTGTTTCCCATCAACCGCAGCATCACCGGCGACGGCGTGAGGGAATCGCTCAGCATTCTGGGAGAAATCGTTCCGATCTCACAGAAAGAATACCCGAGCGGTACCGAATGCTTCGACTGGACGGTTCCCAAAGAGTGGAACGTGCGTTCAGCATTCGTGAAAGACGGACAGGGCCGCACGCTTATCGATTTTAAGGAAAACAACCTTCATCTAATGGGCTATAGTACCCCTTTCCAGGGTTACGTGTCTCGGGAGGAGCTTATGGAGCACCTTTATACCCGGCCGGATCTCCCCGATGCTATCCCTTATGTTATGTCTTACTACAAGGAAAACTGGGGTTTTTGCGTGGAGCACAGCCGGTTGGCGGAATTTAAGGACGAATGGTACGAGGTCGTCATCGACTCCGAGCTGAAGGATGGTCATATGACGATCGGAGAAGGTTTTATTCAAGGCTCCTCGGGCCGGGAAATCTTGCTGTCTACTTATGTTTGCCATCCGTCCATGGCTATTAACGAGCTGTCCGGCCCGCTCGTTCAGACTATGGTCTATCGCTATCTGCAACAAAGAGAAGGGGACTTAAAATATAGCTACCGGTTCCTCTATGTTCCCGAGACAATCGGATCCCTACTCTATCTGAGCCAGCATGGGGATGAACTGAAACGCAACGTGGCAGCCGGATATGTCGTAACTTGCGTCGGTCACGGAGAGGCATTCACCTATAAGAAGAGCAAACAAGCCAACACTTTAGCCGACAAGGCAGCCATGCATGTCCTGAAGCAGTCCGGCAAGTTGCATAAGGTCGTCGATTGGAATCCATTCGGAAGCGACGAACGCCAATATTGCAGCCAAGCCTTTAAGCTGCCGATGGGAAGCCTCATGCGCACGATGTACGGAGAATATCCGGAGTACCACACTTCCCTGGACAATCGCTCCCTTATTTCCGAGGAGGTGCTGGAAGAAACGGTTCAGATGTACATCGATCTCATTGAGACGCTTGAAGCTAATGAAACCTATGAATGCACTCATATTCACGGAGAGCCCAAATTAGACAAGCGAGGATTATATCCATACACGGGGGGAACGCGAACGAAAGCTCAGCAACGTCAAATATCGGCCATTACGAACCTGCTAGCATTCAGCGATGGCTCTCACGATCTAATGGACATTGCAGAGAAGCTGAATGTAATGGGCAAAGATTTACGGGAAGCAGCGCTGCTCCTCGAGCAGCATGGATTATTGCGTAACGTGAGCAGTGCACGATATGACCTGTTAACTCAGATGGGTTAAAGCCAAGGATGCAACGCCATTAGCGATCTGGTGGGAAGAGTAATGCACTGGGTATAGCCGTCCATGATATATTGAATCAAGATAGACCGTCAGGGAATCCTGACGGTCTATCGCTGTTCGGTAACTAAGTCGGCTCAGTGAATTTTACCCGAAATCCCCGTCGCTCAGGCGAATCGTCAATCAAACACCGATAGGCGAAGTATGCCTTCAAACCCCTTTTGCCCGAAATCCCCGTCGCTCAGGGAAATATTTTAAGCAACGTTTATTGCTATACGAACCAGATTCCCTCCATAGGAATTGTTGCTCAACAAACGTTTATCCTCCGTAACCATGGACTAGCTGGCGATGACATGGTTTTGAACGGCTGTTCGAGGAAGGCGATAGGATCGACGGTTCGTCGTTGCAATCAACTCCGGGTATGTTATCGTCGATCGGGTCGCACAATCCTGTAACAAGATTTGACAGATGGCCTTCCCTTTACGGTTATACATATAGCAGTAATGATCCAAATACACCTGCAAATGCTTAGGACCTATGCCCCCGAATTTCCAACTAAGCCACCATCCTGCCGCTCCGCATACGCCGCGCAGTGGATGTCCGAGGATTCGGTTCTCTTTTTTGTCATGGCGACGAGCCATGATCGTCTTTGCCGCAGGGACCACGAATTGCGCGATAAAAGGCGCTACATCTGGCGAGGTGCGCCTGTCCGGGAGCGTCTTCTTGTCGAACCATTTGATTTTAATGTGGGTCTTCTCTCCATCTTCCGCTTCCGAAACGCCGGCCAGCAGCGCTTGCTCCTTCTTCTGCCACTCCCCGCTTGCTAGCGGAATTCGAGGATAAAGTACCGCATCGGTCACTTTGACAAGCCCGCTCAGCAATACCTCTGCCTCCGCCTGAGACATGGCATAGCGTAGCTTGTGGCAGATGAGCCAGGCTGTTTTATAGGTAACGCTAATGACCTGAGAAAGTTGCAAAGCGTTAATGCCATCCGGGCGCGCATGAAGATAGATAGCCTGAAACCACAAACGAAGAGGCGTGCGGGTGCGCTCCATAACGGTACCGGAGGTCAAGGAAGGCTGGGCTTTACAAGCGCGGCATTCATAGAGGGGGAGACGACGCGTATGGATGAGATAAGCTTGCGAGTGCCCGCAGCGTGGGCAGCGGAAACCGTCCGGCCATTTCGCCGCGAACAAAGCGGAAATGCAGTCGGCCTCTGTGGCATACTGGTCGCAGAAAGCTTCGAAAGAAACATTTTCCATCACGCACACCCCTATCACGAACGTTTGTTCCTATCTAAATTTTACCAAACATACGTTCGTACTGCAAGCGATACTTCAAGTTTTATCCATAAATTAATCAGTCCTGAGCGAGCGGGATTTCGGGCAAAAGGTTGGTTGGGGGCAATAGGAGCGTGATGAATCACTTAAACTTTCTTAACTGTCAAATAAACGGCGGTAAACGTTTGTATCGAGCGATCAGATGAGTATAGAGACATGCAATTTTATATTTTATGATCGTCGAACAAAGAAATCGTTCCTTGGTTAAATGGTTGGGTGGTACCACCTTTAACCAAGGAACGATTAGTCCAATGAGGCTTCAAACCGTTGCTTCACATATTTAGCAGGCGTTCCGGCTTGCACCTCGTTGGCCGGTATGTCATGCAGAACCGTGCTCCGGGCGGCAACGACAGCCATTGGCCCGATCGTTACTCCGGGATATACGAATACGTCGCTGGCTATCCATGCACCGTCTTCGATCCGAATGGGCTTAACTACGAGCGAAAACGTAGGATCGTCCGCTTGATGGCTTCCCGTGCACAAGTAACTATTCTGCGAGACGACGCAGTGGTGTCCAATTGTAATAGCATCCAGACTGTACAATTCGGCGTTATCTCCAATCCAGGTGTGCTCGCCGACCTTCACTTTCCATGGATACGTTATTTTCGCTGTCGGCCGTATTTTGACACCCTTGCCTATGTCTGCCCCGAACAGCTTTAACAACCATCCCCGCCAACGATACATCGGCTGCAGCGAAAATCGGAACAAGGTCCCTTGCACGAACCACCATAACAGCACCGTGATCCCGCTTCTGCCTCTGGAGTAACCCTCCTGATTGTACAAATCCAGACGGATAAGATTATTCACGCCATTTCGACCCCTAATTCGCTCATATTTTGTTGGAACATATACATGACCGAGTCGTAGCCTAAGTGATTCACCGCATAATCTCTCGCGTGGACCCCGCATAACTTACGGTCATCCGATCGTTCGGCTAACGACACTAAAGCCTCAGCCAGCTTATCGGGATCCTCCGGCGGAACTAGAATGCCCGCCATAGACTGCTGTATGACCGCATGTACGGATGTCGACTCTTCCGCCGTGGCGATTACGGCCTTCCCGCTAGCCAGCATCCCTGTCAGCTTGGATGGCATAACTAAATCGGAAGCGTTCCTCTTCTGCATCAGAAGATGGACGTCGGCCATATTAAGCAACTCGTTTAATTTCTCTGCAGGCTGCAAAGGAAGGAACCTCACGTTCGTTAAGTTCTGATCCCGGACTCGCTCCATAAGCTTGGTCTTCGTCATTCCTTCCCCGCACAGCATAAAAGCGATATGAGGCATCGATCGTAGTTTTTCCGCCGTGTCCAATACCGTTTCCAGCCCTTGTTTCTCCCCCATGTTACCGGAATAGAGCACGACTAAATCTTCTTTCTTGTAGCCCATTTCCTGCCTATAACTTTCCCTGGCCCCTTCAGGAAGCGGATGTATGGCCGATACATCAACCCAATTGGGGAAAAGCTTGATTTTGTCGGAGGATACTCCCTTGTTCCGAAGTCGTTGAGTCATCGCTTCGCTAATTGAAGAGACGGTATCGAAACGGCGCATAAGCCAGCCTTCCAAGCCGGTAATCCATGATTTCAACCTTTTGTTATCCGGTAGAATGCCCAGCTCGAATGCGGCATCCACCTCAAAGTCTTGAACGTGCAGCCAAGTCTTGATTCTAAGAACTTTGGCCAGCAATACTGCCATTGGAGACAACGCGAGCGGAGGCTCCACAACGAGGCAAACATCAGGCCGCCATAACATATGCCTTACTAATACGGGAATGCTGGACAATGCAAAGGAAAATAGGTGCAGCAGCCTTTTTAATCCAGAGCCCGAGCTGGGAACCCATACCGGACAGCGCCAAACACTCGCCCCATTCCATCGCTCGGTAGAATAACGATAAGCCGAGTAACCCTGCTGCACTTTCCAGTGAGGGTAATAGGGTGGAGCCGTAATGACTCGCACCTCGTAACCATGCTCCGTCAGCCAACTGACCATTTCCCCGTTATATTTTCCGATACCGGTTAGTTCAGGGGCGAAATTGATACTGTACAGCAATAGCTTTGTTCGTCGTGACGATGTTGATTTCATTATTCTCATTCAACTCCCGCATATCCAACATACTAGACAGCCGCTTCTCCCCATGAGCAGGAAATTTCAACGACATCTCCCCGGTGCAAAATGCCGCCCATTTGAATTTCGATCATTTCCAAATCCGTGATCGCCTTTAGACCGTGTTTCGCGCGCGGCGGAATCTGGCATATCGAACCTGCTTCGACGGGTATCGTTACGCCATCGAGATAAACTTCTCCTTTGCCGCTAAGGATGTTCCACACTTCGTTTCTTTGAAAATGAACCTCGACCCCTTTCTGCTTGCCGGCGGCCATTGATAGGCGCGATGTCATGATTTCCTTGTCCTCGTCCAGGAAATAATGATCCAGCACCTTGGCTGTTCCCCATTGGTGCTCCTCGTACATAGGTCTTTGATCGAATAAAACCAATTCCTTCAGACGCGTACTAGCCGCTTTATCCGATACGAGAATGCCATCCGGGCTTACGGCCACGACAATGTTGGACAACCCGAGCACCGTAACCGGAATATGCATCTCGTTAATAATGTGAGTATTGCGGGAATCCTCGCTCATGACGCCTTTACCCATCTGAGAGACGGCCATTTCTTCGGTTAACGTATTCCAAGTACCAAGGTCCTTCCAATATCCTTCGTAAGGCAGCATGATGATTCGATCGCTTTTTTCAACGACCTCGTAGTCGAAGCTTATTTTCTTTAACAGATGATACCGTTTAGCTAACTGCTCGTACTGCAGCGAAATGCCTTGCTCATAAAGATGAGTTATCAAATAATCCAATTTGAACGCGAATACTCCGCAATTCCACATCGCTTGCTCCGACTCGATCAACCTTCCGGCTTCCGTTTCGTCCGGTTTCTCGCAGAAGCCTTTTACTTTGCGATAGACCTTGCCTTCCCCACGATCCTCAGGAACGATATACCCGTACTTAGATGAAGGATACGTCGGCTTAACGCCGACCAGCGCCAAATTCGCCGAAGATTCGATCAGCAGCTGGTCCAACTGCTTCAAATTCTCGAAGAAGTTGTCCTCGACATAAGAATCGACGGGCAGCACGATGATAGTCTCATCCAGGTTCACGCCTTGAACGGAATATAAATAGGAGGCTGCGAGAGCAATAGCAGGGAACGTATCCCGCCTCTCAGGCTCAACGATTATAGGAGCATCCGGGCCGATTTGCTGGCTGATCATATCCACTTGATTAGAGCTTGTTGCGAACAGCGTGCTCTCAGCCATTCCCACATTGTTCAACTGACGCCATACGCGTTGCAGCATCGATTCCATTTGCCTGTCAGGACCGCGCAATATTTTCAGAAACTGTTTGGATCTCGCGTCATTGGACAACGGCCAGAGTCTCTTGCCCGACCCGCCGGAAAGCAAAATCATTTTCATTTATATTCCTCGCTTTCGCCGTTCCTCTATCCGATGTGCAAAAATTGATCATAGTGGTCGCCGAATTTTTCTTGGGTAAGCATGGATGCATATTCATTAAGCAAGTCTCTTTCATCCGCACCATTACCGTTAAATCGATCAATCGCCTCATGCAGCTTCCGGGCCAAATCATCGGTATGATCGGTTTCGAAGGTTAAGCCTAGTTGAAAATGCTGGATAGTGAACCCGACTTCCCCGTGATTAGGGCCGATGATCAGCTTGTTGCGCGCTGCCCCTTCTATTAACGGGCCACTTTGGGCGGAGTATAAGCTCCGATAAGGCAATACGACGGAATCACAGGTTTGAAAATAGAAATTCGCCGCTTCGGAGGATATATATTTCAAATCATAAAATACCTTCCCCGATAATCCGTATTGTTGAATGAACCGCCTTATATCCTCTTTATTGAAATAATCCTCGGAGCCGGCAACGATAAGGGTAAATTCGTCGTCTTTCAGCTGCGAAGCGGCCTCGAGCAGCAAGTCGATCCCCTTATCGTATCTAAGTCCTCCGAAACATAAGAAATAAGGGCGCTTGTAAGCAACTAATTCCTGCTTGATCTGATTGACTTCCTGATTCTCGTCCCCTGCCACGTCGTGATGGTGAAATGACGGAAAATAGATCGTAACCACCTGCCGGCTCCGGGCTGCACCCAATCGAGCGACGATTTTTTTCTTAGTCAACTCGCCATGAACGACGATACGATCAATCATCTTCAGCTGTAATAAGATATAGAACGCTCTTTCCTTCCATTTCCTCGTTGGATACCAATGCAGAGTGCCCGTAATCTTGAATCCAAATAAACAGGGCAGCAAGAGCAGGAGTGAAACAATGCTGCTGTCCATGAATAATAGATGGATTTTGCGATAGCCGTTTTTGCGAGCGAATCTGAGCATGTGGAACAAAATAACGGTTCGGCTCCATACGCTCATAATCCCCTCTCTCGGAGGAAGCGTTATGTTGCGAAGGATAATTCCTTCATCTTTCAGTTCGCGAATAATGTGCGGATCGTTCGTTTCCGTATAATAGCAAATGCGTTTGGACGTTCCTTCCTTTTTCATATGCTTCATAATGACGGAATTATAATTGTAATGGTGCCCGTCGTTGGAAAGATCGTAAAATAAAATGTCATCCAATTAACTCAGCATCCCTATTCACAGACGGGGTTTCCAGAAAGGCGTCGAACCATTCCATATGTCTGGAAGCCATCTGTTTGATGGTATAGCTTTTGGATTTTATCAAGCTTGCCGCCCCAAATTCTTGTCTAATGGAATCGTGCTCCAATAAGAATTTGCATTTATGAATCAACCCGCCGATATCCGAAGCTTCAACGACAAATCCGTTGCTTCCGTTCTCGATCAGGCTGTAAGCGGCACCCGCCCCCGTCGTTGTCACGACCGGCAGACCAAACGTCATCGCTTCATTAATGACCAACCCCCATACATCGTAGCGGGTAGGCAGTATGAACAAATCGGCCGCTTTATAAAATTCGATCAACTGCTCCCTGCTCATGAAGTCTTTAATAATGACATTCTTGAGTCGATAATCGCGAATGATTTTGTAATACTCTTCTTTTAACGGACCTCCGCCAACGATAACAAGCGATGTTTCTCCATTATCCAATGAACTGAAGGATTCTATTATTTCCGAGAAGTTCTTGCGGGGAATGAACTGACCGACGGATAGGATAACCTTCTGTTTCAGGCGTTCTTTGAGCTTAAATTCCTTCAGCCGTTGGGGGGGCATCGGACTTAGCTCGATCTCGTTATAGGTCAGGGAAGAAAAAGGATACTCGTAAATGAATTTGGGATCCGCGCCGTAATGAATTAAATATTGGGTGCAATGGCTGCCGGATGATAGCCAGCCCGTTGCCGAGGAAATAAAATACTTTTTAAGCTTATACTTCATTTTGTTCTCTTCCGCCACGAAGCCGCCATCCGAATTGAGCAAAAACGGAATTTTGTTGGATTTAAGCCAGCGGATAGCGGCCATTTCCGTCGGAGAGCTATAACATCCAAGGACATATATATCAAACTTGCTTTTTTTGAGCAGCTTGATAATAGACCAGTTCACGTGCTTGTCTATTCCGACGGTGATGCCCTTAAGAAATTCGCTCGTAAAGTTCATCGCTTGTTTGTCTACATTCCATTGACGGTTGGATTCCGATTCCGCTTCAAACCATACCGTCAGATTGCAATGCTTACCCAATTCGTTGAAAAATTCTACCCGGTAGGGCGAAGGAATATTCGTGATAAAGAGGACGTTCATCATACCACTTCACTCCAGCTTGCCGCGACTAGCGGATTAGAGAAATCATAACCCTGCAACTTATACGGATTAAACGAATCCATTTGGTTTAACTTAAGATCCGAATCCACCATCATCTGTATCAATTGCACGAAGCCAACCTTGCATTCCCAGCCCAACTGCTGCTTAGCCTTGCTAGCATCCCCCAACAGCAGATCGACTTCGGCGGGCCTGTGGTATTTCTCATCGTTGACGACGTAGTCCTTATAATCCAATCCGACATAAGAGAAAGCCACCTCTAGCAGCTCTCTTACGGAATGGGTCTCGCCGGTGGCAATGACGTAATCGGAAGCCGTATCCTGCTGAAGCATCAGCCACATCGCCTGAACGTAATCGCCGGCGAATCCCCAATCTCTGAGCGCTTCAAGATTTCCCATCCGAAGCTCCGACTGCAGACCGAGCTTAATCCGCGCCACTGCATTCGTCACCTTCCGGGTCACGAACTCTATTCCCCTGCGCGGAGATTCATGGTTAAACAGAATTCCCGAGCAAGCGAATAAATTAAAGCTTTCCCGGTAATTGACGGTCATCCAATGCGCATATACTTTGGCCACGCCGTAAGGGCTTCTAGGATAGAAAGGCGTGCTTTCCTTTTGCGGCGTTTCGAGCACCTTGCCGAACATTTCGCTGCTGGACGCTTGATAGAAACGAGCGCTCGGTTTAACGAGACGAAACGCCTCCAACATGTTCGTTACGCCAACGGCTGTTAGTTCGCTTGTTAAGAGCGGCTGCGGCCAAGATGTCTCGACATACGATTGCGCGGCCAGATTATATATTTCATCCGGATCCGCAATCTGTATCGCTCTAATCAAAGAACTTAAATCGGATAAGTCGCCGTCGATAATTTCGATTTTGTCCGCGATATGCTCGATATTCGTGTAATTCGGAGTACTTGTCCTTCTTCGTACTCCGAATACCCGATATCCTTTATGAAGTAAAAACTCAGCAAGATAAGAACCGTCTTGACCGGTAATGCCGGTGATTAGAGCTCTTTTCATATTTCCTCCTAATGTTCGCTTGCAAGCGCTAGATTTTGTTGGCTCTTTAAATACCACGTATAAGTGTTCTCAATCCCAGCTCTTAAGGGTATTCGAGCACGCCATCCCAGCTCTGAAATCTTCGTGATATCCAACTGTTTTTTGGGCGTTCCATCCGGCATATCGCTGTTGAATAGAAGCTGCCCTTCATAACCGGTAACGGCGCTCACGAGATGAGCGAGCTCCGCAATCGAAATATCATCGCCGACTCCGACGTTGATGATTTCTTGATCATTGTAATGATTCATCAAGAACAAACACGCATCAGCCAAATCATCGACATGAAGAAACTCGCGATAGGGCTTCCCGGTCCCCCATATTTCCACGACAGGCTGCCCATCCATTTTCGCATCGTGCATCTTCCTTAATAACGCAGGCAATACATGGGAGGTATGAGTATCGAAATTATCATAAGGGCCATATAAATTCGTAGGCATAACAGAGATAAAATTAGTCCCGTATTGGCGATTGTACGCTTGGCACATGGTGATGCCCGCAATTTTGGCAACGGCGTACGGCTCATTCGTCGGCTCCAAGGCACCGGATAATAAATACTGTTCTTTCAAAGGCTGCGGGGCGTGCTTAGGGTAAATACAGCTGCTTCCCAAGAAAATGAGTTTGGTTACTTTATTCTTGTAAGCCGCGTCTATAACATGGGTTTGAATGAGCAGGTTGTCTCGGATAAATTCCGCGGGATAATCCCGATTGGCGACAATACCTCCGACTTTAGCGGCAGCGAGAAACACATATTCAATGGATTCCTTCTGGAAAAAGTCGGAGACGGCAACCGGATTTCTCAAATCCAATTCACGGCTTGTTCTGCATACGATATTGAAATAACCGGCCGACTGCAATTTCCTGACGATAGCCGATCCGACCATGCCTTTGTGGCCAGCAACGTAAATTTTTGAATTTTTATCCATTTCAAACCCTCGTCTCAGTAAGCATCTTTAGATCGAATCATGACGATGATCGTAAGAAATATCAGCTTGATATCAAACCAAATCGATCTTTCCTTCATATATTTCAGATCAAGCTCTACCATTGCTTTGAAGTCTATGGCACTGCGGCCGCTTACTTGCCACAGCCCCGTACACCCTGGTACAACCTGAAGCCGTTGTCTATCGTAGGCAGAATAGTTTTCTACTTCTTGTGGCAATGGAGGTCTCGGACCTACCATGCTCATATTGCCTTTAAGCACATTGATGAATTGCGGGAGCTCGTCGAGACTCGTTCGTCTAATGAATCGTCCGACCCGTGTAATACGGGGATCGTTCTTCATCTTAAACATGGCCCCGTTGATTTCGTTCAGATGCAGCAGTTCATCCAAGATCTGATTCGCGTTGCTGACCATCGACCTGAATTTGTACATCTGGAACGGCTTGCCGTTTCTCCCTACTCGCGTTTGTTGAAAAAATATTTTTCCTTTCGGATCGTCCCATTTAATAGCTAAGGCCACCAATAGATAAACCGGTGAGAAGACAATTATTCCAATTGAAGCCAATATAATGTCTAACATTCTTTTTGGTAGCTCCTGATGCACTCCCATTCGGCGGACTTCAGAACCTTGATAAAGAAAGTAGGGTTTCGACTCTATCTCTAAGTCGGCTTCTCTCGAAATCATTAAGGACCACTCCTATGAATCTTCTTTATATTTTCGTTGTTTTCATTTTGTTTAAGATGTCTTCCATAACGTTAATGAGGGGAAACTTTAACTCATCATTCCGAAGCGCGAACTCCAAGGTCGTAGTAATAAATCCGAGCTTGTCCCCCACATCGTACCGTTTGCCTTCGAACTGATAAGCAAATACTTGGTCCAATTCATTAAGCTGTTGAATGGCATCCGTTAATTGAATTTCGCCGCCCGCGCCAGGCTGCTGGTTTTCTAATAGGCGGAAAATATCGGGAGTTAGAATGTACCTCCCAAGAACGGCCAGATTGGAGGATACCGTACCCCAAGGAGGCTTCTCGATTAATTGCGATATAGCCGCCAATCTCCCTTGGTTTTCATTGGGTACTACGATTCCATACCGATCCGTTTCTTCCATAGGCACAGGTTGGACGCCGATAATCGATTTCTGCGTAAAATCGAATTGCATCATCAATTGCTTTAAGCAGGGGATTTCCGCTTGCACGATATCGTCTCCGAGCAATACCGCAAAGGGCTCGTTCCCAATAAACTTTCTTGCGCACCAGACGGCATGCCCTAAACCAAGCGGTTCCCGTTGCCGAATGTAATGAATGTCGACCAGATTGGATGACCGTTTAACTTCCTCGAGAAGCTTGAGCTTGTTTTTCTCGAATAGCGTATGCTCGAGCTCGAAGTGGCTGTCGAAATGGTCTTCGATCGCCCTTTTCCCTTTTCCGGTCACGATGATGATTTCCTCGATTCCGGACTGAACGGCCTCCTCCACGATATATTGAATGGTAGGCTTGTCCACGATCGGAAGCATTTCCTTGGGCATTGCTTTCGTCGCCGGCAAGAAACGCGTCCCTAACCCTGCTGCCGGAATGATTGCTTTCTTGACTCTTTTCATTAAGTTCATGACTATTCTCCCTTTCCATGCCTCCTGTAGCTTTCTATGCTCTAGGATTCTCTATCGATTGATGGTTACTTGAACGGCATCGCCCACTCTGTTTTTCCTGGATTGATCGCTGCTCGTTTTCAAATCGGATTTCTTCATCCTCGCAATGGTGCATAACGTCGGTTTACCCAAGAACTGCGATATGTCTCGCTCCGACTTGATCGTATCGTCGAAATATTCCCACAAGAACACAATGCCCACGGAAACAATCACGGCGAGAATACACGCGATGACAAGCTTGTACAACAAACTCGGAGATACAGGTGCGGAATGATCGGATAGTTTAGCTTTACTAAGAATGGTTACATTATCTACGCTCATGATCTGAGGTATCTCTTCCTTGAATACTTCCGCAATCGTATTGACGACATTGACGGCTATGACGGGAGAAGAGCTGCGAAATGAGATGCTCATGATCTGCGACTTCGAGGAAGACCCTACCTTAATCTGCGAAATTAACTCATTAGCACTTAGCCCTAGTTCAGGAAGCTTAGCAGCCACCTTCTCCATAATGGCAGGGGTCCCGATAATTTCTTTGTAAGTATCAATGACCAGGATATTTGAATTTATTTCGTTAATATCAAGGCTATTCAAGCTATCCATACCTCTGGAAGAATTAACGATCACCTTGCTATTAGCCTCATAGGTTGGATGGGAATAGAGTTGGTCGTAAATGCCGGTTAATGCGCAAAACAGAATAATCATGCCGCTTATGAACCAAAGCCTTTTAACTAGTATTCTGAAATACTGTTTGATTTCCGGTTCCATTGGAAACCTCCTAATCCAAAAGTTTGAAACATTATGTATCATATTAATTCAAATTTATGATACAATTTGTAACATGTCAAGCGCTAAATTTGCCCCTACCCTCCATACCCATATTGAATTTCCCCTTTCATATCCCGTTGATCATTGAGCACTACGCCTAAGATATGAGCATTAGCGTAGTTTAAGTATGCGAGTGCTTTCTGGGCCAAATCCTTTTTCGTTTTCCCTGATCGGATAACGAACACGACTCCATCGCATTTAGAAGCAAGAATATGAGCGTCCGTGACGACTAAGGTCGGAGGGGAATCAATGACGATGATATCGAAGGAAGCCTTTAATTCTTCAATAAGCTTTAGCATTCTGCCCGACTCTAGCAATTCCGCCGGATTGGGCGGGACTGTACCGGAGGGGAGCAAGGTCAAGTTATCAATGTGGGTGTCAACCAAGCATTGCTCCAATTGATAGTGACCTGCGAGAAGATGCGAAAGTCCGTTGCGGTTTGACTTCTTGAAATATTCATGCTGAGTCGGCTTCCTCAAATCGCAATCCACGATGACCACCTTTTTACCCAATTGCGTGAAGGACACCGCCATATTAACAACGGTAAGGGATTTACCGGCATTTTTCTCAGGCGAGGTGACAAGGATCGTTTGTACAGGACGTTCGATCGACGACCACTGAATGTTCGTTCTTAATGTTTTGTAAGCTTCGGAGATTGGAGATTGGGGGTTTTCAAGCGTAATGATTTTTCGATTGATGGCTGGCATTGCAACCAGTCCTCCTAACAGGATCAGAATTAATTCTAACAATAAGATACAAATTGTAGCATGTCAATACAGTTTTCTATAATTTTATCTTATTTTGATACATTTTGTTTCAAACAAAAAAAGAACCCTGCAGCAAAGCTCGCAAGGTTCCTAATGGATTTCGTTTTGATTTACAAAAGTTATCGTGTCTTTACATTTATCCGATTTAAGCCGTAATATCCCGTTTCCGGAAAACAGTCCAGGAGATTAAGTTAAATAAAATAAAGTAACCCGCCAGTACGGCTAGGGAGAAGCCGAGGGTAGTTGGATGGTTCGGAATAGGTCCTACTCCCTGAATGTATGAAGTAAGATTGAGGTGCATAAACAAAACATACTTTACCCAATCTTTATCGATAACCGAGAACAAATTGGCAACAATAGATCCTGCGAAGAGGAAAGATATCGATAAGCCAATCGCAAGACCGCTGCTTCGAAATGCCGATGACATCATAAAACCAAACGTAACGATAATAATTAGACTAATAAATTGAAAAAGGTAATATTTCAACGCGTATTCCCAGTCTGATATTCCGACGGTGCCTGAAAGTTCACTCGCGTTTCCTGAATATCCAAAAACCACAATATTAACGAGCAGAGTCACGATAAAAGCAGCAACTATAAACGTTAAAGCAAACATCAAGGTTGACAGATACTTGGATAACAGAATAGTCGAACGACTCCATGGGCGAATTAATAATAGCTTAATCGTTCCCCACGTAAACTCACCCGCTACTGTTTCCGATGCAATGACAACCGTAAAGATTGTGACGAGGATAAACAAAATATAAGACTCCATCATCATCATATTCCAGTTGGATGATGGACCATCGCTAAATATCATAACTAATATAGAAATAAGCGGTGGAAGGAGCACAATAAACCCTAGCATAATCCAAGTGCGAACCCTGCGATATATCTTCATGTTCTCATTCAATATAAGGTTCCAAAAGTTACCCAATCGTCTCACTCCCCGTCATCTCGAGGAATTGGTCTTCCAACGACTTCGTCTTCACACGAATTCCATAGACATTAATACCGGCTTCCACCAGACGGCGGTTTAACGCGGCTATTCCCGTTCGATCGACCGATAGCGTCAAGAGACCATCCACGATTTTCCCAGAACCCTGTCCTTCAAGGATTCCTAGCGCGGCATCTGGGTGATCCACGTCGAATTGCACCTCTTCCGATGCTGCTTTATCAACCGTTTGCCCCCTAATGGAGCGAACATCGATAATCTGGCCCTTCTGCAAGATTGCGACCCGATCGCACATTAATTCCATCTCGGACAACAAGTGAGAAGAAACGAGCACAGCCGTTCCTTCGTCTTGCGCCAGACGGCGCAAATAGTCCCTAAGCTCGCGTATGCCTGCGGGATCCAATCCGTTCGTCGGCTCATCGAGCACCAAGAGCTTCGGCCGATGCATAACCGCTTGCGCCACGCCTAAACGTTGACGCATCCCGAGAGAATACTTCTTCACTTTGTCGTGAATGCGGCCCTGCAGTCCGACAAGCTCAATAACTTCTTGAATTCGTTCCTTCGTGATGGAAGGATTCATCCGGGCATAATGCAGCAAATTTTGATACCCCGTAAGAAACTTGTACATCTCCGGATTTTCAACGATAGCGCCGACATGGATGATCGCCTTAGGAAATTCCTTGCGGACGCTATGGCCCGCAATCTGAATATCCCCTTCGGTCAGTCCCATCAATCCGACAATCATTCGAATCGTTGTCGTTTTGCCAGACCCGTTAGGTCCAAGGAAACCAAATACTTCGCCCGGTTGTACCTCAAACGACACGCGGTCGATAATCGTTCGTTTGCCGATGACTTTGGTCACGTTCTGCAAGCGAACGACGGGAGCCTGTGACATGAGCTAACCTCCGACTTTAGGATACATACAGGACAATTATACCAATAGTAAGAAAAAAAGCCGAATTTTTATGTAAACTTTATCTTGCATGGTGCTCGCAGTTTACACAGCAACCCAGTGGGTAATGAATTTTATAATATCCCGTTCGAAATAATAGGCCCGCTTGCTCCATTGTCTTTAACTGATTGCATTTCACGCAATAAAACAGTACGGATTGGTCCATAATAGCCTCCTCAGTATATACAAATAGTTTCGTGTATATACATTTTGTATCATATTCAAAAGATAAGGCACCGTTTCGTTTCTGTCAACCTATTTTGTCAGCTCATGAGAGTTTAAGTCGGATCTAAGTTTATTAGCAGATGTTGTTGGATTTTTTGACGTTCCTCGGGTTTAACGACATAGTAATAAATTCCTTTAATCATTTGCCCCTGGCCGTTAATATATAATGTTTCCACATTGTTAATGGCTGGACGGTAATTCAAAGCCAGATCAATCATATTTTGCGAGGTCAAATTTGTCCTGACGAATTCCGATAGATGCGATAATAGACGGGGCAGCTTAGTTATCGAATTCACGCTGACAACCCGGTCGACCACATTCGCTAGAACTTGACGTTGCCTTTGAGTCCGGCCAAAGTCTCCTTGCGGATCCTCCTTGCGCATGCGGCTATAAGCCAATGCTTGTTCTCCGTTCAAATGCTGAGGCCCAGCCGCAAAAGAATATCCAACGAAATCAAATTTCCTTGGATTGTCGATATCGACTCCGCCTACCGTATCGACAATGCTTACGAGACCCTCCATATTCGTTTTCATATAATAAGCGATCGGCACGCCAAATAAATGCTCAACCGCTTCTACGGCTAATGAAGTTCCACCAAAAGCATACGCATGATTGATTTTGTCGTATTTACCTGTATTGGGCATAATCACTCTCGTATCGCGCGGAATAGATAGGGCGGTTGCCGACTTCTTCTTGGGCTGCACTGTCAATAAAATCATCGTATCGCTCCGTCCTCGATCGCCTGCCCGTTCATCTACACCTAGCAGCAATATGCTGAAGGGCTCCTCGGCAGACAAATTCGGATGGCGCAACCGCTGAGCCACCTCCTTGTTAATAACAATTTCCGATTGGGCCTGTTCCTTAACGGCAGCCGTTACGACTACTTTGGGAGCAGGACTGGCCATTACCGGGACACTTACCGCTCCTGAAGCAGGAGCTTCGCTAGGCTGAACCTCATTTTCGAAATCAGGTTGAATCCACGCGACAGAAGGAAGCGGCTCATACATGGCATCCATCGTTTTTTGCATGGAATACCAGATATAACCACCGCTTAATGTTGCAAGTGCCAATATAGATATTAAAGAAAATATCGTTATTTTAATCATAAGAGCCCGTTTCAACTTTGGTTTCCCCTTCCGATTCTATGAAGTTACGTCCAATTTCCTAAACTGACCATCATCGTCCCGCCCTGCGATTTTCTTATACAATGTGTGTATGTGCGGGCTAGATACTAATACCGTATGCAAATACTCGTTAAGCCTGTATTGAAACGACTGCCTTTCCAATCCGGTCATCGTCCAACAGCCTCCATAAACCTGAAGACCTTCTTCCTGGCACGTGTTAACGATTATTACCTTCTGCTTCAACGAGTAATTCCCTAATTGAAATTTAAGCAGCCACTCCACATCGTCACGCGGAGGAATATGCAAATGCGTTTTGAACCGGCAGCCGCCTGCGCTTATATTGCGTAGCAGTACTCGCTGCGTCCGGCTTCTTATTTCTCTTTCCTTTACGCGCCATAGAGATAACTCAGCAAATAAAGGAACAATTAACTCGAAGCGGATATTCTCTCGCCTATTCTCTTGTATTTCTTCATCCATAGGATCACCAAACCTCAATTTAGATACAATTCGTATCATAACAATTGAGTTTAATGTACGACACAATTTGTATCATGTCAAGAATGATCTTTACCGCCGCCATTTTGCGCAAATGTTTAACTTTTTCAACGAATGGATACAATGATATTGCTACATTTATTTGCGACATTTCGTCGCAAATAATGCATTTGTTGCTTATCCATATTATGATGAATTCAATGACCATCCTGGGAGGGATCTGATGAATATCGGCAGCCGTCTCGCGTTCTTAAGAGACCAACGCGGCTTGACTCAAGAGGAACTAGCTTCTTCCCTTGGCATCTCGAGAGCAGCTTTATCCCACTACGAGAAAAATCGTAGAGAGCCCGACACGGAAACTTTGGGAAAAGTCGCAGACTTGTTCCAGGTTTCAATAGATTACTTGGTTGGAAGAACCCATCAATCTACAACATCCTTAGATTCCGATGTACGACAATTTTCCGATGAGCTTGAGTTAGCAGATGCGGAAATATTGGAGCATTTCGCCCTGACGATTGATGGACGTAAACTAACAGCCGAAGAAGCTCGCCGATTTATTGCCTTCGTCCGTGCGGAGCGGAATATGAATCCATAATTGACGACAAATAAAAACCTCCGAAGGAAGGGTCCCTAACGCGACCTGTTTCCTCTAGAGGTTTTTTGTTGTGCTTAAACGTATGTATATGTATTTAGGATTGCTGGACAGGGTTCTTGTATTCCTCCGGCCATTTTTCCTTCTGTATTCCTAGTTGTTCCAGAATCTTGCGGATGTCAATTTCCATTGGTGGATTGCTGGCATTTCCCATAGGTATGTCCCTCTCCATCTCCGCTTCCAAACCCTCTCTCTGATCCCGGATTAAACACTAAAGTTAGTATAGAGTATAGGCCTTGCGGAGGGTGTCGAGCGATGGAGTTCGACTGGAAAATTTATTCAGAAGTTTTGTCGAATCCGCCCTTTTTTTCACGAAATCATTGTTAACCCCCATAACGAAAAAACCAGTCCAGCAATAAGGACCCGTTTATTTGAGGTTGCGTACAATCCAGTTGATTATCATGTCCTTAAGCTTGCCTATATTCATGAAAGCGACGATAGCGCTTTGACTGTCCGAAGCCGCTTTTTCTTCGAAATAGACTAAACCTCTTTTTTCGTCGAATCCTTTGACTCTATTCATATTTACTAGATTCGTCCGATCCAATCTCTGAAATCCAAGCGACTCCATATGATTGGCATACATGCTGAGCGATGGAACGAGAGGATAAAACCTGCCCTGGGCTGTGTAGAACACGACCGCTCCATCTTCCGTCTGGATATAATTTACGTCTGCCATATCCACCGTGATGACATCGCCTTCGTTTTTCCGATCCCGCGTTACAGATTGAATCATGCTCTCACTCCACATAATTTTCCCATTTCAGATGACGGCTGCAGGATTAATCCGGCAGCCGCACCCCCTTTTTACTTACTTATTTCAGCAATTCGGCAGGCACTTCAGGACGATGACCAATCGCACCAAGACAAGCGGTAGTAACGAAAATAACTGCTGCCATCCCAAGTGCAGTCGCTAATAAAGTCGCAACTTTCTTATTCATGAGTATCACCTCCTTTTAATGAAATCAGCGTAAGCGCTACAATTAACCACGATACAGCCAATATGTTGGAATGTATCAGTAGATTGGAGCTAACGAGTAACATCCCGGAATACTTCATAATCCCTAACGATTTTTCCGAGATCCGCGTTTTGTTCTTGAAGTCTACCGGCGCATATTTCCATATCAGCAGAACGCTAACAACGGTAAATCCATAAATAAAAGGTTGGCTTATCGTAATAAATGGCACGGCGGTTACTGCGGCAGTCGACACTACAATGCATAAAATCGGAGACCGAAGATGATGCCCGCCTGCCAAAAACCTCAGCGCCGCCATCGCGGCTAAAGCGATGCATGTTTCCGAAAATTTTCCATCCAATAAACCGATACATAGACTGAGAATAACCGTTACGGTGTTCAAAATAATTCCGATAAGCGCAAATTTCATTACTTCGCGGCTCACATGTTGACGATCATTGTGGCGGTAAACATAACCGCTTATACGTTCCGAGATATTTTCTATCATGACTTCATCTCCTTCTTGAAGGCAAAATTCAAAATAATCAAGATAGTTAAAAAGAACACAGTTACGAGAGTGCTATACAAAAAATTAACGTTTATAAAAATATAAGCGACTCCAGAGATGAAAAAGCACGCTACGATCGAAACTAATAATAGTAAGAGGTTCAAGCCTCTCATTTCGACCTTTTCATCCAAACGATCCGGTACGAACGAAAAACCGATTCTTCGCTCCAGCAGCCAGTAGGCAATTAATAGCGTAACAGTCGAAGAAGTAACTTGAACCAATTTGATATGAAGCAAAGAACCTACGATTTCATCCAATGTGAACGGTATTTGAAGCAAGTATAAGAGGGCGGATTGGATCACTAAGTAACCCAGATAACCCGTAACCGTCATCAATAAAGCATAGAAAGGATGAATGCGGAACAACCGCCAGAAGAAAACGACGAACCATAACAGCATGATTATGGGTGTAATGCTATCCTGATGAAATATGAATCGCAGCAAGTAGGATGATTGAGCCATCACTGCGGCTGCAATGATCATTAAAGAAACGTATCCTTTAATCGAAAATCGAAATAGGGACAGCATTAAAGCAAATGTTGCAATAACCTCATACATATTTACCGAGACATCTAAAAAGAATTGAGACATGTTGCGCCCCCTGTATTGCTGTATGTAGTCGCTTTCATATTACACCTATTTTTGCTAGAATGGAAGAATTTTCATTAATAAATTGGAAATTATTATTGATGATATTTCATCTATAACATAGATAATTGAATATACAGCAACTTAAACACCGTCATATAACGGCACGAAAGCCATAAAACTGCCTATATACGCTAGATTCATATACAAAAAAGCACCCGGGAAACTTGTTAGTTAAGTTCCCAGATGCTTTCATGTAAGTTTATTTAATTGCCGCCAACGCGGGACAAGTCGCGCATGTTAGCTTCGAATGCAGCCAATAGAGCTTGCTCGCCGCTGAGGCCTTGAGACTGCACTTTCGCGATCTGTTCCATCATCCGTTTGTAATCTTTCGGGATGATTTTAACGAACTTGGTCACGATGTTGTCCCAATCCTCCAGCACCCGGCGTCCAAGATCGCTGTTCGTGAATTGAACATGCTTGTTAATCATGGCACGCACTTCGGCGATTTCCGCTTCATCCTCAAGAGACTCAAGCGCAACCATCTCGAAGTTGCAACGGTTGACGAATTTCCCGTCCCAGTCGATGACATAAGAGATTCCACCTGACATTCCCGCAGCGAAGTTGCGTCCGGTTTTACCCAGAACAACGACGCGTCCACCGGTCATATACTCGCAGCCGTGGTCGCCTACGCCTTCAACGACGACATTAACGCCGCTGTTGCGCACCGCGAACCTCTCGCCTGCCGCACCGCGAATGTAAGCTTCTCCGCTGGTTGCGCCGTAAAATGCCGTATTTCCGATAATGACGTTATCTTCGGCTTTGAATGACGACTTGGCAGAAGGGTAGATGGCAATTTTACCGCCCGACAGCCCTTTGCCCACGTAGTCGTTGGAGTCCCCTTCAAGCGTTAAGGTCATTCCTTTAGGAATGAACGCTCCGAAGCTTTGACCTGCGGTTCCGGTAAAATGGAACTGGATCGTATCCGCCGGCAATCCGTCTTTCCCGTAACGATTCGTTACCTCCGCGCCAACGATCGTTCCCACAACGCGATTCGTGTTCTTGATCGGGAACGAACCTTTCACTTGTTGCTTATTCTCAAGCGCAGGCGCTGCTGCTTGAAGCAGCTTCTGCATATCCAAGGAATCTTTCAGCAAGTGATCTTGCCCTTTGGCGTTATAACGGAACGAGCCTTCCGGCAATTCCGGCATATGCAGCAGCGGCGTCAAATCGATTCCTTGCGTTTTGTAATGCTTGATCGCGATTTTCGTGTTCAAGCGATCTACGCGGCCGACCATCTCTTCGACGGTGCGGAAGCCGAGCTGAGCCATGATCTCGCGGAATTCCTGCGCCACGAATTTCATGAAGTTGACCGCATGATCCGGATCGCCCATGAACTTCTTGCGGAGTTCCGGATTTTGCGTCGCGACGCCGACCGGACAAGTATCCAATTGGCAGACGCGCATCATGATGCAGCCAAGAACGACAAGCGGCGCAGTCGAGAAGCCATATTCTTCGGCGCCAAGCAATGCGGCAATCGCAATGTCACGGCCAGTCATCATTTTGCCGTCGGTTTCAACGACGACGCGGTCGCGCAAATTGTTCAGGATCAGCGTCTGATGCGTTTCCGCAAGACCGAGCTCCCAAGGCAAGCCCGCATGACGGATCGAACCGATCGGTGAAGCACCCGTTCCTCCGTCGTAACCACTAACAAGGATAACATCGGCACGGCCTTTGGCAACGCCAGCGGCAATCGTACCCACACCTACCTCGGATACAAGCTTAACGTTGATGCGCGCACGCGGATTGGCGTTCTTCAGATCGTGAATGAGCTCCGCCAAATCTTCGATCGAATAAATATCATGATGCGGAGGGGGCGAGATTAGTCCGACGCCCGGCGTCGTTCCGCGTACTTCCGCTACCCACGGATACACTTTACGTCCCATGAGTTGGCCGCCCTCGCCGGGTTTAGCGCCTTGCGCCATCTTGATCTGAATCTCTTCCGCGTTGGAGAGATAGTAGCTAGTTACGCCGAAACGACCGGACGCGACCTGTTTGATCGCGCTGCGGCGAGAATCGCCGTTCGCATCCGGAATGTAGCGGGCCGAATCTTCTCCGCCTTCGCCGGAATTGGATTTACCGCCAATTCGGTTCATCGCGATGGCGAGCGACTCATGCGCTTCTTTGCTGATTGAACCGAAAGACATTGCTCCGGTTTTGAATCTCTTGAAGATCGCTTCAATCGGCTCTACCTCTTCGATCGGCACTGGCGGCTGATCGAAGTTGAATTGCAGCAAGGCGCGAAGCGTACGGACTTGCTCGTATTCGCCTTGGACAAGCGCTGAATACTTCTTATACGTCTCATAGTTGCCCGTGCGGGTCGCCATCTGCAGCGTGTGAATCGTCTGCGGATTAAACAGATGATCCTCACCGTCTTTACGCCACTGGTAATCGCCGCCGGAATCCAGCTCGCGTTCCGCTCCTTCTTGTTTGGAGAAGGCACGACGATGAGCGGACAGCGTCTCCTGCGTAATTACGTCAAGACCCACGCCTTCAATCCGGGACGGCGTCCATGTGAAATATTGATCGATGACTTCAGTGTTCAGGCCGATGGCTTCGAAAATTTGCGCGCCGCGGTAAGACTGAATCGTGGAAATCCCCATCTTGGACAGTACTTTCACTACGCCTTTGGTGGCCGCTTTAATGAAGTTTTTGACTGCCTTCTCGTGCGAAATGTTGCGAAGCATGCCTTGGCGAATGAGATCATCGAGCGACTCGAATGCCAAGTAAGGATTAACCGCGCTTACGCCGTAACCGAGCAGCAAAGCGAAATGGTGAACTTCCCGCGGCTCTCCGGATTCGAGCAAAATGCTGACCTTTGTCCGAGTGCCTTGACGAATCAAGTGATGATGAAGCGACGATACGGCAAGCAGGGAAGGAATAGCCGCATTATCGGCATCCGTGCCCCTGTCGGACAGGATCAGAATGTTATGCCCTTTGGAGATCAGGCGATCCGCTGCTTCGCAAAGCAGCTTTAACGCTCCTCGCAAGCCTGCTTCACCCTCGCTGACCGGGAAGAAAATCGGCAATGTGATCGACTTAAAGCCAGGACGGTGCACGTGCCTCAGCTTCGCAAAATCTTCGTTAGAGAGTATCGGCGAATAGAGACGGATCTGGCGACAGCTTTCCGGCTCCGGATTGAGCAGGTTCCGCTCAGGTCCGACGGTCGTATAAGTCGAAGTAACGATCTCTTCCCGGATCGCGTCGATCGGCGGGTTCGTTACTTGCGCGAACAGTTGCTTAAAATAGTTAAATAGGCGTTGTGGCTTCTCCGAAAGCACGGCAAGAGGGGAATCGTATCCCATCGAAGCGAGCGGCTCCACGCCGGTAAGCGCCATCGGCTCCATGACTTTGCGAATATCCTCGAACGAATATCCGAATGCTTGCTGGCGCTGTTGAACCGTATCATGATCCGGCTCAGGAAGCTCCTTGGCTTCCGGAAGCTCTTCCAAATCGACCAAGTGATCATTCAGCCACTCACGGTACGGATGCTCGGTAACGATGGAACGCTTCACCTCTTCATCGGAGATAATGCGTCCTTCCTTCGTATCTACGAGCAAAATGCGGCCCGGACGGAGACGATCCTTCAAGACGATATCCTCTTCAGGGATATCGACGACTCCGGCTTCGGAGGCAAGAACGATCAAATCGTCCTTCGTCACGTAATAACGGGCAGGACGCAAGCCATTGCGGTCAAGAATAGCGCCGATTTGCACGCCGTCCGTGAAGCCTACGGCAGCAGGTCCATCCCAAGGCTCCATCAAGCAAGCATGGTATTCGTAGAACGCTCTTTTGTCTTCATCCATGTGCTCATCGTTCTGCCACGGTTCCGGAACCATCATCATCGCGGCATGCGCCATCGAACGTCCGGCCAAGTACATGAATTCAAACGTGTTATCTAACATCGCCGTATCCGAACCATCCGGAGCGATAACCGGTTTAATCTTGTTCAGATCGTCCCCGAACAACTCGGAACTAAATAAAGTTTGACGAGCGTGCATCCAATTCACGTTGCCGCGAAGCGTGTTGATCTCGCCGTTGTGTATCAAATAGTTGAACGGATGAGCTCTTTCCCAGCTTGGGAACGTGTTCGTGCTGAAACGCGAGTGAACGAGCGCCATTGCCGTTTCCAGCTCGGGATTGTGCAGTTCCGAATAGAAATGCCCTACCTGTTCCGTGGTCAGCATCCCTTTGTATACGATTTTCTTGCTCGACAGGCTCGGAAAATAGAACATGTCCGCTCCTTCGATTCCGGCATAACGAATCGCTTGCTCCGCGCGCTTACGGATCACGTACAGCTTGCGCTCGAATGCCATATCGCTTGTCAACGCTGCCGAGCGTGCGATAAACGCTTGACGGACGAAAGGCTTTACCTTCTTCGAGGATTTGCCCAGCGTATCGTCATTGGTTGGAACCGTACGCCAGCCCAGAAGGGACTGACCCTCTTCGGCGATGATCGCCTCGAATATTTCCTCGTGGTTACGACGCGCAGATTCCTCTTGAGGCAGGAACACCATACCGACGGCGTATTGGCCTTCTTCAGGCAACGTAAAACCGAGCTTTGCCGTTTCCTTAAGGAAGAAACGATGGGGAATTTGCAGCAAGATTCCTGCTCCGTCGCCGGTGTTAGGCTCACTGCCTTGGCCGCCGCGATGTTCCATATTAAAGAGCAAAGTGAGCGCCTGTTCAATGATTTCGTGCGATTTCTTGCCTTTGATGTGTGCGACAAATCCCATGCCGCATGCATCCTTCTCAAACTGCGGGTCGTACATCCCCTGCTTGACAGGTAGACCTTTGCGCATCTCTATCATATATATCAACCTTTCTGTAAGCAGTGTTTGAGGAAAATTAAGCAATAACGGCTTCTAATCCCGTCCCAAATGACCTAGAATAGATACTGAAGGGAAGCTACGGAAAAGTCCGGGGATTCGAGGATATTCGTGGTTAAGCGCGGCGATTATTCATAATTATTCATTTTATTATTATATTATTTTAACACCACCGCGAGATGAATGGCAATTTAATATTTTTATGGTGCCGATAAGTATTGTTTGGTGCCATGAGCGTCAGCGGATGAGTTTGGGGAGGATTTGGCCAAAATGAAATGGAATTTGCGTAAAACAGCAATGGCAATCTTGATTACAGTAATGACTGTAACCACTGTAATGACTGTAACGACTGTAACTGCAGCCGAGAATGTACCGTCACCAAAGGAAACTTATCGAATCGTAGCGCTTGGAGACTCGATAACCGTGGGGTATGAGCCTGGCATGACCGGGAAATCCGTTCCTTACGGATACGTCGATCGCCTGTACGAACAAGCTCTTTTCCACAAACGCGCCGAACTCGCCAATTACGCCATCATGGGTTTACAGACTCCTGGTCTTATCAACCTTCTGCAGGGTGCCGCCGACGGGAAACCATTGAAAGCAGCCGATTTGCAGGACTTCTCCTCGTTACCTGACGGAGTACCGCAGCAAGCGGATTCCGTTGCCTTGAAAACTCAGCAAATTGCAACTGATCTCGCTAAAGCGAATTTGGTCGTCATGACGATCGGCGGAAATGATTTCGGAGATTTTATTAAAACGATGCTCAAACAATCCACCGAGGATGCGAAAAAGTATGTGCAGGACAATTTTGACAGTTTGATGAATAAATATACAACGAATTTGGATAAAATGATCCGCCAGCTTCATGTACTGGCTCCTAATGCACAAATCATACTGGCAGATCAATACCTTCCCTTACCGACAGGGCATGCTTTGTACGCTGATTTATCCGCTGCGGTCAAGAAGCTGTCCGGCCGCTTGACCGAATTTACGGATGGTCTCTCAAAGGAAGGCATACCGGTAACCATCGCACCCGTTTCCACCAAATTCGTAAACAACGAGACGAATTATACATACATCGCTTTGTTTGATGGTAACGATAATCACCCTAAACAAGCTGGTTACGAAGCCATAGCGCAAACCTTCGCCGAACTTATATGGAAGCAATACCTTAAGCCCGCGCCGAGAGCAGCCGATGTTCCGCTTTCCATCGTCATTAACGGCAAAGAGCCGCCGAACAAGCCGACAACCGTTAAAAACACGACTTTCCTTGCTCTAACGGATGTGGCGAGCGCGGTTGGAGCCAATCTGAAATGGATCCAAAAAACGAAAACCGCCGTTTTCTCGAAAGACGGTCGCGAGGTGATCATCACGGTAGGCGCCAAAACGATTATCGTGAACGGCGTAACCCAGCCTTTAGATACCCCCGCATACTTTCAGCAGGTAGGCAAAATACAGAAAACGTATGTACCGCTTGCCGTCATCAGCACCGGTTTGAATTACCAAGTCATCTTTAGCAAGAAGCTGATGACTGCCTTTATTAATTCTTAAACACTTACGAGCTAGTATACCCAACTTATTACGACAATGGGCTCCCGACTGGGAGCCCTTTAATCTTTTTTACAATTGTATCTACACTTTAATATCGAGCTTGCCACCCAAATGAGGTTGAACGCTTTGTTGGAGCAATTGAGCCATCTGTGCGCCCTGTTGCTCGGTGAAATCAAGGGATTTAGCTAATACCGCTATTCCAACCTGTTGTTGAAGCGATCCAGCCGGCGCTGATAGAAGTCCGTTAACGCTGCTCATGTTTTTGTCTCCCTTCTATTTGACCGAGACTCGAACCGTAATGGTCTTGCCTTCGTAGACAGCTTTGATAGTTGCAGAACCTTTTCCAACTGCCGTAATAACACCTTTATCTACCTTCGCCACACTGGCTTGGGACGTTGTCCATGTCGCTGCCGCCGTAACATCCGGGATTTTACCATCCTCGTATGCCGCTGTCACTTTCGTGGAAAATTGAGCGCCGATAGAACCTTTGAATGACGTCTCCGAAACGGTCAGCTTTATAAGCTTGGCTTTAACCGTAAAAGGTATCTCCAAGGTTTTTTCTTGAATCGTTGCGGTAAGCTTGCCTGTTCCTTCTTCCAGGCCCTTCACGCTGCTGCCTTTAATGGATGCCAACGATTCGGATGAACTGTTCCAATCCAATCGACTGCCAAGCGACACTTTCTTTCCGCTCTTTGTTTTGCCTGTCACTTTAATCGTTTGGGATTTGTTTATGGTTAAAGCAAGTTTTGCCGGCTCGATTACAAAACTGACGAACTCTTCCTCGACCACGACGTTTACTTTGACTGTTTTGTTCAAGTACGTACCGGTAAGGGTTACTTTGGCGGGCAGCAGTCCTTTAATCCTCGGCTGTTTAACCAACAGATTAGGGGAAGATGATTTCCACGTTACTTTTGCTGTTACATCATCTTCAAAGCCGTCCTCGTAAACGACATGAACCTTCGGCAGATCGGTTTCTTTACCGATTACAAGGCTGACATCATTGACTTCAGGAATCAAGACCAACACTTTATTCTGAACGTTTATTTCAATCGTATCGCTCATTACGCTACCTTGCGGACTGTTCTGAACTTCAGCCGTTAGTTTGGCTGTCCCAATCGATTTGGCGATCCATTTGCCGTTTTCGATTTTAACGATATTTTCGTTGTCCGACTTCCATTTTACGAGCTTACCGACATCCCTGCTGTCACCGGATATCGTAGTGCCTTTTACAACCGGCAAGTCGGCCGTGTCGTCAACATATACGTCCAGCTTGTCTTTTTCAATATTAATAGCCGTTACGCTCGGAAATACTGTAATGGCCAATTCCTTGGTCAGTCCCAAATACGTAGCTTTGATTTTCGTCGTTCCTTCGCCTTTGGGGCTGACAACCATTTTGCCTGAAGTACTATCTTTTCCCACCGTTGCAATACGCAGGTCCGAAGATTCCCAAACCGCCTTATCGGTCACATCCTCTTGTGCGTCTGGATTGTTCATGACCTTCGCAATAAGCTCCACAGCGCCTCCTTGCAGCGGTAAATATAAAGGTTGGTCTGGCGTAATCCGAAGCGCTTCGAATTTAGTCCGTATAACTACTTTTACCGAAGCCGATACACCCAAGTATTGGACGGAAACAGTCGTCATGCCTGGAGCTACCGCCGTTAATACGCCCTTTTCATTCACTTTTGCAATGGAGATATTGTCGCTCTTCCAAGTTGCCTTCTCAGTTACGGGCTCTGACGTGCCCAATTTGGGCACTGCTGTCGCTACCAAAGCAATATCCGTATCTCCGACATTCATATCAATCGGTCCCGTAGGAGTAATAGCCAACGATTTATAAGGGGAGGTCACCGTCAAGGCAATCGTATCTGAACGCCCTTGATATTTGACCGTAATCGTTGCAGTTCCGGCAGTCACCAACGTAACGACTCCCCTGCTGACGGTTGCGACTGAAGCATTCGAGGTTGTCCATTGGGCATCGGTAGTAACTTCGATCTCTTCGCTGCTGCCCGTTTTGACCGCAAACGCATCATAGCTAACGGTTTTTCCCAATTCAACATCCGCTTTATCCGGCGCATCTGTGGTTGAATTGTCAATTCTCAGCTTTAGTTCGCTGTAACGGTACTCGGCGCTTACGTTAATAGTTTGCGAGTACCCTTTATATTTCCCCGTAATCGTGGCAGAAGTGGCATTGGCGGATGCCGTAAGCACACCTTTATCGACTTTCACCGCCGAACTGGATGAGGTCCATGTCGCTTCTGTCGTTACATCTTTTTTGTTGGATGTTTCTCTGTAGTTAGCCCATAGAGTCAACGAAATAGAGCCGTCTTCTACATAAAGCTTCGTATCCGACACCGAACTGAGTTCAACGGATGTAACCGTATCTTCCGCGTAAGCTATGCCGCTTACAGAACCCCAAACCAATGCTAACAACAAGAATGCCACCCGCAGGCGGAACGAGATAGAGAGAGAACGTAATTGCGTCTGCCGATCGGTGCTTCGATTACTATTCATCGTTGTGAAGTTCCTCCCAAGGAAAAATCATGATTCCATACTAATACTTATAACGGACAACCGTTCGAAAAAATGAAGGAAAAACTGGAAAAACGGGACATTAGTCGCAAAAAGAGATTTATCTTATTATCTTAAAGTCGACATTCTATTTTGCGATATTTTTACATCCCATAATCTTTACGAAGGCTCTCCAATTGTTCCATGCAGCGCTCCGACCAACGCTTTAAGCGGTCCATTCTCTCCATCTCGATGCCCAGAGCGGTTTGCAACGTTTCGCGGTACTCAGGAATCGCGCCCGTATAGGGCTGCGCGGTCTGAATCGGCACCCACACTTTCTCCGTGTAAGAAAGCGCCCTGCGTTCATGGAACATGGCCGCATCCGGATCATATGAACTGTGCAGATCCCCTTGAGTTGGATGCTGGAGCACCGCTAGTACCTTGACGAGCAGTCGCCGATCATCCCGTTCGATGACCTCGCCGACATAATCCCCTGTTTTATAAGACATTTTCACAATTTCCGTCATTGCTCCGAGTTCATTCATTGTCATCATTTCCTCCTTAGTTTTGTTTCTTATTATTGTACCACTTGTTCCGAGTGCCGCTTCAGCGTAAAATGGGAATAGGTAAAGTGGAGGATCATTTCTTATGCGTAAAAAAAGAGTTCTGCTGCTTTCCGAAGGTTTCGGTACCGGACATACGCAAGCCGCCTATGCACTCGCGGTCGGGTTGCGCCAGTTGTCGCCGCGGATCCAGACGCGTGTCATTGAATTGGGCACCTTTCTGAATCCGATCATCGGCCCGCTGATTTTGTCCGCTTATCGCAAAACCGTAAGTAAACAGCCCAAGCTGGTCGGAAGATTTTACCGCAGCGGCTATCATAAATCATTAAACCGCATGACGCAATTCGCGCTGCATCGGTTATTCTACAATCAAGTTTCAGATGTGGTCCGCCAATTAAAGCCGGATTCCATCGTCTGCACCCATCCGATCCCCAATGCCGTCGTTAGTCGGTTAAAACGGCTGGGTCTGGATGTCCCTTTGTATACGCTCATAACGGATTATGATGCCCATGCAACCTGGACCAATCCAGAAGTCAATACATACTTAGTAAGCACTCCGGCCGTTCGAGACAAATTAATTGCACGTGGGGTCCCTCCCGCTTCTATCGAAGTAACGGGAATACCTGTACATCCGAATTTCTGGCATCCTCACGACCGAGCGGAAATTCTTTCGCAATTCCAGCTTAAGGACATGCCTACCGTTCTCATCATGGGCGGAGGCTGGGGCCTTCTTTATGGAGAAGAACTCGTGGAGTATATGGCAGCCTACGCCGATCGCGTACAGCTCATTCTCTGCATGGGCAACAACCAGAAGGCCAAGGACAAGTTGCTGTCCGATCCGCGGTTTCAGCATCCTAACGTGCATGTCATCGGGTATACGAAGGAAATCAGCAAGCTTATGGACGTCTCGGACCTGCTTGTTACGAAGCCCGGCGGAATGACCTGCACGGAAGGCATGGCCAAGGGGATTCCGATGCTTTTCTACGAGCCTATTCCAGGCCAAGAGGAAGAGAACGCCGAGTATTTCGTCACGCACGGCTTCGGGGAATTGATGAAATCCAACGAGACGATCGACCGCTGGTTCCGCTTGATCCAAGAGCCTTATGCGGCTTATCAGCACCGGGATACGCTGATGGCTTTACGCAATGCAGAGTACCATCCGGCCAAGTGCTCCGAGGCTGTTCTCGCTTTAATGCAATAGACAAGTCACCATCCTTCCACGTATAAACGGCAAAAGAGTTCAAGTTTCGCTCATCGGGCGGTACCTGAACTCTTTTTTTGATAGTTATATTTTACAACGCGCTGCCTCCGAACATGAACCGGTATTCCCAATGCTTGCCTTATCGCCTATCAAGGGGTTTCAAGTTCCTCATTTTCGATGGTTGGCATAATACGATGTTTTATATTGTTATCTCGAGAATCTTAGTATGTTTTGATGTATTAGCGATGAATTTCATCGTAGTAATCCATGTTTTGCGTAGAATGAAGGCGATATTAATCAAATTAGGATGTTTTACATTCTTAATAATATCTCACCCCAGCAGCGTCACACGATTAGTGATGATAAACATCTCTACTCATAAACTCAGATCGTCGTGGGTCACAGAATCGGCTAGCATGCCGTTAAGGCCGACTGAGTTTGGGTTTGCTATCCGTGTATAACACCGAAATTTACTCGTCCGGCTCCACGTGCACATGTACGTTAACGATATCGTGCTTGCGTTTCATTCGTTGCTCGATCGTATCGCATATCGCATGGCTCTCCACCAACGAGATGTCAGGACTTACGACAATAACGACATCGACGAGAACGGTGCTTCCGTGGATTCTCGCCCGGATATCTTTGATTGCCTTTACCCCTTCTGTCTTCTCCACTGTCGTTCTTAAGCTCATAAGCTGTTTGACGTCAAATCCGTCCGTAAGCGTTAGGGTTGCAGACGTAAAAATCTCCCAAGCGGTTTTCAAGATAATGCAGCCGACGACAATCGCAGCGACACCGTCAAGCCAAGGCAATCCTAGACGAGACCCGAAGATACCGATCGCGGCCCCCAAACTGACTAACGCATCCGAGCGATTATCTTTAGCAGCCGCCATTAAAGCTTGATTGTTAATTCGCCGGGCAAGCCTTACATTATATGTATATATGCCATACATAGCGGCGGCGGCAAGGAGTGCAATCCAGCCTGCATTTAGGCCCGGGGACACGAATTCCCCATTCCACAGGTTACGCACGGCGGCAATCAACACCTGAAGACCGACCGTCCCCATGATAAAAGAAGCGAGCAACGCGGCAATCGTCTCCGCTCTTAGATGCCCATAAGGATGGTCCTGATCCGGCGGCTTCCGGGAAATGCGAAGGCCGATCAGCACGGCAACGGACGCAACGATATCCGTCACGTTATTGAAGCCGTCCGCCGTTAACGCTTCGGATGCGAATATCCAACCGGCCGTCAGCTTCAAAGAAGAAAGCACCAAATAAGCCCAAATGCTGATCCAAGCGCCTTTTTCCCCTTTTTTGATATCGCCGTAGACGTCCATCGCTCCAACCTCCCTTCCTGCAATTAAATCCACCCTAGCACATCATAATAGTGTCTCCGATCGGCAGAACATAGAAACGTGAAATGTGAACAAACTTTAGGCGCCGCCTTGCACAGGCAGTCTGTTTTAGTCGGTTTATTCGACTATGGGCCGGGTATTGTTGGGTTTACGCCCGTCATAGTCGGTTTATTCGACTATGGACGAAGTTTACGAGCAGCAAAAACGCTTGCCGGTTGTCGGCAAGCGTCGTTTCATCATTTAGCTTCTTCAGGTATTAAGCGCGCACGGAGTTCCTGTACTTCCGGATGCTCCAGATACTCGTCGAAGGTCATCATCCGGTCGATGATGCCGTTAGGCGTGATCTCGATGATCCGGTTGGCGATCGTCTGCATGAACTGATGGTCATGGGACGTGAAGATGATCGGACCGTCAAAATCTATCAATCCGTTATTGAGCGCAGTGATGGATTCCAAGTCCAAATGGTTCGTCGGTTCGTCCAGCATGAGCACGTTTCCGTTCGTAAGCATCATTCGGGACAGCATGCAGCGGACTTTCTCTCCTCCGGATAGGACGGAGCCTTTCTTCAAGGCTTCGTCACCCGAGAACAGCATCCGGCCGAGGAAACCGCGAATGAACGATTCGTCCGGGTCTTTGGTGTACTGGCGGAGCCATTCGACCAGATTCAGGTCGACCCCGTCGAAGTACGCCGAGTTTTCCTTAGGGAAATAAGCTTTGACCGCCGTTACGCCCCAAGTGACCGAACCCGCTTCAGGCTCTTTTTCCCCCACGAGAATTTGGAACAGCAGCGTTTTCGCGTGGCTGTAAGGACCGACAAGCGCGATTTTGTCGCCTTTATTGACGACGAAATTAACACCGTTCAGCACTTTCTCGCCATCTACGGATGCGGTAAGATTCTCTACCGTCACGACTTGTTTACCTACCTCGCGCTCCGGCTTGAAGTTAATGAATGGATATTTGCGGTTAGAAGGCCGGATGTCGTCGAGCGATATTTTGTCCAACAGCTTCTTACGGCTTGTCGCCTGCTTGGCTTTGGATTTATTCGCGGAAAAACGTTGCACGAACTCTTGCAATTCCTTAATCTTGTCTTCCTTCTTCTTGTTCTGGTCGCGCATGAGTCTCATAGCCAGTTGGCTGGACTCGTACCAGAAGTCGTAGTTGCCGACGTACATCTGGATTTTGCCGTAATCGATGTCCGCGATGTGCGTACACACTTGGTTCAGGAAGTGGCGGTCATGGGATACGACGATAACGGTACCTTCATAACGAGACAAGAAATCTTCCAACCAGTTAATGGACACGAGGTCCAAGTGGTTGGTAGGCTCATCGAGCAGCAAAATATTCGGGCTGCCGAACAACGCTTGCGCGAGCAAGACGCGAACCTTCTCATTGCCGTCCAGCTCCGACATCTTCTTGTCGTGCAGCTCGGTCGTGATTCCCAGGCCGTTCAACATTCCCGCTGCTTCGCTCTCCGCTTCCCAGCCGTTCATCTCGGCGAACTCGGCTTCCAGCTCGCCCGCGCGCATGCCATCCTCGTCGGAGAAATCTTCTTTCATATAGATGGCGTCTTTTTCTTTCATTACTTTGTACAGGCGCTCATGGCCCATAATAACCGTTTCAAGCACGTTAAAATCATCGTACTCGTAATGGTTCTGCTTGAGTACCGCAAGGCGCTCTCCCGGTGTAATGAATACTTCGCCCGAGCTGGATTCCACTTCGCCGGACAATATTTTCAAGAACGTGGATTTACCCGCGCCATTTGCTCCGATCAAACCATAACAGTTGCCGGGAGTGAACTTAATGTTAACATCTTCGAACAAGGGGCGTTTGCCGAAACGCAGGCTTACGCCGGATACGGTAATCATGAGTCTAATCATCCTTTACTTAGGGGTTTCTAGATTATGGCTTTCAAAACGCATCGTTTCGCCGTGCTGCAGCAATAATAGCTTCTCTTGCGGAATGCCGAGCTCCGCTCGGGCTGCCTCCAATCGCTGCAACGCCTCGGCCGGCGTATCGTCCGAAAGCTTGAATGCACCGTAATGCATAGGTACGAAATACTTCGCCTTAACGTCCAAGAAAGCCTGCAAAGCTTCTTCCGGACTGACATGCTGCGATGCCATGAACCATTCTGGGTCATAAGCTCCGATAGGAAGCAAGGCAACGTCGATATTAAACTTGCGTCCGATATCGCTGAAGCCGCGGAAATAACCGCTGTCCCCCGCGAAATAAATCGTCGGACCGTGAGGCATTTGCAGCACCCAGCCCCCCCAGTGAGAAGTGTTCATGTCCCAGGGATTCCGACGGGTCCAATGCTGCGCGGGCACGAATGTAAACTTAACGCCGTGGAAAGAGATGTCTTCCCACCAGTGCAGCTCCTGAGCTTGGAGGAATCCGCGAATCATGAGCTTCTTCCGCAGTCCAGCGGGTACGATCATCTTCTTGGGCCCCCTTAGCTTGCGAAGGGATGCGACGTGAAGGTGATCGTAGTGGGCGTGCGAGATGAGGACGACATCTACCGATGGCATGTCCGATAATTCGATGCCTGGCGGAGCTAGTCTTTTCTGGAACGCCATTCTTCTTGCCCACACCGGATCCGTGACGATGTTCAAGCCTGCCATCTGAATGAGAAAAGTGGAGTGGCCGATCCATGTTACGGACGGTTCGTTGCGGTTGTGCTGCAGAAATCGCAGGTCTGGCGCCACGCTTGGGACACATTGTCCGTATTCCTTATTGCGCATCTTGCGTATCCGATCCTCACGCCAACGGTCGAATTGATCCTTAGATGCTTTGCCCGCACCTACGGAATCCAAGTTGCCGAAGCGTCTTCTAAGCATGAAATCCCTCCGATGATGTGCTTAAGTATACTATAGCAGGAAACGTCGAAATGTACCAAGTAAGTAGCGAAAAAGACCTTACTTAGGCTGGATGGATCCCTTCTCTTCCCCTATGCCGAGAACGCTGACGGCTTTGTTGCCGTAAGTTCCGAATTGAAAATAAAACAAGAGAAACACCGCTATAACAAGCAACGCGAATACGACGAAAATATTACTGTAGGCAAGCCCGGCATGGTTCCCGAAAAAAGGATTCAAACGTATCGTCGGCTCTCCATAATCGAGTATTTTCCCGACCACGGAAGCGGAGACGGCACCGGCGATAAACGAGTTCATCGAGAATAGCCCCATCCCTACGCCCATTTGATCCTTCGCTAGCGTACCGGATATCGTTTTCGATAACGCGATTTGCATGAACGTTTGTCCAAGATTGCCTAGGATCAGAATGAGCATAATGTAAATCGGCGACATCCCGGCAAGGACGGACAATAAGGCAAAACACGCGAACAACAAGAAAATCGCGATATAAGCAAGCGCGGAGGCTCCCCTCGCATCGGCCAGTTTCCCGCCCTTCCTTCCCATCAAAGCGGAGGCGACGGCTGCCGGCAACATAATGAATCCGACTTCGGCCGGGGACAATCCATTCGTGCTCGTTAATAGCTGCGGAGTCAGGAAAGGCAGCCCCATAACCACGCCTGTATTCGTAAACGCGATTACCAACCCTATCGTATACGCTCTATTGCGAAATAGCTTCGGCTGCACGAACGGCTCCGAAGCTAACCGGATACGCGCTAGAAACAATAAGAAGCAGATTGCTCCAAGAGCAATAACGTAGCCATTACCTAGAGTTACCCCCAATAGCAATGTGGCAACCGTCCCTCCTAGTAATACGCCGCCGATGTAATCCGTGTGCCCCGATCTGCGTTTTTCCGTGCCCAAATATTTACGGTAATAAGGCAATGTCAGCAGTACCAAACCGGATAAGCCGAATAATAATCGCCAGCTTGCCATGCTGGATACCAAACCGCCGACAATCGGAGCTATCGCGTTTCCAAGCGCGAGTCCGACTGCAACCATGCCAAGCGCCCGGCCTCTTCTCTCCATAGGGAAATAACGCACGGGAATAAGCATCGCGGTTGCCGGAATAACCGCCGCCCCTGCCGACTGCAGCACGCGCCCGGCTACAACCATCCAATACGTGTGTGCCAACAAGCCCGCTATCGATCCAATCGTGAAGAAAATCAGACCGAAGGTGATAAGGCTCCTTAGGCTGTAATGATCGGCGAGCTTACCGTAGATAACCGTACCCACAGCATAGACAACAAGGTATGCCGTTATAACCCAACTCACCTGCGATGGAACTAAATCGAACTCAGCGGATATTTTCGGAAGCACAACGTTAAACATCGAAGCATTCATAACCGACAGAATAAGCGTAAAAAAAAGGACGCGAAGCAGCTTTTCTCCGTTATTGCGTACACCTTCGGCAGACTGTTGCATGGTTTTGTTCTCCTTTTTATGATGTTAGTTATTAGTAACTAACATATTGATTAAAAAAATCGAGCTCCACGATCACACAGGCCGATAAGCATCCTCGTGATCGTCAACCCGTCTCCTCACACTATTGCGAACCCAATCATTCAGGGTCTCAACCCTCTGGCGAAGGTTTGCACGCTATTTTCAATGAAGGCGTCCGTATCGGTACTCTTGATACTGGGATTACAGCTCATGAAATAGCCGAAATTCAAGGTCATGAACGCGGTAGCTTGGCCTGCCGAATCCGCTGCCACCATCTTTCCTTGGGCTTGCATATCTTGAAAGTAACGAGTCAGCAACTCTTTCAATTGCCCGGGATTGTGCTCGGCAAGCTCCGTTATCCAGGGCATGTTATTTCTCTCCTGAATGGCGATGAACGAGATAGCCTTGTTGCGGCTCATGCTCTCGTGATACGTCTTCGCGAACATTTTCAAATCCTCGTACAAATCCCAGACGATCTGTTCTTCGAACAGCTTCTTCATCGGCTGAATGTAAGAATACTTACGAATGGCCGCTTCAAGCACGCCCAGCTTCGTTTCGAAATGCCGGAAAACAGTCATTTCGCTTACCGCGGCAGCCGCGGCGATCTCTTTCATCGTGACGGACTTAAAGCCTTTATGATGGAAAAGCTCGATCGCTTCGGACAAAATTTTGTCCGATGTGCCTAATTCTTCTTGTTTCATCCCTGCACCTCATTCGAATGTTAGTTATTACTAACATACATAACTTACCACTGCGATTTACGGCTGTCAATGGGCGTTTCAATTACATCGGCATTGGACGATAAAGTGTTATGAATACATTTGGGATTGCAGCATCAAATTCTTGTAAAAAGCGCTTTCGTTTTGGCAAAAGAGGCCCCGTTGCTGTATTGTGGAATTAAAAGAAGGAAAGCGAGGGGTTTTCCATGAAATTGTTGTCCATCGAACCGACCCCAAGTCCAAATACAATGAAGCTGAACGTTGACGTCCGGCTCGATCCCGGAGTGCGGCTTAATTACGGCAAAAACGTCGCTAACGCAACTGCCATACCTCCGCTTGTTGCTAGGCTGCTCGATGTTCCCGGTATCAAGGGAGTGTTCCATACATCCGATTTCCTTGCGATCGATCGCAAGGGAAACGCGGATTGGGCCGCCATTCTGGACGGCGTTCGCGAAGCTTTCGGCCTAGCGGGAGATGGCGCGGCGTCAGCCGCGGGACCGGAGACGGAAGGATTCGGAGAGGCGCACGTTCGCGTGCAAATGTTCCGCGGAATTCCGATGCAAATCCGCGTGCGGAGCGGCGGTCAGGAATTCCGGGCCGCTATGCCCGAAAGATTCAGCCAAGCCGTCTCGGAGGCGGCGGGTTCCACGATGATACGCGAGCGCAAGCTGGAAGAGCTCGGCGTCAGATACGGCGAACCTCAAGAGGTACTCGACGAGGTTCAGCGAGAGCTGGAAGCCGCTTATTCCGAGGCGCGGCTTCAGGATTTGATCGCGCAGGCGAAGGCCGCCGGGCCGGAAGCCGCGCCCCCTGCTCCTCCCGCTCCGCTGACGGGAGGAGAAGTTCTTCATGCGCTCGAGTCGCAGGATTGGCGAGAGCGTTACGCGGCTTTGGAGCGGTTGAAGCCCAAGCCGGAGGATTTGGAGGTAATCGCCGCTGCTTTACGCGACAGCCAAGTTTCGGTGCGGCGGCTCGCCGTTGTCTATCTCGGCGATCTGCGAACTCCCGAGACGATGTCGCATCTATTCACCGCGCTTAAGGATTCTTCCGGTTCAGTACGCCGGACTGCAGGCGATACGTTGTCCGATCTTGGCGATACGGCTGCGATCGGACCGATGATCGAGGCGTTGGAGGATTCCAACAAGCTCGTCCGTTGGCGGGCCGCTCGATTTCTATACGAAGCCGGAGATGAATCGGCGTTAGAGGCGCTTCGCCGAATCGCTGGCAGCGAGCCAGAGTTCGAAGTGCGGCTGCAAGCCGAGATGGCCGTCGCCCGCATCGAGCGCGGCGAAGAAGCCGCCGGCTCCGTCTGGCAGCAGATGACGCGGATGCGGGAGCAGGATAAGGAGTAAGAGCGGGAGGACAAACTCTTGAAACTTAACATTAAATACAGGACGTCACTGCCGCTGAACGTCTTTCGTTGGTCGCCGATGCCTTATCGTCAGCCGCTTCATACGCATTCCAGCCTTGAAATCGGCTGTTGCATTCAAGGTGAAGGAACTTTCTATTTTGGAGAAAAACAATATCCGGTACGGCAAGGGGACGTCTTCATCGTTAATCCTGTTGAGCCGCATATTGCCGAGTCCAATCCCCATCGCCCGAGCGTCTATTTGTTCGTCAACTTCGACCCGGACTTGCTTCGCAAGGAAAATCCTCACCTGTTGCTGCCTTTTTCCTATCGCCCGGCGCTATTCCATAATCGTTTGCCGGGAGAAGCCGATATTGCCGTGCGAATTCGAAGCCTAATGGAAAAACTGTTCGAGGAATGGACGCATCGCAACAACGGATACGAAACCATGGCCAAATGCTTATTATTCGAGCTATGCGTTGAGTTGGCAAGGCATTATTCCGGAGCAACCTCCATGCACGATTGGAAGCAGATGACGGGTGAATTGAATCGCCTTTCGCCAGCGTTGGAATGGATAGCCGATCACTATGCCGAGACGGTAAGCCTATCGGAGGTGGCCTCCGTTCTCGGGGTCCGTCCTGCGACGGCTGCGAGATTATTCCACCAATCTACGGGCAGAAGCTGGCGCAGCCATCTGACCGAACACCGGTTGCGCGAAGCGAAGAGACTTCTCACCGAAACCGAGCTTGCGGTAGCTGACATCGGATTCCAGAGCGGCTTTCAGAGCTTGCCGACGTTTTACCGCTTATTCCAAACTCATGTAGGGGTATCGCCTTTGGAGTACCGCAGCACCTTCCTTCATAACAATCGGATAGGCACGTTTTGAGAATGAGCGACGATTTTGAGAAGAAGGCATTAAAAGTGAGTGCTACGATGGTCTAAGCGAATCGATTCCGGATTCCAATTACAATTAGGAATGGTGGCGACCGAATTGGCGGGTTGGGCTCCTTTGAAGCAATTGTTGAGAGATGAGTTGAAGCAAAAACGTTTGGACGGCTGTGAGCTTCCGGGATGGGACGAGCGTGTGGAAACGGTTGACGAAGAAGACGAATCCGCTTTGTTGGCGCTCTGGAAGGAAATGTATGCCGCAGTTCCGGCAGCGGGTCCCGATACGAACCAGCCTTCGGATTTGGCGGGCATTCGGGCATTGCGGCCAGATGGACCGCGTTCCTTGCCGGTTTCTCATACCGAAGAGGAGTGGCAGGATCGTTTTCTCGGCGCATGGCTCGGCCGCTGCGTCGGGTGCGCTCTAGGCAAACCGATCGAAACACCCGATTTCATGCAAGGTTCTCATGGACGTCCGGGCTGGCGGAACGTGCAATTGTGGTTCGAAGGCGCGGATGCATGGCCGATAATCGGTTACACTCCGAAGGATTCCCGGGCGGCCGAGCAGTACGGTTTGGCGCTCGCTCCCTACGGACTTCGCAGCACGCGCGAAGACATCAAGTACATGGAAACGGATGACGATATCCGTTACACGGTACTAGGCTTGATTATGCTCGAGGAAAAAGGCATGGATTTCGACTCATGGGATATCGGCAAGTTGTGGCACCGTAATTTGACCTACCAACAAGTATGTACAGCGGAAACCCAAGCGTACTTGAACTTCACGCAGCTTACCGCCCATTTAGGGGAGAAAAAGCCCGAGGATTGGGAGACGAAAGGGAAGCCTTGGGTAGCCACTCATTTGAATCCTTACCGCGAGTGGATCGGAGCGCAGATTCGCGCGGACGGCTGGGGCTACGGCGCCGCCGGTCGGCCCCAATTGGCCGCGGAGTTAGCATGGCGCGACGCTTCGTTTTCCCATGTGAAGAACGGCATCTACGGCGAAATGTTCGTGGCGGCCATGGTGTCCGCAGCTTTCGTAGAGAGCGATGCCGAAAAGCTCGTTGACATCGGTTTGTCCGAAATTCCGGCGAACAGCGTGCTCGCGCAAGACGTCCGGCAAGCTGTCGATATCGCGAAAACAGCCGGAAGCCAGACGGAACTGGCGGATCGACTATGGCAGGCTTTCGGCCATTACGACGGTGTTCATACGAACAATAACGCCGCGCTAGTAGCCGCGTCCCTTATCTATGCACGCGGCGATTTCGAGATCGCGGTGACGACCTCCGTACTCGGCGGGTGGGATACCGACTGCAACGGCGCCACCGTCGGCTCGATCATGGGCGCAATGCTAGGCGGATCGCGTCTGCCCGCTTCATGGACGGCTCCCTTGAATGATCTTCTATATGCGGAGCTGCCTGCATTCCATCCGATCCGGATCAGCGAAGCCGCTGAGCGGACTTACCGCGTGTTCGATCGATATCGCAATAACGCCTAGACTTCGGTAAGCCGAAGGAAAGCTGTCCTACCACGTCGTTCGCAACCTGGTGGGACAGCCTTCTTTGTTTTCTAACAAACTAGTTTTAAAAAACCTATCCACTCTACATATACATTTCTCGGTATCAGACTAACTGGACAACTGCAGCGGTAAAAGTACTGCTGCTACGCCAGCCTGCCGCCGCTTAGTGTAACTATCGTTTGACGCTATGCTTTAACCGTCATTTTCTCCAGCAACCCTATGATTTCCTTTGAATTCGTTTCCGATGCCGTCTGCAAGTATTTAATCGCATTCAACGAAGCTTGGTGCGCTTCCGGGCTCGATCCTCTGACACAATCATGCATGATCCGGACGTAATAATCGTGCTGATGCGCATCTGCAGAGGTATAATGGACGCAGACATCGGTAAGGAATCCGCAAATTATCAGCGTCTCTACCTTAAGCCCCTTTAACAAAATATTTAGATCCGTTGCGAAAAAACAGCTGTAACGGCGCTTACCAATCGAGAACTCTCCGTCCATCGGTTTCAAATAATCGATAAACTCAACATCTTCAGACCCTTCCAAGCAGTGTACGTCCTCGACCCCATCCAATTCTCTGCCGAAATCGACCATTTCTCTACGGTGAAGCTCTTGGAAGAAAATAATTGGAATATCAACAGTACGGGCTACATCAACAACCTCTTTAATATTATTAACCGCTGTTTGAGCATCAAAAATCGGTATCGGTGTTTTATCCGGTGGAAGAAGCGATCCTTTAGTCACATCGATAATGAGTATTGCTGCTTTCCCGACAATCGTATCCACTTGTTTCTTCATTTCATTCACTCCTTGTACAGATTGGGCTATTTGAATAGAAAGGTATCGAACAAATCGGCAGCTTTAATTTCCTTGGAAATTAGCTTCTGCTCGAAGAAGAACTTGGAATATTCCTGTGTTCTTGCTTCCAAGCTGCTCATGCCATCGGTCATCTTGCTCTTAACCTCATCCTGCTGTATTAACTTGACGCCATCCATCATCGCCTTCACTTCATCCGCGCTCGTCTCCAGCTTCATGGCGACGATCTTGGCAGCCTCATCGGTATTGGAATAATAGAATTGAGTGCCCTTCTCAATAGCAGCTACAACTTTACGAAGTGCCCCTTCATGATCCGTAATCATATCTGCGGACGTCATCATGCCGTCAATAATGAGATCCGGATCTTCTTTCGTGGAGAAGATAAGATTCCCTCCGTTGGCTAACGCTTCCGAGAGATAGGGCTCCCAGGTCACTGCCGCATCCACTTTGTTGGCAAGGAACAACGGGCCTGTTTGTTCAGGCGAGACGTTGCTCAAGTTAATATCCGACTCACTTAAGCCCGCTTGCTTCAACGCATGGTCGAGTAGGAAGTGATTCACTGCACCGATCGTAGCCGCTACATTCTTTCCTTTCAAATCTTTTATGGATTTAATATCTTTGCCTGCTACAATACCATCTGCTCCGTTAGACAAATCTGTAAGGTTAAATACTCTTAAATCTTGCTTAGGAAGCTCATTGGTTTTCACCATGACTGCGGTGTCCAACGTCGTAGATGCGATATCCACATTGTTGCTGAGCAGCGCCTGAGTCGCTTCCGTCGGATTTGCGAATTCGACAAGCTTAACTTTAACTCCAGCTTCATCGAAATATCCCTTGCTGTCGGCAATGAATAGTCCCGCGCTTCCTACCCACAGATTGTAAGAGATTCGCAACGTAATATCGTCGCTCTTGGACGATGTCTTTCCGCAAGCCGATACGACCATCGTTACTAATACCAGAAGCACGAGAGAAAGACGATTTCGCTTTTTCATGATGTAACCCCCTTATAAATATGTAAAAACCCGGAAGGATAGAGTGACTCTATTCTCCCGGGTTTTTATCCCTCCGTGTAGCCGCTTGTTCTGCAGCCGCTATCTCTTGGTCCAGACTTTATATAAATGTTAGTTTATATAACATTAATATAAACGGAACCCTAGAAAGCTAATTATTTATTAAGTTTTATAACGCAATACTACCACAAGAAAAGCTTTTGTCAAACGAAAATATGTGAATCTTGTCTAATGTGTTATATTTTATTACATTAAAGATTGTGATCTATGCTAACTTTCTCTCTGCAGTTCGAGTTTATTCTGAACCTAGTCAATCACCCACTCAAACCACTAATCCAGCCAATTCACCCTTGATATAACGTCCGTTAGCTTCCGTCACGCGGTCGGGATCGTGCTCGGCGGCCTTGGACTCTTCTTCTACCATGATCCATCCGCGGTACCCGGTTTCTTGCAGGTAGCGGACGACTTGCGGATGATCGATGTCACCTTCGCCAAGAGCCGTCCATTGTCCGGAAGCGTTCATATCCTTAAAGTGCACATGGCGGATCATCGGACGGTAGGTGCGGATGATGTTCAACACGTCCATCCCGCCCTTAGCGATATGTCCCGTATCCGGTGCATACCCGCAATAGCGCGAATCCAGCCCGTCCATAAGCACCCGGTAATCGTCTTCCGTACGGAATATCGAGCCGCTCGGAGAGTTCGGGTGATAGGCGCATACGATTCCTTTCTCGTAAGCGCGCTGCGATACGGCGTTAACGCAAGCCAACGCTCGAGTCTGTCTCTCCCGCAGATTGCTTCGGTCTTGTCCCGGCAACTGCACAAGCGTTAGAACCGTACCCGGAAAAACCTGCAAATAATCGATTACCCGGTCGGCCTCTCTCCGTTCCTCCTCCGTCTCCTCGAAATGAAGCCACGGAAGCGCGAGACAAAGCGCGCCAAGCTGCAATCTTCTCCGCACCAAATCCTCGCGAAACGCTTCCGGAAAGTACGTATAAGGTCCCAGCATGCAAACTTCCGGCTCCACGCCCGCACCTCCGGAAGCTTGAACGACGTCGAGGATGTAAGGAAGCCTATCGCGGTATTTGTCGTAGCTCATCTGCCACGTATAGGTTTGGAAGCCAAATCGGATCCCCATTTTACCCAACCTCCTTGATCCTCTCGCGAATGTACGGCACCGCTGCCTTGCCCCATTCCTCCGTCTCCGCGTTAAAGCAGAAATCGACGCACCACCAGTCAAGCTTGGAAACGACCGGCTTCAGCTCCGTCAAAAAAGCGTTAAAATCCACATACCCCGCCCCGAACGCCGCATGCGTGCTCGTCTCGTCATCGTGCAGCGTACCGTCCGAATCGATAAGATGAAAGTGGCCAATATGACGCTCCAGTAACTTGGCATACTCTACAATTCCTCCAGGCAGAATCTCCCTCTCCCCAATATGACGCGCGCCAATGACACCGCTCATATAGGCGTGGCTCGTATCGAACAGCACCTTGAACGCCGGATGATCGACCGAATCCATCAATCGTTTCACTTCGCTAGGCTTATTCAACCAGAACCCAGGCTCGAATTCCCAGACAATCTTTATACCAACAGCTGCAGCCATCTGAGCCGAAGCCCGCCACGTGGACACGAGCCTATCGAAGCGTTCCTCATACTCGCGTTCGTCCAAAAGCTCCGGCGCGCTGACGGTATCGACGCGAAGCGTGGAAATCCCCAAATCGCCGCAAAAAACCATATAGCTTTCCATCAGCTTCAAGTAGTCGCTTTGTTCGGCCAATGCCGGAGGAACGGCCGTAAAGTCCGGTGCATATCCCGAAACGCCCAATCCATAAGATTCGATCTCTTTCATTAGCTCTTTCCGATGCAACGCGGTCGGATGCGATTCCGGCGTCGGATGCGGAGCGAAGCCATTGATTTCGATCCCCTGATAGCCTGCCTCGCTTACATATTTAAGAACGCGGGAAAACGACCACGGGTCATTAGAGAACGGGCCGAACGTGAACGCCCACGACCCGAACGATATTTTGGGATTCATAACAATACCTCCTGTGAAATGCGAACTTGGTTACTTACGAACAATGCTTCAGCATAAATAATAAAGTTACCCGATTAAATTTTTCCAAGTTGTCCCAATGATGGGTATGGCCGCTTCCTTTGAAAATCTCGACCTCAGCATGAACAATCTCTTGGGCGATCGATTGGGATAAATGCGGCGGGGTGTAAATATCACGATCGCCAACGGTTATTAGCGTCGGTGTCCGAATCGCTCGCAGCTGCCCGGTTGTATTATGCGAAATACATGCATCGCATTGCGCGGCAAAAGCATGAGCCGGCATCGGAGCTGCATTGTCCAGAGCCCCTTGCTGCCGTGCGAGCAAATCTTTCAAATTACGCTCGTGGTATTCCGGCGTAAAGATGAATAATTGCAATAGCTTGGCGAAATCGTCGGCCCGCATAGTGGCATACGCCGCTCGGAACGTCTCGAAAATTCGAACGGAATAATGGTCGCACTCGGACCATGAGCAGTTAAGAGTCAATGAACGGACGCGTTTCGGCGCTAGCAATGCGACCTGCTGGGCAATCGCGCTGCCCATCGAAATGCCGGAGAAATGCGCGCTTTCGATGCCGAGCGCATCCAACAAGCCGATCGTATCCTGCGCCATCATTGCCGTCGTATAGGGCCCTTCCGGCTTGGACGAGCCCCCCGCTCCCCGATTATCTACCAGAATACAGCGAAAATGTTTCTCGTAAGCCCGGACATGCTCTTCCCATACGCTGCCGTCCGCCCCGAGACCCATGAGCAATACAAGAGGCTCCCCATTGCCCCGCTCCACGTAATTGATATGAATGCCATTGCTGTCGACAACCGGCATCGCCTATCCCTCCATTCAGGATATATGCTTTCGAATATACTGTACGCCAAGGCGAGCGGCATCGTCGGTATGCGCTGCATAATCGCGCCACAGATGAAGCCGCGAGATCAGCCCCGGAACCGCCTGACTGAACGCTTCGATCGTCAGCCAGCCGTCGTACCCGTTGTCCTTCAACGCGTCGAAGATTTCTGGGCCGACGGCGTGCCCGCTGCCCGGAACTCCCCGGTTATTTTCCGAAATATGGACGTGGAAAATGTGTTCCGCCGCCTGACGCCAAGCTTCCGCGACATGATTCTCTTCGATGTTCCCGTGATGTGTATCTGCGAGCAAACCTACGTTATCCAGCCCGACTTCCTTCACGAAGCGGACACCCGCATCCAACGTGTTAACCAAGTACATCTCGAACCGGTTGATCGGCTCTAACGCGATCTTCACTCCGAGAGTTGCGGCGTACTCGCCGGCTTCCCGCAGCGTCTCGACCGCAAAGCCCCATTCATCGGCCATCGGCCCTTTACCCGTGAACCGGCCCAACCCTTGGAACAAGGGGCCGCATAGCAGATCGGCTCCCAAAGAAGAAGTATTATCAATCGCCAGCTTCAACGTCTTCACGGCAGCCAACCGCAATGCCGGATCCCGGCTAGCCGGGTCGGCAACCGTTGCGTCCAATGCGGCAATCGTCGTCCTGCCTAGCCCGAGTTCGTCTAACGCTACGGCAAACGCCTTGGCATCCGCCGGATCCATGTTATCCGCCGCAAGTTCCACGCCGTCGAAGCCCCATTGTTTTATTTTGCTCAACAAGTCATAGTGCTCGGAAGGGTTAGGCTTATCCGTCCATAGCAGCATATTCATTCCGACTTTCATTTCGCGGTCACTCCCATGGCTTTAAAATGATTTTGCCGCTTTGCTGCGAGGCCGACACCTCGAACGCTTCCTGAATGCGGCTCATCGGGAACGTGTGCGTGATCAGAAGATCAGCCAAAGGCGAGCCCTTGATCACCTTCATCAAATTCGGGAATTCGCTTATGTTGTAATGCCAAGAGCCGATCAGCTGCAGCCCTTTGCGGAGCATGTCATCGCTGATCCGAATCGGCGTATCCGCGCTGCTTTCGCCCACGAAAGCCACTTTGCCTTTGCGTTTCATCGCATCGATCAGCAGCCGATGGGCGGACACTACGCCTGAGCAATCGAGGCCGCAATCCGGTCCAATGCCGCCCGTCAGTTCCTTAATCCGCGCGACCGCATCCGGGTCCCTCGGGTCGATAATATGGTCCACGCCCATCTTCTTCGCCAAAGAAATGCGAAACTCGTTCATCTCAACCGCTATGACGCGCGCCCCGCGGTATTTCGCGTTTACGATCGCGCCGAGACCTACCGGCCCGAGTCCCGTGATCAGCACCGTCGTAAAAGCGTTAACCCCCATAGCCGAGAACGCGCCATGCGACGGTCCGAGCCCGCAGCAAGCTAGAGATGCCTTCTCGTAAGGAATGCCGTCCGGAATGAGCGGCAGCAACCATGAAGGCTTGGCGATATATTGGGACATCGTCGGTTCCCAGTGTTCCAGATTATGCTCGCAATAAATAAAATCGCCCGCAACGCATAAATCGCATTCCCCGCAAGGATATTGCGGCATGACGACGACGCGGTCACCGACCCGTACTTTGCTCCCCGGCGCCACTTCAACGACCTCCCCTGCCGCTTCATGCCCTAAGCAATCCGAATGGCGGCCGTGCACGAAATCCTTATATTCCGCGCACATCGGCGCGGCATGGATTTTCACGAGCGCCCATCCTTCGCGCAGCGCGGGCTTCTCTTTATCTACTAATTCAGCTTGTTGCTGTCCCGTTATCGCAGCCAGTTTCATTTCGTTTCTCTCCCTTCGATTCGTTGTTCATAGCCAAGAGCCCAATAAATCCCGTTCGTGATCAACCGCTCGAAGGCGGGAATCTCGAAATCGTCGGGGTGGCCCATCGTAGTCGTGAAGACGCGGCCTCCGCCGAAATGTTTGCGCGTCCAAGTGATCGGATGAATGCGCGGCGTATGCTCGGTCATCGACCAACCGTTGTCTTCCGGATTAACCGCATGTCCGTTCAAAAGCAACGTCGCTCCTTCCGGCGGATAAGGCAGCACCTGATAGAGCCATGACCGGCAAGTAAATCGATCCGGAACGCCGCGCAATATCGGATGATCCTCCGCTCCCCATGCCACGGAAACGTCCGTCGTGGAGGAATGGCCGAAATGCCGAATCCACGGCGCGCCCAACACGTCGATGCCGAAGCCGTCGTTCCACTTCGCCAGCGGATGATCTTCCGCGTAACGGAAGGCATGCGTGCTCGTGCGAAAGCCTACGACTGGCTTTCCGGCTTCCAAATACTCGCGAATGTAAGCAAATTGTTGTTCCGGCAGCTCGCGGAAACGAATGTAGAATATAGCCAAATCCGCGGAGCGCAGCGCTTCCAGCCCCGGAATGTCATTCGCGGACGCAGGGTCGGGATACGCCTTCAGTACCGTTACTTCCGCTCCATGCAGTTCCTCGATCATATGCGCCAACAGCGGCATCGTTCTCTCCGATTCATACTCGTCCTCGCCGCAGACGAACACGATGCGACGGCCCTCCAAATTTGCCGACATTGTCCTCACTGCCTTCCCTTGTCTTCTGTTTCGCGATAAATAAAGTAGTCGAAATCCGCATGCAAGCGGCCGCCGGACAAATCCTGAACGCACAATCCAATAAAAGCCCCGGTAAATCCCCAGTCGGTGAAATAACCGTCCACCAGGTGGGTCGCATACTCATCCGATATTTGGCTGGCGTCGAGCACCGGCCCGATTGCGGTCCAATCCCCGCCAACCGCTCTGAACTCGAACTGCAGCGCTGATTGATCGAGCTTTAGCCTAAGCTCAATCGGCTTACCGAAAGGTACCGGCACTTCCCGCTCCGTATATTCGCGATAAATCCCATGATCGTTGCCGATAATGGCGAGCGTAGCGGCGTTCAAATCTTCATTCCAGCTTAGCCGCAAGTAATAATAGTTTTGCGAGTTGTAATAATAGGTCAACCCGGCCATCTGCTGGTACGATTCCGGCGAGAATTCGAGCTTCGTCTCGGCTTCGCAGCGAAATGCTTGCTGGCGGCGGCCGATCAAGCTGTGTAAGAACCGGGAGTTCGGGGATTCCATGCCTCGAATCCTTGCATATCCCGGACGCTCGCTTAACGAAATCCACTCCTCCGTGAACGGACGGCGAAGCGATTGCCACTGTATGTTCAGCACGCCGCCGTCAAAGTCGTCTTTCTCGGGCACCGGAGGAAACGGATGAGCTTCCAAAGCAGGCGGAATTACGACGTCTTGCGGATCATTCCCTCCCGCGGCCAATCTGAGCCATCCGTCGTCCGTCCATGCACAGCGTTGAATAGCGGTTTCCCGGCCAAGATTGCAACGGTCGGTGCCTTCTAACGGCCGGCCGCACAGATGAGCCAAGTACCATTCACCGGTCTGCGTCTCCACCAGGCTTCCATGTCCCGCCTTTTGCAGCTGTAGCCGCGGTTTGTTCCATGAAGTCACGACGGGAGTTTGCGGGTCTGCTTCATATGGGCCGAATAATTCCCTGGACCTGGCAACCGTCACCGCATGCTCGTAACTCGTTCCGCCCTCCGCTACCATGAGGTAGTAATAGCCGTCTTTCTTGTATAAGTGAGGACCTTCGGTCAGGCCCAGTTCCGAACCTTCGAATATTCGCCGAGACGGTCCGATCAGCCTTCCCTCGGATGCCGAATATTCCCGAATATAAATGCCGTTGAATGAATTTCTGTTTTTCCGAAAATCCCATGCCATGTTGACGACCCACTTGCGGCCATCATCGTCGTGAAATAACGAAGGGTCGAAGCCGTTGCTGTTCAAGTAAACCGGGTCGGACCAAGGCCCCGTGATGGAGGGTGACGTAACAACGTAATTGTGAGTGTCCTTATAGGCGCCCGCGTGACTCTTCACGTCGGTGTACACTAAATAAAATAAACCGTCGGAGTAGCTCAAGCAGGGAGCCCAAATCCCTCCGGAATCTGGATTGCCGAGCATATTCAGTTGGCTTAGCCGATCTAAAGGCCTTGTAAGCAGCCGCCAATGGACTAAGTCCCTTGAGTGATGAATCTGCACGCCCGGAAACCATTGGAACGTCGATGTCGCGATATAATAATCTTCTCCTACCCGCAATATGGAAGGATCGGGATTAAATCCAGGCAATATCGGATTAGTGATCATATTCTCGTTCCCTTCCTTCTAAATGAATGAGTACCCCGTGTAAGAAACCGGCCTGCGACAAATATGTCGCAGGCCGGAACCAGACTGAGTGTTCACGCATGCTTATTTGCTTTTGTTTGAGTCGTACGCTTTTTGCAAAATTTGCAAATATTCGTCCAGCTTTAAGCCTTTGAAGCCATTCAAGTAGCTGTCCCAGTCTTTGTCCACGTTTTTGTCTCCGGCGATAAATTGCAGCATGCTCGTTTTGACGTAGTCCTCGATGCTTTGCTTGAATTGCGCCGCTTTCTCTCCATCCTCCGGGCTGATGAAAATGTCCATCGGGAAAAACTCTTCCGGTTTCGGCTCGTGGCCTTCGTATTTCTTCGTTTCTTGAACGAGACGAACTTCGTAGCCGTCCGGTGAGTAGATGTCTTGGGAAACCGCCTGCGATTCGAAACGATCGCGCGAACGATAATCCGGGCCCGCTTGATCCCATCCGTCGGATCTCACTTGATCCGTGAAGTATGAAGGATCGACTTTGATTTTAGCCGCTTTGCCGTTAGAGCCCAACTGTCCCGCGTCGGCGTCGAACCACTTGTCGCCCTTGACGCTGAATACTTGGCCCCACGAGCCTTCCTCGGTCCACAAGTAGTCCATCATCTTGATTGCCGCGATCTGCGCATCCTGGCCCGCTTTGTTCGTAATGACGAATCTTCCTTGGTTACCGACCGACTTGTAGTAGCCTGACAATTGAACGCCGTTCGGTCCTTTAAGCGGAGGAACCGCTGTATATTCCTTATGGCGGTCGGTCGTTCTGCTAACGCCCATGCCTACGTGCCCGATCGAGAAGGAACCGAGGATGGCCGTATCCGGATTGTTGCCGAGCTGCTGCAAGCCTTCTTGATTTTGCGTGAACGCTTGTTGGTCGATCAGCCCTTCTTTGTAAAGCGAATGCATGTATTTCAGACCGTCCAACCATTCCGGCTGGCTCGCGGACAATTGCACCTTGCCGTCTTTAACGCGAATATAAGAGTACGGTTGACCGTCGCCCGTATTGTATATGAAAGCATTCATCAGGAAGCCGGTCAGATCGCCATGCCACGTATACAGCGCGCCGCTGAGCGGAACTTCGTCTTTCTTGCCGTTTTTGTTCGGGTCGTCGTTCTTGAACGCGCGCAGGACGTTCGCATACTCCTCGGTAGTCGTCGGCATCTTAAGGCCTAGGTTGTCGAGCCATTTTTGGTTGATCCACAACTTCTGCGAGTACCAGCAATGGTAACATTCGTTTACTTGAGGAATCGCATAGATGTTGCCGTCCGGCGCGGTAATGGCCGATTTGATATCCGGACGGTCAGTCAGGATTTGTTTAATGTTCGGAGCGTATTTCTCGATCAGGTCGTTAAGCGGAAGGAATACGCCTTGGGTTCCGAATTTCATCTGCTCCGCAGGGGAGAAGTTGCCGCTTAAAAATATTTCCGGATAATCTCCGCTAGCCATGAGCACGTTGCGTTTATCGTTGTTGTCATTGGAAGGTCCGACTACGAAGTCGAGCTTCACGTTCGTTTTCTCTTCTACTTGCTTGGTAAAAGGGTTTTCGGAAATATTGGCGATCATAGGCGATTGGTTGATGAATGCGGTCAGCTTGACCGGATCACCGGATCCCGGCTGCTGACTGGCTTGCCCGCTGGAAGTTGCAGTTTCGCTTGCGCTGGGGCTGCTCGTTTCCGTGTTTTTGCCCCCGGATGAACAAGCGCTGAGCAGAACAACGATGACAAGCAGCATAACTGTGGTTACTTTCATTTTCTTTGTCATTCGGACACCCTCCTAATGGATATAAATCGAATCGTCTTACCCTTTCAGCGAACCGATCATAACCCCCTTCACGAAGTACTTCTGGACGAACGGGTATATGATCAGGACAGGAAGGCTGGAAACGACGATTAGCGAAAATTTCAGCAAATCCTTCATTCCCTGCCTAGCTTCCATTGTCCTCGCGTCCACCATCATAGTCTGATCGACGGTGTTCTGGATAAGAATGTCCCGCAGGATGATCTGCAAGGGATACAATGCCGAATCTCTAAGAAAGATCAGCGCGTCGAAGTAGGCGTTCCAGCTGGCAACGGCATACATGAGCACCAATACGGCAATGATCGGTTTGGATAGCGGCAGCACCATCGACAATAGAAATCGGATGTCGCTGCAGCCGTCAATCTCGGCCGCTTCATTCAGTTCGCTCGGGATCGTCTCCTGGAAGAACGTCTTCGCGATGAACAATTGCCATACCGCGATAGCTTGCGGCAGCAGCAGCGCCCAGCGAGTATCGACTAGCCCCAACTGTTTGACCGTCATATAGAAAGGAATTAACCCCCCGCTGAATATCATCGTGATGATCAGCAGGTACATGATCGGGCCTCTTCCATAGAACGTTTTCTTCGATAACGGATAAGCGATCGCGATCGTGAGCGATACGCTGATGAACGATCCCGCCGCCGTATAGAAGAGCGAGTTGCCATACCCCGTCCATATCCGCGGATTGCTGAGTACCGCCGTATACCCTTTAATCGTGGGCTCCACCGGCCACAACCATACTCTGCCTGACATAACGGCCAACGGAGAACTGAATGACGAGCTGACGATATAGATCAACGGGTAAAGAATAACGATAAGAACGGCAGCTAAGAAAATATAGATGAAAACCAGCAAAATTTTGTCGGTAAACGGTTCTTTGATTTTGTAGGATACTTCCATATTAGAACAACCCCGATCCGGTTACTCGTCTGGCCGTGAAGTTCGCAACCAGGACAAGCAACAAGTTAATGAACGAATTGAACAGTCCGACGGCGGCCGAGAAGCTGTAATTCGCTTGCACGAGGCCGATCTTATACACGTAAGTGGAGATGATTTCGGACGTTCCTACGTTCAGCGGGTTTTGCAATAAATACACTTTCTCGAATCCGACGTTGAGCAGCTGTCCCATGTTAAGCACTAACAACAGCACCATAATCGGTAAAATGCTTGGGAGATCGATATGAATGATTTTCTGCAGCCGGGAAGCTCCGTCGATCTTAGCCGCTTCATAGAGCTGTGTATTAACGCCGGCTAAAGCGGCAATATAGATGATCGCACCGTATCCCATGAACTGCCACACATCAGACAGAACGAAGATCGAAGAGAACATGGAAGGTTTGGCGATAAAGTTGATCGACTCGAAACCGAACGCCGTACGGATGTGATCGATGAGTCCGATGCGCGGCGATAGGAACAAGATGATCATGGAAGCCATAACGACGGTAGAAATAAAGTAAGGCGCATACGTGATTAATTGTACGGCTCTCTTAAACACGCCGTTCTTGAGCTCGTTAAGCGCGATAGCCAAGATGATAGGCGCCGGGAAGCCGACGATTAAAGAATACAAGCTGATGACGAGCGTATTGCGAATCAAGTTCCAGAAATTCGGATGTTCAAAGAACGTCTGGAAATGCTTGAATCCCGCCCAAGGGCTGCCCCATATGCCGTCCATCGCGTTTAAATCCTTGAATGCGATCTGGACGCCCAGCATCGGTACGTATTTGAAAAGGATAAAATAAAGCAGAGGCGCCGAAATAAGAATGTAAAGCTGCCAATGCCGCCGAATTTTCTTGAACGCGCCGCGGGGTACTTTGTTAGTAACCAGCCTATCCAACGCATTCGTCTGAGCTGCCGTTTGTGAATAGTGTGCCATCTTCGCTCCCCTTTCTTGCTGACTGTTTTGTTCGATAGGGCAACTATAAACGGCGGTTTGAGATCCGGCAATTTACATGTTTCTGGGCCTAAACATAAATCGGATCGGGACGCCTGCTCCCGATCCGATTGTGCGATTAACCATTTTCCGCGATTAACCGAATCGCTCTTTGCGGTAATCTCCGGGCGGCACGCCTACGATTCGCTTGAATACGCGATTGAAGGAAACCGGGTTCAAGTACCCGACTTTGTGACCGACCTCTTGTATGCTGAGATTCGAATCCATAAGAAGCTGCTTCGCCAGCTCGACCCTGCGATGAATGAGAAAGTCGATAAAGTTAATGTCCAGTTGATCCTTGAACAGGTGGCTGACGTTTTTGGACGAAATATCGAACTGTTGGCTAAGATGGGCAAGCGATAAATCCGGATTCGAAATATGCTCTTCGATATATTGCTTCATTTCTATGGCGATCAGATGCGAATTCGCTTTGCTTGTTTTCTCGGTTATGATGTATTCCAGCTTCTCAAGAACGCCAAGCAGCTCTTCCTGCGCATCCTCGAGCGTCTCGAAATTGTCGATGACTTCCTTCATAATCGCTTTGTTCGTTTCCATTACCTCTTCGTCCATCCCGATGCTTTGGATATTCTCGAACAAGTGAAATGACAAGTAATTCAACAGATTTACGATATCGCTCTGCTTCAGCCTGTTTTCCTTGATTTTCTGATAAATCGCCGCATATTTCGTTCTCCAATCGGATTCCATCAGCCGAAAAGCATATACCATGCCGCGAATCCGCTCCAGATGATGATAGAGCTCAACTTTGGAGCCCTCTTCCGTCTCCCAGAAACCGATCGTCCGATCGCTTCCAAGCACTGTCTTGTAATTGATAGCCTCCATGGCCGATTTATAGGAGTCTTTCAAGTTGGGTACCGAATCCGTCAGCTGCCCGATGCCGATCGTAACGGTGAAGGGCAGGTTATAGCGAATCCAGGTCAAAGCATTTTCCGTCAGCTGCAGCAAATTGTTCATGAGTTCGACCTGCGTTTCGTCGTTGACGTAGATAAATCCGCACATCTCCTTCGGATTTATCCACTCGCTCCAGCTGCGTAAGCCGTATTTCTCGACGAGCTCCGTATAGGCGTTCTGGATAATGAATTGATATAGGATTAAATCTTGTTCCTTGAACCGGGTTTGAATGCCCTTGTATTTATCGATGGAAAGGACGATAACCGCGGCTTTGCTGAAGCCTCCCGCGAAACCGTGCCGATCCATCTCCGATTGCCATTCCTCGTTCGTTAGCGATCCAGTGCCGCTCATCACTTCGAGGAAAATCGATTTTTTGCGATAGCCGATGTTCTGATCCGACTGCGACTTAAACACGTTAAAGCGTTCGACAAGTCCGTCTACGGTCGACTGAATGTAGTGAAATTCATTCCGGTTGTCCTCGCTTTGTCCCCGGCCCGCATAAGAGATCCGGTCCAGTTGGGCGATCAAGGAACGAAGAGGTTTGTAATTGCGATTCGTCATATAAATGATCGTAACGATTCCGAGCAGGACGACGAGTATCGATAAAATAATCCAGACGTTGGAGAAGGTACGAACCAAGGAGAAGCTGCTTCCGTCAACTAGCCCGCTTTCATACGTCCAGCCCGTATAACTCGACTCGAGAGTCGCCATCGCCTTGCGCCCGTCCTGCTGAGGCTCCTTCTCGCCGAACAACGATTGTCCGCTGCCATCGATAATGTCCACGTAGCTTGCGGATCGATCAAGCCTCTGCGAGACGAGCTGGTATAAGGAGTTCGCCTTCACGTTGACTACCATAAGGCCGCTCTCGCCAAGATTAGTAATATACTTGCGGACGAGCGTAACGACCTGCTCTTCCCGTGATGCCTCGAACTCCTTAAAACTCCGCTTGTTCGTCCAATGATACGAATAATTTTCTTTCAGCAGCCCTTGAACGAATTTGCTGTCCGGGAATCGGTCAAGCAGGGACACCGTATTGGCGCTAAGAACGTAACCATCCCGCTCGCGCACTAAATAGATGGAGTGAATAAGCAGGTTCAACTGCTTCATATTGTTGAATTCTTTGTTTGCCTGATAGGTAAAATAAGGAGACGGCTGCCCTTCCTGATTAAAGAAATCGATCAAATTAAAGGTGCCCGGCGTAATATTGTTCGTCTGCTTATTGACCATCAAATAATCAATCGACTGCAAAGCCTGCTCAACGGATTGCTGCGCTTGGCTGTCTATGGTCTCGTATATCCGGGTCGTATCCTGCTGCGCTCGCTCGCTGAGGGCTTGGAAGAAGATGAAGAACAGGAAAGACACGATCAGGAAAAAGACCGGCATATAGGAGAATAGCAAGCGGTAATACCAGGTTTTTCTCATGTTTGCCTCCCTTGGAAACTATACTTGCTCTTTCTATTTTACCAAAACCCGTGGCAGCAAGCTTAATCGATACGCCTTTGGGAACGGTTTCGGTACTGAATGGGGGTTAGGCCCTCGACCTTCTTGAACACGCGGAAAAAATAAGTGACCGTTTCGAAGCCGCAGTCGTACGAAATTTCCGTTGCGCTTTTGCCGGTTTGACGCAGCAGCTTCTTGGCGTGGTTTATTTTCGACATGTTGCTGTAAACAATCGGAGATACCCCAACCATTTCTTTGAAAAGAGTGCAGAAGAAGCTTCGGCTCATCCCCGCTCGATTAGAGAGCTCGGTTAGCCGGAAGCTCACGAACGGATGATTGTCGATATAGGATTTGACCTCCATAATGCCGGAATAATGGATATGCTCCGAGCAGCCAAGGGCAACGGTTTTCACTTTAGACGTATCCTCTTGCAAATGCAACAACAGTTCGGAAATGATGCCCATATTATTATGCCCCCTCCAAATTGAGGAATATCGTGCATGGAATAAATACATCTGTTCATTGAATGGAATGCCTAATCCTCCTACGATTAAACTAAAACCAAATCGGAGAGGAACGTATTATGTCTAAGCCTATTCTTATCGTTTACCCGACTAACGCCGCCAAGCAGGAGCTGCTTGCCGCACGTGAAATTCGGAGATACGTTTATTTGCGAACCTCGCGGCTGCTCCCTCTCGTTAGCTCCGACGTCTTGCCAGCCGGAGCTAACGGTTATTCCATCGCCATAGAAGGCCGAGAACAGGAATATCGGATCGCAACCGTCACCTCGCCGGATGGCAAATGGATTCATGTAACGGGTGGTCGCGATGGCGGCATTCTATATGCCGCTTATCGGGTGGCTGAGCATCTCGGCATCCGCTTCGCTCTTCACGGCGATATCGTGCCCGATCGTCAGATCGACTTAAGCTTGCCGGATATCGACGAAAGTGGAGTGCCTTTGTTCGAGCTGCGGGGTATTTTACCTTTTCACGATTTTCCGGAAGGCCCGGATTGGTGGAGCGAAGACGATTACAAGGCCGTTCTGTCCCAATTGCCTAAGCTGCGCATGAACTTTTTCAGCCTGCACACCTACCCGGAGAAGCAGCCTGACCCGCTATCCTATAACGCCGAGCCGGGCATATGGATCGGTGTGCCCGATGACGTCCGCGAGGACGGCGTTTCCTCCAGTTACCCAGCCCGGCATTTCACGACCGCAAGCGAGGTATGGGGTTTCACTCCCCGGCCGACAGGCGATTATCGCGATGGGGCAAGTGAATTGTTCGACCGCGACGATTACGGAGCTCCCTACATGGCGGGAAAGACGCCATGGCCCGCGGACGAAAGTGCCGAGAATGAGCTTTTCGATCAGTTCGGCAGCTTGTTGCGCAATGCTTTCGGTTACGCGAAGGAGATTGGAATCCGAACGTGCATCGGGACTGAAACGCCGCTTACCGTTCCCGAAGCCGTACGAAAGCGATTGAAAGCCGCCGGCATGGATGCGGATGACCCGGATACGGTTCGCAAACTGTACGAAGGCATGTTCACCCGCATTCAAAACGTTCACCCGCTTGATTATTATTGGTTATGGACACCCGAAGACTGGACGTGGAAAGGCAACACGGTTGAGCAATCGGAAGCCGTTCTTCGCGATATCCAGAGCGCCATCGTCGCGGCGAACAATACGAATGCTCCGTTCGCCATCGCGACCTGCGGCTGGGTGCTCGGACCGCAGCAGGATCGTTCGCAGTTCGACCGCTTGCTGCCCGAAGACGTTCCGTTCAGCTGCATTAACCGGCATCTCGGCTTCGAATTCGTCGACACCGGATTCCAGGCGATCGAACGGCGACCGACTTGGGCGATCCCTTGGATGGAAGACGATCCCGCGATGATCTTGCCTCAACTATGGGCGGGACGCATGCGCAGGGATGCCGCGGATGCCGCAGCCTACGGATGCAACGGATTAATGGGCATCCATTGGCGAACGAAAATTATCGATCCCAATATTTCCGCGCTTGCGGCCGCTGGTTGGAATCAAACCGGGTGGAATCCCGAATTCGGCGTCCGGAAGCACTTGGAAGAACACCGCCCGGAAGGCTCTATCGGCGGTATCGCGACATCCATTCCGGCGCAGTCGGACAAGGCGGCACATAACGACGGCCTGACGGACATTCACCGGACAGTTCGTGCTGGGCTGGAAGGCTACCGTTTGCTTATCCCGGTCGGGACTTATCGGGTAACGCTGAATTTCCGGGAATGGTCAGCGGCTGCGGTCGGCGAGCGCGTGTTCACCGTATCCGTGTATAGCGAAGCGCAAGCGAGAGCGATATCCCGAACGATCGATCTTTACGAACATGCTGGCGTTAACAAGCCTTACGACTTGATCCTTCCCGATGTGCTGGTGACGGATGGAACGCTCAATTTGCTCTTTCGCTCCGTTAAGGGTGAAGCTTGCTTGTCCGGAATCGAAATTACTGGACAAACGGCCGACGTCAACCAATTCAAAGGGTATGCCTACTCGCGCAGGATCAACTGCGGCGGCGAAGCGATCGAAGACTATGAAGCCGATTTACTGCCCTTGAACTTACGGGATCGCAACATGGATGTAACGGACTTTTACCTCGATTGGGCGACCGCCCGTTTCGGACCGGAGGCCGCGGCATTGATCGCGGAGCAGTTCGTTTTCGCCGATGGGAATCTGCCACGGCCTGTCGTTTGGGGCACCGGTCCCGGCAGTACGATCACGGCTGACCGATCGCCGTGGGAAGTCGTCGCACAAAATTACGTTTTTCTGGATAGGCTTGAAAACTTGCAGCCTTATGTTTTAGGACCCGGTAATAAGGAGAGATTCGATTACTGGCTTAATCAATTCCGCTTCCTGCGCTGCGTTTCCCAAATCGGATGCGCTCTCGGTGCCTACGAAACCGCGATGGAACCGATCGCCAACGAGCATGACGAATCGATCAAGCAATCGCAAGCCAAGCTTAAATTGCTGCCGATACGTAAACAAATCGTAAGTTTAGTCGCCGAACTGAACCGGTTTTTGCTCGCCTCCGTTTCAACTCCCGGCGAGCTTGGCACCGTCGCCAATATTCAGCAGCAGGCGTTGCACCACATCATTAATCGATCCGGGCAACAGCTTGAAGCGCTGCTCGGCGAACCGTTGCCGCAGGACGCCCAGCCGTCGATGTCTTATTCGGGCAAACCGCGACTCATCGTCCCGACTGTCAGGACAAGCTTGAATGAAGATGAAGAGCTCAACTTGACCGTCCTTTTTCTCGGAGTTCGCCCCGATGATGCGGCGGTATACTGGAAACCTCTCGGCGGCGACATCTACGATAAGGTGCCTCTGAAGCACGTAAACCGCGGCGTATACCGGGCGACGATCCCGGCAACGGGCGGAGACTTCGAATACTTCATTAAGGATCGCTCCAATAAGCTTAGGTTTCCGGCTACGGCCGAGATCATCAATCAAACCGTCGTCAGAATATAAGCGCAAGGCAGCTTCCGCGGACGTTCCTTCTGCGGAAGCTGCTCTTCTTTCTTTCCTCTTAACCCTTTACGCCCCCGAGCGTCATTCCCTTCACGAAATATTTTTGCAGAAACGGATACACCATAATGATTGGCAGGCTCGCGATGATCGTCATCGTGGCGCGGATCGAAGCCGGGGTTACCTGGTTCATCACGTGCCCGGTTTGATTGGATAGGACATCGCCGACCGTCTTCTGCGTCATCGATCCGTTGGAGCTTTGCAATATTTTCATGAGTTCGTACTGCAGGGTGCTCAGATTAATGTTGGAAGAATTATATAGAAACACGTCAAACCAGGAATTCCACTGCCCCACGGCGACAAACAACGATACCGTAGCAAGCACGGGCAAGCATAGCGGCAACACGATTCGCATGAACGTTCCGAAATCGCCAGCTCCGTCCATCTTGGCCGATTCGATAATGCCGTCCGGGATGCCCTCGATGAACGAACGAATGATGATGACGTTGAATACCCCTACGATTCCCGGGATAATATACACCCAGAAGCTGTTGATCAAATGAAGCTCTTTGTTAAGCAGGTAGGTCGGAATGAGCCCCCCGTTGAAATACATCGTGAGCACGAAAGATAAAGCCACCCATTTGCGCAAAACGTATTCCGGACGGCTGATCGTATAGGCAACCATTGCCGAGCAGAACACGGTAACGATTGTTCCGATTACGGTTCGAAGAACGGAGATCAGCAACGAGTGATAAATGGCCGCCTCGCGCAACGTATATTTATAGTTGTACCAAGTGAATATTCTTGGCTTAAGAAAGATGCCGCCTCTGGAGGAATCCATCGCATCGTTTAAGGAGACGGCCATCATATTGGCGAATGGATAAAGCGTAACGGCGATCAGAAGCAGCATAAGCGCAATATTGCAGAAATCGAAAATGCGATCGCCCGGGGAAGCATATCGAGTCGATGTTTTCATGGTAATCCTCCTAGAACAATCTGGGCTGACCGAGTCTCTTGGCGATGTGGTTAGCGGAAAACAGCAATATGAAGCTGATAACGGTTTTGAATACGCCGGCGGCCGTCGCGAACGAGAAGTTGCCCATGGCGATACCGTATTTCAGGACGAATATGTCAAGGTTATCGGAATAGTCGGCCGTCAAACCGTTGCCAAGCAAATATTGCGGCTCGAATCCCGACTCAAGTATGTTTCCGAGATTCAGAATCAACAGAATAACGATGACCGGCTTTAATCCCGGCAACGTAATGTACAAAATTCGCTGCAGGCGGCTTGCCCCGTCGATCTCGGCGGCTTCGTATTGCGCGGGATCGATTGTCGTGATCGCTGCCAGATAGATGATGGTGTTCCACCCTAAGTTTTTCCATACTTCCGCCGTGCCGAGAATACCCCAGAAATATTTCCCTTCGGCTAACCACAATATTGGCTCCTGGATGATGCCGAGCTTAAGCAGGATCAAATTCACGATGCCCGTGCTTTCCGTAGAGAGCGCGTTTACGATAATGCTGGAAGCGACGACCCAAGAGATAAAATGCGGCATATAGCTGATCGTTTGCACGATTCTTTTGAAATAAAGATGACGAAGCTCGTTCAGCAGAATAGCCAGCGTGATCGCGGTAATGAAGCCGAGTACGAGATTAATCGAACTCATCGCGAGCGTATTGCGCATAACCCGGTAAAACGATTCATCTTGAAACAGGAACTTGAAGTTATCGAAACCGACCCACTCTTGATCGAACAGCTTTGTTCCGGGCCGAAAATGCTGAAAGGCGATGGTCCAGCCCCAGACGGGAATATAGCGAAATACGAACAGCCATAGCAATAACGGAACCGACATCAACACTAGGGTCCTTTGTTCGATCAGCTTGCTTAATAACGATTTCCGTACCATCTCTCTCTTCCTCTCCTCCAAATCATACGGAAGGCCGGACATCGGGAACGATAGCTCCGACGCCGCGACCTTCCGTTATTCGGGAAATGATTCCGCTATCTCTTCTTGCCGTTCAATCGATCCTGAACGACTCCGTTCGCCCAATCTTCATAAGCTTTGACGTCAAGCTTGTTGAAATCGGCAACGTAATCATTCCACAGAGCGTCGAACTTAGCCGGAGCGGCTAGAATCAATTTAGGAAAAGCCTTCCGCTGCAAGTCCGTTTTCTTCTGCTCGAAAATTTGCTCAGGGGAGCCCTGCTGCTTATTCGCGGTCCATACCGGATACCACTTACGCTCATCGGGCGGGCTGTATACGTCGGTAAACACCTTCAGACCGTAAGCGTTCAGTAAGGTTTTATCTCCCTCGGAATAGCTTTTCTCGATGACTTCGGGCTGCCTGTCGGCGAAGTAGGAGTTGCCGTCGGAGAAAAGACCTGCCCCCATCGGCCAATAGTAGCTGTAATACTTAAATCCGTATGACTGCTGGAAGTCGGGATTTTGCGTCTGCTTAATTTGCTCGTCGGTCTGGTAAAAGCGACCCTTATCGTCCACTTCGTACGTCTTGCCTTTCTCGCCCCAGAACAACAGCTTCTGGTTTTCTTCCTTCACCATGTTGTCGAAATATTGGATGATGCGGGCCGGATCCTGCGCCTTAGAAGTAATCCCGATGCCGCGATTGGCTACGAATTTAGGCGGGTCCATATACTGGTCCTTGGTCCCTTTATCGAAGACGAGCGGGAAGCCCATATAGCGACGGTCGTCGTCCCCTGCCTGAAGCAGATTTTGTTGGGCGGGGATGATCTGCCAGCCGTAATCGAAAAATCCGAGCACGCGGCCGGTAGACAGCTTCGCGATATATTGATCGTACTTGGCTACGAGCGATTCTTTGTCCAGCAAACCTTGGCTGTTCGCTTCATTGAGCTTCTGAATCCAGCGTTTCATGAAATCTTTGTCGCCCGTAACGGCCGCATGGTGGGATTGCATGTCGACGAACACTTCGCCTTCGTTCGGGAGACCTGCCAAGTTAGGCGCCGGATTGGTAAGGGTGAAAAATCTCCAATCGTCTGTCAGGACATCGAAACCGATCGTGTCCCCGCCGTTGATCTGCGGATGTTTCTCCTTATACTTCTTGATCAAGTCGAAATATTCGTCCAGCGTCGTGATTTTCGGATATCCGAATTCCTTGAGCACGCCCCTCTGAATATAGAAGGCGCCCGGCTGATACATGTCCGGAACGAAGCCGTTATTAGCCGCGAAAGGAATGATGTATATATTGCCGTCCGGCGATTTCATATCTTCCCAGTAAGGGCCGTACAGCTTCTTAATATTCGGGCCATACTTGTCTAGCAGTTCATTCAGCGGGATAAAAGCTTTGGCGTCCAGCATTTTGTCGATCCCGCTGTCCGGCACCATCACATCCGGCAAATCGCCGCTCGCGATCATGACGCCAAGTTTCGTGTTGAGGTCGCCCACGAGGTGCTCCATCTTGAAGTTGACCCCGGTTTGATCCTCCAACAATTTACCGAGCACCGTCTCGTTGGTGTTGCCGTCCTTGCCCGCTACCGCCGCATTGAAATACGAGAACGTAACCGGCGTCTTGTCTGCTTCCGATGATGCCGAAGCGGATGATGATGGATCCCCGCTCGACTCCGAAGCGCTTGGGCTGTTCGCGCTTGCGCTCGACGAGTCCTTAGCTTCGTTATTCCCCTTCGTACAGCCGGCCAGCGCAAGCATAATGACGAGCGCCAACAGGAAGAACCGCATTTTTGTTGCCTTCATGTCGTTTCTTTCCCCCTCATATTGTTGTTGAAAGCGTGTTGATGTAAGCCCTTTCAATAACAATAATAAATAAAGCAGGCGACTTTGGTTACCCAGTAAACTTTAGCTTTTACTGCAAAAAGTTTAACTGATCCGGGATGCGAATGCGGATTGTCGTTCCCGCTCCCGGTTTGCTGTCGATCGTAAGCCGCGCGTTTTCCCCGTAGTACATGTTCAATCTGGCGTATACGTTTTTGATGCCGATATGATCGCCCATTTCTTCTTCGTCGCCGATATATGCAAGCAGGTTCTCCAGCTTTTCCTCGGAAATTCCGGCTCCGTTATCCCTCAATTCAAAGTGGATTTCCCCTTCATTGAGCGAGATCCTCAAATCAATCTCGCCTTGACCGTGAATGGGTTCTATGCCGTGAATGCTGGCATTTTCCACGAAAGGCAGGAACACCATCTTCGGAATTTTGCACTCAGCAACGTCCTCCCCCACCTCGACCCGATAATGAAGCTTTTCTTCGAAGCGGTACTTCTGAATTTCCAGAAAAGAGTAGACCAAGTCCATTTCCTGCCGAACCGTAACCCAGTCGTTGCCCCAAGTGAGCGATTTGCGGAAAATCTTCGCCATGTTATGGATGATTTTCGCGGTCTCGTCCTCCTGCTTCAGCAAGCTGCGCATCCGCAGCGTTTCCAATGCGTTAAACAGGAAATGGGGGTTGATCTGGCTTTGCAACGCGTGAAGCTGCGCCTTTCTGCGCTTCAGCTCCAGGTCCTTCTTCTGAATATCCGCAACGTAGACGTCGTCGATCAAGGTTCTGATCTGCCGCGTCATCCGGTTGTATTCCAGGGTAAGCTGTCCGATCTCGTCTTTCGTCTCGACATGGTCGATCGTTTCGAAGGTTTGGTGTTTGACCTTCTTCATATGCCTGACTATTCGCAGCACCCTATCGTGAAGCGACTTCGTTATCCAGACGATAACGAGCGTCGGCAACAGAATATTGGCGCAAGCTAAGTAAATGACGACCGCCCTCGACTTGCGGACGACCTCGAGCATCTGGTGCTCGGGAAGAATTCCGATAACCTTCCAATCGCGAAGGTAATTCACGTTGTCATAGCTTTTCTCGAATACGAGCGCGCCTTGAGGTTTATGAAACGCAGCGAAGTTGATCTTCTCTTGTTGCCAGCGGACGGTTGAGTCGGTCGTATATTCGATCTCGTTGCTCGCGTTGACCAAATAGAGATTGCCCTGCAACGTGCCGTCTTGGAACACTTGCTTGAGCGTATCCGGATGGAGATCGATTTTCAGTATTTTCGTAAACCGATTCTGATTGGTGAAGTTGTTCAGCTTGCGGATGACGCTGAAAACGTCGGGCTTGCCTTTTTCCCTCGAATGGACGATGACGGGGTAGCTGGCTTTGGACGCCATGACTTCCCGGTACCAGCCGGATGCTTTTACCTCGTCCGTAATCATGCTGATGCCCCCTGCGCCTAGAACGGTAGGGTTGTCGGTTAAGATGGCAATTTCCCGGATTGACTTGTAAATGGGGCTGTATTTATTCAGGCTTGGCCGAATATCGGTTTCGTACGTATCTAAATAATCGATCGGCGATTCGTATTGCTGCTCCAGCGCGTCATGAATAAGCAGATCCGTGTAGAAGACGGCTGAGATGCCGACGGCATCATCGATTTTGACGCGAAAATCGTTCCTGATCTTGTCCAGCGCCAGCGAGACGTCATGCTCCTTCTGATTTCTGACGTTATGGGTCGTAACCGTGTAGAAGAATACGTTGGTGAATAGGATCGGGAAAAATACGGATAGGAAATAGAGCAACAGCAGCTTATTCCGCAGCCTGACGTTATTTAAGCTTAAGATTCGCATTAGCGCCGCCGTTCTGGAATGTTTTGTTGAGCAGCAGGTTCCGATAATCGGATGGCGACATTCTCTCCAGCTTCTCGAACTGCGTCACGAAATAATCGGCGCTATTGAATCCGACTCTCTCGGCAATCTCATAAATTCGCAGCTCGGTTTGGCGTAGAAGCTGCTTGGCTTCCTGAATGCGCACCTTCAACAGAAACTCATTGAAATAGAGGCCATACGCTTTGCGGAACAACTGACCTACATAAACCGGGTTCATATAGAACTTCCCCGCGATGCTCTTCAGGCTCATATTCTCGCGAAAATGAGCTTCGATATGCTTCTTGATCTGATGGATGCTGCCATGCATCTTTTCCTTGCGCAAATCGGCGATCAGCACGGCACCCTCAAGCGCTAAATCCGTCAGCAATCTCCTCAACGACCCGACTCCGCCGGAATGGGAATTCCATTGCGACAGGGGTTCAAACGTTTTGAGCGCAATGAGCACCTCAGTATTTCCTTTCATGCCGACAATCGTCTCCATGATGCTGCCGACGCAGCGGTCGATCGTCCGGCCGACCGCATGGGGTGCCAATCTCTTGGCCTGAAACTCCAAGAGCAGGGCATCCACCGCATGCCGGATTGCCGCCGAATCGTTCTCTTCCATTCGTTCCGTCAATGCAGAGATGAATTGCCGATCCGCATCGGTATGAATAAGTGGGATATCTTTCACCGCTTCGTATGAGATTACGTCGCTTTCCGGTACCGCAAATTTATATTGCAGCAATTGATTGGCCGTCCGGCACGAATCCGCCAGCTCGTCTATGCACCGAGCGCACTGTCCTGCATATAGACGCAACTCTCGCGAGAAACGCTTGACGGCCTCGTTCCGAACCGCTTCGGCAAACCGTTCCATCACGCCTCCGAATCGCTCAAAGTGGCGAGTCGTCCCGACAAAACCGAATCGGTTGCGTTCCTGTTCATGTACATATGTCGGGACATCGATGCCGGCTACGCTCGTAATCGTGTCGGCAATAACGGCTTTATCTCCGCCTATAGGCTCGGACTCGACGATAAAGTAATAGAGCTCGGCCGCATCGTCGGCCAACAAGCGACGCTCTATTTTATCGCGTTCGATCGCTTCTCTCTCCTCCCCGGCATCCATCAGCAGACTGCGGAAGAAGGAGGCAAGCAGCGAATTTTCCTGGTCCATACCCGATGCCTGCGACTGTCGCAGCCTATCGCCTATTTTTTGCAGCGCGGCCCTCAACTCGTCCTCATCAACCGGCTTCAAAATATAGTCATGGACGTTGTATCGGACCGCCTGCTGGGCATATTTGAAATCGCCATACCCGCTTAAAATGATGAACGGAATGTTAAAGCGACCGGTTTCGTTCACCTGTCCGATTAGCTCCAAGCCGCTCAGCACCGGCATGCGAATGTCCGTAATGACCAAGTCGGGGCGAATTTCTTCGATCAATCGGAGTGCGTCGGCGCCATTGTCCGCTTCATCGACAATCTCAAAACCGCTTTCATGCCAATCGATCAAATTTCTTAAGCCTCTGCGAACGTACATCTCATCATCGACCAGCAGTACTTTGAACATCAGCATGCACTCCTCCCGCATTCATCGGTCAGGATTTTCCTGCCAAGGACAGCTGTCATCCCCAACTTCCAGCCTGATCCTAGCCAGTTCCAGCTTTAGCTCCGTTACTATTGAATCGTATGCCGGATCGCCGTACACATTGTTCAGCTCGCGGGGATCGCGAACGAGATCGAACAGCTCCCATTCCATCGGCTTCGTCTCGTCGATTGCTCCTTCCACTCCAAGCGCTTCCGCGTAATAATAGACCAGCTTGTATCGGTCGGTCCGAATGCCGTAATGCGCCTTGATATGAAAATGCGCCAAGTGCATCCAGTAGCGATAATACATCGATGTGCGCCAATCGGGCGGTGTTTCGCCGCCGAACATGGGACGGAAGCTTCTCCCTTGCATATCGGCCGGAACCGGAAGTCCCGCGCAATCCAGAAATGTCGGAGCAAAATCGACGTTTAACACCATCGAGGCATCGACCGAGCCGGGAGCGATTTCCCTCGGATATCGCACGATAAACGGCATCCGGAGCGATTCCTCGTACATGAAGCGCTTGTCGTACCATCCATGGTCGCCCAGGAAGAAGCCTTGGTCCGACGTATAAACGACCACCGTATTTTCCGATAAACCTTCTTCGTCCAGATAGTCCAGCAAACGTCCTACGTTATCATCGATAGAGGCGATGCATCTTAGATAGTCTTTAATGAACTTTTGGTAGTTCCATTTTTTCAATGCCTGCCCGGTTAAGTGCTCGGGAGCTTGTTCCGTAAGGTGCCTGCCCATATCGGCGATTCTGCAGGTTGCTTCCCTGGCCGCATCGGAACGGTTGGAATAATCGTCGTCGAACGTGACGGGCTCCGGAATGTCCACGTCCTCGTATAGGTGGGCGTGCTTCGCATCGTATTCGAATTTGTCATGCGGAGCTTTATGATGGCACATCAACAGAAAGGGCCGATCCCTATCCCTATTGTCCAGCCATTCCAACGAATAATCGGTAATGAGATCGGTAACGTAGCCCTCGACCTTGCGCGCCGCTCCCATCTCGATGAATTCGGGATCATGGTATTCCCCTTGCCCCGGCAACACGTTCCAATAATCGAAACCGGTCGGATCGCTATGCCCGCCGTGCCCTAAATGCCACTTCCCAACCATTGCCGTTTGATATCCAGCCTCCCTCAGCAATTTCGGAAACGTCGTCTGTCTCCCGTCAAGGCTGGAATCCAGCGTCCTAACCCCATTGACGTGATTGTACGTTCCCGTCAGAACGGAAGCCCGGCTCGGCGTGCAAATCGAATTCGTGCAAAAGCAGTTGTCGAAGCGCATGCCTTCCATTGCGATCCGATCCAAATTCGGCGTCTGATTGATTTTGCTGCCATAACAGCTCATCGCATGCGCGGCGTGATCATCGCTCATGATATATAGGATATTGGGCTGTCTATTGTTCATTAGGTTCACCTATTCTGTGCGATATTTATTTGCTGCGGGGTAGAAATAAGCATAGGCCCATCCGTTTCCCGCGGCAATTTACATGTTTTACGCCTTAACAAAAATCGGATCGAGACCTTATCCTCTCGATCCGACTATGGATTTACTTTAATAAGCCTTTGAGCTTAACGTCCCGATTTTCTAAATCATGAGGATCCGGCGCCGCCCTACGTTCGATTAGCATTTCAGCGATACGTATTTCCTTGGCGATACCCGGATCGGAGCCGATCGCGCTTGCCGCTACTAACCGTCCCTCATCCGTAAGGTGAAAATAAAGCCGGCCGGCATGACCTATATCGCGACTTATTGTGCGAGTTCCGTAATCCGGCAAGCCGGTCACCTGAAGCGTCTGTTCGTACTGGTCGGACCAGAACCAAGGAACGGTTGCAAACGACTCGGCCGCGCCCAGCATATTGCGAGACGCATGCGCTCCTTGATCCTGCGCGTTCCGCCACGCTTCAAGCCTTATTCGTTTACCGTCATAGAGCGGATGCGGGAAGGAACAACAGTCTCCCGCGGCATAAATATGAGAATCGCTCGTTGCCAGAAACTCGTTCACGCTTACCCCGTTATCGGTATCCAGTCCGCAATTAGCAGCAATCGTCGTTTCCGGAACCGCTCCGATTCCGACGACGATCGCTTGGGTACGCACAACGGATCCGTCGGCAAGAAAAATGGAGTGTCCTCCCTCGGTTGCTTCAATCCGTTCGATAGCCGCGCCGACCTTAAACTCGACGTCATCTGCCAAGTGGCGCTCCTGAACGATACCGGCAATCGCTTCGGGAACGCCCCTCATCAGAATGCGCGGACCGGCTTCGATCAGCGTTACGGAGCACCCTCTTTCCCGCGCGCTTGCAGCCACTTCAAGACCGATAAAACCGCCGCCGATGACGGTTACATGCCGACCGGCGAGCAGCTTAGCGCGAATCGCAAGCGCATCGGCAAAGTTTCTCAAGTACAGTACACCCGCTGTTTCCGAGCCTTGAACGGTTAATTTACGGGGGATCGCCCCCGTAGCAAGCAACAGTCGCTCATAATTGACTTGTCGTCCGTCGGCGAGAACAACCGAGCGGTTAAACCGGTCTATCCTTTCAGCCCGACTACCGGCCAACAACGTAATGTTTTGTTGAGCGAGCCAATCCTTATGATGAATAACCGCCGGATGGACGTCTTCCTCCGTTGTCAGTACTCTCTTGGAAAGAGGGGGGCGTTCATAAGGTAATCCTTGTTCTTGTCCAATTAACGTAACCGGCCCGGTCCAGCCTGCTGTCCGCAGCTCCACGGCTGCCCGTGCGCCAGCTTCACCTGCGCCTAAGATCACCATTCCCCGTTCAGTCATTTTAACCGTATCTCCCTTACCCGATTTTCACGAACAATTTACCCGCTTGAATTTTGACCGGATAAGTTTGAAGGCGAACGCACACCGGCGCGCGTTTGGCTTCACCGGTCGTATAATCGAACCGACCGTTATGCTTAGGGCATTCGATCGTATTTCCCATCACCAGCCCGTCGGCTAAATGAAATTTTTCATGCGTGCAATAACCGTCGGTCGCATAGTATTCGCTGTCCTCCGTCCGATATAAGGCAAACGTCCGGTCTCCGTAATCGAATCGGATAACGTCCTCCTCGTCGATGTCATCTACCGCGCATGTCTCGATCCAGCCTTCAAGATCCGGCATAGGTTACCCCTCCTGTTGTCTTGTCATCGTTCCCGAACCCATAAGGACGCGCTGTTGCGGGCAAAGTACGTTCAATCGTATAAGTAGGGTCTTTGCCCTGCCTCACTAACGCCGTGACGACTTCCTTAATCGCCGACCACAGACTGCGGCACGGCGGCGGACAATCGTCCTTCATTTCCTCGTGGAGCGCGGGCAGCGCATGATAAGGAATCATCGGAAACATATGATGCTCGATATGATAATTCATGTTCCAGTAAAGGAAACGGAATATAGGATTCATATAGATGGTTCGCGTGTTTAACCGGTGATCCAATACGTCCTCATTCAGACCAAGGTGCTGAGTCATCCCGAATACGAGAACAAGGAAAGCTCCGTAGAAGGATGGCAGCCCGATCAACATGGCCGGCAGAAAACTCTTCGTAACGATACACCAGCTGATAATTCCGATGAATAGGAGCACGTAGACGCGAGACTCCCAGCACGCCTTGGAAAATTCCGAACGTGGAATATATTCGCGTTCCTCTTCATCCAGCTTGCCGAAGCAGTGCATGATCATTCTTCTGATGTCCTTCGGACCGCCGTACAGACGGAAGAAATCCATCAGGATAATGCGCCAAACCGGCGGTCTCGGGGCCACGATCTCGGGATCGCGTCCAACGATGATCGTGTCGGTATGATGGCGGGTGTGGCTCCATCGCCAGGGCGTTGCGGGCCTTAAGCTCATGAAAGAAGCGATTTGATACACGACTTCGTTCATCCAAGGCGTCTTGAAGGCAGTCCCATGACCGCATTCATGCCAGCGCGAGTCAGCCGGCGAGGAGTATACGATTCCGTACAGCGCGAAAGCCGGAATCGCCCACCAAGTTCCCCATGTCCAACAGGCAAGAAATCCCGTTCCTGCGAGAGCGCAAAACCATAGAATCGTATCCCGTATAGCCGGTCCGTTCCTTCGCTTCATCAATTCCTTAAGCCGCTTGCGGGGAACTAGGCTGATGTACCATTCAGCTGCTACTAGCCCTTTCTCTAATGCGATCTTGCTTTCGGGGCCGGTAAGTCGGTAATCTCTCTTGTTCGTATCGGTAGACATCTTGAGTTCCTCCCTCTTCCCCATTGTAGGTAAGGCTCAAAACGTCTGACAATTAAAAATCTGAACAACCTATTGTATTTTTGGAACATCTAAATAAAAAAGAAGCTTCCTCCCAAACGGTTAGTTTGAGAAGAAGCCTCTTAGGAAGACATGAATCCGACTTTCGTATTACGGATGCTTCTGCGATATTCTCCGGGTGTTTTCCCGAAACTCTGCTTGAAAATTTTACTGAAATACGCCGCATCGCCAAAGCCGCATTCCTTGGAAATAACCTCCAACGTATTGTCGGGTTCCTCCAGCATTTGGGCTGCCTTCCGAAGCCGCAGCGTCTTAAGCATCTGCAGCGACGACACTCCGTACATCTTCTTGAATGCCCGATTGAAATACCCGGGATGCAGATGCAAAATCTGGGCCAGTTGTGCCCTCGTGATTTTGTCGTCCAGATTTTGCTCCATATATTGAACGACTTGAAGGAAACGGTCTTCCTCGGTAAGCTTCGATGCCGGTATTCCCGGGCTGCCCGCCGCAAGCCAGCTTTCCAGAATCGCTTCCAGCAGCTGCACGGTCAGGCTAATCGCTTTGAAATCGCGAAAAGGCGAGTGATCTTGTTCCCAGACGTTAAGCAAGTCATCGAAAGTGCGCGCATAGGCTTGGGCATTTTGCAGCGTAACAACTCTAGCTATCGGGAAACGCTGGAAGAAGTTAAGCTGAGGTACGACTCGCATATCGATCAGCATCCACAGGTGGACGCCTTTGCCTAAAGCCGTCTCGGAAAACGGAACATGCGGAGGATAAATCATGACGTCGCCCGATTTCGCGATTTCGACCGCGCCCTGGGATTTCGTCTTTACTTCCCCGTCCAGAACGAAGGATACCGTCCAATAAGGCTTGATCATATCCAAATGGAAGGAATCGTATATCGCCCGTTCTACGCGGTACAAAGAGAAATCGAGCTGTTCGCGAACGCTGAGCCTTGTGAACATGGTTGCCTCCCGTTGCCGCTCCCGCGGTTTGGTTTCTATTATCAATAACCTCTACTTAACTAACGTTTGCTTATTCTGCAATTGCTGGCGCATTTGTTTGTATTTCGCCCGCTTGCGTTTAATCGCTCTAACCGGAAAGAAGACGGTTTTGCCCTGCGTGTCATAGGCTGTCGCGAGAAAATTGATTCCCAGATCGATGCCTACAATCTGTGTAATCTCTTCCAACTGCGTCTCGGTCATCTGCTTGGACATCGGGATATGCAGAAACCACTTGTGATGCTCGCGGACAAGCTTAGCGGTTCCGAACTTCCAGGAACCATCGAAGTAGGCCTTCATCGCCTTCCTCTCGAAGGGCACCTTGATTCTCCCTTGCAAGGTGTTCACTGAAAACAAACCGGAGGTTAACGAAAAGTCGCGATTCCATACGAGATCGTACTCCGGCTGTTTAAACTGCACTTGTGTCCAATCGTGGCCATTGCTTTGATTGGTCTTGTATCTGGCGATGACAGTCTTCATGGCCGATTGGGCCATCTGGGAACGGAGGCCAATTGTGCTGCGAAGCGTGTTATAGGTGATTTGATGCAGGGCAGGATGCTTTAAATGTTTAGTGGTAAATACCACCGAAGATACGAGGTAGCAACCTTTGCGATAAGCGAAGACGGTTTCCAGCAGCGCTTCTGCTTGAGCTTGCCTTGGCTTGATTTTTATTTTCGCCGTCACCGTCACGATCATACGTTCGCCTCCTCGCAATGCTGATTATAGCACATTTTAGAGGAGGAGGAAGCATCCGAATACGGCATTCAGGCTCACGCTTGACGCTCATTCCTCCCCTGCCTTTAGAAGATCGGTGTATCTGCGCGATTATTGATGAAACCCGCGTTTGAAAGTGGTGAAGAAAAATAAAGTTCATTAATGAGTATGGGGCACTTTCCCGATCACGGGCTTCGATTGGAAAGTCGATCTATCCGAGACGGGGCTGAACAAGCCTAAGCTGCTAGTTCTGGGCGACGGGAAATATGATCCGTTCCATACAATAATACATGGAAAGGTATTCCGCTTTCCGCATTTCTAAAGTAAGCAGGGGTGAAGCCAAGCGCGAAGTTCGTGAAGTTCTATTCCGGAGACGGCGTATATACCGATAATGCTTACAAGTCCGTCAAGTGGCTGAACAGGATCGAGCTGATTGAGAAGGATCATATCGGTTACTGGGAGCAAGGAGGGTACGATACGGATGCGTGGATAAGGGCTTGATGAATCAACAGAATCTATTACAAGCAGGAACGGAAAAAGCGATCCTCAAGTATGAATGAGAAGATCGCTTTACACATTTGATCTTATTGTTCCAAAATCATCAGTACTCCGTATTCTTCAACCTTGAGCGGCAATTGATCCTGATCGTCAGCCTCGAGCTGTATGAATTCGCCGCTTGCTGTTCCATCGATGGAGACGGCAATGTGAGCCCCTGCCTGTTTCTCGAGCTGAACTTTGAAAGACTGCTCCGAAGCCGTCACATTAACAAAAAACTGGGCCTGCCGTCCGTCTGCAATCCCCCACTTGCTGGTCAGAACTGCAGGATGCTCCAACTTGCGACCGTCCTTCATGCATACGGTATGAACGCCTTCACATGTATAGGAGAGCGGTTTAATCATTTTGCCGAAGTGGAGGTAGTCTCTTCCTGCTCCTTTGCGCCATCCGTTTAGTGTGTGGATGAATCTCTCAGCGGCGGACTGGTCTGGCAAGTTGTTGACAGGATCGCTTCCCCAATCCCAATTGATCCGCCCTCCTCTTCCAAGCACAACGGTGAGCATGTCTCCGGCGAGGAACGAGTAGGCAAGACGCCACAGCAAGTTGTCCGGCGATTGTTCGAAATCAATCGTATGCACCACCATGTTTTGATTTCCCATAAAGTTGTTCACATACTCATGGTATACATACTGATAAAGCGGGATCGGGCGGCCCATAAAGTAGCCGACGTTAAACCGCAGGTCATTCAGCGGGAGCTCGGATAGGAACGGTTCTGCAGCTGCGGCCTCGCAGCCCAGCACGACTTTGCGTCCCGACTGTTCGAGCTCTCGGTTGACCGAACGGAACAGATGACGCATAGCCTCCGTCTGCCAACGGCCGGGACCGGGCCCATGGCCGTGGGAAGGGTCGTAGCAGAAGTAGGACATCCCCCCGAGATTCTGATCGAAGAACTGAATATAATCGCAGTCGCTCTCCAGCATGCCGCGAATTTCCCTCGTCACTGTCGTCTCCACAAAAGGCTGCGAAGGACACATATCGAAGCCCCACCTCTGCGAGCCTCCGCAGATCAGGGAGTACGGGAGCGACCCGTCTGGAGCGCGGCACATAATTTCCTCAAGATGCTCACGCTCGAACCGATCCTGCTGACCGTATTCGGGAACGAGCAGACTTTCCTGCGTCCAAGCGATCCCGCTGCAATAAAGACCGAGCAGATGTCCTTTGCCATGAAGTGCGTCCGCGAAAATTTTAAGCCGCTCTTTCCCTCCAAACGGCGGCCATACGTAAGGAGGCGCCCAAGGCGCGCTTCCCTCCCAGTGCATCAGCAACGCCATGACCTTGCTCCCGAACGCTTCGGCGAACCGTTCCAGCAGAGGCATGGCCTCGATATAAGGGAAGTACTCGTTCTCCGTCATATCTCCCGTATCTTTGCCTCCGCGCACAGGGTAAGTCACGATGACGGGAGACTCGAAGTACCAATCAGGTAGCTTATTGTTGTTTGCCAGCTTTGTCGGTTTGGGTACATCGGAGCTCTCGAACCAGCTACGGTAGCGATCGGCTGCATCGTGCCAGTCACCTTTGAATGTCGCTAAGACCATCGGGTAACCCATACGGTAAGTACCTCGACCCGCCCCTTCGCAGAACAAACGGAATTGAAGCTTGATACCGCCTTCGCAAGGAAGGTACTCTATCGATTTGACGTGACCGTAAGGGTCGTGGGCTCCTACGTACAGGCCGCCCTTCTCCCCGTAATATGCCATGAACTGGGTTGGAGCGGGGCCCGGATATACGCCTTCCCATCCTTTGCTTGGATATCCCGGCTCCTTGTAATGGAGCCAGGTCGATTCCCTGATGTTTACATCGTCGATCAGAACCCCTTCCATGGCTGGCCACACCAGGCGAGCGTCCCCGCCCGCTCCGATCAAATCATTCGGCACGATAATCTCAGGATAATCGATCCACTCCAGCGACAAATCCGTCCGGTTTTGAACTGCAATATGCCAATGAAGTTCGTCTCCCTTGGCCTCTGCTTCCGCTGTCGCATCGAGCTCCAGCCCTCCGAGCCCGCGATAGTGGAGACGGATGTATCCGGCCGTCGAATCCGCCGACCATTCCTGGGCTGTCCCCGAAGAAACGTCATATGGCACTCCATTTCGATCACGTAATCGAAGCGAGAACAATCGCCGCGAGCTTACATTTCCCAGGATGAACTCCTTGTCGAATGCTGTCAATGAAACGATGGCACCCAACTGCTCGTCGAGTTGCATCTGCGCGTTTCCAAAAGCAAGTTCACATTGTTGTAATCTAGGCATGAAGTTTCTCTCCCTGTCGGCTGTATTTATGAAGCTAGCTATCCTTTGAGCGCACCGGAAGTTAATCCGCGGATAAACTGCTTTTGAACGAATAGAAACAGGAGAATCAGCGGAATCGTTGCGATAACCGACAAGGCAAACACCGGCCCCCAATCCGTCGTGCGTTCCTGCTTGAACGAAAAGATCAGTGTCATCAGCGTCTGCTTTTCCGGGCTGTATAAATAGAGAAGCGGCCCAAGCAAATCGCTCCACATTCCGAATATGTTCGTAACGATTATGGTACCCGTCGCCGGCATCAACAACGGAAAGACGATCGTCCAGTAGGTTCTCCACCTGCCGCAACCGTCGATAGCCGCAGCCTCTTCCAATTCCCGCGGTATCGATTTTACGAATCCGGCATAGATAAACGTTGCAAACGGAATAACGCCGGCCGTGTACATCAGAATCATGAAAAACCGCGTGTCGATTAAACCGAAAGCGACGGCAAGCTTAAAGATGGGTATCATCGTCGTCTGTGCGGGAATAATCATGCCGGACAGCAACAGAAAGTAGATCCACAATAACAAGCCTTTGCCTGCGCGACTGATCGCATGGCCTGCCATAGACGAGAGAATCGCCACAAGACCAATGCTGGCAGTCGTCAAGAAAACCGTATTGCCGAAAGAAATCAGGAAGTTGCCCGCACGGAATACCTCTTCGTAATTGCCCCAGAACGTAAAATCCGGAATGTAGAACGGATCAAACACTTTATCGGGCTCTTTCAAACTCGAAAGGAACAAATGTGCCAGCGGGTAGATAACTACTAGTCCTAATGCCAGCATCGTCCCTTCGGCTAGCCAGGACACTCGGTTCCGGACTGTAGCCCGACGGCGAGCGCGCCCGGACTTCCCGGCAGTCTCTGCCTGACTCATAGCTCTACCTCCTTACTTCTGGTAATTCTCACCTGAATGAACGTTATGATTGCGATAACGATCATGAACATGATACCCGCTGCATTGGCATACCCGAGCGTCTTGATAACGAAGCCCAGTTTATAGATCAGCAAGCCTATTGTCGCCGTCGCGTTGCCCGGTCCGCCATTAGTCAAAGTGAACGGAAGATCAAACATCTTCAAGCTTCCGACTAGCCCCACGAAGACGTTAATCGTCACGATGGGCATAAGGAGTGGAACCGTAATGCGCAGTAGCTTCCGAAGACCGCTGGCTCCATCAATTTCTGCCGCTTCATAAACTTCCTTCGAAATGCCTTGCAGGCCAGCGAGATAGATTACGGCACCGAACCCGCTCCCTTGCCAAATAACGATCAGCATGATCATGGGAAGAGCCGACTCTTTCGCAAATAGCCAATCGCGCACCCAACTTTCGTAACCGACCGATGTGAGAAAACCGTTCAGCAGACCATCGTAACGCAGAAGATCGCTCCATATGACCGCCACAACCATAAGGCTCATAATGGAAGGAATATAGAATAAGGTGCGGAGCAATCCACGCGTTCTGAACCTTCGGTTCAGTGCCAACGCTAACCCCAGAGCCAAGGGATTTCCAATAAATATGTTGAGCAATACGAAGTAAAGCGTATTCTTGCTGGCCTCGATGATGGCTGTGTCTTGAAACAAATCGACGTAATTTTTCATGCCTACGAATACGGGAGGCGCCATGCCGTCCCACTGCGTAAAGGAATAATACAGTCCGAAAAAAAAAGGATAATACGTAAAGATAGCAAATAAGGCGAACGCCGGAAGCACGAATAGCAACCGATGAACGAAGATCCCTCTGTCCAGCCTTTTCATGAATTTTCACTCCGTTCTTACCGCCGAAATATCTATGAAGATGAAGCGGATTGACGGGGCAAGCGTTACTTGCCCCGTCAATCCGTACTGCCCAAGTTACTGCTTATGGCGCGGTGACGCCGTATACTTCAAATTCAACGATACGCGCGGCCGTTCCCGATCCTTGTTCAGGGGTCATGATATACAGCCTTGCATATCTCGCCTGCGCTTCAACTTGCCTGTCAGTAACGTTGAAAGAATTGTCGTATACATAATCGACATCGCGCCAATTGACGTTATCGACGCTCACCTGCAGCTTGAAGTCCTTCGTGTTGTAAGTCGCGCTTTCCCCGCCGGCGCCGGCATGTTTCACGACCCAACGGCCGATCGTATGCGGCTTGCCCAGGTCGACATTCAGCCAGGAACCCGTTCCGCTTGTCGTAGCCCACTTCGAGGCGGTTTTGCCGTCGATTGCCCTGTCGGGAGTGTCTCCTCCCGACGAGGAGCTGGCGTTCGCCGTCCCGCCGGAAGCTATGTTCGTGGCCGTCAGACCGTACACTTCAAATTCTTGAATGCGTGCAGCCGTACCGCTCCCTTGTTCCGGTGCCGTGATGTAAAGCCTGACATAACGGGCAACCGCCGTTACATCCCGATCGGTGACGATTTCCGCGTTGGAATTCACCTCGTCGACGTCGAACCAATTCGTACCGTCAAGGCTTCCTTGAAATTTAAAGTTTCTTGTGTTCCAGGATAAATCGGACAGATTGGCGATACCTGCATGTTTCACGACGTAACGTCCGATGTAACGAACACTGCCAAGGTCAAGCTGCAACCAGTGGGGAGCGCTGCCGCTGACGGCCCATTTCGAGGACAGATCACCGTCGATCGCCCGACTTGGCGGATCCGTCTCCGTTGCCCCATCCGCCGACGCCGTTGCGGTAGGGGTCAGATTGCTCATCGCTTTCCCGTTCAACTCAAATTCGTAGACGCGAGCGGTGGTTCCGCTACCCTGTTCAGGAACCGTAAGCAGCAGTCTCGCGTAACGGGCGAACAAGGAGACGTTCCGGTTGGGCGAGTTGGCAGTGTTGCCCATAACGGCATCGCCGTCAATCCATTCAACCCCGTCTTTGCTAAGCTGAAGCTTGTAATCCTTGGCGTTCAGGGTCGTGCTTTCCCCGCCGGCCCCGGCATGCTTGACAACCCAACTTTGCACACGGAATTTGCCTTCCAGATCCACGCTTAACCAATGCGGTGTCGGTACAGTCGAGGACCATCTGTTCGTCAGCAAGCCGTCGACGCCGTTGGTTGGCGTTGTGTTCGCGTCGATCATCCCGCTCGCATTCGTCGTCTTGTTGATTGCGAGGTTCGTCACGTTAGCTATATCCTGTTCGGAATAGAGCTGTATTTGACCTCCGGCATCGTACAATTCAAACTCCTTGATCCTTGCCATCGTATCGTTCGTTTGCGACGGAGATGTAATCCATAACCGGAAGTAACGGCCTGTTACATTAACGAGACGATCGGTCCGGTTATCCCGGTTGCCGATAACCTCATCGACATCCGTGAACGTCGTGCCGGTAGAGTCTCCGACTTGAAGCTTGAAACTTTTCGTGTTGTACGTGTTGTCCCCGCCATACGCACCCTCGTGTTGTACGATCCAGCGTCGTATCGTCTTCGTTGAACCGAGATCTACCATCAGCCAGTATGGAGCGCCTGATGTAGCTACCCACTTGGACGCCGGGTTGCCGTCGATAGCTCGATTTGGCGTGTCTCCATTAAAGCTTGAGATCGCCGTTGCGGTTTTGCCAAGAGACAAATTAGTCGGAACCGCATATAACTCCAATTCGTGTATCCGGGCGACTGTGCCGGAGCCTTGCTCGGGAGAGGTGATATACAGCCTCCAGTACCGAGCCGTTGCAGAACTGAACATACGGTCGGTCATGTCGAATGCGTTTCCCGTTACCGTGTCGGTATCGGTCCATGGACCGATGACACTGGACGCATACTGAAGCTTGAAATCTCTCGTATTAAGCGATTGCTGACCGCCGCCAATATAATTGGCGTGTTTGACTACCCACCGTCCAATGGTCGTGGCTTTGTTCAAATCAACGATCATCCAGTGAGGGGTGCTGCCTACGGCCACCCACTTGCTGGAAGCGTACCCGTCCACGGCGTAAAGCGGCTTCTCATAGTCCTGGTTATAGCTATCCGCGGACGTCAAACGGTAAATCGACTGGTTAGGCGCGTGAAGCTCGGCCACGGATGGACCGTTCATGACGAACTTGACGCCGCCGTATATATTGGCCGTTCCGTTAAACGTCTGCGTTCCGTATGCGTAATAAACCGTGTTGACGGTGTTGACCCCCATCACGTCGATCCGATCTCCGGCCTCGAAGCTGAACAGCGCGTCACCGTTCGTATCGAGCAGCGCATTAAACATCAGTATATCCTGCGGCTCGTTGCCGTTCTGCTTGACGTAACGCTGTCCGTAAAGCGCAACGAAGGAAAAAGGATTCAGCATTTGCTCGTTTTTGACATCGCCAAGGGTAAAGGCGTGCAGATACCGATAGACCCGATCTCGAACAAGCGGCTGGTTATACGTCCATGAACCGTTGTCGCCGTGTTTGCCCCAGGCTGCATAGGAAAATCCCACGTTTTCCAACCATCCTTCATTGGAGCCTCCCCCGACGTAAATTCCCTTATTCATCGCGTTCGCCCAAATGCCGCTGACGACGTGTCCCGTCGTGTCATAACTGCCCAAGTCGAATCCGTTCCATGAATTTTCGAGCCGGATATCTTTAATCCATGAATTCGTTCCTTGCACTTGCGCAGTCCACGGATACACCAGAATGCTCTCCGGTTCGGAGTTCGGGTAGCGTATCGAGAAACCTCGAATTCCGGCATTTTGCTTGATCTGTATCAGGGGCGTTCCATTCTCGTTGCCTGCCGCGACGTAGGCCGAAATCAACGTCCCATCAATCGAATCGAGAAAATGCCTTGCATCGTGCACGCCCCGAAGCTCTACTCCGGCCCATACCGTCAAACCTCCGGTAATCTTGTAGTTGCCGGCCGGCAAAAAGACGGTGCCTCCTCCCGCCGTATTGGCCGCATCGAGAGCGCTCTGAATGGCCGTTGTATCGTCGGTCAGACCATCTCCCTTAGCGTTGTAGGGGGATTTTTTTACATTGAAGAAATTGGTTGTACTGGCCGGCTTCCTGTTAGGCGGGTTCGTGTAGTTCAAACGCTTCGTTTCCGGAATTTGATCCATATTAACAATCTTCAAACCGCCGCCGGGTTTCTTCTCAATCGTCGTAGCATTGATTTTGCCGATGAAGCCGTAAGCGGGAAACTGGCTGGAATCGTAAAAGATCATGCCTTTCTTGACGTCGCTGATGTCAATTTTGTAGGCGGAAAATCCATCGCTCTTTATGACATCTATCCCGACGGCGTTAGCCGTCGTGTAAGCAAGCAGGGTAGCCTTTGGCGGCGTCGTCGCGGGAGCGCCTGCCAATGCCGAGCCGGACCAAATTTCGTTGTTGATCTTGACATTGTGAATAACGCTGTATTCCCAACTTTGGTCAATCGTGATGCAGGTGTTCAGGCATGTCGCGTATATGTCCTCCAGAAAATAACCGCTGCCCGACCCGATAACGCCGAATGTAATGGCTTTGTAAGCATTATAAAACGTCAAGTTAAACGCGCTGACAACGTTGTTATATCGCGTTACGGCAATCGTTGGCGGATAGGCGTGGACATTGTCGTACTCTTGTTCGGGGTACCAGAAGCTGAGGTCCCGGGCCGCGCTAATGTTGTTCAGCGTCATAAAGGCGGTGCCTCCAGCATTGTCTTTACCGCTGTACACTTTGAGCACCGTACCTTCGCCGAGTCCTCCGCCGTTATCGGGGCTTTTCCATTCTCCCCGCAGCGTAATGCCCGGGGGAACGTTCAGCGTTCCGTTTACCCGGTAATGACCGGCAGGGAGGAAGACAATGCCGCCGCCCATTTGGAATGCATCGTTAAGAGCATTCTGTATCGCCGCCGTATCGTCCGTCGTCCCGTTCCCCGCTGCGTTGTATGGCGCGTTTTTGGCGTTCACAGTCGCCACCACGACGTCTTCCGTCGTCACAGACGTCGTCACGATGGCAGGGTCCTGCCAAGACGGCGCGCTGACGGATGTAATATCGAACAAGTCAAAGTTGAAGTTCGTACTACCGTTGCCGCTTCGTAAACCGATAAAGATAGCGTGATTGCCTGAGCTCAAATAAACGGCCTGGGGACCGTTGAAGGTAGCGAACGTGGTCGCGCCTCCGGTAGGCGTAACTAGGAAGTCACCATGGATGAAGTTGTCTGTATGCACCATAATGGACTGATTGACGGACAAATTGTTGCTTGCCCGAAACGTGAACTTGTACCAGCCGGCTGTCGGCACGTTCACCGTATACTTCAACCACTCCTCGAATTCGATGTTCGTTACGTAAGTATCGCTGCCGGACGTGGAAATATCGACGTCCGTACCTGTCCGGTAAGTTGTGTTGTTGCCGCCATTGCCGCTTGATTTGTCATAATAGGCGGTTTGGCTTGCGCCGCTGTTGAAATCTTCGGCTTCAACGCGACCTGGTATCGTATGAGGACCGTTAAAGACCGAACCGTCGCCAACAGCTTCGGCCTTGGGGGCAAATAAGGCTAAGCCGGAAGCGATAACGATCAGCAAGAGAAGCGATGTGATTCCTTTTTTTATCATATTAATATCGATTCCCCTCTCGAATAGAAAATCGGCGGCGTCCGTGTTGCGAACCTCGTGACGCCGCCGTAGATCGTTAGTTCGAAGCCGGATAATCGTCTGGATTCAGCGTCCCTTTGTCTTTCTCGTAATTGCGTTCCGCTTCTTCAAGAGCCGGTTTGTAGTCTATTCCAGCCAGAATAAGCGACAAGGCTTTGTTAAGCGAATCGCGAGCAGAATTGGTCAAGCGATCTCCAACGTTGATGTTCAATTGATCTGCGGAAGATAACGCCGCTTGCGTCTCGGTCATGCCGGATAGCGAGTACTCGGGATTGACGTCGGTAAATGCGGTCAAAGCCACGTTCTTGCTATAGAGTTCAAGCATTTCCTTGGACAGCATCAGACTAAGCAATTCCTTCGATTTCTCCACATTGGCCGAGTTGGTATTGATACCGATTTGCTTGTCGACGCCTGCGGACATGACGATTTCTCCGTTGCGTCCCGGTATCGGGAAGAAGCCAAGTTCCATCTCTTTCGTTTTGCTGTCGACAACGCCCGGCGTCCAACTTCCCATGATGTGCATGGCCGCTTTACCGTCGATGAACTCCTGCACCGATTGATCGTACCCGATGCTGAGTGCATTTTTGTTCCAGAAGCCCTTGTCTGTCATTTCTTTGAATCTCTCGAGAGCATCTTGAATCTCCGGTCCATTTATCTTAGACTTGCCATGATAAATGTCGATTTCAAAATTCGGGTTTTTTGCGAAGAACGACGTTTCCCCGATGGAAATCCACGGCCCGCCAATCGTCCACGCATCCTTGAAACCTCCCACGACCGGCGTTATGCCGGCTGCCAGCAGCTTTTCGCCGAGCTGGATGAACTCATCCCATGTTTTTGGCGGCGTCAGCCCTTGTTCCGAGAAAATTTTCTTGTTGTAATAAACGCCGAACGTATTCGTCTCATAAACCGCGCCGTACTGCTTGCCTTGGTAAGTGACAGCGTTCTTCGCCGTGGCATTCATGCGGGAAACCCATGGCTGTTCGGAAAGATCGACTAGATAGCCGGCTTTGGCGAATTCCTTGACAGCTTGATTAAAGATAATGTCGTCACCTTGCCCTGCAGCCAGCTTCGTCGCCAGAAGCTCGCCGTATTTATCGCCCGGCTGTTTGTTGAGTTTGATTTCCGCGTTCGGGTATTTCTCTTTGAACTTGGAGGTAACGGCGTTGAAGTAACCGTTGACGTCGTCAATCCAGTACCCGATGCTGAGCGTAAACGCTTCGTCGGATACGCCCGAGCTCGAGTCTTGAGCCGATGCGCTTGGCTCGCTTGCCGCCCCGCTAGCCGAGGGAGATGCAGATTCGGATGCCGAGTTGCCGTTGTTGCCGCCGCAAGCTGCTAAAATGGCCATCATCAAGAGGACTGCCGAGCTTAGTGCTAACCAACGTTTCATGGATGTGTGACCCCTTTCGTGTAGTAACCGCAAATTTTCGTTCGACCTTGCTCCTGCGAAGCTGCTTGTGATTCGTGTTCTGCACTAGTCGCGGCATCGCCTCCTTTCAGTATACAAGCCGGTCCTTAGTCTCCGCAGCACCACTCGGTGCATTCCCCGGGAGCGACTAAACGGCTGTTGTTCGTTCTCTTAAGATAGATTCGAAGCGACAACTCTTTCTCGCCTTCGTTGGTCAGCCGTGCAATGACCTGATCCGCCGTACGAACGATTTCAAGAGAGAGAATTCGCTCGCCCGTGCGGAAGCCTGTTATTTTCGCATGATTCCAGCCACTCGGCAGATAGGGGGCTACTTCCAACTCCGCCAACCCGTCTACGTACCAATTTCTGATTCCGAATAATGCGTATATCATCGCGTCGGCGTTCACGCCGCTTTCCCAAGGGCGCAGCCTTCCCCAAGCCAAGCCGTGGTAACCCCTAGCCGTCGATTGCTCCGCAGATTTGTACACCTCGGCGTAAGCTCCCGCTTTTGTCGCCATATTCTTGAGTCTCGCCAACAGCGGTTCGAGCTCTCGGCAATCGTTCTGTTTCGCGGCCGCCAGCATATACCCAGGCAAATGGCCATTTATTCCTTCCGCATAGGGAGCTGTAAAGTGCCAATCGGTCGTTTCCGCCTGAACGAAAGCGCTCTTCCACATATCGAAGGAGCGGGACCCTTTCGACAGCAAACTGTGATTGGCGGAGAAGGCTTCTATCCAATGGGAGGTGGTAAGGACAAGACTGTGAGCCCCCTGCAAGGGGCGATGCTCCGCACTGGCCATCTGGTAGCCGTCGTCTCCAAGAAAGTTCTTATCGAGATTTTCCAATACTTGATCTTTCAGCGCGGAGTAGTTCCCGATATCGGTCTCACTGTTCGTGCTTCTCGCTAGTTCTTCCATCGCTTCCACTGCATACACGTATAAGACGGTCGCCTCGAGAGAGCCGCTTCGCTCCTGATGGAAAAACCCTTTGTACTCCTCGCTCAAGGAACTCAGATAGGCATAGGTTTCATCCCCATGAAACCGAATCCATCCGTTGATGTCCACCGTCTGGCTTTCTAGGCAGCGAAGGAGCAGCGCCCAGTCTCTTATCGCGTACCGGGAATCCCCGGTCTGCAGCCAATACCAGTAATGCCACAGTACGAGCCAGCTCGGAATTTCCGCTTTGCCCGGGTCGATTTGTTCCCAACGAACGTCCTCGTCTCCTTCGAACCGGTCCACGTCCTGGCGGATATTATTAAGGCCGGAATAATAGGTCTCTTTGAAACGTTGATGAAACAAAGCCGCATTCCGGTAAAAGTCGAATATCCGCGTTACCTCTTCTTTCATTCCGAGCCGAAGAAACAAGCGAACGGGACCGCAACAATCCCGAATGTAGGCGTCGGAGTAAAAAATCATGGGGGAGATAACGCCATGCGCTGACTGCTGTACTTTGCACCATACTTTCGTCGAATCCAGAAGATCGTCGAGCCAAGGTTCCGAAGTGCTCATCGCCGCCCCCTCGCTGCCCCATTTCTTCCATCCGAGCAGAACCTCTTCAAGCGACTGCAAAGGATCAGCCGCCGAAGCCAGCTGCTCCGCAAGACGTATCCCGGTGTCGGAGCCAGCGGAAATCGTTTGGACGAACATCCTTTCGTCGCCCGCTAGCAATCCGTGCAGGCTTACGCCTAGGCATTCTTTCTCGATTACGCCATGTTCGCCGTGCAGCACCCACGTCATCGTTCGCTCAACTCCCTGATGATCGAAGATCCGCAGTTGTTCCGCGATATACCGGTTTTCAGGTCCTGTCCATTGTTCCTTCGCAGGATCCCATGGACGATGGATTTCGTCGGGTCTTCGCCAGTTGGCCGACACATCCAGAGCGCCAATCGGCCGTTCGCCCTCGTTAGAGAACAAGTGAATGCGAACGAGCGTATTGCGATGCCATTCAGCGAAATCCACGGTCCTCCAGATCAATCCTGAAGCCGATTTAACCTCGGTGAGAAAAACGGCGGTTCCCCTTACGCGGCCGGCCCACTGCGTTTCCCACACGGTCTTCTTTCCGTCCGCCTTCACGGCCATGCCTAACGTTCCGAAATAAGACGTGGTGTGCTCTCCGCGATTATGTCCGCTTTCGTAATATGGACCCAGTACCCATCCGAGTTCATTAATCGGATTACCCCAGCCTAACACGGCCGATACGCGGCCATTGCCTAGCATGAAGACATCTTCCTTCGGCGCGTCAAGCTGCCAGACTGCTGTTTGTTCCGCAAGGGCGATCCACTTTTTCAGCCAGCTTATTCGGCCTCCTGCCTGATGAACGGTCATTGTGTTTCCTCCCCAATTGCAACCACACTCGCTCCCAGAAGACCGAGTTGCACGTCGGGTACATCCAACTGGATCGTAAAGCGGGATAGTGCCGAATCACTCCTAGCCGAAAGACGCCACACGTTCAAATAATCCCACTCCCCGTAAGCGATCGGAAGCGCGCTTTCTGCTGTCTTGTCGTAAAGCATGTCCAATTGCTTGCCAATCGCCAGCGGAATGATTGTCTGGCAGCCGTCGTCGTATTGCAGCGTTATCGAGCCGACCGTTGTCGCGGTATGCCTCGCTTCAGCCTCGTTGGCGTAGAACAGTGATACCATACGGACGCGACGACCTACAGCAATCTCAAGGCTTGATGGATGCGGAGACGGCATTGTTTGCCTGCTATAACGTTCGGAACGTCCGTTCTCGATAATCGCGAGATTCTCGCCGCTTTCCAATACCTGAAAACTTCCCGCTTCGGTCCGGACAATCCCCGGTTCTCCTGCGAGCGAAGAAAGCGGTACGGGATACTCTTTCCACACTCTCCAAAGTGACATTGCCCAAAGATGAGGCGCGTTGCGCATCGGAGTCAGGTCCAAGTAAACGGTCTGTCGATCCCGCAGTTCGGCCATCCGGCGTGACGTCTCCGCGTCCACTCCCTTCAAAATCGCTTCTTGGGAGGCCGACCATAACAATTGACCTGAGGCCCAAAGTTCAACATCCGCTGCGTATAAACCTTCCGGAAAAAACTCCCTGTTTGAGAATGAAACCTCTGCCTGATGCAAACCGGGTGAGGAATCAAAACAAACCGGGCGGCTTTCACCCTGCCAACGAACCAGCCACTCCGCATCGGATGGCCAGGAAGCGCCTTTGGCCACACGCCATTCAAAGCGGAGCTTGACCTTGCCGTTAGTTTGTTGGATGGCTGACAACCCTGCAACCTCAAGCGGCTCTTGAACTTGGAACCGGAGTGGCACGTACTGGCCGGCAGGTTCCAGCAGCACGAATAAGGTTTTGTCTCCGGTGTACTCCGATGTGAGTCCGGCCAGAACGTTATCCTTTGCCCGGAGCTCCTCCACGGCTTCTTGGGGATCCAGCGTATCAGTCACGGACTGTCCTTCCGGAATGATCCAACTAACCGCTCCTCCAGTTGAGACGGACGTTGTTCCATCCATGAGGAAGGACTCGGGACGGTAAACAACTCTGATCTCATGGGACTTTCCTGCCGACAACTCAGTTTCCAGCCTGACACTTTCGAGACTCGGGCAGAGGAAGTATCGCAAATCCGAATCGTCTGAAGTTACCCTGGACACGGTACCCGGGACGTGATCAATGAGCCGAAGCGACCGTGCGCCGCCAACGTGCGTCACGCGGTATGTCCGCGTCACTGTGCCGTCTTCATTAGTTGTCGCGCTGTACGCTATATCGGCATAATTTGTCTTCAGTTCCGCCTCTGGCCATTCCACCGGATAACAGGGTGTCCAGACCAACGCTTCTCCTTCCTCGTCTATCGTTACACCGAACAAACCGCTGATAACCGCATAGATATACGAACCGATTGGATTACCGAAAATATAGTTATAAATGCCCGATCCATCATCCCCCATCCTTTCCGGAAAATTCCCAGGGGCATCGGTGAATACCGTTCCCGCCAGGGCGGTAGCTTCCAAAAGGCGGTAAGTACGCCGACGGTCACCGATTCGGGCATACGCCCTGGCGGCTTCCGACAGCTGGGCAGGCATAACGTTATTGTTGCCGAACAGCGGCGGCATCAGATTGCCCACTCGCATGAGCGATGGATTGTTTAGCTCGTCACAAATCCACAGATTGCGGTTGCAGTATTCAAGGGAGCTCCATCCATACCATTCCGGCAACCCGCTATAAAGCGTCGGGAATACGAGGTCGGTGTAGTAGTGAGCCATATGCTTGACCCCTTGCAGATCGATATGGTTGTAAAAAACACCTTCTCGCTTGTTCCACAACCTCTCTTCGAGCCCTTCCCGCATTTTTACGGATATGTGCCTCCATCGCTGAGCGTCAGGGATACGACCGATTCGCTCACCCAATCTGGCCAGGCGCTCAGTCAGCCCGACAAACATTAGACTTGGCGAGGCGCCTTCACCCGGCATGCCGAGATGGTCGGCCTGATACATAAAACTGTTGCAAAAAATGTGCCATCCGATTAATCCGTTGCCATCGAAATCCCTTGCCTCCCAGAGTTTGTCTAAAGCACGCATTAGCGGCTCCCATACGGACTCCGCAAAAGCAAGGTCTCCTGTTGCATCGACATATTGGAGAAATTGCCATATAAAATACGGCAGTCCGTCTTCATCATCATGTTCGCATCGTTCCAGCGGTTTCCCCGAAGCCATGATGAGAGGACTCGGTCCTCGTTCGCCGAGCCCGAAAAACGTAAGCGCTCGCTTGACCCTATCCAATTGTCCGATGCCGATTGCGGCAGAAATCTGATAATTGTTCGCCCAATAGGAGGCCCACCAATGTACACCTTCCAGCCACGCCGGATCGGAGTAACTGTAGTCCAGATTCAGGAGAGCTGTCCGGAACCCACTGTCTATGACGGAAGAAGGCGTCCGAATTGTACACGCACTCAATACCTCGGCGTAATACGATTCCCCTTCCGATATAAGCCTTTCTCCGTAACCATTATCGACGACGACCGGCACCGAATTTTCAGCTCCGACAACCAGGAACACCCCTTCTTCACCAATATCCGCTACGGCGAAATGGAATACGGCTTTACCTTGCTCTACAGCGGCGTTTCCTCCGATCGATGCGACCGCAGCGGACTGTCCCTCGACTTGTTTATCCGCGAACACGACTCGTCCGCCTTTCAGTACAACCGTATCGTCGGAAGCATCCTCATTGTCCTCGGGAAAATAGGGAGCAGAATGAGTTCTGCCGTGAACGCCAAGCCCTCCGAATTCAAACTCAATGCGGTCAATTCCCGCTAATTCCAGATAGGAAGACGATAGTCGGCCAAGCTTTGCTACACTCCCCCAATCCCCTGCCTGGGCAACGAGCAAGGTCCATTTGCAGTCTCCCCATGCGGGGTCCGATAGCTCATAGAGTGTTCCATGAGGAAAAAACACTGTTCGAATGGATGCGAATTCGTCCAATCTTGCCGAACGGCCATCCTTACCGTGAATGAGGAGTCGACCTTCCCCCCATTTGTGAAAATCGGGACTCATCGTATCGCTTCTATTCGTGCGCAAAAGCGCGAAACGAGGCTTATCTCCGGTTACGAGAATCGTATTTCCACGCCTTATACCTCTATTAAAGGTTCGTGTTCCCTGCTCAATCTCAATGGACGTTCCGTCTTCGGCCATCCGATACCCAGTCCTCATGCCTTGATCATCCTTCCGTTCCATCTGTCTTTATCATAAATTCAAGAATGCAAACCTGCATTTCATATCTTGCTGTAAGCGTCTAAACATTCTTGCTAACATGAAAGCGCTACACTTATAATGAAGACAGTTCTCTCACGAAAGGAGGCGCTCCTGTGGCACTTGAACTCTATGGCCATAACGACAGGTCCGTATTCAGATCCAGCCGATTGCCTGAGCTGCTCTATACCGGCCAGATCGATCGGGATCCGAATTGGTCGTTTCCTGCGCATAAGCATGATAACTTGAGTGAAATAATTTACGTTAGCGAAGGAAAAGGCCGCTTCCGAATCGGAGATCGTGTTGTCCATGCCTCCAAAGGAGATATTCTTATTTATAATGCCGGCGTTTCACACGAGGAGAAATCGGACCCCGACAATCCGTTGGTTACTTATTTTTGCGGCGTTGGCCAGTTATTCATCGTGGGAGCACCTGACGGAGCGTTGCTTCCACCGGAAGCTTCGCCACACGTGAGAACCTATCAATACGCCGATCAAATTGAGTCGCTTATCACACAGATCTTCGAGGAATTACGCAACCAAGTTATCGGGTATGATACAATGACGCGATATTTGCTCGCTTCCCTAATTGTGCTAATCTTCCGCATTATCAAGATCACACAGCCCGATATACAACACACGGAATCGCTGGCCGGCCGCATCAAGAATTTTCTTGACTCCAACTACACGCAGAACATGGCCCTGAGTGAAATCGCTAATCGACTTTACATCAGTCCCTATTATTTGTCTCACCTGTTCAAACAAGAAACCGGTTTTTCGCCCGTAAATTACATCATCAACAAACGGATTGAAGAAGCTAAGGAGCTGTTGAAGGCGACAGATCAATCCGTCGTCGACATCTCCCAGCACGTTGGATACGACAATTCGAATTATTTCAGCAACTTGTTCAAGAAGATCGTCGGAGAATCTCCCAGCAAATACAGAACACGCTATCAGCCGATAAACAACCGTTAAGTAGGTTAGACGGGGGATCCCCCCCCCCTAGTACCGATTTTATATCTACGACACTTGAAGCTGTTTAGTACCGATTGATCAAGAACAACTCAATTGACAGTAGTGATCAACGAAGCTCAGGAAACTAAAAAGGAAGAACCCCACTAAAAAAGCGAGGTCCCTCTAGTCGTTAAAGTACTTTATTTTCAATTAAAGGACTTTATTTTTTCTCACCAAAAGATGCAACCCACCGCGTTCCGCTCCGACTTTGTAACTAAACCGTAATATTACCTTCATGTTCTCTTTACATTAAGGGGTTACAATACATACATGACCCCCCTTTTAATATACTTGTTGAGGCTTGCGGCCCGTTGCCGTAAGCCTCCTTTTTTTGCGCTAGTAGGCTGCTCGTAAATATATCCGATTAATCTTCCATTAAATTCGCATCGACTATCACATTAGAAGCAGTATCTAATTTCAACGTCTTGATTTCAAATTTACCAAGCTTGATCTCTTGTGTAACCCCTAGTGCTGGAACGGATAATGTAGTCACGGCAGCTTTGCCGGTTGGCTCGAACAAACGAATGATATAATCATTCGAATTTTCAGCGCGCTTAAAGGCAGTAAGTAGAACCGATGAATCGCTTAACGTTACAGCGTTCGCCGGAACCGCACCCGCACCCGATGGAAAGAAAGATAAGACGAATGGCTTCTCATTCAACGCCAATGCTTCGCGATCAATGACATCCAAGCGCTCCGAAGATTTGCCTGCATTGAACCAGAAACGATATAACCTTTCGCCTTGATCTATGCGGCTTGAATACCGATCCTGCGCCATGATAGGGCGGTCTTCGATCGGATGACCTGAATAGCCCGCTGAGCGCAATAACGAAATTCGCACCTCGCCGTCCGCATAATCCGATCCATAAACCCCGTCATTAATGCAGGTTAACGCCAAATCCTTCGATTCATCCAGAACGGCGATCCATTTTTGCGAAACGGCTTCATCCCCATTGCTTGGAAGCTCGTCTCGACCATAAGCCACTTGCCCCCAATATTTCCCTTCCGGGAATGCAGTGGGAATCGACAGCTTCAGCATTTTGCTCTTTTCATTCCAATGGACGCGAATTTGCACTTCGATTTCCGTGCCTTTTTTCGGCAGCTTGTAGGTTTGGATAATAAAAGAGTCGCCATATGCAAACAAGGCTTCCACTACCGTACGAACTGCCCCGTCCTCGATGACACGCACGGATTCCAATCGGCTGCCGCGAATTCCCGAGAAACGAGTTCCTTCTTCGGCTGACATAAGCTTAAACGCACCTTCGACATTGCGGAAGCTTGCCCCTTGCGTCTCCCAAGGATCGTCATTATCCTCAATAACGATCGGAACAAATGCATTCGGCTGGACAAAATCGACACCATTAACTTTGTAGCGGTCCATCAAACCGGTTTCGCAATTGATAATGACCTCCAATTGTTCCGTTTTGAAGGTGATTTTACCATCCTGCGGCTGCAGCACTGGAGTCGGTTTCTTCGGAAGCACCTCTAACCGAACGTCAAAACGATTCATCTGCCCCGGCTCAAGCTCTGCGAAGAATACCGTTCGCTTACGCCAATCCAAATTCAGATTGCTTAACTCTTTTTCGGCTTGCGAGGCAATTTGCACCCCGTCCTTATAAACCAATGGCAGCGAAAATTCATCCTTCCAATTCTGATCGGGAAGCTGGAACTCGCATTCAAAAGTCCCTTTTACTTTGTAGGGATGCGGGTTATAGATAAGAATCGGGATCTCGCCCTCTTCAGCCTTTTTCTGACCGCTTGCCAGTGCGAAGAACGCACGCGCCTTCAGCCTGGAAACAATCTCAAGTCCATGATCGGCTAAACGAAGCGATGCTTCTTCAACAGGCTGAATCGATGATCCCGGAAGCACATCATGGAACTCCGTAACCATCAGATCGCATATCGCCTCATGGATCAACTCATACGGATAGGTCGTCAATCCTTGCATAGCGGTATGTGAAATCATTTTTTCCAGCATGTAAATTTCGTTTTCGAGAAGTCTGTGCTTTTGCTTAATCCGAATTTGCGAGGTGTAGCAGCCTGGTGCCCAAGAGTTGATATCCTTATCATGACGAGGCAAGTCTCCGCCCAATTCACGCAACTCCTTGAAAAAAGCTTCCGGGGTAGAGTGAATAATCTGCGTATCCTTTGTTTCTGCAATGAGTTTACCTAATTTCGTTAAATCTTCTCTAGACGGACCGCCGCCATGATTGCCCACTCCCCAAAGCACGGAACCAACGAGCTGCTCCGCAGACTTTTTAAGCCAATTGTCCACTTTTTCGTCGGCCTTCCCACGCGGGGAATTGTAAAATTCCTTCGCGCGATGCCCCGTGACTTCCGATCCGTCATACCCTACCCAAATGAAATCATTATCGGGAAGCAAGCATCTCTCAGGCTCGGGACGACAGAAAATGTAAGAATCAAAGCCCGCTTTATTCATAATTTGCACGAGTCCGCGCGTGTGGCCAAAGGGATCAAAGTTTATCGCCGTTGTAGGTTTTACCCCGAATTTCTCCTGAAAATAATTTCGCCCCAGCAGCATTTGCCGCACAAACGATTCTCCGCTTGGCATGTTGCAATCCGGCTGCAAATACCATCCGCCCATAATGTGCCATTTGCCTTGCTTCACCAAGCCTTGTATGCGCGCAAACAATGCAGGCTCATATTCTTCAACCCATTTGTACAGCGTTACCTCGTTATGGTTAAAAATAAAGCCCTCAAACTCTTCGCATAAATCCGCGGCGACGCGAAACGTAGAAATCGCCTCCGCGGCACCCTCCTCCCATTCCCAAAGCCATACCGGATCTAGATGCGCATTGCTTATTAAGTGAAATGTTTTCATTGAATTTCCTCCATCCATCTTTGTTTTTAGACCACAAGCATCTATAATGTACATATTAAGTATTTTTAAGATGTTGTAAATATCTTTAATAAAATAGATATGTATCTTTAAATAGGAGCGAACCCTTCATATGCTCAAGTCCAATAAACCCATTTATCAGCAAATTGTGGACGACTTTAAAAGCCGCATAACTTCCGGTGAACTTAAACCGAACGATGCCATCCCATCCCAGAAAGAGCTCGCTAGAATTTACAAAACTAGTGAAATGACCATGCGGAAGGCGCTTGCTCTATTAGTGGAGGAAAACCTTATTATCCGCATCCGTAAAAAAGGCAGCTTTATTAAACCGTCTGCCAACAAACAGCTTCCGTTGAATACCGCAACTACCGTACCTACCGTTCCCAAAATATATTTTGTTCATCGCAATGTTCTAGCCCGATTGTTGAATGATGGCTTCTATTTAGCGATGTTATCCGGGATTGCCGAAGTTTGCGCGAAGCATAACATCGAATTCTCGATCTACAATATGGGGAATAGTCTTCAATTACCTGAGGAGCTGGATGCCGGTTATATTTTTTTCGGATTATTTGATGAGGAAAAGGCTGAATTCATGAGTACCGTTGCGAAGTGGAAGCAGGAACGGCGGAAAATGATCACTATCCAATTCTATTTTCCGCATTTAGAAATTCCGAGTATTACAGGGGATAATATGGCCGGGGGTTATTTGGCAACCCAACATCTTCTCGATTTAGGTCATAAACGTATAGGGATCATCGTGTCCGGCAAATCGCATTTGGAGATTTTCTCCGATTTTTCCTTTCGCCTTCAAGGCTACCGTCTCGCGCTAAGCAACCATAATATACCATTCGATCCTGATTTGGTTATTGTGAAAGACGTTGGAGAAGAAACGGAAGCCTCCGGTTACGAAGGCTTCGCCGAACTAATGAATCTTGCTCATCCGCCAACCGCTGTTTTTGCGGCAAGCGATTATAAAGCGATCGGGGCCATTCGCGCAGCTAACGATCATGGATTAAAAGTACCCGAAGACATCAGCATTATGGGTTATGATGGACAACCCATAAGCCAATGGACGACACCAAAACTTACAACAGTCGACCAGAACACTTTCCAATTCGGACAACGCGCTGCCGAAATCATCCTTCAAGGCAATACGGACAGCGGGAGCCCGGAATCCCCTATATCACCGCAGCTTATTATTAGAGAGAGTACTCGCATTAAGGAATAGAAGTATATTCGATCTTGGGATTCCAGGCTGTCGCATCGAAGCCGTTGTTCCCATTCCGGTTGACCACAAAGTAAAGGTTATCTCCCTGATTGACGCTCATCGAGAAATCATACGCAATGCCTGTCGTATCCGCCCCGCCTATGAGCTGCCATCCGCCGGCTGGCCAGATTTGCGTACCGTTCTTCATGATCTTGACATTGATTCCGTCGCCTCCTATGCCGCTGGCCGATTTCTTAACGGTTCCGGTCAACCTAACCGTACCCGTCTTCGGCGCCGCCCATCCCCGTACCGTATCGTTCACGTCGGGGTGCATTTGGTCTGGCATAGAGATGATGTTGTACGTATATGCGCCATTCCACCGGTGATCTACCGAGTTCCAAGTCATATTCGAATAGGTGCTTCCGCTTGCCTGCAAGTAAAACCAATTCCAATTGCCCTGCGTGAAGGAGAAGTCCGCAGTTGCCGCATATGAAGGCAATGGCGTCGCGACAGACGCCGTGGCGTCGTAAACGATGACTGGATCCCAAATCGTTTCATCAAAATCCTTGTTTACGTTCTGGTTCACAACGAAATAGATCATATCATTTGCCGCAACATTGATTTTCAAATTGTGGTTAATGCCCGTGATATCCGTTCCGCTAATCGACTGCCAACCGCTAGCTGGCCACACTTGCGATCCGTTCTTCATCATTTTCACCTGAATGCCGTCCCCGCCGCTATTGCCCTTTCGAACGTTGCCGCTTAGAATGACCGTTCCGGCATTGGGAGCTTTCCATGCCCGTACCGTGTCCGTAAGATCCGGGTGAATATGCGCGGGCGACCAGATCAGGTTGTATGCATTCGAGCCCTTCCATGCATTGGCGGCTGCATTCCAAGTCAGTTGCGGATACGTGATGCCGCTCGATTCGAGATAATACCAATTGTTAAGCCCCTGCGTCGTTCCGAATCCGGAGGAAGCGTTCCAGCCCGATGAGACATAGTTGATGACCGGATCCCAAGAGGTTTCGTCAAAAGCGTTATTGCCGTTCTTGTTCACCACGAAATAGATTTTATCGCCGGTTGTCACCTTGACGGCTAGATCGTGGTTCCATCCGATGGTATCGACGGAAGATATCGACTGCCATCCGGAAGCCGGCCAAATTTGCGTGCCGTTCTTCATGATCTTGACGTTCACGCCGTCCCCGCCCGCGAAGGCCTTGGCAACATTGCCGGAAACCTTAATATATCCGGCTTGCGGAGCGGTCCAAGCAACTGCCGTATCGTTCGTATCGGGATGAAGCTGCGTAGGATGGAAGACAAGATTAAACGGATATGCGCCTTGCCAGGTCCCCGCGCCATCCCAAGTGAGGTTAGAAAAGCTGCTTCCATTCCATTGCACGTAACTCCAGCCCTTGCCGCTTTGTTTGTTGGAGAAGTCGGTAGACAGCTTGTAAGTTGTCGATGCGATACTCGTATCCGTACTATAGGCAGCAACAAGCGAGGAAGTATTACCGTCACCATCCACCGTTCTAACCTGATACGAATCATCCACGCTGCCATTTACATCAAAAAAGAAGGTTCCCGTAGATACTTTCGTGTAAGGAGTCCCGTTTTTGTATATTTCATAATAAGAAATCCAGTTGTTGTCGGTCCCCGCAGTCCACACGACTTGGGTACCGCCGTGTTTGAGATATGCGGTCTGCGACTTCGTAACATTAGACGGAGCAATTGGAGCCGTAGTGTCGGAGCCGTTGCCGGGACGATTCTCCAGGTTGAAAAAAATAACTTCGCCCCGTTTCAGGGGGGTCAGCGTAATCCCGTTCGTCATCCAGTAGCTGCCCGTATTCGTTGCCGTCGCCCTTCCGCCTTCAAGCGTCGCCACCGTATAATTAGCGCTCGGAGTCAGCCCTTTCGGGTAAACCGTCACATTGTTGCCGATCATCGATTCATTATGGCGGGTTGTTAAATATCCTTTGGTACTGTCGCCGCTCATCTTCTGTAAGAAGTATGTTTTGTCTCCTGTGCTCACGTTAGGCCTGTATACTTTAACCCAACGTCCGACGACGCCTTCGGTTTTGAAGTAGTGATACAATTCGATATCCTTCCGCCAGCTTTCTTTGTCGGCGTCTGATACGACTGCATCCGCCACATTCATTTGCACCAAAGTAGCCATGCTCAAAGTTCCGCGGTTATTTTTGGAATATGGATTTTGCCACTGATAGTTTTCCGTGTTGCCCCCGGTAAACAATTTGTCCAGCGGGGTAATGAGACTGCTATAATATCCGTCATAATGCATGACATTGCCGTCCGTATTTTGCTGGGTATCGGAGTAGCGAGCCGACTCGATCGTTAGAAGTTCGCCGCCGGAAGAGACTCCGAAAATTCCCGCGCTCGGGTTATCGTCCTTGAAGGTTTTGAGCAGTTGATAGAAGTTATTGGACTGCGCCAACATATCATTATCCGATCCGTTAGAAGGCCAAGACGGCTGCGCGTCATATCGGAGGGCGTGAGTTCCCCACTGCGATTGCTTGCCGTTCAAATCGTTCCGAATCCAACTGACTGCATTGTCATTTGCCAAATTCAAATGGGAACCGTAGTAAGTCGGCGTATCGTTTCCAACTTGATAGGAAGGATTCTGGGTAAGCACGTCCGACTGGGCATCCGCTTGCCACGGCGGATTCCAGATATTATAGGACATTCCGCTTAATGCGGCGTAGGCGATGAGTCCCTTAAAGTCGTCATGGAACATGTTGTTCCAGTCGCCTTTACGATCATACCAATTATCGTCGATCCAACCGGTATCGATTCCGATATACCTGCCGTTGTTGATCGCTTGAAAAGCATTTTCCGTCTGCGGTACGTTGACGTTCCACTGCCCTGTTTTTACCTTGGCGAAATAAGCGTCACGCGTATAATCCCATTTGTAGGTATACACATAATTCAATATGGAGTTGCCCATATCGTCCACATCGCCGGCAAAAACGCCGGTCAAGCTCTTAGGTGTCGTAATCGATGCATTGTTGGGTACCGAATAGTCGGACATGAATACTTTGCCGTTCATGGCGAAGTTCCCGCCGTAGTTGCCCAGATCGGCAGCCCAATGTCCTGTATAGTCGAATAATAAATACATTCCGCTGTTGGTCGAACGATTGCGAAGTACGAAAAACTCGTTGTAGATCGCCGTACCTTGAATATTGTCCATGACGCCGTTCTCATATTTCCCGTCCACTGTGATGACCTCAGGAGGATCCTGAGAATTGAACGTACGAGCATATCCGCTCGTTAAAGCGACTGTCTTCAACAAGTGGCTTCCCGTAAAGTTCGCGCCCCCGGTCATATACATGAAATCCGTATTGGCAACGTCATTTGCCATCGCTTTTTGGCGAAACAGGCTTGGGTTCGAGAAAAGCTTCGCCGAGCCCGATACATTCTGTATGACGGACCATTCTTGTACGATCCCAGTCGATGGATATACGATATAATATCGGTTTACTTTGATGTCGGAATTATGGAACGTAACTACCAATTGCAGTTCACCTTGAGAAAGGGTAGACAACGTATGCGCGTCATAAACCCATCCCGTACTGGATCCAGTATACGTTGTCCCCTCTATTTTTACGGAAAATTCATCCGATAGCGCCGCGCCCTGAATGTACTCCTGTCCGGTGAGTTTGTTCTTGAAGCTCGTCTGCAAATACTGTCCGCTGGCGTTTAATTGTAACTTCTTCTCGACGGCGGCCGTCCCGATCGTCCAGATCCGGTTCACGCTGTCGTAGTTGACGTATGCATCACCTGCGGCAGCCGCCCGGTTGTCCATAGCAGCCATTGATCCGACTATTGCCATGATCGCAACAAACGTTCCAGTTACAATCAACTTCCACACTCGAATTCCCGTCCATTTTCTCATTCATTTCACTCCTCTACGATTGAACTTTGACGCCTTTAGCCTTTAATTCCCGAAGTTACGACACCTTCTATGAGAAAGCGTTGACCAAGAAAAAACGTTGCGATGACTGGAAGCATGAACAGGATCGAAGCAGCGGCTGCCACTTGTTGGATGATAACGCTTCTCTCGTACACATAACCGATCGTCGATAGTGCGGTTGCGAGAGGATACTTCGCTTCGTTCAGAAACATAAACGGCGATATAAAATCCCCCCAAGCCCCCTGGAAGGTCATGATGGACACCGTGGCTACGACGGGAAGCGATAGCGGCAGGAAAATGTTCCAGTAAGTCCGAAAGATCGAGCACCCGTCAATTCTCGCCGCTTCCTCCAGCTCCTTCGGGATCACGGAGAAAAATTGCCGATACAAAAAGATAAAAAACGACGAGCCGCCGAGACCCCAGATCAACCAAGGATAGAAAGTGTTAAGCAACCCGTATTTATGAAATAGGATATAAGTCGGAATTTGCGTAACGATCCCTGGCAGCATCATGGTGGATAGGACGATCATAAACAGCACTTTCTTGCCTGGTGCGTCGATGCGGGAGAAAGCATAACCGACAAGCCCGCTGGACAACGTCGTAGTCGTGACCGTTATCAAGCATAGGAAAACCGAATTTTTGGCAAACTTCCAAAAATCGATCATTGTAACTGCGAACCTATAATTTTCAATTTCAAATGCTCTAGGCAAAAAGTCGGGCGTATCAAACCACGGACTTAAAGAATTCGATAAAGTTAAAAACAAGGGAAGCACGAACATAACGGAACATAGCAGCAAAGCGGAGTAAAGGATGAACCGGTTCGTACGGTTATACCGCAAACTCGTCAATCGTTATCCCTCCTGATCCGTTTCATAATGAACCCAATAACGGCTTGTCGTGAAGATTAATATCGTAAGCAGCAAAATGACGACAAACATGATCCATAGCAGTGCCATCCCGTAAGCAAACCGTTGGAAGGCGAACACTTGTTGAAACGCATGCACGGCATAGAAATAATTAGGTCGAATAGGCGGGTCCAGCAAGCGTGTTCCCGTAAGCAATATCGGTTGAATATACATTTGCAATGCGCCGATGAATCCCATGATCAAGTTAAAGAAAATAACCGGTGTCATGAGCGGCAGCGTAATGCGAAAGAACTTCTGGAATGACGATGCTCCGTCTATTGACGAGGCTTCGTAATAATCCCTGGAGATTCCTTTTAACCCCGCCAGATTGATCAGAATACCGCCGCCAGCCCCCCAGACCAGCATAATAACGAGCGATAAAGTCGCGTAATCGTAACCAAGCCAATTCAAGGCAGGCAGATGAAAGAATTTCAATATCGTATTGATGATTCCGTCCTTATCCGCATATAAGAACCGGAACATTAAACCGACCGAGACCAGCGGCACGATCGAAGGCAAATAGAAGATCGTCCGATAGATTCCCATCCCTCGAATACTTCTATTGAGAAGCAACGCGAGCAGCAATCCAACCGCTGTTCCGATGGGAACATACACAATGGCAATATAGATAGTTCTTCCGAGCGAGTAAATGGCATCTGTATCGGAAAATACGTTTTTGTAATTTTGCAAGCCGACCAGCCGCAAACGATCGATATTAAAACCAATAAAATTGGTGAAGCTGAGGTACAGTCCATAAAATAACGGATAGAGGCCGAAAAACGCGAATACGACGACCCATGGCGATACCATCAAATAAAAAGCTAACGTACGGCGGCTCCTCTCCGTTCGGATAAGATCCACTCCTTTCATCAGTAAGAAGAAAGGGAATCTCAAGGATCCCCTTTCCTTCCAGCGGGTCAGCTTACTTCTGTGCTGCACTCATGCCTTCCTTAAGCAGCGTGGAGGCATCCTTGTTTAACTGCTTCATCGCTTCGTCCAACATCGACTTCCCGAAATAGACCGGTGTCAGATGTTTCTTAAGAAGCGCGTCCCCGTTGAGCAGATAAGGGTTGACCTCCAATACGTCGTTGCTATAATTCAGTTCTCCTTGCAGTACCTTAAACGCTTGTTTATCGAACTCCGTCGTTTGCGGAAGCATCTCTACCAAGTGCTTCATCGCAGGAACACCCCATCCGCCTTTGGCGCGTTCTTCGGCAAGCTTCCCGCCGAAGTACCACTCATACACTTTCCAAGTTTCCTCCGGATGTTTCGTTGCTTTATTGATAATAGCGCCGGTAGCCGAGCCGGTAGGAGAAACTCGCTTGCCACCCTCTGCTATAGGCGCCGGCAGCATACCGAAATCGTCCAGATGGGTTTTCGTATGCTCGTCATTGCGCAGCAGTCCGGAGAACCAGTAGCCTGACAGCATCATCGCGGCGCGATCCGTCAGGAAGATCTCCCCACCCCACGCGGCCTTATCCTGATTGATCTGATTCGGGCCGACATTCGCTTTGACCGCGTCTACCCATAGTCCGAGCCCTTCCTTCACTTCCGGCTTATCGTAATCAATCGAACTGAAATCGCTTGAGGATAGTGTGACTCCTTTACTTAGCAGATAAGTCATTAACCAAGGCAGATCCGCTTCCGATTTACCAAGAATACCGAGTCCGAATTGTTTAATCGTGTCGCCTTCCGTAATCGTCAGTTTCTTGGAAAGCTCGAACAGCTCTTTCCAGGTCATAGGCTGCGAGGCATCTGGAATTGGCACTCCAGCAGCTTCAAACAGCTTCTTGTTGTACCAAACCGTATAATCCGGAGACCAGTCTTTCGGTATGCCGTAGATCGGCCCTTGTCCTTGAACCTTTCCATCAAACCTGAATACGTTAGTGGCCGGTCCGAGATCGTCCTCGCGGATAATTGAGCTCTTCTGAATGAATGGCGTCAGATCCATCGCGATACCGCGAATGACGTAGGAGGGTGTATCGTTGACACCGCTTATCCGAATAATATCCGGAGCTTCCCCGGTCGCGAGCTGAGCGGCAAGCTTAGTTGCATCCGTATCCTCGCGCTGTATTTTGATGCCTGGATTATCATCTTCAAACTGCTTAATTTGCTCTGTCGATATTTCATCATTATTGATATTGAAGCGAACGACGATGGGATCAGCATCCTTACCTCCTTTATCGGACGGAGAAGCCTGCTGAGACTCGTTCCCTTCCTTCACCGGGCTATTCGTTTCTGAGCCAGATTTATTATTGCCGCATGCCGTCAACCCTACCGCCATTATGAGACCGAGAAGCAAATAACCTTTCTTTTTCATGCAAGACCCTCCATAAAATTAAGAATTGAGAGCATCATATGCGCTCATGACTGTAGTATAGAGATGAACGACATGGACCGGCTACGAGACGATCATACGATATGACAGGGTATTTATCCGAAGTTAAGAGGGAGTTCGATAAGGGTTCGGGTCCCTCTCATCGGCTCACTGACGACATTCATTACGGCCTGATCCTTATAATACAAACGAAGACGATGGCTCACATTTGACAAGCCGATCCCGCCGCCGCCCTCATCACTCTTGTGATCTCTATGAATCTCTGTACCTTTCTCAAGCTCGTTGTTAAGCTGCGTTAACCTGACTGAGTCCATTCCAATGCCGTTGTCACTCACTTCGATCCGCAAGCATCCTGCCTCCGAACGAATTTTGATTCCAATCCATCCTTCCTCGTCGAAACCTTCCAGCCCGTGCTTCAAACAGTTCTCCACGATAGGCTGAAGGATAAATTTCACGACGCTCGCAGCAAGTAATTCCTTAGGCACATCTATTTGGAATGTATACAGGTTTCCCGTACGGAACTGTTGAATGGCCATATAATTTCGAACATGATCCAACTCATTGTCCAGCGTTACGACTTCTGTGTCATTGCTTATGCTATAGCGAAACAGGTCAGCCAAAGCTGTCACCATCATTCCAATATCGCGGTTACCAGTTCTCATGCATCTCATGTTGATAGCTTCCAGTGTATTGTATAGAAAATGGGGTTTAATCTGGGCTTGAAGCATCTTGAGCTCGGCCAACGCTTTCGTCGATAGCAATTCAGTCTCACGAATTTTGATATTTGCATTTTCCTCCATCACGTTCATATTCTGATGAACGACTTCGGCCAACTGACGGATCATCCCGTTGTAGCTTCGAACGATTTCGGCAATTTCGTTGCGCCCCTTGTCAATGGTCGCCTGATAGAACTTCCCTTCTCCCGCGAGAGCCATCATTCGTTTCAATTCCCTAAGCGGCTTCAGCAAAAAAGCCGTAATGGTGAGAGCCAATACAATGGATAACAGCCACACGATTGCGATAATGAGCAGAAAAGCATATTTATACTCCCTATTCTTGTAAACAATCCGGTCATTGGAATAAGACACCTCCATCCGCCAGTCGGATTCCGGCACCCGTCCAGACCATTGCATGGCACCGGCGCCGAATTCAGGGGGAAAACGATCATACGGATAGATTTGGGTACCGAAAGAATCTTTTATTTGCAACGCAAACCCGAGTGGACTTAATTTTTCAAACAAAGACTCTCTCGGTACCAGCAGTAAATAATAGACCGAGAGCCCGCGATCGGATCTATAGGCGAATCGCTTAATTAAAGCCGGTTTAATCGTATTGAATGCGTCTTTGTAACCGTTAATCCAATAAGCCTCGTCGGTATTGCGCATCTCCCCCGGCTCCAGCCTGAACAAATCGCGGTTATCGGAGAAGATGGAAGAATAGACGGCTTGTCCGCCCGCATCGAACAGAACGAAGTATTCGGCTTCGTTGAGCCCGGCGAGCATTGGAATACTCACATTAACCGAGACGTCAGACATAGGTTCTGGTATCTCTGAGTTATACGTGCGTTTTAGGAGAATCTGCAGCGGTTCGCTCGCATGAATCTGATTGATTAAGTGGTTCATAGAATCTATGCGATTTTGGATTGAGACGCCAGTATACGTTCCAATCTCGCCGATCATGAGTCCCATCTGTTTCTGGACGACTTGATTGAACAAACCTGAATAAAGCCATCCTCCGGTCAATGTCGGAAGCATAGCCGCAAGAGAGAATATAACGAGCAGTCTTTGACGGAGGGTCAGGGGGATTATACTCTTCGGTATCCACTCCTCGGAGATCGACTTCGAGTCCCATCGATCGCCCCTGGATTGCTCTTTCATCTTCCTGGACAGCAACAGGAAAGAATCCAACGTTCTCTTTGCATAGAAGAAGCTGATCCCGAAAGTGACGACTACTGTTGCGCAGAAGAGCCAAATCAATCGATTCCATAACGTGAAAATCGAGTAGTGGACAATTGGAGTCGCGGGAGCGAATGTAACCTTATAGGGATACGGACTTAATTCTTTAGCGGAGGCTTGACCCACCGGGGCATCATCAGACGACCAGAGCCGATTCCCTTGTGTATCCTCTACGGAGAAGCTGAAGGCTTCCGATTGAAGCAAGGGTAATCCCGTTCTAAAAAAATCGTCCTGCAATTGCATGAGGATTAGAACACCGTTCATATTTCCGTTACTGATAATCATACGGTTCTTCAAATTTTCCGTGAAAAGGCGCAGTTCCCGGATAACGGTTTTATCTTGCGCGAGGTGCCGAGAATCAATAAACTTAGACAAATCCTGCGACGAGTATTTCACGATTCTGTTGTGGTCTTCCAGGAATCTTTCGCTCATATGTATTTTCTGCAATAAATCCATCCGAATGTTCGGAAGCTCCGCAAATCCATCCTGGCCGATATCCTTAATCCAAGCCGCTTGTCCCGCATCACCCCCGATGAAATAGATACGATGAACCAAATCCGGAGATAAATGAAGCGCATTCAACTTAGCCGACAGTTCTGCCCTATGAACGGCCGCGAAATGAGCATCCCTATATAGGAGCGACTCCTGAAAATAAGTACTGAAGTACGGGGTCTGCAGCAATTGCAGTAAATGGTCAATTTCACCGAGTTGAAGGAGAGTATTATGATAGAACTGCGTGGAAACGTTCGACTTGCGGTTGTCCTCGATCATTCTGTTCATACTGTTTACATAGGTTAAACCGATCTGGACCATTACAATCTGAGCCAATATGGTCAACATGACGGAGACGGCAACAATACGCCAGGGCGTTGGGCTATGCTTGCTCAACCATCGACTAATGGCCATCTCAGCTTCCCCCTATGCGCGCTTTCTTGACGATCGATATCTCTCTGAAATCCATCGGCGTCGTCCCCGTGTGCTTCTTGAATAGCTCCGTAAAATAGTTCTGATCCGAGTAGCCGACTTTCTCCGCAACCTCATATACTTTATACCGTATATCGGCCAACATCTCGGCAGCCCTCTCCATCCTGAGCGAGGTTAAATAAGTTAAATAGGTTTCTCCCGACTCCTTGAACAGCATACTTAAATGTCCGGGAGTAACGTAGACCTGCTCGGCCACTTCCTTGAGCGTTAGTCCTCTGCCATAATTTTGTCTAATGTACTCTTTGGCTTGGCTGACGACCTTGTTCTCCTCCTTGAGCACATCCGTTGCTACTCGTATAGCGTTATCTTCCGATGTCCTCTTCAAAAGGACGCGCGCCGATTCGAACGAATGGCGAACGAGCATGACTTCCGGAACGATGCTGCCTATGGCGAGTGAAAGCGTCGACTTGAACAAGCCGCGAAATCGGAACAAACTCTGCTTGAGCTCTGTCATGTCCGCCACCGCGGACGGTCCGGAAGAGAGCAAACCGCATTCCGCCGTATCGCGATTGACCAGATGAACCCGTTGTCCTGGCGTGTCCCATAAATCATTTAACAGATTGTTCAATGAAAATACGATTAACTTCAATTCCTTAGCGCTTACAGGATGTTTGCTCTGTCTCATGCGATCGAGACTAAGAATCCCGACGCGATAGACGTTTCCATCCAGGCGAATCCCATTTTCCGCCATTCCTTGCAAGATTTCAACTGACGACATCTCCTGCGTCAACAGCCGGTACGTGAACTCTTCGCGCATCAGAAGAGACAGCATCGATTCTTTGCGTTCTAGCAATTGTTTGCGAGACTCCTCCTGCTTCCTTTCATCCATAGTTCGAATTACTTCTCCAAATGTATTAAACATTGCATCGAAATCGGTAGGCTTAAGCAAATAGCCCACCGCTCCATGGTCAATCGCATGCTTGGCATAGTGAAATTCGCTGTAACCGGACAAGATCACGACAAGTATACGGGGATGCAACCTCTTCAACGCGTTCATGAGCTCCAAGCCATCCATAAAAGGCATGCGAATATCGGCAAGCACAATATGAACAAGGTTCTCTTCAACAAATTGGAGCGCTTCGAGCCCATGGGTACAGGAGCCGGCAACTTCTATGCCCAATTGTCCCCATGGGGATGCGAGCAGTCCCTCCCGAATCTCCATCTCATCATCGACGATCAACAATCGGTACATGAAGGTTCCTCCTTTTTCATCGAGTAAGAAACAGCCCGCAAATCAAGACTGATTTGCGGGCTGTTGTTGAACTATTGTTTATCTTCTATCACCTGCAGATCAAGATTCCTACCTTACAAACCCGTATAAAGAACCGTCGGAGTCCATACCGTCGTATCCCCAGTATTGGTTCCATTCTTGTTGACGACGAAATAAACCAAATCATTCGCCGCTACAGAGATGCTGATATCATGAGAAAATCCAACAAAGTTGTTAGCGGCAATGGCTTGCCAGCCGCTTGCCGGCCACACTTGAGTTCCATTCTTCATGATCTTGACGTTTACCCCGTCGCCTATCCCGTTATAAATATCTTTCTTCGCATTACCCGTAATTTGGACTGTACCCGCTTTCGGTGCTTTCCATGCTCTAACAGAATCATTGGTATCGGGATGCTGCCAATTATATCCGACCAAGGCATAGGTTTGCGCACCTTTCCATCTGTTGTTGACAGTATCCCAGGTCATATCGCTGTAACTGGTGCCGTTCCATTGTTTGTAAGACCATTGATTGGTTTCCTGTACTGAACTGAAGCCGCTTGTAGCCGAAAAAGAATTATATTCTACACCCGTGTATCGGACAGTTGGATCCCATACCATCGTGTCGGAAGTAATGGTTCCGTTCTTATTGACGACAAAATAAATGAAATCATTCGCCTCTACAGGAATGGAAATATCGTGGGAAGCTCCAACAAAGTTGTTAGCGGCAATGTATTCCCAGCCGCTGCTCGGCCATACCTGGGTTCCATTCTTCATGATCTTGACGTTTACCCCGTCGCCCAAACCGTTGTTGGAATCCTTCTTCGCAGTGCCCGTCAGTCGGACTGTACCTGAACTCGGCGCTTTCCAGGCTCTCACGGAATCATTGGTATCGGGGTGCTGCCAATTGCTGCCGACGATGACGTAGGTTTGGGCGCCGTTCCATCTGTTGTTGACGGCATCCCATGTCATATCGCTATAACTGCTGCCATTCCACTGCTTGTAATACCATTGATTCGTTCCCTGTGCCGAGCTGAACCCGCTTGACGCCGAATAATTTTCATACTCGATCGTCGGGTCCCAATGTGTCGTATCGGACGAATTGGTTCCGTTCTTGTTGACGATGAAACGAATCTGGTCATTCGGAGCGACGCTGACCGTCAGATTATGCGAGACGCCTGTAAAATTGTTATAGGCGATCGATTGCCAACCGCTGCTTGGCCAGATCTGCGTGCCGTTCTTCAGGATCCTCACATTTACACCGTCTCCGAATCCGGAATTAGACGCTTTCTTAGCCAGTCCGGCAACGTTGACGACACCTAACTTCGGAGCAGTCCAAGTTCTCACGGAATCATTCGTATCTGGATGCTGCCAACTGCTGCCGATAATAACATTATCCTGCGCGCCCTTCCACCTGTTATTGCCTGAATCCCAGGTCATATTGCTATAAGCGGTTCCGTTCCACTGCTCATATGACCATTGATTCACTCCTTGTGTCTGGCTGAACCCACCCGATGCCGAATACCGATCCGTCTGATTTGTGGTAATCGTAATCGATCTGCGGTAAAGGTTGTCAATCGTATAATCGCTCCACGCTTTGCGGGGGTAAATGATATCGAAATTGCCGTCTACCGTAGTTCCATCGGCAGCTCCGCCCACATAATCCACGAAGGTGGAATACGGCTGCATGACCGAACCCGCCGTCACACTGTCCACGATGGCCTCCATGCTCCAATTAATTCCATCCGATGAAGAGTACAACGTTAATTTGCTGGCGTCATGGGTTTGAATGGTCATCAGATATTTGTTGATGGCGGTATTGAATGTGGCGTCGGAATGCGTGTCCTCCTTGCCGTACGTATTGTCAATAATCCGATCTCCAAGACTTGTAAATGCATTGCCGGACCAGCTGCCATTCGAGTATTTGGTCCATGTTGTATTCTGAAGATTTCTGGCAGCGGCAATTACGTCCTGAAGATCGGCTCTTGCCACCGCAATATGTCTCGGATAAGCTCCCAGTTCATTGTTGACACCATCGTTGTAGTAAGCGTAGATATAGTCGCCGATTATGACAATAGGGGTTCCGCCTACATTCAAGTCCTCATTATAAGGCTTCAACATCTCGCCGCAAAATTCCCAAGTTGCGCCATTGTCATTGGAATAGGCTACTCCAAGACTGAATTTGGGAATTCCTGACGTTTGTCCAGCAGGCCACCGCTCGTTGTGTGTAAATCCGATCAACTCGTTGGGTCCTATCTTGTAATAATTCATGATCCAGATATGATACCGATAAGAATCGCCCTCATGGCCGTTTTTGTCAATCAATTGTTCTCCGCCAGACGAAACATAGGTTTGCATCGGATCATCAGAAGGGCCTCTAAAATGCTGTGAATACGGACCGTGATAGAAATTCATAGAGTCGTCGTTATCTTTCATCGTACCGAAGGTTGAATCCATCGTGATCTGCATTTGAGCGTCCGTATACAACAAATCTGCATCTCCGACATTGATCGTGTACGGAAGATCGGGACCTGAAACCGATACATTGTCAAAGTGCCAGCTGCTTGTGCTTACCACCAGTCCCGCATAACCGCTAGCGAACGTTGCGTCGTTATAATCGATTCTAGGGGTCGTCTCGTTATTCACGTAAACTTTAATGTTCGCGCCGCTGTTGACGACCCTGACATGGCGAAACGTACTAAAATCAATGCCGGTCGATGCCGAGATAAGAACCTTATTTACTTTGTATAGCTCCACCGAACCATTTGCCCTGATATAGAGCATAAATCCGCTTTCAAACGGGTTGTCACTGGCAATCATCTTCTTGAATTGAAGACCCGCCCAGCTTAGATTGCTGCCGCCGTTGTTCACTACCTTCAGATCGAAATCATACGTGGCGTCTCCCCAACGCTTGTCCTTGATTCCGGTAAAGTAAGTGCCGTTTGTCGTCGTGCTTTGGATGTATGACCCTCCTGACACGGACCAGCTTCCGGAGAATTCCGACCAGTTGCCGTTTCCTGCATCAAATGTGTCGTAGAACGAATTTCCGGCGGCCAGCGCGGTATGCCCCGGCAAAGCGACTACCGATACGCCAAAAACCAGAAGAAAAGCTGCTGCCCAGTTGCAAAGCTTTCTAAACATTACTATTCCTCCCTTGATTTTTTTAACCGGATTAGGCTCATGATACCTAATCCGGTTAAGCATTAACTTTATTGAAAGCGCTATCACATTTCAAAGGATACCTCCACTTCTGTAGAAAGAAAATAGAAGATTCCTAGACTCAATTTGTAAAATTTATCGATTGCCCCGCTCCGAATAGAACGAAACGTGCGCTGGGTGTTTCGAAAACAACCTCAATGGCGGCGTGCCCGGACTTGTCGCGGGTTACAGACACGCCCTCTGTATGCCAGAATACCGTATCCGGAAGGCCCCTCGTGATATAACGGTAAGTGCCCGGCGTGGAGGAAAATATCACGACTGCTCCCTTACCTGTTCTGGCTGACAGCTTCTCGTGAACCTCGGGAGCGCCGCCGACCTCTCCTTCCCTGACCGGATCGCTTTCCGTGATATCATCCCTAATCTGCTTGTAAAGCGCCATTACTTCACCGATCAATTGCCGTCCTTCATCCGATACCGCCGGAAGGTCTCCCCAGATGCCGTTCTGCCCAAGAATCAGCGAGCCGAGAGACATCAGTTGGTTATCTCGTGGATCATCCGGCAAATAGTGCGTCAGAAAAAGCACGGATGGAAACCACTTGTCGTAATTCAAGGGCGTTCGACAAATCCAACCTCTGGCCGGACCGGGATAGAAGAACACGTTCCAGAGGTCCGTTTCTCTGTCGATCGGTACATCGTAATTAAAATAGTAAGGCCCGTTATTGACGAGAAAATATTTTCCTGCGGACAGGAATGCAAGCCCTGCCGAGCGTCCTCCTTCCGTGATGTCAAAATCGACGATCACCTCCGGACAAGCCTCGCACAGCTTGTCTACTATGCGGGTCATCGCCTGAATTTGCTGAAACGCGTAGCTGTCTGCCCGCTCTTGACGCGAGTGCTTCTCCATCCCATGGTCGTGGCTGGGATCCTCGCAGCCGTATTGTTCGATTGCATCCCATTTGAAGTAATCAACACCAACTTCCTTCGCTAGCCGGATCAGCTCGTCTGCGAAGGCATCGGCATAACGGCTGACCAGGCAGAAGGGCAAACTTTCCTCCGTCTCCCAAATTTCGAACGGCTTCGCCTTCTCTCCGCCTTTGGACATCACGCATTCGGGATGACGAATCGCCATCTCGCTCGATACGGCTGCGACCGTCGGATTGAACCAAAGCCCCAGCTTCATACCGTAGCTGTTCAGACGCTCCTTAACCTGCTTCAAACCGTCCGGGAACCGCTCGTTGCTGACCCGCCAATCACCCGTTTTCTCATACCAGCCTGTATCAAGAACATAGACGTCGATCCCCATCTCATGCGCCGCATCGATCTCCTTCAGCGTCCACGCCAGGTTCATGTCGTCCAAATATTTCTTCTTGCGCCAGTTGCGGTTGCGTTCCTGATAATTCCATGTGTTATAGAAAATATAAGGTTTACGGCTTTCCGAATTCAGCGTCTGATGCTGGAGCACGAAGGAACGGTAGTCGGAAGCAAGCGCAGCCTCGTTGCCTGTTCGCAATGCCGCCTGCAGCCAGACGGTGCTGTAAGGCCGTTCCCCGTCCGGACATTGCCCGTCAAGATAATTGCCCTTGACCGCCTCCAAGACAACTTTCCGGTCAGGCGTCAATCGGTAGCGAATGAACGCGTCTGGAGACTGAGAGCCATGCTCGTAAGCAAACAGCGCTGACACCGTTCCGTCACCAGCCGTCAGCAAAGGACCCATCGCAGTCTGGCCGCTGTCGAAGTGTTGCTCGTAAAGCGGGCGCTCGGTCAGACAGAAGCTATGAACCAATTCCATAAATTCGGAGAAGCGGAGCTCCTTCGCCTCCGGGAAGTCGTCCAATGGGAGCGTCGCATAGCGGAGACGATCAACGCCTTGCCGCTTCGTGAGTCGCCTTCCATTTTCCGAGGTCAGTTCATAACGGAACCGGATGACTGAATTATCGTTGTCAGGCACCCGAACAATCCAATCAATCCGTAAATCCGATGCTCCATGAATCATGCCGCCAACCCGGTATTCCGTGGTGCCGTTTCCCATCTGTCTTGGAGCCTCACGTTCGGCGACTGACTTCAACACAACCGGAATAAGTTCTCCCTCCATTTCGAACGCCGGGGCTCCAATAGCCCATTCCCTGCCGCTGCTCCGGTCGGTGATCGTCCAGAATCGCGCTTCCTCTCCATAGAATCCCAGCTCTACTCTTTCATTACGGCAAGTCCATAACTGCCTCATATCCCTATCACCCGCTTTAATGGCATACCGGTTGAATTCACAATATCAACCCGGTAATCAGAAGGAATTTGCATAGTCAATTTCAATTCTCCATCCTTCTTCTCCCACTCGACTCGAATAACATCATCGCCAATAGGGATCGTACCCGAGCACGCGTTTAGTTCGACTGTTCCGGGGTGAAGCTCGATCGTTCTCCGAACGGGATCAATGCTCACACCAAGCAAATCTCGGTACAGGACACGCACGACATGGGAAGCAAACCCGTGATTGCAGCTGGCCACGGGGCCGTCATGTTCCCATAAAGTACCGGTCGTCTTCGCCATATGTTCAAAGAAAGCAGGCAATTCCTTCAGCAACTGATTGGCGCAGCCCTCTAACGAAAGCACCTCCATCCGCATGAAGTTGCCGACCAACTGATTGGTATGGGGAATATGCGGATAGTTCCTCGCCTCCCCTCTATACAGGGGACCGAATTGTTCTAGAAGTATGCGGAACAATTCGGGGTAGGAAGCGCTGTCGGCTATTCCGAAGAAGAAAGCATAATACTGGCAAACTTCCGAAATGTGATTCTCTGCTTCCAAATGCCCATCGATGCGAACGGCGTTGTCGACGAAAAATTGTCCGTTGAAGGACTGTTCCCGAACCGTGGCCCGCACCTGTTCCGCATCCTTCTCCCATTCAGCGATTTCGTACAAGCGGGCGGCTGCGGACAATGCTCCCGCGTAGAGCATGTTCGTCGGGTAATTCACATCCTGCACCCATTCGTTGGCATCCGTACACTCGACGAAGATCCATCCGTCCAACCTCTCCAGAAGCCCGTCTTCGTTTCGGAAACCTTCGAAGTAACGGAACAACGCACATACCTTCGTCTTGAACGCCTGCGCCATCTCTGCGTCACCGCTTCTGAGGACGTATTCCTCCAGTTGGACGACAAACCACAGCCCCCAGTTCGGAATGAAATTGCCGTCGTAATGATCCGCCGGATAACACATCGGCAGCATCCCTTCCGGTAAATTCCTGAAACCCGAAGGCAGCAAATAATTTTCGAAGAAAAATCGTTCCAAGCCCGTGTGCCCGCTAACATCGAACGCCGTCCGCGCGGTAAAGAAGCTGTCGCACAACCAGCCGGCCCTCTCGCGCGAAGGACAATCCATGAAGACGTCAACCGTGTTCTGACGGTAGGTTTCGATGCCGGCCCTGAAGATCGAATCGATCGCCGCATTACCGCTGGAAAATGCAGCCCGGTCGACATCCGCGTTGGCGTATTCCCGCAAGTATAACCCCCGGACTTGAGCTTCCCCTTTCAGTACAAGAAGCTTTAAATACCGCATCGAATTCGGTTCCAAAGCTTCGATCTCATAGGTTCCCGGCTGCAACTCATAACCGATGACATTGACGGCATCCAAGCGCAGAAAATCAATATCCCCATCTGTCAGAACCTCGTCGAACAAGAAATATAACCGGGTCGGCACCGAACACGCTATGGATGCTCCGACGAATCCGGTTAGATTTGTGCCGAAATCAACAATCTGGTAACCAAACTCTCCGAGTTTCAACGCTGCATCCAGGTCATAGGGGATATGCAACTCTTGCCGCACATCGGCGACTGCCTCCTGAAGAAACAAAGACGGAATCGTCTCCAACGCTTCCTCTCGATAGCCAAGATACGTGGACCCGACTCCCGTCAGGGAACGATCCTTGCGGTAATTGTCGAGCTGCCCTCGCATGGTTACGGTTCCTTGCTGAATCCGGGCTTCAGGGTGCCTCAAGGTAAAGTCGGGATAAGCGATCCCCCGCGAGAGCAGCGACTTATCCTCAACGACATTCCATTGCGCGGACGTACAGAATGGCGCAACGGATGATTTTCGCCAATCCGCATACCAAGGATAAAGACGATAAACTTCCGTGAAGGCCCGTTGAAAGCTGTACCTCTGCGTCTTGCGAATCCGCTCGCTTAATAGACCGGCCTCGAATCCAGCCTGATCACCCGCTCCCGTTGACGCCAGCACCAGACCGTCGTCACGGACGACCTCAGCCTGGACAAAAGAAGGTTGGTCAAGCGTGTAGAAGCTGTTCACGTTGTACCCTGCTACTTCGATCGCCACGGTTACGTCTCCATCAATTATCTCTTCCGGAAGCTCCCATTCGTCGATCCTGTAATAGCCGTGCGGGGCCGCCGCCGGGCCGTGACCGATGAATTTTCCATTCGCGAAGCACCGGTAAATAGAAGATGCGGCGATGCGCAGCTTCAATCGTTCTCCGGGTTCTCCATGAACGATTGCCCGATAACCCGCAAAAACGTTCTTTTCAGTCTCCAAGCCAGTCAGCCAAATGGGCTGGGCTTTCCTAAAACTTCCCGAACTTTTGTTCATATTGGTCAACTCCAACTCAAACTATCCTTTAATCGCGCCTGCAGTCATTTCCTCGATGATAAACCTTTGACCGATCGAATAAACCAGCAGGATGGGCAGCATAGCAATAATCAAATCAGCGAAAACGTAGTTCCAATCCGTCCCGAATTTCGATTTAAACATATATACGGAAAGCGGAATCGTCCATTTTTCCGAATTGCTGAGCAAATACAACGGCCATTGAAAATCGTTCCAAACCCCGAGAAACACAAATACGGTCGCAGTGGTGATAGACGGAAGGAGCAACGGCAAAATAATTCGGATAAAGAGGCCAAATCCTTGCGAGCCGTCTACGAAGGCGGATTCATCGATTTCCTTCGGAATCGATTTGACGAAGCCGGTCATCATCAGAATAATGAAAGGCGCATTTAACGCGGAATATAAGAGGATCACTCCAAAGAATTGATTGTTCATATGAAGGATCTGGAGAAATTTAATGGTTGGGATAATCGAAGGAGGGGCAATTAACCCTGCTACGAAAATGATATAAATAATAGCCGTCACTCGTCCTGAACGCCGCGCTAGGATAAACGCGGCCAATACGCCAATCCCGATCGTGAGGAGAACAGACCCTACCGTAACAATGCCACTATTCGTAAGCCCCCGAAGCATATTTCCTTGTTCGAATACGACCGAAAAGTTGCTCCACATCCACTTGCTCGGCAGCGCAAGCGACATAAGCGCCGCCTCTTTCACATTTTTCAAAGAGCTTAGAACAATGAATAGAAGCGGGATTATGATCAGCAAACTTAGCAAACACATGATCAGAAATTTAATAAACGGAAGCAGCGTCTTGGCTTTCATAATTGAACCTCCCGTTTACGCAATACGTATAAAGCGATAAACGAAATGACGGCTATGGCGATAAACAAACATACATTTGCCGCGGTTCCATAGGCGTACATGCCTTCCGAAAATTGATCGAAGATATACGTATTCACGACTTCGGTCGCGTCGCCCGGGCCGCCGCTCGTTAAAGCAAAAACGATTTCAAATACTTTGAGCGAGCCGATTAAGCTCAATATGACATTGATCGTGAAGGAGGGAGCGAGCAATGGAAAAACCACATGCCGAACCCGTTTGAAATAGCTGCTTCCATCAATAATAGAAGCTTCGATCATCTCTTTGGGAATCATCAGGATCCCTGCAATATAGATCGCCATCGTAAATCCGGAATACTGCCATACGTTGGCAACGGAAATGGAGTATAACGCAACATCCGCATTGCCTAGCCAATCCGTTGTGATAAAGTCCAACCCCAGAAATCTAAGAAATTCGTTCAGGATGCCATCCGGTTGATAGATTGCCGAGAATACGTACCCGATGATTAATGTGCTTAATACGCATGGAAGAAAGAAGATCGTCCGAAACCAATTCCGCCCGACGATTCGGCTTGTCAGAACAAGGGCTAGGCATAAACCTAGCCCGTTCTGCAATACGGTAACGATTATGGCGTAAATCATCGTGTGCTTCATCGCATTCATTAAGTCACCGACATCCAGAAGATCTCTGTACTGCTGGAGTCCGACGAATTGAATGCTTTCTTTATAAATATTCCAATCCGTCACGGAATAATAGAACCCGGAAAGCGTTGGAATGATATAAAGCGACCCATAAATCAATAGCACCGGAAGCAGAAGCCATAGAGGATACATCTTTCTGATGTGCATGATTTACTCAACTCCCTACCCGAAAGCTTTCTCTAATTGAGTTTCTGCCTTACCAGCCGGCAAGGCCTGCCGCTTTAGCAGCTGTATCCATGTTCTTTTGTAACGCCTTAGCAACCTCTACAGCCGTTTTATCCCCGCCGTATAGCGATTGCAATTCTTTGGCAAAATCCCCAATCGACACCGTCGTCAAGCCATTAAAAAATGGTGCAGCTTTTCCCGCGTCAACAATCGGTTTTAAATCCGCGGTTCCTTGATTCAAAGGAGCTTCAATACCTAACCAGCTTGGCATGGTTTTGGCAGCGTCATAATATTGTTTTAAAATCTCAGGCTCCGCTAAGTAGGCAAGCAACTCTTTGGCTTGCTCTACATTTGGCGAATTTTTAAGAGCATAGGCGGCTTGAGGATCGGAAATCCCGACAAAGCTGCCGGCTTCGAACGGCTGCGGGAACATCCCGATTGGCGCATCAGGATATTTGGCTAGCAGCGTCGGCAATGCCCAGTCGGCATTCACAACCATAGCGGATTTACCCGTAGCAAGCTCGTCAAGCGATAAATCGTAAGTGCCCGAAAATAGATTTTTATTCGCATATCCTTTATTCACGATATCCACTTGTTTTTGCAGTAAATCGATGAATTCGGGAATTTGGTCCAGCGTTACTTGGTGCGTATTGATTTTTTCCATCAGATCCGGTTGTTTGTCCAATAGGTTAGCAAAACCGCTGAACGAGAACACTTGCAGCGGCCAGCCATCTTTACCCGCTTCATAGAAAGGCGTAATCCCGGCTGCTTTGATTTTTTCGCTGACAGCCAACAATTCATCGTAGGTTTGGGGAACCGCCAGTCCTAAATCGGCAAAAACCTTCTTATTGTAAAGAACCCCGGATACGTTCATCCCACTGGTCGGAATGCCGTAGATTTTCCCGCCTTCATTCAAGTAATACTTGGTAATGGTGGGATTAACTCGTGACATATAGGGTTCGTCCGTCAATTCGACCAGATTTTTCTCGGGATTCAACTTTTTGATCGCGCTGCTCTGGCTGAAGAAGAACAACACGTCCGGTACATCCTTTGTTGCAAGTTTCGTTAATACCAATTGTTCGAAGTTATCCGAAACAATCTGCAGATCCACTTTATTGCCGCTTTTCTGTTCATAACCTTTCATGATTTCCGCCCAAGGTCCCCCTTTGGCCCAATCGGCGTGCATCATAACTTTAAGCGTCACCGGATCTTTCTTAGGCGCAGCCGTCTCGGAAGCTTGCGCTTGTGCCGTTTCCGATGCGGTTGCGGATGCGGTTGCGGTTGATTCCGAAGATTCAGCCGCTTTCCCTCCGCACGCCGTCATGACGACCAACAACATCATGGCCAATAACGCAAACCATACCCTCTTTTTTCTTTGCATGCTCGTAACCCTCCAAGTCGCATAATGGATGAATGTTATTACTTGTTTAACAATACGGTCCTTTTATTTTAATGGAAATGGAAAATCTCTAGATCGCGTTTTGTAAAATTTATAGATCGCGTTTCCCCTGAACCAACCGTGCTATACTTGTTTTCAGGGGTGATTTTTCTGCGGAGGCTCAGTATCCAGGCAAAACTGTTTCTTGCTTTCACTTTGTGCATGAATTTAATTATCGGGCTATTAAGCTATCTCTACTACCAGCAAACTTCGAACGTCATATGGGAGAGAAACAAGGAAGCAACCCAGCAGATGCTGCTTCGCTTTGGCTCATCGGTCGACCGTTTATTCAAGGATATCGATCGAATTTCGGCGCAAACCCTGTACGATCCGGAAATAAACGCTTATTTTAACGCCCCCGATCCGAATTTCGATAATTCGTATTCTACTTTCGTCAAACTTCAGAGATTGACAAACCTACTGCAAAATTTTAACGGACCGGCTTTGACAGCCAAACGAATTATCATTTTCAACTTGAATGGGGATCATATCGATTACGGTTTGAATTGGGATACCTATCCTAGCTTGAAGGAGCGTTTCTCCTTTGCCGATTGGATACAGCCTACTATTCAGAAAAACGGAGATAAAGAGCTGGTCCCTCCGCGACCGACAGAGTGGCAGACCACCGGCGAGCTAGTCTTCTCTATATCGCGACTAATGAATCGAAATACATTAATAGAGGTCCAACAACCGTACTCTCTTCTGGAACAGACGGTGACGGAAGGAATTACTCCGGAGTCAGCCGCCAGCATCTATATTTATGACGACGCTGGGCGTATCTTCTATCCTTATGGACTCTCTCAAATTCCTTTTAAACTGGACCGCAATATAGCAGATCCGAACGGAACGGAAATCATTCATTCGGAAACGGGCGAACCCAACATTATTAATCTTGAGCATTCCTCTTACACCGGTTTGAACATTGCTTTGCTCCAGCCCAAAGATGTTCTATTGAAGCCGATTCGTCAACTGCACGTCCTAAGCTTTATTATCATCGGAGCGGCTGAACTTCTTGCCTTGCTGCTTTCCTACTTGATCGCCAAAACGATTACTTCGCCCATACTCAAGCTGCAGCGGTACGTTCGTAAAGTTGATTTGGACAATGTTCCGACCTCGTTGTCTCCCATGGAATTTAAATATTCCTACGAGGTGAACGAACTATATGAAACCTTCGTCAAAATGACCTTAGGACTCCATGGATCCATGAATCAGGTGATCGACTTGCAAAACAGGGAAAATATCGCCCAAATGCAAGCCTTGTACGCGCAGATGAATCCTCATTTTCTATATAATACCCTGACCTCAATCGGCAGGCGGGCGGAAGAATCGGCGGACCCCCAAGTCGCTCAGATGTGTTACAAGCTGACCCAGATGATGAGATACAGCACCTTATCCATCTCAACTCCCGTGACCATTCAAGAGGAATTGACGCACGCAGCTTCGTATCTTGAACTGATGAAGGTGCGTTTCGAGCACCAGTTTCATTATGAGGTGGAGCTCGACCCCGCTATCAAGACAGAATTCGTGCCCAAGCTGATCTTACAGCCGTTGCTGGAAAATTGCTTCACCCATGGCTTTCAAAAAGTGGAACCCCCCTGGACCATTCGAGTTGTCATCCAACAGGAACGGGAGGATTCGAACAGTTGGAGCATATGCATCATTGATAATGGAATCGGTTTTGAGCAAGCGGCGCTAGATAGAGTCCAGGGAATCATTAACACACTTCATTCCGGGCAAGCGCCCGAGCTGCAACAAATTACTACGCGCGGACTTGGAAACGTCGGGGTTGAAAATACGTTGACTAGATGCCGTATGTTCTGGAACGATCGGGTACGTTTTACCGTTCGCAATTTACATGAAGGTACCGAAATCAGAATCCAAATCAACAAGCCGGAGGGGAGTGCCTAATGTTTCGGATTATTATCGTAGAAGACGAACCCCCCATTATTCGCAGCATCAAAGAAAAGATTACGAACGTAGATCCGGACTTTAAGGTCGTTGGGGAATACCATAACGGAGAATCGGCGCTTCTGGAGATGGATATCGTCAAGCCGCATGTGCTGATTACGGATTTGCATATGCCCGTTATGAACGGCACTGCCCTGTTAGAGCGGGTGCGAGAGGAATACCCCGAAGTGATTTGCGTCATTTTGAGCGGGTATCAGAACTTCGAGTATACGAGAATGGCGATTCGCAAGGGCATAACCGATTATTTGTTGAAACCGCCAACCGAGGAAACGATATTTGAATTGCTGGTCGTCATTAAGAAGAAGCTCATGCAGAATCAATCTCTTATTGAATCGGAGATTCTGCAGCATTTGGTATTCCCGAATCAACATACAAACGATAACGATGCGAAAACGGAAAAAATGGCCAAAGAATACTTTTACCACGCCAATTATGTCATGCTTTATGCTTGGACATCCCCTGAGCTGCAAACGGACCTCCCCGTGCAATCGCTGTTATCGAAAGCAGCGGAGTGGCTCAAGGAAGGAGAACGGTATTATCTGATCTCAAGTCTGGCTAATGAATTCATCGTACTGTTCGGCGTACATGATCTTCATGATAAAAGATATGAGGAATGCGAAGCATTAATCAGAAGCTTGCCTGACATCGATTCGATTACATTTGTGCTATTGCCGATTGAAGGCTGGATCTCGAAAATTCCTGGCCTGCTGGTGAAAGCCCGCAAAGCGGCCCTGGTCAATAATTATGCGGATCAAGCATCCATGGTCATTGTCAAAGCGGATGACATGGTATATGACCCAGGAAGAATCGAATTGCCTGTAGATTCTCTCAATCATTTGATTTCTTTTATGCGCAAACAAAAGAAAACGGAATTCGAAAAACAATTCGTTTCCATGCTCTCGGCATGCAAACTCGAAGCTTTCCCCAAAGTCACGGTGATCAGAACGCTGCAACATATCGTCCAGATGCTCGAACCGAATGTACAGCCCCCCATAAATTCAAGCACAGCCAGAAGTATGGAAGATGAGATCGAACAAGCGATATGGGGAACGGCAAATTCAACTGAAATCATAGAGCATATGAAGCGGATTTTCGGACGTTTATTCCAGGAAAGCGAAACGGAAGAAACCGACTGGCTCACCGATGTAGAAGAGTATCTTAAAAAATACTATGTCTCCAACATTTCACTTACCGATCTCTCCGAGAAGTTTAATTTGAATGCTTCTTATCTGAGCTACGTTTTCAAAAGCAAGAAAAACAAATCTCCCATTGATTTTCTGATCGAACTCCGCGTCGAAGAAGCCAAGAGACTCATTAGAGAGCATCCTAGATTGCTGTTCAAAGACATTGCAGAGCAAGTAGGCTACCCGGATCCCTATTATTTCAGTAAACTGTTTAAACAAATGACCGGTTTGACCCCGACAGAGTACAAGAGGAATCAACTTGAGCATTTAATCGAGTAGGAGGGGGCGGCTGGCCCCCAACCTCTCACACCGCTTAAGTTGATTTTCGATTAACGCGTGACGCTTACCTTCATCCTAAACTCCGCAAGCGAAGCGGCGGCGGCCCCGCAGCCCCAATCGAAAATCGTGAATTCTCCAAGGCCGTCGACGGGAGTTCCGTCGTGATGATTGAAATTTTCCATATGGAAGCCGTAATCGCGCTCATCGAAGTGCGGGTGAACCCGTTCATATATTTCCTTAACCGCGGCATTCTCCGGGCAATACATCATATAGAAAGAAGCTTTCATCGCCCATAGGGCGCGAGCCCGATAACTCTCGTTGCCCGTCAGCCGATAATAGTCCCAATAGGTTAAAGCAAACAAGCTTTGCCGGGCATCGTTCCATTCGTCGTCGCTCGTCATAACCCCGAAACCGCCGATCGTCGGAACCGGAAAATAGGGCGGTTGCCAAATTTGCTGGTACAACGACGCTTCCGCTAGCACCTGCTCTCCGTAATCCAGCCACTCCGGGTTACCCGTCGCCACATATAAATCCTTCAATGCCTCCGCCGTCCAATAGATGCCGAAATTACATTGATTGTACAGCCCGCTGCGGGCATCCAATTCCCCGTATAGCTTGCCATCCCATTGCTTGGAGCATGACCAATAGGTTTCGAAGTCCTCCCAGCGCCCTTCGGGTACAATCCGATCCACGACGAATCGGGCAGCACTCTCAGCCGCCGCAATATACCTCGAATCGGCCGCCTCCTGTACTACTTGATTCAGCAAGCATAGCAGCATAACATGCACGGACGATTCCGGACTTTCCGTCAGGAACGGAGAAGTCCCTGAGCCATCCGGTCGCACCCACGCCGGAAACGATCCGTCTTCCTTTTGCAGCTTCAGCAGCCTTTCCACGTATCGGGTCACAAACGGAAAGATTCTCTCATCCTTGTTCACGTCGCGGTACCATTTCAACAACCACCAGCAAGTCCAAGAGCTATCGAGCAAATGGACGTGCTCTTCGTGCCCTGCCGGACGCCTCGGACCCGACATAAACCAACTGCCCGTCTCCCAGCGGTTGCCTTCTCCCGCCTGATAATAGCCGGGAAACAACCCGTCCATCTGCGGTGCGGACAACGCGAAATTCAAAGCGAGCTCCGCCTTGTCCACCCAATCCGCTCGCCCTTGCTGCCGCCCCCACCAGCCGTAGCCGTAAGCGGTTCGCAAGCCGCAGAACCACGCTTGATTCCACAAGCTTTTTGGTTCGCGCCATTCCTCCTCCGACCCAAGCCCCGGCTTCTGTTTCGCGCGCACGATAAACACGACTCCACCTGCTTCGGTACCATTTTCCAACGTGAACTGCTGCCAAGTTACATCCTTCCACCGATCCAATGCCCATTCGTAAGCATGATTGGCATATGGCTCCAACGCCGCCAAGCTATCTTCCTCATTCCCCAAAGCATCCGATACTGGCATCCGCTCCGACCCGAACCGGTCCCACAGAAACCTCTCGACCGCCCGGAAATCTTTGGGCCGTTGCCCGTCTCCCTTCCCCCATTCCGCCAAATAGAAACGGAAAACAAGCGGTTCCGTTAAAATTCGCGACTGCGGCGTCATCCAGTGATACACATGCCCTGTTTCCGTATATTCGCACAAGCCGTACATCAACGTATTGTCCTGTACGGAGTAATCCATCATATGGGGGAAGATGCGATGCTGCTGAATAACATCCAAATCAGGGATGAGCGCGGCCATTGTCGTTTCATCCTCGAATACGATGGCGGGGGAACGGAACATTTTGTCCCCGATTACCATTCCGTCGAGCGGTGCAAGATGCGGCTTCCACACGCAGCGAAGGGAAGAATCGTTCACCATGTACAATTGAATGCCAGAGAACATCTCACCCGTAACTGACGGAAATACAGACACTTCAACCGCAGCCACCGACTCGCCGACCGCAGCCATATTGGGCTCCCAATCCAGCCTCACTTCGATATGAACTCCGCCAACGCTCGCCATCCATATCGCGCCATCCGCAGCATATAACGCGCCGCTCATTTCAACCTCGTTCCAACTTCCATCGCCATGCCAACGCAAACCTAGCTTTTCGTTTAACCATCCCGGAAGCAAAGCGCTCACCCTTTCACTCCGGACATCGTAATGCCCTGTACGTAGTAGCGTTGCAGAAAAAGAAATACGACCAAAATCGGGATCGAGCTGATCGACGTCGCGGCCAAAATTTTACCCCATGAGATGTTGCGCAGCGATTGGAACGAAGAGATCGCTACCTGGATCACCTGCTTCTTCTCTTCATTAATGACGACCAATGGCCACAGGAATGAATCCCATTGGTTCAGGAACGTCATAATTCCGAGAGTAATCAATGCCGGAACGGCGGCAGGCAATACGATTTTGTTATAAATACGCATCCAACTCGCGCCGTCCATCCGAGCCGCATCCAGTATATCCCGCGGAATATCGGCGAAAAACTGAACCAGCATAAAAATCCCGAACACCCAGACGATTTGCGGGACGATCAGCGCCGTGAAAGAATTGATCCAATCCAAATCCCTCATGAGCAAGTACTGCGGAATCATGATGACTTCGTAAGGAATAACCAAAGAAGACATGAATAAGGTCAACAATATTTTCTTGAATGGAAACCGCAGCTTGGCAAAGGCGAAAGCCGCCATCGAATTAACGGCAAGACCGAACCCCGTAACAATTACGGCGACGAATAACGTGTTAAGCATATATCGTCCGAACGGTTTGCTCGGATCCAGGAAAATATCCTTATAATTTTGCAGCGTCCAATTGACCGGAATAAATAATTCCCTGCTTAAAGTGGTGTACTTGAAAATTTCCTCGTGCGTGCGAAACGAACTCATGACCATCCAATAAATCGGAAACAACGAAATGACGGCGAACACGATCATGACGATCCAACGCGCGCCGGCAGCAATATTCCGGTTCATGCGAACTACCTCCTAGCATCTAAACTAAACCCTCGATTAATACTCCACATCCGTGCGGAAAACCCGAAGTTGAACAATGGATATGATCAGCACCAGAAAGAAGAACAGAAACGCCGCCACGGCCGCATAACCCATATTCATCTGCTTAAATGCCGTTTCGTAAATAAAATGCACGACCGTGCTCGTCGAACCCGCCGGCCCGCCGCTAGTCGTAATGTAAATGGGAATAAAAATTTTCAGGGCATCCATCGTCGTAATAATGACGACAAAAGCCATCGTGCGCTTCAGTAACGGGAGCGTAATCAGGAAAAACCGTTGAATCGGACTCGCACCGTCTACATGCGCCGCTTCATAGAGAGATTCGGGAATGTTGTTGAGTCCCGCCAAGAAAATAACCATAACGAAGCCCATCGCCCGCCAGATGCAAAGGACGATAATGCCTAACATGGAAATGTCGGGGTTGGACAGGAAATCGACGCTTGGCAGCCCAATCCCCTTCAATATGACATTCAGCATGCCATAGTCTTTGTTGTAAATCAGTCTGAAAATCGTGGAAGCGATAGCGAAGGAAACGACGACGGGAATAAAATAAACCGTTCTGAAAAACCCGACGCCGCGGAACTTCTTCTGCACCAGAATGGCCAAACCGAGCGAAATAGCGGTTTGAACGGGCAGCACGACCAACGTGAAATAGAAAGAATGCCATAGGCTGTCGCCAAACGAGCCATCCGACAGAAGTTTGCGATAATTGTCCATGCCCGCAAAAGAAGAGTGGGAAGAAATCAGATTATAGTTCTGAAAGCTGATCCATAAAGCTTGAATCATCGGGTAGAAAATAAAAACAGCGAGTAACGCAAACGCGGGAATAATGAACAGAAACGCGGCGCGCGACTCCTGTTTGTCATATGCGGCGAATCGAAGCCTTTGCAAGGTAAACCCTCCTTATCTGTGCCAGGATAACCAAAAGGGAGCAGGCATATTTCCGGTTCCCCTGCTCCCCTTTCGAATCCGTATCTTATGTTATTGCTTCAATAATGCGATACCGTCATCGATTTTCTTGACGGCTTTAGCGAGGGCTTCGTCAACATCCCCGTTGCCGAGGCCGACATCTTCGAACAACAAGCGAATGGCTTCGCTGATTGCCGGGTAAGCCGGAGTTACCGGCCTTGGATGGCCATACTTGGACAACTGTTCAGCGTAAATGTTCATCGGATATTCTTTCAATTCGGCGAAAGCGTCGAAAGTGGATTGTCTGGCCGGAAGGTTTTTCGTTACTTCGTACCACACTTTAGAGCCTTCCACTCCCGTTACCCAGTTCACGAACTGCCATGCTTCGTCCGGATGCTCCGATTTGGACGTAATCGCCATTCCCCAGCTTCCGGTCGTTCCGATCATTTTTTGGTCCTTCCAGAGCGGCGCGACATCGTAGTCCACGCCTAATTTGAAATTAGGGAAATTCTGAGCTTGATAGGAGAAGGCAAACGGTCCATCAACGTGTATGGCCACTTTGCCGTTCCAGAACGCATCTTGCGGAAGCTCTTTCGGTGAAACCTTCTCCGTATTGAAGAGCGACTTCCAGAAAGTCATCGCTTTTTTCGCTTCCGGCGAGTCCAAATAGCCTTTGGCCGTAGTGCCGTCCGGGCTCAAAATCTCCGCACCTGCCTGCCATAAGAATGCCATTTCGGAATAAGGAGCGCCTTCATGGCCTGCGAAGCCCCATGGCGTCGGATTCCAACCGTAAATGCCTTTGGCAGGATCGTTCAATTTTTTGGCCGCATCCAGTACTTGATCCCAAGTCCAAGCTTCGTCCACGTTCTTGGAAGGAAGGGGGATTCCTTTCTCCTCGAACATTTTCTTGTTATAGAACATAACGATGGTGCCTTCATTGTTAGGCGCGGCGTACATTTTGCCATTGAAGGTCAAACCCTCGATAACCGGCTTCAGCAAGTCATCCTTGTTCCCGTCTTTGGCAAAATAATCGTCCAGCGGAATGATAGCTCCCTGATTGGCGTAAGAAGCCAACGTCGGCGCATCGAGCGCCATAATATCCGGCGGATTGCCGCCAGCCAATGCCGTACGAATTTTCGTTTCGTATTGGTCGTTCGGAATCATCTGGAAATTCACTTTGATGTTCGGATGTTTCTCTTCGAACGTAGCTATCAATTTCTTGAATGCTTCGGCTTCGGGAGCGTAGTCGTGACGCCAGAACGTCAACTCGATTTGCTCGCCTTCCGCGGCGGAGTCGGACGGAGACGCCGATTCGGTTGCGGACGGCGACGCGCTCGAACTCCCCTGACCGTTATTGGACTTGCTCGAACAAGCCGCCAAACCGATCGCTACAACTACAGCAAGGAGAAGCAACAAACTCTTTTTCATAGGACCCTCACCCTTCGGTTAATGTGTTTGCTTCTATAGGCTAGCACCCGGTGGGCAACCGTTGAATTCATTCGCTTTGGATGTTGGCATATAAAATAATCAGGTCGGAGGAGAACCCGGATGATTGCGATATTCGTTGGGACTGACGCCGTATTGCTTCTTAAAAACGCTGCTTAAGTAACTCGCGTTAGCGAATCCGACCAACTCGGCGATATCGGAAAGCCGCATATTCGGATCCCCTAGCAAATCCGCAGCCCTTCCTATACGAACTTGCGTTAAATAATCGCTGAACGTCGTACCCGTCTGCTTCTTGAACAATTCGGACAAGTAGGTCGGGTTAATATGGAAACGGTCCGCCAGCATCGTCAGACTCAATTCATTCATAAAAGAAACTTCGATATACCTGCGTATCGCTTCAACGGCTTCTACTCCGCCCGAAACCCTCGATTTTTTGATTCCTTCGATGACTTGTGCGGCGATTCCCGTTAAATGCGAAAGGGCAGATGCCGCCGATCGATGCTGCCACATCGGATCCGGGAACAACCAATGCTGGGTTTCGGGAATATCGAGACGGTGTTTGCTTGCTGTCTGGTCCAATAACAGCATGACGCGAACAATAAAAGAAGCTACTCCTTGCACGGGGTAATTTCCCGTTTGAACGACGGCTTCTATCGTGCTGGCGAAAGAACCCAGATCGCCGTTCTCAAGCGCTATGGAGAGCCGTTTCTCCACCTCGGGGAATAACTCCGCGATTGCGTCATGGGAAGGGTCGGGCGATACAATCTGCGATTTGACGCCAGACTGGCTCTGGCTCCAAGCGAGCAATGCCGTAAGAAAACCGTTGCGAATCGAGCCTGACCCATGGAATGGCGTTCCTACCCCGATCACGGTTTCCACCTTTAAATAACGTTGGATATGGGATTGGATTTGCGTGCAAAGCGAATCCTTACGGATTTCCCCTTCCCGCTCGCTGGCAGATGAGACGAGAAAATGCATCATATGCGGATAGCTGCGATGGTAGAAAGCAAACACGGAGTCGTCCCAAACCGGATCCTGCGCGGTCTCGCGGCATACAAGCTGAAAAGCAAGCCGGAACAATCCGTTGCCTTCCGGTTGATCGCCCAGCCTTCCTTCGGGAATCCGAAATTCCACGCTAATGAATTGCAGCCTGGCATTGTCGTTCAGCCATTCGCCCAATCCCAAACGTTCGACTTCACTGCGCAACGTTAACGCTCTATCGTCGTCATCATTACTGATCCACTCCAACAGGTGCTGCTCCCGCTGCATGGAATAACTTTTCTGCAATTGATGCTGCATCGCTTGTTTCTCCGAAACGACTTGTTTTTCCAGATCAAGCTCTTCCCGGAGCTTGCCTAGAATATTCGATAATTCGCTGCGGACGACGGGTTTAAGCAAGTAATCCCTGGCACCGCATTGCATGGCCGCCTTTACGTAATGAAAGTCGTCATGGCCGGACAGCACGATGACTTTGGTCCGGGGATAATTTTCCGCGCATTGCTTTAATAACTCCAACCCGCTCATAATCGGCATGCGGATGTCCGTCAGTATGAGATCGTAAGGGTCCTTCTCGAGCAGCGCCAGCGCTTCCCTTCCGTCTTGGGCTTCTCCGGCGATCATGAATTGATGGGACGACCAGTCGATTTTCAGCTTAAGGCCGCTGCGGATTTCAAGTTCATCGTCTACTAATAACACGCGATACATCGTTCATTCCTCCTTCATGGGCAGCTGGAAAATAATTCGGGTGCCTTTTCCCGGCGCCGACTCCATCCGGACGACGAATCTTGTCCCGTAATGAAGACAGCATCTTGCCAGAACATTGCGCAAGCCGATTCTCCGGCCTTGAGCGCCGAGGACGTCCGCCATATCTCCTTGAGACATTTCCCTTTGCAATTCCTCTATCAAATCGGATGACATTCCCGTACCATTATCGGTTATCGTAATTTCAAGCGCGTCGTTTACCTTGCGGGTAGTCAGAACAACGTTAGCGCCGGCGGGATTCTCCAAACTGAACTTGATCGCGTTCTCCACGAGCGGCTGCAAAATAAATTTGACGATCGATACGTCCCCATACTCCGGAGTATCGTGAATTTCAATAGTGAGGCGTTCTCCGAAACGAATTTTCATAATCGCCACGTAATACCGGATATACTGCATTTCCTCCCGCAGCTTAACCAAATCGCTATCCACGCGCAAGGAGTACCGGAGCATCTGACCGAGCCACTCCGTCACGTCTATCACTTCTTCGTTGCGGCTTTGCGCGGACAAGCTGCCAATGGCTTCGAGCGTGTTATAGAGAAAGTGCGGATTGATTTGCATCAGAAGCGCCTTGTATTCCGCGTCTTTGCGCCGCATATTGGCCTGGAATTCGGTTTCGATCAAAAAACGCAAGCGCTTGACCATATTGCGGAACACCTTGACGACGTATCCGACCTCATTGCGGGGAATCGGCATTCGCGCCAGCGATTCGTCCTCTTCTTGGCTGAAATCTCCTCGCTCTACCAATCTCATCGAACCCGCCAGTCGGGTGAGCGGCCGGGCGATCCCGGAAGAAACCCAGAACGCCGCCGCGATCGTGAGCAGAAGCAGAAGCGCGCCTACGGCCATCATCGTTTGCTGCACCCGCTTCATTTTCTCGAACAGTTCGTGCTCCGGCACTTCGCCTACGAGAATCCAGTTCGCGCCTTTGATTTTACGATAGAGGACCCGATGGCTTTCGCCTTGATGCTCTACCGTCAGCTTGCCCCCGGAATGCTTGTCTTTGCGCATCGCTTGCATTTCACCTAGGAAACCCGACATCCCTTCGGCGATTTGCTGCTCGAGCACCGGATTCCCTTCCATATCCAGCAAGTACACGCGGCCCGTCTCACCGAATTTAATTTTGTCCAGCGGCGTTTGAATTTGCGCCGTTTGAACGTTAAGTTTCAATACGCCGATCTTGCGGAAGGAGCTCAACTGCACGAGATTGTATATCAAACTGTTCATGCTTATTTTCTGCAGATAGCCCGGTTGGTAGGCGTCCATGTGGGCGGGTACCCAGCGGATGCCTTCTTGCTTGAAGGTTTTATACCACGGGTTATCGAGGAATGCGGGATCGTTAAACACGTTATCGCGAATACCGACGGCCGTTCCGTTATCGTTGAACAAAGTAATGGAGGAGATTGAGGAATGATTCAAAGCGATGGAGGACAGAAACTTGCGTATTTCCGCATCCTGCGAAATTCGTTTCTCGGGAGGTAAGCTTTTGTCTAGATGCACGGTAATCCATTGCTGCGTCACTTCATTGCTCAGCACCTGATTCGCCACATCTTCAACTTGCGTCGTTAGCGTACTGACGAACGAAGCGTATTGATCCATCGTCTGCGACGTGGATTCTTCGATGGACGTACCGATGACGGAGTTGGATACCTGCGTCAGCACGACAACCATCGTAATGAACGGAATGATGAGCAGAACGATGAACGTGACGGACAAGCGAGTTCTTAGCGAGTAGAACATAGGCGCGCCCTCCGGAAATTGAAATACTCCCTCCGGACGGAGCCTGAAGGGAGTAACTTAGGTTTAGCCGGGTAAAGTAAAGAGTCCCTCTTTACTTTATCAGGAACGGCAGTCAGAGTGAATTCAATTTTTTCGGGGCGTAACCCCTAAAATATTCGGAAACGGTTAATTATAGGAATCCGAGTAAACCTGCAGTTGATTTCTTCCCATCAGCTTCGCTTTATAGAGAGCCTCATCCGCGTGATGAATGATTAATTCCCGGCTTGACGTTTGGGACGGTATGACCGTCGCAACTCCCATGCTAATGGTAACATGATCGCTCGTTTTCGATGCTTGGTGCGGAATGTCCAGCAACTCAATGCATTTGCCTAAACCCGCGGCGATTCGTACCGCGGTCCGTTCATCCGTTTCGGGCAACACGACGATGAACTCTTCCCCGCCGTACCTCGCCGCGAATCCGCCTTCGGGCAACTCGTATTCATCAAGCGCAGCAGCTACCCTCTTCAAACAGCTATCCCCTTCAAGGTGTCCGTAAGTGTCGTTATAAGCTTTGAAATAATCGATATCGCATAAAATGACGGACATCGGCACCGTTCCCTGTGCTGCGCCTAATACCCACTCCTGCTCCAGCTTATCGTTCATGTAGCGACGATTCGCGATCCCGGTCAACCCGTCCAGATTCGCTAATTTAGACAAAAGAAGATTGGTTTCCTGTAGCTGCTGCTCGGCAAGCTTGCGTTCCGTAATATCGCTGCCTACGACCAGCACTTCTACCGTAACACCGTTCTCGATTATGGGCGTGACGCTGTTCAGATACGTATGTTCATTAAATCCCGATTCATACTGGAGGCATTCGCCTGCCCACGCACGGTCATAAATCTCTCTAATATAATCATGCATCCTTGGAGGCATCACTTCTTCCATGGTCTTGCCTATGTCGGCTTGGGTCAGGCCGAGCATGTAATACAATTTGCCGTCACCCATCGTATAACGATATTGACCGTTGATTTTCTTGAACTTAAACAGAATCCCGTGCTGCTCCCTCAATATCGTCATGTACTCTTTTTTAGTCGCCTCTAGTTCTTCTAGCGTTCGTCTGTATTTAGAAGCATCGCGAACAAGACGGCTTATCTTCAAGCCGCCCCAGATCAAAAATATGATTATTACGACTGCAGTCGCTGCTATTCCCCAAGCATTCATGAGATTACCCCCAATGTATCCCTGATATGCTTTCATAATTCTACACAATTCGACAAAAAGTTAGAAAATCCTCTGCTTAACAACAAAACCGGCTTTGCCGTTTTCGGGAAAGAATGTGCCATCCTTATACGCCGTCATCGACCCTTCCGCCATTATAATATGGTGCGAAGGCCAAAAAACTGCCCTCACCACCTTGAACCGCAGGGTCGAGACTTCGCCAAGGCCAAAAAACTGCCCTCATCACCTTGATCTGCAGCGTCGAGACTTCGCCAAGGCCAAAAAACTGCCCTCATCACCTTGATCTGCAGCGTCGAGACTTCGCCAAGGCCAAAAAACTGCCCTCATCTTCTTGATCTGCAGCGTCGAGACTTCACCAAGGCCAAAAAACTGCCCAGGTGGCGATGCCACCCTCGAATTGAAAAAAGCAAGCAACCGTGAATATCGGCGCTTGCCTCTTGCTGATCGATTAATCATTTTCTCTTAGCTTAGACTTCTAGTCCTTCAGTACAATGACTCCGTGGATCGATAAACTCGGTACGATAACATTTACCGCCCCTTCCTCCCATTCCCACTTCAGCTCCGTTCTATCCGGTTCCCACATCACGTTGGCGGGACGAATATCCGTCAGGATTCGAACGCATATCGGTCCGATCGGAGGCACGTATTCAACAAAAGCCCTTCGGTTCGAAACCGGAATGTTGACAAGGTTCATCAGGTGGACGCAGAGTTCCCCTTGAGAGGACCTGCGGATAGAAATATCTACGCAGTAAGGCGCATCCGTAGTGACGATGGGGTCGGGGAACAACCTGGCAACGATATCCCGGACATAACTGCGCAAGAACGGATGGTGGGAATTATGGAAACAGGTTGCAACCGGTCCAAATACGGCGGCAATTTCCCCCTTTCCATAAGAGGCAATTGTTGCTGCAACGGCTTCGTGCCGTTGGCGAAGGTGTTCTTCGGATACCCCCGTACTTCTGACATCCAGGTAGGAGTGACGTCCATGCACCCCCTCCCCATGGTAGCGCATGGAAAGCACTTCCGCCGTTACGAGAGATACATCCTGCCATTTCCCCGGGCAGCCTACTTTCCCTTGTACGGATACGAGCTGTGCGTTAATTTTTGTCGGTTCTCCCTCGAAAAGTACGCCTAACGCTTCTTGGAACTGATGGGCGCAGCGTTGTCCAAGAAGCAGCAGCTTCCCCCCATCCGCAACGTACGCAAGAACTCGCTTCCGAAAGCTCTCGATCAGTAAATGGGAATCCGGAATGACCAACAACGGGAATTTCTCCAGATTGTCCATCAACATGTGCTCGGACAGCACATCAACGGAATAGTGCGACTCCAGAAGCGCATGCAGAGCCCCTTCCAGTTCAATAAGCGGTGTGTCCCACCACGTGTAAACGCGATCCGACTTGTCGAATTGACTTTCGCTGGAATGCAGAAGCGCGATCTGGGGTACCGATGTGCTGCGATGTGAAATCTCCTTGCGCATAAGGCAGAATTGTGCCGTTTCGCTTGCGACATTCATAATTTCATCGCTAATATAACCGGATCGCGTCGGCAGAAAGTACACCATGAATCCGCCGCCGTGCATGAGCACGACAGCCGCCTCTTGCATGAGCTGAACGGGTGTCTTTAACAGCTCCTCCTGGTCTTTGGCCGTATCAAACCCCCACGCTTGCAGCTCCCACGGCATGCCTGTGTTGGTCAAGTATCGCGTTTCGGTCCGCGCGCGATCGACGGATAGCATCGGATCGAAATCGCCGGATATATAGTCGACATCCGTTTCGACCGGCTTTGGACTCATCGTCGTGTACGCCCAGTTGCTCGCCACCTGAACGCCGGGTTTCAGCTCGTGCAACGCTTGCGTCCAATGACCGAGGTAACGCTCGAAATGGGCTCTGTGGAAATTTTTCCACGCCAGCCACCGCTCGTCCGAGCGGTTCTTCGGGGCATCGTCCCATCCCGTCTCTTGCTTCCACGCTGCCAATGCCGCCTCCGAATAATCCAGCTTGGCTCCCCAGCACTCGCCATCCAGCCATACGCTGTCGATATCGTATAGATCAACGACTTCCGCCAATTGCGGAATGAGCAGTTCATCAACGTAAGGACCAAAAACGCTGGTTGCCTCTGGATCCGTCTTGCCTTCCGCATCTACGCTTGCCCATTCAGGATGTTCGCGAACGGCCAAATGATCGACTATACCCGAGTAATGAATGCCGAGGCCGATTCCATGCCGCCGAGTCGCTTTGCGCCAAATGGCCAAAGAATCTTTGACGATGCCTCGAGAAGCCCAGCCTACTTGCGTTGGAAATCCGGCATATCCCGGATGCCCTTTGCAATCATAGTGTACGAACTCGGGACGGACTTTCGTGAGAAGTCGTTCCACCATTTCTTCGCTTACGTCTGCCCCGAGACTTGTATCCTCTGCCATTGGATGTAAATCGAAGTGCAGACCAAAAAACGCGTTTTTCCGATCGAACATGTTTCCTCCCCCTTTCCCTCTACCGAACGCCCTCTATTTTGAATACGTAAGCATGCCGACAAGGAACGCTGTCTATCGCGATTGCTGGCATTCGAATAAGCAGCTCTTGCGTCGTTTCCTCATACGATAAAGACTCATTCCAGCCCAGCATCGAGATCCGAGCATCTCCCGATAGTCGAAGGTTCTGCAACACCAGCTGTTTCCCCGGCCAACGCAATGCTATGGCGTAGAGCGTACCTTCTCTATAGGTATATCTAACGAACTCCGAGTCCTGGTTGTCCCGCCATTTATGCGTACCGAACACGGCTTCCCCGTTAACCTCTAACCAAACTCCCAATTGCGTCAACCGTTCTTCCATAATGACCGGAATCAATCCGTCGGCGGTGGGCCCGACGTTCAATAACAGGTTACCGCCTCTGCTTACCGTATCGACTAGAAGATGAATGACTTCTTCCTCCGTCATATAGTCGTTCAAGGTTTCGTTTCGGTTATAGCCGAACGAGGTTCCGATGCCCCGGCACTCTTCCCATTTCCATTCGCGGCTCATCTCTAATAATTGCCCTTCAGGCCCATACCCGACTTCGCCGTATTCGGTCGTGAAGTAGCCGCCATGCTTTCCTCGCGTGTCCTTGCCCCACCGATCGTTGACCACGATTTCATCCCGAACGGACGACTCCGTGAACAGCCACTCCAAAAATTCCCGACTATGCCACACACCGCTTGCGTGCTCCCACTCCCCATCCGTGAACAACACCGATGGCCGATACGCTTCCACCAATTGTTTCATTTGGGGAATCATATGTTTCAAAGCATACGCTTCGGGATCTTTGACATATAGCGGGTTAAACCATTCCAGCAGCGAATAATAGGCGCCCATCTTTAGGCCCTTACCCACAACGGCGGAGCTCAGTTCCCCATATAAATCCCGATGGGGTCCGATGTCTACGCTGTTCCAGTTCCAACTATGCTGACTGGGCCACAGACAGAATGCATCATGATGCTTGGCGGTTAGCACGACATAACGTGCGCCCGAACGTTGGAACAATTGCGCCCATTGATGCGGGTCGAACAATTCGGCTTTAAATTGAGCTGCGAAATCCTCGTATTTAAACGACTCTCCGTATATCTTTTGATGAAAAGTCCGATATTGTCCGTTTTGTTGTCGCACGGCGCTGCCATACCACTCTGCATAGGCTTCCCCAGGCGTGTTAACGCTCGAACGTTTAGGAGCCCATGCCGGTACCGAGTAAAGACCCCAGTGAATGAATATTCCTAATTTATAATCATTAAACCAAGCCGGGATCGGCCTAGCGTCGATATCCGACCACTGACGTTCGTTGCTATTTTTTTCTCCCATGCTCCACACCCCAGATCGCTTTTTAAGAAAAGAAGCCTATAAGCGCACTTATAGGCTTCAATAGTTTGTTTCCCCTATTTGTAGATTTATTTCCCTTTATACTGCCTGTCATAAGCGATTTGAGTCAGTTCCGCCAAACGGTCGTAGCCGACTTTCTTCAATTCGCTTACGTATTTATCCCAGTCCTTATCTACGTCCATACTCCCGGTTACGAACTTTGCAATGCTCTCATCCAAATACTTGATAACCGCATTGTTCAGCTCTTCCCATTCCGTCGCCTCGTCCTCCGGCATCATGAAGCTTCCGGGCATCGGTTGCTTCGGCCCTTTGCCTTCGTATTTAGCCTTTGTTTCGTCATACAATATTTTCTCATGATTCCATACGCCAGGCGTAACGACTTGGGAATTCCGCCAGTCGGACGTCATGAACGTATTAAGACCGTTACCCCAAGTGAAATTGTTCGGCTGCTCGCCGCTTTTTTTGACGTTGTATTTGGCGGGCTTACCGTCAAGACCTACCTCGCCTTCCTTCGCCTTTTCCCAAACGTCGCCTTCCGGACCGTACAGATTGTAGTCTCCGTCCATAAACAGCTGATAGATGGCATCGCCGAAACGCATGGCCAACTCGGGATTCTTCGCTGCTTTCGTGATAACGAAATTTCCCGTACCCATTCCGAAAGAATATTCTTTCGCGAAGGACACTCCTTTCGGCCCGGTCAAAGGAGGCAGCGCCACGTAATTTTCTTTCACGTTATTCGCTTCGCTCCAATCGACCCAACCCATCGCGCCGGAACCGACTGCCCCTAGTCGATTGTCTTCTTGGCTCGTACCTGCCAGAATTTTGAGTTTGTTGTCGTCTTCCAGCAAGAACTCAGGATCGATCAAACCGTCTTTATACAGTTTGTTTAAATATTTCAATCCCTCTTTCCATTCTGGCTGTACCGGCGCTTGCACGACTTTATCATCCATGAGCGATAAGCGGTTACCGACCTCATTGTAGATGAATGCGTTCATCAGGAAGAAATCGATACCCCCTTGCCACGAAGCGCGAGTTAACGGAATTTCGTCTTTTTTGTGATTGCCGTTCGGATCATTCTCCTTGAAAGCTTTCATAACATTATAAAATTCGTCGGTGGTGGTCGGCATTTTGAGTCCCAGATTATCCAGCCATTTCTGATTGATCCACATCTTATGGCTGTAGGTGCAGTGGTAACATTCGTTTATAGCCGGCAGACCGTAAATGTTCCCGTCTGGCGCCGTAATCGCTTTTTCGATGATCGGATTGTAGTCGAACACCTTTTTAGTCGCGACGCCATAATCATCGATTAATTTATTCAAAGGCAGGAACAGTCCCTGTGAACCGTAAGCGATTTGCTGGGCATTGCTGATTCCCCATGACAAGATGACATCCGGCATATCCGAACTGCTTGCAAGGAGCAAGTTCAGCTTATCCCGATAATCTTCCATATTCGCTCTGACCCACTCGATTTTTATGTTGGTCTTCTCTTCGAAATACTTCGTAAACGAGTTCTGTTCCAAATCTCCGATCCAGCTTGGCGGGCTTGCCCATACCCGAAGCGTTTCCTTTTGTTTCGCGATCGGAAATGTACCGGGAGCATTCAAATTGGATGCGTTGTCCTTTCCAGTTTCGGCCGCGCTCCCGCTAGTTGGACTTCCGGCGGCCTCATTATTTTTGGAAACCTTATTGCAACCGGCCAGTATGATGCTGAAACATAGAATGACGGTTAATAAATAAGCTAACGTTTTCTTCATTCGTTGAACCCCTCCAAATTGTTTTTGTTTTTCCGTTACTAGAAAACCTTAGCTTCTAATATAAATCCCATTTCAGAATTGCGCATCACCACCTTAAATAAAAAGATTGGCATTTTATCCTTTTATCGAGCCGATCATGATTCCCCGAACGAAATACTTTTGCACGAAAGGATATAGAAGAACGACTGGCAAACTGGAAACGACAATTAACGAGTATTTAAGCTGTTCCCGCAAATTAGCTCTTTCCGCCATTGCTTTTGTGTCGAAGCCCGCCATCATGCTGGGATCGATCTGGTTTTGGATCAAAATCGCGCGCAAAATCATTTGCAGCGGCATCTTGTCGTTATCCTTCAGGAAAATCAAGGCGCTTTGGATATTGTTCCAATATCCGATCGCGTAAAACAGCGTATTAACGGCTATAATCGCGCCGGAAATCGGGAGAACGATTTTTCGGACAAACGTAAAATCGTCGCACCCATCCAGCTTCGCCGCTTCTAGCAATTCTCGGGGTATCCCCGCTTGAAAGAACGTGCGGGTGATGATCAAGTTGTATACAGCCAGAGCCGAGGGCAGAATAACTGCCCATCGGGTGTTATACAAACTGAGTTGATTAACGAGCATATAGGTCGGTATGAGACCGCCGCTGAAGAACATCGTAAAGGTAAACAAAAACATGAGCGGATTTTTTGCTTTGAAATCCGGGCGAGACAGCGGATATGCCGCCAGCACGGTCAATGCTACGCTGATCAGCGTACCGAAAACGGTATAAATCGCCGTATTGTAAAAACCTGTCCAAATTCCTTTGTATTGAAAGACCGCTTCGTAACCTGCCAAGCTGGGAAGGACCGGCCATAGCCATACCTGTCCGGTCGTGACGGCCGTTGGAGAGCTGAAGGAGGAACTGACAATATAGATAATCGGATATAACGTAACGACTAGAGCGACGGTGAGCAGAAAGTTAATGAAAGCCGTAAACCATTTATCCCTGCGCGTTGTGTACAAATTGTCCATCTTATTTCTCCTCCTACCATAGACTGTTTTTGTTTATCCGTTTGGAAATCGAATTCGCGAGTATGAGCAATGCGAAATTAATTAGCGAATTGAACAGGCCGATGGCGGAAGCATAGGAATAGTTCGGCAGGGATGCGGATAACCCCGTTTTATAGACATAAGTTGAGATGACTTCGGATGAATCTAGGTTAAGCGGATTTTGCATCAGGAAAATTTTATCGAAGAAACCTAGATTCATCACTTGGCCGACCGCCAATATGAAGGTGATGACCATTGTAGGCATAATGCCCGGTAAATCAATATGACGAATTCGCTGAAACTTCGACGCTCCATCCACGACCGCCGCCTCGTACAATTCTTGATCGATTGATGCTAGAGCGGCGATATAGATAATCGCGTTAAAACCCGCGCCCTGCCAAATATTGGACCATGTATAGACGGAGCTGAACCATTCGGGCTTAGACATAAACATGATCGGTTCGCCGCCGAAGAAACGAATAACGTTATTGATGATTCCATAATCCTGAACGGATAAAAATTGAATCAACATGCCCACGACGACCGTGACCGAAATGAAGTAAGGTGCAAATGTCGATAATTGGACCACTTTCCGAAAGCGTTTACTGCCGGTGTTGTTTAAAAGCAGCGCCAGCAACACGAAGATCGGAAACCCGACAAGCAGCGTGTAAAAGCAAACCTCGACCGTATTCCAGATAATCTCTCCGGCATCATAGGATTGAAAAAACTTGTGAAAGTACTTGAGACCCACCCATTCGCTGCCATTGATTCCATCTACGGCTCTGAACTTTTTGAAGGCAATCTGCACGCCATACATGGGAACGTACATAAACAGGATCAGCCAAATCAATGGCGGAACAATCATCAAATACAATTGATAATTTGTGATTAGCTCTTTTTTGAATAACCTCGAACGATCCCGCTTTTCCGGAGTGGTTAACGGTCTTGCAATTGTTTCTTTCATAAATACGTGCTCCTGTCGTGATGAATTGGCAGCGCTCCCGGCTATCTCGAAACAAAAGTAACATCTGAAGAAAAAATGAGAAAGTTGATCTTATCCCTTGAGCATGATTTATTCCTGAAAGAGGACAGTGATATTATCCCGCTCGCATGAAATTGTTCGTCATCCTCGCAACAAAAAGACCGACCAGATAATCCGGCCGGCCCATTAAGCTCCGTTCATGACACAAATCGTTTATTTACAGTTGTTGCCGATAGGTGGTCGGGCTAACGCCGAAGTAACGTTTAAACGCTTTGTAGAATGTATTGGGATTTGCATATCCCGATAAACGGGCAATATCGTTGACCGATACTTTGTCGTCCTTTAGAAGCCCAACTGCACAATCCATCCGGGTTTTCTCAAGGAATTGCGTAAAACTGTCTCCGATCAGTTCCTTGAATACATGGGAGAAGTACTTCTCGGTCATCCCCAGATCGGAAGAAATGCGGTATAAAGATAAATCGTCTTCTTTAAAATGTTGCGAGACGTAACTCATCATCTTATCTTTTAATGCCTTTTTCTGCTTGCCTTGCTGTCTGTTAACGATACTGCATAAGAGCAAAAATAACTGGCCTGCCGACTCGAACAAAGAGGGCAAGGTTTGTTGTTTTACGATTTCCTCGAGCAGCGTATCCACTTGATTGCTTTCTTCTTTCTCATGAGCGGCTAGCGCTTTTTTTAGTTTAACCGCCGTACCCCGCAGTTCGTAGGAGAGTTGGGTCAGCATTCCCGATTGCAGGGAGATGTTTACGGTATTTCTTCCATAAAGCTCTTCCAACAGGGATTTCACTTCCGTCTCGTCTCCCGCCTTGACCAAGTTCATCAGTCTTGTTTCCACATCGAGAGGAAAGTAATATTCGATTTGCCCTAGTTGGATTTCCTTGTAGAAAGCTAGACCCGCGGAAGACTTTCCTATCAAGCTGTCGAGGACCTGCATAGCTTCGTCGAACGAGTTACGGATATTAATGAGATTACTACAGGGATTGCCGACGCCGACACGAATGTTGATTCCATGGGATTGCGTCAGCAAATTCGTAACCGTTTCTACCGTTTTCTCGATATCACGCCGAATGCCCTCGCCTTCCTTTTCATCATAAGCGATGATAAATACGATTTTTTCATTGTCGATGTTAAAGTATTTTGTCGGGTACGCTATCATGTCCTTGAACGTGTTATGAATGACTACCTTGGCTAGGTCAAGCCGTTCAAGCAAACCGGGAGATATATCTTCCGTGCCGTATCCTTCGATCGAGATCATGACGGCGATATATTGATTGCCTACCAAATCCAAGCCGATATAGGAACGCACGGTTTCAATTTCCTTCTCCTTCGTAAACCCTCCGCGCAGCAACCGTTCGAGAAAGGTAGCCTTCACCAAGTCGAACTGTTCATTCAAATCCTTGCGCAATTGGTCGCGACTGCGGATCAAATTATGAATGGGCTTACTGCTCGTATACGAAAAAGCGATGGCAATCAAAACCCCTACTACGATCGTGACAATGATGGTGTAGATGTACATACGTTTAATATATTCGACGCTCTGTACGACGAAATCATAGGGAACCGCTGCAACGTATATCCACCCGCTCGAATCGGAAGTCGTGTACATCATAATCATCTTTGTGCCGTTAATCGTGCGCTCGGCATATCCTCTGGCCTCTTCGGGAATCTGCAAACCGATGGACGGTTCATTCGAATGATTCAACTCCGAGATAATCGTGCCGTTCCGATCCGCGACGTACGACCATCCGCTCTCGTCTGGAATGACCGTTGACAGCAGCTTATGAACCTCGTTCGAATCGATGAGCACGGCGATCGCGCCTTTGTATGTGTTTACCGCCCCGATCGGTACAGACTGCACATAGGTAATGACCGACCGGCTGTCGTTATTCAAGCTTAGGTTGGCCTCCGGCCAGAAGGTCGCATATTGATACTTTCCTAATAGATTCTTCTGCCATGTCAAGTAATCTAGATCGCCTTGTTTCAATAGCTTTCCATAAACCAACGAAGCATTGGCGGTCGACATGGAAGAAGTGATCAACGTGTCGTTTTTCAAATAAAGGAACGTCTCTTTCACGAAGCGGTTATTGAATTTAGAGGTAGACAAATGATCCGCAATCTCTTTGATTTTATAGTAATCCTCGCCGTTATAGGGCTTCTTGACATTCATGAAGCTCTGGATGAGGGTATTCATGGAAAGTTGATTAACAAGGCTTTCGACTTCCTGCAGTCGGGTCGTTAACAGGTCCTTGCTCTTGTCCAGCTTGGAGATGCCCGACTCGATTGCCTTCTCCTTCGCGAACTGGAGGGACTTGTTGTACACATAACCCCCTATGCCGGTTAGGATAATCAAAAGAATGAGATAGTTTATGATGAATCTTGCAAAAACCGTTCTGATACTAGGCTGACTGTTCTTATTCCACCGCATGAAATCCCCTTCTTTCAAAGCATGTCTTCATTTCCTCTCTGTAAGGTAAGCGCTTTCCAAAGCATTGTTCCCCATGATAACATCCCGCATGGGAGGTTGCCAATCTTCTTCCCGTCCGAATAGGGAATATTTCATGATCGTTGATTTTCTTCATGATGAAATAGACTGATTATCACGATATCTTTCAAATATCAACTTTGAAAAGTCAAATGTAACCGCTATCATCAATCGTGCAAAGCAACAATATCTTGTAGGAGGGATCTTTGTGTCAAGAAGAGTTCCAATCGTCGCAGTCTGCCTTTTCATCTGTTTCATGCTCAATCTGCCGGTGGTCAAAGCGGAAACCGTCCCGGATACCATCTATCCCAGGGCCTCCCAGCAACCGGACAATACGATTCATTACGTGGATATGGAGAAAACCGATTATTCTTTGAAAGATCTATTTATGATCGAGTCGCTTCAAGGCATCGTAAATCGCGAGAAACCGAGAATTTGGGTACTCAAAAACCCCATCCATATTTATGATGCAGGACCGGGCTTTGATCCGGCTTCCGTCATGGTGGACCGCTCCTTCTGGTTCAATCAAATTTCAGGGTACGCGAAAGTTCAGCATACGAATCCTAAAGAACTGGTGCAAGCTTTTGCCGGCAGCCTATCAGGCGTTATTCTATATGACGCTAACCTTTTGAACACGACAACCGGATATAATGGCAACCTGGGAAGTTTCAATTACGTCACGAACGACAATTCGGATTTGGCGGAGCCTAATAAGAGCTTTCAGCCTTCTGCCGACACGGTTGCGAAATTAAACGTAACGGCCATGCTTTGCGCCAAATACAACGCGATCGCGCTAACGGCAGACCAATTGAACGATTTAACCCTTCATTATGGCGTCGAGCTCCCCGTTCTAGTCGATACGGCGACGATCGATTTGAGTACTTGGGAGAAAAGTTACGACTATGCGATGAACAACTTAAGCTCCGACATGAGAACCGATATTATGGCCAACAATCCTAACTTTAGTCTCGCCATGTTCGATTATTTGATAGCTAACAAAATCTTCATGTTCAATATGAAAGGCAATCCTTCTACGGGAACGGGCCTTACGTCCAGCGAGAAAGCATTGACCGATACCGTTGTCGATCGCACGGAGCCCGTAACTCCGGTAGTCGGCGTATGGGGCGGAAGTACGGATGAAGATACGTTCGGTAAATACTTGAATAAAAAAGGGAAATTCGTGCTTGTGATGAGCGAGAGTTTCAATATGAGCTGGACTAGCGGCTTACCCTCGAATCTACCCGCCGCAAGCGAAACCAACCGCAATCTCGTTTACGATCCCGCAAAAATTTATATCAGCTTTACGGAGACGGATGGAGACACGTTGCTGTTTCCTCATCTTAAATTCCCGACATGGTTTCAACTTCCGAACCGGGAAAGTTATCCTATCGGCTGGGAAATACCGAGCACCATCAATGAAATTGACCCTCTCGCAGGAAATTATTTCGCCCAACACATCGGAAAGAACAATTATGTCAATCCCGTTACCGGGGTAGGTTATATTAAATATCCAATGCCCGATCCGTATAAGGACCTATTCTACGAGAAAACCGAACGATATATGCAAGATATGAAATATCGGCTAATAAGAACGATGAATTACGACCAGATCGAAGCTTCCGCTTATACGGACATTCCGAGCGTAGAAGGGATTTTTGCCGGCTACGGCGGAATGGATCCCGGCAGACCATCGGTCGAACAAAATGCCGAAACGAATTTCAGCTATTTGAACAAACCGATTTTTATCAATTATTCCTTCTTCGACAGAGAACTTATCCGGTCGTATGACAAACCGGGACCCGCGTTTTTTAGCGTTGCCGCTCAGTATGTCAATACGACTTTACTAATCGATTTCATTGATTCGTTGCCGTCTCGGTTCGTTGTCGTTTCGCCCGGGGAACTCGTCGACTTGTACAAGCAATATGCGGAAACCGTGTTTTCCGATGTATCCCAAGCAGGCTATAGAGCCAAATTCTCTCACGACGAGAGCGGTTTTATCGAGGAAAACAACGGAACGTATATTGCGGACGGCAATCATCGGGTAGCCGATGGAAATCAAAGCGTGACGTACAAATTCGATCTGGCCGACGACTTAACCAGTTCGCAGGTCGTGCTTGATTTGGCGAACAATTATGTGGTTGAAGCCTCGAAGAACAAGACGGATTGGGTTGTAGTGGGAAAGGCCTCGGCCGATATTCACGATGCGAGCAATCGAGGGAAAGTAACGATCGACTTATCCGGTTATCTGCTCGATAACCCTTCGAAGATCGTTTATGTAAAGCTCTCCGACGGTTCCCCCGCGGACGGGTGGGGACCTAGTTTATTCAGCGTTAGCTTAAACGGCGGGGAAGTACCCGAAGAAATTCCCGTAGAAGAGGACAAAACCTTTCTGAAAGCGGGTTCGTACTTAGGTGTCGGCGACTATCTGGCATCCTCTTCCGGGAGTTGTTTTCTTTACATGCAAAGCGATGGCAATTTAGTGCTATACGGCGGTTCGAATCCTTCGCATAATACCGGCATGATTTGGCAATCCAATACGGCGGGAACCCCTGGAGATTATTTCGCCATCATGCAGGGCGACGGCAATTTCGTCATCTATAAAGGAACCGGGCCTTCTGATAATAAGGGCTTTGTTTGGTCAACGGGGACGGGAGGCAACGGAGTCAGCTTCCTGTACGTTCAAGACGATCTTCGCGTGTTTATTTATAATGGCAGCGACCCGAGCCATAACCTCGGACCCATTTGGTCTACGCCCGTACCTCCTGACGTAACAGCTCCGAATTGGGGAGAATCGCCAACCCTTAGCGTAACGGAGGTTGGCGAACATCAAGTAACCTTGACCTGGCCTGCGGCATCGGATCATGTAGGCGTGACGGAATATAAAATCGCATGGGGACAAAATCAGAATGTCACTGTACCGGGGAATGTCCATTCGGCGACGATAACGGAACTTCAAACCGGTACGGCATACACCTTTACCGTTCAAGCAGGAGACTCTGCGGGAAATTGGAGCGTAGATGGTCCGAATGTTATTGTCACCACTGCAAGCCCGCCCTCCGGTCCGATTCTCGTGACTTCGCTTGCGATTTCCGGACCGGATAACATTATTGCAAAGAAAGATGAAGTTGTGTTTAGGGCAATCGTCGAGCCCACCGATGCTGCATTGCAAACCGTACGCTGGGCTGTCTACAATGTGGATGGCAGTAAAACGAAGATCGCGACTATCAACCAAGACGGCACCCTAAAGCCCAATAAACACGGCACCGTAAAAATCGTTGCGACCGCAATGGACGGTTCTGGGGTAACAGCTGCGAAAATATTAACTATTATTAAGAAGAAACAGAAGTAAGATAAAGATAATTAAATGATACCGTGTTCTAATTGAGGCTTGCGGCTCCGTTGCGCAAGTCTACTTTTCTGTGTATAACTCTACCGCTTGAGCTTTCACCGCCTCCGGTACTGCGTGCTTAGGTATTGCCGGCGGACGTTTCGCACACGTGGGAGGCCGACCGGATTGACCCGCAGAAAGCGTGCATGACCGCGGATAAAATCAGCGTTTGGAGCGGTTTGTTCGAGCAATTGAGCGGCCATGACCATCGGCTTACCGACCCGGACGATCATCCGCGGATGTTGAAGCTGCATGGGCATTTTCTACTGCCGCTGCACCAGGTATTTCAACTGGCCGAGCGGAAAGCCGGCTATCCCGATCCTCGCCTTGCCAAATTGATGGCCGATATGGAAGAGGGAGCGAGCGGCGGCGATGGCATTGACGAATGGGCCGAACGGCTAGAACTTAGCCCTTCCCATTTTCATGTCTTGTTCAAGAAGCAAACGGGATTTACGTCGAAATGGTATTGGAACCTCTACCGCATCAACCGGGCGAAAGCCGATTTGCGTAACACTGCCATGTCCGTAACCGTTATCGTCAACCGTCACCGGTTTGAGTCGGTTCACCATTTTTCTAAGCTGTTCCGCATTATGGCGTTTTGCCTCCCGGAGCTGATTGGCAAATAGCAAAAATGCCTCAACAGACCTCTCCCATCTGGTATAATAGATTCACGATACGTTCCTCATGCCTCCGGGACCCGGTTCGCAGGCCGGCATTGATACGTTTATGAGAAACGAATCATTGTGTATATGATTACAAATCCCGGAGGAGGAAGAAGAGTATGAGTCAGGCAACGCTGGAATTGATTCTTGGCGAGTTGCGGAATTTTAGGACGGAAGTGAACGAGGAGTTTCAGGAAGTCAGAGCGGAAATTCAGGCTGTCAGGTCGGAGCTTAAAGAGGAAATTCAGGCTGTCAGGTCGGAGCTTAAAGAGGAAATTCAGGTTGTCTGGTCGGAGCTTAAAGAGGAAATTCAAACTGTCAGGACTGAGTTTAAAGACGATATTCAGAGTGTCCGTTCCGAGTTCGCGCAAGAGTTCAAGACCTTCAAGAAGGACCAGCAAGCTATTTTAAACCGGCTGAACAGCCACGAGAACCTGTATGCGCAATTGATCGGCCTGATCAAATCCGTCAAAGAGACGGTAACGGGAATCGCGGAACGCCAAGATGTTCAGGAGCGGAAATTCTCTTTTCAGCTTAATACGCAAGCCGGTATCGAAATCCTCAATCGCGAACAGTTAATGATGAAGACGGAAATCGAAATGTTGAAGAACCGATACTAAGCCAAACGGCAAAATCCTCTGAAGGGACCTCAGAAAGCTTGTAGGAAATGATATCGCTTTCTCATTTGTAACTTAATCGTAATGAACCCTTCATCTTCTCTTCATGTTGAGGGTTTACAATACGTACATGACCCCCCTTTTTTATATATCATTTGAGGCTTGCGGCCCGTTGCCTCAAGCCTCCTTTTTTTTCATACGCCCGAAGAAAGACAATCGCCCTTCCCATTGCCTAGCGGCATGGGAAGGGCGATCTTGTTATCGTAACGAGCTTACGGCAATTGCTTGACCGTTATCGTAAAGGCTCTCGTATTCACGACGGCATTGTTGACGATAATGGCGGTCAAAGTCACCTTCTTGTCGCTGGTGCCGGCAGCTGGACGAATAACCGTGCCTCTATTGGCGATGACAGTTGTATTGCTGCAATACCATACGATGATGGAACCGTTCGCGCCAACCGATGGTAGAGCAAGCTTAGCAGTCACACTGGCTGCCGTATCGGTACCGCTGTATCCAATTTGAAGCGCGGCTTTGTCGGCTGCAACTTTCTGAGCGTCGGTGAGTTGCTGCTTCACGACTAAGGTGAACAATTTCACATCCGATACACTGTTGCTTGTAATGGTAGCAATCAGCGTAACGGTGACATCGCCTTGGCCGACTGAGGAACGGGTTACCGTTTTTCCGTCATTCGAAATAACTGTCGGAGAACTTGACACCCAAGCGATGGTCGATCCGTAAGCGCCTGTCGTGGGCAACGTCAGCTTGGCCGTCACGCTGCCTGGTTTATCACATTCAAAATGTGAACAGCTATCATAGCCGATTGAAACGTTGGATTGACCGTTTCAATGGCGTTGCAACGAAGTATCTGCAACATTATTTGACTTGGTTCCGTTATGTTGATCACTTCTTGCCTGTTCACTTTCCTGGGTAATAAAATAAGCAATTGATAAGAAATCATAACATTTGTTACATGCTATGATATAAGGAACTTCGCATGAAAGGAGAAATCAAAATGGCAACAAACAATATCAGTGAACCAGAGAATGATAATGCCCTTACTCCACAAAATCCGTCTAAACCTGATCCTGCAATGGGACGCTTGAATGTCTTCGTAGGGAAATGGAATACAGAGGGTGTGAATGAACCTCCCCTACTTACGCTTCGCTAAGAAGTAGGGGTTTCTTACCAGCCATACCGGTACTTTCTGCAAGCAAATAGGTTGGCTACTTGCTTTCGCTGCTGGCAGCGGAAATCTAACGGTAGGG